>NZ_JBAHYH020000001.1:0-123211 GCF_036698265.2 Lysinibacillus sp. IITD104
CACTAGCAAAGCTAGCTACTAAAAACTTTATTGATTACGTTTTGCTTGTTCAGTTTTCAAGGTTCATGTTCTTTATTTTCGTTGTCACCTCTTGGCGACTCATTTATAATATCAAGATTCTAAAACAAAGTCAACACTTTCTCTAAAAATATTTTAATACAATATCTATAAATGTTTCAAAACACAATTATGGTTAAAATCTCACTATTTAAGTGTTTAATATTGCGAAGTGCTTCTTAAAAAAATATTAAAATGTCACCTATATATAAAAACATAATGTAGCACTTTGCGTAGAGTACATCTCTTACCTGTTTAAAAATAGGCAAACCATATAAATATAGTTTGCCCCTTTATCTATAAATTAGTTATGATACGTGAAATATAGAAACTGCGATTTTTCCCTAAATCAAAAATTTCCCCTGAATGAATTAATTTAATAAGTGGTCGTGTTGGTGCAAATTTATTTACAAACATTACTTCCCCACGTTCTAAATTAGAAAGTTCTACAATTGTTCCTATCGGAAGATCTGCAACAATATCAATTAATGCACGTACTACTTTAATATCAAATTTACCAAACTCAGATTCATTAATCATTTCTATCACTTTAAATGAAGATTGTTTCGTTCTATATACTCGTTCACATGTCATAGCATGAAAAACATCTGCAACAGCAATGATTTGTGCAAATATAGAAATATTGGCGATCTTTTCGTTCTTCGGATACCCACTACCATTTAAACGTTCATGATGTTGGAAGATTGCTTCTTTCATCGTTTCTTTTAAAATGGTCAAATCTTTCACCATATTGTAGCTATAAATCGGATGTTTATAAATCTCATCATATTCTTGCTCTGTTAATGGTGTCTTCTTATCCCTGATACGAGGATGTACTTTAGCCATACCACAATCAGCTAATAAACCACCGATGGCTACTTGAATAGTAGTCCCTCTATCATAGCCAAGTTTTTGAGCAATAACTGAGGCAATCAAACCAGTTGCTACACAATGATGATATAGATAGTCTTTTGGATTTGAATACTCATTTAAATCAAAAATAATAGTACGATCTTCTAACACCAACTCTACTAAAGGTAAAATAATTGTTCTGGCCTTTGCAATATCTACCTTTGCTCCCGCTTCCCAGTTTTTAAATTCTTTTTTAAACTGTTCAACAGAATGATTATAGATTTTCCTAAAAGTCGGAATTTCTTCTATTGTAACTTCGACATCGCTCTCATTCTTTTCTACACGAATATCATTTTCACTTTTGTAAACAGGGACGTTGAAAATATTAAATGCATGAAAAACTTGCAAGTGTACATAAGAAATCATTGTATCTTTGAAAATAATCGGATACTGTGTATTAGCAAATATATCTTCAGAAATTACCTTGCCAACACCTAGCTCTGAAATTGGAACATGTATAGTTTCCACGGATGAACACCTCTCCACTATTTCTTGCTTCAAAATAAGGTATTTCTATTTTATCATGGAATTCAAAATAATTACTTATTTTTCATTATTTACGTAAAAAAACCGATGACGACATTCAAGAATGTCATCATCGGATTAAATTATTCTTCGACTTCCTCTTCGTCTTCTAAAGACTCTTCTGCTTTTTCCACTTTAGCTACAGTTGCAACTAATTCGTCATCTCCTAGTCGAATTAAACGTACACCTTGCGTACTGCGCCCAATTAATGAAATATCATTCACATCCATACGGATAAGCATTCCATTAATAGTTATAAGCATTAGATCCTCAGAACCATCGACAGTTTTTACAGCCACCATTGGACCATTCTTATCTGTAATCTGGATCGTTTTCAGTCCTACTCCACCACGACTTTGTAAACGATAGTCCTCTTCAGAAGTACGTTTACCGTAACCTTTTTCAGTTACTACTAAAATTTCTTGTCCTGGCTCAACAATCTCCATACCAACAACTTCGTCCCCATCACGTAGCTTAATGCCTCGAACACCACCGGCTGTACGGCCCATAGATCGAATGTCGTCTTCTTGGAAACGAACGAGCATACCATCACGTGTACCAATAATCACTTGTTTCTCTCCATCTGTAAGACGTACAGAAATAAGATCATCGTCTTCTCTCAAGCTGATTGCGATTAAACCATTTGTTCGGATGTTAGCAAATTGTGAAACAGGGGTACGTTTTGTAATACCTGTTTTTGTGGTAAAGATAAAGTAAGCATCTTCATCAAACGACGCAACACGAATCATAGCTGTTACTTTTTCGCCTTTTTCTATATTGAGCAAGTTTACGATTGGTAACCCTTTAGCAGTACGACCGAACTCAGGAATTTCATATCCTTTTGCTCTAAATACTTTACCTTTAGACGTGAAGAATAAAATTGTATCGTGGGTAGAAGTATTCATTAGATGCTCTACAAAGTCGTCTTCATTTGTACCCATTCCTTGTACACCACGACCACCACGCTTTTGACTACGATATGTATTCGCAGCTAAACGTTTGATATAGCCATTATGCGTTAAAGTAACAACTGAGTTTTCAACAGGGATTAAATCCTCATCCTCAATCATTTCAATACCACCTGATGTAATCTCAGTACGGCGTGTATCATTAAAACGTTCCTTCAATTCTAAGATTTCAGTACGAATAATATCAACAATTTTCTCTTCATCTGCCAAAATTGCCTTTAATTCAGCTATTAGAACTTGAAGCTCTTGATATTCTGCTTCAATTTTTTCACGCTCTAAGCCACTTAATCGAACGAGGCGCATATCTAAAATAGCTTGAGCCTGACGCTCAGATAAGTTAAAGCGTTCCATCAATTGAGGCTTCGCTTCTTCACCACTACGTGAACCACGAATAATAGCAATTATTTCATCAATATGATCGAGTGCAATTCGTAAGCCCTCTAAAATATGAGCGCGGTCTTCAGCTTTTCGAAGATCGAACTCTGTACGACGACGAATAATTACTTTTTGGTGTTCTAGATAATGGTATAACATTTCCTTTAAGCCTAATACTTTAGGCTGACCATTTACTAAAGACAGCATATTAATGCCGAAGCTCGATTGCATAGCCGTTTGTTTATATAAATTATTTAGTACGACATTAGCATTTGCATCTTTACGAACTTCAATTACTACACGCATACCACGACGGTCTGATTCATCACGTAAGTTTGTGATACCATCTATTTTTTTATCACGTACAAGTTCTGCAATTTTTTCAATGAGCTTTGCCTTATTCACTTGGTAAGGCAATTCATGGATAAGAATAGTTTCCTTACCATTTGCCTTTTGCTCAATTTCTACTTTTGCACGAATAATAATGGAACCTCGACCTGTTTCATAGGCTCTACGAATACCACTACGTCCTAAAATTAATCCTCCAGTAGGAAAATCTGGGCCAGGGATAATTTCCATTAGCTCCTCAGTTGTAATTGCAGGATTTTCAGAAAGTGCTATAACAGCATCAATTGTTTCGCCCAATTGATGTGGGGGAATATTTGTTGCCATACCTACTGCAATCCCTGCAGCACCATTCACTAATAGGTTTGGATAACGACTTGGTAATACAATTGGTTCTTTTTCTGATCCATCATAGTTATCTGTATAGTCAATTGTATCTTTATTAATATCACGGAGCATTTCCATTGCTATTTTAGACATACGTGATTCTGTATAACGCATGGCTGCTGCGCCATCACCATCAACGGAGCCGAAGTTTCCATGACCATCAACAAGCATGTAGCGATAGCTGAAATCTTGTGCCATACGTACCATTGCATCATAGATGGAAGAGTCACCATGTGGATGGTACTTACCCATTACATCCCCAACGATACGTGCTGATTTTTTGTAGGCTTTATCTGCTGTATTCCCTAATTCCTGCATCCCATATAATATACGACGATGAACTGGTTTTAATCCATCACGTACATCAGGTAATGCACGTGACACAATTACACTCATTGCATAATCAAGAAAGGATGTTTCAATTTCTTCTGTTATATTAACTCCTTTAACACCGGAGCGTTCTTGTTCTGACAAAGTGTAGACCTCCTCTCAAGAAAAATTAGATATCTAAATTAGCGTATACGGCATTTTCCTCAATAAATTGACGACGAGGTTCAACTTCATCGCCCATTAAACGTTCAAATGCTTGGTTTGCCTTAATTGCATCATCTAATTCTACTTGTAATAATGTGCGGTACTCAGGATCCATTGTTGTTTCCCAAAGCTGCTCAGCGTTCATTTCACCAAGACCTTTATAACGCTGCACATTTGGTTTTGGCATTTTTGGTAGTCTTTCTAAAATTGCTTTTAATGTCTCTTCATCATAGCAGTATTCAATATGTTTACCTTGTTTCACTTGATAAAGTGGTGGCTGTGCAATATAAATATAGCCTGCTTCTATAAGTGGTCGAAGGAAACGGAAGAAGAATGTTAAAAGTAATGTACGAATATGCGCTCCATCGACATCGGCATCTGTCATAATAATGATTTTATGATAACGAGCTTTTTCTAAATTAAACTCCTCACCAATACCAGTGCCGAATGCTGTAATCATCGCACGGATTTCCGCATTCGATAAAATTTTATCTAGTCGAGCTTTCTCAACGTTAAGAATCTTACCACGTAAAGGCAAAATTGCTTGGAAGTGACGATCACGCCCAGATTTAGCGGAACCGCCGGCAGAATCACCCTCAACAATATAAATTTCACAATCAGCTGGGTTAGTAGAAGAACAATCAGCTAATTTACCCGGTAAGCTAGATACTTCGAGGGCATTTTTACGACGAGTAAATTCACGTGCCTTTTTCGCAGCTACACGCGCACGGGCCGCCATTAAACCTTTTTCTACAACCTTACGAGCAACCGTTGGATTTTCTAACATAAAACGTTCAAAGCCATCTGAGAATAATGAATTGGTAATTTGACTTACTTCTGAGTTCCCTAACTTTGTTTTTGTTTGTCCTTCAAATTGCGGATCTGGATGTTTAACGGAAACTATAGCTGTTAACCCTTCTCGAACATCCTCACCTGTAAGATTAGCGTCAGATTCTTTTAGTAATCCACTTTTTCGTGCATAGTCATTAATAACGCGTGTAAGGGCTGTTTTAAAACCAGACTCATGTGTACCGCCCTCATACGTATTAATGTTATTAGCAAATGAGAAAATATTAGAAGAGAATCCAGCATTATATTGCATGGCAATTTCTACTGTGATGCCATCCTTCTCTCCAAGAACATCAATTGGATCATGGATTGGCTCTTTAGATTGGTTTAAATGCTCCACATAGGAACGAATACCACCTTCATAGTGGTATGTAGTTGAACGAATCTCATCTTCACGTTCATCAGCAATCGTAATCTTAATACCACGATTTAAATAAGCCAATTCTCTAATACGATGAGCTAAAATATCATATTCATAAACAGTTGTTTCTTTAAATATTTCTGGATCAGCTTTAAAACGTGTTGTTGTACCATTGTGATCTGTTTCACCGATAACTGTTAACTCTTGAACTGTTCTTCCACGTTCAAATTTTATTTCATGGATATGACCTTCACGATGAACTTGGACAATTGTTTCAACAGATAGTGCATTTACCACTGATGCCCCAACTCCATGGAGACCACCCGAAACTTTATAGCCTCCACCGCCAAATTTACCACCAGCATGTAAAACAGTCATAATAACTTCAACTGCTGGCTTACCCATTTTTTCTTGAATACTAACCGGAATACCACGACCGTTATCTTCTACACGGATCCAGTTTTCTTTTTCAATTGTTACTTTTATATCTGTACAAAATCCTGCAAGTGCTTCATCGATACTATTATCAACAATTTCCCATACTAAATGGTGAAGCCCTTTAGAGCTAGTTGAACCGATATACATCCCTGGTCTTTTACGTACTGCTTCTAAACCCTCTAATACCTGTATCTGATCGGCCTCATAAGCTTGGTTTTGTAAACCTTCGTTCTCTATAGCCACGGCTTTCATCTACTCCTTCATAACATCATTGTGTGTAAATGAATGAACAGTCAACCGAGCTGACTATTACCATTCTTTTTGTAATCTAAAAAACTACCCTGGCTAACTTCTTTCAATCGCACCTTGTTTCACGTGAAACAGTTGAGCCTGTTCCATCGTTTCATGGTGAATTCCTTCCACACTTGTGGTTGTAACAAAGGTTTGGACTTCACCTTGAATGGTATTTAATAAATGCGATTGGCGATAATCATCGAGTTCCGATAAAACATCATCTAAAAGTAGTATGGGTGTTTCATTTGTTTCTTGTTTAATTAATTCAATTTCAGCAAGCTTTAAAGACAATGCAGTAGTTCGCTGTTGCCCTTGTGAACCATAAGTTTGGACATCATAGCCATTTACTAAAAACTGTAAATCATCACGGTGTGGACCAACTAGTGTCACTCCCCTATCAAATTCACGTTCTCTCGCTTCTATTAATTTTTGATGTAAAGTATTTTCAATTTCACTAGTAGAGTGTTCTTTTTCTATACCAGCTACCGTACGATATTTTATAACCAGTGTTTCCTTACCTTGCGATATCCCTGCGTGTATGGGTTCCGCCCACTCCTGCAATAAATCAATAAATTGAAATCTTTTACGAATAATTTGGGTAGCAGCGTGAATATATTGTTCATTGTAGACCTCATACATCACATCATTTGACAAGGACTTGCCTTGGTTCATTTTTAAAAAATGATTACGTTGTTTTAAAACTTTTTGAAAGGTTAATAAATCATGTAAATAGACAGGCGAAATTTGCCCAATCTCCATATCAATAAAACGTCGGCGTATTTGCGGACTTCCCTTTACAACATTCAAATCCTCTGGTGCAAACATAACGACATTCATTTGACCAATATAATGACTAAGGCGACTTTGCTCTATATGATTTATCTTGCCCTTCTTACCTTTCTTTGTAATCGTAAGTTCGATCGGTAAAATACCGTGCCTTTTTTTAACGGCCCCTTCTATTTTACCATAGTCTGAATCCCAACGTATCAATTCTTTATCGTTCGTTGTGCGATGGGACTTAGCCATTGCTAAAACATAGATGGACTCCATAACATTTGTTTTTCCTTGTGCATTTTCACCAATGAAAACATTAATTTTTGGAGAGAAGTTTATAGCTAAGGCATCATAGTTACGGTAATTTGTAAGTTTTATTTGCTCAATATACATAATTTATTGTCCAGCTGGTCCTATGATTTGAAAACGACCACATCCAGGAATATTTACAACATCTCCGTTACGTAATTTCCGACCTCGACGATCGTCTATTTCTCCATTTACATATACAGCATGTTCTTGTAAAAACCACTTGGCCATTCCACCTGAACTAATGGCATCCGTAATTTTTAAGAGCTGCCCTAACGTGATGAACTCCTCATCAATTTTAATGTCCTGCATAGTGTGTTCCCCTCCGAATACAGACTGTCTATCTCTCTATCATACCTAAAATTACGCCATAAGTAAAAAAAGATAGTCACTATGAGCGACTATCTTAACAGATCTTATGTTCTTTAGTAAGTTCGTACAGGTAAAATTAATTGTAAAATAGCATCATCATGAACGGAACGTAAAATAAACGGTCTCATTGCCCCAGTAAATTGAATAACTACATCTTGTCCATCAATTGCTTTTAATGCTTCCATCATATATTTTGCACTGAATGAGATTTTCAAACCTTCCCCTTCTAATGCTTCCACAGGAATTTCTTCTTGTACTTTACCGATTTCAGGAGAATTAGAAGAAACTTCAACTGCCTGGTTATCTAAAATTTCAAAACGTACAACATTATTTCGATCTCCTCTTGCAACAAGTGAGGCACGGTCAATAGCTTGTAATAAAGATTTTCCGTTAATCGTTACATTTGTTTGATATTCTTCAGGAATTAAACGAGTTGTGTCAGGATAATTTCCTTCCAGTAAGCGAGAGAAGAATAATACATCACCAGTTTTAAATAATACTTGCTGACTTGTAATAACGATTTGTACAAGGTTTGTAGAATCCTCTAATACTTTATTTAATTCATTTAAACTTTTCCCAGGAATAACTACACTATGTTCAACTTCTGGTAAATTTTCCAGTTGCACTTTACGTCTAGCTAAACGATGACTATCTGTTGCAACACAGATTAACGTTTCATTTTTGATCTGCCAGTTTACACCTGTCAACACGGGTCTACTTTCTGAAGTAGCAACAGCAAATACAGTTTCACGAATAATTGTTTTTAAGAGATCAGCTGGAATAGTAAATTTTTGATCTTCTGTAAGCTCTGGTAATAAAGGATATTCTGCTGCATCTGAGCCAATTAAATGGAATTCTGATTTTCCTGAACGAATATGTGTTTGGAAACCAGGTGTTACTTGGATTTCAACATCGTTTGTTGGTAATTTACGTACGATTTCATTAAACATACGTGCTTGTACAACAATTGAACCTGTTTCTGTAATGTGAATAATTTGTTGCCCATCTTCTTCTACTGGAATAAATGTTTGAATTGTTATATCAGCATCACTACCTGTTAAGCGGATACCTTCTTCTGTTACGTCAATTTTAATCCCTGTTAAAATCGGAATAGTTGTTTTTGAACTTACTGCTTTCATGACATCATTTAAACCCTCTAATAAACGGTCACGTAAAATATCAAATTTCATTCGTTTTCCCTCACATATTTATATTATTTATTTATATAAAATAAAAAGATATAGTAATAGGCCCTGTGGATTTGTGGATAAGTATATTTTTATGAATAAAATCAGTCTATCCACATGTAGATAGACTGTGTATAAGTTTGTGTTTAAATCGTTAGTTTGTCCACAGCAATTACTTGCCTAGCATACTACGAATTTGTTTAACATCTTGTTGAAGTTGAGCGTCATTTTTCAACATAGAAGAAATTTTTTCGTGTGCATGGATGACAGTCGTATGGTCGCGACCACCAAATTCTTCGCCAATTTTCGGCAGCGAAAAATCTGTCAATTCGCGTGATAAGTACATAGCGATTTGACGCGGAAAAGCTATTAATTTAGTACGTTTTTTGGCAGCGAAATCTTCCAAACGTATACTAAAATGTTCCCCAACTGCATTTTGAATGTCTAATATTGTCACTGTTCGCGGCTTTGAATTTGGGATGATATCCTTCAATGCCTCGGCAGCTAATGTCGCTGTAATATCCTTGTTTACAAGTGATGAGTAGGCAACGACGCGAATAAGCGCACCTTCAAGCTCCCTAATATTGGAGTCAATCTGGTTCGCAATATAAAGCATTACTTCATTTGGTACCTCTAGACCGTCTGCTTTTGCTTTTTTACGCAAAATAGCGATACGAGTTTCCAAATCGGGTGGCGCAATATCAGTTATTAACCCCCATTCGAAACGTGAGCGGAGCCGATCTTCTAAAGTTGGAATCTCTTTTGGAGGTCGGTCACTTGATATAACAATTTGTTTTGATTCTTCATGTAGAGTATTAAAAGTATGGAAAAATTCTTCTTGAGTTGATTCTTTTCCAGCAAGGAATTGAATATCATCAATTAGCAGTACATCCACATTGCGGTATTTATTGCGAAAATCAAGTGCTTTGTTATCACGAATTGAGTTAATAAATTCATTTGTAAATTTCTCGGATGATAAGTACACCACTTTAGCATTAGGATTATGCTCTAATACATAATGACCAATGGCGTGCATTAAGTGCGTTTTACCTAGCCCTACTCCCCCATAAATAAAGAAGGGATTATATGCCTTCGCAGGTGCTTCAGCTACAGCTAGCGAAGCTGCATGTGCAAAGCGGTTACCAGAGCCAATAACAAACGTATCAAAAGTATATTTCGGGTTTAACATACCTGGTGAAATATCATGATGTTCATTATTTTTTGCTTGGATAATCGGCGCTGGCAAATCAAAATCGTCCGAATCCTGGTTTTTTTGAACAACAAATTTAATAAGCAAGTCTTCGCCTGTTAGCTCCGTTAATATACCTGTAATCAAATGAATATAATGATTTTCAAGCCAGTCTCGAGCAAACGAATTGGGTGCAGCAATTGTCACAGTGGAGCCACTACCATTGTAAGATAGTAGCTTTGTAGACTTTAGCCACGTTTCGAAGCTTGGTTTAGAAATTTTTTGTTCAACTTGAGCCAGGACATTGTTCCATAGTTCTTCTAAATGTTCCAAGCTGCTAATCTCCTTTACAGTGTTCAATACAAAAAAAAATCGCATTTATAGAATTGTAAATACGTTCATTTTATAACTCGTCCACATAATCACAAGTTGTGGATAAAAGTTAACCAAAGGCTGTGATAAAAATTATCCACAGCATATTAACAGTTGTGGATAATTAAAATGTTCGTTTTAGTTTTCAACAAAGTGAAGCACAGTAATCGTATCAGAAAAACAAAGCTATTTCAATAGTTTGTGAAACTTATCCACATAGCTTACAGTTATGCACTTTAGAGTTGTCCACAAGCACTGCTTATGTGAGAAACCTGTAGATAATTGTTGTGGATAAAAAATAATGCAAAAAATACTATACACAACTCTGTGTAAAAAAAACAAGTACTCTGTGGATAAATATTTTTTATGTTTATGAATAAAACATAGATCCGAACACTAGAAAATTGAGATAGAATAAATAGAAAGTTCGACTGTTTAAAAGAAATTTGTGAAATTCATTGACAAAATAACTAGATACTTTATATAATATTCGAGTCTGTATGTTGAAAAATTCAACTCATATCAGGAGGTGTCTATATAAATGAAACGTACTTACCAACCAAAAAAACGTAAGCACAGCAAAGTACACGGTTTCCGCGCACGTATGAGCACGAAAAACGGTCGCAAAGTTCTTGCTGCTCGTCGTCGTAAAGGAAGAAAAGTTTTATCAGCATAAAATAAGTCCACTGAGCCACATCAGTGGTCTTTTTTTTCTTTATTTTTGGTAAACCTAGAAATGAGGATCAAAAGATATTATCTAATAGCAGGTGAAAGAAATGAAAAAACGCCAACGAGTGAAGAAGAATGATGATTTTCAAAAGGTGTTTAAAAAGGGTAAATCTTTCGCTAATCGTCAGTTTGTTGTTTATTTTTTAGTAAAAGAGGGACAAACGGAATTTCGTGTAGGTTTATCAGTTAGTAAGAAGCTTGGCAATGCGGTAACACGCAACCAAGTAAAACGCTATATTCGACAAAGTATTCATGAATTAAAAGATGATCTAAAGCCGAATATGGATTATGTTATTATCGCCAGACATCCGGCGGCCACTATGGATTTTCATGAAGTGAAACAAAGTTTGCAGCATGTACTACGAATCGCAAAGGTAATGAAAAAAGTGTAATGTATGCAACCAAGTGGTGAAATTCCGCCTGTACTGTTAGCAATAGAATAGAAAATATGTGATTTTGTTTACAATTATAAGCAAGGGAATTATACGCACAGGGGTATTTGTAGCGGGAGTTTTCGCTTAAAAATATGTAAAATTCATAACTTAACTTAGGAATAAATGTGTGTAGTTAGAATATTTAGTAGAGTGAATGTTATAGGCATGATAAAATAACTGATAACTTTATCTTCATCGAGGACTCTCAAAAGTGGACTGAAATTAAGATAAGGCTACTGACGGTTAAACGATTATGTGATAGGAAACTGTCAGTACAAAAAGAAGCATATAGAATAAGAAAAAGTGAATAGTAATTGTAGGGGGAAGAAGGTTGAAAAAACAACATTGGGTAATTTTGTCACTAGTAGCAGTAGCCTTACTACTTTCTGGTTGTACAGAATTCAATGAACCAATTTCCAAAGATAGCACAGGCTTCTGGAATGAATTCATTGTTTGGCCGTTGGTATCAGCGATAAAATACTTTGCTGATCTGCTAGGTACGTATGCATGGGGGATCATTGCCGTAACGATTATTATTCGTTTAGCAATCTTGCCGTTGATGATCAAACAAACAAAGAGTTCTAAAAAGATGCAAGAAATTCAACCAAAATTGAAGGAACTGCAAAAGAAGTATGCTTCTAAGGATGCTCAGACACAACAACAATATCAGCAAGAAATGATGAAGTTAATGAGTGAATCTGGAGTAAATCCACTTGCAGGATGTTTACCAGTAATCATTCAAATGCCAATTTTAATTGGTTTCTATCACGCAATAAATCGTATGAATGCTACATCAACATTTGATTTAGGGAATTTCTTTATCTTCCCGTTAGCAGATCCTGCACCAGCATTAGCTATTACAGCAGGCTTAATGCAATTTATCGTTTTACGTACAGGACCAGCAATGGATAATCCTCAAATGAAAATCATGATGTATATTATGCCATTCATGATTATTGGTTTTGGTATGGCCTTACCAGCTGCATTATCACTATATTGGGTAATCGGGAATATTATTTCGATTCTCCAAAACCTGTTTATTTATAAACCTTGGAATAAAGATAAAACACAACCTGCTCAAAATGGAGGGGCTAAAAAGTGAAACAACTTACGCAAATAGGCGCAACAACACAAGAAGCGATCTCATTGGCGTTACAGAAACTTGGCAAAACCCGTGAACAAGTAGATGTTGAAGTTTTACAAGAAGGTAAAAAAGGATTTTTCGGTTTTGGTGCACGTTCTGCAGAGGTACGTGTAACAGTAAAAGAAGTTCAGGTTCCGACAATTGAAGGCGACAGTGCTGAATCGCAGGTAGAAACTCAATTAAATGAACCAATAGTAGTAGATGATGTTGAAACACTAAGTTCACAAGTTTCTGAACAACCAAGTGAAATGGAAGAAGTTCAACAAGTCGTTAAAGGACAAGATGAGGATGCTGACGCATCAAACCCAATTGAAGAGGCAAAGGATTATTTAATTAGTATTGCTGAACAATTGGCTATTCATGATCTTGAGATTGCTACGACACGCGAAGGGAAATATGTATTATTTCAACTGAAAAGTGAAAAAGCTGCACTGCTTATAGGGAAACGAGGTCAAACATTAAATTCCTTACAGCAATTAACGCAACTCGTATTAAATAAAAGCGCAAAGCAGTTCTTAATGGTGAAACTGGATGTAGAAAACTATCGCGAGCGTCGACAAGTAGCTTTAGAATTACTTGCGGATCGAATGGCGGATAAAGCATTACGCTTAAATCAACGTGTGGCATTTGAACCTATGCCGTCTTACGAACGAAAGATAATTCATAATCAATTAGCAAATCGTCTAGATCTTGAAACGTATTCAGAAGGTACAGAGCCTAATCGTTATTTAGTAATTGAACCAGTAAAAAATAATTAGATTGTTTCTTATAATCATACAGACAATATATTTTGAAAGGTCATTTTATCTTTAGGATAAAATGGCCTTTTTTAATGAAACATAGCAAATTTTGTCGAAAATATGATTAGCGAAAAATTGCTTTTATCCACATTTGGAAATGATCCTTACTTTAGATTTTGCTGAAAATATGTTAGTCTAAGGTGTTAGTAAGTATTGGTCGGTTTTGATTATCCACATGTGGATAACGTTGAGGAGGTCATTAAATGGAGTTCGATACAATTGCTGCGATATCCACACCGATGGGTGAAGGTGCCATAGCCATCGTTCGTTTAAGTGGAGACGAGGCTGTGACGATTGCAGATAAAATATTCAAATCACCTGGGGGAAAAAGTTTAACAACAAAAGATTCGCACACTATTCATTATGGACATTTAGTCGATCCTAAAACTAATGAGGTAGTAGAGGAAGTAATGCTATCATTGATGCGTGGCCCCAAAACATTCACGCGTGAGGATGTAGTGGAAATAAACTGTCATGGTGGATTAGTTTCAGTCAAGCGCGTGTTGCAACTTGCTTTAACAAATGGAGCAAGATTAGCTGAGCCAGGTGAATTCACAAAACGTGCCTTTTTAAATGGACGTATTGATTTATCACAGGCTGAAGCAGTAATGGATTTGATAAGAGCTAAAACAGATCGTGCGATGAATGTTGCTTTGGGTCAAATGGATGGAAAATTATCGAGACTTATTGGTGATTTGCGCCAAGCTTTACTAGAGACATTAGCCCAAGTAGAGGTTAATATAGATTATCCAGAGTATGATGATGTAGAAGAAATGACTGTACCTGTATTAGTAGAGAAATGTACATGGGTAAAAAATGAAATTATAAAACTTTTGCAAACATCTTCTCAAGGAAAAATTTTGCGTGAGGGATTATCAACAGTTATTTTAGGTCGTCCGAATGTAGGGAAATCTTCACTTTTAAATAGCTTAGTACAAGAAAATAAGGCCATAGTGACAGATATTGCAGGGACTACTCGTGATATTATAGAGGAGTACGTCAATGTCCGAGGTGTTCCACTTCGTTTAGTGGATACAGCGGGTATTCGGGAAACAGAAGATATTGTTGAACGAATTGGAGTAGAACGCTCGCGGGAAGCTCTTCGTGGAGCTGATTTAATTCTGTTTGTATTAAACTATGCAGATGAGTTAACTGCTGAAGATGAGCGTCTATTCGAAACAATTGAAGCGATGGATTACATCGTCATTATCAATAAAACAGATTTACCGCAAAAAATTGATTTAGCACGTGTCAAGGAATTAGCTGGTGAGCATCGCATTGTAACAACATCTCTGCTACAAGAGGAAGGTATTACAGAGCTAGAAGAAGCCATTGCTGCCCTATTCTTTGAGGGACAAATCGAAGCGGGCGATTTAACATATGTTTCAAATGCAAGACATATTGCCCTTCTGCACCAAGCGCAAGCAACGGTCGAAGATGCAATAGCAGCTGCACAGGGTGGTGTACCAGTCGATATGGTACAAATTGATGTAACAAGAACATGGGAAATACTTGGTGAAATCATTGGTGATACTGTTCAAGAAAGCCTCATCAATCAACTATTTTCTCAGTTCTGTTTAGGAAAATAATTTTCAGAAAGAAAGGACGGTACGAGCATGCCAACAAAATATGAGGCAGGCACGTTTGATGTGATCGTGATTGGCGCAGGTCATGCAGGCTCAGAAGCTGCACATGCCGCAGCTAAAATGGGCGCTAACACATTAATGCTAACAATCAATTTAGATATGATTGCATTTATGCCATGTAATCCATCGATCGGTGGCCCTGCCAAAGGAATCGTCGTACGTGAGATTGACGCTTTAGGTGGCGTCATGGGAAAAGTGATAGATAAAACACATATACAAATGAGAATGTTGAATACAGGAAAAGGTCCGGCAGTACGTGCATTACGTGCACAAGCGGATAAAGTTTTATACCAACAAGAGATGAAACGTGTGTTGGAGGAAACTGAAAACTTAACAATCCATCAAGGAATGGTTGAAGAGCTGATTATTGAGGATGGAGAAGTTAAAGGAGTCATTACACAAATTGGTGCCGTTTACCGTGCTAAAACAGTCGTCGTGACAACAGGTACTTTCCTACGTGGTGAAATTATTATCGGTGATATTAAATATTCAAGTGGACCTAATAACCAGCAACCATCAATTCGCTTAGCTGATAATTTAAAAGAGCTTGGTTTTGATCTAGTTCGATTTAAAACAGGTACACCACCACGTGTGAATAATCGTACAATTAATTATGACAAAACAGAGATTCAACCAGGAGATGATGTTCCACGTGCATTTAGTTTTGAAACAACTGAATTCATCATGGATCAACTACCTTGCTGGTTAACATATACAAGCCCTGAAACACATGAAATAATTGAAGCAAATTTACACCTTTCACCGATGTATTCAGGAATGATTAAAGGAACAGGTCCACGTTACTGCCCATCTATTGAAGATAAAGTAGTGCGTTTTAATGATAAGCCGCGACACCAAATTTTCTTAGAGCCAGAAGGCCGTAATACGCGCGAGGTATATGTTCAAGGTTTGTCAACAAGCCTACCAGAGCATGTTCAAACACGTTTACTAAAATCTATACCTGGCTTAGAGAATGCTGAAATGATGCGTGCTGGTTATGCTATTGAGTACGATTCAATTGTGCCAACACAATTATGGCCAACATTAGAAACCAAACGTATTAAAGGCTTATATACAGCTGGTCAAATTAACGGTACATCTGGCTATGAAGAGGCTGCCGCACAAGGCTTAATGGCGGGAATGAATGCTGCTGCTAATGTACTAGGTAAAGAGGAATTGATTTTAAGCCGTTCGGATGCTTATATTGGCGTTTTAATCGATGACCTAGTGACTAAAGGAACAAATGAGCCATATCGCTTATTAACATCTCGTGCAGAATATCGTTTACTATTACGTCACGATAATGCAGATCTACGTTTAGTAGAGCTAGCTTATAAAATGGGGATGATTCCACAAGAAAGATATGCTAGTTTCAATGAGAAAAAAGAGCTGATTGAAAATGAAATTGCACGTCTTCGTGAAGTCATTATTAAGCCAAATGAAGCGACACAATCTGTTATTCGTTCTGTTGGTGGTAGTGAATTAAAAGACGGTATTCGTGGCGCAGATTTATTGAAACGCCCTGAAATGCATTATGAGTTAATTTCTTCTTTAATTCCTGCAGAAATTGAATTGACGGATGAAGTGAAAGAACAAATTGAAATTCAGCTTAAATATGAAGGCTATATCGAAAAAGCATTGCAGCAGGTAGAGAAACTCCATAAAATGGAAAACAAAAAAATCCCTGAGAATATTGATTATGATGCTATTTCAGGTTTAGCAACAGAAGCGCGTCAAAAATTAAAACAAGTTACACCACTGTCTATTGCGCAAGCCTCTCGTATTTCTGGTGTTAATCCAGCTGATATTTCAATTCTGCTTGTTTATATTGAACAAGGTAAAATTGCGAAAGTAAGCAGCTGATCATTAACAACAGTAAAGTGAATAAGAGGCGGGCATACCATTGTGCCCGCTTCCTATTTTTAAGGCTATACTATTAGTTGGAGTTGTATAGCTAGATAACAAAGGAGACTTTCCATGAACGAACAACAATTTATTGAGGCTCTGAAAGAGAAAGGTATCGAACTTTCTGATATGCAAATTGCTCAATTTAAAAAGTATTTTGAATTACTTGTTGAGTGGAATGAAAAGATGAACTTAACCGCTATAACAGATTTAGAAGGCGTATATTTAAAGCATTTCTTCGATTCAATTAGTCCTTCATTTTACTTTGACTTTTCAAAAGTAGTAACTGTTTGCGATGTTGGGGCAGGAGCTGGTTTTCCAAGTATCCCAATTAAAATCTGCTTCCCACATTTACAAGTTACAATTGTCGACTCATTAAATAAAAGAATTACCTTTTTAAATCATTTAAGTGATGAGTTACAATTAGAGAATATGCATTTTGTACATGCTCGAGCGGAAGAGTTTGGCCAAAATTTAAAATACCGTGAACAATTTGATGTGGTAACGGCACGTGCTGTAGCTCGTTTATCAGTTCTAGCAGAGCTATGCGTACCTTTAGCAAAACAAGATGGATATTTTGTTGCTTTAAAAGCTGCAGCTGGAGCAGAAGAATTAAAGGATGCTAAAAAAGCTTTAACAACTTTAGGTGTTAAACTGAGAGAGGAATTTTCTTTCAAGCTACCTGTTGAAGAAAGTGACCGCATTTTATATATATTTGATAAAATAAAAGGAACACCGAAAAAATATCCGCGTAAGCCAGGTGTACCAAATAAAACACCGATTCAATAATTAGTGTTTCATGTGAAACTTCTCAAAGTGGAAAATATTTTTTCTATTTTGAGCATACATACTAGTTATGGATGGTTCACGCAAAAGACATCTATGAACTATATACATTTAAAGAAATATAATAAATAATAATAGAATGACACAGAGCAAGATAGTTACTTAAAGGTGGTGCCACTTGGATGAAAAGTCCTTTTTCACGTTTTTTTGGAGGCGGCAGTAAAACAGAGCCTATTGTGAAAAATGAAGTAGAACAAGCAGAGGCGGTTCATGCAGCGGAAGAAGTCATAAAGTTGCCTATTGATCAAATTGTACCTAACCGTTTTCAGCCACGTACTATTTTTGATGATGAAAAAATTGAAGAATTATCAAGAACCATTCATACACATGGTGTGATTCAGCCAATTGTTGTACGTAAAACATCAGAAAATCAATATGAAATCATCGCTGGTGAGCGTCGTTATCGAGCGATGAAAAAGCTACAATGGACAGAAGTCCCTGCTATTGTACGTAATTTAACAGATAAGGAAACAGCTTCTATTGCGTTAATAGAGAACTTGCAGCGTGAGGAGTTAACTGCAATTGAAGAAGCGGTAGCCTATCAAAAATTATTAGAGCTTCATGAGCTAACACAGGAAGCTCTTGCCCAAAGACTTGGAAAAGGACAATCCACTGTAGCCAACAAATTACGTTTATTAAGGCTGCCAGATGAAGTACAGCAAGCTATTTTGAAGCGACAAATATCTGAACGACATGCACGTGCATTAATTGCTATTAAAGATCAACCATTGCAATTAGAAATTTTACAGCTAGCAATTGATAATGATTGGAATGTGCGACAGCTAGAGGAGCACATTCAGGGTATATTACATCCTGTAGCTGACGAGCAGGAAGAAACAATCCCAAAAAAAGCGAAGCCAAAACGTAAGGCCATAAGTAAGGATGTGCGTATTGCTTTGAATACCATCAAACAGTCGTTAACGATGGTAACAAAAAGCGGGATTACGGTGAAAACTGAAGAAGAAGATACAGAAGAATACTATCAAATTACAGTGAAAATTCCTAAAAAGAAAAAAGTATAGTAAATTATTTTAGAAAAGTAATATATGGATCAAATTCATCACTGTACAGGGGAGATATCTCAGAAGGTTAATTGAGATGTCTCCTTTTTTGTATATATTCTTAATATTTTATACAACTCTCTTCATTTTTTTTGATAGAATGAAAGTTAGATAGCGGATTAAATAGTGATTTTACAAATGATTTGTCAAAGTAAACTTTGATAGATGAAAGCAGGTGCTTTTAAATGGGTAGAATTATAGCAATCGCCAATCAAAAGGGTGGCGTAGGTAAAACAACAACTTCGGTCAATTTGAGCGCTTGCCTAGCATACTTAGGTAAGAAGGTGCTTTTAATTGATACTGATCCGCAGGGGAATACAACAAGTGGACTTGGTATTAATAAAGGAGAGATACAGGGTTGCATTTATGATGTGCTCATTGATGATGAAGATGTTCAAAATGTCATTCAAAAAACAAAGGTAGAAAATTTATCTATCGTGCCGGCAACAATCTCGCTTGCAGGCGCAGAAATTGAATTGGTTTCCACTATTTCAAGAGAAGTACGTTTAAAACATGCTCTACAAAATGTGAAAGAAGATTTCGATTATATAATTATTGACTGTCCACCATCTTTAGGGCTTTTAACAATCAACGCGTTAACAGCTTCAGATGCGCTCATTATCCCTGTACAATGTGAATATTATGCATTGGAAGGGTTAAGTCAATTATTATCAACAGTTCGCCTCGTTCAAAAGCATTTGAATCAACAGCTTTACATCGATGGCGTTTTATTAACAATGCTAGATGCACGCACAAACTTAGGCTTGCAAGTTATTGATGAAGTGAAAAAATATTTCCAAGATAAAGTATATAAAACAATAATTCCTCGTAATGTGCGATTAAGTGAGGCACCAAGTCATGGTCAACCAATTATCACTTATGACGCAAAATCTAGAGGTGCAGAAGTTTATTTAGAGATGGCGAGGGAAGTGATTAAAAATGGCTAAAGGTCTAGGGAAGGGTATTGGTGCATTATTTCCAGGAGAGTCTTTAGAACACAGTGGGCAAGTGGAAGAAATCCAATTAGATTTAATTGTTGCGAACCCATTTCAGCCTCGTAAAATTTTCGATGAAGAAAGTTTACAAGAATTAGCTGATTCTATTAAAGAACATGGGATTTTGCAGCCAATTGCCGTGCGTAAAAAAGCACGCAAGTTTGAAATTGTTGCGGGAGAGCGTCGTTACAGAGCTTGCCTATTAGCTGGCCTCGAGGTTATTCCTGTCATTATAAAAGAGCTATCAGATGCACAAATGATGGAGCTCGCTATTTTAGAAAACCTCCAACGTGAGGATTTAACTGTAATTGAAGAAGCTGAAGCCTATCAGAGTTTAATGGAAAACTTACATTTAACACAGGAAGAGTTATCGAAGCGATTAGGGAAAAGTAGACCACATATTGCCAATCATGTTCGGCTACTAGCCTTACCAGAAGATGTACGTAAATTGATGAATGATGGAACATTATCGATGGGGCAGGGACGAGCATTACTCGGCTTAAAAAATAAAAGAAGAATATCAGAAGTGGCCAATAAGGTAATAAATCTAGGATTGAATGTACGTCAAGTTGAATTATTAGTGCAAAACTTAAATGAAGAAGTTTCACGTGAAACAATCCCACCTAAGAAAAAAGATATTTTTGTAACTGCAAAGGAGTCACAATTACGAGATTACTTTGGAACAAATGTTCAAATTAAAAAAACAAATAATAAAGGGAAAATTGAAATTGAATTTTATTCTGAAGATGATTTAGAACGTATATTGGAAATATTAAACATACAGGAAGAATAAAATAATATTCCTATAACTTAATCAGAGCGCCAAGCAAACAGGCGCTCTCTATTTTTTAGAGAGAAAGAAGGCTTAAGTGTGGTATTACTAGGAGCATTGATAAATGCTTTGTTAATTATAGCAGGAGCATTAGTAGGGCGGATTTTTAAAAATATCCCTGAATCTATGAAATCTACGGTCCTATCTATTATTGGTTTAGCCGTCACATTATTAGGGATAAAAATGGGCTTTGAAAGTGATAATTTTATTATCTTGGTAGTAAGTTTAGTGGTAGGTACAGTAATAGGTGAGTGGTTAGATTTAGATAAACAAATGAATCGTCTTGGTAAATGGGTAGAGAGTTTATTTCATACGAAACGGGATGACCAAAATCAAATTAGCATAGCAGAGGGCTTTGTCACTGCCTCACTAATTTTTGTTGTAGGATCAATGGCTGTTATTGGGGCACTCGATAGTGGTCTTCGTAATGACCATAATGTCCTCATTACAAAAGGATTAATAGATGGATTTACATCCATTATTTTAGCATCCACATTAGGTATAGGTGTACTGCTATCCGCTGTACCTGTCTTTGTTTATCAAGGATTAATAGCTCTTTTTGCAGGTGTTATAAGTTCCTTTATCCCTGATGCCGCATTACAAATGTTCATTACAGAAATGACGGCAGTTGGCGGGGTTATGATTATGGCAATAGGGTTAAATATTGCGGGCTTAGCTAAGATCAAAGCTGCTAACCTGCTGCCAGGTATCGTCATTGTTGGTATTATGGTGGCTATCTTCTACATTTTTTAGTGAATAACGATGAGCAGCCAGTAATAATGCTCTTGAAAGCTTTTCAGCCATTGCATAAGAAATATGAAGTCTTGTATTTTGTAAAACAAGCATCTCCATAAATCCTCCAATATTGACGATTCCTTTCACGGAAATGTCTCCAATTGGGGGTAATTCTTTTTTTACAGCTTTTCCAGGGAAGATAGGGCCACTTTGAACTGAAATATGACCAACATTTTGCTCACTGCCAAGACAGGCATCAATCGCAATAATGAATGGTTTTGTAGTATGATTGTGTAGCTGTTGCATTGTAGAATCTAAGTTTAGAGCATGTAAAGGGTCTTCTAAGGAACCTACAATTTCATAAGGAAAACTAACAGATTTTTTTAAAAAGCTACCAGTTAATGGCCCAAGTGTATCACCCGTACAACGATCACTGCCAATACAACAAAAAATTAGTCTTTCATGATGAAACGGTATATGTTCTAAAAATAATGTACTTAATTGCCAAACAGCATTTTTACTTTCGTGATGAAGGGAATAAGGTAGTAACAAATTTGGTATAGTATTCATAAAAAAACTCACTTTCTTTTTATTTTTAGAAGTGCTCAATTTTTATGCAGTATACGCAAATTTTTAGCAAGTTATTCAAGAGGTGGTAATGATGGAAAAGAATAAAAAGTTAATGGAGAAATACTGGGACAAGCTCACATCTGAGGAACTTTGGGAGCAAGTGATTGATGCATCTATAGAAATTTTGCTTATTCTATTAGTATCGTGGATAGCTGTAAGATTAGGTAAAAAATTTATTAAAAAAGTGTTTTTAATCCGAATGCGTTCACCATTAAGCCACTCAGAGCGACGTCAACGAACAATTTCAAGATTATTACAAAGCGTGATTTCCTATGTCGTTTATTTCTCTGCAATTATTGGTATTCTTTCTTCCTTAAATATAAAGGTAGCAGGTTTATTAGCGGGTGCAGGAATCGTTGGTTTAGCAATAGGCTTTGGTGCTCAAAGCTTAGTAAAGGATGTTATTACGGGATTCTTTATTATTTTTGAAGACCAGTTTGGTGTAGGAGATTATATAAAAATAAATGCTGCAGAAGGTACGGTTGTAGAAATTGGCTTACGTACAACAAAAATTAATGGTGGTACAGGTGAACAGTTCATTATTCCCAATGGAGCTATAGGCGAGGTCGTCAATTATTCTGTTAACAACTCCAAAATTTTTATAGATTTACAAATGTCCACAGATGCTGATTTTGAAAAAGCAGAAGGGGTTATTAATAAATATTTAGAGACATTACCTAAAATGCATAAAGAATTAATTGCAGCTCCAGTATTTTTAGGTGTACAAAATGTTAAGGGGACAGAAGTAACCATTCGTATAGCCGCTGAAACATTACCGCAGCAACAATATGGAGTAGCACGTACCATACGTCGTGATATTACGAAACTCTTTGAAGAAAATAATATACCAATGGTCTATCCAAAAATGATGTTCTATGGCAAAGATGAGGGGAGAAGTGAGTAAGATGGAAGCAAAAAAATTTGGTTTAAATGATATTGTTGAAATGAAAAAACAACATCCATGCGGTACCAATAAGTGGAAAATTATTCGTATGGGGGCGGATGTACGTATCAAATGCGAAGGATGTCAGCATAGTGTCATGATTCCACGTCGTGAATTTGAGAAAAAAATGAAAAAGGTTTTATTCTCTGCCGATGAGTCGTAAACCAGGCATATTAGACTTTTTCTGAGTGAATCAATATAATAGATAAGGTTATAGAAGAGAAAATTTGAACTGAGTATAGAAAGGTTGTGTCCATTCATGGCATTAACAGCTGGAATCGTTGGTTTACCTAACGTTGGAAAATCAACATTATTTAACGCAATAACAAAAGCGGGTGCATTGGCTGCAAACTATCCATTCGCAACGATCGATCCAAACGTTGGTATAGTTGAAGTACCGGATGCACGTTTAGATAAATTAACAGAATTAGTGGTACCGAAAAAAACTGTGCCAACTGCATTTGAATTTACAGATATCGCTGGAATTGTTAAAGGTGCTTCTAAGGGTGAAGGATTAGGAAATAAGTTCCTAGCTCATATTCGTGAAGTAGATGCAATTTGTCAGGTAGTACGTTGTTTTGTAGACGAAAACATTACTCACGTTTCCGGAGCAGTAGATCCAATTGATGATATTGAAGTGATTAATCTAGAGCTTGCATTAGCTGACTTAGAATCTGTGGATAAACGTCTACAACGCGTTAGCAAAATGGCGAAACAAAAAGATAAAGAGGCTATGATAGAAGAGCCAGTACTTCTAAAAATTAAAGAGCAACTAGAAAACGGTAAACCAGCTCGTGCGGCTGAGCTATCAGATGATGAATTGAAGGTAATTAAAGGTCTTCATTTGCTAACAATTAAACCAATGCTTTATGTAGCAAATGTTTCAGAAGATGAAGTAGCAGATGCTGATAACAACGAATATGTGAAAAAAGTACGTGAGTATGCTTCAGCTGAAGGTGCTCAAGTTATTACTATTTGTGCAAAGATTGAAGAAGAAATTTCTGAGCTTGATGATGAAGAAAAAGCTATGTTCTTAGAAGAATTAGGAATAAAAGAATCTGGTTTAGATCAACTAATTCGTACTTCTTATGATTTATTAGGACTAGCTACTTACTTCACTGCAGGTGTACAAGAGGTACGTGCATGGACGTTCCGTAAAGGAATGAAGGCACCACAATGTGCAGGTATTATTCATACTGACTTCGAGCGCGGCTTTATTCGTGCAGAAACAGTGGCATATGATGATCTTCTAGAGGCAGGTTCTCAAGCAGCAGCTAAGGAAGCTGGTAAAGTACGTCTTGAAGGTAAAGAATATGAAGTACAAGATGGCGATATTATGTTATTCCGCTTTAATGTATAAAAACTAACAAGGGCAATCTAAAATGGTTGCCCTTTTTCGATTGTGTAGTTATCAGAATTTTTAGTGTATGGAGGCGACTTATGAATGAATGCTATGCACATTAAGGAACGTGGTTTAGAGTTTGAACAGCTGGGAATGCTACCACAAGATGTTTTAGATTATATTTATGAACAGCAATTATTCAAATTGTTCACTTCAAGAGATTTAGGTGGTAAGGATTTAGATTTTGTAGAAGGTGTAAAGGTATTCCAGCAGATGTCTGCGCTTGATGGCAATTTCGGATGGCTCATTACTATTGGTACAGGTGGAAACGCATTTATTCCAACATTCAGTAAGAAAGTTTGTGAAAAAATCTACTCTCCTAAAGAAGCGGTTATAGCAGGTAGTGGATATCCAACGGGGATAGCTGTAAAAACAAATGGCGGCTATTATGTAACAGGGCAATGGAAGTATTGTAGTGGCTCTAATTATGCTTCAACATTTACGATGAATTGCTTTATTGAAGAGGATGGTATCAAAACAGATAAAATTATTAGCTGCTCAGTAAATCCACATGATGTTGAGATTTTGAACGATTGGTCTGCAATGGGCTTGAAGGCAACAGCTAGTCATACAATTCGTGTAAACAACGTTTGGGTGCCACAGGAAGCTACTTTTCAATTAGGGATCATTAGAAATGATTATAGTAATTCAGTACATAGCTTTCCATTCACCACCTTTGCGGAGGCTTCCTTTTTAGGGGTTTGTCTTGGGCTTACAGAAAATTTTTTAGAAGAAGCTTTTGCTTTAATGAAGCAACGAAATCATGATGGAAGCAGAACTGAACGAATTGGAGCCTTTCAATTTTTATGGATGCAGCAGCACAAACGTTTCAAGCAATGCGAGGAACAGTTTTATGCAACATTATCTGTCTATTGGCAACAGCATCAAAAGGGTGAACAATTAACAGAAGTGGAATTATCACAATTTACACAAATGGCTAAGGATATAGCAGCTGCTTGCTTAGAAATAGCGAATAATTTAATACGCAATCTCGGTATGGATGCTATTACAGAAACATCAACGATTAATCGTATTTGGAGAAATTTATATACAGCAGCTCAGCATGGATTTTTAACTCCTTAAAATATAAATAGAATCTGTAGTTCATTTTTAATCTACAGATTCTATTTAATTATGTAGTCTTAGTTTATTGATCATCCTTTTCCTGCGATAGATAAACATACAGTTTTGGTAATTTAGGGTCATCCTGAACGATAGCATGACGAGGATATTTCCGTAGCTCTTTATACATAGCAAAATCGCCTACAGCTCCAGCTATTAATACCGCTCCAATCAAGATTAAAACGGTACTGTTAAGATAAAACCCAACGATGGTTGGGAGTACACCAGTCGTCCAGAAGGGCAGTAATAGAGCTTTTTTCATAGCATGGTTGGGAAGAGGACGCTCAGTAGTTGCATAGGCAACACCCTGCTCTAAATTTACACCATATTTCAAAGCTTTAAAGGGGACTCTGCCAAAAATCATAAAACCAATTAAATGAAAAGCCTCGTGTAGGATAATAAAAAATATATACAGTACCACAAATAGTGCTGTGCCACCAATCATGTTCCAAAAAGAAAAATGGAAATCTTTAAAGCAAATATATTGGATGGCAACAAATAATATGACAAGACCACTTGTAATCACAAAATTGTCGATCATTAACTTTTTTAAATCTAATTCGATAACGATTGGCTCCTGATCGTTGGATAACATGAAGGCACTCCTTTCATAGAGAATGAAATATACTGTCATTATATAACGAATTATTAGTTTGTGACTTGAAAGACAAGTACCTATATGTTACAATTCATTGATGTGAGTAATAATTAATTACTTGCTCCTTGCTCCCTTAATTAGGAGAGCCTAAGTCCATAAGGAGGTGTAAACAGATGAGAAAATACGAATTAATGTACATCGTACGTCCGAACATTGAAGACGAAGCGAAGAAAGCTTTAGTTGAACGTTTCAACGAAATGTTAACTTCTAACGGTGCAGAAGTCATCGAATCAAAAGAGTGGGGCAAACGCCGCTTAGCTTATGAAATTCAAGACTTCCGCGAAGGTTACTACCAAATCGTAAAAGTAAACGCTACTTCAGATGCAATCAACGAGTATACACGTCTTGCTAACATCAGCGAAGACATCATTCGCCACATTGCAGTTCGCGAAGAAGCTTAATTATTAATTTTTTACAAAACGCTGAAAAGGAGGTTGTATTCTGATGATAAACCGTGTCGTATTAGTTGGAAGACTAACAAAAGATCCTGAGCTACGTTATACACCGAATGGAGTTGCGTCTACAAGATTTACAGTAGCTGTAAATCGTGCATTCTCAAATCAACAAGGTGAACGCGAAGCTGATTTCATTAGCTGTGTTGCTTGGCGAAAACAGGCTGAAAACCTAGCGAACTTCATGCGAAAAGGAAGTTTAATTGGGGTAGAAGGTCGTATCCAGACAGGCAGTTATGAAGGACAAGACGGTAAGCGAGTAGTGCGCCCATCAGGTGCAATGAATAAAATGCTTGTAGCGTAAGCATACAGGAAATTCACAATGTACGAAAGTACGCCTGTTCGTCAACAACCTTATCCGAGACGGAAACCAAACGGGGAGTGTAGCATGGTTGTAAAGTGATAAGTTGGAAAGTCATCATTCCAAAACTGAATCGCAAGACGAAAGAAGTAGTGTGAACGAGGTTGAAGGCTATACTGCTTGAACACTAATCTGAAGCGGAACAATGCCACCCATGACAAAAGATGGCTGAACATGTCATGTGACGTTCAGTAATACAAATTAGACTCGGTTGTATTACGCTGTGAAGGAACGTCAGCTATATATCATAGATATAAAAGGATGAAAGGTGCAACCGACATCATACGAATCGCTGTATTCATTGTATTTAATGGGGATTACCTAAGTTGGAATGCTCAAAAAAGGGCTATGACAATCTGTGTCTGAATATCCAATACGGTAACGGAGTTCTCGTAGTAGTCCGAGATAGGGAAAGCCTATTACATGGCGAAGGGGAACAGCTTATAAGTTCAATAATAAGAATATGGAAGGGTGCGTGAGGCACTATGAGAAATCCACTTTCGGTATTGGACAGTCTAAACGATAAGGATGAAAAATACGTCTACCATAGATTGTATCGTAACCTATTCAATAGGGAATTTTTCTTAATGGCATATAACAATATATATGCTAAAGAAGGAAACATGACCAAGGGGAGCGATGAAAACACAATAGATGGAATGAGTATGGCAAGAATTGACAAAATCATAGACACTCTAAAAGATGAATCTTACCAACCACAACCAGCAAAAAGAGTCTATATTCCCAAGAAAAATGGGAAGAAAAGACCTTTAGGCATTCCGTCAATTGACGACAAGTTAGTTCAAGAAGTGGTAAGACTAATTTTAGAAAGTATTTATGATAATAAATTCTCTGATAGGTCACATGGTTTCAGACCAAACAGAAGTTGTCACACAGCCCTAAAACAATTCAAAAGCCTTGGAACTGGTGCTAAGTGGTGGATAGAAGGCGATATAGAAGGTTTCTTCGACAATATTGACCATCACACTCTCATAAACATCCTTAGAGAAAAAATCAAGGATGAAAAATTCATCAGACTAATTTATAAATTCTTAAGAGCAGGATACCTTGAAGAATGGAAATATCACAAAACAATTAGTGGAACTCCTCAAGGTGGAATAATCAGTCCTATTCTCGCAAATATCTACTTGGATAAACTCGACAGATACATTGAGGAATACAAACTCAAATTCGACAGAGGAAAACAACGTAGAAAGAACAAAGAATATAAATTAGCAGACCAAAGAGTTTACAGAGCCAGAAAGAAATACGAGGAATTAAAGGACACTCTATCACAAGAGGAAAAGGAACAATGCATCAAAAGGATAAAGGAATTGCGTGCTGAACAATACAGAGTGCCAAATACTGACCCATTTGATGAAAGCTTTAAGAGAATACAATATGTAAGGTACGCAGATGATTTCCTTATAGGGGTAATCGGAAGTAAGCAAGACGCTGAAAATATCAAGCAAGACCTTACAAATTTCTTAAGGGAAAAATTGAACCTAAATCTCTCAGCAGAGAAAACTTTAATTACTCACGCAAGTAATTTTGCTAAATTCCTTGGATATGAAATACGAATAGGAAAAAACGACAACAGAAGTAAGGACGCCAACGGCGTATCAAAGAGAAGATACAATAATGCAGTCAATCTCACAATGCCAAAAGAAGCATGGATAGGAAAATTGTTTGAATTAAAAGCGATTGTCTACACAAAAGACAACACGCAATTCAGAGCAATGCATAGAGCTTCATTACTCAACAATGACGACCTTGAAATTTTACTAACATATAATGCGGAAATCAGAGGTCTGTATAACTACTACAAGTTAGCCAGTGATGTTCATATGTTGAATGATTTTAGATATTGGATGAAATGGAGTATGTTAAAAACATATGCCAATAAATATAAAACCAATGCTAAAGACATTGCAAAAAAATTCAACAAAAACGGAAGATTTGGAATAAGTTATACAAACAAAAAAGGAATAGAAAGAACCATTTATTTCTATGATGACCCATTAGTAAAATCATCCGAAATTGAAAGTTACAAAGTAGATGAAATCCCTAATACTATAAAGTATAAAGGCAGAACAAACCTTATAGATAGGTTAGAAGCAAACAAATGTGAATGGTGTAAAACAAAAGGCGTACCCCTGGAAATACACCACATCAGAAAGCTAAAAGACCTAAAAGGAAAGACAAAATGGGAAAGATTTATGATTGAAAGAAATCGTAAAACAATAGCCCTATGTCATGACTGCCATAATGATTTACACAACGGGAAATTAGACTAAAATGCGTAACTAATAAAGTTTAGAATGGTATAAGTGGAAAGCCGTATACATCGAGAGATGTACGTACGGTTTGGGGGAGAGTTCTTGAAAACCTACTAAAAGACATTAAGACAGTAATTTCAGTTCGTAGAGAGCAATTGACTGTATGAACGGAAAAATAATGGAATTTTAGAAAGGCGTCGGGTTCTTATCCCACTACACAACAGATGTCGTGGCGGATAGCGTACAGTTTTTAGAACCCCGTAATGGTAGCGGTGCTCCTGCTCCTCAATATGGTGGTGGACAAACTTACGGTAATAACCAACCGTCATATGGCGGTGGTCAACCACAACAACAGTTTGGTGGCGCTATGCCAGGGCAGGGTTCCTATGGCGGCGATTCTTATCAGCAAAATCAACCACCTATGAATCAGCCAAATTATACACGTGTAGATGAGGATCCATTTGCTAATAGCAAAGGGCCAATAGAAGTATCTGAGGATGATCTTCCATTTTGAAAACCTTGAAATAAACCAAAGTGTGTAATGTGTAAAAACATTGATATACCAAAGTTTATTTACATTTTCAGTGTGTAATTACTGTCTACTCAACAAACATATAAAAGAAGATTATGCACATCGTTTAATTGATGTGTGTAATCCTTTTTAAAACCTTTATATAGCAATGTTCGGATAATATACCTTAGTGTGTAATCCGGTTGCTGTGTATAGGGGGAATATTAAGAGTTTGATGAGGTAATTCAGATACGTTCTAATACTCGACATCCGATTAAAAAATAGTTAAAGGAGGAAAACGATAATGGCACCACGTCGCGGAGGCCGCAAACGCCGTAAAGTTTGCTACTTCACTTCAAACAACATTACGCACATCGATTACAAAGATGTAGATCTTTTAAAGAAATTCATCTCTGAACGCGGTAAAATCTTACCACGTCGCGTAACAGGTACTTCTGCTAAATACCAACGTAAACTTACTTCTGCAATCAAAGTTTCACGTATTATGGCATTATTACCATTCGTTGCTGAAGATAAATAATATTTATTTATTAATAAAAGCACAACAAGGTTTTCATAACTTTGTTGTGTTTTTTTATGGCTGTTTTCGTATAAATTGTTGCTTTAGGTAAAGAATGTTATTCCACAAAACCAGCTAATAGTTGTCAAGATTTTTCAATAAAAATATTAAAAACTACATGCTATACTAAAAAAGGGTACACCAAATAAGCCTTCCTCTTTAGAATTGGAAGGTTTTGTTTAATGTGTTTAGATATACTTTTTAATCCCCATTTTGGAAGGCTACTTTCCTTTTTAGTAGAGCATAAATCCAATGTAAAAGCTTATTAGCACAAGCAATTATTGCTACTCTAAAAGGTTTTCCTTCTTCGCGTTTTTTATCGTAGAACTCTCTTAATTTCTTATTTCTAGGGAGTATTTCATCACTTGTTTTTTGCTTACGTGCATCTCTTATACCGCATTGTACAGCCATAAACAATGCTTGCCTTAACCTGCTAGAACCTCTTTTGGTTATGCGATTTATGGAAGCAGTAAACCTACCAGAAGAGTAAACGCTAGGATCTATCCCGGCGAATGCCACTAGCTTTTTAGGATGGTTAAACCGCTCTATCTCTCCAATTTCAGAGATGATTGTTGCTGCAATCTTCTCTCCAATACCAGGGATAGACTGGATAATATCATATTCTTCAATTTCTTTAGCGAGGGCATCTATTTCTGCCGCTAACTTTGATAGATGCTCTTGATATTGAAGTACAATATTGATAAACATTTTTAGGTTAAAGATATGGCTCTGGTACAAGTTGTTTTGAAACGGATTACGTAATGCAGCTTCTCTCAATTTCTGAGCTTTTTCTTTTGCCCATTTTTCTGAACGAGTTGTACATAATTCTGCGATTTTATCAGTAAGATCACATTTACTGACATTTAGAACCTCTTCTGAAGTTGGAAAGAGTGATAGAATCTGTAACGAGATTTTTGAATAGAGATTCCCAAAGACACCTCTATATTCAGGAAATACCTGATCTAAAATCGATTGTAGCTGTAATTTCGTTTGTGCAGCTGTGCTTGATATCGTTTCTTGTTGTCTCGTGAGATTACGAAGATTTAAGAGTTGAATTCCTCTTTTTTTGTATGGTTCTAATTCTTCCTTATAATACAACTCACATAGATGATAGGCATCGATGGCATCTGTCTTTACCTTTCGTAAATTTGTACTTCTAGCTCGATGAGAGACAAGTGGGTTAACAATAATATAGACATACTGTTGTTCCTCCAAAAATTGAATGACAGGGATATGATACTGGCCTGTAGATTCTAAAATAACCGAAGGTTGCTTTCCATCAGCCAGTCTCTCAACCTCTTTTAGAAATTCTAATAAACCTCCTAAACCATCTAGAGTATGTTTAACACTAAAGCTCTTACGGTAGGGCTGACTTTTATCCAAAAAAGCTTGAACCTGACTTTCTCCTTTAGAAACATCCAGACCAACGACTGGATTCATATCGAAATCTCCTCCTCTAAGAAAATACTAAATTAGTCGGTAACCCCTAAAGCTGCTTGTAATATCATAGGTTCGCTTGTTAAACGGGATCCTTGTCCCAACCAGCTCGAAACATGTTTATACAAGTAGGGGGTGAACAGTTTTGCGGACGGGATCAAGTCCCACGGGCCAGACGTTCTACCCCGACTACCGTAATAATAAGACCTATAAGAAAATGGTCAACCAGAAAAATCTGGCTAACCTTATATTACGATCGGGCCATATTGTAGAATAAAATTTTTTATGAAATGTTATAAAACGTAGCTTAGGGATCTTTTGATGGTAGTATTTTAATAAAAGATGAGGAGACTTTGTTAAGTTCAAAGACAGCATAGTTAAAGAAGAATTGCAATAAACATAAAAAATCTAATGGGATATATGATTTGTGTAGTGGTGTTATTTACAGCTAAATCTGCTACATGTGTTACAAGTAAACAAAATTCCCTAGAATCCAACGATTCTAGGGCATTTTGTTTACTTTATAAGTTGTCCAATAGGAAAAATTAAAGGTTTTGCCTTTATGAATTTGCATCCGTCAAAGGATCAATATTAATATTGTATTTTATTTTAATATCCATCTTCTCAAACATTTCAATCCATTTTTTTTCTTCCATTGGTTTTGAGAATGGTCTTTTAGTTTGTATGCCTAGCTGTAATGGATCCACTTTCAATTCTTGCATCTTTTTAAACAGTTCATGTGTTTGTTTTTTAAGATGAGATTCGATATCTTTTTTCATATTTTCTAATTCCTTTGGGTCAAATAATTGTTTCTCTCCCCGGTATTCCTCAATCCTAGTGTCCATATTCACGGTATAGGTCATTGTAGAATAGCTGCTATCGATGTCTACTATTATTTTAGATCTAACATGACCCAGTACAACTTCAAATTTTGGAATTGGTAGAACGTCTAGGTAGTGATCGTTGTTTATCAGCTGGAAGATACGATCATCTAAAGATGAAATAGTTTCAACTAGCTTGTCATCTTGAAACAGGGCTGTACCTTCATAGTTGACCCCATCCTCTTCTAATTTGAATACAGGCAAGAAAGGATCTGAATAAGGAGTATAGAGCAAATTTTTAAATTCATGAAGATTAACGACGGTTAATTCTCCTTGGTTTTTTTCCTCATAATGCTTCAGCATCCGGTAAAACGAGTAATCAAAGTTTTCATCTTTGTCCAATTGACTTTCCAAGTATTCATCAAAATTGCCTTTTACGATAACTAAATAGATTCTCGGAGAAATATCCGGATCAGTCAATAATACATTTATAATGGACATAATCCCGTCTCTTCCAAGTTCTTCACTAATTACTAGCATCCGCATTTGTCCGGATTTAATTTCCTGGTAGAAGTTTAAATCGTACTTCTGTACTCCCTCCTTTAATAAGCTGACTTCTTGCGACATAACATTCTTATTTTCTTTACTTAGAGGAGGCAAAATTGTACTGACTTTTAATTTCCCTTTATCCCCCTTACTAATTGCCAAAAAGGTAATGGGAGAAATTTCTTCAATAAGGTTATTTTCGGTAAAAGGGGCACAGCCAGATAAACAAATAGTCATAAAAAGAAGTATTAATCTATTACATATCTTTTTATGTAGACGCATTTTTTTTAATCCCCCTTTTTTTCATTACTAAAACAATAACAAGTGGAACAAGAAAATAGCTTATGCTTCCAGCTATAATTTGAAGATTAAGTAAAAAGTTCTGCTTCTCCTCAGACTTCCAAAATAATTCATTCATAAGAACCATTCCGATAAAGATAAGGGAAACATTGGATAATAAACCTTTTCCACTGGTTGGCTTGCTCATTTTACCAAATGCTATTTTAGATGCTCCATAAAACAATAGTAGAAATAGAGAAACTGCAAAAACTAGGTTAAATAATTCAAAGGAAAGCATGATCATGTCAATTCGTTCAAACACTGGGTTTTGAAAATAACGGGCCATATTAATAATTGGATATTGACTTTTACTTAAATAATTGGAACCGAAATAAAGTAGGGATGCTATAAATAGGAATACATACTCTGCAACGGTGATAGCGTTGCCGTAAGACAAATAGCGAAAGGTTTTATTATTTGTTTTAAGCCATGGCCCCAAAAATACTAGAAATTCTGGACCAGAATAGGAAGACAAAATTAAAAAAAAAGCTTTCCAATTTTCTACTTTCCACTCCATTGGAATAAGTGGATACAAATCACTGAGTTGAGCTATTGGGGGAAAGAAGAAACAAAAGAAAAATGTGATCATCCAAAATGTACAGAAAAAAGAAATCAACACAAAACGAACGGTATGCTCAACGCCCTTACCTGCGACATAAAAACAGAACAACAAAATAAAAAAGACAAGAAAATTTGTATCTGTTGATGGAAGCATAAATGTTTGAACAATTTCGCTGAACCCTAAGGTTATGACGGAAAGTTTAAGTAGAATAAAGAACAACCCGATGAAAGAGAGAAATCGTACCAATTTTTTTCCAAACAATTGGACAAATCCATTATATCCATTGCTAGATAAACGGGTTAAAAGCCACTTCGATAAAAGAAGAAGGTTTAGTTGGGATAATATCCCGATAGCTATAAGCACCCAAATCATATATGGATGGATCAAGATATTTGGCATTATCAGAAAAAAGTAAAGCATTTGGAGGCGATTTACCAACAACATGGCATAGAGCCCATTATAGGTTTCATTCTTTTTAAATAATTGGTAAGTTCCCATCAAGTCATCTCCTAGTTTTATATCTCTTCAGTTTTAGAGGTTTAAGATGCTCTGGACGCTCCAACATCTTGGCTAATGGCCCTCGAATGAATAAGTCTATCCAATCCTTTCTAAAGAAAGGGGAAACTGGTGAAAAATAGGGTTGCTTGATTGAAGACAAGCTATTAAGATGAGCTAAAATAGCAATGATTCCTAGTGCAATCCCAATTATTCCAAGTAAAGAAGAAAAAACAAGAAGCATCAATTGCATTAATGAATTTGCTTTTGTCATAAGGTAGTTGGGGATAAGAAAGGAAGCTATCGTCGAGATCCCAACCATGACAATTAATACGTTGCTAGCGAATCCAGCCTCAACAGCCGCTTGGCCAATCACAATACCACCAATAACCCCAAGTGTTTGACCTGTTTTTGTAGGCATCCTTAAACTTGCTTCTCTTATGATATCAATAAAAATTAACATGATAAACGCTTCCCAAAAAGGAGTGAAAGGAAGCTTGCTCCTTGAGTCGACCAAGACCAGAAGGGTTTGTATAGGAATCATTTGATAGTGATGAGTTGTCAATGCCACATAGAAAGGAATCAATGTGATTGACAGAACAAAACTGGCATATCGGATGATGCGCAAAAAACTGGCAACTACCCATCGATTAATATAGTCCTCGGGTGATTGGAATAAATGGAAAAAAGTAATGGGTGCAACAAGAGCAAATGGTGTATTGTCTACCAGAAGGGTGATCTTTCCTAATCCCAGAGAATAAGCAACTACATCAGGCCGGTCAGTTTGCTGAAACTGAGGAAAAATACTGTTTTGATGTTCCTCCATGAATGCCGCAATCTGAGAGGATTCAAAGAAGAGATCAAAATTAATTTCAGAAATCTTCTCTTTGACTGTTGAAACAAATTCTGGATTAGTCAGCCCCTCTATGTACATTAAAACAACACTTGTCTCACTCATAGAACCGACAGTAAACTTCTCTGCTTTCAGTTCATGTATGGGGAGTCGTCTTCGAATAAGCGTAATATTTTGTTCTACTTGTTCACTAAAGCTGTCCTTTGCTCCGAACAGGATGGTTTCTGTTTCGGAAGTTTCAATGGCACGTCCAATAGGATTTTTTAATGGCACAGCTAACCAAAGGTTTTGCGAAGAATCAAATAACAAAATGGAACCTGAAAACAACTGTTTTTTTGCCTCTATAAAATTAGGAATGTGAATAATTGAGGAATTCGTAATACAATCTTGAATAGACGGTTTGGAACATTTAGTTAAAGGTTTTATAATGCTTTCATTTAATTTTTCTTGATCAATGAGAGTTCGTATGTAAACAAGATGAATTTTTCGAATATCGGAAATGTCAATTTCCACAAATTCTGCATCATCCATTTGAACGAGGATTTTTTTCAGAGCTTCTATCGATAATTCTGATTCAGCTATTGATTCAGTAACAAGCTTACTTTCAATTTGTTTTTTTTTCCAAAACATGTACATCCCATCCCTCTTATTGAGAAAACATCGTACTTAAATACTTTATTCATACACATTATTTGCAATTTAATATTAAAATATACATTAAACGTAGAGGAGCATAACAGGACAAAAAAGTGCATCCAAAGATACAGTTAGCTTTTGACACTTTATAAAAACCTTTAAGGTGAAGAAGGCCTTATCTATTATGGATTGCCGTTTTTCCTCTAGTTGGTACTCAACAATCGGGCGCGATTGTTGAATAAGGACACTTTTCTTTTTTATTAGCAACAATCTTTGAGAAAAGAGCTTTTTTTATGTATGCACATCGATTAATTGATGTGTGTAATCCTTTTTCAAACTTTATATGGTAATGTTCTAGATGGTATAATTTAGTGTGTAATCAGAATGTTGTGTATAGGGGGGATGCTTTTTGAGAATTGAAAGAACTTTAACCTCGTATGTATTAGTTGATTCTAATATGAGGATACTTCCAGAGGTTTTAGATTTTACGAATACATTAGAGAAAAAAGGCTCATCTCCAAATACAATTAAAAGCTATTTGGATGATTTAAAGCTTTATTATATCTGGTTAGAAAAAGAAGGATTAAAATTCTATAATGTTCAGCCATCAGAATTACTTGGTTTTGTGGAGTTTCTAGATGCTAGGAAAGATAAGAAAATATCTCCTGCTAGTTGGAACCGTTATTTAGCAACACTTGGTTCTTTTTATAGACACTTAGAAGTTATTGGTGGATATATTGAAGAGTCTCCTGTTGTAAAGGTAGATAGTAACAACAATAGAAGATATGGATTCTTAAAGCATATAGCTCCTAAATGGGGTAATTTCCAAAATTATTATAAGAGGAAAAACCCTAAAAAAACCAACAAGAAAAGACTATACGACGATAGTGCTTCTAGGTACTACGAGGCGATTAGCTCTTTATATGGTGGTAATGAAGATTTATTAATTAGAAATAAATTAATCTTTAAACTCTTATACGAAACAGGTTTTAGAACATCTGAACTGTTGCATTTAAGAATGGATGACTTTGACTATCCAGATCCGGATAAAAAGGTCGGAAACTTATATCTGATAGAACGGGATAATGAACTAGAAGATAGGCAATTGAAAACAGGAGAACGTACAGTGCCTGTATCTAATGAATTGTTACAAGAGATTGATGATTACATTCTATATCACAGACCTAACAAAACGGGTGTTGAATATATCTTTGTTTCGCATTCAATAAACTACTTAGGGAAACCTATTACGAGACAAACTATAATTAATTTCTTTAGTGAATTAGATGCTGCTGTAGGTATCAAAGGCGTAAAGTTAACAGCACATTCACTGCGACATACTCACGCATCTGAACTACAGGATATGGGCGTCAATATTAACGTTATCAAAGAAAGATTGGGCCACGGCAGCATTGAAACATCAGCTAAATATGCTAAACCATCTGTAAAAACCCTCTCGCTATCCTATGAAAGATTTTTAGCGCAAAGGGGGCAAGAGTAAGGTGGTCACCTATTTAATTGATATCAAAACGGATTATTGGCAAATTGATAGTTCGGGTACAAAATATAATTTCTCCTTTGATTTCATACCCGATGGGTATTTTCGAAAAACAATAAAGGAAATTACTTATAAAATCCTTACTATCGGTAACACAACTGTTGGAACACTACATCGCTATACCTATTCTCTAAAGCATTTTTTCAACTTCCTAGAAGGATTAAAAGTTGAAATAAAGACATTTGAGGATATTAATTACGAACTAGCTGAGCTATTTGTATTCCATTTATTAGAGAATGGAATAGCAGCAAGTACGAGAGCTGTATGTGTAGCAGCCATTAAAAACATTTTAGATTATGGTGTATTTTTTAAAGCTCCAGGTTTCCCAAGGCATACAGTTTTTGATGGAACTGAATTTAGACTGTTACAAACGCAAGATACTCTTAAATCAATGATTATTGAAGATGATGAGCTTGAGAAAATTGATAATATACTCAAACTCCCTTTTGAAGAACAGGGCTTCCCACCTCACGGTAATGAAAAAATAGGTTATTTAATACCGCCTTTAGTTATGATAATAAGGCATACAGGTATTAGGATTTCAGAGGCCTTAAAACTAAAAAAAGATTGTCTTCAATCGGATATTCTAGGGAAAAACCTTTTAGAAGTTATAAGTACAAAGAATTTAACTGAACGTTATATCCCCGTTAACAATAAAGTTAAAGCTGCTGTTCAGTATTTACTAGATGAACAAGAGAAGCGTGGGATAAGCGAGTCAGCAAAAACTTTGTTTTCTTATCGAAATAGAGCAAGCAAAGTGGCTGAATTAAAGCAATCAGATGCTCGAAGTAAGCTAATAATTTGGCTTTCAATGCATCAACTAGATCCAGCAATTACTTTCCATAGATTTAGACACACATTGGGAACAGAATTATTGAACAATGGGATGTCTCCTTTCGAAGTAATGCAATATCTAGGCCACGAATCGATGCATTCGACGAGGTTATACGCTAAAGTCCGAAACGATAAATTAACGGCTGAATATAAGAAGTTAGGTTTTATAGGATTAATCAAGGAGTCCATCCAAGATTTAAAAGATTCCACAGGGGAAAATTTAAATCAACAAACAAAAATGGTTATTCAACTACCAGATGGGGCTTGTGGGAAACCACTTGAAAAAGAAGTTCCTAATTGTAAAAAACCTAATGCTTGTCTATTTTGCCGAAAATTCATTACAACACCGGAGTATTTGACTGTTCACGAAGACCATTTAAAGCGTATAAGAGCTGATAAAGAAAAATATATGGCAGAAGACCTTTTTGGTAATGAGCACATCTTAAACCAAACGGAAAAAGCTTTAGAAACGATCATAAATCGTTTGAAGGCTTTGGAAGGTGGTGAGATTGTTGGCTGAATTAAAACTTCTGATTACTCAGCAAGGACCAATTAAAAATAGCATAGAAGATGATTTCAAAATTGGGAATAACACATTTTCCGACGATCTTTGGGATTTCACAGATGTAATAGCAAAAGACTTTGAACATCTTAAAGGGAGCAAATTAAAACTTAACTTTAGTGAGTTTGCGCCCTACCCTAGAATTCAAAAAGTTATTAAACATTACATTTTAAGTGAGTTAACTCTTGTTTCATTTAATTCAGTTAAGAGAAAGTTATCTGCATTCTCTCACTTACATACTTTTTTAAATCAAAATGAGCATATAAAGTCGTTTAAAGATTTCACTGCAAATGAGTTTAAAGTGTACCTCGATTTCGTGGTAGATTTACCCTTATCAGGCATAACGAAAAAGAAGATGGGTCAAGTAATGAAGGAACTTTTACTAAGAGGTTCTATGCGTGGTTGGGACAGCGTTGTAGATACCGTAGGTATTGAACGTTTGTATGAAGAATTGATTCTTAAAAACAATCAAATTAAAGATGACACAAAATTTGGTATAACAAAGAAAGTTTTACCTGAAAATAAAATAATTAATTCGCTTATCAACACAGCTAATGAACACATATCACAGAATTACGACGAGTTTGAGTCTGATAATTTAGCGACATACAAGTATTCTAAAACAAGGGAATACTTAACAGCGATAAGTATTATTCTTATGACTCAATTAGGCATCAGGTTAAGTGAGTGTTTAACAATTAAATCTGGCTGTTTGAAAGTAATCAACGGCGAATACCAAATCGTCTATAAAACGAGGAAAACCAAAAAAGAGACCATTGAAGTCACTAAACCAGCTAATGAATTAGTCGTGGAGGCGATTCGGAAGCTAGAAGAGTATTCAAAGCCCTTACGGGATGTTTCTGGAATGCCATATTTATTTCTATATTTATCAAGATACAATGACCGAATATCTAAAGAAAAACCAGTCCTTCTAGCTGATCACAGTAATTGGACGCGAGACAATTTAGAGAAATTTATTGAGAAATATAATATTCGGGATGAAAAAGGAAACTACTTAAAATTAACTTCACATTACTTCAGACATATATTTGCGACATACGCTTTAAGAAGTGGTATGAAGCTTCACGATGTAGCAGAAATGTTAAATCACGAGTCAATTATGATGACGGAAACTTATGACCATACAAAAGGTCAGAAGCAAAAAGTGATTGAAAAGATTTTAACTGGCGAAATACCAATTTCATCAACGAACCGAATTGTCTTAGAATCAATTGAAGGCGATGAAAACCCATTTAAAGGCAAGACAGTCGAACAAGTCGAGAAAATGCGTAGAGCATTGAAAATTGAACTCCTACCACACGGATTATGTTTACATCATCCAATGCGGGGCGAACCTTGTGCGCAAGATGGCGTATGTTTAGGATGTAACGAATTTATAGCTTCAGCAGACCACCTGCCGGTGTATGAAAAACGGTTAGAAAAAGTGGAAAAAGAGTTAAGAGATTCCCCTGCCGATAGCGTCTATTCAACAAAACTACACTATCAACAAGGAAAGCTGGTTAAGTACATTAGTGACTTACAGCTAAAAATCGCAATGAAAGAGGTAAATGATAATGACTGAGGGAAAAAAGATGTCGTTAGCCGAATTTAATAGAGCAAAATCTACGATGAAGGTTGAGGAAGCTTTAAAAGCACTTAAAAAGGCTGGCAAGCCTATTTCATTAGCAAGAGTAGCTAAAGAAGCCAACATATCTCGCAAAACACTTTATAATCGTCCAGATTTAAAAGCGATGGTTGAAGAAGCAATATCATTACAAAGTGATTTAAAAGTTCCTGAGATGCCAGCTAAACGCTCTAAAAGACAAAATGGTACATTACAAGCCGAGAGAATCGAAAAGCTAAGAGCTGAAAATAAACAGCTTAAAGAGGATAAAAAATCTTTACTAACCGAAAACGCAAAACTAACAACAGAGAATCAAAATTTTAAGCGACGGATTTATGATCTTGAACGATATATTGAACAGATTCAAGGATCGAAAATTACGCAGCTCAAAAATAAAGATTCGTAAAATGTAAAACCTCTTGGAAATATGAGACTTTATTTACAGATTATACAGTTAGGTGTATAATACTTGAAGAAACACAATAAGGATAAAGATTACACATAGAACGGTAAACATAACTTCCATTCTAATACTTCCAAATGATAAAAAAAGAAAAGGAGGAGACACACTATGGCACCACGTCGCGGAGGCCGCAAACGCCGTAAAGTTTGCTACTTCACTTCAAACAATATTACGCATATCGACTACAAAGATGTAGATTTATTAAAAAAATTCATCTCTGAGCGCGGTAAAATTTTACCACGTCGCGTAACTGGCACAAGTGCAAAGTACCAACGTAAATTAACTTCAGCTATCAAAGTATCTCGTATCATGGGATTACTTCCATTCGTAGCAGAAGATAAATAAAATTTATTTATTAATAAAAGCACAACGAGGTTTTCATAACCTTTGTTGTGCTTTTTTTATTTATACTATTTTCCCGAATATTGTAAAATGGCACTTGGAGATGATATTACAGGGGAACAGTTTCTGCTTGGGTTGAATTTACTTTCAAAGGTAAAATTATTTCAAGCTCACCTATTTGGTGGGCTTGTTTTATTTATGGAGAACGATAGATAGGGCAGAGTATCAACGATAGGTACCGACATTCTTATCTACTATTGCAAACGAATTACACAATTTAATAAGGTTAGATTCTGATATAAGACTATTGGAAAATATTTTTTCAATTTTCTAAAATTATTTTATATAAAATGTCACCAAATGGTATCTTCATGTGTGTTATAAGTGAAAGGAGTTGATGGATGTTGCAACAATTAGTTTGGTCGAACGAACTAGATATAGAACGAATTGTTGATAAATATGGAAATATGCTTTTTAGAATGTGTCTTGTTATTCTATGCAATGAGAATGATGCAGAGGATGTCGTACAAGACACTTTTATTACCTATCTAACTAAATCTCCACCATTTAACGATTCAGAACATGAGAAAGCATGGTTGATTACTATTGCTACAAATCGTTGCAAGAATATGAGAAGGTACAATATTATTCGTAAACATATGGATATCAATGATTTACAACTATATTGTAAGGATGATGAAAACTATGGTTTAATTGAACATCTTATGAGATTGCCAAATAAACATAAGATTGTCTTGTTACTTTATTATGTAGAGGGCTATAAAGTAGATGAAATAGCAAAAATACTTGGCATTACTACTTCAGCAGTTAAAAAGCGATTACAACGTGGAAGAGAGCTTATTCGAGAAAAATATCGAAAGGAGAATGAATGATGAACTTTGATAAGCTTAAAGAAGCTGTTAATACTATTGAAATGCCAAAAACTATGAAAAATCGTGTGAAAAAGAATTGCAATATTATAGAAAAGAAAAAAAATTTTAAAAGGCGGATTTCTGTAGCTTGTGCATTTGGATTCCTATTGTTAATTATGATAGGTATTCCGTTTTTCAATAATAATGGAAACTTTCAAGTCGCAAATTTTACAATCACAGCTTATGCATTGAGTGATGATGGGAATCAGCCAAATACCAAACTTTCATCAGATAAAGCTACTTTTGAATTATCAACTGAAGCTAGAGGTAGTACAACTGATATAACTGGAGATGCAGCTAATTTTATTTTTACAAAGCTTATGTTAAATATAAGTGGAGAACATATCGACTCAATCACTTATACCATTAGTAAAGGCAAGTTTATAGAGGATGTTACACTTACAGCTAAAGAAGAAGCAGACAAAGACTGGTTATTATCAGAAAAGATATTTATGATTGGAAATTCGCCTGGTTCAGATATATACCATGGTACAAAGGAAATTGGAAATACCTATACAGTTAAGTATAATGAACAGGATAAATATAAATATTCTATTGCAATTCCTCATGATGGCAATTTGGTAATAGATGACGATATAATAATCAAAGTAATTGTAAAATATACAGATGGAAGCTCTGAACAACAAGATATTGTTGTAACTCAAGAATCAAATTCTATAAAATCAAATTCTATTTCATTAAAGCTTAATTAAAATAATCGAGATGATAATACTCCTGTACAAAGCTAAACCATCCAAAAATAGTTCATTCTATACTAAATTGGGCATGCCAAATAACCTTTCAAACTTCTATGTTTGGAAAGGTTTAGGCTCTTTAGTTATACTTTTAACTAGGCTAGATCTACCAACGTAAATTAACTTCAGCTATTAAAGTATCTCGTATCATGGGAATACTTCCATTCGTTGCTGAAGATAAATAAGATTGATGACGTTAAGGTAACATACCTTACATCAATTTTGAATACCAGCATATTACGATATTCGTATCGGGTATGCTGGTTTTTTGTTATGGTTAAAAGGGAATTACCAGCTACTTTGGTAAACGCCTGAATTAAAATTGAAAAAATAATGACAATGTACTTAGTGATCTAAGTGATTTTTGTTCAATGCTATGAAAAAATGGTACAATAAAGGGTAGTAAGTTTGACTGAAAAAAAGGAAGGTTTTCAATGCCGAATAATCAAACAAAAGCGCTTGTACAAGGCTCAATGATGGTTGCACTGTTTACAATTTTAATGTTAATTTCTGCATATGTACCATTCATCTTTATAGTAGCTTTATTATTCGCTCCACTACCGATTGCTTGGTATAGCGCAAATTACAAGCGTTCCACATCAATACTCGTAGCAATAGTAGGCTGTATCCTAACCACTATAACGAGTGGAATATCCATGCTGCCATTTGCCTTTATTTTAGGGTTATTAGGTGTCGTTATGGGTAACGCCATTTATTTGAAGAAGAGTAAGCTTTATTTATTTATGTCCACGGGGATTGCTAATCTCATCTCGATGGCAATCGTTTATATTGCCTATGTAAAGCTTTCAGGAATTGACTTCATTAGCATGAGTTTAGAGATGGCACGTAAAAATTATGAGCAATCTAATGAATTTGCGAAGAATGTAACAGGTCAAGTAGCCATAAATCCAGAACAGCTTGAGGCAATGTTTAAAACAATTGAACTGACTATGCCTGCAACGATAACAATTTCAGCATTTTTTGCTGCATTTATTATCATTACAGTAAATTTACCAGCTCTAAAACGACTAGGGGTAGATGTTCCAAAATTTGCTCCGTTCCAAAATATGAGATTACCACGCTCTATTTTATGGTATTACATGATTGTGTTATGCATTAATTTATTCATGCGTCCAGAAGCTGGTTCTACGCTAGATATCATTGTATTAAATATTTCTTATATTTTATGGTTGTTACTCATTCTACAGGGAATATCTTTTATCCATTATTTTATCTCGAGAAAAGGGATGCCAAACGGAGTTAAATGGGTAGCTACTTTGTTAGCGATTCCGCTATCATCGTTTATGATCTTACTCGGTATTGTTGATTTAGGTTTTGACGTACGTTCACTTGTAAAGGGGAAGACTAAAGAATAAGGGGCTGATTGTAATGGGGACTTTTAGAAAACGACCAATTCGCTATCCGCTTTTTGTTCTTTCCATATTTGGAACTGTGACGTTCGTGCTTCTATGTATTTGGAATATCGGGATAGGTATCGGTTATGGTGTAGGTTTTGTTTTACTGATGGCCTACACATGGAAGGTAGAGAAAATAGCTTTTGAGGAAACAGAAAAGCATATTGAATCTATTTCCTTCCGCATGAAAAAAGTAGGAGAAGAGGCATTGCTTGAAATGCCAATTGGAATACTTCTGGTTAATGAGCAATATGAAATCGAATGGTCTAATCCATATATGCAGGGCATTTTAAATATGGAATCATTAGTTGGAGAAGGTATTGTTAATATATCTGATGACATCTATGTATTAATGAAGACCGAGGAAACAAATGAGGCTACGATTACACTACGTGATCGGAAATATCGTGTTTATTATAAAAAAGAGGAACGACTACTGTATTTCTTTGATATAACTGAGCAGATTGCCATAGAAAAGCAATACTATGCAGACCGTACAGTAATTGCGATTTTGTTTGTTGATAATTACGATGAAATCACGCAAGCCATGGACGATCAACCACGTAGTTTAACCAATACAATGGTTACGTCAATTGTCAATGAATGGGCTGCGGAGCATGGTGTGTTTGTCAAACGGATTTCATCCGATCGTTTCTTAGCAGTATTGAATGAATCCATTTTAACGGAGCTAGAAAAGAAAAAATTTGCGATATTAGATACCATTCGTGAAAAAACAGCTCAAAAGAATTTATCGTTAACATTAAGTATTGGGGTAGGAGCTGGATCATCCTCATTAGTGGAGCTTGGCGAGTTGGCACAATCGAGTCTTGATCTTGTATTAGGACGGGGTGGAGACCAAGTGGCGATAAAGCAACCTACTGGTAAACTTAAATTCTATGGTGGAAAAACAAATCCAGTCGAAAAACGTACACGTGTTAGAGCGCGCGTTATTTCACATGCATTACGCGATTTAATTCAGGACAGTGACCAAGTGTTTGTTATGGGACATAAAAATCCTGATATGGACTCCATTGGTGCGTCTGTAGGTGTACGGAAAATGGCACAAATGAATGATGTAAAGGGTTATGTCATTATCAATTTTGATGAATTAAATGGTAGCGTTACACGATTAATGAATGAAATAGAGAGTAAATCAGATTTCTATGAAAATTTCCTTACACCAGAGGAAGCCGCTGGTAAAATGACTGAGAAATCGTTACTCGTTATTGTTGATACACATAAGCCAAATTTAGTAATTGATGCACACCTATTGAAATTGGCTGAAAAGGTGGTTGTAATCGATCATCATCGTCGAAGTGAGGACTTTATCGAAAATCCTACACTCGTTTATATGGAGCCATATGCGTCGTCCACTGCTGAGCTAGTGACAGAGTTACTAGAATATCAGCCGAAGCGTGCAAAAATTAATATGCTAGAAGCTACTGCATTACTAGCAGGTATTATCGTTGATACCAAAAGCTTTACACTTCGAACAGGAGCACGTACATTTGAAGCAGCTTCTTATTTACGAACGAATGGTGCCGATACAGTATTGGTCCAACGTCTCTTGAAGGAGGATGTGGACACCTATATAGAGCGCTCCAAAATTGTCCAAACAGTGAAGTTCGTAAAACCAGGAGTAGCTGTTGCTGTAGGTGAGGAATCAAAAGTGTATGACTCCGTCTTAATTGCGCAAACAGCAGATATTTTATTAACGATGAAGGATGTTAGTGCATCCTTTGTCATTGCACATCGAGCAGATGGAAAAATTGGTATAAGTGCACGATCACTTGGCGAGGTCAATGTACAGCTAATTATGGAGAGGCTTGGCGGCGGTGGACATTTAACGAATGCTGCCTGCCAAATAGATGCTAAATCCATCGATGGTGTGAAAAAACATTTAGAAGAAGCCATAAATGAGGTCTTTGAAGGGAGTTCTGACGTATGAAAGTAGTATTTTTAAAAGACGTTAAAGGAAAAGGAAAAAAAGGTGAAATTAAAAACGTAGCGGATGGCTATGCACAAAATTTCTTAATTAAGAATGGCTATGCAGCGGAAGCAAATGCGCAAGCTTTAAGCCAAATAGAGGGGCAAAAGAAATTAGAGGCTAAAAATGCTGCTGCCGAATTAGCTGAAGCACAAGCATTAAAGGAAAAAGTAGAAGCACTCACAGTTGAGCTAAAAGCAAAATCAGGTGATGGTGGCCGCTTATTTGGCTCAGTATCTACAAAGCAAATTGCTGATGCATTACAAAAAGTGCACGGCATTAAAATTGATAAACGTAAAATGACTTTACCTGAGGGAATTCGTTCACTTGGCTTTACAAATGTTCCTGTAAAACTACATCATGAAGTATCAGCAACGTTAAAAGTACATGTAACGGAAGAATAAGGAGCGACAATCCATGAGTGAACCGATGATGGACCGCGTTCCACCGCATAACCGGGAGGCGGAGCAATCGGTTATCGGTGCTATCTTCCTTGAGCCACAGGCATTAATAACAGCGTCAGAAATTTTATTGGCAGATGATTTTTATTTAAATGCCCATAAGAAAATTTTCGAGACGATGTTGCGCTTGAGTGATCAAGGAAAAGCGATAGATGTTGTAACAGTTACAGAAGAATTATCAGCTAAAAAAGAGATTGAGGACGTTGGCGGGCTTTCTTATTTACTAGAGCTCGCCAATGCTGTCCCTACAGCTGCCAATGTCGCCCATTATGCCAAAATCGTTGAGGAAAAGGCCCTTTTACGTCGATTGATTCGAGTGGCTACGAAAATCGTCGAGGACGGCTATACGAGAGAAGACGAAGTAGAGGCATTATTAGGTGAGGCAGAGAAGAAAATGATGGAGGTTGCCAATCGAAAGAATGCAGGCGACTTTAAGCATGTTAAAGATGTGCTAGTGGAAACTTTCGATAATATTGAGCAACTACAATCACAAAAGGGGGAAGTAACGGGTATCCCGACTGGCTTCCGTGATTTAGATAACATTACAGCTGGCTTTCAACGCAACGACTTAATCATTGTCGCTGCCCGTCCATCTGTAGGGAAAACGGCCTTTGCATTGAATGTTGCACAAAGTGTTGCCGTACAAGCCCGCGAAAATGTTGCAATCTTTTCTTTAGAGATGGGTGCAGAGCAACTGGTCATGCGTATGCTTTGTGCAGAAGGAAATATAGATGCACAAGTTTTACGTACAGGTGCTTTAACTACAGAAGATTGGGGTAAACTAACTATGGCAATGGGTAGTTTATCGAATTCAGGAATTTTTATTGATGATACTCCAGGTGTACGTATCAATGAAATCCGCGCAAAATGCCGTCGTTTAGCCCAGGAGAATGGACTAGGAATGATCTTAATCGATTATTTACAGTTGATTCAGGGGAGTGGCAAGCCAGGAGAAAACCGTCAACAAGAGGTGTCAGAGATTTCACGATCCTTAAAGGGATTAGCCCGTGAATTAAAGGTACCTGTTATCGCGTTATCACAGTTATCTCGTGGTGTTGAGCAACGACAAGATAAACGGCCAATGATGAGTGACTTACGTGAATCGGGAAGTATTGAGCAAGATGCTGATATTGTTGCGTTTTTATACCGTGATGATTATTACGATAAAGAATCCGAGAATAAAAATATGATCGAAATTATCATTGCGAAACAACGTAATGGTCCAACAGGAACCGTTACATTGGCCTTTAAAAAGGAATTCAATAAATTCATTAATGTGGATTGGTCACAAATGCCACCACCACCGCCACGTGATTAGTCATGTTACTCGTCATTCAGATAAGTTGCCTATTCGTAATGAAATAGTACCCTTAGAATGAATTAATCTGAATGTTCGATAATATTCATACCATTCTGTTATTAAACACGAACGTTGAATCAGATTTTTTGATTTTATGTTCGTGTTTTTTCACTATTTTTTATTGACGAGTTGTTTCTATCATTGTTACAATGGTTGAGGCTTAAAAATTGAGATACAAAGGTATCTAACGGAGGTGCTGATTATGACATCAGTAGTAGTTGTAGGAACACAGTGGGGAGACGAAGGAAAAGGTAAAATTACAGATTTCCTTTCGCACAAGGCCGATGCCATCGCTCGTTTTGCCGGTGGAGATAATGCAGGACATACCATTAAAATTGATGGTGAAACTTACAAATTACATTTAATTCCATCCGGGATCTTCTATAAAGAAAAAACTTCAGTAATTGGTAATGGATTAGTTGTGAATCCTAAATCATTAGTAACAGAGCTTAAAGGGTTACAAGAGCGTGGTATTAATACAGATAATCTACGTATTTCTAATCGTGCACATGTGATTTTGCCTTATCATATTAAACAAGATATTGCTGATGAAGAAAGTCGTGGAGACAATAAAATCGGCACAACTTGTAAAGGAATTGGGCCTTGTTATCAAGATAAAGTAGCACGTATTGGGATTCGTATGGCTGACTTACTTGATAAGGAAATCTTTGAGGAAAAACTACGTCATAATTTAGCCATTAAAAATAAATTATTTGAGAAATTCTATGAAGTTGAAGGCGTAACATTCGAAGAAATTTTTGAGGAATACTATGGTTACGGGCAGGAAATTGCTAAGTATGTTACGGACACATCTAAAATTTTGAACGACGTCCTTGATGAAGGCGGTAAAGTGCTATTCGAAGGTGCACAAGGAATTTTACTTGATGTCGATCAAGGTACGTATCCATATGTAACATCTTCAAATCCTGTAGCTGGAGGAGTAGCGATTGGTGCTGGTGTTGGTCCATCACGCGTAACAAGTGTTATTGGTGTATCTAAGGCCTATACATCTCGTGTAGGAGATGGACCATTCCCAACCGAGTTGTTCGATGAAGTAGGTCAACAAATTCGTGAGGTTGGTCGCGAATACGGAACAACAACAGGTCGTCCACGTCGTGTAGGCTGGTTTGACACAGTGGTTGTTCGTCACTCACGCCGTGTAAGTGGCATTACTCATCTTGCTCTTAACTCTATCGATGTTTTATCGGGCTTAGAGGCAGTAAAAATTTGTACAGCATATAACTATAAAGGTGAAACAATTACAGAATATCCAGCAAATCTTCATATTATTGAACAATGTGAGCCGATTTATGAGGAGCTGCCAGGCTGGTCAGAGGATGTAACAAGCTGCAGAACTTTAGAAGAGCTACCTGAAAATGCACGCCGCTATGTGGAGCGTATTAGCGAACTAACGGGCATTCAAATTGCTACTTTCTCTGTTGGACCTGCACGTGAGCAAACAAACGTGTTAGTGGATGTTTGGGAAGCATAATGAAATAAAATAAAAAGGGCGTGCCAAATGCGGCATGCCCTTTTTTAGTGAATATCTTTCTTCTTAAAGCGACCACCTTTTACCTCAGCGATATTACCGATGGCTAGAAATGCATTGTCATCTATTTCAGCGACGATTGTTTTCAATTTAGATTCTTCTAAACGGGTAATAACGGTAAATATTACTTTTTTGTCATTCCCTGTATAAGCTCCTTCTCCGTGAAGGAAAGTAACGCCACGACCAAGTCGATCCATAATAGTTTGTCCAATTTCATCAATGTCATCACTTATGATATAAACAGATTTAGATTCTTCCAAGCCTTGAATAACAATATCAATCATTTTATAGGCAATATAGTAGGCAATGATGGAGTACATGGCTTGCTCCCAATTAAAAATAAATCCTGCCACCGTAAAAATAATGATATTGAAAAACATAATGATTTCTCCAACTGAAAAAGGTGTCTTGCTATTAAATAAAATAGCTAATATTTCAGTTCCATCTAATGAACCTCCATAACGAATGACAATACCAACGCCAACACCTAAAATCATTCCTCCAAAGACTGTTGCCAATAATGTGTCTTCCGTAAATGGATGGATATTATGTAAGGTAAGTGTTGCAAAAGAGAGTACGGTAATACCTAGGCCTGTAGACAGTGCAAAGGTTTTACCAATTTGTTTGTAGCCTAAAAAAATAAAAGGTAAGTTTAAAATGAAGATGAAAATACCAAGGGGTAAATTTAATAGATGAGATGTGATAATGGAAACACCTACGATTCCACCATCCATAATGTGGTTAGGTACTAAAAACAGTTCCAAGCCTAATGCCATTATTATCGCACCTAGCGACACCATAATAATTCTTGCAATAACTTTACGCATGCTACTTTTCTGAGGTCTCAACACTTTAGTTGTGATCTCAGAGGTTTGTGAATCACTCAATTTAATCGCTCCAATCAAATAGTGTACCTTCTATATATATTTTATCGGAATATTAAAAAAGTAAAAAGTATTAAGTCGAAATTCACTTGAAAAATATTGAGAATAGCCTACCAATGATAAATTTTTAAATTGAATTTTAAGAACCAGTATATGAATAAAAATACAGTATTTATAAACTATATAAAATATATTCTATGTAACAAAAAGTAGATAAATAATACATTTACATTACAAAAGAGTGAAATCGTTCAAACGTCATTTTCTTTATGGTACATTATAGGGGTGCAAAAAATCCTTGTGGGTAAATCATCCTACAGTAGGGTAAAGTTGGAAGGGGCTTTATTGATGAATTCGTTTTGGAATAGAAAAGAAGAAAACAATAGATTCACCTACAATTTTTCTTCTTTTAAAAAGGCTTCAATCATTGTTGTTTTAATGACAAGTCTAACGATTAATATGGGATTTGCTAAGGAATATAACAAAGAAAACTTAAATAAAATTTACCACGTTTATGTGGGGAATGAATATATTGGTGCAGTATCTGATGAGAAAGCAATTCAAGAAATAATTGCATCAAAAGAAAAAGTAGCAAGTCAGCAATTCAAAGGTTTATCCATTGATGCTAGCTCAGCTGTTAAAATAATCCCAGAACAAGTATTTACAAATGAAACAAAAGATGCAGAAACATTATCAAAACTTCAGCAATCTTTAGTAGCTAAATCTGATGCCTTTACATTATTAGTAAATCACAAACCAGTAGTATCATTAAAGAATACAGAAGCTTATGAGAAAACTGTTCAAATGTTAAAGTTACAATATGTTTCTCAGCAAGAATTAGATAACTTATCCAAAAACCAACAAGCTAGCAATAATTTACCAGAATTACAAAATGGTGAGTCTCGACTTCTAGATGTTTCATTTAAACAAGGAGTTTCAGGGTTATCACAAAAAGTTACACCAACTGATATATTATCACCTGAGCAAGCCGTAAAGTATTTAATGACAGGCTATGTTGAGCAAGAGACATATAAAATTCAATCAGGAGATGTGTTAGGGTCCGTTGCTAAAAAACATAATTTAACAACAAGCGAACTACTAGCTCTAAATCCTGATATTACAGTGGATACGGTTTTACAAATTGGACAAGAATTAAATGTTACTGTGGCAAAGCCATTTGTGACACTTGAAGTAAAAAAGGAAAAGAAAGTAGCGGATGTCATTCCGTTTAAAAAAGTAATCGAAGAAGATCCTACAATGTATAAAGGTGAAAAGGTCATCAAGCAAGAAGGTGTAGATGGGAAAAAGGAAACAACTTATGTTTTAACATCTGAAAATGGTAAACAGACATCAAAAGTTGCCTTAGAGGAAAAAATCCTTCAACAACCTGTAGATGAAATTGAAGTAGTCGGTACAAAGGTTATTTCTTCACGTGGAACTGGTGAATTTGCATGGCCAGCAGTCGGGGGCTATATTTCAAGTGGTATGGGTGAACGTTGGGGAGCCTTCCATCGTGGTATTGATATCGCTCGACCAAGTAACTATAATATTTTAGCTGCTGATAATGGTGTAGTTGTTGCAGCTGGCACTTCTGGCACCTATGGTAATCGCATAGTGATTAATCACAATAATGGTTTTACAACACTTTATGGACATTTATCTTCAATTAATGTTGAAGTGGGACAAGTAGTAGAAAAGGGTTCTGTGATTGGTATTATGGGTTCCACTGGCAATTCGACAGGTACACATTTGCACTTTGAAGTTGAAAAGAACGGTTCATTAGAAAATCCGTTATCTTATGTAGGCCGATAAACATGTTGAATAGAAGGCAGTCCGAATTATGGACTGTCTTTTTCAATTATTTCCCGAGAAATAATTGTTGAAATACATCGCTTTTTGTCACAGTATTAGATGGATCGAATATCGATTAATGCATAGAATCCGAAAGCATGATAGAGTTAAGAGTAGTGAATTTACAAATACACATTGTTTAAGAATAGATAAGAAGCGAAAGGGAGAGAATGAATGAATAAAACAATTTTAGTTGTTGATGATGAGAAACCAATCGCAGATATTTTGCAATTTAATCTAATAAAAGAAGGCTATAAAGTTATTTGTGCGTATGATGGTGATGAGGCATTAAAGAAAGTAGAGGAAGAGCAACCAGATTTAATGCTTTTAGATATTATGCTGCCAAAGCGTGATGGCATGGAAGTTTGTAGAGAGGTACGAAAAAAATATGATTTCCCCATTATTATGCTAACAGCTAAAGGCTCTGAGATTGATAAAGTATTAGGATTAGAGATGGGTGCAGATGATTATGTCACAAAGCCATTTAGTACACGAGAGCTGATTGCACGTGTGAAGGCCAATATGCGCCGTTTACAAGTAGTCGCTCCAGCAGCAGAAGAAGCTGAGGAAGAGTCGAATGAGATTGTTGTAGGATCGCTTGTTATTCAACCTGATGCTTATTTAGTAATGAAGCGTGATGAGGCAATTGAACTGACACATCGTGAATTTGAGTTACTTCATTATTTAGGGAAACATATTGGACAAGTAATGACACGAGAGCACTTACTACAAACAGTATGGGGCTATGATTATTTTGGTGATGTACGAACTGTTGATGTAACAATTCGCCGTTTACGTGAAAAAATTGAGGATAATCCTAGTCATCCAGCTTGGATTGTCACACGACGTGGTGTAGGTTATTATTTACGAAATCCTGAACAGGAGTAATAGGAATGCAGAAAGTGAGCTTCTTTAAATCCATTCATGTCAAACTAGTGCTGATTTACATTTTATTAATCTTGCTTGCTTTACAAATTATCGGTATCTATTTCGCTCGTGAATTAGAAAGAAATTTGAAGAGCAACTTCCAAGATTCCATTTTTCAGCGAGTTGACCTGATGCAATATAGTCTTCGTGAGGAAATTTTAAAAGAACGCGATGAAAGCATGCCTAAACTAGAGGAAAGCTTAAAATCAATTGTTATGGAGTTTTCTACTGGTTTAAGGGATGTTTCAAATGGTGATATTTTAGAAATTCGTGTCATTGATGATAGACAAAGAATACTTGCAACATCTGAGCTTGAAAATCAGAATTTAATAGGTCAGCGCTCTAATACTGACCTTGTACGTCGAGCAATATCTGCTGAAACACTGTTTGATATTATTAAGCTGGACAATAAAACGAGAAATCGTGTGTGGGTCTTAGCGAATCCCATTCGTGCGGGTGCAGGACCAGACGACGAAATCATTGGTGTACTCTATATTGAAGCCAATATTGAATCTGTTTTTGAACAAATGAATGATATTAATCAGATTTTCCTTGGTGGTACGGCAATGTCCTTGGTCATTACCATCTTCTTAGGTATTCTTGTGGCTCGAACGATTACACAGCCTATTGCTGATATGCGAAAGCAGGCACAGGCAATGGCGAAGGGGAACTATTCTCGCAAGGTACGTGTATATGGTACGGATGAAATCGGACAGCTAGCCATCACCTTTAATCATCTAACCAACCGTTTGCAGGAAGCACAATCGACCACAGAAGCTGAACGTCGAAAGCTAGATTCAGTGCTGAGTAATATGACAGATGGCGTTATTGCAACAGATCGCAAGGGACGTATTATTCTCATCAATGACCCTGCATTGGAATTACTGCATATTTCAAGAGATATTACATTAGGGCGTCCTATCGCCTCTGTATTGGGGATTGATCAGGAATATAGTTTTGAAGACTTAATTCATATGAATGATGCCGTGAATTTAAACTTTAGTACAGCTGATGCGCCCTATATACTTCGCGCTAATTTCTCTGTTATTCAAAAAGAAACGGGCTTTATTAATGGGCTGATTACTGTTTTGCACGATATAACAGAGCAAGAAAAGATTGAAATGGATCGTAGGGAATTTGTATCGAATGTATCACATGAGTTAAGAACGCCATTAACAACAATGCGCAGTTATTTAGAGGCACTTGCAGATGGTGCATGGAAAGACGAAAATATTGCTCCTACGTTTTTAAATGTGACACAAACCGAAACAGAGCGTATGATTCGTCTAGTGAATGATTTATTGCAGCTATCAAGAATGGATAGCTCAGATTACGAGTTGAATAAAGATATTGTTTTATTTAATTCGTTCTTTAATCGCATTATTGACCGATTTGAAATGTCTAAGTCTGACAAGGTACAATTTGAACGTTTATTCCCTGAAACATCCTTTTATGTAGAAATTGATACGGATAAAATCACACAAGTTATTGATAATATCATTTCCAATGCTATTAAATATTCTCCAGATGGCGGCAATATTCGCTTTGGCTTTACTGGACAGGAAGACATGCTGAAGGTCATGATTTCAGATGATGGCATGGGTATTCCTAAAGAAAACGTTGGCCGAATTTTTGATCGCTTCTATCGTGTGGACCGTGCACGCGCTCGCTCTATGGGAGGAACAGGCTTGGGATTAGCTATTGCGCGGGAAATGATTGAAGCGCATGGCGGTAAAATTTGGGCTGAAAGTGAAGAAGGACAGGGTACAACAATTTTCTTCACATTACCATATGATGCAGATGAATTTGGTGAGGCAGGTGAGTGGGAATGAAATATATAGAGCCAGTTAAATCTGTTGTATTATTTCTACTTGTCATGCTGAGCGTGATTTTAACTTTTTTAATTTGGACCTATACACCTGATTATAAATATATTGAAAAAACAGAGGGAGAGGAAATTTTAATTAAGCCGCAAAAGGATATGGAGGATATTATTCGACCGTACAAGGCTATTTTCCGTTCTGAAGAAGAGTTTACAGGCACAGTTTCTAATGCAGCTATGAAAGATATGATGAAAGTGTTTAAAGGCTGGAATGTTTTAGATTTGGTGCCTGTAAACAATAATCTTTCTGCAAACTATGTGAATCAAATTATTGGCGCAGATCATCGAATGACAATCTTTTTTACGGGAGAGATTCCATTTTCAGCTTTTAACACAACTTTTCAGTTCACTGATAAGGAATTACCACAAACAACGTTCAATCGAATGATTATAGATTGGAGTAATTACAATAGCAAAGAATTAATGTTGTATTACATTAGTGGTAATAACCAATCATTATTCCGCTCACGTGTCAGTGTGCCAAACATGAATCAATTTATACAGGAAGTCATTGAGCCTGCAAAAAAATATGAGGTTTTCAAAGAAGTAGAGAGAGAAGGCTATACATCTCTTTATCTGGCGAACAGTAATATTGAATCTGTAAAATATACGTACTTTATTGAGGATATTACACCAGAATTATTTAAAAATGTGTTATTCCCTGATCCAAATATTGTACAGCGGAATGTCGAAAGCGCATCCTCTGAAAAATATACAGATGGTATGTCATTAATGACCTTAGAAACAAATCTTAAATCATTAAACTATGTTTATCCAGCTGCAGAAAGTAGTATTAGAGTCGAGCCATCGAAGCTTTTAAAGGATAGCTTTGAATTTATTAATGAGCATGGAGGATTTACGGCAGATTTCCGCTATGCTTCATCCAATACCAATAAAAATCAAATAGATTATCAAATGTATTTGCAAGGCTTCCCTGTCTATAGCAATCATGTTATTACACGAATGACAACGATTTGGGGAGATAGTCGAATTTTCCATTACAAGCGTCCATACTTCTCATTGGATATGGATATATCTTTAGAGAAAGAAATTAAAGAATTAGCATCTGGCGCAGAGATTGCAGAGAGATTAAAGAACGCTAATAGTATTCCTTTGTCTGAAATTGATGAAATTGTCTTGGGCTATTATTTAACACAAAATCAAGAACAGAATATATTTATATTTGAACCTTGTTGGTTTGTTATTCGTAATGGTACCTGGACTAAACTGACTCCTGAAGTATTAGGAGGTGTTAAAAATGGATTGGAATAGAACAAAATCTATTTTTATATTCGTTTTTTTAATACTGAACATCTTCTTGTATTCACTTTATGTCAATCGCTACAATGAAGCGAAAGATATTGAGGTACCGGGTGAAAGAACGATAGAAGCTCGTTTAAAAGATGATAATATTACGTATGGCACATTACCAAATAATATTGAATCTGCTTCGTATATGACAGCTCAAGTGCATAAATTCACACCAGCCGAATTTAGTAATAGTAATCAGCAAGTTAAATTTAAGGATGATAATAATACGAAGGCCCGTGTTATTTTTATGAGGCCTGTTAAATTACGTAATGTGAGTGATGATGCAAGCTTTACAGATTTTGCCCTGGCAAACATCATTGAAGGTGCATCTTATGCTTTATGGAAAGTAGACCGCGAAGAACGAGTCGCAATTTTTTTCCAAAAGACAAACAATCGAATGTTCTATTATAGCGGTTCATTAAAAATAAAATGGAATGCTAATAACGAAGTAACAATGTATGAACAAACAATGATTGATAACATTGAAGAAATGGAACAGCAGGAAACAGTTATTCCACCACTTCAAATTATTCAAACTTTGTATGCAAAAGGACCGCTCAAACCAGACTCGCGCATTACACAAATGAAACTAGGTTACTCAACGCTTGTTAAATTGACACGTACTCAGGTATTGGTGCCAACATGGGAAGTTCAAGTGAAATTATCTGATGGGACAAAAGAGGAGTACTTTGTGAATGCAGTAGAAGGTAAAGTCATCGAAATCCAGGAGGACAAGCAAGAGAGCGAAGAAGAAGACTGGGGAGTTGAATAATGCGATTTAGTGTTTTAGCAAGTGGCAGTACAGGGAATTCGATTTATGTAGAGAATGACGATCATGCTTTTATCGTCGATGCGGGTCTTAGTGGGAAAAAGATGGAGCAGTTATTTACAAAAATCGACCGTAATATGAAACAGCTCAGTGGTATCTTTGTTACACATGAGCATAGTGATCACATTAAAGGAATTGGTGTACTGGCACGGAAATATAATGTACCAATTTACGCAAACGCCAAAACGTGGCAGGCAATGGACGGGCTAATTGGAGACATTCCTATTGAGCAACGTTTTGAATTTGAAATGGATACAGTGAAGCATTTTGGTTCTTTAGCTGTGGAATCCTTTGCTGTTTCCCACGATGCAGCAGATCCAATGTTCTATACTTTTCATGAAAATGATCGCAAGCTTGTTATTATTACAGATACAGGCTATGTCAGTGATCGTATGAAAGGAATTATTCGAGGCGCTGATTCTTTTGTCTTTGAAAGTAATCATGATGTCAATATGCTGCAAATGGGACGTTATCCTTGGTCTATTAAACGTCGCATTTTAAGTGATGTAGGACATGTGTCTAATGAGGATGCAGCAATTGCAATGAGTGAGGTTGTATTTGATAAGACGACGAATATTTATCTTTCACATTTGAGTAAGGATAATAATATGAAAGAGCTAGCACGTATGAGTGTCGCACAAACCTTACAATCTTGTGGCATCCTTGTTGGTGAGCATGTTCATCTATTTGATACGGATGCAGAAGAACCAACAAAATTGGTGACGGTTTAATCAAAGGCTATTTAGGCAAAACTTGAAGCTGTTCAACGCATAAAAAAAATGCATTGAACAGCTATTTTTATGCCTATTTTATTTGTTTTTCATCTGATTTTAATGTTTGAATCGTAAGATTAGGGTAACAACTAATTAGATAGCACTCAAAGGAAAGGATGACGAACATGAGCTATTTCCAAGATGATGATAAAAACAGTGATTTCCTAAAAAATGATGAAGTACCGAAATCACCTCTTCAAGAAAGACTAGAGCGCGAGGAGCAAGAAATGCAGACTAAGCGCATGAAAAAGAAAGGTGGCGGAGGTAAAGGCGGCTATTTCTTTAGTGGTCTGGTCGGTGTCATTATAGGTGCTTTACTTGTGTGGCTTATGCTACCAGGACTTGTCAATCAAATGCCTGGAACAACAACAAGTAATACAGGAAAAAATAACACAACAATTAATCAGGTAGCTACAGAAGTAACGACAGATGTGACAACAGCAGTTGAAAAAGCCTCACAAGCAGTTGTTGGTATCACAAATATTCAAGAAGTAACAAGCGGAGGCTTTTGGAGCCCACCATCCACAACAACAAAAGAAGCCGGAAGCGGTTCAGGTGTTGTTTATAAAATTGAAGGTGATAAAGCCTTTATCATCACAAATAACCATGTTATTGAAGGGGCAAAGCAGTTAGAGGTCACAATGCCAGACGGAACAAAAGAGCCAGCTCAATTAGTGGGTCACGATGTTTGGACGGACCTTGCAGTTATTTCTATTAACTCTAAAAATGTTAAAACAGTTGCGACATTCGGGAATTCAGATGTATTAAAACAAGGTGAAACAGTGATTGCCATTGGTAACCCACTTGGTTTAGACTTCTATGGTTCTGTGACAACTGGTGTTGTTTCTGGTAAAGACCGTTCTGTACCAGTAGACTTAAATGGCGATGGCACAGAAGATTGGCAACAAGAAGTATTGCAAACAGATGCCGCGATTAACCCAGGGAATAGTGGTGGAGCACTTGTGAACTTAGCTGGAGAATTAGTAGGAATTAACTCCATGAAAATTGCTGAATCCTCAGTGGAAGGTTTAGGGTTCTCTATTCCAATTAATTCAGCTATTCCAATTATCGAGGAACTAGAGAAAAATGGAGAAATGAAACGTCCAACAATGGGAGTTTCACTTGCAGATTTAACAGATGTGCCATCATTCTATCAACAACAAACATTAAAATTACCTGCAGAGGTGACAACAGGTGTTGTTGTAACAGATGTCATGAATAACTCACCAGCCTCAAAAGCAGGGGTTCAACAATACGATGTTATTGTAGAGATGGATGGTCAAAAAATTGAAACAACCATTGATTTACGCAAGCATTTATATAATGACAAAAAAATTGGTGATAAACTAACATTAAAAGTGTACCGTCAAGGTAAATTAGTCGAGCTATCACTAACATTAACAAACGGTAATACATTGTAAAGAAGATGAAAAGCGATGGAGATCTAATCAATCTCCATCGCTTTTTTTATGAGGATGGAGAAAATACTTTTATGAAATATTGTGGATAACTAGAAAATTGTGAATACTAATTCCGCACAGTAAATCGGTAGTAAAAGGCACTTCTTCCATACATGCTATTACTTTGTTACAATAGATTGTGGATAACATAGACTGATTTGTGAATAAGTTTGTGGAAATTTCGGAAAATAAGGAGACATCAAAAAATGGAAAAGTACAGCTGTGAAAGCCATATAGATCACGCTTTAGACATGTTTGTAGCAGAGCAAAAAGTGTTCCCAATTATGGATAAAATCGAAGAGGATAAAAAGTTATCCACAAAGTGTAGCTACTGTGAACAGCCAGCAGAATATATTGTATCAAGTAAATAACTTTACACAATATATAGAGAGTGCTTGTGGATATGTTGATAACTTTTGTGGATAATTTGTTTGTAAATGAATTGTAAAGGTGGATAACGTGTGAATATAACGATTGTATCAGTCGGCAAACTAAAAGAAAAGTACTTAAAAATGGGGATCGATGAGTACGTAAAACGTCTTGGCGGTTATGCAAAAATGGATTTGGTTGAAGTGCCAGACGAAAAGGCACCTGAACAACTAAGTGAAGCTGAAATGGATATCGTCAAGAAAAAAGAGGGCGAACGCATCCTAGCGAAAATCAGTCCGGATGCCTACGTAATCGCCCTAGCCATCAACGGCAAAATGAAAACCTCCGAACAAATGGCTGCCGACATTGAATCCCTCATGACCTACGGCAAAAGCAAAATCGCCTTCGTCATCGGCGGTTCGCTCGGTCTGCATGATGATGTGTTAAAGCGTGCAGATGAGCAACAATCTTTTGGTAAGATGACACTTCCTCACCAGCTCATGAAGCTTGTGCTAGTCGAGCAGATTTACCGTAGTTTTAGGATTATGAAGGGTGAACCTTATCATAAGTAAATGTGGTTTTAAACAATTTATTGGAAATATGCTTTCCGATAAATTGTTTTTTTTATATACTGTGGTTAGCAAAATTTTATGAGAGGTGATTAATTGCGTGATGTAAGTAGTTGGGGATTTTATGGATATGGTGTAGATAGTACACTAGAAAAAATTGAATTATTAGCACCTGAAAGAACACCAAATGAATCAGAGGGGCATAGAAGATACATATTGAAATATCCTAGAATTTTTGAAATTGGAGTTTCTTGGGAAGATATTACAGAGTTAATCGCATCACAAGTAGGGAAGCTTTTGAAGTTGAAAATGATGGACGTAGAAATTGTTCAAAGAGAAGGTAGAAGAGGTGCTCTTTTAAAGAATTTTGTGCCTTATAGGGGACAATTCTTGGAAGGTGGGTCGATTCTTTCAGATTTTGAGGAATATGAAAGCCCTATCTTGTCAGAACTAAAAGGTGAAGATTTAATAAACTTTGGTTTGGATATGATTGAAAAGCTGCCTTTTTGGAAAGATATTAAGAAGGAATTCATTGCAATGAATTTTTTTGATATTTTAATCGGAAATCAAGATAGGCATCCGTTTAATTGGATGATGCTTTATTATGAAGATGGTAAGAAAAGTTTTTCTCCTATATATGATAATGGCGCATCACTTGGCTTTAGGTTTGATGATGAAAAACTAAAAATGTATTTGTCAAATGAAATTCAATTACATAAATATATAAGAAATACGAAAGTTAAAGCTGGGTTATTTGAATACAAACAGGTTAAGGCAAAGGATTTAATTAAAGTATTGAAGAATAGATATAATGAGGAAAGTAGTATTATCATTGCTCAAATTGAAGCTTTTGATTTCTATAAGTATGAAGGGTATATTACCCGAAGTCTATTTTTAACCGAAAAGCAAAAGGAATGGTTAAAGCTAATTATTTCAATTAGACAGGAATATATTTTAAAATGGTATAAAGGGGAGGAAAAGATATGAATAAACATGAATCGCTTTGGTTAGTTTGGCAAAATGTTAATACTCGCTTATTTTATCATGTGGGGACATTATCATTTTACGATAGCCAGTATACATTCCAGTACACATATCGAAGTAATGGTCCTCAAAAAATAAATGACGCTATAAAGAATGGTTACTTATTACATCCTATGTTTCCAGATTTGAAAAAGGAATACAAATCCAAAAACTTATTTGGAGCATTTAAACGTCGATTGCCTTCGGAGATTCGAGTGGATTTTAAAGAAATTTTGAGCGATTTAAGCCTTTCGGAAGGCTACTCTGAAATGGAATTGCTTGAACGGACTCGTGGGAAATTAGGTGGAGATCAATATTCTTTTGAAAAACCATTAAAAATTATTGACGGCATTTTAAAAACTTCATTTTATATTAATGGTATGTCTTATCAAGATTTACCTCAAAATTGGTTTGAAGTTTTAAAGTCAAATAAAAAAGTTATTTTAAAATTAGAACCTGAAAATCCAGTAGACGAAAATGCAATTGCAATTTATACGGGATTTAATATCAAATTAGGGTATGTTCCAAGATTTTATGCATCAGGGATATCTGCTTTAATGAATAATGGAATGTCACCTAAAATTTCTGTTAACTATATAAATGAGTCTAGTACATCAAGTTGGTGGGTTAAATTAGATTTTGAATGTGAAGTACCTGAGATAAATAAAATAAATTTATCTCAAATGGATCCAATCTTCGAATCAGTAGTGTGAACTACTGATTTATAAAGAGCTTGGGACATGACTAAATGGTTCTTTCATAAAGTCGAATAATCTTTAAATTAACAAAAGGCGATAAATCGAAAAACCGAACTATTCCAAAACACTTTGTAAGCGTTTCAATGAATAGTTCGGTTTTTTGTTGGCAGAAACACTTATGTCCCTGCCTCTTTCATTGTTAATAAAAATACAAGACTAATAAAGATTGATATAATTTAGTGCGAGGGAGATGAGAGATTTTATAATGAAAGTAATATTAGCAATTTTTCTTGGTATCATAACTATATTTGTCTTTGCAATATTTACAAATACTATAATGTTATTAAATATATTTCCAGGATTCGTCCAGGGGGATATTGGAAATTGGATAGGATTTTATGGAACACTAATAGGGGGTCTATTAACACTAGCTGGTGTATTTTTAACTCTTCAATTTAATAAAAAACAGATTAATGAACAAGAAACAATCCGAAAGGAAGCAGAAGCGAGAAATAAAAATTTAAATACAATTAAAATTTTATGGGAGATAGAATTAAGTCTCACAACGTTAGTTAAATAGTTAGGTATCCTAGTAGAATATATTGAGGAAAGAATTAATACCATAGATGTTCATGAATATGCTCTATTGGTGAATGGAAAATTAGATAGTAAATTTTATAAAAAAGATATAAAACCTAATTCTGAACAAATAAAAAATATTTTAGGGAAAGTTGGCTATGATTATACATATGAAAAATTTATTCAGATACAAAACCAATTGCTAAAAACAAAAGATCGTTTTGATAATAAAAATTTACAAGTCAAATCTGCAGAAGTAGATTGGGATATTTATGAAAGAATTAATTCTATCGCGAATGAGTTATATGAAATATTCGATACTCAAAAGTGTGTAACAACGATAAATTCTAATCATTTATCGGTTTTTAAATCAGAGTCAGGGCTAATTATAAAAAATTTAAACGGTATGATGGGTATTGGAGCAAAGGTTTCAGGTCTTATATATTCAGTTAGAGAAAAAAGAAATAAGATTGAAAAAAGGTATTTTAATATTTCCTAAACCTCCAGTACACTATTAGTAATTCCAATAGCGATCTATTCATAATTTGTATGTTTTACAAAAACCGCATTTAGCCACATTACGGTGAACGGTATCATAAGTAAGTGTATTTTCTAAGTTTTATACATCCAAAAAGCAGCGTTTTAAGGTAAATAGAAGATTTGAAAGATATATATATTATATAAAAAGTATCAGGCACTATTAAAAGTGCCTGATACTTTTTTGTTTTATTGGGAGTGGATTGGGTATTAACTATCATAAGCAAGTTATATAGCAAGAAAGGATTGTAAGAATAATCGAAAGGGAAAGGAGTTATAGCCAACATGTTGTTGAGTAAAAAGTTTTTATTGGTCTTTAGTACAATCGTAGCCTGCATGTTGTCTGGTTGTGGAGAGAAGCAGAAGCTTGAAGATGGATCTGAACTGATAAATAAAAATCAATTTGTTTTTGCTACTTCTGGTGAATTTAAGCCATTTAGTTATATAAATGACGATCTTACAATGTCGGGCTTTGATATTGAGGTTGGTGAAGCGATTGCAAAGGAAATGGGCCTTGAGCCGGTTCAGAAACGAATCAAGTTCAAGGGGATTGTTGAAGGGGTGAAAACGGGAAGAGCGGATGCAGCAGTTGCAAGTCACACGATTAACCCGCAGCGGAGTAAACATGTTTCTTTCTCTACTCCCTATTATTATTCAGGACCGAAAATTTTCACCAGACCGGATAGTAAAATTAAGACTGTCGAAGATTTAAAGGGAAAGGAAGTAGCCGTTGCAAAAGGATCAACATATGCCGATACAGCTTCCAAGTATACAGACAAAATAAAAACATATGACAGTGATATTACAGCATTAAAGGCGTTGAGTAGTGGGCGTCATGATGCAGTAATTACAGATTTTGTTACAGGAAAAACTGCTGAAAAGGAAGGTTTTAAGATTAAAGGACAGCAATTAATTAATCGCAGTGAACAAGCGATTGTGTTGCCCCAGGATAATCCAAAGCTATTGAAGCGAGTAAATGAATCTTTGGAACAACTTCGGGAAAATGGAACACTGACTCAAATCAGTATCAAATATTTTGGTGAGGACATTACCACAAAACCAGAATAAATCAATACTATAAAAGAAAGGAAGTAGTACTTTGCCAAGCTTTTCGAATTTCTTTCAAATACTAATCGAAACAAAAGGTGTATTCTTTAAAGCTATGCTTTTAACATTAGAGCTGACGGTGGTTTCTATCTTACTTGGAATCATCATCGGACTAGTCTTTGCCTTATTAAAAATTTCTAATATAAAAATTTTAGAACTTATTTCAGATATATATGTCTATTTGGTGCGAGGAACACCACTGATTGTTCAAATATTTATCCTTTACTTCGGAATTAGCGGGATTTTCCTTCTTCCTGATTTTTGGGCTGCTTCACTTGCTCTAGCGCTACATAATGGAGCTTATATTTCTGAAATCCTTCGGGGAGCAATTCAGTCAGTCGATAATGGTCAATTTGAAGCAGGACGCTCTTTGGGGATGACAAAGACACTGACATTAAGAAGGATTATTCTCCCACAGGCATTCCGTAGAGCATTGCCGCCTTTAGGCAATCAATTTATCATAAGTTTAAAAGATTCTTCGTTAGCCGCATTTATCTCCATGAATGAGCTGTTTAATGTGGCGACAACACTTGGGTCGAATAATTTTGATGAAATGACCTACTTACTTATTGTAGCAGTCTACTATTTATTGCTGGTAGCGTTGATGACATTTGTAGTGAATCGAACTGAACTAAAATTAGCAGTTAGCGACAGATAGGAGCTGAAAAGATTGAACACCAAGGAAATGATTAAAATAAGTCAATTGAATAAATCGTTTGGAGACTTACATGTATTGAAAAATATCGACATGACAGTCTACGAGAGCGATGTTGTTTGTCTAATAGGATCGAGCGGGTCAGGGAAAAGCACCCTCCTTCGCTGTTTGAACTTTTTAGAAAGAAAAGATAGTGGCAATATTATAATTGAGGGAAATGAAGTCAATCCTCGGACAGATGACCTTAACAAAATTAGAGAAAAGGTAGGGATGGTATTTCAAAATTTCAACTTATTCCCACACAAAACGGTTTTAGAAAATATTATTGAAGCACCTGTTATGGTAAAGGGTGTGAACAAAGAGAAAGCTATCATCAAAGCAAAACAATTACTGAAAAAAGTAGGTTTGGAGGATAAGTCGGATGTCTATCCTAGTAAATTATCAGGGGGGCAAAAGCAACGGGTGGCGATTGCTAGAGCACTTGCGATGGAACCAGACATTATGCTTTTTGATGAGCCTACATCGGCACTCGATCCCGAGCTTGTGGGAGAGGTTTTAACAACCATGAAAGACTTGGCTGAAGAAGGAATGACAATGGTTGTTGTAACCCACGAAATGGGATTCGCAAAAGAGGTAGCTGATTGGATTGTGTATATGCATGATGGAAAAATTATTGAACGCGGCACACCTGAACAATTTTTCAACCAACCGAAAGAGGAGAGAACACGAGAATTTTTAACTGCAACAATGCTTAAATAAAACTAAAAGGTCCTGAACGGTCTCTCGATTACTAGATAAAGCTTGTACAGAAAAACTGCACTTAGACTAGTTACAGCCAACCTTATCATAAGTAAGTGAAATTTAAATAACAAAAGGAGAAATTGCAAAGCGCAATTTCTCTTTTTGCTGAACTGTACTTATTTAATTATAACTCAACCTCGGTAACTTCATTATTACCGTTGCCATTACCGTTGCCATTACCGTTGCCATTACCGTTACCGTTACCGTTACCGTTACCGTTGCCATTACCATTACCATTACCGTTGCCATTGCCATTACCATTACCGTTGCCGTTGCCGTTGCCATTGCCGTTACCATTACCAGGCTTTTCAACCAACACACCGAATGTTAACGTGTGGTCACCGTATGTTACCGTAATTGTCGTAGTACCTTGACCTTTTCCTTTTACAGCTCCTGCTTTTACAGTAGCTATTTTATCATTTGCTACTTCGTAGGTTGCAAGCGTAGTAACATCTTTTTTTGTTGTTTTACCCTCAAAAGTAGTTACTTCAGTAATCTTAACCGTAACCTCTTTACCTATTCTAGTTTCAACCTGAGCTTGGTCAATTTCTAGTGTTACGATTGGTGTTTCTACAACAGGTGCTTTAACTGTAACATTTACCATAACCTCATGATCACCGTATGAAATAGTAATCGTAGTCGTGCCCTCACCTACAGCAGTTACTAATCCATTTGCTATTGTTGCAACATTTTCATCTCCCACAACATAAGTCGCTTGTGAAGTTACATCTTTCTCTGTTGCTTCACCTTCTGGAGGAGTAGACGTCTCTGTTACTGTAAGTTGTGCAGATTTTCCAACTGTTAGGTCTAGCTCAGTTGGATTGACGGAAAGTGTCACTTTTGGTTCAACTACATCTTTTTCAAATATTAATGCTTCACCAACATTTCCAGCAGCGTCTTCAATTTTTACGGATACAGCATTCGTTTCTGATGTTACTGGGAATGTGAAGCTACCATCTTGATTTAATTCAAAAGGAACTGGCGCTTGTACTTCGCCATTCACAGTCGAAATATAGGAAGCTTTTAATTTATCATTTAAATTGTAGTTTAAACCATATAAATATAACTCTTCATTGTAGTCGATATACTTATCTGTTACCTGTCCTGTAGCGACACCTTCAGCTACTGAACCAGTAATTTCTGGCTTAGTCGTTTTCACGATAATTGGCCCAACATAATCTGAAACTACCCCTGATGCCGCAAGACCAGTAAAGTCAATAGTATAGAGACCATCTGGAATTGTTGTGGCAGGTTCTGTTCCCCATGGTTTGTATTGCCCAGCGATATTCAGCGTATAAGAGCCTTTTCCTAGTGCAGTACCTGCATGTAGATAACCGATGTAGCCATCACCATATTCTCCACCCTGAGGATTCATAATATCCCAAAGCTCGATATAGTTAGTTGTTACATCGCCAGTTAATGTAAATGAAAGTACAGCTGAATCTTTCACGCCATCTCCATTAAAGGATAGATCTGTTTCTGTAATCTTTAAATCTTTAATTTCAGTTACTGCCTCGATTCCAAAGTCAGCTGCGAACGGCAATGAAATTTCTGTAGCACCACCGCTGATGTGAATATACCCCAGTATTTCCGAGCCGTTTGGAGCTGTAGCTTGTGAAGCAGTTAATGTAAGATTTAACACTTGCTCACCAACTAGATTAAATGTTGGCTGGTCGACTGTAACAGTTGCATCACCAAATGATTTTGTCACATCAATTGATACGTTATAATTACCGCCGTTCCCCTTTATATCTTTTACTAAAACTTGTTTCGTTACGGAAATATCCTGGTCTTTAAGTGATTGTGGACCAAAAGTAACAAGTAACTGTCCCTTTTAAGTTTTCTGAAACAGCTCCTGTTCCATCTAAAATTGCACTATCCAATGCATAGGCAAGAATTTCTGGATGTGCTGCAGCATAAGCATTTACACGACCTGCACCTTGAGAGAACACATCGTATTTTGTTTTATCTAAAACCTTTGCTGTATTAGAAAGCGCCACTTTTATGTCGAACGCATTCCAATCAGGATTTGCTTGTTTAAGTAATGCAACAATACCTGTAATATGCGGTGTTGCCATAGAAGTTCCTGTTTTACGATCATATGCCTCTGCATAATCTGCATCAGGGAAATCCTTTTTATACATTGGAATCGTTGACATAATGTTTGTTCCAGGTGCACTTACATCTGGTTTAATGTCAAAGTTTGGTGTAGATGGTCCACGGGAACTTGAATCGTTTACTTCATCTCCCAGTGTCTTTGTGGAAGTAAATTGACTAAAGCTAACTTTTCCAGTTCCACCGGCTAATGCAGCACGAATTGCATTGCCGTCCGTTTGGGACATATCAAATGTTGGTAGAAAAGCAAAGGAATCACCCAGGAATGTACCTGAAATATTAGGTGCATTTGTTCCCCCAGCAAAGTTATGAATAATTGTGGCGACTGCCCCATTTGCCTTTGCATTTGCAATTTTATCAACAAATGCGATACTGCCACGAGAGATCAATGCCACTTTACCTTCTACATCGATTCCCTCATAGTCTTTTACTTCTCCGTTTCCAGGAATAGCGACTAGGTCAAATTCTCCTTGAAGCTGTGTTGCTAAATCCCTTCCAAAAGTTGTTCCCATTAATGGGAGCTGTTTTGTTAAGTTGTAGTCACCAACTGTAACATTCACTTCACCGTTATACATTGTTTCAGGATTTGTTGTGTTACCGACAGCAATGCCTAAACGAGCAGTTGCAGGCGTGCCCATTGTTCCTCGATTTGGGCCAGAGTTCCCTGTTGCAATTACTCCGATTGTTCCAGCCATCATTGCATTATTAATAGCAAATGAACCAGCATCCGTTTCAGAGTTAGCCCCCCCACCAAGAGAAAGGTTGATTATGTCCATTTTTTCTGTTACGGCCGTTTCAATTGCTTTAACAATACCAGATGTAGCCCCACTTCCATATGCACCAAGAACACGGTAAGCATAAAGGTCTACTTTTGGAGCAATTCCTTTAATGCCGAAATTGTTAGCTCCAATTGCTGCAATGGTTCCAGCAACATGGGTACCGTGAGAAGTATAGAACGAGCTTCCTTTTTCATTAAATTCAGGTGTTCCGGCAGGACGCTCAGAAGGCAATGTTTCCGATGCATCGTCATCTGCCCGAGGCTTTGTGTAAGTTGATGAATTTGGAATGAAGTTTTTCCCGCCCTTGTAAATTCCAGCAAACTCGGGGTGATCTGCGTCAATACCAGTATCTAATACTGCCACCTTTATACCTTGTCCTTCAATTCCTTCCTTCCAAAGCTGTTCGATGCCGAGGAAAGAAATACTTGTATTCATTTGAGCCTCTAATTGATCTTCCTTAATAAGTTCTGATGATTTCATTGTATTGTCTTCTGATGCGTAAACAATCGCATCAGGCTCGATTAATGTAATTCCTTCTATTGAAAGCAGCTTCGGGAGGTCATTTGCTTTCACAGTTGCTGCAAAGCCGTTTAAAACAGTATCAAATGTGTAGCCTTGAGTCATTTGAACATTTTTAGTAGCTAATTCTTTTTTTACTTGTGCTTGTTGAGATTTTACATTTGAACGAACTTCATTTGCTCGCGCATTAGAGAACTTTTGGCCTTTCACTTGGCTTATTCCTTGCTCTAGTGCCACAGGCTTTTCAGATAAATGTACGATGACAGCAACTTCTTGATTGCCTGATACATTTTGTAAGCTTTCGTGAAGAGTTGGACCATCTTTAGACAAGCTTAGCTGTTCAGCGATAGCCGCCTTTAGTTGAAGTGTGCTTTCACTTTGACTATCCTGCTTGAATGGTTTCGATTCTTCAGCATTAGCACTCGATAATGGAACCAATAGAAAAAGCACCATAACGAAAGCTATCATACTACTTAAAAACTTCGTAAACTTAAACTTTTTCAAATCTCATTTCTCCCTCCACTCTTAATTATCACACTTTTCAGTTTAGTGCGATAATTCCAATTTATCACAGGTGAGATAATTCGAATATCGGAATATTAAAAAATATCAAAATATTGATAATTAGTATGACTTTGTCAAAAATGAATTAATTCTATTTTCCTAGTAATTTAATAAAAAAGTAGAACTTTTAAATGATAAATGACTTACAGTAATCATCCTTTTTATCATTTAAGAGTTTTGTAAAAAATCTATTTGACGTTCTGTATTATTTTTTGTACGATATGGAAGAAAAGAATGCCCGGACTAAAACGGGAGAGGTTCATAGCTGATACCCTCTATAAAAAACTATGGAAACATGACAAATATGCCATGTCCATATCGGACGTGGCTTTTTTTATGTTTTTACTTATGTTTTAATAGACTGAATTGGTGATGCCTCTCTTGAAAAGTGTTGGGAAACATTTTACAAGGAGGTTTTTTTTATGTCTGGCAGAAGTCATGAAGAAGGATTAAAGGATTTGACCCTATTAGGTAATCAAGGTACAAAGTATTCCTATGATTATGCACCTGAGGTATTAGAGGCAGTGGATAATCTTCATGCTAATCGAGATTATTTTGTTAAGTTTAATTGCCCAGAGTTTACTAGTTTATGTCCGCTTACAAATCAGCCTGATTTTGCTACGATGTACATTTCGTATATTCCAGATAAAAAAATTGTTGAAAGTAAATCACTAAAGTTGTATTTATTCAGTTTTAGAAATCATGGCGATTTCCATGAAGATTGCGTAAATATCATTATGAATGATTTAATTACACTACTTGATCCAAGATATATAGAGGTTTGGGGAAAATTTACTCCACGTGGGGGTATCTCGATTGATCCATGGTGTAACTATGGGAAGCCAGGAACGAAATACGAAGAAATCGCCAATTATCGTTTAATGAACCACGATCTTAATCCAGAAAAAATTGATAATCGATAAATGAAGCAAGAAAGAGGTTTTTAGCTACCCTCTTAAAAAAACTAAGAAGAAAGCAGCACTTTTTCTTAGAGTGCTGTTTTTTCGATATAAGGGAGTCTTTATAGATGAAAAAGGAAAAAGCAATTGTAGTATTTAGTGGAGGTCAGGACAGCACAACTTGTTTGTTCTGGGCAAAAGAACGCTTTGAAGAGATTGAGGCAGTAACTTTTGATTATGGTCAACGGCATCGTCTTGAAATTGAATGTGCAAAGGAGATAGCGAGTGAACTTGGTATCAAGCATCATATACTTGATATGTCACTTCTGAACCAGCTTGCTCCGAATGCATTGACACGACAAGACATAAAGGTGAAGGACGGAGAAAATGGTGAGCTCCCATCGACTTTTGTGCCTGGTCGCAATCTCCTTTTTCTTTCATTTGCGGGCGTTTTAGCGAGCCAAGTAGGAGCGAAGCATATTGTAACAGGTGTTTGTGAAACTGATTTTAGTGGCTATCCGGATTGCCGTGATGTCTTTATTAAATCCTTGAATGTAACATTAAATTTATCGATGGATGATTCCTTTGTGATTGATACTCCGTTGATGTGGCTGAATAAGGCACAGACATGGGAATTAGCTGATCAGCTTGGGGCACTTGAGTTTGTACGAGAAAGAACGTTGACTTGCTATAACGGTGTCATAGCAGATGGCTGTGGTGAATGCCCAGCATGTAAATTGCGAAATAAAGGGCTTGATGAGTATTTAAGTTATAGGAAGGAGTCTTAAGACATGTCAGATTTTAAAATCGTTGAGAGACTCCAGAAAATGGATGTGGATATTCAAAGAAATCAATTGAAATACCATGCAAAGCGTGTCCTCATCAGCAAAGAATTTACCTTCGATGCTGCTCATCATCTGCACCATTATGAGGGGAAATGTAAAAATCTGCACGGTCATACCTATCGAGTTATATTAGGGCTGAGTGGCTACACAGATGAACGTGGTTTGATAATTGATTTTGGCGATATAAAAGAAATATGGAAACGAAAAATAGAGATTCATTTAGATCACCGTTATTTAAATGAAACACTTCCGCCCATGAATACGACAGCAGAGAACATTGTTGTGTGGATATACGAAAAGTTGACTGAGGCCTTGCTTGATGAAGGATATAACGGTGCGCGTGTAGAGTTTATTAAACTTTATGAAACTCCGACAAGCTATGCAGAAACGAGACGGGAGTGGATGGAAGTTGAGTAAAATACCTGTAATTGAAATCTTTGGACCAACAATTCAAGGTGAGGGAATGGTCGTTGGCCAGAAGACAATGTTTGTGAGAACCGCAGGCTGTGATTACTCCTGTTCTTGGTGTGATTCAGCGTTTACGTGGGATGGCAGTGGAAAGCATCTTATTGTCCAAATGACAGCGGAAGAGATTTGGGCTGAGCTCAAGCAGCTGGGAGGCAATGGTTTTTCATTTGTTACGATTTCAGGCGGCAATCCTGCACTCAATCCGAATTTAGCAGAGCTCATTGCCATATTAAAAGAAAATGGCATAAAAATCGGGGTAGAAACACAGGGGAGTAGGTGGCAAAAATGGATGTATGAGATTGATGAACTGACGATTTCACCAAAGCCACCTAGTTCTGGAATGACCACAGACTACTCGGTGCTCTCTTATATCTTCGAAAAACTTAAAGATCGAAACAACAATCACCATGTATCCCTCAAAATAGTCGTTTTTAATCAAGAGGATTACGATTATGCTAAACAAATTCACCATCGATATCCCCTGATTCCTTTTTATCTTCAAGTTGGTAATGATGATCTCGCGACAACTGATAATTCACAATTAATGATGCATTTATTGGATAAATATCATGCGCTGATTGATAGAGTAATAAAGGATGAGGATTTAAGAGATGTTAAAGTACTGCCACAGTTACATGCCCTCGTTTGGGGAAATAAAAGAGGTGTATAGTGAGCCGCTGCAAAAATGTCTTTAAATTTACTTGAGGAGTAAAAGTATGAGAATTTTATTTTATTTATTATCTATTGTCATCGCTAATGTAGTAACGGCAGCATTTGCACCATTACATTTTGGCATGTTTATTGTCCCAATGGGAACGCTTTTAATTGGAGCAACCTTTATTTTTCGGGATCTAGTACAAAATAAATATGGTAGAAAAAAGACGTATTTATTTATTATTACAGCTTTAATTTTATCAGCTGTGGTGTCATTCCTACTGGGTGATACACTTTTGATTGTGGTAGCCTCAGCACTATCATTTGTTGTCGCTGAAACAGCTGATACAGAAATCTATACTCGATTAAAATTACCAATGGCTTGGCGTGTGTTCTACAGTGGCATTGTTGGAGGATTTCTAGATTCTGCAATTTTTGTCGTAATCGGCCTAAGTCCACTTGGTGCCAATATATTGCCATGGGAAGCGGTACCTGCCGCCATTATAGGGCAAATTATTGTGAAGACGATTATTCAAATGGTTGGTGCAATCATTTTAAATAAAGTAGGACCAATGAAAGAAAAACATCTTATTTCAGGATAATTCTTTGAAATAGGCTTCCTTATTATGAAGATAAGTATCAAAAGTAAAAACAGGCCCATTCGCATTATGCGCATGGGTCTGTTTAATTTATATTTTTACTAAAGTACCTATTGTTTTATGCCATTTTCTTTTGTTTATGGTCTAGATGATAACTAAAGAAAGTTAGCAGACTTGCACAGATGGCAACTATACCACCGACCCATGTGACATTCATCAAATTTCCTTGATGATACACAATTCCGCCTAATGCAGACCCAAAAGCGATGCCTACGTTACTTGCCACTGGCATAAGAGAAGCTGCGAGTCCTTTAGCTTCTGGTTTATAAATTTCGGCCAAATCTATTAAATAAAGCTGAGTAGATGTTGTTAAGAGGATGGCCATTAGTGACATTAATCCAATGTTTGCTAGTCCTAAAATAAAATGATTTGTCGTCCAAAATAAAGTTGTCAGTACAATTGCTTGGACGAGAAAAACAAACCGAAGTCGACCAATGGCATTGTGACTGGCGATTTTATTGGCAAGAATGTTGCTGAAAATCGAAAGAAACCCGTAACCGAATAAGATTAGACTTATAGAACTATTTGGTGCACCCATCCCCTTTAAAATAGGAACAAGGTACGTAAAGACTGCATAGGTTGCACCAAACCCGAGAGCAGGAATGAAAAAGGCAATTAAAATTCGTGGCTGGATTAGTAAAGAAAATTGATCGCGTATGGAGCTTCGTACTTGGCTGAGCCGAGTAGGTAAGACAAAAAAAGATGCCGCAAACGCCAACCCTCCGAGAAGAGTGGTTAACATGAATGTGGCATTCCAGCCGTACCATTCGGCGATAACAATTCCAATGGGAACGCCAACTACATTTGCCAGTGTAAAACCACCGAAAACGAATGATATCGCAAGACCGCGTTTGTTAGTCGGCATGGTTTCGCTCGCAACAATCATGGCTAGAGAGATCAATACGCCTGTCACAATCGCTGTCATAACCCGAAGGACAAGGAGCATAATATAGCTCGTTGAAATTACGCACAGAGCATTTAATGCAATGAAGAAACCTATCAAAAACAGCATCCATTTACGCTTTGGAAAATGGCTTGTTGCTGACATCACGAGTGGTGTGGCGATGGCAAATGTAAGAGCGAACGCAGAAACGAGTGTACCTGCTTTTGCATTAGTCATATGAAGGCTTGAAGAAATATCAGTTAAGATCCCGACAATAACAAATTCGCTTGTCCCAAGAACAAATGTTAATAATGCAAGTGTTAAGATAAGTAACCAATGTCGCTTGGATAACTGTGTATGATGCATAAATACCTCTTTCTTAGATGAATGTAACTGTGTTACTTAGTAGACACAATTTAAATATCATAGCATAAAATGTTTTTATGAGAAATTAGATTGGTTTTCCTTATATGCTGTCAGTATTTGTTTCCAAAGATTCCCCTTCAGAAGGATTTTGTAAATAGTACCCGAATTTTCTATTGATATATTTCGTTAACGGCATTTCTTTTAACATGGAATCTTCTAATACGGTAGAAGTTCTGATGGATAAAGGCCCAATAAATGATTACAAGTAAAAGGGAGATTGGCGATAGCCAGTCTCCTCTTTTATGTTGCAACTTATATTAATGGTTTACTCCGTTAGTTTGTCGGCAATATACGTAGCTAATAATTCACGGACTTCATCTGTAGAATTTGCGTTCAGTAATTGAACTCTCAATTGACTAGCTCCTTTGAAGCCACGTACATATATTTTAAAGAAACGTTGTAATGCTTTAAATGAACGTGTTTCGAATTCCTTGGAATAGTGGTCATGCAGATCCAGGTGTAGGTATAGCAAGTTAAGATATTCTTTGGCGCTATGCTCTTTAGGATCCTTTTCAAAGGCAAATGGGTTTGAAAACACGCCGCGACCAATCATTACACCATCAATACCATATTGTTCAACTAGTTGTAGACCTGTTAAACGATCAGGAATATCACCGTTGATTGTCAGTAATGTTTGGGGAGCAACTTCATCACGTAGTTTTTTGATATCTGCAATTAATTCCCAATGTGCAGCAACCTTACTCATTTCTTCCCGTGTACGGAGATGAATAGAAAGATTGGCGATATCCTGTTTTAAAATATGGGTAAGCCACTCACGCCATTCTGCTACATCCGTAAAGCCAAGTCTTGTTTTGACACTAACTGGTAAGCCTCCTGCTTTGGCTGCTTGAATAATATCTGCGGCTAGTTCAGGATGGAGAATTAAGCCAGCGCCTTTACCTCTTTCTGCTACATTATCAACTGGGCAGCCCATATTAATATCAATTCCCTTAAAGCCTAATTCCTTCATACCAATACTCATTTGACGAAAATGTTCAGGGTTGTCCCCCCAAATATGTGCAACAATGGGCTGCTCATCTTCTGTGAAAGCTAAGCGGCTACGTACATTATCTAAGCCATCTGGATGACAATAGCTCGTCGTGTTGGTGAATTCAGTAAAAAACACATCGGGTCGCCCTGCCTCCTGAATGACATGACGAAATACAACATCTGTCACATCCTCCATAGGAGCTAAAATGAAAAACGGCCTTGGTAAATCAAGCCAGAAATTATTTTGATTCATTGATAAATATCCTCTCTTTCCAAAATACTATCTTGCAAAAAGATATCATATTTACTTTATTTCTACATAGTTAATTGGCTTAGCTTAAGGATGGAAATTTCCAACAAAATCCTGTCTTATCTATAATGATAGAATAGGTAATATAAAGTGAAAATTTAGGGGGAGAGTTGAAGTGGGAAAATGTGAGTATAAAACAATCAGTATGAATGATATACCCGCAATGGCTAAGTTACTCATTAATAGACAGAGCTTCGAAGGGGAGGTATATCCATTTTTAAACAACAACTATCTTAATACTGAACATATAACGAATATGCTTGAAAATTTATTTGTTCATAATAATGTCAATGGGGTGGGGGCATTTATTAAAGATGACCTAGTAGGGTATATAATCGGAGTCGTTAAGATTGACACGGTAAGAGGCAGACATATATGGGTACCCTATGAGGGAATGGCAATCAGAAAGGATCAATCCTCTGAGCTTATAAGGAATCTCTATACAGAGGTTTCAGTGGCGTGGCTAGAGCAGGGGTGCTTTATGCATTACACGATAATCCCACTTGGAAATCAGGCTTATTATGATGCCTACCTACGATTAAGCTTTTCTATACAGCAAGTACATGGCGTAATGAACATAGGGGATTACAAACCATTTGAAAATGTATGTAATGCAGAGATTAGGGTTGCTAATAAAATGGATAGTGAAATGATGGGGAAAATGTCTAGGATCATTCAATCGTATCAAAATGCCGCACCTACATTTGAGCCCGTATTCCCTGAAGTTGTCATGAGCATAAAAGCCTCATATAAAAGTATAGTAGAGGATAATGATGATACATGTCTCGTTGCAATAAAGGATGGGCAGGAATTAGGATTTCAAAAATATTACCCTATAAATTCAGATTTGATGACACCTGAGCATGCAATAGAGCTAACGATTGCAGGTACTTACTCTTCTCAAATGGGAAGAGGTGTGGGAAAAGAGCTGATGAATGAAGGCTGTAGAAGGATGAAAGAGGCGGGCTATGAGAATATCATTACAGATTGGAGAATAACGAATCTTGCTGCATCGACTTTTTGGCCTAAGTGCGGTTTTAAGCCAGTAGCCTATAGAATGGTTAGATACATTAACAGTGATATAGCATGGGCAAACTTTAACAACCCGAGTATAGAGTTATTGTAAATTTAGTTAAGTATTTATCTGGCTAGGCACTTCAAATATAGTTTTAGATTGCTTACCTATACTTCGTAAATATTGACATTTATTTTTTAGACAACTAAGCTTAATGGAAAATAGTGCTGGGGGGCTGCCAGTGGAATTTATTAAATTAAATTGTCCAAATTGTAATGGGAAAATTGAATATAAAGAAGAGCAAACATTTAAATGTCCTTTTTGTGATACTGAAATCATGTTGAAAGAGAATAAAGTTTATTATGTAGATCAAACGATTAATAATTATTATGGAACAGCTTCTCCTAATACAATATCCCGTCCAAAAACAAATTTAAAGCTGCTCCTTCTGATACCCATTGTCATGATGTGTGTATTCCTTGGGTATTTCCTTTTAATTAGTAATCAAACAGAGGATGGAAACCGTGAAGAGCTATCTGTTCGGATAATGCCTGAAAGTGAAGTTCTTCTGTTCTTTTTAAAAGATATTTTTGATAAAGGTGGGGCGATGCCAACAAAAGAAGAGATTGCAAGTATTCGATATTTGGCTGCCTACTATTCTGACAATCAATGGTATTTTGATTATAGCTTAGAAGATCCTTTTACAAATAAGGAAGCTAAAATTTCAACTTATATCATTATGGATAAGTTATTAAATACGCAAGAAATTGAACAAAAGGACTTTGAGGCCTTTACTGGATTAACGGTTTTAAAGCTCATGAATGATTATGAAATATCACAAAGTGAAAAAGTAAGCTTTCACCATCTTGAAAACTTAAAAAGTTATACAGGTAGCTTTAATGAATCATTTAGTAAAATCGCAGGATATTTTAGTGATAAGTCAAATGTTAAAGAGCTCTCTATCCAAATTAGAAGTAATGATGAACTTGCTTTATTATTAGAGTTCCCCAATCTTCAATCGCTTGAACTATCTTATGTGGCTGAAGAGGTGACAGATTTCCAGATTCTAAATAAATTATCGCTGAAATCACTGTCCTTAAAATCGATCAATGATTTAAAGTGGCTGTCTACATTCACTGATTTAGAGTCGTTAGCAATAGACATTAGTGAAGCTACAGATTTTAGCCCACTATACGCATTGACTCAATTACAAGAATTAAAACTTACTTCAGTAAGAAATTTAAAAACGATTGATTTTATACAAAACATGCCTAAACTACAATCTTTAGATCTTGAAAACATGAATATAATCAATTTAGATAGACTTAGAAATATGTCATCTTTAACAAAGCTACGTTTAGCTTCTCCTGGTCAAGTGGAGTTGTTGGATATGGTAAACAGTCTAACATCATTGACGGAGTTATCGTTAACTGGTTATCATGGTGATATTTCATCGATTGTAGCGCCCCATTTGAAAAAAGCAGAGCTGAAGAGCTCATTTTTACCAAAGCTAGAGGCACCGGCTTTAAGAGATTTGACGGTTTCTATAAGTGGATCGGATTCGCAATTGAATGGTGCAGAACTACTGAAATACCCACAGCTAGAACAGCTTACAGTCATGGAGTATGGAACTCTTACAGGTATTCGTTCATTAAATGACCTACCTCATTTGCAAACAATCAATTTAAATGAGACCCTCTTTTATGAAACCAATGACTTATTCAATTTGCAGCATGTAAAAATGTTAAACTGTAATGAATGTAATTTTCAGGTGAATAGCAAGCCATTTACGAACAACGTGCTGGAGCATTTAACTTTAAATGATGTTTCCATTCAAATTGGTAATGGGGAATGGGTGCAAGAAGTTGATAAGATCATGCCTTACTTTGCTGGCTTTACAAATTTACGTTCATTCACTTTACAAGATAGTTCACTACAATCGTTAAATTTCTTGGGAAATTGGCAACAAATAGAGGTGCTCCATTTAGAAAATAATGCCATTTCGAATGTGGAACCCTTAGTGAATTTGCCTAACTTAAAAAAACTATATATTTTAGGGAATCAAGTACAAAATCAATCTGTATTAGACAAAGGGATTGAAATTTATTGACGCTATACTTATTTATAAAACGTGAACTAATTAAATTTAGGCTGGTCCTAATTTTTCAAACTTTAATGAATATGTATAGTACAGTAATTAAAACCGTTATCTCAGTACATTTTAAAGATGCAAAATTAAAATTAGTAAAATGTAAAAAAATTCTTTTAGAAACATACTTACAATACAAGCCATTATCTTGGTTTGTACTGTAAGTATATTTTTGTTATATAGCATTTGAAATATTCTGATCATATGACCTTATGGGATTTAAACAATATTTATAAAAAGCTTCAGAAAAAATTGACAATTAGATTATTGTAATTTAAAGTTAAGTAAAGTTAACTAAACTCATTGGTTTGTTGATAGGAGATGATATTATTGAGGCTGTTTGAAGAGATATTAATTGTAGTGCATATTATATGGTTATTTTCTTTTCTTTTTAAATTTGATGTAAAAATAAAATTAATAACTAACATCAGTGCATTTATCGTTTTAATTATTCATTTGGGGTTTGAGGGTTATCGATGGCAAATGGGATTAAGTTATATTTTATTTATTCTTTTAACTGTATTAACAATGAAGATACTCATACAAACGAACAGAAAAAAAGTAAAATCCATGGTTGGGAACGTGAAAAATAAAAGAAAGGTAAGAAAGATTTTATATATCTTATTTATTATCATTTACTCGATTAGTAGCTTTGTGTTAGTAACATTCATGCCTGTTTTTCAACTTCCTAAGCCTACAGGACCTTTTGAAGTAGGCATGAATTCAAGACATCTGAAAGATGAATCCAGGCAGAACTCAGCACAAAAAGTTCGGGAATTAATGATACAGATATGGTATCCGGCAGATGTGGAAAAGGAGGTGAAGGAAACACATTATGAACCCTTCCCATACGAAGAATGGTCAGGAACAATGGAATTCATTTTTTCTACACCGCGCGTTTTATTTGAATATTTAAAGTATGGACAAACTAATAGTATAAAAGATGTAGCTGTAACCAATAAACAAGAAAAATTCCCTGTACTTTTATTTTCACATGGATATGGCAGTACAAGAATGCAAAATTTTTCTCAAATGGAGGAAATGGCGAGCCATGGATATATTGTTGTAAGCGTTGACCATACAAATGATGCAGCTTATACGAAGTTTCCAGATGGAAGAGAAATAATGAATCAGAAAAACGCATATTCTTATTCCTTTAATATTGCAGATGAGAAAGATGTTAAAACTCGATCAACAGACATGAGCTATGTGATTGATCAATTAACTATCATAAATGATAAGGATCCTGTAGATTTATTTACTGGAAAGATAGATATGAACAAAATAGGTATATTTGGTCATTCATATGGAGGTTCAACAGCTGCTCAAGCATTGTTGGATGATAGAAGAATTTCAGCAGGAATCAATATAGATGGTCCATTGCATGAGCCAGTAGCCAGCTCAGGATTTAATCAGCCTTTTATGTTTATTTTAGATGAAAATTATCTTTACATACCTGATGAAGAAATACAATATACGAAGATAACTACAGAAGAATTTCAAAAGTACCATGATAAAATTACAGAGCTTGTTGATTATCACTATAAAGAGGGAATCAGGGGAGATACTTTTATGCTCACTTTTATAGCAGGAGATCATTATTCTTTTACTGATTTCCCTTATCTCTCTCCTTTATTGTCATGGAATATTGATATAGATCATTTTCATGAAGTTATGAATAAGTATATTTTGGCCTTTTTTGATCAATATGTGAAGGGCGAAGCTCCTGATCCATTGCTTAGAAAAGAGATAATAGAAGACCAGTTTTACTATTTCGAAGCTAATATTAAAAATGATTAATAGTTTAAAATTAATATAGTTGTGTAGGAAAACTGTAATATATTTCTTTATACATTATTCGAACATTATAAATTAGGATGAAATATTCAAAGGTATTCTTTATTTCTGAATCCTTTTTTCTGAATATACAATTAAAGTTAAGTTAATCTACCAAAGGCAGTCTTTGCTACACTGTTTTGAAAATGGGTAAGCTTAGAGAGGTAGATAATTTTATTAGTTCTTAATCAATTTGATTTTTATTTCCGACAATTTTATTTAATGTATCAAGAATATTTTTTAACTCTATTAAGCTTGCTTTGGAATAATATTTTTCCACAAGAATTTCATCGATTTTTTTAATAAGCTGATGAAACTCTTTTCCTCTATTTCCAAGATAAATAAAGGTCTCTCTACGGTTTGTTAAATTTTCTTGACGATAAATCATATTCATTTCTTCAAGCTTTGAAATAACTTGGCTAACTGCACTTTTTGAAATATCGAAATGAGTTGCTAAATCTTTTGCAATAACTGGTTCATTTCGAATTATATAACTCATAATAATTTCCTGTTGGGGGGTTAAGTGGAAATTCTGTAATTCTTCGATCTCTTTTGTTTCTTGTAAAACTAACAATTTAAACTGCTCAAATTGTTGATTGATTTTGTCTATTATTATTAAATAATCATGCACAGATTTATCATCCTTCATATATCTATTTAAATCTTTTTAGTTAAGTTAATTTTGCTTAACTAATACATATTTGTCAATTTTAAAGGTATAGATGAATTATAGACAATTGTACATTTAATTAAAGAAACATCTTTTTCATTAAAAAAAATGAAGATTAAAAGAGTATATACGGATTATTAAAAGGGTGTGGACATTTTTAAAGTGTCAGAAATTTATAAGTGATCCATGTGTGAATATCCTAGTAGTGATTTTAAATTTATGAAAAAGAACAATGAACCGAGATTGAATCGAATAATCAGGAAGTATGATACATTAATGTATTTATGTTTCCTCATGACTTCAGATAAAATGGGCGTAGGATTAAAGAACCTATGCCCATTTTTTATAAGTTATTAAGATTTGTCCTACAGTTTGGATAGTTTTATAATGAATTGATGCATAACAAGAGGAGCTGAAAAGGATATGTTTGCACGTAACAAAGGTATGTATTTTATGCTATCACTGCTAGCCATTATGGTTGTTTTGACAGGCTGTGGTACAGCGAAGGATAGTGAGAAAACAGAGAGTAACACGACTAAGGAAACGCAAGAAGCAGTGGATTACGCGTCAAAAGTGAAGGAAAATCCAATTGTGACGATTACGATGAGCAATGATGAAAAAATAGTTATTGAATTGGAGCCTACTGTAGCACCGAATACAGTAGCCAACTTTATTGCTTTGGCGAAAGATGGATTTTACGATGGTCTTATTTTCCACCGTGTTATTCCTGATTTTATGATTCAGGGTGGAGATCCAAAGGGGAACGGTACTGGAGGGCCTGATTATTCAATTGATGGTGAGTTTTCTTCAAATGGATTTGAAAATAATATGAAGCATGAACGTGGTGTTATTTCGATGGCTCGTTCAGATGATCCAAACTCAGCAGGCTCACAATTTTTCATTATGGTAAAGGAAGCATCACATCTTGATGGGGAATATGCTGCTTTTGGCAAGGTAATCGAGGGAATGGAAACAGTTGATGCCATTGTTGGAGCAGAGCGAGATGCTACAAATAAACCACTAGAAGATCAGCAAATGAAAAAGGTAGAGGTGGATACAAAGGGCTTTGATTATCCAGCACCTAAGGTCAATAAATAGTTCATGTGTTAAACACATGAATATTGTTTTAAAAGAGTATGTAAGAAGGACAACCTTACATACTCTTTTTACTTGTCCATTTCCTTTGGTATTGAAATAAGCCATAAAAAATCATCTTCTATTAATATTTGAATATCTTGTCCCTGGTTAATTAGCTGCTCAGCTTTATACTGCTTGGCGCTTATACCGCGACGTTTATCACCAAGAACGACGAAATCCGTTTGCTGTGTAACAGCTCCCTGTAAATACCCTCCATAGGCTTTTACTTGTTTGGCGGCTTCGGATCGTGTCATGGTAGAAAGGGCGCCTGTAAATACAATTTGTTTGTTATAAAAGGGGTGGGTTCGATTTTCTGCTGGATCGGAAAAGAAAATGATTTCTGAGTTATCCTTATTGATCATATTCGTTACTCCTTTAAATTCACTTTTTGATGCAATTTAATCAATAAATAAATCCACAAAATTTTATATGTATGCTACATTAAAATTAAAAATTTAAAGAGGTACATAGACATGAATTCACAATTGACTGCTTTCATTACTCTTAGCTGTACATCAGGTGTACTAAATTTGTATTTATGTTTATACGTATTTCTAAAACGCTACAATTATACAAAAATTGCTCAATTGTTTATTAGTTATACCGGACTAATTGCGGTATATTGTTTTGCCGCTGCTTTTGGTTTAATTGCTACAACATTGAGCGCTATCAAGGTTTGGACAGCCATCCTTTATGTAGGTATGGCTTTTTCAACGCCTCTCGGATTATTGTTTATCATGCAATACTTGGGCTTTCATCTCACAAGGAAAAAGATAATGGCTCTTCTTGCCATTCCTTTTATTAGCTTAATCATGGTTGCTACAAATGATATACACCATTTTCATTATAGAGTATTTGAAATAGATCCTGTATTAGGGGCACCCTATGTGCATCAGGAAATTGGCATATGGTATATCGTTCATGGCATATTTACGTTTGGCTGTATGTTCGTATCTTTTTTATTAGTATTAATCCATTGGAAAGAGACTACTAAGGCCTATCGGCAACAATTGATTGCCTTAATGTGTGGTCAACTTATTCCAATGATAACGGCATTCATCTATTTATTGGGCTTAACACCTCAAGGGGTTGATCCTGTTCCCATGGTATTATGGGCTTCGTCATTTTTGTATTTATGGTCTATTAATTCCTCACGGTTATTTAGGGTGATGCCTGTTGCCAAGGATGCAATATTTCATAGTATCAAGGATGGGGTTATTGTGTTAGATGAATCTGCCCGATTAATAGAATTTAACCAAGCCTGCAGCAAGGTGCTTCCTCAGCTAACCAGATCCATGATTGGTAGGGATATTAGGAAAGCATGGCTTGAAGTAACTGGGCAAACGATGCCATTTACATTAGAAGCAGCGATGAATACACAAGACATCGAGATTGTGCTTTCGCATCATACTTATCAAGTGCGCGTTACAGAGCTGCAACATGTTAATCATGGTAAGGGGCTATTACTTATTTTTACTGATATAACAGAGTTAAAGGGGCTACAAAGACAGTTAGAGCAACTGGCCTTTTATGATGAGCTTACACAAATTTATAATCGTCGAGCTTTTTTTCAACAATGTAATCAGGCTTACAGCGAGGCAAGAGAATCATCATCAGCTTTTACTGTCATTTTAATGGACATCGATCATTTTAAAACCGTCAATGATACGTATGGGCATGCTATCGGCGATCAATTACTAGTTCATGTCGTCAAGGTTTGTCAGAGTGTATTGAAAAAAGGAGAACTGTTTGCCCGATATGGCGGTGAGGAATTTGTTCTCGCACTCAAGGGCTATACATTAATAGAGGGGCAAGCCTTAGCTGATTTGCTTTGTAATAGCGTAGAATCCCAGCCACTTATGACGGCTGAGGGAGCAATTCGAGCTACCATTAGCTGTGGTGTAGCTGAAGGTACACAAGAGACACTGTATCAGCTTTTAAATAATGCGGATAAAGCACTGTATGCGGCAAAACAAGCAGGACGTAATCGAGTACATGCTTATCTAGAATAAAAAAGCTAAAATATACAATCATTGAGGGAATGATGTATATTTTAGCTTTTTACTTACCAATTTGTATGGAAAACACCTTCTGCATCAACTCGTTCATACGTATGTGCACCGAAATAATCGCGTTGTGCCTGTAACATATTTGCATTAGATGAACCTGTTCGATAACTATCGTAATATGTGAGAGAAGCACTTAAGCATGGGAACGCATTTCCTGCTTGGATGCCTTCACAAACTATTTTTCTTAAGCCATTTTGATAGTCCTTCGTCTTTTCTGCAAAGTATGGATCAATTAATAAATTATCTAGTGAAGGTTGCTTTTGATAGGCTTCACTAATAACATTTAAAAATTCCGCTCGAATAATACAACCACTACGGAAAATTAATGCAATATCTTTTAATGGTAAATGCCATTTATAAAGCTCAGATGTCATTTTATATTGTGTAAATCCTTGCGCATAAGCACAGATTTTCCCCATATATAGGGCTTGGCGAACGTATTCAATCCAGACATCCTTCTCTAGATTTTGCTGATTGTAATTTGGTCCAGTTAGTATTGCCTCTGCTCTAATTCGTTCTTCTTTTAATGATGAAATATAACGAGCGAATAAAGCCTCCGTAATAATTGATGTAGGAATACCACTATCTATCGATTGTAGGCTTGTCCATTTCCCAGTCCCTTTTTGACCAGCTTTATCTAGAATCATATCAATTAATGGTAACCCTGTTACCTCATCTTTTTTCCTTAAAATTTCAGCTGTTATTTCAATTAAATAGCTTTTCAATTCGCCTCGATTCCATGTTTCAAAAATAGTAGCAATTTCATCAACGGATAACCCTATATTTTTTCTTAAAAACGTATAGGCTTCCGCAATGAGTTGCATATCCGCATACTCGATTCCATTGTGGACCATTTTGACGAAGTGACCTGCACCCTTAGGACCTATATACGTACAGCATGGTGTATCCTTCACTTTTGCTGCAATCTTTGTCAGTATAGGTGCAACTTTGTCATAGACCTCTTGATCGCCACCAGGCATGATAGATGGCCCTGTCAATGCTCCTACTTCACCACCGGAAATCCCAATTCCTAAATATCCGATTCCTGAAGCTTTAAGTTCATCATATCTACGTTCTGTATCTTTATAGTGAGAATTACCGCCATCCATAATGACATCACCCTTTTCAAGGAAGGGCACTACTGATTGAATAACTGAATCTATGGCATTACCAGCTGTCACCATCAAAAAGATCTTTCTTGGTTTTTCTAAAGCTTGTACAAACTCTTCTATTTCATAGTAGGGAGTAAGCGCTTGTCCTTCGACTTTTTGTAGAAGTTTGTCGGTTAAATCTCGTGTGTAATTATAAACAGCTACATGCTCGCCCTTATTAGCCATGTTTAAAGCGATATTGCTTCCCATAACGCCTAATCCGATAACGCCAATTGTATTTAACATTGTGCTTGCTCCTTTTTAACTTTTTTAAACAAATAAACTTAGTAATAAAATAAATCCTAAACCAGCTACAGATACAATTGTTTCTAGCAAGGTCCATGTAGCAAATGTTTCCTTCATGCTTAATCCAAAATACTCCTTAAACATCCAGAAACCAGCATCATTGACATGTGAAGCAATTAAGCTTCCTGCACCTGTTGCCAGTACGACTAAAGCAAGATTCACATCACTCTGACCTAACATTGGAATGACTAACCCAGCTGTTGTTAAAGCAGCAACTGTAGCTGACCCTAATGAAATACGTAAGATAGCGGCAATAATCCATGCTAGTAAAATTGGCGATAAGGTAGTTCCATGGAAGAGTTCAGCTACATAATCACCGACACCACCATCAATTAATACTTGTTTGAAGGCGCCCCCGCCCCCAATAATTAAGAGCATCATACCGATATGTGAGATTGCTGTCGTACATGATTCCATTACTTGCTTAATAGGGATTTTCCTTGCAATACCCATTGTATAGACGGCAACTAATAGGGAAATTAACATGGATGTACCAGCTTCACCGATGAAGCGGATACCTGCTAAGAAACCATTATCATCAAAGCCAATTGTTTTTTGCAACAGTGTAATAATAGTAGCAAAGGACATTAAAATAACGGGTAATAGTGCAGTGAAAACACTTATTCCAAAACTTGGTGTTTCCTCTAGTTCAAATGTTTTTTGTTCACCTAGAGAGGCAATGTTTCCAGTTTTGTTGAATGATTCAGGCACTAATTTTTTCGCTACTTTTGTAAATAAAGGCCCTGCTAAAATAACAGTTGGAATGGCGATGATAAAGCCATAAAGCAGCACCTCACCAATATTTGCCCCAAATTCACCAGCGATAACGGTTGGTCCTGGGTGTGGTGGCAAAAATCCATGTGTGACAGATAATGCTGCGGTCATTGGAATTCCTAAATATAAAATAGAAACCTTTAATTGTCTTGAAATAGCGAAGACAATTGGAATTAATAGCACAAGACCTACTTCAAAGAAAAGGGCGATACCGATAATAAAGGATGCTGCTACAACTGCCCATTGAATGTTCTTTTCTCCAAATTTATTCACAAGGGTCATGGCAATACGCTGTGCACCCCCAGAATCGGCAATTAATTTTCCTAGCATCGCACCAAGACCAAATATTAATGCCAAGTGGCCTAATGTTCCGCCTAACCCTGCTTCAATCGTTTTTACGATGACATCTAAAGGCATCCCAAGAGCTAATGCCACACCGAATGAAACAATGATTAATGAAATAAACGTATTTAATTTAAAGCCCATTATTAAAATTAACAGCGCAATAATACCAATACCTACAATAACTAATGGCATGTATTCTCCTCCTCTTTAGTCGGGCTTAATTAAGCTCCTTTGATATTGAGCAATTGACGTATAGTCGTCTGCTAATACTCTAGATAAACGAATGAAAATTGGGAGCAGCTGTCTATATTCTTTGGCCGCCTCTTCAATAGGCGTATGTTTATAAGTGTCACCAACCATGTCAGCGACCACGTCAAAGGAATCGATTTTTCCCATAGCATATAAGCCTAAAATACAAGCGCCAAGACAGGAGCTTTCATAGCTTTCAGGAACTACCACTTCGGATTCAAAAATATCCGCCATCATTTGTCTCCAAATCTCAGAGCGTGAAAAACCACCTGTTGCCTGAATACGAGTGACGGGGCTTTCCATGCATTCCAATAATGCTAAATAGACCGTATATAAATTGTAGATAACCCCTTCCAGTGCCGCTCGTATCATATGTTCTTTTTTATGAGACATGGTTAAACCAAAAAATGAACCGCGCACATCTGGATTCCATAAAGGTGCACGTTCACCTGATAAATAAGGATGGAATAGCAGTCCATCAGCACCCGGTCTTACACGTTCCGCAATTTTGGTCAATACTTCATATGGATCAATCCCTAGTCTCTTGGCTGTTTCAATTTCGGATGAAGCAAATTCATCTCGAATCCAGCGAAGCACCATACCGCCATTGTTTACGGGTCCACCAATAACCCAATGATTCTCTGTTAAGGCATAGCAGAAAATTCTACCTTTCACATCAGTTTTAGGCTTATCAATAATAGTGCGAATAGCTCCGCTTGTCCCAATAGTGACAGCAATTTCACCTTCACGAATGGCGTTCACACCTAGATTAGAGAGCACACCATCACTTGCACCAATGACAAAAGGTGTGTGTGGGTCAATACCAATTTGTTTAGCTAAAAGGTCATTACAATTCAAAAATAGTTGAGTTGTTGGTACGAGTGTTGATAATTGTGCTTTTGTAATACCTGCAACAGCTAAAGCTTCTTCGTCCCAATCTAATGTGTGGAGATTCATCATACCCATACACGAAGCTAATGAATAATCGACGACATATTGATCAAAAAACTTTTTAAAAATGTATTCTTTAATACCGATATATTTCTTTGTTTTGCGGGCGATTTCAGGATGTTCATGCACAAGCCAAGTAATTTTGCTTAGTGGTGACATTGGATGAATAGGTGTACCTGTTCTTTTATAAATTTCATGACCATTCCAGTCATCTTTAATTTTATGTGCCCATGCTTCACTACGATTATCAGCCCATGTAATAACGGGTGTTAACGGTAGATCATTTTCGTCTATGGCGATTACACTATGCATAGCACTACTAAAGGACACAAATAATAATAATTTATCTGAATGGACTTTCATAATGTTAGAAATGGCTTGCAGTACAGCTTGAAAGATTTCTTCTGGATTTTGTTCTGCTGTCGAAATATCCGGTGTATATAATGGATACCCGATATTTTCTTGTTGAATAACCTTCCCATGTTCACTAAATAACACTGCTTTTGTGCTAGTAGTCCCTATATCAACACCTAACATATAGTTAGTCATTTTGTGGCTCAACCCCTTTAGATAGCATTTGCTGTGACCGCCATAAATCTTCTACTTTGCCTTGAACATCATCAAAATTTTCATGAAGGGATTTAATCATGAGCTCTCGGTCTTTTGCTCTAATAGCATCAATATATAGTTCGTGATTTTTCACAATGCGAGTAAAATCCTCATATTTTTCTTTGAAGCGCATACGCATAGATAGCAAAATCAAGCCTTCCATTACTGGCTTTAAATTATTCCAAATCATGGTGATATAGGAATGCCCAATAGAGCGAATAATAGTCTCGTGGAACATAACATCCTGATAGGAAAATTCATCCGCATCATTGTATTTAATGGCAACTTTCATCATTTCTAACGTTTTGCTAAGCTCCAGTGCTAAGTTTGTTGTATCCATTTTAATCAGACGTTCAAACACGAATGTTTCAATTAGCAAGCGAACATCATAAATTTCCTCTATTTCTTTTTCTGATAAACCAATGACAACAGCACCCATTTTTTCTAATCGAATGATATTTTCAGAAGCTAAAATTCTTAAGGCTTCACGAATGGGTGAACGACTTACTTCAAAATCAGCTGCTAGTTTGTTTTCCGAAAGAATGGTACCGCTTTCAATTAAACCTGAAATAATACGCATTCTAAGTTCATATGCTACGCGATCACCTGTTGAAGCCTTAGAAAGCCACTTTTGTGGATATAAATAATCATTATATTCGCTCATACTATCACCTTTTTATTTGAGTATACTTGTATACAAGTATTATAGTCAGAAAGAAAATAAGATTGCAAGCGACTTACTAACAATCAAAAATTGAAAAAGCCTCAACTTTATACTTAGCTAAATAAAATAATTAATGCACATTCTTTTTTCCTCCTTGGACAAACTTTAGAATGAAAAGTTTATAAAACATATACAAGGTTTTAAAGCTTTTCAAATAATCGATGAAGGATGGTTATGTCAAATATGAATACAAATCGTAACAAATCAAATGATACGAAAAGTGCAAATAAAACAAATCAACAGCGTCAGACACTTCATCGTGAGGAGTTTGGTACTGAATTTGAGCTTGATTCATCTTCAGCACAAATCAATAACTTTGCTGAAACACAAGGAAAAACAGATATCAAGCAACCAGTCAGTGAGAGGACTGCATGGCACTAATTTATATTTGACAACTATTCATTACATTGAGAGGAGGACTAAGGCATGAGCCTTAGTTCTTTGATTATAGCCTGGGAAATATTGTGTTTAGCAACTTCACGTTATTTTCTTCCATACATATTTTCAAAGCATTTCTTAATACTACATCTAGAACAATGAAAACTTTTTTATGAAGGGAGATATATACATTGGCTAAGCACTCCGATACAAGTTGGAAGCAGGACCATCCTAGCACATTGTTTAGTAACTCTGTGCAAAAGGCGGATCGACTATTAAAGCATGCAAAGTCACATCCAGAGGAAATAGCAATAGAACATGCATTTAATCAGATTAAGCATGCTGAAAATGCACGTTTCAATGCAGAACAATATGGTGAACATTTGGATACTGTTCAGCAAAATAAAGAAAATCTAGAGCAAATTAAACAACAATTACATGAAATGAAAAATGATATGAATAAATAATAACAGTCAACAACGGCTTAAATTCACGTAGTGAGGCTTAAGCCGTTGTTTTGATTAAATTAACACCAAACAATGATTTCATAGGGAGTGGTTTGAGCAGGAATACTCCTAGTGGTAGGGCCATAAACAACAATGAGGTTTCGATTGGCAGGACTATTGGAAAAAGGCTGCCCATTTTTAAGTGAAATAATCGTTGTAGGAGAAAGGTTTAATTGTAATTGTCCATCACTACTCAGTAATTGTTGATTAAAGAAATCTACCTTTACATTTTGATAATTGCTTTCTTTGACAATAATTAAAGCACGATATTGTGGTGGGTAAATCATTGGAACAGGCGCATCTCCATCATAATATCCTGTTACCCATTCACCAGTTGTTACAATTTCACGATTAACAAAATAGGTGGAGGGAGAAATAATAAAATTGACGACCCTTCCAGCACCATCTTCTAAGGTCATCATTTTATAACAACCGTTCTTATCTCCGTTTTGCCCAACAGGAAAATCACTGATCTGAGTAATGACACCTCGAAAAGATTTAAAATTGACCATAGCCATTCCCTTCTTACATATTTCTCGTTTTTAGCGTATCATTTTAATTTATGTAGCATTGTAAAATAAGGTGACAGACAATTAATAGGATGCTATTTGATAGCAATCAACTTATACTTAACATGCTTACTATTATGTCAGAGGAGTGGCAGCTATTGAATTGGATTTCTAAAAATAAGAAAATCTTTCTATTGTTAATTTTCGTTGTTATTGTCGTCGCTGGTATACTGGATATTAAATATGAAGGATTATTCTTTCAGCTATTACCTACATCAATACAAACATTTTTATCTAATTTATTTTGAAATGTGGAGAACCGTACCTAAAGAGTGCGGTTTTTTCATTAGCAGAATTTTTGCCACAACATGCAACCAATTGTTTGGATTATCTACTTTATAAGTAAGAGTACATAAAAGGAGAAAATGCAAATGGACGATGAAAAAATAGTTGCTTTATATATACAACGCTCACAGCAGGCTATTTTGGAAACAAGAAAAAAATATGGAGCATACTGTAGAGTAATAGCAAGAAGAATCTTGGCAAATTTGAGGGATGTTGAAGAATGTGAAAATGATGCCTACCTAGCTGCATGGAACACAATCCCTCCACAAATACCAAGAAAACTATCTATTTTTTAGGGAGAATCATACGAAATATTGCACTTGATAAACATAGCTATAATACAGCCCAAAAAAGAAATAATGAGTTTGAGGTCATTCTCACAGAGCTGGAAGAATGTCTAGCTTCTTCTCATACGGTAGAAACATCCTATGAAGCGGGTGAACTTGCTCAATACATTAGCCAATTTTTATATACCTTAGATGAACAATCTAGAAATATATTTATTCAGCGATATTGGTACTCCTATTCAATAAAAGATATTTCCTTACACTTTCAAATGAGTAGTAGTAAAGTAAAGTCGAATTTATTTAGGACACGTAATAAACTAAGATTTTATTTGAAAAGCGAGGGGTTATATATATGAAAAAAGAGGAGTTATATCGTGAAATTGGATTTATAGAGGAAGAATTAATTGAAGTAGCCAACTATGGAGAAAAGAAAAAAAGTTTTTCTAAAAAATGGCTCGCTGTGGTAATAGGTATGATGATCGTAAGCTCAATTTCTACTGCCACAATAGCAGCAGCTTACTATAAACATCAAAATAATGAGCTTTATATTCGTTATTTATCAACAGAGGATATGGAATTAATGTCAGCTACACAATATGATGCAGATAAATTTCTAAAAGCTCTAGATAGTGACAAAGAGGAGTATATCTATATTGCCATAAATAGACTAGTAGAGAGCTATAATGATGAAAAGTTGAGAAATAAGGCGTTAAAGGCTATTCAGCCATTTATACAAAGTGATAACGAAAAAATTGCAAATGCGGCTATTTTTGCAGTAGATATTTTATCAGGGAGCTTTGAAAGTCAGGATGTATATAAATTAGCAGATGGGAGCGTCTTCTTTACTTTATTCAATAATTATTCTGATTACGGCAGTCAAAATGTTCTTTGGCGGATAAAAGACGATGTGCTAGAGGCATATTCTAGCTTCTCCAGTCCATCAATGTATATAAAAGAAATTATCCCTTCACCTGATCATAAATTAATTGCTATTGTTACGAATTCTAATAAAAGTGAATTTGTTGAAGTCATCAATGTGGAAGAGCGAATGGTAAGCCCAGAGTTAGTAGAATCTTCAAGGGTTAAATATGGTGCTGAGCAAGGGATGGATACTTGGATTCGAACAGATCATGAAAACTATAGCTATGTGGATCATCTTAGATGGAAGGGTGATGCTACAATAGAATTTGAAGCTAGTCTCTCCTATGATGATACGGCGATTATTAAAAATGTAGTAGTAACTTATGAAGTTAGCCAAAAGAAATTAACTGTTAAAGAAATTAAATAAGAAGTAGATAAAAAACAGAAAATGTATTAAAGGTTTTCTGTTTTTTCAATAGTATTGTAGAAATAAATCAATTAAAAAGGGAGTGAACGATCAATGGCAAAATGGAAAATAGCCTTAGAAATATTCCTGAAAGAATGGCAAGATAAAGAGGAAGTTGTAGGAGCACTCGTATGTGGGAGCTATATTACTGGAAATCCATCCAAGCGCTCTGATATCGATGTCCATATTATTTTGGCGGATAATGTGGGGTGGAGGGAAAGAGGGAATCGTGTTATTGATGGTTTTTTAATTGAATACTTTGCAAATCCACCAAGTCAAATTCGTGGGTATTTCCAAGATGATTTTAAAAAAAGAAGAACCATGTCGATGGTCCAATTTAAAACAGGTAGAATTATATTTGATTATACTGGAATAGTAAAAGATTTAAAATTTGAAGCAGGGGAATGGCTAAAAGAAAAATATAACACAATGAATAAAACGGTCTTAGAATTAAAAAAATATGAATTATGGGATGCACTAGATAATTTAAAGGATTGTTATGAGCATGATAGAATGGACTTTTCCTTTACCTACCATAACTCATTAGCCAATTTATTTTTGGCATACTGTCAGTTTTTAAATCTAGAAACGATACCCTTTTATCAAATCTATGCCTATCTTGAAGATCCAATTTACCTACAAAAATATAGTAAGTCAGCATTTCCAGATGAGGACTTTAGAGAAATTTTTATGAGAGCAATGCAAGAGGACAATGCTGAAAAAATGATGGCGTTATATGAAGCAGTAGTGGAGTATGTGTTCATACAAATGGGCGGTTTTCATATAGATGGCTGGCATATAAAATCCCCAATCGATAGTTAATCTTTGGGGAAAGGAAAGTTAGTTCAAATACAAGACGAGCTTCATATTTGTATGTTATTATACAGATATAATAATAAAAAGAACCTATTTTTTATGAAAATGTCAACCATTTTTAGGCCGATTATTCCAATAAGCTTAAATAATTCAAATTTTATCTAGAACAAAAAGTCATTTTTTTGCTTGAATTATGATTGGAAAGGCTCGAAAAAAGCTGATAACTCTCATATAAATAGTTGATATTTTATTCTTGAACTAATTGTGATAAACTGCAATAAGGTAATAATTGATACAGAAATGGTGTGCTCCGAGGTTGCTCCATGGCTACAGTACTTCTAAAGCGGGAGTGCTTACATCCTTTCTGCAAATCTTAATATATAAGGAAGGTAAAAATGAGTAACAGACAAATTAAATCAGATGTTATCTTAATTGGTGCCGGAATCATGAGTGCAACTTTGGGAACATTACTCAAAGAATTAGCACCAGATTGGAAAATTACAGTGTTTGAAAAGCTTGAAAAAGCGGGCGAAGAAAGTTCTCACGAATTAAACAATGCGGGAACTGGACATGCTGCATTATGTGAGCTGAACTACACATCAGAGAAAAAAGACGGATCAATCGATATCAAAAAAGCGATTAATGTTAATGAACAGTTCCATGTTTCAAGACAGTTTTGGTCGTATCTTGTAAACAATAAGCTGATCAATAATCCACAAGACTTCATTATGCCTTTACCACATATGAGTTTAGTACAGGGGAAAGAAAATGTTGAGTTTCTAAAGAAACGTCATGAAACGATGACAAAAAATCCTTTATTTGAAGGAATGGAATTTTCTAATGACCCTGAAACTCTAAAAAAATGGATTCCACTTATCATGGAAAATCGTCCTGCAGGTGAAGACATTGCTGCAACGAAAATTGACACTGGTACAGATGTTAACTTTGGTGCTTTAACACGTATGTTAATTGATCACTTAAAAGCAAAAGATGTAGATGTTAACTACAATCATAGTGTTGAAAGTTTAAAACAAGCTAGTGATGGTACATGGGAAGTACGCGTGCACGATTTAGACGGCTGTAAAATGGAATATCATTCAGCAAAATTTGTCTTCCTTGGAGCTGGTGGAGGAAGCCTAGAATTACTACAAAAATCTGGTATTCCTGAAGGAAAACATATTGGTGGATTCCCAATTAGTGGTCTATTCTTACAATGTAATAATCCAGAAGTAGCTGAAAAGCATCATGCAAAAGTGTATGGAAAAGCAAAAGTTGGTGCTCCACCAATGTCAGTACCGCATCTTGATACACGTTATATTGATAATAAAAAATCACTACTATTTGGACCATTCGCAGGTTTTTCACCTAAGTTCTTAAAAACAGGCTCAAATATGGATTTATTTGCTTCTGTAAAACCGCATAATATCACAACTTTATTAGCTGCGGGCGTGAAAGAGATGGGCTTAACAAAGTATTTAATTCAACAGCTTATGCTTTCAAAAGAACAACGTATGGAAGAGTTACGTGAGTTCATTCCAAATGCAAAAAGTGATGATTGGGATATTATCGTAGCTGGTCAACGTGTACAAGTAATTAAAGATACAGAAGCTGGTGGTAAAGGAACACTTCAATTCGGTACAGAAGTTGTAAGTGCTTCTGATGGCTCGATTGCAGCTTTACTAGGAGCTTCACCAGGTGCATCTACGGCTGTACATGTTATGCTTGAGGTTCTTAATAAATGTTTCCCTCAACATATCAAGGAGTGGGAACCGAAAATTAAAGAAATGATTCCATCTTATGGTCTATCATTAGCAGAAAACCCTGAGCTTCTAAAAGAAATAAATGCAACAACAGATAAAGCACTTGGCTTAAAATAAAAATAAGTCATGGTAAGCGTTTAAGAAAGAGCTCTCAATCTATTCTGATTGAGAGCTCTTTTTAATTTGAATAAATTCTTTCCTGGGAAATTTTAAATCCAATTGCCTTCTTTTTAATAAAAGAACCAACAAATTTAATATAAATCTTGCCCTGTATTTTATAACACTATAGCTCTATGTACCATTGTTATATAAACGGTAGTTTTCTATACTTTGTATAAAAATAAGAAGGGAGCAAATCTATAGATGATTAAGCTACAAGGTATTGGAACATTTCCAGAACTACCAGAGCTTGCAATGTATATCTATACTGGTAATGTCAATGCTTTGCAGGCTGCGAGGGATAAAGGCTGGAATATTGAAGAAAAGATATGTTTAAGTCAGCATACATCATTAAGCCCGTTGGATTTAGCATTGATTACACAAAGATTTGATGTAGTAAAATTATTAGTTGAAGATGGGGTCAATTTAAATGTTGAAAAAAATCCTGCATTTTTAAGAGCTGTTCGATATTGTAATGAGGAAATAGTACGTTACCTTGTTGAACAAGGAGCGAAATTAGATGGCTATAATCAAGTTGGATCTGGGGCCTATTCTCAGGCTTACTTTGGCAATAAAAGAAATATCCCTCTTATTCAAGAACTTGGGCTTGATATAAAGCAGCATGGAGGTGCTGTATTGCGTCAGGCTGTGTCGAATTTCGACATGAAAACAGTCACTTTTTTACTTGATCACGGAGTAGATATTAATTACCAACAGCCTGATATGGTCTATCCCTATGGAGCAACTCCATTAACAGTTGCAGCACGAATGGGTAATATAGCTATGGTGAAATATTTGATTGAACGAGGGGCAAATCTCACTTTAGCAGAGAAAGATGGTGAGAGAGCTTATACAATTGCAGTACGTATGAAAAATAGGGAACTAGCAAATTATTTAAAGGCTCTAGAACCTATAGAACTTCATACTATTGAAAACAAAAAAGAGAGATTGAAAAAATACAAGTTACCAGATGAATTGGTTAATTTTCTGACAGGAGATCGATTGCATCTAGAGCTTGCACCAAATGATTACAACATTCACTATATCGATTTTTTCCAACTAACCGATACAATTGAGATGAAGCTAGGTCATAGAAAGCTCCTCCTTCTTTCCGCAAATATCGACAATTACTCTGATTTGCATATAGCCTGGAACCCAAAAGGAGAGGGCCAAATAGGGTGCTATGATGTGGAGCATGAGGAGTATACTAATTTATGTAGTTTTAAAGAATTTATTGCTAGACCTGAAATATACCTTATCCGTTTTCTTGAAGGAGAGCTTTAGCGATACTTATTAAATGAGCTTCCTGCTATTCAATTTAAAAGTCGATGAGAGTAAGCATATTCTATCCAGAAAATATGCTTACTTTTTATTGCTCTATATACGAATAATTGACAAACAAAAAACAATAGAACGTTTAATATATGTGGCACAAAAGAACAACAGTAGTGCGACTAACAGGGCAAAGGGGATGCTAAACATAACAGGAAGGTCTACGCCATACCAAATACCCATTTTAATTTGATCGACTCCAAATGTTCGTAGAAAGCCAGCGAGTTTTTGTGATAACGCTTCTCCTTCAGATAAAAGATCAACAAACATTTTCGATTTCTGCTGTATTTCTAGCATTTCTTTCATAATAATTTCTACATTGTCTAGGTTTTCTGCCATATAATCACGTCCGCTAAAATATTTAATAATTAAATTATATAGCAATTAAATGAATGGTACCAAGTGTAGAATTATTTTATTAAATGAATTTTTTATTGTTTTACATACTAAACCTTCTTACATGCGTTTCGCAAAGGTAGCATGATACATTCTTCTTTTATACACATAAAAATACATACTTAGAGGCCACCATAGTGTAATAAAAATAGGGTAGATCGCCCATATAACGCTTGGTGAAGAAACAACATTTACGGTAATGAAAAAGATACTAATTAGTATCGTAGCTGTAACGGAGAATGCTACAAAGGTTTTTCGTTGCGCGTGATATAAAGCTAGAGGCCACCATATCACTAAAAAGGCAGGATAGATTGCCCAAGGGTATTGAGGAGATACAATTATATTCAGTATAGTGTAATAGATGATTGTAGAAGCACACCCAATTAGTGCTGTTTTTAACGTTTTAGCCTTTTCATCTAAATACATAAGGATGGGCCACCAGATAATTGGATAAATAGCGTAGACAAACCATAAATGATTGGGTGCGTAAATATAATTTTCAATTATTAGAAACGCAATAATCAAGGCACTACAAACAATGGAGTATTGTTTATACAATTTTTTAGCCATAAAGAATAAAGTAATGGGCCAAAGTAGTAGCAATAAGCATGGATATACAAACCACATTGTTTGAGGAGATGTCGTATAATTAACAATTCCTAAAAAAACCATTGTCATCAAGCTCCCTGCTATAGAAAAGTTAATAAAGTTCCTCATGTTCATTCACCCCATTTCTTACGGGACCACACAAAGTACATTGATAAAGGCCACCAAAGTATTGCGAAAATCGGATAGATCGCCCAAATAGTGTGTGGTGTGTAATAAAGATTAATAAAAATAAAAAATGCAATGATTAAGGCACTACCCCAAATCGAGAACTCTAAGTTTAATTTGGCCATGTTTTTCTTTGCTGGCTCTTTAACACCCAATTCGTGCTTTAAGTCTTCAATATCTCCGAATTCTACGATGGCTTTATTAATGGCATCCTCTTGTTCTTTACCTTGGTCCATCAAGTAAAATACCTTTTCTTCAAGATTTTCAATGATTTCTTGTTTAACCATTTCCGTTTCGTTATTTCGAGGAATGTCTTTAAAAAGCTCATCAATATGGTTTTTTATTCTTTTCATTCTAAGCCCTCCATAAATAAATCGATTATTTCCTTTACTTCCGACCATTCTTTCACTAGCTCATTTAAATAGGCCTTACCTAATGAGGTAATACGGTAATACTTTCTTTTGCCTCCATGTGAGACATCTCCATAATAGGCTTCAATAATTTCCTTTTTTTCGAGACGTTGAAAAACAGCATACAAAGTTGCTTCCTTTATTTGAAACCGATTGTTTGTACGGAGACTTATTTCCTGAGAAATTTCGTAGCCATAACGGTCTTTTTCTGAAATTAACCGTAAAATAATCGAATCCAAATGTCCTCGGATAATATCACTGCGAACCATAAGTCACCTACTTTATTTTATTGCTCTATCTGTCAGAGTAATAATAGCAAACATTACTCTACCTGTCAAAGTAATTTATTCCCCTTTTTTTACAATGATGATGAGACCTTCCTATAAAAAAAACTCCATTCGCTAAAAAGCCCATAAGGACAATTTCTTAGCGAATGGAGTTCGTCTATTCTTTTTACATATACAATGCAGCAAGGAAAATCCCTAAAGACTCCTCGTAAATGTCATCGAACTGACTGATTGGCAAAGGATTTGTACCACTTCCTAATTCAACGGTGAAGCCTGGTCTACGCCAATCCTGAATAAACCAATCCTTATAACCAGCATAGCTTCCAGCAGATTGAATGGGCTCATAGCCACTTACTCTACTAAATTCATTTACAAGAACCTCTGATTCGGGGGGCTCTAGATTTTCAAAGCCCCAATAGATAACGCGTCCCTGTGTATGAAAGGCTAATACTCTTGAAAAATCACGTTGCTTGGTCAAATCAGCCATTGCAATGGCTTCAGGTTCTGATAATGGTCTTTCCCCACCATAATCTCTTGGCCCTGGGGTTTTTGGATTACGGGCACTTTCAAGCTCCCATTTGGCAGGGAATTGGTCATTTAAATCAATTCCATGAATGTTTGCTTTCCAGCCAGAAAAATCAGCGCTATCATTATTCCATGCAATTAGTTGATTTCTTAATGCTTCATCATTTGGTGGGCCTTGTATTACTAAATCTACTCCATCAGGATTTACCATAGGTACAATAGAAAGGAATGTTTGCTGATAAAGAGAAAATGGAGAAATTCCACGAATACTACTTTGATTGGTGAGGGCGAGCAAATAGTCATTTAAAAATGTTAGAATAATAGGTGTAGTAATCCATTCGTTCGCATGGAAGGAGCCATTATAGTGTACACGTTTTGCACCATGGCCAATTGACAGCTCAGGTAGCTCTTTCCCTAAAACGGAGTTGCCAATGTTAGAGCTATGAAGAAAAGGATATGCGTCAAGGAGCTTTCTGAGATCGTTCATCATATGGGTATACGTGTAATTTTGCTTACCTTCAACTAAACGCCATGTGATACGTTGGGGTATGCGAATCATTTGACCGATTTGTAATCGATTTGGATTGAGATCAGGATTAACAAGCAATAGGGCGACTAAGGGAAGGTTTCGGCTCTGGGCAATCTGCCAAAAAGAATCTCCTTGTTTAATTTGATAGTTGTTGGTCACAAAACCAGGTATACGGACCCGTTGTCCAACTCTTAAAAATTGGGGATTTATATTTTCATTAGAATCTAAAATGAGTTGAAGAGGAATTTTAAATACCTCACTGAATTGCCAAAGTGAATTTCCTGGCCTTACGATAATATCCACATGTTTTCTCTCCTTAATTCGAAATGGTTCAATATAAAATGTATATGAAAAATGCATAGACTTATTAATACAAAATCAGCAAAATTTCTTTATTAAGAATCTAAAAGACAATAAAATGAGTTATTTTTAGATGTATACTAGTAATAATATTAAAGTAAAAGAAAGGTAAGGGTAGGAAAACCAAATGTTAAATAGATTAAAAATGGGTATACGCTCAAAGATTACATTAGGTTATATCGTAATCATTCTTTGCTTACTTGCGACGGTTGTCATATTAAATAATCAAATTACATCTTTGCAAAAGGAAAGAAATTTTATTATTAAGTATGATTCTAATGTTCTAACTTTAACGAATGAAATTGAAAAATATATATTGGATATGGAATCGAGTCAGCGTGCTTTCATCATTACAGGTAAGCAAAGTTATCTGGAACCCTATGATAATGCAGCTGAAAATTGGAAAATAGATTTTAATGAGCTCTATCAGCAAATGGAAGGTAAACCAACTCAGCAGGACAAATTAAAGGAGATAGAGGAAACAATTGAACATTGGATTGCAACTTCAGGCGAACCAACTATTCAACTTAAAAAGGATAATAATGTAGAAGCATTAAATGATTTTTTTAGAGTAGATAATGGTCGTCAGGATATGGAGAAAATGCGCAAATTATTTGATTCATTCCGCGCCACTGAAAATGCTTATACACAGGCGAAGGTAAGACAGTTAGACAAGCAAAATAGTAGATTAACAAGTGCTTTATTTGGGATCTTAATTTTAGTTTCTACAATAGCCATTGCCATTGCAAGTGGCATATCCCGTTCCATTGTAAAAACGATAACGGAAGTAACACAAACAATTCAAGAAATAGCAGCTACTAAAGGTGATTTCAAGAGAAGAATCCACGTCAATACAAACGATGAAGTGAATGAACTTGCTAATGCAACCAATATACTCTTAGAGTCAGTCGAAAAGAGAGAATGGCTACAAAGCAATGTTGCTGAAATCGTGACAAATTATCAAGGTATTTCGGCCATTACCAAATTGGCGGAGACCTTCCTATCAGAAGTCGCACAGAAAACCCAAGCATCCCTTGGCGCATTTTATGTTCGGGAAGTAACAGAGAACCAAGTACAGTTTGTGAAAAAGGCTGCTTTTGCTGATACGGATGATTGTGTTGGTATGGAGAGTTTCAAAATAGGACAAGGGTTAATCGGTCAATGTGCATTAGAAAAGAGAGTACTATTCTATGATAATATTCCGCGAGATTATCGTTTAATCAAAACTGGATTAGGTGAAATTAAACCACAAAATATTTTATTGATTCCTGTCATTTTTGAAAATGAAGTCATAGCGGTTGTTGAAATAGCGACAATGGCTAAGTTCAGTAAGTTACAGCAAGAATTAGTGAGACAGGTCACTGAAACCTTTGGGCTAACAGTGAATAGCGTTTTAGGGCGTATGGAAATTGTTCGTCTATTGAATGAATCGAGAGCAATGACTGAGGAATTACAGGTTCAATCAGAAGAGCTTCAGACACAATCTGAGGAATTACAAATGCAGACGGAAGAGCTGACAATGATTAATGAGCAGCTTGAAGAGCGCACGAAGGAGGCAGAGTCAAAATCAAGAGAGCTAGAGAAAGCGAAGAAGGAATTAGAAGAAAGTGCAGAGCAGCTTATCCTTAACTCCAATTACAAATCCGAATTTTTAGCGAATATGTCACATGAATTAAGAACACCTTTGAATAGCATACTAATCCTATCGGAGATGCTAGCAGAAAATAGCCAGCACAACCTAACCGACGAGGAAGCAGAGTTTGCTAAGGTTATTCATTCCTCTGGAGAGGACTTACTTGCTCTAATCAATGACATATTAGATTTATCTAAAGTTGAGGCAGGGAAGCTTGATATTATTTTTAATGAAGTGAATATGAGCGAAGTACCTGTGCAAATTGAACATACCTTTGCACCAGTTGCGATGAAAAAAAACTTAGCATTCCATATTTCAAAGGCAGATCATGTAGTGGATGTATTCTATACGGATGAGAAGAGATTCCAGCAAATCTTAAAGAATTTATTATCGAATGCCTTTAAATTTACTGAGCAGGGATCTGTCACATTAGATATTAACCAGCTTGCACCACAACAACTAACAAACAATATGCAGGATATAAGTACGGATTGGTTAGAAATTACTGTTTCAGATACAGGAATAGGTATTCCAAAAGACAAACACCAGCTGATTTTTGAATCATTCCAGCAAGCAGATGGAGCTACGGTCCGAAAATATGGTGGAACAGGTCTAGGCCTTTCTATTTGTAAGGAATTTGCAAAATTACTTGGTGGCTGGATTACATTACAAAGTACTGAAGGACAAGGTAGTAGCTTTACGTTAACGCTTCCAAGCCTACCAAATGGAATTGAAGAGGAGCATTGCCAAAAGCTTGCCATGAACGAAGTGGCTGTTACGACGGTGGAAGAGGAACAAATAAAAGAGCAGCCATTAGCAATGGAAGAAGCCCTTCAACATGAGGTTGAGGTGTTTCAAGGGAAAAATATTTTAATAGTTGATGATGATAACCGTAATATTTATGCGTTGAAAACGGCATTAGAAAAAAGAGGCATGCACATTCTAGTTGCCAAAGATGGGCTAGAATGTTTAGAGGTCTTGCAGGCTAATCCAGATATCGATCTTGTTCTAATGGATATAATGATGCCTAATATGGATGGCTATGAAGCGATGACTATTATTCGTCAGCAAATGAAACGTATCGATTTGCCAATCATTGCATTGACTGCTAAAGCGATGAAAAATGATCGTGATAAATCACTGCAGGCTGGTGCATCTGATTATATTAGTAAGCCATTGAATTTAGATCAATTAATATCCGTTTTAAGAGTATGGTTGGTTTCTAAGGGGAGTTAATGAACATGGAACAATTTCAGCCTTTGGAGCAAAATATACAATTAAATAAGCAGACAAATTTAGAAATAGATTTGTTACTTGAGGCTATTTATCGTTTATCAGGCTATGATTTTCGCCAATACAATCGTTCTTCCATTTCGCGTAGAATCTACAATAGGATGGGGATAAATAACATCCCAACGATTTCACGTGTACAAGAAAAGGTCATACATGATAAAGAATTTTTAGAGCAGATATTGAATGATTTTTCGATAAATGTAACGGAGATGTTCCGTAACCCTAGTTTTTTTAAGGCTTTTCGTGAAACAGTCATTCCGGTTTTACGAGAATATCCGGAAATCCGTATTTGGCATGCAGGGTGTGCCACAGGTGAAGAAGTATATTCTATGGCCATCTTGCTTCAGGAAGAGGGGCTTATAGAGAGGTCTGTTATTTATGCCACGGATATGAACGAGCAAGTATTAGAAAAAGCTAAGAAGGGAGCCTTTCCAATTCATAAGATGCAGGCATATACAAAAAACTATATGCTTGCTGGAGGTGCCCATGCATTTTCAGAATACTATCAAACAGATTATCAATATGCTTACTTCCATCCAACATTATTGAAAAATATTATTTTTGCTCAACATAATTTAGTAACAGATCATTCATTTAATGAATTTCATGTTGTCCTATGCAGAAATGTCCTTATTTATTTTTCGCCTAAGTTGCAGAGCCAGGTACATCAATTATTTTATGAAAGTTTAAGTGACGAAGGTTTTTTATGCTTAGGGGATAAAGAAACATTACGATTTGAAGAGGTTATTTCAAAATATAGGGAAATTGCTGGTAACGAAAGAATTTACCAGAAAATATATTAACGAGTAAGAGGCTATCTTTAACTGATAGCCTCTGCTTTTTTATATAGTATTAGAACTAGCTTGAATCATTAAAACACACATATCATCAGGCTGATTTTCTTGTTTATCCTTAGGCAATAGGTTATCGATTAGGCATTGCGAATAATCCCACTTAGAGGATGTTAGCGTTTGCAAATGCTTTTCTGATTCTAGTTCACAAGGCCCCATCGCCTCTAATACACCGTCAGTAAATAACACAATTTGAATATCATGCTCATATTGAATACATTGCTTTTTCACTTTAATTTCATCAAAGAAGCCGACTGCACAGCTACCCTGATCTAATGGAATACATGTTTTTTCATCGATTAGTGCATATCCAGGAGGATGGCCAGCATTTATGTACTCGACTGTTTTTTGCTCTGTGTCAATGATTAAATAAATCGCTGTAAAGTAATAAAGATTATTCTCTTTCCCATCTTGCAATAGGGTCATATAACGGTTCAGTTCTTGAATGACAAGTTCAGGCTCGACCAATTGCTTAACCGCCTCTCTTAGAACAGAGGAGATAAACATACAGACCAGCGCTGCAGATATACCGTGACCCATCATATCCAATAATATTATGGCATAACGATGATCGTCTATTTTGTACCAGTAATACATATCCCCTGCTAAATTAGAGGATGGTAAATATGAAACTTCAATACGGATGTCCTTCTCATTTAACGGTGGGCTAAGAAGACTCCTTTGTACATGGGTAGCTAAATCAAGTTCATATTGTATTTTCTTTTCATGCTGTGTGTGCCAGTCTAATTCCGCCTTTAAACGTAAGGCAACACGCATTCTGGCAAGCAACTCTGTTTTATTAATTGGTTTAGTAATATAATCTACGCCACCAATGTCTAGGGCTTCTGCCAGTTTGTTTTTATCCTCGAGTGCTGTAACAAAAATGATTTGAATATCTTTCAATCTCTCATTTTGCTTAATGCGTTTGCAGGCCTCAATACCATCTACTTCCGGCATCATAATATCTAACAAAATTAAATCTACTGAATTTCCTGTCGGATTGGGTGCATCTAATTGTAAATAATCAAATAGCTCATAAGCAGATGAAAGAGAAACACAGTTATCATAACCTGCATTTTTTAGTATTTTCTCAATGACAAATAAATTGACTTGATTGTCATCTACTAGAAGAATGGTCATAGTACTTTCCCCTTACTCTGATTGAATTGTGCAGATTATTTTTCACATATATAAAATACTTTCAACTTTATCATTATACAAAACATCAGAGAATAAAGGTATTTTGGCGATTTGAATGTATGGTTTACTAGGTATATGAAGTAGAAGGGCGTTATATTTTAGCTTTTTTAAATCCTTGGTAGATATCAAATACATTTGCTAAAACAGCAATAACCATACTGACAAGTAGGATTTTATCAATAGTGAAGGCAACTTTAGCTGAGGTTGTTTCTGTAATAGCCGCAATATAAGGTATAGAGGCGCTGTGAATAAAATCTTGGTGTATCGCTATTAAAATAAACACAATTGTTCCTACACTTTGAAGTAGTGCATTAGTGATGGCGATAGGCATTGTCCACTGTCCTGCACGCCATTTTAATAAGGTTAAAGTTAGACTTAGGATAATACATAGTAAGACCATGGGAACAAACGATTGTAAAGTATTTTGATTAAAGATAGGCATAACAAATTTCAAGCTGCCGTTGTCATTCGTTGTATAAATACCTAAAAGACGATAGGCATTCCAGTAAACAAAAGAAAAAATAAGTATTCCTAAAAGGCTAAAAATCGTATCACTTATAGGAATGATTTTATCTTTGGGAATCTTTTTAATTTGTATTAAATCATCAGGTGACCATGGCTTGGTATCTCTCAGAAAAGGGATCGAAAGCTTTTCAGCCCCAGAACGGTCCTTAATGATAAAAATAACCGTAACCCAAAACAAAACGTGAAATAACACAGCAATAATTGCAACAATCATCCCTACAAATGCTGTAATAATGGTTGTGAGAAGTGCTTCTTCTCCAGAATAGAGAACCATCTTCTCTATTATTTGAACAATGATCGTAATAAGAATTGCCCAAGGAATAATTAGCTTGATGGTTCTTGTATATTGTTCAAAATTCTTTGGACCAATTAAAAAGTGGGGAGTATCCTGATAGCGTGCAGCAACTTCTGAAGGGCTTCCAAGCTTCCTAATTACTTCCTTCACCTCAGATTCTGTATATTGCTCTGGCAACATATCCTCAATAGTAGCCTTTAGTTCAACCTTGATTATCTCACGTTTATTTTTATGTAGCCTTTTAGTCACTTCGTGAATATATGAATCAATTAAAGTCATACATTTTCCTCCTTTAATCATTTTCAGTACTCATTAATTGGTCGTGGTAATATATGTTATTATGGGGTATAAAAATTAATATGAAAAATTCGTGAACAACATGCAACAATTTGAAAATGGAGGGGACATGATGAGGGTTGTAGAGAAATTATTAAAAGAGCAAGATTTTGTAGCCTTTGTGAATATTGTTGTAGGAGCGTATCCAGGAAGATTGAATGGAACACAAACAACAAAAGAACAGCTGAAAAAGCTCTTTATGCAAAATCAGAGCAATGATGAATCTCTTCATTATTACGGACTTTGGGAAAAGGACAAACTCATTGGTGGTATGCGACTACATGACTTTCAAATGAATCTGTTCTCTAAAATGCTACCAATTGGTGGGGTAGGACTTGTTGCAGTTGATTTATTACATAAAAAAGAGAAGGCTGCAAAAGAATTAATCCAACATTTCTTTAACATCTTTTTAGAAAAAAATATTCATTTTTTGGCCTTGTATCCGTTTAGACCAGATTTTTATAAAAAAATGGGTTTTGGCTATGGACCGAAAATCTATCAATACTTGGTAGAGCCTTCAAGCTTCCCGAAAGGACCAACCAAAAAGCACCTTAAATATTTGACAGTTGAAGATCAACAACAGCTAGTAGATTGCTACAACAGGGTAGTAGCAAAAAAACATGGGATGTTTCTTAAAACACAATCGGAACTATCTTTTATTTTTAATAATCCAGATAACTATGTGATTGCAATGGAACAGGAAGGTACAGTTCAGGGCTATATTGCCTTTTCTTTTAATAAACAAAGCGATAGTAATTTTATGCTAAATAATTTGGTCATTAAGGAGTGGATCTATGAAACTCCGGAGGCTTTGTTAGAGCTTAGTACATTTTTAAACAGTCAAGCAGATCAAGTAAACCGAATCGAATGGAATACACAAGAAGAAAATGTCCATTTCTTTTTAGAGGATGTAAGAAATGGCACAAATCATTTAATTCCAAGTGTCTATCACGCAAGTGCCGTGTCAGGAATTGGTCTAATGTACCGTATAATTAATGTGAAGGGCTTTTTTGATGAGCTACTAACACGCAATTTTAACGGTGTCACTTTGACCTTTAAATTGAATGTTATGGATTCGTTACTGGCAAAAAATAATCAGCAACTTATTGTTGAGGCTGTTAACGGTACAATTAAAATGCTAGAAAGTGATAGCTATGATGTTGAAGTAACGATAGATGTAGCTGAGCTTTCATCACTAGTAATGGGCGTAGTAACGGTCCAAGAGCTATTTATGCTGAGTCGAATACAGATTAGTGATAATCAGTATTTACAGGCTTTACAGCAATTCTTCTATGTGTTTGAAAAGCCCACATGTATATCTGCATTTTAGAATGGGCGTGAGGGCTTTTAATCTTTTTTAATGAGAATGGAAGAACGTGTTGGCCTTTCAAGTGGCGTTATATTAATAATAAAGTAGCTTATGATTAGTATTAGGATAATTAATGAATAAATTAACGTATTTAGAGGATGATCATGCTCCACAATAATTAGTCGAATCATTGCTGTGATACCTATATAGATAAAATATCGAAGTGGAAAATGGTAATCCTCCTTAAAATATTTAATGATCATTGTGATGAATTCGAAATATAAAAAGAAAATAAGAATATTGGCAAGGAATAGTTTATAATCACCATCTTCCTTAGCGAATAGTAATATTTTAAGAAATTCAATTAGCTCCTTAAATAATAAAAAGCAGAGAATCAGTGCTAATAGTACAAGGCAAACATTGAGAAAGAGCTGTAGAGATTTTGGCACAGCTTTAATGAGCTGTAAATAAGTCGTATTTTTTTGCTTCATCCAATTCCTCCAATCGGTTTTGTAAATACATCATCATATGGTCGAGTAGTAGTGTATTATGATATAAATATAACAATTTGTCGTAAATCTTTTCTTATTATTTTGTAAAGTTTTGGTATATTTTAATGAAAGAAAGTTTTCAAAATAATTTAGTGGTATGCTAAAATAGATGTGCATGAATATAAAATATAAAAGGGGTTTTTAAAATGGCAAAATCTGCAAAAACTGATGCGAAAATTACACCAGAACGTTTAGAAGAAGCGTTAAATGTTCGTGATCGACTTATTATCGAGCTACTGGTACAAGTACTTGATGAAAAGCTAGTAATTGAGCGTCCTGTATTACGTGAACGTCTAGGGAACCTTGTAGATCTTGCAGATCACGATGCAGAGCTTAAGGAAACAATCCACGCAGTAATTAACAAACTATAATGTAAAAGAGGAATGCTACGGATATGCGTAGCATTCTTTTTTATATAGTATTTTATCATGTAAAGCGTTCTACCAAGTCGTACATGCGCTCTGCCTCTGTATGAAGCTCCATAGAGGAGTGCATGATAGATGTCACCGCTGACTTTTGTTCGTCAATAGAAGCGTTAATTTGTTCGGTAGCTGCGGCAGATTGTGTAGCGACACTTGCTATTTCATTGATGGCGTTCATCACGACTATTCGATTTTCCGCCATGTCATTCATTCCTTTGTCTAAAGAAACAAGGTGCTTTGTAATGCCATGAATGGAGTCTGCTAGGAAAGTAAAGGCTCCCTTTACTTCCGTAATCGACATTGCCTGATTTTGTGACAGTTGGAGCGTGTGTATCATTTTTGAATCTGAATTAGCGGTATCGACCTCAATACGCTGTAATAGGTTTCTAACCCGATTAGTAGCTTCATTCGTATCCTCAGATAAATGACGGACTTCCTCAGCTACGACAGCAAACCCTTTGCCATGTTCACCTGCACGGGCTGCTTCAATACTTGCATTTAGCGCTAATAGATTTGTTTGTTCAGAAATGGATGTAATTGTTTGTACGACTTGATGAATTTCTTTCATTTGGCTCGTCAAACTTGAGAAAGTTGTTCTTAATTCCTCAATCACTTGCGTAAACTCACTTGAATTTTGTAGTAATACATCTACTTTTTGTCTACCGTTTTCTTGTGATTGATTAATGATATTCATATTTTCTGTAATCTCACTATATTTATCTGTAGCATTTGAGATAAGTGAGGACAGTGTTTCTACTTTACTAATGGCCATTTCTGCTTCCTCAGCTTGTACTACAGCTCCCTTAGATATATCATTGATGGCTTGATGAATTTCATCAGCAGAAGCAGTCGTCTCCTCAGTAATGGCACTCAGCATCTCTGAAGAAACGCGCATTTGGGACGCACTATCCTTTGTATTGTTGACCATTTCGTGTAAGCTATGTTTCATATTATTCACGTTACTAGCTAGTATACCTAGTTCATCTTCTGTAGTAACAGGTATGTCATCACCAGTTAGCTTGCCTTTAGCAATATCAGATGTAATGACCATAATTTTTCGTATATAGGTTGTCATTCGTCCAGAGAAGAACCAGAAGAGTGATACACCAATAATCGTTGCAAGGATGGTCATGCCTAGTGTGTAGTATAAAACGTTATTCGTACCTGCATTAAAGTCCATTTCGTATGTACCAGCTGCTATAATCCAGCCCCAATGCTTGTCCTTTTCTACATACGTTATCTTAGGCGCAACGATTTCAGGATTTGAGGGAAGGGCCCAATCATAACGTACATATCCTCCTCCAGCATTTGCTGCTTCAATCATTTCTCGTACAAAATAGCGCCCATCCTCTGTTTGTAAATCTGAAATATTTTGTCCTTCTAGGGATGGATGAGTTTCAACCATACCACTATCTTGGAAAGCATAGAAATAAAAATTATCTCCATATTTAACAGGATTATCAATGGATCTTTTGTTATCTTCAATTTTATTACCAACGATCTGTGTTCTAGCACTTTCCTGAGCTTCTTCTAGCGTTAATTTCCCATTTTGAACTTGAGTATCTAACTGTGCAATTAGTTCAAGTATGCCAAGTGTGCCATTTTTAAGACTATCTCGACCTACCTGATCGAGTTCTCCTTTCACCACAATATAATTGACTGCCCCAACTAGTCCTGTTGATAGTAGAATAACTATAATGGCAAGACTAACAAGTTTATTACGTACTGATTTCATTGGATACAACCCCCGTTCCTTCATTACTTCAATATAGTTCTATTATAATATATAGTTTTTTAATAAAATAGAAAATTCTGAAAATAAATACCGTATTTTAGAGCATTTTTTGAATAAGTAAGAGAAATAGTTCCTAAAAAAATCGCCCCAATCAAGAGTAAACAGTAACAGTCAGCTCTTAATTGGGGTGATATTGAATCTTGATTTAGTGGGTTTACACCGATTAGTATACTTTGTCTCCGTTGAAAATAGAGTTTTTCACGATTACATAATCAACATTGCGAATAGCCTCTAGCTTTGTGCCACCAGCATAAGAAATAGATGACTGTAAATCTTGTTGCATCTCGATTAACGTATCTTTGATGCTACCTTTATGTTCAACGTACATTTTCTTACCTTCGACGTTTTTACGTTCACCTTTTTGGAATTCAGAAGCAGAGCCGAAGTATTCCTTCACTGTTCTACCCTCGATTTCGATTGTTTCACCAGGTGACTCTTCATGACCAGCGAATAATGAACCGATCATTACCATTGAAGCACCAAAACGTACAGATTTAGCGATATCTCCATGTGTACGAATGCCACCATCAGCAATAATTGGTTTTGTAGCAGCCTTTGCACACCAACGTAGTGCAGCTAGTTGCCAGCCGCCAGTACCAAAACCTGTTTTGATTTTAGTAATACATACTTTACCTGGTCCAATCCCAACTTTTGTTGCATCTGCGCCAGCATTCTCAAGCTCACGCACCGCTTCAGGTGTTCCTACATTACCTGCGATAACAAAGCTTTTTGGTAAATGCTTTTTAATATGCTGAATCATACGAATAACAGCATTTGAATGACCATGTGCAATATCAATTGTAATAAAATCAGGTACCAAATTAGCAGCTGCTAATTCTTCAATAAATGTATATTCCTCTTCTTTTACACCAACGCTAATAGAAGCAATTAAGCCATTTCCTTGCATTTCTAGAATAAAGTTTCGACGAGTTTCTGGTTGGAAACGGTGCATGATGTAAAAGTAACCGTTTTCAGCAAGTTTCTTTGCAAGATTTTCATCGATAATTGTTTGCATATTTGCAGGTACTACTGGAAGTTTAAAAGTGTGACCACCTAAAGTAACAGAAGTATCACATTCTGAACGACTTTCTACAATACATTTTGCGGGAATTAGTTGAATATCCTCATAGTCAAATACGTTATCCATTATATACACTCCTAAAATACGAATATTTTTTAAGATTTAATTTAAATTGTTCGCCATTTGGTAATTTACATGATTTTTGAGTAAATGTCAAAGCTTTTGTGAAAATAAATAAAAAATTTAAAAAGAAAGGAGACAACTTACTTTGAAGATGAAATATTCTAGTTATAATTTGTGTTATGTTTTGTAATCCATGTACAATAGAATTGTTTCAAAAAATGACAAAGGAGTGTTGAAAATGGCAGTAGAGGTTTATTTGAATTTTAATGGAAATTGTCGAGAGGCAGTTGCGTTTTACGAAGACGTTTTTAATACGGACAAGGCTGAAATTATGACGTTTGGAGAGACACCACAAAATCCAGACTACCCATTACCAGAAGAAGCAAAAGATCTTGTCATGCATACACGACTTATAGTATTCGGTAGTAGAATTATGTTCTCAGATACATTTCCAGGCATGCCATTTTCCACAGGGAACAATGTCACATTAGCTGTTGTATCCGATGATGAAGAGCAAATGCGTCAAGCATTTGATAAGCTTAAAGAAGGTGGTAACGTGAGAATGGAGCTTCAAGAAACATTTTGGAGCAAATGTTATGGCTCACTTACAGATAAATTTGGCGTTGAATGGCAATTTAGCCATGAGGTAAATGAATAAAAATATAGCATGATAAAAGCACGATGATAGGGCTAAACCCAAGTATCATCGTGCTTTCTTATTTAGTAATTAAAACGATCAACATAGCCTTGTAATTCATCTGCCATATCAAGTAATGTTTTAGCAGAAGTTGCGATTTCCTGCATGGAAGATAATGTTTGTTCCGTTGAAGCGGCAACCTCTTCAGATGCAGCTGCGTTTAGCTTTGCATGGTCTGACAGTTCAATAGCAGTTGCGGATACCTCCTCAACAACGGCAGACATTTCCTGTGCTGAAGCTGATATATCCTCCATTTTTGGAGCAATTTCTCGAAGACTTCCAACGATACTTGTAAATTTCTTTTTCGTATCCTCAGATAGCTGTAATCCTTCTTGAACGTCTGCAGAAGCTTTTGTCATCGTTTGTACAGATTTAGCTGTATCTTGTTGTATGCCTGTAATCAGAGTAGAAATTTGCTCTGCTGATTGATGAGATTGCTCCGCTAATTTACGGACTTCATCGGCTACAACTGCAAAGCCTTTACCATGTTCACCAGCTCGTGCTGCTTCAATAGCAGCATTCAGAGCAAGAAGGTTTGTTTGGTCTGAAATAGCGCTAATAATTTCTATAATGGAGCCAATTTCTTTTGTACGATCAAATAGCGATTTAATCATCGTATCGGATTGAGTCACAGAATCATGAATGGATACCATTTGATTAACCGTGTGCTCAACAGATTGACTACCTTCTTCCGCTAATTGGATGGCCTGGCTGGATAGGTCTGAAACTTGTAGGGCACTATCAGCTACCTCTACAACACCCTTTGCAATCTCCTCAATAGAAACGGCATTTTGATCGATTCCTGTTGTTTGTTTTTCCGTACTAATCGCTACCTGTTGCATAGCCTCTGTCACTTGCTCAGATGCAGCGATATTTTGCTCAGCATTTGCTGAAAGACCTTGTGCTGAGGTTTGAACATGTTGTGAGCTTTGATCGACATTGCGGATCAGCCTTTTTAAGCTAACTTTCATTGAGACAAATGCTTCAGCAAGCTGTCCTATTTCATCTTTCGTATGAATATCAATATACTCTGTCAAATCACCTTCACTAATTTTCAGAGCACTTTGCTGTAGTTGTTTAATCGGGTTAACAATAGATTTAATCATTGAGAGCATAAAGATAATACCTACAATAATAGAAATACCAATAATGAGTAATGTAATAGTAAAGGTTGAGGTAGCAGCGTTAGTAGCCTCTGCAATGAACATTGTACCGATTATCTTCCAGCCTGTGATTTCATTTGTTTCAAAGCGTAAATGACGGTCACCTTCAGTAATAATACCTTCCTGTTTTTCGTAAACTTTTGAAACATATTCTTCTGTTGCCTCTGTGCCGCTTTCCTTATCCTTTTGAGCAATATATAGCTTATTATTATCTAATAGAGAGGCAAAGCCCGTTTCTCCGATACGTGTTTGATCTGTCAATGCACTTAGAAGAGAGATATTTAAATCTAAGGCAATAACTCCAGAATTATCAGGAAGAGCTTGCATGACTGTCACAACAATGTTATTTGTAGATTGTGAGATATACGGAGAAGTGATGGATACATGCCCTTTATTATCAATGGCTTCTTTATACCAAGGACGTTTCCGAGGATCATAATCACTTGCATAGTCATGGACAGGTTCATCAATGATTCGCCCATCGGCAGTCCCTATATATACTAGTTCCACTTCTGGGTGTGTATTTACATATTCCTGAAAAAGACCTTTTAATTCAGCTTTTTTATCATCTTGTAAATAAGACTGATTTATTTTCTTGGCAAAATATTCGATGTCGTGAACTTTAGGAGCAATTGTATTGGTAATATTACTATTAAGCATACGCACACTTTCCTTGGCGCTTGCTTGCTGCTCTTCTAGTATTTGATTTTTGGTACTTTTAAAGGAGGTATACCCGATTAAAAGTGCGGGAATGAGAAGTATGACTAAAAATGCAAAGATGAGTTTCTTTCTTAAACTAATTCGTTTCATATGGTATTCCTCCTTAAACGACATTATTGAAGTTTAATACAACTAACTACGTGATTGGTTTTATTACATTAGTAGTCTCCTAAGTCGTTCAAATGTTTAATCTGATTCTAAGAGGAAAATGAATAATAATCAACACAATTTTCTGAAAAATCTGGAAAATAAAGTTATGCAACGCTATTATTTGTAGAAAAATATTTTATTTTGTAATTTCCTATCTTTTTGGAATAGAAAAAATCTGAGTTCAATACTATCTTGAACTCAGATCTAGCAGTTAAATAATTAATAATTAAAATGATTGACATAACCCTGCAATTCATCCGCCATATCAAGTAGGGTTTTGGCAGACGAAGCCATATCCTGCATAGAAGATAAAGTTTGTTCCGTGGAAGCGGCAACTTCTTCCGTAGCAGCAGCATTTAATTTTGCGTGATCGGAAAGTTCAATAGCGGTCGCTGATACTTCTTCTACAACGGCAGACATTTCTTGAGCAGATGCTGAAATATCCTCCATTTTCGGGGCGATGTTTCGTAGACTTTCAATAATGCTCGCGAATTTTCTACTTGTTTCTTCTGTCAATTGTAAGCCCTCTTGAACATCTGTAGATGCTTTGACCATTGTCTCTACAGATTTTGCCGTATCCTGTTGAATAGTAGTAATGAGCGCAGAAATTTGCTCTGCCGATTGATGAGATTGCTCTGCTAATTTGCGTACTTCATCAGCCACTACCGCAAAGCCCTTGCCATGTTCTCCTGCTCTAGCAGCTTCTATAGCAGCATTAAGCGCTAGTAAATTTGTTTGATCTGAAATAGCACTAATCATTTCTAAAATGGAGCCGATTTCTTTCGTGCGATCATAGAGTGCTTTAATCATTGTATCTGATAGCGTTACAGAATTATGGATAGAATTCATTTGTTGTACAGTTTGTTTTACCGATTGTCCACCTTCTTCTGCCAATTGGATAGCATGGCTAGATAGGTCAGAAACCTGCATGGAACTGTCTGCCACTTCAACAACGCCTTTAGCAATTTCTTCAACTGAAATGGCGTTCTGGTCAATACCTGTTGTTTGTTTTTCTGTACTAATTGCCATTTGTTGCATAGCATCAGCAACTTGCTCTGAGGCAGCGATGTTTTGTTCTGCATTAGCAGATAAATTTTGAGCGGCTGTTTGGACATGTTGTGAGCTTTGATCAACATTACGAATTAGTTTTTTTAAGCTCACCTTCATAGAGATAAAGGCTTCTCCAAGCTGCCCAATTTCATCTTTAGAATGGATTTCAATAAACTCCGTTAAATTACCATCACTAATTTTCAAGGCACTTTGCTTCAGTTGATTAATTGGGTTAACAATAGACTTTATCATGAAGAGCATAAAAATAACGCCAACGAGAATAGAAACCGCAATGATAATTAAATTAATATTCAATGTGGATGCCGCAGCTTTTGCAGCTTCCGCAGTAAACATGGTGCCAATTACCTTCCAACCTGTTAACTCATTCGTAACAAATTGTAAGTGACGGTCTTTTTCAATAATTGTACCGCTTTCCTGCTCATAAATTTTTGGAATATAGCTTTCGGTAGCCTCTGTACCACTTTCTTTCTCTGGCTGGGCAATATAAATTTTATTGTTATCTAAAAGAGAAGCGAAGCCCGTTTCTCCAATACGTATATTATTCGTAATGTCACTTAATGTAGAAATATTTAGATCTAATCCTAAAACGCCAGAACCATCTGGTAATGCCTGAGTAATTGTAATGACAATGTCACCTGTAGATTGTGTAACATAAGGTGCAGTAATTGAGGTCTTGCCATTATTAGCTAAAGCCTGCTTATACCAAGGCCTTGTCCGAGGGTCGAAGCCATCAGGATACTCTTGAACAGGCTGATCAAATAGTTTGCCATCAGCAGTCCCAATATATATTAGGTCTACTTCAGGGTGCATATTGACATATTCCGTTAATAATGACTTCAGTTTTAAAATGCTATCATCCTGAAAGTAGGTTGCACTAAATTTTTGTGAAAAATATTGTACATCTTTCAATTTGGGTTCAATCATGTTTGTAATATTGGCATTTAGAATGCGCACACTTTCAGTCGCACTTGCGCGTTGTTCCTCTGAAATTTGCTGTTCAGCACTTTGGTAAGATACTATTCCAATCAATAGTGTTGGGATGAGAAGCATGGCTAAAAACGAAAAAATAAGCTTTTTTCTTAAACTTAGTTGTTTCAATTGTATTATCCTCACATAATATTTTATTCTATACTTTTCCCCTAAAGGTAAATAATACTCATTCTATCAGAAATAAAAGAAAAGTTAAGTACTTTGAATTAATTATTTCTTAGTAATGTATATCATTATCAATTATTTGAAATTTCCCTAAATTGATTGCGTCAGAAGCTATATAAAGCCACTTTTTGATGTATACTAAAGCTCAAAAGAGGAGGGTAAAATTCATGATTCATCAAATTGGACAAGTAATGTTATATGTTAATGATCAAGATACAATTGTGAAGTTTTGGACAGAAAAAGTGGGGTTTATTGTCATTTCTGAACAGGAAGAGGCAGGCATGCGCTGGATTGAAATTGCACCAACGAAGGAAGCTCAAACATCCTTTGTGCTTCACAACAAAGAAATGATTGCTAAAATGCAACCTGACCTAAATTTAGGCACACCATCCATAATGTTTTATGCTGATAAAATTGAAGAGATGTACCAAGATTTTCAGGCAAAGGGCGTTAAAGTAGGAGATCTAGTCATGATGCCAATGGGTAGAGTTTTTAACTTTGCTGACCCTGAAAATAACTACTTTGCCTTGGTTGAAAAGAAAATGTAAATAACGGAATCTGCTTGTTTTTTGTTAGTTATGTAAAAAATGAGCAGATTCCTGTTTTAACTTATTTAATAGCTAGATTTATCGTCTAAGATAAATCCTCACCAAAAATACCAACCGTTTGTCGATCTATTACAAATTCATGGCCATTCCATTTTAAAATATTTTCTACATAGCCTAATCCATCAGCATGATATCTACCTGCAATTTCTTGATATCCTAAAATTTCATATGTTCCATCTCGGTCGTAATCAACAGGATATAGTCCTCCAAAAGGATCTACCCAGCCTTCAATTGGTTGCTTCAAGGTACCATCTGGGTTATAAATTTCAGCTAAGTAGTCGGTTCCTTTATACTGTAAATCAATTGTGTATTTAATAGCAGGATTAAAACTCTGAACAACAGCCTTATAATGATCTACATAATTGACCTTATATTTAAGTTTATTATTAAAAGACTCTGCATCAAAGATGGAACGAACTTGATTGTTGATTGAGGAAAAAATCTCACCATTAACAATTCCACCGCTACCCCCAGTATCAGACACAACCAGAATATCCTCAACATGATTACCAGTAAAATCGCCCAAAAAAATAGTCGGATTATAGCCCATATTTTGTTTCAATGGAATATGCTCCATTTGTCGTGTTTGCCCATAAAAAATAGTCAGTGTTAGGTTTCTCCATAAAGGACTATCAGGCTGTTTAGTGCCCATTAAAAAAATGGTTTCAAAAAAACCATCCCCATTAATATCTCCAAACTTAGTTTGAATAACCTGTGGAGCTGAATGGGTAATGATTCCACCGTTTAGTGGCGAATTTAAATTATTTGTCATATATGCACCTCTTTCATTAGTTTTAGCATATGTTGTAAGAAAAGCTTGGTGCATAATTCAAAGATAAAAAATGAAACTTTGGAATACATATTAAACTTACAAAAAAACTTGAATTTCACCCATTGACATTTTCTAATACGAAAAGTATTATAAGTGTCAACGAATCAGAAAATTCAGTACCAAATAGTATCTCACTACATGAATGTAGCCAGAGATTTTTTTTCATTATCAATTCTTAGTAAATTTATATGATTTATATATATTGGGAAGAAGGAGATTCATTTGAAGAATTTATTTGTAAAAACTGAGCGACAACGATTTTGGTTAGATCAGCTAGCTGCTATTGCTGAGCCAATCAAAGCACAGGCTGCTGAGGTTGATGAGCAATCTCGTTTTCCGTTCGAAGCACATCGATTACTTTTACAAATTGGCTATCCTCAACTTACTTTACCGAAACAATATGGCGGGGAAGGCTTATCTGTCTATGATATGGTCCTCGTACAAGAGACGCTAGCAAGCTATGACGAAAATGCTTCTCTTTCCCTTGGATGGACATTAGGTGTTGTCGGTGAAATATATGAAACTAAACTATGGACGGATGATCTATTAATAGCTTTTGCTGAAGAAATAAAGAGAGGTGCCATGATTAATAGAGCTGTTAGTGAGGCGGCAACAGGTAGCCCAACGCGAGGAGGGCGGCCAGGGACAAATGCCATTTCTACTAAAGATGGTTGGCTGATAAATGGGCGCAAGATTTTTACGACTGCTTCTCCTGTGCTCGATTATTTCCTTACCTCTGCTTGGATTGAAGAAAAGCAGCAAGTTGGTTTCTTCCTCATTCATAAGGATTCAGCTGGTGTAACCATTGAGGAGAATTGGGAGATGTCTGCAATGCGAGGCACAAGCAGCCACGATCTTGTGTTAAAAGATGTCCTTGTGGCAAAAGAGCATTTAGTAGAGTTACCAAGTCACCCGAGTGGCGGCAAGATAAATGGCTGGATACTCCATATCCCAGCAACTTACTTAGGCATTGCACAAGCTGCTCGTGATTATGCAATCCATTTTGCTAATCACCATCAACCGAATAGCCTGAATGCGCCAATTAGTACGTTACCAAATGTACAACAGCTTTTAGGGGATATTGAATTAAAGCTCCATCAAGCACGTTTTGTCTTATACGGAGTGGCTGAGGCTTACGATGATCCTGCTAGACGTGGACTAATAACAAATGAAATGGCTGTTGCTAAACATACAGTAACAAACATCGCAATAGATATAGTCGATAAAGCGATGCGTGTGGTGGGGGCAAAAAGCTTGCAGCTATCCAATCCATTACAACGCTATTATCGCAATGTTCGTGCAGGACTTCATAATCCACCGATGGATGATATGACGATTATTAAATTAGCGACTGCCGCTATTGAACAGCAGAAATTATCTGAATAAATTATGTGAAAAATAAGGAGAAATGACATATGAAGAAGAATAAGATTTTTCAATTTGCTGCAATTGGTTTGGCATCTATAGCAATATTAGCAGGTTGTAATTCAGGAGATTCTGCAGATAAAGATTCAAGTGATGGTGAAAAAGTACGTACAGTAAAGGTAGCCTACGATCAAGCGTCAAAACCCATTAGTTACATCGACGATAATGGAAATCCAACAGGTTATGATGTAGAAGTAATGAAATTAGTAGATGAATTGTTACCTGATTATCAATTTGAGTATGTAGGTACAACAAGTGATGATTTATTAATTGGTGTAGAGCAAGGGAAATATCAAGTAGGGGTTAAAAACGCATTCTTTACTCAGGAACGTACAGAGAAATTTATTTTCCCAAAGGAATTCCTAGGTTTAAGTAGCGCAGGTTTAGTTTTACGTAAAGAGGATGAAGGCGTAAAAACATTAGCAGATTTTGCGAAAAAGGGCTATTCTTTAGCACCAATTGCTGCAAATAATGCTCAATATACAATTATCGATGAGTATAATACGGCAAATCCAGATAATAAGGTAAAACTTGAGGCTGGTGACGCCTTTACTGTTGATGTAGTGCAGTGGGTAAATGAAGGTCGTGTTGATGGCGGTGTCATGATTGAAGGCCCATTTAAACAACAAGTACTGGCAGAAGATGGCCCATATTATAACCTAAAAGATGACGTTGTCTATAACGAATTTGCTGTTATAAAAACATGGCCACTGTTCAATAAAAAAGAGCAGGAATTTGCTGACGCTTATGATAAAGCGATAGCTCAGGTTAAAGAACAAAAGAAAACAAATGAATTAAGTACAAAATTCTATGGCCGTGATTTATTTGAAGTACTAGAAAACGTAAATCGTTAGTTTAAAACAGAACGAATAGTAAGGCTGTTGAGTCAGTAATGCTCAGCAGTCTTTATTCATAAAAACAAAAGTTGGTGAGGAAATGGATAAATATTTTGACGCAACCTACATTTGGAACGCAATCCCAGTGTTATTGCCATTTTTAAAAATTACGTTCTTAGTTGCAGGGTCCTCTATTATCTTAGGTACCCTATTCGGCTTATTGTTGGCGGCTGCTAAGCTATCTTCAGTGAAGTGGCTAACTAAATTTGCCAATCTGTATACAACGATTATGCGCTGTACCCCATCCATTGTTTTGTTATTTCTTGTCTATTATGGCGTCCCAGCATTAGCAGAAAATGTTGGTCTTAATCTCCATTCTATTGAAACGGCCATATTTGTTGTTGTAACATTCACCTTACAATTCGCGGCAATAATGTCTGAGGTGATACGGTCTGCCTATTTAGCCATACCAAAAGGGCAGTTTGAAGCAGCCGTTAGTGTTGGGCTAACACCCTTCCAGGCCTATCGTCGAATTATTTTTCCGCAGGCACTGGTTGTTGCTTTGCCGAACTTTGGCAATGGCATGATTGCTTTATTACAGGAAGGTGCACTCGCTTATACAATTGGTCTAATTGATATTGTAGGTAAGGCAAATTTAATTATTGCAAGTAACATCAATGCTCATGCCTTAGAAATTTATATTGCATTGGCCATTATTTATTGGGTGTTATCTATTATTATAGAAAAAATATTTACTATATTAGAAAAAATATTTGGTAAAGGTAAGAAGACCTTAGAAACAACTTAAGGAGGCGAGAAGGTGAATTATCAATTTTTACTTGAAACATTTTTCGTAGCGTTATCTGGTGTTCCTATCGCGCTCCTTGTCACAGTTGTTGCTTTAGTGATAGCTTTGCCATTGGGGTTTTTACTGGCACTGACTAGGATCAATAAAATTCCAGTTATCCATCACCTAGCGAAGATTTATGTTTCTTTTGTTCGAGGAACGCCGATCATTATACAAATTTTTATTATCTATAGCAGTATACCGTTAATGTTGAAAATTATTTTTGAAAAATATCATATTGCGTATGATATTTATAAAATTAATCCAATTTGGTATGCGTTTATTGTGTTTGCATTCAGCTCAACAGCCATTTTAATTGAGGTTTTTCGATCGGCGTTAAGTACCATTGAAAAGGGACAACTAGAGGCTGCACACTCAGTGGGTTTGTCAACATTCCAAGCATATACTCGCATCATCATTCCACAAGCATTAGTAGTAGCATTGCCCAATATTTGCACAGCTACAGTCAATCTCATTAAAGCTACATCGCTAGGCTACGCTATGTCGCTTCCTGAAATAACACTGAAGGCAAAAGTAGCGGCAAACGTTGGCTACAATTATGTAGAGGCCTATTTGGATATCTTTATTGTGTACTTAATTTTATGTAGTACGGTTGAATACTTGTTTAAGCGTTATGAAAAATATTTAAGCAAATACAAAATGGCAAATGTCTAAGGGGTGAATTAGCATGTTAGAAATTAAAAATATTCATAAATCATTTGGTGGCAATGAAATTTTAAAGGGTGTTGATTTAGCTATTGATAAAGGGGATGTTGTTGTTATTTTAGGTCCCAGTGGCTCAGGAAAAACAACATTATTACGTTGTATCAATTTTTTAGAGAAGGCTGATCAAGGCCATGCGACATTTGGAGATATTCAGGTTGATTTTCAACATGTAAAGAAAAAAGACGTACATGCAATTCGCCAGCGTGTCGCATTTGTCTTCCAAAACTATAATCTATTCACTAATAAAACGGCATTAGAAAATGTAACGGAAGGGTTAATCATTGGACGTAAAATTCCTAAGGCACATGCTGTGGAAATTGGTAAAAAGGCACTTGATAAAGTAGGTTTATCAGACAAATATGATGCCTATCCAAGTCAGTTGTCAGGAGGTCAACAGCAACGTGTTGGTATTGCACGAGCAGTAGCTTTGAATCCTGATATTATTTTATTTGATGAACCAACGTCCGCACTTGACCCTGAATTGGTAGGTGAGGTTCTACAGGTCATGAAAAATATTGCAGCGGAGGGTACAACAATGCTTGTAGTAACACACGAAATGGGCTTTGCCAAAGATGTTGCCAATCGCGTAATTTTCATGGATGGAGGAGTGGTTGTAGAGGAAGGTAGCCCTCATGATATTTTCGTCAGCCCAAAAGAGGAGCGAACGAAGAAATTTTTAAAACGTGTCATACCCGAAGACTATACGTTCTATATATAAAACAGCAAGAGAAC
>NZ_JBAHYH020000001.1:123311-233537 GCF_036698265.2 Lysinibacillus sp. IITD104
CCGAATTTGAATTCATTCAAATTCGGATTTCTCACTAATTGAAGCTAGTTATGTCCCAGCCTCGTTACCTATTATTAAAGGAAATACGTTAATTTGTTAATGGAATAAATGTGCAGCTCATGCATAGCTCTCGTACACGCCGTATAGAAATAGTACCGTTCGCTTTCTCTTGAGTAATTAGCGGCAGATGCATTATAGATGATTACCGCATCAAATTCGATCCCTTTCGCCATGTAAGCTGGAAGTAATAAAATACCCTTCTTAAACTGCTTTGAATTATGGTTGATTAATTGAATATCTACTCGATTGTTTAATTGCTTATAAACGGCAGAGCATTCGGCTGCGGTTTTACAGATGACAGCGATTGTTTCAAATTTAATAGATAAATGGTTGATGTCTTGAATAATTTGATCCATTAATTCCACTTCATTTGGCACGATAGTAATCGATGGTTCAGGGCCAGTTCGGTTAAATGCTTCTACTTCACTACCATCATTCAATATTTTGGCAGTGAGTTGTATGATTTGCTTTGTCGAACGATAGCTTTTGGTTAATATCATTTTTTCTGCCTGCTCACCATATAATTGAGTGTCGAGTAGAGAAGGATTATTAAAGGTATGTGGATGAATCGTTTGGTGGCCATCACCTAAAATGGTCATACGTGCTTTTGGGAATAACTGCTGTAATACAGTAAGTTGAAATGGCGAATAATCCTGTGCTTCATCTATTAACACATGACGGATCATCCTATTGGTCTGTTGTCCTTCAATTTTGTCCTGTAAATATAAAAATGGTGCAGTATCCTCATAGGCAATCAAACGCTTTGCTAAATTAGGGAGTGTTTGCTGACAAATATCTTCCCAATTGTCTGGCATAAGGTGTTGTAAATCCTTGTTAATAGAACTGTTCAATTCAAAGAGCTGTCGATAAATACCTAACATATGAACAAACTTTAACTTGTTAACAGAGTTACGTAATGGTTTAAAGTGTTTTTTGACAATTTGTCTCGCTAATTTATAGCGTTCTTGATCAAAATCGTCAAATGAATTTTCAGTATAGCGACCCTCGTATAAAAGTTCACTATAAGATTTGGAGTAGTCTTCTTTATCTAATAGCTCAGTAGCTTCTTCTACCCATTCCTTTGTACGCTCAGCCTTTTCCAATTTCGTTAGTTGCTGCAACAACCATTCTTTTACTAATTGTAGGCGATCTGGTATCGACATAGTAGAAGGGAAAGAATAGAAGTATTCGGTAATTTCCTGTGCAGTAATAATCCGTTCTCCACGAAAAACGATATTTTTAAATAACAAGCCTTTATCGGATAAATAACTCGCATATTGATCGATTAAATGCTTATAAGCGAGACTCGCTTTAAAAGAAATGATGCTTAATTTTGTTTGATACTGAGCATCATCCTTTTCTGTTAACAGTTCTTCAAGTTGCTCATAAGGATACTCTAATTGAAACTGTTTACCTAATCGTTTTTCAGCATATTCTATAAACGTTAACTGCTGCATATTGTCTTCACCTAAATCAGGTAAGACAGAATGAACATATTGATTAAAAAGTTGGTTAGGTGTAATTAGCAGAATTTGATCGGCAGTCATTTCATCACGATAACGATAAAGTAGATAAGCTACCCGCTGTAAGGCTACAGCTGTTTTGCCACTACCTGCCACACCTTCAACAATAAGATAGCGTGAATTTACATGGCGAATAATTTTATTTTGCTCTGCTTGGATTGTCGCAACAATACTACGAATATGCTCATTTGCATTTTGCGCAAGGATATCGAGCAGTAGGTCATCACCAATTGTAAGGCCCGTATTAAACATGGATTGTAGTTGACCATTTTTAATAATAAATTGCCGTTTTAACAGCATTTCTCCATGAATTTCTTCACCTAAAGTTTCGTAGGATGCATCACCAGGTGTGTAATCATAATACATACTTGATATAGGCGCTCGCCAATCAAAAATGACGATATTTTCATCCTGTTTATCCAATAATGTGGCTACACCGATATAAATTTTTAAAGGGTCTTGTTGACCATCTTGTAAAAAGTCAATACGAGCAAAATAGGGTGACTGTTGTAAACGTTCATATACCTTTACATTACGAATTGCACGTTCCTGTGCAAGCTCTGAGTCAGATAAAAGCTCTGCCTGCTGCTTAATTGCAAAAAAGGTTTCGTCTACATCCTCGGCAGTATCTAAATTGACTCTGACATCGTTCCAAAAGGATTTCTTTAAGGCAACAGCATTTTCTTTGAAGCCTTTTTCTTTATGCTCTAACTCTTTTATTTTGTGAACAATGATGTTTAAAGAATCCTCAAGGTGCTGCTTTTCTTCTAGCCATTCTTTTTGATTTTCCAACGTTTACTCACATTCCTCTCCATAGTTATTTGCTTCCTTTGACAGTAACCCTCACCTCAATAGATGGTGAGAAGAGCGTAATTGTGATGCTTTTTTAACTGGTTGTCCCACCATCCCTTTGAATAAAGTGAAAGTATCTAACGCTGGTCATGAGAAGGGTGGATTGAATCAGGAAATTTATCATACATCTACTTCGGAAAGAAGTATAGTCTAGAAATTATTGTAAATTTATGATACAATAACTGTGTAAGGTAATAAGATATTGATATATAGAGACTGCTCTACAAAAAGGTGGAGCAGTCTTTTTTATATGTAATATTGCTTCATATTATGACTGATTATAATAAATTGTTATTAAAAATAAGTGGATGAAATGCTCTTAAGACACTAAAGAATGTGGCATGCCATACGATATAGAAACTTGAAGGGAGGTGAAAAAATGAAGGTGATCTTTACAGTAGGGTTGCCCGGGAGTGGAAAAAGTACATTTGTGAAACAGCTAGCTAAAAATGAAAATGCAATTGTTCTATCAAGCGACGCTATACGTCAGGAGTTATTTGGGGATTCAACGAAGCAAAAGTCACGTATAGTCTTTCGTACGTTATATGAACGTCTTAATGACTTAGTAGCAAAAGGGTTTTCTGTCATTGTGGATGCAACCAATATTGAACGAGAGCGCAGGATGTTTGCACTTCGTAAAATACCAAGTACAGTGCAGAAGGTATGTTATTACTTTGATACACCTTATTCAATCTGTGTAGCTAGAAACCAGCAAAGGAAAAGACATGTACCATTAATCGTGATGGAAAAAATGAGAAAGCATTTAGAGTTCCCGACAGTAGGAGAAGGGTTTAATGAATTGCATATTATTCATGAATCAAGTCCCTATGATCTTTCTCGACAACAATTTGTTTCACTCATACAAGGCCACCCCACCTATGAAGAGCTTTTTCAAACACTTCAAGCAGTCCCACTTTTCAAAGAAATTTATCAATTCGATCAAGAAAACCCATTCCATCAATTTTTACTATGTCAGCATACGTATTTTGTGTACGCGTATATCAATGAGTACTACTCAGAAAGCGATAAATTAGCTCTACAAATAGCTGCATTGTTTCATGATGTTGGTAAACCAGCTTGTAAAAAATATAAACCTTTGCAACAGCGTTATGGTTATTTTGGGCATGAAAATGTCTCTGCTCAACTGGTTTGCCATTTTCTATTAGAGTTGGGCTTTGAAAAGGACTTTGTATTAAAGGTTGTTCATTTAGTGCAATTTCATATGTTAATCCAGTATGGGGGAGATAGAGGTGGAAGCCAAATTTATCATTTATTAGATGGTGATTTATTAACAAGGCTTTATTTTTTCCGTGAGGCAGATCAATTTGCCAAGTAAACATTGGGAAAGGGAGGTGAAAATATGACGAAATTCATGAAATACCCAAGAAGTTTTCATTTACCATGGAGCAGGGGCTATACCGATGATGATAAAGTTGCTAGAAATGTGAATCATTTTATTGGAAAGGAGGTTGTTGTCACTGAAAAGTTAGATGGAGAGGGGACAACACTTTACAGAGACTATATGCATGCTAGAAGTATTCATTCAGCCAACCATCCTTCTAGACATTGGGTAAAAACATTTCACGCGAATTTTGCGTATCGGATTCCAAAGGACTGGCGCTTATGTGGTGAAAATGTTTATGCCAAGCATTCTATTTATTATCAAGGATTAACAAGCTATTTCTATTTGTTTAGCATTTGGAATGAAGAAAATATTTGTTTGAGCTGGGATGAAACCGTGGCCTTTGCAGCAGCGTTAGGTATAGAAACAGTGCCCGTTTTATACCGAGGGATTTTTGACGAAGAACAGATAAAACGTACATTCACTGGAAAATCATTCTTTGAAGGGGAACAAGAGGGGTATGTCATTAGAAATACTAGCTCATTCCATTACGAAGATTTCCGTTATAATTTAGGGAAATTTGTGAGACCGCAACATGTTCAAACAAGTGAGCATTGGCTAAGAGAAGAAATTATTCCAAATAAATTAAAATCCTAATCAATTAAGAAGAGAAGGGACTGAGCACAATGTAATACTATAGCAAGCATTCAATAATCTTCTATTACGAGGTAGGTGCAAGGAGTGCATATCCCTATTCAATGGGAGTACGGGTTCGATTCCTGTTATCCTCACCATAAAAAAATGAACTCTCTTCATTAGGACGAGAGTTCATTTTTGTTTGTTTATTTAGTGTAATTATCGAAGTAGCCTTGAATGTAAATCATTGGTGTTCCTTTGTCACCCGAACCAGATGTAAGGTCAGATAGGGAACCGATAAGATCTGTTAAACGACGAGGCGTTGTTCCTTGTGCAGCCATTTGTCCTGTTAAATCTTCATCTTTATTTTGAATGTATTCAGAAATAGCAGCCTTTAGTTCTTCGCCTCGAAGGTCTGCAAAATCATTGTCTGCTAAGTATTTCAATTTAACCTCGTTCGGTGTTCCCTGTAATCCAGCTGTGAATGCTGGGGATACAACAGGATCTGCAAGCTCCCAAATTTTACCTACAGGGTCCTTGAATGCGCCGTCGCCATAAATCATAACTTCTACTGTTTTTCCTGTAGCTTCTTTAATTTTTGCTTGGATTCCATCAACAATCGGTTGGCAAGTATGCGGGAATAATTTTACGCTATCCTCTGTAGCTTTGTTTGAGCCAAGTAGACCATACTCAGCATTGAAACCAGAGCCATTAATTGATTCAGCTAAAATATTATCAAGGCTGTAAACTTTTTCTGCACCGTTCGCTGTTAGAATACGTTTTGTGCGGAAGCGTGAATGAATATCACATGTTAAGATACTCTTTGTGTAATTTAAAATTGTTTTTGGATTATTTGAGAAGATGACCTCACACGTAGCCCCTTCTGCTTCGATTAACTCTTTATAGTATTCAATATAATCTACACCAGTAAATGTGTGTTTTTTATAGCCAAAATGCTCGCGGAATTCAACCTCATTGAGTGTATCCGTCCATGGGTTAATGCCTTTTACATCGAGCTCATCAATATCTACAAGGTGATTACCCACTTCATCAGATGGGTAGCTTAGCATTAATACTACCTTTTTTACACCTTTAGCGATGCCTCGTAAACAATTGGCGAAGCGGTTTCGACTTAAGATGGGGAAAATAACGCCTACCGTATCATCACCGAACTTAGCCTTTACATCTATGGCAATATCATCAATCGTAGCATAGTTTCCTTGTGCACGTGCCACGACAGATTCAGTTACTGTCACAATATCACGATCCTCGATTGCATATCCTTCAATTTGTGCAGCATTTAACACTGTATCTACAACAATTTGCTCAATATTATCGCCTTCGTTAATAATAGGACCACGAAGACCTCTTACAACTGTACCGATTACACGTTCCAATTTAATCTCTCCTCATTCTATCTTGCGTAAAGTGAAATAAAATCCATATGATTTTACTATAAGGCTCGTTAATGATATAAGTAAAATTAATAGTTCATATAATAGCTATAAGGGGTGCTTATATGATAGGGAAATTAGATTTATATCGTGTTTTTAGTGTTGTAGCAAAAAATAATAGCTTTTCTAGTGCAGCAAAAGATTTATATATGACACAGCCAGCTGTAAGTCAGGCAATGATGCAATTAGAAAATGAGCTTGGCACACGTCTTTTTAATCGAACCCCTAAAGGTGTGACATTAACAACAGAGGGTAGCCTACTTTTTGAATATACTAATTCTGCTTTAGGGCTTTTAGATGCTGGTGAAGAAAAGTTACTTGAATTCAAAAATTTAACAACTGGGCAATTAAAAATAGGGGTAGGTGATACGATCTCACGCTTCTTTTTAATGCCTTATTTAGAAGCATTCCATACAATGTATCCGAATATTAAATTGCAAATGCTAAATGGTACAACCTCTGAAATTTGTAATTTTATTAAATCAGGTGAGGTAGATATAGGGTTTTGTAATTTTCCAATAGAAGATTCAACATTAAAGTTGACGGTATGTACAGATATTCAGGATATTTTTGTCTGTGGGGAAAAATATAAAACACTTTCGTCTAAAAGTTTAAGCTATGAGGATCTTTTGAAATTTCCACTTATCTTTTTAGAGAAAAAGTCGAATTCACGGAAGTATGTGGAAGATTATCTTTTTGCAAGAGGCGTTCACATAGAGCCAGAGTTTGAGCTAGGCTCACATGACTTGGTACTAGAATTTGCGCGTAGTAACCTTGGCATTGCATGTGTAACAAAGGAATTTTCAAGGGACTATCTACAACGAGGTCTTCTTTATGAATTAACTTTAATGGAAAGTATCCCCACAAGAAGTATTGGTATGTGTTATTTGAAGACAGTACCCCTTTCTAGAGCAGCAATGAAATTTGTTGAAATCATTGAAAATAAACATTTTAATACGAGAAGAACCATAAAAAGAGCTTAGCGACGAGAAAAAAATCGCTATGCTTTTTTTATTAAGCTATCAATCAATATGTCGACATTGCGTTTATTTTTCATGGTAGGTGAGCAAAGATAAGAAAATGTTCGCATAAAGTGCTGGCCTTCAAGGCGCAGAATAGTCATATCTCCATTTTTTAATTCACGTTCTATCACACAGGCAGACAATAAAGAAAGACCAAGTCCCTGCATTACACTCTCCTTCACGCCCTGATTACTGCTAATAGTCAAAAGCGAATGAATCTGCAAACCATTTGCTCTGAATAAATGATCCAGATAATAACGTGTTCCAGAGCCTTCTTCACGCGCAACCCAGCTTTGCTGCTGGAGTTTATCAGCAGTCAGAGGTTGTTGCTTTGTAAGAGGATGATTACTGTCGCTAACAATAAATAACTCATCCTGCATAAATGGCTTAATGACTAGTTCATTATCATGAGCCTGACCTTCAATTAGACCAATATCGACTTGCAGTAATTTTGTATATTGAATGATTTCCTTTGTATTGCCAATAATAATTTGAAGTTCAAGTTGTGGGAATCGTTGCTGTAAGCTTGCAATGATTGGAGGCAATATATATTCGCCAATTGTAAAACTTGCCCCAATGACTAGCGTACCTTGTACCTCTTGATGATAGGCAGCGATATCTTCTTTTGCAGCTTCAGCTATCGCCATGATTTGCTTTGCTCGTTTATAAAGAATTTCACCAGTTGGTGTAATTTGCACCGATTTTGGGGAGCGAATAAATAAGGTTGTTTGTAATTCTTGCTCTAGATTCTTAATGTGTAAGCTAACACTTGGTTGTGAAATATGAAGTTTTTCAGAGGTCTTCGTAAAATTATTGACTTCAACCAGTGTGATAAATGTTTTTAAAGCATCCAATTGCATATTTTCACCTCTATTATTAGAAATATTAATAATAATAATTATATATATGTATTTTACTAATAGTGCACGCTTTATTAAAGTAATAATCAACAAGGGAGAAAGAAGTGAACATCATGGTTAATAGACAGAATAAAGTAAAATCCACACTTAATCCAAATTTCTTGAAGGGAATATTGTTAACACTCCTTATTGCTTTAGTAGCGAAATATATTGCCATATTTCCTTTCTTTTCGATATTGGGACAGTTGGTTATTGCCATAATATTAGGGATGAGCTGGCGAGCAATATTTAAAGTACAGAATTCATGGCAAGTAGGTATTTCATTTTCTAGCAAGAAGCTATTACGATTCGGTATTATTTTATTGGGTATGCGCTTAAATTTGGCAGACATTTATCATGCGGGAGCAAACGTTTTTTTAATTGCAGTCATTAATTTGCTATTTGCATTAATTGTTGTGTATGGCCTAACAAAAATATTTAAAGTTGATCAGAAGCTAGGGATATTAACTGCTTGTGGGACTGCAATATGTGGAGCTGCTGCAGTAGTGGCAATTGCACCTCAAATTAAGGCAAATGAAAAGGAAACGGCGGTAGGGGCAGCGATTGTTGCGTTATTGGGGACTCTATTTACACTTATTTATACGGTACTCTATTCGATTATCGATTTAACACCTTCTGCGTATGGTATTTTCGCAGGGGGGACATTACATGAAATTGCGCATGTAATTGCAGCTGCATCTGCTGGTGGAAATGAAGCAATTGATATAGCCGTCATTGTGAAATTAACACGTGTTGCCCTGCTCGTACCTGTAGCGATTGTTATTGGTATTTTCTATCGAAGAATGGACAAAAGTGAAGAGAAAAAGGCCTTTTCTTTATCCATCATACCGTGGTTTATTTTAGGGTTTTTAGCGATGAGTGCTATCACCTCTTTAGGGATTATACCAGCGAACGTATCGCAAGCATTTGTAAATATTGCTTATATTTTAATTGCGATGGCAATGGCTGGTTTGGGATTAAATGTTGAAATAAAAACGTTTAAGGAGCTAGGTGTAAAGGCATTTATTGCAGGTTTAATCGGCTCAGTCTGCCTATCCGTACTTGGCTATATATTAGTCATTCTTTTATATTGATTTAATTAATGTTTCGTATACCAAGAAAAAAAGACCCTGCATGATTGTTCAACATGCAGGGCTTTTTAGATAGAATCAGAAGATAATGTATAAGTAATTTAATCGTCGTTCATTAATTTAAAGCTCCAATAGAAGAAGCTAATTCAGCCACCACCATTTTGCTGCCGATAATTGGACTGTCAGCCTTTTCTCCCTCAGAGCCCGAATTTGGGCGTTGATGGGCTGCAGCAAATGCATCGCTATTACGCCATGCTTGGAAATGCTCCTTAGATTCCCAATACATATTAACACTCATTTCATCATAAGTAGGATCATCAGTTGAAATTAATACCTCTACTTTATGAAAGCCTTCAAACTGTTGCAGAGGCCCTGGCTTTGTAAAATTTGGTGCCATTCTCGCAGCAAAACCGGGTTTTACTTGAATACGATTAGTTACAATAATCATGCTTTTACCCCCCTTAATTTCATTTACTAGGTTTTTGAATGAATTATCATTGATTATCATTCGCACTCAATGATAAGTGGCTTAGGAAGACATTGTCAATAGATGTCCTCTATATAATCTGTGCTAGTAGTTTATGGATTATGGATAGGCTGACATTTAACTGACATAATCCGGTGCTATAATGAGTATAAGAGTGAACTAGTAACGAGGTGATCGACTTTGGCTAACATTTTAGTAATAGAGGACGAATATGCAATAAGCCAGGTTTTAAAGGTGTATTTACAAAAGGTGGGTTATAGTGTGACACAATGTTTCAATGGTGGTCAAGCCTTGGTCATGTTTTGTGAAACACAGCCAGACCTAGTGTTGCTCGATATTATGTTACCAGAAAAAAATGGTTGGTCCATTTTAAAGGAAATCAGAGAACGAAGTGTGTGCCCAGTTATCATGTTAACAGCATTAGGTGAGGTTAATTACCGTCTAGAGGGGTTTGATCATGGGGCAGATGATTATATTGCCAAGCCTTTTATCGCAGATGAAGTTGTTGCAAGAGTGAGGGCTGTTTTAAGACGTGCTAAAGGTAGTCCAGATTCATCTACTATTAAGCAGTATGGGTCTCTAGTGATTGATTGTAAAGCGCATAAAGTGCTTTTGGGCGGAGAAGAGATTGTATTAACGCCAAGAGATTTATCTGTGCTTATGTTTTTAGCTGACCACCCTAATCAAACATTTACCCGTGATCAGCTTATTGATCAAGTGTGGGGATGGGAGTATGAGGGTAGTGATCGTGCCGTAGATTTAGCTATAAAGAGACTTAGGAAGGCTTTAAAAGAATGGGATGAGGCGGAAGGGGAAATAAAGACACTACGTGGATTGGGGTATCAGCTAAGTGTTCAAAAAAAATAAGCGAATATCCTTACTTCAATATTGGACGAGCCGATATTTACTAACACTTTTTATAGGCTTAGCTATTATTTCTTTGATCTCCGCAACGTGGATTCGTCATACAACATTTGAAAATCGATTAGAATTAATGGAGTTTTTAGCAGACGAGACGGTCTATCGTTTAACGGATGCAACAAATCCTAATAATGGACCTATAAATGGTATTCCAGGTTTCATAGGGGATCGTCAGCGTTTTAATATGAAAGAGATCGATCCAATTTTGTATGTTGTAGATACTGAGGGAAATATACTGACAAGCAACCGTCCAGTACCACCTGGTAGTGCCAAAAATGTAGCTGGCTTGTTGGATGGAAAAGAAGGTACTAAGGAAATAAAGGATGGACTTGAGCCTGAATATGTAGTGAAAAGAAAGATAGAAAATAATAATGAGTTATTGGGCTGGGCCCTGGTGATGGAGAAGAAGGAGAATTTAACAAGGGTTAACCAAGCATATGGACAGCTTGCCATATTAATTGGAGCATTAGCATTATTAGGCTGGATCGCTATTTACTTTCTGTCAAAGCGCTTAGCCAATCCCATTAAACAAGTAGCAGAGGCTGCCAAACATGTACAGGAAGGCAATTATGCAATTGATTTGCCTCAAGATAGTAAGGAAAAAGAGGTCTATGAGCTTGTTTCCTCCTTTAAAAATATGGCAAATAAACTAGAGCAGCTGGAGAAAACTCGAACGGAATTACTGGCAGGTGTCACCCATGAGTTGAAAACACCTGTCACCTCTATAAGTGGATTATTACAGGCTGTAAGAGGTGGTGTTGTAACGGGTCAGGATGCTATGGAATTCATTGAAATGGCTATGGTCGAAACGACAAAAATGAAAACAATGGTTGGTGACTTACTTGCCTTTAACCATTTTGCTGTCGATGCTATTCCTGTGCAGATAGAGTCAGTAGATATTAATCAGCTACTGCAAGATTCAGTGGCACAGTGGAAAGTAATGCAGGAAGATGAACATGTGAAAGTTGATTTACATTTGTTGGAACAGCCTTTGCTTGTACAGATAGATATTGTTCGTATCCAACAAATCATTACAAACCTATTAACCAACGCTAAACAGGCGATGGACAAAGGAACAATAACCTTGACGGTGATAGATAAGGGGGAAACTCTGTCGGTGATGGTGAAGGACACAGGACATGGAATCCCTCTAGAGGATCAGGCATTTATTTTTGAGCGTTTTTATAGAGGAGAAAATAAAAAATATACTGTTCGAGGGTTGGGTTTAGGATTACCACTTAGTAAAATGATGGCCCAATCTGTTGGAGGAGAGTTGCGATTAATCGAAAGCAATCCCTCTGGAACACATTTTGAATTAGTATTGCAAAAGGCTACTACGCTATAAGAGCGTAGTAGCCTTTTAATGTTGGTTTAACCTGTCTCCCAGAAATCTGCTTTGTGTTGTAAAAGATAGTTGAAGAATTTGTAAAGCTGACATCTGCCTGACACAAAAGCTCTTTATAGTAAACGATGTGGACGAGCAATGAACAAAGGGACGAGCAGCATTAAAGGTTTATCAGTCTGATACTAATATGAGTAGGGAGAGTGATGAAATGCCAATAGTTACTTCATTTAATCCAAATGGTCGCCAAGAAATTAAACAAGCGATCTCCTATCCAGATTATGCGTTATTAAAAGCCAAGCTTCAGCATGTTATGCAACGAGATAAGCATGCTGGCTTAGACGGTAAATATTTGATTCGTAGTACGTACTTCGATAATTTTGCCAATAAAGTGTTAAATGAGAAAAAAGAAGGCTTTATTAATCGAGATAAATATCGGGTACGCATATACGGTAAGTCTAGTGACGTTATTAATCTGGAGCGGAAGAGTAAGCGTAACAATGTTACCTTTAAAACAAAATGTTCAATATCTCAAGCTGAATATGAAAAACTACGTATTGGCGAGATAGCCTGGATGGAGAATGACGACCGAGCGCTAATTCGAGATTTATATCAAGTGATGAATTACAGCCAGCTGAGACCTACTACGGTAGTGGATTACGAGCGAGAAGCCTATATCTATCCGTTTGGCAATGTGCGTGTGACATTTGATAGTAAGGTGCAATCGAGTCTACGCAACACGGATATGTTTAATCAAAACTTACCAATGGTCGATGTGCTTGAGCCGAATCTTGTAATTTTAGAGGTAAAGTACGACGAATATTTACCAGACATTATCAAGTATTTACTGCAGTCAGTGGATACTCGTGCTGAGGCCTATTCAAAATATCAACTTAGTCGTATGTACGGCTAATAATAAAGGAGAATGAAAAATGGATACAATTAAATTTAGTGATATTTTTAAATCCAACTTTTTAGAAAAAACAACCTCATTTTCATTAATCGATTCAATTATTGGTCTAGTAGTCGCATTTTTTATTGGGCTTTTTATTTATGCTGTTTATAAGAAGACCTTTAATGGAGTTATTTACTCACATTCATTCAATATCTCACTACTTATAATGACAATGGCAACAGCACTAGTGATTATGGGAATCAGTTCAAATGTTCTGCTGTCACTTGGTATGGTTGGTGCATTATCTATTGTACGTTTCCGTACACCTATTAAGGATCCAATGGATTTAGTCTATATTTTCTGGGCAATTGTTTCAGGTATTTTATGTGGTGCTGGCTTTATTCCATTAGTGATTATTGGTGCAGTTTTAATCGGACTTGTATTGCTAATATTCGTTAATAAAATAACGGTAGAAAATCCGTATTTACTGATTGTAAAGCTTGAAGAAGAGTTGGCTAATGCTGAAATTGAGCGAATTATTGCCGCGCAAACAAAAAAATTCGCTCTGAAATCGAAATCCATTATGCAACAGAATGAAATCGAAACAACTTATGAAATTCGTGTAAAACAAAATGATGCAAAATTGATGGATGAACTAACAAAGGTAGCTGGTGTAAAATCAGCCATTATGCTGAGCTATGATGGGAATTTCACAGCGTAATGATCTTATTAACAAATAGAACTACGATGAGAGGTGACGGCTATGATTAAAACACGAATTGTCTATCTATGCATGGCAATTTTACTCCTTCTCTTTGTCGTGATATATGCTGTACTCCCGAATATAGGCATTGAAACGAAAAATTCTGAGTTTTCCTATGAGAAAATAGTATTTAATAGCAATAAAGTAACCACTGTAGATATCGAGATCGCCGAGGAAGATTGGGCGGATATGCTGGCAAAATGCTTCTGCTGAAGAATTAAAACAAGCAGATATTACTGTAAACGGCAAGAAAATTGAGAATGTTGCTATTCGTACAAAGGGCAATCTATCATTACGATCGGTTGTTAATAGTGATTCAGATCGCTATAGCTTAAAAATCGATTTTGATTATTATGATGATACACAAAGCTTATATGGCTTAAAAAAATTAAATTTAAATAATAATTATAGTGACTCTACATTAATGAGAGAGTATATCTCCTATGAACTGATGGAGCAAATGGGTTTACCAACACCAGCACACTCCTATATGTATGTCACAGTGAATGGTGAGGAGCGGGGCTTGTTTTTAGGGGTAGAAGCTGTAGATGAGACATTCCTGGCTAATAATTACGGCTCTAATGATGGCTTTTTATTTAAGCCAGATGGGACAGGCAGTGATTTAAAATATATTAGCGACGATATTGAAGACTATACAGGTATCGGATTAAAAACAAATGAAGGTAATATTGATCAATCCAAGTTGGTTGAAATGCTAGATGCCATTAATAATGGTGGAGACATAGAAAAATATATTGATGTTGATGAAATGTTACGTTATTTTGCCGTCAATACAGCACTTGTGAATTTAGACAGTTATCAAGGGAATATGAAACATAACTATTATTTATATGAACAGAACGGTGTGTTTTCTATTATTCCTTGGGATTACAACATGTCCTTTGGTGGCTTTGGGGCTGGAGGCGGTAGAATAGCAGGAGGAAACGGCGAAAATCTAGCTGACGCTTCTACTAATATGGAAAAACCATTGGCACAAAAAAATGGACAATCCGATCAAGCTGTTGATGGGGGTATGAAAAAAGAAGGTGCCGGCTTCAACATGGGCATGTCGGGCAACCTATTAGATGATAGTGCTATTAATTTTAGTGTGATTACGCCTGTTTCTGGCACAACTTTAGAGGAGCGGCCACTCCTGAATGTATTGCTTTCGAATGAGGAATATCGTGCCAAATATGAAGGTTATTTAGAAGAGCTAGCAACAACTTATTTAACAGAAGATTATGTGCAATCTATTACTAAAAAGTTAGCTGTGCTATTAACAACTTATGTTGAGGCAGATCCAACCAAATTCTCCACTACGGAGCAGTTTTTAGAAGCAGTTGAAGGCGAAAATAGCTTGCCTGCATTTGCTAAACAGCGCTCAGAATCTATATTAAAGCAACTGTCTGGAGAGCTTGTAGTGGAAGCATCTACGTTTTCTCAGGGCAATACGGGTACGCAAATGCCAAATAAAGATGGTGAAATGAATTCGATGCCAGACAATTTTGATCCAAGTCAGCTGCCAGAGGACTTTGACCCAGCAAAGAGCCCGCCTTTAGATGGCGAGGGTCCGAGAGCAGGACAAAATGGAGAACAAATGCAACCTCCTAATGGAAATGGAGCTCCAATGGGAATGCCTGGTGTAAATAGTAAAGCTGCGAATCAGGAGCCTGTTATTGATAAAAATACAGTGTTTACGGCCATTACATGTCTAGTGCTACTCCTTATCGCTCTTCTCTTTGTTGTCAAATTTAAACGTAGAGGTCGTTAGAAAATAACCATATCCAATAGCTTTGGGTATGGTTTTTGCTTTTTATCGTGTTAAAATAAAGCATTCTTTTTCTGAGGAGTCTTTTCATATGAATGAACAGCAATTTGATAAACATTTGCATATAAGCACAGTGGGAGAGCAATATGGTTTTCCTAAGCTTGCGCATTATCATCGTTACGAGCCAACGCCCTACAGCGGGTTGGAGCAATTATTCGCTTCGTATCAGATGCCTGACAATCCAGTATTTATTGATATGGGATGCGGGAAAGGGCGAGTTCCTATTTATGTGCACCATAAGTTCCATATACCAACCATTGGGATAGAGATGGATGCAGGATTTTATACTGAGGCTGAAGAAAACAAACGTAGTTATCTTCAAAAAATGAGAGCGCATGCCCCTATTAAGTTTATTCATACAATAGCCGAGGCATATGAAATAAAGTCACGTGATAATGTGTTTTTCTTTTTTAATCCTTTTTCCATCCATATTTTTCGCACAGTCATTCATAATATTTGGAAATCCTATGAGCAACGAATGCGAGACATTCATATAATTTTATATTATCCGCCTTACGATTATTTACAATTTCTACATCGTGGTACACCATTTGAATTGCTTCATGAAGTGCAAATAGAAAATGAAACAAATCTTAATGAGCGCCTTTGTGTGTTTGAATTAAAAAAAGCTTAGAGTATAGGGAAACCCACTCTAAGCTTTTTACTATTTAAAGTACAGATACAAGTAGTTACTTGTAGTTTTATGATTATTTTCAGGGAAATAATTTTAATAGTTGGGAGTTCTTTAAAGTAATTAGACTTTATTGTGAAAAAATAATTTCATCTGATAGTTTTGTACTAGTGTATAGTTTGAATTAAAAGATAATTCATAAATAACTAATTATACTGAAAAATCACTCTAGACTAAATATAAAGAATGTTTTACAATGAAAAAGGCTTATATGAATAATATTTTTGTTTTGTTTTTAGATAGTTATAAATAATTATTTTGGCTATTGAGTAAATGAATTTAATTGTTTATAATTATCAGAAATATCTAATATTTGAGAAATTTTCAGGGGGAATTTAATTATGAGAGAGAGCAAAAAGCTTAAGAAGTTCGGTTCACTTTTAGTAGCATCTTCATTACTTGCTGGTGTTCTTGCTGGTTGCGGTAACGGAGACGATTCAAGTTCTGGCGGAGGCTCATCATCAGGCGGAGGTTCATCTGATGGCGATACAATTAAAATCGGTGCCAACTTAGAGCTTTCAGGGAATGTAGCATCTTATGGTTCCTCTATTGGGCTAGGTGCAGAACTGGCTGTAAAAGAAATTAATGACGCTGGCGGTATTGATGGTAAGAAAATTGAATTGATTAAAGTAGATAATAAATCAGAGAACTCTGAAGCAACTTCAGCTGCTATTAAACTAGCAACGCAGGATAAAGTAGTAGCAATGCTAGCACCTGCAACTTCAGGTAATACAGTAGCAACTGTTCAAATTGCAAATGATAATAAAATTCCTATTGTTACTGGTTCTGGTACAGCACCGAATATCACAGTAAACGAGGATGGCAGTGTTAATGAATATGCTTTCCGTACATGCTTTATTGACCCATTCCAAGGAATTGTAGCAGCTAACTTTGCTTCAGGTGAGCTAGATGCGAAAAATGTAGCTATTTTCGCAGATAATGCATCAGACTATGCAAAAGGTTTAGCAAAATCCTTTAAAGAAACGATTACGAAGAGTGGCGGAAAAGTTGTAAAAGAAGAAGCTTATGTAGCGAAGGATACAGACTTCCGTACACAATTAACAAATATTAAAGCGGCAAATCCAGACTTTATCTTTATCCCTGGATATTATGAAGAAGTTGGTTTGATTGTTAAACAAGCACGTGAAATGGGCATTGATGTACCTCTAATGGGGGCTGACGGTTGGGACTCTCCAACTTTAATCGAACTAGCTGGCGCGGATGCATTGAATAACACATACATCACAAACCACTATTCTGCTGAAGACCCAGATCAAAAAATTCAAGATTTTGTAAAGGCATTTAAAGCGGCAAATGGTGACAAAGCGCCTGACGCATTCAATGCACTTGGTTATGACACAATTTACTACATTGCGGATGCGATTAAACGTGCAGGCTCTACAGATGGGGAAGCAATTAAAAATGAATTAGCTGCAACAAAAGATCTTTCTTTAGTAACAGGTACTTTCTCAGTTGACGAAAATCATAACCCAATTAAAACAGCAACAGTTCTTGAATTTAAAGACGGTAAACAAGTGTTCAACTCTAAAGTTAATCCTTAATGTTTTGTAAGCAAGGGGGAGGCGGGTAAACACGCCTTCCTTTTTTGTGTGCTAGATAACTAGAATCATAGAGTAAAACATAACTTTTAGTATAGATCTATGTATTTATTTTTCAATTTTCAGAAAATTTAAAGGAGTGAATGCGCATGGAATGGATACAGCAACTTGTGAACGGTATTTCACTTGGAAGTATCTACGCGTTAATAGCGTTAGGGTATACGATGGTATACGGTATTATCAAGCTGATTAACTTTGCTCATGGTGATGTCTTCATGATTGGGTCATTTATTGGCTTTTACGCTATTGCTAAATGGGAGCTTGGCTTCTTCCCAGCATTATTATTGGCGATGTTAGTTTGTGCAATCTTTGGTGTATTAATTGAACGTATTGCCTATAAACGTTTACGAAATGCTACACGTATCGCAGCTTTAATTACAGCGATTGGTGTATCGCTATTAATTGAATATACAACGATTTTCTTCAGAGGTGCTCAACCAGCAGCATATCCTGAGGTTTTCAAAAATAAATCACTAGATATTTTTGGCGTTCAAATCAGCAGTACTTCCATCTTAATTTTATCAGTCGCAGTTGTACTGATGATTCTTTTACAATTCATCGTACATAAAACAAAGATTGGTAAAGCGATGCGTGCCGTTTCCCACGATGCAGATGCAGCTCGCTTAATGGGTATTAACGTTGACAATACAATTTCTGCAACGTTTGCGATTGGTTCAGCTTTAGCTGGTGCAGCAGGTGTTATCTTCGGTGTTTATTATACAAAAATTGACCCGCTAATGGGTGTTATTCCTGGGGTTAAAGCATTTATCGCAGCCGTTCTTGGTGGTATTGGTATCATCCCTGGCGCTATGGTTGGTGGTATGTTACTAGGTGTTGTAGAGTCCTTAGTAAGTGCACTTGGCTTCTCGTTATGGCGTGATGCAGCGGCATTCGTTATTTTAATTTTAATCTTAATCTTCAGACCATCGGGTATCTTTGGTAAAAACGCCCGTGAGAAAGTGTAGGTGAGCGGTTTTATGAAAAAGTCTAAAGTTTTCTGGGGCTATGCCGTAATAGCGCTAGTCATCTATGCAGTTGTACAATTGTTGATTACAACAGAAGTAATTGATTTGTACTATAAAAATATGTTGATCACAATGTGTATTAATATCATGCTGGCTGTCAGCTTGCATATTGTTATTGGTGTTACTGGACAATTCTCGATTGGACATGCTGGATTCCTTGCAGTGGGAGCGTATGTATCGGCTATTATTACAACAAAGTTAATGTTACCATTCCCATTGGCCATCCTATTAGGGGCTGTAGCAGCAGCAGTTGCTGGTTTAATCGTAGGGATTCCAACGCTTCGGTTAAAAGGGGATTACTTAGCAATTGCTACACTAGGATTTGCAGAGATCATTCGTATTATCTTTTTAAATACGGATTATGTTGGTGGCGCAGCAGGGATGCAGGTTAAATATTTATCGAACTGGACATACGCATTCTTTGGCGTAGTGTTAACGATTCTAGTTATCTCAAACTTTACAAATTCTCGTCATGGGCGTGCTTGTATTTCCATTCGAGAAGATGAAATAGCAGCAGATGCGATGGGTATTAACACGACTTACTATAAAGTTGTTGCATTTGCGATTGGGTCTTTCTTCGCAGGTCTAGCAGGAGCCATTTTTGCACATAACTTTTACATTATTCAACCGACAACATTCGGTTTCTTAAAATCATTTGATATTTTAATTTACGTTGTACTTGGTGGTTTGGGAAGTCTTTCTGGTTCAGTGATTGCTGCGATTTTCTTAACAGTCGTGTCTACTTATCTAGCAAACTTCCCAGAAACACGTATGATTATTTACAGTTTAGTATTAATTATCGTGATGCTCTATCGTCCAACAGGCTTGATGGGAACGAAAGAGATAACACAATTATTTAAGTTTGGTAAAAAGGGAGGTACTAAATAATGACTGGAAACCTTCTTATCAATGTTGAAAATATGGGTATTCAATTCGGTGGTTTAAAGGCAGTTCAGGGCGTTAATATGTACCTTAACCAAGGCGAATTGGTAGGACTTATTGGGCCAAACGGTGCTGGGAAAACAACTAGCTTTAATATGTTAACAGGGGTATATACACCAACGGAAGGTACAATTACTTTTAATGGTATGAAATTGAATGGACTTGCTCCCTATCAGGTTACCCAGAAGGGGATCAGCCGTACGTTCCAAAATATTCGCTTATTTAAAGAGCTGTCTGTACTAGACAATGTTAAGGTAGCCAACCATTCTCTTGCTAAGCATTCTATGTGGTCTTCTATTTTTCGTTTGCCTACTCATTTCAAAGGTGAGGCTGAAATGGAGCAACAGTCAATTGAGTTCTTAAAAATCTTTGGCTTAGATGTTTATAAAGATGAGCTAGCAAAGAATTTGCCCTACGGGATGCAGCGTCGTTTAGAGATTGCTCGTGCGTTAGCGGCAAATCCCAAACTACTTTTATTGGATGAACCAGCAGCAGGGATGAACCCACAAGAAACTCATGATTTAATGGAGTTAATTGCATTTATTCGTAAAGAGTTCGGCTTAACAATATTGCTGATTGAGCATGATATGAGCTTAGTTATGGGTATTTGTGAACGTATTTACGTACTTGATCATGGACAATTAATCGCTGATGGGACACCAGAAGAAATTCGCAACAATCCAAAGGTAATAGAAGCGTACCTTGGTGAGGAGGTTATCGGCTAATGCTAAAAGTACAAAATATCGATGTTTATTATGGCAACATCCAAGCATTAAAGGGCCTCTCTTTAGAAGTAAACGAGGGTGAGATTGTAACGTTAATCGGTGCAAACGGTGCTGGAAAGAGCACGCTCTTAAAGACATTATCAGGTTTATTGAAGCCAAAAGGTGGCATTATTGAATATGAAGGCTTTTCGATAGCTGGGAAAGCGGCACAGACTATTGTTAAATCAGGGATTTCTCACGTTCCAGAAGGACGCCGTGTTTTTGCCAATATGTCAGTTGAGGAAAACTTAGAGCTTGGTGCATATCTGCGAAATGACAAAGCAGGTATTAAAAAAGATATGGATCATGTTTTCGAGTTATTTCCACGATTATTAGAGCGCCGAAAACAGCAGTCAGGTACATTGTCTGGTGGGGAACAGCAGATGCTGGCGATGGGACGCGCCTTAATGGCAAAACCAAAACTATTATTAATGGATGAACCTTCAATGGGTCTTGCACCGTTGATGGTAAAAAATATCTTTAATATTATTGAGCAGGTTAATAAAGAAGGAACAACCGTCTTACTTGTAGAGCAAAATGCTAATATGGCATTATCTGTCGCTAACCGTGCATATGTACTTGAAACAGGGCGTATTGTTTTATCTGGTTCAGCAAAAGAGCTACAAGAGAGCGAGCAAGTAAAGGCAGCTTATTTAGGCGGATTATAAAAATGGTAGGACATCTCATGTTGAGATGTCCTTTTTGGCTTGTATGTTGAAAGAATCAGAGGTAGCATTTCCACTTTACTTTTTGGTAAGGTTGAAAAAAGGAGTGATGCTTTTTGAAGTATTCAGCACAATATTTTATTGAACATTTAAAGTTAGCCGAACATCCTGAAGGGGGCTATTACATTTCATCGTTTCGTGCATCGGACGATATAGCAGTGAGAGATGTACAGAGACCGATTTATACTAGTATATATTTCCTCCTGCGCTCACAGGATATTTCACATTTACATCGTTTACAATCGGACGAGCTATGGTATTATCACGCAGGAAGCCCACTAACAGTGCATATGATTTTCCCAGATGGGACATATGAAGCGAAGAAGCTTGGCTTGAATGTAGAAGCAGGGGAGGTCCCTCAAATCGCAGTACCAAAGCATACAATTTTCGGCTCGTCGGTGGAGGAATCTGATTCGTTTAGTTTAGTAGGATGTATGGTGGCGCCAGGCTTTGACTTTGAGGATTTTGAATTGTTCACACAGGAAGAGCTTTTAGCAGATTATCCTCAGCACGAGGAAGTTATTCGTAAAATGGCCTACAAAACAATAGAATAGAAAAAACAGCCGTCTCAATTATGTTGAGACGGCATGGTTTGTTCACCAGAATATTTCTTCAGGATAATTTAGTTGAATTTGAATATCATGTAATGCTTGTTTTGTTGCTATAGCTGCTTCCATCAGGTGGGATTTTAAAGCTACATATTCATGGTCCTCTACCATTAATCTCACAGCAAATGCCGCTAAATGAGCCTGACGTTCCTCTTTACTTAATTCGATATATTCTAGATTTAGAACATCCACGTACTGGGTTGCAAAACGGAAAGTTAAGGGATTTTTAGCATGTAACATGCTTAAAAACACAGCATAATCTTCTTCACTTACCTCTTGCTCTAGACATTCAGCAATAGCCGCTTGAAATTTGCGTATAATAGCTATTTCAGGATTCCACATAGAAGCATTGTTTAACTTTTGGTGCAGGTCAATAAAATCATTTAATGCGATGGCACTAAAGATAATTTCCGGCCAAAGAATTTCTGTTGAAAAATAGACATTCTTACTTGGAAAGATGAGCTCATGTTGTGTTAGAACACTCTTATTAAGTCCATTACTAACAAACTCTAGGTGATGTTCACCGAGCATAGCATGTCTTAGTTTATAGCAAACGCTTAAAATACGTAGTCGAGGACCCTGATAATCATAGTATTTATTTTCGTCACCAGTTACTTTATAAATAGCATTAATTAGTTCATCTAAATCCCAATAATCCGCGCTAATTCTTACCCCTGTTAGTTGTTCTGTGCTTTGAATGGATATCATAGTCCTCGCCCCTCCCCTTAAATGTGTTTATTTTGGTGTGTAATTGAGTAGTTTGAATAGTTCTGTTCGTTCCTTCTCTGTTAAATCACGCCATTGCCCTACCTTTAAATTACCAAGCTTAATATTCATAATTCGAATACGTTGAAGACGCTTAACGGAATATCCTAGTGCAGTACACATTCGACGAATTTGGCGGTTTAAGCCTTGCTCTAAAATGATTTTAAATACTTTATCTGAAATCTTTTCCACATGACATGGTAAAGTTGTTGTATCTAAAATATCGACCCCAGCCCCCATTTTTTGGATGAATTGCGCAGTTATAGGCTTATCAACTTGAACAATGTATTCTTTTTCATGATGATTTTCAGCACGTAGAATTTTATTGACGATATCACCATCATTCGTTAACAACAATAGCCCCTCTGATTCCTTATCAAGACGCCCGATATGAAAAATACGCAAAGGATGATTGACAAAATCAACGACATTGCCTTTTATATGACGTTCTGTTGTACTTGTAATCCCAACAGGTTTATTCAGAGCAATGTAAACAAGCTGTTGTTCTTTCTTTACCTCTTTTCCATCCACGCAAACAATGTCTCCTGTTTCAACCTGACTACCAACTGTAGCCAGCTCACCGTTAATCGTTACCTTTCCTTCTGCTATCCATTTATCAGCCCCACGACGAGATATGATGCCTGTTTCACTTAAATATTTATTAATACGCATATTGTTCTCCTATATTTTATATTATTTTTAAGTATACCTTAACGTCACACATACAGTGAATGCTAGAAGCTTTTCTAGCAAAAATAAATTAGTTGGAAAAATTTTTGAAAAAGTTGAAATTATTTTATGTTTCTGACAATATATTAGGTGAGAGGGTTTCTATGAAAATATTGTTATTCCGATATAAAATAACGTTTTTTGTAGATAGTTCTCATTAAATTGTGTAAAGGGGAGAAGTAAAATGGTTTATGCATTTCCAAACACTGAAGGATCGGTAGTTCAATTCAAAGAGAGATACGATAATTATATCGGTGGCGAATGGACACCCCCAGTGAAGGGTCAGTATTTTGATAACGTTACTCCTGTTACTGGACAAGTTTTTACACAAGTAGCACGTTCCACAGCTGAGGATATTGAACATGCATTAGATGCGGCGCATGCTGCTAAGGATGCATGGGGCAAGACATCACCAGCAGAACGCGCAAACATTTTACTTAAAATTGCGGACCGTATTGAGCAAAATTTAGAAAAGCTAGCCGTTGCTGAAACATGGGATAACGGTAAAGCGGTACGCGAAACATTAAATGCAGACATCCCTCTTGCAATTGATCATTTTCGTTATTTTGCTGGGGTATTACGTGCTCAAGAGGGCTCAGTAAGCCAAATTGATAACGATACAGTTGCTTATCATTTCCACGAGCCAATTGGCGTAGTTGGCCAAATTATACCTTGGAACTTCCCATTATTAATGGCTGTATGGAAGCTTGCGCCGGCACTTGCAGCTGGAAACTGTGTCGTATTAAAACCTGCAGAACAAACACCAGCATCTATTATGGTGCTTTTAGAATTAATAGAAGACTTACTACCACCAGGTGTCATTAATGTTGTGAATGGATTTGGCTTAGAAGCAGGGAAACCGCTTGCATCAAATCCACGCATAGGTAAGATTGCCTTTACAGGTGAGACAACAACAGGGCGTTTAATTATGCAATACGCTTCTCAAAACCTTATTCCAGTAACATTAGAACTGGGTGGTAAGTCGCCAAACATCTTCTTTGAAGATATTATGGATAAAGATGATGCCTTTTTAGATAAAGCTGTTGAGGGCTTTGTGCTATTCGCTCTAAATCAAGGGGAAGTATGTACTTGTCCTTCACGTGCACTGATCCAAGAATCTATTTACGATAAATTTATGGAGCGCGTATTACAGCGAGTAGAAGCCATTAAAGTTGGCAACCCACTTGATCCAAACACAATGATGGGTGCACAGGCATCTAGTGAGCAAATGGAAAAAATTCTTTCTTATTTAGATATTGGTAAGCAAGAAGGTGCAGAATGTCTAATTGGAGGAGACAAAAATAATGTGGGTGAAGGCTTCGAAAATGGCTACTACATTAAACCAACTGTTTTCAAAGGGCATAATAAAATGCGTATATTCCAAGAAGAAATTTTCGGACCAGTTGTTGCTGTCACAACATTTAAAACGAAAGAGGAAGCATTAGAAATTGCTAATGATACATTATATGGTTTAGGATCAGGTGTTTGGACGAGAGATATTAATACGGCATATCGCTTCGGTCGTGAAATTCAAGCTGGTCGTGTTTGGACAAACTGTTACCATGCATATCCTGCACATGCTGCATTCGGTGGCTACAAAATGTCGGGTGTTGGTCGTGAAAATCATAAAATGATGTTAGCGCATTACCAACAAACGAAGAACTTATTAGTTAGTTATAGCGAAAACAAACTTGGTTTCTTCTAATTCGTAGGGAGGTGCATGAGCGTGGTTGAACGTGTATTAGCTACGGAAGAAGCGCTAGCACTAATCGATCTATTAAAAGAGAAACATGGGCCCGTTATGTTTCATCAATCAGGCGGATGCTGTGATGGCTCATCACCAATGTGTTATCCAGAAGGGGATTTGTTAATAGGAGATCAGGATGTGTGCCTTGGTGAAGTGGGTGATGCTCCTTTCTATATGCACAAAAATCAATATGATTACTGGAAACATACACAAATTATATTGGATGTGGTGGATGGCAGAGGCGGCATGTTTTCACTCGAGGGCGTAGAGGGAAAACGTTTCCTAACAAGGTCAAGAGCCTTCACATCTGAAGAACTGCAAGAGCTAGGGTTAATTTAACAAGTGATTTGTACAGCGGCAAAGTTTTTCTGCCGCTGTTTTTTATCTGGAAATAGAAAAGTTATTGTATGGAAAGTGAGGCTTTAGTGATGAATATTTATTTTGAGTGTTCAAGTGTTTCGATATTAATTTTTATGGAAAAGAGTATGTAAAGCGATATTACTGGATGAATTTCTTAGGAAAAGGAATAGATTTAATCGATCCTTTAAAGTCATGGTAAATAATAGTTTCTTTGTGGTTTTTGCTACCATCGGCCATACCTCCTTTGTAGGTTGTTAATATTTTCTATTAAATCAAATAAAGTAAGTAACATACATTAAATTATGTTTACTTTTTATGTTAATTGTTACAAAGAGGGTGAATCTTTCTCACATTATGTTACGTAAAACGGGTAAAGGAGTGGGATTTAATATGGATTATGTGATGATTGAAAATGAATTTGCAAATATAGTAGAGGATGTTTCAAAGGCTGCAGGCTGGACGGTGGACCGTAAAATTGTATTAGCTATTGCTAGTACATTCGTAGCGTCAGGAAAAACTTTTGATGCAACGAAGTATAAAAATGTTTTACAAGAGATGAAGAAGCAATCTACATGGATGTCTCCTTTACGAACAACAGTTGGATATAGTATTGCTGCCAACCTCATGGAGCAAGATGATGCTGAAAATGCAGTAAAGAATTTACTTACAAATGTGAGCATCTTGAAGGAGGTTAAATTTAGAAGTGGTAATTTTAGCTATATCGGGGCGCAGTTTTTGACGGAGGATGAACAGGATAAAAAGGCGCATGCACAGGCGGCTAGGGCCTTATTCGATGCTATACGTAAACATCACCCATTTTTAACCTCATATGAGGACATTCCTTATGCCGTATTATTAAGTAGTCCATCTGATGATGTTGAAATGCGTGCAGCTACCATGAATCGATACTATAAAGAGCTACGAACATATAATTTTAATGCTGGTAATGAGCTCCAATGGCTTTCGCAGGTATTAACATTTTTTTCACCCCAATTTGATGGTCAGCTAGTATCAGATGTTGTGGCCCTTCGTGATGTGCTCAAAAAGCAGAGCGTTAAAGTCAAGGCTATGCATTATCCTTTACTTGGCTTTTTAGCAATACTTAATCTGAATAAAACACAACTTCAAGGATTGATTGATTTATACCATGAATTAAAAGACATGAAGTTATTAAAATGGCATCGTGAATTTGTGCTCTTTATGGCTGTACAAATCGCTATTTATGATATGGCAAAGGTGCAAAAGTCTTTGTCCATGACCATTATGTCTTCTATAGAGCTATTAATTCAAGCACAGCAAGCAGCAATGATTGCAGCGGTTAGTGCAGCTACCATTGCATCTAGTTCAAGTTCTTCGTGATAGAATAAAGAATAACATGATTATTTGGAGGTGCATTTGAAGGATGAAGGAAACAAAACTGTGGATTAATGGCCAGTGGCATGATGCAGAGGAAAGCTATGAGCTAGCTTCTCCATACAACGGTGAGGTTATTGCTCATGTAGCTAAAGCATCTATTCAAGATGTAGAGAAAGCTATCGAAGGTGCACAGCAGGCATTCCAATCGTTTAAAAAGACAACAGCCTACGAACGTGCCGAAATATTATATAAAGTTGTTGATAAGATGCGCCAACGAAAAGAAGAACTTGCAGAGATTTTAGCCTTAGAGGCTGGAAAACCTATAGTTGCAGGTTTAGCTGAAATTGACCGTACAATCGCCACCTATCAATTTGCAGCAGAGGGAGCTAAACAGTCAAAAGGTGAGACTGTGCCAATGGATGCAGCCCCTGGAGCAGGGGATCGAATAGGCTGGACAAAAAGAGAACCTTTAGGTGTGGTATCAGCCATTACGCCATTTAATTTTCCATTCAATTTAGTGGCTCACAAGTTAGGTCCAGCATTTGCAGTAGGTAATACAGTTGTATTAAAGCCAGCAACACAAACGCCACTAAGTGCTATCGTTATGGCTGAAATTTTCCGTGAGGCAGGATTACCAGATGGGGCATTGCAAATTGTGACAGGCAGTGGAGGCGAGCTTAGTGATACACTTGTCACACATCCATACGTCAAAAAAGTAACGTTTACAGGTAGTGGTAAAGTTGGTTTGAAAATTAAAGAAAAAATAGGTTTACGTAAAGTTACTTTAGAGCTAGGTTCTAATGCAGCGGTAATTGTCGAACCCTCTACGCCAATAAATAAAATTATCAATCGTTGTGTAAGCGGGGCTTTTAACTTTGCTGGACAAGTATGCATTTCATTACAACGTATTTATGTGCATTCTTCCATTATTGATGAATTTACTAAAGCCTTTGTTGCAGAAACAGAAAAGCTTATAGTAGGAGATCCATTAGATAAAACTACGGATGTCAGTGCCATGATTAATCCAAATGAAGTGGAACGCATCAGGGAATGGATTGAGGAGGCACAGGAACAGGGGGCTAAAATTGCAACTGGAGGCGTATTTACTGAACGTACTTTAACACCAACAGTTATGACGAATGTGACAGCTGATATGAAAATTGTCTGTCAGGAAACATTCGCACCAATCGTCTCAATTGTTTCATATGAAACATTAGACGACGCAATTCGACTTGTAAACGAGTCGGACCTTGGTCTAAATGCAGGTATTTACACGAATATACTGTCAGATGCTTTATATGCAGCAGATGAATTACAGGCTGGTGCTGTCATTATTAATGACATTCCGACATTCCGAGTAGATAACATGCCATATGGTGGAGTAAAGATGAGTGGTTACGGACGTGAAGGAATTAAGTGGGCTCTAGAGGAAATGACTGACATGAAATTTATTTCGATGAAAAAATCGTTCTAAATTTGCATCAGCTCTTTTTCTGCGATACGATGACGAAAGAACAACATGAGAAGGGAAGTTGCAAGAATTATGCCAAACAACGCTGTACCAATGAGCCAATCACGTACGGTTCAATCGCGTCTCGTATTACCCCCAGACACAAATAATCACAATTCTATTTTCGGTGGAAGAGTGTTAGCTTATATTGATGAAATCGCTGCTATTACAGCAATGAAACATGCAAAAGGCCTTGTAGTGACAGCTTCTATTGACTCGGTTGATTTTTTATCCGCTGCACATGTAGGAGATATTCTTGAAATCGAGAGTATTGTTTCGTCTACAGGACGTTCTTCGATGGAGGTTTATGTTCGCGTTGTTTCGCGTAATATTGAGACTGGCGAGGAAAAATTAACGACAGAATCATTTGTCACGATGGTTGCAGTAAATGAGGAAGGGAAACCAGTACCAGTTCCTGCGATTTACCCTGAAACAGATGAAGAAAAGCGTTTATTTGAAACTGGGCCAGCAAGACGAGAGCACCGTAAACAAAAACGTGCATTGCCGCATTAAGGAAAAAGGGAACTCTAAACGAGTTCCCTTTTTTTACATATTTAACTCATTAACAACATTAATGAGCGAGTCGGAAGACGAAGATACTAGCGTAGCGCCCTGCGATAATTCAGTAATTAAATTGGAAATGGCTGAAATATCTCTTGATGTATTTACATATTGCTGTTGAATACCAGAAACTGCATCAGCAATATCATTAAATGACTTGGATAAACTTTCTTGTGTATTGACGCTATGCTGAATTTTTTGATCAACATTGATAACTGAATTAGCCATAGTCGTAATATTACTTTCCGTTTCCTTAATAAGATGAGAAACATTTTGGACGGCGTTTTTTGTTTCCTCAGCGAGTTTACGAACTTCCTCAGCAACCACCGCAAAACCTTTCCCATGTTCTCCTGCTCGTGCTGCCTCAATAGAAGCATTTAATGCTAATAAATTGGTTTGATCTGCAATGCCTGTAACTAGCCCAACGATTTCAGAAATTTTTTGAGAAGAGGTACGTAGTTGGTTCATCGTTACCTCAAGACCGTTGACACTTTGCAAAATAACTTGGATTAAATCATTTTGTTCTTTCAACTGCTGTTGGCCACGTCTTGATTTTTCTTGTGTATCTGCTACGAAGCTCAATCCTTGCTTAGTCGCTACAGCAATATCATCTGTTTGTGAGGAGATCACTAATAATGATGCGGCTGTTTCCTCACTAATGGCATTAAGCTCCTCAGCAGTACTTTGGATTGTCGTGACAAGGGAATTTTTTGTTGCATCTGCTACTGAGCGAATACGCTCTTCCTCTTTTTCATAGGCCTCAATCACCAGCTGTTGCTCAAAATTAATGATTTTACAAAAAGCGTTTATAGCACGAATAGCATCTGTTTTAGAAATATCCACTTCGTTCACAAAGTTTGCAAAAGTAGTAGTGAGTGATTGGAATGAGGCAATATACCACTTTGACTGCAAGCCAATTCGAACGTGAGCCTCAGCAATGGCTTTTCGTTCAGCAATGTAGGCATCATTAATATGACTTTCAAAAATGTCGCTTAAATGTTTATGTAACGTAATTTTCAAACGATCAATATGTGATGTTCTATTAATAATATCAAGTAAATCTTGGCTCAAACTAATGGCTGCATAAAATTTCTCCACCATTTCAGGAATTAAGTCTTTAGCTAAGGGCTGTAGTTGCTTAATAATAGCTAAATCCTCAAGTGTTAAATTTAAAAGTTGTAATTGTTTTTGAAGATTGGGGTGGTTCAATACATCTAGTTGTACACTGCTCTTAAAATTTTCTGGTGTTAAAGTAATTGAGTAGCTAGAACTACTATTTTTTGAAAACCAACTCATTATTATTTGCTCCATTCTTAATATCCATTATAAATTGTAAGTAAATAAGCACTTTTGAAATTTGTTAGGTTTGTAAATTTAATAAATAAATGGGCTTAAATCTATTTTACTATTATTTGCTGAATATTTGGTTAAAAAATTGGTTATTTCTTTATTTTTTTACTTTATTGTTAGTCCAAATGGTGAATCGATATAAATTTGAATTTAAAATAGGAAACCTGTAAAATACGAACTGTTTAGCAATATAAAAATCGTACGAAAAAAAGAAGGGGAGGAGGGATAGTATGGAGAAAAGACGCTTTAAATTTGTTATTCCTGTCATGGTGATTGTTGCAATTGGTTCTGTTTATATGCTACGAAACTATTATGCTGAGGTACCAGATGTTGAGCAATTATTAATTACAATATGTGCAGCTTTAGGATCAGGGGTATTAGCCTATTTTTTATTTCCACAGCAGGGCGATAATAAAATTGATGATAGAGGACCGTATTAATAAAGTGAAAAAGCTGCTCGTTTCACAACAAAACGAGCAGTCTTTTTTTATGGTTTAAATAGTTTAAACCATCCCTTATGTTTAAAGATGGCCAGCATAAAGATAACGATAATTATCATAATTCCAAGTACAATAAAATAGCTATATTGTCCATGAAGCTCCGGCATATTATCGAAATTCATTCCATATACACCAGCAATGAAGGTAAGTGGGATAAAGATTGTTGAGACAATTGTTAGAGTCATCATAATGCCATTCATGCGACTCGAACTCATAGCCATATAACTATCTCGCATATCCGCGGTAAGCTCTCGATTGGATTCAACCATCTCTGTTAGCTTAAGTAGATGGTCGTAGATATCTCCAAAATAAGCTCTTTCTGATTTCTTTAATGAGAAACGGTAAGAATTAAGAACGCGATATAAAAGATCACGCATTGGTAAAATAGTACGTCTTAAATCAAGTAAGTCACTACGGAACTCGAAGACAATTTTCATGGCATTTACATTGCTTTGGTATGTAAGTTCACCTTCTAAAGCATTTAGATGATCTTCAATTTTGTAAACGAGTGGAAAATAACTATCAACGATTTTATCAATGGTTTGATACGTTAAGTATACAGTACCGCGCTCCCAATTCTTCGGTTGGTTTTCCAGCATCTTCTGCACCTTATCTATTTCAGGGACAGGATTTTTATGGAAGGTTACGATAAATTTATTGGAGGCAAATATATTAACCTCCTCCGCAGCTAACGTCTCTTCATTCACTCGATGAATGACAAAGAAATGAAAGTCATCATAAAAGTCTAGCTTCGGACGCTGTAATCTCATTAAGCAATCTTCAATAGCAAGAGGGTGAAAATGAAAAAATGTATCCAACAATGATTCTTCCTCGGCTGTAGGACAATTAAAATCAACCCAATACCATTCAAATTCTTGCTGATGGATCTCCTCTAATGGAAAATCTTTTAACAGATGTTGTTGTTTTGTAATGCCAATGGTGCTTATCACGGTTTTCACCTCAAATTATTTACTACAAAATAGTTAGTCCTCTTTAAAGCATACCCATCCACCGAACAAAGTAGTGGCAAAAAATCTAGAAGGTTTAGTAAAGCCTGCCCTTTGTAAAAGTGTTACAATTTCCTCTTCACTCATAAAAGAAAGAGAACGAATGGATTTTTCCATCTCTGCTAATTCAGACAAAGAAAGTCTAGTATGCTGTTGCCAATAGGAACGCCATAAATCAAATTGTAGTTCTGTTTCTAAAGAGCCTAGCTGACCATATTTTGAAACAAGGACAAATGGTGCTCCAGGTTTTAAATGTTTTGCTATTTCTTTTATTGTGTCTAGCTTTTCTTTATATTCCTGAATAAAATGCAAGACGAGAACACAGCTTGCTGCATCATACTGTGAGAAGGGCAGCGAAGCATCTAGTATTGTAGCCTGATGGAATGACATATTATTTGGTAGAGCGAGTAAACGCTCTTTAGCTATGCTAAGCATGGATGCAGATGGATCAATGCCAGTGAATGACCAATGTGGCCTTCCTTCTGCCAGCTGTATAATTTCATTGCCGCTCCCTGCTCCCACGATTAACATGTTAGCATTTTCTGGTAGTCTAGAGTGATAAAAAGTTTGTATTAAACGTAGCATGGCATCATAACTAGGCAATGTACGGCGAATACCCTTTTCATATTCATTTGCTAATGTGTTGTTAAATTCCAACTCTCCTCACAGCCTTTCAAAAAAATTTTAAAAAATCCTTTTAAATGTGAAACTATTGTGGGTATAGTTCCGTAAATAGTAGTACATAAAACATAGATAAAGTTCAAAGAAAGGGTTGATATATATGGAGACTAAATGGTCTAAAGTAATCATACACGCAAGTGCATTTTTTGCGCCATGGTTAGTGCCCATTATTTTCTTTTTAATTAGTTCTGATGAGGAAGTAAAGGCAATTTCTATTCAAGCATTGCTATTCCAAATTGTCATGGGTGTTTTAATTGCTATCTCTGTTGTTTTAAGCTTTGTCCTTATTGGCTTACCATTTTTAATCATTTTCGGCATTATGCTATTTGTGGTACCGATTATTGGTATCGTAAAAGCATTGTCGGATGAACCTTGGCGCTATCCAATTGTTGGTCGCTGGGTATAATTTTCATAGACGCAAGTATATGCTAGTTGCATATGCTTGCGTTTTTTCTATGACTAACTAGGGTACATTAAATGTATGAGGAAATTATTAACCGTACACAAATAATTAAAAAAGTGCTCTTTTTGTTGCCTTAAAGGGCATTTTCAAGACTTTCCACTTTTCTATGGGCGAAATCATTGCAATTTTTTTCAGGCGTTTTGTATAATATACTCAAAGAAAGTCAAAGATAGTCAAAGTCAGTGAAGCAAGCGAGGTGTATTCCTAAAATGCGTAATATATCAGACATCATAGAGGGTTACTTAAAGCAAGTACTTGAATTAGGTGGAGAAGGGCATATTGAAATTAAACGTAGTGAAATCGCTGATAAATTTCAATGTGTACCATCACAAATAAATTATGTCATTAATACAAGATTTACTGCCGAGCGGGGTTACCTTGTTGAGAGCAAACGTGGTGGTGGTGGATACATTCGAATTTTACGTGTCCGCGCGAATTCACAGATTGATTTAATCGACGATGTTCTCCGGCAAATTGAAGGTGGAGCATCTCAAACGATGGCGGAAGATTTGGTTTATCGACTCATTGATGAGCAGGTAATTTCCAAGCGAGAAGCGAAATTAATGTTAGCAGCAATTGATCGCTCCACGATCGACTTGCATCTCCCATTAAGAGATGTCATTCGATCAAAAATATTGCGAGCAATGCTGACAACAATTAAATATGAACAACAAAAATAGTGAGGTGATGGAAATGATATGCGAACATTGTAAACAACGTAATGCGACAGTTACAGTAACACAAGTTCAAAGTGGGCAAAAAGTAGAGCATCATTATTGTGACGTCTGCGCCTCACAATTCCATCCATTTCATGCAGAGTTTAAACAAGAGCCAGTATCTATTCAACAGTTATTGTCTAACTGGTTTGGCTCTCCTACATGGCAAAAGGTGGGGGAAAAACAACAGGTACAACCACAACAGCAAACATGCCCACAATGTGGATTTTCGTATAAGCAATTTTTAAAAGAAGGAAAATTCGGGTGCCCAAGCTGTTATGACACATTTGGTGATCATTTGCCAAAGCTATTTAATCGCATTCAGGCAGGTCCACAACACATTGGTAAAATGCCTGGTGCTCGCAGTAATGTGTATGTTATTAAAAAGCAAATAGAAGATATCCGCAAGCGTATGAAATCCGCCGTAGATGAAGAACAGTTTGAAGAAGCGGCGAAGCTACGGGATGAAGTCAAAGAGCTAGAGAAGCATCTACAATTTGAAGGTGGTGATGTGTCATGATGATTGAATCATTTTTAGAGCGTGCGACACCAACTTGGATGCATATCAAAGATGATTACTCAGATATCGTCATTAGTACACGGATACGCCTCGCACGAAATTTAGATGGGTACCGTTTTCCTTTAGCGTTTTCAGAGAATGAGGCCCTGCAGGTAGAACAGGCTGTTACACATGCTGTAAGTGATAGCCCAATGCTTCAAAATGATTATGCTTATTTTGCTATAAAGGATTTATCGCCTTTACAGCGTCAAATTCTTGTAGAAAAGCATTTGATTAGCCCACAACTGGCTAAAAAAGAGCAAGTGGGCTCTATACTACTTTCTGAAGATGAATCCGTGAGCATTATGGTGAATGAAGAGGATCATTTACGCATTCAATGTATGACAGCAAGTTTTCAACTTCAAAGTGCCTATGAACAAGCAAATAAGATTGATCGTATCCTAGAGAAAGTATTACCGTATGCTTTTCGAGATACTTTTGGTTATTTAACAAGTTGTCCAACGAATATTGGTACGGGTCTACGAGCGTCCGTCATGATGCATTTACCCGCTCTTACATTAACAGGGCAAATGAATCAGATTATAAACGCCATGACACGCTTAGGAATGACTGTAAGAGGTATATATGGTGAAGGAAGCGAAAATTTAGGGAATGTTTATCAAGTGTCTAACCAAATTACACTTGGAAAGACAGAGGAAGATATTTTAGCAGACATACAAAGTGTCGCTGAAAAGATTATTCAAAAAGAACGACATGCAAGAGGTAAATTAATGGAAAAGGCAGAGCTTGCGCTAGAAGATCGAGTATATCGGGCTTTAGGCACCCTTACACATGCGAGAATTTTAACAAGTGAGGAAGCCGCGACTTGCCTATCTAATGTTCGTTTAGGAGTAGATTTACAATTGATTGATGGTATACAAGCAACGACCTTAAATGAATGTGTTGTTAGTATGCAACCAGGTTTTTTACAGCACTATGCAGGTGAGGCATTACCACCTGCTGAGCGGGATCGTGTTCGAGCGGAGATGCTTCGTGAGACATTATCTCAAGAACATGCGAATAAGCCTATAAATGGGGAAAAAGGAGAGGATTTATATGATGTTTAATCGTTTTACACAACGCGCGCAAAAAGTATTACAGCTTGCTCAGGAAGAGGCTATTCGTTGGAAGCACGAATCTATCGGTACAGAGCATATTCTATTAGGGCTTATACGTGAAGGCGGCGGTATTGCTGCGAAAGCGTTAGAAGCCATTGATATTAGTCCTCAAATGATTGAAGCTGGCATTGAAGAATTAGTTGGTAAGGGCAAAGAAGATGTCGGTCCAATCGTTCATTATACGCCAAGAGCTAAGAAAGTAATTGAATTATCTGTTGATGAGTCACGTAAATTAGGTCACTCCTATATTGGCACAGAGCATTTATTACTGGCGCTTATACGTGAGGGTGAGGGCGTGGCAGCTCGCGTTTTAAACAATGCGGGAGTTGGTTTAAATAAGGCTCGCCAGCAAGTATTATTGCTATTAGGTAATAATGATAATGCCCAATCTGGCCAACAAGCAGCTCAAGCTGCCAATACACCAACATTAGATAGTCTAGCACGTGATTTAACACAAATTGCACGTGAAGGTACATTAGACCCTGTTATTGGCCGAAGCAAGGAAATTACACGAGTTATTGAAGTTTTATCGCGTCGTACGAAAAATAACCCTGTATTGATTGGTGAGCCAGGTGTTGGTAAAACAGCGATTGCTGAAGGATTGGCACAGCAAATTATTAATAACGAAGTGCCAGAAATCCTTCGTGACAAACGTGTAATGACACTAGATATGGGGACAGTTGTTGCAGGTACAAAATATCGTGGAGAATTTGAAGATCGTTTGAAAAAAGTGATGGATGAAATTCGCCAAGCAGGCAACATCATTTTATTTATTGACGAATTGCATACATTAATCGGTGCGGGTGGTGCTGAAGGTGCGATTGATGCATCAAATATCTTAAAACCATCTTTAGCACGTGGTGAGCTGCAATGTATTGGTGCCACAACACTTGATGAGTACCGTAAGTACATTGAAAAGGATGCAGCTTTAGAGCGCCGTTTCCAACCAATCCAAGTGGATGAGCCGACAGTGGAAGAGGCTATTCTAATTATTCAAGGCTTACGTGATCGTTATGAAGCGCATCACCGTGTAAAAATTACAGATGAAGCGATTGAAGCAGCCGCAAAAATGAGTGATAGATATATTTCTGACCGCTTCTTACCAGATAAAGCGATTGACTTAATCGATGAAGCAGGTTCTAAAGTACGCTTACGCTCATTCGCAGTGCCACCAAACTTAAAGGCGCTCGAGGATAAGCTTGAAAATGTTCGTTCTGAAAAAAATGCAGCCGTATCAGGTCAAGAATTTGAAAAGGCAGCAGCGCTAAGAGATACGGAGCAAAAGCTGAAGGATGAAATTGAAGCCACTCGAAAAAATTGGAAAGAAGAGCAAGGTAAAGCCGAATCTAAGGTGACTGTGGATGATGTAGCAGCAGTTGTATCAATGTGGACAGGAATCCCAGTTGCTAAAATTGCTTCCGAAGAATCTTCGAAGTTACTGCAGCTTGAAGAAGAATTACACAAACGTGTAGTAGGGCAAGGTGAAGCGGTAGAAGCGATTTCTCGTGCAATACGTCGTGCAAGAGCAGGCTTAAAAGATCCAAAACGACCAATTGGTTCATTTATCTTCTTAGGACCTACAGGTGTTGGTAAAACAGAGCTTGCAAGAGCACTGGCTGAAGTAATGTTTGGCGATGAGGATGCGATGATTCGTGTTGATATGTCCGAGTATATGGAGAAACATTCGACTTCTCGTTTAGTAGGTTCACCTCCAGGCTATGTAGGCTTCGATGATGGTGGCCAACTGACAGAGAAAGTTCGCCGTAAGCCATATTCAGTCGTTTTATTAGATGAAATTGAAAAGGCACATCCTGATGTATTCAATATTCTATTGCAAGTGCTTGAAGATGGTCGTTTAACAGACTCTAAGGGACGTGTAGTAGACTTCCGCAATACAGTGGTCATTATGACTTCAAACGTTGGTGCGGATGCATTAAAATACCAAAAGAGCCTTGGTTTCAATGTAGGTGGTGCAGAGTCTAAGCATAAAGACATGAAGGGTACGATGTTAGAAGAATTGAAAAAAGCATTCCGTCCGGAATTCTTAAACCGTATCGATGAAATGATTGTCTTCCACGCATTAGAAAAAGAGCACTTAAAAGAAATCATTGCGATGATGGGCAATGCTTTAACAAAACGCTTGAAAGAGCAAGACATTTCGTTAGAGCTGACTGATGCGGCACTTGAAAAAATTGCTGAAGAAGGCTATGACCCTCAATATGGTGCTCGTCCACTACGTCGTGCATTACAAAAACAAGTAGAGGATCGATTATCGGAAGAATTACTAAAAGGTAATGTAGAAAAGGGTAATCAGGTTGTCATTGATTATGTAAACGATGAGTTTGTTGTAAAGAAAAAAGAGGGAGTATCCATCTCTAAATAATTTCAAGGAAAGACAGTAAGGCTTTAAGTGCCAAGCTGTCTTTTTTTCTGTACAATTAAGGATAAGAACAAATATTCGAGGTGAAAGCATTTTGGCAAAGAAAAAAACGAAATTTGTATGTTCAGGCTGTGGCTATGAATCTGCTAAATGGATGGGAAGATGTCCAGGGTGTGGTGAATGGAATAAAATGGTCGAAGAAGTGGAGATGGTTGCTAAAGGTCCACGTGGAGCATTTCAACATTCTGCTACAGTTACCCAAAAGGCAATCCCGATTATCCAGGTGGAAGCAACTGAGGAATCGCGTGTAGCAACAGAAATGGGCGAGCTCAATCGTGTATTAGGCGGCGGCATTGTACCTGGTTCTCTAGTATTAATTGGGGGCGATCCCGGAATAGGGAAATCAACATTACTATTACAGGTTTCCGCATTACTCTCAAATAAAGGGCATCGCGTACTTTATATTTCTGGAGAGGAATCCATTCGTCAAACGAAATTACGAGCAGAGCGTTTAGGAGTGATTTCTCAAGAGCTTTACATATATTCCGAAACAAACCTAGAGTTTTTAAATCAAACCATTGATGAAGTCCAACCTAAATTTGTCATTGTGGATTCTATACAAACGGTCTTTCATCCAGAAGTAACAAGCGCCCCAGGTAGTGTATCACAGGTTCGTGAATGTACAGCTGAGCTTATGCGAATCGCTAAAACTAAAGGTATTGCTATTTTTCTAGTAGGGCATGTAACAAAAGAGGGGCAAATAGCTGGGCCACGTATTTTAGAACACATGGTTGATACTGTACTGTATTTTGAAGGGGAAAGACATCATAATCATCGTATTTTACGAAGCCAAAAAAATCGCTTTGGTTCTACAAATGAAATTGCCATATTTGAAATGCTTCAGGGTGGGTTAAAGGAAGTTCTAAACCCTTCTGAGTTATTTTTACAGGAGCGTTCACAAGGTGCGGCGGGGTCAACTATTGTTGCATCAATGGAAGGGACAAGGCCTATCCTTGTTGAAATTCAATCCTTAGTTACACCTACAAGCTTTAACTATCCTAAACGTATGGCCACAGGTGTCGATCAAAACCGAGTACAATTGCTAATGGCTGTACTAGAAAAGCGTATGGGTCTCATGCTACAAGCTCAGGATGCATATATTAAAGTTGCTGGTGGTGTCAAGCTGGATGAGCCAGCTATAGATTTAGCAGTGTTGACAAGCATTGTATCTAGTTTTAAGGATCAGGCAGTGCGTGCAACGGATTGCTTTATTGGTGAGGTAGGACTGACAGGTGAGGTCCGTCGGGTGTCACGTATAGAACAGCGAGTCATTGAAGCGGCGAAGCTTGGATTCAAAAGAGCTTTCATTCCAGCTTCGAATATCGGTGGTTGGGAATTTCCACAGGGAATTGAAATTGTTGGTGTAGAAACGATAAAGGATGCTTTAAATGCATGCTTTAGAGAGCTATAGAGGAGATTGTGCATGTTGGATATTATGCTGACATGCATTTTCCTTCATTTTTAATGCTAATATCGGAAACTCAAATAAAGGAATCATCGTCCTAAATAATAGCTGATGTAGGAATAAAGGATTGTCATCTATTAGATGCAAAAATAGAAATTTGTAAAATTATGTCTAACTAACTTATCCTTGTTTCACAACATCAAAAATAATGAGAATTTGATTGAGCTCATGAAAGATTTTCTGCCGTAAACTATGTATAATCTTAACTAACAATTAGGAGGTGACAGCTTGTGAAAAAATTTGTTCAAATTGCGTTTTTACTGATTGGAGGAGCATTGGGCCTTGTTTTCTTACCGCCATTATACGAATTGCTTCATTTATCATCTAATCCTTGGCTAGATAATCCTTATGTATCAGTAGCTCTAGGCGCACTTTTACTGTTTACACTATCTTTTGCATTTTCCGATTACTTTGTAAGGCTCATTAGCTGGATGGAAGAAGTTCTGTTTAAGGTTCCTATCGGAGATTTATTATTTGGTACGTTTGGTTTAATAATTGGGTTGATTGTCGCTTACTTTTTAGGCTTTGCCATTGATAGTGTAAAATTCCCTGTTATTACGGAAGTACTCCCTATTATCCTGTCATTTGTATTAGGGTATTTAGGTTTCCGTCTAGGTTTTAGAAAAAGAGATGAGCTCATACAGCTTTTTACATTACGAAGTGGCAATACGAAGAAAAAAGCTAGTGAAGGTGCTGAAGTTCAAGAGGTTCGAGGAAGCTACAAACTGCTAGATACAAGTGTGATTATCGATGGTCGTATTGCTGATATTTCTGAAACAGGCTTCATTGAGGGTATCTTAGTTGTACCTCAATTTGTGCTCACAGAGCTTCAGCATATAGCTGATTCTTCCGACACCTTAAAGCGCACAAGAGGTCGGCGTGGTTTAGATATATTAAAAAAACTACAAGATGAACGTAAGACAAAAGTTGAAATTACAGACGAGGATTTTGAAGATGTACAAGAGGTAGATTTAAAGCTTGTACGTCTTGCAAAAAAAATGGGTAACGACACACAAATTGTTACGAATGATTTTAACCTGAATAAAGTCTGTGAACTCCATCATGTAAAAGTATTAAATATTAATGATTTAGCGAATGCAGTGAAGCCTGTGGTCATACCAGGTGAGGACATGCAGGTTGTGGTTATAAAAGATGGTAAAGAGCATAACCAAGGAGTTGCCTATTTAGATGATGGTACGATGATTGTGGTTGAAGGTGGTCGTAGTTATATTGGACAGGCAATTACAGTTACAGTTACTAGTGTGCTGCAAACGTCAGCAGGTCGTATGATCTTTGCTAAGCCGAAGGACGATTAGGATGTGGGAAAATGCAATATGAAGTGGTTCTACCTGCTGCTGGAAGTGGGAAGCGTATGGGTGCAGGGCAAAATAAATTATTTTTAAAGCTTTTGGAGAAGCCTATTCTGGTACACACGCTAGAAGTGTTTCAACAAGATCCCTCTTGCACAGGTATTTGGCTGGCCGTTAAACCAGAAGAACGTGCATATATTCAAAAAATGCTAGAGGATTATCAGATTACCAAAGTGAAGGGCTTACCTGATGGAGGTGCTGAGCGACAGCATTCGGTTCATTCGTGCATGAAAGAGATGCAACAGGTAGATATTGTGCTTGTTCATGACGCAGCACGCCCGTTTATTACGCATGATATTATTGCAAAGCTTGTACAGAACGCCCATAATCACGGTGCAGCAATTGCAGGGGTTCGTGCGAAAGATACGATGAAAAAAGTATCAATGAATGGCATTATAGAGGAAACGGTTGATCGAGAAAGCCTTTGGATGGTGCAAACTCCACAAGCATTCCGTTTTGAATTAATTATGGAAGCAGAGGACGTAGCTGAAAAAGTAGGTTTTCTTGGGACAGATGAGGCGATGCTAATGGAGCGTCTCGGACATCAGGTACACATCGTAGAAAGTAGTTATGAAAATGTAAAAATGACAACACAAGAAGACTTAGTATTTGGTGAGGCAATCTTGCGTAAGCGTGGATCATTCAATCATTAAGAAATATAGGCTATTCATTCGTAGTTTGTTGAGGATGGATAGTCTTTTTTATTTGTTTTGGTTGGGTAAAAGTCCATGGTGCAGGAATACCTCTTGGTTGCGAATTATGTCCATTATATATGTATGATAATGACATCCTTATAGCCGAATGAGAAACGAAGGCTAGGAAAAGGATAAAAAGTTAGAATAAGCTCACATAAAGTGGTTTTATCCGTGTATGATCGTTTTACGTGTAAAATGAAATAGTGGATATATGATTAATAAGGTAATAGAATAGATGAAAAGATGTGAGGGGTGTTTATTGTGTCATTAAATGATTGGTTAAATCAAAAGGTTCCAGAAATTACAGGTTCATTAACTAGTATAAATAAACAGTACATCGACGTTGACAACTCAATAGGCTTTGATGGACGGGATCGGGTTATAAAAATAATAGATAATTTCCATGAGGTGCTGTTTCCTGGCATTTATATGACAAGACCGATTGATGAAACAAGGGTGAACGTAGTTTGCAGTAATAAGCTGCGTGAAACGGCATTAGATTTGCGGGATATTATCGAAAAAGTATTATTTTATAATATGGAGGACAGTGACCCTGCCAATTGCGAGAAGTATTGCCGTGAACAAGCAGACAAAATTGTTATGAATTTGATTAATCGATTTCCTGCCATTCGCCAAGTGCTACAAACAGATATTCAAGCGGCATATAATGGTGACCCAGCAGCTCTCTCCACAGAAGAAATTTTACTAAGCTATCCATCTATTGTGGCTGTTTATATTCACCGCATTGCACATGAGTTATACGAAATGGGCGTACAAATTGTGCCTCGAATTATGTCAGAATATGCGCACCGATTAACGGGTATCGATATTCATCCAGGGGCTACAATAGGAGAATCATTCTTTATTGACCACGGAACAGGTGTCGTTATCGGTGAAACTTGTACAATCGGAAAGAATGTAAAAATTTATCAAGGTGTAACATTAGGTGCACTAAGCTTCCCGTTAGATGAAAATGGTAATCCAATTAAGGGCATTAAACGTCATCCGAATATTGCTGACAATGTTGTCATTTATGCTGGTGCCACTATTTTAGGGGGCGAGACGACGATTGGGCACGATTCCGTTTTAGGAAGTAATATTTGGCTAACACACTCTGTTCCTCCTTATTCACGTGTCTATAATTCACAGCCATCTCCGAATATTAGCAACAGTCAAATGAAAAATATAGAGTATCATATTTAATGAATGTAGGGCAGTCTAGAGAGTGTAGCTTTCTAAACTGCCCATTACTGCTATAGGAGGATAATTATTAAGGCGCTTTTCAAACAACCTATGGCAAATTTTGATATGATAATGATAAATATTAATTAAAGGAAGATGAATATGTTTCGAATTGGACAAGGTTTTGACGTACATGCATTTGAAGAAGGTCGTCCATTAATTATTGGAGGCATTACCATTCCGCATGAAAAAGGACTAGTAGGACATTCAGATGCGGATGTTCTTTTACACACTGTCACAGATGCAGCTCTAGGAGCAATTGGAGAAGGGGATATTGGCCGTCATTTTCCAGATACAGACCCTGCATTTAAGGACGCGGATTCTGCAAAATTATTAGAGTACATTTGGAAAATTGTTGAGGATAAGGGCTATTCTCTAGGTAATGTGGATTGTACCATTATGGCACAGCGCCCTAAAATGGCACCCTATATTGGACAGATGCAACAGCGTATCGCTGAATTATTACACGCAGAGCCTTCACAGGTAAATGTTAAAGCAACGACAACGGAACGATTAGGTTTTACAGGTCGTGAGGAAGGTATTGCGGCAATGGCAACAATTCTTTTGATTAAGAAATAAATGTGGATGAACCCCGCTTTTATTTCCTGTAACAGAGTGGTAAAATGAACAAAGTCAATTTTTGATCGAAAATTTAGGAGGCTTTTAATTATGACGAAAGAAGTTCGCGTTCGTTACGCGCCATCTCCAACAGGTTATTTACATATCGGTGGAGCGCGTACAGCATTATTCAATTATTTATATGCAAAACATCATAACGGTAAATTCATTGTACGTATTGAAGATACGGATATTGAACGTAATGTAGAGGGCGGAGAAGCATCTCAGCTAGATAACCTAAAATGGTTAGGTATTGAATATGATGAGTCCATTGATATTGGTGGACCTTATGCGCCTTATCGTCAAATGGAACGTCTTGATATTTATAAAGAGCATGCTGAAAAACTATTAGAGCAAGGTGTAGCCTACAAGTGTTTCTGTTCTTCTGAAAAGCTTGAAGCTTCTCGAGAAGAACAAAAAGCAAGAGGTGTAGCTGCGCCTACTTATGATGGTACATGTCGCCACTTATCAGCAGATGAAGTCGCTGCTAAAGAAGCTGCAGGTGAGCCATACACAATCCGTATGCGTGTACCTGAAAATGTAACATACGAATTTGAAGATTTAGTTCGTGGACAAGTTACATTTGAGTCTAAAGATATTGGTGATTGGGTACTTGTAAAAGCAAATGGTATTCCAACATATAACTATGCAGTTGTTTTAGACGATCACTTTATGGAAATCTCTCACGTATTCCGTGGTGAGGAGCATTTATCAAATACACCAAAGCAAATGATGATTTTTGATGCATTTGGTTGGGAATATCCTCGCTTTGGTCATATGACATTAATTATTAACGAAAACCGTAAAAAACTATCTAAGCGTGATGAATCGATTATTCAATTTGTTACGCAATATAAAGATTTAGGTTATCTTCCTGAAGCAATGTTTAACTTCTTTGCCCTACTTGGTTGGTCTCCAGAGGGAGAGGAAGAGATTTTCTCAAAAGAAGAATTTATCAAAATTTTTGATGAAAAACGTCTTTCAAAATCACCATCTATGTTTGATAAGCAAAAACTAACATGGATGAATAATCAATATATTAAAAAACTGTCTTTAGAAGAAGTTGTAGCATTATCTTTACCTCACCTACAAAAAGCAGGCTTGTTACCTGAAGAGCTTACTGCGGAGCAACGTGCTTGGGCGACGGATTTAATCGCACTTTATCATGACCAAATGAGTTTTGGCGCAGAAATTGTCGAATTATCTAGCCTATTCTTTAACGACCATATTGAATATGATGAAGAAGCAAAAGAGGTTTTAGCAGGAGAGCAAGTACCTGAAGTAATGGCAGCATTTAAAGCACAATTGGAAGAGCTAGAAGAATTTACACCAGATGCGGTAAAAGCTGCGATTAAAGCTGTACAAAAGACAACTGGTCATAAAGGCAAAAATCTGTTTATGCCAATCCGTGTTGTGACAACAGGTGAAACACATGGACCAGAGTTGCCGAACGCCATTTGTTTAATTGGTAAAGAGAAAGCAATTGACCGTGTAGAAAAATTTGCACAATAAAGATAAATTTATTGACAATTCATTCTTTCGTTGTAAAATGTATTTACATTGAAAAAGCGTTGATAAGGAGAAGTAAGTGGCGCATGCTCTTAAGAGAGGACCATCACCGGCTGAAAGTGGTCTGAGCCTAGGCAAAACTGAAATGCACCTTTGAGCATAAAGCTGAACGATAGTAGGCTTTATCGAGTCATCCCCGTTAATGGATGTCCAAAGTGGAAGGCTTTTTGTCTTCAATCAGAGTGGAACCACGCAAATCGAGCGTCTCTGTCATTCCTTTTAGGAGTGATAGGGGCGCTTTTTTATTCAATAGAAAAGGAGAGTGAAATACAATGGGTATTCAAATTTTTAACTCATTAACACGACAAAAGGAAACCTTTGTACCGCTAGAAGAAGGCAAGGTAAAAATGTATGTCTGCGGTCCTACAGTTTATAACTATATCCATATTGGGAATTCACGTCCTGTAATTGTTTATGATACAGTACGTCGTTATTTTCAGTATAAAGGCTATGATGTAAAGTTTGTTTCCAATTTTACGGATGTAGACGATAAAATTATAAAAGCGGCAAATGAGCTAGGCGAAGAAGTGCATGAATTAACAGAGCGCTTTATTGCAGCTTATTTTGAGGATGTTATGGCACTAGGATGCAAAAAAGCAGATGTTCATCCACGTGTGACAGAGCATATGGACGATATCATTCAATTTATTCAAGTGTTAATGGAAAAGGGCTACGCTTATGAGTCTGCTGGAGATGTGTATTACCGTACTCGTAAATTTGATGGCTACGGTAAATTATCACACCAATCCGTTGACGATTTAAAAATCGGTGCTCGTATTGAAGCAGGCGAGAAAAAAGATGATGCGCTAGATTTCGCTTTATGGAAAGCAGCTAAGCCAGGTGAGATTTTCTGGGAAAGCCCATGGGGAGATGGCCGTCCAGGGTGGCATATTGAGTGTTCTGTAATGGCTCGTGAACATTTAGGAGATACTATTGATATTCATGCTGGTGGGCAGGATTTAACTTTCCCTCACCACGAAAATGAAATTGCTCAATCAGAGGCACACAATGATAAAACATTTGCGCGTTATTGGATGCATAACGGGTATATTAATATTGATAATGAAAAGATGTCCAAATCACTTGGGAATTTCATTCTTGTGAATGATATCCGTAAACAAATTGACCCGCAGATACTACGTTTCTTCATGTTATCTGTCCACTATCGTCATCCAATTAACTTTGCGAAGGACCTAGTAGAAGCTGCTGCATCAGGTTTAGAGCGTATACGTACAGCTTACAACAATGTGAAGCATCGCCTTACTACTACAGTAAGCTTAGGTGATCATTCTGAAGAATGGCTGAACAAAATTGCGGAACAAAAAGCGCATTTTGAAGAGGCGATGGATGATGATTTTAATACAGCCAACGCTATTTCTGTGTTATTTGAAATAGCTCGCATTGCTAATATTTACTTAAATGAAACCAATACTTGCAAGAAGGTATTAGAAACCTTTATTGAAACCTTTGAAGTACTAGGTGACGTCTTAGGTATTGAATTTGCAAAAGAAGAAGAACTATTAGACGAAGAAATTGAAGCATTACTACAAGAGCGCGTCGAGGCACGTAAAAATCGTGATTTTGCTCGTTCTGATGAGATCCGTGACCATTTGCAAGCCCAAGGTATCATTTTAGAAGATACACGACAAGGAACTAGATGGAAACGAGGGTAATTAAGTTGGATAAACTTCGCAATGAAGATGTTAAACAATTAAATGCGCTGGCGTTAGCCTATATGGGTGATGCCGTATTGGAACAAAAGGTCCGAGAATATTTGCTACGCTCTGGTCGTGTTAAACCAAACACACTGCATCGAGAGGCAACTCGCTACGTTTCAGCAAAAGCACAATCTATGATCGTTCATCGCATGATGGATGAAAATTATTTAACAGAGGAGGAATTGGCAGTGTTCCGCCGTGGACGCAATGCCAAATCCGGCTCTGTACCAAAAAATACGGATGTCCAAACCTATCGTAATAGCTCAGGCTTTGAGGCGGTGCTTGGTAGTTTATATTTATTGAATGAACTAGAACGCGTCTACGAAATCATTGCATATGCTATTCAAATAATCGAGGAATCAAAAGGAGTGTCTAAATAATGGCAGAACAGAATGGTGAAATTATTGCCGGTAAAAACCCAGTGTTAGAAGCACTTCGTTCAGGCCGCGATATGAATAAAGTATGGATTGCAGAAGGTGTAAAGAAATCTGGTGTCAATGAATTGCTAGATTTAGCCCGTGAACGTGGTGTCATAGTTCAATTTGTTCCAAAAAAGAAAGTTGATCAATTATCAAGCGCCAATCATCAAGGAATTGTTGCTTCTGTTGCCGCTTATAAGTATGCTGAACTTGAGGATTTATTTGCAGCTGCAGCTCATAAACAGGAAGATCCTTTTTTCTTAATCTTAGATGAGTTAGAGGATCCTCATAATTTAGGGTCTATTATGAGAACGGCTGATGCTATAGGAGCACATGGTATTATTATCCCTAAGCGCCGATCAGTGAGTTTAACAGCAGTGGTGGCAAAGGCATCTACAGGAGCGATTGAACACGTTCCAGTTGTACGTGTAAACAATCTTGCTCAAACAATAGATGAATTAAAAGAACGCGGTATATGGATTGCAGGTACAGATGCAAAGGGATCTGCAGATTATCGAAAAATGGATGCAACATTACCATTAGCCATCATTATTGGCAGTGAGGGTAAAGGGATGGGGCGTTTATTAAAAGAAAAATGCGATTTTTTATATCACTTACCGATGGTTGGTCATGTCACATCACTGAACGCATCAGTAGCAGCAGCTTTATTAATGTACGAAGTGTATCGTAAACGTCAAGAAGCGATTGAATAACAATGAAAAACATTTTGCTTGTTGATGGCTATAATATGATTGGATCTTGGAAAGAGCTGCGGCCATTGCGTGATACGAATTTTGAGGATGCGCGAAGAAGGTTGATAGAACTCATGGCTGAATATAAAGCAGCAATGGGTTGGCGCGTAATTATTGTTTTTGACGCACATCTTGTACCAGGAGTAGAGCAATCTTATATAGAAAATGATGTAGAAGTCATTTATACACGAAAAAATGAAACAGCAGATGAACGCATTGAAAAAATGACACACGAATTAAAGGCTAGAAATGTACAAATTCATGTAGCAACTTCTGATATGGCAGAGCAAAGTGTTATATTTGGGAATGGCGCCCTAAGGAAATCGGCTAGAGAGCTAGAAATTGATACTGGTATTATCCAACATAAAATTACCCACGATGTGAAGCGGAAGCAAGAAAGTAAGCCGCCTTCTCGTATAGAATTAAAGCCAGATGTTGCGCTCGCCTTTGAAAAATGGCGACGTGGGTTGAAATGATTGATTGACGCATATTTTCCAATTCCGTTATACTGTTTCTAATTATCTGTTGTGGCTGAGGTGATACCATGTTTAAAAATAGCATTGTACAAGTGACACAAGATTTTGAACGATTCAATGATGAAGAGCTTATTGAAATGGTGCATCAAGGTAATACAGATGCGTTGGATTATTTAATTACGAAATACCGTTTGTTAGTAAGAGCGAAGGCAAGATCCTATTTCTTAATCGGAGCAGATAAGGAAGACATTGTACAGGAGGGCATGATAGGCTTATATAAAGCGATTCGTGATTTTAAAGGAGATAAGCTTGCATCATTCAGGGCTTTTGCAGAGTTATGTATAACAAGACAGATTATTACGGCTATTAAAACAGCAACTAGGCAAAAGCATATACCTCTAAATTCCTATATCTCTTTGGACAAGCCTATATTCGACGAAGAGTCAGACCGAACGCTTATGGATGTACTAACGGGTGCTATTATGGATGATCCAGAAGAATTGATGATTCATAGAGAAGAGTTTGGATATTTAGAAGAAAAGATGAGTGAGATTTTAAGTGAGTTAGAGCTTCAAGTTTTAGCCTTATATCTAGACGGTCAATCTTATCATGAAATTTCCGCTAAATTAAATCGTCATGTGAAATCTATCGATAATGCATTGCAGCGGGTAAAGCGCAAATTAGAACGTCATTTAGTCCTTGAGGAAATGTCTTAGTCCATATAGGCCTTTATTGACATTGACAAATATAGGTGTTAGTCTTAAAAAGACAAAGTGCCGAAAAAGGTGATTATATGGCAAAAAAAGTCGTGCTAAATTGTGAGAAATGTGGTTCGAGAAATTACACGTTCCCAGCTAAAGAAGGTTCAACTGTACGTCTCGAATTAAAGAAATTTTGCTCGCATTGCAATGAACATACAATGCATAAACAAACGCTATAAAATGATATGTAAATAGACAGATTTGATTGATTCGGAGGTTAAGCTAGAATGGGCAAGATCAAAAGCTTTTTCAGCGATGTAATGTCAGAAATGCGCAAAACAAGCTGGCCGAAAAGTAAAGAACTGACGAAATATACAGTCGTTGTAATTTCAACTGTTGTCATTATGGCTTTATTTTTTGTGTTAGTTGACTTAGGTATTTCATCATTATTCCGCTGGTACTTAGATTTATAATTTAGTAAATAGCATATTTTTGAAATAGCCCGTCCATTGCAATAACGGGTTTTTTCGTTTGTTTTATCTTCATTCAGCAGAAAACTCCATCTAGTTGGATTGATGAGATGGGTGAAGTGAAGCGCAAAGCAGTAAAATCTCCTCATTATGATAAATACTACTAGGAGAGTATGATAGTAGCGATAGATGACTATGCTAGTTTCGGTATATATCATCGAGCTTTCGCAAGCAATTAGCGAAAGCTATATTTTTCTAATGAGATGTTTGTGAAAAGAGTAAAAATGCATTGAGCGTATCGCGATTCATTTTCACTTTTATTTGTAAGGGAGGGACGGACGAGGAGTCCTAGTAGTTATGGAGAAAAATTGGTATGTTGTTCATACGTATTCAGGGTATGAAAACCGTGTAAAAGCAAACCTAGAGAAACGTGTAGAAACAATGGGAATGCAAGATAAAATCTTCCGTGTGATTGTTCCTGAGCATGAAGAAACAGAAATGAAAGATGGAAAAAAACGTACAATGATGCGTAAAGTTTTCCCTGGTTATGTGTTAGTAGAGTTAATCATGACAGATGACTCTTGGTATGTAGTTCGAAATACGCCTGGTGTTACAGGCTTTATCGGTTCATCAGGTGGAGGAGCAAAACCAACACCGTTATTACCAGAAGAAGCAGATCGTTTACTGCAACAAATGGGTATGACTGATAAAGTTGTAGAAGTGGACATTACTGTTGGTGAAGCAGTAGAAGTATTAGAAGGGCCGTTTGCTCATTTCCAAGGGCGTGTTGAAGAAATTGACACGGAAAAAGGTAAAATTAAAGTGACGGTTGATATGTTTGGTCGCGAAACAATTATGGAGCTAGATTTCGAACAAGTTCAAAAATTATAGTTCTACCAATAGAATATTACATGCTAATTGGTAGATGTTTCGCAGATTTTGTTAATTACTACTTGCTTAAAAAAATTAAAAGTGGTATCATTTCATAGGTCAGACTGTCATACTTTTGTTTGACGTCTGTAATGATAATTTTAATGTTATCGGCACTTAGCTGACAGACAGATATTGAGTGGGAGGGGCAACCCAATTACCACATCACGGACTTAAGGAGGTGTGTCTCGTGGCTAAAAAAGTTATTAAAGTTGTAAAACTTCAAATCCCTGCTGGTAAAGCTAACCCAGCTCCACCGGTTGGTCCTGCATTAGGTCAAGCGGGTGTGAACATCATGGGATTCTGTAAAGAATTCAATGCGCGTACTGCTGATCAAGCTGGTCTTATTATTCCGGTTGAAATTTCAGTATTCGAGGATCGTTCTTTCACTTTCATTACAAAAACTCCACCTGCAGCAGTTCTACTTAAAGTAGCAGCTGGTATCCAATCTGGATCTGGTGAACCAAACCGTAAAAAAGTGGCAACGGTTAAACGTGATAAAGTTCGCGAAATCGCTGAAACTAAAATGCCAGACCTTAACGCTGCTTCAGTAGAAGCTGCTATGTTAATGGTTGAAGGTACTGCACGAAGCATGGGTATTGTTATCGAAGACTAATCCCATTTACTTGATGTTTTGTTTTTTGGAAGGTTGCGAAGTTTCTTTGTGAACACGCAACCTTTATTCGTGGGAGGTAAAATCCGCTATAACCACAATCAAGGAGGAAATATATAATGGCTAAAAAAGGTAAAAAACTGCAAGATGCAGCGAAATTAATTGATCGTAACGCACTATACACTGCACAAGAAGCAATCGAACTTGCTCAAAAAACTAGCACAGTAAACTTCGACGCTACTGTAGAAGTTGCTTTCCGCTTAGGTATTGATACTCGTAAAAACGACCAACAAATCCGTGGTGCAGTAGTGCTACCAAACGGTACTGGTAAAACTCAACGCGTATTAGTATTTGCAAAAGGTGAAAAACTTAAAGAAGCTGAAGCAGCTGGTGCTGACTATGTAGGCGATGCAGAATACATCCAAAAAATCCAACAAGGTTGGTTTGACTTCGATGTAATCGTAGCAACTCCTGACATGATGGGCGAAGTTGGTAAACTTGGTCGTGTATTAGGACCTAAAGGTTTAATGCCAAACCCTAAAACTGGTACAGTTACTTTTGATGTAACAAAAGCAATTGAAGAAATCAAAGCTGGTAAAGTAGAATACCGTGCTGATAAAGCTGGTATTATCCACGCTCCTATCGGTAAAGTTTCTTTCTCAGCAGAAAAATTAGTAGAAAACTTCTTAGCTGTTTTTGATGTAGTTCAAAAAGCAAAACCTGCTGCAGCTAAAGGTACTTACATGAAATCTGTAAATGTTACAACTACAATGGGTCCAGCGGTTAAAATTGACGCTTCTAACGTAGTAGTAAAATAATTTATATATATGTATTGACGATAGCAGCTATACGTGATACTATAGTTGCTGTTGTGAATTATCCATTTGTACCGTAGACAGTAGGAGTGACTTGTCACTTAATGTTCCTACCGAGGACATCGGAATTCAGATTCTTATTTAAAGATGATGACTTTCAGCCTCTGTGTCTATTTGACTCGGAGGCTTTTCTTTTGTCGGTATAAATGACCCATTCTAATAGGAGGTGTCATCATGAGCAAAGCAATCGAAAACAAACAAGTACAAGTTCAAGAGATTACTGAAAAATTCCAAGGCGCTGCTTCTGTAGTAGTTGTGGATTACCGTGGTCTTAATGTTGCACAAGTAACAGAGCTTCGTAAACAACTTCGTGAAGCTGGCGTTGAGTTCAAAGTTTACAAAAACACTTTAACTCGTCGTGCTGCTGAAGCTGCTGGCCTTGAAGGAATCAACGACGTATTAGTTGGTCCTAACGCAATTGCGTTCTCAAATGAAGATGTTGTAGCGCCTGCTAAAATCATCAACGAGTTCGCTAAGAAAAACGAAGCTTTAGAAATTAAAGCTGGTATTATTGAAGGTACTATTTCTTCTGTTGAAGATGTTAAAGCACTTGCAGAACTTCCATCACGCGAAGGTCTACTTTCTATGCTTTTATCTGTACTTCAAGCTCCAGTGCGTAACTTCGCACTTGCAACAAAAGCTGTTGCAGAACAAAAAGAAGAACAAGGCGCGTAATTTAGTACGCACTGAAACTTCTGCGGCCTGATCGCAAAAAAAATAAAACATTATCCAATTAGGAGGAAATTATAATGAATAAAGAGCAAATCTTAGAAGCTATCAAAGCTATGACAGTTCTTGAATTAAACGATTTAGTAAAAGCTATCGAAGAAGAATTCGGTGTAACAGCTGCTGCTCCAGTAGCAGTAGTTGCTGGTGGTGCTGCTGCAGCTGAAGAAAAAACTGAATTTGACGTAGTATTAGCATCTGCTGGTGCAGAAAAAATCAAAGTAATCAAAGTGGTTCGTGAAATCACTGGTTTAGGTCTTAAAGAAGCTAAAGAAGTAGTAGATAACGCTCCTAAAGCTCTTAAAGAAGGCGTTTCTAAAGATGAAGCTGAAGAAATCAAAGCTAAACTTGAAGAAGTTGGCGCATCTGTAGAAGTTAAGTAATCTCGCGTTACTTTTTAACAAAAGGAAAGCTCGTCATTTTGGCGAGCTTTTTTCTTCATTCTGAGGAGGCGTGAAAATGTCAGATCACTATTATACAAGTAAGCCTCAAACTGAAAGTAAACCACGTCACTGGACATTCAAGTTACTAGGGCATACGTTTTCATTTGAAACGGATGCAGGTGTATTTAGTAAAAGCGAAGTAGATTTTGGATCCCGTGTTTTAATAGACGCTTTTCAAATGCCTGATATTGATGGTGCGATTTTTGATGTAGGTTGTGGATATGGTCCGATAGGGTTATCAATTGCCAAAACTAATCCAGACCGTACCGTTTTTATGATGGATATAAATGAACGTGCAGTTGCGCTTTCGCAAAAAAATGCGCAAGTGAACGGTGTTCAAAATGTGCGAATATTTGTGAGTGACGGCCTATCGATGGTTGATAAAGATGTAGATGCAGCAGCTATCTTAACGAATCCACCAATTCGTGCGGGGAAGGAAACGATTTTCCGCTTTTACGATGGAGCTTACGATCGGCTAGTGTCTTCGGGTGAACTCTGGGTAGTCATTCAGAAGAAACAAGGAGCGCCATCGACAGTAAGTTACTTAGAAGAAAAGTTTTCAGAAGTCGATGTAGTAGAAAAGAAAAAAGGGTACTGGATAGTACGCGCAAAAAAATAAATGAAATATGTATAATTTATTGACTTGACAAATCGGCTATGATAATATGATACAATGCAAAAATATTATTTTGAGGTCGTATGCCCTTTTTGTATAGAAATGTTTTAATATGGGTATACTTGCCAAGATAAGTTTAGTTAACCGAAAATGAGATCTTTTTGAAGACTCGTTTTCTTTTTGTCTTTCGAAATCATACACTATTTGTATGATTTTGCAAAGACCTAATATCGCTTTATTGAGGGGTGAATGAGTTGACAGGTCAACTAGTTCAGTACGGACAACACCGCCAGCGTAGAAGCTTTGCGCGTATTAAAGAGGTGCTTGAGCTTCCAAATCTGATTGAGATTCAAACGGCGTCTTACGAGTGGTTCCTTGAAGAAGGTTTACGTGAAATGTTCCGTGACATTTCGCCGATCGAGGACTTTACAGGTAATCTTTCATTAGAATTCATCGATTATTCATTAGGTGAGCCTAAATATGATGTTGATGAGTGTAAAGAGCGAGATGTTACTTACGCAGCTCCATTACGTGTGAAAGTACGTCTTTACAACAAAGAAACAGACGAAGTGAAAGAACAAGATGTCTTCATGGGTGATTTCCCGTTAATGACAGAAACAGGTACGTTCATTATCAACGGTGCTGAACGTGTTATCGTTTCACAATTAGTTCGTTCACCAAGTGTGTATTTCCATGATAAAACTGATAAAAACGGTAAAAAAGGTTTTGGAGCTACAGTTATTCCAAACCGCGGTGCTTGGTTAGAGTATGAAACTGATGCAAAAGACGTAGTTTATGTGCGAATTGATCGTACTCGTAAGCTACCAGTAACAGTGTTACTGCGTGCATTAGGTTTCGGTTCAGATCAAGAAATTATCGATATTATCGGTGATAACGAGTATCTACGTAATACGTTAGAAAAAGATAACTCTGAAAGTACAGAAAAAGCACTTTTAGAAATCTACGAACGTTTACGTCCAGGTGAGCCACCAACAGTAGAAAGTGCGAAGAGTTTATTATACTCTCGTTTCTTCGATGCTAAACGTTATGATTTAGCGAATGTTGGTCGCTACAAAATGAATAAAAAGCTTCACATTAAAAATCGTTTATTCAACCAAACGATTGCTGAAACGCTTGTAGATCCAGAAACAGGCGAAATTTTAGTAGAAAAAGGTACAGTACTAGATCGTCGTACTTTAGATAAAATTCTACCTTACCTAGAAGATTCATCAAAAGGTATTGGTTATCGCACTTTATCACAAGTCGGTGGAGTGCTTGAAGATGATGTAACTATCCAATCTATTAAGATTTATGCTCCAAAAGATGAAGCGCAAAAAGAAATTAATATCATTGGTAATGCGTACATTGATGAAGAAGTGAAGAATATTACTCCTGCTGATGTTTTATCTTCAGTAAGCTATTTCTTCAACTTACTTTACCAAGTAGGAGCAACGGATGATATTGACCATTTAGGTAACCGTCGCCTACGTTCTGTTGGTGAGTTACTACAAAACCAATTCCGTATCGGTTTGTCTCGTATGGAACGTGTAGTACGTGAGCGTATGTCAATTAACGACACAGCTGCGATCGTACCACAGCAATTAATCAATATCCGTCCAGTGATTGCGTCAATTAAAGAGTTCTTCGGAAGCTCTCAATTATCACAATTCATGGACCAAACAAACCCATTAGCAGAGTTAACGCATAAACGTCGTCTATCTGCATTAGGTCCTGGTGGTTTAACGCGTGAGCGCGCTGGTTTCGAAGTACGTGACGTTCACTATTCTCACTATGGTCGTATGTGTCCAATCGAGACACCAGAGGGTCCAAACATTGGGTTAATCAACTCATTATCTTCATTTGCCAAAGTAAATAAATTTGGTTTCATTGAGACACCTTATCGTCGTATTGACCACGAAACAGGTCGAGTAACGGAGCAAATTGATTATTTAACAGCTGATGAAGAAGATAACTACTATGTAGCACAAGCAAATTCACCGTTAAATCCAGATGGTACTTTTGCTAATGATGAAGTAGTAGGTCGTTTCCGTGGGGATAACACGGTATTCAATAAAGCGCAAATGGACTACATGGACGTATCTCCTAAACAAGTTGTCTCTGCAGCGACTGCGTGTATCCCGTTCTTAGAAAACGATGACTCGAACCGTGCACTTATGGGTGCCAACATGCAACGTCAAGCAGTTCCACTTCTTAACCCAGAAGCACCATTCGTTGGTACTGGTATGGAACATGTTGATGCGCGTGATTCTGGTGCAGCTGTAGTAGCGAAGTATGATGGTATTGTTGAGCACGTTGAAGCTCGCTCTATCCATGTTCGCCGCATTGAAGTTGTAGACGGCAAAGAGGTTAAAGGCGATTTAACGAAATATAAATTACAAAAGTTCATTCGTTCTAACCAAGGTACTTCTTATAACCAACGTCCACTTGTAAAAGTAGGCGAACGTGTGAAACCTCGTGATATTTTAGCAGATGGTCCATCAATGGAAAAAGGCGAACTAGCTCTTGGACGTAACGTACTGGTTGCATTCATGACTTGGAACGGCTTTAACTATGAGGATGCTGTTATTATGAGTGAGCGCCTTGTAAAAGACGATGTCTATACATCTGTTCATATTGAAGAATATGAATCAGAATCTCGTGATACAAAGCTTGGACCAGAAGAAATCACTCGTGATATTCCAAACGTCGGAGAAGATGCACTTCGTAACCTAGACGAACGTGGTATTATCCGTATTGGTGCGGAAGTACGTGACGGTGATATTCTTGTAGGGAAAGTAACGCCTAAAGGGGTTACAGAATTAACTGCTGAAGAGCGTTTATTACATGCAATCTTCGGTGAAAAGGCTCGTGAGGTTCGTGATACTTCATTACGTGTACCACACGGTGCTGGCGGTATCATTCTTGATGTTAAAGTATTTAACCGTGAAGATGGCGATGAATTACCACCAGGTGTTAACCAATTAGTTCGTGCTTACATTGTTCAAAAACGTAAAATTCGTGTTGGGGACAAAATGGCCGGACGTCATGGTAACAAAGGGGTTATCTCTCGTATCTTACCAGAAGAAGATATGCCATTCATGCCAGATGGCACGCCTGTTGATATCATGTTAAATCCACTTGGTGTACCTTCTCGTATGAATATCGGACAAGTTTTAGAGTTACACTTAGGTATGGCTTCTCGTTACCTAGGCGTTCACATGGCAACACCAGTATTTGATGGTGCTAATGAAGAAGACGTTTGGGAAACTATGGAAGAAGCTGGAATGAACCGTGATGGTAAAACAATCCTGTATGATGGCCGTTCTGGTGAACCATTCGATAACCGTGTATCAGTTGGTATCATGTATATGATTAAACTTGCTCACATGGTTGATGATAAACTTCATGCACGTTCAACTGGTCCTTACTCACTTGTTACGCAACAACCACTTGGTGGTAAAGCGCAATTTGGTGGACAACGTTTTGGTGAGATGGAGGTATGGGCACTTGAAGCATATGGTGCTGCGTATACACTTCAAGAAATCTTAACGGTTAAATCCGATGACGTTGTTGGTCGTGTGAAAACATATGAAGCCATCGTTAAAGGTGAAAGTGTACCAGAGCCAGGTGTTCCTGAGTCATTCAAAGTATTGATTAAAGAACTTCAATCTCTTGGTATGGATGTTAAGATGTTAACAGTTAATGATGAAGAAGTAGAGCTTCGCGATTTAGACGAAGAAGACGATCTTCAGCCAGCTGATGCACTTAACATTGCACCACAGCCAGATACAGAAGAAGAGCCAGTAGAGTCTTTTGAATAATGGAAAACCAAATTCACAAATGTGAATAAGGTCAAACTTATTTTTCAAATTAGCCGGGCAGGATTTAACGCCCTGCCTGGCTTTTTCTTTTAATAAATCATTCTATTTTTAATCCTTTGCCAAAGAGGCAATCTTTGCAAACGATTATCGAGCTGCGTAAAAGAGTCTTTATAAAGACCTATACTAGAGGGAGGTAGGCTCCTTGATAGACGTTAATGAATTTGAATATATGAAAATTGGTTTAGCATCACCTGACAAGATTCGTTCTTGGTCATATGGAGAGGTTAAAAAACCTGAAACAATTAACTACCGTACACTAAAACCAGAAAAAGATGGTTTATTCTGTGAGCGTATTTTTGGTCCAACTAAGGACTGGGAGTGTCATTGTGGGAAATATAAACGCGTGCGCTATAAAGGCGTAGTTTGTGATCGCTGTGGTGTTGAAGTAACGCGTGCTAAAGTTCGTCGTGAACGTATGGGACATATCGAATTAGCAGCACCAGTTTCTCATATCTGGTACTTCAAAGGTATTCCTAGCCGTATGGGTCTAATTTTAGATATGTCACCTCGTGCCCTTGAAGAAGTTATCTATTTCGCTTCATACGTTGTGATCGATGCAGGTGCTACTAATTTAGAAAGTAAACAATTACTTTCTGAAAAAGAGTATCGTGCATACCGTGAAAAATTCGGTAACACATTCGAAGCATCAATGGGTGCAGAAGCAATCAAAAAATTATTAGGTAAAATTGACCTAGAAGATGAAACACAATCTTTAAAAGAAGAGTTAAAGTCTGCTCAAGGTCAAAGACGTACTCGTGCCATTAAACGTCTAGAAGTTGTTGAATCTTTCCGTAACTCAGGCAACTCACCTGAATGGATGATTCTAGATGTACTACCTGTTATTCCACCAGAGCTTCGTCCAATGGTGCAATTAGATGGTGGTCGTTTCGCGACTTCAGATTTAAACGATTTATACCGTCGTGTAATTAATCGTAATAACCGTTTAAAACGTTTATTAGACTTAGGTGCTCCAAGCATCATCGTACAAAATGAAAAACGTATGTTACAAGAAGCTGTTGACGCATTAATCGATAATGGTCGTCGCGGACGTCCTGTAACTGGTCCTGGTAACCGCCCGTTAAAATCACTTTCACATATGTTGAAAGGTAAACAAGGTCGTTTCCGTCAAAATCTACTTGGTAAACGTGTTGACTATTCTGGTCGTTCCGTTATCGTAGTAGGTCCAAACTTAAAAATGTACCAATGTGGTTTACCAAAAGAAATGGCTATCGAATTATTCAAGCCATTCGTTATGAAAGAATTGGTAGAGCGCGGCCTTGCTCATAACATTAAATCTGCTAAACGTAAAATTGAACGTTTAAATAACGACGTATGGGACGTTTTAGAAGATGTTATCCGTGAGCATCCAGTATTACTAAACCGTGCACCAACGCTTCACCGTCTTGGTATTCAAGCATTTGAACCAACACTAGTTGAGGGTCGTGCTATTCGTCTTCACCCATTAGTATGTACAGCCTACAACGCTGACTTCGATGGTGACCAAATGGCGGTTCACGTACCATTATCAGCAGAAGCTCAAGCTGAAGCTCGACTTTTAATGCTTGCTGCACAAAACATTCTGAATCCAAAAGACGGTAAACCTGTTGTAACACCTTCTCAAGATATGGTATTAGGAAACTACTACTTAACACTTGAACGTGAAGGCGCACGCGGTGAAGGTACTGTTTTCTATGGTCCAAATGAAGTTTTAATTGCATATGATACTGGACATGTACACTTGCATACACGTATCGCGATTAAAGCAAGCTCATTAAATAATCCAACATTCACTGAAGAACAAAATAATATGTTCTTATTAACAACTGTTGGTAAAGTAATCTTTAATGAAATCTTGCCAAAATCATTCCCTTATATTAATGAGCCAACTGATTTCAACTTAGAGCAAGTAACACCAGAAAAATACTTCGCTAAATTAACAATTGATGAAGAAACGCTTAAAGAGCTTGAATCAGATAGTGCTTATAATAACTTAGATGAAAAAGGGAAAATTGATGCACAACGTACAGCTGTATTGCGTAAATACTTTGCATCAGTACCAGTTGTAAATCCATTCCGTAAGAAATTCTTAGGAAATATCATTGCTGAAGTATTTAAACGTTTCCACATTACTGAAACATCTAAAATGCTTGACCGTATGAAAAACCTAGGTTTCAAATATTCAACACGTGCAGGTATTACTGTAGGTGTATCTGATATCGTGGTATTACCTGATAAAGGTGAAATTTTAGCAGAAGCTCAAGAGAAAGTAGATAAAGTTCAAGCGCAATTCCGTCGTGGTTTCATTACTGAGGATGAGCGTTATGATCGTGTAATCTCAAGCTGGAGTGCTGCAAAAGATGAAATTCAAGCGAAACTGATGAAGTCACTTGAGAAAACAAACCCAATTTTCATGATGTCTGATTCAGGTGCCCGTGGTAACGCATCTAACTTTACTCAGTTAGCTGGTATGCGTGGTCTGATGGCCAACCCGGCTGGTCGTATTATCGAACTTCCAATCAAATCTTCCTTCCGTGAAGGTTTAACAGTATTAGAGTACTTCATCTCGACACACGGTGCTCGTAAAGGTCTTGCCGATACAGCCCTAAAAACTGCCGATTCAGGTTACTTAACGCGTCGTCTTGTTGACGTTGCGCAAGATGTTATCGTCCGTGAAGATGACTGTGGTACTGACCGTGGCTTAACGATCGGTGCATTAATGGAAGGCACTGAATTAATCGAGGCTCTAGATGAACGTATTGTTGGTCGTCATACGAAGAAAACAATCTTCCACCCTGAAACTGGTGAAGTTATTCTTGCAAAAGACGGTTTAATCGATCAAGATATCGCTCGTGCAATTATCGATGCTGGTATTGAAGAAGTGACAATCCGTTCAGCATTTACATGTAATACAAAACACGGCGTTTGTAAAAAATGTTACGGCATGAACTTGGCGACAGGTGAGAAGGTTGAAGTTGGGGAAGCAGTTGGTATTATTGCTGCTCAATCAATCGGTGAACCAGGTACACAGTTAACAATGCGTACATTCCATACAGGTGGGGTTGCCGGAGATGATATTACACAAGGTCTTCCACGTATCCAAGAGATCTTTGAAGCACGTAATCCAAAAGGTCAATCTGTTATTTCAGAAATCGCTGGTACGGTTTCAGATATCACAGAAATTCGTGAAGGCTTAAAAGAAATTACAATTCAAGGTGACGTAGAAACTCGTAAGTATCAAGCACCTTATAACGCACGTTTGAAAGTTATCGAAGGTGATAATGTAGAACGTGGTCAAGTTTTAACAGAAGGTTCTATCGATCCAAAACAATTGCTAAAAGTCAAAGACGTTTCAACTGTTCAAGAATATTTATTAAAAGAAGTTCAAAAAGTATACCGTATGCAAGGGGTAGAAATTGGGGATAAACATATCGAGGTAATGGTTCGCCAAATGCTTCGTAAAGTTCGTGTAATTGAAGCTGGAGATACAGAATTACTGCCTGGCTCATTACTAGATATCCACCAATTCACAGAGGCAAACGTAGATGCTGTTATGAATGGCAAAAACCCTGCAACTTGTCGACCTGTTATCCTTGGTATTACAAAAGCTTCTCTTGAAACAGAATCATTCTTATCTGCAGCATCGTTCCAAGAAACAACACGTGTGTTAACAGATGCAGCAATTAAGGGTAAACGTGACGAGCTTCTTGGATTAAAAGAAAACGTAATTATTGGTAAACTTGTTCCTGCAGGTACTGGTATGCAACGTTATCGTCAAATCCGCATCGAAAAAGATGAGCTTGACACAGAAGTCGTTTCTGCTGAATAAACATTAAAATTAGGCCGAAGAGATGCATATTTTCATCATCTCTTCGGACTTTTTCAAGATATTAGTTGACAGTGTAAATGAGTAATGATAATATATTGAAGGTTGATAGTTAACTGTCTGTACTTCGGAGGATATGCAAATGTCTTATGATAAAGTAAGGGCTAGTCAAACAATCATAGGTACAAAGCAAGCAGTAAAAGCAATGCGAGCTGGTTCAGTGAAAGAACTTTTTGTGGCACTTGATGCAGACAATTGGGTAACCGATTCGGCCATATCTTTCGCGAGAGAAATCGGTATACCAGTTATTCTTGTCGAGTCCAAAAAGGAACTGGGCAAAGCCTGTGGAATCCATGTTGGAGCTGCGGTAGTTGCGATTACTGTAGAGTAGTTTTTGTGTAAAATGCACAAAGACTTTGTTTTTACCCAAAAAATGAACCACCTGGATGTGTGGTATTAAAAAAGAAGGAATGAAGGGAGGAAAAATCGATGCCTACAATTAACCAATTGGTACGTAAGCCTCGTAAATCTAAAATCACGAAATCAAATTCACCAGCGTTAAACAAAGGATATAACTCATTTAAAAAATCTTTAACTGATGTTAAATCTCCACAAAAACGTGGTGTTTGTACTCGTGTAGGTACAATGACGCCTAAAAAACCAAACTCAGCGTTACGTAAATACGCTCGTGTACGTTTAACTAACCAAATCGAGGTTACAGCGTACATTCCTGGTGAAGGCCACAACTTACAAGAGCACAGTGTTGTTCTTATCCGTGGCGGTCGTGTAAAAGACTTACCGGGTGTTCGTTACCATATCGTTCGTGGTGCTCTTGATACTGCTGGTGTAAACGGTCGTATGCAATCACGTTCTTTATACGGTACAAAACGCCCTAAAGAAAAAAAATAATTTAAATCCTACAATATATTTACTCAATGAAAGGAGGAAAACACATGCCTCGTAAAGGTCCTGTTTCCAAACGTGACGTGTTACCAGATCCAATTTATAATTCAAAACTAGTAACTCGTTTAATCAATAAAATGATGATTGATGGTAAAAGAGGTACTTCTCAGAAGATTTTATACGGTGCGTTCGAACTAGTTAAAGAACGTTCTGGTCAAGATCCAATCGAAGTATTCGAAGCTGCTCTAAATAACGTAATGCCAGTTCTTGAAGTACGTGCTCGCCGTGTTGGTGGTTCTAACTACCAAGTACCAGTTGAAGTACGCCCAGAACGTCGTACAACTTTAGGTCTTCGTTACCTAGTTAACTATTCTCGTCTTCGTGGTGAAAAAACTATGGAAGAGCGTTTAGCTAACGAAATCCTTGATGCTTCTAACAACACTGGTGCATCAGTTAAGAAACGTGAAGATATGCACAAAATGGCAGAAGCGAACAAAGCATTCGCTCACTACCGTTGGTAATCTAAACATAGCATAAGCCCAATATGGAAGGAGAAATACCTAATGAAACGCGAATTCTCACTAGAGAATACTCGTAATATTGGGATCATGGCTCACATTGATGCTGGTAAAACAACAACAACTGAGCGTATCCTTTATTACACAGGTAAGATTCACAAAATCGGTGAAACTCATGAAGGCGCTTCTCAAATGGACTGGATGGAGCAAGAGCAAGAACGTGGTATCACAATCACTTCTGCTGCGACAACAGCTCAATGGAAAGGCAACCGCGTAAACATCATCGATACTCCTGGACACGTAGACTTCACTGTAGAAGTAGAACGTTCTTTACGTGTACTTGACGGCGCAGTAACTGTACTTGATGCTCAATCTGGTGTTGAACCTCAAACAGAAACTGTATGGCGTCAAGCTACAACTTACGGTGTACCACGTATCGTATTCATTAACAAAATGGATAAAATGGGTGCAGATTTCCTATATTCTGTAGGTACTTTACACGAGCGTTTACAAGCAAATGCTCATCCAATCCAATTACCAATTGGTGCGGAAGATGAGTTCAAAGCTATTATTGACCTAGTTGAAATGGATGTAACTTACTACGATAACGAAGAAGGTACAGCATTACGTGAAGGTCAACCAATTCCTGAAGAATTCCAAGCGCAAGCTGAAGAATACCGTGAGAAGTTAATCGAAGCAATCGCTGAAGTTAACGAAGAAATCATGGAAAAATACTTTGCTGGTGAAGAAATTACAAAAGAAGAGCTTAAAGCGGCTATCCGTAAAGCGACAATCGCTGTAGAATTCTACCCAGTAATCTGCGGTACAGCATTCAAACACAAAGGTGTTCGTAAAATGCTTGACGCGGTTATCGACTACTTACCATCTCCAGTTGATGTACCTGCTATTAAAGGCACAACTCCAGATGGTGAAGAAACTGAACGTCCATCATCAGACGATGCGCCATTCTCAGCTTTAGCATTTAAAGTTATGACTGACCCATTCGTAGGTAAATTAACGTTCTTCCGTGTGTACTCTGGTGTTCTTGAATCAGGTTCATACGTACAAAACTCTTCAAAAGGTAAACGTGAGCGCGTAGGTCGTATCCTACAAATGCACGCAAACAGCCGTGAAGAGATTTCAAAAGTATTTGCTGGTGATATCGCAGCTGCTGTAGGTCTTAAAGATACAACAACTGGTGACACTCTTTGTGAAGAGAAAAACCTTGTTATCCTTGAGTCTATGGAGTTCCCAGAACCAGTTATCTCTCTTTCTGTAGAACCAAAATCAAAAGCTGACCAAGATAAAATGGGTCAAGCTTTACAAAAACTACAAGAAGAAGATCCAACATTCCGTGCACATACAGACCAAGAAACTGGTCAAACAATTATCTCAGGTATGGGTGAGCTTCACCTTGATATCTTAGTTGATCGTATGCGCCGTGAATTTAAAGTAGAAGCTAACGTAGGTGCTCCAATGGTATCTTACCGTGAAACATTCCGTGGCTCTGCTCAAGTTCAAGGTAAATTCACTCGTCAATCTGGTGGTCGTGGTCAATACGGTGACGTATGGATCGAGTTCTCTCCAAATGAAGAGGGTAAAGGCTTTGAATTCGAAAATGCTATCGTTGGTGGTGTAGTACCACGTGAATATATTCCGGCTGTAGAAGCAGGTCTTCGTGACTCGCTTGACCGCGGTGTAATCGCTGGTTACCCATTAATCGACATCAAAGCGAAATTATTCGATGGTTCATACCATGATGTTGACTCAAACGAAATGGCATTTAAAATCGCTGCATCTATGGCACTTAAAGCTGCTGCATCAAAATGTAGTCCAGTTCTTTTAGAGCCTATGATGAAAGTTGAAGTTGTAATCCCTGAAGAATATCTTGGTGATATCATGGGTAACATCACTTCTCGCCGTGGTCGCGTAGAAGGTATGGAAGCTCGCGGTAACGCTCAAGTTGTTCGTGCGATGGTTCCACTTTCAGAAATGTTTGGATATGCAACAACTTTACGTTCTGCAACGCAAGGTCGTGGTGTATTCTCAATGGTATTCGATCATTATGAAGAAGTACCAAAATCAATCTCTGAAGATATCATCAAAAAAAATAAAGGTGAATAATTGAAATTTCATCTTGCATAAAGTATAACTAATTTGTAAGCTATGATTGCAGGATAGGGGATGGGCCCGTTCTCTATCAGCATTCATTCTATAAATTTTAAATCTAAAACATACAATTTTGAGGAGGCAATCTCTAATGGCTAAAGAAAAATTTGACCGTTCTAAAACGCATGCTAACATTGGTACAATCGGACACGTTGACCATGGTAAAACTACTTTAACTGCTGCAATCGCTACAGTTCTTTCTAAAAAAATGGGTGGTACAGCTAAATCTTACGCTGATATCGATAACGCTCCAGAAGAAAAAGAACGTGGTATCACAATCAATACTTCTCACGTAGAATACGAAACAGAAACTCGTCACTATGCACACGTTGACTGCCCAGGACACGCTGACTATGTTAAAAACATGATCACTGGTGCTGCTCAAATGGACGGCGGTATCTTAGTAGTATCTGCTGCTGACGGCCCAATGCCACAAACTCGTGAGCACATCCTTTTATCACGTCAAGTAGGTGTTCCTTACTTAGTAGTATTCATGAACAAATGTGATATGGTTGACGACGAAGAATTATTAGAATTAGTAGAAATGGAAATCCGTGATCTACTATCTGAATATGACTTCCCAGGTGACGATATTCCTGTAATTAAAGGTTCTGCTCTTAAAGCTCTTGAAGGTGAACCAGAATGGGAAGAAAAAATCGTTGAATTAATGGACGCTGTAGATTCTTACATCCCAACTCCAGAACGTCAAACTGACAAACCATTCATGATGCCAGTAGAGGACGTATTCTCTATTACTGGTCGTGGTACAGTTGCAACTGGCCGTGTTGAACGTGGTCAAGTTAAAGTTGGTGACGTAGTTGAAATCATCGGTATCGCTGAAGAAGCTAAATCTACTACTGTAACTGGTGTAGAAATGTTCCGTAAATTATTAGACTATGCTGAAGCTGGTGACAACATCGGTGCTTTACTACGTGGTGTTGCTCGTGAAGAAATCCAACGTGGTCAAGTATTAGCTAAACCAGGTTCAATTACTCCACACACTAACTTCAAAGCTGAAGTTTACGTTTTATCAAAAGAAGAGGGTGGCCGTCATACTCCATTCTTCTCTAACTACCGTCCTCAGTTCTACTTCCGTACAACTGACGTAACAGGTATCTGTAACTTACCAGAAGGCGTTGAAATGGTAATGCCTGGTGATAACATCGAAATGACAGTTGAACTTATCGCTCCAATCGCTCTTGAAGAAGGTACTAAATTCTCTATCCGCGAGGGTGGCCGTACTGTAGGCGCTGGCGTAGTTGCTTCTATCCAAAAATAATTTTAACTTTCGTTAATTTTAAACCAATCTGTAGGGACGCCTACAGGTTGGTTTTTTGTGTTAAAATAAAGAAAAATTAGAGTTTTAATTAGTGTATGTGTACATAACAGTAAGCATGTCATCTAGGGTAAATAATTAAAGGGAAAGGGGAATTGACTATGGACATGAAAATTTTGCTGATTGAAGATGATCCTTCTATTTTTAGTATGATTCAAGAACGTTTTGAACAGTGGTCATTACACGTTATTGGACCTAAAAATTTTCAAAAGGTGATGGATGACTTTATAGAGGAGAAGCCACATCTCGTGTTAATTGATATTCAATTGCCTGCCTATGACGGCTTTCATTGGTGTCGTGAAATTCGTCATTTATCCAAAGTGCCAATCCTATTTCTTTCTTCCCGAGATCACCCGATGGATATGGTAATGGCTATGCAAATGGGAGCAGATGATTTTATTCAAAAGCCTTTTCATATGGAAGTTTTACTCGCAAAAGCACAGGCTATTTTACGTAGAACCTATGATTACGTTGAAGAGAAAATGAATGTTACACGTTTTAACGATGCCATCATTGATTATGCAAGAAGTGAAATTATGTATAATGGTGCCATTGCTTCCTTAACAAAAAATGAACTTTTCATTTTAAGAATATTAGTGGAACAGGCTAATCAAATAGTTTCAAGAGATGAGTTAATGAGAAAACTATGGGATGACGAACGTTTTGTAAACGATAATACTTTGTCGGTCAATGTTAATCGGTTACGTACAAAGCTAGAGGATATTGGTTTACATGAAGTAATACTGACAAAAAAGGGACTTGGTTATATGGCAGTAAGCTGAGGGACGTGAGGGAAGTTGTTATTATTATTTATTAGAGAACGCTTTGCTTGGATAGTTTTTTTTATTTTTACTTTGATAATACTAAATGTACTATTCTCTCTTGACGTTGGTTTAAATGGAGTGTCTATTTGGTATGTGAATATTAGTTTGCTTATTAGTTTTATACTCTTTTTGGGGTATCGCTATGTCATCGAAGTTGGGAAATTAAAAGATTTCCTGGGAAATATGGATAGCTATCTTGATGATGCACATAGAAATAGTTTAGCTTTATCTCCTTTTCAAGAAGTATACTTTCGAAAAATGGAAGATATCCTTTTTGAAAAGAATATGGAGTTAAATCTAGCCAAAGTGCAGCTACAGGAATATTCAGATGAGCTATTAGCTTGGGTTCATGAAGTAAAAGCTCCTTTAACTGCTATTAATTTAATGTTTGAACATATTGAGGATTTACAGCTACGTCGAAAATTAGAGAATGAATGGCTAAGACTGCATCTTTTGGTTGATCAACAACTGCATCAAACAAGATTATCTTCTATTGAAAAGGATAATTATTTAAATGAGATTGAACTAAAGCCCATTGTTTATAAAGAAATCAGAGCTATGCAAGCCTGGTGTCTTGAGAAAGGCATTGGCTTTGAAATTGCTGAACTTACTGAGACAGTTTTGACAGATGGCAAGTGGCTAGCATTTATTATTCGACAAATTCTTTCGAATGCCATCAAGTATAGCCCAGCGAATTCTGAGATAACAATCTTTGCAGAACATGATTCTACAGGTGCTACATTACTACATATTAAAGATATAGGTAGGGGTATACCTTTAGAGGATTTACCTAGGATTTTTCAAAAATCTTATACAGGAACAGCGGGAAGGGAATCCTCTCAGTCTACAGGTATGGGTCTTTATTTAGCATCTAATGTAGCCCATAAAATTGGTATTCGTATTAATGTTCAATCTAAAGTTGGTGAAGGCTCACTATTTACACTACGTTTCCCCTTACAAAATGAATATGCGAAACTAAAAGGTAGATGACGAAAATGTCACCTACCTTTTTATATTGTCATGTAAAACGCACGAATGATTAGGTTTGTCAGGGTACACTTGGACTATAGAAAGGGGCGTTATGAAGTGACAGTTCTAATCGGTCGTAAAATAAAGAAAGTGTATGGAAAAAAATCAACAGCTCAAGAAGTATTAAAGGGTATTGATTTAGAAGTGAATAAAGGTGAATTTGTAGGTATTATGGGACCTTCTGGCTCTGGTAAAACAACGCTTTTAAATGTCTTATGCTCAATTGACTTTGCGACGGAAGGTGTTATTGAGATAAACGGTCATAGTTTACGTGGTATGAAAGAAAAGGCTTTAGCAAACTTCCGACGAGAGCAGCTGGGATTTATATTTCAAGACTATAATTTATTAGATACCTTGACAGTAAAAGAAAATATTCTTCTACCATTAGCCATCAGTAAGTTACCAAAAGCCGTTGCAGAAAGTCGAGTGAAGGAACTCACTTCTTTGCTGGGAATCACAGAAATTTTAAATAAATACCCCAACGAAATATCGGGTGGACAAAAACAGCGTACCTCTGCTGCACGCGCACTTATTACCAATCCGTCATTGGTATTTGCAGACGAGCCCACTGGTGCATTAGATTCTAAATCTGCCACAGCCTTGCTTCAAAATCTACAAAATATTAATGAGACAAAAGAAGCGACAATCATGATGGTTACACACGACGCAGTAGCTGCAAGCTTCTGTACACGTGTGTTATTTCTAAAGGATGGCCTTATCTATAGTGAGCTTTATAAGGGCGATAAAACAAGGCAGGCCTTTTTCCAAGAAATCATGCATACACAAAGTGTGCTAGGCGGTGATGGGTATGAGTCTTAGTAAGCTAGTACTTCGAAGTATGAAGAAAAATATGAGACACTACTATTTATATTTTTTTGCACTTATTTTTAGTGTTACATTGTATTTTTCTTTTGTCACCTTGCAAAATAATACGGAAGTGTGGGCTGCTGTTCAAATGAGTGGAACGGCTGCGGCAGGATTTAAGGCAGCAACTTATATTCTATATTTTATCGTTTTGTTTTTCGTTTTATATGCAAACCATTTATTTATGAAGCGTCGTAGTAAGGAAATAGGCTTGTATCAACTGATTGGCATGACTAAGGGTCTAATCGTGCGTTTATTAGCGATTGAAAACATCCTCTTATTCGTTGGAGCCGTTATTATAGGTATGTTGGCAGGCTTCTTTAGCTCTCGTGTGTTTGCAATGATTTTGCTTCGTGTGCTTGAAAAAGAAGCTCTCGTAACCATGACTTTTAGTACACAAGCTTTACAGCAGTCGATGATTGTATTTACCATCTTATTGATCATTGTTCTTATACAGATGGCCTGGATGATTCATCATGTTTCATTGTTATCATTATTTAGTGCAGCAAAACAAGCAGATGAGCGCGTAAGACGTTTTAGTGCGTTGCAGATGGTTATTGGCTTTTTGGGTCTTATACTGATTGTATATGGCTACTATGCATCAACAAAGCTGTTCGATATTGAATCTGCAGGTAATTTATTTATTAATATGATCATTATTTTAGCTACTACAATTGGTGGAACATTCCTTGTTTTCCGTTTCTCTGTAGCATTTATTATGAATACGATTCGCCTAAAGAAAAAAGGGCATTTATCCATAAAGGATGTATTGGCATTAACACCCATAATGCATCGCATGAAGAGCAATGCAAAGTCATTAACGCTAATCACCGTGTTAACAGGCGTTTCTCTAGGCGTGACGACGCTTTCCTATATTGCCTATTACTCTTCAGCAGCATCTGCATATAGCCAAGTACCAGGTGATTTCATATTGCTTGAAGAGCAAGGGAAAGCCTTCTTAGAGAAGTTAGAGGAAAATAACATTGCTTATGATAAAATTGACTACCGTTTGCAGGGGGTAACCGCTGCTGTAGGTCAGCTGATGTCTAAAAAACAGCAGGATAACCCTTTATATACGATGGAAGGTACAATTTATACCATTCCGCTTTCAGATTATCAACAGAGTGTTCCAGAAGCCAAGCTATCTGGGAACGAGGTTATCTTAACAAACTATGGTGGTTATATGGCTGAGATGTTCCCGTTAGAGAAAGATCATGATTTAGTAGTATCTGCAGGAAAACTGGAAGAAACTTTTCATGTCGTTGATGTTCACGATAAAAGTGTGATAAGTGGTATTGTAACGGCTGGGGGTGGTGGACCTGTCTTTGTGGTGACAGATGATATGTTTAAAAGTTTAACTACACAGGCAGCTCTTTATCCTTGGCATCATCAAACAACAATTACTTTAAAGTCGAACGAAGATATCGCGACAGCAGAAAAATTATATATTCAATCAAATGCAGGCATTATTACGGCTGTTGATGATAAAGGGAAGACAAAGCAATATACACAATCATCCTATAAAGGCAAACGTAAAGACAATATTGAATCATTAGGTCTGACAATATTTACAACAGCATTTTTAGGTTTAGCATTCTTAATGACAACAGGTAGTATTCTATACTTTAAACAAATGTCTGAGGCAGAGGAAGAACGTGATTCCTATACAATCCTACGAAAGATTGGCTTTGCTGAAAAAGATATCATGAAGGGTATTTATATGAAACAGGCCTTTAATTTCGGTGTTCCATTAGTTATTGGGTTATTGCATAGCTACTTTGCTGTTAAGTCAGGGTGGTTTTTATTCGGAACAGAGTTAACAGCTCCCTTGTGGATTGCAATGTGCTGTTATATAGCCTTATATACGGTTTTTGCCATTCTATCGGTAGGCTATTATAAAAAGGTTGTACGTCAGTCGTTGTAATATTAAATAAGAAGAAACTCGGAAACAGTGTGGTGTTTATCATTACACTGTTTTTAGTGCTGAAATATAGAAATTACAAAAACCCTTGACTTTCAATTATCAGAATAATAAAGTTTAACATGTTAGTAATTTAGTGTATGAAAGTAGAGTGTAACAATGAATGCAGTAATTGCGGCTGTTGCCGTTATGTTAATATTAAGCTTGCTTCGCATCAATGTCGTTCTCTCGTTAGTTCTAGGAGCATTTGTAGGTGGTCTAACTAGTGGGATGGGCATCGAGTCAACAGTCCGATCATTTACGGAAGGATTAGGAGCAGGAGCAACCATTGCATTAAGTTATGGCTTACTTGGTGGTTTTGCAATCGCCATTGCCAAGACAGGAATACCCGAATTAATGATAGCTGGGATGTTAAAAATATTAAAGGGTAAAAGTAATAGAAAAGGTCTTATCAAGGTATTAATTTTCTTCCTTATCTTTGTGATGTCAATTTTATCTCAAAATGTCATTCCTATTCATATTGCCTTCATTCCATTATTAATTCCTCCTATTTTAAAGATTTTAAATATGCTAGAAGTCGACCGACGTATAATTGCAACGTTGATTGCAGTAGGCTTAATTGGAACTTATAGTTTTGTACCTGCTGGTTTTGGAGCAATCTTTCAAGATATTGTTGCTACACAAGTGTCAGAGGCAGGAATGGCTGTATCTTCACGTGATGTCTCTGCAGCAATGGGGATACCCGTATTAGGAATGCTAATTGGATTGGTAATCGCCTTTGTTGTATACCGCAAGCCAAGGCATTATAAGCATAGTGAAGTGGAGACTGAATCTTTAAATGTAAACGTCAGCAAGTTTATTATGTTTTCTACAGCGCTGGCATTAGTGATAGCACTATGCGCTCAAGTGTTAACAGATTCAATGATTGTAGGCTCGTTTGCAGGTATTATGATTATGTATTTTACAGGTGCCCTTAAATGGAAAGAAGCCGATGATATTCTTTCTGAAGGAATGAAGATGATGGCCTTTATTGGTTTTGTTATGATTGCGGCAAATGGTTTTGCGGCGGTAATCAATGCAACAGGTGATGTGGACAGCTTAATTGCAAATTCACTCACCGTATTAGAAGGAAATAGAAGTCTTGCTGTTTTCATCATGTTAGTCATAGGATTAGTTGTGACGTTGGGAATTGGCTCATCCTTCGCAACGGTGCCAATTATTGCTACACTCTTTGTTCCGCTTGCACAAGGCTTAGATATGAGTCCATTAGCGATACTTTGTTTAGTTGGTACAGCTGGCGCTTTAGGAGATGCAGGTTCTCCAGCATCTGATTCTACATTAGGGCCAACTGCTGGCCTAAATGTAGACGGTCAGCATCATCATATTTGGGATACCTGTGTTCCGACATTTATTTTCATTAACATACCACTAATCCTATTTGGTTGGATTGCCTGTGTGTTCTTTCTATAACAAGAAAGTAGTTTCTATATAAAATAGAAACTACTTTTCATTTTAGAGTTATTTGAAATGTGCGAAAATGTTGATATGACAACCTTAAGTGTTGCAATATGAATAGAAATTTTATATACTAATAAACGGCTTAATAAAGCGTAGAAATAGTAGTACTAAGAATATCTGCAACATTTAAAAGAATTTAGCGAAAAGACTTGCTTATTCTTTTTTTATTGTATATAATTTTGAATGTTGGTCTTTGACTGCGATGAAGCGAGAGGTTGCCGACACACCCGGCCGCTTTGCCATGGCGGTGTGTGGGAAAATTTTCGTGGAGAATGTCTAGAAAATAGGCGAGAAGGAGGGAAAATAATGGCAAAACAAAAGATTCGTATTCGTTTAAAAGCGTATGATCACCGTATTTTAGATCAATCTGCTGAGAAAATTGTGGAAACTGCAAAACGTTCAGGTGCAAGTGTATCAGGTCCGATTCCACTTCCAACTGAGAAGTCTGTGTACACAATTCTTCGTGCGGTTCACAAGTACAAAGATTCTCGTGAACAATTCGAAATGCGTACGCATAAACGTCTGATCGATATCGTTAACCCAACACCACAAACTGTTGATGCGTTAATGAAACTTGATTTACCATCTGGCGTTGATATCGAAATCAAACTTTAATGGTAAAAACAATATAACTTTTAAAACTTACAGGAGGTGTGACAAATGGCTAAAGGAATCTTAGGTAGAAAAATTGGTATGACACAAGTTTTCGCTGAAAACGGCGATTTAATCCCGGTAACAGTTATCGAAGCTACTCCAAACGTAGTTCTTCAAAAGAAAACTGTTGAAACAGACGGCTACGAAGCAATTCAAGTTGGTTTCGAAGACAAGCGCGTTAAGCTTTCTAACAAACCAGAACAAGGTCACGTAGCAAAAGCGAACACTGCTCCTAAGCGCTTCATTCGTGAATTCCGCAACGTGAACGTGGAAGAATACGAAGTTGGTCAAGAAGTCAAAGTAGAAATTTTCGCAGAAGGCGATGTAATCGATGTAACAGGAGTTACTAAAGGTAAAGGTTTCCAAGGTGTTATCAAACGCCACGGACAATCTCGTGGTCCTATGGCCCACGGTTCTCGTTACCACCGTCGTCCTGGTTCAATGGGTCCAGTTGCTCCGAACCGCGTATTTAAACAAAAGAAATTACCTGGTCAAATGGGTGGCAATGTAGTTACAATCCAAAACTTAGAAATCGTGAAAGTTGATACAGATCGTAACTTACTACTTGTTAAAGGTAATGTTCCTGGTTCTAAAAAAGCTCTAGTTACAGTAAAAACTGCAATTAAAGCTAAGTAATCACTTAAGGAAAGGAGGAAACAGGAATGACAAAAGTATCTGTACTTAGTCAAACAGGTGCTTCAGTTGGTGAAATCGAATTAAACGATGCGATCTTCGGAATCGAGCCAAATGAAGCAGTATTATTCGACGCAGTAGTTGCTCAACGTGCTTCTCTTCGTCAAGGTAATCACAAGGTTAAAAACCGTTCTGAGGTTGCTGGTGGTGGTCGTAAACCATGGCGTCAAAAAGGAACTGGTCGTGCTCGTCAAGGTTCTATCCGTTCTCCACAATGGCGCGGCGGTGGTATCGTATTCGGTCCTACTCCACGTAGCTATTCTTATAAATTACCTAAAAAAGTTCGTCGTTTAGCTCTTAAATCTGCTTTATCAGCTAAAGTAGTAGAACAAAACTTCTTAGTTCTTGATGCTCTAACTCTAGCAGCACCAAAAACAAAAGAATTCACAAAAATCCTTAAAGATCTTTCTTTAGAGAAAAAATCTTTATTCGTAACTGCTGACCTAGATGAAAACGTAGCATTATCTGCTCGTAACATCCCAGGTGTAACAGTTTTAACTGCAAACGGAATCAACGTTCTTGATCTATTAGGTCATGATAAAGTTGTATTCACTAAGTCTGCAGTAGAAAAAGTTGAGGAGGTGCTTGGATAATGGAAGCACGTGATATTTTAAAACGTCCGGTCATTACTGAGCGTTCTTCAGAACTTATGGCAGAGAAAAAGTATACTTTCGAAGTAGACACTCGCGCTAACAAAACTCAAGTAAAAGACGCTGTAGAAGAAATCTTTGGCGTAAAAGTTGAGAAAGTAAACGTTCTTAACTACAAAGGTAAATTCAAACGCGTAGGCCGTTACGGTGGTTACACTAACAAACGTCGTAAAGCGATCGTTAAATTAACTGCTGATAGCAAAGAAATTGAATTATTCGAAATGTAATCCTAACGGATTTATGATTTGAACACTCAAGAAGGAGGGAAAACACAATGGCGATTAAAAAGTATAAACCTACCTCTAATGGTCGTCGTAACATGACGTCATTAGACTTTGCGGAAATTACAACAAACAAGCCTGAGAAATCATTGCTTGAACCAACTAAACGCAAAGCTGGTCGTAACAACCAAGGTAAAATCACTGTTCGTCATCATGGTGGTGGTCATAAGAAGCAATACCGTGTTATCGATTTCAAACGTGTTAAAGATGGCATTCCGGCAAAAGTTGCTACTATTGAATATGATCCAAACCGTTCTGCGAATATCGCATTAATCAACTACGCTGATGGAGCAAAAGCTTACATCTTAGCACCAAAAGGTCTAGAGGTTGGTCAAACAATCGTTTCTGGTCCAGATGCTGATATTAAAGTAGGTAACACATTACCATTAGCAAACATTCCAATGGGTACTACAATCCATAACATCGAGTTAAAACCTGGTAAGGGCGGACAATTAGTACGTTCAGCTGGTACTTCTGCGCAAGTACTTGGTCGTGAAGATAAGTACGTTATCGTTCGTTTACAATCTGGTGAAGTACGTTTAGTTTTAGCTACTTGCCGCGCTACAATCGGTCAAGTTGGTAACGAACAACACGAACTTGTACACATCGGTAAAGCAGGTCGTAGCCGTTGGTTAGGTAAACGCCCAGAAGTTCGTGGTTCTGTAATGAACCCTAACGATCACCCACACGGTGGTGGTGAAGGACGTTCTCCAATCGGACGTAAATCACCAATGACTCCTTGGGGTAAACCAGCACTTGGTTACAAAACTCGCAAGAAGAAAAACAAATCGGATAAATTTATCATCCGTAGTCGTAAAAAATAAAGTGGTTAAACTACGGTTCTATGTGAGAGCCGTGGTGGAATCACGGAGGGAGGTTCCTACATGGGTCGCAGCTTGAAAAAAGGACCTTTTGTCGATGACCACTTAATGAAAAAAGTGGAAGCGCAAGAGGCTTCTGAGAAAAAACAAGTTATCAAAACTTGGTCACGCCGTTCTACAATCTTCCCGAACTTCATCGGTTTAACGATTGCTGTATATGATGGACGTAAACATGTTCCTGTATACGTAACAGAAGATATGGTAGGCCATAAACTTGGTGAGTTCGCACCGACACGTACTTATAAAGGTCACGGTGCAGACGACAAGAAAACAAGACGCTAATTTTGAGAGGAGGTAAATCCTAATGACACAAGCTAAAGCTATCGCTCGTACAGTACGCATTGCTCCTCGCAAAGTACGTCTAGTTGTAGACTTAATCCGAGGTAAGCAAGTTGGTGAAGCAGTTGCAATTTTACGTCATACTCCAAAAGCGGCGTCTCCAGTCGTTGAGAAAGTATTAAAATCTGCAGTTGCTAACGCTGAGCACAACTACGATCTTGACATCAACTCTTTAGTAGTTTCTGAAGTATTCGTTGACGAAGGTCCAACTTTAAAACGTTTCCGTCCACGTGCACAAGGACGTGCAAGCGCAATTAACAAACGCACAAGCCACATTACTCTAGTGGTATCTGAGAAGAAGGAGGGTTAATCCGTGGGTCAAAAAGTACATCCAATAGGACTACGCGTTGGTATTATTCGTGACTGGGAGTCAAAATGGTACGCTGAAAAAGACTATGCAACTCTACTTCACGAAGACATCAAAGTGCGTAAATATATTGAAACGGCTCTTAAAGACGCTTCAGTTTCTAAAGTAGAAATCGAACGTGCTGCAAACCGTGTAAACATTACAATTCACACTGCGAAACCAGGTATGGTAATCGGTAAAGGTGGTACTGAAGTTGAAAACCTTCGTAAATACCTTAGCGATTTAACTGGTAAACGTGTACACATCAACATCATCGAAATCAAACGTGCAGATCTTGACGCTCGTCTAGTAGCTGAAAACATCGCTCGTCAATTAGAAAATCGTGTATCATTCCGTCGTGCGCAAAAGCAAGCGATCCAACGCACAATCCGCGCTGGTGCAAAAGGAATTAAAACACAAGTATCTGGTCGTTTAGGTGGCGCTGACATCGCGCGTGCTGAACACTATAGTGAAGGAACTGTTCCACTTCATACTCTACGTGCTGACATCGATTATGCACACGCAGAAGCTGATACTACTTACGGTAAATTAGGCGTTAAAGTATGGATCTACCGTGGTGAAGTTCTTCCTACGAAGAAATCTGTGGAAGGAGGCAAATAATATGTTATTGCCTAAACGCGTTAAATACCGTCGTGAACACCGCGGCAACATGCGTGGCGAAGCGAAAGGCGGTAAAGAAGTAACTTTCGGCGAATGGGGCTTACAAGCTCAAACTGCTAGCTGGATTACTAACCGTCAAATCGAATCTGCTCGTATCGCGATGACTCGTTACATGAAACGTGGCGGTAAAGTTTGGATTAAAATCTTCCCACATAAACCTTACACTAAAAAACCTCTAGAAGTCCGCATGGGTTCTGGTAAAGGTTCTCCTGAAGGTTGGGTAGCAGTAGTTAAACCAGGAAAAGTAATGTTCGAAATTGCTGGCGTATCTGAAGAAGTTGCACGTGAAGCACTTCGTTTAGCATCACACAAACTTCCTGTTAAATGTAAGATCGTAAAACGTCAAGAAACTGGTGGTGAATCTAATGAAAGCTAATGAAATCCGTGACCTTGCTACTTCTGAAATAGAATTAAAAGTGAAATCACTGAAAGAAGAGCTTTTCAACCTTCGCTTCCAATTGGCGACTGGTCAATTAGAAAACACAGCTCGTATTCGTGAAGTGCGTAAAGCAATCGCGCGTATGAAAACTGTTATTCGTGAAAGAGAAATCAGTGCAAATAACTGATAAAGGAGGTTTTCAAGTATGACTGAGCGCAATCAACGCAAAGTTTACACGGGCCGCGTTGTTTCAGATAAAATGGACAAAACTGTTACTGTTTTAGTTGAAACTTACAAAAAGCACAAGCTTTATGGTAAGCGTGTAAAATACTCTAAAAAGTTTAAAGCTCATGATGAGTTAAACACAGCGAAAATCGGTGATATCGTACGTATCATGGAAACTCGCCCGCTATCAGCTACTAAACGTTTCCGTCTAGTAGAAGTTGTAGAAAAAGCGGTTATTATTTAATAACTATTTCGGAACAACCAATTTCCGAAGGGAGGTAACCTAAGTGATCCAACAAGAAAGTCGTATGAAAGTTGCTGACAACTCAGGTGCACGTGAAGTTCTTACAATTAAAGTGCTTGGTGGCTCTGGCCGTAAAACTGCTAACATCGGTGATATCGTTGTTTGTACAGTTAAGAAAGCAACACCAGGTGGCGTTGTCAAGAAGGGTGACGTTGTTAAAGCTGTTATCGTTCGTACTAAATCAGGCGTTCGTCGTAAAGACGGCACATACATCAAATTTGATGAAAATGCTTGTGTAATTATTCGTGATGATAAATCACCACGCGGAACTCGTATTTTCGGACCTGTTGCACGTGAACTACGTGACAGCAACTTCATGAAAATCGTTTCTCTAGCTCCAGAAGTTCTTTAATTTCATGACAGTGCCAATCAAGGAGGTGCGACAGCATGCATGTAAAAAAAGGTGACAAGGTTAAGGTAATCACTGGTAAGGATAAAGGCAAAGAAGGCGTAATCCTTGCTGCTTTCCCAAAACAAGATCGCGTTCTTGTTGAAGGTGTGAACATCGTGAAAAAACACGTTAAACCTAACCAATTGAATCCACAAGGTGGAATTGTTAGCCAAGAGGCTGCAATTCACGTTTCGAACGTAATGCTAATCGATCCTAAATCTGGCGAGCCGACTCGTGTAGGTTATAAAATCGAAAACGGTAAAAAAGTTCGTGTAGCAAAAAAATCAGGTGCAGTAATCGACTAATTAGTATAAATAGAAGGGAGGTACACACATGAGCCGCCTAAAAGAAAAATATTTAAATGAAGTTTCTCCAGCTCTTATGAGCAAATTTGGATATAAATCAGTTATGCAACTACCGAAAGTTGAGAAAATCGTTATCAACATGGGTGTTGGTGATGCAGTTCAAAACTCTAAAGCGTTAGATGCAGCTGTTGAAGAATTAACAATTATCACTGGTCAAAAACCAGTAGTAACTAAAGCTAAAAAATCGATCGCAGGTTTCCGTCTTCGTGAAGGTATGCCTATCGGTGCTAAAGTTACATTACGCGGTGAGCGTATGTATGAATTCTTGGACAAATTAATTTCTATCTCACTACCTCGTGTACGTGACTTCCGTGGTGTTTCTAAAAAAGCATTCGATGGTCGCGGTAACTACACTTTAGGTGTTAAAGAACAATTAATTTTCCCAGAAATCGATTACGATAAAGTTTCAAAAGTACGCGGTATGGACATCGTGATCGTAACGACAGCGAACTCTGACGAAGAAGCTCGCGAGTTATTGACACAATTCGGTATGCCGTTCCAAAAGTAATCAAACAAGGAGGGCGAAAACGTGGCTAAAAAATCTATGATCGTTAAACAACAACGTAAGCAAAAGTTTAAAGTGCAAGAGTATACACGTTGTGAACGCTGTGGTCGTCCACATTCAGTATATCGCAAATTCAAACTTTGCCGTATTTGTTTCCGAGAACTTGCATATAAGGGACAAATTCCTGGCGTTAAAAAAGCCAGCTGGTAATCCCCTAATTTGGGAAGGAGGTAAATGTAATGACAATGACTGATCCGATTGCAGATATGCTTACTCGCATTCGTAATGCGAACATGGTTCGTCACGAGAAGTTAGAAGTACCAGCTTCCAACGTGAAAAAAGAAATCGCTGAAATTTTAAAGCGTGAAGGTTTCGTACGTGACGTAGAATACGTGGAAGACAACAAACAAGGTATCATCCGTATTTTCTTAAAATATGGAAAAGATAACGAGCGCGTTATCACTGGCTTAAAACGTATTTCTAAACCTGGTTTACGTGTATATGCTAAAACAAATGAAGTACCTAAAGTATTGAACGGTCTTGGTATCGCTTTAGTGTCAACTTCACAAGGTTTATTAACAGATAAAGAAGCTCGCGCTAAACAAGTTGGCGGCGAAGTTCTAGCATACGTTTGGTAATTAGCAATAAATGAATGGAGGTGCAACTAAATGTCTCGTGTAGGTAAAAAAATTATCGAGGTACCAGCTAACGTAACTGTTACTGTTGCAGCTGACAACACTGTTACTGTTAAAGGTCCTAAAGGCGAACTTGTTCGTTCTTTCCACCAAGATATGAAAATTGAGCAAGAGGGTAACGTAATCACTGTAGTACGTCCTTCTGAATCAAAAGAACACCGCACAAACCACGGTACTACTCGTGCGCTTCTTGCGAACATGGTTACTGGTGTTTCTGCAGGTTTCGAAAAAGCTTTAGAACTTATCGGTGTAGGTTACCGTGCGCAATTACAAGGTAATAAACTTGTACTTAACGTAGGTTACTCTCATCCAGTAGAGTTCACACCTGAAGATGGTCTACAAATTGAAGTTCCTTCAAACACTAAGATCATTGTTAAAGGTATCAGTAAAGAACGCGTTGGTGCTCTTGCATCTAACATCCGTGACGTTCGTCCACCAGAGCCTTATAAAGGTAAAGGTATTCGTTATGAAGGCGAATATGTTCGTCGTAAAGAAGGTAAAACAGGTAAATAATGCAGCTTAAGCATTAGAAAGGAGTGACCCTTGTGATTACGAAACAAGATAAAAATCAGGTTCGTAAAAAACGTCATGCTCGCGTTCGTTCTAAAATTTCGGGTACTGCTCAGCGTCCACGCTTAAACGTATTCCGTTCTAACAAGAACATTTACGCGCAACTTATCGATGACGTAGCAGGCGTAACAATTGTTAGCGCATCTTCTCAAGAAAATGGTTTCGAAGGTGCAGGTAGCAATGTTGACGCAGCAACTAAAGTCGGTGAAACAATCGCAAAACGCGCTGCGGAAAAAAATATTACTGCTGTAGTATTTGACCGTGGTGGTTACTTATATCATGGACGTGTGAAAGCTTTAGCTGAAGCTGCACGTGAGAACGGTTTAGAATTTTAATAAGAAGGAGGGACACATTTCATGAGTCGTATTGACGCAAACAAACTTGGAGAACTTGAAGAACGCGTAGTTACTATTAACCGCGTTGCTAAAGTTGTTAAAGGTGGACGTCGCTTCCGCTTCACAGCATTAGTTGTAGTTGGCGATAGAAACGGTCATGTAGGTTTCGGTACTGGTAAAGCTCAAGAGGTGCCAGATGCTATCCGCAAAGCTGTTGAAGACGCGAAGAAAAACTTAATCGAAGTGCCACGCGTAGGTGGAACAACTCCACACTTAGTGCAAGGTCGCTTTGGTGCAGGAGAAATCCTAATTAAACCTGCTGCTCCTGGTACAGGGGTTATCGCTGGTGGTCCAGTACGTGCTGTACTAGAACTTGCTGGTATTACTGATATTCTTTCAAAATCACTTGGATCTAACACACCAATTAACATGGTGCGTGCAACAATTCAAGGTTTAACTGAATTAAAACGCGTAGAGGACGTAGCTAAATTACGTGGTAAATCAGTGGAAGAAATATTAGGATAAGGGGGGAAAGATAATGGCTAACAAATTAGAAATCACCCTTACTAAATCTGTGATTGGTACTAAACCTGCACAACGCAAAACTGTTGAAGCTTTAGGTTTACGTAAATTACACCAAACTGTAGAGAAAGCTGATAACGCAGCTACTCGCGGTATGCTTGATAAAGTAGCTCACTTAGTTACTGTAAAAGAAATTTAATTTCTAATTATTGAACAAGGAGGTGCCACCCACTATGAAACTGCATGAGTTAAAACCAGCAGAAGGTTCTCGTAAGCAACGCAACCGCGTTGGTCGTGGTATCGGTTCTGGTAACGGTAAAACAGCAGGTAAAGGTCATAAAGGTCAAAACGCTCGTTCTGGTGGCGGTGTACGCCCAGGCTTTGAAGGCGGTCAGAACCCATTATTCCGTCGTTTACCAAAACGTGGCTTTACGAACATTAACCGTAAAGAATACGCTATCGTTAACCTTGATGCTTTAAACCGTTTCGAAGACGGTGCAGAGGTAACTGCTGCATTATTACTTGAAACTGGTCTAGTGAGCAATGAAAAAGCTGGAATTAAAGTTCTAGGCAATGGAACACTTAATAAAAAGCTTACTGTCAAAGCTCATAAATTCTCAGCTTCAGCGAAAGAAGCAATCGAGAATGCCGGCGGAACTACTGAGGTGATTTAATGTTTCAGACAATCTCTAACTTTATGCGTGTTCGAGATATAAGAAATAAAATCATTTTCACACTTTTAATGTTAATCGTTTTCCGTATTGGAACTTTCATTCCAGTACCTAACGTTGACGCTAATGTATTAAAGGCAACTGATGAGTTTAACCTCGTTGGTTTCCTCAATACTTTTGGCGGTGGTGCTTTAAAGAACTTCTCGATCTTTGCGATGGGGATTATGCCTTACATCACAGCCTCAATTATTGTTCAGTTATTGCAAATGGACGTAGTACCGAAGTTTGCTGAATGGGCAAAGCAAGGTGAAGTCGGAAGACGTAAACTTGCACAATTTACACGCTACTTTACTATTATTCTTGCTTTTATTCAATCATTCGCGATGTCATTCGGTTTTAATAGAATGTACGGCGGTTCTTTGATTAAGGAAGAAGGAGTTTTAACATATGTTATAATCTCTATTGTATTAACAGCGGGTACAGCATTCCTAGTATGGCTTGCTGATCAAATTACTGCGCATGGCGTTGGTAATGGTATTTCTGTTGTAATTTTCGCAGGTATCGTTGCGGCATTACCTACAGGTATCAACCAAATCTATGCACAACAAATCGAGGGTGCTGGTGATAAGCTATTTATCAACCTAATTATCCTTGGTCTACTTGTTTTAATCTTGCTTGCGGTTGTTATTGGAGTTATCTACGTGCAACAAGCACTACGTAAAATTCCAATTCAATATGCAAAACGAGTTACTGGGCGAAATCAACAAACTGGTGGTCAACAAACTCATTTACCGTTAAAAGTAAATGCTGCAGGGGTTATTCCAGTAATCTTTGCTTCAGCGTTTCTGATGACACCTCGTACGTTAGTTCCGTTCTTCGGTGAAAATAATGTTACAACCTTCATTAATAACACGTTTGATCATACAAAACCTGTTGGAATGATTATTTATGTGGCATTAATCATCGCATTCACATATTTCTATGCATTCGTACAAGTGAATCCAGAAAATGTGGCAGATAACTTGAAAAAGCAAGGTGCTTATATTCCAGGTATTCGTCCTGGTGAAAACACTCAAACGTATTTAACAAGCGTGTTATATCGTCTGACATTTGTCGGCGCGATTTTCTTAACTGTTATTTCAGTAATGCCGGTTATATTCATAAACTTTATGAATCTACCTGCCTCAGTGCAGATCGGTGGTACTAGTATTATTATCGTAGTCGGCGTAGCGCTCGAAACGATGAAGCAGCTAGAATCTCAACTTGTTAAACGTCACTACAAAGGCTTTATGAAATAATGTTGGTTTTTAGGGAACGTTCCATCGTTTCCTTTAATCAGCAAACCTTTTGTGGGAGGAATATTTCCTAATGAATATCGTTTTAATGGGTCTGCCAGGTGCTGGTAAAGGTACTCAGGCAGATAAAATTGTTGAGAAGTACGCAATTCCTCATATTTCTACAGGCGATATGTTCCGTGCTGCAATTAAAGAAGGTACTGAACTAGGCTTACAAGCTAAGTCGTTTATGGATCAAGGTGCACTTGTACCTGATGAAGTAACGATTGGTATTGTTCGTGAGCGACTGGCTAAACCTGATTGTGAAAAAGGATTCTTATTAGATGGTTTCCCACGTACTGTTCCTCAAGCTGAAGCTTTAGATAGCATTCTTGCTGATCTAGGTAAAGCTATTGAGCATACATTAAACATTCAAGTTGAAAAGGATGAGCTAATTGCTCGTCTTTCAGGTAGACGTATTTGTAAAACTTGTGGTACATCTTATCATTTAATTTTCAATCCTCCTGCCGAGGAAGGGAAATGTGATAAAGATGGTGGCGAGCTTTATACACGTGCAGATGATAACCCTGAAACGGTTGCGAACCGTCTGGAAGTAAATATGAAACAAGCACAACCTCTACTTGATTTCTATCAAGCTAAAGGCGTGTTAACTAATATAGATGGACAGCAAGATATTAACAAAGTGTTTGCTGATCTTGATGCTCTATTACAGGGCAGCCGCAGCTGATACCCGGCTCCGGGCGCAGAGTACTGCTTCCGCGGGAGGCATGCGGGAGCAACAACGAAACATAATTTTTTTGAGAGTTGCAAAAGCATATTGTGCCCGGTATATATTTCTTCTAAAAAGTGCAACATACCTTTTGGAGGAGTATAATGGGTTTCGTGGAAGCATCTGTGTAACGGGTATGAATATCTCATCCAAGACATTCCGGTATTCGTGTAAACATGGGAGATTCAGTGCCCTTACTGGTTCTGTATATTCCGTGGATTGTGTGAAGCGAAACCAGACGAGCGTCTTTCAAACATCTCTCATACAATCCAAACATATGTTGAAACGAGGTTGCTTCTAAAGTTGCAGCAGATATCCGTTTGATGTAACGATGAGAACTTTAATTTGCATATAGAGAGGAGACAGAGTAGATGGCGAAAGATGATGTAATTGAAGTCGAAGGGACAGTTGTTGAGACTTTGCCAAACGCGATGTTTAAGGTAGAATTAGAAAATGGACATGTGATTCTAGCACACGTATCTGGTAAGATTCGTATGCACTTTATCCGTATTCTACCTGGAGATAAGGTTACTATTGAGTTATCTCCTTATGATTTAACTCGCGGTCGTATCACATACCGTTTTAAATAATCTTTTGCGCTCCGGACTACTAAGGAGGTTAGGTTAGATGAAAGTGAGACCATCTGTGAAACCGATCTGCGAAAAATGTAAAGTAATTCGCCGACGCGGTAAAGTAATGGTAATCTGTGAAAATCCTAAACATAAACAAAAACAAGGTTAATTCTAAAGGAGGTGCACAACGTACATGGCACGTATTGCTGGTGTTGATATTCCTCGCGACAAACGCGTGGTAATTTCATTAACGTACATTTTCGGTATTGGTAAAACTACAGCTCAGAAAGTACTAGCTGATGCAGGTATTTCAGAAGATACACGCGTACGCGACTTAACTGAAGATGAGTTAAACAAAATCCGTGAACAATTAGATTCTTACAAACTTGAAGGTGACTTACGTCGCGAAACTTCATTAAATATTAAACGTCTGATGGAAATCGGTTCATTCCGTGGTATCCGTCACCGTCGTGGCTTACCTGTTCGTGGTCAAAATACGAAGAACAATGCGCGTACGCGTAAAGGTCCTCGTAAAACAGTTGCGAACAAGAAAAAATAATTGGTAAAGGAGGTTCCTTCTTAACATGGCTCGTAAACAACAAACTCGTAAACGTCGTGTGAAAAAGAATATCGAATCTGGTATTGCACACATTCGTTCTACATTTAACAATACAATCGTAACGATTACAGATATGCAAGGTAACGCTGTATCTTGGTCAAGTGCTGGTGCTCTTGGTTTCCGTGGTTCACGTAAATCTACACCATTCGCTGCTCAAATGGCTGCAGAAACTGCTGCTAAAACATCCCTTGAACATGGTCTGAAAACGTTGGAAGTAACTGTTAAAGGTCCTGGTGCTGGTCGTGAAGCTGCTATTCGTGCACTTCAAGCTGCTGGTTTAGAAGTAACTGCTATTAAAGACGTTACTCCAGTTCCTCACAATGGTTGCCGTCCGCCAAAACGTCGTCGCGTGTAATGGGTGCGTCTCATATTGTATGAGAACATCATTTTTTGTACAGACTGTCTTGTGCAGATAATAAACGATACGTCATTGACGATCGAATCTATGATGGAAAGAACCTATACATTCGATGTTTTGAAGGAGGGTAAATAAAATGATCGAAATTGAAAAACCAAAGATTGAAACGGTGGAGATCAGCGAAGATTCCAAATATGGAAAGTTTGTTGTAGAACCGCTTGAACGCGGATATGGAAACACTTTGGGTAATTCTTTACGTCGTATCCTTCTGTCTTCATTACCAGGAGCTGCTGTCACTTCAATTCAAATTGATGGTGTTCTTCACGAATTCTCAACTGTAGAAGGCGTAGTAGAAGATGTAGCTTCAATCATTTTGAACGTGAAAAAACTAGCTCTTAAAATCTACTCTGACGAAGAAAAAGTTATTGAGATTGATGTTAAAGGCGATGGTACAGTTACGGCTGCTGACATTACACATGACAGTGACGTAGAAATTTTAAACCCAGATCTATATATTGCAACAATCGCTAAAAACGGTCATTTACGTATGCGTATGTATGCACAACGCGGCCGTGGTTACACTCCTGCTGATCAAAACAAACGTGAGGATCTTCCTATCGGCGTGATCCCGATCGACTCTATTTACACTCCAGTATCACGCGTCAATTTCCAAGTGGAAAATACTCGTGTTGGTCAGTCTTCTGACTACGACAAACTTTCTCTTGATGTGTGGACAGATGGCAGCATCGGTCCGAAAGAGGCGATTTCGCTCGGAGCAAAAATTTTAACCGAGCATCTTAACATCTTCGTTGGCATGACAGATGAGGCACAAACTGCTGAAATCATGGTCGAAAAAGAAGAAGATCAAAAAGAAAAAGTTTTAGAGATGACTATTGAAGAACTTGATCTTTCTGTTCGTTCTTATAACTGTTTAAAACGCGCTGGTATCAATACAGTACTAGAACTTGCGAATAAATCAGAAGACGACATGATGAAAGTTCGTAACCTTGGACGTAAGTCATTAGAAGAAGTAAAAGCGAAGTTAGAAGAGCTTGGTTTAGGATTACGCAAAGAAGACTAAGCGATTTAAACACAACTAACAAGATCAGATTTTTTTCTATAAAGGAGGGAAACATCCATGGGTTACAGAAAACTTGGTCGTACAAGTTCTCAACGTAAAGCGATGTTACGTGACTTAGCTACTGATTTAATCATCAACGAGCGTATCGAAACTACTGAGGCTCGCGCTAAAGAAGTACGTAAAGCTGTTGAAAAAATGATTACTTTAGGTAAACGCGGAGATTTACATGCACGCCGTCAAGCTGCTGCATTCATCCGTCGTGAACTAGTAACAACGACTGATGCAGAAGGTAACGAATCAACATCATTTGCACTTCAAAAGTTATTTGATGATGTTGCACCACGTTATGCTGAGCGTCAAGGTGGTTACACTCGTATTCTTAAAGTAGGTCCTCGTCGTGGCGACGGTGCACCTGTTGTTGTGATTGAACTAGTTTAATCATAAGAGAAAACTTGTGGTGAAGAGGGTGGGAATCACCACCCTCTTTCTTTATAAATGATTTATACGACAAATAATTAAGCTGAGCGTTATGATGAGCGGACACTTATTAGTGTGGCGTCTCGTTTAGCTCTCCGCACCTCATTCAGGAGAAATAAGGGCTTGAGCACCCATATTTCTTGTAAATGTAACGACTAGCGCATTTCTATCGAATGAGGTGCGCGCTTTTTTATTAGATTAGATGGCGCCAATTTGTGGTGCTTTTTTTAATATATGGGCGTTATTTTGTAATTCCATTAGTCCATTATCAATTATCAATTTGAGTTGCTATTGTAGTATTTTTCTTTTATCGACATACGGATTGTAGTAGAATTCATACATAAAAAAGTGTAAGTTAGTTAGTAGAGCTGAGCTTAGAGAGAGGAGTTCTAGATATGCCTGAAATTTTATCTTTAAATAATGTGACTTTTTCATATACACCAGAAATTCAAAACAGTCGTAATGCTGTAGAAAATGTTAGTTTTGCTGTTGATGAAGGTGAGTGGATTGCTATTGTAGGACATAATGGTTCTGGTAAGTCCACCATTGCCAAGCTGATGAATGGTTTATTGTTTCCTCAACAGGGGGATGTACGAATATTACGAGAACCTTTAAATGAAGAAAATCTTTGGGAATCTCGCTCCTTGATGGGAATGGTTTTTCAAAACCCTGACAATCAATTCGTTGGGGCAACGGTACAGGATGATGTAGCATTTGCTTTGGAAAACAACGGTATCCCTTTTGAAGAAATGGTGAAACGTGTACATGCGGCACTCGAACAGGTAAAAATGAGTCAGTTTTTAGACCATGAGCCACATCATTTATCTGGTGGACAAAAACAGCGTGTAGCCATTGCTGGGGCACTTGCTTTAAAGCCGAAGCTTTTAATTTTAGATGAGGCTACATCCATGTTAGATCCTCAGGGTCGTGCAGAGGTGTTACAAACGGTGCAAACATTACGTGCAGAAACAGGATTAACAGTTTTATCTATTACCCATGATTTAGAAGAGGCAATGTTAGCAGATCGTGTTCTTTTTATGAATGATGGTAAGAAATTTGCAGAAGGTACACCTGCTGAAATCTTTGCACTTGGAGACAAGCTAGTTGAATTTGGACTAGATTTGCCATTTGCCTTGAAGTTATCAAAGCTATTGCAAAAGGAAGGTGTTCCATTAATGGGGCAACATATGACAGAAGAAGAGTTGGTGAATGATTTATGGACATCAAACTTCAACAAGTAAGCTATGCCTATGCACAAGGAACCCCCTTTGAAAAACGGGCATTATTCGATGTAGATTTTGACATTCCATCTCATACGTATCAAGCGATAATTGGCCATACGGGTTCTGGAAAATCAACGATTCTGCAGCATTTTAACGCGCTTCTAAGACCTACTTCAGGAGAAGTACATATAGGAGATCGACTTATTATAGCTGGGAAAAAAGCAAAGGATTTAAAAGCTGTAAGACAAAAGGTGGGCATTGTCTTTCAATTTCCAGAGCATCAACTTTTTGAAGAAACAGTGTTAAAGGATATTATGTTTGGCCCAATGAACTTTGGTATATCAGAGGAGGAGGCGGAAGCTCGTGCAAGAGAACTTGTCAGCTTAGTCGGTTTGCCTGATAGTGTTTTGGATAAATCACCTTTCGATTTATCAGGTGGTCAAATGCGTCGTGTAGCGATTGCAGGTGTTTTGGCGATGGATCCTGAGGTTATTGTCTTAGATGAACCAACAGCAGGTCTTGATCCACGAGGTCAAAAGGAAATTATGGATATGTTTTATCAGCTCCATCAAGAACGTCATCTTACAACCATTCTAGTAACCCATAGTATGGAGGATGCAGCTCGGTACGCAGATAATATTGTGATCATGCATGAAGGAAAGAATGTCTTAAGTGGAACACCACGAATTATTTTTAAAGATGTTGAAACATTAAAGAAATTCCGTCTAGAGCCTCCACGTATTGTCCGCTTTCAGCAAAAGATTGAACACATGATGGGTCATTCCTTGTCTAAGGTTTGCTTAACAGAGGAAGAGCTTGCTGCTGAAATTGCTCAAGCACTTAGAGAGGAGCGTGCAGAGTCATGATGGAAAAAATGATCTTTGGTCGCTTCTTACCTGGTGACTCACCCGTACACAAGCTTGATCCACGGTCAAAGCTGATCTTTGTGTTCGCCTTTATTATTATTGTGTTTTTAGCCAATAATACCGTGACGTATGCGATGTTACTCGCATTCACGCTACTGATTGTATTAATATCGCGCATTCGCCTTTATTTTTTAATTAATGGACTCAAACCAGTGCTCTTTTTAATGGCCTTTACATTCCTTCTCCATATTTTTATGACGAAGGAAGGCGTCCCTGTGTTTGAATCAAAATTCATTACGATTTATGATGAAGGGATTAGGCGGGGAATATTTATCTCAATTCGTTTTCTAGTATTAGTATTTATGACGTCAATCTTAACCCTTACAACATCACCAATTTCCATAACAGACGGTATCGAGGTTCTGCTGAATCCCTTAAAAGCAATAAAAGTACCCGTCCATGAATTGGCTTTAATGATGTCCATCTCATTACGCTTCATTCCAACCTTAATGGATGAGACGGATAAAATTATGAAGGCACAAATGGCAAGGGGCTCTGATTTATCATCTGGGCCAATTAAGGACCGTATAAAGGCAGTAGTACCATTGCTTGTGCCTCTCTTTGTCAGTGCATTTAAACGGGCTGAGGATTTAGCAACAGCGATGGAAGTAAGAGGCTATCGCGGTGGTGAAGGTCGCACTAGGTACCGCAGGTTAAAATGGGATATGGGGGACACATTTGCGCTTGTGTTATTAGTAGCAATAGGCGTATTGCTATTCTTCTATAGAAGTTAAAGGAGTAGGCTATATGCGACGATTAAAAGTAATTATAAGCTATGATGGAACACTATTTTCAGGCTATCAGATACAGCCAGGGGAACGTACAGTGCAGGCTGAGCTTGAACGTGTTCTAGCCATTATGCATAAGGGAGAATCGGTTAAGGTAACTGCAAGTGGTCGTACAGATGCTAAAGTACATGCGACAGGGCAAACATTGCATTTCGACACACCACTTGGCATACCTGTAGAAAAGTATAGTAAGGCTTTGAATGTGCAACTGCCACGAGATATTCGTGTATTATCGGTAGAGGAAGTAGCCCATGACTTTCATGCGCGTTATGACGTGGCTGGAAAAAGATATCGCTATATTTGGTCTTGTGAGCCTATCCAAAGTCCATTCCGCAGATATTATACTGTGGAGACAAATGGAGTCAAACCTAACGTAGAGGCGATGCAAGAGGCAGCTAAGGCTATTATTGGTACACATGACTTTTCCTGTTTTTGCGCGGCGAATACAAGTGTGAAAGATAAAGTACGCACAGTAACATTATTGCAATTTGAATGGCATGGTGAAGAGCTACATATGGTGATTGAAGGGAATGGCTTCTTATATAATATGGTGCGTATTATTGCAGGTACTCTTTGGGAGGTTGGCATAGGTCGACGTATGATTGAAAATGTGTCCGAGGTAGTTGCTTCAGGTAATCGTGATAATGCGGGGAAAACCGCACCACCACAAGGGCTGTACTTAGAAAAAGTGTTCTATTAGTGGCGTTCTACAATTCTGAACAACTTCACCAGGTGTTTAATGAAATTGCTTGACTTTAAAAGTCATTCATTATATGATAACAGATGGTATTTTCATTACCACCACAAATAAGCCCCGAAACTTATAGTGTAGTCTAATGAAAAATAACGGTAATCGAATCGATTAGGAGGATATATACATGCGTACAACATTCATGGCTAAAGGTCACGAAGTAGACCGTAAATGGTTAGTAGTTGATGCAGAAGGCCAAACTCTTGGACGTTTAGCTTCTGAAGTAGCTGCAATCTTACGTGGTAAACATAAACCAACATTCACACCAAACGTTGATACAGGTGATCACGTAATCATCATCAACGCTGACAAAATCCATTTAACTGGTAACAAATTAGAGGGTAAACTATACCGTCACCATACTCAATTTGCGGGTGGTTTAAAAACACGTACTGCTGGTGAAATGTTAGATAAATACCCAACAAGAATGATCGAATTAGCAGTTAAAGGAATGCTTCCTAAAAACTCTTTAGGTCGTAAAATGTTCACTAAACTTAATGTTTACACTGGAACAGAGCATCCACATGCTGCACAAAAACCAGAAGCATACGAGCTTCGCGGATAATATAAATTAAGAGGAGGATATTACTTTGGCACAAGTTCAATACATCGGCACTGGTCGCCGTAAAAGCTCTGTAGCTCGCGTACGTTTAGTACCAGGTACAGGTAAAATTGTTATCAACAAACGTGAAATCGAAGAATACGTACCATTCGCTGCATTACGCGAAGTAATTAAACAACCATTAGTAGCTACTGAAACTACAGGAAGCTATGATATCCACGTAAACGTTAACGGTGGTGGATACACTGGTCAAGCTGGTGCTGTTCGTCACGGTATCGCTCGTGCTCTACTTCAAGTAGACCCAGATTTCCGTGCTGCATTAAAATCAGCTGGATTACTTACTCGTGATTCACGCATGAAAGAACGTAAAAAACCAGGTCTACGCGGCGCTCGTCGTGCACCTCAGTTCTCAAAACGTTAATATCAGCTTTCTATACAAAGACTCTTTCTACTTTCGTGGAAGGAGTCTTTTGTCATTCCATCATAAAAAGCAATCTTTGAAGTTACTTCAAAGATTGCTTAACACTATTTCTTATGAAACTGAAGATGAAGTTGATGCACCTGCTCGGCTAATGCAGGAACGGGGCCATCTATAATAGTATCTTGAATGACTTCATGAATGGATAAATTACGAACTCGTGATGTAGAAGTGATACCCATCTCATTTAGCCATTGCGCTAACTGTTTAGATGAGCTAGCGTAAACAATTCTTCCAAGCCCAACCCATCCATGGGCTGCAGCACACATTGGACAGTGTTCTCCAGAAGTGTAAACGGTTGCTGAGCCTCTTTCCTCGAGACTCATATTTTGTGCTGCCCAGCGTGCTAATGCAAACTCTGGGTGCTGTGTATGATCCCCGCCCGATACACGATTTTGTTCTTCTGCCAGTATCTCGCCATTTGAATTTACAAGTATCGAACCAAAGGGCTCATCTCCTGCTTCCAGCGCATTTTTGGCAAGCTCGATGCATCTCTCTAGATGCTTTAGATCTACGTCCTGGATCATGAAAAAACCTCCTTATGTGTTAACTATTATTTCGCTTTGCTGCAGCTTCTTTTAAAATTTGCTCAATGTCATAAAAGCCTAGTTTTTTTGCATGCTGCAATGGCGTGACACCATCTCGATCTCCGATAGACATATCAGCACCATAATCTACTAATAGTTGCACAATTTCTTGATGCTTTTCCCCGCCACTGCCTAATATGACTGCCTCCAATAGAGCAGTCCAATGCAAATTATTAATGTGATTGACATCAATGTCTGAGTGATTAAGTAGCTCTCGAACTACCTCAACATGCCCACGTTCTGCTGCAGGGATGATGGCAATTCCACCAAAGCGATTAGTCAGCTTTGTATCTGCCCCTGCCACTATGGCAAGTTTAACGATTTCTAAATAGCCTGATGCACCTGCATGTAAAAGTACGTTCTCAAGGTTATTATCTCGAATATTAATATCTGCACCATGTTCAATGAGCACCTTCACAGTATCCACCTGATTATTATAAGTGGCAGCTAAAACAGCCGTTCTTCCATTCTGATCCGTTACATTAATATTGATGCCATTTTGCAGAAGTGCTAATACTTTGTCAGTATCACCGTTCGCTGCTGAAAGTATTAATTGATCATTCATTTTTCCACCTTCTTTTCTTTGGAGGTGTCCAGCAATATAACAGCCAAATGACTAGTGTATATAACTGTATCCTACTTTTTCGTTTATAAAAATATGGTAACACGTTACGAATTGTACGAGTAATATTAAAAAAATATGCTGTGCTTAGTTTTTTCATATAATAAATAATAGGAAGGTATTTGCTGGAGATTAAGAAGATCTAGAAAATAATCATTAGCTTTTTACATAGACAACACTATTTCTGTGCAGATTTAATATATATTAAAAATATTTTCGTATAAGTTTATGTTTTTTTAAGAAATTATTTAGGGGGGGTTTAACATTCCACTTTAATATAGTTTCAGAAGGTACAACAAACCTTTCATTTTAAAAAATTATCGTTATAGGTTTGATGTAACTCCAAATATAAACTAAACGATGGAGGTAAGTAGTTATGAAAAAATTATTAATAGTATCTGTTGCAGCAATAGCATTACTGGCAGCATGTCAAGATAAGGCGCCTACAAAAGGCAATACAACGAATAGTGAGGAAGTCAAAACCGAAAGTGCTTCAACAGAAAATACTGCTAAAGAGCAATTAACAAAGGGACAAGAAATGGCTAATATTCTAAGTGGTACAAATTGGCAAGGTACAAAAGTTTACGACAAAGATAATAATGACTTAACAGCTGAGAACGCAAATTTCATTGGGTTAGCAAAATATGATGCTCAGACAGGTCATTATGAATTCTTTGACGCTGCTACAGGTGAAAGCCGTGACGATAAAGGGACATTCTTTATCACAAATGATGGGAAACAAAGAATATTAATTTCAGAATCGAAAAAATACCAAGCGGTTGTCGAGATCACTGAGCTAAACGATAGTATCTTTACCTATAAAAGAATGGGTAAAGATGCTACAGGCAATGATGTGGAAGTATTCGTGGAACATATACCTTATAAAGAAAAGGAACTGGCATTTACAGATTCCGATAAAACGTTAGATGCTTCAACAGGTGATATTGTTACAGACGTGGACGGAGACAAAATTTTAGCTGATACATTATGGCATGGAACTGTTGTGTTAGATGAAGCGGGTAATGATGTAACAGAATTCAATTCAAATTTCATTAGCATTGCAAAGTATGATGCAAATACAAATAGATATGAGTTCTTCAATCCTGAAACAGGTGAAAGTCGTGGAGACTATGGTTACTTTGATGTCATTCATGATAATAAAATAAGAGCGCATGTTTCTATCGGTGATAATAAGTATGGTGTCGCTCTTGAAATTACAGAAATCAACGATAAGAAGTTCACGTATAAACGAACAGGTAAAGACAAAGAGGGTAATGAAATAACTGTATTTGTAGAGCATGAACCATATACAGGTGAATTTAACCCTACCTTTACAATACAATAAGTTGTTCTTCCTCCCTTAATATAGAAGAAAACTCTCAAGTTTGCGACTTGGGAGTTTTTTTTACTTTCTGGCATAGTTTATCCATTAATTTCGTACACTAAATGTAAAAGGGTGGTGGATATGGGTGAAGCGCTGGCTTGCACTAGGAGTAATTATGCTTATGAGTATAGTGGTCGTGGCATATGAAACAAATGCTTCGGACCGTAACTTCTTCTTACCGGACCCACTTGGTGGCATAAAAATTGTCATTGATGCAGGGCATGGTGGTGAGGATGGAGGAGCTTCAAAGGGCGAAGTGATTGAAAAGGATATTACACTTGCAATTGCTCAGCATGTAGAGAAGCAATTAAAGAAAAAAGGCGCAACGGTTATAATGACACGAACAAAAAATGGGGATGTAATAGATGAGCATGCGCCATCAGAAAAATATGGAACAATGAGAGAACGGAAAAAGCAAGATATTTTCTTAAGAAAGGATATCGTGGAAAAGGAAAAGCCTGATGTATTTATAACTATTCATGCAAATGCCATACCTGAAACAAAATGGCGTGGCGCACAGGTATTTTACCATAAGGAAGGACATGCTGATGGAGAGATTCTTGCCAAGAGTATTCAACAATCCATTCGCACTAATTTAAAAAATACAGACCGTGAAGCATTGTCAATTAAGCAAATCTATTTATTGAAGAAAGCGGAAGTACCTGCAGCTTTAGTAGAGACTGGTTTTATTAGTAATGATGAGGAACGAGCATTATTAGTTGATAAAAAGTATCAAGAAAAAATGGCAGATGCCATAGTTGAAGGTATAGAAGACTATTTATTAGCTAAAATTGAGTAGAGCAACATCTACAACGTAAATCAAATCATTATGATATACTAATATTGAGACAATATAAGGGGAGTGTTCGTCGTGATTACTGAACAACAAGTACGAGAAATACTAGGACAACTACAAGATCCATTTTTACATAAATCGCTTGCAGAAACAGATGGTATAACGAACGTAGCAATAAAAGAAGAAAAAAATCATGTCAGTGTAAAAATTGCCATTGCTAAATTAAATACACCTGAACAATTACAACTACAAATGAAAGTTGTTGAGGTGTTGAAAGAAGCGGGTGCAAACACGGTTGGTATCCGCTTTGAAGAACTTTCAACAGAAAAATTACAAAGCTTCCGTGGTACAGCAACAGAGTCAGAAGCACAGGATATTTTATCACCGCTAAGCACAGTACAAGTAATTTCAATTGCTTCTGGTAAAGGTGGAGTAGGTAAATCGACGGTATCAGTTAACTTAGCTGTTGCTTTAGCTCGTCTAGGAAAGAAAGTCGGCTTAATTGACGCAGATATTTATGGATTTAGTGTGCCTGATATGATGGGTGTGACGGATATGCCTAAAGTAGTCGATAATCGTATTTTCCCAGTAGATCGCTTTGGGGTAAAAATGATTTCAATGGGGTTCTTTGTGGAAAATAACGCACCGATTGTATGGCGTGGTCCAATGCTGGGTAAAGTATTAGATCAGTTCTTCCGTGATGTGGAGTGGGGTGAATTAGATTATCTATTATTAGATTTACCTCCTGGCACAGGTGACGTTGCATTAGATATCCATCAAATGTTACCATCATCAAAAGAAATTGTTGTAACAACACCACACCCAACAGCAGCATTTGTAGCGGCACGTGCAGGAGCCATGGCGCTTCAAACAGACCATGAAATTTTAGGTGTTATCGAAAACATGGCGTGGTTTGAATCTAAATCAGGTGACCGAGAATTTGTCTTTGGGCAAGGAGGAGGTCCAAAGCTAGCTGATGAATTACGTACAGAGCTACTTGGACAAATCCCGCTTGGGCAACCAGATTGGACAGATGAAGATTTTGCTCCTTCTGTATATGCTGAAAAACATACAACAGGACAAATTTATTTAGACATTGCTACCAAAATCATCGGTAAATTAAATAAATAATAAAAAAACGGATTTCCACCACTTTTATGGGGAAATCCGTTTTTACATTACCAAGGTTACTCGGTACCTTTTTGTTCCTTACCCGATCCACCACCGCTATCGCCACTTGCTTCTTTCTTATTGCCACTTCCTGATGAACTTGTTTCGCCACTCTTTTTAATAAGTTCCTGCCATTTAGATTGCATTAAAGGGCTTTCGATTGTTTCCTTTACGACTTCCTCCATTTGCTTGCGCATATTGGAAGATTTAAGGATAGTCTCCAACTGCTTTTGCATATCGGGCTGCCCGAAAAATGCCTCCATATCCTTTTGGAAAGTCGGATCTTTTATTAAGTTCTTCATAATATCCTGTTGCTGTTTTTGCATACTTTTCGCAACAGTTTCTTTAAACTTTGGATCTTCAAAGGTTTTTTTCCAAAAGTCTTCTGCTTCCTTGGAAAGTAAAGTTTCCTCGGTAGCCTTTTTCACTTCATCATGCTCTAAAATCAAGAGCTCACGGAAACTTGGCTCCTCCAAAAGCTGTCGCAATGCCTTTTTACCATCCTCTGTTTGCAAAGAGTCAATCATGATTTTTTTTATTTCATCATAGGACATGGTAGAGGTTTTATCTTGTGAACAGGCAGAAAGAAAAAGCATTAGAATCAGTAATAAGGTGAATTTTCGCATCGGCAATCAGTCCTTTCTCTAGAGAGACTCTTTCAATTATTGTTCACATTTCTGAGGACTTTATGTATTGGTTAGGATGAGAAATAGCTTTTTTAACAAGGCATTGATAAAATAAGGACAGATATATTGAGAAATTGGGGGACTTTTAGTTGTGACGATACGAAATTGGGCAAAGTTTTTCTTCTTTGCAATGCTCGTTGGTGGTGCAGTCAACGGAGTTTTTAGTTTATTTATTCGCTGGGAATTCTTCCAACCATACATAGCAAACGGTCAATGGGGTGAGTTTTTCGCAGGACTTTTATGGATGGTTTTCTTAGGGTTTACAATGAGTGTTATTGCACAAGCTGGCTTTTTCGCTTATTTAACACTTCATCAGGTAGGTGTTAATATTTTTAGAACACTGACATTATGGAATTGGGTACAACTATTATTAATTGCCATTACGATTTTCGATATTATTTTCTTCCGCTTTATTCCTGGAGTTAAGGATGGGCAAAGCTGGTTGTTCTATGTAGGACTATTAATTGTGCTCATCTTTGGGGCCATAGCTACAGCTGTTCAAAAAGTGAAATTAACAGGGAAAAAACATGTAATGATTTCTGCACTATTCTTTATGATTGTCATTACAACGTTGGAATGGACAATTGCATTGATGGGTCGAGATGAAAATATTAATGAGTATGTTGCGCTTTTATTATTCCCATTATTGGCGGTTAATGCGTATCAATTATTAGTATTACCTAAATATAATGCAAAATCCGATGAGGATCGTCAAAAATTAGAAGCACGCCGTAAAGCTCGTCGTGAACAGGCTAAAAACGCATAAGGAAAAAATTGCCCCACTCTAGTGGAGGCAATTTTTTTATGGGGCTTTTTTAGTTTGAACTTTATAACCAAATATATTTTCTTCAATCGACATAAACTTATGTTGTTGTATTAGTGTGTTAAGCTCTTTAAAGGATATTTGATTTTTTTGGTGTAGTGGGAAAAAGACAAAATCCCCTTTTTGTAATTTCGGAGTTTTATCACCTTGCCAAATAAGAGAAGGAGATAGTAAATTCATTTGTTGTTGGAATAAAGCTTTCTGTATATCCTGTGAATATTGATGATTTCGGGTAGCAAACCATAAAGGTTTTTCTTTTAAATATTTTTCGTAAGTATCAATATCCTTTTGGATGAGCGCAATATCAACGGGTTCTTCTACTGAATCATCCGGCCCAAGTAATCCTGTAGGCAATTTTCGCTGTTGGATAATTTTTAAATGATCGGGTGACCGTTTAATCCAGTCGGCATCTAAAAGTAGAAGTGGGTAAGGCTCCTTCACCGTTTGTAGCCATTCTAATAGAGAGTCATCAGAGAAAGAAATCTCTACAATCAGAGATATGCCATAATGTCCTTTCGTGACCACTACTGGTGCATTCGCAATATTGAATACAGAAATCATCGTTGAATTTATAGGCTTTAGAAAGGCAAAGAGCGTTACGATTAAAAGCAGTGAAATCAACGTTTTACGGACCATAATGATAACCTCGTTTCTAAAATATAAAATAAAAAATGAATCTCCTTAAAAAAACTTATGATTTAGTGTTGACTTTCATGAATAATCGATGTTATTATGTATAAGTCGCCAAGAGGTGACAACGAAATAAAGAAACATGAACCTTGAAAACTGAACAAGCAAAACGTAATCAATAAAGTTTTTAGTAGCTAACAACGTTTGAAACATTCAATGCACCGTTTATCCAGTTTTGAAAGAATAAATCTTTCAATTAAATACAAAGTCTAGTGATGATGGCAAAGAGGTCACACCCGTTCCCATACCGAACACGGAAGTTAAGCTCTTTAGCGCCGATGGTAGTTGGGGGCTTCCCCCTGTGAGAGTAGGACGTCGCTAGGCGCAAAAAGTCGCTACTGATACACTCAGTAGTGGCTTTTTTTATTTGAACGGATTCTTTATTTATAAACGCATAAATAAGAAGGCATCCGTTGAGGATGCCTTCTTATTTTAATACTTAATGTGTATGAACTGTAGTAGCTCGTAGTTCAATACGACGAATTTTCCCTGATGTTGTTTTTGGTAACTCATCAATAAAGACAATGCTACGAGGATATTTATAAGGGGCTGTTAACGCTTTAACATGCTCTTGTAACTCCTTTGTTAACTCATCTTCATCACGCTCTTTGAAGCCTTCTCGTAAGATCACAAATGCCTTTACGATATGTCCTCTGATTTCATCTGGCGCAGCTACAACTGCACACTCTTGTACAGCTTCATGTTTGTTTAATGCATCTTCAACTTCAAATGGTCCGATCGTATAACCAGATGAAATAATTATGTCATCCCCACGGCCTTCAAACCAAAAGTAACCGTCTTCATCACATTTTGCTTGATCACCTGTAATATACCAATCCCCCCGGAATGCAGCTTGTGTGCGCTCGGGTTCTTTATAATATTCTTTAAATAAAGCTGGTGAAGATTTGTGAACAGCAATATCACCAACTTCGCCAATCGGTGCTTCGTTTCCTTCATTGTCGATAATACGTACAATATTACCTGGAGTTGGAACACCCATAGATCCAGGGCGTAATTCTGTGTTTTCTAGTGTACCAATTAATAATGTGTTTTCTGTTTGTCCATAGCCGTCACGTACTTTTAGTCCAAAATGATTCATAAACGTTTCAATAACTGGGCGATTTAAAGGTTCACCAGCAGAAACAGCACTACGTAAAGATGATAGATTATAATCTTGTAAATTATCAATTTTCGCCATAATACGGTATTCAGTCGGTGTACAACATAGAACATTAACTTTTTCATCCTGCATTAATTGAAGGTAGGTTTTTGCATCGAATCCACCATGATAGACAAATGCGGTAGCACCGAGCATGATTGTTGATAAAAAAGGACTCCATATCCACTTTTGCCAACCTGGAGCAGCTGTTGCCCACACAAGGTCTCCTTCACGTACACAAAGCCATTTTGAAGCTGCAGTTCTAATATGCGCATAACCCCAGCCATGTGAATGAACAACACCTTTAGGTTTGCCAGTGGTACCAGATGTATAAGATAGGAATGCCATGTCATCACGTGTAGTAGCTACAGCTGTAAATGTAACTGGTTGCTTGTTTGCCAATTCATCTAGTGAAGTCCAATCTCCTTTCGCAGCACCGATCACTAGTTTATTTTTCAATGCGTCTACAGAAGAAGTAATTTGATCAATTTCACTAGTAAAAGCCTCATAGGCAATCACTGCACTAGCAGAAGAATGCTCCATACGATATTCTAAATCGCTTGCACGTAGCATCTCTGAACATGAAATAGGTACGATGCCAGCCTTTAAGCAGCCTAAAAAAACGAAATAGGCTTCTGGAAGTCGAGGAATAATAACTAATACACGATCACCCTTTTGAAGCCCCTTCTCCGTAAAAGCATTTGCGTATTGATTCATTTTTTGATTAAGTTCCACATAAGAAACTGTACGTCTCTCTTGTTGGGTATTTAACCAACGTATTGCTTGGCGATCACTATCTTGCGAAAATTTTTCTAATTCCTCTGTGATGTTATAAAATTCAGGTGCAATTAAATCATTTGATACCATCTTGAACATCCTCCCCCAGAAAATTTGATAGAAAATTCGTAAAACTATTTTTATTTTAACAATTGAAATAATATACAGCAAGAATATTTAGTACGTTAAATAGAAATATTAGAGTTAATAGAGAACTATTATGCTGTGAGACGAATATAGAAGCATACTTCGACAAAAAAATATAAAAATTTTCATAAAATGTGTTGCATTATTTATAATGCTTGCTATAATAATAAATGTACTTAAGAGGTTGTCTAAAACCAAAGTGAATAGTATCGTTCCGAAGTAGCTCAGTTGGTAGTAGCACCTGACTGTTAATCAGGTTGTCGCAGGTTCGAGTCCTGCCTTCGGAGCCATTTTTTTGCCCTTTTTTTAAGTACTATAATACATAAAAAAATTTTTAAAAAAGCATTGCAATTATTAATTAAAAATGTTATTATAATTCTTGTCTTGTTTGAGACGTAATATTGGCCCCTTGGTCAAGTGGTTAAGACACCGCCCTTTCACGGCGGTAACACGGGTTCGAATCCCGTAGGGGTCACCATTTAAAACATAGGCTTTATAAAGAAAATAAACTGTGATATAACACCTGTTTCTATGGAGGATTAGCTCAGCTGGGAGAGCATCTGCCTTACAAGCAGAGGGTCGGCGGTTCGAGCCCGTCATCCTCCACCATTCTTATTGTGTTATTTCGGAGGGGTAGCGAAGTGGCTAAACGCGGCGGACTGTAAATCCGCTCCTTAGGGTTCGGCGGTTCGAATCCGTCCCCCTCCACCAGTTTTATAAATGATTGGGGTATAGCCAAGCGGTAAGGCAACGGATTTTGATTCCGTCATGCCTAGGTTCGAATCCTAGTACCCCAGCCATTTTTTCTTTTATGAGCCATTAGCTCAGTTGGTAGAGCATCTGACTTTTAATCAGAGGGTCGAAGGTTCGAGTCCTTCATGGCTCACTTTTCTAGAATAAAATTATTCAAAAGTGTTATATTAACTACAGATAACTAATCTCTTGCTGAAAACAGTAGGAGATTTTTTTATGTTATTTATAAATGAATAAATATGCGATTTTTTGTCGAGTTGAGCCAAGTGGTATATAGGCTTTACAATAGTCTTATAACTTTTAGGGGGTATAAAAACATGAATAAACTTAATATTTCTATTATTGGAGTACCAACAGATTACGGACAAACACGTCGTGGTGTAGATATGGGACCAAGTGCTATTCGATATGCAGGTGTTGTTGAACGTTTAGAGGCTATCGGACACGATGTACAGGATCAAGGGGATATTCGTGTTAGTCAAAAGCTTGCAGACGGAGCTGTGGATGAAAAATTACTAAATTTAGAGGAAGTTGTAGAAGTTAGCACTGCATTAGCCAATAGTGTACATGAAGTAGTGGAACAAAAAAAATTCCCACTAGTATTTGGTGGAGATCATAGTATTGCTATTGGAACATTAGCAGGATTAGGCGAGCATTACAAAAATCTTGGTGTTATCTGGTATGACGCTCATGCAGATTTAAATACACCTGAAACAACACCTTCAGGCAATATACATGGGATGCCGTTAGCAGTTAGTATTGGGCTAGGACATGAGCGTTTAGTGCAAATTCGTAACTATGCTCCAAAAATTAAGCCAGAAAACGTTATAATTATTGGAGCTCGTTCAGTAGACCCAGGAGAGCGTGAATTGATTCGTCAACAAGGAATTAAAGTATATACAATGCATGAAATTGACCGACTTGGCATGACACGTGTGATGGAAGATGCACTTGCTTATTTAAAGGAACGAAATGTTGATGGCTTACATTTATCGCTTGATTTAGACGGACTAGATCCACTTTATACGCCAGGTGTGGGTACACCAGTCCCAGGCGGAATTACTTATCGAGAAAGCCATTTAGCAATGGAAATGTTACAAGAATCAGGCATGGTAACTTCAGCAGAGTTTGTAGAGGTAAATCCTATATTAGATGAAAAGAATACAACAGCAAATGTGGCTGTTGCATTAATGGGATCTTTATTTGGCGAAACACTAGTTTAAAGAAAATTTGACAAAAAATTGCCTGTTGCCACATTGCATAAAAATCTTTTGCTATAATTGAATTAAAACGAAACTTTTCTTATCGGTGCTTCGTATAGTATAAGACAGTTGTAAAGGTGGAGAAGTCAACACAATGGATGCGTTAGTAAATAAGAGAATAAAACAAGTGCTTAAAGGCGATCAAAACGCATTTGCCGATATTGTGAGTCTCTATCAGCACAAACTGTACCAAGTATGCTATCGAATGTTAGGCAACAAACAAGAGTCTGAAGATATTGCTCAAGAGGCTTTTGTGCGTGCTTATATGAACTTGCATACATTTGATCAGAAAAGAAAGTTTTCGACGTGGCTTTATCGCATAGCGACAAACCTCTGCATTGACCGTATTCGAAAAAAGAAACCGGATTATTATTTAGATGCAGAAGTAGCTGGTACAGAAGGGCTTGATATGTATTCGCAAATCGCAGCAGACGACCAGCTACCAGAGGAGCAGTTAGAACAAATGGAGCTGCAAGATCGCATTCAATATGAAATTGGACGATTGCCGGATAAATACCGTTCGGTTATAGTATTGAAATATATAGAAGAGTTATCGTTACAAGAGATTAGCGAGATTTTAGATATGCCGCTTGGAACGGTGAAAACGAGGATTCACCGCGGACGTGAGGCATTACGTAAGCAATTAAACAATCTGTAGGAGGGGGAGCGTCATGAATACTTGTCCAGAGCATATTATAGACTATATGCATGATTATTTAGACGGTGACATTAGTCGTGAGCATGAGCAAGAGTTGAAACAACACTTGCATACATGTAATGATTGTAAACAGTTGATGCAAGAATTGAGTGAAACAATCGCCTTTGTGAAGAGTGCTTCCCATATTACAGCGCCTCCGGATTTTGAAGCAGCAGTGATGGCTCGTTTACCAAAACCAAAAAGTCGAGTAGGTATACAAAAATGGATTCGCCGGCATCCGTTCTTTGTGGCAGCAGCAGTATTTTGCTTATTCATGAGTGCTACATTATTGGGTAGCTTCATGGATGACCAGCATTTCTCAGTGACCAAGCAACCTAATTTAGTTGTTGAAGGTCAAACAGTGATTGTCCCTGAAGGGGAAGTGGTGAAAGGCGATATTGTTGTAAAAAATGGCGATTTGATTGTTGAAGGTGAAGTTGATGGCAACGTCACAGTAATTAACGGGCAATATATGGCATCTTCAGCGGTAGTTTCAGGGAGAATCGAAGAAATAGACGAAGTATTTGAATGGTTATGGTATACGATTAAAAATTCTGTTAAGACTGCCATGACATTTGAGGAAAAAGAAGAAACTAAATAACACTCTATACGTCCTAAAAAATAGTGCACGTGAGAGGCTGAAAGGTCTACTCTTCTGAGTAGACTTTTTATTTGAAAAAAGTTACATTTGTTAAGAATGTGATATACTTGAATGTGTATGGATTCGTAATGAAAAGTGGGGGATGCCACGTGCAAATTATCGAACATTTCACGGATTTAACGCCTGTGAATATTGTTATTAACTTCATTGATGTACTGCTCGTTTGGTACGTTGTTTATAAAGTCTTAACCCTCATTAAAGGTACGAAGGCTGTCCAATTACTTAAGGGAATATTCGTCATTATTATTGCACGAATTGCAACAGACCTTTTAGGGTTACAAACACTTGGCTGGATGCTACAACAAGTTATTGAGTTTGGTTTCCTAGCGATTATTATCATTTTCCAACCCGAAATCAGACGTGGTTTAGAACAAATTGGGCGAGGAAAGCTATTCCAACGCTCATCTAGTCAAGAGGAAGAAGAACAAACAAGACTTATTGAGGCAATGAAGAAGTCTGTAAGTTATATGGCTAAACGTCGAATAGGTGCGTTAATTTCTATTGAAAAAGAAACAGGTCTTAATGAATATATCGAAACAGGTATAGGGCTAAATGCTGAAATTTCATCAGAATTACTGATAAATATCTTTATACCAAATACGCCGCTACATGATGGGGCGGTTATTATGCAAAAAGATAAAGTGACAGCAGCAGCTTGTTATTTACCTTTATCTGAAAGCCCATTTATTTCAAAAGAGTTAGGGACACGCCACCGTGCTGCTCTCGGCTTAAGTGAAGTTACAGATGCTATTACAATTGTTGTGTCAGAAGAAACAGGTGCAATCAGTATAACATTAAATGGTAATCTCCATCGAAATCTTTCTCTAGAGGAGTTCGAAACATTATTACGAAAAATGTGGTTCGGATCAGCACAAGAATCAAATGCATCCTCTAAGTTGACTTGGAGGGGGAAAAAGAATGGATAAAATGATGGATAGCCCTTGGGTATTAAGAATCATCGCGCTATTTTTAGCATTTTTGCTTTTTTTCTCAGTGCGTACCGAGTTGTCACCATTAAATAAAGCTACCTCAAATGAACAAACGGATGTTATTCGCGATGTTCCAGTAGATGTTTATTACGATAATGAGAATCTTATTGTGACAGGTTTACCTGAAACCGTAGATGTAACGATAGAAGGTCCGATGGCATTGGTTTTAAAAGCAAAGGGAGCTAAGGATTTTTCTATATTTGCCGATTTAAGCAACTTATTACTTGGAGAGCATGATGTAAAACTGCAATACGAAAATATTTCAGAAAAGTTAAAAGTGACATTAGACCCTGCAACTGTTCATGTAAATATTGAGGAAAAGGTCACACAGGAGTTTCGAGTAGACCCTGAAATGAACAAACGTTTAATCGAAGAAGGTTTTATCTTAAAAGAAATGACGGCCAATCCGCCAACTGTTTATGTAACGGGTGCAAAAAGTGCTATTGAAAGCATTAGTTATGTAAAAGCAACTGTTACAGGAGAGCAAGGCTTGAAGGAATCGTTCTCTCAGGAAGCCGCTGTAAAAGTATTAGATCGAGATTTAAATAAGTTAGACGTGACTATTGAACCTGAAATTGTGAAGGTTCAAGTAGATATAGCGGAGTATAGTCGAGAGATCCCAGTTGTCCTTAAGGAAACAGGGCAAGCAGCGGAAGACATTACCATTAATTCATTAACATTTACACCAAAAATGGTCAAAGTGTATGGTAGAAAATCAATTATTGATAGTTTAACATCCATTCCAATAACAGTTGATCTGTCAAAAATTACTGAGTCCAAAACTTATGAATTTGATGTAAAATTACCAGATGGTGTGACAAAAATATCTGACAAGAAAATAAAAGTGAAGGCGGATATTACAAAGATTGAGAAAGAAGAACAGCAGAAAACACCAGCTTCTACAGAGGAAACGCCACCTCCAACGGAAGAACCTAATGTGACAGATGAGAACACTACAACTGATAAAAATACGTCAACCGAGGAATCGGAAGATATTGATTCTTAAACAATATGTGACTATAATTTTATTTTGATTCTAAATCAAAAATCCAATCAGGTTTGTGATTCAGGTTTCATCAATCAAACTGGCAGAGTGGAAAATTAATAATTACCAACGAATGAACAAAAGCAGACTTTTCCAAAAGTAAGCGGACAAGTGTCTAATGCTTGATAGAAACTCACTAGGCACTGTCTTGCATTGAAGGAGAGAATAAGTAGAATGGGTAAATATTTTGGAACAGATGGCGTCCGTGGCGTCGCGAATAGTGAATTAACACCAGAATTTGCATTTAAACTTGGTCGTATAGGCGGCTATGTTTTAACCAAAGATGCAACTGACCGTCCAAAGGTTTTAATTGGTCGTGACACACGTATTTCAGGTGAGATGCTTGAAGGTGCACTTGTGGCTGGTCTTTTATCAATTGGGGTAGAGGTAATGCGACTTGGTATTATTTCAACACCAGGTGTGGCATACCTTACTCGAATTATGAGCGCAGATGCAGGCGTCATGATTTCAGCTTCACATAACCCAGTTGCAGATAACGGTATTAAATTTTTCGGTCCTGATGGCTTTAAGCTAACAGATGCACAGGAAGCGGAAATTGAAGCGTTAATTGATGCACAAGAGGATACATTACCACGTCCTATAGGAGCAGATTTAGGATCTGTAAGTGACTATTTCGAAGGTGGTCAAAAATATATTCAATACTTAAAGCAAACAGTGGATGAAGAATTTGATGGTATCCATGTAGCGCTTGATTGTGCACATGGTGCAACTTCCTCTTTAGCTACACATTTATTTGCTGATTTAGAAGCTGACATTTCTACAATGGGCGCTTCTCCAACTGGCTTAAATATCAATGATGGTGTAGGCTCAACACATCCAGAAGGGCTAGCAAAATTTGTTACTGAAAAAGGTGCAGATGTTGGTTTAGCTTTTGATGGCGATGGAGACCGTTTAATTGCTGTAGATGAAAACGGAAAAGTTGTTGACGGTGACCAAATTATGTTTATCATTGGTAAGCATTTAAATGCAGTAGGGCGTTTGAAGAAGCAAACAATTGTTTCAACAGTAATGAGCAATATGGGCTTCTATAAAGCTGTGGCTGACAATGGTATGCAGAGTATACAAACAGCTGTAGGAGATCGTTATGTTGTGGAAGAAATGCGTGCCAATGAATACAATTTAGGTGGCGAGCAATCAGGGCATATCGTCTTCCTAGATTTTAATACAACAGGTGATGGCTTACTGACAGGAATCCAGCTTGTCAACATTATGAAAGCGACGGGTAAAAAGCTTTCAGAACTAGCAGCTGAAATGAAAATATACCCTCAGCGTCTTGTCAATGTGCGTGTAACAGATAAGCATGCTGTGACTGATAATGCGAAAGTAGCTACAGTAATTGCAGAGGTAGAAGCTGAAATGGCTGGAAATGGTCGTGTTTTAGTGCGTCCTTCAGGTACAGAGCCATTAGTACGTGTCATGGTGGAAGCGGCAACAGAAACAGATTGCGAGCGTTTTGTCGAGCGTATTGCGGATGTGGTACGTGCAGAAATGGGCCTAACAGAATAAGAAATATAGTGTAAACCCGATTTCCGTAAACAGGAAATCGGGTTTACTTATTTGAAAGAAATGTTTTAAATAAGCGAGATGGGGAACAGTAATTAAGAGTCACAATAACAAGGAGTGTTTAATTGATATGGCTAAAATTGCTACAGTTATAACAGATATGTTTGAGGACATTGAGTTTACGAGCCCTAAGGAAGCTTTAGAATCAGCTGGGCATCAGCTTGTAACAATTGATACCGAAGCGGGTAAGGAAATTAAGGGTAAGCATGGAGAGTCAGTGAAAATTGATAAAGGCATTGATGAAGTAAAAGCTACTGATTACGATGCGTTATTTATTCCTGGTGGTTTTTCTCCTGATATATTACGTGCGGATGATCGTGTAGTAGCATTTGTAAAGTCCTTTATGGATGAAATGAAGCCTACCTTTGCCATTTGTCATGGACCACAACTTCTCATTACTGCAAAGACATTAAATGGTCGTGACGCCACAGGCTATAAATCCATTCAAGTGGATTTAGAAAATGCAGGGGCAAACTTCCATGATGAAGAGGTATTTGTCTGTCAAAAGCAGCTTGTAACAAGTAGAACGCCAGACGATCTTCCTGCGTTTAATCGAGAAATTGTTAAATTATTAGACAGTAAATAAAGGATTGTATTACAATGCTTATCAAAGTGCTTATATATCGCTTTGTCTACATATTTGTCACGAAAAAGCCTTAGGACTAGGTGTTTTTTATAACGAAAATTTGACGGATAGCATATGATTGAGTATGATGGAGAAGTTGAAGATGAGGTCCGACCTTATCCTTTAACGAGCGCCTAAGGAGGGAAGAAAGCGCAAAATCGGAAAACAATTATAGCGCCTGAGCTGAAGAAATCGGACGAAAAGATCTTCAGCAGACGAGGTGGAGGTTTATCGAAAATTCGGCGGATGCCTCCCAATCGACATACCCGATTGTCATTTTCCATTTTGAAAGCATTTGAGTGATTGAATGTACAGAAAATGGAGAAGGTATTGTAAAAGCAATAGATAAATAGATGAAGCTTCACATATCGAAGATCTCTATTCAGTTGGCTGAGTAGAGTGAGTAGCTTGTGTGTATTGGAGTGCTTTATTTTTTATAAAAATAAAGCAATGCTTGTACATTCAAAAAATTCGATAGGATGAGGCCTAGTTTGTCATTGCATTAAATTGACATTATCGGAGGACGAGAATTATGTGTGGAATTGTAGGATATATTGGTGAATCAGATGCAAAGGAAATTTTATTAAAAGGCTTAGAAAAGCTAGAATACCGTGGATATGACTCAGCTGGTATTGCAGTACGTAATGAGGAAGGCGTAACGGTTTTCAAAGAAAAAGGACGTATTGCAGATTTACGAGAAGCGGTAGATGAAGATGTTACGGCTAAAATTGGTATTGGTCATACACGTTGGGCAACACATGGTGTACCAAATCGTTTAAATGCTCACCCACATCAAAGTGCATCAGGACGCTTTACACTTGTGCATAATGGGGTTATTGAAAACTATCACTTATTGCAAAAAACATATTTAAAAGGCATTCCAATGAAATCTGATACAGATACAGAGGTTATTGTGCAATTAGTAGAGTTATTTGTGAAAGATGGTCTAAGCACAGCAGACGCTTTCCGTAAAACATTATCTCTATTACATGGCTCCTATGCACTAGCACTATTAGATGCAGAGGCAGCAGATACAATCTTTGTAGCAAAAAATAAATCACCACTTCTAGTTGGAATTGGTGAAGGCTTCAATGTTGTTGCGTCAGATGCAATGGCGATGCTACAGGTAACAGATCAATACGTAGAGCTTCACGATAAAGAGGTAGTTATCGTACACAAAGCAAGTGTGGAAATTACAAAATTAGATGGTACTGTAGTAGAGCGTGCACCATATACTGCTGAGCTTGATATGAGTGATATTGAAAAAGGCACATATCCACACTATATGTTAAAAGAAATGGATGAGCAGCCTACAGTTATTCGTAAAATCATTCAGGCATATGAAGGTGACAATGGCGATTTAACGATTGATGCGGAGATTTTAGAAGCCTTACGAGCAGCAGATCGTTTATATATTATTGCAGCGGGCACTAGCTATCATGCGGGTCTTATTGGTAAACAATATTTCGAAAAAATGGCTGGTATCCCTGTAGAAGTGCATATTTCGAGTGAATTTGGCTATAACATGCCATTACTTTCAGAAAGACCATTATTTATTTTCATTACACAATCAGGTGAAACAGCAGATAGCCGTCAAGTACTTGTAAAAATTAAAGAGTTGGGCTATCCAACATTAACGATTACAAATGTACCTGGCTCTACGTTATCACGTGAAGCTGACCATACATTGTTATTACATGCAGGTCCAGAAATTGCTGTAGCTTCAACAAAAGCTTATGTGGCACAAGTAGCAGTACTTGCATTAGCTGCCTATGTAACAGCAAAGGCAAATGGCAAAGGCTTAGAATTTGATTTAAAACAAGAGCTAGCGATTGCCGCTAACGGCATCCAAACAATTATTGATTCAAAAGATGTATTAGAAGACATTGCAGAAGATTACTTAAAAATCGCACGCAACGCATTCTTCATTGGCCGTAATATGGACTTCTATGTCAGCCTTGAAGGTGCCTTAAAACTAAAAGAAATCTCGTATATCCAAGCAGAAGGCTTTGCTGGTGGAGAACTGAAGCATGGAACAATTGCCTTAATCGAAGAAGGTACACCTGTGTTTGCGCTTGTCACACAAGCATCAGTAGGATTAAACATCCGTGGTAATGTCAAAGAAGTAGCGGCTCGTGGTGCATATCCATGTATTATCGCGATGGCGGGCATTGATGAAGATGGCGACCGTTTAGTCATTCCACATGTTCATGAATTACTAACACCGCTTGTATCAGTAGTACCTTTACAATTAATTAGCTACTATGCTGCACTTCACCGCCGCTGTGATGTGGATAAACCACGTAACCTAGCTAAATCGGTAACTGTTGAGTAAGAACAAAAATTAGATTTAATTTTTGTGTTCAGTTACAATAAAGTTCTATACTAGACAAAATAGTTGTATACTTTACAATAAAGTCTTATACTGGACAAAAAAGTTGTATACTGGATATTCAAACAATTTCTATGAGTGATTCTAACTATATTATTGTATATAAATAAGATAAACCTTGATACAGTATGATGCTGTATCAGGGTTTTTGTTTTT
>NZ_JBAHYH020000001.1:233637-510777 GCF_036698265.2 Lysinibacillus sp. IITD104
TGTTTTTTCAAAATGGCTTTCAAACCTTTCATTTTTCTAACTATATATATATAAAGTAGGTACATTAAAATAACCTTGGTACATTGTCTACTGTGCCAGGGTTTTGTTTTGTCATTATTACCGTTGAATTATAATCCTTAGAGCAGGAATTAAAACTTTTTTTAAAAAAAAATTGCTATTAATTAATGAGTTGTAGAAAGGTATCAAAAATAAACTTCTTAATTTTGATATGTATCAACATATGCATATATTCTCCACATTTATAGTCTATACTTTATTTTTAAATGTTCTGTAGAAAGGTTGCGTGAGAGTATTTGTTAGAACAATTAAATTTAATACTTGCATTTGGGGCTGGATTATTATCATTTGTATCACCTTGTTCATTACCATTGTATCCTGCTTTTCTATCTTATATAACAGGAATATCCTTTAATGAACTAAAAGAAGAGAAAGGGATCTTAAGACGAAAGTCTTTAATACATACCCTGCTTTTTTTACTTGGTTTTTCTATTATTTTTATGGCATTAGGTTTCTCAACTTCTTTTATCGGAAAGATTTTTATTCAGTATAAAGAGTTACTAAGGCAATTTGGAGCAATTTTCATGGTCTTTTTTGGATTAGTTATTCTAGGTTTCTTTAAATTCGATATTTTACAATCGGAAAAAAAGATTAGTTTTAAAAAAAGGCCCAAAGGATATTTTGGCTCAGTACTTATTGGTATGGGTTTTGCAGCTGGATGGACACCTTGTACTGGACCAATTCTTGCCGGAGTAATAGCTTTAGGAGTGTCTAACCCCGGGCAAGGAATGTTGTACATGTTATTTTATGTGCTAGGTTTCTCTATACCTTTCCTAATAATGTCCTTATTTATTGGAAAAATGAAGTTTCTTCAAAGAAAAAATGGACTGTTTATGAAAATAGGTGGTGCAATAATGATTCTGATGGGGGTTTTATTGTACTTTGATATGATGACTAAAATTATTGCGTTTTTAACACCTATTTTTGGAGGATTTACTGGCTTTTAGTTTTATATCATATAAGAGGGGAAGGAACCAAACTTAATTATGGATAAAAAAAAGAGACGATTTCTTATGCGTTCAATTATATTAATTGTATTATTTGGGGCAATATTATTTACAGTATATACAACTTTAACTAAAGAAAAAAATGAAGTATTACAAATAGGGGATAATGCTCCAAATTTTACTCTAGTTGATATGTATGGTGATAAACATAATTTGGAGGAATACAAAGGACAAGGTGTCTTTTTAAACTTTTGGGGGACTTGGTGCAAACCCTGTGAAAGGGAATTCCCAATTATAGATAGATATTATAAGGAATATAAAGAAAAAGGTATACAGGTATTAGCTATAAATATAGCAGAATCCGACTTCGTGGTTCAAAATTATATTGACCGAAAAGGTTTAACTTTTCCGGTATTAATTGACAAAAACAAAAGTGTAATGGAAGCATATAATATAAATCCATTACCAACGACTATTCTTATTAATTCAGAGGGTAAAATAGAAAAAATAATCACTGGAGAAATGAAAGAACAGGATATAAAGAGTTACATGGAACAAATTTTACCAGACTAAGTAATAATTTTTTAGACTAATAAGAGAGGTGAAAAAATTAGTGAACAAAATCTCTACAAAATTAGCATCGTGTTTTTTTATTGTAGTGCTAATAATGGATTTATTTCTTATGTTTTATCTTCATCGAAATATAATTAATTCGAGAGTTGAAGAAGAATATTATACATTATTGGCGAATGGTGCTAATCATAGAGATGTTTTAATTGAAAATTTTTCTGAAACTACAATAAAACATATCGTTTTGATGGAAAAAAGTAAAGATCGTGCGGTGATCATTACCGATAATAAAGGAAATATCATTGGTAGTTCAGATATTAGTGAATCTTTAAGTGGACAAATAGTTTCTTTAATAAAGAACGTAGACGTAGAAACAGATGAATTATTGACTTCTAACTGGAAAGAATCCCCTTATATTATGAGTGTGCATCCTTATATCTCAAATACAAATCAATCTGGATACGTTTTAATGCTACAAAGTACTGGTTCTCTTAATAAGATGGTTCATGAATTAACTGAACATTTTGGTATGGCAGGTGCTACAAGTTTTATTGTACTTTTTATTGTTTACGCGGTTCTGTCAAAAGTTATAACAAGACCTTTAATACGGATGAAAGAGGCAACAGAGAAATTAAGCAAAGGTGAGTTTAATGTAAAGCTTGCAATTAAAAGTAAAAACGAGCTTGGTGAGTTAGCAAGTTCAATTCAGAAATTAGCCAATGATTTAGAACGTTTAAAAACAGACCGGAATGAATTTCTGGCGTCAGTGGCTCATGAATTAAGTACACCGTTGACATATTTAATTGGATATTCAAAAGTAGCGATGAGAGAGAGTCTAAGTAAGAAACAAAGAGAACAGTATCTTGAAATTATTGTTGAAGAGTCCAATAGAATGAAGGAATTGGTAAAAAATTTATTAGACTTGGCTAGAATGGACGAAAACACATTTACTGTCATGAAAGAATCTTTCTCTGCTCGATATTTTTTCGAAGCAATATGTAAACTTGTTGCTCCTTCATATGATCTCAAGAATATTAAGTTGAACTTTGTTTGCACTGAAGATTTTCAAATATATGCTGACCCATTACGTTTAGAGCAAATTGTCATAAACCTATTGGATAATGCTTTGAAATATTCAAAGGAAAATACAGAGGTAACATTAAAGGCTTGTAAAAATGAAGGGAAAACAAGAATTGAGGTTATTGATACAGGTATTGGCATTCCACAAGAAGAAATTGACTTCATTTTTGAGAAGCTATATCGTGTTGAGAAATCACGTTCTCGTGCATATGGTGGTTCAGGAATTGGACTTGCTGTTGTGAAGGAATTAGTAGAAGCACACAATGGTACCATTGAAGTCAAAAGTAAACTTGGAGAAGGAAGTACATTTACGGTGATCATATAACACATGGAGGTTAAATATGCAGACAATTTTGATTGTGGATGATGAAGAAAGAATGCTCGATTTAGTCGAATTATTTTTAATTCCACATGGATATACCTGTATTAAAGAAAAGAGCGGAATAAAGGCAATAGAGAGAATTAAGAAAGAAAATATCGATCTCGTTTTATTAGATGTTATGATGCCTGAAATGGATGGATGGGATGTTTGTGAATCTATTCGTGAATTTTCAAAAGTACCCATTATAATGCTAACTGCAAGAGCTGATAAATCTGATTTAGCTAAGGGACTTTTATTAGGTGCAGATGACTATATATCCAAGCCATTCGATGAAAGAGAGTTAATAGCAAGAATCAATGCTGTTTTGCGTAGAATTGTCGGATTTGAAAAGGATAATGAAAATATCACTTTTAAAGATTTTGTTTTAGATAAAGAAACATATTCTCTACACTACCAAAATTCAAGTGTGCAACTTACTTTAAAAGAATTTTTAATTATAAAAGCATTAATATCTCGACCTTCTAAGACATTTACAAGAGAGGAATTACTGCATGCTGCATGGGAATATGAAACAGATACAGATACGCGGACTGTTGATTCACATATAAGAAATCTAAGAGAAAAATTAAGTAAATCTGACTTTCCTACCGATGAGTTCCTTAAAACGGTTTGGGGAATAGGGTATAAATGGAGTTAAAAGGAGAAAAGTATGAAAAATTACAAAATTTGGTTAGGTCTATTAGTTATTGTTTTAGTTTTAAGTGCTTGTAATTCAAAAGAAAAAGATAGTTATTCATTTGAAGAAGTGGATAACCCAAAAATTGAACATATACATGGTTTGGGATATATAAATGGTAAAAGTGATTTTGTAATTGCAACACATAGAGGATTGTATAAATATGGTGTAAAGGGTTGGGAAGAAGCGAACAGCCAAAAACATGACTATATGGGCTTTCAGGCGGTCAAAGATGGCTTCTATTCAAGTGGACATCCTGAGGAAGGCTCAAACCTTAAAAACCCTTTAGGAGTTATAAAAAGTACAGATGAAGGAGCAAATCTAGAACAATTAGCCTTTTACGGCGAAATTGATTTTCATTATCTTGCAGCTGGTTATGATTCGAATACAATCTATGTCATTAATGAAACACCTACAGAGAATATGAGTGGTGGATTGCATTATTCAATTGATGAAGGGAAGTCTTGGACTGAATCAGCTATGAATGGCTTTAATTCCGAGTTTGTTTCTAATTTATCAGCTCACCCTTCCAAAAAAGAAATAGTTGCAATTGGTAGTAAAGATGGAATCTTTGTTTCGAATGACTATGGAGTTAACTTTAAATTACTTAAGTCTACTCAAATGGTTACATACGTAACTTTAAATGAGAATGGGGGTTACTATACAAACTATGACTCAAATTCTGTTTCCCTTAGATCATTCTCATTGGATAGTAAAGAAGAAAAAAATATACAACTCCCAAACGAGATAATGCAAGACCCAATTATTTATATCGCTTCTAATCCTACTAATCGAGAAGAAATTACTTTTGTAACAAATAATCTTAACTTCTATCTTTCTAAGAACGAAGGGGAATCGTGGGATAAATTAGCTTCAGAAGGGGAATTAAAAATAAAATAAGGTTATTGAAGGGTGATTGAGATGTATAATTTGATGTCTCAAATTAGTCAAACCATAAGTGAACCAGTTTCTGTATTCTTAAATTCATATGAGCATTCCCCAATCATTATATCTATCCTCCTTGGGTTGATAGGTGCATTTGCTCCATGTCAACTGACTGGAAATATTAGCGCTATTACGTTATATGGTAATCGTACTATCCAATTAGGTAGTAATTGGAGAGAGATCGTTTCGTTTATTATGGGTAAAGTCATAGTATATAGTGCAATTGGTTTGTTGGCGTGGGCATTTGGACAAACATTTGAAAACAAAATAATTAATTTCTTTCCGGTTTTCCGAAAATTGATTGGTCCTCTATTAATACTTACCGGACTTGTGTTAATGGGGACAATAAAGTTAAGAATATTAAATCGAATTTCAAAGAACGTTCCTACTATACTAAAAGAAGGTTATATTGGTTCCTTTTTTCTAGGAGCTAGTTTTGCAATTGCATTCTGTCCAACAATGTTTGTACTCTATTTTGTATGGCTAATGCCAACCGTTATGTCGACTTCATATGGATTAGTGTTACCTGCAATATTTGGATTGGCAACATCAATACCTCTTGTCATCATCTTATTTTTTATATGGTACTTTGATATTAAGGGATTAGTAATGAAGAAAAGTATTAAAGTAGGTAGGTTTATTCAAAAAATAGCCGGAGTTACTCTTTTTATTATTGGAATTTTTGACACAATTACTTATTGGGGAATGTAAATATAAATAATTTAGAAACAAATAAAAGTACATTGCTTTTCAAACATTAATAGAAATCACTATTGTTACAAGTGTTAAGTTTAGATTACGTAACTTGTTCTCCATATTTTCTCCACATATTTTTTCTAAGATACATGTGTAGATTACTATGAGGAGAATAATAATATGGAAACACATTTAATAAAAAAGGTTGCGATTTTAGTAGTAATCTTCTTAATACTAGGTTCAAATTTTGTTTATAGAGTTCATGGCGCAATGAAGGTCGAATCTCCTTTGATTAGCAGTGAAGCTGCTATATTAATAGATGAAAAAACGGGGCGAATTTTATATGAAAAAAATCCAAATCAGAAGATGGCTCCTGCTAGCTTAACAAAGATAGCAACTGCAATATATGCAATTGAAAAAGGGAACCTAGAAGACATTGTCACAATTAGTAAAAATGCTAGAGAAGTTGAAGGAACTAGGGTTTTTTTAGAAGAAGGAGAAAAGGTTAATCTAAGAAAGCTTATTCAAGGCTTACTTGTGAATTCTGGTAATGATGCAGGTATTGCTATTGCTGAGCATTTGGATGGGTCTGTAAAACAGTTTTCGACTAGTATAAATAAATATTTAGAGAATATTGGAATACAAAATACGAACTTTGTAAATCCCCATGGACTATATGATCCAGATCATAAAACTACTGCACAAGATTTAGCAAAAATTACGAAATACGCAATGCAAAATAAGGAGTTTCGTAAAATTTTTGGTCTAAAGGAACTTAATTGGGATGGCAAATCGTGGGATACTACTCTTTATAGTCATCATAAATTAATGAGAGAGCGACCTTATGAAGGAATAACGGGTGGAAAGACTGGATATGTTGATGAATCAGGAATAACTCTTATAACAACAGCAACAAGAAACGATATATCGGTTATTGTCGTAACGCTTAAAGCGCAAACAGAAGACATGGCCTATAACGATACAATAGAACTTCTTGATTATGCATTTGAGAATTTTGAGTCTAGGAATATTCCGATGGGAAAAATATATAAAATTGATGAAATGTCCTTTAAGACCAAAGAAAAACTCGATTATATAGTTTTACAACATGAAACAGTTAGTCAAAGAATCTCTGGAAAGGGTCATTTAGAGCTATTAAATCAAAATCAGGATACTATCGCATCTTTTCAGTTAGAAAATGCCAATAGTAAAATAAATAAAAATGTAACTCATAAAGACACAGAGGACTCGAATTTAAATCAGGATGCATCGGTGTACACAAAATTTAGCGTAATGTTTATTTTCGTCCTATTCATCTATTTAAAGTTTATTCGAAAGAAGAAATTAATATAAATTAAGACAAAGAATGAGGTACATTTTTATCCTCATTCTTTTTTTGTTAAATAATAATTTTATTCAAATTACAATTCATAATTTTTGCATAACTTTGGGGTAAATTAAGATTAAATAAGAAATATTTTTTCTAGGAAACCTAGGAGAAATGAATTCAAGAAAAATGAGGGAACATTCACTAAAAAAATAGTACACATCTGATTTATATTTAGAGGAGTGATATTTGATGGAGAGAAAAGAAAAAAGAGACCACATCCACAATCATAATGTTTCGCATGAACCAATAACAAATCATATGCAAGATGTTCATGAAAATTACAGCCCTAACAATAAGAAAAATAATGAACACAATCATCATCAACATAATCAAAGCGAGGGTAACAACAAACACCATGGTCATTCGATTTCTGATTTTAAGAAAAGGTTTTGGGTATCTTTAGTATTAACGATTCCAATATCATATTTATCCATGATGATTCAGATGCTTCTTGGATATAAAGTAAATTTTGCTGGTGACACATTATTACTATTCTTACTTTCAACAATAGTCTTTTTCTATGGAGGAAAACCATTTTTACTTGGAGCATGGAGTGAATTGAAAAATAGAACTCCTGGGATGATGCTATTAATTACTCTTGCTATCGTAACAGCTTATGTCTATAGTTCACTAACAGCATTTTTCATTGAAGGAAGTGACTTCTTTTTTGAATTAGCAACCTTAATTGTTATTATGCTTCTTGGACATTGGATCGAAATGAGATCAATAATGGGTGCTTCAAAAGCATTAGAAGAGTTAATTAAATTAATGCCTAAAGAAGCTCATAAGTTAGATGCATCAGGCAACCTTATTGAAGTATCTGTTGAAGATTTAAAACCAGGTGATCAAATACTAGTAAAACCAGGCGAGAAAATTCCCATTGATGGAATAGTTTTTGAAGGACACTCTACAGTTGATGAATCGATGTTAACTGGGGAATCAATTCCTATTGAAAAAAAGGTAGGTATGGAGGCCATTGGGGGTTCAATTAATGGAGAGGGTGTACTAAAAATAAATGTTAGTAAAACAGGCAGTGACACTTATCTTGCACAAGTAATCCAATTAGTAAGCGATGCAGAAAAAACTAAATCAAAAGCTCAAGGATTTGCTGATACAGCCGCTAAATGGTTATTCTATGTCGCTATTGTTGCAGGTATTATCACACTGGTTTATTGGTGGTCAACAGATGACTTTGATTTTGCATTAGAAAGAATGGTGACAGTTTTAATAATTGCTTGTCCTCATGCTTTAGGTCTAGCTACTCCTTTAGTAACATCACGTTCTACATCTATTGCTGCTAAGAAGGGTTTATTAATTAGGAATCGTACTTCATTTGAAAACGCATTTAAAATCAATAGAATTGTGTTTGATAAAACTGGTACCTTAACTGAAGGTAATTTTGGTATAACGGATATTCATCCAGTTACAGGGGTTAGCGAAAAAGAATTATTAAAGCTTGCTTACTCTGTAGAAATTCAATCTGAACATCCAATAGCAAAGGGAATTGTAAAAGAGGGTAAGAAGCAAAATATAAAAGTATCTGAAGTAAAAGGTTTTAAAAATTTAACAGGTAAAGGGTTAGTGGCTAATGTTAACGGGTCTGAAATTGCAATTGTTAGTCCAAATGTTTTAAAAGAAAAAAATATTAGCTTCGATGAAAGTACTTACGAAAAACTTGCACAACAAGGTAAAACCGTTATTTTTATATTAAAGGATAATGTATTTTTAGGCATGATTGCTTTAGCAGACATAATAAGGGATTCCTCTTATAAGGTTATAAAAGAATTGAGTGATTTAGGTATTGAAACCGTTATGATGACAGGTGATAACGTGCGTGTAGCAAAATATGTTGGTGAAAAACTAGGCATGACGAAAGTTATTGCTGAAGTATTACCCCATGAAAAAGCTAATAAGGTGAAAGGACTAAAAGAAGAAAATTCGAAAGTTGCAATGGTTGGTGACGGTGTTAATGATGCGCCTGCACTGGCTGAATCAGATTTAGGTATTGCGATCGGTGCAGGCACAGATGTGGCCATTGAAACTGCAGATGTAGTACTGGTAAACAGCAATCCAGAGGACATTCTGAATACATTAAAGCTATCGAAAGCTAGTCATAAAAAAATGGTCCAAAATTTAGGGTGGGCAGCTGGTTATAACATTCTTGCAATTCCACTAGCTGCAGGCGTTTTATATAGTGTAGGTATTGTTATTACACCTGCAATTGGAGCTGCTGTCATGTCCTTAAGTACGATTATATGTGCAATAAATGCACAATTGCTCAAAATCGAATAAGTAAAGATGAAGCAAAAAATTCGTCAAATATAATTTGACGAATTTTTATTATATTGTAAAAAAAAGATTCCAATTTCCTGATTAGTTAAAACTATATATTAAATTTTACATATAGTATATCAGAAGCTTAGTGAACAGAGGGGGGATATAAGTGTGTATAAATAACAACTTTATAGAAGATCAAGCTTTTCATATAACAGAAAAGATTTTGGGGAACTCCATATACAAAGTGGTGAGGATTGAAGGCTCGAGAAGCAATACTCATAATCAAAAATCGAACGGGGAGAACCTTATAACAAAACTAATTTTAGAAGACGAGAATGGTGTATTTTATTCAATTAAACCTGATCAATTTGGTCTTATGTTCGCAAATGGAGAAGTTAGTTATAAAAAATACTGTCGATTGCAAAAAAAAGATGACTTAAAAGTAATTAGTTATTCAATCATAGGAATGGGAATCATAATTAGTATGATGATAGGTCTCATGAAGCTTCTCTTAGTTTAATAGGGTATTCGGATTTTATGGTGGAAAAGGGCTTATAAATCACCCTTCTCCAAATTCTTAATAAGTGTGGAAAAATCGACACCAAAGTTGTCTGTAATGTCGTGATCATTCACTTCATACCAATTGAAAGTATCGTATAACATAGCTTTATTGAAAGCACTTGAATTAAATCGTGGCTTACGCTTTTTATGGAGCTTCTCATTGAAAAGGATTTTGGCTCGTAAGGCATCAAACGAGTAACCTCTACCCATTCGCTCTACCTGCCTAATAATGCTGTTAATTGACTCCGTATAAGCATTAGTGAGCCTTTTATCAAAGTAGTTGAATATTTCGACATGTCAGTTGTCTACGGCTCTCACGAGGTCTTTATATGCGTCTTTAGAGTTGCTGGACATACAACGGTGTCTCCATTGACTATAACGAAGATGACCTTCATCTGGATCAGGAGTATCCCATATCCAGTAAAACTCTTCTTTGAGTTCATAGGCTTCTTTTAAAGCAGGAAGATTACCTAACCAAGTATCTAAGAGGAATGATTCACGTTCATTTAGATCGTGTTTACGCTTTAGAAGGATAAACCTTTCACGCATAAGGGTACGTCTTTCTTTTTGGCTCATATGGGCTTTCAAAGACTTTCTGACGTTATCTAAGGCTTGATTAGCCATTCTAACTACATGAAACTTATCTACGACAACTTTAGCGTGTGGAAGGATAGTGTTCACTGCGTCTTTGTAGGGCTTCCACATATCCATTGTGACGTACTCAATGTAAGTCCTGTCACTGATTTCTGAAAGACGTTGGATGACTGTTTCCTTGTTACGGTTAGGCTTGATGTCATAAATAGTCCTGCGTTCAATATTAGTCAATACAAGCCGAGGTCTACGGATAATATGTATCTCGTCTATCCCAAGCCACTTAGGAGTTTCAAACTGGTATTCACGTTCTTTGAGTGCCACATAGTCCTTAAAAACGTTCCTAATGGTTTTCTCGTCAACACCAACGCTTTCTGCGACTTCTACAAAGGTCTTAGACATGGATTGCTCTTGAATGGACTTTAAAAGCCTTTTGGTCATACTACGCTTTTCATCTACAGATATTAGGCGTTCCCAGAAGGTAGATCCGCATTCACGACACTTGTATCGTCTACGGTTCAATTGTAAGCCCACTCGCTTTAAACGAATGGGCAAATCCATAATTAGTTGATTTCTTGAACTGTGTTTGTACAACTTGTCAAAACCACATTCAGGACAACGTTCAGGTGGTCCGACTGCTTCAACTTTAAACATCATATCGGTTTCATTTTCTTGTGGCGGTTCTATTGTTTTAATGTCTGGTAGGGATAATAAGTCTGACATATTATTCATCCTTTATTACTCTGCGGTGTTAAGGTATCAATTATAGATTTGATGTCGAAATCATCAGTGTTAAATTATTTTTGTGACCACAAATGCACTTAGAAAATCCCTTAAAGCATTAGCTGGTTCACTTGAATAGGGAGTTGTAAAAAAGTTCCCTTAGCCTGCACAACAAGATAATTTCGAAATATCTTTATCGAACGTAAGTGCAGCTAATTTTAGCCCTTCAGCCATTGTTAAATATGGTGCTAGGGTTTCTGTTAAATCTTCTATCGTTAAGCCAAATTTAACAGCTAATGATGCTGCATAGATGACATCTCCTGCATTCTCAGATACAATATGAACCCCTAATACTTTTAGTGTTTCTGCATCTGCTACTAGTTTAAATACACCGGTTGTTTCACGGTTTACAATTGCTCTTGGAACAGCATCTAAAGGTAATACAGATGTCTTCACATCATACCCTTTCTCTTTTGCTTGTTCTTCTGTTAAACCAACCGTTGCAACCGTCGGATTCGTAAACGTAACAGCAGGAACTACCGATAAATCTATTTTTTTGTTTAATCCACCAATAGCATTATCAGTAATAATTCCACCTTCATAGGCTGCTACATATACAAATTGTGGTCCTAAAGTCACATCTCCTGCTGCATAAATCTTTTCATTACTTGTTTGACCAAAATCATTGATCAGGATTTCATTATTTTTTCCAGTTTCAACACCTGCTGCACTTAAATTTAAAGAATCCGTATTTGGTTTTCTTCCAGTGGCAACAAGTAACTGATCTGATTCAATGACTTCTCTACTGCCATTTACTGTTACGTAAACCCTTTTTATCTCTCCACTTTGTTCAACACGCTCAAAAGTTGCCCCTTTGACAAGGTTTATACCCTGTTCAATTAACGCTTTTTCAACTGACTCTGAAATCTCAGGATCATACTCCTTTAAAAGTCGCTCACTTCTTTGCATAAGCGTTATTTCTGAACCTAAATGATGAAATAGTTGTCCAAGCTCCATTCCAATGTATCCTGAACCAATTACAGTTAATCGTTTTGGTATTTTCTTTAACTCAAGAAGTGTTGTACTAGTTAAATAGTCCATTTTTTCAAGTCCTGAAATTTGGGGCAACGAAGGCGATGCACCTGTTGCAATTAAAAAGCGTTTTGCAGATAACTTTGCCCCATTGACCTCAACCGTACTAGCATCAACGAATTTTGCTTCACCTTTAATTAAATCAAAATTATATTCATCAATTAAATCCATATATTTTTGATTCCGAAGTTCGCTCACCAATTTATCCTTTTGCGTGATTAAACTAGCTAAATCCACTTCTCCAGCGGATGTTTGTAAACCTATAAACGGATTGTCTTTTGATAAATGATTGATTTCCCCTGCCCTAAGAAGAGTTTTTGACGGAACACAGCCAATATTCACACAGGTTCCCCCAACCGTTCCACGCTCAATCATTCCAACTTTTGCACCGTATTCTATAGCTTTAATTGCCGAAGAAAAGGCAGCAGCACCAGAACCAATAATAAGAAGGTCATAATTGTCTTCATTAATTAACGCCACGTTTTCTAGTGATGATACTTCTTCAATTTCTCCGGCTTGGTAATTTGCTTCATCAATCGCCTTTATTGCACTTTCAACCTCAATATCATCGGGCAGTTCAAATACTGCTTCACCACGACGATAACTAGACTCAATATTTTTAGCACCTATCTTTTCAAGTGCTGATTCTACGTGTTTTTCACAACCCGTACAAGTCATTCCTGAAATGTTTACCTTAAATTTATTCATAAAAAAGCTCCTTTCGTTAATTAATCTCTCATGTTAATGTTTCTATTATTGGACACGAATGTAATTGCTTTTCATCTGGACATCGTTGTTTTAAGTCGTCTAACATAGTTTCAATTCGTTTTAAATCCTCTATTTGTTTTTGCACTTCCTTTTGTTTTTTAGAAACAAATTCGAACATATCTTGACAACGAACTTCATCTTTATCTACAACACCAAGTAATTTATAAATCTCGCTTAAAGAAAAACCAAGTTCCTGTATTCGTTTAATAAACCCAACACGCTTAACGTCATCATATGAATATATCCGATAACCAGCTTCCGTTCGGTGAGGTTCTTGTAATAAATTTTTTCGCTCGTAATATCTGATCGTTTCTTTATTAACTCCACATTTATCTGCAAACTCACTAATGCGATAAATCATCTTATTTCACCCCATGAATATTATAAACCGTGTACCATAGTACACGGTCAAGTAAATTGGACTATTTTATTTTTTTCCCAAAGTATCACTCGTATGTGATTGATACTTTTATATAATACTATTGATTATCCTAACATCCCACCAGAAAATCCGATTTAAACACCAGTTGTTTTTAAACTATTAAGAAAGTAATTCCACTATATATTCCGAAGACCCGTTTAATATCAATAGGGAAGATTAGTTATGATTGAATGGGGTATATAGTAAATAGGAGTGGTTATAATAAGACAGACTAAATTAACAGGAGGTATTTAAAATTGAAAATGAGCTATGAAGAATGTATTAAAGCTTGTCTAGAGTGTATGAAGGAATGTAATAAATGTTATCATGAATGTCTAGAAGAAGATGATGTTAAAATGTTAGCGGAGTGCATTCGTACCCTTAGAGAATGTGCCGATATTTGTGCATTTTCTGCTAAATCGATGCAGTCTGGTAGTCCATTCGTAAAGCAAATTTGTCAATTATGTGCTGAGATTTGTCAGGCATGTGGTGATGTTTGTAAAAAACATGAACATCATAAACATTGCCAAGAATGTGCAGAAACATGTTACCGATGCGCTGAAGTATGTAAAAAAATGGCTGTGTAGAAGATTTGATTTTATAAATGAAGAATCAATGATAAATAAAAGTAATTCTTCTAACGCGAAAATGTTTTAAACTCTGCTTATTTAGGAGCAGAGTTTTTTGATGGACTGCTAAAAAATTTAATTAAGTCACAGTGTTTGAATGTTAAATAAACGTGATATTTAACATATACTGCATAATTAGTGACGCATATAGTAAATTAAAACACCACTTTACATACCTAACTGGGGTATGGTAACATGAATGTGTGTTTAGAGGAGGTTGATAATTTACGGTGATGATGTAATTACAAATTTATCGTTTAAAGAAAGCTTGTTTGATAATGATAAACTGCATTAAAAGTGATGAAGCCAATATAAGTTAAAATCACAATTCGAAAGTTAAAAGGAAATATAAAAAAATTATTAATACCCTTTTACATTTTATAAAAATATTTCAAAAGAGAGGGATTTTTATGGAAAATAGAATCTTAAAGGTAACTGGAATGTCATGTGGTCATTGTGTAAATACTGTTGAAAAAAGTTTAGGGAAATTAGAAGGTGTTGATCAAGTAAACGTGAATTTAAAAGATGCACAAGTTGAAGTATCGTTTAATGAATCCCAAGTATCGCTTGAGAAAATTAAGGAAACAATAGAAGAACAGGGATATGAGGTAAAATAATATTTTTGAGAGTGCATAAATGCACTCTCTTGTTTTCAAAAATATATACCCCTATTGGGTATGAGGAAGGTGAACAGCATCATGAGTAATACATTAAAAGAAGCGAGCATTCAGATCACAGGAATGACCTGTGCAGCTTGTGCAACTCGTATAGAAAAAGGTTTAAATAAAATGGATGGTGTGGAACAAGCGACTGTTAATTTAGCGCTTGAAAAATCATCTATTAAGTACAATCCAGCAAAATTAAGTGAAGAAGATTTCGAAAAAAAAATAGAAGCACTTGGTTATGGGGTTGTTAAACAAAAGGCGGAACTTGATATTACAGGTATGACATGTGCAGCTTGTGCAACTCGCATTGAAAAAGGGTTAAATAAGTTAAGTGGTATCTCTTCTGCCAATGTTAACTTAGCCCTGGAAAAAGCAATGATTGAGTTTAATCCATCTGAAGTGTCAATCGTAGACATCATTGCGAAGGTGGAGAAATTGGGCTATGGGGCTCATCAAAAGGCTGATGAACAGGAAACAGTGGACCATCGAGAAAAGGCCATTAAACAGCAACAACGAAAATTTATTTTATCGGCTATTCTTTCTTTACCGCTGCTTTGGACGATGGTTGGACATTTTTCCTTTACATCATTTTTATATGTCCCAGAATTTCTAATGAATCCGTGGATCCAAATGGTATTGGCTACTCCTGTGCAATTTATTGTTGGTAAGCAATTCTATGTAGGGGCATATAAAGCTTTACGTAATGGTAGTGCTAATATGGACGTACTTGTGGTCATGGGGACATCAGCAGCTTATTTCTATAGTGTTTATCAAGCGATTGTGACGATAGGGTCGCATCATGGTCCAAATCTTTATTTTGAAACGAGTGCTGTATTAATTACATTAATATTATTAGGTAAATTATTTGAAGCCAAAGCAAAAGGACGCTCATCTGAAGCCATAAAAAAACTAATGGGACTTCAAGCTAAAACCGCTATTGTTGTACGTGACGGTGTAGAAAAAGAGGTTCCTTTAGAAGAAGTTATCATTGGCGATGTTATTCTAGTGAAACCAGGTGAAAAGATACCTGTAGATGGTGAGGTAATAGAGGGAACAACAGCTGTTGATGAATCAATGCTTACAGGTGAAAGTTTACCAGTTGATAAAAAGCAAGGCGATCAATTATTTGGATCGACGATTAATAAAAATGGATTTATTAAAATGACAGCGACAAAGGTTGGTCGTGACACAGCGTTAGCACAAATCATTAAAGTGGTTGAGGATGCTCAAGGATCAAAAGCACCAATTCAACGCTTAGCAGATCAAATTTCGGGGGTTTTTGTACCAATTGTTGTTGGCATTGCAATTGTCACATTTTTAGTTTGGATCATTTGGGTTCGCCCAGGAGAATTTACACCAGCTTTAGAGGTCTTAATTGCAGTACTTGTAATCGCTTGCCCTTGTGCGCTTGGGTTAGCAACGCCAACCTCCATAATGGCAGGTTCAGGTCGTGCAGCTGAATTTGGTATTTTATTTAAAGGTGGAGAACATTTAGAACAAACACAAAGTATTGATACAGTGGTTGTAGATAAAACAGGTACAGTAACACATGGTAAGCCTGTTCTTACAGACGTTCTTTTAGATTCAGAGCAGGAGGAAGCTCGTTTTTTATCATTAATTGGGGCTGCTGAAAAACAGTCAGAGCATCCGTTAGCAGAAGCTATAGTACAGGGCATAGAAAAACGTGGCATAGCATTAGGAGAAGTTCAATTTTTTGAGGCTATTCCAGGTTATGGTGTGCAGGCAACTGTGTCAGGTCAAGGAGTTGTCATTGGTACACGAAAATTAATGCAACAATACGGAATCAATATTGATAATATTTTACCAACAATGGAGCAGTTAGAGCGAAACGGTAAAACAGCAATGCTTGCTGCCATTAATGGTCAGTATGCAGGCTTAGTAGCTGTTGCTGATACAGTTAAAGATACGTCAAAAGAGGCAATCCACCGACTACAGAATATGGGCATTACAGTCATTATGATGACTGGTGATAATGAACGTACAGCTCAAGCGATAGGAACAGAAGTAGGCGTGAATCAAGTTATCGCTGAAGTATTGCCTGAAGGTAAAGCAGACGAGGTGAAAAAGCTACAAGCACAAGGGAAAAATGTAGCGATGGTGGGAGATGGTATTAATGATGCTCCGGCATTGGCCACAGCAAATATCGGTATGGCCATTGGTACAGGAACGGATGTTGCCATGGAAGCTGCTGATATTACGTTAATTCGTGGCGATTTAAATAGTATTGCAGATGCTATTTTAATGAGTCGAAAAACAATGCGGAATATTAAGCAAAACCTATTTTGGGCATTTGCCTACAATACTTTGGGTATTCCTATTGCTGCAATAGGTCTACTTGCTCCATGGGTAGCAGGTGCGGCGATGGCATTTAGTTCTGTATCTGTAGTTTTAAATGCATTACGCTTACAAAGAGTAAAATTAGATAATAAATAACCCTTTAATTCAATTGTAAACTTTACTCTATTGGGTTTACTTATAAAGAAATACGCAATAGTTTAACTGACATAATTTAACTTACTATTTTCATCAGATAAACCATCCTTAGGTAGGTAAAGAGCAAAATAAATTAATTGTTTGGGAAAGTATGGAGGAAAATTGGTATGAGTAATGAAGATAAAAAAATTAAAATTGCCGTTAATGGGGGAATAGAATTTGGGGCAAAACTAAATTCTAAACAACTTTTAACGATCACCAAATATATGGAAGACGACGCACAGCTTGAGTTAACAACCTTCCAACAACTCTATCTAGAAATTCCGGAAAATAAAAAAGAAGAAATAATTGAAGAATTCAACCGTGTTAATTTATCTTGTTATCCAGTTGGCAACTTTGTAAAGAGTTTGAGAACATGTAATTTTTGCAAAGGAGAAGAAGAAGAGGGGATGCCAGTAGCAAAAGAAATAAATAATCGTATAGCAGGAAAAGCTGTACCATTCACTCTTAAAGTTGCATACACAGGTTGCCCTGTTGGTTGCGGTGAACCAATGTTAAGTGATATAGGGATTATGAAAATTAAAGACCATTACAATTTATATGTTGGAGGAAAAGCAAAAGGGAAAGATGCAGAGGTGGGATCTTTGTTGCAAGAGAATCTAACACCAGATGAATTGTACGATAAAATAGAAAAGATTATAAATGTATATTCACAGAATGGAAAAAAACGAGAAACGTTTTTCAAATTTTTAAAACGGATAGGAAAAGAAGAGTTAATAAATTAGTTTTACTCTAAGAAGTTCTGGGAAGGTTATAATGGCGGCTCTGAATAAATGAGCCGCCATTTTTAATTTAAGTCCTCGAACAAAATTTATCGAGTTAATCGTTCTATAAAGATATTTAATTGATTTAATGTTACTTTGTCGTTTACGCCAAATGTGCCATCACCTTTACCTTGCGTAATCTTATTTGATGAAAGAACTGCTATAAAATTTTTGGCCCAATGAGTACTCGTTACATCTGTAAAATTCTTTGGTTCTCCTTGTTGTTCTAAATCAAATGCTTCAACTAAAACCTTTGCTAATTGACCGCGAGTAATCGGTGAATTTGGGTTAAATTTACCATTACTATCTCCATTAAAAATTCCAAGTTTTTTTAGTGCTACTATAGCTCCAGCTTGTTCAGAAGATGATTTAACATCAGGGAAACTTGAGTTTGTATCACTTGTATCTAATGCTAAAGCTTTAGCAAGCTGTATGGCTACTGCTCCACGTGAGGCATAAATGGAAAAGTCTATCTCTTCACCTTTAACTTCTGCTTGAGCTATTTCATTTGTAGTAAAGTTTGCAATACGTTTTGCACCTATATAACGAGAACCCCAATAGTAAGGATCGTTTAATTTATCAATTCTAACACCCGAACTTGGAGTAGCTGATATAAAATTACCATTCTCTATGTATATTCCAACGTGAGATATGCCGTTGCCTGAAGTATTAAAAAATACGAGGTCACCTGCTTTTAAACTATCTTTAGAAACAGAAGTACCTTGCTGATATTGGTCTTTAGATGTGCGCTCTAAAGAAATACCTAACTTAGAAAATATAAACTTTGTATATGCTGAACAATCTACACCTGTATTAATATCATTCCCACCATATTTATAAGGAGCTCCTATATAATCTTTCGCTGTACTCGTCAAATCAGTAACTGATGCTGCTTCAGCATCATTCATACCTATTCCTGAAAAAATTACAAATGACGCAAAAACCGGTAGTAACCATCTCTTTTTCACTAAACTTACTCCTTTCGAAAAGCAATCGCTTTTTTGATTAAAGTAAGAATAGCATGGAATAGAGATACTAAATTTTTCATTTATATTACTGATTTGTGCAGAATATTAAAATTGGTGACTTAATATACTCGGTGTAATCTCACTGCAATAATAACTAGGTGATGTTACTTGAAGATAAATAAAACTTAAATCAAGTAATAATAAAATAAATACTCTCTTTCGAGCATACCTATATAAGGTATACGGTGTGTATTTTAGACAGGCTAATTAAATTGTTAAAGGATGGATATGTGGGATTTTATCAAATGTTTGTCTTAGTATCACTAATGTTTTTATTGTTAATTGTCATAATGGTTTCAAGAATTATGAAAAAGACTATTAAGCCTATGCAAGGTATGACTATTTCAATGTTTTTTAGTATGAATGTAGGGCTAACATTAGGAATACTTTTTGGAGTTACCTTTCAAGGGAACTTGTTTTACTCAACGATTATTTCAATTATTCTCGGTGCAAGCATTGGCTTTTTAAGTGGTTGCAACTTTGGATTATTACCTATGTTAGAAGGTTTAATGGCAGGTTTAATGGCTGGTATGATGGGGGCAATGTTAGGTGAAATGGTGGATGGCGGGCAATCCATTGTATTAATAAGAATTTTTCTGTTGCTATCAATTTTCACTATTTTTTTATTTGCGCTACTTCCAAGTAAAAGTCAAAAAACATTCCAAAGTCAAATGGGCTTTTTAACACCCTTCTTCTTTTCGGTTTTTATACTCTTCTACTTTTTTGGGGGCATTCCTTTTGCCGAAAAACAAATAAACTTTATTAAAGACTCTTCTTTAGTGGATCATAATCTACACTCGAACGCTCAAAATAAATTAGAAAAGAAAGAGATTAAGATTATTTCTATAGAAACAGAAAATATGAAGTATTCGCCCTCTGAAGTAATTTTGGAGAAGAATCAACCGGTTTCATTAGAATTAATTAATAAAGATAATATAGAACATGATATTGAAGTTACAATACCAACATCAAATACTATTAGTAGTAATAATCATGTACATCACAAAAAGGAGGAGAATATGATTCATCTCCATGTTGGGCCTAAAAATACAGAAAAAATGAGTTTTACTCCCATTAATACAGGAGAATATCAATTTGTTTGTACTATTCCAGGACATAAGGAGCTTGGTATGGTTGGCAAGTTTATAATTAAGTAATTAGCTTTGATTTTGTAATTGATATACAAATGGAGTTGTCAAATTAAATACAATGATACTTATTTGAAAATGCCCAGTTATTATTAACAGGGCATAAGGTATATCTATATATTTAGATAAGCTCTATTTTTTGATAAATAAGATGACGGTGAAATAAAAAATGTTTAGTCTCAAATAAAAGTAGGGTATTAATTTTGAAGCATATGGATACAATCACAAATATTATTTTGCTTCGTTTTCATTACTTTGTATAATTTCGTTTACCATTTTTAATTCAGAAATCAAATAATCTATCTGTTGTTGCAAGTAACTTGATGGCGAAGAAAAATCGCTTGTAAATTGGCCATCTTCACTACTTACAGTCTTTAAGACATTCAATGCAATTTCCACAGTTAATGCAAATAATTCATCACCTAGTTTTTCAATAGATTCAATTAATAATTGAGAATCAGAAAATGTTTTAAAAGCTTCGTTATCAATGGTTATCTACTCCTTAAAAAATTGGTTAATCTCATTATATGAATTAATTTAAAAAAAGCTCCTTACCCCTTTTGCTGTTTCAACATTTTTGACAATCCAGGTTTTAAAAATGAATAAGGAAGGTATCTTTAAAATGTATATATTAAATTTTCTTGGTGATTCTAAATAAAGAAAAACTCGTATGAAATATCCCTAAAGTAAATTTATGATGATTGGGAATACAAAAATTCAAGCCTGCGAGTAGGAGGACTATGATGGAGAAAAAAATTATAATGAGTCTTGTTACTATAGTTGCTGCATTAATGCTTTCTGCATGTACAGGAAATACAAATAAGAAAGAAAGTCAACAAGAAATGCAGACAAATGAAATGGCCGAGAAAGATATGGAAGGTATGGACCATTCTGAAATGAATCCTAGTTCAAATGAACTTCCTGAAGGTTTAAAAGAAGCTGAAAATCCTAAGTTTGGAGTTGGGACAAAAGCAATAATTCATGCAGATCACATGAAAGGCATGGATGGAGCTGAAGCAACAATTGTAGGGGCATACGATACAATAGTCTATACTATATCTTACGCTCCTACAAATGGTGGAAATCGAGTAACAAATCATAAGTGGGTCATTCAAGAAGAAATAGAAGGTGCTGGTTCAGAGCCATTTGAACCAGGAACACAGGTTATTATAAATGCTAATCATATGGAGGGTATGGAAGGGGTAACTGCAAAAATTGATTCCGCAGAAGAAACTACTGTGTATGTGGTTGACTACACTTCTACTAATGGTGAAAAAATAAAAAATCATAAATGGCTAACGGAAAGTGAATTATCTTCTCCATAAAAATTAAATACTTAAAGATGTTCGACGAGTCAATTTTGACAAATTGGACATCTTTTTTAGTTTTAGAAATTCTATAATATCCTTTAATTTTAATCCATAATTTCTCCATAATTATTCGTTATATTCATTTTTAATAATATAACAATAACTGAGGAGGCGTGGGAAATTAGAAAGAGAGGAATTATCTTCACTTTGGGAGTATTAGTAGTTTTTTTAAAGGGTTGTACAAACGAAAATATCAATTCAAATAAAATAGCAGTTTTAACAGTTGAATATTTTAGTGGAGATCCACTTAATGATCTATATGTGGAATTACTCGATGAAGAAGGGAAAGAAATAGATTCAACAATTAGTTTGGATAAAGGTGAGGCAGAATTTTATAATTTACAACCAAATGAAACTTATACAGTAAAAGTAGGGAGTCCAGACAATTTTACAACAGGGATGTATTTAACAGAAAAAAAATTTACGTATACGTCATCTACACAATCCATATTGGTTCAAACATATGCAGTAAATCATAATAAAGGATTTGGAGTACCTGTAATTCTACAAAATCCTGAACTACCAAATGGGTGTGAAATAACTACTCTTACAGCAGTACTTAATTACTATGGTGCAGAAACATCTAAATTAGAAATGGATCAAAATTATTTACCTAAACAATCTTTTGAATACAAAATGAAAAAAAAGTATGGGCCAAATCCTAATCAAGCATATGGCGGCGAGCCAAGTAATCTAGAAACGGGTACATATGTTTTTGCCGAACCAATTGTCAAAGCAGCTAATAATTTTATCACAGAGAGAAAGTTAGATTTACAAGCAAAAAATATTAGTGGAAGAACAATAAAAGAAATAACAAATTATATTAGACAGGGAATACCAGTTATTACATGGGTAACATTGGACCTCTCACCACCAAAGGTTAAAGGGGGATGGATTATTGAAGAAACAGGTGAATACCATCAAATGTATCAAAATTTACATACAATGGTACTATTATCTGTGGGAGATACTACTGTGGAAGTAATGGATCCACGTAAGGGAATTATAACATTGGATAAGGGAGCATTTTTTAATAGTTATGAAGCATTAGGCGAACAGGCAGTTGTTGTTTATTAACAATAGTTCATTATATGCAAGTAATAGGTTAAAAAAGATAGCGTTTAATCATGGAAGAAAAATTACTTCATTTACTAGAACAATCTGGATTATTTGCAATTTTGGTTAGTTTAATGATAAATACTTTGGTTAGTATTATAGGTGTACTACCAAGTGTTTTTGTTACAGCCACTAACCTTGTGTTTTTTGGAGTATTCAACGGTTTGCTGATTTCTATTATCGGTGAATCAATTGGTGCAGTTATTAGCTTTATTTTATATAGAAAAGGAATCAATAAATGGAAAAGACCGTTCGTATTGCACCCTAAACTTTTAAAATTAAAGGAGTTGGAAGGTTCTGATGCATTTTGGATAATTGTCAGTTTAAGGATTTTACCTTTTATGTCATCAGGTCTTGTGACTTTTACTAGTGCATTTTCTAAGGTGTCTTTAGGCACATTTACGCTTGCTAGTACGATTGGAAAAATACCAGCTTTAATCTTTGAAGCAGGTGCAGTATATGGTTTTATGCAAGTAAATTTAATATGGAAAATTGTAATAAGTATCTTATTAATGTCAATTATCATTTTGATTTGGAAAGTTAAGAAATAAAAAAAGTTATTCAAAGTTTTCTTAGATAGAGTGGTTAATATTTGTCTCATTTAATTTCAAATCCATAAATTCTCCATATTTATTTGTTATAGTGCCTATGTAAAGAATAAAAGGAGGAAACATAATGAAATCTAAACTTTTGATTACTTCATTATTAGTAGGCGCTATTATAATTGGAGGATGTAGTGCGGGTAATTCGGAATCTAATAATAATTCAAATATGGACCATTCTAATATGTCTGGTATGGACCATTCCAATATGAGTGATGAAGAAATGAAAAACATGGAGGGTATGGATAATAAAGATAGTAGCATGGAAAATGGTCATGCGAGTCATAACAATCCATTAGCATTAAATAATTCAAATGGGGAAAATGAGCTTGCGCTCCCACCTATTATTGAACCTAAAAATGGAATTGTTGATATTACTGCTCAACAAGGAACAACAGAAATCTTTAAGGGAACTAAAACAGAGACATATGGATATAATGGTTCCTTTTTAGGGCCAATCATTCGTATTAATAAAGATCAAACGGTAACGTTTAGAACTAAAAATGATTTATCTGAACCAACAACATTTCACTGGCATGGATTAGAAATCCCTGGAAATGGTGATGGCGGCCCACATCAAGTCCTAGAGCCAGGTGTAACAGAAGATGTAAATTTTACAGTTAATCAGGGAGCATCTACGCTGTGGTTCCATCCACATCCAGAAGGTGCTACAGCAGAGCAAGTATATAAAGGTTTAGCTGGTTTAATTTATATAGATGATGAAAACTCACAAGAAATCAATGTACCAAATGAATATGGTGTGAATGATTTTCCATTAGTATTCCAAGATAGACAATTTACTGAAGAAAAGCAATTAAATTATCAAGCAGTCCTTAATGAAGATGGTACAATTGGAGATACTTTATTAATTAATGGTACGTTGAATCCTAAACTTACAGTTGGTAAAGAAAAAGTAAGACTTCGTTTATTAAACGGTTCTAATGCTCGTAATTATACTTTTAAATTGAATACCGGAGATACATTCCAACAAATTGCTACTGATGGTGGTTTCTTAAATCAACCAACTGATATGAAAGAAATTACCTTAACACCAGGTGAGCGAGCAGAGGTAATAGTGGACTTTTCAAAAATGGATGACAAGACTGATATAGCATTAATAAATGATGAAGGTACTACCCTTTTACCATTTAAAATTGAACAAAAGACTACAAGTACAAGTAAAATTTCAGAAAAATTAAATGATTTTAGTGTTACTGAAGAAGAGAAAAATTTACCAGTTTCTAAGAAGCTTGAACTATTTGGTATGGGGACAATGGTTTCTATAAATGGAAACCAGTTTGATATGAATCGCATTGATTTCACTCAAAAGCAGGGTGAGACTGAAATTTGGGAAATTTATAATAAACCTGATATGATGGGTGGTATGACACATCCTTTCCACATACATGGCACTCAATTTAAAATCGTGTCGATTGATGGTCAAGAACCTCCTTTAAATTTAAAAGGGTGGAAGGATACTGTCTCAATTGAAGCTGGTCAAACAGTTAAATTAGCAGTGAAGTTTAATAATAAGGGCATTTACATGTTCCATTGCCATGTCCTTGAACATGAAGAAAATGGTATGATGGGGCAAGTTGAAGTAAATTAAATATAAATAGATTATTAAAACCTCCAAATACCATGGAGGTTTTTTTATTGGTTTCTATTACATAACTCTTATATCTAGGGTTATTGGTCGTGGTTCATATTAAATAACCTACCCTATAGAAATACTCAATCTTTTTTCTAAAATTTCAATTGAAATTTTTAACAACTTAACAACATTTTTATTTAGTTAATACAAAAGAATACCTTAATGATTTTATGTATTTTTTGTCCCTTTAATGGAAATGAATATAAATAAAATGAAAGGTAATATTTATGGAATTTTATAAAGAGATTGAAATCTACTGTTATAAGTGTCGTAAAAAGACCATTTTTACATGTAAGGATTTGCATAATAAAATCGGTGTTGACAGTCATTGTAGTGAGTGTATTGGGATTTGGTTTGAATGGCAAAATCGAGCGGTAGAAAGAGAATTGGAGAAGTGGATTGTATATAATCAAGGGCTGTTAAAAACATAATGTGAATCGAAGAAAGTATAGTATTTTTCTTACTAAAATTAGCAAACGTCCACTCTTTAAAGGACGTTTTTTATGTGTAAACGATTGTAATATAAATACTTTTATAAAATGGAATAAATTAAACTACAAGTAAGTCAAAAAGTTATAATAATTTTAGAAATTATTTTTTTGAACCATAATTATGTCGACGAGGCGGTGCTTTACATGTCTAAAAGGAAATACGGTTGGTCTGAGAAAAAAAGAAATGACTATATTAAAGAAGGACGAGGTCAAGGGGAACTATCAAATTATATACCTTGGATTAAAATACAAGATATATCGTCACAAGGAAATGCTTCTCGATTAATAGGGTGGACCGCGAAGAGACAGCATGAATTGTTGTCTAACTTGGAAAGAGACTTTTTTCTCTTATTAGATTGGGAAGATACAGTGGTAGACATAAGAGAACAGTTTCCTTTAAATGTTGAAACAACTATTCGTATAGCTGAAGAGAAAGGAATTAAGCACTCTAAAGATAATAGTTCAGGTATACCGATAGATATGACAACAGATTTCTTTATAACAGTAGTAAAAAACTCTGAAAGAAAATATATCGCTAGAACTGTAAAACCAAGTGAACAACTTGAAGATAAACGAGTAATTGAAAAGTTTGAAATTGAACGAGAGTATTGGGAGATACAAGGAATAAGTTGGGGGGTCATAACTGAAAAGGAAATTCCTAAACAACTAGCAAACAATATTCTATGGATACATAAATCTTATTATTTAGCAGAAGAAGATATAAGCTATTCTACTTTATTATTGCATTTATTGATTTTAAAAAAAGATAGCGAAGAGAGTTTATTAGTAGTTTGTAATAAATTTGATGAGGATTATAACTTAGAAACAGGCTCATCTTTAAGTTATATAAAACATTTTATAGCTCGAAAATATATTTCGATTGATATGAGTAAGAAAATTAACCCAAGCAATCTAACTTTAGATCAAATTATTATGAATGTTTCTAAGGAGGATAACATTGATTACAATATCAGTTAATGAATTAATTAAAGACTTGACGTGTAATAAAGTATATCGTCTACTTTGGATTGATGAAAGTAACATCGTTACATATGCAATTGATATAGAAGATTCCAATGCCTTACCATTCCTTTTAAAAGTTAAAGATATACATCAAGGATTTATAGAAAATTCATACTCCAAATTCGAATCTGATCACACAAACATACTAATTAACCACATTAATTTACCTGAGGGAATGAAACAAAAGAGAGACACAGCGTGGGCAATTATCAAAAACTTAGTGAATGATGAACCTTCAATTTATAAGAAAAAAGAACGTGGGCAGCTAATAAATGAACTTGTAAATAATAAAGTATGTACAAAAATGACTGCTTATAAATATTTGAGAAAGTACTGGCAGAGAGGAAAAACTATGAATAGTTTGCTTCCGGATTATAGTAACTCTGGAGGTAAGGGAAGAAATAAAAAAAGTGGTACTTTGAAAAGGGGAAAACCTAGAACCACTAACAGTGTAGGAATAAATGTAACCGATGAAACAAGGGAAATATTTCGTAAATCGATTAAAAGGTACTATTTTACAAGCAAGAGAAACTCATTGTCATTCGCATATAAAATGATGATAAAGGAGTTCTATGCAGATGAAGTTCGTTACGAAAACGGAACAAAATATATAGTAATACAGGATGAAAATAAAATTCCTTCATTAAGACAATTTAGATATTGGCACAACAAAGAATTTGGTATTGAACAAAAAATAGTAAGTCGAGAAGGTGAGAAAAAATTTGAACGAGATCATCGAGCAATATTAGGATCTTCAACTTATGAAGTCATGGGGCCAGGATCACGATATCAAATAGATGCGACTATTGGTAATGTGTATCTGGTATCTAGTTTTAATTCTGATTATATTGTAGGTAAACCAATTATATATTTTGTGGTGGACGTATATACACATATGATTACAGGAATGTATATCGGATTTGAAGGTCCTTCTTGGGCAGGAATGATGATGGCAATAGCAAATGCAGCATCAGATAAAAAGGAATATTGCAGTAGATATGGTATAGAAATTTCAAATGAAATGTGGCCATCTGCGCATCTTCCTGAAATTATTCTAGGGGATAGAGGTGAGTTGGAGGGATATAACGTGAATAGTTTAATTGAAGGGTTGGATTTGGTAGTGGAGAATAATCCTGCTTTTCGACCAGATTGGAAGGGAATTGTGGAAAAATTGTTCGATACTTCACAAAGTAAAATAAAGCCGTTCTTACCAGGTTACATACAGAGTGATTTTAGGGAACGTGGGGCTAGTGATTATCGTTTAGAAGCTAAGTTAACTATAGATCAATATACAAAAATTCTAATCAATTTTGTTTTATTTTATAACAAAAATCACTATATGAAGGATTATCTAAGAGATGAGCAGATGATACGGGAAAATGTAAAACCGACTCCTCTTAAACTCTGGAATTGGGGCATTAAAAATAGAGCAGGTAAGCTAAGGAAGGAACATCCTAATACTATAAAGTTTTACTTATTGCCACGAGATACAGCTACAGTAACCTCAAAGGGAATAAAGTTTAAAAATAGGTTATTTAGCTGTGAAACAGCTATAAAGGAATCTTGGTTTGTACAAGCTAGAACAAAGAAAAGTTGGACAGTTGATATTTCATACGATCCTCGAAACATGGACATTATTTATCTGCACATTAATGATAAATCACTTTTTGAAAGTTGCTTCCTTTTAGATCATCAGGAGAGATACAAAAATAAAGTACTTGAAGAAATTGAACAATTATTAATGATTGAACAAAACACATATAAAATTGAAAGTCATAGTTTGTTACAAGAAGAAATTAATTTTTATTCTAAAATTGAAGGAATAGTGGATGAGGCAATTAAGACACCAAATCAAGATGAAAATAATAAAATCACTAAAACGGAAAAAATAAAAAATATTAGAGAAAATCGGGAAGTTGAAAAAAGTTTACGAAGAGAGTATGAGGCATTTCAAATAGGTGTAACTGAGATTGATAATGATAAAAACATTATTTCTTTTGCACCTTCTGAGCAGAAAGATGAAAAAACTGAAACATCTACGATAATGGAATTATTTAAAAAGCAAAGAAGGAAGAAGAAGGAATGAAAAATGGGAAGACAATTGAATTAGAGAGTGGTATTGAAGTTCTATTGGCAGAGTATCGTGAACAAGAAATAATTGATTATAAAGGGAATCCCCTTATTGAAGCGTTACCTCCGATACTCTCTAAAGAAGAAGCGTTTGATCAACTTAGCTTTATACCTATGTTTCATAATAGTGAAAGAAATTTATCAAGTCATCATCGTTACCATGCTTTACTAAGATTATCAAGATTTTATCAGCCTATAAATCAAACCTTAAATCTAGAACAGCGTTTTTCAGGTTTCATTAGGTATGGATATGTTAATCGAAATCCATTACATAAAAAACATGTTCAAGCATTACTTGATTTACACAACAAGCTTGTTAATAAAGAGGAAATTGGATTACCGCCAGATATACGTTCTTCTGCTTCAAGTTTCACTTTAATGGGATATCCAGGAATAGGTAAAACATCTGCGATAGAAAGGGTACTATCTCTTTATCCGCAAGTAATATTGCATCAAAATCCAATCAATTTGATTCAAATTGTATGGTTAAAATTGGATTGTCCACATGATGGATCATTAAAAACTCTTTGTATGGACTTTTTCAAAAAAGTTGATTCGTTGACAGGTACTAATTATTTTGAAAAGTATGGTAAGCCATCAAATTCAGTTAGTTCAATGGTAACTCGTATGGGGCAAGTCGCTCGTTTACACTCAATAGGCGCTCTAATCATTGATGAGGTTCAGCACTCGTTATCTGCATCAGGTGCTGCATCAGAAATGATGATGAATTTTTTTGTAACGCTAGTGAATGAAATAGGAGTACCAGTAATGTTTATTGGAACCATGAAAGCCAAGGCATTATTACAAAAGGATTTCAGACAAGCACGTAGAAGCAGTGGCCAAGGCGACATGGTATGGCAGCAAATGAAACAAGATGATGATTGGGAAGTATTAATCACAAGTATGTGGGATTATCAGTGGACGAATGAATATACGGAACTGACAGAAGAATTATTAAACACGATTTACGAAGAGAGCCAAGGAATTGTGGATGTTGCTGTTAAGTTGTATTTACTCGCACAAGCGAGGGCAATCAATTCTGGCCTTGAAAAAATAACCCCTAAACTTATACAAAAGGTAGTGAAAGAAGATTTGAAACTTCTTCAACCTATGTTGGAGGCTCTTAAATCCGGAAATCAAAGCGACATTGCAAAATACGAAGATATTGTTCCAATGGATATTGAAGATTATATTCTAAATAGATTGCCAGTATTAGACCTTAAGGCCAGGGTTCAGGCGAAAAAAGAAAAGATGGCACAAGATCGTACAAATAAAGAACTTCCAATACTAGAAAAATTAATCCTATCCTTAATTAATTTAGATGTTTCAGAAAAAATTGCTGAAAACGCTGCTAAATATGCACTGAAAAATTCACCTGAGTCAACAATTCCACAACTAATGACTCTATCACTCCAATACATTGAGGGAAAGAAAGAAAAGAAAAATGAAGCGAAAGGCAATATTTCAGTAAATAAACTTCAATCAATAGTTGATATAGGAAAGAAGAATAAACGCTCTGCTTATGAGGCATTATGTGAAGAAGGATATATTAAAAATCCTTTAGATGACTTAATAATGTAAGGGTGTGTAAATAAAATAGATGTTAGCATTTTTTCCTTCAATTTATAAAGATGAACTATTATATAGTGTGTTGGCTAGATACCATAAACGTTCAGGGAATTTAAGTAATAAACATTCAACTTTAGATTTGTTTGGAAAAAAGAAAGCATATATTATTCCTGATTTACCTACTGATTTAGAGATATTATTAGAAAAAGTAAATCCTTTTTTAAATTCGAGTATTGATGAATGGATAAATTATCATACATTGTATAACTACTATACAAATTTTACTTCAAAAGAAATAAAACAGAGTGTTCGAAATAAAATGTTATATGGCTGTGGCAATACTTCCTTGCATTATTCAACAGGTCAAATGGCTGGGACAGTAAAAGAGCCTATGTATTTTCGCTATTGTCCTAACTGCTTTGAAGAAGATATTCAAGTGAATGGAGAAACATATTGGCGGACATATCACCAATTACCAAGTGTATTTATTTGTTTAAAGCATTCTGTCTTGCTTAGAGATTTATCATTACCTATTGGATCGCGAAGGGTATGTAAAATCAAACGGCACAATCGACCAAAGGCGATTAGAAGAAGACTTTATTAAGAAGTTTAAGGTCGATTTTTTAATATTGATGCAATCATTTCCAAGTGGTGTAGAAGGACAGTGTTGGTTAAGGGCAATAACAAGAAAACATCGAAAGTCTTTTCATCCTGTACGGCATTTACTGTTCATTTATTTTTTAGGTGAATCGGTTGATACAATTGAACAGTATGCAAATAAACGATATAGTCCATTTGGTGAAGAGCCATATCTATGTTTGAATCCTGCGGCAGAACACTTTCTACAGCCTGTAATAACTAATTTAAAGGTTACTCGTTGCTATGATACTAAAAGGCCGGTAGGAACCTTCTCCTGTGCCTGTGGCTTTGTTTATTCTCGTAAGGGGCCAGATAAAACAGAAGAGGATAAAACAAATATAGGGCGTATTAAGATGTTAGGTGATACTTGGTTGAGCAAACTCCATCAATTGGTTGAAATAGAACAGTTGAGTTATAAAGCATGCTCAAAAATATTAAAAGTCGACACCAAAACAATTATTAAGTATTCTAAGCAAAGAAATAGTAAGCCTATGAACAAGGAAAATCATATTAAAAGTGATTTGAAGCAAAAATGGCTTGATTTAATTAACCAATACCCCATATTATCAAGAACAGAACTTAGAAAAAAAGACCCATCACTTTATATGCGAATTTATAGAAATGATAAGGAATGGTTAAAGGAACATTCCCCAGTTGTTAAAGTAAATAGGGTTACTAATAAAAGAGTTGATTGGGTACAGAGAGACCTTCACATCTTGGGCATGGTAAAAAAAGCAGTGGAAGATATAAGTGCTAAAGAAAAACCAGTTAGAATAACCGTAAGCAGTATAGGTAAAATGATTAATAATAAATCGTTGTTAGAAAAAAGAGTAAATAAACTGCCCAATACGATGAAGTATATTGAGAGTGTTAAAGAAAATACGACCAATTTTCAAAAGAGGCGTATTAGTTGGGCTATAGATCAATTAAAAGATGAAGAACTTGAAGTTTGGAAAATAATGCGAAAAGCAGGAATCAGTGAAAGATTTTATTCTGGGTTAGAGATAGAAATAAAAAGGCAGATAATAAGTGCGAAGCAAAAATTCTGATATAAAGAATGATACCAAAAAGCCGTGTTCATAGCTGAAAACACGGCTTTTTTTTTTGTAGTCATAATGGTGTTGTTCATCTTTGAAATCGAAAAATTAAAATCCTGTGAATCCACCAAAGAAGGGAGTAAACCAAGCAATAATTTTTGTCATCATGTCAAAATAGAGTAGCACACCCATTACTATCATTAACCATCCACCAATGCTCATAATGAGATGACTTTTTGTCTGGAAAAAGACGTTGCATGCTGTGCAAATCATATTGACTAGAAGAACTTGAACAGTGAACAAGTTTGTAATCAAAGCAATATTTATTCTTCTATTTAGCAACAGAAGCACAGTAATTGAAACTACTGTGCTTCTGTTTTTTAGTTCAATACATACTATGCAACCTCTCATATTCATGTGGGGGGAGCATCTACAGAAGATTTTATAGATAATTGACATAACTATGTAACAAAATATCCCGAGGTTTATATTGATTATTCTAATTGCTGTAATAAAATGATGTTATATCTTGTTAAGTTATAACATTCAGGAGGAAACTATGCTTTCAGAGAGACAACAACTTATACGTGACATGATTCTATATAGACACAATTTGAAAATCTCAGAATTAAGTCAAACACTTGAGGTATCAGAGATGACAATACATCGAGATATAAAACCTCTGATTGAAGAAGGGCTTATTATGAAGACATATGGTGGGATTACACTTATAAGGGATCAATCTATACATCGTGTTGAGGAAGACGAGTGTGTGTATTGTCATCGTAAGTGTGATGATCGATTGGTTTACAGGATAATTCTTTTAAATGGAGAACGTGAAAATGCTTGTTGCAGCCATTGTGGAATACTGCGGCATCGACAGTTAGGTGATGAGGTAGCACAAGCAATTTGTACCGATTTTTTAACAGGGACAACGATTAGCGCTCATCTAGCTTGGTTTGTTTTAGACACTACTGTCCATATTCGTTGTTGTTACCCACAAGTGTTGGTATTTGAGACTAAAGAATATGCAGAGAACTTTGTAAAAGGATTCGGAGGTAAAGTCCTTACATTTTCCGAAATAATGAAATCATTTCCTCAACACCTTAAATTGTCCTGTAAGAACAGTTGAAGAGGGGAATTTAAATGAATGAGGTACTTCTTCAGATACATGTGTGGTTAAGTCAGTTAGCCAATTTAGTAGCAGAACCAATTTATACATTAGCACTAAAACTAGATGTATGGGGAATGAAGGCTTTCTTATTAGGGTTGGTTGGGGCAACTGCACCATGTCAACTTACATCTAATTCTACTGCTGTTGCTTTGATTACATATGAGACTGAAAAAAATAAAAGGTGGTTGAATGTAGGGAGTTATATTACAGGCAAATCTTTAGTGTACATATTGTTAGGCATAATGTCTGTATTCATCGGTAGTACAGTTGCTGATATTCCTTTCATTGGAACAATGTTTTTCCGTAAATTATTTGGCCTTACTCTTATTCTAATTGGATTAGCTCTCCTTGGAAATATTTCAGTACATTCCTCTGCATCACAACGTATCTTCCAAAAAGTCCAAAAAGGATTGAAATTGAAAAATACATCTCTTTCTTTTGGGTTGGCTATGGGTTTTTTATTCTGTCCTACGTTGTTTTGGTTATTTTTTGTCTTGTTATTGCCGACAGGAAATGGAGAATTTAATTTGATAGGTCCCATTTTTTTTGCAATTGGAACAGCAATGCCACTCATTTTATATGTGATACTACTGACTATTAGTGAACGGTTATTAAATCCAATGAAGAAGACTTTGTATTCATTCCATAATGTATCAAGGAATATTTCTGCAATCTTCTTTATATTGTCAGGATTATTCGAAACTTTAAATGCTTGGATAGGATAGAAGGGAATTTGTTTATGATATATATATTTAGTTTTAGTATTATTTTTTTGTTAACCGGTTACGTCATTTTTTCTACCTATCGTGCCAAATCGTTCTTATCAGAAATGACTGCTATGATGATTGCAATGGCTGTTTCTATGATGGCTAGCATAGTAGTAGGAACCATATTAGGAGTAATATTAGTAGGGAAAATGACTGTCCCAGTAATCTCCTCAGTACTTTTTGGCATGATAATTGGATATGTTATTGGGCGTCCCTTTAGTTTATTGGCTTCATTAGATGGACTATTAGCAGGTATCATGGGCGGCATGATGGGTGCAATGTTGGGGGTAATGGTTTTTTCTCAAGATCCTGTCGTTATGATGATATTTGTGGATGCAATTTTTATCATTGTCATGATTCTTATATTGAAATTAATTAGACAAGAAGTTAAGGGAACAGATACAATAACGGTAATATCAAATAAAAATAAATGGAGTAAAGTTATTTTTTGTGTAATTGCCGTATTATTAGTTGTTTCTGTTGTATTCTTTAAACCCATTTCTCATTACTTCAGAGATCTTTTGGGTGATACAACTCCGGTTTCAGACGATTCTTCTACAAAAATAAATGAAGTAAAAGCAGAGCAAAAAGACGGTTATCAGGAAGCCGTCATAATGGTAGAGCCATTTGGATATACACCTGAGAATGTAAAAGTAAAAGCTGGAATCCCAGTTCAACTTCATTTTCAAAAGAGTTTTTCAGGTGGATGCTTATCATACTTAATAATAGAGGATTTCCAAATAGAAAAAGATCTTGATAAAGGTGATAACTTGGTCGAATTCACACCAGAAAAACCGGGTATATATACGTTTCATTGTGGAATGAATATGTATTTTGGAAAGATAATAGTTGAATAATGGATAACAACGAAACAAAGCACAGCCATTAAGAGTCTGTGCTTTGTTTTAGTTTCACCTTTAAAATTTCTTTACTTATGTAGATTTAAAAAATAAGTATCGTGGGGTTTTATTCTTATACGAGAGATATTCTACTTTAAGCATATTCTCTAAGTGTTTTTCTTCTTGAAGAATAAGGTTATGAATTGAAACTATATTTAGTAAACAAATAATTAATGTAACTAAGTTAGGGAATGTCAAAAATAGACCTATAAACATTAAATTGAATCCAACAAATGCAGGATTTCGACTATATTTGTATAAACCATTGGTGATTAGCGAGGTTTTTGTTTCTTTATCTATACCAACTCTCCAAGAGGTTTTCATTGTTATCATTGATAAAATAAAAAACAGTAAACCAATGGTAATTGTCATTAATCCAAAGTAATGCATAACCTCATTGGTGAATAGTTTAGGTAAAATATTATCAATCGAATTATCAAATATTGACTCTAAAAGCCATGCAATTCCCCATACGAAAGTTGAAATTTTAACAAACATTTCGGAAGAATCGACGGATGTCCCCTTATTTCCTTTTCCTAACACATTTGCTTTTATCCCTGATTTCTTATTTAGAATAACTAGCTTTAATGAATAGGAAAATAAAAACAAAGCAAACAGAATCAATGAAAAAACATTTACCAGTTCCATTTTTATCTCTTCTTTCTATAATGAATTAAGTGCTATTTTAAGAAAGTAAAGTACTAGAAATAAAAAGATGGACTTTCATATAAAAAGCCCATCTATTGAATAAAGTGCGTTAATTCATTCTTTAACACGCATTAAACGTAAGCTGTTTAATGCTACTAACAATGTTGCTCCCATATCTGAGACAATGGCAATCCAAAGTGTTAGCCAACCTGGAATAACTAATAGTAATGCAGCTAGTTTAATTAAAATGGCAAATGCTATATTTGCCTTGATAATATTTAAGGCCTTACGACTTAGCTTTATTGTAAACGGTAATTTCCGTAGATCATCTGCCATTAAAGCAACATCTGCAGTCTCTAATGCAGTGTCTGTACCAGCACCACCCATGGCGATACCGACTGTAGAAGCTGCTAAAGCAGGAGCATCGTTGACACCATCACCGACCATCGCAACATTGCCATAGTCTTTTCGAAGTTGTTTTATATAGGAAAGTTTGTCTTCAGGCATTAATTCAGCTTGAATTTCAGAAACCCCTACATGATGACCAATTGCATTCGCAGTCCCTTTATTATCACCAGTTAACATGATTGTTTTCTTAACACCCATGTTATGCAATTTCTCAATAATTTCTTGGCTAGATTCACGTACCTCATCAGCTACGGCAATGATTGCTTGAATCTCTTTTTCAGTTCCTAATATCATGGCAGTTTTGCCTTCATTTTGTAACTTAAGGATGTTTCCTTCTAAATTCTCTGGAATAGGTACATTTAACTCTTGGAACAATTTTGGGCTACCGATGTAATACAAAGTACCATCTACTTCACCTTTTATTCCTTTGCCAGTAATGGCTGCGAAAGCATCAACGTTGATATTTTTGAATGAAACATTTTCTTCTTCGGCTCTTTTAATAATCGCAGAAGCTAAAGGGTGCTGAGATCGATATTCTAAAGCCGTAATTATGGCTAGAATCTTTTTTGAATCTTTTTGGGTATTCATTACATCAAAGTTTGTAACCACTGGAACACCTTTTGTAAGCGTACCTGTTTTATCAAAAGCAATTGCCTTAAGCGAACCCATTTCCTCTAAATAAATGCCACCTTTAATTAAAACCCCTTTTTTAGCAGCATTACCTATAGCTGAAACAATTGAAATTGGTGTTGAAATAACAAGCGCACATGGACATCCAACTACAAGTACTGATAAACCTTGATAAACCCAAGTTTCCCAACTACCATCGAAGAACAGTGGGGGAACAATTACTACAAGCCCTGCAATGACCATGATAATTGGTGTATAATATTTCGCAAATTTATCAACAAATGCTTGTGAAGGAGCGCGTTCACCTTGAGCTTCTTCAACTAGATGTATAATTTTTGAAATCGTTGTATCTTCAACGTATTTTGTAATTTTAACTTCTAATAAACCCTCTTCATTTAGTGTTCCAGCGAATACCTCATCATCTACTGTTTTTGAAACTGGTACTGATTCCCCTGTAATAGCTGCTTGGTTGACTGCAGAAAGACCGCTAACCACGATGCCATCCATTGCAATTTTTTGCCCAGGTATAACAATCATAATATCGCCAATCTCTATATCATCTACGTGTACCATGATTTCTTGACCATTTCGACGAATTAAAGCTTCTTTTGGTGCAATATCCATTAATGAGCGAATTGATTGACGTGCTTTATCCATTGAATAACGCTCTAAAGCTTCACTAATAGCGAATAGGATAACAACTATGGATGCTTCTGCCCATTCTCCTATAAATGCAGCACCAATGACAGCTACCGTCATTAATGTTTTCATGTCAAAATCAAAGCGAGTTAAATTTTTGAAACCAACTTTGAATAGATTGAAACCACCGATTACAATTGAAGCTATAAATAATAGGGAGGTAATAAGATTTTCTTCACCGTTTACGTATTGAGATAGATAACCGAATACGATAAATAAGCTTGCGTATAAAAGTGTGCTATGTTTTTTGTAAAATGGTACTTTCTTTTCAACTTGCCCCTCACTATTGTCAGAAGATGGAGCTTTAGATCTGTATGAAGGTGTATCCATTGATACTTTTAAATTTTCAAAAGCTCCAGCTTTTTCAAGTTCCGCAATAGTTGTTTCGCCAGTTACGGAAATTTTAGAAGCACCGAAGTTTACTTTTGCATCTTGAACCCCTGGAAGCTCTTTTACATTACGTTCAAATTTACCTGCACAGTTTGCACACGAGAAGCCTTCAATTCTATAGGTAGTATCTGTTTGGGGTGGAGTAACACGTTTTTGTTTTTCTGGCGTTACTTTTAAGTTTTCGAAAGCTCCAGCCTTTTCTAACTCCTCCACGGTCGCATCGCCTGTAACTGATATTTTAGATGCCCCAAAGTTCACCTTTGCATCTTGAACACCAGGTATTTCTTTTACATTACGTTCAAATTTACTTGCACAGTTGGCACAAGAGAAACCGTTCACGCGGAATACCTGTTTTTCCTCAGTCATTAATTTCACCTTCTTTATGTTCTTCAAATGCAACACTGATTAAATTCTTAAAATATGGGTCATGAATAGCGTAATAAACCAATTTCCCTTCTTTACGATATTCAGCTAATCCTAAATTTCGTAGTAAACGCAAATGGTGCGACGCAGTTGCTGTTGTTGACCCAATAATATTAGCGATATCGCAAACACATAATTCATCTTCTAGTGTTAGCGCATAGGCAATTTTTACACGTGTATCATCCGAAAGTGCTTTAAAAACTTTAGCAACATCCATTGATTTTTTTTCTTTTAACTTGTCTTGAACATAGTTTACTTTATCCTCATGAATACAGGTGATTTCACATATTTCTTTCATATATTTTCCTCCAGTTATCATTCAAACGTTCAAACGATTATTTGATTGTTTTTATAATAAACTTAAACATTCAAATAGTCAAACAGTTATTTGAATGTTTTATTTATTTAATGCAATTTATTATTTTTGACCAGAAAAGTATATGCAAAAGCCTAAGCTTGAAAAAAGTTAATTTTTTTGGATATGTATGGAAAAAGAAATGTAGATCATTAAATTAGAGGTTAGCTATTGAATATAATAATTATTAGTTTGAATAATAGTTGCAAATTGCAAATAAAATTGCTATATATATTTATTAAGGATAGAATATTTTTGTGTTTTACTTAGTTTTATTAATTACAGCTATTATTTTTAATGAATTTATATTTGCAAAATGCAAATAATGAAGGGGGATAAAAAATGAAAGGGATTCTTGATACAATCGTTATTGGGGGAGGGCAGGCTGGACTTGCAGCAGGCTATCATTTACTGAAAAAAGGTCTACGATTTTTAATATTAGAAGAAAGTAATCAGATCGGGGGTTCTTGGCCAAATTATTATGACAGTCTTAAATTGTTTTCTCCAGCAGGGTTTTCCTCTATGCCCGGCATGAAGTTTCCTGGAAACCAGAATCTCTATCCGAAAAGGGATGAAGTTATTCGATACTTACAAGATTATAAAAAAAAGTTCCAATTACCTGTTTTAATTAATCAGAGAGTAGATATGATTGAGAAAAATAACATAGGTTTTATTGTTCGAACTGTCACAGGCGATAAATTTCAAGTTAGAACAATCATAAATGCTACAGGCTCATTTAATAATCCTTTTATTCCTAACATTCAAGGAAGAGAAGTCTTTCAAGGGAAAACACTTCACTCTTCAGAATATCGAAATCCACAGCCATATCACAACCAAAGGGTAATCGTAATCGGAGGAGGTAATTCGGCTGTGCAAATTGCTGTTGAATTGTCTAAGGTTAGCCAAACTACTCTTTCAGTACGACAGCCAATAAAATTTGTAAAACAACGTCTACTTGGACGGGACATACACTATTGGTTGAAGGTATTTGGTTTTGATACCTTTCCTTTCTGGCGCTTTGGAAAAACGGCACCCAGATCAAATGCTGTGAATGATATAGGAGGATATAAAGATCGAATTAGTAAGGGGAGTCCGGAACAACGTTTAATGTTTACTTCTTTTTATGAAGATGGAGTTATTTGGCCGGACGGAGAAAGGGAGCCTGTAGATACCATTATCTATGCCACAGGATACAGACCACATTTACCCTATATGAAATTACTTGGTGCATTAGATGGGGAAGGAATGCCTTTACAAAAGGCAGGTATTAGCAGTATCCCTGGATTATATTTTGTGGGACTAGAAGGACAACGATCATTTGCATCTGCAACTTTAAGAGGTGTGGGAGAAGATGCCGAGTATGTTGTGAAAAAGTTACTTCACCACATGAAAAGTAGAAACTTTTGAAGTAGGAAAAACATCTTCAAAAAAAGTTAAATATATTTTAGTTGTATTTTGCAAATAAATAATATATATGTCTTTATAGGAGATGATTAAATGGAAAATAAACGTGAACTTTTTCAAGTTTTAACTCAAAAGTTTGCTCTACTAAATAAAACATGTTGTACTGTAGGATCAATTGACATCACACCAATACAGAGCCATATTCTATATGAGATCGACAAACAAAATAATCCTTCTATGCAACAAATAGCAGAGGCAATAGGTATGGATATTACTACATTTAGTAGACAGATTCAAACTCTTATTAAGATGAATCTTGTCAAAAAAACTCCTCTAACATCAGATAAAAGAGTGTACATTTTGTCATTAACTGTGGAGGGTACATTTCTCGCTACTACAATTGATGAAATGATAAACAATTATTTAAATGAAGTTTTTTCACATTTGAATGACTTCGAAAAAGAAACTGTTTTACGTTCAATTGAACTCTTAAATAAAGCTATGGCTAAATCAAATTTGTGTTGTACACCTTCTCCATAACTCGTTACTAAAGAAAAATTAATGGAGATAAATTAATCTTTATCATTATCTTTTAAAGCGTACGTTTAGGTAACTGAACGTACGCTTTTTACAAAGTATAAAAATTTTTTTAAAATGGGTAAATATCTGTTGCAATTCAAAACATTAAATCATAATATAAGAATATAGTTATATACTGATTATGTCACCTTCTTACGAGGTGATTTTATTTAAAATAATATATAAGAAAACAGTTATATAAGGAGTGCAGATAAATGGAAAACACACTAATTGAAAAACAACTAAAAGCAGCAGCGGATTTGAATCGCATTAAATTACTTGCATGCATGAAAAACGGGGAGGTATGTGTATGTGATTTTGTGGATGTGCTAGGAATATCACAACCAGCCGTTAGTCAACATCTACGAAAATTAAAGGAGGCAGGCATTATTACGGAACGGAAAGTAGGGACTTGGAAACATTACCGTTTAGTAGAGAATCAAACGCCACTGATGAAGGGCATTTTAGAACAAATTCAGCCTTTAAAGGGGTGCAATTGTGAAACCGATTGCTGCCATGTAGGGGGAAATATAAATGAGTAATGAATCTTTAACAAAACAGCTTTCTTTTCTAGATCGTTACCTTACCCTTTGGATATTCGTTGCGATGGGAATAGGTGTTGTATTAAGTATCACCATGCCTAATGTTGGGGAAGCGTTAGAGTCCATGTCTATTGGAACAACGTCCATACCGATTGCTATAGGGTTAATTGTCATGATGTATCCACCATTAGCGAAAGTAAAGTATGAAGAAATGTGGCGAGTGTTTAAGGATTGGAAAGTGCTATTACTATCACTTTTACAAAACTGGTTACTCGGCCCGTTCCTCATGTTCTTTTTAGCGATTATCTTCTTACAAGATTACCCAGAATATATGGCTGGACTCATTATGATTGGCTTAGCTCGATGTATTGCCATGGTGATTGTGTGGAATGATTTAGCGCGTGGAGATCGTGAATATGTAGCTGGTTTAGTTGCCTTTAACTCCATTTTTCAAATTGTGACGTATTCAATTTTTGCTTACTTTTTCTTAAATGTATTACCTGGTTGGTTTGGTTTAGAGAATTTCAATGTATCCATTTCTATGTGGGAGATTACAAAGAGCGTTCTAATTTACTTAGGGATACCATTTGCAGCAGGATTCCTCACACGATGGATAGGAATTAAAGCAAAAGGAAAACAGTGGTATGAAGAAAAGTTCTTACCGAAAATTTCACCACTTACTTTAATTGCACTGCTGTTCACGATTGTGTTGATGTTTGCTTTAAAGGGTGAGCAATTAGTAGAACTGCCACTTGATGTAGTGCGAATTGCTATTCCATTATTTATTTACTTTGTGATCATGTTTGCTGTGTCATTCTTCTCTTCCCGTAAAGTAGGTGCATCTTATCCTGTCACAGCAGCTCTTTCTTTTACAGCTGCAAGCAACAACTTCGAGTTAGCAATTGCTGTTGCAGTGGGTGTGTTTGGCTTGCATAGTGGCGTGGCATTTGCCGCTGTTATTGGACCACTAGTGGAAGTACCAGTCCTCATTGGACTTGTATGGGTTGCCTTACGTTGGCAGAAAAAATACTTTAAAACCATTAAATTATAAGGAGCAATTACTATGACAAATACACTTTATTTCTTATGTACAGGAAACTCATGTCGAAGTCAGATGGCTGAAGGATGGGCAAAGAAATTACTACCTACCAATTGGACAGTTAAAAGTGCTGGTATTGAAGCACATGGCGTAAATCCGAATGCTACTAAAGCGATGGCGGAGGTAGGGGTTGATATTTCAAATCATACATCCGATTTAATTGATTTTGAGACATTAAACAATGCAACATTAGTTGTCACTTTATGTGGGGATGCAGCTGATAAATGCCCAATGACACCTCCTCACGTTCGTCGTGAGCATTGGGGATTTGAAGATCCAGCGAAAGCGACAGGTACTGATGAAGAGAAGTGGGCTGTATTCCAAAATGTTCGTGATGCAATTGGTAAACGCATTGAACAATTTGTAGCTGAGGAGCTGAAATAAATTGAAAAAAATTCATATCTATGAGCCAGCAATGTGCTGTTCTACAGGCTTATGTGGACCTTCTATAGACCCAGAATTATTGCGAATGTCATTTATTATGAATAATTTAAAGAAAACAAACATAGAAGCTGAAAGATTTAATCTTACAAACGAGCCAAATGCTTTTGTAGAAAACGAAGCAATCAATCAACTATTAGTGTCAGAAGGAATGGATGCCTTACCTGCAACGTTTGTGGATGGAGAATTACTTTGCAAAGGAATCTATCCAACAAATGAACAATTTTCACAGTGGTCAGGACTTTCAGAAGACGAATTACTACAAAAGCCAAAAGTACGCTTGTCACTAAAAGGAGATGCGTAAGATGGAACGCTTTACAAGAATTCATTTCCCTGACACCCCATTCCTGTTTTTCACGGGGAAAGGGGGCGTTGGGAAAACATCGGTTGCTTGTAGCCTATCAATAGCCATTGCAAGGGAAGGGAAAAAGGTACTTTTAATTAGTACAGACCCCGCATCCAACTTACAAGATATTTTTGGCCAAACGCTTTCTAATAGTCCAACAAAAATTGAAGGCATAGACAATTTATTTGCGATAAATTTGGACCCTGAACAGGCAGCACAACATTACAAAGAGCAAATGGTTGGTCCGTACCGTGGAAAACTACCTGAAGTGGTATTACAAAATATGGAGGAACAACTTTCTGGTGCTTGCACAGTAGAAATTGCTGCCTTTAATGAATTTGCTTCACTATTGACTGATACTTCAGTGATTGGGAATTTTGACACTGTGGTGTTTGATACAGCCCCTACAGGGCATACGTTACGATTATTACAGTTGCCTTCTGCATGGTCTACGTTTCTAGACGATAACACGACTGGCACTTCATGTTTAGGTCCTTTAAAAGGGCTAGAACCACAACGTGAAGTCTATAAAGAGGCAGTTGAACGTTTAAAGAATGCTAATCAAACAACGTTAATGTTAGTGACACGCCCAGAAGAAAATCCTTTAAAGGAAGCTGCACGTGCTTCTCACGAATTGTTTGAAATAGGCATTCAAAATCAGACTCTACTAATTAATGGATATATGAGCAATGCCAATTCTACTGATGATATCGAAGAGGCTTTCATTGCGCGTCAAGCTGATGCAATAGCAAGAATTCCTGAAGAACTAAATCAATTTGAGCATTTCTACTTACCTTTTGTACCGTACTCATTATCAAGTATTGAGCGTATGCAAGCATGGATGACTGACAAAGAAGTTATACATGCAGATGAATCAAATGAAGAAACTAAGATTCCTGAGATAGAAGAAATGATTGCAGATTATTTAGAACGTAAACCGAAACTCATTTTTACGATGGGGAAAGGTGGGGTTGGAAAAACAACTGTGGCTTCTTATATTGCATTACGATTAGCAGAAGAGGATACTCATGTACATTTAACTACAACAGATCCCGCCGCACACCTCGATTGGACATTCGGAGATGACAACGTTAATAATTTAACGATCAGTCGTATTGATCCAAAAGCAGAAGTGGCAAACTATGAAGCAGAAGTGCTTGCAAAGGCAAGTGAAACGATGAATGAGGAAGGTTTAGCATTTGTGAAAGAGGATTTGGCTTCTCCTTGTACAGAGGAAATAGCTGTATTCAAAGCATTTGCTAACGTTGTAGAAAATCATCAAGATGAAGTCATTATTATTGATACCGCACCAACAGGGCATACGTTGCTTTTACTAGACGCAACAGAAGCTTATCATCGGGAAATAAGCCGTTCACAAGGGGATATTCCTCCAGCTGTTTCTAACCTGTTACCAAGGTTGCGTGATGCCTCTTATACGAGTGTTGCCATTGTAACTCTTCCTGAAGCAACACCTGTTTATGAAGCTTCGCGCTTACAAGAAGATTTACACCGTGCTGGATTATCTGTTGATTGGTGGGTTGTTAATCAAACGTTTTCATCTATCTATACAACAAGTCCAACATTAATTCAAAAACAACAAGCTGAAACGAAATGGCTAAAAGAAGTTAGATCCATCAGCAATAATCAATTTGTGGCCATTCCATGGGTAAAAACGCCACCGGTTGGAACACAAGGCTTACATGAATTAAAAGGAGAGAAAATCAAATGAAAATGAGTCTAGAAGGTAAAAATTATTTAGAACAGGTATTAGCTGATTCAGAGGTTAAAACGCTTCGTTTCTTTGGTATTGCAGGCTGCTGTGGGGTTAATTTAGGTGTAGGCTTAGAAGCACCAGCAGAAGAAGATGCAATTCAAACAATTGAAGGTATCGAAGTCGCAATTCATCCTGATATTGCACCGCAATTAACAGATGTTACGATCCATGCAGAAGAAGAGAATGGTGAGCTAGGTTTAGTATTAGTTGGATACTCACCGACATCTTGCTAACAAGTGATCCTAAATATACTGTCTGTCGTAGCAATTATTCAATCCGTTGAATGGAGGATGCAATAATGACAGTAAACCATGCTAGCGAATTAACTAAAGATTATTTTATCGCTTATTTAAAGTTAATAATGAATAGTAGAGAATACACATTGATACAGGCTAAAGAGTTTGCTTTTGATTTCTTCTTTAAAGGAGATATGGATCGTTACGGCACTTCTACATGGTTGCAATTTGAAAAAGCTATAAAAGAAATTGATAAAATCATGTGTGAAATGGAAGTGTGTTCATAACTATCACAAAAGCTTAAATAAATTACGTCTAGCTTACTGCTAGACGTAAAAAATATATTTTATATAAGGGAATGCTTATATAAAGAAAAAAGAGGAGAAGTTTATATGAAAACACTAAAAGTAATCAATCAAAATCAATCTTGTTGTACTCCTGTTCAGGACATTGAAGTCCAAGAGACTGTTAATAATTCCAATAAGAATTTACCGATTGTCATAATTGGTGCAGGTCCTATCGGGTTAGCTACTGCTGCTCATTTAGTAGAGCAAAACCAGTCATTTATTTTACTTGAAGCTGGCAATGAAATAGCACACAATATTCGTACTTGGGGGCATGTCACATTATTTTCTCCATGGCGTTATAACATCAATAGAGCTGCTAAATCATTATTAGAGGGGTCTGATTGGGTAGAACCTAACTTAGAAACAATACCTACAGGGCATGAGTTAATTGATCTTTATTTAAAACCTTTGGCAGAGTTAACACAAATAAAACCTAGTATCCGATTGAACTCAAAAGTAGTAGGTATTTCAAGACAATTAAATGATAAAATGAAATCAAAAAATCGATTAAATCAGTTCTTTAATATATATGTTGAAAAAGAGGATGACATCGATATTATTGAGGCAAAAGCAGTTATCGATGCAACGGGTACATGGGGGAACCCAAACCCAGCAAATTCTACAGGTGTTTGGCTGAAAAATGAGAAAGTATTAGCAGATCACATTGAGTATGGTATTCCAGATATAAATACGAATCCTAAGAGATATGCAAATAAGAAGGTTGCTGTCATTGGTGGTGGTCATTCAGCGATCAATACCTTATTAGCTTTGGCTGAATTACAAAAAGATAATCCTTCAACAAAGCTTGTGTGGATTATGCGTAAAAGATCTGTAGAAGAAGCCTATGGCGGGGAGGAAAAAGATGCGTTGGCAGCACGTGGCGCACTCGGTATTCGCATCCATGAATTAGTAGATACAGGAAAGATTGAGGTAGTAACACCTTTCTATATTTCACAGGTGAAAAAAGAAGAGAATATCCATATTGTAGGTACTATTAATGGAGAACAAAAAGTACTTACAGGATTCGATGAACTTATTGTTAATGCAGGAAATCGACCTGATTTTACCATGAACAATGAACTGCGTTTATCTATTGATACAGCAACAGAAAGTGTGCAAGCATTAGCGCCACTAATTGATCCTAATGAGCATAGTTGTGGCACAGTCAGAGCGCATGGTGAAGAAATACTACGCCAACCTGAAAAGGACTTCTATATAGTCGGAGCTAAAAGTTATGGACGCGCACCAACATTTTTAATGGCAACCGGCTACGAACAGGTTCGTTCAATAACAGCTTATTTATCAGGAGATGAAGAAGCGTCGAAACGTGTTGAATTAGAATTACCAGAAACAGGCGTATGTAGTATTAATCTTGTCAATCAATCAAATACATGTTGCTAATTGGGGGGATATGTTTTGTTAAATCAGTTATTTATAGTGGGAGTATATATATTAATTATCTTAATGTTATCATATATTACACATGAATATCTGGAAAATAAGTTTAGTAAGCAATGTTATTTAATATGGTTGATTTGTGTTTTTTTAACTGGACCTATAGCATTCACCATATATATTATTTGGGATAAGAAAAACAACATACCTAATACAAATGTAAAATAGGTAAGTCTAATGTGGAGAATTCTATAAAGTTTAATTAATTGACTGTTAGTGAAAGCTAGCAGTCTTTTTAAAATACTAAGGGAAATGGGATGGACAAACTTATGGAACAGATTTGGGATGACAGACATCATTACTAATTGAAATATACTTTAGGTAGCGTTTTTACTTATGAAAAAAGCTTTACTGAAAAAACATTGTAATAAATAAGAGGAGTAAGGATATGATAGGTTATTTTCCAACGCCATATGAAGATGAACTATATTACAGTATAATAGCTCGTTATCACATTCATGTAGGTAACTTGAGTAGAAAACATACAAATAAAGAACTATTTGGAAAGAAGGTAAATATTAATTTAGAATTACCAATGGGACTCGCTCATTTAGTATCCCAAATCAATATATTCTCGAAAGAATTTACTAAAGAGTATTTTATTAACCAGCATACAGTGATACCGTTTGTAAAACCCTTTAAAAGTGAAGAATGGAATGAGAAAATTTATAAAAGTGATTTTAAAAATTTATATATTTTTTTATTTAGTTACAGTAAATACAATGTAAAAAACAAGAAATATTTATATTATTGTGCAGAATGCTTAAAGGAACAGCTTAAGTCAAATGGTGAAGGATTTTGGAACAGGATTCATCAAATTCCAGGGATTTTTGTTTGTACTAGGCATAAGACTCCGTTATTAGAGTATTCGTTAAAAATATCCGAGATGGGCTTTATAAATTATTTAATTCCAACAATTGAAGATATTAGAGAACCACTTAGGAGCTATAGTGAGGAACTAATGAAATATTTGATCGATCTAGCAGAGGACGTTGAATACATTATTAGAATGAATTACAAATCGTTTTCTGAAGAGTATTATATTAGCAAATATGTAGATTTATTAGGTAAGAAAGGGTTTGCATATCCCATTAAAAAGCGAAGAGAATACTTACAAAAGTTAATAATTGAATATTATCCAACAGATTTTCTAGAGTTATTAGATTCATTTTTCAAGATAAGTGACAAGTTTTCTTGGGTTCCTAGTTTAATAAATATTGAAGAAAATAGGTCGTTACATCCGATAAGACACTTATTATTAATGAGATTATTAAGTGGATCAGCCAAAAATTATTTTGAAAAGGAGAACTCATTTAAACCTTTTGGTGAAGGACCTTGGGTTTGTATGAACCCGTTTTGCAAGAATTATTTAAAAGAGAATATAAAAAATGTGAATGTTAGAGTAAATAATTCAGATAGGAAAATTCAAGGTATCATAAAGTGTAATTGCGGTTTTGAGTACATAATTAAGGAAGGGGAAAAATCTCCTTTTGATATAAGGGATTTCCATAGAAGAATAGTAAAGCGAGGCCGAGTATGGGAACTTAATTTTAATGAATTACTTAAACAAGATCTAACACTGAACAAAATAGCGGAATTAGCAAATATATCTAGGGATACAGTAATAAGGATTAAGAATAGGGGGCATCTTTCTTCAGTTCAATTAAAAAACAAAGAAGGATTAATGAACAAACAAAAATTAAAAACGGAGTACTACAAAGAGGAATTTCTAAAAATCCGAAAAGAAAATCCAGAATATTCACGCTCTGACTTAGGTAAAGCATATACTAAAATATACGGATGGCTTTTACAATATGATAAAGAATGGTTAATTCGCAATTCTCCTTACTTGAGGAGTACTGGTAATAGAGAAAAAATAGATTACTTAGAGAGAGATAAAGAATTACTAAGCAAAGCAAAATTAATAATAGATAGTTGGTCAGAACATGAAGGAAATTTAAAGAGATTGGTTAGGAAAAGTAGGACAGGGATAATAAATTTACTTGATGTCAAAGCAAGTTATAGTTTGTTCAGTGGAAAATACCCACTTACTACTAAGTATATCAATTCGAATATAGAGACGGTTGAGGATTTTCGGCATAGAAGAATAAAAATTGTTATGGATACCAAATATAAAGACGAGATTGTAACAAAAAATATGGTTATTGAAGCAGCTAATCTTAAAAACTATATTAGAATTAATATAGAGAAACGAGAAAAATTACTAAAATATATAGAGGATTTAGTAACTATCCATAATAACAAATTCTTATAGAATAAAGCTGTGAAGAAACATATTTAAACTATAATGTAAGTACATAATTTTCGTATTGGTATACAACTTTTTTGTAACAGTTTATTGCAAAATAAGTTAATTTGATGAAAATAAGTATACGACTTTATTGTCATTTTAAAGATAAGAAAGACACAAGAATGCGGGTTTGAACATTTGTTAGTATACAACTTTATTGAAACTCTTCATTTTGAGTTTTAATAAAGATGTATACTAGACAAAAAAGTTGTATACTAATTACTTAAACAGAAATTGATGATTATTATTAAATACAAACCCTTGGTACAGTGTGTTGCTGTATCAGGGTTTTTTATTTTTTTTAGATTGTTTTTTATAAAAAGAGACTAACAAATAATTAATATTGTCATTTTTCAGTTGAATTTCAAACAAAGTTCGATTAAGTATAACAAAGATTGGACGTTTATAATAAACTTTGATTAAAAATCCTGTGCTGTTATGCATGGTCTTTTTTGTTCAACAAGCGGGCCATTTAATTGAATAACTCATTTGATAAAATTAATGAATTTATGTTAAAATTTAGGTTAAATTATAAACTGATGTACATAAACTAATGACGCAATTTAGTGGAGGAGGGATTATATGTATGAGTGAAATATCTTTTAATGAGTTAGAGAAGAAAGTGAAGAAGATTAAAATTGAAGGTTTTGTCATTTATAAAGGAAATACACGGATCTTTGAATATTTAAAGAATAAAAAAGTCGTAAAAAATCCGACAAAGGTTTATTCCATTACAAAAAGTATTGTGTCTATATTAATTGGAATTATGGTCGATAAAGGGCTAATAAAAAACATTCATGAACCTATTTATAACTACTTTCCGGAAATATTAGAGTTCAATGACCCAATGAAAGAGGAAATCACATTATTTCATTTGCTGACTATGACTTCGGGGTTACAAGTAGGAAAATTCCAAAGTTCAAAAAACTGGGTTAAATTCATACTAGAACAACCAGTTATATATAGACCAGGTTCAACCTTTGAATATAATAGTGGAAACTCTCATTTACTAAGCGCGATCATCCAAAAAGTTTCTGGAGGTTCTACCGCCTCATTTGCTGAAGAATTTCTATTCCATCCATTAGGGATAAAAAAATACATATGGGTAAAGGACCCGCAAGGAATTCACGAGGGTGGCTTTAGTATTTCATTAAATTTAGAAGACATGGTGAAGTTTGGATTTTTATTACTTAACGAAGGGCAATTTAAATCAAATCAAGTGATTTCATCTAACTGGATCCACGAGGCAAAAAAACCATATAAACAATTTGAAGCAGAAGAAGACAGAATAGCTGGATATGGTTATGGTTATCAGCTATGGACTTGTGAAATTACTAATAGTAACAACAAAATTGAATATTACTATGCCAATGGCTTATACGGGCAATATATATTTATTGTTCCGAAGTTAAATATTATGGCTGTGGCAAAAAGCTATCTACAAGATGACCATTCCTCTGCACCGAAACTCTTTTTCGAAGAACTTTTACGTAGTTGGAAGGATGAATGAGACATTTAAACAAATGAAAAGGAGAATCACTATCTTGATATTCCACAATCGGGCGTGATTCTGCAAGAAGGATAAGCGCTCTTTTTCATTAAAGGGCCATTTAATTGAATAACATTTCTAATTTAATAAGGGTTTCATGCTTATATGGCATAAGTTTTTGTGCGGATTTTTCAGTTACTTGCTATAAAAAAAGTTGGTGCAGTGTCTACATTTTTTAACCACCGATATTCTAGACCATCTACTCTATCTTTAATCCAAACATCTCCTTGGTTTTCTTTTTTAGATGTTCGATACCAAGTAATCGTTGAACCAACTACTTGAGGAGTATTATCTATTTTATTGTTCTTTGGAAATGTAATCTGCCTTTGTTCTCCTGATTCAAGATTAATTACATATAGCGCTGTAAACATAGTTGGAACCGGTCCCAATTTCCACGCTTTGTTTTCTTTTGCTCGAGCAACAATTATTTCATCTAGAGAAAGCCATTCCAAATCTAGATCTACATATCCTTTGGGTGTATAGCCCTTTTGTTTATTCGCTGTAGGAATCTCGGTAACGGTTGTATCTTTGTTTTCAACAAAAAATCTTCCTTCACCCGATATGAAGGCTAGTTGATTTTTTGATGGAGCCCACTTTATCCAATTTTCATACCCAAGCATTTTCCCTATCACTTGAAATTGATCCCCTACTGATGAAAGTACTGATAATGTATTGCTATCATTTGACCAAGACGCTGTGGGTGTTAATAGAAAACTAATCCAGCTCCCATCAGGACTAAACGTTAAATAATCAGCATCGATGGCGAATAAATCCGTTGTATTTGTTTGAATGGTGTAAAAGGGCTTTATTTTATTCGTATCAGGATTGGCATCTACTGGCACTTTAAAAAGGCGAACAGGTTCCCAGCCAGTAGGAAGTAAATTAGATTGAGATGAAACGATAAATGCTTTTCCATCGGGGAACCATTCAAAATCACTAACACCTAGAGATACATTTTCAAAACCTTGTGGTCGCCCATTTTTGGTTTTAGTAACGTTTAGGATACCTCCCGAATTGTAAGCTAGTTGATTGGATGTTGGCGACCATTTGATTTCATTTGCTTCAATTATAGGATACGGCTTATAACTTTCCTTTTTCTTTACATCATAAATATATAAATTCGTTTTTCCACCCTCCTCCTTACCTGCTAAATAGGCAATAAATTGACCGTCTTTTGACCACTTTGGAGAGGATACGTACTGACCTGTCGTAAGCTGTAGTTCCTTATCACCCTCTTTTATCCAAAGCTGGTGGTTTCGTATGAAAGCAGCTTTAAGTGGACCTTCAGCAGAAGCACCTATAGAAAAACTAAAACTAATAAATAGTATTAATAATAAAACCCTAATTGCCATTAATCCCACCTCTTTATCATAGGATGTTCTTTTGAAGGGAATAAATTCGTCCATCAAACATAACAAATGCTGGATTGTTGCCTTTTGCTGCTACCATCTTCATTACCTGCTACGTTTTGAATAGCAACAATATTTAAGAAAACAGCCAAAAATAAAGACAGGATAAAACTACAAATTCTTGTAGAATCAATTCTGTCATTGCTATCAAATGTTATTTACGTACAAACGTTTGATACATTATAGCCTTTAGAGAAGCGATTTCATCATTGATTGCTTCAATGTGGATACGTTTCGTTAAATTTGTAATTGTGCTATCTAAATTTTTAATTACAACAATCTTTTCACCATTTTGCAGGCGCTATTGTTGTATAAGCTGTTCTGTTCTTCTTGCATTCAAGGAGCGGAGGATTGTTAAGTTAATGACGAACAAAGTAAAAGCGGTCCTCCACAGATATAGTGTGGGAGGCCGCCTTTTTGTTATAAGCAAGTCACCATTTATTATTGGTTACATCTGATTCACTTAATTGTATAGAAATAAATTAAGAGATCTATTTAGCTTACGAAGCATTGCGCAATGATTTCAGAATTAAACTCAAAATGAAAACTAGTATAATTGCTCCAATGAGGGCAGGGAAGATATAGAAATCAGAAATTTTAGGACCCCAACTTCCAAGAAGCATACCACCAATCCATGCACCGATAATACCTGCAATAATATTACCAATAATTCCACCTGGAATATCTTTACCCAAAATTATACCTGCAAGCCAACCGATAAGCCCGCCAATTATTAAAAACCAAATGAAACTCATACTATCCATCTCCTATTTTGTATTTTAAATATTTTGTTATAGTGTTTTATAACCTTTATTGAACTCTTTCAAACTATAAGGAGGAAAAAAATAAAAATTAGGGGAAGTTTCAAAGGAGATAACAGACATTGGCGCATTTCTGTAAGAAGAGGAGCATCTTTATTTTAATGGTATTAATAAATTCATGTTTATTCTATTATCATCCTGAAGAGAATGTATAGCTAAGAGACACAAGTTTATTTTGACTAAGAATTAAAAAATGGAGACTTAGCGTAAAAGCGTTTCTTTGATGAGCATGAACAACAGGACTTTCCGAATGTGTTTATAAGATTTTATTATTGATTTATATAAACCTTCCACCGATTTTGGAGGAAGATTTTTATGAATTCAAAAATTCCTTTGAGTTATAGTATAATCAAGAAATTAAGCTGGAGGTTTTCCTCTGATATTTTAGTAAGTTCTTTTGATTTTTCTAGTTAAAACAATCAAGAAAGTCAAATTACCATGAGCTACGTCTGTTATATTTTCTTATATACGGCAACAAAGAATTTAACTTTTTAGATAAGCATATTGGTATATTCTTAATAAAAGTAGGATGAAGGTTAAGTATATTGAACAAAAAAAGATACCATTACAAACAAAAATATTGGGATTGATTAGCACGTTAATTCTTTTTATTGTTTTTCTTCTTGCCAGTATATTTGCTTATTTACAATATGTCGATGCAAGGACTCAAGTTAAACAATTGGCATTGCAATCCGCTATGACAATCTCTCTTATGCCAGAACTTAAAGAATCCATTGGGAAAAGTGATTTAGACCTACGTTTTCGTCCAATTGCTGATCAAGTAATAGATCAGGTAAATGCAGAAAATATTATTATTGAAGATCGAGAGAAGATTATTTATTCGCACAGAAGCCCACGTCAAGTTGGTCAGAAGAGTTTTGATCATACAAATAATTATGGGTTAATATTTGGAGGTTCTAATAATTTTGAATTAGAACGAGAGAGTGGTTCTGTTTTAATCGGGAAGGTTCCTATCATAGCAGACAATGGAGAATATACTCGTGTAATTGGAACCGTAGCGGTTGAATACGCAGAAAAAGAGATTTTTCAAAATATCTATAAACGAATTAAGTCCATTCTCATCGCATCTCTGATTGTTTTAATTTTAGGAATCATTGGTGGTGTTTTTTTAACCAAAAGTATTAGAAAAGATACTATGGGGTTGGAACCGCATGAAATCTCCTCACTATATAGAGAAAGAAGTGCCATTCTGTTATCCGTTATGGAAGGAATCATTGCAATCGATCAAAATGGTTTCTTAACATTAATCAATCATTCTGCTAGGTCGATGTTGAACCTCAAGGATGAATCCTTGATTGGTCAACATATCCAATTTGTCTTACCAGCAATTACTATCGATGGTGTATTACAGAAAGGTAAGCCCATTCATAATGTAGAGATATTAATTAATGATAAAGTATATATATTTAATTTTATTCCCATTATCGAAAATGAAAAGATTATGGGTGTGGTTTCTAGTTTTCGTGATAAAACAGAGCTTAAAAAGCTTATTGATACGATCACAGAGGTTCGTGAATATTCTGAGGGACTCCGTGCGCAAACGCATGAGTACTCTAATAAACTTTACTTATTGTCAGGATTAATCCAATTAGAGAGATATCAGGATGCCTTTGAATTTATACAAAAGGAATCAGCTAATCACCAGCACCAAAACCGAATCCTATTTAATCAAATTCAAGATATAAATGTTCAAGCGATCTTATTAGGGAAACTGGGCAATGCATCAGAAAAGAAAATTGCCTTTGAAATTGATCCTGATAGTTATGTAGATGTCTTACCAAGTCACATTGAAATCACGGATATCATCACAATCATTGGAAATCTTATTGATAATGCATTTGATGCTGTAGCCGATCGAAAAGAGAGAAGGGTATCTTTCTCAATTACAGGAATTGGGAATGATATCATTATAGAAGTAGCAGATAACGGAAAGGGAATTGCTGAAGATATGTTAGATTTTATATTTGATTTACGTAGTTCATCAAAAGGAAAAAATAGAGGGTATGGATTATTTAATGTTAAACAAATTGTAGAATCTTTAGGTGGAACAGTAGAAGTGAAAAATGATAAAAATGTTGGGGCCATTTTTACGGTATTCCTACCGAAAAAATGAAATTTACTCAGTGAGATGGGGGGACTCCCATCTAAATCGGATGTCTAAATATCAGCATAGGGAGATAAAAGAAGGAGAGGGGAAAAAATGATTAAGGTTGTCATTGCGGAAGATGATTTTCGTATTGCACAAGTGCAAGAACAGTTTTTGCATAAGGTACCAGATGTAAAGGTCGTTCAGAAGGCATTGAATGCAAAGGAAACGATGGACATACTAGAGAAATATGAAGTTGACTTGCTTTTTTTGGATATCTATATGCCCGATGATCTTGGAACAAATTTGTTAGCAAAGATACGGGATCATTATCCAACAATTGATATTATTATAGTGACTGCTGCAACAGAAAAAACGATGCTTGAGACAGCAGTCAGATATGGTGTGAGTAACTATTTGTTGAAGCCAGTAACAATGGAGAAATTTGTTGAAGCGGTGGAGGAATATAAAAAAAAGAAAAAACTTCTAAGTCATCGTGATGAGGTCGACCAAACATTGATTGATCAATACTTTGGTGTTGCCAATCAATTGTCCTCATCTCAAAAAGACTTACCTTCAGGTGTTGATCGTCATACTTTAGAAAAAGTGAAAGAGGTAATGAAGGAACTAAAAGGTGGTATTTCCATCGAGGAGATGGGTGAACAAATCGGTGCATCTCGAACAACTGCTAGAAGGTATTTAGAGTTTCTTGTTTCAATTGATGTCTGTACGGCAAAACATGAATATGGAGTTGTTGGAAGGCCTGAGAGGAAATATTACTATAAAGAATAACAACAAGGTTAACTTAAAAATAAGGACAAGGGATAAACAATGAGAAAAAAAATAATGTTTATTTTCGTGCTTGTTGTCATGCTTTGCTTTGGTTGTTCACAAGATGAGGGGCATGAAGCAATAACAGATACAGTAACATTCATTGCCCCAAGCTCTATTGGTGGAGGTTGGGACAAAACAGCAAGAGCCATACAGGATATTTTACTGAGTAACAATTTGATTGATGAGGATATTCATGTACTGAATAAAATAGGTGCTGGTGGAGAGCTAGGATGGAAATATACTAAACAACAAAAAAAACATGTGCTAGCAATGAATTCAAGCCTACTCATTACCAATCATTTGTTGGGGCAAAGTAAGCTAACCTACAAAGATTTTACACCCATTGCCACTTTGGCTACAGAATGGAATGTCGTAATTGTCTCCAAGGATTCAGAAATAAAAAGTGCAAAAGGTTTAATGGAAGAGCTCAAAGAAACACCTCAAGCGTATAAAATAGGAGTTTCTCCGAGATTAGGCAATGATGATCAAATTTCTTTTGTATTAGCGAGTAAACAGGCAGGAGTGCATCCTGAAAAACTAGATTTTTTAGTTTATGAGAATAGTGATGAAGTAGTTGATGCATTATTAAAAAAGCAAATAGATGTGGCAACGATGACTTTGTCCGAGGCTAAAAAATATTATGATTTGAATCAGGTACAATTGCTTGTCATTTCCTCGGAGAAACGTTTAAAGGAGCTCCCAGAAATTCCTACATGGAAGGAAGAGGGAATAGATGTAGTTTTTAAACACTGGCGCGGTATTATGGGACCACCTAATATGTCAAAAAAGGAAATCGAATTCTGGGAGACGACATTTGCAAAAATGGTCAAAACTAAAGAATGGAAACAAACTTTGCAGACGTATATGTGGGAAGATTTTTATATGAACAGTAGAGATACATCTAGATTTCTTGATGATGAAAATAAGAAATATGAGAAATTATTGGAGATTTACTGAGTAAATTTATTCTTATTATGCATAGTAATATATTTGCTTTATTAGGTTGACTATTGAGATCTATGTGTTTTCCTTTCTATCGTCTTATACGATGGTGGAGAGAATACATAGTCCAAGGTTAGCCTCTTTTTTTGTTTATCAAAAATAGACAGGCATACAATGCTTTTCGTGAACAAAATGTACAAAATAGCTATAAAGAAATTAATAAACATTAATTTGTAAACGATTACATTTGGTCGATGTTAATTTATTATAAGGTGTAATATTCGGAAAATTAGTTATTTAACGAATTGATAAATAACTTCACAAAGCATTTGGGGGGAGTATTATGCTAGCAATTTTAGGTTTTTTAATGATAATAGTATTTATGATTTTGATTATGACGGGCCGTCTTACAGCAATGATTGCATTAATTGTAGTTCCAATTACGTTCGCAGTTATTGGTGGATTCGGAAGTGAAATGGGACCTATGATGTTGGATGGGATTAAAAGTGTCGCTCCAACAGGGATTATGATTTTATTTGCAATTCTTTTCTTTGGTATTTTGATCGATGCTGGCGTATTTGATCCAATCATTAAAACGATACTTAGGCTAGTAAAAGGGGATCCTGTAAAAATTGCTATCGGAACAGCCGTATTAGCCCTCTTTATTTCTTTAGATGGTGATGGTACGACAACATACATGATTACTATTTCTGCCTTTCTACCGCTTTATAAAAGAATTGGCATGCGACCAATTGTATTAGCTGGTATTGCCGTTTCAGCTTCGGGTGTGATGAACCTTCTACCTTGGGGAGGGCCAACAGCAAGGGTTATGACAGCCTTGAATCTGGAAATGTCTGAGGTTTTTACACCAGTGATTCCAGCGATGATTGGCGGGGCTATCTTTGTTCTGTTCATGGCATTTACGTTCGGAAGACAGGAAAGAAAGCGGATTGGTATTATAGAATATGATTATGAAGCGGCAGCTCAGTCTGCTGCTACAGTCGAAGATGACTATTTGAAACGTCCAAAACTAATTATCTTTAACTATACTTTGACAATTGTTCTTTTAGTAGCGTTAATTATGGAGTTATTACCACCTGTTGCATTATTCATGCTTGGTTTTGCGATTGCGATTACTGTAAACTATCCAAAATTGAAAGATCAGAAGGAACGTGTTGCGAATTATGCTGACAATGCATTATCTGTTGTTTCTATGGTTTTTGCAGCTGGGATATTTACAGGCATTCTTTCAGGTACATCAATGGTAGATGCAATGGCAAACTCAGTGATTCATTATATTCCAGATGCAATGGGTTCTCATTTTGCTGTTGTTACAGCCATTCTCAGCGCACCTTTTACATTTTTTATGTCTAATGATGCCTTTTACTATGGCGTACTGCCGTTACTTGCAAAGGCAGGAGCAGTATATGGCATTGATCCAGCCCTAATCGGTAGAGCTTCTCTTTTAGGTATGCCAGTACACCTTCTAAGTCCGCTTGTTCCCTCTACGTATTTATTAGTAGGAATGGTTGGAGAGGATTTCGGAACACTACAACGTATCTTCTTAAAGTGGGCATTCGGTTCTACAATTGTCATGATTATTGTCTGTGTAGTGTTGGGGATTTTCCCCCTTTAAAAGCTACGGTTCATGGGGCGAAAAAGATTACCTAGTGAAAATCATTTATTTATAAGTGTAAAAGAAGCCTTATTTTAATGGGCTTCTTTTTTATTTTCTTATTCGAATAACTACCATAAACCGGAAACTATTTAGAAGGATGTTTCAGATAGGCGCTATAAAATGTTTTTATTCGTAAAAAGGACAATCATCATATACGATAAAAATATTGAGACTTAGGATTATTAGTGCTCTATTCCGCAATTAAAAAGAAATTATTAAAATAGGAGAAAGGTGGTATGAAATATGAAAATCCGTAAGATTGATCATGTGGGGATAATCGTCAATGATCTTCCTGCAGTGAAAGCATTTTTTCTTGACTTTGGTCTTGAGGTGCTAGGGGAAGGAAAAGTGGAGGGTGAATGGGTGAAGAGGATGGAGCGGGTATTAGGGCTTCAAGGTATTAAAGAGGACGTTGCAAAAACGTCAGATAGTGACGTAAATCTAGAAATAGTAATGTTGCGAACACCAGACGGCGAGGCGAATATTGAACTAGTAAAATTTAACGCGCCATCAAATCCAATAAGCATCCAGCATCCTTTAACAAATACTAAGGGTCTCCAACATATTGCCTTCAATGTTGAAGATATTGAAGCCCTCGTTAACAATTTAACAAAGAAGGGCGCAGAACTTATTAGTGACATTTATAGCTACGAAAACGCCTATAAATTATGCTACGTGCGTGGGCCAGAAGGAATTATTTTAGAGCTCGCTGAAGAAATCAAATAGCTAATCAGCAACTTTGTTGAAAAGAAACCTCTAAAAGGGGGTTTCTTTTTTGCCTCTATAGGAGCTCATACTTATACTTAAATATCACAATTTTCTACCCTGAGGGTCTAAGTTGATAAAATACCGAAACCTAAGGGCATAAAAAATAGGATGTTTCCAACGATATTCCTTAATGAAACATTAGCATGTAAACCATATATAGCCGCAATTGGAGTTAGGTTCATATCTCCTCTTGCGGCATAAAAGTAGAAAGGGAAGAGGGTTAAAGAGTATAAAAAAATTCCTGAAAAATAGAAAAAAGGCTTTCATCATTTCATTATTAAAGGAGAATTGTTTTTTAACAGCTAAAACTATAATTCTGTAAATGATTCAGAACTAGCTAACAGTTTCCCTTAAAAATATTCTGGTATAAAATCATTAAAGTCTGTAAGAAATTTCTGGTATAATTACATAAATCTATGTTTATTTTGAGGAGTGATGTCGTGAAGAAGCTATTTATAATAACTAGTTACTTAGGGTTTTTTATATTAGGAGGTATGACTTTTACCTACTTTTCAACAACGGAAGCAGCAAGTGACATGAAAAAGATCAGCGTGTTTCAGGATCCGATTAATTACTATGTAGATAAGGTTGAAAAAGTGCCGTCAGAAGGTCAATCTGGATTTAATTATCAAGGCACAATATATGTCCCAATGCGTTTTATCGCTGAATCTTTAGGTGAAAAAGTAACATGGGATGGGAAAACAAAGTCTGTTTATATTGGTGATGTTCCCAAATTCACCGCTTTAAAAGATGTAAAACCTATTGGGAGTGAGGAAGACCACTTCTTCCACAATCCAAGCTCTGTCACTATTAGTACAGGTGAGAAGTTTGAGCGATCCTATCAACTTGGTGGTTATCATGGAGGAGGCGCAGTTCAAGACCATACAGTGGAATACTTAGCCAATGGAAATTACAAGGGATTCGAAACCTATCTGGCACCAATTAAAAAGTTAGCAGCTAATTCTTCCGGAATAGGTTTCCTGAAAATTTACGCAGATGGTAAATTGGCTTATGATAGTGGAGCAATCAAAGACAAGGTAAAGGTTCATGTTAATTTAGAGGGTGCTTCAAAAGTGAAATTTGAACTTGAAGGCAGTGGTTTAGGTATATTAGATCCTAAATTTATTCAATAAACCTTCTATACTATTAAGCAAAAAGACGATGACATAATAATTTGTCATCGTCTTATTAATTTTGGTCTCTTTATCACTATTTCAAAATAGATAATTGCCAATACATATTTGGCAATATTTTCACCATTAAGTATAAAATAGTTGGGTGGTATATGGTATAATTCCATACGATACTGATACATAAAAAAGGAAAAGGGAGAGAAAGGAATTTGATGAAAAAGATGATGAAACGAACGAGTGCAGCATTGCTTGGTGCCTCATTAATGCTGACGACAGTTGTCCCTGTTATTCATGCAGAAGAGCAAACACCACCCCTAGTACCGTCGATAAGTGAATGGGCGATAGAAACTTTAAATGAGGGCGAAAAATACGGGATTTACTCAACTGAATGGTATTTTGATGGCTTCCTTCAAGAAATTTCAGTGGATAAAGTAAATGAACTACTAGCTTTAACGGAAAAGAAAGTTGCCTCTCTAGGCCTAGCTGAAAATAAACAATACAAACCAGTAAGTGTGAAAAATGATAACACACGTGGGGATATTGTAAAGCGCTTGTATAATATTGTGGCGCGTTATGATTTACCTGTTGGTACAGATGCTGTTCAATTCATGAAAGAGCAAAACGTATTACAAGGCTCTCCAAGTGGACTGCAACTAGAGAAAAAGGCAACGACTCAACAGGCTGTTTTACTAGCTGTTCGTTTCATTCAGAGTACATATGCACTTGCAGAGCAAGGATCTAAAGGGGTAGCCTGGGTAGTAGAGGATGAGGATACACTTATCTACTTATTAGGTTCGATTCATTTAGGGACACCAGACTTATATCCATTCGATAAAAAATTAGTAAAGGCGTTTGATGAATCTGATGCACTGTTAGTAGAAGCAAACATTTTAGATACAGAAGCACTGGAATACTATTCAGAAAAAGCAATGTATACAGATGGCTCAACATTGAAAGATGCTGTTGCACCAGAAACCTATGCAAAGCTTGAACAAGTGGCAAAGCTTTATGGTCTTCCAATGGAGCAGCTAACAGTGCAAAAGCCGTGGATGCTTTCTAGCGCACTATCGATGTTAGCTATGGACGATTCCTTTGGCATGACCCCACAAGAGATGGCAATGCACGGTATTGATATCTACTTTTTATTAAACGCACAGTTGCAGCAAAAGCCAGTAATTGAATTAGAAGGTACAAGAGCGCAGGTTGATATGTTTGAAGGATTATCACCAGAGGCACAGGAGCAGTCTTTAGTCGCTGTACTGGATAGTATCATTAATCCATCTGAAGAAAATCAATCTGAAGTTCTTCAAGAGTGGTTTACAAGCTGGAAGCAAGGAAATGTTGAAGAGTTTGCAAAAAGCTTCCAAGCAATGGAAGGTACATCCTCTGAATTTAATGAAATGCTATTTGGTCTACGCGATGAACAGATGGCAAAGAAAATCATGAATGTACTGGAAGAAAAAGAAGGTAAGTACTTTGTTGTTGTTGGTTCAGGTCACTTCCTAATCGATAAAAATATTCGCTATCATTTGGAGAAAAACGGCTACAAGGTAAAGCCGTTTTATCAATAAAATTGATTTCCCCTCGTAAAAGGATAGATTATTTTCTGTCTTTTACGAGGTTTTTTTATGCATGTAAGACAATAATAATCATTTGACTCTAACAATCTAAATAATCGGATTATTGTTGCAACGAAAAAAAAATCGTGTTAGTATTAGTAAAACGTTTTACTAAAACGTTTTACTTGTGAAGGGGATGAAAATATTGAGAAATAAACGAATTGCAACGATTGGGGATGCAATGGTCGTTTTTAATCCATCTAAGACAGGTCCTCTACGTTTCGTTCCTTCCTTTGAGCGAGCTGTTGGTGGTGCAGAATTAAATTTTGCGATAGGTGTTACACGTTTAGATATGGAAGCAAAATGGATTAGTTGTATTGGAGACGATGAATTTGGCAGGTTAATTTATAACTTTGCGCGTGGTGAAGGAATCGATGTGTCACATGTTTTACGAACACCACATATTCCAACGTCTATCTACTTCAAGGAAATACGGGAAGACGGTGCAGGTAAATCGTTTTACTACCGCAACCCATCACCTTTACTTGAGCTGACAGAAGATCGTATAGATGAGTCAGTACTTGATGATGTGGACTTATTACATATTAGCGGCGTGTATTTAGCGGTATGTGAACATAACATTGAAGTTGCATTGAAATTGATTGCTTTAGCACAAGCAAAAAATATTCCTATATCCTTTGATCCAAATTTACGTTTAAAACTATGGACTATAGAAGATGCCCGAGCGGTATACGAAAAAGTGTATCCATCTATCAATCTTCTGTTAACAGGGCAGGATGAATTTGAGCTTTTATTTGAAGGGCGTACAGTTAAAGACGTTCAAGAGTGCTATAAAATAGATGAAATTATTGTAAAAAAAGGTGAACAAGGCGCCACGGTTTATACAGCCACTGAACAGTATGATCGAAAAGCTTTTTCTATTCGTGCCATTGATACAGTTGGAGCAGGGGATGCATTTGATGCTGCCTATGTCTATAGCTATTTAAATGGTGATGATATTGGAGAACGCCTCCGTTTAGCTAATGGTGCAGGTGCATTGGTAGCAACAATTAAAGGAGATAATGAAGGGCTCCCATCCTTGCAAGAATTAAGGCAATTTATTGGTGATGAAAAACTAATTGAGCGATAGGAGTTGTCAGGAATGCAAAAAATCGAAATTTTGAAAGCGTTATCAGATGCAAAAATTGTAGCTGTTATTCGCGGGAATTCACCCGAAGAAGCAACTGAAATTTCAAAAGGTGCTATCTCAGGTGGCATTCGAGCAATTGAAATAACGTATACAACGCCTTTTGTGGAAGAAACCTTTAAAGCATTACGCAATAGCGATGCAATAATTGGAGCTGGTACTGTATTGGATGTTGAAACTGCACGCCACGCGATTTTAAACGGTGCTAAGTTTGTTGTTAGTCCAAGCTACAACGCTGCAATTGCAAAGCTTTGCAATCGCTATAGCATTCCATATTTACCAGGCTGTATGACCATTACAGAAATGGTGACAGCACTTGAAGGTGGAAGTGACATTATTAAATTATTCCCAGGAAATCAATTTGAACCAAACTTTATTAAAACCGTAAAAGGTCCTCTACCACATATCACAATTATGCCAACAGGCGGTGTTGGTTTGGCTAATATGAACGAATGGTTAGACGCAGGGGCTGTAGCAGTTGGGATTGGTAGTGATTTAAATAAAGCATTTGCAAGAGATGGCTACGTAGGTGTAGTTGAACGTGCCAAAGCTTATATGGAAAATCTATCAAACTAGGAGGTAATGAAGTATGAATATGACGTTTAGATGGTATGGTCGTGGCAATGATACAGTGAAATTAGAAGATGTGAAGCAAATACCGAATGTAAAAGGAATTGTTTGGGCACTTCATCACCTACCAGCAGGAGAAGTATGGACTAAAGAGGTCATTCAAGATGAAGTTGACTATATTCAATCGTTCGGATTCCATACAGATGTCGTGGAAAGTGTCAATGTCCATGAAGATATTAAATTAGGATTGCCAACACGTGATCAATATATTGACAACTATAAACAATCGATTCGCAACCTTGGTGAAGTAGGTGTCAAAGTTATTTGCTATAACTTTATGCCCGTATTTGATTGGACACGTACAGACTTATTCCATCCACTAGAAGATGGCTCAACGGCTCTCTATTTCGATAAGGAAAAGGTCATGAACTTAGATCCACAAGAACTGGTGAATGAAGTAAGCGCTTCTTCGGATTTAACCCTTCCAGGATGGGAGCCAGAACGATTAGCCCGACTTTCAGAATTATTTGAGCAGTACAAAGAGGTAGATGAAGCCAAACTTTGGGACAACTTAGCTTACTTCTTACAAGCAATTTTACCAGTTGCAGAAGAAGCAGGTATTCAAATGGCGATTCATCCAGATGATCCACCGTATTCCATCTTTGGCTTACCGCGCATTATTACAGGAGCAGAAAGCTATGAAAAATTAATTAAAATCTCAGATTCAATAGCAAATGGTTTTACATTCTGCTCAGGTTCAATGGGAGCAGACCCACAAAATGATATGGTAGCCATCGCTGAAAAATATGCATATCGTGCTCCGTTTGCCCATATCCGCAATGTCAAGATTATGGAAAATGGTAGTTTCTTTGAAACATCGCATTTTACGTCGGATGGTTCAATCGATATTAAGAATATTGTACGCACATTAAATGACCAAAACTATGAAGGATATGTACGTCCAGATCATGGTCGCCATATTTGGGGAGAACAATGTCGTCCAGGCTACGGCTTATATGATCGAGCACTTGGCATTATGTATTTAAATGGACTTTGGGATGCTTATGAAAATCTGAAGAAATAGGTGACATGTATGAAAGCACTACAAGTAATCAAACCTTTTGAAATGGCTTTAATTGACGTAGCAGAACCAGTGATAACAGTGTCAACAGATGTCCTTGTTCAAACAGAATATGTTGGCATTTGTGGCTCAGACATGCATATTTATCATGGTTCGAACCCATTAGCGACATTGCCTCGTGTACCTGGGCATGAGGTTGTTGGCCGTGTGTTAGAGGTTGGCCAAGAGGTACAAGGATTAAAGGCTGGTGACAAGGTTGTTGTCGAACCAATTCGATATTGTGGTGAGTGCTATGCTTGCCGTAAAGGACAACCAAATGTCTGTGAACAGCTTTCTGTTTTTGGTGTTCATGAAGATGGAGGTATGCGTGAGCGTTTTGTTGTTGCTGAAAAGCAATTGCATAAAGTAGCAGACCACACCCCTTTAGAAGAGGCAGTCTTAATCGAACCTTATACAATTGGAGCGCAAGCCGTATATCGTGGTGAATTGCAGGCTGGTGAGACGCTGTTGATTCAAGGCGCAGGGCCGATTGGCATTTGTATTTTAAAGATGGCTAAATTAATGGACGCTCGCGTGATGATTTCTGATTTGGATCCAGCTAAGCTCTCATTCGCAAAAGAACTTGGTGCAGATGTAGTTGTCAATGTAAAAGACCAAGATTTATTAGAGGCTGTTAATCAATGGACAGATGGAGTAGGTGTCAATGTATCTATTGATGCAGTTTGTATTCCACTAACATTCAAGCAATCTATCGATGCTGTTTCAGTTGCTGGAAGAGTGGTAGTCCTTAGCTTTGGAGAGGAAGCCATTGAGCTAGCCCCACTACCAATCACAAAAAAGGAATTATCGATAAAAGGCTCACGTTTACAAACATTCCAATTTGAAAATGTAGTGAAGCTTGTTGATGCTGGAAAGCTACAGCACCAAGGTTTAATTACACATACTTTTTCTTTACATGAAGCAAAGGAAGCATTTGAATATATAGAAAAAAACCCAAATAAAGTACGTAAAGTTATTTTAAAAGTAGGTGAGTAAGGTGCATGAAGCATTACAAAATAAAGTGGCTGTTGTAACAGGTGGTAGTGGTGTTCTTTGCTCAGAGATGGCAATGGAATTGGCTAGACAAGGTATGCGAGTTGCTATTTTAAATCGTACGGCGCAAAAAGGAGAAGCAGTCGTCCGATCGATTACAGAAAATGGCGGAGAAGCAATTAATTTTTCTGTGGATGTTTTAAACAAAGAGTCATTAATAGCAGCGAGACAAGCAATTTTACAGCAATATGGTCAAATTGATGTACTGATTAATGGAGCGGGCGGCAATCATCCAGATGCTATTACGGCTGATGAAGTATATAAAGAACAATCGACTACACCAAATTTCTTTGAATTAACACCAAGTGGTTTTGAAAGCGTATTCTCGAATAATTTTACAGGAACATTTTTAGCTGCCCAAGTTTTTGGCGAAGCATTGCTAAAAACGAAGGGGACAATTATTAATATTTCATCCATGAGCTCCTATGCTCCTATGACAAAAGTGCCTGCATATAGCGCGGCAAAGGCAGCGATTAATAACTTTACGCAATGGATGGCTGTGCATTTTGCAGAAGCGGGTTTACGTGTTAATGCCATTGCACCAGGATTTTTTATTACCGAACAAAACCGTAATTTATTGCTAACAGAAGATGGTTCATTAACTGCACGTTCAGAAAAAATCATTACAGCTACACCACAAAAGCGTTTTGGAAAACCACAAGATTTATTAGGAACATTATTATTTTTAGCTGATGATACATACTCAGCATTTGTCACTGGCGTAACAATTCCTGTAGATGGTGGATTTATGGCTTACTCAGGCGTTTAACAAAGGAGATTTATTTCAAATTTAGGGGTGAATGATATGAAACAACAAGGTATTTTTGGAGACGGCAAAACGGTTGTTATTGTCATGCTATTTTTAGCGGGTGTCATAAACTATTTAGATCGTTCAGCATTATCAATTGCAGCACCATTTATTCAAGAAGATATTCATCTAACGTCAACACAATTAGGGATTATCTTTAGTAGCTTCTCTGTTGGGTATGCCATTTTCAACTTCTTAGGTGGAATGGCTTCCGATAAATTTGGTGCCAAGTTAACGTTATTTGTAGCGATGATTGTATGGTCTTTATTTAGTGGAGCAATGGTTTTAGTCGTTGGGTTCGCTTCGTTGATTATTGTTCGTATTGTATTTGGTATGGCGGAAGGGCCATTGTCGTCAACCATAAATAAAATGGTGAATAACTGGTTCCCGGCGGATAAACGTGCCTCTGTAGTAGGGCTAGCCAATAGTGGTACACCACTAGGTGGTGCGATTGCAGGTCCAATCGTTGGTTATATTGCATTAGCATATGGCTGGAAATATTCATTTATTGCGATTATGATTCTTGGGTTTATTTGGGCAATTGTATGGTTTAAGGTGGTAAAAGAAAAGCCGAGTAAAGAAGACAGTGTAGAACCAATGGCAAATTTAGAGATTGCAGCAGAAGATATCAATCATAGTCGTGGTCTATCATACTATTTAAAACAGCCAACAGTATTGTTTACAGCCTTTTCGTTCTTTGCCTATAACTATATTCTATTCTTTTTCTTAACTTGGTTCCCAAGCTATCTAGTAGAAGCTCGTGGAATGGCTGTAAAAGATATGAGTATTGTAACGGTTATTCCGTGGATTTTAGGATTCCTAGGTTTAGCATTGAGCGGAATTGTCTCAGATTTCATTTATAAACGTTTTATGCGTAAGGGAGTTTTATTCTCTCGTAAAGTCGTTCTAGTTACATGTTTATTCTTAGCAGCTGTATCGATTGGCTGTGCAGGTATTGTAACAACAACAGTTAGTGCTGTTGCGCTTGTTGCTACCTCTGTTTTCTTCTTATATTTAACAGGGGCTATTTACTGGGCAATCATCAATGATGTGGTGGAATCTAAGTATGTTGGATCTGTTGGTGGCTTTATGCACTTCCTTGCAAACACAGCTGGTATTATTGGGCCAACTTTAACAGGTTTCCTAGTAGACAGAACAGGAACATTCTCCGCAGCTTTCCTACTTGCAGGCGGCTTAGCGGTTATCGCTTCCTTAGCAGTTATTAAATTTGTTACACCAATAGTTCATAAAGAAATAGCTTAGAAATAGAAAGGATGGATTCAAATGAACAATCAATCAGTTATTAAAATTCATCCGATGGACAATGTTGCCATAGCCTTGAGTGATCTTCCTCAAGGCTTTTTACTTCCATTGGATGGAAAAGAAATAACGTTACAGCAACAGGTACTATCTGGGCATAAGATTGCCATCACAACTCTTTCTAAAGATGCACATATCATGAAATATGGTTTTCCAATTGGTCATGCGACAGAAGAAATCCCAGCAGGTAGCTGGGTTCACTCACATAACATGAAAACCAATTTATCGGGTGAATTAACCTATGAATTTAATCCAAAAACACATCCCGTAGCGGAGTCTCGTCACGCACAGCGCATGTTCAAAGGTTATCGTAGAAAAGATGGTCAGGTTGGTGTTCGAAATGAAATTTGGATCATTAATACGGTTGGATGTATTAACAAAGTAGCTGAAAATCTGGCGAAGTTGGGCAATCAATTATTGAAGGCTGACAATTTTGATGGTGTACAGCATTTCGCTCATCCATATGGCTGTTCACAACTTGGTGATGATTTAACGTATACACAAAAAATCTTAGCTAATTTAATTCACCACCCAAATGCAGGGGCAGTTATTGTATTAGGGCTAGGGTGTGAGAACAATTATATTGAGCTCTTTAAGAAAACAATCGGTCATTATGACGAACAACGCGTTTCCTTTTTAAATGTTCAAGAATCAGCAGATGAAATGGAAGAGGGTCAACTACTGCTTGAAAAAGCCTTTGACTATGTGACGACATTCGAAAGACAAGCATTACCTATTTCAGAATTGAAAATTGGTTTGAAATGTGGCGGTAGTGATGGTTTCTCTGGCATTACAGCTAATCCGATGATAGGCGTATTTTCTGACCAATTGATCTCAGCGGGTGGTGCAACGGTGTTAACGGAAGTTCCAGAGATGTTTGGTGCTGAACAGATTTTAATGGAACGTGCAAAAGATGCCTCTGTTTTTGAGGATATTGTACATTTAGTAAATGACTTTAAACAGTATTTTATGAAATATAATCAACCTGTCTATGAAAATCCCTCTCCAGGAAACAAAGCGGGTGGAATAACAACATTGGAAGAAAAATCACTTGGCTGTATTCAAAAAGGGGGCTTCCAAGAGGTAAAAGAGGTACTTGATTACGGTGAACGTATGACGACAAAGGGGCTACATTTACTAAACGGTCCGGGAAATGATCTTGTATCAACAACAGCACTTGCCTCCACAGGCTGCCAAATCGTTCTTTTCTCAACAGGTAGAGGTACACCGTTTGGGGGACCTACACCTACAGTTAAAATTTCAACAAATACACCACTTTATGAACGTAAAAAAAATTGGATTGACTTTAACGCAGGGCAGTTAGTGGAAGGGAAGCCGATGGATGTATTAGTCGATGAATTTATGGATTATATAATAGCGCTAGCTTCAGGTGAAGTGCAAACAAATAATGAGAAATATGGATTCAAAGAAATCGCCATTTTTAAAGATGGCGTCACGATGTAGGAGAGAAATGATATGAAACATCCTATTAAAATAATGCAAATAGGTGATGGGAATTTTATCAGAGGCTTTTTTGATCTAGCAGTTGAAAAACTACAAGTCCCTTGCAGTATCGTTTCAGTCGCAGCAACAGCAAGAGGAAAAACACTCAAACAGCTAGAAGAACAAAAGTTACAGTTCAAAGTGATGGAACGTGGGCTAAAAAATGGTGAGGTTATAGAAGAAGAAACCACTGTTAAGATTATTCAAGATACGATTCACCCGTATGAGAACTGGCATACATTTTTACAATATGCGCAGTCTGAAACATTAGAAATGATTGTGTCTAATACAACAGAGGCAGGGATTTATTATGAAAATATTCCTTATCCCACGGCTTGCCCAACAAGCTATGCAGCAAGGCTAACCGTCTTTCTAGAACAATATTACAATCATTTTCAAGGTGAAAAGCAATTGGCAATTGTGCCTTTGGAATTAATAGAACAGAATGGCTCTACATTAAAAACGATTTGTCTACAGCACGCTAAAGACTGGAATTTGCCTACAGCATTTAATGAATGGCTTGCTACGTTAACTTTTTGTAATACACTAGTCGACCGTATTGTAACAGGTTATCCCCGAGATTATCAGGGGAAGGACGCCCTTTACACAGTTTGTGAACCTTATTTCTTATTTGTAATTGATGAAAAAGAGCCATTTAAACATTGGCCAACAAGTCTTGATTTACCTTTTGTCTTTGATGATTTAGACATGTATCGGAAACGCAAAGTCGCCATTTTGAATGGTAGTCATATTTTGCTTTCAGCATTCGGCAAGATTTTTAACCATACAACTGTAAGAGAGGCATTTTCTCATGCAGGTGTTCGAGCCTTTATTGAAAAAGTAACAAACGATTTTACCCAACGCTTCCAAGTGGATGAACATTATCAGCAAGATGTCTTTGAACGTTTTTTAAACCCCTTTATTGAGCATCAGCTATATGATATTCAATTAAATGAGTTATCCAAGTGGCAAACACGTATTGCCCCATACACTGAAACAGAAATATACTATCAAGCTTTAGCAATAGGGATATATGCAATGAATCCAACACGCTTTTCCATTCGTGAATCTGATCAAGTTATTGAAAAACTGACTGAAATCCATAACGATTTTGAACAAGGTCAGTCAGAGCCAATGCAACAATTTATCGAACAATATTTCCAGTGTGATGCAGCCGAGGTTATTCAGCAATTAGCCACAATTACTAGTTTATTGGAGGAAATAGTAGCATGCGACAATTGATCATTAATGAACCGTTTCAAATGGTGGAACGTGAAGTAGACAAGCCGAGTATTGAAGGAAATCATGATGTTTTATTAAAAATCACGCATATTGGCGTATGTGGAACAGACACACATGCTTTTGCAGGTGAACAGCCATTCTTTCGTTATCCACGAGTATTAGGCCATGAACTAGCTGCTATCGTGGAAGAAGTTGGTGAAGCAGTTACGGACATTCAAGTAGGTGATCGTGCAACAGTTATTCCATACATCCATTGTGGGGAGTGTGCTGCATGTCGTCGAGGTCAAACGAACTGCTGTAAGTCCTTGAAAGTATTAGGTGTACATATCGATGGAGGTATGGGCGAATATATCGTAGTTGAGGACAGTATTGTAATTACTGATAATGCTGTGTCAGGTGACCAATTAGCCATTGTAGAACCATTAGCTATTGGTGCCCATGCAGTGCGTCGTTCGGAACTAACAGAAAATGATACGGTACTTGTTATCGGTGCAGGGCCCATTGGATTAGGAGCTGCACGTTTTGCTAAATTACGTGGCGCAAAAACAGTATTAATGGATTTGAACGAAGAACGTTTAAAGGAAGGACAGGCATGGTCGGAAGCAGATGGTGTGATTGTTGGCAGCCATGACATAATGGCGCAGTTACATGAAAAATTTAATGGTGAACTACCTACAGTTGTCTTTGATGCAACAGGCAATCAACAATCAATGGAATCTTCTTTCCAGTACGTAGAGAATAGTGGCACATTAGTGTTTATTGGTTTAATGAAGAAAACCATTACATTTAATGATCCTGAATTTCATTCAAAGGAATTAACATTGAAAAGCAGTCGTAATGCTACGGCAGAAGATTTTGAGACGGTTATGAACTACATGCAGTCAGGAGCTATAAAGAAAGGCTATGTCACGAAAAATATTGCATTCGATGAAGCGATTTCTTACTTTGAGGCAAAACAATACAACACAAATAAAGCACAAATCTATGTTAAATAATGGGGAGGATTTTCAATGAATATTTCTGTATCAGCATTAAAAAAAATAGTAGTTCAAAAATTCACAAGTGAAGGTGTTGACGCTGAAACAGCAGCACAAGTAGCAGATGTTTTGATTTATGCCGATTTACGTGGTGTCAGTTCTCACGGTGTTATGCGTGTGGAGCATTATATAACACGTTTAAAGGCAGGTGGCATAACGAAAAACCCTCATTTTTCAGTAGAAAAAAGAGGCACAAATCACCTTCTTTTTAAGGGTGATAATGGCTTTGGGCATGTCATTTGTAAGGAAGCGATGGATGAAACCATTAAAGTTGCTAAGGAACATGGCTCATGTACAACGATTATTCAAGAGAGCAGTCATTGTGGGGCACTCGGCTATTTTCTTGAACAAGCCACGAGTGAAAATTTAATTGCTATTATGTGCTCTCAAACGGACTCCGCAGTTGTTCCTTTTGGCGGAAAAGAGCCTTACTTTGGTACGAATCCAATAGCTTATGGTTTTCCAACCAACGATAAACCGATTATTTTGGACATGGCAACAAGCAATGTAGCGCTTGGGAAAATTTTATATGCGCGTGAAAAAGGGGAGACGATCCCAAATACATGGGGAGTTGATGCACAGGGAGCACCAACTACAGACCCACATCAAGTAAAATCTTTAACACCATTTGCAGGACCAAAAGGATATGGTATGGCACTTGTAGTAGATGTTCTTTCTGGAATTTTAGCAAGTGCAGCTTTTGGTCCTCACATTTCAAAAATGTATGGCAATTACGAACAGAAACGTAATTTAGGGCAATATTTATATGTATTAGATCCAAATATTTTTGGAGATGTTGATCAATTCAAAGCAAATATCTCGCAAATGATAAATGAATTACATGATGCGCCAACAGCACCAAATTTTGATCAGGTACTAGTGCCTGGTGAAATTGAACAGATACGTAGTGTGGAAACAATGGATAAGGGCATTGACTTACCTGACCAAGTATATAACTATTTGAATAGTTAATTTAACCAGTAAAGTATGCTATGCTACATAATACCAAGGAGAGTTTTATATTATAGGTAGGAGATTGATTTTAGTGAAAAAAACAACAATTGCCGATGTTGCACAATATGCAAATGTTTCAAATAGTACAGTATCGCAATATTTGAATAAGCGATATGAATACATGAGTGCAGAGACTCGTAAGAAAATTGAAGAGGCTATTGAAGCATTGCAATATCGTCCGAATTTAATGGCTCGTAGCTTAAAACAGAAATCTACCTTTACAATTGGTATTATTGTGGCGAATATTATTCATGACTTTTCGACAAAAATAATAAATGCATTGGAAGCAGAGTTTGATAAAGAAGGCTTTCATATGATTGTGTGTAACTCGGCGGATAACCCTAAAAAAGAGAAAAAGCATATCGAAACTTTACTAGAAAAACAGGTAGATGGCTTAATCGTTTTTCCAACAGGAGAAAATAAAAATCTCTACATAAGACTTCATCAACAGGCAATGCCAATCGTTTTTATTGACCGTTTTATTGAGGGAGTAGATATTCCTGCTGTATTGCTTGATAATTTTTCTGCCATGAATACGGCTGTGGAGACATTTCGAAAACAACCAATAGCCTTTATCACTACTTCTTTAGCCTTACCGATTACTCCTCGTGTCGAACGTTTAGAAGGATTTCGTCAAGCGCTCAGAAATAGGAATTTGTTGATTGATGAGCGCTATATAAAAAATGGTGAGCCAGCTGAGATGACAGAGATTTTTAATCAGTTATTTACATTGGAGCAACCACCTAGGGGAATCATTGCGGCTAATGATCGTATTTTCCAAGAATTAATGCTCTATATTAAAAAAAGAAATTTACATGTGCCTAATGATGTACAAGTAATCGCTGTGGATGATGTACCATATGCCAATTTTTTAACACCTTCCATTACAACATTACAACAGCCTATTTTACCAATGGCACAGAAAGCGGCATCATTGCTCTTAGCAAAAATAAAAAAAGAACATCTAGCTGATGACCAAAAACTATACCGCTTCAAACCGATATTAATTCAGCGAGATTCAACTAACTAAAAAGGCAACCCAAAGCTATGAACTTAGCTAAGGGTTGCTATTTTTAGTTGCACAGCTATTCATCGATAGATATGATTATCTAAAGGAATACTTTTATGTCAAAAAAGACCAATCATTCATTTTGGTGATAGAAAGGGGACTTATGAGCATTGCTAGGAAGTATTGGCTCATTCTATTTGGCTTTGGTTTCTCGTATTTAGGAAATTGGGTGAATCTAGTTGCCCTCAATTTATTAGTTTGGCATTTAACAGAGTCGCCTACTGCTATGGCTAGTATATTTATTGTAGGACCGATTGCTCGAATTTTAACAAGCTTTTTTGCAGGCTCCATTATTGATCGATCGAATAAACAAAAATTAATGATCTATAGTGATATCATTCGTGGCATATTGATTTTATTGTTACCTTTTACGTCCTCTATTTGGCTCATCTATAGCGTATTATTTTTATCTAATATAGCAAGTAGCTTTTTTGGACCGAGTAGTACCTATTATATTTCAAAATATGTTCCAGACGAAGATAAACAATCCTTTAATGCAATATTAGGAATGTTTAGCTCAGGCTCATTTTTAATTGGGCCAGCATTGGCTGGGTTTATCATTGCCATTTCAAATATATCTATAGCGTTTTGGTTTAATGCTTTGACGTTCTTTATCTGTGCACTCTCAATTTTTAAGCTTCCCGCAGTAGAAGATCATCAGGACATGCACCGAAAACCCATTACTTGGAGCTTGCTGAAAGAGGATTATGGTATTGTCTATGCCTATATAAAAAAAGAGCAAGTCTTTGCAAAAGTATTTCTATATTTTCAGGGTGCAATGATGATTGCCTTTGCATTAGATTCACAGGAAGCAACATTTATTAAACAAAACCTACAAGCTTCAGATAGTCTATATGGTGTCATCGTTAGTATCGCTGGGATTGGGTCTATTATTGGTGGAGCAATGGCTGCTCGTTATGCTAAAAGGTTTTCAACAAGACAATATATTGTCTATGGTCTGCTTTTGACCACAATCTGCTATACATTGTTTTACTCTTCTCCGAATGTGATAATGGCGATTGTTAGCTTTATAGCATTAGGAATATGTATGTCATTTTGTAATGCAGGCTACAGCACTTTTTATCAAATAAGTGTACCGACATCAATTATGGGCCGTTTTGGTAGTGTTTCAACGATGGTCATGAATGTGCTACAGATTGTCTTTACGTTAGCCTTAGGATTGCTAGCGGAATGGCTCTCCCTACAAATGGTCTGCATTGTCTTTGGAATTGTAGCTATTTTCCTCTCCCTAGTTTTATATGTATTTATGCATTCAAAATCTGCCTCTGAAGGTTTGAAGGAAGAGATTGTATTGAAAATATAAAAAATTTGTAATTTCAATTTACCTCTAATATAATTTTGGAATTAAAGGTGGAAGCCGAGCTATCAATCTTTCCTATATCAAATATCAAACCATCATTTTTAAATTTAGTATTTAATTAAAAAATAATGCATTTGAAATACATTAATATTTAGGGAATGTTTCATCTGATTTAGTTTATAACTGTAAGCAAATTAAGAAGAAAGATAGTTCATAAAGCTGTTAAGGTTTAAAGGGTATTGAATTCAACCTAGAAAAAACGAATTTTTACTAGAAAAATGATTAATAAAACAAGTATAATTATATTTGTTATAGATAGAAATTTAAGTATACCTTCAAATTGGGTGTTCTTGCGTATATAGGAAATATAAACATTAATAATTAAATTAATTATTACCAAAAATATTATCAAATAATACATTAAAAAACCTCCAATAACTTAAGATTTAATTTATAGAAATGGAACTCTAATAAAGCAATACAGAGTTCCATTTTTATAAAAGATTTAAATTAATTATTTTGGGTTATTATACTCGACCATAATAAAATATTGCATCGTTATGAGCATCGTATGCTTGCCAAAGTAGAACTGCCCCTGTACCAACTGCTCCAACTGAACCTAAAAGTGCTATTACAGCTGACATTCCTAATGTTGGTGCAGCAGTAGCTAAAGCAGCTACTGCTGCCGCATAGGCACCTGCAAGTGCTGCTGCTGCCTCTACTTCCTTAGTTTTCATTGTTTTAACAGCAGCTTTAAAATTACTTAAATCTCCATTATTAGATGTACTCTCCATAACACTCTTTCCGTTTGAATTGTTAGTAGAGATAAACCATACGTATTTAGTCGATGTAGGATAAGTGTAATCATATCTATCTACTTTACATTGAGAAAACCAAATGTTATCAACTTGATTATAAACATTGGTAATAGTAGTTCCATAAGGAGTTATAGTTAATTCATTTGAAGATTGAACTGTTGATGGGCTAATTTGATTTTGATAGATCTCTCCATTACTATCAAAAAGTGTATATTCCCCTGTTACTTTATTGTATTCAGCAGTGCTTGTTTCGTTTGCTGTAGTTACCCGAATTTTTCTAATAAATTCATCATCTTGTAATACTTGATAATCATACTGAGTATTCTCATAAGATATGGATTGAGTTACATACTCTGAAGAATATGTATGAATTGGTGTTGATTCATTAGCAAGGGCGGATAATGGTGTTATTGTTGAACAAATAGTAGTAAAAGCAATAGCACTTGTTAAAAGCTTTTTTTTAAACATAATTCATTACAGCTCCTCTTTGTAAAATAATTATTTGCTTGTGTAGATAATTCGATTAATTACTATAGCAATTTCTTAATACTCGAGTTATTCAAACAGTATCACTTTGATCACCGACATGGCAACCGACATTTTTTTGGTCGGAAACCGCCAATTAAATTTTCGGTTTCTGACTAAGAAATAAATAAATGTTTAATTATTTCGTAAATTGAAACAATATGTTATTGTAAAAAGATAATTGAAACAATGTGTCTTAATTTTTTTGTAATATAGATTTTTAATTAAATAAGGGGTGGGTCAAACCTTGATAGAAATTCTTATTGTAGACGATCATCCTATTGTTTTAGAGGGCTCAAAAATGTTATTTCTGGATATTGATGATATTAAAGTTGACACAGAGAGAGATACAACAACCGCATTGAAAAAAATAAAGACAAATAACTACGATGTCTACTTAATAGATGTTCATATGCCTGTAATAAATGGAATTAAATTAGCTCGAGATATCAAAAACATACAAAAAAATGCTGTAATAATTCTTTACACAGGTGACGATATTATAGATTACTATCCTCTAGTTTTAGAAAGAAAGATTGAGGGAGTGATCTCTAAAACGGCACCTAAAGATCAGGTTATTAGAACAATACGTTCTGCTGCTCGACGTGAAATTTTATTAAATGAAAGTTTTTTGGATTTTTTAGAAACATATAATAAACCTAAAAATATTATTGAACTCAACGAAAAAGAGAAATTTATACTAAATTTAATTTCAGAAGGCTTTACAAATAATGCAATTGCAGAGAAACTTAATGTAACACAAAGAACAGTGGAAAGGTATTTAACACAATTATTCACTTTATTAAATGTACAATCACGTAATCAAGCAGTAGATTTTGCAAAAGAACATCATTTGCTATATTAGACAAATAATTTTTGTTATTACAAGTATTAAGTGTGAAATTATAATTGATTTAAGATATTTTTAAGAGATACATTCAATAAATTTATGTTTTATTAACATATATATCCACCTCAAAATACTTAGAAAAAAGATTAACCGAATGAACCCATTAGAGAAGATGTATTGACCATGGCAATGAGGGCGTATCAAATCATATTGAATAAATAATATTATTGTTATAAGCATACATTAAATTTGCCTTTCCTTTAAAGATTTGTGTCAGTATTATCTAGACATTTCAATTCAATGAATATTGCCATTAAAGTTTTCATTGTTGAAATTGATCGAATTATTAACAATAATATTACAGTCTCTAGTTCTATTACTGATATTAGTATCAGTAATACTAGTTTGTTTTCTTTAACAAACATTTTTCAATTACTTGCAACTTTGAATCCTACCCCGCTCTTTAATTAGAGCGGGGTTATTGTGTTTAATATATAACGTGAAATATGTACTTTCAAAAAAATGAACCTTTTCTAGTAGTCATTTGTTTATAACGTAGAACCATCAGAAAGGAGTGCCTTGGATTGACAGAACGTGAATTATTCGATTCTTACAACAAAGATGTTTACCGTACCTGTTATTACATGCTACGGAACGCCCAAGATGCGGAAGATCTCTGCCATGATGTATTTGTCACTGTCTTTCGTCAGGATTGGAGAAGTGTAGAGCATACACGTGCTTGGATTTTACGAATTGCGATGAATCAATGTTTAAATTTGCTTAAAAGAAAGCAGGCTCAGTTAAAAAAAGTGAGTCAGGTACAGTTGCTACAGGAGCAAACTACGGCATCAGTTAAATCTGTAGACACCATTGTACTGGAGAAGGCAGCTGAGGAGGAGTGGGAGGCACTACTCAGACAGCTACCAGAAAAGTTAATGGCTGTTGTCACCCTACGCTACATTGGTGAGCTATCATTAGTGGAAATTGCGGAAACGCTAAAGATTCCAGTGGGAACAGTGAAATCGAGACTCCATAAGGCATTGAAAATCATGCGCAAAAAACTAGAACAAAATCAAAATTTATGGTTGAAGGGAGAGAATCAATTTGGAACGCATTGAAAAGAAATTGAAAAAAGAGATGAACGCAGACCATAACATGAAGTATCCTGACTTTGAACAAATGTGGAATGGTATCCAGCAGGATGAACTAAAAATGGTAGATGAACCGATCGAATTCCTACCTCGAAAAAGAAAGAGATTTGTTTTGGTTGCAGGATTAGCTGTTGCTTTAATGGCTACACCTGTCTATGCAGCACTAAATTATGATTGGTCAACTATTCTTTCTTATAGAGCTGGTATTCAGTCTGCATTAGATCAGGGCTTAGGGCAGACAATTGAGAAATCTGTTACGAAGGATGGGTTTACGTTGACCGTACATACGGCGTTTATCGATGATAACAGAACCTTTCTTTTATATAGTTTGAAACCTGATGCCTCTTGGGATGGAATGAATGTGAGTTTTGATCAAATCGGACTTCAAGATGCGAATGGTGATTTTATTAAAGGGAATTACTCACATCGCTGGAATGAAGATCTTGGTCTTTTCCAAGGGTATTTTGAGACAGACTGGGTGGCAGATAATCAGAAGTCAGACATTAAATTTTTAATGGAGAATATTCATTCTATTGGTGATAAAGAACTGCCTATTAATTACAACCCTAATGACTCTCATACGCAGAATTTCACCATTCAAAAGGATGGAATTGACAATGTAATTCTACAAACCTTTGAACAATCAGACGGGAAAGTAATGCTCCAATCAGCGGTTCAATTTACAGATTCTGAAATGAAGAACAAATGGGTACGAATTAAGGCGCTAGATGATAAAAATCAGACGATTAAAGAAGTGGAAACACCAGTTTTTGGAACTCCTGGTGCAACTGGTGAATACTTTAGTCAGCAAATTTTCACTTCAGACAGCTTACGAGCGAAGGATACAAAGTTCCAACTAACTTATGAACATACATTAGATATTGCAAAGGATAATTGGAATATAGAGATGAATTTATCCAAAGAACAATTAAACAAGGGATCATTTAAAAAAGTCGTCAATATTCCTTTAGAAAATGCATCTAATGGAATAGTAATTCATGAAATGAAAGTTACTCCAACACAGGTACGTTTAATACTGACCCATAAGGAAAAATATGCACATATTCCTTACATGGACTATCAGCTGGATATTGGTGGCGTACTTTTGAATGGAGGTAGATCGGATATAGAAAACGAGCCTTATAAAACCGAACTTCATTTTGAATTGACTGGAGTGGATGTGACCTCATTAGCGAATCAATCTGTGGCATTGGTAGCTAAACATCGTGTTGAGATAAAAGATGGTGACGAGCAACCGATTCATTTGACTAATATATCAGATACACCTCAAAGTAAGACATCTACGATTGGGGAGTATTCAATTACATGGACTTACTATAAGAAAGATAGCAATCTCTATGTGGAATCCTTTAGCACTGAACCTACATTTGGTGGTGTCTCTCAGACTTATTATCTAGATCATAAAGAGCGAAATTATGGAATGCCTATGATGGCTGGCATACTTGGTGATGAAAATAATAAGCAGATGGATGAGTATAAGAATTTTAAAGATAAAGATCTTGATATTTATATTTGGAAATATACTACGAATTATCCAGATGCAGAGCTTCGTATACCACTTACATTTGGAAAATAACAGTATTAGCAGACCCATCTATTTGATTCTTCACTATTCAAATAGATGGGGATTTTTGTTATGAAGATTAAAGAGCTTTACATAAAATGAATTGTATAATATAGTTTAGTTAACTTAAGTAAATTAATTATTGTACAGGAGAAGATACATGACCTCTAACGAAAAAACACAAAAATCTTTTGCTTATAAGCTTGGATTAGGCATTATTATCTTTTCACTTTCTTTATGGTTAATCCCAATTATTACACCTTTCACACCGATACCTACAAAAGTAAAGGCAGGGATAATACCAGGAAGTATTATTTTGGCTGAAATCTTATTTTGGCTTGGTGCTTTACTTGTTGGAAAAGAAGTAGCAAACAAATTTAAAAGCTACTTAAATCCTAAAAAATGGCGAGAAAAAGGTGACACTCAAAAAAATGAAGAATAACCAGGTAGCGGAGCAAATAAATCAAACCATTGAAGAGATTTGGATCATGCTTGAGAAAATGGAAAGGGCTTATACTAATTTCTCCTTAAATAATCAGCAATATGTTCTTTTAACATTAGTGATGCGTCATCCATCCTGCTCACCTTCAGAATTAGCAGATAAAATGGCTATTACAAAAAGTGCAGTGAGTCAGCAACTAACCAAGCTTGAACAGGATGGCTATATAATAAAAAGGCAGCATGAGGAGGATAAGCGTGCATTTTCTGTTGAATTGGGTGAGAAGGGTCTATTATATAAACAGGAAATTGAAGCCTTTAATCAACAGATTACAGAAAAGTACCATGCGAACTTAACAACTGAAGAATTAGCTGAAATGTTAGCTACTCTAGAAAAAATGAAAAAAATACTGTATGAATTTTAGAAAAAATTTGACATTTTGTTAGGTGTGTCTTATAGTAACCCTTAATATAAAAGGGGGAATAAACATGGTCATTACTCTTGTCCAATCATTCACAACAAAACATCATCATAATCACTAGTCTTGCTATCTTTATTAACTTATTAATATTGAATAGGAAGACTATTTCTCATGTAATCGTATAAATAAAGCTGATTTGAAGCTTTATCGTTATACGGTTTTTTTATTGCTCTAAAAATGAGGAGGAAATGATGATGAAAAAAATGGACTATCAGAATGTTCGAGGAACACAAGATTACTTACCGGAGCAGGAGGCGACTCGTCGTGCGATACGCCGTACGTTAGAAGATACATTTATAGCCTATGGCTGCAAGCCGTTAGAAACACCTATTCTTAACTATACAGAACTGATGGCCTCTAAATATGCTGGTGGTGCTGAGATTTTAGAGGAGATGTATACATTAACAGATCGAGGTGAGCGAGATTTGGCGCTACGCTATGATTTAACGATTCCATTTGCAAAAGTTGTAGCGATGAATCCAGCGATTGCGATGCCATTTAAACGATATGAGATTGGCAAGGTGTTTCGAGATGGCCCGATTAAGGCTGGTCGTTTTCGCGAATTTACACAATGTGATGTTGATATTGTTGGAGTAGAATCACAGGCTGCTGAGGCGGAGCTAATGATGATGGCGATAGATGCCTTTGATCAGCTTAAATTGAAAATTAATCTCCAATTTAATAATCGCAAGCTTTTAGTCGGTCTTCTGCAATTATTTGAGGTTGAACAGGATCAAATGAATCGAGCTATTTTAACGTTAGATAAGATTGAAAAAATAGACGAGAAAACAATGCTAGCAGAATTGAAGGCATTGGGGTTATCAGATAATAGTATTCATAAAATAAAGCATTTCTTAGATGAACGTCCTCAAATAAGTATGGCGTATTTTGAAGGTTTCGCGTCCGAGAATGTCTATTTACAACAAGGTTTACAGGAATTAATGGAACTAACTTCTTATTTAAAGGCACTTGGAATAAGTGAGCAATGTATTTTCAATCCATTTTTAGCGAGGGGACTTGAAATTTACACTGGAACAATTTATGAAATTTTTTTAGCAGATGGAACAGTCCGCTCAAGTATTGGTAGTGGGGGACGCTATGACAATGCAATTGGTGGCCTTTTAGAGACAAATCAAACCTATGCTACTGTTGGTATTTCATTTGGTTTAGATGTCATCTATACAGCATTGGAGCTTTGGGGAAAAACAGAGCAAAACGCTCCTAGTGTGGATATTTATATTATTCCTCTCGGAACAGAAAAAGAGGCACTAAAGCTAGCAACTGCATTACGGCGAGAAAAATATAAAATAGAAGTTGAGCTAAGTGGGAAAAAAGTGAAAAAGGCGATGGAAAAGGCCAATCGTGAAAACACACCAAAGGTTATTGTATTAGGAGAGAACGAGGTCAATCAAAATATGTATAAAATAAAAGATATGAAAAGCGGTGAGGAAGAAATCGTTGCATTTATTTTTTAAACACCATAGCATGGAAAAAACGGCTGATCCCACTCTATTATAGGATTTGAGCCGTTTTTTGGTTATTTTTTCGATTTAAAAACCAATTTCCATATCAAGATGTTGATGAAGAAAAGCACAATGAAATATATCGTAGAGCCGTATGTTATCTGAGCTATCAAATAGTGCAGCCCTACAAGTACACCTAAAGGGAGCAATAATAAAAGAATCTTCCAGCCTTGTGCATCGTTAACTTCATCATAGGGTTTGGTAAAGGGTAATTTGTTTGTCATCATGACAAAACAAAGGATGGTATATAACCAGCTTGTTACCAAAACAGCTAGTAAATCAGGGATAATTCGAATACCATAAATATAGCTAAAGACTATGCTTAGTACTAAAAATAACGGAATATACAATTTAATTAAAAATGCCTTTAAGCTACCTTTTTGTAAATCTGTATAATCTTTAAGCGGGAGTGTTTTATAAATCCATGCAGCCTTATATTTAGCAGAGTGACCAAGCATAAGGACAGCGGATGGTATAATCATCATACTAAAATAGATATTTAAATAGCTCATACTACTAGCATAATCGACTTCTTCCCCTCTGCTAAAAGTAAACATGAAAATAAAGGGAATAATAAATGAAAAGCCTAAAGATGGGTAGACCTTTAGCTTAAACTCTCGCTCTTGCTTCATCATCAGAGCTGCGAAGCGATAGAAAGCTCGTTCCTCGTGTGTTCTACACACAAGGGTTAATAAAAACGACTTTAGTCGATTATTCTTTTCCTTTTTCGATTTACTTGTACTTAGCAGTTTTTGGAGATTGCGTTCAAAGGTTGGTATGAGTTTAATATAGATCCAAATCGAAATAATAGGTACAATCACTGCTAGGATGGTATAAATGACTGTCAATAAGGATGAGTCACCATGCAGTATGAGTTCATAAGGAGCGGCGAACCACATCGGTATTAAGAAGAGGTTCCACCAATGAAACGACACTACCATATCTAAATTGACGAATTCAAAGGATCGAATAAGAACTTGATAGCCAATCATCAGCATTAGAGATAAAGCGATTTGTACATAATTAATCATATCCTTCAGCTTTTCACCATCAAAGAAGCGTAAAATGGCAATATATAAAATGGCTGTGATGGCAACTATAAATAAATTCATTAATAGAATGTCAAGACCTGTTAAAATAAAGAACACAATTCCTTGAGTAAAAAGGCTGACTATTAGAGGGATGGCTGTTAGGGCCAATGTTAAATAGGATAAATAAATAAAAATATGCATAAATTTTGCTGCATTAATTGTTTTAGCTGAAATAGGCTTAGTTGAAAGTATGCTTTTATCTCGTACATCTAAAAGCACAGAAGAAAAGTCAGAAATCAATGAAGTCATAATCAAAAAGATGATCATTGCAAAGGCAATACTCATTTGAAATAAATAATTTTGGCCAAATCCCATAAGCGGGATGAGTATAAGCCCGAATAACATATAAATCCATAGAGACTTAATGTAGCCGTACTTTTGATTGTCTTTCTTTTTATTTTGATTAAATAGGGTAGGTACTTTCCGTTCATCCATTGTTAATTTTATATGGAGGATTTTTCTCATCATGTCATAATCAATGCCCATTTTGATAAAAAGCCATCGGAACTTATCAAGCAATCGTAGCGTTTTGAAATCTGTCATAATTGTCCCCCACGAACGACGGACACAAATTTTTCTCCGATTTCCTGATGTTCATGAAATCCTGTTAACTGGTTAAAAATTCTTTCTAATGTTCCTTCAGTATTATCTGCTTGTAATTGGGCAAATGTTCCGTCCGCTGCAATTTTTCCATCATACAGCAGAATGATACGGCTACTGATTTTTTCAACTACATCCATAATGTGAGATGAGTAAAATATAGTCTTTCCGTTGGCAGCTAATTGCGTTAAGATTTCTTTAAAAATCATGACACTGTTTGCATCTAGGCCATTAATCGGCTCATCTAAAAATAGCAGGTCTGGATTATGTATTAGGCTTGCAATAATTAGTAGTTTTTGACGCATACCTTTAGAATAAGAAGAAATTCTAGAATGGTACGCTTCACCAACTCCAAACAGCTCCATTAGTGATTTGGATTTGTCAGCCGCCTCCTCTAGCTCTAATCCATATAGCTGGCCGATAAAGGTTAAATATTCATAGCCTGTTAAGTTATCATAAACATCAGCGATTTCAGGGACATAACCAATTCGCCGTTTATAATCAATTTGGTCTTGCCCTATGCTTTTCCCAAAAAGCTTAATTTCACCGCCATAATCACCTTCTAGCCCTAGAATAAGTTTTACAGTTGTACTTTTACCCGCGCCATTGGGGCCAATATAACCGATGATTTCACCTCTAGCTGCATGAAGGTCAATCCCCTTCAAGATTTCCTTGTTTCCATAACTCTTCGTTAAATTCGTAATTGTTAAAATCTCTTCCATTTTATAGCCCCTTTCAATTATTTAGAAAATTTAACCATAATTACACTATATCATATTAAAAGAGATAATATTCCTTATGCTAAAATGAAACCAGTTCAATCAAAAATAGAGAGATCTTCTTATATAAAGGGAAATTTAAAAACGAAATAGATTTATTATTTTAAGGTAAATACGCTTTATTTATAGTTGGCTTATTTCAAAAAAGTGAGGTGAAGGACACATGAAAAAAATTGAAGTGGTATTGTCTGACTATAAACCAAATTGGGCTATCTTTTTCAATATGATTCGCCCAACATATACCCTGAAAAAAGAGCCTTTTATTCAAAAGGTGATTACTCAAGCTAAAAATGAAGGTTATGGAAAAAATTAAAAAAGCCATTCTAAAAAAATTTGAGAAGAATGGCTTTCTTCTATATAGTAGTCTATTTAGCAAGTTCAACAACTGTATCATAAAAAATATTAGTTGCTACAATAATATCCTCATCTGAACTGTATTCTAAGGGATTGTGACTAATACCATCCTTTGAACGGACGAATAGCATCCCAATCGGGGCAATTTCAGCTATATTCATTGCATCATGCCCAGCACCACTTATGAGAGAATAAGGTCGTATACCTTGCTTTTCAATACTTATAGTGAGTTGCTGTTGTAGCATGGCATCCGTTTTTGCGGGTTTAATGCGCTGCAACACTTTTGAAGTCAATGTAACATGTCTTCGTTCAGCAATTTGTTGAAGTTGTTGCATAATTTCTTGTTCTAAGGCACTTACTTTATTTTCGTCAATATCACGAAGATCAATGGAGAATGTGACTTTACCTGGTATAACGTTTGTCCCATTTGGAGAGACCATTAGCTTACCAACCGTTGCAACGGAATCTGTTGTATTGTTTAATAGTTGCTCAATAGCTAAAATCATTTCGCTTGCTGCAGTTAGGGCATCCTGACGAATGGGCATAGGTGTTGCACCAGCATGTTCACTGACACCCGTTACTGTAACCTCTAGCCATAAAGGGGCAGCAATACCTGTGACTACACCGACTGGTAGGTCTTCATTTTCTAACACTTTTCCTTGTTCGATATGCATTTCTAAATAAGCTTTAATATCATGACGATGAACTTGTGTTAAAGGATAAGGTGATAAATGGAAAGCCTTCATGGCTTGTTCAATAGCAATGCCAGCTTCATCTGTATGCTGTAATTGCTCCTCTGTTAAAAGACCAGCCATAGCACTACTGCCAAGGAGTCCAAATCCAAATCTCGTTCCTTCCTCATCCTTAAAAGCGACAACTTGGATTTTTTTAGAAGGTAGCAACTGTTGCTCATGGATAGTATGTACCACTTCAATAGCTGCTAGTACCCCTAATGCTCCATCAAATTTGCCACCCTCTGGTACTGTATCGATGTGAGATCCCAGCATAATGGTTTCATTTCCTTCACCATATGTACCAATAAGGTTTCCAACAGCATCGATTGTAACACTCATCCCTGCTTGTTCCATATAAGTTGTGACTAACTCAATGGCTTGCTTTTCTTCTGGCGTGAACGAGAAGCGGTTAATGCCACCTGTCTTTTCATTGCGACCAATTTGACTTAAGTCTTGAAGATGCTGTAAGAGCCTAACTCCATTAATCATGACCATCACTCTTTCATTTGGAATTGGAAGTGGCACTGTCCTTCACGTAAAACAAATTGATCATGTACCACCTCTAGATTTTTATTGTACCCTTTGGCAATTGAGGGGTCGATGACTTTGCAATATAAAATGCCGTATTTACCCATATCATCATCTGCCCATTGTTGACCTAGTGGGCAGTGAGTAAACGTTTGTTCTACCTCATTTTTTTTATACACCGTTTCAATTTCAAACAAATCACTACGACCCATATCATAGTTTGTTAAATAGTTATCCACTGAATTTGCTAGGCCGTTTGTGCGTGCACGTTGAGCAATGCCTTGGCCTCGCTTATGGCCAAAACGCTCTACTGCCCGCATAATCACTTGTTCACCAGCTTCTCCATATTCATCAACAACTGGCTTGGCAATCTGTGCAAACATTTTAGAAAATCGAGCAAACGGTGTTAAATTAGCAAATTTTTCTTCACCTACAACGATTTGGGGTAAGTATTCAAAGAAAGTATGATTTTCACCTTCAGCTGTTGCTTTTTTCGCCATTGCTTCAGCATCCTTTAAACCAAACGCCTCTAAACCTTTTTGTACTAATGTCCGACCATGCTCTCCATACTGCTCTGTAATGGAGAGATGTAATTCTGTAAACATTTTTGCGGTAATTATGTCCATAGATAAAGCCTTCATCATTAATTTTTCCTCTGCCATTTTATGAGCCACCTCATTAACAAATCATATTGATTTACTTGGATTTTATTTTTATTATAGAGGTGGCTAGTAATTTAAATCAAATGAATATTTGCACAATCATATATGAAAAAAAATCATAAAAGGGGCAGAATAGCATGGCTACATTAGCGCAATATATTGCTTTCCATACACTTATCGATACAGGGAATTTTACAGAAACAGGATTAAAGCTCAATCTCACACAGTCTTCAATTAGTCATACGATTAGTAATTTAGAGGCAGAATTAGGACTTTCTCTAATTATTCGAAACCGCAATAATATTGTTTTAACGAGTGAGGGGAGAATTGTTTACGAACATATATCCAAAATATTGCAGCAACAACAACAGCTTGAAACCTCTGTGGCAAATTTAAAAAATCTCATTGGGGGTACATTATCGGTTGGTATTCTACCAAGTGTTTCATTGGTCTTATTACCAAAGGTTTTAGCGTATTTCGAACAGCATCATCCAGACTTACAAATTCGTTTGATGGAGGGAGATTATGATCAAATCGAGGACTGGCTTCACAATGGAGTTGTGGATATTGGTTTTTTAGTGCAGCCAAGTTCTAAACATCTTGTATTCGATGCGATTTTTAATGATGAGCTTGTTTGCATTATGGCACAGGATCATCCATTGGCGAATGAAGACAGGCTCTCTCTAGAGCAATTGCAGGATGAGCGCTGGATTATGCCTAAACGTACAATTGATCGAGATGTATCAAGGATTTTGGCTAAACATAAAATTCATCCCAATGTGGTCTATGAATTATCGGTTGACCAAGTCATTTTGACGATGGTCAATGAAAATTTAGGCATTTCAATTGTGCCGAATTCCCTTTTGCTACATGCGCCAAGTAACCTGATTAGAAAAAAATTTTATCAAGCATATATTAGACAGGTTGGAATTGCACATAAACACAGTATTCTTCTTTCTCCAGGAGCTTTAAAGTTTGTAGAAATATCGAAATACTTTGCCTCCTTTTTACAAAATTAGTTATTGACAATTAAAAAAACCCGAACTATTATCTGATAAAACCAATTGGGATTGTTTAGATTAATCAGATGGAGGACTTTGGGTATATGCATACAATTGTTTATGTTGAAATATTTATCTATTTACTCGCTATGTTAGGAGTAGGTATTTACTTCAGTAAAAAAGATTTATCACATAATGACTACTTTCTAGGGGGAAATAAACTACCGGGCTGGGCATTAGCCTTTTCTGAGCGTGCTACGGGTGAATCCGCCTATATGTTTTTAGGGGCAATTGGCTTTATTTATGTGGCTGGGCTGTCTGGTATTTGGATTTTATCTGGCATGCTTTTAGGCGTTGTTGCATCATGGCTATTTTTATCAAAACGCTTTATGACAGAGCAACAAAAATATAAAGTGAATAGCCTAACAGATTATATTGCCGTTAAATTTCCAAAGCACGCAGATATAATTCGTTGGTTAGCTTCTGCAGTAATGGTGTTATTCTTTGTTTGTTATTTAGCAGCTCAATTTTCAGGAATGGGTAAAACAATTTATTCATTCTCAGGACTTAACATTACATGGGGTACAATTATTATTGGTGCAATAATAATTGCCTATTCATGTATGGGAGGATTTATGTCTGTTGTTTGGACAGATACAATCCAAAGTTTTTTAATGCTGATCTCGTTCGTTATTGTACCAATTGCAGCTTATATGGAAATTCAACATCAGGGTTTAAGCATTTCAACAGAGCTTGCACAAATGGGCAATGGGGCGGATAGTTGGGTTGGAGGCTTAAATGGTCTTGCCTTAGGGGCAATGCTATTTACAAATCTATCATGGTTCTTTGGCTGGCTAGGGGGGCAACCTCAATTGAGCTCTCGCTTTATGGCTATTACAACTGAAAAAGAGCGAATTACTGGCCGTAATATGGCAATTATTTGGACATTAATTGTCTATGTGGGTGCCTTTCTATCTGCTATTTTTGCGTCCACTTTGTATAAACAAGGCTCTATTGAGGATCCTGAAATGATATTGCCGCATATGGTGTTTGAAATTTTACCACCTTGGGTTGCAGGAATTATTGTGGCTGGTATTTTAGCAGCTATTATGTCAACGGCATCGTCTCAATTGTTAGTCATCACAACATCGATAAGTGAGGACATAATTCATAAAACATTACGTTGGAATATTTCTAGCAAAAAATTAGTTCACCTTTCGCGTCTAGTGGCTGTTATTAGTGGGATTGTGGGGATTATCATTTCACTTAAATCTGGTTCTGTGATTTATAGCTTAGTATCCTTTGCATGGGCAGGGATTGGCAATACGTTTTCGGTTGTGATCCTTTTAATCTTTTTCTGGAAACGTGTTTCAGGCATTGGGGTCATTGCGACAATTATTGTCGGCTTTATTAGTGCGATTGCATGGTCCCTGTCACCTATGGAGGCTGTTGTGTCAGCCAAGGCAGCGACATTCTTTATTTGCTTAATTGTTGGAGTAGTCGTGTCTTTAGTATGTCCTGATAAAAAGAAAATGGTCTAAAAGATATTTTAAAATAATAATTTAACTCCTCTTTTGAAGATATACTTCTCAAAAGAGGAGTTTTCTTTTTATGCTTATGACTATATTGAAATATGATAGAAGAAAGAGCAACCACTCTAACAGGAAATTACATAATGCGTGGACCTTTTTGGTTATCATGGTTTATGCAAAAATGAAGCAAGGGGGTTAGGAAGTGTTTAGTGATTTTAAGCTTATGGATGAACGACCAATTTATGTACAATTGAAGGATTATGTTCAAGACATGATTGTCAAGGGGCATCTGTTGGAACATCAAAAGCTTCCATCTACCCGTGAACTTAGTAAGCTATTAGCGGTCAGTAGGAATACGGTGCTGAATGCATATGCCGAATTAGAGCTAGATGGCATCATTTATGCAGTGAAAGGAAAAGGGCATTTTATCGGAAAGGTTACTACATTGAAAACGTCTTCTATTGAAATAGATTGGAAGCAAAGGCTGAATGAAACCACTTTATTAGCAGATGAAATCGATTTAATACGGCAAGATATACACTGGAAAAAAGGCATGATTTCGTTTACGAGTATTGCCCCAGAAGAAAAGCTTTTTGATGTTGAAAATTTCAAAAGGGCGTTTCTCACAAGAATGTCGATTGAAGGAGATATTGTCTTGAACTATGGCTATGCCAAGGGATATAAGCCTTTAATTGACCATCTTCTTAGCTATATGGAGATGAAAGGTGTAGACATCTCTAATAAAGATATTTTAATTACAAATGGTTTTACAGAAGGTCTCGATATTTTATTGACCTCTTTAGCTAAAAAATCAGGGCGTGTACTATGTGAAAATCCTACACATCACGCAGCATTGAAGCTTTTCCGTTTGCATGGGCTAGACATACATGGCATCGATATGCAAGATGACGGGATTGACATGGAACAGGTGGAAAAAACGTTAGCAGATAAGGATTTCGATTTTGCCTATCTTATCCCGTCCTATCATAATCCAACAGGAATTGTCACTTCCTCCGAGAAAAGGAGTGCTATTTTTCAGCTTTTTTCAAAATATCAAATACCCATTGTAGAAGATGGTTTTAATGAGGAATTAAGGTATTCAAGCTCTCATTTGGCACCACTAATCGCTTTTAGTGGTACAGGTAATAACATTGTCTATATTGGTAGCTTTTCTAAAATTCTTTTCCCTGGCTTACGTGTTGGCTGGATTTTAGCAGATAAGGAGTTAATTGATAGCTTGGAAAGTATGAAAAGAGCGCGAACAATTCATACATCAACACTGGATCAGGCAGTGTTATATCAATATTTACAGGATGGTTACTTTGAAAAATATTTAAAGAAAGCAAGATTTGTTTACAAGAAAAAATATGAGCTTGCCCGTCAAGCCTGTATGCAATACATTCCCTTTAGCAGGATAACAGGGGATGGGGGGCTTCATCTCTTTATAGAGCTAGAAGAGGCAGTAGATGCACGTTTGTTGCTGGAGAAGTGCTATGACAAGGGCGTAGTATTTTATCCAGGCGATGTATTTTATACAAATGGGAGAGGTAGTAATACATTTCGTTTAGGTTTTTCTCGTTTAGCAGATGACGATATTGTTCGAGGTATTCAAATCATTGGTGATACATTGAAAAACGTTATGAGGAGTTGAAAAAATGAAGGTTGGCGTAATTATGGGTGGTACTTCCTCTGAAAAGCAGGTTTCCATCATGACAGGTAAGGAAATGGTCACTCAATTAGATAAGCGAAAATACGAAGTTGTAGCCATTACATTAGATGACAACAAAGAGGTAATTGACAAGGTGCGTGACATTGATGTGGCTTTATTAGCACTTCACGGTAAGTTCGGGGAGGATGGTACGATTCAGGGAGTGCTGGAAACATTGGGTATTCCTTATACAGGAAGCGGTCTTCTAGCAAGTAGTTTGTGCATGGATAAAAATATGGCTAAAAAAATTCTTCGATATGAAGGTGTCGCAACACCAGATTGGGTGCATCTCATAAAGGGGGATGAGCTGCCCTTACAGGATATAGAGCTTATGGGTTATCCACTTGTAGTTAAGCCGAATGCTGGTGGCTCTAGTGTGGGTGTTCAAATTGTTCATGATCGGAGTGCCTTATTGGCTGCTGTTACAGAAGTATTAAATTGGGATAGCGAAATCATTATTGAGCAATATTTGATTGGCGACGAAATTACATGCCCAATACTCAATGAACAGCTATTGCCAGTCCTGTCAATCAAACATACAGCAGTATTTTTTGACTACCAGGCAAAATATGACGATGCTTCTACAGTAGAGGAGCCTGTGGAACTGCCCCTTGCGATTCATGACCGAGTGGCAAAAGCAGCGATGATTAGTTACAAGTCTTTAAAGTGCAGTGTTTATGCAAGAGTAGATATGTTAATTAAGGATGGTCTTCCTTATGTGTTGGAGGTTAATACATTGCCTGGCATGACGCAAAATAGCCTCCTACCAAAAAGTGCCCTTGCAGCGGGGATCAGCTATTCAGCACTATTAGACAGTATTATTGAAAGCTCTTTACAGATTGATAGAAATAAGTAAATCGAAAAACAAAATCACCAATAGAATTTTTGTGAAAGGTGAAAATGGATATCCGTTGCAAGCTACTTCTACTGTAAGTATGAAAGATAAGGAAAAGACACCTTTGCACATGGTTGATTGGAGAGGAGCCAGCGTCACAGCTGAGACCCTGGAGTGAACGTAAGTGAGTGAAGCGGCTTATCGGACGCTCCATAGAAAGGACGCTGGTGAAAAGGAAATCCCCCTTCGCTTTGCCAAAAGATCTTTTGTTGCTAGTAACATGAATCTTTTTTCAACAACATAAAACACCTTTTGTTGTTACTTACAAAAGGTGTTATTGACTGTTTATGATTTTGCTAATTCAATAAAGCCTTCTCCGAAAACATCCCTTACATCATGAATGGCAATAAAGGCGTCCTTGTCGACTTCTTTGACAATTTTTTTGAGCTTAACAACTTCTTGCTTACTGATAACAATATACAGGATTTCCTTTTGTTCCTTTGTGTAATAACCATGACCTGATAGCACAGTTACCCCACGATTCATATAAGCAGTTACCTGTCCAGCAATGTCTTCTGGCTTCTTAGAGATAATGGTAACTGCCTTTTTAGGGTTAACTCCTTCAATAACAAACTCCATTACCTTAGTACCAACATATAGCATAACAATTGTTAGCATTAATGCCTCTGCACCAATGATAAAATAGGATGAAAAAGCAACAATTAAATCGAAGAATAAAAGTCCATAGCTAATACTCCATCCAAGATATTTGTTAGTGATTCTCGCTAAAATGGTAGAACCTGCTGTTGTACCACCAACTCTGATAATCAAGCCAATACCGACTCCTGCAAATACGCCACCAAAAATTGTATTGACGATAATCTCATCTGAAGAGATAGACCACGTTTCTGTTAAATGTAAAAATAAAGAATGGAATGAGACCGCAATGATTGTATAAATTGTTGTTTGTCTATTTAAAAATTTATAACCCACGATAAGTAAAGCTGCATTCATAACAAAACTAACAATACTTGGCGACCATCCGAACAGATAATAAGCAATAATCGTTAAGCCTGTTACGCCACCTTCACCTAAATCATTTGGAATAACAAATAAGTTAACTGCTAGGGCAAAAAGCAGTGATCCAAGCATAATCATTAAAATATCGATAACGTATTTCTTCATTCACATAACACCACCAAATCAAATTTTATTTTTCTTAAATTCCATACTATATCAGGTTTTCACCAAATGATATACTTTTTGGAATGTTCATTTGTGATATATCGACAGTAATTAGTGTGTCTTTAGAGAGAACTTTCGAAACTTGACACATTAAAGCGAGAATTTATCATAGTCGTAACACTGCAAGGAGGGTTATTAAAAACTGACACATGCTATGAGACTACGTTTCCCAATGTTGAACCAGTAACTGAAATAGGGTCAAACGCTGTTTTGTGAAAACAGAGTAAATGGGATAGTCTGTCCTTTTTTAATCATCTTCATAATTATGAGAAAAGAGACGCTTGTCTTACAATAGATCTCTTTTACTTTACATCACGGGCAAATTGTCTGTGTTTTTTTATTGAATGTAGGGAGGAAAGTGAAATGTATAGTCTTTTATTCTTTTGATACGAACTTTGATTAAAAGCTCGTATCGATACGGAATGATCATTTCGGGAGGTAGCAATATGGAAAAGGAAGCGTACTTCATTCCATGCAGTTTGCTGGCACTGATTTACAAAAGAAAATTACCACACTTAGTGGTGGTGAGGCCATACGCCTTCTGCTTATTTTAAGTGAAAAGGTGCGATTCCATTAGGAGAATCGCACCTTTTTTAGTGAATTTTTATTAGAAAGGAAGGTTAATGGAAAATTTCGGCGAAGGTGTAGATAGACAATATGAAAAAAGGATGATGAACGATGATAAATACGGATGTGACAACGAAACTAAAAATCAATCAACCAGCCCATAAAGTATTTGAAGCCATTATTTCCCCTACTGAAATCGGGCATTATTGGTTTTCTAGCAGTTCCGAAAGATGGGGGGAAGGTAAAAGAATCACGCTTAAATATGAGGAGTATGGTGCAGAGGGTGTGATCACCGTCCTTGAAATGGAGATGGATAAAAAAATTGTGTTTGTTTGGGGAGAAGAGCATGGTGAAGTGACGATGGTAACCATCACACTTGAAGAATCACAAAGTGAAACAATTATTACTGTTGTAGAATCAGGGTTAAATGCACATGATCCAGAAATTGTGGCAAAAATGATGGGCCAAAAAGAGGGTTGGGTCTATACATTAACATGCCTTAAAGGATATTTAGAAAATGGGGCTAGCAATTTAAGAGCTTCTCTAATTCATTAAGAAGGTATATCAACGATCGTTATCATCGAGCAATTGGCAGCTGAAATAGTTTGTACAGCGAGAAAAACGTTTCTGGATCTTTTTAAAAATGGTGAACGGTATTATTACTGCGCGTTGTGCACCACTGGAGAAGGGCATGCTCCGTGCGTTTCAGCTTGGTCATGGGAAGCGCTGGAACGACAGGCTGCTAAACAGACTAACTGTGACATATCTGAAAGGGCATCCCTTATCTAATGGTCTTATGCGGATTCCCCTTATTATTGCTATGGAGAAGATCATTTTTCGAATGTTCGGCAGTGTTTTAATAAGCGCCCTTCCATCTCTACCATTAAGATGAAGAAGGACTATTCGAGGTAAATCAAGCAAGGATTCTGTATGTATACTTGTAGAAGTGATGCCGCCAGAAAAAATAACACAGAAATAGCATTACGATTAAATAACCAGTCGTCTACAGTATTACAGCAATGGTTGTTAGAAGCAGCTGAATGATGGAGGGATGAATATGAAAAAGTTGTATTGGATGATTGGCGGTGTTTTGGTTTGTATAGGTTTTGTAGGTAGCATTATTTTTTGGAAGTTTCAAAAAGAAATCAAGAAGAATGATCCTGAATATATTGTGCAATTTATCAAGGAACATAAAGAGGATGAAAATATTTCCGTAGCCATTCACTATAATCAACAACATTGGGTGGAGCTAAACACCAAGGAGCAGCTACCATTAGCAAGTACGGTTAAAATAATCGTAGCCATCGCCTATGCTCAACAAGCAGCGGATGGCCGTATTAATCCTCAAGAGCAAGTCGATCTCAAGGAGTTAGAGGCTTTTTATATTCCTAAAACAGATGGCGGCGCACATAAAGCATGGTTAGCACAGTTAAATCTTCAGGGGGCAGATAGTGTACCTTTAAGTGAAGTAGCAAATGGCATGATTGCCTATAGCTCCAATGCAAATACAGAATATTTAATGCATGTATTAGACTTTCAAATGATTAATGATGTACTTATGCAGTTAAATGTAGAGGAGCATGAACCTTTGTATCCAATTGTAAGTGCGCTTTATATTCCCATTCACTTGATGGAGGAAAAAAATCTAACGAAAAAAGCAACATTAACGGCTTTGCGAAAAATGGATATGGTTGAATATCGTGAGCGTGCATTGGCTATTCATTCGAATTGGATAGAACATCCTTTGACAATTGAGGAGAAAATAAAAGCTCAAAAAATGCTTAATATGGATTTTCAAAAGATATGGTCTGATCGTTTAATAAGGGCCACAACAAATGATTACATCTCTATATTAAAAAAATTGAATGATAAAAATTTCTTTAGTCCAGAGGTACATAAATATTTAGATCCTGTGTTGGAGCAATTAATGCAGAATCCTAGAAATCAAGCATGGTTAAAACATGCTGGTCAAAAGGGAGGGTCGACTGCATTTGTGTTAACACTAGCAGCCTATGCGGAAGATAAAGATGGAAATCAAACAGAGATAGCCTTTTTCGCTAACAACTTAAATACAATGGAGCAGATTAAGCTCTCAAATAGTATGAATAGTTTTCAATTGAAATTTCTTACAGATAATACATTTCGTAAGCGTTTGAAAGAGGAATTTTCCGAGTTGTGAGTGTCCTTAGATAAGACAGCTCATACTATTGACTACGCTCCTCAATCAGTTTTTTAAGAAATTCTGAGAAAGAAGAGGCCCATTCATAGATCATGTCATTCATTAAGTAGTTAAGACGATGGATAGAGAGAATACCATGACCATTAATGGCTCTGTATGCTGGTTGACCGATCGAGAGAATAGATCCATCATTCAGCTGCCCATTATCATAATTTTTTAACCACCAGCAATAGGATGGTGGTAATTCGAATCCTAATTCTGCTTCAACTTCTACAATCCAATCATCTTCAACACCGTGTCCAGAAAACTATTTAATCGCAGTAGTGCCTGCAAGCTTTTCTGCTAATGTAGCAAACAGGATACCTATTTCCAGTCTATATATAAATATTACTCAATTAAGTCAAACTACATGTGAGTACCTTCTTTCATTCAACTGCATACTATAGCGTTATCATGCATGAGAGGATTGAGATAAATGTACCACCCTTATTACGGTAATTATCAATCGTATCATTACGGCTATCAACCTGTTTATTGGGCTTATCCAAATCAGGTAGAACAAGCACCAAGAAGTAATACCCAGAATGATTTTGGACCAAGACCATTTGTTATCGACATTGAAGAGGCTACAAAGCGCAATAAAAATTATCGTACAGCACTGTGGACAGGGTCAAACTTACAAGTAACGGTGATGAGTCTTAATGTCGGAGAAGATATTGGTTTAGAAGTACACCCACATGTGGACCAATTCATTTGTATTGAAGAGGGGCATGGATTAACGCAAATGGGGCCAACTAGAGATTATTTAAACTATCAGAGACATGTCGCAGAAGATACGGCTATTATGGTACCAGCAGGAACATGGCATAATGTTACGAATACAGGGGATAAACCACTGAAGCTTTACACAATTTATGCGCCACCAAATCATCCATTTGGGACTGTTCATGTAACAAAGGCTGATGCTATGGCTGAAGAAGCGGGTTATGGACAGCATGACTAAGAGATCTTAAAAGCGTGTTTTCATACAAAACATGCTTTTTTCTTTAACTATGATAGAATGTGTTTTAATTGCAGATAATAAAGGTCCTGAATGAAGGGTGATGAATAATGAAGTATTCAAAAGCAACAAATTATGCTTTACATACAATGGTATTTTTAACACTCAATCCTAAAGGGAAATCAATGAGTGTAGAGGCTTTAGCAGAAATGCAAAAATTATCACCAACCTATCTTTCCAAAATATTAACTAAGCTTGTGAAGGCAGGTTTAATTGAGTCGAATCCAGGTGTCAACGGTGGTTATCGTATTTCTAAGCGCTCCCAAGAAATATCGTTTTTAGATGTGATATGTGCGATTGAGGGACAAACCTCATTATTTAGTTGTTCCTCTGAACATGATGATTCCTTCCATCATCAAGGCTGTCTCATTGAACAAGTGATGGTGGATGCTGAAAATAATATGAAAGAAGAGCTTAGTAAGAAATTTATTGTAGATATAGCTAATAAAATTTAATTAAAAGGAAGCATGCTGAATAAGAAGCTAGGGGTTCTCCCCTAGCTTCTTATTATGTTAATTGCATGAGTGCGCCAAAATATTGCTGTGCTGTCGTGAAGCAAATAAATGCTAGTAGCTCACTAATCTCTGCTTCTGTTAAATAGTCTTTTAATACAGCTGTGATATTTGGGGCAGTGTGCCCTTTGGTAGCCAGGAACGCTTCTGCAAAACCTGTACATACTGCTGTTTTCTCATCATAGTCCTGAGGATTGGGCTTGCCTTTAGCCTGACAATACTGACATCCGTTTTTTTGAGCTAATGTTTTTCGAACTTCTTCTTTTAATGGAGCAGATAGATGCCCCTCTTTTTCTAGTACGTCCCCTAACTGCTGCCAGTGAAGCTGAATTCCCTCGTTGTAGCCTAATAATTGTTGAAAGGGTGTTAAGCCCTTGTTATGTAATTGAATAAGTGTCATCAGTCATTCCTCCTTCTATTAATAGTGTAAAATGTTAATAACGAGGTTAACATATAAATTCGAAGGAAAATACGATGTTTTTCTTTCAAAAAGAAGGGATATCTACACGATGGATTTCATTAATGAAATGATACTAAAAGAATTAAAGGCAGATAGTCGAATTTCTATGAGCGAGCTAGGAAGAAGGGTTCACTTATCTGCACCAGCAGTTCGTGAAAGAATAAGACAATTAGAGGAACAGAAGGTCATTAAGAGATATACGTTGGCTATTAATAAAAAAGCATTGGGTTATCCAATTGAAGCGATTGTTGAGGCGACAATCAAAAATAACCGCTATGCAGACTTTAAAGAACATCTGAAGGTTTATACAAATATAGACTTCTGTTATCGCATTTCAGGTGAGTCATGTTTTTTATTAAAGGGGCATTTTCAATCTTTTCCTGATGTAGAGCAGTTTATTGATGCATTACAGCCATATGCACATACAAAAACTAATTTTATTTTTTCAGATATATGTGAGGACGTTTAGATGAAAGGAGATATGTATGGAAATCAAATTATTTGAAGAAGAAATTGATGATTTAGTTCATTTATTAACGCAAAATAGATGGTTGTATCACACGAATTCCTACTTAAAAGAAGAGGCTATACGAGCTGCATATGCCGAAGGATACTATCAGAACAATCGTGAAACACATTGGATACTTGAAGATGGAGATAGAGTTGGAGTTATTTTTATTCATGATATAAACGATACGATCCCTCTTTTTGATCTCCGTTTAGATGCAAATTATCGAGGCAAAGGATATGGTGTCAAAGCACTTCATTGGCTACAAGAATATCTGTTTGCCGAAAGAAAGAAAATTCGTATTGAAGGCTACACAAGAGTTGATAATATAGGAATGCGAAAATGCTTTAGTAAAGCTGGCTTTGTGAAGGAAGGGTATTTAAGAAATGCTTGGGAAAATGGGGATGGTACCGTGACAGATAGTATTGTCTATGGTGCCATTAAAGATGATTGGGTAGTAGGGAAGTCGACACCAATAAAAATAGATGAAGTCCCATTTTAAAGTATTTGAGAGGAGTTTCAGCATGGAAAAAGATGTATTAAATGCCTTAAGAAAATCATGGTCCATTCAATCAAGTTCTAAATGGAGTGTGGACAACCCTGCAAAAGGACAATGTGGCGTCACTTCATTAGTTGTGCAGGATATTCTTGGAGGAGAAATTAGAAAGACATTTCTTGAGGAAGGCTGGCACTTTTATAATGTCATTAATGGAGAACGAAAGGATTTCTCCGAGGAACAATTTCCATGCCTAATCGACTACCAAGACATTGATTCAAATAGAGAAGAGGCTTTTCAAGATACTAATGACGGTCAATATCGTTATTTAAAATCACAAGTTTATATGCATTTAGGAAAGGCAGAGAATTAATTTTCTCTGCCTTTTTAATTTAAAAACAAAGTTGTTGACGTTTATAAAAATTTCGTGCTATTATTATCTCGAATTCAAGATAAATAAATTCAAGATAAACGAATTCGAACCTTTAGCTTCGTCAGGAGGTATAATTATGGGGTTTTTTAATAAATTCTTTCGTACAAAAAAAGAGGAGGAACAAACAATGGCAGAATTAAATATCGGTATTATTATTGGATCAACTCGTGAGGGTCGTGTAAGCCCTCAAGTAGCACAGTGGGTAAAGGAAATTGCAGATCAACGCGGAGATGCCAATTATACAGTGATTGATATTGCTGATTATAAATTACCATTATTGGGTGAGCCAGGACAGGACGCTTCAGGAGCACAAGGTTGGTCAGAAATTATTGCTAAACAAGATGGCTTTGTATTCATCGTACAAGAATACAATCACTCTATTACAGGGGCATTAAAAAATGCACTAGACTACTTACGTGTTGAATGGAATAACAAAGCAGCTGGAATCGTATCTTATGGTTCTGTTGGTGGTGCTCGTGCAGCAGAACATTTACGCGGAATTATGGGAGAGCTTTTAATCGCAGATGTGCGTGTTCACCCAGCACTATCATTATTCACAGATTTTGAAAATGGCACAGAATTTAAACCAAAAGAAGTACAAATAGATTCAGTAAACCAAATGTTAGACCAATTGATCCCGTGGTCTAAAGCGTTATATACAATTCGCTAAGCTTTTACAGATTGAGGTAGGGATAAATTGGGCACAGTATAGGTGAGAAAAAAAGTCATGAAAGGGCTTGTTAACATGAAAAAACATACAGCAGGTATACACCATATCACAGCGATCGTAGGACATCCACAAGAGAATATTGATTTTTATGCAGGAGTATTAGGTTTACGTTTAGTAAAGCAAACAGTAAACTTTGATGATCCGGGCACATATCATTTATATTTCGGTGACAAAGGTGGAAAACCAGGAACAATCATCACCTTCTTCCCATGGGCTAATGCTTATCAAGGACGTATTGGTGATGGTCAGGTTGGCGTTACAACTTATGTTGTACCAGAAGGGGCACTGCCATTTTGGGTTAATCGCTTAGCGAAATTCTCGATTCCTTTTCAAAAAGCTGAACGTTTTGGTGAGCAAGTCATTCAATTTGATGATCCGCATGGTTTGCATATTGAACTCGTTGCACGTACGGAAGGTGAAGTAAATGAATGGTCATTTGGTGAAGTAACACCTGAAGTTGCCATTAAAGGTTTTGGTGGAGCTACACTATTCTCAAGTCACCCTGAAGAAACTGCCAAAGTTTTAACAGAAGTAATGGGTCTTGAAAAGGTAGCGACGGAAGGTGACTATACGCGTTTTACTTCTAGTGCAGAGATCGGCAATACAGTGGATTTAAAAATAGTTGCAGGTCAACGTGGCCAAATGGGTGTAGGAACTGTGCATCATATTGCGTGGAGAGCCCAAGATAATACAGATCATTTAGAATGGCAAGAGTATGTGATGAATCATGGACAACATGTAACAGAAGTAAAAGATCGTAATTATTTTAATGCGATTTATTTCCGTGAACCTGGCGAAATCTTATTTGAAATCGCTACAGATCCTCCTGGATTTGCTCATGACGAGACACCAGAGACAATGGGTAGCCAATTAATGTTGCCACCTCAATACGAGCAGCATCGTGAACAATTAGAAAGAGCATTAATTCCGATTAAAGTACGTGAGCTTGATTAAGCAGGCTTGCAGGATCAAGCTAAGCTAAAGTTGGCGAGATTTTTGAGATAGAACGTCCACAATAGATTTACAAATAATGCGAAAATGTTGATAGTCAACATTTTCGCATTTTTTATCTTTATATTAGAAGGTGAAGTGCTAATCAAAAATGGAGTGCGCGTGCCATGGCATCTAAATAGTTCTGAATAGCCTGCTGACTTACTTTTGCTTCTGGCACAAAGACATCAAAACAATGGTAACTGCCAGGGTAAAGATGGAATTCAACATCAATTCCTGCCTGTGCAAGACGTGTTACATAATCAATCGTTTCATCGAGAAATAAATCAAGTTGGCCAATACATATATAGGCTGGCGGTAATCCTGTTAAGTTTTCAGCTCTTGCAGGGACCGCATACGGAGAAAGTGCAATGATGTCCATTTCCTCTCCTAAGTAAAAACAATGCCATTGCAACGACGCTGACATTAGTTAAATAATAAGTCAATGCCCCTTTAGCAGTGCTAAAGGGGTATTGAAAAAATAAGAAAAAATGCACAAATTTAGTTTATAAAACATAGGATGAGTTTATAATTCCTTACAAGCCCATGCGTCAATCTCAACCTTTAATGCAGGTGTAGCAAGAGCAACGACATACATTAATGTTGTGCATGGAAGATGTTCCTCCAAAAAGTCATTGATAATTTCCTTTCGTCGATTAGCATCCATATCCCCCACTAAATAAAATACGAGCTTTGTAATATCTTGAATCTCCATATCGGCACTAGCTAGATTTTTGTTAATATTTTCAAGTGCTATCTTCAATTGTCCTATTGCATCTTCAGGTATAGATCCATCGGTCATCATGCCAATCTGTCCAGATAACGTTAACGACCTCTGAGGTCCTGTCACCTCAATTTGATGAACATAAGGAGCAACGGGTGGATGAATGTTCTGAGGGTTTCTCGCGATTTTCAAAGAATCAGTCCTTGTCTCTATTTTATTTATATCTCTAATCAAAATAGCATAAAGTAATAGTTGATAAAAGTTCTATACAAATACCATTATAAAAGAACATACAAATTGGATATGCTGGATTAAAGGGTTATAATAGATTTATAGAATTTTGGCTAATACGCTGATAAAGCTTTCACAAAGGATAAAAGTATCGACTTTTTAATTTGACAAGACATACAATTCACTTCACCCCCGCCTTAGGTTTTATAGAGACACTTCTAAAAGAAACATACATTTCGTCTTATTTTGAAGGTAGATGGCTATACTCATTAAATGAGAGGGAAATTTTTACATAAGAATGATGCGTATTGTTATAAATCAATTTTATAGTGTAGCCCTAGGTAGCAGAGGCAGCGAGGCCGTTTTGTAGAAGGAGTGAATAAATGAATAATTTCTTTCGGAGTAATGGATTTAAGCGTTTTATTATTCTAGTTGGCATTGCTCTTGCATTATATTTAATGCGTAGTATGATCAATCTAATTTTACTTACGTTTATTATTACTTATTTGATGAACCAGCTTACGACAAAGACAACGAAAAGCATAAGAAAATACACGCCAATGAATGAAAAAGCTGTGACGGTAACGTTATACCTTTTACTTGTTGCAGGTATTGTTGCAGTCATTTACAAGTATTTACCAATTGTAACCCAGCAAATTACGCAGCTTTTCGACCTCATTGCAAGTTTTAATCTCGATCCAGATGACAATGAGATTGCGAGATACTTAGCACCAACTTTTGAGAAAATAGAGCTCGGGAAATATTTAGAGCAAGGTGTGGATTTAACTCTTAAAAATATTACGAATATTGGTAAAATCATTATGCAAATTTTGATTTCGCTAATATTGAGTTTATTCATCTTGTTAGAGAAGAATCGTATTATTGAGTTTACAGCCAAGTTCAAGGATAGTAAAATTGGGCCGCTTTATGATGAGCTTCATTACTTCTCAAGAATCTTCATCCGCTCTTTTGGCAAAGTAATTGAGGCCCAATTTATTATTGCTGCTGTTAACTGTGTATTATCCGTAATTGCCCTTTCCATTATGGGCTTCCCACATTTGATTGCACTTGGAATTATGCTCTTTATTTTAGGCTTAGTTCCAGTCGCAGGAGTTATTATTTCGTTAATACCACTAAGCATTATCGCATATAGCATTGGTGGCTTGATGTACATCGTCTACATTTTAGTCATTGTCATGGTTTTACACGCCATTGAAGCATACTTCTTAAACCCAAAGCTTATGTCCGCAAAAACAGATTTACCGATTTTCTATACGTTTATGGTCATTCTCTTCTCGGAGCATTTCCTTGGTGTATGGGGACTAATCATAGGTATTCCACTATTTATGTTTATGCTTGATATTCTAGGTGTAACCTCCTCGGAAGACCCTACGAAGAAATCGGTGAAAGTACCAACTGAAAAACAAATGGAATAGTTCTAACAAAGGAATCATCTACACATCTGATGATTCCTTATTTACTGCACAAGAGGTGTTTATATTGATAAAAGGCCCACAGGTCTATTTAAGAGAAATACGTGAGGAAGATAGCGATAGTATTATAAGATGCTTTCAAAATAAAAAAACCGAACTATTCGAAACACTTCGTGAGCGTTTTAGTGAATAGTTCGGTATTTTTGTTGGCTAAAACCCTTTTTTCCCCGTTTCTTTTATTTAAGCATGTTTAGGAGATGCAAGGGTTCTTGGATTTTTTCTAATGTACAAGTAAATAAGCAAGGCTGTAATCCCTTCTGCTACTGGGAAGGTCCACCAAATGGCCTGCGAGCCAAGTATCTTGGGGAGTATGATGAGAGTAGGGATAAATAAAATAATACTACGTAGTAACATAATTGTTGTGGCTATACGAATTTTTTCAATGGATTGAAAGAATTCTGCGAACACCATGTTGATCCCTAAAAATACATAGCCAATGGCGAAATGAACAAAGCCCTGTGCCGCCATACTGCGAATTTCAAATGAGCTATCTCCGAATAAAGCCATTAATTGTGAAGGGAAAATAAGAGCTATAAGAGCAGTTGTTAACCCTAAAATAAATGCGGTAGCTAAACCGATTTTTAATAAAGCTGTTAATCTTTCTAGTAATTTTGCACCGTGGTGATAACTAACTAATGGTTGTAGGGCCATACCAACGCCAAGAAAAATAGTCAGCAAGACAGTATGGATATAATTGACCATTGCATAGGCTGTAACGCCATTTGCGCCTAAATAATGTAAAAAGGTAACGTTATACAAAATAACGATAACTGCAACGGAAGCTTCGACAATAAAGCTAGGTAAACCTATTGAAAAAATTTTTTTCAGATCTGATAGATTAAAAAATGAAGTGACAAACTTTAACTCAGATTGAGGACGGAAAAAATGAAGACATAGCACAGACGTACCTATAATTGTGGCTATTGATGTCGCTAAGGCACAACCAGTCACACCATAATCTAGTACGAAGATGAAAACATAATTTAAAAGTATATTCAAAACCGATGTTGTAATTAAGCCCAGCATAGCTAATTTTGGGTTGCCATCATTTCGAATAAAAATACTTAAGAGATTTTCAATTGTGTAGAATACCCCAAAGAGCAAAATGACATGTAGATACTCCTGCACATAAGGATACGTATCATCGCTCGCCCCAAATATATAAGAAATGTCCTTTAGATTTAACGCGAGAAATCCAATAATTGTGATGACAACCACTAGCATTATAGAAAACGCCAATGTAAATAGTTGATGAGCACGTTGCTTATTGCCCTCTCCTAGAGAAATCGAGAAAAGGGTAGCTCCTCCCATGCCAATCCATAGAGAAATAGAAAGTAAAATGGAGAAAATAGGAACAGCGATATTAACTCCAGCTAAAGCTGTAGGTCCCACGCCATGACTAACGAAAATGCCATCTACCAATATATTGACGGACATTAAAAGCATCCCGATCATTGCAGGGAATAAGTATGATAAAAATAATGGCTTCAGTGGTCTTGTTTCAATTGGATTAATGGTTGTCATAACCATGCACCTCCAAAACCATCACTTTTTCCCCTTTATCATCTAACTCACCATTAAATATAAAACCGAATTGTTTATATAGTTGGATAGCTACAGCGTTATTGTCATAAACACTTAAATATATCTGAAGACAGTTGAACTTTACTGTTAAATATTGAATAAGCTGCTGTAAAAAATGTTTTCCTAAACCTTGTCCTTGGTATTGTTCTGCAATTAGATAGCGATCAAGCCATACGCGTTGACTGTAATCATCATGAGGGAATAAGCCGTACATAGCGAAGCCTATAGCGGTGTTATCTTTATACAGACCTAAAGGCGTAAAGCGTCGATCCATTTCTGCTTCTGCTAAGCACTGGTCTGTAGTTTCAATAAAATGTTGCTGACTGTCAGCGATGCGTAATGCTAAAATTTCTTTCTTGTTAAAAGCTGTAATGTCACGAATCTCCGTGAACATAATGTCAAAACCTTTCTATTTTTATTTTGAATAGATACAATCTAAAGTATATAGTAACTATATAGTCAAGGGAGGAAGCTCAAAAAATGCTTAATAAAAATGTAAAATATTTTACAACCGGGGAATTTGCAAAATTATGTAAGGTAAATAAACAGACACTTATTTATTATGATCAAATTGGTTTATTATCTCCCATCATGAAGGATAGTAAGGATTATAGGTATTATTCACTTGCTCAATATGATTTTTTCGGTGTTATTGAATTATTAAAGGCAGTGGGAATGTCCTTAAAGGATATTCAGCGGTATATGGCAGAGAAATCACCTGAAAATTTTTTAGAATTGATGCATCAACAAAAAGAGCATGTTGCGAAGAAACGTAGAGAACTAGAAATGATTGAGAATATTATTGATGTTAAAATCAAAACAACAGAGGAAGCACTGCATCTAAATTTTAAGGACATCACGATTGAGTACTTTCCTGAAGACACATTATATTTGAGTAAAAATATCGAGAATTCCACAGAAGAGCAGTTTGTGAAGGCTGTATCTGACTTTATTGAGGAGTTGGATCGCTCTCAATTAGATACGGGGTATCCAATTGGAGGGATAACAAGAAGAGAGCAAGTGTTAGCTGGAAATTACGACAACTACAGTTATTTATATATTGAGCAACCTCATCCAAGAGAAGGGCATCCTTATTTTAAGGCGATAGAGGGTGAATTTGTGATTGGTTATCATGTTGGCCCCTCTTCAAAACTTGGTGAGACATACACACGGTTATTTAATGTCATGCATGAAAAGGGGTATGAGCTAGGCCAATATGTATACGAGGAATACATTTATGATGCTGTAATGGAAAATCGAGAAGAAGAGTATGTAACCAAAATTATGATGGAAGTTAATAAAGTAAAATAAAACATAATAGAAAAGAATGAATATAGCTGAGTCATTTATCATATACGAAGGTTTAGATGCCAGTAAAATAATAGCATTTTATCATCCTGTTTAAAGTTATCCTAATCAGTAAATGATTTCCTGACGATAAATAAGAAGTATGACATCACATGGGTTTTATGTGGAGGTTAGAGACAATGTGGATTGAGCGTTGGAATCATTTAGTAGAGCGATTGAAACAACAAGAAGCTTGTGTACATCCGATTGAAATACAACCAGTCGCTACTGAGCAAGAGTTACTGCAGGTGGAGGCAAGACTGGGTGTACAAATCCCTAGTGGATTTCGTCAACTATTGCAAAATTGCTCAAAGCAAGTAGGTATTTATTGGTCAATACCTGAGGAGGCGATCCTTCCTATTGAATTGCTTGATACGCCTTCTGGGGAGTTTGGCTGGAGTTTAAACGACTTAGACTTTCCTTACTTTGGAGAGAATGATGAATCGGATGAACAGCAATATTTACAATTTTTTACGGCAGGTAATGGAGATGCTCTTCTCCTTAAGCTCGAGGATGAAACGATTTGGTATTGGAGTCATGAAGAAGATGAGTTTGATTTGCTTGCTGCCAGCTTTCATTCGTACGTTGATAATATGACAGCTTTAGGGTGTATCGGAGTAGACTGTGGACAGCATCGTCAATTTTGTAGCGAAAATGGATTGGATATTGAATTGGCTAGCTCACAATTATGGCTAACTTGGCTAGAACAATATTTAAGCTCTAATTTACAGCAGGCTCAATCCGGCTTAGATTCTTTACTTCATTATGTTTCCATGCATGGTGTGAAAAAAACAAGCGTGCAGGAGACATTTTTGCATTTTGATGGTGTGCAGGTGTATCAGGCACTTCGACATAAATTAGAGCGCGCTCAATCTCCATCAGAACAGAAAGCGTGGAGTGAAGTTTTAGTCAAGGTATGCCCGAGTGAGGCAGGAAATTGGGCGAGGGAACTTTGGCAAGTACAGAGTGACGTACCAGACTGGCTGCGTGATTATGTAACAGCACATTGTTTACCAGCTGATGAAGGACTTTCTTTCATCTTAATGGATATCGAAAAAGATAGAATTGATGCCTATACTGCCCTGTATCGTCTACGTCAATTTCATCACCCAAATATCATAGACTGGATGAGATCCTATGTCACGTTTCCCCTTGATGGATGGGATACACTTTTAGCTGAGTCACAGCCAAGTGCAGAGACGTTATACGAGTGGTTAAATGGCAACGAAGTAGAGAGGCTAACATCCATTCGTGCCATTTGTCAGATGATGCAGCGTGGAATCACACCAACAACTATGATAGACGAAGAAAAATGGCACCCTTTGCTGGCGTATTGGGTTGAACATGAGGTGCTACGGAAAAATAAACAGCTGTTTAGCCAAGCACTTAGTTGTTTGGAAAATTGGATATTAAAATGCTATATGCAACGAAGGGGAGAGTAGATTGAACCATTTTACGATATTTGCTTCCAAAAATGATACGGATGATATAGAGGATAAGCTATCTGATATATTAGCAAAAAGCTTTACTATTGAAAAAAACGATAATGAATATTTATTAAAATCAAGAGGTTTATTTAATAAATATAGATGCACCATAAACATTTTAACTGAAGATACGAACCCTGATTATTTTGCAAAAAATATACCTGGGATGATGGGCTTTTACAATTCAATTCCATTTAAAGATGAACAGCTAAAAGAACAAGTAATGATTCAAATATCCGTGCTCAATACTGTCGTTGCAATCGAAATGGACAAAGAGATGACAGATGACCATATGCAGCAATTTATAAAATTACTAGCAAGCATAGGGGGGATTGGATTCCTATCAGATGGTACTTTGCTGGATCAAAATGGTATGGTTATCGTTTATCCTAATGGAGAATCGGGTCCATCTGTTTTTCGACCACATGCTTGTACAAGAAAGATACATGCACATGAGATGACGTCAGCACAGGGAGAAGCACGAAAAAATAGAACGATAGCTTTTTTAACGGATAAGGAGATTCCTTATGCATCATCACTTCCTCAGCTACCACCAGTAGAAAATCTTCAATTTAAAAGCCAAGAGGATATTGCAAGAAGAGCGGTTGCCCTGTTAATTGTTATTCAATTCGCATGTGATGTAGCACAGAGGGGTGATATTGAGGAGTCTAGAGAATTCTTTACCAATATGCTACGAACATATGGGGTGCATGAATTTTTAACGGAGCATGAAAAATTCTTTCTTGAGGCTCAGCATCCTGGTGCTCAAGAAGCAGTCAATATATCATGGCAATATGAAGCCTATTGGACACTTATTTGGGCATTGGGGCTTGTGGAAGAGCTAAATTTCCCTGACGATGTATGTGATTGTGAATATGCAATTCAAGTAGTTTCCCGTTGCGAGACATTTGAGCAATTTTATGGTCAAACGGTACTGCGCAGTAAGGAAGATATAGTGGATGAGGCGGATAAAATTTACAGATTCCATTGGGCTTGTGTAGATAGCCGCATCAATGGACAAGAAGCTCCTTTAGCATTAAATGAAAGTGTTGTGATGGAAAGACGGAGAGGCTTATTTTGGATGATTGGATATCAAGGCGAAGAATGGGATACTATATCGATGGATACTTAAAATAATAGCAAACTAGGAAATCTAGTTTGCTATTGTTTAATAAGAGAGATTATTTAATATAAGTTGGTTTATTCACCTGATCTATTAAAAGTATACCATCGTATTGGTCGCGCGGAACAAGACTTTCCTGTATCATTCCCCAACTATAGGATAAGCGTGGTTCAAACATCCATGAGTTGCCTCGTTCATTTTGTCGATTGCGTAAATCGATGAATGTGTAAGGTTTATTTGTTGAAGACAGAATATCTTCAATAGATCCTTTGACAGGAGGTAAAACAGGCATAGGTTCTCCCATATTATTTGATGTCTCTCCACTAGTCATGTATAGACCTAATACATAGCTATATTTCTTATAGATATCAGGTAAACGTTCCCCCATTAATTTAACTGGGTAAGGAGATCCCATTACATCCGATTGTGCTTTACGAATATGATCGTTATGAGCCCATACAATAAACTTTTCTGTTGGGTACACCTCTTCAGCTAACCAAAGTAAGTTCTCCATCATCGCTTGATCTCGCCATTCCATAGTTTGCAAAAATGATTCTATATTATTTTGTTCAATATCGATATTGGACTGAATTGTTAACTCTATATATTCGTCTGCTAGTCGAATACGATCTGCTAGAGTGCGATCCATTAGTTTTACAATATGAGGCTCTTTTGGATAAGCTGCCTGTAGCTCTTTTTCTTTGATTTGTATTTCTGATTTTACCTGTTTATACACATCAATTATAGTAGCTTTTACTTTTTGATAGCCCTTCAAATCTTTTCCCGAGCTCCATTCAGCAAGTTGCTTCTCAGCTTCATTGAATTGCTGAGCCAACTTAGGGTTTTGCAGCCAATCTCCGTTCGTAAATGCTCCTTGCTGTTGAATATCGAAGCCAGTAAGTACAAGAGGTTGCTCTGTTGCTTGAGTCGATTTTGCATAGTCAAACAGAGGCAAAGTTTCTTTTGTCCACCAAACGCCGAAAATGGCATCCTTCATTGTTTGTAGAGCTGCTTGTTTATCAATTTGTCCTTGAGCATTCATCACATTACCCATACCACTTTCAAAGGCAAGGACATTATAGCCCATATCTTGATGTAAAAATTGTATTAAACGTGTTTTCGCTAGATTGAATTGCGCCACTCCATGAGAGCTTTCCCCTAAAAAGACAATACGTTTATCATGTAATAAAGGTTTTAGCATCTCTAAATCGTCAAATTTGTTAGCGGGAATTTTTTGTCCGTCAAACGTTTCAGGCTGGATGGATGACAGGCTGTATGCATGGTCATTCACCCATTTTTTCCAATCAAGTAATGTTTCATTAGAAGTCCTAGCTTGTTTGACGGCAGAATCGTTTTTAATAATCTGCTCATTTACAGGGACAGCAGCAGAGACATTTACTACTCCACTTACTGTCATTAAACTTGCCAATGCAAAACTTAATAAAACCTTATGCTTCCTAGCTTTCCTCATTAATTATCAGCCCTTCACTTTATATTGATACTAATTATAGAAAGGCAAGTTTAAAGTTTAGGAAGAATTTGTTTAAAATTAGTTTAAATTTAGTATGTAAAAAAGAAAAACACCTCCAATTGATGGAGGTTGAAATGCTATTTATAGTGATACGTACTTGCTCTTACATGGTTACGTTGAATTTGGTTAAACCATGCACGATCCTTTTCTTCTTGTTTTAATGTACCAACAATGGAGGAAGAGCAGCTCACACAAATTTTAGCTTGTGTAATCTGTCCACATCGTTCACATGGTGCCCCTAAATTAGGGAAAATGGTGTTCTTTAATTTTCCTGCTTTTACCCATTTATAAAGCAATTCGGATGATACGCCTGTTAAAGCGACAACCTCATCGTTTGTTAGGTAGCGATTATTTTTTCTTAATAAAAAATGATGTAGCTCTGAATATATATCCTCTTCTCTCACATCAATTTTCTTTTGAAATAGCAACATAACCAATCATCTCCTCGTCCCATTAATTAATGATTTCATTAATTGTTATGGGTTGTTCGTCATATTTATAATTTTCCCAACGATTGCGTGCAAGCTTACGATATTTCGTCGAAACATTTCGATCTGCAATTAAACGTGAAAAACCTTTTTTAGCTTCAGGGATATCACCAAGTCGAAGGCTTAATTCAGCATGTAAAAACTGAATTCTCTCTCCACCTTCTTGATTGGAGGCAAAGGATTTACTATAAAAATCTCTAGCAGCAAAAAGGTAGCGCTTTTCAGACTCTTCGTCCTTTTTTAATCGATAGAGCCAAGCAATTTTTAGAGCGAAATTAGCCATTAAAAGAGATTCTTCCATTGACGCACGGGATACTAAATAGGCGAGCTTAAAACTGATAATGGCATCATCAATTGTACGTTCCTGACAGATATCCATAGGTTTCTGGAGCTCTTTAATGTATAGTTCATCAATGAGGAGCATGAAAGGTCCATAAGTTCGTGTCATCGATTTATGGTAGGCATAGCCACAATGTGGACATACAGCAACTTCATACAGCAAAGGGTTTAGGCCATCATAAACAGGCATGAAATCCGTTTGTTCTTCGATAATTTTATATCGATTAGGGCGAACTTTATATGTGGTAAACTGCTTTTTGCAAAATTTACAGTCTACACTACTTTCATAGTAGTAAATGTTAAATGCCATAAGAATCAACTCCTTTGCGCGCTATTTCTTTTGTTCTATTTATACGTAAGATTTTATCGTTCAATGTGTTTAAGGTATTATCTTTTATTTTAACAATTTTGTGTTCTTTGGTATACTCCTTTAGAATTATTAAATTAAAAATATTCAAGGAATTTTTAGTTAAATATTATTATAAATACGCTTGTAATAGTTTTTATCGGTGTTGCCAATGGAAGTTATATAGCTTGCTGAAAGTTTGTCAAAATACTTTCACATGTTTCATGGGAGAAAAATTATAAATTGGTTCTAAATGACTATAAAGGAGGTGCTCAAAATGAAGTATAATATCGTGTTTTTTGATGTAGACGGCACATTGATTAATTACGAGGATGGCTGTGTGGAAGAAAGTACCAAACAGGCTATTCAGCTATTGCAAGAAAAAGGAATCCATCTTGTAGCGGCTACTGGAAGACCCTTATCTATGTGCTATGAGTTAAAAGCGCTGGGGATTGAAACCTTTATTACTGCAAATGGGGCCTATGTGAAACATAAGGATCTTGTCATACATAAAACTCCGATTGCCAAAGAAATTGTCCGAAATGTACAGGCATTTGCACAGGAACAGCAGCATAGCCTAACCTTTTTTACTGAGCAGCTATCCATGAATAGCATACAAAGTCCAGTAGCTTTAAGAGCGATGCAGGAAACTTTATCTTTACGGGATTTTCCAATTATAAATGAAAACATTGTAGATGAAGAGGTTTTTCTCATGTGTCTATATGCAGATGAGCTGGCTGAAAAAAGATATACTAGCCAATTTTCGAATATATTTTTGCAGCGATGGCATCCTTATATTGTGAATGTATTACAGCAGGATGTTTCGAAGTCAATAGCTATTAAAGCTGTACTGGATCATTTTAACATCGACCCTGAGAATGCGATTGCTTTTGGGGATGGGGATAATGATATTGACATGTTGGAGTATGTAGGATTAGGAATTGCCATGGGGAATGGAAGCACAGCTCTAAAAAGTGCTGCCAATTTTGTTACAAAGAAATCTACTGATAACGGTATCGATTTTGCTTTACGTCAGCTTCAAGTCATTTAGAGCACTGAGGCTACACTATATATAGCAGGTAGATTTTAATAAATTTTAGGTGGGATGATTTATGGCACATCACGTGCAGTCTCTAATTGAACATTACGGATACTTTGGAATTATCGTGATTCTAATTGGAGGTATTGTAGGGGTGCCACTTCCTGATGAGGTGTTTCTAACTTATGTAGGCTATAGTGTTTACCGAGAAAGTCTTGAACATATTCCTGCTTTAGTCAGTGCAATGATTGGTGCGGTTGGAGGCATTACCTTAAGCTACTATATTGGTTATCGTTTTGGCTTACCGTTATTGCAGAAATATGGGCCTAAAATTCATATTACAGAGCAAAAAATTGACTTTACGAAAAAGATGTTTACAAAAATAGGACCTACCCTATTATTAATTGGCTATTTTATCCCCGGGGTACGTCATTTGACAGCGTATATTGCGGCTATTAATAATTATCCTTATAGAAAGTTTGCGCTTTTTGCCTATACAGGGGCATTTATCTGGACGTTCACATTTATATCATTAGGAAAGATGCTTGGAGAGAAATGGCGATTTGTTGGATACTATCTGACTCATTATAGTATCTATCTTATCCTTTTATTTATTGTAGGGATGCTCATTGCTTACTTTCTATTCAAAAAAAGAAATGGACAAACATAAAAGTCGGTATACGCTATACCGACTTTTATGTTATGGCAAAATAGCAAATGAGCGCACAGGGAAGCCAGATGCTTTTTCTGGCTTAGGTACGATATTGAAGATGATAGCGCCTTTCGCAGGTAGCTTGTCCAAATTTGTCATTAGCTCAATTTGATAGGTGTCTTGTTCAAGTACGAAATATTCACCATCTAGCTTGCCATTTTTACGAAAATCGGCGGCAGAGTCCGTATCGAATGTTTCATGACCAATTGCGCTTACCTTGCGTTCTTTTAGTAAAAACTGTAAAGCTTCTAAACCCCAGCCAGGGATATGGTTATGTCCATCTGCATCCTTATTACTGAAAGCTTCTTTATCTGGCCAGCGCTTACTCCAATCTGTACGTAATGCTACAAATGTTCCTGCTTCAATTTCTCCATGCTTGTCCTCAAAATCAAGAATATCTTCAACACTTAATGCAAAGTCATGGTTGCTTGCAGCCTCTTGTGATTTATCAATGACAACAAGGGGGAGAACAAGCTCTTTTAGCTCTAATTCTTCTAAGTAGCGAGTATCTCGCACAAAATGAATGGGTGGGTCGATATGTGTGCCATATTGACCGGGGAACGTAAATTGTTGGGCGAAGAAGCCATCCTTATGAGAGAATAACGTTTCAAATTTAGCGTCCTCAAACATAAAAAAATGTGGTGAATTTGGGCCGAATGTATGTGTTAAGTCAACCCACTGTTTCGATTTTAATAATTGCAATGCTTGTAAAAGTTCATTAGACATCGATTTCCCTGCTTTCTGTTAAAAATAGTGGTACATAAAAAGGAGTCCCCTTATAGAAGAGGACTCCTGCTGAAACAACGGTAGTTCTTCTCATCTTCAAGGCTGATCATTTTGCCAATTGGAATTAGCACCATACTGTTTAGCTGGTTGCTGAGACTTCATCGGGCCAATCCCTCCGTCTCTCTTGATAAGAAAAGTAATATAAGAATTTTCAGAAATAACAATACAAACACTTTAGCATAGTTTTTTATAGTTTACAAGTTCACTAGGAATTTTCACCAATTCAAATTCAAGGTGACTCCACAACAATCATTATCAATAAGACGTATTCTAAAACTGTCTGGTGTATAGTTCGTTTCAAATTTCATCGTAATGCCTGTTGATGTGATTAATTTTTCAACCTCTGTTTTATTTGAAAGTTGAGCAGCATTCATTAAATCATGTGCGAATTGTTGGGAGCTATCTATTTTATCCGTAAGTAATTGAGCTTGCTGCATCATCGCCTTTATCCGTGTTGCTGAAGCTTTTAATTTGTGTGTATCGACAGGTGGAAAAGGATTATTGGTCGGCATTGCTAGATGTTGAGAAAAGGGTCTAACGACAAAATGATTTGCAATTGGCGATGTTGGATAATGATAGGGATGAACAAAATACGGATAAGGATTGTAATACAAGATCATTCCTCCTATCCTATAGCCTGATATCTTATCTTATGTAGCCAAACGACTTTCGGTGTTATTTACAATACAATGTTTGTCCTAAACATTTAAAAAGGAAGCTAAAGTGAGCTTCCTTTTTAGCCAAGTACATCCAAGACATCATCAATTTTTTTACTATGTGATAAAATGCCATAATTCATCCATGTTAAAAAGTCTATTTCATAGACACAGTTGGTTTTAACTGCTTCTAGGTTTTTCCAAGTAGGTGTTTTTAAAATAGCACGTTCTTCATTCTCATGAATGGAATGTTGTTTATCAAATGTAATAAATAAATGATCAGCATCTAATTGCATCAATCGATCAAATGTCAGTTGGGCTTTACGTTGATTGGGCGGAATACGACATACTAGTGAATGGGGCATTAAACCTAAGTCATGATATAAAATGGGGCCCGTATAGCCACACTCAGGACCAGCGTATAGAGTGATGCCAATGGCTGAAATACGGAGAAATGCCACACTTTGCCCATAAACGGATTTACTAAGAATTCCTTTTGCTTGTTGTACTTTATCTTCATATTGTAGGATTACGTCTTGTATCAAGGAGGTTTTTCCTGTTAGATCAGCAATTTTAAATAACGTAGATTGCCAATTCTCACCAGGGTGTGAGAGATGGCAGATGGGGGCTACCTCATTTAAATGCGGAAAGGATTCCCAACGCTCTACACCAGAATCTAGCATAATTAAAGTTGGCTTATAGTAAAGGAGTCGATCCATTTCTCTATTTTGTACATCGATATCTGGCACTTCCTGTAGACCTAAATAGTCTTGTTTTCCCCATTTTGAATGACTGAATTGAGCAATTGGCGTAATCCCAAGGGCAACAAAGAAATCTTCTAAGAATGGTGCAAATACACGTAGATGGCTGCTTTGACTTCTTCGATATTGTCCTGGCGAAATGCCGACATGTTCTTTAAAACGACGATTGAAATAATACTCATTATTAAATCCGACAGACTGGCTAATTTCATATACTCGATCATTTGTTGTTATTAATAATTGCTTAGCTGTTTCAATACGAATGTTATTTAAATAGTGAAGAGGAATTTGTCCCGTAATATCTTTAAAAATGCGCGTATAATTCCATCTTGGGACGTCAGCTAACTGTGCTAGCTGCTCAACCGTCCACTCTTTTTCAAAATGTTTTTGTAATTGGTTAATGGACTGCTCAACAGATTGGCGATCATTTTTTTGCATCTGCCTGGGTATAATTTGATGCAAGAGCAATAACATCAGCTCTTGAAAGTGCACATGCTGCTCAAAAATCGTGTGTTCATCCTCCGCTAACCGGTTTTGATAGATGACTTCTAGCAGTAGATGACATTGTGAAAAGGGGAGAAGATGTTGTACTCTGATACTTGTAAAATGACTATAGGAATTCTGACTATTGCTAAGATTGACAATGTTGAATTGTAATTGATAAAAATAAAGGTGCTCACTTTGAATGTGAATACTAACCGTGTTATTTGGCGGTATCAATATGCACTTTTCCTCACTAAAATGAATGGTTTCATGATCTATTTCTAGCTTTCCGCTACCATTCATTACGATGAAAAGTGTATAGAAACCACTACTAATCAACAACTTGTTTGATGATTGAATTGCATAAGAGATATTTTGTAACGTATAAACATGTGTTAAGTTACCCATTGATAGTTCACCCCTTTTTGTTGAGTTGGAAGAACAACACAAAGAAAGCCCTCATTAAGAGCTTTCTTTCATGTTGTTGAAAAAAGATCATGTGACTAGCAGAAAAAGCCCTTTTAGCAAGGCGAGGGGGTTGATTTCCGCTCCGCCAGCGTCCTTTCCAGGGGGCGTCTGATGAGCCGCTTCACTCACTTGCGTTCGCTCCAGGGTCTCACCTGTGACGCTAAATCCCCTAGGAGTGACGCTGGCTCCACTCCAATCAACCATGCTGCTAACGTGTCTTTTCTTCTTTCGTACTAGCTGTAGGAAACAAAAAAGTCTATTAAAGAGAGGATAGGCACTTATTTCAATGTGAAGAAGTGATGAGTGACAATATCATCCATTTTCCCCTTCACAAAAGTGCTATTAAATTATTTTGTATTTTAACATTAAGCCAAAGAAAGCCCTCATTAAGAGCTTTCTTTTGTAAATTATTTGACGAACCATTTCTCTAGATCATCATACTTTAGCAAGTTGGCTGTGATTGCGCCAGATTGCCAATATGTGCGATCAGCAATATAGACATGCCCATTTTTTACAGCAGGGAGTGTTTTCCATAGTGTACTATCTAACCATTTAATGGCTTCTTGGTTCTCTTTAGACTCCCATGTACCGTTTGAAGGGAAAAGGATGATATGATCCGCATCTAATTCCGTGATAGCCTCTTCCGATAAAACCTCGTGGAACTCTGTCATATCACGGGCTAATGGATGAGGTGTTAAGCCTGTCTCTGTGTAAATATAGCCAGAGTAGCGATTTTTAATGCCAAATAACGCTAATGTATTATCTGCTACATTTAGTCGTACAACAGCAACTGTTTCGTCTTCGATTGATTCATCTAGTTTTGCTTTTAAATCGGAAACACGTTGCTCATATTGATCAACCATTTCTTTTGCTTTATCGGAAATATTTAAAACATCAGCTATTGTTTTCGCAATTTCACGTGGATCTTGTAGAATATCTTCTTTCAAGCGGTAAGTAGGCGCTACCTTTGAGTATTCATCATACTTTGCCTTGTCCGCGGCACCATCTACAATGATTAAATCAGGCTTGGCTTGTAATAATGTTTCCATGCTACCAGTAATGTCGAACTCAGGAACATCTAATCCTAAATAGTCCTGTTTTCCCCAAGATGGGTGATACCATTGCACAACGGGTTTTACATCCAAAGCAGTTAAATAGTCTTCCAAATAGATAGCAGCTACACGCTGTGGATTTGTAGGAATTTCTACTTTTCCAAACTCGTCTTCTACAATTCTTGTATCTTTAGATGATTGTTCTTCTGTAGCTGTATCCTCTTTTACTTCATTTGAGCCACAGGCACCTAATACGAATATAAGTGCAAAGAAAACTACAAATGAAAAATATCGACCTCTACGCATTTTATTCACTCCTATAGATTTACTAAAACAGTAAGGGTATTCCCTTAAATTAGAATGATAATCATTCTCGTTTGGTTCAAGTAAATTATAGGATACTACATATCAACAAACAATACACATTCTCTACTACTTTTTTATACAAAATGAAATTCAGAGAGTTATTGTTTTTTGTTATCGAAAAGTAACCATAAAAGTGTAACAATTGCAGCTAGCATAACCATCAGGAATCCGTATATAGGCGTATGCGCCAACGATTGGTGGCGAATAATAAAGCCTCCGATATATGAGCCTAAAAATATGCCAATATTGAAAGCAGAAATATTCAATGCTGAGGCCATTGAAATTGCTGATGGTATATATTTTTCAGATAGTAGAACAGCATATAGCTGCAATCCTGGGACATTCATAAACATGAACAATCCCATTGTCAGCACCATTATTAATCCCATAATAGGTGATTCAAGAGTAAAGCCAATGCCAAGCAATGCCAATGCAAGTCCAACAAAAATAATAAAGATGGAACGTAGCGGATTATGATTAGCAAAATGACCTCCAAGAGTATTACCGATAGCTACACAAATACCATAGACAACTAGAATAATGACGACTGTATGTGGGGAATACCCCATATATTGCTCTAAAATAGGTGAAACATATGTGTAGACAACAAAAGCACCGCCGTATCCAATTGCGGTAATGAATAGTATTAAGATCATTCGAATATTGCCTAATACTTTGCCAATATCACGGATAGAGATGGGGTTGCCTTTCGATAATTGGCTAGGTACTAAAAATGCATTACTAATTAAACCGACAATTCCAATGACAACAATAAAAATGAATGACATACGCCAATCTGTTACTTGTCCAATAAATGTACCGAGTGGGATACCTGTTACAGTAGCTAATGTTAAGCCAGTAAACATAAAGGCGATAGCACTTGCTCGTTTATTTGGTTCCACTACATCTGCTGCTATAACAGAAGCGATGGACATAAACACACCATGTGCTAATGCTGAAATAATACGTCCGATTAATAGTAATGCGAAATTAGGAGCTAAAGCGACTGCTAGGTTACCCACTATAAAAATGGACATGACAAGCAATAATACGGTTTTTCGACTAAGGCGGGATGTTAAAGCTGTTAGTAAGGGAGCCCCAACAGTTACCCCTAGTGCATATATAGAAACGGTTAAGCCAGCTGTGCTAAGAGAAATACCAAAGTCATCTGTAATTAATGGTAAAAGTCCGACACTGATAAATTCAGTGGACCCTATACCAAATGCACTGATAGCAAGTGCTAGTAAGGTAAGTTTAGCATTTGGCTTTTTTGATTTTGACATTTTACTACTATCTCCTTTGATTTTTTTTATTATGTGTAGTAATATTCATACATACCAAAAAGATATGTAGAGTACTTTTAGTTACTTTTGGATATTACAGGAGGTTTACGATGCAAAAAGTTTATAATATTGGTGTTGAAGCTACACTAGAAGTTATTGGTGGTAAATGGAAACCAGTTATTCTTTGTCATTTAAACCACCATGGTAAAATTCGAACAAACGAATTTCGACGATTGATCCCAGGTATTTCACAAAAAATGCTCACAAACCAATTAAGGGAACTGGAGCAGGCTGGGTTAATCAATCGAAAGGTCTTCAATCAAGTACCACCAAAAGTTGAATATTCATTAACAGCCTATGGACAAGGAATGGAACCAATTCTGAACATGCTTTGTACGTGGGGTGAAAAACATGTTGAATTATTACAGGATAAAGGTGAAGATGTACTGTTAAAACAACGTGATGATGATATTGCCATGCAGCAAACATCATAATGAGGGGAGAAAGAGGCTGGGACATAACTCGATTATATTGAAAAACAATAAAAATGGATATTAACTTTTCCACTTCAAGCAGTTAAATATGCCTTTCTAAATCAAAAAAATGTTAGACCAATTACATCTTGGTCTAACATTTTTTCTTTTTGTCCCAGCCTCTTTCCTCTTTTTAATGTTTATAGAGCAAAGTCAAATTCATCTGGATTTGGTCCAACACGTTGTTCACGATTCATCTCATTGATTAATGCCATTTCTTCGTCTGTTAAAGTAAAGTCAAAGATATCAGCGTTTTGCATCATACGCTCTCTACGTACTGATTTTGGAATTGTAATCACTCCATTTTGTACATCCCAGCGTAAAATAACCTGAGCATTTGATTTTCCATATTTTGTTGCGATTTTTGAAATTGTTTCATCTTCAAGAAGTCCACCTTGCATTAAAGGTGCCCATGCTTCAAGTTGAATTTGGTGCTTGTCACAGAATGAACGAAGCTCCACTTGTTGTAAGCGTGGGTGGAATTCCACTTGGTTCACAACAGGTTTAATATGAGCAAATGATAATAAGTTATCCAAGTGTGCCACAGTAAAGTTACATACACCGATTGCTTTGATCTTGCCTTGTTCATATAAGTCTTCAAGTGCTTTCCACGATTCAGCATATTTATCTTTACCAGGCCAATGAATTAGATAAAGGTCTAAATAATCTAATCCTAATTTTTTTAGGCTCTCTTCATATGCTGCAATTGTTTCATCATAGCTTAAACCATCGTTCCATACTTTAGATGTGATAAATAAATCTTCACGACGTAAGCCAGTAGATGCTCGAGCTTGTTTAATACCTTCTCCTACACCTGCTTCATTGCCATAAATAGCAGCAGTATCGATGCTTCGATAGCCAACCTCGATAGCATTTTTAACCATTTCTGCAGTAGCGTCATTTTCTACTTGAAAAACCCCTAAACCCATACCAGGCATTTGTAGGCCATTATTTAAAGTGATTGTATCTTGTAAATGAGTAATCATTTTTAGTCCTCCATGTTTTGTGATTATTGGATTGCTTACTCATTATGCTGCTAATAAACTCTCAAAAAAAGTACGTACTTTTTTGTGTCATAGAAACGTAGAGGTAACTTTTGTGAGCTGGCAATGATTAGAGGAATAAAAATATTTATTGATGATGAACGATTAAATAAAAATGTCACACCTGATTGGTCTTAACTACTAGTAAAAAATATCGAGTAGTCTACAAAAGGCTTTGGAGACAATTAAACAAATATTTTTCTTGCGGTAATAAAAGGAAATATACGTTCGGTAGAGAATTAAAGTAGTAATACTTTAAAAAGGGGATTTTGAAGATGAATCGTTTAAATTTAATTACATTAGGTGTTAAAGATATGGTGGAATCTCTAAATTTTTATCGAGAGGGACTGGGTTTTGAAGTGGTGGTATACGGAGAGGAGACGAATCCCGATGTCATGTTCTTTAATAATGGAGGAACAAAAATATCGTTATTTCCAATTGAACGTTTAGTCAAAGATATTAATGAATCCAATCCACCAGAAATTAGCCAAGGCTTTGGTGGAATCACGCTTGCCTATAATGGTAAATCAAAAGAAGAAGTAGATCGAGTCTTTGCATTAGCAAAAAAGGCGGGTGCAGAAATTATTAAGGAGCCCGTAACTGTATTTTGGGGTGGCTATAGTGGATATTTTCAAGATCCAAATGGCTACTATTGGGAAGTTGCCTATGGCGACATGTGGCAGTTTGATGAGAATGATATGCTGATTATTCAATAACTGTTCAAAAAGAGAGCAAACTAACGTTTCTAATTTGTTCTCTTTTTTATTAATCGTTAACAATAATACTTCCTCATTAAATCCACAAAGTTTTGAGCGGCTTTAGATAAATAATGATTCTTCAGCCATACGAGTCCTACTGAGGTGGATAATTCTGCTGATGGAATTTTGTATGTATGAAGTGGTAAATCTCCATATTGCTTTAAAATAGTTTCAGGTACGATAGAGGAGCTAAAGCCAGCAGCAATCAAGTTCATTAACAGTGCCGTATCTGAGCATTCTCCAACAATGTGGGACTGCAACTGGAAGCGAGAAAATGCTTCTAATATCGAATAATGTACGCCTAAGCCTTCAGTGCTTGGTAAAAGGATTGGCCAATTTTGTATGTCAACTAAAGATACATCGTGTTCTAAGAAGTCGAATTTTTTGGATTGTATAAAGTAAAATGGTTCAGTGTACATATGAAGAACAGAGAAATCATCTAATTCTAAAGGTAAGCGAATGATGGCAAGTTCTACAATACGGTCTCTTACTAATTTACATAGATAAGAAGATTCGTTTTGTTGAATTTTATAAGTCACCTTTGGATAATATTGTTGAAATTGTTGTAGTAATTGAGGTAGCTCAATTACTGAAAATGTATTAATGCCCAATGTCAATCGACCATGAAGGCCTAATCCAATATCCTTAACCTCTGCTTCTGCCTCTTCCATTAATTGTGCAACCTGCAACGCATATTTGTATAATGTCTTTCCCGCTTCAGTTACTTCAAAATACTTGCCGCTCCTTTCTACCAACTTTGAACCGAGTTCTTCCTCCATCGTTTTTAAATGCTGACTTAACGGTGGTTGAGAAATATGTAACCTTTCAGCCGCAGCAGAAATCTTTTTTTCCTCCACAATTGCTATAAAATAGCGTAGTTGTCTTATATCCAAACATAAACACCCCTCTATTATAGGTAAAACCTAAGTAAATTATATTTCTCTAATATTTTTAATATAGTTAGGGCCATGTTAGCATATTTATCAAAGAAAAAAGAAGTAAAGTTTCTTTTTTCAAGCACCTAAATGTGAAGCGAGCAACGTCGATGAAAAAATAATTCAACTTAGGAGTATATGATTCTTGCATGCTTTGGGGCTTGCCTTGTAATACCGATTCCCTACACCTTTCTAAATGAATTTGAAGCAGTTGATAAAGTAGCAACGTATACTATTAAAAGAGCAACTTTTATTAGTTGCTTTTTTCAATAAATCAACGTTTTTGAATTTCCTAAGAAAATAAATAACAGTTCCCCTATAATAACCATGTATGGAAATTATAAATTTCTAATTTTAGTTAAATGTATCAAGGAGGATGAACATTGATTCGTATATTGTACATAGAAGATGAAAAAGAAATCGGACAATGGGTAAGCAAGGAATTAACTGAACGAGGTTATGACGTGACATGGCTGGAATCAGGGGAGGGGCTTGAGCAACATATTAACTCAAAAGATATTGCTATATTGGATGTGATGCTACCTGGATTGGACGGTTTCTCCATAGGTAAAAGAATTAAACGGGAAAATAAAGACCTACCAATTCTAATGTTATCAGCACGAACAGCTGTTGAAGATAAAATTGAAGGGCTGCATTTTGCTGATGATTACCTAACAAAGCCATTTCACCCTGATGAGCTCGTAGCAAGACTGGAAGTATTATTAAGAAGATATCAAAAAAGTGATGATGTACTGACAGTGCAGCACCTTAAAATTTATACGAAAGATATGCAAATAATCAATACGATTGATGAAGAAGAAATTCTTTTGACAGGAAAACAATTTTATTTATTACAGTATTTTATTCGTCATTTAAATCAAATTTTAACGAAGGAACAACTCTATGAGGGTGTTTGGGGTGAGAGCTATATAGAAGGTGATAAAACACTCATGGTGCATATTCGTTACTTAAGAGAAAAAATAGAAATCAATCCTGCAAAGCCTATGATTATTGAAACAATCAGAGGCATTGGCTATAGGGTGAAACAATGAAATTTTTTCGATCATTATTAGCGAAATATATGCTCATTATTATATTAGCCATATCTATTGTGCAAATCTCCTATCTGGGTGTTGCTATTTTCGTATTAGGCATTACAAAGACAGGGACAGGAGATTTTTCAAGTGGAGTACTTGTAGAAAGTGATATTGAAGAGCAATGGCATGCACAGGCTAAAAATATGACCAATGCAACAGATGATGCGATTACGCAGTTATTTCAAAAGTGGCAAGAGCAATTTCCTACGGCTTCTATGTTTTGGGTAAGTGAAGAGGGGAACTTACTGACTACTTGGAATGTGAAGGATCAGTTACCAGCAAAGTGGACACCAGCCTATACAACTCAATTTATAAAAGAACGTTATGGAGATGATCCATTTACTGTTATTGCCTTCTTAGGTGATGATATATCAAATGGCTTTATTGTATTAGAGATTCCAAGGGTAGCATTTAATCCTCCACTTATAAAGGTCTATGATAACTATGGTAACTTTTTATTTTTTGGTGTTATTGCAGTTATTTTATTTTTTATTGTAGTTTCGCTTCTATTTTTCAAGGGAATTCGAAAAAGACTATTACATCTGCAAGAGGCTATGGAAATACGTGATGTAGATGGTCTACCTATTGAAATTCAGGTGAAAAAACGAGATGAGATTGGGCAATTGGAGCATAGTTTTAACAGAATGGTTTGTGAACTGCGAGACAGTAAACAACGTCAACAGAAGGAAGAACAGCTAAGACGTGAACTGATTGCTAATTTATCACATGATTTACGGACACCTTTAACGAAGGTAAGAGCTCAATCCTATACAATTAGCAAAGAAGCGTTATCTGAGGAAGGGAAGCAGGCATTAAAGGCTATGGACACATCCATAGTGAATATTGATGCTTTAATTGAAAATTTGATGTCCTACACATTGCTTATGGCAAGTAAATATAAATTTGAACCGAAAGACATCAATGTTATCCGATTTGTAAGGGAACATCTAACGACATGGTATCCAGTTTTCGAGCGAGAAGGTTTTACAATCGATATTGAGCTACAGTCATTTGAACCTGTTGAATGGCGTGTTGATCCATTATGGTTAGGGAGAGTATTTGATAATATTTTCCAAAACGTACTGCGCCACGCGAATAGTGGTAAATATATAAGTGTGAAAACCGAATCGACGGCGTGTTATACAGCATTTATTGTTGAGGATCATGGTCAAGGGATGAAAAATGAGTCGAATGCAAAGGGAGCCGGAATCGGCTTGTCAATTGTTGATGTCATGATAAAGGGCATGCATCTTGAATGGGATATCCATTCCGATCACTCTGGTACTAAAATTATCATAAAAAAATCTGCGAAGCTTGAGAAATAAATGCTTCGCAGATTTTTTTTATGATAGAAATGATTTTTTAAACAAAATTTAAACTTAGCCCATACCTTTTTTTAAACTTCCCTTTTTAAGATAGTTAAAGAGGTGAGGACATTGGAATATATCGTACAAACACAAAACTTATCAAAAAGCTTTGGAAAAGAGCAAGCTGTATCAAATTTGAACTTGCAAATACGCAAAGGTGAAATATATGGATTTTTAGGTCCGAATGGGGCAGGTAAAACGACTACAATTCGAATGCTTCTAGGTTTAATGAAGCCATCTTCTGGAACAATTAAAGTCTTTGAAAAGAACATTACGAAGGAACGTATCCAAATTTTAGCTAAGATTGGTTCGTTGGTGGAAAACCCTTCTTATTATCCACATTTAACAGCATATGAGAATCTAGAGGCACTAAGAAAAATACTAGGTGTACCGAAAACTCGAATCGATGAAGTTTTGGAAATTGTCCGTTTGAAGGAAGCTGCCCATAAAAAGGTCAAAGGTTTCTCTTTAGGAATGAAGCAACGTCTTGGTATTGCTGCTTCTTTACTACATAGTCCTGAATTACTTATTTTAGATGAACCAACGAATGGCCTAGATCCTTCAGGCATTATAGAGATTCGTAATTTAATTAAAAGATTACCAGAGGAATATGGCATGACCATTATAATCTCCAGCCATTTATTATCAGAGATTGATCAAATGGCAACACAAGTTGGGATTGTTTCGAAAGGGAAATTAATTTTCCAAGATTCTATTGAGGCTATGCGTCGATTTGCCCAACCAAAGGTTACCTTTAAAGTAAACAATGGTGAAAAAGGAAGGCGCTTCTTATTAGCAAATGGTATTAAGGCAGATTATCAGGGTGGTGTGATTTTCTTAGAAGAGTGCTCGGATGAAAAGGTTGCTCATATTGTCCAAGTTCTTGTTCAGGAGGGTATATCGGTATTCCGAGTCGAGGAAGAGAAACGTTCATTGGAGGATATATTCCTCCAAATGACGATGGGAGAACAGGGGATATGATGGGAAAGCTATTAACTGCTGACTTCTTAAAAATCAAACGTAAAGGATTATGGCTTCTAACGCTTATTGGCCCTTTAGGGGTGGTTGCTCTGCAAATGGTCAATTATGGAGTAAGAAAGGATTATCTCTTACAGCAAAGTGAGGATGATTGGGGCTATTTCTTATTAAATGTGCATTCATTTACACCGCTTGCCATAGTCTTGGGTATTGCCATTCTTACGTCATTCATAGCAAGCATTGAAAATGAGACCAATGCTTGGAAGCAGCTCATTGCATTACCTGTTTCGAAATTAACCGTGTATTTGTCTAAATTTACGTTGTTAGCTATCTTACTATTCTTCGCCTCAACGTTATTAATGTTTTTTACGCTGAGCTACGGGCTGTTTTTAGAATTAGGTGACACGGTACCTTACATGGAGCTAGCCAAATATAGTTATTTCCCTGCTTTTGCAGCATTACCTATCTTGGCACTTCAATTGTGGATAGCGAGTGTAAGTCATAATCAAGGGATTCCTATAACTGTAGGCATTTTTGGGGTGATTTTTGCCTATTCTTCCTATGTTCTTCCAGATTGGATGATATGGAAATGGCCATCATTGATGAACCAATGGAATGAGCCGATGATCAATGTCTTATTAGGCGTAGGAATTGGTATCTTACTCTATATTATCGGCATGATTGATTTTGCAAGAAGGGACGTGAAATAATGATTGCTTTACTTCAAGCTGAGTGGTTTAAGTTACGTAAATCAAAAATGGTACCAATTATTTTAGCAGGACCCATGATTGGACTTTTTATAGGACTATCCGCTAATTTAGAGGACAACATGCAGGGGATTGAAATCAATGAGTGGTATATATCGTTATTTTCGATGAATTTAACATATGCTCTATTATTTTTACCTCTTATTTCTGGTGTTTTTACCAGTCTTATTTGTAGGTATGAACATCAGTCTGGTGGATGGAAGCAACTTTTAGCATTACCAGTAACAAGAGGGAAAGTATTTGTAGCTAAATACATATTGATTATGCTGCTTGTTTTAGCAATGCAGATATTGTATTTAGGCTCGGTCTTTGCTGTTGGGATGGTAAAAGGCTATACAGATTCTTTTCCTATGGAGATTGTTTGGAAAAGCATAGTAGGAGGCTGGGTAGCGACACTGCCATTAGTAGCCTTGCAATTGTGGATGTCCATTATGTTTAAAAGCTTTGCTGCTCCATTTGCTGTTAATGTCATATTTACTTTACCATCAATTTTAGCAGTGAATTCTGAAAGAATTGGTCCGTATTATCCTTGGGCACAACCCTTTTCGATGATGTATATAGGGGGCAATACAGACGATGTATTCTTTGTACCGTGGGAGCAATTGTTAACCGTAGTAGGTGGCGGATTCATCGTATTTTTCCTCGGAGGATATTACTATTTCCAGCGAAAATCTATTTAAGCTAAAAGGAGAATGAGAATGCTGAAACGTAGCTTACGTTTTTTAACTGCATCGATGCTATTAGTAGCTTTAGTAGGATGTGGACAGAGAGAGGCAGTAAAAGATGCCGCACAATATACGAATGAAATTAAAGATATCAACATTCCTGATGATGTAAAAATTATTGGTTTTGGGGAAGCAACACATGGCAATATCGAATTTCAAACATTAAAAAAAGATGTATTTGAAGCGATGATAAAAAATGAAAATGTCCATGTTTTCGTTTTAGAAGGAGATTTTGGTGGGGCCCAACAGATAAATCAATTTATCGAAAACGGTGTCGGAACGGCGGAGGAAGCTATAAAAGCGTTAGACTATGGCATCTACAAAACTGAACAAATGGTAGAGTTTGTGCAGTGGATGCATGACTATAATCAGACAGTTGATGATCAAGAGAAAATTTATTTTTATGGAAATGATATGCAACGCTATGATTACAGCAAAAAGGGGTTACTTGATTTTTACGCCAAGGTACATGCTGACAATGCACGAAAATTCACGACTAAGCTAGAGCATGTTTCCAACAAAACGATGAGAGATTTATCGGATAGTCAGCTACTTGAGCTTGATAAAACGATTGATACAATAATCAACGATTTACAATCAAACAAAGCGATGTATGAGAAAAAATCTTCAAAGGATGAATTCGCATTTGCTGTTCAATATGCGCAAATTATGAAGCAGCGTACGCAATTATTTTTAAATGATGGTAATTATATGAATTTACGGGACGAATATTTAGCTGAAAATTTACAATGGATTGTTGAATATGAAGCAACACAAGGTCATGATAAAGTATTAATGTCTGCTCATAATGGTCATATTGAGAAAACTTCTGCTACGATGGCAGGCTATCAATCGATGGGGCATTATTTAAGTGAGATATATAAAGATCAATATTTTGCGATTGGCACAGACTTTGTGAAAAATACATTCCAGGCACAAAATGGGTCTGGAGCACGAAAGGAATATACGATTAAGCATCACAATGCTTTAGTGGATGCCTTTAGTGACATTGATAATAACATCTTTTATGTGGATTTTGAAGCTGCCAAACAATCGAAGGAGCTGGCGAATATTCTTTCCAAAAAGCAAAGAATGGGCAATATCGGCGATGATTTTCGTCCGTGGTATAAGCTGACACAAATGCTGTACACCATTAAAATGACACCTAAGGAAGCTTATGATGGTCTCATCGTTGTGCAAGAAGCAACACCAACAAAAATAATTGATTAAGCTAAATTTAGCAACCTCCATCAAAAAATCTGTTTCCTTCTCCATTATGATAAAGATGAGGTGAGTAACATGGAGTATAGTCAAGCGACACAAAGAACTATTGCCTATATCGAGGAGCAATTGATGGAGGAAATTTCTTTTGAATGTCTTCCTAATACTGCTGGCTATTCGAAGTACCATCTAAGCCGAATTTTTAAGCAAGAAACGGGAATTACGATTGGTGAATATATTCGTATACGTCGGCTAGCTATGGCAGCGAGTTATTTGATGTACTCTAATGTATCGATATTAACGATTGCTGTTACACTTCAGTTTCAATCACAAGAGGCTTTTACAAGAGCCTTTAAAGAAGTTTATGCTTTACCACCAGGGAAGTATCGAAAAGTAATGCAATCATTAAATATGATGGAGGAGGAACATTACATGGAAACAGTTGAACAGGTTAAAGGTTGGGTGTTGAGTGGTGCTAATCCAGAATTGTATAAGTTTCATACAGATGACAAGGTATTTCATTCAGGGAAGCGTTCAGGAGTATTGTATTCCACAACTGCCTCAGCAAATCATGGTCAATTTGCTACAATGATGCAGGGTTTTCAGGCAGCTGACTATAAAGGGAAACGCTTGAAAATGTCATGCTACTTAAAGACGGCAGATGCAACAAAGTGTGGTGCATGGATGCGTATTGACAATGGTACAGGAGATACGATTCAATTTGATAATATGGATCAACGCCCTGTGACAGGTTCTACTGAATGGAATCATTATTCTATTGTCTTAGACGTACCTGAAGAAGGTAATTCCATTTATTTTGGTGTGTTACTAATTGGTTCGGGTAAAGTCTGGGCAGATGGCTTCCGTTTTGAAGAAGTTGACAACAAGGTACCCCCAACAAATATGCTTACGCAGGAACATTTATCAAATCATCCTACTAATCTAGACTTCAGTATGGAGTGAATCAGACAGCACTGACAAAAGTGCGAGATGACTTTTTTGAATAACGTATTGATTACCTCTAATTTGTTAAAGATAACAAGGAGGAGGTGTGAGACGATGGCACAAGAAATTCTTTGTGAAGTCAATAACTGCACATTTTGGGATTCTGGTAACAAATGCACAGCTGAAAAAATTTATGTTGTCAGCCAAAAGGGACAACATGCTTCCAACAGTGAGGAAACAGACTGTAAAACATTCGAACCTGAAACGCATTAATGCCAAAAGGGTAGCCATGTATATGGTTACCCTTTTTCCCTGTCTTTATTAATAAATATCTACCTTTTCTTTGTTAAATAAAAGAGCATGGGCATTTTTTACTTTTTCTTCTACATAATCCAGTGAGTATTTACCAACAGAATCTGTTAAATCCCCAATTGCCCGCGACAAGTTATCAATAATCGGAATTAATTTGTGCATCTCTGTGCGATGCTTTTCTTTGTGCATCTCATCCATAATTTCATATGCAAGACGTTGAATCTTCCTTAGTCGCAATTTCTCAGATTGCATTGAATCCTCCTTATTGAACCAATTTATGATGTCTAATTATATGAGCTACAATAAGGTTTCATGAATAATGTGCTTTAGAAATAATTGCTCATGTTATGAAGGGCTAGCGCAATTTCCCTTATGCCAACATCAATCTTGGATTCGTCTATATTCGATACATTTAGTTTGATAATACGTTCCCGATAAAATGCATCTAAATAATTGCGTTTAATAGGATCTAACAAAATATTTTGTTGTGCCAAATGATCAATAATCTTAGAAGTATTCACCTGTCTCGGTAGAATGATATGGCTATGCATACAGATTTCCTTAGAGGATTGATAGTCTGCCAGATGAGTTGCTATAGATTGTTGAAGTTGATTTGCTCGGCTTGCATAAGCTTCACTGACTTTCTTCTGATAACGTTCAAACATACCACTTTTCAAGTAGAGCTCTAATGCAGCTTGGGAGATCATGGAGCTATCAATATCAGTGGTATTTTTATACTGTTGAAAGGTATTAATCAAAACATTTGGTAATACGGCAAGTCCGATACGTAAGCCAGGAAACATAATTTTAGAAAAGCTTTTTAAATAAATAACCCGATCCTGTGTATCCTCCGTAAATAGGGGATCTATTTTTGTATTTTGCTCAAAATCCGCTAAATAATCATCTTCAACTATATACACATTATATTTATAGGCAAGTTTTCGTATTGAATCCTTTTCTTTTTTACTATAGGAAGTTCCTAGAGGGTTGTGCAGACGTGGCATCGTATAAAAAAACTTTATGTCGTGTTTACTAAAAATGTTTTCTAGTTCATCTAAATCAATGCCATCCGTTGTTCTTTTGATGCCCATTGCCGGAAGTTCATAGGTTTTTAAATAATCCATATACAAATGATAGCTAGGTTGTTCCACTAAGATCGTTGAGCGACCATTTGGAAAGGGCATTATACTTAGCAAGGATAGAGATTGTTGGACACCTGAAGTAATGAAAATATTTTCTTCCTTTGTAAACAGTTGATAGCTTGTTAATAGTTTTTTTGCTTCCGCTATTAATGACGGTAGGCCTTTTGGTGTCCCATATCTAAATAAATCTGCTTGGTATGTGTCGATGGCCTTATTAATACAATGCTGAAAATCTTGATAAGGGAATGCATGCCAATTGGGCGAAGATGTAGCAAAATCTATGTAATTTTTCATTTTTGGTTGGATGGGCAGTTGATGATCAACAACATAGTAGCCACTTTTAAGCATTGAATAGATAAGATGCTGATCCTCCAGTTTTTTTAAAGATGCTAAAATCGTACTCTTACTACAGGAAAATTGCTGTGATAACTGGCGAATCGAGGGGAGTTTTGCCCCTGCTTGAAGTGAGCCTGTTTGGATCTGAGTCAGGAGCTGAGAATAAATCCATTCGTATTTAAGCATACATAACCTCCAGCACATCTGTATCGGTACAGATGTGTTTTTTTTATATCGTCAATAAGTTCTCTATTTTATACGATAACTATACCGGCCGGAATGTTTAAAGAAGGAGTACGATCCTATGTCAGAAAATAGAAATGCCTATATAGCAGCAATAATTTATGCATTTGTCATTGGGCTCTCATTTATGTTTGTGAAAGTTACGTTGACTGTAGCAAGTCCTATTGATATACTTGCACATCGTTTTACTTTTGCATTCATCGGTATTGTTATAATCATGGTAATGACAAAAAATAAGCTAATAATGAACATGCAGGACCTACTAAAAATATTACCGTTAGCCATCTTGTATCCAATTGCTTTTTTTACGTTTCAAGTGCTTGGACTTGCTAAAATTTCCTCATCAGAGGCGGGAATTATTCAAGCGACAATTCCTATTTTTACATTAGCATTGGCAGGTTTATTGTTAAAGGAAAAAGCTACTCGGGGTCAACTTGTATCTGTAAGTTTGTCCGTACTTGGTGTCATCTATCTGTTAATGATGAATGGAGCAAATACTACTACAGGAAATGTCATAGGAAGTGGATTTATTTTACTATCAGCGATTGCGACATCACTTTATAATATTTTTGCTAGAGGGCTTACCAAGAAATATTCTTTACTAGCATTAACATATGTCATGACATTGTGTGGATTTGTTATTTTTAATGGAATGGCTCTTGGAAGTCATATGATGAATGGAACACTCAATGAATTTTTTAAGCCATTAACACATGCTCATTTTGTCTTCGCTATTTTATATTTAGGTATACTATCTTCACTTGGTACATCCTATTTATCTAATTATGCTTTATCTAAATTGGAAGCATCTAAAATGAGTGTCTTTAGCAATTTTGCAACACTTATTACTATTTTGACAGGGGTCTTATTTTTACAGGAAGATTTCCATCTATATCATCTTATTGGTGGCATCATGATTATTATTGGTGTGATAGGGACGAATTATTTTGGGCGGAAAAATGTAGAACAAGTGAGATAATGAATAGGAACATTTAAATCGGAGCTATTTAGTAAACGGGGTATAATAATCGTTTATAAATGACTTTCTATATTAGGAGGTTTTTATGGGGAAGATATATGTTATTAGACATTGTCTAGCACAAGGACAATCACTAGATGCACCCTTAACTCAGAAGGGAATTGAGCAAGCAGAAAGTTTAGCTGATTTTTTCAAGGGCATAAAAATTAATCGAATTCTATCTAGCCCTTTTTTACGGGCAATACAATCAATTGAACCTTTAAGTATTAGAGAAAGTATGACGATTGAAATTGATGAACGTCTTTCGGAGCGCCGTTTAAGTACTAGAGATCTTCCAGATTGGTATGAAAAATTACAGGCGACATTTGTTGATATGGATTTAAAATATGAAGGTGGAGAATCCAGTAATGAGGCAATGAATCGAATTGTAGACGTTGTAAAAGACGCATTTGCTAGGGATGTTGATAATACATTAATCGTGAGTCATGGCAATATCATCTCATTACTGTTGAAGTATTATGATATGACTTTTGATTTTCACTGTTGGAAGAATTTAAGCAACCCAGATGTTTATCTATTAAGTCCTAAGCATAACGAAGTAATGATAGAAAGAATATGGAGTTCTCAGCATAAGTGAATAATAAGGTGGTATGGAGGGAGTGGCTGCTTACCATACCTTTTCTAATAAGGAGAGTACAATGGAGACTATTTTAAAAGACATCTTAAATTGGGTGATGAAGGCGGATAAAAGGATTGTGATTGGCATTTCTGGTCATGGAGCTGCTGGAAAAACAACGTTTGCTAAGCACACTTATTTCTTCAAAAAAGAAAATTACAATAGTAGAAGGGATGTGCGTAGCATTTATCAATCCTAATCTATTTGATTTGAAACTTTATTTTTATACAGATGGTAAAACAGAATTTATAAGAAGATCGGGTCGAGATGTGATTGAGAGAGGAATAGATATCAATTATTTGAAGCAGTCACATGATGAGCGACGTATTCAATATGAATTATTTATGCATCCACATTGCCAGCATTTTGATATGGTTATTAAAACACAGGATGATGAAATCCTTATTGAAAAAAATACACTTGTAAAATAAACGAGGGCCTTCTGCATTTTGACTAGCAGAAGGCTCTTAACTTTAGTATTGAAATTTTACACGAACAGTAGCATCAATAGCAATTTGTCCCTGTTCTATAGGCGTAATTCCCGAGGATACAGTCATAGAGCGATAAAGGATCGGTGTGTTAGCCTGTTCTTCCACAATCTCTACAGGGAGTGGCTGCAAAGGCAGGTGCATAGTTTCTGCAATGGTTTTCGCCTTCAATTGAGCATTCTGTAGTGCTAAACTTAATGCTTGCTGATAGTAAGCATCGGTATGGTCCATTTTTAACTGAATATTGGTTATTCGATTTGCCCCATTTTCTACAGCGGTATCAATGATTAAGCCCAAATCATTGGTATCCGAAACGTTGACGGAAATGGCGTTGACTACTTCATAGCCATTAAAAATTTGTTTACCATCTTCGAAATTATATTGTGGTGTGATTGTATAATTAGCAGTTTGAATTTGTTCTCTTGGAATACCAAGTGCAATAAGTGATTGCATAACTTCATTCATGATTGCCGCATTTTCCTGTTGAGGACCTTGTACATGGTGCCCTGTGTTTGGACTTCAATTTGTAATTGTACAGAGCTAGGTGTAGCCATTATCTGTCCATTGCCGATTACAATCATAGTACGTGACGGATGATGTGTTAGTTGATTGACCTGTGCATAGTACATCTAATACCACCTTTCATAGGTTATATAATCATGCTATGCAAAAATATTTATGATTTGTTTATTCTTTTTAAAAATTTGTCATGGAGCTTTGTGAATAGAAGTAAAGTTAAAATAGCTCCCAGTAAGGCTAAAAACATGTCCCATTGTGCATCCCATCGATCTCCCTGCATGCCTAAGAAATCCTTTGCTCCTTTACTACCCTTCGAGATTCTTGTACTTAACCATTCAATGATTTCATAAAAAGCAGCGATTGCGAGCAAAATACTGATTGTAATACCTGTAAGCCAAGCTCCTTTTGCAAGTGGTGTTTTCCTGATTAGTATTTCCCTTATTACGATGGCTAATAAACCTTTTAAAAAATGACCAAAGCGATCATAGTGATTACGTTGTAAATGAAATTCTTCTTTTATCCAATTAAAAAGAGGGACTTCCGAATAGGTATAATGTCCACCTATAAATGTCAGAATCGACAATAGAGCGATGATAAAATAAGAAAATGTGGTGAAGCGGAATTTATGATAAATGCAAACAACGACTGTTATTGCCACAATTCCAGGACTAACCTCAGCTAGCCAATCTAAATAGGAGGAAGGCTTTATAACGGACCAGATGAAAACAATTAAAACAATAATAAGTAAGGTGGCGTGTATTTTAACATGTTGCCTACTATTCATATTAACAACTCCCTTTGTCCCACAGTATGGGAAATGGGGAAATTGCTTATTCAAATTAGGTTAGCAAACAAAAAAGAAAAGCGTCTAGTTGACGCTTTTTTTAGCCAATTAGATCATTTTTAAAAGCGCCTCTACACCCGTCATTCCTTCAGTAATACCAAGCTGTTCTGCTTCATATGTTACGGATTCTAATGGAGCTGTTAATAGCTCATCAATCGTTTTCACGCCTACTGCACGACCAGCAATAATTTTTCGATCAACTAAGCGACTATTTAATAGACCAACATCTAAAGCACCACACATAATGTAGCCTGTATCATTAGAAATGGTCAGTAATGTTGTTTTAGGTAATTGAACAACTACTGAGGTGAAGAAATGCCCTTTAATCATAATAGGCTCAATTGTCACCATTGAAATCACTCCTTTTCTCTATATACATATGGTGATGACTAGCAAGGTGTTCGACATTCATGAAAAAATTCATAAACAATTTAACTAAACCTGTTGCTAGATGTATAAAGTGAATAGGAGGATTAGTAAAAGCATGGGAAGCACTTTATTTAACCAAAAAGGAATCTACTCTGATGAATAGATTCCTTTTATTCTTTATCTTGTATAAGAAAGCAAAGCTGTTTGCTTAAATTTGTTTAATGCAATTGTTGCCTCATTTTTAGAACTATACTCAAACATGCGATAAGTGTTTTCTTCAAATACTGTAATAACCCACATATATGTGATCCCCTTTGTTGTGTTACATAACATTTAAATATTATTTAAACTGTTATATATCAATGATGATTTTATTTTACATCAATAATGAAAAAAATAAAGTGCAATTCAATTTTTTTCACATATTGTTCAAAATTATAAATAACGTTTAAAATTTTTTTGAAATAATGAAAAGGAGAAAACAGTCAATCCTTCTCAAGTATATTTCATGGCAATTCGTAAATAGTAAGTTGACGGAGTTCTGTGATTTCGGACTTGGGAGGTGATGCTATGACACGTAATTACGTATTCATTTTTATGGTTTTCTTTTTAATCATCTCGGGATTTTTAGTGCAGGAAGGCTACGCAGATAGAGGTCGTCCTTATTATGAGGAGACAGGTGAAGTTGTTTGGGATATCAAAACAGAGGATAAAATTGTTGCACTCACCTTTGATGATGGTCCACATCCTAAATACACAGCTGATGTGCTAGATTTATTAGCAAAATATGATGCAAAAGCCACCTTTTTTATTATTGGAAAAAATGCAGAAAAATATCCAGAGCTTGTTTTACGTTCTTATACAGAAGGCCATGAATTAGCAAATCATACGTATACACATCCATTTAAAGTTTCCATCAAAAAATTGCAAGAGGAGCTTCAACAGACAAATGACACGATTTATAGTATTACTGGTTTTTCCCCAGTTTTATTCCGTCCCGTTGGTGGAAATTACACGGATGCTATGATTAATGCTGCTGTTAAGGACGGCTATAAGGTAGTAATGTGGTCCTGGCATCAGGATACGCAAGACTGGAAAGAGCCTGGTGTAAGGAAAATTGTGCAAAAGGTAATGAAGGGAACAAAGCCTGGAGATGTTATTTTATTTCATGATGGTGGCGGGAACCGTACACAAACAATTCAAGCACTAGAAGAAATACTACCTGCATTAAAAAAGCAAGGCTACACATTTGTTACAATATCCGAGCTGATTGAAAGCAAACAGCAACATGAGCAAGTTCAATAATGAAAAGAAGTCATCTCAACAAAGTTTGAAATGGCTTCTTTTTCATTTAAATAAAAGGATTGAATTAGAAGAAAATAATTGGAGCTAGCGCAATACCTAAAATTGTTCCTAAAGCAATTCCATAGCCAAAACCTTCTCTTCTATAGCCTCCAAATCCCCAAAATCCTAAACCATAACCACTATATCTTCTATCAGGTAGAATCCATACCTGTCTTCTATCTACCCTTGTGATTTCTCCTACATGTACTTTACCAGATGAATCCGAGATTCGAACACGTTTACCATGATATTTACAGCAAAGACTATAAGCATCAGCTGGATTCACACATTTCCCTCCTTTCAATGTCATTACAAGCTAATATATGCGATTTGATGCATTTATCACTAGCCGATTGTCTATTCAAGACATATGCTGTGAAGAGGTGATAATATGGCTGTTGTGTCAACAGATAAGTGGTTAAATGAATTTGTAAATGCTAGAAAGTTCACTAGAAAGGATGAGCTAACAAGCTTACAATGCTCGATTCTTTGCAATCGATTAGTCAAACTATTTCGAGATGGGCTTCCAGAAGAAATTCACTATACATTACAGCAACAAGGTCTTTTTTTACCACATGAGGAAGTCGATGTTGAAAAATTAAAGAAGCAAAAAGTATGGGATTGTGTACAGCAGGAGTTCCTATACTTACAGCGGAAATGGAATGGACCCTCAATACCAATATATATTTTCCCGATTACTCAGCAGCAAACGATAACCAATAAAAATGGTGTCGCTTATCCTCATTCGCTTTTTTTATTTGTGGGCGATTTACAAAAGCAGGAGCTCCAAGCGTTATTTGCTCATGAATATAACCATGTTTGTCGTATACACATCTTAAAAAAAACTTTAGATGAGATGACTTTATTGGATTCTCTCATTTTAGAAGGCTTAGCAGAAGATGCAGTGAAAGATTTATACGGGGAAAAATGGATTGCTCCTTGGTTACAATCCTACTCAGATAAAGAGCTTTTAGCTTTATGGGGGCATCATTTTTTACCACAGTTACAACTTCAAGGAATCGAACAGCATCATCCATTTCTATATGGGGGGGACCTTCCGCAATGGATAGGCTATTGTATAGGCTACAAAATTGTACAGTCGTATAAAATGAACAATTCATGCCAACATCCCTTGTTCATTTCAAGCCAAGATTTACTTGCTGGTTCGAATTTTCCGCTACAATAGAGAAAAGGAGTGATTGTTGTGTCCAATGAATTAAAAAATATATTATTACCAATTGTAGACTCAGCAACAAAGGTGCTCATTGTTGGATCAATGCCAGGAAGACAATCGTTAGAGAAGCAGCAATACTATGGCAATCCACGCAATCACTTTTGGCCCATTATTGGTGAGTTGTTAGAGATAGCGATTCCAAATGAATATACAGAGAGAATAGCCTTATTAAAAAACAATGCAATCGGTCTTTGGGACACGATTGCAACTTGTGAACGCGAAGGAAGTTTAGATGCAGCGATACGCAATGAAAAGCCCAATGATTTTCAAACCCTTTTTGAACAATACCCTAATATCCAATTAGTGCTTTTTAATGGAGCGAAAGCATTTGAGGTTTTTAAAAAGCATATTGGCTTAGAGCTTCTTGATGGACGAGCCTATAAAAAAATGCCATCAACAAGTCCAATACCAGGGAAAAATATCAAAACGTTCACTGAAAAGCTAAAGGACTGGCGGATTATCCAATCCTATTTATCCTAATCAACAGAGCGAGATTAGCGTGATGAAGTAGCTGTCTTGGAGTGAATAGTATTCCTTGTACTTTTAAACCATTGATAAAAGAGAATATACACAAGAAGGATTTCAATAGCATCACCACCGTAGTACATGATCTTAGCACCTAGTTCGGCCTCTGTGGCTGGTACATGATGAGGCGGATTTGCATAAATAAATTTTGCTAATATTGCATGAGCTGCTAATGCTGCTACTAATGTAAGAGATCGAAAGACATAAGAATATGAGTGTGGAGTAGGATCAAAATAAATAAAGGCAATAGTAAATAGATAACCCGCTAGAAAAATGTGAAGATGAATGAATACATACAGTAGTATATGTTCATGCATCAAATTGAAAAGTGAGGTTGTATAGAGTAACCATAGGCCGCCTACATTTAGAATAGAAGCAATAATTGGATGACGAATAAAACGAACATATGGATTTTTCAATAGCCGAGAAAGAACACGAGCTTTGTTTACTGGTAAGGTTCTTAACAGTAGTGTCATGGGAGCTGCTAATGCCATAAGTAATGGGGCAAGCATGCCAAGTAATAAATGCCCTATCATATGTGCGTCAAAATGGATATGACTAAGAGTAGCCAATGGGCCGATTAATGTGATGAGAGCACAGGCACTCCCAATTATCCAACAGATAGTACGAAAATGAGGCCATTGTTTTTTATGTTGATTCGAAATAATAACAGCGAGGATATACAATATAAGAGCTATAAAAAATGGCAAAGCCAGAAGTAGCTGAACCATGATGGGAAGGTTTTGAGCATGAGCTTCATGAGAATGCAAGATGCGCCACCTCCTATCGTCCTTTTTGATTTGTTTGGAGCAGTAAGACCATACCGATAATAATTAATAGCGCCGCAAATATGTTCCAAACGATATCATAGGGGAGTATTTCAACGTTGTAACGAATTTGGTGAAGTTTCATGAATTTATGCTGTATGATTCCATCGTAAAGCTGGAATGTGCCTGCTCCCAGAAAAATACCGCCTAGCCATCTTTTTAGCCAAAACCCATGTTTTCTATGTAGGTCAGCCAATAAAAAAGCAGATCCAATCGTAGCAAAAAAGCTGAATGCATGAAATAATCCATCTGAAACTAGTCCAACAGCAGCTGTAGACTTATCATAGAAATGATGCCAGTGTAATAATTGGTGAAAAATTACCTCATCTATAAATGCCACAACCCCAAGCCCAAATAAGATCCCAGTCCACATGTTCTGCTTCTTATATTGAAAGCGGTTTTCGTGCTTAGGTTTTTGCTTTTCATACGTATTTGTCATATCCAATCCTATCACCTCAAGCTGATTTTCCTTTAGTCTACCCCTGAGAAGAGCTCTTAAACAAACATCCTCCAAAACAGTCGTTTGTTAGGGGGAGGTAAGGATTATTGCCAGCTATTATAGTAAGAGCCAGCAGGGCTATAAAAGAATTTGAAATGATACTTCTCCGCTAAAGCACGGCTTTTTAATTCTTCTTCAAAACCAATTGCCATCACCTGTGTACCAAATTTATTGCGTATGTGGACAAGCTTTTGCATCATATCGAGTGACCATTCATCTTTTCCTACCACAGGATAAGAAAAATCCTCCCACATAATAAAGTCAACATATGGCGCTGTATAATCAGCAAGTGTTTGAAATCCCCAATTTTGAGCAACAGATAAATCGGGATGACGTTTTTTAATTTGTTGGATAAAAGATAACATGGCTTCATTTTGCCTTTTTTGTTCATCTTCAGGTAAATAAGAATTGATATTACCGACCGTATCTAAAAACACGCCATCTAAGCCTTTCTGAACTATTTGCTTCTCTATTTCTGCTAGCAAAATGTCTTGATAGTGCGTAGAAGTCAAATTCATTAAAAAAGAATCCCATTCGGCAAAATACATTCTTTCACCCTGTTTATCTCGATAAAAATCTTCTTGTTTCAATTGATGATAGAGTGCTGTATTCCATTTGTCTGCCTCCATCGCATTAATATAGCCGTACACTAAAGTACCGCTTTTTTGAGCATTGACGATATACTTTTGCTGCATTTCAATAGGTTCTACAATCACTAAATCTAATTTCGTCATGCTCTTACCAATGGCATCATTGCCTTTATCTAAGTAGTATGTGTAATCTTTCACATCAGCAAGCTTTGTTTGGATATTTATGGAAGAATAGACTGAATTTTTATCAAGCAGCATCCACATACTACCTGCGATAAGCAGGGCTAATAAGAGTATCAATAATTTTTTCATAAGTACTCCTTTTTGAACGATTTTCCTTCCATTATACAATAATAGGAACTAGGTTACCTTTGGTAAATGGGCAATGGCTCAACGGTGAATCGCCCTTTTACATATATTGAATAATGTAAAAGGAGGGTTTGTGTGTCTAATAATCCATTTAGAGAAGATAATTTTAGAAGACCTGGTTGGGGAGATTATAATGATTTTGAAACAACGCCATTTGGGCCAACTCCTTTCGGATCCACTCCAGCAGGACAAATGCCAATGAGCACACCACCAGGTTTTTCGCCACCGATTACCGCTTGGCGAGTAGGATCAAGTGGTATACGTTCCTGTTTGTTTAGAAATACGTATATTTGGCTGAATAGTGGTAGAAGTTTTTGGTTTTTCCCTACAGCTATAGGAAGGGAAATCATTGCTGGTTTCCGATGGAGCCGAAGATATGGCTGGTATTTCCGTACCATTTCAAGAAATCAAATTCGCTCTTACGAATGTTTTAGATAGACGCTCAAGGTAGGGAGTTTTATTTTCAAAAAAATGATGCTACAATGGCGATAACGATAAATGAAGGGAAGATGGGTGGCTAATGAATAACTAATCTTAATTTTTGTAAAAGAAATTTTATATTTCACGAACAACAAAAATAGGATTAGTCTGCCCATTTTTCATAATAAATGCTTTATATTCGCAAACAGCTGCTGATATTTAGCTACTCCAAAGATTGTTTTCATAATAATCTTGGAGCTTATTTGTGTATGATATTGTAGCGACTAATCCTTCCAAATGAATTGGAGGGATTTTTTTGTCCCTCCAACTGGAGAGGATGGATAGGATGAAGGAACTTTTAAAATTACAGGATGTACGTTATGAAATAAAGGACACATTGCTATTTGAGCATGTGACAGGCACAGTAAAACAAGGCGAAGTCATCGGCATCATAGGGAGGAATGGGGCTGGGAAATCGACATTATTACAATTGATTCAAGGTACATTATCACCAACTATGGGAGCAATTCAGGGAGCACAGGCTTTAAAAATTACATTTGTTGAACAGGAGCTAGCTCATTTTGACAAACAAGAGGTATCCGCAAGAGAAGCTGATCTGCTGGCTAAGTGGCAGGTACCAAATGTGTCATTTGCAGCGTTAAGTGGGGGCGAAAAGCTGAAAATGCGTCTTGCAGAAGGTTTTTCCCAGAATGCTCAAATTTTATTACTTGATGAACCAACGAATCATTTAGATGAACAAAGTACCGCATTTCTTATCAGACAAGTACACAACTATGAGGGAACGATCATCGTGGTGTCGCATGATCGCTATTTTTTAGATAAGGTGGCCACAAAAATCTGGTCTATTGAGGATAAGAGTCTTATTGAACATGATGGCAATTATACAAGCTATATGGCTGATAGGGAGCACCGAAGATTAACACAACAACGAGCCTATGAGAAGCAACAAAAAAATATTGAACGGATTGAGGCTCAAATGTCGGAACTGACGTCTTGGTCACAAAAAGGCCACGCTCAATCAACAAAACTGGAAGGCTTTAAGGAGTACCATCGTGTGAAAGCAAAGCGCTTAGACTCGCAGGTAAAATCTAAGAAAAAGCGATTAGAAGCTGAACTTTCGAAGGCAAGCGTGGAAGCGGTGAAGCCAGAAGCAGAGATTCGTTTTTCTTTAGGCACGAATCAACGAGTTGGCAAGCGCTTACTTGAAATCAAGCATTTATCTTTAAAATTTGATAAACGCACATTATTTAACGATGTTAATATTACAGCTCAATTTGGAGATAAGATAGCTATTACAGGGAAGAATGGTAGTGGGAAAACAAGCTTTTTGAAAATACTTTTAGGCAAGCTAGAAGCTGAGGGTGAAGTATGGCTATCACCTGCTGCAAACATTGGTTATTTGACACAGGAAGTATTTGATTTACCACTTGATCAAACACCAGAGCAATACTTTTATCAGGAGACATTTGAAGAACGTGGTAAAGTTCGCAACTTGATGAAGAATTTAGGGTTTACACTGACACATTGGACATCTCCCATAGGCAAAATGAGTATGGGAGAACGCGTAAAGTGTAAGCTGATGGCTTATATTTTAGAGGATAAAAATGTACTAATTTTAGATGAGCCGACAAATCATCTTGACTTACCCTCTCGTGAGCAGTTAGAGCACACTCTTTCCCAATATAATGGAACATTGCTTGTCGTCTCACATGATCGATATTTTCTAGAAAAAGTCACGAATAGTGTTTGGGAGCTTCACGATCAGCACATCAAAAAAAAGTGGACAGAAGTCGCACCGAATAAAGTGGATGATACAGCGGCTATCCGTTTAAAGCTTGAAACGGAAAGGCAAGAGATCTTAGGCAAATTGAGCTTTCTAACAGCAAAAGATAAGGACTACGCAATGCTTGACCAGAAGTTTAATGAACTGACGAAGCGCATCAATGAGCTTCGATAGCGGAAACGTTTAAGTTAACCTTTTCAAGGGGAAAATATGGAGAGAGGGCATTTCTTACATGGGGGTTTACATGATGAAAAAGGTAGTATATCTCTTTTTATTGTTAAGCATTTGTAGCATAAGTGCTTGTGCTGAACGGGATAAGAATGTACCAGAGCATGACAATAAAATTAATACATCTGTAACACAATCAAATAATGATAAAAGTGATACAGTTCAAGCACAAACTGAAGCTCTTCAACAAATAAAGGAGCAGATTCATTTTGATGTTCCATTAAAAATGCCATCAACGTTACCTATTGGAGAGGGTTCATTTTTAACAGCTACAACAAGGACACAGGGCGACCAGGTTGAAGTTATCTTTTATGAGAGCAAAGAGAACATGTCAATTAATGATATTCGTTTAAAAAAATCAGGGACTGTTATTGGAAGATTGCTGGTCAAGAAATATAAAAGTGCGGAAGGTGCAAGCACACAGATAGCGTTTGATAATTTTAATCAAAATGGTGGGCAAGAGGTTGATCTTGGTTACAATATAAAAGGTTATCAAGATGCAGGTGCCGGATCATTATGGACTGGTTGGAATGAAGGGCGATGGGCAATTGCCACTCATACACGAACTGATAATCCTGATGCAGGTGTTAAACTGGCTAAGCAGGCAGTAACGTATTTAGAAAACCACATGCTGCCTATCCCAAGGCAATATGGCATGGCTCAGCTAGATGTCTATCAATCAGGTAATTTAATTGTGTGGCAGGATGAAAAGCTTGTTTACACACTCGATTCAATCAAAGATCCTTTAAAAGCACTAGCAATAGCCACAGCTTTTTATTAATTTTAGAAATCCTAGAGTAATAATGCTCTAGGATTTTTTGTCTTATTTTATTTCACAGTACTTAGCATTTTTTTGTATTCACTGAATCGTTGCTGCCATTCATCCATGGGGAAATGTTGATGTTCTACGCCATTTAGTAAATCTGTTAACATATCAAGGCAAATATGCCATCCTGCTAAATCCTTCGGTGTATGCTCTGTCAGCTCTTGAAGTGTCTCCACTAATACCAATAAAGAACCCTTGTTAGTAGAAGATAGTTCAAATCTCACCGTATCCGTTCCCCAATCAAATGCCAGTACTTCTTTCTCGGCATAATCTGTAATGGTTATTTCCTCAAAATTACCTGTTCCATCATTCATATTAAAATGTATTTTCCCGTTCTTACGTAGCTCAATGATTTCTAAATTACTCATCCATTTTTGTAGGTTTTCATTGTTAGTCATGGCGGCCCAAACGGCATTTTTTAAATGTGGTAATGGTCGTTTGAATGTAGCAATATGGTGATTGGATTGTTTTTCAATAGTAGCTAGCATAGACATCCTCCGTCTTTATAGTTTTGACTTCATTATAGATGTTCTTCAGTAGCTGTCCAAGCAGAAGGTCATGCAACAATTATCATTTCTAAGAAGTCAATTTTAGGATAAAATTGTTAAAAAAGGAGGGGTAAAGATGACACATCAACAAGCATTGGTACATTATATTCAAGCAACAAATACCCATGATTTTAATCAAGTAAAGGGTATTTTGCATCCACAAGCAATTTATTGGTTCTCTGATAAAACATGCACAACGACAGAGGAGATTGAGGCTTATTTCAAGCATGCATGGAATGTTATTAAAGAAGAGGTTTATTCAGCCACTGATGTAAAATGGTTAACCGTTGATGAAAAGACGGCTACCTGTCTCTATACATATCATTATGAAGGCTATCATAACGGAAAGTTTGTATCAGGTAGCGGTAGAGCGACTAATATTTTTACACTAATTAATGGTGAATGGAAGATAATTCATGAGCACTTGAGTAGTGGTCTTTAAATTATTTTCCATATAATTTGAACAAGCAACAATGTAATAATCAATGTTAGCAGTATTTTGGCTAACCTTAATGGAATGTACGGAAGCACTATGAGACCTAATTGGGAGCCTATAATAGAGCCAAGTGCCAAAGCAATCGCATAGTGCCATTGAATAAAGCCAGAATGATTAAACACAACAAATGCCCCTGTACAGCTACCAAAGAGGAGTACTCGAGTGAGCTGTACAGACTTTATGTAAGGGTGATGAGAACGTAGATAATGTAAGATGCTAAATGTCGAAGAGCCAGGGCCGAAACCACCATCATACATGGCGATGAAAAACGGTTGCCAAAAATGAGGTGCTTGATGTTCTAGCGAATCAGGAACTTCCGTCCACGCCTTATTTTTTAAAGTTACTACTAAAGCCAAAAGAAGTAGTACACAGGCCATATAGTTCATAGTTTGCTCAGACAGCGAAACCGCTAAAAGTGAGCCGCAAATCCCCCCAACAATAGCAAGAGCTATATATTTGATGATAGATGTGAGATGTAGCTCCTTCTGATAGAGTAGATAAAAAATACTGGATAAAGACGAAATGCCTGTCGAAAATTTGTTTGTGGCAATACTTGTTTGAATAGGGATACCGACAAGCATCATGGCAGGAAGTGTAATTAGTCCACCACCTCCCGCAAGTGTACCAATAAAAGCAGCTACCATTCCGATACATATGAGTGTTAAAGAAATGTTTGTATAGAAAAGTCCAACTAAGCTAAGTAGTACAAATAATAACAGCATGATCATTTTATTCATAAACTTCTCCCTTTCTTTTATTAGCTTTAGGGTAAATGGTGTTAATGTATAAATCTAATATATAATTTTTAGTGATTTATAAATTTAATTTATATTAATGGAGGCTGACAGAATGAGGTTGCTTCAATCGGAGGAAGAGCTGAAGAACTTAATTGCATCTGATGACTGGATGATGCACATTTTATCCACAGTAGAAACCTTGCAACTACAAGACTGCTGGGTATGTGCAGGAGTTATTCGCTCAAAGGTATGGGATTACCTTCATAATAAGGAGGAAAGAACACCAATTGCTGATATTGATGTGATATATTTTGATAAAGAAAATTTAGCAGAAGAAGTAGAGAAGCAGTATGAGCGAGAACTGAGAAAGTTATCTCCAAACGAGCCTTGGTCCGTGAAAAATCAAGCACGAATGCATGTCCTAAATGGTAGTAAACCATATCAGTCTGCTGTTGATGGAATCTCTCATTTCCCAGAAATCCCAACGGCAATTGGAGTAAAATTATCAGATGGGGTACTAGAGATTGCAGCACCGTACGGTATTCATCTTTTAGGAGCAGGCATAGTAGAGCCAACATCGTTTTACCTAGAAAATAAGTATGCCTATGCGATTTATCGTCAAAGAATTCAGCAAAAACAATGGCATTTATGTTGGCCAGAATTGAAAATTCATATTCAATAAAAAAAGAAAGAGGGGGAACAATTGCAACAAGATATAACCTATGTCATTAAACACTATATAAAATCTTTAGATTGGATAGATAATTTACGAGGGTTATCTGAGGCACAATGGCGTATGCCCATTGAACCTGGGAAATGGTCGGTTGCAGAGGTAATTGGGCATCTTCCTCCATGGGACAAGTTTGTGCAAAATTACCGAATTCCTTTTCTCTTTACAGATGAGCGTCTGCCGAAAGGGCCAGATGTAGCACATTTGAATACGATGGCAGCTAAGAAAAGCCGTGAACAAACAATGGAGGAAACATTGAATGATTTTATTTCCACAAGGCGTCAATTATTACAGACCATTCAGCAGTGGACTAATGAGCAATGGCAACACTCATTTAAAATTGGGCAGTCAGAGATGACTATAATCGATTATTTTGTAGGATTAATCAATCATGATTTACATCATTTTTCTCAGATTCAGAATGTAATACATGTATAGGAGTTTGCATATGGATATCAAATATTTAATTGATTACTTTGCACATGCTTCTGTAAAATTTACAGATGTTTTTACTAAAAAAATGGAGCCAAGTGAAGTAGATGCTGGTAGAACAACAGCTCCAGAAAAGTGTGGTTTAGTAGTGCCACTTGCAGGGAGTGCGATCTTTAGCTTTAATGGAACCCCCTATATGATGGAGCCGGGAATGATTGCCCATGCTGGCCCCCAGATGCCGATAGAAGTGAGAGCGACTGGCCATAAAGGTTGGGAGTATGCAGTTGTTCATTACAGCCTACCTACAGAAGAAATAAATCTATATCCACTAGCCGAGCAACATTTTCTAATCAATACAGGCTTTAACACACAAATTATTAGCCATGTTCAGCAATTAGTAGAAAGCTATTCCTTTCCTGGTAATATGGCTGTATTCAAGTCTAAGACATTATTTATGAATTTGTTGGAAGATATCCTTGTAGCGGCAAAAATGCAGGTTTTAGATAGTGCCAGCGAATTAATGGAACAGGCATTACAGTATATACATGAAAATTATGCACAGCAAATCTCAGTATCAAATATCTCGATGGAATTGGGCATTGAGCGTCGTCGTTTTGCTTATTTATTTGAGCAGCATACAGGTATGAATCCAAGTACATATATAACAGAATACCGTATACGACGTGCGAAAGACTTACTAGAATATGGTGGAATACCTGTAGCTGAAATTGCAGAATGTGTTGGATATGTAGATTGTTTTTATTTTAGCAGAGTATTTAAAAAGTGTACGGGTTTATCTCCCTCAGCCTATCGCAAGTTAAAAATAGAGGAAGCCAGATATGTATAATTGACTGTTTCTTATAAAAAAGAAGCAGTTTTTTTATTGCTTAAATCGGCAAAAATCCATGTCATTTTCGAAATCGTCCATTCACAATCTTTTTTCACTTTGTTAGGATAGTATCCGTAAATGATAATGAGTATCAATTATATATTGACTTATATATGAAAACGATTATCATTATCAATATGAGCTCGTTAGGGGAGAATATCTATGAATAAATATTTTAAAATGTGTGCACCAGCACTATTAGCATTATCACTGGCCGCATGTGGAACAGACAAAGCAGAGGAATCAACATCAACAGCTAATACAGCAGAGACAAGTGCAACAGAATCACAGACAGAGCAAGCTAAATCAACGCAGACCATCACGTACTTAGGCGAGCAATATGAGCTACCAGCCGAAGTAAAGAACATTGTCGCTGCCAGTCTTGAATCAATGGAAGATGCGGCAATGCTTGGTATTAAGCCAGTAGGTGTTCTAGAAGTAGGTGGAAAAGTTCCTGCCTATCTAGCAACAGATTTTGAAGGAGCTACACTTGTAGGAAATAAAATGGAGCCAAATGCAGAAGCCATTCTTAATCTGGATCCTGATGTAATTGTGGGTACTTCGAAATTCCCTGAAGAAACGGCTGAAAAGCTCAACAAAATTCAAACAATGATTCCATACTCACATATTTCAACAAATTGGAAAGAAAATTTAACATTGCTTGCACAATTAGCTGGGAAGGAAGATGATGCAAAGAAAATCATCTCTGACTATGAAGCCAAAGTTGCTGATGCCCAAGTAAAATCCAAGGAGCAATTAGCAGATAAGCAAGTATTAATCATCCGTGTTCGTGGTGGAGTGATGTACATCTATCCAGCAGGCGTTTATTTAAACCCTGTTCTATATGAAGATTTAGGAGCACCTGTACCAGAAGTTGTTACAACAGCTAAGGCGCAAGCGGAACTATCACTTGAAACATTAGCACAAGTAAATCCAGATGTGATTTTCCTGCAATTCGAGGATTCAGAGAATAAGGATACGCCAAAAGCTTTAGAGGAGCTACAAAAGAATCCAATTTTCACTAGCTTAAAGGCAACACAAAATAATCAAGTTTTTGTCAACACAATTGAGCCATTAGCACAAGGTGGTACTGCTTGGTCTAAGGTGAAATTCTTAGATGCTGCGGCTGAAAAATTATTTAAATAGTATAAACAGGCTGGTAGTAGATTTGGTGATATCACCGGGCTATTACCAGCCTTTTGTAAGATGTGGCATTTTTCATTGCAGGCAGTTGTTAAGGGTATACACTTAAGTGGTTGATATTGTTTACCGCAAAATGGATAAAGAAAAAGGTGTGAAAGTTGAAAAAAACAAACATAGTGTCGTTTTCAATATTAGCGATAGCTCCTTTCCTTATTGCCCTTGTGGCACTTATTTCTGTTATGTATGGGACAAAAGATATTAGTGCTATTACAGTATGGCAGTCGATGACAGCATTTGATCCATCGGATGTCGATCATCAAATTATAAGAACAGGCCGTATTCCAAGAGTTGCCGCGGTATTACTAGTTGGAGCATTTTTAGCAGTTGCCGGTGCAGTCATGCAAGGGATTACACGAAACTATTTAGCCTCGCCTTCATTAATGGGTGTCAATGATGGCTCTGCATTTGTCATTACATTAGCCATTGTTTTTTTTCCAGGGCTACCAAACTATCAAATGATTTTATTATCGATGCTTGGTTCTGCATTGGGAGCTGGTATTGTCTTTGGTTTTGGCTCGTTAATCCGCAATGGCTTATCTCCAGTAAGGCTAGCCATAATTGGAACGGTCATTGGCACATTTTTAAGTAGTATTGCTACTGCTATTGCGATGTATTTCCAAGTATCACAAACAGTAAGTGCTTGGTATAACACAAAGGTACATATGGTAAATATGGATATGCTGATCCTTTCTATTCCATTTGGTTTAACTGGGTTGATCTTGGCTTTATTATCGGCAAAAGCGATTACCATTACTTCATTAGGTGAAGATATTGCCATGGGGCTAGGACAGAAAACAAAAGCAGTACGTATTATTAGCATGCTAGCTGTCGTATGTTTGACAGGGACAGCGGTTGCCCTTGTAGGGAAAATCGCCTTTGTAGGGTTAGTCATACCACATATTACACGCTTCCTTGTTGGTGTTGATTATCGCTATATAATTCCTTGTGCAGCTGTCATTGGAGCCTTTTTCTTAGCGCTTTGTGATGTCCTGAGCCGCGTTGTCAATTATCCATTTGAAACGCCAATTGGTGTCTTAACCGCATTGGTCGGTGTACCATTCTTCTTATATTTAGTTCGTAAGCACGGAGGTGAAAAACGTGCGTAAAAAAACCTCAAGTGTATTCTTTTTAACCATGCTGATGCTTGTTTTAATGATTTTAGTTGCGAGCTATTTACATATTACAAATGGTGTTTTTGATATGTCTGTAATGGATGTTATCAAAACATTGCTACGGATCGAGTCAAATTCAAAGTTTGATCTTGTTATATTTGAGTTCCGTTTACCTCGGATTGTCATTGCTGGACTTGTCGGTATTGGCTTAGGTATGGCAGGAGTTGTATTACAGGGGATTACACGCAATGGACTAGCAGATCCAGGAATATTAGGGATTAATGCTGGAGCTGGTGCAGCAGTCGTACTATTCATGTACTTCTTTCAAGTAAAGCTAGTGAGTGCAGATATGAACAGCTGGATGTCAATTTTAATGATGCCACTATTCGGTTTTATCGGTGGAACAATTGCAGCTATCCTGATTTTTTCATTTGCTTTAAAAAATGGTCATCTGGATATGCAGCGATTAATCTTAACTGGAATAGCTATCAATAGTGGATTTGGAGCTTTGTCCTTGTTCCTATCCTTAAAAATGAGTGCACAAGATTTTGAATCAGCGGCTATTTGGATGGCAGGTTCAATTTATAATGCGAATTGGATCTTTGCGCTTACGATGCTACCTTGGCTTTTGATTTTAGGAATATATGTGCATAGAAAATCATATTTACTCGATTATTTTCAGCTTGAAGAGGATAGCATCACAAGTTTAGGAATAGCTGTTGAAAAGGAGAAAATGAAGCTGTTACTAGCCAGTGTAGGTCTTGTCAGTGCTTGTGTGTCTGTATCAGGGAGTATTGGCTTCATAGGTTTAATGGCCCCACACATTGCCAAGCAGCTTGTTGGTATTCAGCACCGTTACGTTATGCCAGTGAGTGCTTTAATTGGTGCAGGTCTGTTAATCCTCGCTGATTTTATTGGTAAAACCGTTTTTGCACCATCGGAACTGGCTGTAGGTATTGTTGTTTCAATTATTGGGATTCCGTATTTCTTGTATTTACTGGTGAAATCTAAGGCATAGGAGGAAATGGCGTGCAAACTGCATTTAGAATGGAAAATTTGGCTTCAGGTTATGGGCAGGTACGTGTCTTTGAAGGGTTAAATTTAACGATAGAAGAGGGCAAAGTGACTACAATCATCGGTCCAAATGGTTGTGGTAAATCTACACTCCTTAAAACGATAGGACGTATTTTAAAAAAACAACAAGGTACGGTATATTTGCAGGAGCAAAATATGCAAAATTTATCGACCAAAGATATTGCCAAGAAACTAGCAATATTATCTCAAACACCGATAGCTCCTGGTCAATTGAAAGTGGAGGAGTTAATTGCGTATGGTCGCTATCCACATCGCAACAATGTCAATCGTTTAACGAATAAGGATGAGGAAATGATTGAATGGGCTTTAACAGTTACTAATACGATGGAATATCGAAATAGGGAGCTTGCCCAGCTTTCAGGAGGTCAGCGTCAGCGTGTTTGGCTAGCTATGGCCTAAGCACAAGAAACAAATATCTTGCTATTGGATGAACCTACTACTTATTTAGATATGGCGCATCAGCTAGAGGTATTGGACATTGTTAAAAGTTTAAATGAGCACCACAGCTGTACAGTAGTGATGGTTCTACATGATATTAACCACGCGGCCAGATATTCAGATCATCTTATTGCAATGCGTAAGGGTACTATTATGCAAACTGGCACGCCACAGGAAATTTTAAGTGCTGAGGTAATGCGTAAAGTATTTAATATTGATGCACGCATTATGGAAGATCCTGTAACCAATACACCTGTATGTTATGGCTATGAAATTTTGAAGGAGGATATCTAATGAATACAACTAAAGTAGACTACATTACACAACATATGACTTCAAAATTGACAAATTATTTGTACACGATTAATATCTATGTGCCAGAGGAGGAAGCGCCACAAAATGGCTTTCCAGTTTTGTATGTACTTGATGGCTCATCCTATTTTAACCTCGTAAAGGAAGCGGTGCGTCTACAAAGTCGTAATGCACCAAAAACAGGTATCCTTCCAGCTATTGTTATTGGAATTGGTCATGGCGACGATATGCGTGAAAGAAGATTTTATGATTTTACAGCACCTGCGGAGTCTTATATTTATCCAGCAAGATTTAAAGGAAAAGGTCATGAGAAGCTTGGAGGAGCAGTGGATTTTAGTCGCTTTATTGAAGAAGAGTTAAAGCCAACGATTGAGTCACAATATCCAGTAAATAAAGTACAGCAAGCTCTATTTGGTCATTCCCTAGGAGGATACTTTGCGCTTTGGCAACTATTTCACCAGCAATCCAGCTTCCAACGCTATCTAGCTATTAGCCCATCTATTTGGTGGAATGAGCATGAGCTAGTACAATGTGCTTCAGTATTTCTGAACGAGCATCAGGACATGGACGAAACTTTGTTTATGAGCGCAGGTGAACTTGAAACCTTTATGGTGGATGATGCGCGACAAATGGCAGCAGTTTTAAAAAAAATAATGGCGGTAGATTTTTACGAGGCTTTAGATGAAAATCATGCTTCGATTGTACCAACTGTTATGAGTAGAGCCCTGCGTTTTATGCATAAAACACATTAATAGGTAGACCGCATAGTCTTTTGATAATGCGGTTTCTTTTTTTATTTATTAATAAAATAACTGAATTGTACGCATAATAAAGGAAATTTGGTCATCTGTCTGGGATAAATGGAGGCGCTGTATGCAAAATAAAATTTTAAAAAACCCAGTATTTCTTATTTCTAGTGGAGCAATTTTTCTCTTAGTCATTATCGGAGCAACGATACCGGAAAAATTTAAGAACGTAGCAAACAGCGTATTTCATATGACAACGGATTATTTCGGCTGGTTTTATTTAATGTCCGTCTTTATTATCGTTTTATTTTTATTCGGTCTGGCAATTAGTAAATACGGAACAATTCGCTTAGGATCAGAAGATGGTCGTCCTGAGTTTAGTTTTCTAACATGGATTTCTATGCTCTTTTCAGCTGGACTTGGTGTCGGCCTGGTGTTTTGGGGTGTAGCTGAGCCGATGAGTCATTATTTTTCACCTCCTTTCAGTGATACAAAGCCTCTATCAACGGATGCAGCCCGACTGGCGATGGGATATTCATTCTTTCATTGGGGATTAAGCCAGTGGTCTGTTTATGCCATATTGGGTCTTGTTATGGCCTATGTACAATTCAATAAAAAAAGAAATATGCTTATCTCCACTGCTTTAGAGCCTGTCACTGGAACAAATCGAGTCGTTAAAGGAGCGATCGATATTCTCGCAGTAATTGCTACAGTTATGGGGGTAGCAACGTCTATAGGGCTAGGCGTATTACAAACAAATGGCGGTTTAACTTTCGTCTTTGGTTTGCCAGATACATTTATCTTGCAAGTAGCCATTATTTTTATCATGTTTATTGGCTATATGCTATCAGCCACAACAGGTCTACAAAAAGGGATGAAGATCCTGAGTAATGTCAATATGACTTTAGCAATTGTCTTACTTTTATTTGTTTTTATTACAGGCCCAACAATCTTTATACTTGAAACCTTTACATTAGCTATTGGGGATTATATTTCAAACTTTATTCAATATAGTTTAAGGATGCAACCATACGTTGGTGGGACTTGGGTGAAGGATTGGACGATCTTTTACTGGGCATGGGCGATCGCTTGGTCACCATTTGTAGGCTCCTTTATAGCTCGTGTATCTAAAGGCAGGACTATTCGAGAATTTATTATAGGGGTTTTAATTATCCCGCCCCTCATTGCCTGCTTTTGGATTGCGACCTTTGGTGGAACCGCAATGTGGTTTGATTTACATCAAGATGCACAAATCGCTCAATCTGTTCATAATGATGTAACGGTTGCGCTTTTCCAGCTGTTAGAACACTTACCGCTTTCAACAATTGCATCTACCATTGGAATACTTTTAATCATAATATTTTTAATTACCTCTGCTGATTCGGCCACCTTTATTATGGCGAGTATGACGACAAAAGGTTCTTTAAATCCCACGATTTTATCAAAGCTAGTATGGGGTGTTTTAATGGCAGCTATTTCAGGCGTTTTATTGTATACAGGCGGGCTTGAAGCATTGCAAACGGCCTCATTAATCGCTGCATTACCCTTTACAGTGGTGTTACTTTTATTAATGATTTCTTATATTAAAATGATGAAGGAAGAGATTATTCCTCTTAAGAAAAAGGATATCCAACGTTTGAAAATAGCAAGAAAGCATATTGAAAAGGAAGCAAAAGTGAAAGACAAACATACTAAGTAGTAGGCCGTATTCGAAATAATACGGTTTCTTTTTGTTTTAATTTGCACTATTATGAACAAAAAACGATAGGAGGTGCTTAAGGTTGGAAATTGTTTTAGCAGAGAGCAAGGATGCCCCAGTTTTACATCAGGTGATGCTACAGGCGTTTCAAGAATATGAAAAAGCTACTCCACCATCCAGTGCACTAAGTGAAACGGTGGATTCAATAGAACAGGCAATGCAGCAAAATGAACAAGCATTTATTGGGTATATCAATAAACAACCAGTTGCCATTGCAAGGTTTACGCTCAGTTCAAAGGGGATTTATTTTTATAGACTTTCAGTGATCCCAGAAAGACAAGGTCAAGGTTTAGCAAAAGTACTGATCTGTCAGCTCGAACAATATGCACTATCGAAAGGGGTAACAATTAGTCGGTGCAAAGTACGTATGAGTGTTCCGCGTAATATTGAGTTATATCGCTCATTAGGTTATGTTGTAACGACAGAGGAAATGGTGAAAAATCGTAATGGTAACTCTCTAGCAATAGTAACAATGGAAAAGAGACTTTCCAATTAGGAGGAGTTTAATTGAGAAAAAAGCTCGGCTGCTTGCATGCTCATTATTCCAATATAGAATACATAGAGCAAGCTTTTCAAAGCGATGAAGATATAGAGATAATCCATTTTGTAGACCCTGGCGTTATAAAGCATATGTCTAAAGGGAGTAATGATTTAGCACATAAAGTTAAGGAGCAAATTGAATGGATAATTAGCTGTGATGTGGATGCAATCTTAATAACGTGTACAAATTATATAGCTTTATTAAAGGATGAAACTTTGTCCAATCTCCCGATCCCTATCATAAAGATTGATGAGCCCTATTTTGAAAGTATATGTAGTAAGCATCAGCCTCAAACGATACTTTTCACAAATCCAGCAACTGTAGAAGGAACGATGGCAAGACTTCACCAATATGCTAAGCATCAAGGAATATCAGTAGATGTGGTAGCGAAAGTTATTGAACATACATTTGATCTTATTATGCAGGGGAAAAAAGAAGCCTATGACGAGGTTATTTTAAGAACTTTGCATACTTTATCTGCTGAGCAAAAATCCATATCGGTTGCCCAGCTATCGATGGTGGATGCAGCACAACAATTTGAAGATCGCACCAGGATTAAAATTCTTCATCCATTAAAGCCATTAGTGAATATTGTAAAGAGTACGATGAAGTAATAGTTTCGTAATTTACAGAATTATCTGTAACAATATCGTTGAAACAAACGTTTCATAGGAAAGGGGGATGTTATGAAACGAATTGTATTTTTATGTATAGTGCTATTATTCTTAGTGGGTTGTAAAGATGAAGCAAAGGTAACAATACCTGAGGATCTACCTGAATTTGTGCAAGAAGATGATTTTGCATCCGTTGATTGGGATAAAAAGGCAGTGGAATTTGGTGATAGAGGTATTATTGGTAATGCCGATAAATCAGGTGTCATCGGTGCGAATATGCCAAGTTTAAGCACACAAAAATGGATGTGGCATCTATGGGGAATAGATGAAGTACGGGATACGGAGTTAACGATTATTGGATACCATAGAGACTCTAAAGTCGTACAACCGATTTTAGTGGATGGCTGGAGCATAGGGCTTGGCGGACCTGTTAATGGAGCAGATGCACATACACCTTCTCATGTGAAAATTCCTCAGTCTGGTGAATGGGCTATTTTACTGTATACAAATGGAAAATATTTTGATACGTTGATATACGATATCCAGGAATAATAAAGAACCCTTATTTTGTAAGTACCTATACTTAAAAATAAGGGTTTTATACATTTGTAGTTTCTAAATTGTATAAGTATGTAAAAGAAAGGTGTGTGAGTGCAAACGAAGCTTCCAATCATGCTACTAAACTACAAGAGATGAACGAATTATCTACCGAACGAAGAAAATTATAGTGCATGGTTGTAGCAAGTAAAATATTAAATTGGTAATATAAAAAGTAAAACGGAGGAGAGCAATATGACTGATTTACGATATCCAATTGGACAATTCCAATTCCCAAAAGAAGTGAATTCACAGCAAGTACTAGCATGGATTGATGAAATTCGTTTATTACCAAAACAACTTGCAGAGGCGTTAAATGGTGCAAGCGAGCAAGACCTTGCAAAATCTTATCGTGAAAATGGCTGGACCGTGACACAGCTAGTCCATCATATTGCCGATAGCCATATGAATAGCTATATCCGTTTTAAACTAGCGTTAACAGAGGATACGCCAACCATTAAGCCATACAATGAGGCGGAATGGGCACAGCTACCAGATTCAGAAATGCCAGTAGCAACTTCTTATAATTTAATTGAAGGCTTACATGAGCGGTGGGTTTATTTACTGACAAGCTTATCACATGAACAATTACAAAGAGCCTTTAATCATCCTGATTCAGGGCGGACGACTCTTGAGCATGCAATCGGTCTGTATGCATGGCAAGCATCATTTGGCACATATTCAGAATGCATTGGTTAAATAAATATTTTGTGAAAAAACAAGTGATTTCTGCTAATGAGGAAATCACTTGTTTTCATTTTTTATTTAAGTTTATTTTATACGATAGTAATACCAGCACTTGCGTTACCAGCAAGTGTAGCAGCAACTCCTGTAGTAGTCATAGAGAATACCATTAGTAAACGATCACCAGTACTTACAGGTACTGACACGTTGGCATTACCACTTGCAATCGTACCTACTGCTAATGCTATTAGTGGTAAAGGTGGTAATAAATCAACAAATGCTGCAGTAGGGCTGAATAAATTGCTTCCTTGAACTGCGCGGTAAATCTGTGCTCTGACAGTCGCTGTTCCAGTTAGAGTTAAAGCAGCAGTTGCTGAGATTGTAGCAGAAATAGATGTAATAGTACCTGGACGTGGAACCGTAAATGCTTCTGTAGCAGCAGAAGATGTTAAATCAATATTAACGCCAGCTAGAGCAACCCCTGGAACAGATGTACCAAATCCAACAAGACTCACAGTACCAACTAATCCAGTAGCAAGAGACACTAAAGCAACAGGAGTTATTCCTGATGAGAATGGGATAATAGAACCAGTAGCTACTGGTGGAGTAATACATGCAGCATCAACGCCGATAAAAGGCCCCAGCGTAGTACACTCCCCGTTACCATGACCGTTACCAGAACAGCCACACATTGAGTTATTCAAACACATTTTTACACCCCCTTTCTTCATTATTCTATTCATTTCAGATTAGGGGTTAAGGGCAATTATCTACTTCACCTATAAATTCAATGATTTCTTAATGACAGCTTTTATTTGCACATAAAGACATCCACTATGTATGTTTTGACATAGTGGATGTTTAAGAAAATGTTAACTCCATCTTTTAAAGAAATCGAAAAATGAGTTTTTTCCTTTTTTAGGTTCTTCCTCAATCGGCTTGTTTACAGGTTCAAGCTGCATGATCTCTTCATCAAAGGACGGATGAACCTCATAGGTTGCATCAGCATGATACACTTCAACATATTCTTCTTCTGTTTCCAATGAAGGAGAATGATCTATATCTGCAGGTTCTGCTACTGTCTCTGCAATGATTTGGTTGAGAGGCTCACTAGCTATTGCTTCAATGTCCTGACTAACAGGCTCGCTAGGTTGCTCTAAGATAACTTGTTCTATCGAGTCATTAATTACAATGGGCTTCTCCAGATTGTTATGCTCATTCTCAGTTTTTACAACCTCCGCAGGATTATTGAATGTTTCAGTTTTAGTGCTATCTGATTCATTAACAATAGAAGATTGTAAAGTATCATTCTCGATGTTTTCCTCGCTTGAAGCTGGCTGTACGGCAGATGGATCATAAACACTTACTGGAACTTCCTTTGCATCCATGGCATTTTTAAAATGGAAGGTGGATTCAACTGTCGTGTTTCTGTATAAACCATTGTATATTTGGCTGGGGTGTGTATTGATTGATTGGAAATATTGCTGATTAAAATGCCGTTCTTCAGGTTTAGTTTCCGGTAGACCATTCTGAGGAGAGGGACCCCCGATGTTTACATTAGGTTGGTGGTTTTTGGCTTTTCCTGCCACACTTTGTAATAGTCTATAAGAAGGTTGTGCTGATGTAATTGTAGTTTGATCTGCGGTTTGGGTCATTCTAGGTTGTCTAGGTAAAAGATTAGGATAAGTTTGAGCAGGCATGTCAATGGAGGGAGGTACGGTTTTTGTATCATTTCCTTTAACTGGCAATAGTTTGTTTAAAATTGATAAAATCTCTTGGTTCATTCCTTCAATGGTTTGATTCAAAGACTCAAGCTGTGTTGAAAGAACCCTAATTTGATCGTCGTAACCTTTTATATATGAATTTTGTTTAGTATCCAATGTCTCTGTGATCCCTTCTAAATGGGCCATCTGTGTTTTTAGTCCATCAAACTCCTGCTTCATATAAAGGAAATCTTCAATTGAATTCCCCGTTTTTAACGAGGTTAACGATTCTCTATAAGATTCAATTTTTTGCTTTAAATTTTCAATTTCTTGAGTGGTATACAATTTTGACTCTTCCATTGTAGTTCACCCCTTTCAGTCCATTATTAGTTTATTAAAAATATTGACTTTCTGTTACAAATATAACGGTTCTTTCAACATTTTGATTCGTATCGTTAATGAGAGAAGTGTATGAAAACAAATCTTGATTGATTTTAATAAATATCCAATGTAACTATTTGTTAGCCCATGCACTTATAGCTGAAAAACATATGCTACAAACGAAAGATAAAAATTTTATGGAGGTGTCAAAAGGATGCAAGAGCATATGCCATCCCAGGCGCAGGAACTAATCTGTATAAATGTTGATAAGGTATACGACTGGATTGTAAAAGAAATGTCGTTTGATATTTCACCTACTGGACCAATTACATTCCCAGGTGTTACAGCAACTACTGACTTAACAGGTGCTATTGTTACTTGTCGAGTAATTCCAGCAACTACAAATCCAATTGTGATTCTGAACCGTGAGAATCGCCAATTCTCTATTGATGGATCAACTGTTTGTCTGCAACACCTAAATGTTCAAAAGAACTTCATTCTAACAATTGTCGTTACTTTACCTAATGGTACTGTTTTCACAAGCAATAATATTCCAGTTTCTCGCTGTGAGCAAGTGACATTATGTGCACCTAAGGGAACAGACGTTGAAATTTTATACACAGATTTAGATTGCTTCGTTTGTACAACAGGAACACTTAGTGTTGGAACAGGTGCTGCAGCAGGTACAATCACGTTCTCTGCGTTAACAATTACTGTTGCTGTTTGTCAAAGTATTCAATCTACATTCCCAGTTACAGTGGAATTTTTAGCAACTTTCTGCGAACCAAGAGCAGACTTACCATTCTCATGTCCAACTGCGGTTCGTCCACAACAATGCCCAGTTATTTTCCCAACTGTTGGTTAATTGTGATAACAAAAAGAAGAAAGTCATACTATGAAGAGAGGGTAATCCTCTCTTTTTTTAATGGAAATAACAAGGAGGTTTAAAGTGGCAGATCGTATTGAAGACAAGATACAGGCACTAAAAGAACAAACAAATGCCTATGTTCATGATATTAAAAGATTGGTTGAGGAATTAGCAATTCCGAATAGGATTAACCTCATTAGTTATTTTACAACTGCACTTAATATTTCTTATGATCCTGAGCAAGAGAGTTTATGTTTAGGCTCCTATCATATTCGTAATATGGGTAGTGCAGCCGTCACGAACCCATCTTTGTGTATAACAATACCCAAGGAGTCACCGTTTTACTTTTCAGGGAGATATGTTCATGAAAATTTCACTCCAAATTTTAAAACACAGGGGCAGAGTCAGTGGGAGCGTTTTAATGACAAATCAAGCAAAGAGGAGTATTGGCTGAGACCAGTTGGTAAGTCAACAATCGAACCGAATGAAACCATTTCATTTACCAATTTTCAAATAAAATGGTCCCACAATTTATCATATTCAGGAACGATTATGGGTTTTACATATTGCGATCAGCTCACAGAAGGTGTTGTTGTTTTAAATCCAATTAATCTAAATGGAATGGGCCAAACACAGGAGGAAGACAATGGGTGACAACGAAAAACAAGAGTTCGGTAGTGTAATTCAACAATTAGTAAAGGAACAGCTAAGTCGTCGTAATGAACAAGATAATAGCTTTGCCTTTCTTGAAAAAAGTACATTACAGCTATTAATGGCTTATCTTGTTTCAGGCGAAAAGAGTCATGTTGAACAAATAGAGAATTCAAAGTTAGAAGAAAAATGGATGAAGCAGCTGGATGATTTACTAGAGGAAAGTAGAGAGCAGCTTGAAGAGGTGGTCGATTTACTAAAAAGATATTCAGGCTAGGGGGTGTGATGATGGACAATGATATTGTGAAAAACAATGATCCAATACAGCTCCAACAAATGATTATTTTTTTAAGGGCCGAGTTAGCCAAGTACAAAAATGAAGTAAAAAGACTTAGAGATAGTGATTATTATGCTTTGGTTCTTCGACTTGAACGAGAAAATGTTCAATTAACAAGGCATAAAAAAGAACTTTCGATGGAGCTCCTAAAGTTGAAAAGAGACTTTGATAAAGAATTGCAAGCTTACGATGAAGAAATTCAGAAAAGAGAAGCACAAAGAAAAAAGCAAATTGCATCCATTGAGGCATTATTAAAGGAATTGGCAGAATTGCGGGCTGAAAAAAAGTCATTGATGGACAAATTTCAAGCATCAAAGGAGGCTTCGATCGATTCAAATGAAAGGTCTATTGTGGAAAGCATAGATAAAAAGTTAAGTGACTATACAACCATAGCAAGTAAACAAATGGAGAATATTTTAGAGACACTAGAAAAATACCATAGAGAGAAAGTAGAATCGGACAGCCTTCATCGACATTTACTAAGTGAGTTAGAGACGAAAAATCTAGATATTGAGAGATTATCCAATGAAATAGTTGCATTAAAGAAACAATCTAAGGATGGTAGCACATCAATGAAACAAGGAGTTAATATTGATGAACAAATAGATTTTAGATTACGCATGCTCAATGAATTAGATGAGAAATTGAATGAACTAGCGTTAGAAATCAATAGTGAGCAGCTTTAGCTATAAAATTTCATCATGACTGTTTCAAAAGTATGCCTTTGAAACAGTCATTTTTTTGATTTGCATAAAAAGCTTTTAAGAAGGTTCAACCGCTCACAAAGAAGAGGAAGGCGCTCCAAAGCAGGTTAACCTCGCTCACAAAGTAGAAGACACCGCTCTAAAACAGGTCAGAACCGCTCATGAGGATCTCATCATGACCCCCCATTCCAATATTATTTTGTTTCTCTATGCAAGGTTACACGTTTCAGGCGAGGAGAGTACTTTTTAAGCTCCAATCTTTCGGGATTATTACGTTTATTTTTAGTAGTAATATAGTTTTTATCACCTGTTTCAGTACAGGCTAGTGTTACTTGTACACGCATTGAAGGGCCTCCTTTTAAATAGTAATTATTACGATTTAAACAATATATTTCTCGCTGGATATTGTCAAGTTTAATTTCACTAGTAATAAAAAGCTTTGCATTTTCCAAAGTAATATGATTTAATTACAAATTGTAAATAGTAATGATTACGATTTAAGGAGTTGTAATAATGACAAAGAAAATTCCTGTTACAGTATTGAGTGGATATTTAGGTTCTGGTAAGACAACAATGATGAATCATGTATTGCAAAACAAAAAGGATTTACGTGTCGCTGTTATTGTGAATGATATGAGTGAAATTAATATTGATGCGGAGCTTATCGCAAATGGTAGCGGTATATCACGTACAGAAGAGAAATTTGTGGAGCTATCGAATGGTTGTATTTGCTGTACATTACGAGAGGATCTATTGCAGGAGGTGGAACGTCTTTCGAAGCTAGGCAATATTGATTATATTTTGATTGAATCGACAGGGATTAGTGAGCCGATTCCAGTTGCACAAACGTTTAGTTATTTAGACGAGGAGCTTGGCATTGATTTAACGAAGTTTTGTCGATTAGATACAATGGTTACGGTCGTAGATGCCCATCGTTTTTGGCATGATTTTCAGTCTGGGGAAAGTTTATTGGAGCGCAAGGAAGCTGTTGGTGAATTAGATGAGCGTGATGTTGCAGACCTTCTCATTGATCAAATTGAATTTTGTGATGTCCTTATTTTAAATAAGTGCGATTTAGTATCCGCAGAGGAGCTTGAGCGATTAGAGCGTATTTTACGTGCATTACAGCCTGAGGCAAAACTTATACGTACAACAAATGGTGTTATCGATCCAGTTGAAATTTTAAATACAGGGCGTTTTGACTTTGAACGTGTCTCTGAATCGGCTGGTTGGTTAAAGGAGTTGGAGCTTGGTCACGAAAACCATACACCAGAGACTGAGGAATACGGTATCTCTTCCTTTACCTATAAACGCAAAAGATCGTTTCATCCGATGCGCTTTGTTGAGTGGTGTGATCACATGCCAGACTCAATAGTACGAGCGAAGGGTATTATTTGGAGTGCAAGACATCAGGAAGTTGCGCTATTATTATCGCAAGCGGGGTCATCTGCAAAAATTGAACCAGTCTCTTATTGGGTAGCAGCTCTTTCTCAAGCCCATCAGCAGGATGTATTCCAGCAAAGCCCTGAAGTATTGGAAGATTGGGATGAAGAGTACGGAGATCGAATGACACAACTTGTGATTATTGGCATTGATCTAGATCGAGAAGACATCACTAAACAGTTGGACAACTGTTTGTTAACAAATGAAGAGTTTCAGAACCCTTGGGAACGTCTACAAGATCCATTTAACTGGGAATGGCAATAAAGAAGAAAAGAAGATTTCGGCTAAGACTCCGAAATCTTCTTTTGAAATACACGATTATAATTAGTAGCATCTCGTAATGCTTTTTCTTCTATAGGTATGCGTACAGAAAGCATTGTAATATTGAGTAATGTAAAACAAAATGCTGTAAAGTAAGCTTGGAACATGAGTGGTAGCAAAAGGATTTCTAAACAAACTACCGCATAATTGGGATGGCGCATATATTCATATGGCCCTTTACGAACAACATGTGCGTCAGGTAAAATGAGGATTTTTGTATTCCAAAAAGTGCCTAAAGAGCGAATACACCAGATCCGCAAAGCCTGCACTGCTAAAAATAATATAAAAAATAACGGAAATAAGGGCGAGATACCATTGTTGTTTGTGACGATTTCCACTATTAAAAACAGAAAAAAGCTAATATGCATGGCTACCATATAGGGGTAATGTGAAGCACCTACTTCATAGGCTCCTTGTGAAAGCATCCATTTCTCATTGCGCTTGGCAATGACAACCTCTGTCAATCTTTGTAGAACGACAAGGATAAAAGTAAAATAGAAGATCATGTTACTCCCTCCAGTTTAATAATACAGCTTCTGCACAAAAACCAGGGCCAAGAGCTACGAGCAAACCTGTATCCTCCACTTGTCCTTCATTTAACATAAACTGCTCTAATACGTATAACACTGTCGGTGATGACATATTACCATGTCGTCTCAATATTTCCCGAGAAATGTCGGTTTTTTGGGGAGATAGATAAAGTGTATCTTCATAAGCTTTTAATACCTTTTTTCCTCCAGGATGCGCAATAAAATGAGTCAATTGTTCGCTATACAGTTCTTGATCCATTAAAAATTGCTCGATGAAAGGTCCGAGCCAATTGGTAATAATAGAAGGAATGCTTTTTTGGAAAATGACATGAAGCCCGTTGTTTTTCACATCCCAACCCATTACATTTTCCGAATCTGGCATCCATTTAGAACCTGTAGCTAGAATATTAGGGGTTGGCCTTTTTGTTGCGATAGCTACTTCATCCCCACAAACAAGTATACATGCTGCACCATCGGCAAAAAGGGAAGCACCAATTAAATTACTTTTAGAAAAATCATTTGGCTGAAAAGTGAGGCTACATAACTCGACACAAACGACAAGCACCTTTGCATGTGGATGGGCTTTACAAAAATCATAGGCTCTGCTTACACCAGCGGCTCCTCCTGCACAACCAAGACCCCATAGAGGAATGCGCTTAAGTCGATCTGAAAAGGGAAGCTTGTTCATAACACGTGCGTCAATGCTAGGTGTTGAAATTCCTGTACTGCTAACAAAAATGATGGCATCGATGTCCTCAGTTGGAATAGATGAGGATAAAAAAGCTGTATTAGCTAAACATGCTTGAATGACACTTACACTGTATTGTGTAGCCAACTCAATATATAAATTATTACGTTCTTCAAAGGAGTGATTCGTACGATGCCATTCAGCTGGCACACAAAAATGGCGTGTGTTGATGCCACCATTTTCAAAAACCTTTAAGTAGCGCTCTAGTTTTGGAATTTTTGCATAAAAAAGCTCTTTCGTTAGTTCCTCTGCGTTATCTTGCTGTAATGTGTAAGGTGGTTGATATGTGCTAATTGAAATGATTTTAGGCAATCCAACATCTCCTCGCATTTAATGGTTTTGTTCATTGTATGCGTGGATGATTGGAATAAATGCTAACGTAATTTTGATATTAAGTATATAGTATCCACTAAGTGTTAAAATGTCTGAATTTTAAGTAAATGGTGTAGGAATTGTGGAAACCTCAAACTAAAGTATGTGGTTTTTGTGCGGAGTAGCTTCGGTGCCGAATTAGAGTAAGGATGTTATATTTTGTTATATAGTCATTAAAGGGAATTGTCTATACATATGATTTCCTTGCAGTTAAATAAATTAAAATTTAGTAGATTTCAGTAAGTATAAGAGGAAGAAGGAGAGGGTTGTTAATTGAAGATTAATCCAAACTTTAGTATTGAATCTTGTGAAGCAAATAAAATTTTTTTAAGTGATCGAGAAGCGTGTAAAGGTTACTATATTCATTTAAATAATAATACCGTAGAAAGTTTAACAGAAAATCGTATAGAATCTCTAGCAGCACTTGGCTTATACGACAATGAAGCTATTTATAAGAAGCCTCATTTTATTAATAGAATAATTAAGTTTTCAAATCCTATAAGTGAAAAAACACTATTTACTATTAGTATATTGTTAATGTTGTTTGGAATACTCGGTGCTACTTTATCGATTTGGAATTCTTGGCCAATGATAGAGATAAACGGAATAGCAAACTTTAATGTAGATGGCTTTGTTTTTATAAAATCAATGCTTATATTTTTAATGGGTATTATTTCAGTTCATGAAATGGCCCATGTATTAAGCGCTAGGTTACAAAATATTGAGGTTTTTACAATCTCATTTAAGCTTAAGTATTATTTTATCCCTATATTTTATGTCAAAATAGTTCCTACAGGGAATAATTTAAAAAGAGCAAATATTGCTTTTGCTGGGAATGTCGCTGATTCTTTTTTAATAATTATTTATAGCAGTATGTTTATTGTAACAGGCGATCTCATATGGAGTATAGTTCTTACACTCCAAATCATTATGGGAGTATTTAATTACAATATCCTATTTCCGACAGATTTTTATATTGGATTTTTCTCATTGATTAAAAAACCCGATTTTCGTGTCCAGTCAATTAATTTTACTAATCATTTTTTTACAAGACGCTCAGCTTTCCATAAAAAGATTCATCTCTATTATTTAATTTATGGAATTTTGTTTTATGGAATGTTTATTCTATTTTTAGTGACAACAGGATTAAATATTACATATTGGATTATACGAGGTGTTAATGGATGAAGGATACAATTTGTATGAAAAGAAAGACTTTGTTTAAAACAGAACGCTTAGATGATTTAAAAGATGAACCATTGAAGATGTATTCGAATTGGAATAATTATAAAGAAAATCTTGAAAAGATTAAAAAACAATTGTTAAAGATGTTGAATGAAAAAACAGAAATACTTTACATAAATAAGAATTTGAAAGAGATGAAATTGTATTTAAATATAAAAAAAACTCTAAAAAAAGAACGCATTATTCATGAAGCAATTTTAGATGAAATAGATGATAAACAAATTAAAGAGCATTCAAAAATCTATAATGAAACATTTGAGTTGATTAAGTCGATTGAAAAGCAAGTCGAAGATGCCTTTTTAAGAAAAGTAAATCGTTACAAATCATTTTTATCTCATTCTGAATTTCAACAAGCCCTGTCAATTACAGCTTCTGAAGCATATCAACAACTTTTTAATCCAGAAGTTACAAAAGACTCAGTAAACAGAGCTCGATATCGTTTTATTCAGCGTGCCACTGTAAAAACTAGCCCACTTAGCTATTTAGGAAAAACTATATATTTAAGTGATGAAACTAAAATTACTGAACAAATTAAATTAAATAATGTGGTAAAATCTTTAATTTTAATGGCTTCTCTTCATAATAAAGATTTAGATCATTTATTACAAATTAAAGTATGCCCTAAACTCAAAAAGTGTAATGGAATGGATGCTGTCTATTTTGAAAAAAACTATTTATTAAAAGGTGTAGATTGGATACTTAAACAAGATGATATATTACACCAAAAAGAGGTCGTGGATTTTTTATCCAAAATACAGCATTGTGAAACCCCAGCAGAAGTTAAGAGGGAATTTAGTAACTGTGAAGAAATAACGTATGAAATGTTAATAAACAATGGCCTGGTTATACCTAATTTTAATTTTTATTATAGTTGTAACGAAAATTTTGATGATCTTTTAAGAAGAATTTTTCTTGATAAAGAACATCATTTATTCTACCCAAAGTCAATTAGTGACATAAAGAATGATTCCGTTAAAAAACTATTAACTGGTTACTTAGAGAAATTTAATAATCTATATTTAGGTGAAACCTATCAAGAAAAATTAAATAACGTCCCCTTATTTTACCATGATTATGTAGCTTTTGATCATTTTAATACACCTGAAATTCAAAGCGAATTTATTCGAGATATATTTAAGAAGTGTATCGTTGTTAATCATTATACTTACAGGCTGCATCAAACAATAATTATGAACAAAAACATATATGAAGGGCAAACGGTTTTATCTGTACTTGTTGATGTTCATGAAAAATTGAAATTTCAGAAAAATGAAACACCCTTACCTAAAATTAGATTCAAACCCTCTATAAAAAAAAGTGCATTCCTTTACTTACAAAGTGAGAAAGATGGATCCCTGGTTTTAAATAACGTTAATATTGGAAGTGGTACAGTATATCATCGTTATGGTGATTTATTTAATGAAAATATTAAAAATAAATTAAAAACATACTATGAGAATCTATTTACGTATCCATATCCTATTTATGAATTAGTAATTGATGAAGAAATCTCTAATCATATTGATGTAGGTAAATCAATTTTCCCAAAATTAGTATGGCCAAAAGACTTTTTAAAAGTAAAGATGCATATCTCAAACGATGATATTGCATTTTCGCTAGGTGGTAAACCTATTCAATTAATATATGTTGGGACAGTTCCATTCCATTTATTCTCAGGTATAAAAGGGGACTTTTTGAATTTAATTCATCCTTGGACGGTGGATATTAATAGCATAAAGAACTTGGATACAAGAAAAGTCTCTCAACTGAATTGGCAAACTATTAGTGATTCAGATGATTTATCTGATACTCAATTTTACTACTTGATCACCGACTATTTTAAAACTAATAATTTACCATTCGAATTTTTTGTAAAGAAAAAAATGATTAATTTTACTTCTAGAAAACCCATATGGATTTCATTATATTCAGTCGAGTCTATAAAAGTTCTAAAGCATTTACTGTTGAATGAACGCTCTATTGAAATAGAAGAAGTAAAGCCTAGGATCAATGGAGATTATGTAGAGGAATTTTGTATATTAACAACGGAGGGGGAATGTTAATGTGGAGAAGTTACCATATTTACACGAGTAACCGTAAAATGTTCTTACAAATTTTAGAAAACCTACAAAATGAATATTATAATAGTAAGTTTTTCTTTGTCCAATATGTAGACCCAATAGGTTTTCATTTTCGATTACGTGTCCAAAGTGTTGAGCAACAAAATATAGAGCTAAAAATCAACGAATATTTTGGGAATATTCGTATTCTAAAAAAGGTTTATGATCCTGAATACACGTTATTTATGGATTCACTACCAATCTATGAGGAATACTCAGTTGAGTTAACTAAATTTTTAGTTAGTTATCGGGATATTCCGCCACATTCCTATATAGAAGATATTATAAAAATGCTCTTAGAACATTTCAGATGTAATAACATTAATTTTATTCAATTTTATATGTCTTATTGGCAAGGATATACTCGTTTTCAAAATAAAACTCAGCAAGAAAATTTACGACAACAGTTAAGTAGAAGTCTTGAGAGCCCCCCATTTACTAATGTAATTTCAATTTTATACCCATTAGAGGAACAGCATTTAAACAAAGAAATTTGTTTTAAATTTTTACATATGACTTTGAATAAATTTGGATTCAGTATTATGGATGAGCTTGTCATTCTATCTAATTATTTAGAGCAACACACAATTAGTCCACAGAAATAGGAGAGGAGTATTATTATGAATCACAACTTTGATAAGTTCATTATTTCTAAACGTAATGTAGTGCCCCCTCGTGGTGTACAAAAAACGAATATTGGCATTGCATATATTGCTGATATAAACCATTATCGAACTGTAAATGCAGGAAAGAAAGTGCATGACTCGGTAGCAAATCTTTCTGGTGCAGGGACAGGAGATACTCCTGAACAAGCTATGTTTTTAGCAACAATGGAAGCATATGAACGTTTAGCAAATAGTATTCCTACAAAGCGAACAATAGTAGCAACTGAAGGAGATTTAAAAAACTTAGCTGTACCACTTACTGATTTTCCTCAGATAAGTGAAAGAGAAACAAACAGCCATTTAAAACCATCAAATAGTAATCAAAAACTTAGATGGTGTGAATCGCTTAATATTACAGAAGATAAGATTTGTTACATTCCTCAAATATATATTAATTTATTTACACAGTTTGATTATGAAGGGGAAAATATTTCGCATTCAATATCTACTGGTTGTGCTATTCACCAAAATTATATTGATGCCGTAATTAATGGGATTTATGAAGTAATAGAAAGGGATGGGATAGCACTTACTTGGCTATTAAAGCGTCCATTAAAAGAAGTAAGTGAAGAAAGTTACCTAGAGGATCTAAATATATTTACTCATCCTTTTTTAGGAAAAACAACACTATATGAAGCATCAACCGTTGATGGTATACATACGTTTTGTCTTCGAGCTGAAACAAATCACTCTCAAGAGTTAAAAAATGTACTTATGTTTTCGACAAATGCATGCCCGAAAAAAGCCATACACAAAATAAAAAAAGAACTTATTTCTGTAATGTTTAGCCTTGTAAGTAGAATTCCAAAGCAAAAAGAACTTCTAAGTCGTCCATATGATTTATTTTACTCTGTAGATGAGGGAGCATTATTTATGGCGCATGAAACGATGGCCAATAAGTTCTCGTTTTTAGAAGGAAATGGGACAGTCCTATTCCCAACTGAAAAACCAATTTTTAATTCTAATCTAGAGGAACTTCATTATTTAATTGATTGTTTAAAAGAACAGGGACATAAGGTTTATGTGACAGATTTAACATCACGTGAATGTAGAGAACAGGGTTTATGTGCAGTGAAAGTGACAATACCATCATTACAACCTATTTCATTTGTTCATTCAGCACGATATTTAAAAAGTCAACGTTTAGAGTCATTTGCCACTCAAATGTTTGGATATTATGATGAAGAACTTATTAATGAGGAACCTTTACCATTTTCATAAGGAGAAACGGAGGAAATTCTATGAACTATATTGTTACAGGTATAGGGAAAAGTCAGGATGCTATTTTTAAAGAGCTATTAAATAGAAAGTTTGCAGTAAAGAAAATTGACTACTCAGAAGTTACGGATAATAGTGAAGACCTTTTTTTTGTCATCTATGATGGTCCAAAACTTAATATATGTAAGGAGTTTTTAAATAGTCACGCTATAAATGCCATTCCGATTTTTGTAGATATTGATAGGATTATGATACCTGGTTTATTTAAGAATGGGGAAGAGTCTAAAAGAATATGCATAGATTGTGCATTATCTAGAATGCAAGAGTATTATTTTCCAGCAAAAATGCATGAGCTAATAATATCTCTAGAAGACGAATTCTCAGACTTGTATTTTTTACCAGAGGAAATATCGATATTCTGTAACTATCTTATTACTTATATTAACTCCAATTTAAATAATCAAATTGCAAACTTCTCATTTGATTACTATAAAATGATATTCAAAGAAATATCAGGTTATACAAATTGCCCTAACTGTGATAATTATGATGTCAATATTGAAGAGATGAGAACATCTTTAGAGGGAGGAAAAAGATATGTCTCAACTAATAAGTGATCCCATGGTTCATTTCCCTACGGAACCACAATTATTACCGAATATTAATATTATTATAGAGGAAGCTGTAACCGTTATTGGAAGTGTGGATGGTCCATTTCGATTAAATGGAACGAGAGCAAAGGAAATTGTCAGTGATTTACTTCCTTTATTAAAGGAAGGAATATCTTTAGAAGCATTGTATATAAAAGCTCGTTTTTCAAAAGAAGAAGTTGATCAGTTGCTGGAAATTTTATTTATAAAGGGTTGCTTAATGCAGAAGGAAGACCATCAATTATTAGATAGAACAGATAAATTCTATTTAAGATATATATCAAAATTCAAAAATTTTAGTAGTCTGAAAGCTTTTAAGACCCACCTAGATAATTGCTGTATTTATATTCTTGGAAAGGATGCCTTATTAGTAGAAGCTTTGAAAGAAAATTTTGAATCATTTAATATTACGACTCTTACTGCTAATGACTTTAACCCTGTGTCACTTTCAAATAAGCGATCTTTATGTATTTATACTGATGATTTTAATGAAACTTCTATTAAAAACATTTTAGGATATATGGATGTATTATATGTAAATTATAAAGGACAACAATTTGGTCCGTTATTTTCTCAAAAAGGGATTATGCCAGATGAATATATCGGAATTTTAGAATCTTTAAAGATTAATCCAAGTGTTGAAGAAATGGATAAGAAAGAATTTTTAAATCGTGTAACATTAAATACTGTACGCGAAATAGGAAAAATTAATAATACATCACTAGTTGAAGGGTTTTATAAAAAAGAGTTTATTAACTTCAAATATTATGCACTAAGAAATAAATTGTATGAACACGAAGTTCCTAGTATCGTATCATTTGAAAAATTTATACAGTTTCCTGCGAGTAAATTTGTTAATGCTTCTTCACATTTAACTCATTATAAATCTAAAAATTTGAAACTAACTGTATATAATCAAGCGTCTTTTTTGTGGAAAAAATTAGATGATGTAGAGGTCCCTTCTCAAATCGATTTACTGATGCGAAAAACAGTTGGTTACAAAGATTTAGAAATCAAATATAAACGTTATACTCCAACAGGAGGTAATATTAATTCGAATTTGTTATTTTATGTAAATATCAACAACAAGGCATTCATGGGTAAGGGTATTTACTTCTATAACAATACCGATAATACCTATTATCAAATAATGAATGATGAACTTTTAGATGTTACAAACTTCGTAAAACTTTTGGATAGAAATTGTACTACCAATCAGAATGTTCAAGGATATTTGCTCTTAGGGAATGATACAGACATTATTGCGGAAAAGTATAACGATTTTAGCTTTAAGATTGCAAATTTAAATAATGGTATTTTATTGTCTAACCTAATGTCCTTATCAAAAATTGCCGACGTTCAATTAAAAGTTCACACTCGTTTTGATGAAAAAGCAATACTCCATCTTTTAGGAATTGAACGTTCAAATGAAATAATTAATTTTGTTGTGGAGGTGGTTTAAATGTACGGTCAATATGTAGCTCAAAGTAAAAATAATTTTAGTAAATCCATTTTATCGCCAACAATTAGTAATGATGAGTGGCCATTTCCCTTTGAGAAAGAAAATTTTCTCGAGACGCTTTCAAAAAGAAAATCTTATCGCTTTTTTAATGTTAATGATCGTCAGTTAACAAAAATTCAGTTAAATATGTTGGCCAATCACGTAAAGGACTGTTTGAATCATTTTCAGTTACAGGATTTAGTTCATGTTTGTTTTATCGATCAATCGAAATTATTCGCATTAGATCGAGGTGTCTATTTTAAAAATTTAGAAGATTGGGAACAAAAATGTTTGTTAACAGCTTCATCAGTAGAAGAATCGTTGTTTTTACAGAAAGAAATGCATCGAGCAAGTGGAATTTTTTACTTTGAATGGAATGTAGAGTATATTAACACTTTTAATCGTTTAATAGATTATCGTTATATGTTATCAATTAGTGGTTTACTGGGTCATCAGTTAAGTTTAAAGGCTGCAGAGATGGAATTAAAAGGTACTATATTCGCTGGATTAACATTAATAGAATATCTACAAGAAATTCAACAAAGCAGACAAATAAAACAATTACCACTTTTTGCTTTTGCTATTCAGTAGATAAATTTCTTCATGGGAGGGCTAAATATAAATGAATTTAATCCTAGAAAACATTAGTAAGAGTTTTAATAATCGAACTGTGCTGAAAAGTGTGAATTTAAATTTTCCATCAAAGGGATGCCATTTATTACTGGGGGAAAATGGGGCAGGAAAAACTACATTAACAAAGATTATTGAAGGTGAATTATCTATAGATTCTGGTCAAGTTTATTTAAAGACTGACAAAAAAAATGTAGTTGATTGCGCCATTCAATATCAAAATTTTGAAGCATTTCAATATCTGAAAATTAGTGAGGTTATAGAGCTCTTTAAAAAAACAATAAAGCAATACGATTTTAATCAAGATCTCTTTAATTTATTGGACCTTAAAAAATTCGAGAAAACTCTAATCAAAAATGCTTCTGGTGGTATGAAAAAAGCAGTCTCCATCTTCATCACTTTTCTACTTAATAAACCTATTATTATTTTGGATGAGCCATTTGCAGATTTAGACCTGAAGAAGAAAAAAGATCTTCGTTCTTTTTTGACTTATTATGCAAGAGAAAAGGAAAAAATTTTAATAATTATTAGCCATGAAGTAAATGAATATGAAGAATTATTTGATACTGTTTCGATATTAGATGATGGTGTTATAAAGGAATCTGATCACTTGGGAAAATTATTAAATAAATATAAAACAACAGATAATTTTGGTATCGAGGACTTATTCTATGCGGTGACTGGAAAAAGGCTGGTGTTAAATAAATGACTTTTATGATTACTAAAATTTACTTAAAGGAAACACTTCGAAATTTTGGAGCACTTATCGGTACTCTATTACCTGCAATAATGTTTTTTGTGATATCTATATTTGTAAAAAATGCAGCTTCAGTCGGTACAGAGACACTTGACTTAATGATTCGTGGTCAGTTTCTTACTACCTGTATATTATTCACTATTTTCTCTGTGGCATTTTCTGGGGGTACTGTTTATTTAACTGATAAGAGATCTGAGCGAGTTTTTGAATGGTTAGATAAAACAAATATTAAGTTTTATAAGTATTTCATAGGTTTAGGTTTAGGTATTTTAATTATATTAAATATATTTTTAACAATTATTTTATTAGCGTTCAGCACAATTACAACACTTGAATTGGTAGACATAGGTAAAATTTTGTTGATCTCTAACTTTACATTCATTGCATTATATCCAATTAATTATGTTTTGTCATCGTTATTCCCTAATGGCAAAACCGCAACAAGTATGTTAGTACCATTGATGTTAATATTACTATTTTCGGTTACCATGACAGATTTATTTGTATCACTAAGTGGTAATGACCCACAAAACTATTATAAGTTTTTAATTTGGAACCCAATGCTATTTTTAAATGATACATTGCATTATATTTTAGGACTAGCTGAATCACCATGGCTGGAATTGACAAATTATTTACTCATTCTTTTAGCCTTATTTATTTTATTATTTATAATTTCAAAAAAGACTTTTCGTTATTTGAAGTAAAGAGTTTTATTCACTGAAAGGAGGTGATACTGATGGAAGAGAAAAACAATCTTTTATCAATAGAATCAAAGATTTACATCGAAGAGCAAGAAGAACTAAATGAAATAGCAGCTTCATTTGGTACATTAAGTACTGTTTCGAGTGGTTCTTGTCCAGGTTCTTCATTAAATACTACTTCATCTGTGTCTACAGCTGGATAAACTTGTATCTGTGAATTAGATGAATAGTATTTTGATGAATCAAAAAGTTAGAGTAGAGCATAGGAGCCTGAAATGAAGAGCAGGAGTAATGATTAAATAAGAACTGGACCAAGGAATTTACAAGAACAAGCCTAAACTTGTCTATCTTTTTCTAATCTTTCAAATTCAGTAATCTCTTTATTTTGGATGAAAAAGATGAAAGATTAAATATGAAATGTTGGGAGAGTATTTAAATGGAAGAATTCGCTGAAAATAAAGTAGAAGAAATGAGCCTTTATATTGAAGAACAAGAGCAGCAGTTAAATGAAGTTGCTGGTACATGGGGCTGTACATCAAGTTTTTCTTGTCCAGCTGCAACTGCAGCAACTGCTTCTTCAGTTGGATGAAATTTGAACTTGAATTTTCTAGAAAATATTAAACGGAGGTATTTAAATGGAAAAACACGAAAAAAATAAAGCAGACGAAATGGGCTTATATATTGAAGAGCAAGAGCAGCAGTTAAATGAAGTTGCTGGTACATGGGGGTCCGCAACAACATTTGCTTCAGCATCTACAATTGGTAGTAGTGCATCAACTGCAAGCTCTGGAGCAACTGCTTCATCATTCGGTTGATAGAGAGGATGGATATTATGAATGACAATCAAAATTTTAATAGAAACCTAAAAGATACTTTATATATCGAAGAGCAAATGGACGTGTCAGAGTTTGCTGGGTTTACAACAACTAGTAGTCTAGCAACAGGCGGATCTTTTGCTTCTGTCGGAAGTTGTGCAAGTTCTGTTTCTACAGGATCATGTATCTCCAGCGCAGGTGACTAAATTTAACATTAAATAATTCTCATACATAATACTCATTAAATATGTTATGTATTTAATGAGTATTATATCATCTTTCCTTTCATTATACTCTCTAAAGCAATTGTCTATACCATTCTTATCGATATTTATTTACATATTTTAAAACATTTTTTCTATGTTATTCAAATTTGAGTTTGAATATTCCGTTTCTTTCTAAATTTTTAAGAGTTACTTTGAATGTCAACAAAAGGTATTCAAATAGAACGTACTACTAAAGCGGAAATAGAAAATATATGGTTGTGATTGATGTTGTATAAAATGTAAAATAATACAAAATATATAAAATTGTTTTTTATACTTATCCTATTGTAGTATTTGAAAGGTGGTGAGAATAATGACGTATAACAAAAAAAAATCAAATGTACTAGAATTGAAAAAAATGGATGTCAATAATAAAAAGTTGAATGGCGTAATGGGTTATTCAACGACAAGTAATTTCCTTTGTATCGGTACACCAAGCATGATGAGTCAATTTACTTGTAGCAAATAAATAGGATCTGTAACGAATAAAGAGTGGAGGTAATAATTATGGATATGCGTTATGTACAGTATATTAATCTTAAAGAAAAATATTATGAGCCTCCACTTGAAAAGGCGACAGAGTCAGCTCTGAAAATTTCTGATGTACCCTTCAATTGGGTTATAAATTCTGACAAACATTGGACATATTATTCTAAGCCAGACTCTGATTTGCCTATTCAGGGTTGGAAGATACATATAAGTTCTATACCAAAAGAAGCTAAAGAAATATTGAGAGTCGTTTCGGATTTTTTGTTTGAGAATTCTGTTCCGTTTAAACATGTATCTAATGTGTGGGAATTAGTATTAAAGAATTCTAAATATGGTGACAGAGCCTCGTCAGGTAAATTTATTACGATCTATCCGAATAACGAAAGTCAGTTTACTTTCCTTTTAGAGAAATTACATTATCTATTGAAAGACTTTTCAAACGGACCATACATACTGAACGATAAAAGATGGTTAGATGGGAATGTTTATTTTAGATATGGGGCATTCAAGGAGATGTATTTAATTAACGGTGCATCAAAAATTCCAGCCATTCAAAATTTTTCTGGTGAATTAATACCCGATTCAAGAGCGCCATATTATACGGTTCCTGATTTTATAGAAGAGCCACTAATTGTTAAAAAAATGTCAGAAGCGCATGGGGAAATACAAACTGCTGTATCAGAGCTTGATAATTATATTATTGAATCTGCTTTGCACTTCAGTAATGGTGGAGGGGTTTATGTGGCAAATCACATTCCTTCAAACACTAAAGTAGTATTGAAAGAGGGGCGACCAAATGCAGGTTTAGATGGTCAAGGAAGAGATGCGGTAGAGCGTTTAAATCATGAAGGTAGTATATTAAAAAAACTCCTAGGATTAGAATCCGTGGTTTCATTCCATAAAATATTCCATGAGTGGGAACATGTATTTTTAGAAGAAGAGTATATTAGTGGGACATCTTTAGATACTTGGATAGCAACGAATTATCCATTCTCTGCACAGCAAAACTCAAGTGAATACTGTGACAATGCATGTTCTATACTAAAACAATTAAAAGATGCTCTGCAATCTATCCATGCTAGAGGCGTTGGTATGGGCGATCTACAGCCAGCCAATGTAATGGTAACAGCTTCTAATGATATTAAACTAATTGATTTTGAAGCAGCGAGTCATTTAAACGATAGTATTCCTTCAGGTTTAATGCGACTTGGTTTTGTAGGTGCTCCAAATCTTTCACGGGAACAGACAGATTGGTTTGCCTTACTTCGTATAGCAAGATATCTGTTTCTACCGATAGGGCCCGTTCAAGATATAGCGGTAGACATCATAAAAAAACATGATCAATGGATTTTTGATCAATTCGGTAGTAAGGCAATGAGATGGATTGAAGAAATTGAAAGTGAATGTAATAAAAGGTGCGTTATACCACAAAAAAGTTTCCTCTCAGCGCCATCTAAATATTTTAATAGATCAGATATACCCAAAATTCTCTCATCAATCAGAGCTGGTATTATTACTGATTTGAGGTGTGATGTCAAACTATTATCGGGGGATATCCGTCAGTATGAAAGTTTAGGTGGTATCTTTAATATACTAACAGGTGGCTTTGGTGTAATCATGGCATTAATGCGCACTGGCGAGGTACCTGAAAAGGCAAAATCTTGGGCAATAAAATATAGTTCGCAAGAAGTTATTAATCAGCTTGACATGGGGCTTTTTTCAGGAAAAGCGGGAATAGCAGGAGTACTTTATGATTTAGGGATGATTGAAAGATCCAAAGCAATCTATGATTCAATAGAAATAGAATCAAATAATGAGGATATTTCAATAAGAACGGGATTAGCTGGAATAGGCTTAGCATTTATATCTGCATCCTATATATCTGATTTTAAGTATATGCTTGATCGTGCTATTAAAATAGGCCTTCAGTTACATTCCCTTCTTGAAAAAGATATAGTGGTAACTTCTAACGATGCTGATGCCATTCCACTAGGGCTAGTAGATGGATGGTCTGGTGTTTCTCTATTTTATAGTGCTTTATATAAAGCTACTGAAGAAAAAGTATGGTTAGAACTTTCTCTGCAAGCTTTAGAAAAAGATATAAGTATATGTACTATGGATAATTCAGGAACGTACCAAGTTATCGATAAAGAAAACACAAGGTTTATTCCGTATCTTGCAGGAGGCAGCGCGGGCATAGGTCTTAGCATGATAGAGTTGAGACATTTGCTAAAGGACAAGAGATGGGAAACTGAATTAAAAGGCATAGGGGAAGTGGCTAGTTCCAAATGCTTTTACGGTTCAGGTCTTTTTCGTGGCTTAGGCGGGATAATTCTAACTGCCAACGCAGTTGATATCGAGCTTCAAACGGGAGGACAATTCTTAGATAAAGCAATAAATACCTTAAATTTATATGTACTTAGTGATAATGATAAATATTTTATGCCAGGGGACTATTGCTATAAACTTTCGGGTGACATTTTTTCTGGAGCAGCGGGGATGTTATTGGCACTTTCAGGAATTGAAGAAGATATATTTTCTTGGCTACCATTACCTAATTTGAAAGAAACTTTTTCTTCTTATCAAAATTCAACTAATGGAATAGCTGTTCTTTAAAATCATTCATTTGCTATAAAAATATTACAATCAATTAGCTAGAATGAGGCAAATTTAAATGAATAAAAATAGTGAACGGAAAAATTCGAAAACTTTAAGTGGTAAAGTTTTTTTAAAGCTTATTAAAGAAGCAAATCCACCAAAATGGATAATTTTTTTTGCTATCGTTTTAGGAATAATCGAAACTGTTGTTGGGTTACTAGTTCCACTTTTTACGATGAAATTAGTAGATCAATTGGTTAGCTCAGCGTTTAATTTTTCTTATATGCTTTTATTTGGGATTATTTTAATTATGCAAACAGTATCCTCAGGATTATCCTTCTATTTTATGACTTATATAGGAGAATCCATTGTTGCCTCTATTCGAAATCGATTGTGGAGACATGTGCTACGACTCCCCATTTCCTTTTTTGATGACCGTCAGTCTGGGGAAATATTGAGTAGAATTACGCAGGACACAAATATTGTAAAAGCATTGATTACTCAGCATTTAATCACATTTGTCACAGGGCTCATTACGATTATTGGGTCAATTATTTTCCTATTGCTCATTGATTGGAAAATGACTGTTATTATGCTGATTTCTATTCCTTTGTCAATTTTATTTATCCTACCCTTGGGACAAAAAATGTACAAGATTGCAAATGCTACGCAGGATGAAATGGCGAATTTTTCTGCTAACCTTGGTCGAGTGTTAGCAAATATTCGTCTTGTAAAAGCGTATCATGCTGAGAAAACCGAAGGCAAGTATGGTGAGAAAAACGTTCACAACCTTTTTAAATTTGGCTTAAAAGAAGCAAGAGTTCAAGCCTTCGTTTCCCCATTCATGACATTTGTAATTATGCTTGTACTTGTTATATTAATTGGTTATGGTGGCGTACAAGTAGCCTCTGGTGCACTAACTGCTGGTGCGCTAGTAGCGATTATAATTTATATGTTTCAAATTACGGTGCCCTTTACTCAAATGGCCTCCTTCTTTACATCTCTACAAAAGGCACTTGGGGCGGTTGAAAGAATTCGAGATATTCTTTTTGTTCAGCATGAGGGCGAGGGCGAGCACGCAAAGATAGAAGTGCAGAGTGCAGAACAAAATATATCATTTTACAATGTTTCTTTTGCCTATCAAGAAGATATGATTATTAAAAATCTCTCATTAACAATTCCTACTGGAAAAATGACGGCATTTGTTGGTCCTAGTGGTAGTGGGAAAACGACATTATTTTCTTTGCTAGAACGTTTTTACAAGCCCATCTCAGGTGAAATATTACTAGGCCAAACTAGTATTTATGACATTTCACTGCAGTCATGGCGCAGTCAGCTTGGTTATGTCTCACAAGAAAGTCCCTTAATGTCAGGGACTATTAAAGCAAATATTTTATATGGTGTTGAACACGGAGTGTCAGAGACAGCTATTCAACATGCTATACAACAAGCCAATGCATGGGAGTTTATTGATAGACTACCTGATGGTGTTAATACGCAGGTTGGAGAAGGTGGTATGAAGCTTTCAGGAGGGCAACGACAGCGGATTGCCATTGCAAGAGCTTTAATTCGAAATCCAAAAATTTTATTGCTGGATGAGGCTACTTCCAATCTAGATAGTGATTCTGAATTACTTGTTCAAAAAGCATTACAAAAATTAATGGCGGATCGAACAACACTCGTTATAGCTCATAGACTTTCTACAATACTTGATGCCGATCAAATTGTTGTGTTAGAACGTGGAGAAATTACAGGTATCGGTACACATAAAGACTTGATGCAAACACACATGTTCTACGAAAAGCTAGTGCGTCAACAACTGAAAAACGAGGTTTGAAATTCCCCATATATTTTTACTGGGAAGTTCATTATGAATGGGAAATACAATTTTAATATGATATTTAAAAAAATCTCCCCAAATTTTTAGAAGAATTTCTAACAATCTGAGGATATTCAAATAGCTTTATATGTTTAAATGTTCTCAACCTCATGTCTTATATTATATTACTTTTAGAACATTAGGGCAGACCACTTTTTAAAATATCTAAACGGATTACTTCTGTTACAGCTTCTGTGCGAGAGTTTACGCCTAATTTTTTATAAATTTTAGTTAAGTTGTATTCAATGGCTCGTATACTTAAAAATAATTCATCGGCAATTTCTTGATTACTGTACCCTTTAATCAAGCTTCTAAGGATGGATATTTCTTTTTGAGTGAGTAGTGTACTTAAATTATTGCTTGAGGGAATTGGTTCTTTTAGTTTTTTTAATAAGGGTAAAGGCAGTAACACATACCCTTTTAATGTAGCACGTATAGTCATAATTAAATCTTCATATGGAACAGTTTTACTAACTATTCCACAAATGTTCAAATTTATAAGCGAGCTAAATTGTGAATAGTAATCGAAGCCAGTATATAGAATAACTTTAGCTTTAGGTCGTATTGCTAAAAGTTTTTTTGTTAGATCTATACCCGAGCACTCAGGCATTTGTATATCAAATAAGTAAATATCATAGTCGCTAATTTCAAATTCTTTATATATTTCTTCTAGCTCGTGAAGATAAGTAACCTTAAAATCTTGTTCATTTTCTAATATGGCTTTAGTACCTAGACCTACCATTTGATGATCATCTACCAAAAGAATATGAATCAATTTTCTCACCTCGGTATTGTTATATGGATTTCCGTACCAATACCAATTTCAGTAATGAAGTTGATATTTCCGTTAAAGCTATAAACTCTTTCTTTTATACCATTTAGTCCTGTATGTGAGTTATTGACTGATACTGAGTCCGGCTTAAAACCATTACCGTTATCTCGATAGTCAAGATATATGTTCTTTTCATCATCCCATAAACTTAATGATATTTTAGTTGCATTAGCATGTTTATGTGCATTGTTTAGAAGTTCTTGAATAACCCGATAAATGCAAATTTCCAAATTATAGTCGTCGTGTTCGATGATAGGGGGAAAATCATATGTAATGTCAAAGCTAGCCTTTTTTTGCATATTTGCACACAATTCTCTTAAAGCTACAGTTAATCCCCCTTTTGTTATTGAGATTGGACGAAGCTCATTGCAAGTAGTGCGTATTTGATTAATTACATCTTGCATCCCGTTCTTTATTTGATGTAATTGACTTAGTGTATCTCTTGGAAGGTAGGGTGTTGTAGTGATTAAGTTTTCAAGTGAACGATACCAAATAATTTGATCCTGTAAGGCTGAATCATGAAGATCAGCTGCTAAACGTCTTCTTTCTTGCTCGGATAATTGAAACAGAAAACGTGATAAAGTGGAAGATGATTGTAACTGTTGAACCTCTGTTTGTTCAATGGTATGTATTAGATTTTCAACAGCAAAAACGTTTTCATAAACGAGTCTTATATATTTAACAATATTAATAAACCAAACTTTTTCATGAAGGTTAAAAACTGTTTGATTTTTTTTATAGCCAATCCATATGTATGTATGGGTTGTTTCGATTGTATAAATCCTCATACCAATTAAACCTTGGTAATCAAGTAAATCTATCTTTTTATTTTTATGATTACGTATTTTATCTTTGAATTTTTCAGAAAGGTGAATAGCTTGCTCGTTTTTTGAAATTTCCTCTAAATGGAAATTGTCTGTAAGATAGTCAAACGTTATAAAAGCAATAATGCTTGGCCCTAATGATTCTTGAAGTTGGTTGATAAACAAATTTTTTAAATCTTTTTCTTTCATGCTCGATGATAATTTTCCAATAAAAAACTCAAGCTGCTGAGACAAACTATCATCCCGCATCCAAAGGCGATGTCGAAGGACAAAGTCTACTTTCTCTTTGATAAAAAGTAAAATAATAATCATACTTACAATTACAAAAATTAAAAAGAAAAAATATAAAATCTGAGAATTAGGATTTAAGCTGCCAAAAATAATAATTGTAGCAATGCTTATAGCAGGTAAAAGAGAAAGTAAAAAGTAATAAGGAATTCTACTTAATATGAAGTTTAAATCTATTACTTGTTTAGAGACAGATAAATAGAAATATCCAATAGGGATAATAAACAAAAAAATTTCAACGGTATCATCATCTAGGTAGGGTAAATTTAGCATAAATGGTAATGCATGCAGCGATATGAATGGTGTGAATGCGAGGACATTAATCCATACTAACCATTTTAGGATTGTCTTCCCTTCATGATATATGTTTTTTATGTAGTAATAACATAATAAAAGAATCACAAAAAAAACATTTGAGCAAAAGTAAAATAAAACTATATTTGCACTAATCGCTGAAAAATGACCTTTATATAAAAAATTTAATATACTGATTGATATGATAATGATGGAAAAAACTTTATTAAAGTTAAACCACATCGATGATTGTTGTTGAATAATTCTTCTTTCATGAAGAAGAGCAAAAATAAATAAAACTAAATACATTGATCCTAGTGGTAGAAAAGTAATAATAATGATATTAGCGATAATATCATCCCTTCCAGACTCGGTCGAAGCAAATAAACTCAAAGCAGCTGATAACAAGAATCCAATGAAATATCGATTCACTGCATTTGGAGATTTAACCATTAGCATGGATAAAACTAATGCTAGTATAGAAAATAAACTTGGAATAATTAGTTCTTTAATAGTACTTCTTGTCTCATACTTTGGGGTAGCAACTGTTTGTGTAATTTCGCCGTCTGTAATTTCTACTTTGCTTCCTCTGTTTATAGAGACATCAGTGATTGGCTGTCCGTCAATCTTTTTGATAATATTTCCGGGTGAAGCGGTTGTATAACGTACCCATCCATCATTTTGGTTAATGTTGGTTATTATATATTCACCAGTTGAATTATTAGATATATTTATGCCCATATATGGCGTTAGCATTAATGATAATAAATAAAAATGTATAATGATAAATATACTACTTAAAATTAAAACAAATTTTTTGAAAACCATAGTCTCACTTCCCATAATTATAGTGTTTTAAGAACAAATAATATAGTTGAAAGGATGTAATCTAAATGTTAATGGATGTAATTCATTTATTATTAAATAATTCGAGTAACATTGATCAAAAAGAATTGATATATATGTTATCTGCAGATGAAATTAAAGTAATTACTGATGCTCTGAAATCGCTTGAAAGCGTGAATACTTCTATTCTACCGGCTTCAAGTTCGTGGGCTTCAAAATAATGACTAAACTTTAATGTTAAGTAGTAAATTTTTGTGTTTATTTGAGATATCTAAAGAAGATATACAATCCTTAAACTTCTTAAGATATATTTGCTCAACAACATGACAATATGTTATTGCACCACCATTCATAATACAAAGTAGTAATTCTTGAAGTTCGCTATCAAGCAATTCCTCAAAAGATTTATTATTGTTATAATATTCCTTTAATAATGAAAATTTTGGATCTTGTATATGTAGATAATATAAAATAGGAAGTGTCTTCTTTTTATCTTTGATATCATTTTTATGTATCGAATAAGATAAATCATTTACATCATTTCTTATTTGTGCAATAACTCCGAGATAATAGGAGTATTCTTTTATTTTTTCAAATGTTGATGGACATACATTTCCGGCACCAAGTAAATTTGCTAACAAGATGAGAGATCCTGATTTCAATGCAGTCATGTCAAAATACTCTTGTTCAGTAATAGTGTCATTAATTAAATCAGTGTGCTGCCCATTAATTGCATCAAGCATTAATGGATAAATAAAGATGTTAAAGAATTTTTTTACATCACTGGAACAATTGATATAATGTATTCTTTGGAGAGCTATAAATAAATACCCGAGTAGAATATTTAAATTATAACTAAGGGGTTTATTACTCCAAGGATTACATGGGGCATCATTATCCTGAATATCATCCAAAATATCGGCAGATAAAAGTATAAGTTCTACAATAGTTTGGATTTCTATTAATTCGCTTTTATTATGTACGTTTCTAAAAATATTGTAGTGTATTTCAGTTAATTTTGAGAAACTTAAAGGTTGTTTAAATTTAAATTGTATATACTTAATTGCAGTATCTTGTAATTGCTGGTTGAAAAAAGACTCAATAATCCAATTATATGCACAATCCATAATTTCTTGTTGGGAAGTAGTGTTCATTTTTTTCTCCTTTTTTTTAAAATGTCTGTAAGTAATGGAATGTATTTTTTACAATATTAGTAATTATGTGAGTATATTACAGTATAGCATGTTTTTTTATAAATAGTTAAGATGTTTTAAATATTAGATAGGTCTTTACAAATCCTCTTTAATAATTTTTTTAAGATAACACATTTGTAATAGTTTCTTTTTATTTAGTAATTCCTTTTTTGATTATTGAAAAAAGGATTTCCTTTTTTTAGTTTCATCATTAATTGAAAATGATAGGAGTGGAGGATTGACGACTCCTTTGGAATCACCCTGAAGTGAGATAATTAGAGGAAAGAGTTCAAAAATCTAAAAGCATATATTCCAGTATTGAGTGATGCCTTTGCATCGAATTCCTATTACAGCAGGAAACTAATCGGTCGCTCTCAGAAAAGTGACTGTCGGAGTGGTAATAATCATGATGAACGTTATGGTGATGGATCCTTTAAAAAGAAATATTGTAATTGACAATTTCTGAAAAATTAGCTAATATTGATAACAACTAAATGGAAAGTAGGTGATGTGACATGATGAATAGATCTGTAATTAGCGAACTGCAATTCGGTTTGTTCAATTTCACACGCCTAAAATATACAAAGTGACGCCGTGCTATAACTCGGGGTATTTGTGTATCTTTTAAACGTGCCTGTGAAACCTTGTAACTGCCGAATTGCAGCTACAAGGTTTTTTTATCGTAGTTAGGGTTATTGCGATATGGCCTTTTGCGGATGAAATCGATTTTCGCTGAGGCATCATTGATAAGCACGTTTAGGAGGAAAATAAATTGAATTTAACAACATTGGGTTTTACAACATATTTTGAAGAGCAAATGATAGAAATGAAAAAGCAGGCTAAATTAAAAAATTGTGTGCCTGCAAGGGTTACTTTAGAGCATAAGCATTCTTATCGCGTGTTAGCTGAAGAGGGAGAATGGCTGGCGACAATAGCTGGTCATTATGCGTATACCTCTTTAACTCGGGAGGACTATCCAGCAGTTGGTGATTGGGTGCTAGTGGAGAAAATGCCTGGTGAGGAACGAGCAATCATTCATCAGCTATTCCAAAGAAAATCTGTATTTTCACGTAAAGTTGCAGGAACGGAAATTCAAGAACAGATTGTCGCATCAAATGTCGATATCGTATTACTTGTTATGAGTTTGAACGCTGATTTTAATATTCGACGTTTGGAGAGATATTTAGTGGCTGCTTGGGATTCAGGGGCAAAGCCTATTATTGTCCTGACAAAAGCTGATTTGTGCGAGGATGTTTCGAGCTTAGTGCAAGAGGTGGAATCTGTAGCCTTTGGTGTAGAGATTTTTGTAACGAGTGCTCTATCTGGTGAAGGTCTAGAGGAAATTCAAACGTTATTTACAGAGGGCGTCACAGGGGCATTATTGGGGTCTTCGGGAGCAGGAAAATCCACATTAACAAATGCTTTATGTGGTGAAGTACTGATGAAAGTGGCGGGAATTCGTGAGGATGATGCGAAGGGACGTCATACAACGACCCATCGAGAGCTAGTAGTATTGCCTGCTGGTGGCTGTCTAATCGATACGCCAGGGATGCGTGAGCTTCAACTATGGGATCAAGGTGACAGTTTAGCTTCAAGCTTTCAAGATATTGAGGAACTAGCAACAGCTTGTCGTTATCGTGATTGTACACATCAAAAAGAGCCGTATTGTGCTGTCCAGCAAGCTATTGTAGATGGGGACTTAGATCAATATCGACTACAAAGCTATTTTAAGCTACAAAGAGAATTGGCTTATATGGAGCGCAAAACAAATACACAAGCAAAACTTGAGGAGCAACGCAAGTGGAAGCAAATAGCTAAGGGAATGAAAAAGGGGAAAAAATAATCATTGGGAGCACAGCCATGACAATTCAAAACATAAATCATCTACTGTTTTCAGTTTCTAATTTAGACGAATCCATCACATTTTATGAAAAAGTATTCGATGCCAAGCTGCTAGTAAAGGGGAACAGCACAGCCTATTTTGATGTAAATGGGCTGTGGCTTGCTCTTAATGTAGAAAAGGATATACCACGTAATGACATCCATCAGTCCTATACACATATTGCCTTCACAATCGCTGAGGATGACTTTGATATGATGTATGACAAATTGGAGCAACTAAAGGTCAATATTTTAGCAGGTCGACAAAGAGATGAGAAGGACAAAAAATCGATTTACTTTACGGATCCTGATGGTCATAAATTTGAATTTCATACAGGAACTTTGCAGGATCGTTTGGATTATTATAAGCGAGAAAAGCCACATATGACGTTTTTTGGTAACTAATTAAGGAGGGATTCTATGAATAAAGCGTTTATTTTTGATATGGATGGAACATTATTTCAAACCAATCTTATTTTAGAGCCTGCGCTTGATGCAACATTTGATGTGCTACGGACAAATGGCCTGTGGCAGGGAGAAACACCAATAGAAAAATATAGAGAAATAATGGGGGTTCCTTTACCTGTTGTGTGGGAAACATTATGTCCTATGCATACGCTAGAGATACGAGAAAAGAGCAATGTATTATTTCATGTAAAGCTGGTTGAGCAAATACGTGGACATAAAGGCGCATTGTATCCACATGCTGAACAAACCCTTGCAACATTGTCAGAGAAATATCCGTTATACATAGCGAGTAATGGACAGGTCGACTATTTACAAGCAATCGTTGAAACCTATCAGTTGGAGCGTTTTATAAAGGGAATCTATAGTATTCAAGCTATTGCAAGTGGGCATAAATCAGATCTGGTCAAAAGCGTTGTAGATGAAAATAAAATTGATTACGGAGCAGTGGTAGGAGATCGTTCTTCGGATATCCAAGCTGCACAGGACAATCAATTACTAGCGATAGGTGTACGCTTTGATTTTGCACAGGACAAGGAATTAGAAAAAGCAGATATAGTAATTGATGATTTAACTGCATTGGTAAATGTTACATTAGATTAACCTAAGAAAGTGTATCAAAATAAGGGATGATTTAGCGACAAACATTGCATTTCCTCACAAGAAGGCGTAAAATAATGCCAATCCTATAGAAAAAGCATTGAGAAGGAAAAGTAAATTGGATGAGCATTTTGTAGAGAGCCTCTGTTGGTGGAAATGAGGTAAATGAACCCTTTTGAAAATGACCTTTGAGCTTCGTACCGAAAGCTTTTTAGCCAGTAGATTACGACGAGAGGGGCACTCGTTACAACAGCGGCAGTATCTCTCTTTTTGAATGAAGACGTACTGATAGAGGCAAATAGTGTGAGCTATTTGTAAATATAGGTGGTAACACGGGTATACTCGTCCTAATCAGATTTGATTAGGGCGATTTTTTTTACCATTTTTTCTGTGAGGGGAGCAATTTAGAATGACGATTATTATTGGAGGCGCTTGGCCGTATGCAAATGGCTCTTTGCATTTAGGGCATGTTGCCGCATTATTACCAGGTGATATTTTGGCTAGATATTACCGACAAAAAGGTGAGCAGGTTTTATATGTATCAGGCAGTGATTGTAATGGTACACCCATTTCTATACGTGCCGCACAAGAGAATACAACGACAGAGGCTATAGCTAATCACTATCATGAGGAGTTTACTAGATGCTTTCAAGATTTAGGATTTACCTATGATTTGTACACAAGAACGGATGCGGAGCACCACCATGAATCCGTTAAGTCCCTTTTCTTACAGCTACTGGCTAATAATTTCTTATACAAAAAGAAAATTGAACAGGCTTACTGTGAGACGGATAATCAATTCCTACCAGATCGATTTGTCGAGGGTCTTTGTCCAAATTGTGGAGCGAAAGCAAGGGGAGATCAATGTGATAACTGCTCAGAAATTTTAGACCCTTTGGATTTAATTGATAAGCGCTGCAAAATTTGTGGGAACGAACCTGTTATTCGGGAAACTGAGCACTTTTATTTTACCTTTAGTCAATTTCAAGGAAGGTTGGAGTCTTATTTAGCACAAGCAAAAGTCGAGAAACGTTGGCGTGACAATGCTTTAGGGTTAACAGAGCGATACTTGGCAGAGGGAGTTCCCGACCGAGCAGTAACAAGAGATTTACCGAATGGCATAGATGTTCCAGTGCCAGGTTTTGAAGGGAAAAAAATATATGTATGGATTGAAGCTGTAGCAGGGTACTTAACAGCAAGCTTGGAATGGGCAAAAGAGCATCAAATAGCTATTGAAGATTTATGGAATGAAGAGACTATTTCATACTATGTACATGGGAAGGATAATATTCCATTCCATACAGTTATTTGGCCAGCCATTTTAATGGGAATTGGATCTAAGGCAGTACCTACCCATATCGTATCCAATGAGTATTTAACATTAGAAAAGCGCAAATTATCTACTAGTCAGAATTGGGCTGTATGGGTTCCTTATATTTTAAGTCGTTATGATGCGGACTCTATTCGCTACTTCTTAACGATGAATGCGCCAGAAAATCGTGATACTGATTTTTCATGGCGGGAATTTATTTATAGCCATAATGGCGAACTACTCGGAGCCTATGGTAATTTTGTAAACCGTACATTGAAGTTTATTGAGAAATCATTTGCTTGTCAGGTGCCACAAGCTGAGGTGGATAGCGACATTCGAAAACAAACCGTACAATTGTTTAATGAAGCGGGCGTTCTTATCGAAGGTGGTCATTTCAAACAGGCGTTAGAATCCATCTTTGAGTATATTCGAGGAGCTAATCGTTATTTTGATGAACAACAGCCATGGCTACAGGTAAAAGAAAACGTAGAGGCAGGTAATCGTACATTAGCAACTTGCGTCTATATCATTGCGAATTTAGGACAGCTGCTGCATCCTTTCTTACCGTTTTCAGCAAAGAAAGTAAGAAATATGTTAGGTATAAATGAAATGATGTGGCATGAGCAAGTAGATCTGCCTAAATTAATTCAAGAGGTGACGCCATTGTTTGAACGTCTTGATATCGAACGAATCGATGAGGAATATCAAAAACTAGTTAGGGATAGTCACTAGGATTGAAAAAGCAGTATGGCTCGCGCGCCATACTGCTTTGCTATTTACGTTTAATTCATAACAGGTGTTAATTTTGTCACTACAATGCTATTGATTGCATTAATATAGGCTAAGGCACTTGCCTTTAGAATATCTGTATCTGCTGCTTTTGCAATATACTTTTCGCCTTCGTGTTCAATCGTAATTTTTACTTTACCTAAAGCCTCTTTGCCTCGTGAAACACTATTGATATTATATTCCACTAGTTTTACATCCATATTTGTAATTTCTGCAATGGCTGAATACAGGGCATCAATTGGGCCAGAGCCTACTGCACTAGCTTTAAATACTTCACCGCCTTTACGAACCTTAACACTTGCAGAAGGAAAGCTTGTATTACTGACGACTTGTAGATCATCGAAATCAAAGAATTGTTCACTATAATGTGTAGCATTTTTATTATTGGCATCATGCTTTTCATAATAACTTTCAACAATAACGTATAAGTCGTGATCGTAAACTTCTTTCTTCGCATCGGCTAGCTTTAAGAATCCTTCAAAAATACCCTCAAATTCCTCTGTAGAAAGATTAGTAAACCCTAATTTTTCAAGAGCGTTTTTTACTGCATGGCGACCAGAGCGAGCTGTTAGTACTAGCTCCATATCATCAAGACCTACATCCTCAGGGTGAACGATTTCATAAGCATCACGTGATTTTAACAAACCATCTTGATGAATACCAGAAGAATGGGCAAATGCATTATCTCCTGTAATGGCTTTATTGACCTGTACATCTAAGCCCATAAAGCTAGAAACAAGACGTGAAGTATTCATAATCTCTTTTGTATTAATACGTGTTTCGGCATTGTAGACGGAGCTACGAGTTTTAAGTGCCATGACAACTTCTTCTAATGCAGCATTACCTGCACGTTCGCCGATACCATTGATTGTACACTCTACCTTATCCGCACCATTTTTAATTGCAGCTAGCGTATTAGCCGTTGCCATTCCAAGATCATTGTGACAATGAACACTTAAAAGAACGCTATCATCTAAGTTTTTCATACGGTCGTTTAATTTAAAAATCATTTCTCCAAATTCCTCTGGCTCTGCAAAGCCTACCGTATCAGGAACGTTAATCATTGTTGCGCCAGCTCTCATAACAGCCTCAATTGTTTTCCAAAGATATTCAAAGTCAGAACGAGATGCATCCTCTGTGGAATATTGAACTTGCGGCAAGAATGTTTTAGCGTATTTCACAGCATCTACGCCAATTTGTAAAATTTGATCTTTTGACTTGCTGAATTTTTTCTCCACATGAATATCAGAGGTTCCTAGTACCATGTGAATCATCGGGTTTTGAGCATACTTCACAGCATTATAGACAGCATCGATGTCAGCCTTTACAGCACGTGCTAATGCTGTAATCATAATGTCGTTTGTATTGCCAACCCTTTCAGCTACAGCTTTGACAGCATCAAAATCACCTTGAGAGGAAGCGGGGAATCCAGCCTCGATAATATCGACACCCAATTTTTTCAGCTGCTGTGCGATCTCTACTTTTTCATAAAGATTTAGCTTTGCTCCAGGCACCTGTTCGCCATCACGTAAAGTTGTATCAAACACCCAAATTTTTCTTCCCATTTTCAAACACTCCTTTTTAGTGATTAGTATCTAAAATCTACACTTAGGCCAATAAGTCATTAAAAAATAAAAAACCCGTCTCTATTTAAAAATAGAGACGAGTTTATGCTCGCGGTACCACTCTAATTGACCTTTTCTTTATAGAAAAAGTCCCCTTATCGACAGCTATCACTGTCTATCCTGTTAACGGGGGAAACCGACATCCCTTACTAAAAAGTTCAGGGAGTAGCTCTTGGACGAGTTCAAAATGTGTGCCTACCGATTTACACCAACCATCGGCTCTCTACAAGTACACAACCACTTTTACTATTTCCAATCTTGGCCTGCAATGTGTTGTTGAAAGCTATATTACTTGGATATTAACTTCATGTCAATAATATTCTAAAAATTTATTTAATTCTGTCTTAAGTATTAACTACCTTATTAAAAATTTGATATTTAGTGAAATGTAGTTGAAGCACTAATAAATGTATTTTTCTGGGAGATAATGATATGGAGAGTTAGCCTATGAAAGGTAGGAAAATTTGTCTTTGATTTAGATGGTACTATTTGTTTTAAAGGTAAGCCATTAAGTGAAGAGATCACAAATGCTTTGAAGGCATGTAGACGGCTTGGACATGAAGTCATTTTTGCCTCAGACAGACCGATACGGGATCTACTATCTGTATTACCGGAATCGATGCGAAAATATCCAATGGTAGGTGGGAATGGTGCATTTACTGCTCATGATGGTGAAGCAATTGAGGTAACAGCATTTACTACAGAAGTAGCTGAGGCCATTCGCCAGGTTATCACAACTTTTCAATTACCATATCTAGTAGATAGTCATTGGGATTATGCTTATACAGGTAGTGAGGATCATCCATTTTACAAAAATATAGACTCTTTAAAAGCAGCTAAAAAGGTAGCCTTAGAGGATATTAGAGACATAGTGAAAGTTGTTTTATTTCCTGGAGATTATCTTGATGCTGTATTATCTGAGCTACAAAAGCTTCCTGTTTGTCTATATGAGCATACATCAGAAAATATTGTGGATATAAGCCCTTATGGCATCGACAAGTGGAATGGCTTATCTAAATTGGGTGTTGAGGCAGGGAAGTTTATCGCCTTTGGCAACGATGCAAACGATGCTTCCATGTTTTTGAAAGCTAAGGAAAGTGTCTGTGTAGGAGGGCATCAGGTTCGTGAAATGGCCTCTTTACAGGTTGTGAGCGAGGAAGCAGCTGTAATTGAGATGCTTGAGATGTTTAGCGAAAAGTACAGCGGAAACATAGCAAATAGAAATACATAAAACATGAAAAAGCTGCTCATTTTCTAGAGACTATAAGCCTAAAGAAAACGAGCAGTCTTTTATTCTACCTTAAAGCGAGAGACTTGCGTGTGAAGTTCTTCTGCCATATTTGAAAGTGTTGCAGCTGAAGCTGCTACTTCTTCGATAGTAGCTAATTGTTCCTCGGAAGCAGATGCAACATTTTGTAAATTAGATGAGGACATTTGGGCAATAGTTGCAATTTCATCAAAGGAAGCATAGATTTGCTCTGCACTAGAGGACATTTCCTCTGAAACAGTCGTTGCTTCTTGGATTTGCATGGATACTTGCTCAATCAGCTCAACAATCTTAGAGAAACCTTCTTCTGCTACCTTCACTACTTGCATTCCAATTTGAACCTCTTGCGTTCCAGTATCCATTACCGTAACAGCACGGTTTGTATCCTGCTGTATTTCAGAAATCAAGGTAGCGATTTGCTCAGCAGATTTTTTTGATTGCTCTGCTAACTTTTTCACTTCATCTGCTACGACTGCAAAGCCGCGTCCATGATCGCCTGCACGGGCTGCTTCAATTGCAGCATTAAGTGCTAATAAATTTGTTTGTTCTGCAATATCAGTAATAATACCAATGATATTGCCAATTTCAATGGAGTGCCCGTCTAGATTTTTAACAACACTTGCTGACTCTAAAACAGCCGTGTTGATTGTTGTCATCTGAGAGATAACACGATGTAATGAATCATTCCCTTTCTTAGCCTCTGAATTTGTTTCGATTGCCAGTTCAGAAACAGCAGCAGTAGTAGAAGCTAATTGTTGGATACCCTTTGTCATGTTTTTCATTGCTTCTGAGCTTTCAGTTGCGTTTTTCCCTTGAGCCTCTGAGCCACTAGCAACCTCTTGAATAGAAGAAGTGATTTGTTCTGTAGCCTGGATAGTTTGCTCTGCACTAGCTGTTAACTCAGCAGCAGAACCACTTACTTGTACAGTGTTTTGGCGAACATTCGTAATTAAATCCTTTAAATTTGTAGCCATTTGATTAAACGCAAGCGCTAAATCACCCACTTCATCACGATTCTTTATACGAATTTGTTCAGCTGTTAAGTCACCCTCAGCTATTTTTTTCGCAGCCTTAGCCATACCGTTAATTGGACGAGACATTAGACTACCAACCACCATAGCAATTATCAGACTTATGACAACTGCAAAGACCCCAAGAAGCATCATTTGGAGCTTGATATCTTGAATTTGATTGGATGTAGCAGCCATTTTACCTTCTACATATTCATTTTGATAATTAGAAAGGTTTTCAACACGTTCATCGAATTGTTTAATAATTAAGCGTCCTTGAGTACTATCCAATTTTTCGTACTTCTCTGTTTCGCCAGCAGCTTTTAACTCAAACATACGATCTGCAAATTCTTGAACATTTTGCTCACTTTTATTAATAGCTTCAAGCAGCTTAATTGATTTTTCTGAATCTAAAGTAGCCATTAATTCTTCTGATTTTTGTTTGAATTCTTCGCGTGAGGCTTGATTACTTTGAAAGTTTTGTTTGTCTCCAAGTAGTAGGTAACCTCGCATGCTGACAATTTCCTGTTTTGCAATCACCCGTAATTCCTGAATACTTATAGATTTAGTAGTTTGTTCCTCCAGTAATGTACGATATGTCTTATTTACAGAATCAAGCTGTTTTATATTTAAGCCGATTGTTGTAACGAGTACTAAAATAACTATAAAAAAACCGAGTAATAATTTCTTGTAGATAGTAAATCGCATAGTTGAAATATCCTTTCTCAGTAATTAGTAGAAATGTTACAAAATAATGAAATATGTATATATATCATTTATATCAGATTATATGGATTTTACAAAGTATTATGAGTATTTCTACTGTAATTAGTAGTTTGAAAATGGGTATTCTTAATATATGAAGTAATAAAAAAAGTAGATTTTATAGCTATAATGCTACTAATAATAGGGATAGTTAATGGTGCATGTTGAATATTAAGTCAATTTTCATAAATTTTGAAACTTTAATAGTAGTCATTACGTAGAAGCAGTAAAGGAAAAGAACAGGGGTGGAGAAAATGTATAGGCCAATTTTAAAGTTACCTAAAACGAAATCAGAAAAGATATGGGACTATATTGGTGGTAGTATATTTATTTTATCCATCTTTTATATTATATTGGCATGGGGTAAGTTGCCTGATGAAATACCTGGTCATTTTAATGGGATGGGTGAGGTTGATCGCTGGGGTTCAAAAATTGAATTATTTATTCTTCCATTCATCGGTTTATTTTTATGGATTGTAATGGGGCTGCTAGAAAAAGCACCTAATATGCATAATTATCCGTCACGTTTGAATGAAAGTAATGTAAAAGCATTTTATTTGAATAGCAGAAAAATACTAAATCAGGTGAAAAATATCTGCCTCATTTTATTTGCCTTTATATCGATTCAGATGGTTCGGATTGGTCTTGGTGAGGTAAATTCATTAGGCTGGTGGTTCCTACCCATTGTATTGATAGTTGTATTGATCCCAATTATTAAAGGGTTTATAACAAGCTCCAAAATAAAATAGAAACTCAAGCGCTTAGGATATCCTTAAGCGTTTTATTTTTGTGAAAAAATTTTTTAATGTGTGTCACAAATGGCTGTTGATTTCAGTTATATAGGCGAGGAAGGGAAGATGTAAAACATTTCTCCAAGTAACTTGTTGACATTCAATAATATTTTTAAGATTTTTTATCTAGTGTCACAAACTTCTATTAATTTCAGTTATATAGATTGGAAAGGGGGGAACAACTTTGACGGCACTAAATCAATCAAAAGAGCGAACTGATATAGATATTCAATCCATTGTGGAGCAAGTTCAATCAGGTGACACACGTGCCTATGCAGAAATCATTCGTTGTTTTCAAAAGCAAATTTATATTTATTGTTACTATATGCTAGGAACCAAAGAGGAGGCGGAGGATGCCTCACAAGATATTTTTATTAAAGGATTAGAAAATATTCATAACTTTTCTTATACGGTTTCCTTATCGGCATGGCTTTATAAAATTGCCCATCATCATTGTATTGATGTCATAAAAGCCAAAAATAGGGGCTATAAATTTTGGCTAAATATGAAGCAAGAACAGGTGAAGCAGACGCAAGCTCCGATACCTGAATATGATGAAATGGTGCATAGGCTATTGGAAAACTTACATGTAGATGAAAAAAGGATTTTATTACTTCGTTCTATTGAAGAGTATAGCTTTGATGAAATTGCTGCCATTATGGATATGAAAGCAGCCACAGTAAGAAAAAAGTATGAACGATTACGTAAAAAATTGATGAAGGAAAATATGTTAGGAGGGGATATTTATGGACACTCGTTCAAGATTGGAGGTTAAGGAGTTAACTCAGATAGAAAGGTTTATTCGGGAAACACCTGTGGAAGTGGATTTAGTAAATCGGACAATGAACAAATATGAAAGCAGCCGTGATACAAAGCCGTCCAAAAAATTTAAAACTCGTAAGAACTTACGTCCAAGAGTCATGATGATTACCGTCTCCGCAGCAATGATTTTTAGTTTGATTATTGTTACAGGTTTAATTTCACCAACCATGGCTGCGACGATGAAAGAAGTGCCTTTATTATCATCTGTTTTTAAATTTACAGGGGATCTTGGTTTACACGCCGCAGATGAAAAGGGACTCTCAACAAAATTGAATATAAGCGCTACGCATGAAGGCTTTACATTAAATGTAACAGAAGTAGTGTATGATGGTACACGTGTTGCAATTGGGATCGAACGCCATGATAAAGAAGGTGAAAATGCCAAAGAAAATTTATCAGAGCAAATCAGTAATATTGAATTTTTACTAAATGGTGAACCATTGAATCACACCAATTTTAGTAGTGTTTTTGAACAACCAAGTAAGGATAAGAATTCCGTAATTCTTGAATTTGCAGATTTGAAAAACCAAGGTGGAAGTCCTTTTCCAAAGCAATTTAATTTGACATTATCTGCTACAATAACTGGGATCTCTGAACCTTTTAAAATGGATATTCCAGTGAGTGATATTGGTAACTATGTAAACCTACAACCTAATATAAGTAGAAAGTACAAGAATAATCAGTTTACTATTGAACAAATTATGCTAACTCCTATTACAACTAGTATTACGACAAGAATAGCCTTGCTTGATAAATCAACTTCTGTAGATTTCCGGGAAGGAATAAGTATCGAAGTTTATGATGAACAAGGGCATGAACTAAAACTAATTCATGGCAATGGTAGACGTGAGACAAATAAAGGAAATAGCGATCTCATTATGGATTTACGGTTACATCCATTTGAAACCTTACCAAAAGCTATTACGATCAAACCATATATCCATCTTTATAATGACTACCCAAAAGGAACATATCAAGAGAATGAAAACGGTGACCCGATCATTCAATACATTTCAGAGCTAGAAATAACAATACCAATTAACTCAAAAGAATAAAAAAGTAAGGAAAGTGAGGTAAAGCTCACTTTCTTTACTTTTTAGTACTTCAAACTATCCTCCTATTTAAAAATAATAAAGTACAAAGTAGTGCACCGCTAGATTTATAAGCTTGAACTACAGCATCCCCTACATTGACGGACAACTCTCTCCTTTCGAAATTGCTCAATGACGACCCTTCAACGCGATGCTAGAGCCAACAAATGTGTTAATATGTTGATCTTGAGTGCTGATAGATCCATCCGCAGGCACAAAAGTAACTGTAACTTTAAACTCATCAGTTGAGTTGATTGATTCTTCTAAAGCTGATGCAGGAACCTCGTATGTAGTTCCTACTGCAATTGTTTCTAATTCAGAAGCGATAGCATTGCTATTGAATTCACCACCGACAATAGTTGTAGCTAAGGCTACAGAAGCTAACTTCCAAAATATTTATTCGATTCACTTCCTCTTTTGATTTAATTTCCAATAAATGTTTTATAGCAAAATGTAGCAAAGTGAGTAATACATAAAATAAAGTTAACTTTTTAATAGAGAGAATAATGAAAGCATTAATAAAGTAAACTTTTTTATAACACGTTTTGTTGTAGTTTTTGTTGCCTTTATTTAAAGTAGTTTGTAAGGCTACAAAGATGATTACATTTTATGTATGTTCCAATCGATGAAAAAGTTTTTCGTAAGCTTTACAATAAAGAAAATGTATTGTTAACAGAAATAAAGGAGAATAGAAGATGACGGTAACTTTAGTGAGACACGATATCAAATATGCCGAGGCTATGCATGCGTTGTCTTCTATGCCACAGGTTCGAGATGCCCTTGGCTTACCTGCTGGCAAGGTAGAAGACACGATTCATTTTATTAAGCGTGAACGTATAGATGAAGAAGAAGGTAAGACCGTTCCTCGCGTGATTTTAGATGAGGAGGGGCAAGTCATTGGTGTGACATCATTAATGTTTATTGATCGTCATAAAAAGAGCTGTCATATCGGCTCTTGGCTTGGCTATCAATTTTGGGGAAAGGGCTATAATCTTGAAGCAAAAAAGGCTATCTTAGATATTGCTTTTTTTGAACTAGGATTATTACGTGTATTTGCAGGAGCACGGAAGGTTAATATCCGTTCACAAAAAGCCCAAGAAAAACTACCTTTTGTTCGATTAGGGGTGGAAAAAGATTATCCTGAGGAGCATTCGTGGTTAGAAGTGAAGGAAAAGCAACCATGTGTGTTAAATGTTTTTGAACGAGAAGACTATGTCCGTTATCGAACATCCCTAGAAAAGGTAGAAGGAAACCGAGAAGCTTTTTTACCCCAGCTTTTATTAGCGGATGAAAGTGAGGTAGCGGTTCGGAAATATTTAGATAAGGGTACATTATATAAAATTAATTGTGGAGAACTGCTAGTGGGAGTGGCATTGGTCATTCCTCAATCTGACACTACAATTGAATTGAAGAATATTGCTATTGAAACCAAGTATCAAGGGAAGGGAATAGGCAAAGAGATATTACGACAACTTACTGAAAAGTGCCGTAAGGAAGGCTATCAGGTAGTATTGGTTGGAACGGCGAACTCTAGTATTGATAATATCGCTTTTTATCAAAAAGCAGGCTTTCGCATGGAGGCTATTGAAAAGGATTTCTTCCGTCATTACCCAGAACCAATTTATGAAAATGGTATTCGTGCATTGGATATGATTTTCTTTACAAAGCAATTATAAGCAAACTTCATAAAAAAATACCCGTTCAACAAAGGTTGAGCGGGTATTTTTATTTACCGAGCAGTAGAGCCATTAATTTTTCCTTGGAATGAAGGAAGTCGTCCAAGGTGTATTGATCTAACACGTTCAAATAGGCTTGCAAAGCTTCATACAGCACACCTTTTAGCTGACATTCAGGAGCTATTTTACATAGGTTATTTTCTTTATCGAAACATTCTACAAGATGAAAATCCTCTTCTGTATGACGCACAATTTCACCAATAGTAATGGTTTTTGGATCGATGGCTAGGCGAATACCACCACCCCGTCCACGAATAGTTTCAATATAGCCTAATAACCCGAGCTGGTGTGTCACCTTCATTAAATGGTTTTTCGATATATTATAAGCATCTGAGATCTCTTGAATAGTTGATAATTGACCATCTTCCTTTGCGCCTAAATAAATAAGTGTGCGCAGAGAGTAGTCCGTGTATAAAGTTAAGCGCATCCGAACACCCTACTTTCTATAATTCATAATAATTATAGCATTTTTACATTGAAGTATAATATCTTCAACCTATTTTTAAAGATGTATTTAGAATACATCAAATATGTCTATTTTGTTAAAGATGTATTTTATATATTGCTTTAAGAGAATGAAAGCGTTATATTGTAATCACGAAAGGATGGTAAGCGATATGTTAAAACAAGAAACAATTCAAATTATTAAAGCAACAGTACCTGTATTAGAAGTTCACGGTGTTGAAATCACAAAGACGTTTTACAAAAATATGTTTCAAGCTCATCCAGAATTACTAAATATTTTTAATCACACGAACCAAGAACAAGGTCGTCAGCAAACAGCATTAGCTAATACTGTTTACGCTGCAGCAGTTCATATTGAAAACTTAGAAGCAATTTTACCAGCAGTAATGCTTATTGCACATAAACACCGTAGTTTAGGAATTTTACCTGAACATTACCCAATCGTGGGTGAAAACTTATTAAAAGCGATTAAAGAAGTACTTGGTGATGCAGCAACAGATGATATTATTGGTGCATGGGCTGAGGCATATGGCGTTATCGCAGATATTTTCATTCAAGTAGAAGAAGAGTTATACCAAAAAACGGAGAACAATGGTGGATGGCGTCTATTTAAACCATTAAAAGTGGCGAAAAAAGTTGTGGAAAGTGACTTAGTAACTTCTATTTATTTTGTAAACGAAGATGGATCACCGCTACCAACTTATGAACCAGGTCAATACATCTCTATCCGAGTGAAAGTGCCAGGAGAAGAGTATTTAATGAACCGCCAATACACACTTTCTCAAGCAAGTGCAGAAGATGGCTATCGTATTTCGGTGAAACGAGAAAGCGATCATACGCCAAATGGTAAAGTGTCGAATTATATTCACGATCACTTACAGGTTGGAGATTTAGTGGATGTAAGTGCCCCAGCTGGATTATTTGTGTTAGAAGAAACGGATGCGCCAATTACATTTGTGAGTGGTGGTATCGGTGTAACACCTTTAAACAGTATGCTGCAATCTTTAAATGATAATGCAGTGAATGAAGTGAACTTTATCCAATGTGCTCGTAATGAGAAAGTTGTAGCGTTTAGTGATGACATTCAAGAGAAAGTAAATGTATTACCAAATGCATCCTATACAGCTTTATACTCTGATGAAGACAAGCTTATTACAAAAGAATTATTAGCTGAAAAAGTAGCTGATAATGCAGATGTTTATGTATGTGGCCCTGTAGGCTTTATGGAAGCGGTTATTAAAAATTTACAGGAAATTGGCGTGAAAGATGAGAAGATTCACTATGAATTCTTTGGACCAGCCATGCAATTAGCTAAATAAAAATGATTTCCCTGCTATGAGTAATAACTCGTAGCAGGGTTTTTTTATTGAAATAATAAGGAAGCAGATGGATGGGGTTAAAGAAATGAGGAGAAACATTGTGCCCCTGAATTTTAGCCCTATAAAAAAGTTTGAAGCTTTCATATTGACAATATACCTACAGGGGTATAATATGAATCTCGTAAGGAAGTTCACTCAACCGTTTTGAAAGGGGGCGTAACAGAATGGCATATGGCCCAAACACTGCAAATCGTGTGAAACGTATGGAAGGTCAAATGCGCGGTATTTTACGCATGATGGAAGAAGGTGAAAGCTGTAAAGATGTGATTACACAGCTATCTGCCGTGCGTTCTGCTGTTGATCGGACGATTGGTGTCATTGTAAGTGAAAATTTATTAGATTGTGTATCGACTGCTAAAGGTAATGCTGAAAAAATGAATGCTGCTATCCAGGAAGCAATGGATTTGGTCGTGAAAAGTCGATAACTAAGATATACCCATAATCGTATAAAAGGGAGGACTGATCCTATGGAAATATGGATTATTATTGTGCTTGTCGCAGCCTTTTTCTTTTGGCGAATGAAGCCAGCGAAGGGCGTTCGATCAATTTCTACAGCCCAATTAAAAGATATGCTGAATGATAAGGATAAGATATTTATCGATGTACGTACGCCTGCTGAGTATAAAGGTCGGCATATCTCGCAATTTAAAAATGTTCCGCTTGGATCGAGCTTTGAAAACCTACCGAAGGATAAAGAGATCATAGTTATTTGTCAGAGTGGCATGCGAAGTAGTCAGGCTTGTAAGCAACTGAAAAAGCAAGGCTTTGAGCGTGTTTCCAATGTTCGTGGTGGAATGAGTGCATACTAGGAGGAGAAAAAATGAAAGAAATTACAGCCAAAGAAGTTCAGCAAACGATGGAGCAAGGAGAGAAGCTGAATCTTATTGATGTGCGAGAGGTAGATGAAGTGGAGGCTGGTCACATCCCAGGCGTTATTCATATCCCGCTAGGTTTATTAGAGTTTCGATTACATGAATTAAATAAGAGAGAGTCGTATATTATGGTTTGTCGATCAGGTGGACGAAGTGCTCGAGCTACTCAAATATTAGAAAGTAATGGTTTTAATGTAACTAACATGACTGGTGGTATGTTAGCTTGGGAGGGTAAAGTACAGTTATAGATTATTGCTATATTTTTTTGAGTAAAATAATACCCTTGTAGGTATGTGGAGGTTGAGGAAATTATGAAGGCGGATTTTCAGCTAGATGCCAAGGGTCTTTCTTGCCCAATGCCGATTGTGAAAACAAAAAAAGCGATGGCTGATTTAGTAGATGGTCAAATTTTAGAAGTAGCTGCGACAGATAAAGGGTCAAAAGCTGATATTGCAGCATGGGCTGAAACAGTAGGTCATCAGTATATTGGTACTTTAGAAGATGATGGTGTACTGAAACATTATATTCGTAAATGTACAAACGACCAAATAGAAGAAATGACGTTTGATCAAACAATTGATTTAGAGCAAATCACAAGTCGTAAAGGATTAATTCTTGATGTACGTGAGGAAACAGAATTCGCTTTTGGGCATATTGCGGGAGCAAAATCGATACCAATGGGCGAACTGGAGACGCGACTTTCTGAGCTTGATAAAGAGCAGGAGATATATGTTATTTGTCGTACTGGAAAACGCAGTGACATGGCTGCGCAAAAGCTGGCTTCACATGGTTTTACGAAAGTATTTAACGTACTACCAGGTATGACATCCTGGTCAGGCGATTTAACAAAAAACATTTAAATTGGAGGAATTTTATTATGTCGAACAAAGTAGCAATTATTGCAAGTAACGGTGGTTTATTTGATGCGTATAAGGTGTTTAATATCGCAACTGCAGCAGCAGCTTCTGAGAAAGAGGTAGCGATCTTCTTTACATTTGAAGGTTTGAATTTAATTCATAAGCAAGGTATGCATGCATTACCAATGCCAGCTGGAGCAGAACATTATGCTGAAGGTTTTACAAAAGCAAATGTGCCAGCTATCCCTCAACTAGTAGAGATGGCACAAGAATTAGGTGTGAAATTTATTGCTTGCCAGATGACAATGGATGTAATGAGTTTAACTACTGAAGATTTCATTGAGGGTATTGAAGTGGGAGGAGCCGTAACGTTCCTAGAATTCGCGAAAGACGCAGCACCGTCACTTACATTCTAGTGTCCTAAAAGCGGAGAGGATACCCCTCTCCGCTATAAAAAACATAAATATAATACCAATGGGGGTAAAAGAGATGTCAATTCAAAAATGGAGTGCGTCACAAGTAGCTAAAAAGGTTATTCATAATGAGGAATTATTTATTTTAGATGTTCGTAATGCGGATGCATTCGAAGATTGGAAAATCGACGGACATCGCTTTGAGTATTTAAATATACCTTATTTTGAACTGTTAGATGGTATTGATAATATTTTACCAAATATCCCAACTGATAAAGAAGTTTTAGTCGTTTGTGCAAAAGAAGGATCGTCTTTAATGGTCGCTGAAATGTTAGCTGAGGCAGGTATTGAGGTTGCCTATTTAGCAGGAGGTATGAAATCCTGGAGCGAATATTTAGAGCCAGTCAAAATAGGAGATTTAACAGGCGGTGGTGAGCTTTACCAGTTTGTTCGTTTAGGAAAGGGTTGTCTGTCTTATATGGTCCTTTCTGAAGGTGAAGCAGCTATTATTGATGCTGTACGTTTTACAGATGTGTTTATAAATTTTGCAGAACATAAAAATGTCCAAATTAAACATGTTTTTGATACACACTTACATGCTGATCACATTTCAGGTGGGCGCCATATTGCAGAGATGACAGGCGCAACCTATTATTTGCCACCTAAGGACGCTGAGGAAGTTGTGTTCCACTATACACCATTAGTTGATGGCACGACTGTTCAAATCGGTGCATCAAAAATAGATGTAGGGGCGATCTATTCTCCTGGTCATACGATAGGCTCTACTTCATTTGTTGTTGACAGCAAATATTTATTAACAGGAGATATTTTATTTATCGATTCAATCGGACGTCCTGATTTAGCTGGCCTTGCTGATGACTGGGTTGGAGATTTACGAGACACGCTTTACAAGCGTTATCGAGAATTGTCTGATGAACTTATTGTCTTACCGGCACATTTTATGATTATTGATGAGCTGAATGAAGATGGAACGGTTGCGAAACGACTAGGGGATTTATTTGTACAAAACCATGGATTAAATATTCAAGATGAAGAAGAATTTAGACGTGTGGTAACAGATGAATTACCTCCACAGCCAAATGCTTATCAGGAAATTCGTCAGGTGAATATGGGGAAAATAACACCTGGGTTAGATGAGCAAACAGAAATGGAAATTGGACCAAATCGCTGTGCAGTACGATAAAACATGCTAAAGTGCAATGAGTATGCCTGTAAATTTCGGGAATTGAAGGCGCATGAAGATATAAAACAAGATGAACCGGCAAAATCGCTTACAACCTTTGCCGAGTAGAAGGAGATTATGATGAAATCAAGTATACAACTAGATGCAAAAGGCCTTTCTTGTCCAATGCCTATTGTGAAGACAAAAAAAGCAATAGATACCCTAAAGCCTGGGGAAGTTTTAGAAGTTCAGGTGACAGATAAAGGAGCTTTAGCGGATATTCCTGCTTGGGCAAAAGCTGGAGGTCATATCATTTTAGATCAATCTGAAGAGGCTGGCGTCATTACATTTTTCATTCAGAAAGCATAGGGCTGATTGAGGGTTGTCTATTACAGTAGAACAACCCTTCTTTCCTTTTATTGAATACAGCCAGAAAGAAGGAAAAATAAATGGATATTGCATGGATCTTAACCATTTTACTTATTGGTTTTCTCGGTTCATTTGTATCGGGGATGTTAGGTATTGGCGGTGCCATCATTAATTTCCCAATGCTACTGTATATACCGCCATTACTAGGGTTTGCGGCCTTTTCGGCACATGAGGTGTCAGGGATAAGTGCGATTCAGGTGCTTTTTGCTGCTCTTTCAGGTGTTTGGGTCTATCGCAAAGGTGGGTATTTAAATAAATCACTCATTATTTATATGGGGAGCGCCATATTAACGGGAAGCTTTGTAGGTAGCTTCGGTTCGAAATTTTTATCAGAGTCGGGTATTAACATTGTCTATGGAATTCTTGCATTAATTGCAGCTGTGATGATGTTCATTCCGAAAAAGCAAATTGATGATAAACCAATGCAGGCTGTTACATTTAATAAACCATTGGCGGTCCTATTAGCTTTCGTTGTTGGTATCGGTTCCGGGATTGTGGGGGCAGCTGGTGGATTTTTATTAGTACCAATCATGCTTGTGGTCTTAGGAATTCCTACTCGTATGACTATTGCGTCAAGCCTTGCTATTACGTTTATCTCCTCAATAGGAGGTACCATTGGTAAATTAATGACTGGGCAAGTAGAATATTATCCAGCGCTCATCTTGATTGTATCTAGTCTAATAGCTGCTCCTCTAGGTGCGAGAATAGGGGGCAAGTTAAATACAAAATTCCTACAAATTATTTTAGCGGTTCTTATATTAGCAACAGCTATTAAAATTTGGATGGATATATTATAAAGGGGATATGGTAATGAAAATTGAAGTCTTCTCTGATTTTACATGTCCATTTTGTTATATTGGTAAGCAAGAACTTGAACGGGCGATTGACATCGCAGGCTATACAGGATTAGTGGAAATAGAATATAAAGCATTTCAAATAAGCCCAGATACCCCGAAAGTGAATGCACCATCTTTTTATGAGGCGTTGGCTAAAAAATATGATGTTACGCTTGAAGAAGCGGAAGAAATGGTTGAGGGTATAGCTATGAGAGCAGCCGAAGTTGGTTTACATTATAATTTTGCTAAGATGAAAACGGCACATACAGAAAAGGCGCATCGTTTAGCTAAATGGACGCAGCAATTTGGTAAAGCGACAGCATATACTGAATTACTAATGGCTGGTTATTTTAAAGATGGTGAAGATTTAAATAAAGATGAATTCTTATTAAAAGTTATTGCGCAATTAGATTTGGATAGAGAAGCTGCGGAGGGAATATTAGCTTCAACTGATTTTAGTGAAGAGCTAGACAAGGATCGCTATGAAGCACAGCAACTTGGCGTGCGAAGTGTACCGTTCTTTGTATTTGAAAACCGTTATGGTATTAAAGGGGCTGAGCCGAATGAAGTGTTTGTGCGGACTTTGCATCAAGCTGCGGAAATAGCTGGTATTCAGCCAACGATAATGATAAATGGTAATGGAGAATCGGCATGTGCTGATGGACAGTGTAAACTATAAGACGTAAGAGGTGTCGAGTGCGAATTTGTACTCGACGCTTTTTTGTTTCGAAGTAGATGAATACTGCAAGAGGTATTAAGTCTTGTTTTCTGTGTTATAGAACAAAATAAAATGTATAAAATATCCATTTTTATCATCTGAATGGTTCTATTTTATGGTAGTGTGAGAAAAATCACATCCAATAAATTGTTATGTTGCTAAAATATAAGTGAGAATACAAAGGGGGGTATTATAGATGAAACCTATAGTAGCAGGAGTAGCAGGAACAGTACTGTTAGCAGGCGCCATTTTTGTTGGGACGTTTGTCAGTGACAAAATTACAGTTGATTCGAATGTGAGTGAGAAAGAAGCGACAGTGCAAACACAATTACCAACAACAGCAGCTGCTCAGTCAGTGGTCTATGCTCCGCCGAGTATTGAGGAAGTACCAGAAGGTCCAATGAAAGAAGCAATATTATATGGCTATGAACTTGTAAATAACACGCATGTTGCGGCAGATGAATATGTGGGCAACCAATTATCTTGCACAAGCTGTCATGCTGGTGCTGGCTATGATGAGCAAGCCTCCTCATTAGTAGGTGTAATGGCAAATTATCCACAGTATATTGGACGCTCGGGTGGTGTGGTTACAATAGAGGAGCGCATTAATGGCTGTATGGTTCGTAGTATGAATGGTAAAAAATTCGAAATGAATAGTGATGAACTAGAGGCTATGGTGGCGTATTTTGCTTATATTTCTGAAGGTGTTCCGATTGGAGCAAAACGTGAATGGGCGGGCACTAGTGATATGAAGAATGTGCCGATCCCAAATGTTGCAGATGGTGAGGAGCTTTATGCGCAGTCCTGTATAGCCTGTCATGCAGCAGATGGCGCAGGAACTGGTGCTAATACTGGCCCGGCTTTATGGGGAGATAATTCATTTAATGATGGCGCAGGCATGGCACGTATGTCAAAAATGGCTGGCTATATTCAAAATAATATGCCAATAGGTGCAGCAGGAACATTAACAGATCAAGAAGCTGCAGATTTAGCTGCCTTTATTTTATCGCAGGATCGTCCAGAGTGGGCAAACCATGAAAAAGACTGGCCAAAAGGCGGGCGTCCAAATGACATCATGAATAAGGAAAAACGTGAACAAGTTAAAAATGGAACGATTGACTGGGAGAAAGTTTTGTCTACAAACTAACGAAGAAAAGGGATGCTCATAATTGGCATCCCTTTTAAGTTATTTAAAATTATACGCAGTTACGATTTTATCTCTGTTTGTTGTAATGTCTGTAAAATATTCATATAAGCTAATCCCAAGGAATGACCCGCTTACATTAAAGATGTTAGAAAAACCGCTATTTTGAAGGGTCATAACAGCATTATAGCTACGTTGACCGGATCGGCAATGTACATATACTGCTTGATCCTTTGGGATTTCATTCATTCTTTCCCGAAGTTCACTTAGAGGAATATTGTGTGCATTGATGAGATGACCAGATTCAAATTCATTTTTTTCACGAACGTCTAAGAAATAGGCTTGATTTTCAATGAGTTTCCTCACTTCATCAACTTGTACCTGCTTAAAGTGTCCGTGTAATAGATTTTGAGCTACAAGAGCTGCCAAATTGACAATATCACGGGCAGTGCTAAACATTGGAGAATAAGATAACTCTAGCTCCTTTAAATCTTCTAAAGTACCGCCCATTGTGATGAGGGTAGCTATAACATCAATCCTCTTATCTGCATTACCTTTACCTATTGCTTGAGCCCCTAGTATTTTACCCGTGGGTGTTTCATAAACGAGCTTAAAGTGAAGTGGATTACTATTTGGCATTAGTCCTACTTTGTCGGGAGCTATCAAATAAACACTTTTCGCTGGAAAACCATTTGCCAGGGCTGTTTTTTCGTTTAAGCCTGTTGTCGCACATGCGAGGTCGAAAATTTGTACACTTGAAGATCCAATGACTCCCTTGTTGTGATGAGGGATGTTATACATATGATTAGCTGCAGCACGTGCTTGTCGTTGAGCGGGTCCGGCTAAAGCAAGGCGCGTCTGCTTATGGGTAAGCTGATGGAATACTTCAATTGCATCTCCCACGGCGTATATGGAAGGATCGGACGTCACGTAATTTGCATCAACTTGAATACCTCCGAGTTCACCGATTGTTAGCCCGGCCTCTTTAGCTAAGCGGATTTCGGGGCGAACGCCAATCGCTAATACTACTGCCTGTGCTTTCAATTGTTTGCCTGAGTTCAACGTCACATTATTTGGTGTAACCTTTGCAAGACCGTCATTGACAATAACTTGAACCCCTTTATCAGTCATTTCCTTGTGTAAGATTTGAGCCATATCATAATCAAAAGGGGCCATAATTTGTTGGCCAAATTCAACTAGAGATACATTATAGCCTGCTAGCTTCAAATTTTCTGCTACCTCTACACCAATGAAGCCTCCGCCAACCACGGCAATATCCTGTACATTATCTGTTTGTAGATACCAATTTAAACGGTCAATATCAGCCACGTTTCTAATGGTAAAGACGTGCTTAGAATGAATGCCCTCTAAGTCAGGGACGATAGGACTTGCTCCTGGGGATAAAATTAACGTATCGTAACTTTCCTCATAATCTCTATTCGTTTTTAAATCCTTAATGGTGATGGTTTTTTGCTCTCTGTTAATACGTACAACTTCTTGCTGAACACGAGCCTCTATATTGTATTTTGTTTGGAAGCCTTGAGGCGTCATTAAAATTAATTTGTCGCTATTTTCAACAATCCCGCTTAAATGGAAGGGGAGAGAACAATTAGAGAATGAAACATTCGGCCCTTTTTCAAACATAATAATTTCTGCCTTTTCATCGAGACGACGAAGACGTGCCGCTGTGGATGCACCACCTGCAACGCCACCGACTACTAAAAATTTTTTACTCAATTATAAACACTCCTTTTCTCGTTAAATACATATTGGGGTATTTAAAAGCTTTTAAATAAAGGTTTTGTTTCTAAAAATAGGTGAATTATGTAGTTTTAATACTACAAATAAATAATATACCCTAAAGGGTATATTATCAAGGTGCGAGATAAATAAATTTTCTGTGGTGTTCCTCGTTCAAGAAAGTTGGTGCATAAATTTGCTATACTAGCGGTAGTAGGAAATGGAAATGGCACAGGGGGTGACACTGTTGATCATATTGAAATTTTTAATCCAAATACTGGTAGTTTCGGGTTTGATTTATATTGTGAGTGGACGATTAATTGGCTCAAATATTAATTTCGTGAGAAGAGTGCTGTCAGTCGTTATTAGTGTGATATTAACCTCTTTTGTTTACTGGTATTCTTATCTGCGCCATACAGATTTTTTATCAGAAACGATGATGCAAACAGTAACTGAGGTAAGCACACTGATTTGGATCGGTAGTATGCTACTAATTTCGATGTTGCTTTATTTGGTATTTGAGCTTTTTGACCCAAGTGGCATTACAAATGGAGATCGCCGTAACGGCCAAAAATCTTTATTATTGCGATTGCGTAGCTACTGGCGACAGCAGAAACGCCTGCGTCAGGTATTGAAAATTGCTGTTACAAACGGTGTTGTACAAACGATTAAATATGCGAGGCAACGGGAAAATGAAAAAGAGCTTGCGATTGCTTTGCGAGCAACACTAGAACAATGCGGTGGGATTTTCATCAAGTTTGGCCAGGTACTCTCCACACGAAAAGAGCTTTTTTCACCTATTTTTATTGATGAATTAGAAAGACTCCAACACCGAGTAAAACCTTTATCAGAGGAGCAAGTGAAACAAATTTTAGAGAGGTCTCTTCCGCAATCCATGGGCGAAATATTTAGCCAATTTCAAATGGAACCCATTGCAGCAGCCTCTATTGGCCAGGTGCATAAAGCAAGGCTTAAAGATTATGAAGAGGTGGTAGTCAAGCTATTGCGTCCAGAAGTAAAGGGAATTATGCGCGATGACCTTGAAATTTTAGAGGAATTTGCTAACTGGCTATCCACAAAATCGACGTGGGCAGAATCATTGGGCTTTCGAGAGTTGGCCGGGGGATTTGCAGATGGACTACGTGAGGAGATTCATTTAGATATTGAAGTACGTAATACGCTACAGGTGAAGAATGCACTGGCGAAAAGTGATTACAAGGTTCGAATTCCTAAAATATTTACGTCTTACAGTAATGAAAATGTTATTGTGATGGAGTATATTCGTGGACAAAGTGTGGCAGATGGGGCATCTGAATTTAATCGTTTGTCTATTGATCGTAGGCAGTTTGCAAGAACCGTACTGTATTCATTTTTTGAGCAGATGCTATTCTCTGGTATTTTTCATGCAGACCCCCATCCAGGAAATATCCACATAGATGAAACAGATGGCACACCTGTTTTGCTTGACTTTGGTGCAGTAGGACGTTTAGGTGCAACACAGCAAGAAGGCTTGAAGTTATTTTTGATGGGTATTCAACTAAATGATTCAAGCGTTTTATACGATGGTTTAACACTATTAGTGGAAAATGCTGATCATGCAGAACGTGCGAGAATGGAACAGGCAATCGATCAAATATTACTGAAAATTTCCTATGTTGACCGTATACCTACTGAAGAACTAATTCACGCGCTCTTTACAGTGGTAAGAGATTTTGGACTTGCATTTTATCCAGCGGTGGGATTGGCTCTCCGTTCCTTAGTGACGTTAGATGGCACACTACGGGTAATAGATCCACGTTTTGATATTTTTACAGAGGCAAAGGATTTTTCTGCTACATATATGCGTGCCTCTTTCCTTAAGCCATTTAAAGAACCAATGGCCACAAAGGAGAGGCTGCAAGAAGAATTATCTATGCTTATACCGACTTTACGTAAAATGCCTAGAAGAGTCGATCAGCTCATTCAGCGAGTTGAAAGTGGAAAAATCATTTTACATCATGATGTCTTTTCGGATGAACATAACGCACGTTTTATTACACATTTGTTTTCTCAATTTGTATTGCTGCTGGTGGGTATAACTTTTGGTATTATATCTGTCGCTCTTTTAGCTATTTCACAATTTATCCACGATTCTTATGCGGTCTATTTGAACACAGCGGCATATTTAGGTTTATTTTTATGTGCTATTTTGTTAGTGAGATTATCTATACAAGCATTAAGGTCGATGAAGCAATAGGTAGGGAATCTTTTCCCTACCTTTTTCTTTGGCATCCTCAAATATTACAAAAACATTACAAAAGATCTGTTAGGTCTAATGTCGAATTAGCTAATAGTTTCTCTGTGTAGAAGAAAAATGTATTATGTAGAATAATGTAGTTTAAGTGCGAATGTTACAGAAATATTTCGAGTTTTACTAATGTATTAAATAGACATGAAATAGTATAAAAGTTATGTAGAAAATGCTAAACTTTAAAAGGCTAAAATAAATATAAGAACATTTAATTAAAATAGAAATCGTTCAAGTGATTACATAGAATATCGAGAGCGAAATTGATAGACGAAGGGAAATGAAGGTAACGTGGCTAAGCGTAACAAATGGCGTAAGTCGATGGTGCTAGCATTAGCACTAGCTGGCGGCTTATTATTTAATACAATTCAACCAACAGAAGTACATGCCGAAGAAACTTCTCAACAAATGATTGAGAAAAAGGCTGAAATAGATGCACAAATTAAAAAATTACAAGAAGAACTAACGAAACTACAACAAGAGATCGACGCAAAAGTAAAGGTATTTAAACAAGTACAAGCTGATATTAAAGAAGTGGATGCTAGTATTGCTGAAACACAAAAACGCATTGAGCAACGTTCAAAAATTTTAAGTGAACGAATGGCTGCATATCAAGCGCAAGACAACACTGTAGGTGTTTATTTAAACGTAGTTCTTGAGGCAAAAAGCTTTGCAGATTTAATGGATCGTGTCGTAGCGGTAAAAACATTAATGGATGCTGACCAAGAATTAGTGGATCAACAGGAAGCAGATAAAGCAAGCTTAGAGCAACAAAAAGCTACATTAGATGAAAAGCAAAAGGAACTTCAAAAACAATTCCAAGAGCTTCAGCAAAAAGAAAGCGAAATGGAAGTGAAGAAAGCTGAGAACGAAGCGAAATCACTTGCACTAAAAGCTGAAATTGCAACGAAACAAGAAGAAGAACGTTTAGAGGCAGAGCGTAAAGCAGCTGAAGAAGAGGCAGCTCGTTTACGTGCACTTCAAGCAGCTACACCAGTTATACAAGCAACTCAAAATAATGGTGGAGGCGAACCACAAAAAATTATTGTTGGGTCAGGAGCTGGTACTGTTTCTTCAGGAGATGCCATTTCAACGGCTAAACAATTCCTAGGACGTCCTTATGTTTGGGGTGGTAGCAACCCATCAACAGGTTTTGACTGTTCAGGTCTTGTACAATGGTCATATAAGCAAGCGGGTGTTTCTTTACCTCGTACAGCATCACAGCAATATCTAGCAACACAACGCATTTCAGCAGGTGAAGCACGTGTTGGGGATTTAGTATTCTTCAGCTATGGTTCAGGGGTAGCACACGTAGGTATTTATTTAGGTAACAACACAATGATCGATGCTCAAAACAATGGTGTCGTAATTGAATCACTTGATTGGTGGAATCAATACTTAGTAGGCTTCGGACGTATTCAATAGGCCTCACTATTATATAGACGGTTGACATAAGAAAAAGGTCATCTTTGTAGATAAAAATATACAAAGATGACCTTTTTATTTTGCTTTTCTTTCAAAAGAAACAAGACTGCTACTTCTATCCTGGAAGAGAGATTTTTCTAGTAAGCTAGATTAATATCAAATTTTAAAATTTACTTTGATGACACCTGTCTCTTTCAAGGCAATAAAGAAAATAATAACGAATGGGCCGACAAGTAAACCGATAATACCAAATAACTGTAGACCTATGAACATGGAAATTAATGTTGGCAAAGTAGATAAACCGATATGGTCTCCCATTAATTTAGGCTCGACTACTCGACGAATAATAAGTAAAATAGCAGCTAAGATGAATAATTTTACAGCTATAGAGGTGTTTCCCATTAACAGGTGGTAGAGTCCCCAGGGCGCTAGAATAATGATAGAGCCTAGGAATGGTACAATATCTATTAACCAGATAATAATCGTCATTGTTACTGCGTATTTCGGTTGGATTAACAGCAGTCCAATGAGTGTGACGCCTCCAATAATAAAGCTTACAAATAAGTGAGCCTTCATATAGCCAAATGTAGCATCTTTTAGGCGATTTAAAATAATTTTTATTTTCTTTGCTGTATTGGGCTTTAAATATTTATAAGTGATTTGCTTTAACTTAGGCAAATCAAGCATAAATAGAAATAGCGCAATCATATAAACGAGAAGACTGATAAATAGGCTGGGTATCTCTGAAAAGAAGGCAGAAACTTTGCTATAATTAAAGAAGCTTAAAAAGGATTCTTCAACTTTCTTTATGAAATCCATTGTGGTTTTTTGAAGCGAAGCACTTACTTCAGGTGGAAAGTCTTCTGTGTATTTAGAAATATTTTCTTGCATATGAAGCCACATATCTGATAGCTTGGAAATATAATAAGGAGCTTGCTTAGACAGTAAAATTATTTGCGTCATAATTTGTGTAATGGAAAGATAGCAAATAATAGAAATAACAAAAACACTCACTATGTAAATAAAAGCAACTGCTATTTTCCGTGACATTTTCCATTTCCGTTTAAAGAACATGACAATTGGTTCTAAGAAAAATGCACTAATCCCAGCAAGTATTAAAGGCATGGATACGGGGATAACAAAATAGGCAGCTATAAGTAGTGATAAAATCACAATCAACCGAAAAATCAATTTCCTAGCATGAAATTTATTCATAAACTCACCTTCTTTGCGAAAAAAATTAAGTTAAGTGTACCATAAATCAAGTTTTATTACGTTCTGAAACAATAAAGGTAGGGATAAATTATGGAAAAAGAGATTTTGCAACTTTTTAGTAATCTAACAGAGCATGATCGCGATATTCAATATGAATCTTACGAGGAATTAATGAAAATTATGCAGGAACCTGTAGATTGGACATATGCAGTTTGGGAACAGCTAATAAAAGCACTTACATACAATAATGGTTATTCTCGTGCACGTGCTGCACAAATTTTATGTGCTTTAGCTGCAAAAAGTGATCCAGAAGAAAGGGTCTTGGAGGATTTTTTAAAGATTTGGGCTGTGACTTACGATGATCAATCTGCTACAGCGAGGCATGCATTACAAGCAATTTGGAAAATTGGACAAGCGGGTCAGGTACAAAGAGATTTGGTTGTGTCGTATCTAGCTAAAAGATTTCAAACATGTATAGATGAAAAACAGCCATCTCTTATTCGCCAGGATATTATTATGTCATTTAAAAAGCTATATGATCAAACGAATGACTCGAAATTATTAGACATTGCCCATCGTTTAATTAATGAGGAACAAGATGCTAAATATAAAAAGAAGTATAAGTCAGCCATCCGTTCAAAGTAGCGAGATGGTGTTTTTTTGTGCAAATTCTTTGATGAACTGTAGAATAGTCAACTATAATGAATGAAAAAAAGAGGTTATGGCATGAGCATTTATAATTATCTAATACGAAAGCCTAATGGTGAAATTTTATCGATGGAAACATATCGTGGAAAAACAATGTTAATTGTTAACACGGCAAACCAATGCCGATTTACATATCAATTTGAAGACTTACAGAAAATGTATGATAAATATGGAAAAGAGAATTTTGTAGTTCTTGGATTCCCTTGTGATCAATTTGGTCATCAAAATCCTGAAGATGGAGAGGAAACAAAGCATCTATGCAAGGTAAACTATGGAGTCACATTCCCGATTTTTGAGCTTGTACAGGTAAATGGAGAGGCAACACATCCACTCTTTAATTATTTAAAGCATGAAGCGGATTACCGCGAATTTGGGAAGGCAAGTATGCAGGAGAAAATGCTGGCAGAAGCAATAGTTCAACTTGCTCCAAGCTTTTTAGATGGTCGTAATATTCGCTGGAACTTTACAAAATTTCTAGTAGATGCTAATGGTAAAACCGTTGCTCGCTTTGAACCAACAGATTCACAGCTTGATATTGAACAAGCAATTGAAACACTATTGTAGTAAACTTATTAAACAGTTTTAATTCTTCTCTTAAAGTAGCAATATTGCTGTAATTTTAAAGTTATCCATTCTAAGTATAGCTATTTTTTCTGAATCATATATGATAAACTGCTTTACAAATGAAATATTCTTGCAGAATAAAGGTGCTAGTTAGCATAATCGGGAATCCGGTGAAAAACCGGAGCTGTTTCCGCAACTGTAAGTACAGCCAATATAAAGATTTACCACTGTCTCAAAGAAGATGGGAAGGTACTTTATAACTCATTTGTTTCATGTGATGAACTGTACAAGCCAGGAGACCGACCTTTATTTGAACGTATAAAAACTTCTCGGAAGCTAGGAGGATATACGGCAAATACATAGGCTATGTCCAGTTTGATGGTACTTATTATGTTATTTTTGTCGTTCCTTTGCAAAAGGAGCGATTTTTTTATGCCTTTCAAGTAAGAATTTTTCATTATAGAAAGTAGGGGGGAAGCAAGTGAAAAAAGATGCCCGTTATTCTTGTTATCCATTTATGCGTGAGAAAGCTTCAACGGTAGATTTTGAAATTCGAACAGATAGCCTTACAACACATTTAGGAGTTGCATTAGCTGCAGTAAAAAAAGAGGATGTTCAAGTTGTTGCTGAGGATTTATTGCTTATTTTACCTATGGCTTATCATGTAAATGGCTCAGTTCGTGGGAAATTAGCAGTAACTGAAGAGGATTTATCTTGGTTAAGTGAGCGGTATGATTTTTACGTTCGCCATGTGAAGGAAGAGATTCAAAGTTTTGTTTTACCACAAGGAACAGAGGCCGCTGCTGCTCTACATCTTTGCCGCAGTGAAGCGAAAAAATCATATCGTATCTTACACAAAGTATCAGAAGAACGAGAGGTTCCTGCTATTCTTTTCGATTACCTTGGCTTATTAGCTAATGTATGTTTTGTTATGGCTGTGTTTATGAATCAGCAAGCAGGAATAGCTGAAATACCATTTATTAGTAAATCTTACCCAATGAAAAAGAAAAAGGAGAATAACAATGAAGAAAGTATTTAATTTCCAATGGCTATCAGTGCTCTTACTTGCACTGGTATTAGCAGGCTGTGGCACGGCTGAAGATACAACAAATAAAGAAGCTTCACAGGATATACAACAAGAAGAGAAAACAAGCTATAAAGTGACAGATGATCGTGGAGTGGAAATAGAGTTTAATGAAGTACCGAAAACAGTCGTATCATTACAACCGAGTAATACTGAAATTTTGTTTGCTTTAGGTGTTGGCGATAAAATTGTGGGGGCAACTGAGTACGATACTTACCCAGAGGAAGCACAAAAAATTGAACGTGTCTCTGATACTATGAATTTTAACAGTGAAAGAATTATAGCGTTAAAGCCAGATGTTGTCATTGCTTATACAATCGGTGATAAGGATGCACTAAAGCCGCTTGAGGATGCAGGAATTAAAGTGTTTGTTATTCAATCTGCGACTACTTTCGAAGATGTTTATGGAGATATCGAACAAATTGCTGCAGTGATGGATGTTGCGGATAAAGGAAATAAATTAAACGAAGAGATTAAAGCGAAAATTGCTGAAGTCCAAACGAAGGTGAAGGACGTAAAAACGCCAAAAAATGTTTATTTAGAGGTTAGCCCTAAGCCAGACATTTATACAGCAGGCTCTAGTACTTTCCAACAAGAAATATTGGATGCAGCTAATGTTAATAATGTTTTTTCTGACCTGACTAGCTGGGCAAAAGTGAATGAGGAAGATGTTATTGCAAAAAATCCAGATGTTATTTTAACGACAGTAAACTATACAGAAGATCCTATAGGGGAAATTCTTGGACGAGATGGTTGGAATACAGTGACAGCTATTCAAAACAAAGCGGTGTTGTCTCTTGATACAGATATCTCTAATCGACCTGGTCCACGTATTGGTGAAGCTGTAGAATTAGTAGCGAAAGCTGTATATCCAGAGTTATTTAAATAAAATATTATTCCATGCTAGCTGTAAGCCTTTCAGCTAGTATTTTTTGTGTTTTAATTATTACCTAGCGTGAAAATTGGAATTAATGTAGTTTGTTCTTTAGAATAAAAGTAAGTATGCTCGATAATTTTAGGAGGTGTAGTGATTGGAACAATTAGAGACAAAGGTGATTCCATTTGAGGCAGTCTATAATTTCCGAGACATGGGTGGATATAAGACAAGGGATGGACGTAGGGTAAAGAACGGATTATTTTACCGATCAGCGGCCCTTGGGAAAATGACACTGGCGGATAAAGAACTATTTGAAACGCTAGGGATTAAAACTATTTTTGATTATCGCGATAACAATGAGGCATATCATAATCCTAACCCAGTGTTCTCGAATGCTCAATATATTCAAATCCCAGCGAAGGGTAAGCATGCTTTTGAAATGCCTACGAATGCTGAGGGTAGAGATTTTTATAAAGCGGTAAGCCCTGATATGTTCCGGGATTTTTATGCACAAATGCCTTTTAACAATCCTTCATTTAAAGAGTTAATGCAAACGATTCAAAATCCTGATAATCTAGGTCTTGTTCACCATTGCGCAGTTGGTAAGGACCGAACTGGTATTGGGGGAGCTCTTATTTTACTAGCTTTAGATGTACCTGAGGAGACTATCATGGAGGACTATTTAGATACCAATATGTATTTACGTCCAATGGTGGAAAGAATGGCTCAGGCTATTCAGCATCAGTATAATGAGCAAGAACTACAGCAATTTTATGCTTTAATGTCCGCCCGTGAAGACTATTTACAAGCAGCACTGGATGCTATGGATGGTCGCTATGGTTCAAAGGCTGGGTTTTTAGAGCAGGAATTTGGCCTAACAATTGAAAAACGAGAGCAATTGCAATCCTATTGCTTAATTTAAAAATGTGCCCCTTCACTCCTATGTGAGAGGGGTTTTTTTATGTGGAAGCGCTGTCTTCCTATAAATCTCTTTACAGTCAAAATATTTGTGATAAGATACAATAGATTTTTAAGAAAATATAGGAGAAGTGAAAGTATTGGCAGACACAATTAAAGAGACAAATAAGTTAAGTCTATTCCATTTAACATGGCCGATCTTCTTAGAAGTTTTTCTATTTATGTTGATGGGACTAGCCGATACTTTTATGCTCAGTGCTTTATCAGATAATGCTGTATCAGGAGTAGGTGCAGCCAATCAATATATCCATATTGCCATCTTAATACTGGAAGTAGTGGGCAATGGTGCATCTATTGTTGTTTCACAGTATTTAGGTTCCAGACGCTTTTTTGAGGCGGCGAAAATCTCGGCGTTAGCGGTCACGATGAATTTGGTCGTTGGGCTTTTAATGAGTATTTTATTTTTCTTCTTTGCGAGACATTTAATGACAATGATGAACCTGCAGGGAGAAGTACTCCACTATGCACAAAGTTACTTAGTCATCATTGGGAGTTTTATTTTCCTGCAGGCTATTATTAATGCACTTGCTGCAATTATTCGTGTACATGGTTGGACAAAACAAACTATGTACGTTTCACTTGGCATGAACGTCTTACATGTTGTGCTAAACTACGGTCTTATTTTTGGGAATTTAGGTTTACCAGAGCTTGGTGTGAAAGGAGCGGCTATTTCCTCAGTCATTAGTCGCGGACTAGCCGTACTAGTATTTTTCTGGTTGCTATATCAGGTAATGGAAGTACGCGTAAAGTTACAATATTATTTTGAGTATTCAAAGGAATATGTAAGAAAAATACTAAACATTGGTTTACCATCTGCGTTTGAGCAGGTGCTTTATCAATTTTGTCAAATCATCTTTTTATATTATGCGACTTACTTAGGAGCAGAAACGCTAGCAGCACGACAGTATGCTATGAATATTTCGATGTTTACGTATTTATTTGCGATAGCCATTGGTACAGGAACAGCCATTATTATTGGTCGTCATGTGGGTGCAGGCGAGCAAGATGAGGCGTATCATCAGCTATGGAAAAGTGTTCGAGCAGCATTTGTTTTTACGATAATTATGGTCGCATTCGTTACGATTTTCCGTAAGCCCCTCATGCAGGTTTTTACTGATAATCCAGAGGTCATTAAAATTGGAGCGTCCGTGTTAGCTCTAAGTATATTACTAGAGACTGGTCGCACGATGAATATCGTTGTCATTAACTCTTTACGCGCTTCTGGGGATGCTAGATTCCCAGTGAAAATTGGTTTCCTATCGATGGTTTGCATGAGTCTGCCGCTTGGCTATTTATTTGTATTTGTGTTGGATTGGGGCTTGGTCGGAGTATGGCTAGCCATTTCAGCAGATGAATGGGTGCGGGCGATTATTGTATACTTTAGATGGAAAAGTCGTAAATGGGAGCGTTATGCTCTTGTATCACCGAACGACAAGAAGGAGGCATAGAAATGGGCGCATTATCGAAACGTGCTATCGGGGCAGCATTAATGGATCAACATATCACCCTTTTTGCTTGTCCGATCTGTCAGCAATCAATGCATGTCTATGAGCAAGGGAGATTGGTTTGTGCTTCTAACCATTCCTTTGATATTGCGAAACAAGGCTATGTCAACATGTTGACACATAGCGCTGCTTCTAAATATAGTAAGAGCCTTTTTGAATCCCGCAAGGCTGTTATTGATAGTGGGATTTATGATGCTGTAGAAGCCCGAATCGGTGAGCTTATAAGCTCAGCAAAAACGGTGCTTGATACTGGTTGTGGAGAGGGCTCACATTTAGCTCGCATTATGAATGATAGAAATCATGGTATTGGCGTTGGAATTGACATAGCAAAGGAGGGCATTTTGGCTGCAGCACGTCATTATCCTCAACAAATTTGGTGTGTAGGGGATTTAGCTAAAAGTCCATTTGCTCAGACAAGTTTCGATGCAATTTTAAATATATTATCGCCAGCAAATTATGAGGAGTTTAAACGACTTCTTAAACCGAATGGCTGTCTTGTAAAGGTTGTTCCGCAAAGTGGATATTTGCAAGAACTGCGTGCTCAATTATATGCAGATTCAAGCAAGGAAACTTACTCAAATGAACAAATTGTGGCTCGTTTTCAAGATAGTTTTCGTGAGGTAAACGTAGAACGCATAACTTATACTTTACCGCTTGCAGATGAACTAGTACCTGCGCTATTAGAGATGACACCAATGGGCTGGCATAAAAAAGAGGAAACAGCCATTGTATTAAATGAAATTACGATTGATGTGGATCTATTAGTAGGGAAGGTTTAAGTTGGTCACCTGCAATTGCAGTATACTGGTCTTTTCGATTACAATGGGAATAACTATTGAATAAGGTAGGAATGTAACAGTGTATAAACTAGCAGCAAATGTTGTCAAAGTAATATTAAAATTAATGGGTTCAAAGGCTCGTGTGTATGGAGAAGAAAACTTGCCAAAAGAGGGTGGTTTTATTATAGCTTGTACACATACAGGCTATGTTGATATTTTAAACCTTGGTGTAGCCATGTACCCCCGTGAAATTCACTTTATGGCGAAGAAGCAATTATTTGAAATGAAAGGGCTTGGCTGGCTTGTTAAGCATTTAAACGCTTTCCCGGTAGACCGTGATAATCCTGGACCAAGCGTGATTAAAATCCCTTCACAGTTATTGAAGGAAGGGAAAATTGTAGGGATTTTTCCCTCTGGTACACGCAGTGCAGACGGAACAGATTTAAAACAAGGTGCTATTACCATTGCACAGTTGGCAAAGGCGCAAATTGTTCCAGCTGCTTATGTTGGTGCGCGTAATGCTGGAGATGTCATGAAGCGTGGCAAAGGCTATTTAATTTATGGTGAGCCATTTTATGTAACAGGTAAGGGAAAAGAAGGCCGTGAGCAGTTTACTCAACACCTTGAGCATGAGCTAGTCGCTCTAACAGAAGAATTACAGAAACGTATTCCCGTAAAATAAAAGAAAATGGCACTCAGAATCAAATTGATTTTGAGTGCTTTGTTGTAGGAGGAAAATAAAATGATTCGAGTACTTTTCGTGTGTTTAGGTAATATCTGTCGCTCCCCCATGGCAGAGGCGATTATGCGCGACTTGGTGAAGAAAGAGCATTTAGAAGATAAAATTGAAGTGGATTCTGCTGCTACTAGTTCGTGGCATATCGGTGAACCTCCACATCGGGGTACACAGGATAAGCTTAGGGAATATGGTATTTCCACAATAGGTATGCAAGGTCGACAATTACAAAAGTCAGATTTTGAAAAGTTTGCTTATATTATCGGAATGGATGAAAGCAATATTCGTAATATCCGCACAATACTAGGCAATCCAAACTCGCCAAAGATTTTTCGTTTTTTAGATTTAACACCGCATCGTAAGGATGTCTCAGATCCTTATTATACAGGTGATTTTCAGGAAACTTATGATTTGGTGCAGGAAGGTTGTCAGGCATTACTAGAAAAAATTAAACAAGAGCTGTTGTAAGAGGGCGCTAAAAACGTAAATTTTAACAGTGATTTCTTCAGAAAAATGCTACCTTAAACATTGGTATATCTAGCTTTGTAAGCATCATTGTGTTATTATTTGCAGAGTAAAGATACGATAAGTATTTAATTACCATTTACAGATATGCAACTGCGTATCTATTATTTTTATAAATTTATCTTTTGAAAGAGAGTGGAAACAATGGGTCGTAAGTGGAACAATATTAAAGAAAAGAAAGCGTCTAAAGATCAAAGCACAAGCCGTATTAATGCAAAATTTGGACGAGAAATTTATGTGGCAGCTAAATCGGGCGAACCAGATCCAGAGTCAAACCGTGCACTTAAAGTAGTACTTGAACGCGCAAAAACATACAGTGTTCCAAAACATATTATAGAAAAAGCCATCGACAAAGCAAAAGGTGGCGGTGATGAAAACTTTGATGAATTACGATATGAAGGTTTTGGACCAGCCGGCACAATGATTATCGTGGATGCTTTAACAAACAATGTAAATCGTACAGCATCTGATGTACGTGCAGCATTTGGTAAAAATAACGGGAATATGGGTGTCAGTGGATCTGTAGCTTATATGTTCGATTCAACAGCAGTTATTGGCTTAGAAGGCAAAACGGCTGATGAAGTACTAGAGATTTTAATGGAAGCTGATATTGATGCTCGCGATATTCTAGAAGAGGAAGAAGCCGTAATTATTTATGCAGAGCCAGATCAATTCTTTGCGACACAAGAAGCATTGAAGGCTGCAGGCGTAGAAGAATTTACAGTAGCAGAGCTTTCTATGCTTCCTCAAACAGAAGTGACTTTAACTGGCGACGATGTAGCGAAGTTTGAAAAACTAATTGATGCATTAGAAGATTTAGAAGATGTACAAAATGTCTTCCACAATGCAGATTTAGGCGAATAAACCAATTAGCAAAATGAGTAAACCAGTAGCATGTACGCTACTGGTTTTTAATTAGGGAGGAAAATGATGCAGACTGCTTTAGGCATTATTTTATTTTTAGTTACATTATTTTTTGTCATAGTGCAACCACGAAAACTATCAATAGGCTGGTCGGCCTGTATAGGAGCAGCTATTGCACTATTAATAGGTGTAGTAACCTGGCATGATGTATTAGAGGTAACGGAGATTGTTTGGAATGCAACACTATCATTTATTGGCATTATTTTAATTTCACTCATCTTAGATGAAATTGGCTTTTTTGAATGGGCAGCTCTCCATATGGCACGACTCGCAAAGGGAAGTGGAATTCGCTTATTTGTTTATATTAGTTGCCTTGGAGCTGTTGTCTCAGCTTTGTTTGCTAATGATGGGGGTGCTTTAATATTAACGCCGATCGTTTTAGCAATGGTGAGAAAACTGAACTTGACTGAAAAAATGATCTTTCCATTTATTATTGCAAGTGGTTTTATAGCAGACACAACCTCCTTACCTTTTGTTATTAGCAATTTAACGAATATTGTCTCAGCTGACTTTTTTGACATAGGGTTTATAGATTATGCAGTTCATATGATCGTACCGAACTTCTTTTCGTTAGTGGCAAGTATAGCAGTACTTTACATTGTTTTTCGCCGTTCCATTCCACAGCATTATTCTCTTGAGGCAGTTGAGCAACCAAAGCACGCAATCAGGGATCCCAAATTATTTACGATCGCTTGGTATGTGATTGCAATCCTATTAGTGGGATTCGTAGCTGGTGAGGTTTTACACATCCCTGTATCCTTTATTTTATGTGGGGTCGCTGCTTTATTCTTATGGCTTGCACAGCGTAGCTCTATTGTAGATACAAAGAGGGTTGTAAAAGGAGCTCCATGGAACATTGTGTTCTTCTCAATTGGTATGTATGTGGTTGTCTATGGGTTAAAAAATGTAGGGATGACAGGACTGTTAGCAAATTTATTCGAGCTAGCTATACAGCAGGGCTTCGTAGTAGCAACGATGACGATGGGATTTGTGGCTGCCATTTTGTCTGCTGTCATGAACAACTTACCTACTGTTATGATTGATGCTTTGGCGATTTCAGAAACAAGCGCATCGGGCATGATGAAGGAGGGACTGATTTATGCAAATATAATTGGTACGAATTTAGGTCCAAAAATGACACCGATTGGTTCACTGGCAACATTGCTATGGCTTCATATATTAGCCCAGAAAGGCATTAAAATTAGCTGGGGACAATATTTTAAAATCGGTGTTATTCTTACCATTCCGACACTGTTCGCCACTTTAATTGCATTAATTATTTGGATATGCTTAATATCATAGATTTATTGTCGAAATAGTTGAAAAAATAGTACAATAGGAACTATTAAGATATTAGTATATCAGTATATTAAAGGAGGAAAGTATGCGAGCGACAGGCAAATTAAGCAATAAAATAGTGTTAATGTCATTAGTAATGTTAGTGGCTTTGTTATCTTTTTTTGTTATAACAACTATCTACACAGCAAAATTATCTGTTAATAAAACCATGGGAACACAGGCAGTTGCAGTTGCTGAGAATATTGCAAAACATCTAAATGCTGATGAGTATGAGCAACTCTCAAAGGAACCAAAAGAATCTGAGTTATATTGGCGACTTCGAGAAGAGCTCAACGAATTACGTGAAATAAATGGTGTTCTCTATGCCTATACTTTCGCAGTACCACAGGAAGATAAAAAGGTACGTTTTTTAGTGGACGGTATGCCAGCAGATGATCAAGAAAATGCTGGAGCTATAGGAGATGAGTCCTCCACCACATACTACAAGGATATTGAAAAGGTAAAGAATACAGGAAGTTATTATTCCGCTATTTTACATAGTGATTTTGGAGATTATTTATCTGGTACTGTTCCATTAAAGGATGAGGCAGGGAATACTGTTGCCTTTGTTGGGGTCGATATAGAAGCAACAGAGGTAAGCAATGTTGCGAATGCCGTATTAACGGCTATTTTACCTGCATTAATTATTGTCATATTAGCTTTAACAGGTATTGTTATGTTCATCCTATATCGTTATATTAATGGAGCGTTAAAACCTCTTGCACATTTAGGTGATGCAGCACAAAGTTTTGCTCAAGGTGATATTGCTAAGGCAACGATAGCAGTGGAGAAAATCCAGCTAAAAGGAGCAAATGAAATTACAATATTTGCACAATCCTTCAGAGAATCACTACAAAAATTAAAAGAAACTTTCCATACGATTCAACAACGCACATTTGCTTTACAAAATGTTGTTCAAAAAATTGATGAGACTTCTCAGCATGTGGAAGAATCAAACGCTCAAATTGCAGATCGAATTATTGAAATTGCTGCTGGTAGTGAGCAACAGCAGCAAAATAATCAAGAGGTTGTATTAACTATGAATGAGATGTCGATTGGTATTCAACGACTGGCTGATACAACTTCAGAAATTGCAGAGTCATCATCAGCCATGACAGGACTTGTGGAAACAAGTGTTAATCATTCTCAAGAAGTTGTATCCCAAATTCAAAACGTAGAATCTTCTGTTTTACGTACGGCTAATCATGTCGAGGAAATGGGTGATAAGTTCCAATCAATTGAAGAGATGGTGACAATCATTACAAGTATAGCGGATCAAACCAACCTACTAGCTTTAAACGCGGCAATAGAAGCAGCTAGAGCAGGAGAAGCTGGTAAAGGATTTGCGGTCGTGGCAGATGAAGTTCGGAAACTTGCAGAGATGTCTAAAGCATCTGCTGACGAAATACACATGCATTTAGAAAGCTTTAAGAAAATTACTGATCGAGCATTACAGGAGATGGCTAGCAGTACCATAGATGTACAGGCAGGCAATAAAGCAGTGCAACACATAGGCGTAAGTCTAGAGAAAATATTGCATTCTGTCCTTGAGGTGAATAATAAAATTCAAGATGACTCTGCTGTCATTGAAGAAATGTCAGCAGGCTCTGAGGAAGTATTAGCTACTACCGAGCAGATGAATGCTATTGCGAAGCATAGTGTGCTAGGAACAAAGGAAGTAGCAACTGCCTCGGATTTACAAGTAACGATGGTTTCTGAATTAAATGAAGTTGTAACCATATTAGATCAAACAACGAAAGAGGTTATAGAAACGATTAATACATTTAAATTATGATAAGCACAAAACTATTTCTCTATAAGTGTACGTCTTGTGGAGAAATAGTTTTTATAAATTTTTGGCCATTAAAATATATCAAGAGGTTAGCATGAAAGTATTAAAACGAACCATATTAAGGGAAATTAGAAAATAATTTGTGCTTTACCCATTGTGAAAACTTCCAAACCATAACATAATATAAAGTAATATATTGTTGAACGAAGAAAATAGGGGGGCTAAAGTATGAAGTTTTTACGTTCAATACAGGGGAAATTGATTATTATATCATTGGCACTACTAATTATCCCAAGTTTAATAATAGGTATAGTTAGTTATGGTAAGGCTAAGAATGGGATGGAGGATATAGGAGAGCAGGTACTTTACAATAGTGTCGAATCTGCTTTGCAATTAATCGAGCTCGCAAACGAAAGTGTTGAGAAAGGTAATATTCCATTAGAGGTTGCACAGGAACGAGTACGAGAAGCATTTCTTGGTCCGAAAGATAGCGAAGGAAAACGGCCGATTAATTATCCTGGTGATTTAGGGGAATATGGCTATATTTATGTGCTGGATGATAAGGGAACATTAACAACACATCCAACACGAGAAGGAGATAATCTTTGGAATGACCAAGATAGCAGTGGCAATTACTTTATTCGAGAAGTAACTGAAAAGGCACTTGATGGTGGTGGCTTTACACAATATGAATTTGAACTACCAGGTCAGAATGTCTTAGCGGATAAAATTATTTATTCTGAGAAAGATCCACATTGGGGATGGATTATTGCATCAGGTACATATATGCAGGATTTTAATGCAGAGGCAAATTCTTTATTGCTAGTAATTGGTTTGACATTAGTAGGTGCCATCATTATTGGGACAATCGTTGTCATTCTTGTATCAAGACATCTTGCATTACCAGTTCAAAAATTATCTAAACGTGTGCGTGAAGTAGCAAAAGGGAATTTAACGGTTAAAATTGAGCATTTACAGCGCTCGGATGAAATAGGACAGTTAAATGATGGCTTTAATGAAATGGTACATCAACTTAAAACACTTATTTCAGATGTGGAGGAAGCGATTGTAGAAATACAATCAACTTCAGCGAACTTAACTGCAGTAGCTGAGGAGACAAATGCCTATGGTGATGAAATCGTCAAAGCAATCAATGAAGTATCCAAGGGTGCAGTCAAGCAAGCATCTGATGCAGAGGATACAAACAGAACGGCTATCGAGTTTGCGCAGCAAATTGAAGGATTGCATGATAAAAATGAATTAATGTTAGATGCCTCACAGCATATGAAAAAATCAAATGAAGAAGGCCTAGTTAATCTAGAAATCTTAAAGGATAAGTCGCAGGAGTCTTCAAATCTCGTTCAGAATATTCAGTCTGTATTTGGTAGCTTAATTGTTAAGGTACGTGAAATTGAAGGCATCGTGGGGACGATTACGGAGATTTCAGATCAAACAAATTTACTTGCACTTAACGCCTCTATTGAAGCAGCAAGAGCGGGTGAACATGGTAAAGGATTCGCAGTTGTCGCGGAAGAGGTACGTAAACTTGCTGATCAAACCTCTGTAGCAACTGAGCTAGTACGCACGACGCTAAAAGGCATTGAAAGTGAAACAAACTTAGTCAATGATGAAATGCAGAAAACCCATATCATTGTAAGCCAACAAAATGATTCTGTCATGGTTACAGAATCATCCTTTAAAGAAATTAAATTAGCTGTTGAAAAAATCATAGCCATTATAGGCGATACGACGGATAGTGTAGAATATTTAAATAGCTCTAAGAATAATATTATGCAATCGATTGAAAGTATTGCGATGATTAGTGAAAAGAATGCTGCTGCGTCTGAAGAGGTAACAGCATCTGTAGATGAGCAACAACGCGCAATCCAACTCGTTAGCGAATCATCCAATGATTTAACCGATGAAATATCTGCTTTACAGGAGTCTATTAAACGATTTATATTGAGATAATATCTTTCAGGATGCTTGGTTAACAAGCATCCTTTTCTTTTTATCATCGTTAATAAAAGGTAAAGGAGGAATGATTTGTGAGAAGATGGTTGGTGACAGTTAGTGTTATTTTAATCGGTATTGGAATCGTTCTTTATATTTGGCTGGGAAGAGAGATTGATCAGGGTATAGAACCAAATGCCAATGGTTCAGCTGATTATATGATTATATTGGGAGCAAAAGTAAGGCCAGGTGGTGTACCATCGCTTTCATTAAAAAGTAGATTAGAGGTGGCTGTTCCATACTTAACAAGATACCCACATGTTAAGGTCATTGTGTCAGGTGGACAAGGGCCAGATGAAGACCGTACAGAGGCATCTGTAATGCAAGACTATTTGGAACAGCATGGCATCGATGCCACGAGAATTATCATAGAAGATCAATCTACGTCTACTTATGAAAATTTAGTATTCTCTAAAGAATTATTACCAGAAGAGACAAAGAAAATTACCATCGTTTCAAATGACTTTCATTTGAAACGTGCAAAATATCTTGCTGAAACGTTAGATTTTGAAGTAGATGTCCTATCAGCAAAAACACCAAAATCAGTAGAAGCAAAATTAAGAATAAGAGAAAGAGCTGCCTTATTAAAAACATATATTGTGGGCTATTAAAACAATAACGCCTTTACATTTCTTTCCCACAAAAAAATCATCACAACAGAAAAGAGATAATTGTTTCTTAATAGATTCCATTTGGCATATAATAGAAATATTACGGGGTATAGGACAGAAAGAGGGGACTTTAATGACAACGTTTAAAGATTATCAATACAGCCGACCAAATGTGGCATCGATGAAAGAGCAGCAATTAGCACTTATTAAGCAATTTAAACAAGCACAATCGATGGACGAGCAAAGTAATATCATAGAAAAGCACAATGCAATTAGTAATGACTTTGCGACAATGGCTAATTTAGTGTATATTCGTGCTTCAATCGATACGAACGATGAATTTTATCAAGCAGAACGTGATTATTTCGATGAAGTAGGTCCTGAGCTAGAAGAAGTAACGACGGAATATTATAAAGCTTTAATTGATTCACCATTTCGTGAGCAATTAGAAGAAAAATGGGGTCAACAATTATTTGATTTAGCAACTTATCAAATTAAAGGCTTCTCACCAGAAGTTATTGATTTGATGCAAAAAGAAAACAGACTTGTTTCTGAGTACAATAAGCTTGTTGCTTCTGCACAAATCGACTTTAATGGGGAGACATTAACGCTTGCTCAACTAGGTCCGTTTGCAGAGTCAACGGATCGAGAAACACGTAAGGCCGCAACGGATGCTCGTTTTGGCTTCTTTGCAAAGCATGAAGATGAATTCGATCGTTTATATGACGAACTTGTCAAGGTACGCCATGAAATTGCGATTAAACTGGGCTATAACAACTATGTTGAACTAGGCTATATTCGTATGAATCGTATTGATTACAATGCTGATATGGTTAAAAAATTCCGTGATCAGGTTCGTGATTTAATTGTGCCTGTTGCAACGAAGCTATATGAGCGTCAGGCAAAGCGAATTGGCATTGAAGATTTTAAATTTTATGATGAAGCACTTAACTTCTTATCAGGTAATGCTACGCCAAAAGGGAATCCTGAGTGGATTGTAGCAAACGGTAAAAAAATGTATGAGGAGCTTTCACCTGAAACAGGAGAATTCTTCAATTTCATGATTGATCATGACTTAATGGATCTTGTAGCGAAGAAAGGGAAAGAAAGTGGCGGTTATTGTACGTTTATTGAAAACTATCATTCTCCATTCATTTTCTCAAACTTTAATGGTACTTCAGGTGACATTGATGTATTAACACATGAAGCTGGACATGCTTTCCAAGTTTATTCAAGCCGTAACATAGGCATTCCTGAGTATTTATGGCCAACCTACGAATCTTGTGAAATTCACTCGATGAGTATGGAATTCTTCACATGGCCTTGGATGGAGCTGTTCTTTGAAGGTGATACAGAGAAATATAAATTTACACATTTAAGTAGTGGTCTTTTATTCTTACCATATGGTGTGGCAGTAGATGAGTTCCAGCATGTTATTTATGAAAATCCTACAATGACTCCTGCTGAACGTAAAGCTGCATGGAAAAAAATTGAGGAAACATATTTACCACACCGCGACTATGATCATAACAGCTACCTAGAGGCTGGGGGCATTTGGCAACGTCAGGCCCACATCTATGCAAGCCCGTTCTATTACATTGATTATACGTTAGCGCAAATTTGTGCCTTCCAATTCTGGAAGCGTTCACGTGAAGAATTTGAAGCGGCTTGGAAAGACTATATTCATCTTTGTAGTTTAGGTGGCTCGATGTCCTTTACAAAGCTTGTAAAAGAGGCAGGTTTAATCTCACCATTTGAGGATGGCTGTGTTGAATCGGTAATTGGAGAAATTGAGACATTCTTAAACTCAATAGATGATTCCTCTCTATAATTGATGACTTAAATTCGTTTCACTTCCACGATAACTAGTGTGGAAGTGAGCGAATTTTTTAGTTTGTCAGAGGAGTTCTGTAAAAAAATACTAGGATACTTGCGAAATGGTTAATATATCAGTAGTATTTTCAGTAACTGCATTTAAAGGAAGTGAATGAAAGTGACGAGGAAAGTTTGGTTTCAAGTAGGAGTAGGGGTACTACTTACACTACTAATCATTAAATATTTTATAGAAATTCATTGGATTTTTTCACCACTTGTCATCATCTTAAAAGCCATTTTTGTGCCTTTACTACTTGGTGGTGTTCTCTATTATGTAACTGAGCCAATTCAGAGGTTTTTAGAAAAACGTGGATTTCCTCGATGGGGAAGTATATTGACGATTGTGTTCGGACTAATAGCAATGGTAGGTATTTTTGGCTGGATAATTGGTAACCCAATTGCCGAGCAGGTCAATAAATTAGTGAAGAATGCTCCTATGATTAGTACGAGTATTAGCACGAGCATTCAGCAACTGACAGACTATGTAACGCAAAATAAGGATAACTTCCCTCAGCAATTAAATGATGTTATCGAAAAAATGGCGAATTCGGTACAAGATATTGCAGTAGTGGCGAGTAAAGGATTTGTGTCCTTTTTACAATCCATTGTATCTGTGTCGTTATTAGCCATTTTAATTCCATTCTTCTTTATTTTTATGCTGAAGGATCATGAGAAGTTTGCTCCATCCATCTATAAATACTTCAGTGGTGAACGTCAGCAATGGGTAAAGAAAACGTTAAGTGAAATTGATGATGTATTACGTACCTACATTCAGGGCCAACTGCAAATTAGCTTTTTATTAGCACTAATAATGTATGTAGGCTATTTAATTATCGGATTAGACTATTCGCTATTACTAGTGATTTTTGCATTCTTTATGAATATGATTCCATTTATTGGGCCTTGGATTGCCTTTGCGCCAGCCCTGATTGTGGCAGTTATTCAAGATCCAATTTTAGTGGTGTGGGTTTCGGTTGTGACGCTGGTCGCTCAGCAAATAGACAGCAACTTTATTACACCGAATGTCATGGGGAAATCACTTGATATCCATCCCCTTACCGTTATTACAATTATTTTAGCGGCAGGTAATATAGCAGGTTTTATTGGCATTATTATCGCTGTACCATTTTATGCAGTCTTAAAGGTTATCGTATCCAATATTTATGATCAACGTAATGCGATTAAGAAAAAAGCGACGAAGTCAGTATAGGAGTCGAAACAATGGAACAAGAAATTGTAAAGGTATTTAATGAACAGCATGAGCAAATTGGGACAGCTACGAGAGCGGAAGTACATGAAAAAGGGCTTTGGCATGAGACTTTTCATTGCTGGCTTGTCAATGAAGACTATATTTATTTTCAAGTACGTAGTTCACAGAAAAAGGATTATCCAGGGTTGCTTGATATTACAGCAGCAGGGCATCTTTTAGCGATTGAGACTGTAGAGTCAGGTATTCGAGAAGTAAAAGAAGAATTGGGACTCAATATTGATGTCCATGAGGTAGTCAAAATGGGCATGACCTCTTGTAGTATCGTTTCTGAAAATATGATCGACAATGAATTTTGCCATGTCTACATATATCCTTTCAAGCATGATTGGGATTCCTTTGCTTTGCAGTATGAGGAAGTATCAGGTGTAGTAAGAGCGAGGCTAAATGAGGCGGAGGCTTTCTTCTTGGGGGAAACGACGACGCTTAATATTGAAGGATATGAATATTTCCCAGATGGTCAACGTGTGAGAATTGTCAGACCAGTTGGTACTGCACAATTTGTTCCTTATCGGGAATTGTATGTTGCACAGGTGATAAAATTCACACGTGAAAAAATATTTAATCAAACCTCATAAGTTTAAATAGGATAAGCTATAAAATTAGCTTGTCCTATTTTCTTGTGCAAAATGATTTAGAAACAACACGATATAATAGGAAAAAATGAGTTATACTGTTAGATAGATTGTAAAGAAAAGGAGCATTTTTTATATGCTAACATTTGAACAAAAACAAGCGATTATTGAATCGTTTTCTGAGCTAACAAAAAAAGAAATTTCTTTAAAGCGCCTAAATTATCATTACATGGACAGTCTTTACGAAAAGACGATTGTAGTGGAGAAATTACATCCAAATGGCAATGGCTTTGTCTTTGTGGGAGATTTATTGCGCTATGAGAATGAGGCTAACGATAAAGGATTAGTTAATATCCGCGATTATGATGAACTACAGCTTCGTGAAATTATTGAAGACGCTATCCAATATTTATCTGAAGAAGTAGAAGAGCAGGAGCCAATTGTAGAGATTTGGAATAGCCGAGATGGTAGTCAGTTACAGCTAGCTTTTGAGCAGCGTTCTTGGAACGTGTATCATGGAGACAATCTTGAAGAGGCATTTGGTACGTATGAGGCAGCAAAGGAATATTTACTAGAAGAAGGCTTTCGTACAAAGAAATAAGAAATACGGGGGATCATGATAGATGAACGGAAAGAAATTAGTGGGAATTGTTATTGTTGTTGTGATTGCGGCATGTTTATTTTCAGTTTATACCATTACTAATTTTTATAAAAATCACGAAGAACAGCCAAATCGTGAAAATCGTGAAATTAATAAGTCAAAGAGCTTGAATTTAATTTTGCCACAGGCTACAATTATCTCGAATTCAAGATAATTGAGAGGTGACTGTCAGTGCAACATATTTATTATAAAGGTACAGACGAAACGAAGCCGACATTATTATTACTACATGGTACAGGTGGTAATGAGGAAAGTCTTATTGGGCTGGCAAAAGAAATAGATGAAACAGCTAATATTTTAAGTGTTCGTGGGAATGTACTTGAGCATGGAATGCCACGATTTTTCCGCCGATTAGCGGAGGGTGTCTTTGATATGGAAGATTTAATCTTTCGTACAAAGGAACTTTATGAATTTTTACAGACGTCAGCACAGCAATATGGCTTTGATCGCCAACGAATTGTAGCAATAGGGTATTCGAATGGTGCTAATATTGCAGCAAGCTTATTATTCCACTACGATGATGCGTTAGCAGGAGCTATTTTACATCATCCAATGGTACCAAGACGTGGTATTGAATTACCGCAGCTCTCTCCAACACCTGTGTTTATCGGTGCGGGTACGAATGATCCAATGTGTACAGCACAGGAATCTGAGGATTTAGAAACCCTTTTAAGTACTGCAGGTGCAACGGTAACGACGAAATGGTTTAATTTTGGTCATCAACTAACAATGCCTGAAGTTCAAGCAGCAAAAGAATGGTATAACAGCATCTATGCTTAATTGAAAAATCCACCTCACTTATAAAAGGAGGTGGATTTTCATTATGTTATTTACTTTTCTTTGAGAAAGGAAGCCACCAGTTCCAGTCGCCAAATAGCTTCATGAGACTAGGCACAAGCATAAGACGAATAATCGTTGCATCAATTGCAACAGCAATGGCGATACCAACCCCAATTTGCTTCACAGGCATCACATCAGTAAAAGCAAACGCACCTGTAATAACAATCATAATAAGCGCTGCCGATGTAATTATTCGGCTAGTAGAGGTTAAGCCATCAATTGTTGCACGCGTATTGTCGGAGCCCTTTAAATATTCCTCTTGGATACGAGAAATTAAAAAGACTTCGTAATCCATACTTAAGCCAAATACAAGACAAAAAACAATAACTGGAATGATCAGTACAATGGAGCCTGCTTCAATACCAAAATGTCCATATTGGAAAATATAAACGAGTATACCGAATGCGGATGAAAGCCCAATAATGTTCATGATTATTGCCTTTAACGGAATTAAGATAGAACGGAATGCCAACATTAAAATAAAGAATGTGGAAACGATAATAATCGCTATAGCCAAAAAAATTTTATTAGCAATTTCATCAAAAATTTCTTGGTTGAATTTAGCTGGTCCTCCAAGTCTAAAATCTACGCCTAAGTCTTTGTCCATCCATGTTCGGGCAAATTTTTGAGCTGTAGAGGAAGAACCCGCTGCATCAATTGTGATTGGGACAAATAGCTGTGTATCCTTTGAAAAAGTACTTATAACAGGCTTTAATTGTTCTGCAACCTGTGGAATAGCTAAAGAAGCAGAGAGCTCCTCTGGTGTTTGAATGTTAGCAGCTGTATATATAGTTGAAACATTAGTCACTAATGGGTCCTGTAATAGCTTTTCTTGAATCGTATAAATTAGCTCTCTACCCTCAGTGTCCTCCCAGCCATTTTTTCGTTCAGCTAACAAATATAATGTAGAGGATTCACCTAATCCAAAGGTTTCATCTAATTTATCGTATGCTACACGTGCATCATATTTTGTTGGTAGGGAGTCCACCTGTGGTATGGTTAATCGGATATCCTTTAAAGGGATCATGCCAATGCCTAGTAACAATAATGCTGAAATCACTATAGCTACTGGATGCTTCATGACAAAACCTGCAAAGCCGCGCCAACGATTTGCTCCACCTGGTTTAACGCGTATTAAGCGCCATTTATTAAGTTTATCTCCTAATAGCATCATGGTGGCAGGAAGGAATGTTAAGCCAGAAAGAACGGCTAACAGGACGACTATAGTGCCTCCTAGCGCAATATTGTGAAAAATTTCTACATCAATGACAATCATCGCACCTAAGCCAATCATGACACATACTGCGGAGAAAATGATAGAACGGCCTGCTGTCTGAATAGCAGTTTGAATAGCTTGTGCAATAGAAGTATGTGCGCGTTCTTCTCGGTAACGATTAATAAACAGCAACGCAAAATCAATACTTAAAGCCAGCCCAAGCATCGGGACAATATTTAAGACGAAAATAGATAGATTTACATTAGCACTAAGCAGCGTCATCATACCAAATGCCGTAACCACTGTCACAACACCAATGATGATTGGTAGAATAGAGGCAACAACTGTACCGAACGCTAATAAGAGAACCACGATGGCAATTGGCAATCCAATGGCTTCAGCTGATGCTAAATCCTTTTGACTAGCAGTATTTATGTCAGCAGAAATAACAGGACCTCCAGTAATACTAACACCGTCTTTTTCAATTAATGAGCGGAATTCCTCAACAATGTCCGGAAGGTTTTCTACATCGTTCTTTATGTGAACCATAGCATAGGCAATACCATCTTTCCGTAAAGAGGAGTCTTCTAAAGGTGATTGAATAGAATGAATCTCTTTTTTGCTATCTAATTTTTTTAAAGTGTCTTCAATTTTCTGATCATCAGCTGGATCAAAGACAACCAATATCGTATTAGATGGTAAATCAAATTTTTCTGCTAGCTCGTTGGTAACATAGGTATGATCTGCTTCGACAAAAAAACCATCACCTTGAAGTTTACCTGGAAGCTGTAAAGCAAAGTACGCCATTGCTAGAAAAATAATAAGCCATATGACTACGATTGCTTTCGCATGTGCTGTAATATAAGCTGAAAAAGTTTTCATAGTTGTTTATACATCCCCCTTTTCAATTAGTGTAAAGGATGTGTCACATTTTGTCGTGTGACAAAGTAAAGACTCCCATCCACTTTTTGGACAGGAGTCTTATTATTAAAAGAATAATGATAATACAAAATATATAACAGATGCCATAACAGCTGAAATTGGCATCGTAATCACCCAAGTAGTAACAATCTTTCGAGCCATGCCCCAGTTCACCCCACGTACACGCTGTGCTGAACCAACACCCATAATGGATGAAGAAATGACATGTGTTGTTGATACCGGTAAGTGGATTAGCGTAGCACCAAAAATAACAGTAGCAGAAGCTAAATCTGCAGCAACACCATTCACAGGGCGGATTTTCATGATCTTACCGCCAACCGTTTTAATGATTTTATAACCACCAATTGAGGTACCTAGCCCCATTGCTGTAGCTGCAGCAGCACGTACCCAGAAAGGAATTTCATCTCCAGTATGCAAGCCACCAGCGATTAATGCCATTGTCATAATCCCCATTGCTTTTTGGGCATCATTTGTACCATGGGTGAATGATTGGATGGCAGCAGTAAAAATTTGCATTGTACGGAAACCTTTATTCGTTCGATATAAATTTAAATTTTTAAACCATAATTTAAAAAGTGTCATCATGATAAAGCCTGCACAAATAGCAAGTAATGGTGAAAGCACTAACGCCATGATGATTTTAGTAAAGCCGCTATAGTTTAACACATTGAAACCAGCGGATGCGATAGCAGCACCAGCGATAGACCCAATCAATGTATGTGAAGAGCTTGAGGGAATACCGAAATACCATGTCAACAAATTCCAAATTATAGCTGAAATTAATGCTGCTAAAATAACGACTGAGCCTGTTGTGTCTCCTTCAAAAGCATTTAAAGCAAAAGGATCTACAATATCTTTTGTTAGAGCTTTTGCCACTCCTACAAAGGTGATAGCACCGATAAAGTTCATCGTTGCGGCCATAATGATTGCCGTGCGTGGCGGCAATGCTCTAGTAGAAACCGAAGTTGCAATAGCATTTGCTGTATCATGGAAGCCATTGATAAAGTCAAATGTTAGGGCAAAGATGACGACCAGTACGGTTAATATAATGATTGTGTTCATTGTAAAGTGCCCATCTCCTAATTATGCGTTACGCATGATAATTGTTTCCATAGTATTTGCTACGTTTTGACAATGATCAGCGATATCTTCAAGTTGTTCATAAATATCCTTAAATTTAATGAGGCGGATTGGATCCTTTTCATTTAAAAATAACTTCTTAATAGAAGTACGTTGTACCTCATCACATTCACGTTCATAGTCTTTAATAAGAATTGCGTGTGGACGCATGCCAATTAGATTCTTTTTCTTTAACTCTTCTGTCGCTTTGACTATTTCATCAGCACTTTTCGAAATAAACCCTAAGAAAATGCGCATAGATTCATCAATCTCAGTGAGCGAAAACATTTCAAAGTGTGCAATACAGTGTTCTGTTCCATCTAAAACATCATCCATACGAATGGCAAGCTCTAAAATATCCTCACGTTCAATTGGTGTCATGAAAGATTTATTTAACATGACAATCAGTTCATGAATAAGCTTATCACCAGCAGTTTCGTAATTTTTCATTGTAATGCTAATCTCTTTTAGGTCAGCCACACTGTTAATACGAAAATCATTTGCGTAATGTACAGCCTCTCTCATATTTTCAGCAATTTTATGCAATGCAATAAAGAAAGGGTCTTGTTTTTTTGAGTTAAGCATGTGAATCGAATCCTCCTGGATATAAATAAATTAATCGACCTCTAAACTTTACTATCATAACAAAATCTTTAATTTATCTACATAAAAATTTACTATTCGACACGAAAATTTACATTGCTGTAATATACAATTCGTTCACAAAATGTGAGATGATCCTGCTGTATTTATTTTTATGAGTACAGATAAAACCTTGTGATAACGGGAAATTCTTCTATCGTGATGACTTATTAGTACAGATTAAGACACGAAAAATGATAGAAGATAATATGAATAGCGCATCCGAATTGTAAAGGTATTGTAAATTCGTTTGATAACCAGAAGAGTACCTTCTTATTCTTAAGAATATCTTCATTTTTATCCTCCCTCTTTATTAAGAATTGTTTTCTACAATGGAAAATGAAGAAGAAAGGAGCGTTTATTAACTAATGATTCAAGTTGAAAACTTACAACATACATTTTTAATTGGAAAACGAGGGAAGGAAAAGCAAGTGCCTGTATTGAAAGGCGTGAACTTCGAGGTGAATAAAGGGGAAATTGTTGCTATTGTAGGCAAAAGTGGCTCAGGAAAATCGACCTTATTACAAGTTCTAGCTGGTTTTATGAAGGCTGAACAGGGCTCTATTAAAGTAAATGGAAAGGAAACAGCCCATCTAACTGAAACAGAAAGTGCTGCCTTTCGTTTACGTCAATTCGGTTTTATTTTTCAAAACTTTCAATTGATGCCTGGTTTAACGGCTTTCGAAAATATTGAATTACCTTTAAAGCTACAGGGTTTGCGTAAGGCTATGCGCAAAGAAAAAGTAAAGAAATTAATGGATAAGGTTGGTTTGACAGAAGTAGCAGACCATTATCCCAATGAATTGTCAGGTGGACAGCAACAGCGTGTCAGCATTGCACGAGCCCTTATTACGAATCCTCCCATATTACTTGCAGATGAGCCGACAGGGAGTCTCGATTCAGAAACCGAGCAGGATATCTTATTGCTTATTCAAAGTTTAAATCGTGAATTAGGGCTTACTTTTGTTATTATCACACACGATGAAGAAGTGGCTACTATCGCACATAGACGCTTCCGCATGTACGATGGAGAACTGGTAAAGGAGGAAGCTTAACATGTTATTTAAGGATCAATTAGATTTTGTAACACAACATATCAAGAAAAATAAGCTTCGTGTGTTTATGACGATACTGGCTGCAACGATGGGCTGTGCCTTTCTAATCGTGCTAGCATCTGTTGGTTTTGGATTACAGGAATCTTTACGCAATGAAATTCTTTCAAACGAAACAGTTACAAAAATTCAAGTATATGGTGATAAGCAATTAACTGAAGAACAAGTACAAGAAATTAAAAAAATGGAACATGTAGAAACAGTGCTTGAAACAATTAGTGTCAATGCCTCCGCGCAATCATTTTTTGAGGATCGTGATACAACTTCTAATTTAATATTGTCAGATATGCAGGACTTTGAACAGGTAAATGGAAAGCTTGCAAAAGGCCGCTATCCAACAAAATCTAATGAAATTGTTGTAGGCTATCATTTTGCTCAAACATTATTGAATGATACAGAACGTGACGTCATTGCAGAAAAAAGTAAAAAGGCTGAAGCTGAGGGCACGTATTATGATGGCAGTGAAGAAGGCTATAAAGAGTCTTTGCTTGGAAAAAACATAGACCTGTCCTTAGTTCCTCACACAGGTACAAATAATGAAACGCAAAAAATGAGTTATACAATTGTTGGCGTAATGGAGAAACCTTCTTATGATTGGATGGTTGATAACGCTATTCATATGGATAAAGAGCAAAAGGCAGTATTAGCTGAAAATTTATCTACAGATAGTAACATGGCAGAGGATGAGCTGTTTTACTCCGAATTTAATATTTATGCGGATACTTTAGAAAACGTTAAGCCGATTTTAGAGAAGTTAAAAGATAAGGGCTATAGTGTATTTTCAGTAACGGAGCAATTAGAACAAATGAATGTATTTTTCCTTGTATTAAAAATTGGCTTAATCTTTGTAGGCACAATTGCTGTGTTGATTGCTTCTATCGGTATTTTTAATACAATGACAATGGCTGTCACAGAGCGGACACGCGAAATTGGTGTGTTAAAGGCGATTGGGGCAAGTCCAAAGCTTATTCAACGGTTATTTTTAATGGAAAGCACATTTATCGGTATTTTTGGTACGCTAATTGCTGTTGTCATCTCGTATGCTATTAGCTTTGCGGCTAATGCAGCATTACCATTAATTCTTAAGGCGGCAACAGGGGAGGAAGCGTTTGCAACAAATGATATAACATTTTCTCTTATTCCATGGCAACTAGTCATTATTGCAGCGGCCATTAGTGTTGGTGTAGCGATGATTTCAGGTTATCGCCCAGCACGCAAAGCAACTAAAATCGATGTTATTCAAGCTTTACGACAAGAGTTATAATGAAAATTTATTTGGAAAGAAGTACATCTGTATGTTATAAATACTCTTTTAACTCATTCGCTAAAAATGGCGTTGCATTCAATAAATTTAAGAAGGCTTCATAGCTGGTACGTTGTTCTTTAGTTGGTTTTTTACCTGTTTGATATGCTCGAATTAATATGTTTTTAGGTGTATTCTCCATATCGATAAACTCTAAAAGCTGTGCTTCATAGCCAACAAGCGATAAAATTTCAGCTCGAATAGCATCTGTAGCAAGTGCCGCAAATCGCTCTCGAACAAGTCCATGTTGCAACATAATATCGAGAGCAGGTGTATTTAATTGACGATTTAACTCATGCTGACAGCAAGGCACACTTAGAATGACACTTGCTCCCCATTTCACAGCACGAGCCAAGGCCATATCTGTTGCTACATCGCATGCATGGAGTGTCACTACCATGTCTACAGCACTTTCATCATTATAATCATTGATATCTCCTACAAGAAATTCTAGCTGATCATAGCCTAGATCCTGTGCTATTCTTGAGCATTCTTCAATAACCTCTTTTTTTAAATCTAAACCTGTAACACGAATGTCTAAGCCTTTTTCAATTTTTAAATAATGATACAAAGCAAAGGTTAAGTAGGATTTACCTGAGCCAAAATCTAATATCCGTACCTGTCGATCCTGAGGTAAGTATGTTAAGGCATCATCAATAAACTCAATAAAGCGGTTAATCTGTTTAAATTTATCATACTTTTGTTTTTTAACCTTTCCTTCTTCTGTTTGTACCCCCAGTCTTATTAAAAATGGATAGGGTTGATCATCAGATAGTAAATAATTTTTTTTACGATTATGGCTTAAATGGACTTGTTTAGGTGAAGCCGTTTTATCTGATTTCCAAAGGACTTTGTTCTTTTTTGACAATTGCACTTGTACCGTCTCATCTACGAAATCAATATGGGCTTGACGATACTCTTCAAAAAACGCGTCGAGCTTGGAAGGAAAATGAGCCAATAGAATATTTTCATGTTTTAAAATCCGTTCATATTGGTATTCAATTTGTATATGGTACTGATTCTTTAACATTAATGGTTTTAATTTTATTCGTTTTATTTCGTTTGATTTCATACGTGGTTGACTGATTGTAGCTGTCACAAGCTGTTGTTGCAATATTTGCTCAGTGAGCAGAGCTTTCATTTCTTCAAATGTCATACATTTTCGCCTACTTTATTGTGTAATAGATGGCACTAGTTTAACACATTTTATAATAGACAATGGATACTTTGGTATTCGGAATTAATTTAATAAAAATTCCGAGTATTTATAGGTAGAATTGTATATTCATGGTATCTTAAATATAGTAATTCTTTTTGAATTAGTGATACTAAGGATTAATAAGGAGGAGAAAATATGTCGGATAACATGTATCAATTATTAGCGATTGTTATTTATATGGTCGCCATGCTAGCGATTGGCTGGTATGCATTTGTTAAAACCTCGAATTTAACAGATTATATGCTTGGCGGTCGTTCCTTAGGTCCAGCGGTTACTGCGCTAAGTGCGGGTGCTGCGGATATGTCTGGCTGGCTCCTAATGGGCTTACCAGGTGCGATATTTTTATCAGGTCTTGTGGAAGCTTGGATTGCAATTGGATTAACAATAGGAGCTTACCTAAACTGGCTACTTGTGGCACCGCGTTTACGGGTATATACACAGGTTACAAATGATTCCATTACTATTCCAAGTTATTTGGATAATCGATTACGTGATCATACAAAGCTTATTAGGATTGCTTCAGGTATCATCATCCTCATATTCTTTACATTTTATGTATCGTCAGGGATGGTAGCAGGGGGCAAGTTTTTTGAGAGCTCATTTGGCTATGATTATCACACAGGGCTATTAATCGTTTCAGGTGTAACAGTTGCCTATACATTATTTGGTGGATTTTTAGCTGTAAGTTATACAGACTTTTTACAGGGACTTATCATGTTTTTAGCACTTATTACTGTACCGCTATTTGGTTTATTTGTAACAGGTGGTATAGGTGAAACCATTTCATCTATTAAATCTGTTGATCCAGATCTTCTAAATTTATTACCGGCCACTGCGACAGCAGCAGGGATCATTTCGTCGGTTGCTTGGGGATTAGGCTATTTTGGACAGCCTCATATTATTGTCCGCTTTATGGCGATTAGTTCCGTTAAAGAAACGAAGCAAGCACGACGCATAGGTATTGGCTGGATGATGTTAAGCTTATTTGGAGCTATTGGAACTGCCTTGGTGGGTGTAGCTTATTATCAGCAAAATGCTGGAGAGCTAAAAGACGCTGAAACAGTATTTATTGTACTTGGACAGATTTTATTCCATCCATTTATAGCAGGGATTATGCTGGCGGCTATTTTAGCAGCTGTTATGAGTACAATTTCATCCCAATTAATCGTAACTTCTTCAGCACTTGTAGAAGATATTTATAAAGCATTATTTAATAAAACAGCAGACGATAAGCATTATGTTTTTGTGGGACGTATGGCTGTATTAGTTGTTGCGATTATTGCAGCAATCCTAGCATGGAATCCAGACAGTTCCATCTTAAGCTTAGTTGGTTTTGCTTGGGCAGGTTTCGGTGCCGCATTCGGACCTGTTATTTTACTTTCTTTATATTGGAGAAAGTTAACGAACTATGGAGCACTTAGTGGGATGGTAACAGGAGCTGTAACTGCGTTTATTTGGGGTAAAGTAGATGCTTTATCAAGTGCGTTGTACGAAATTGTTCCGGGCTTCCTTGTTTGTTTAATTGTTGCGGTTGTTGTCAGTATGCTGACATATAGACCTAATAAAGAAATTGAAGAAGAGTTCACACGCTCAGAAGCATTGCTAAAAGAAGAAAGAAAATAGTTGAGATGCGCCTTTCTGTGAGGCGCATTTTTTAGAAAGGTTAACAATGATCTTCAAATACGAAAAAGAGTATTTTATGGTAAGATGAAGAAAATTTATCGTAGCGATACCGGGCTTTGGTGGGAGGTTTCTAATGGATAGAATTAAGGAAGTTGATGTATTAATTGAAAAGGCCATCCTAGTTGGCGTGAATTTACGAAATGACGAGCATTTTGACTATTCTATGGAAGAGTTACAAAATTTAGCTGAGGCTTTGCGGGTAGAAGTGGTTGGGACGGTCACGCAAAATTTGGAACGTGTAACACCTTCCCATTATGTGGGTACAGGTAAAATAGAAGAAATCAAAAATTTTTATGAAGAAGCACAAGCAAACCTTGTTATATTTAACGATGAACTGTCTCCTTCGCAAATCCGTAATTTAGAGCGTGATTTAGCAACGAAGGTCATTGATCGAACAATGCTGATTTTAGATATTTTTGGAAGACGTGCAAAAACACGTGAAGCCCAAATGCAGGTGGAGTTAGCACAGCTTCAATATATGCTACCTCGCTTAGTGGGTTTGCATGCCTCTTTAAGCCGTCAGGGTGGAGGTACTGGGGGAGGCTTTAAAAACCGTGGTGCTGGTGAAACAAAGCTGGAACTGGATCGACGAAAAATTGAAGATCAAATTGCTAAAATTAAAAAGGATCTTGAGCACGTGAAGGAGCAGCGAGAAACGCAGCGTAAACAGCGTCGTAAAAACGCTCTTCCAGTTGTATCGATTGTTGGCTATACAAATGCTGGAAAATCAACGATTATGAATCAACTGCTTACACAAATAGGACAAGAAGAGCATAAACAAGTCTTTGAGAAGGATATGCTTTTTGCAACTCTTGAAACTTCTGTACGTCAGATTGAACTACCTGATAAAAAGACATTTTTACTGACAGACACTGTAGGCTTTGTGAGTAAATTACCTCACCATTTAGTGAAGGCATTTCGCTCCACTTTGGAAGAGGCGCGAGATGCGGACCTTTTACTCCATGTGGTAGATGTTTCAAACGCTGAGCATGGATTTATGATGGATGTGACGAACGAAACACTAAAAGCAGTTGGTGTTGAGGACATTCCCACAATCTATGTATACAATAAAGCAGATATAGCAACTGTTCCATACCCTGTAGTGAGTGGAGATAATATTTGGATTTCAGCAAAGCAGGGGATTGGTTTAGAAGAATTAATACAATTAATTCGTCAACACATCTTCTCGCATTATGTAACGGTTGACATGTTAATACCTTATGATCAAGGGAACGTTGTCTCTTATTTAAATGAAAATGCCTCTGTTTTTAATACATCCTATGAAGAGGGTGGGACATTATTGTCTCTTGAAGTAAAAGCAGCAGATTACGCAAAGTATCAGCACTATGTTGTTAATTAAAAATTAAGGACTTCCCAAAGCATGCCAAAAGATTTTTGGCATGCTTTTTGTCATTAGAGGGAATAGTAGAATCTAGAGCAATGTGAAGGGTGTATCTAAAAGGTTATAGAAAAAGAGTATAAATTTGTAAGTAAAGTAATAAATCTGAATTTTATATATTTTAGAATAATTCATTGTATGTGTAATAATTTTTTGGATATAAAGTGTGAGAAAACTTAGATATATCAAAGGATTTAATAATTTAGATAGTAATCAATCGGAATTTATAGAAAAATGACAAATTTTCAACATTTTTTAAAACTCTTGATAAAGTTTATAAAACGCTTTAGTATGATGAAACAAAGTTTTTTTATCCTTATTTTAGGGTAATGATGTTTTTGGAGAATAATTTTATATTGGGAGAGGGTATTGTATGTCTAGTAAAGATGAAGTTGTAAAATCTGTCCCTCAAAATGGCTTTGTTGGACACCCTAAAGGGCTCTTTACTTTGTTTTTCACAGAATTTTGGGAACGTTTCTCGTACTATGGTATGCGAGCAATTCTCATCTTCTTTATGTATTACGAATTACATGAGGGTGGCTTAGGTCTAGACCGCGGAACTGCGAACTCTATTATGGCCATCTACGGCTCACTTGTTTATATGTCTGGTATTATAGGTGGATGGATTGCCGACCGAGTTTTAGGAACACGAAAAACCATTTTTTATGGTGGCGTGTTAATAATGATTGGTCACTTACTGCTAGCATTGCCTGGTGGTGTGAGCATGTTATTTGCTTCGATGGCATTTATCGTTATGGGTACTGGTTTATTAAAGCCAAACGTTTCAAGTATTGTTGGGGACATTTATGCTGAAACAGATAGCCGCCGTGATGCAGGTTTTTCTATTTTCTATATGGGTATTAATATGGGAGCATTCATTGCACCATTTATTGTCGGAACAATTGGACAAAAATATAGCTTCCACCTTGGCTTTGGTTTAGCTGGTCTGGGTATGTTTATTGGTTTAATTGTTTATAAATTAACAGAGAAAAAATATTTAGGCTTAGCGGGCTTACAAGTAAATAACCCACTAAAGCCTGAAGAACGTAAAAAAGTCTTTACACAATTCGGAGTTGCAGCTTTACTGATTATCATCTTAGGTGCTATTGGTATTAAAACTGGTACATTAACAATGAATGTATTTAGTTTTATCATCACAGCTCTTGGTGTATTAATTCCAACTGCATTCTTTATTTATATGTATCGCAGTAAAAAAACAACAAAAGATGAAAAGTCTCGTTTACTTGCTTATATTCCTTTATTTTTATCAGCGGTAATGTTCTGGGCTATTCAAGAACAGGGCGCAACAATTTTAGCGACTTATGCAGATGAGCGTACACAGCTAAGTATTGGTGGTATTCAGCTTCAATCTTCTTGGTTCCAGTCGTTAAACCCATTATTTGTTATTACAATGGCACCATTATTTGCGATGCTATGGCTTAAATGGGGAGACAAGCAGCCAACAACACCACGTAAGTTCTCATATGCATTGTTCTTTGCAGGTCTCTCATTTTTAGTGATGATGATTCCAGCACACCTATCTGGTGGAAATACATTAGTGAGTCCTTTATGGTTAGTATTGTCATTCTTCTTAGTAGTTGTTGGTGAGTTATTATTATCACCAGTTGGTCTATCTGCTACAACGAAATTGGCACCACAGGCCTTCGCAGCACAAACGATGTCTTTATGGTTTTTAACAAGTGCAGCAGCACAAGCAATTAATGCACAATTAGTTAAGGTCTATGAAGTTGTAAGCGAATTCACATACTTTGGTTTCTTAGGTACCTTATCTATTGTAGTCGGAATTATTATATTAATTCTTTCACCGATTATTTCAAAAGCGATGAAGGGTATTAATTAAATGAAAGATGCAAGTACAGTTTTCTTAATAGCTGTACTTGCATCTTTTTTTGCTATCTAAATAAAAGTCTACCTAAGAAACTGAGAGCGAAATATATTATCGTAAGTAGTTATTATTTTATTGAATGTGGGTAAAGTTTCTATGTAGAAAATTAACATTTTCGTTATAATAATTTTAATAATATGAAAATTTAAGGGGTTGGAATCCATGAAGGAAGAGTTAGATTATTTGAGGCCAAGATTAATGGAGATTTTTACGTATTTACATGCGAATCCAGAAATCAGCTGGCATGAGGTAGAAACCACCAATTATATAGTGGAGCTATTAACGCAAGAAGGTTTTTCTCCTAGACGATTTAAAAATTCCACAGGATTATATGTTGATGTAGGCAACGGTGACCCCAAAGTAGGATTAAGAACAGATATAGATGCTTTATGGCAAGAAGTAGATGGCCATTTCCGTGCGAATCATTCATGTGGACATGATGGGCATATGACGATGGCCATTGGTACACTATTACTTTTAAAAGAACTACAGCTATCTATTAATGGTACAATTCGTGTTATTTTCCAACCTGCTGAAGAAAAAGGGACTGGAGCATTATCCGTAATAGAAGAAGGCGTTATTGATGACTTAGATTATTTATTTGGTGTCCATGTAAGACCTGTTCATGAGCTAGAGGACGGCACTTATTGTGCGGCCTTATATCATGGTGCCTCTCGTTTACTTGAAGGCGAGATTATCGGAGAGGATGCCCATGCTGCAAGGCCACACCTTGGTATTAATGCAATTGAAGTAGGTGCAACAATTATCGAAGATTTGCGAACCATTCATACAGATCCTATGGTTCCTGTATCTGTAAAGATGACGAAATTCCATGCAGGGGGAGATTCGGGCAATATTATTCCAGGTAATGCCTCATTTACGATTGATATTCGTGCACAACAAAACAAAGTGATGGACGATTTAGCACAAGGTGTAAAGCGTGTGATAGATTCTTCTAAATTATTGCATAAGGTACAAATTGAATTACGTACAGTTGCCAATATCGTAGCTGCTGAAGTTGATACAAGTGCTCAATATTTGATGGAGCAGGCAATTATACAGGCTGCTGGATTATCAAATTTAAGAAAGCCCGTTCATACACCTGGTGGAGAGGATTTTCACCATTATGCTGTACAACGGCCACATTTAAAAACAACCATGCTAGGCTTGGGTTGTGGATTAACACCAGGGTTGCATCATCCGAAAATGAAATTTAAACAAGCAAGACTTGTCACAGGAGTGGAGATACTTACAAGAGCAGTTTTATTAGCTTTGGAGACAGGGCATAAAAAGGAGGCGTCAGCATAATGTTAGAGCAAGTACGTATTCACAAAGTAATGACACCGAAAGAAATTGCAGAGATCCAAAAATTAAATGCTGAAATATGGGGCAGCCAAGCAATTCCCTCCCATCAATTACTAGCTGCTGTACAAAATGGGGGAATCGTATTAGGAGCGTATTTAGATGAAAAGCTAATTGGCTTTAACTATTGCTTCGTTGGCTATCAGAATAGAGAAATGTACTTACATTCGCACATGATTGGTGTAGAAAAAGCATATCGTGAACAAGGTGTGGGTGAATTATTGAAGCATGCCCAACAAGAATATGCCAAAGAGCATGGTTTTCAACTTGTCCGCTGGTTAATTGAACCGTTAGAAGCACGTTTGGCGAATCTAGCATTTCTAAAATTGAACGCCACTAGTTATCAATATGAAAATGATTATTATGGTCCGCTTCGAGATGACTTTAATGAAGGACTACCTTCAGATAGATTAGTCGTTGAATGGTGGATTGAGCACGATCAAATGGCAGATAGCCTTGATGAATTAGAAGAAGTAGCGCAGGAAATTGTACCTTGGACATTAACAGTCGACGGATTACCGGTTCTAGATGTAGAAAATACATTTCAGTTGGAACAATCCTTTTATAAGGACGCCTATCTCTTACCAATCCCTCAATCACTACAGAAAATGAAAGTGGAAAGTCCAAAACTTGCAGAGGACTGGCGTTATAAAGTTCGCACAATCCTAACAACCTTATTTAACCAAGATTATGCCATTGTACGCATGAAGAAACATCCAGAATATGTTCATAGCTATCTGTTAGTCAGACGCTCCTTATTAGCTTTATAATCATGATAGGGAGTGAACATTGTGAGATTAGAAAAGATTACATTAAGGCATTTAAAAATGCCTATGAAAGCACCATTTACAACGAGTTTTGGCACTGTTGATGAAAAGGAACTGCTATTAATTGAGGCAAAAGATAAATCAGGGATCACAGGATGGGGAGAAACGGTTGCCTTTGTAGCACCATGGTATACAGAAGAGACATTAAAAACAACTTGGCACATGCTACAAGATTTTTTGATACCCATCTTGTTACATAAAGAGATCGGGCATCCAGATGAGGTGACCTCATTATTTGCACCTATTCGTCGAAACTGCATGGCGAAAGCTTCAATTGAGGGTGCTGTATGGGATATCTATGCTCAGCAAACAAAGCAATCACTTGCACAGGCGTTAGGTGGTCAAAAAAAACGTATTGAAGTGGGAGTCAGCGTGGGTATTCAACCATCTATCGCGCAGTTGATAGCATTAATAAAAGATCATATTGAAAAAGGCTACAAAAGAGTGAAGATTAAGATAAAGCCTGGAGAGGATGTCGAGGTAGTACGGGCAATTCGTGCGGAACTGCCAAATTTACCCTTGATGGTAGATGCAAACTCTGCTTATACGTTAGATGATATAGAAATACTACAGCAGCTTGATGACTTTAATTTATTAATGATTGAACAACCATTAGCTACTGATGATATTGTCGATCATGCAACATTGCAGAAAAAGTTAAAAACGCCTATTTGCTTAGATGAAAGCATCACATCATATGAGGATGCCAGACGAGCAATAGAACTTGGAAGCTGTGGTGTTATAAATATCAAGATTGGACGAGTAGGTGGTTTAACGGAAGCGAAACGAGTTCATGATCTGTGTAAAGCGAACCATATTCCAGTTTGGTGTGGAGGAATGTTAGAGGCAGGGATTGGACGAGCACATAATATTGCCTTAACATCTCTTAGTCATTTTTTATTACCTGGCGATACAGCAGGCTCTAGTCATTATTGGTATGAGGATATCATTGATCCAGAAGTAAACGTCAAAGATGGCTATATTGAGGTACCCCAGTCGGTAGGTATTGGTTTTAGGCCTAATATGGCTGTTATTGATAAATTAACGATTAGCAAAGAAATCTATCAATAAGGCAGTACGTAGTCAATCATTTAGTATATAGGAAAATGAGGAGAGAACTGATTGAAAAAAAGCTTGCAAATCGGTGGTGCCTATGTGGGGATTATCGTTGGAGCAGGATTTGCATCAGGGCAGGAGATTGTCCTTTATTTTACAAGCTATGGCTTTAAAGGCATATATGGAGCATTGTTAGCTATGGTTGGTTTTTCAATTGTTGGAATGTGTGTTGCTCAAGTGAGCTCTAGGCTTCGCACAGCATCCCATAAGGATTTGATTTATCAAATTTCAGGGAATGCTATGGGCTTTATATTGGATTTAGTTTTATCACTCTTTTTATTTGGTGTAGCTGTCATCATGTTTGCTGGGGCTGGTGCAACATTCCAGCAAATGTTTGGACTGCCTATCTGGCTAGGGAGTATTTGTATGATCTTGCTTACAGTAGCCACAGTCATGATGGATGTGAAAAGCATCATTAATATCATTGCACTTGCTACACCGTATCTACTAACCGTTGTGTCCATCATCGCTATCTATGCTATTGCAACAATGGATTTTACCTTTGCAGAGCAAGCTGTTATTGCTCAACAGACTCAAATAAGTGAGAAAAGTTGGTGGGTAACGGCTTTACTATACATGTCGTTCAATGTAGGGGTTAGCTTCTCTTTATTGACTGTTATGTGTGGTTCCATACGCAATCATAAGGTAGCTGGCATGGGTGGTATAATTGGTGGGATTTTGTTAGGTGCTTTAATTTTACTTGTGAATTTCTCCCTTTTAGCAAAGATGAATATCATTGTTGGACTAGACATTCCGATGCTAGCGTTAGCTAATGAAATTCATCCGATTGTTGGAGTATTAATGACTATTTCTCTTTTGGGAATGATTTATAATACGGCAGTAGGGATGCTATATTCCTTTATGGTAAGATTTTTTGAGCCTAGTAGAGCAAGCTTTAGGGTTGCAGTCATATTTATAGGTGGTCTCGGTTTTTTAGCAAGCCTTGTAGGATTTACAACGCTAGTAGCTAAACTATATGCAGTGATGGGCTATGTAGGGCTAGTATTAATCATATTCATTATTTCTGCATGGTTAAGAGGCACTAAGAAAATTATTTAATATAAAAATGGTAATTGAGTGATAGACTTTATTCTCAATTACCTTTTTATTTGGATAAAAACATTGTAGAAATAGTGAATTATTTCGGTTCAATTGATTTGCGATAATGCTGATATTTCGTTAATTTGGCATATTTTTTAGTTAATCATAAATAAAACGAGAATAATTCTCATTTGTTGGTTGACTGAGAATAAAATCATGCTTATAATGGAAATCGTGAGTAATGATAATCATTTTCACTAATAAGTGAGTTACGCACAAAAATGAAATCTACCGGGGATTACTATGAAAATAAGATATCTTTTAACAGCAACTGTTTTGCTGTCTATTGTGTCGCTATTTATCGGAGTAGTTGATATTAAGCCTAGCGACCTATTAGACTTCCAATCGGAAGAAACTAGACTATTTTTAATTAGTCGTGTACCTAGACTTGTTGCCATCTTGCTAGCAGGTGCAGGTATGAGTATTGCTGGTTTAATTATGCAAAGCTTAAGTAGGAATAAATTCGTATCACCAACAACAGCTGGTACATTAGATGCCACACGGTTGGGTGTATTGATTTCAATGATGTTCTTTACGAATGTTACGTATTTCCAAAAAATTTCCTTCGCTTTCATATTTGCTTTAGCCGGCACATTACTATTTATGCAAATATTAAACCGAATTAAGTTTAAAGATGCGATTTTTATACCGCTTATTGGCTTAATGTTTGGGAATATATTGTCCTCTGTTACAACATTCTTTGCGTATAAGGCGAATATTATCCAGAACATTTCCGCATGGTTACAAGGAGATTTCTCATTAATCATGAAAGGCCGTTACGAACTGTTATACGTAAGTGTACCAATACTCATTTTGGCTTACATTTACGCAAATCGTTTTACAGTGGCTGGGATGGGAGAGGATTTTGCAAAAAATCTTGGTCTATCCTATAAATTTGTAGTCAATTTAGGCTTAGTGTTGGTAGCCCTTATCTCCACGACAGTGGTGTTAACAGTCGGTATCATTCCGTTCCTTGGTTTGATTATTCCGAACATTATTTCCCTGTTTAAAGGTGATAATTTGGCGAAAACCTTGCCGCATACAGCATTACTTGGTATGTCATTCTTATTATTCTGTGATATTTTAGGACGAGTACTGATTTTCCCTTATGAAATACCAATAAGTATGACTGTTGGTGTAATTGGAAGTGCCATCTTCCTATTCATGTTGTTTAGGGGGAGAGCATATGCGTAATCGTACAAAAATGTTCATTTTACTAGGTCTCGCTGTTATAGCAGTTGTCCTATATTTATTTTGGGAACTAAATGGTAATTATCACTATGCTTTTCCACGCCGTGTCATAAAGGTAGTGGCAATGGCATTAACAGGTATAGCGATTGCCTATTCAACAGTAGTTTTCCAAACAATCACACATAATCGTATTTTAACGCCAAGTGTCATGGGTTTAGATGCTTTGTATATGTTAATTCAAACATGCATCTACTTTTTCTTTGGCTCTACATCCATATTAGTTATTAATATTTACTATAATTTTACGCTTGCAATTGGGGCGATGATTCTATTCGCTTTAATTTTTTACCGAGTATTGTTTAAAGAAGGAAAGCGCCCGATTTATTTTTTACTGCTTGTTGGAATGATTGTTGGTACGTTTTTAGGAAGTATTACTACGTTCTTCCAGGTATTAATAGATCCGAATGAATTTTTAGGCTTACAAAGTAAAATGTTTGCAAGTTTCAATAATGTTAATTCAGATTTAGTTTGGCTAGCAGGCGTTATCATATTAATAACATTTGTCTACGGTGCTCGTCATATGAATCAATTAGACGTCATGTCCCTTGGACGAGACACAGCAATTAATTTAGGTGTACCTTACGATAAGCTGGTGCAACGTATGTTAATTTTAGCTTCAATCTTGATTGCGGTTTCGACGGCGCTCGTTGGTCCAATCACATTCTTTGGTTTAATCGTTGCAAATTTATCGTATCAGTATTTTAGAACATACAAGCATTCCATCTTAATTACTGGCTCCTGTGTAATGAGTATTGTGGCTTTAGTCGGTGGGCAGTGGATGGTTGAACGTTTATTTAGTTTCACTACTACACTTAGTGTCATTATTAATTTTGTGGGTGGGGTCTACTTCATCTACTTATTATTAAGAGAAAGTAGGTCAGCAGGATGATACAAGTCAAAGAAATTACGAAGTTTTTTGGTAAAAAACCTGTCGTTCAAGATGTAAGTGTTGATATTGTTTCAGGAAAAATCACATCGTTTATTGGACCGAATGGTGCAGGGAAGTCCACGCTACTTTCTATGGTGAGCCGTTTACTGAATGCAGATACTGGCGAAGTACTACTCGATAAGGCAGATGTACGTAGCTGGAAATCGGATGATTTTGCTAAACGCGTATCGATTTTAAAGCAATCTAACTTTATGAATGTTCGTCTAACGATCCGCGAGCTTGTATCCTTTGGCCGCTTCCCTTACTCAAAAGGGCACTTAAAGCCAGAAGACGAAGAAAAAGTTGACGAAGCTATCCGCTATATGAATTTAGAAGATATGCAACACAATTATTTAGATGAACTTTCAGGTGGTCAACGTCAGCGTGCTTTTATTGCAATGGTTATTGCTCAGGATACGGAATATATCTTACTGGATGAACCATTAAACAACCTAGATATGAAGCATTCGGTCCAGATTATGAAGATTTTACGTAAGCTGGTTGATGAGCTAGGCAAAACAGTGGTTATCGTTTTACATGATATTAATTTTGCCTCTGTTTACTCTGATTATATTGTTGCATTAAAAGATGGTCGTGTTGTTAAAAATGGTCCTACAAATGACATTATTAACTCACATGCATTGAAGGAAATTTATGATATGGATATACCTGTTCAAGAGCAAGATGGTTGTCGAATTTGTGTTTATTTTAATTCGTAAAAATAGTTCCAGGTGGATGGACCATCTAACTATCAAATAACTTAATTAAAGGAGAAATTTCATAATGAAAAAATGGAAATTACTTACAGTTTTAATGGCAATGATGCTACTAGTATTAGCAGCTTGTGGTTCGAAAGACGAAGCAAAAGAAGATGATAAAGGTACGTCAACAGACAAACCGGCAGAAGAACAAAACGAGGCATCTTCAGCCTATCCACTGACTATTCCAGGTAGCACAATTGAAGGACGCGATGGTAATACTACGTTTGAAGAAGTAACACTTGATAAAATACCAGAAAAAGTTGTTGTTTTTGATAATGGTTTCCTAGATACTCTAGATGCATTAGGTGTTAATCCTACTGCAGTAGTACAAGATTCATTACCATCTTACTTAAGTAAATATAAAGATAGTGCTTATGTAAACGCAGGTACATTATTCGAGCCTGATTATGAAAAATTATCTGAAATTAACCCAGATATTATTTTTATCTCTGGTCGTGCGTCAGCAGCATATGCTGAATTATCTAAAATTGCACCAACAGTTTACATTGGTGTAGATAACAAAAACTTCCTAGAATCATTTAAAGCTAATACAGAATTAGCTGGTAAAATTTTTGGTAAAGAAAAAGAAGCAGCAGATGCGATCGCTGCATATGAAGCAAAAGTTGAAGAAGTAAAAGGCAAAGCAACTGCATCAGAAGAGAAAGCTTTAATCGTATTAGGTAGTGAAGGCGCGTTATCAGCATATGGTTCTGGTTCACGTTTCGGTGTTATCCATGATGTATTTGGTGTGAAAGCTGCAGATGAGAAAGTTAAAGTTGGAACACATGGTGATAATGTAAGTTTTGAATATGTTCGTGATACGAACCCTGATATTCTCTTTGTAGTTGACCGTGATGCAGTAGTAAATGAAAACGGCGAGTCAGGTACTAAAGCTGCAGTTGAAAACGAAATCGTAAGTGCAACTAATGCTGTGAAGAACGGTAAAGTGTTCTACCTAGATCCAGAAGTTTGGTACCTTTCAGGTGGCGGTTTACAATCTGAAACACTAAAAGTTGAAGATGTATTAAAGGCGTTTAACTAATATGTTTGTACAAATTAAACGTATTGTTGTGAAGGAAGGGAATTCGGATAAATTGGTGGAACGTTTTGGTGCTAATCCAAACGGACCATCATTACTTGAACAACAACCTGGTTTCATTGATAAACAGGTACTTGTTAAGAAAGTTCGCCGTGGTGATGAAGAAGTGCTTGTGATGGTTCGTTGGGAATCAGAAGAAGCATGGAAAAATTGGGAGAAGAGTCCTGAGCATATTGCAGGCCATAAGGCAAGCGCAGGTAAACCGAAGCCTGATCATATCATTGAAAGCGGACAAGAAGTTTATTATGTAAAAGGTTAATCATCTAAGGGTGTCTCAAGGGATTGAGACACCTTTTCTTGTTGTTGAAAAAAGAATGTCACTAGCAGAAAAAGCCCTTTTAGCAAGGTGAGGGGTTGATTTCCGTTCCGCCAGCGTCCTTTCCAGGGGGCGTCCGATGAGCCGCTTCACTCACTTGCGCTCGCTCCAGGGTCTCCTCAGTGACGCTAAATCCCCTAGGAGTGACGCTGGCTCCACTCCAATCAACCATTCTGCAAAGTGTCTTTACTTTTTTCATAGTAGCATAACAATCAAATAGCCCATTATCTGTATTCTTAGAGGGGATAAGCTCTTATTTTCAATGTGGAGAAGTGATGCGTGACAACACCTCTTCATAAAGAGTAATGAACACCTTCACTTTATTTGAAAACCTTTGCTAAAAAGCGGTTTTTAGTGGTGGGCTACTGGACTACCATGGAATAGCGAGACAGGCAAAACTTTAAACGGAGCAGTAGCTGAGGAAGCGAATCGGCGCTCGCCTACGGGAAAGCAAGTAGCCTGCAACGGAAATTCATTTTCATCTTTTATAATAATGCTATTGATTGCTTTGTTTATCAACACTATGTAGAGATGTCGTTTTATTACTCAAAAAGCAGGTCACAATCAGTGTGACCTGCTTAGCTAAGTGGATAGGTTTAATGTTTAATAGATGGCTTTCTCCATTTACTAAATGTCGAATCCATATTAAAGGATATCGTGTTCTCATTAATGGACAAGCCTGAAATACTTGTATTACAAAGTTCATCCAAACTATCTGGGTGATTGTTATTATTAGATGCGTTGGCCGCCATTGCTAGCCCTCTAGCATTAATAATTGTGTCGTGTGGCGTTACATACACTATAGGGGAATCTATATTTAATCCAAAAGTGAAAGGATTGACTAATGACATACTAGAAATACTTTCGTTTGATATTCTAATAATTCCATATTGCTCAATATAATAATCTCGTTTTTGTTGAAATGTATCCTCAAATCCAGGAATATCACTAATATATTTTGAGTAGGGTGAAATGTTTTTATACGCAGCCAATGTTTCTTGATAGGCTTTTAATTCCGATTGTATAATGATTTTTTCAATTTGTCGTTGATCATTGCTTGGCTGTTTAATTGTAATTTCTTCAGTTGAGACAGAGATATTACATGAAAAAGTAGCCGTAAGTATGAAAACTGTTTCATTCATTTTAAGTCACTCCCAGTACAAAAAGATTTCATGTGCATCAATCTATCCTGACTTTAAAAATAAGATTTTATGGCTAATCTAAGCGTAACATCTGTTAGAACGCCATTTCAATGGTAAGTTTACGCCACTTTAATGGCGGTACTTGGTTCTCTACCGCCATTTTTTTAGTAATTATTAACAAAATTCTGGCGTGGTTTGCTTGAATAACGCCATTTTTTGGCGGTCTTTCACTTCATAGAGGAAATAATGGTATTTAATGTATTATAGAATTATACTACTAGTATTAATTCCCACTAATCTATATAATATCTAGTAATATACTAGATGGGAGAGAGGACTATTGAAGGATTTAGATGCACATATCGATGAATCATTAGACATCCTTATAGAAAATGAATTATTACTTGGCCCTGAGCTCAAGTTAATGCTAAAAAGCTTTAAAGAAGAAAAAACATCAGTAGGTTTTTCCTTTGGTAAATTGTGTTTTTGGCATTATGAAGCATTTTCAAGTAGTATAAATCAAGATATCTACAAGGTAGCTGCTGCAATTGAACTTCTTATACTATCTTTTGATATTATTGATGATCTGCAGGATAAGGATTCAGACTATATTTGGAACAAAACACCTGAATTATCATTAAACGTTGCTTTAGCTATGCTGGTCATGGCATCTAAAACAATAGATGAAACCTCTTTTGTCCATAAAAGAGCGGCTATAAAGCTACTTGAGGAATACGCTTTAAAAAGTATAAATGGACAGCAATTAGACTTGCTAAATAGTTGTCGTGATGAAGATTCCTATGTACAAATGATTACCTTGAAATCTGGCTCATTAACAGCAATGGGTTGCTTGATTGGTGAAGTACTTGCAAAAGGAGAAATATCTCAAGAAGTAGAGGAATATGGGAAATACATAGGCATCATCCAACAAATTAAAAATGATATTCAAAGCTTAAAGGCGTGGGGTCCTAAAAATGATTTGCTAAATAAAAGGTATTCTCTGCCTATTATTTATCTTTTATCACAGAAAAATGATGTTTCAAAATCTGTTTCTAGCTATTATAATGATGATATAGTTACAGATTTGGATAATAATGCAACAGAAGACGCGTTGACAAATGGTGGGGCAATACGTTATGCCATTACGATAAAAAACGTCTACAAGTTTAAAGCATTGAATTATCTTGAAAATGTAGCTATAAATGAGATAGGTAGAGAATACCTACAAAAACTATTGAAATGAGGAGAGATAAGAATGATTAATGTAATCCAATATTTAGAGCAAAATCCAAGCCTAGTTGCACTATTAAGAGAACAAAAAGCCTCATTAGTTGGAGTTTCATCTGTAGAACAAAAAGCAATTTTAGAAGCGTTTAACGGTGAAATGAATACAGAAAGTGATATTTGGAACTAAGAAAGTTGCGAAGTAGGTTGTTTTGGCCCGCTATAATTCTCTATTTAATTATTGGTTTTTATTTAAATTATGTGAATTATAGCGAGCCTTATATACAGATTGGATTAGAAGAAGAGAATGGCAGATGGGTCATTTCTCAACTATATTATAAAGACTGGGCAGAGGGTCAAAATATTTCTGTTGGTGATGCAATTTTAACTGTAGATACTGAACCCATCAACGAATTAAAACAACTGAGGTATAAATCAAAAATTTTATCTGCTAATGAAATAACAATACTGAAGCCCGATGGAGATCTAATCAATATACATATTAAGCATTTGGATATCCCTCAACAATTTATCTATGTTTTAATCATTCCAGCTTGTTATTATTTATTAACATTATTCGTTGCATTTTATTTACATTTTAAACAAAGAAATACAAAATTAGCTGATTTACTAATTCTCTTTATGTTAACGGTTTCTTTGGCTTATGTAAGCAGTGGTGTCTCTGGTAGAATGGATACGATTGGCATTATCGTAAATCGAAGTAGTATGCTGTTATGTTTAGTTATACTGTTACATTTTTTGAGAAATTATTACTCATTTGTGAAAACTAATTGGGTGTTTACAAATAATATCAAGCTCTTTTATATACTTCCTTTCATAGCTTTTATATTAGGCTGTGTGGGCACTATTTATCCTGCTTCAAATGATATTCTTTCCAATGTTATATTGGCTATTTTCTTTATTCTCCTTGTGATCATCCTTAGTATTTTATTAATAAGCTATTTTAAGTACAGCTCACCTCAGTTGAAAATTTTATTAAATAGTATACTAATACCGTTTCTTCCATTTCTTTTTTTATATGCACTCCCAAAAATACTTTTTCATACGTATATACTTTCATCTGAGATAAGCTCGTTATTTTTATTGCTTATACCTTTTAGCTTTATTTTTACGCAATTAGCAGAGAGATTATTTGATATTGAATACCATATTACAAGATTACGTTATTATGTTATATTCTCTTTAATCTTTACTGTATGGTTCACAGTGGGACTATATCTTATTGCAGGGCATTATTTAACAATGACTGTCATGTCAGGAGTAGCTTTCTTTACATTTGCTTCATTAGTTATACTTTTTTACGTAAAAGAGAAGGTTGATTATCGCAAGCGGAAAATTTTATTCTCCACAAAAGGGGACTATATTCATCAGCTATATACAGCCGTAGATAAAATTGGAAAAACAATTAAAATTAACGAACTTTTAGAGAAGTTTGCTTACGAGGTTTCCATGCATCTGGAGTTAGAGGATGTTTTTGTCTTAACATATAACTATGACAAAAATGAATTCATAACAAATGCTGGAGAAAGTATTACGATTGATCCTGACATAATGGAAGAAATCAGATTAGGTGAAATACGAAAGATTGACAAAGTTTATATAGCATTTCTCCATCAGGATGCACATTTTAAAAGAGCTTTAGTGCTAGGGCATAATAATACGATTCAATTAAAAGATGAGGAGCTTTTATGGCTTGAATTGCTCTTATTATATGTAAATAATTTTATTGAAAATACTAAGATGGTGGAAGAACTGCTAGAGGAACTGAAGCATATGAAGCAAGCTGATGATGGTCAGTTACCATGGCTAAATAAGCTATTATGGCTAAGGTTTGAAGAAGAAAAATACCAGTTAGCTCAAGAGTTACATGACACCAATTTACAGGAGCAACTTCATATTGCCCGCGAGGTGGATGTCCTAGTAAATGCAAAAAATACAACGGATATTCAAGAAAAGCTTGCAAAAATTCATAAACAAATGGTTGCCTCCTTACATGAATTACGTACTTATTGTGAAAACCTCAAACCTCCGTTACTAGATACATTAGGTTTAAATGCTGCATTAGAAAAGTTGATTCGGAAAGTCCAAGAAAGAGCTAACTTCGCGCTTATTTACACAATTGATCGACTTTATTTAGAGGATGAGCGCATGAATTTAATGATTTATCGTTTATTCCAAGAGCTACTTAATAATGCGTTAAAGCATTCCTATGCAACTTCTGTTGAAATTCATTTAAAAGAAATGAACGATGGTTTCGAAATCATTTATAAAGATGATGGTGTAGGCTGTAATGTAGAGGACATTATAGTAGCAGAATCGATGGGCATTCAAGGCATGCAGGAGCGTGTAAAAGCGTTTAATGGGCAATTTGCTATTGACTCGAATATCAATGAAGGGATGTTTATTAGAATCATGGTGAAAGAAGGGAGTGAAACACTTGATTACGATGCTCATAGTGGATGATCACCCTATAGTGTTAGAGGGAACTAAAAATTTATTTCAAGAGAATGAAGATATTATCATCGATACGGAAAGTGATGCAACTTGTGTCATTCAAAGGATAAAGAATAAACCGTACGATATCTATCTAATAGATATCAATATGCCATTAGAAAATGGAATTAACCTAGCCCGTAATATCAAAGCTATTCAGTCAAATGCTTCTGTTATTCTTTACACAGGCGATGATATTACGGATTATTATCCACTCATTTTAGAAAGAAAAATAGAAGGCATTTTAGCTAAAACAGCTTCGAAAGAGCAAATATTAAGAACAGTAAGGGCAATTGCAAACGGCGAAATTGTTTTACCTAAAAATTTCTTAGATTTTCTGGATGATAAATTTAAACTGCAAGGTGCTAAAAACATTCACTTAAATGAAAAGGAAAAGAAAATTTTAAGACTCATTGCAGAGGGCCATACAAATAAAGCAATCGCTATTGAATTAAATATTCCTCAACGAACAACGGAGAGATATTTAACTCAACTCTTTTCTTTGTTAAATGTAGACTCACGAACAGAAGCTGTAAATCTTGCTGAGAGAATGAATTTACTCTAAACAACTTCTATGCTATACTGTTGGTATATTTTTCAATTAATAGGGAGCATTATGGGAATTGAATAGCCTATATTTTCCCTCAGTTAAATAAATCCAAATTTCTGTGTTAAATAGCCTATGAAATATAAAAGACACCGCCAAAAAAGTGGCGGTGTTTTTTTATAACCGCCAAATCACGCCAAAAATTTGTCTGAATCACGCCAGAAAATTGGCGTAAACCCGAAGTTGAAATAACGGTATAACTACTGGTACGCTTAAATTAACAGTGGTTAAGTAGATTTGCTTTAGTAAGTAATATATAAATCATTTTATTAAAATAAGCAGCCTGACTATCTATGAATAAAGTAGCGTTAGTAGATTGTAGAATGTTACTAGCTAGTCAATATACTTCACCATAAAACTTTATAAAGGTAGGCGTGTATTGTGAAAGTAGAACTTGAAAATTTGTTTTCCATAGATGAAACTAGTCAAGATCAAGTTATTAACGTTTATAATCGTCATGGTATTGCTATTGGTGCGCCTGAATTGAGAAAAAGAAACTTAAAAACAAAATTTAATCCTATCTTTACATTAAATGAAGATGTAACATACGAGCAGGTAACAGCTTTATATGAGTCTTTAGAGCGTGAATTTGGAATCGTTTCGATTGGAGAACGTTTTTATTTTGAATTCTCGGATATAGAGTATGAACGTGCACCATTATTTACTTTAAATTCAACAGGTAATTCACCAGAAATGTTCTTAGAAGATAAGGGGACACTATTTTCTTTAAGTACACATTGTAAGTGTTGTGGGCTCATGGATAAAGAGCAGTTATCACCAATAGTCATTGATACTACGCAGATGAAAGACCGTCATTTAGTGCATGTAAATGGTTATTGGGTAGCTTCTGAGGAATTAGTATCATTAATGCAAAGAGAAAAGCTAGAAGGCTATGAGCTTTTAGAGGTAATCCATCAAGGACCTGCAGAAGGCAAACAGCCAGCTTATCAAATTATTCCTGTACAAATGCTACCTGAGTGTAGTAAGGACAGAGTTAAATTATACTTTGCAACTGAGCAACCTCCATGCAGTTGTGGCTTAAACGGAGTCATTAATGGACCTGATATTTATCACCATGAAGATTTGAAAAATCTAAAAGGCGATGTTTTTTACTCAGCCGAGTGTAGTCATGATGGAAGATATCTATATAGAAAAACATTGTTTAGCAAACGATTTAGAGAAACTATTATAAAATATGGTATTTCGCGTGAAGTTAGAGGAGAAAAGGATGCAAACTTTGGTCCAAAAGATTGGCTATTTGATCCAGTGCTAATCAAGTAGGACAAATTTGGAATAGTAAAGAATAAGGGAGTGTTTAAGGTGTTTAGAAGAATACTACCTATAGTAGCCATATTATTCATTGTTGCATTGGCCGTTTCCAATTATTTTAACAAACACGAAGAAGAATCTATCACCATTTATCAAGAGGTCAATGGCGTAAACCTTTCTTAAAATGAATGCCTATTTTTCATTCAAAAAAGATCGATTTGTGTTATGATGTGAAGAATATAGCATGAATGTTTTTTGAGGTGAAAAAATGAAAAAATGGGCATATCCTTTAGCAGTTTTAACGTTAATTGTCTTTATTGTATTAAGAGTCACTTATCAAAGTGAGTTTCTGAAAACATTTGATGCAAAGATGGCAGAGCTTCTTTTTGGTAATCGTTTTATTGAGATCTTTCATTATATTGGTGAGCCCAAATTTGTTGTTGCTGTTGCAGTAGTTTTAATGGCGTATTTAGCTTGGAAGGTAAAAAATTATCGAGGTATGCTATTTGTTGTACTAACTTTTGCAGTAGGCAATGTTCTGAACCAATTACTAAAAAAATGGGTGCAACGTCCACGACCTGAAATTGAGGAACAGCTGACATCCTTTAGTTTTCCATCGGGACATTCGATGACAGGTATTCTTTATTTATTTACACTTGCTTATATTTTAGCGGAGAATAGTAGTAAAGGACGTAAAATCCTTCTATGGCTTGGAGCAACGATTTTGATGGTGCTTATTGGTTTATCACGTATTGCAGGAGCTCGACATTTTGCTACAGATGTACTTGCTGGTTGGAGCATCGGCTATACTTGGTTTATCATCTGTGTCATCTGGTACGAACGCCGTAAACGCTTATTTCAATCAAATCATAAATAAAAAGACAGGCAGTATCTATTTCACAGGATAGATACTGCTTTTTTTACGTTTAATTGAGACATTGTAAAGAATGATATTTGCCTTATAAAAAAGAATTGCGTAAAGGAAACTTCTACGCTAAGATGAGTACAATAAGAAAAAGAGCAAAGGAAGAAGGGTATGGACGGAAATGTTTTACTGGCATTAGGATTAACTCTTTTTGCCGGACTTGCAACAGGTGTAGGTAGTTTAATAGCATTTTTTACATCAAGAACAAATACAAAATTTTTATCCTTAGCATTGGGTTTTTCAGCAGGGGTAATGATCTATGTATCTCTTGTAGAAATATTTGTGAAAGCTAAAGATGCTTTAACCAATGCATTAGGTACAACAAATGGCTATTGGATGACAATCCTTGGATTTTTCGGTGGGATGTTATTTATTGCCTTGATTGATAAATTCATTCCGAAGGCTACTAATCCTCATGAAGTAAAGCTAGTAGAGGATGTTAATGCTATCAAACCACAGGTTAATGAAGAACATTTGATGAAGATGGGCGTTTTTACGGCTCTGGCGATTGGCATTCATAATTTTCCAGAGGGGATCGCTACATTTATGTCAGCTATTAATGACCCGAATGTAGGGATTGCTATTGCCATTGCAGTTGCTATTCACAATATTCCAGAAGGCATTGCTGTATCTGTTCCTATTTTCTTTGCAACAGGTAATCGAAGGAAAGCCTTTAAATTATCTTTTTTATCAGGATTGGCAGAGCCTGTTGGTGCATTAGTAGCCTTTTTGCTCCTTATGCCCTTTTTAACGGATGTCATGTTTGGTATCGTTTTTGCTGGGGTCGCAGGGATAATGGTCTTTATTTCACTAGATGAATTGCTACCGGCTGCACAAAGATATGATGAAACACATTTATCGATGTATGGTTTAGTAGGGGGAATGGCGGTCATGGCCATTAGCCTAGTATTATTAGCATAAGTAAGTAGGAAAAGGGAGACATCTTTGTAAAAGTGGCTCCTTTTTCTTTTTTCTATTAACGTGTAAGAACAGCTTTTTTTGACTCCACTAGCTCTTGTATTATTTTGAGACAATCATGAAATGTGGTAAAAGGTCTATATGGAACATGAAGCTCTTCACAGCGTTGGATAAGATGATCTCTAGCTAAAACAATATCTGCTAGTTTAGCTGCTTCAAAATCTGATAGAGAATCACCAATTACAATTTTATAATGATCTTCCTTAGCAAGCTTCCGCATCACGCTTGGCTTACAGCAGCCGCAACCTTGTGTGCTATATTTCGCGCATTCCTCATCACAGCTATTGGGGTAGATTAATTCTATTTGTTCACCAGAAAAATCAGCTCTATTACAGTAGATGCCTGAAAAGGGACCAAATTTTTCAACTAAAGGCTCGATGAAAAAATCAACTCCGCCACTTACAATATAAAATGGAATATGGTTGTTTTGAGCATAGCGTGCAAAATCTCCAAATCCCTCACGTATGACTGCTGAATCCATTAGATATTGAATGATTTCATCTTTTTGGTGAGTAGAAAGTAGATGAAACATTGCTGATAGCCCATCTTTAAATGAAATGGTTTGTTCCATCATCGCTTGGGCAATTTTCTCAGATTCTTCTGGTACAAATTCAGTCATAAGTGAAAAGATGTTATCTGTTTCTGTTATCGTGCCATCGAAATCACAGAATATAATGGGTTTCAAGGCAATCCCTCCTTAGAAAAGCACATTTAAAAAGTTTAATTCTATCCTTCTATATTATTAGTTTTATACGTACTTACTTTCAAGAAAAAACGCCTACTATTATAGTAGACGTTTCATACATTCATTGACTTGTATACCATGTTCATCAGCTTTTGTTAAAATAATTTGATGCTCAGGGAATTGCTTTGTCATTAATTGAACGAAGTCAGGCGCAATAGCGGAAGGAATAATAGAAATCAATGTTGGTCCAGCGCCACTTAGAGCAGTACCATATGCACCGTTCGATTTTGCTGCCATACGAATTTCCTCATAAGCAGGAATTAGCTTTGCACGAAACGGTTCATGGAATAAATCTGCCTCCATATAACGTCCAGCACGTTCAAAATCTCGTGCCATTAAAGAAGCAGCTAACATATTCGCATTTGCTGAAGCATGAACAGCATAGGAGCGATTAAATTGCTCTGGTAAAACAGAACGGGATTCGCTCGTTTTTAATTCAACATCTGGTACATATACAACAAAGGAGGCATCGATATCATTGATGTGGAATGTATCGACTATGCCTTTGTCATCCATTGAAGAAATCGTTAATCCTCCTAAAACTGAAGCAGTTGCGTTATCTGGATGTCCTTCAATTTGTGAAGAGAGATTGAGTTTATCTTGAATTGTTAATCCAAGCTCGCATACTTGATTTGCAAGTTCGATACCTGCAACAATAACTGCTGCACTGCTGCCAAGTCCACGTGCCAACGGAAGTTCACTAGCCATCTCTACACGACAAGCAGGAAGCTGTTGACCATATAGATCTGCAGTTTTTTTAGCAATAACGTATAGTAAGTGTTCTTCAAGCTCAAACTCTTTAGGACCATTATCATCAAGATGAATAATTTCCCATTGTTCTTGTAGGGTAACAGAAAGCTTTAAGTAAAGAGACAAGCCAAGTCCTATTGAATCAAAGCCTGGACCTAAATTGGCTGTGCTTCCAGGAACTGAGATTTGCCAAATTTTACTCATAGTACACCCTCAATATATGCACGAATTTCTTCTTCATCGTTTTTAAGAGATACGACCTCTACAGTGGATACATTCATGGCTGTATCAGGATCTTTTAGTCCATTCCCTGTAAAGATTGTTACAACTTTAGCGCCCTGAGGGATTTTTCCGTTTTCAACAGATTTTATAACACCTGCTAAAGAAGCAGCAGAGCCTGGTTCAACAAAAATGCCTTCTGTACTTGCGATTAATTTGTAGGCTGCTACAATTTCTTCATCAGTCACGGAATCAATGATACCACCAGATTCATCGCGAGCCGCTTCTGCCAAATTCCAGCTCGCAGGATTGCCAATTCGAATGGCAGTTGCTACTGTCTCAGGATTCGCAATTGGCTCTCCTTTAACGATTGCTGCAGCACCTTCAGCTTCAAAGCCATACATTTTTGGTAGACCACAATTTTTAGCAGCGTGATATTCTTTAAACCCTTTCCAATATGCAGTAATATTACCTGCATTACCAACAGGTATACACAGATAATCCGGTGCTGAACCTAACGCATCTACAATTTCAAACGATGCCGTTTTTTGACCTTCGATACGGTACGGATTCACAGAGTTAACAAGCGCAACTGGTGTTGTTTCACTTACTTGGCGAACGATATTAAGAGCATCATCAAAGTTTCCGTCAATTTCGATGATTTTTGCCCCGTACATTGTTGCTTGTGCTAGCTTTCCAAGAGCCACTTTACCTTTTGGAATAACAACGATTGATTGAATACCTGCACGCGTTGCATAAGCAGCTGCAGCAGCAGAAGTGTTTCCTGTAGAGGCACAAATAACGCATTGGCTTCCATCCTCGATAGCCTTTGCAACAGCAAATACCATTCCTCGGTCTTTAAATGAGCCAGTAGGGTTTGCACCTTCAATTTTTCCGTAAAGCTCAATGCCTAGTTTCTTAGATAAATTCACTAAATGTATAAGAGGCGTATTGCCTTCGTTTAAAGTTAAAGCTGGTGTATTTTCAGTTACGGGTAAAAATTGTTTATATTCTTCAATAAGGCCTTTCCACATAACGTAACGATCTCCTTTTGTTCTTATAGAAAGAACAGTTGTTTTTGTATAAAAGACATTTTAACGCAAATAGCACTATTATTTCAATAGCATTTCATTAATTGTCGAAACAATTCGGTAATTTGAATAGTACTTGTCACTTTCTTGAAACAACTGTATAGTAATCTTGTAATGTAAAGTCATGTGTAAAGACAGGTGGTTGAGATGACAATAAATACAGCAGTAACAAATAAACCTCAGCAATCCATTTCCAGAAATAAGCTATTGGGTGTGGCGGGGGTAGGGTGGCTCTTCGATGCAATGGACGTTGGTATATTATCCTTTGTTATTGCAGCATTGGCTGCTGAGTGGGGACTTTCACCAAGTCAGTCTGGTTGGATTGGTAGTATAAATTCTATCGGGATGGCTGTAGGAGCTCTCTTTTTCGGTGTATTTGCTGATAAAGTAGGGCGCAAGCAAATTTTTATGTGGACACTTGTCCTTTTTTCTATTGCAAGTGGTTTGTCCGCTTTTACAACAACATTGACTGCATTTTTAATTTTACGTTTTTTAGTAGGGATGGGGCTAGGAGGAGAATTACCTGTAGCTTCAACGCTTGTATCTGAAAGTGTAGCTGCCAAAGAAAGAGGGCGCGTGGTTGTATTACTTGAAAGCTTTTGGGCAGCAGGCTGGTTAATTGCAGCACTTATTTCGTATTTTGTGATTCCTACATGGGGATGGCGAGTAGCACTTATTCTAACGGCACTTCCAGCGTTTTATGCTATTTATCTTCGTTGGCATTTGCCTGATTCACCTCAATTTACTGTGAAGGAAGAAGCAAAAAAACGGAGCATTGGCCAAAATATGAAAGAGGTTTGGTCGAAAAAGTATGCTCGTTCTACGTTTATGCTGTGGTTATTATGGTTTACGGTTGTATTTTCGTATTATGGCATGTTTTTATGGTTGCCAAGTGTAATGGTAGGGAAGGGCTTTGACATGATCACGAGCTTTAAATATGTTTTGATTATGACTTTAGCTCAATTACCAGGTTACTTTACAGCTGCATGGTTTATAGAAAAGTTTGGACGTAAATTTGTCCTTGTTTCCTATCTAATTGGGACTGCAGCGAGTGCATATATTTTTGGAAATGCAGATACTTTAGCTGTATTGCTAACTTCAGGAATGTTTTTATCTTTCTTTAACTTAGGGGCTTGGGGAGCATTATATGCTTATACACCTGAACAATATCCTTCGATTATTCGTGGAACAGGTGCTGGCATGGCAGCAGCAGTTGGACGAATTGGTGGAATTTTCGGCCCGTTGCTCGTTGGGTTTTTATTAACGGCAGGCTATGATATAGGTTTTATTTTCGCCATTTTCTGTGGAGCAATTATTATCGGTGTTGTAGGTGTCATCTTCCTTGGGAAAGAAACGAAGCAGCTTGAATTAGAATAATATGAAATAGAATGTCCTGGATCAGAGGAATTGATCCAGGACATTTTTGTCTCATTTCGCTTAAATTATACATAAAAATGAGCATTTATTAATTTTTATTCGATTTTACTAATTTATTTGTTAAAATGACAAATCAATATAAATCGGTTATAGAGTAAATCAAATTGTTTTATTAGCAGGTTAATGCGATGAAGATTTTTCAGAAAAGTCATTGTATTCAAATTGTAATCGTGATACTGTATTTTTAATCGAATTTTGAGTCAATAGGAAACAATCTCCCGTTCGTGATAAGGTCATTGAAAGAAAGGTTGTTAGGAATGAGTATTCATGAGGATATAAAGAAAAGGTTTGTAAGGCTGTCAAAGGGCCAGCGTAAAGTAGCACAATTTGTAATGGATAATCCCACAACAGTAATTGCTAATGGAGCAGCAGAGGTTGGCAGATTGGCTAATGTAAGTGAATCAACAGTGATTCGATTTTGTTATGCTATGGATTTGTCAGGGTATGTAGAACTGCAAGAGGAAATTAGAGGCTATATTTTGTCTCAAGATGTAGGTGCAAATCTACAGCCTACATATACTGCTAAGAAGCTGACTAATTCTAGCTTTGGTAAGGTGATGCAACGAGATAGCCAAAATATTCAAGAAACAATTCAATTGATTAACGATCAGCAGATCCAAAAATGCTCAAAATGGATGCATGAAGCAGACAATATCTATATTCTAGGTACTCGTCATAATGCATCTGTTGCAAATTGGCTATCTAATACATTGAAAACATTTCGTGCTAATATTAAGCAGCTTCGTTTAGACTCGGATGATCTAGTGAATCAAATAAACAGTATGGGCGAACATACAACATTAATTGTACTATCTTTTGATAAACAGATTATGGATATTAAAACGATCGTTGAAATTGCAAAGGTAAAGAAAGTGAAAATTATTGCCATTACAGGTTCTGCATTTTCGCCTATTCGAGAATATACCAGTGCGTTATTTACCCTCGGCACCAAAAATCATTCTTCTCTAGACATCGCCCCAGTCTTGATTTCATTTTTGCATGCCTTGATAGAGGAAATGATAAGCCAGGATAAAGACCACTATGAAAAATATCAGCAATCGTATGAGCAAGTAGAAAGTAATGTGTTATTCTTAGATGCAATTAGAGAAAAGCAGGTTTTTTAATGTAAATACGCATGGATAGTTTGTTGAACACACTATCTATGCGTATTTTTTTGGAATTTTCTATATAAAAAAGATGTCCAAATAGTATTTAGACATCTAGGAAAAGTGAATTATAGAATTTTACTCAAGCTATATTCATTAATATAAGTATTATTTAATTTAATGGCATTTTTTCGAATGCCCTCCTGATGAAATCCTAGCTTTGTAAAGAGATGTAAAGCTACATTGTTATGCTCCATAACAGATAACTCTAAACGGGAAATATCATGTTGTTTAGACCAATTTTCAACAGCTTTCATCAGTGCGGAGCCAATACCTTTTTGTTGATGCTCTGCTTTCACAGCTAAACGAATAGAGGCAACATGTCTAGCCTTCGATTGTTTATATCCATGAATAACTGCATAACCTGCAAAAATCCCGTTGAGTACACAAAGTAGTATTGTACGGTTTTTTAGTTGCTTCCAATAGGTTAAATTTTTACGAAGTTGTTGGACAGTGAGATCTAGCTCATTTTGAACATTATACATGAAGTCAGTTTCTTGAAATATCTCCTCTTGTAAATGAATGAACGATCTAGCATCAGATGCTTCAATTCCTCGTATTATGTATGCAGATGAATTTTCCTCAGTGTTTGAAGTGTTGGTTTCGCTCGACTTCATTTGTGTACGTGAGAAAGATACACTAGTACCTAGTTTAACATCAATGACATAATAACCGGCATTTGTCCAAGATAAATAATGTGAGAGAGGGGGCTTAGTTTTTTTCCACCAGCTTTTATTTAAGTAGGCAGCGTTCGGTAATGCTTGTCCCATAATGTTTTCTAATTCACTAAAGGATAAAGTAATTTCTTGTTGTAAAGCTACATCAAAATAGTTAGCTAAAGGAATGTACTTTTTTTCTATCTTCTTCGTCATCGTAATCCCCATTTCCTGAATATCCAAAAATATAGACTACCTGATGATAGCATAAAATTATGATGACTTAAATATGAAAACCCAACTAAATATCTATATAAACTAATTATTTTATAAAAAAGAGGCATTTTTACTATTGAATGTTAAAAATAGGTTGGTAAAAATAGAGAATTTTGCAGAAGTAATTAGTCCTATTAAAAGTATACAGAGTAATGCAAGCTAGTTATAATGTAGATATCTTATTTGAAAAGTATGTATTGGGAGCACTGCCATTATATTTGTATATTGAATTTTAGGTAATACATTTTGATCGTGATTGAGCACTGTATGATATATCGAAGTGAGGTCAGTGGCATTTATACGGTGGCGAAATTATTCCAAAGTTTCACTTTATCACTTGTCAGGCTTTAAGGTATGATAAAATAAAATATAAATGTAAGTGCCATTTTAGGAGGAATTAATTCAATGAGTAAAGTATTAGTTTTTGGACATAAAAACCCAGATACAGACACAATCACGTCTGCGATTGTATATGCCTATTTAAAACAGCAAATTGGTAAAGAAGCTGAGGCAGTACGTCTTGGAGATGTTAATAATGAAACTCAGTTTGCATTAGATAAATTTGGCTTTGAAGCGCCTCGTTTAATTTCTTCTGTTGTAGGAGAAGCGGACAAGGTTATCCTTGTTGACCACAATGAATTCCAGCAATCAGCTGACGGTATTGAGGAAGTACAAATTACTGAGGTAATCGACCATCACCGTATTGCAAACTTCCAAACAGCTGATCCATTATACTATCGTGCTGAGCCAGTGGGTTGTACAGCTACAATTCTAAACAAAATCTTCAAGGAAAACGGAGTAGCGATACCAGCCAATATTGCTGGCTTAATGTTATCAGCAATAGTTTCTGATACACTACTTTTCAAATCGCCAACTTGCACAGAGCAAGATGTAAAAGCTGGCGAGGAGCTAGCAAAAATTGCTGGTGTGGATACTGCAGAGTATGGCTTAGCAATGCTAAAAGCAGGTGCTGATTTATCTGATAAATCATTAGAAGATTTATTATCGTTAGATGCAAAAGAGTTCCAATTTGGTGAGTATAAATCTGTTGTAGCTCAAGTGAATGCAGTTGATATTAATGATGTGCTTAATCGTCAAGAAGAGTTAGAAATTCTACTCAATAAAAATGTTGCAGAAAATGGCCTAGATCTATTCTTCTTCGTTGTGACTGACATTTTAAATAATGATTCAACAGCTGTTGCAATTGGGCAAGTAGCAGAAGCGGCAGCAAAAGGATTCGGTGCTGACCTTATCAATAACCGTGTTGTATTACCAGGTATTGTTTCTCGTAAGAAACAAATTGTACCAGTATTAACAGAAGCTCTAAAATAAAAATAAGAAAGAGGTTGTCTATTAAGACAGCCTCTTTTTTAATCAAGTTTTAATGGCTGGACAGCAGGGCCTTCAAGCACCTCACCCTTAGCGTTAAAACGGGAACCATGACAAGGACAATCCCAGGTTTCATCAGCTTCATTCCATTTCGTTTTGCAGCCTAAATGAGTACAGGTTGGAGCAGTGGCATTCTTCATATATCCAGCTATATATTCCTTGGCAACAAAGCCTCCTACTTTTAGCATTTGCATGAATTGGGCACCGAATTTTGTACGTGATGGTGAATAAAGAGCGATAGCACCATCCTCGATCTTTGCGCCTGTTAAAAGAGAGGATAGGATATCACCTGCGACAAAGGAATTGGAGATTCCCCATTTACGATAGCCAGTGGCAATTAGTACGTTAGGTAAGGAGTTTGTAATTCTTCCAACATAAGGGACAATATCCGGTGTTTCTATATCCTGGGCTGACCAGCGATAAAGTGGCTGTTGTTCAAAATGCTCCTTCATTTCATTGGAAATGGCCTCATAATAAGGCTCGGTATGAACGGTCTCACCAGCAATGTGATTCGCCCCTCCTAATACTAAATAATTTTCCTGATTAATCGTGGCAGTCCGTATCGAACGAGAAGGAAAATCAACTGATAAATATTGACCTTGCATGGTCTCAGAGGTTTTGCTTGCAACCATATAGGAACGACTATTGGATAATTTAAAAAGTTTGAGTCCTTTAAAAGCTTCAATGGGATAGTGTGAACACAAAATAAGCTTATTATATTGAACCGACATATTTTTTTCGGTATGTAAGTTATTTTGTGGTATGTTTAATTGCTGAACACGGGTATTCGCATAAAGTTTTGCTCCCATCTTCTGTGCCTCTTTAACAAGAAAATTACTTACTTCAACAGGATTTATTTGTGCTTGTTGTGACATGCTTAGCGCTTTTGTAATAGGGAATGGTAGCTCCGTGTCAGAGGTAAGGTTTGACTTAATATTTAAAACCTTATAGGCATTCCATTCTTTTAATAATTGTGCATAGCCTTCTTTGGTTTGACAGTATAACAGTGAATCAACCGAACGAACGCTGTCTGGTGGGAGTAATTGTCTAGCTTTGTCAATCGCTTGTTGATTAAGTTGATAATAAAGCTGTGCCTCTTCTAAAGATAGTTTTTCTAAAAGATTTGCATAGACAATGCTATGCTGGGCTGTTAGTTTTCCTGTTGAATGCCCTGTCGTACCGTGACCAAAATGGGTATTTCCTTCAAGAAGAACTACATCCACACCTGCTTTTGCTAAAGTATAGGCGGTATATAAACCAGTTAAGCCACCACCGATTATACATACATCACATGTTGTTGAGGAAGAAAGGGAAGATAACGAGACTGACTCAGTTGTAGCAAGCCAAAGAGATTGTGTCATATAGAAACCTCACATCGTTTTTGTATTCAGTATGTAGAAGAAATTGAAAATTTATGCAGTGAGGCATTAAAATTGCCTTGTGATTTCAACTATCGCTACAATGTAGCAAAAGGAGTGAACAAGAAATGAAAATTGAAATTTGGTCTGACTATGTATGCCCATTTTGTTATATTGGTAAAAAACAATTAGAGAAAGCGATTGAGGATACTGGCTATGCTGGGCAGGTGGAGCTTGTCTATAAAAGCTACCAACTAGATCCAACTACTCCAGTAGATTCGCATAGCACTGTCTATGAATCATTGGCAAAGAAATATGGAATGTCATTAGAGAAGGCAAAAGAAATGACTGTCGGCGTAACGGAGCGTGCGAAAGAAGTCGGCTTAAACTATGATTTTAGCAATTTGATGGAAGAGAATACGCTAAAAGCACATCGGCTCGTAAAATGGGCTGAACAACAGGGAGATGTTACAGCACTTGTGGAGTCACTTTTACACAGTCATTTTATTGAAGGCAAGCGTATCGGCCAAGACGATGTTTTATTAGAGATAGCCGAGAAAGTAGGGCTACAGCGTGAAGAAGTTGCAAAGGTTCTTGCCGATGATGTTTATAAAAATGAAGTAGAAGCAGATATTCAAGAAGGTCTACAGCTTGGAGTTCGTGGGGTACCGTTCTTTGTGCTAAACCGTAAGTATGGTATTTCAGGTGCACAACCGCAGGAGGTATTTGAGGATACATTGCGTAAAGTTGCTGAGGAAGAGGGCTTACAACCAACGCTAAAGATGGCTGGCACAGGTGATGGGGGTATATGCACAGACGATAACTGTAAATTTTAGTTTACTAGAGAGAGGAGTAAAGCTTTAAACTCCTCTTGTTAGGATAGCTGGAAGATATAATATTTCAGTCAAAAGTCTGAGGCAAGTAACATTGACAATTTAAATGAAATTTTTTAAGATAAATATATATCTTGAATTCGAGATATTAGATTCTGATATTTAAGGGAGATTTTATATAATGAACGTTTTAGTAGTAAAAGCTAACAACCGTCCAGACGGTATTTCAACAAAAATGTATGATACTTTCATGGAAAATGTACAAGTTGCCAATGTGACAACTTTTGACGTATTTGCAGAAGATATGCCTTATTTTGGACAAGACCTTTTCAATGCTTTCGGTAAAGTACAAAATGGTGGAGAGTTAACAGACATCGAATCACGTCTATTAGCTGCAAAACAAAAAGCAATGGATGCATTAACTGCAGCTGATTTAGTTGTATTTGCATTCCCATTATGGAACCTAACAATTCCAGCACCTTTACAAACATTTATTGACTATGTATATCAAGCAGGCTTCACGTTCAAATATGGAGAAAACGGTCAATTAATTAGCTTAATGACTGACAAAAAAGCAATTATTTTAAATGCTCGTGGTGGCTACTATTCAGCACCAGAAGCTCAACCAATGGAAATGTCAGTAAACTACATTAAAAACGTAGTAGGCGGCGTATTCGGTATGGAAATTATTGAAGAAGTAATTATTGAAGGTCATAATGCTTCACCTGATAAAGCGCAAGAAATTATTGCAAATGGCCTAGAAGAAGTGAAAAAAGTTGCTCAATCACTACAAACTGTGAATGCATAAAAATTATTTTTTAATAAAAGTTCTCTCATTTTTGGGAGGACTTTTTTATTTTATGAACAGATGTATGGGGTGGTATGGAGGTCGGACATATTGACATTAACTTATTATTTAGAATTTACATTTACTAACATTCTATTAGATAGAAAAATGAAAAATGATAGCAATCTGTGATTTTGAGGGAAAGTAATTAACCATTCTTTTAAAAATACATATAATCAGGACTATTTATTCAGTAAAAATTAATATGGTTTTAATATAATAGGATTTGTAGGAAAATAATAGATTATCAGGGAGGTTGTTGTATGAATAAGAAATTAATAACTAATTTCTTAGTGATGTTACTAGTCCTTTTCGCGTTTATACCATTTGGAGTTTCTGCTGATGCTGCTTCCAATGATGTAACACGTGCAGATTATGTAAAGGAATTGGTAGAAAGCTTAGATGTAGAGATAGGTGATGGATCTTCTCTAGCCTTTAAAGATGTTTCCAAGGATTTAGCACCTTATGTAGAAAAAGCTGTTCAATTAAAACTAATTAAAGGTAAAACAGCAACGACATTTGGTCCAGATGACAAATTAACACGTCAACAAGCATTTGTTATTTCTGCTCGCGGACTAGTTAGTGAAAACGCTTCCCTAACAGTTTTAGAGCAATTTAAGGATGCAGATCAAATTGCAGCGGCATATAAACAAGATTTAGCGAATGCTGTTGCAGCAAACATTTTACAAGCATTTGAGGATAACACTATTCGCCCTCGTGACTATGTGACAAAGGAACAGATGGAGAGTATTGTAGAACGCTTTGTAGCAGAATACAAAGCACCTTCAACTGGCGTATCAGTAAATCTTCAAATTTTAGGCACAACAGATATTCATACCAATTTAGCTAACTACAATTACTATTTAGATGCTCCATCATCAGAGCTTGGTTTGGCTAATACAGCGACATTAATTGAGCAAGCAAGAGCTAAAAATCCAAACACATTACTTTTTGATAATGGTGATTTAATTCAAGGGACACCACTTGGCTCATATAAAGCATTAGAAAGTGTATTAAAGCCAGGTGAAGTTCATCCAGCTATTGCTGCACTTAATGCATTAAAATACGATGGTGGAACTTTAGGGAATCATGAATTTAACTATGGTCTAGACTTTTTAGATGAAGTATTAAACGATGCAAAGTATCCAGTCGTAAATGCTAATACTTATGATGCAAAAACAAAAGAGCGTATGTTTACACCTTATGTCATTCTTGATAAAGAAGTGGTAGATAGTTCAGGCAAAAAGCATACACTTAAAGTTGGTGTAACAGGGATTGTTCCAACGAAAATTGTTGAATGGGATGCCATTCATTTAGCAGGTAAAGTGGAAATGCAAGAGCCAGTAGAAGCTGTGAAAGAGGTAGTACCAGAAATGCAAAAGGCTGGAGCAGACGTGATTGTCGTTCTGTCACATTCAGGTATCGGTGAAGATACTTATGTGAAGGGTGCTGAAAATGTTGGTTACCAATTAGCAGAAATTGATGGTATTGATGCTTTAATTACAGGGCACTCTCATTTAACATTCCCTGGTGACTATAAGGATTTGAAAGATGTTGACCAAGAGAAGGGTACAATTCACGGTGTTCCTACTGTTATGGCAGGTAGCTATGGTAGTCATCTTGGTGTAATTGATTTAAAACTAGAACAACAAGGATCAGAGTGGGTAGTGGTAGATGGTAAAGGTTCATTGCAATCGATCAAGCAAGAAGGTTTACAACCATCCACAACGGTTTTAGAGGCTATTAAAGAGGCACATGATGGCACATTATCATATATCCGTCAGCCTGTTGGAGAAACAACTGCACCAATCCATAGTTATTTTTCAATGGTGCAAGATGATCCATCCATTCAAATTGTCACGCAAGCTCAAAAATGGTTTATCGAACAAGAGCTAAAGGGTACGGCTGATGAAAAGACACCAATTCTTTCAGCTGGAGCACCTTTCAAAGCAGGCTCTCGTAATAATCCATTAGATTATACAAATATTCCTGTAGGGCCACTTGCTATTAAAAATATGGCCGACATTTATCATTATGACAATACTGTTGCTACGATTAAAGTGACAGGCGCACAAGCAATCGAGTGGTTAGAGATGGCTGCTGGTATTTTTGCAACAATTGATCCAACTAAATCAGAAGAGCAAAATATTATCGATGCAGAAGCACGTTCTTATAACTTTGATGTGTTAGATGGCTTAACATATCAAATTGATGTCACATCGCCAGCAAAATATGACCGCCGCGGTAATCTTACTGATGAAAAGGCAAATCGTATTAAGAATGTACAATATAATGGTAAACCAATCGATTTAAAACAAGAATTCATCATCATCACAAACAATTACCGTGTTGGTGGATCATATGGGGCGACATTTAAAAATGCTGACGGCTCTAACATAACAAACTATGCATATGAAAATCGCCAAGCTGTTGTAGATTATATTATGGCGAATAAAACAATTAACCCAGCTGCGGATAATAACTGGTCATTTGTACCGTTCCCAGCCAATACAAAGGTTATCTACCTATCTGCAAAAGATGCACAAAAGTTCATTCCAGCAGGTAGTGGTATTGAATATTTAGAAGATACAGAAGCTGGATTTGCTAAATATTTAATTAAATAAAAGAATAGGAAAAGGAGAGTAACGATAAT
>NZ_JBAHYH020000001.1:510877-801486 GCF_036698265.2 Lysinibacillus sp. IITD104
AATCGCTACTCTCCTTTTTTATGTCTGTTGAATGAATGATACCGTGTACCTTGATAGGTTAAAATGCCAAGATCACCTTCTACAAGCTGACCATAATCGTAGCCATTCATCTTTAGTTCATGCCGTTCTCCGTTTTGCTCTTCAAACGTAACGTAGTAGGACGTAGATGCCCCAGTATTGTTAGATCCCCCACGTATATTCGTACGCTTTGTCACAACCTTAGCGGGTACCGTTAATATTGGTGAACGGTTGTTTTTAGACCAAGTGATAATACCGTTTACAATCATAAAGGCTATGCTCCCAAAAACAATAAAGAAGATGATGGTAATAAAAGCAGAGCCAAATAAAAATTGATCATCAAACCAAAACAAATAGATTCCTCCCTTTCTTTGAAGTAGAAATAATACTTAAAGAGGATTTAATTCAAGATCTACTATCACGTCAATTTCATCGCTAATCAATACACCACCTGTTTCCAAAAACGTATTATAGACTAAATTAAAATCACGGCGATCAATTTGGGCTTTAGCTTGGAAGCCAAAAACTTCTTGTGCCCATGGATTTACACCTTTTCCTGTATATACTGTTGTAAATACGATAGGTCTTGTTATGTTTTTGATGGTTAAATCACCGTGAATAGCAAAAGTTTTATCATCAAGGTTATCAATATATGTAGAGGTAAATACGATTTTTGGATAGACGTCTGCATCAAAAAAGTCAGGAGACACAAGGTGGACATCACGATCATGATTCTTAGTTGATACACTAGCCACTGTAATGGTAATAGAAATGTTTGCATCCTGCATTTGCTCAATATTGGATGAAACTATTTCACCGCTGTACGATTCAAACGTACCATGAATACGAGAAATCATCATATGTTTTACAGAAAAGCCGATCGTTGAATGACTGAAATCAATAGCATATTTTTTCATTTGAAAACCTCCTAAAACAGCATTCTACAACGAATGATAAAGTAAATAAATCGCATATTCAATGAGTTTTTAATAAATGTGGAAGTATTTCCCTCTATAAAAGTGTAATCTGTGAACAGGAAACAAAACATATTTAAAATCGAATAGGCATATTATTGGAAATACGTGCATTTTATTAGGATAGCGTTTAGTCTCAGACATTATGATCATTGAAATATAAAGTTACTATTTGTAATTAAATATATAAAAGTTAATAGATTATTTTACGTAAATAAGTTACTTCAAATTTACATTTACTGCAATAATCGTTACAATAGTTACATAGAGGTGAAAAATTATGAATGAGACAACTTTGTGTCCTCGTTTAGCTAAAGCAATGGATTTAATCGGAAAACGATGGACGGGGTTAATATTATATCAATTACTAGATGGACCACAGCGCTTTAATGAAATCGAATCTGCACTACCTGTTAGTGGACGTTTATTATCAGAACGTTTAAAGGAGCTTGAAAAAGAGGGGCTTGTTGAACGTAAAGTATATTCAGAAGTACCAGTACGTGTTGAGTATTCATTAACAGATAAGGGTCAGGCGCTTGAAGGTGCTATCCGCAATATTGAAACATGGGCAAGTAGTTGGCTCTGAGCTGAATAGATTATTTCAGTAGATAATAAATGAAATAATGTGCTAAAAACAACACTTGGAATGACTGTCAATTTTCTTTATAATATTCATCATCTCTGCACAGGTCTGACCTGTCTTAAAATATGAGATAAAAATACCCTTCATTTTACTTGTCAAATTGGGGTTCTAAATCCATACTGGTGTAGAGTAAGAAGGACGTTAGAAAGGAATTAGCTCTCATGACAAAAGAACAATGGGCGACGGATTTAGCAAAAAGTATTAATCCTGCCAATATTAAGTTAGATGAATCATTACAGCAATACACAATGACAAAATTAGGTGGCAAAGCAGATGTTTTTGTTCTTCCTGAAACAGAAGAAGAGGCAGCATCCGTTATTCGCTATGCATATATAAATAATATTCCTTTATTGATGTTAGGTAACGGCTCTAATATGGTTGTTCGAGATGGCGGTCATAGAGGAATCGTTGTAACATTTTCACGCTTAGATGAGATTCGTATTAATGGTGAGCATGTTTATGCACAAAGCGGTGCACTGATTAAAGAGGTATCAAAGTTATCAGCACAAGCCTCCTTAACAGGTTTTGAATTTGCATGTGGTATTCCTGGATCAATTGGCGGAGCAATGGCTATGAACGCAGGTGCTTATGGCGGTGAGATTAAAGATATTATTGTTTCTTCAAAGGTGTTAACAAAAGAAGGCGACATTTTAATATTAGGTAAAAAAGAGCTTGAGCTAGGATACCGTCAAAGCATTATTGCCAAAAAAGGTTATTATGTATTGTCCTCTGAATTTCTATTAAGAGTAGGCATACAGGAGGAAATTAATGCGAAGATTGCTGATTTAACCTTCCAACGTGAATCAAAACAGCCATTAGAATATCCATCTGCTGGAAGTGTATTTAAACGCCCACCTGGTCATTTTGCTGGAAAACTTATTCAAGATAGTGGCCTACAAGGTAAAGGTGTTGGTGATGCGGAAGTCTCTACCAAGCATGCAGGGTTTATTGTCAACAAAGGAAATGCTACTGCTTCAGACTATATTGAAACAATCCAAATGGTTCAACGTGTAGTGAAAGAAAAATTTGGCGTTGAACTAGAGACGGAAGTCAAAATTGTTGGTGACGATCTATAATAGGATGCCCTTCGTATAAGCCGAAGGGCATTTTTTTAGGAGTGTGGATAAAATGAAATTTATATCATGGAATGTCAATGGAATACGAGCATGTCTAGGTAAAGGTTTTTTAGAGTTCTTTCATCAAATAGATGCTGATTTCTTTTGTATCCAAGAAACAAAATGTCAAGCTGGACAAGTAGAGCTCTCTATCGAAGGTTATGAGCAGTATTGGAATTACGCCCAGAAAAAAGGGTATTCTGGAACAGCAATCTTCACGAAGCACACACCATTATCTGTTAAGTATGGAGTGGGCGAGGATGATTCTCAGGATGAAGGCAGAATCATAACCTTAGAATATGAGAATTTCTATTTAGTAAATGTTTATACACCAAATGCACAGCGCGATTTAGCGAGATTACCACTACGTTTACAATGGGAGGATCGCTTAGCTAGCTATTTACAAGAACTAAATAGCCAGAAGCCTGTGGTTTATTGTGGTGATCTAAATGTTGCACACACGGAAATTGACTTGAAAAATGCAAAATCTAATATTGGAAATTCGGGTTTTACATATGAAGAGAGGGCAAAATTCACAGCGTTATTGGAAAGCGGTTTTGTAGATTCTTTTAGATACAAGCATCCCGAGGAAACCGACCACTACACATGGTGGTCCTATATGAATAAAGTGCGTGAACGTAATATTGGTTGGCGTATTGATTATTTTGTCGTATCAAATCAATTGAAGGATCAAATTGAATGCGCTACAATTCACCCACACATTATGGGCAGTGATCATTGTCCAATTGAATTGCAATTACAATGCTAGTACTGAAATCGTATTTTCTATATGGAAATACGATTTTTTGTATTTTAATAAGAGCGGCACTATTGAAAATAAGAGTTTTTGCAACGCCAGGATAGGTAGCTCCATGTGAGAGGAATCCCTATTGAATAGATGTCTAAGAGCTCATTCTACGTGAAAAATTGCTAGAAAGTAAAGCGAGAGTGGGCAGCTGCTCCAAAGAAAGAGAAAGGCGCTCAACAAAGGAGAGAAACCGCTCCCAAATGAGGAAGAGTCGCTCCAATCACTCTATGAACATACAAATTTTTAACATTACTCAGTAGCCTTCATAATTCCTATTGTTTATACTATTCTAATAGCGAATAAATATAAAATTTTGTATTTAGAGACAATTTTATATACATAAAATAGTAAATTTCGCTAAAAAATTTGCGTTTCAAAGCGGGTTTGGGAAGGGAGTACGGGAATATAGTGCAAAAAGGGGGTTATTCAGTGGGGAAGAGAAAGTTTAATTGGAAAAAGTGGCTCATTGTCATAGCTGGGACAATAGCTGCTTTGGCTCTAGTGGCCTTTATTGGATTTACATGGTTTATGAATAAATCTAAGCCGGTGATTGATGGTGAGTTAGCTGTTACTATTCTGGATCAGGATGTGACCGTAACGAGAGATGAAAAAGGGGTTCCGCATATTTTTGCCAAAACAGATGCTGATTTGTATCGTGCGCAAGGTTATGTTCAAGCACAGGATAGACTATTTCAAATGGACTTAGCACGAAGGCAGGCAAGTGGTCGATTATCTGAAATTATTGGAGAAGCGACGATTAATACCGACAAACATTTCCGCACATTTAGCTTGCGAGATGCTGCAGAGAAATCATTAGCTGCCTATGATGACGAAAGCAAACAAGTACTTGAATGGTATGCTGAAGGAGTAAATGCTTTTATTGCACAGGCAAAGGAAAGCAATACACTAAGCTATGAATTCGCTTTGTTAGGCTATGAGCCAGAGGAGTGGACAGTTGTTGATTCCTTAACAATTGGTAAATACATGGCCTATGATTTGGGAGGGAATTGGAATACATTAGCTTTTCGTCATTGGGCATTACAGAATTTTGATGAAGAAAAGGCTAAAGAATTATTTATTAAATATCCAGAAAACGCTTCGCCTATTATCGAGGCCAATATCCAAAATCCTGTAGCAGTGGCTGGGCAATTCAGTGCGGAAATGCTACCAAACGAATTTAATGGAAGTAATAACTGGGTAGTTTCTGGGGATAAAACGAAATCAGGAATGCCTATTTTAGCAGATGACCCACACTTAGGGTTAAGCACCCCTTCCATATGGTATCAAATGCATCTACAATCCCCACAACAAAACGTTAGTGGCGTTATCTTTGCAGGGATTCCAGGTATTATTTTAGGTCATAATAACGAAATTGCTTGGGGTGTGACTAATGTGGGTCCAGATGTACAGGATTTATATATTGAAATACCAAATCCAGATAATCCAACACAATTCCGATACGATGGAAAGTGGGAGCAAGCAGAGGTACGCGATGAGTCGATTAAGGTAAAAGACGGAGAAACTGTAGATTTTGAGGTCATTGTTACACGTCATGGCCCTATAATGACAGATTTAGCTTTCAAAGATACAGAGCCAACTGCACAATTTTCGATGCAGTGGACGGCACTACAACCGACAGCTGAACTGAGGGCAGTGCTTGGTTTTAATAAGGCGAAAACTTGGGATGATTTCGAAAAAGCATTAGAAGATTTTAAAGCGCCAGCTCAAAATTTTGTTTTTGCATCACAGGACGGTACGATTGCCTATAAAGCTAATGGTCAAATACCTATTCGTAAGCAAGGTGATGGTCAATTACCAGTTCCAGGCGATTCGAGTGATTATGGCTGGGAAGGCTTTATCCCCTGGGATGAATTACCGACTTTAGTAAATCCGAAAGAAGGTTTTATTGCAACAGCAAATAACCAAGTAATAGGGGAGGACTACCCTTATCATATAACTGATTTCTGGGCGCAACCTTATCGTTTCGAGAGAATTAAAGAAGTGTTAGAGGCAAATGATGCTATTACAGTAGAAGATATGATGGCTTTGCAAATGGATCAGCATAATCTCTATGCCAGAGAATTTTTGCCTGATTTATTAACATCGCTAAAAGAGAAAGATCAGGATGGGAAGTACGACGAGATTATTGCCATGCTAGAGAATTGGGATATGGTGGACGCAAAGGAATCAGGTGCACCACTTGTATTTCATACTTTAATGATTAAGTTACAGGAAGTTTTGTTTAAAGATCAAATGCCTGAAGATATGTACGGCATTATGTATGGGAAGTTTAATATTACAGACCAGCTTTTACGTACAGCCTATGCAGGAGAGAAAAGTATTTGGATTGAGGAGCAGGGTGGTATTGATGAAACAGTATACAAGGCATTTGAGCGAACAATTGCACAATTAGAAGATCAATTCGGCAAGAATGCTTCTAAATGGCAATGGGGTGATTACCATCAACTTACTTTTGATCATACATTAGGAAGTGCATCACCTATTCTTGCAGCCTATTTTAATGCTAAAAGGGTTCCTATTGGTGGCTCGAAAGTTACCGTACAAGCAGCAGATAATGATTTAGCTGGTAATGTAGATCACGGCGCATCTTGGCGTTTTGTGGTGGATGTAGGTGATTTAAGCTCAGCCTATCATATTGTTGGTCCTGGTCAAAGTGGGCATGTAAAATCTGATTGGTATCAAGATCAGGTACTTGATTGGGCTAATGGTAAATACCATCAAACATTTATCAAACAGGAAGAGATAAGAGGGAAAACATTACAATTAAAAGCGAAGTAATAAAAAAGTTAGCGTACATAATAAAGTACGCTAACTTTTTTATTTAAGGATATACATCCTAACATTCAAATATTCATTTGAATAAGATGGAATAATATGCTACATTGAATACAATCAAATGAATATTTGAATGAGGTGAGAAAATGCCAAAGGAAATATGTGAGGTGACGCATGTACATGAAGAAGCGGTCACAAAGGTGCAACAACAAATGCCCGATTTATCAGGTGTAGCCAAATTTTTAAAAGCGTTATCTGATGAAACTAGACTTAAAATTGCCTATGCTTTAACGGTGGAAGATGAACTATGTGTTTGTGATGTAGCAACTATTATTGGTTCTTCAGTTGCCACAGCATCACATCATTTACGATATTTGAAAGATAATAATTTAGCGAGATCACACCGTAAAGGTAAGCAAATGTATTACTCTTTAGCGGATGAGCATGTATACCAAATTGTAACAATTGCCTACGAACATGCGAAAGAGGGGATTGCGAATGGCAGCAACGCCAATTAAACAAGAATACAGGCTACAAAATTTATCCTGCGCTAGTTGTGCCGCAAAGTTTGAAAAAAACGTAAAGGCTATTCCAGAAGTACAGGATGCACAAGTAAATTTTGGTGCTTCTAAAATTACAGTAATCGGCGCTATTAGTGTAGACCAAATTGAAGAAGCTGGTGCTTTTGATGGCATTAAGGTTACACAATCGGCAGCAAAAGCACTTGAAAATACTACACCCTTTTATCGTAAAAAGGAAAACGTTTTAGCAGGAATATCATTGCTTTTTGTCATTCTAGGTTATGTGTTTGTGGGTAGGAATGGGGAATCAAACCCACTCCCGATTGCCATGTTCATTATAGCTATCCTTGTGGGTGGAGTGGGTATTTTTAAAATAGGCTTCCGCAATTTAGTTCGCTTTGAATTTGATATGAAGACGCTTATGACAATCGCCATCATCGGAGCTGCTATTATCGGTGAGTGGGAAGAAGCAGCAGTTGTCGTATTCTTATTTGCTGTAAGTGAGGCACTTGAAGCGTATTCAATGGATAAAGCACGTCAATCTATTCGTCAATTAATGGATATTGCTCCGCCCACAGCGATTATTAAAAGAGCCCACGGTGAACACTTCCATGAGCTTGAGTTACCTACTGAAGACATAGAAATAGGAGATATATTGATTGTAAAGCCTGGCCAAAAGATTGCGATGGATGGCATTGTCGTTAGTGGATTGTCTGCAGTCAATCAGGCGGCTATTACAGGTGAATCGATTCCCGTAAATAAAACAATAAATGATGAAGTATTTGCTGGGACGTTAAATGAAGAGGGTGCCCTTGAAGTACGTGTGACTAAGCGAGTAGAAGATACTACTATCGCTAAAATAATTCATCTTGTGGAAGAAGCACAAGCAGAAAAGGCACCTTCTCAGCAATTTGTAGATCGCTTTGCAAAGTATTATACACCAGCGATTATGATTATTGCTTTTTTAGTAGCTGTGATTCCACCTTTATTAGTAGGTGATTGGCAGCATTGGATTTACCAAGGTCTAGCTGTTTTAGTGGTAGGATGTCCTTGTGCGCTGGTCGTTTCTACTCCCGTTGCCATTGTTACAGCCATTGGTAATGCAGCAAGGCAAGGTGTACTGATTAAAGGTGGTGTTCATTTAGAGCAACTAGGACATATTGAAGCTGTTGCCTTTGATAAAACAGGTACATTAACGAAAGGGCAGCCTGCAGTAACAGATATTGTAACGACTGAAAATTGGTCAGAAGACTATGTGCTACAACTAGTAGCAGCGGTAGAAAAACAGTCACAGCACCCTTTAGCTAAAGCAATTTTAAATAGACTACACGATCAAAAATTATCTGAGCTCATCCCAACAGATTTCCAATCAGTAACAGGAAAAGGTGCCTATGCTACCGTTGATAATCAGATTATTTATGTAGGTAGCATGAAATGGGCTACTTCATTAACTTCTGTAGATCAAAATATAGAAAGTCAGGTTAAGAATCTGCAAGAACAGGGTAAAACAGTAGTAGCAGCTGTTTCGAATAATCAACTTATTGGACTGATTGCAATTGCTGACCAATTACGTCGTGAAAGCAAGGACGTATTGAACAAATTAAATGCCTTAAAAGTAAAGCATATGGTGATGTTAACAGGCGATGCAGAGCCTACTGCGCAAGCCATCGCTACTTCATTAAAGATGACAGATGTGCGTGCTGGGTTATTACCAGAAGAAAAATTAATGGCGATTAAGGATTTACGTACACAATTTGGTGCTGTAGCAATGGTTGGAGATGGTGTAAACGATGCACCAGCATTGGCCACTGCAAACGTAGGAATCGCCATGGGTGGAGCAGGAACGGATGCAGCTCTTGAGACAGCAGATATTGCATTAATGGGTGATGATCTAACAAAGCTTCCTTACACTATTGGCTTGAGCAGAAAAACATTACGTATCATTAAAGAGAATATTATATTTGCCCTAGTTTTAAAATTAATTGCATTGCTGCTTGTCATACCAGGGTGGTTAACATTATGGATAGCAATTTTTGCGGATATGGGTGCAACACTATTAGTTGTGTTTAATTCATTAAGACTAATTAGAGCAAAAAAGTAGTAAGTAAGGTGTAGAACGATCTGAAAAGGTAGGAAATTAATCTTGCTTTGACATGAGGGATTTTATGCGGATAGATGCTACTTGCGATTCTTGAAATAGACTTTTTTTAAGGCTATTATAGTTTCAGGAGTAATGTAACAATTAAATATAAATGAGGCGAAAGTTTGAATATGTCAGATCCTATTTTAGTAAATGTTACAGAAGAAATTGTGCGTGGTTTAGTAAGCTTTTTACTACGAGGACCAGAATATCAAACATTTTGTAAATGCGAAATCTGTGAATTCGACACGGTGGCACTTACACTAAATGCATTGCCAAGTAAGTATGTTACATCTATGGAAGCTAGAGATGAGGCATTTAAAGAAATGAATACTCCTGGAAACATTGAGCGCATTAATAAAGAGATTATTCATGCGTTACATGTGGTAAATAAGTATCCTCGACACAAAGTAGAGCCTACTTCTTAATAGAAGAGGCTCTATTTAAGTTGTAAAGGAAGTGTTTCTCTAGGCTATGTATTTTCAGTTAACTTTTAAGCCAAGCTTGTAGTAAACTAGAGAGTAAGAAAAGGAAAGAGAGGGAAAAGGATATGCCAACACCTAGTATGGAGGACCATATCGAACAAATATATTTATTAATTGCCAACAAGGGATATGCGCGAGTGTCTGACATTGCTGAAGCATTATCTGTTCTTCCTTCTTCTGTTACAAAAATGGTTCAAAAATTAGATAAAGATGGTTATTTAGTTTATGAAAAGTACCGTGGACTGACATTGACGCCTAAAGGGGATAAGCTCGGAAAGCGTCTTGTGCAGCGTCATGAATTGCTCGAGCAGTTTTTACGAATGATTGGTGTGGATGAAGAACGTATTTATGATGATGTGGAGGGAATTGAACATCATTTAAGTTGGAATTCAATCGATCGTATTGCAGATCTTGTGCAAGTAATGGAAGAAAATCCAGACATCGTGAAAAAATTAGAGGCATCTAAGACACAGCACAATCTTTAAAATGATGGTGTGAAGGAAAGGAAGACAATATGAACGCATTAAAATCAGGTGAAGTCGTTACATTAACGGTATTAGAGCAACAAGCATCGAAATGGATTTTAACAAATGGAGTTGAAGAACTACCTTTAAATGCTTCAGAGGTAACAGAGCCACTAACAGTAGGTGATCGCCTTGAAGTATTTTTATTTGCAGACCGTCGTGGAGATTTGGCTGCTACAACTGCAATTCCAGCTTTTACACAAGGTGAGTACGGCTGGGCACGCGTCTTGAAAGTAGTGGAACATGAAGGTGCTTTTGTGGATATTGGTACATCTCGCGAAGTATTAGTAAAAGCAGAGGATTTACCTGCATTAAAAGAGGTATGGCCAGAACCAGGCGATCATTTATTTATGACACTACGCACAGATCGTAATGGTGATTTATTTGGTCGTTTAGCCACAGAGGAAAAAATCTCAGAACTATATGAAGGTGCATTTGAAGATATGCACAATAAAAATATTCAAGCACGCCCATATCGTTTGTTACCGATCGGGACATTCTTACTAGGTGTAGAAGTTCCTTACCGTATTTTCGTGCATGAATCTGAGCGAAGTACAGAGCCTCGATTAGGACAAGATGTAGTTGTACGTATTATCGATGTGAAAGACGATGGTTCCATGAATGGCTCTCTTTTACCGAGAAAACATGAGCGTCTTTCAAATGATGCACAACAAATATTGAATTATATACAGGATGTGGGCGGTAAAATGCCATTTGGTGATAAATCGTCTCCTGAGGAGATTCAAGAAATGTTTAATATGAGTAAAGGGGCATTTAAACGTGCCTTAGGAACATTAATGAAAGCTGGTAAAGTAAAACAACAGGATGGTTGGACTGAAGAAGTTTAAGGATATAGTTTGAATTGCCAGCAAGACATTTACAACAGGAAAAATGACGAGAGACATCCTTGAAACCTTCTCGTCTTTTTTTCGTACTAATTATTGTATAATGGCATACATTATACTTGCTAATTATGAAGTTTTAGCGAAAGGGGTCACACGATTTGAAAAAAACATGGATAAAAATACTAACTGCTACAATGTTGGTATTTGGAGTGATGGCACCAGCTACAGGATTTGCATCTGACAATACGCCTCCAAAAGCAATAGATGAAAAACTTGGCGTACCGATCGTCGTGTATGGAGCAAATTTATCTGAGGCTGAAAAAGAGTCTGTAAAAAAATCATTAAAAGTAAGTGAAGAACCTGAAATCGAAGAAATTACTGTGTCTGGTGAGGATCTAGTAAAATACATTAAAGATAGTAATTCAAGCTCACGTATGTATTCTTCTGCAAAGATTACACGCAGAGATGCAGGAGAGGGTCTGGTAATACAAATTGTCACACCATCGAATATAACGCAGGTAACTTCAGAGATGTACGCAAATGCGATGTTAACAGCAGGAATTCAGGATGCATCCGTACAGGTAGCTGCTCCGAAAGCCGTTACAGGGCATTCAGCGTTAGTAGGTATTTACAAGGCATATGAGGTCACTACAGGTGAAACACTGGATATTGATCGTACTGATGTAGCAAATGAAGAATTATCAGTAGCAACATCCATTGCAGAATCTGCAGGAGTAGACGATGCAAAAGTAGCAGAATTACTGACTGAAATTAAAAAGCAAATTGCAGAATTAAAGCCAGCAACACGTGAAGATGTAGAAAAAATTGTACAAGAGCAATTAACTAAGCTTGAAATTAATTTAAGTGAAAAGGACCGTCAATTGCTAGTAGATTTAATGGATAAAATAAGCAAGCTGGACATTGATTTTAGTAAATGGTCAGATCAATTAAATGATATTAGTAACACGATCCAAGAAAAATTCGGCTCACTTATGGAAGATAAAGGTTTCTGGGAAAGTGTGAAAAGCTTTTTTGCTAATTTAAAAGATACTATTTCTTCATGGTTTAACTAAATTTAAAGTTGATAGAAAGGAATCTGTTATACCCTCTCGCTTTGCTAGAGAAGGTGTACAGATTCTTTTTTTGATTCAGCAAGTAAATAATTGAAGTGAGCTGCTTCCAACACAGAAGGCTAACCGATTATCTGGACATAGCTACGCTAATTAGATAAAAGGAGGGTACACAAATTTTGTGAAAATACAAAAAGCTATGGTACTATGAATAAAAGGAGTGGTGAGAAATGGAATTCCAATTACAACAATTAGCAGAAAATAAGTTTGCATTTTTAAATGAGCAAGCAGGAGAAAAACTGGCGGAAATCACTTGGCAGCAAAATGGCTCAGTAATGGTAATGGATCACACATATGTATCAGATAAGCTCCGTGGTCAAGGTGTGGCCAAACAATTACTCGATCAAGCAGCAGCATATGCACGCGAAAATGGCTATAAAATGGAGGCCGTTTGTTCCTATGTTGTGGCAGCATTTGAAAAGTCAGATGCATACAATGATGTAAAACAATAAAAATAAGGCAATCTGCTTTTAATTAAGCGGATTGCCTTTTAATTGCTAGAGCAAATCATGTAAGTAGCTCCTTATAATAGAATGACACTATAAATTAGTACTGTTAAGAAGCCAGCCCCACCAATTAATGAAGCCATATCTATCCAATCATATGCTAAATCAAAATCTTTCATCCTAACCACTCTCCTATTTTAGTGTTATTTCATTAATTCCCTTTACTTGCCCTTTATAATCATAAATAGTTACAAAATTTTGACGAATGCTAAAAATAAAGGTGTGATAGCTGGATGTTAATAGGAGATTTTGTCTGCATTAAAACGAGACGAACTGCATTGAATTGGCAGAATTATTACTAGATAAAAGAGCAAGTTTTAGCCTTACATTAATATATATGCTAGAAGGTATAAAAAAATAATGTTTATTCTTTTAAGAATAGGGAAAAACTATACTACAGAGCTAGTTTCTATATTTTTAGGAGGTAATAAACTATGGCAAAACGTAAAGGTACAGGTGTTGTTGTTGCAGGATTAGCAGGACTAGCAGCATCTTATTTCAGTAAAAAAGAGAATCGTGATAAAGCACTAACAATGTTTAATAGTATGAAAGCAAAATTAGAGTCGTATCTTACAACAGGTCCTGATATGCACGACAATATTGCAGAACGTGTAGCTACAGAGGTAGCAACAGAGGCAGGTACTTCACCAACTAAAATTGCCTCGAATGAAATGGTAGCTGAAGGTGGAGGACATACTGGTGTCCATTTCTATAATGAAGAAATTCAAGAAAAGGAAAAGTAAACAAAAAACCTTCTCATTTAAGCATGAGAAGGTCTTTTGTGTGGGATAAGGATAGCGCCTGCAAAGAGTAATAAAACGAAGCCAGTAAATACAAAGCCACTGACAGTACCAAGTGATAGCCAACCTAGTAAAGATGAGCCTATTACTACACCTAGAGAGAAAAACGCATAGAAATAGCCATATGCTTTTCCTCGTACTTCAGCAGTTGTGGAGTCAATTAGCAGCGAATTTACTGAAGGGAATAGGAAACCGAATCCAATTCCATAGCAAGCCATTGCTATATAGAGTAAAAAGCTAGAATTTGCTTGGCTAATTAATAGCTGACTTATTCCCATTAAACCTATTCCAAAAGACAATGTTTTGAGTGGATTGACCTTATCAAAAATACGATTAGTAGGTAATAGGAAAACTAGGACTGCAATAATACCAAATGTACTCATTAAAGTGCCGCTTAAACGAGAGTCGAAGCCTAAGGCATGCACTTTAAGCGGAAGTAGATAGGCAATAACACCTTGAGAAAACATTAAGAAAAAGGCTCCTAAAAAGGCTTTTAATGTTCCTGTGTTATTAAAAAAACACTGATCGGAATATAATTACTAGGTTGAGCCTTCTCTTTTTTTACTTGATTTGCTTTCAATATAAAGAACGCAAGAATACCTAAAAGAAGCATAAAGCTTGCTGTGATATTAAAAACGAAGGGGACACTTGTTCGGCTAGCTAAAATGCCACTAAATGCAGGGCCTATAATGGCTGCTATACCAACAAAGGCACCAGAAATAGCACTGCCCTTTCCTCTTTTTTCCTGCTCAGTAGCGTTTGCTAGAAATGTAAAGGCAGCAGGAACAATGAAGCCTGCAACAAGGCCATGGATAAAACGTACAATTAATAGAGCAATGGGTTCTTCTACTAAATTATACAACGTTAATGCTAGACCCGTTGTTAGAAGACCTATTATGAGTATGATAAAAGGTCCCTTGCGATCCGTTAAAAAGCCAGAAATGATATTACCGAATGTATTGGAAAGCGAATACATTCCTACTGCAAGACCAGTGAGGAATGCCGATGCACCTAAAGACTCAGCATATGTACTCATAACAGGGAGCTGGGTAAAAAGGTCGAAAAACGAAAAGAAAATAATAGCATAGATAAATTTCTTCATAGTTCCTCCGATGAAATAGAACAATTATAGTCAATAAGGTTGATATAGTCCTATTATAGCATTTTCCAATCGATAATACTTCTCACTTATTTTTTGCTTTCACGCAGAAAAAACGTCTAATAAGTATCAACTTATTAGACGTTCGAGCATTTAGTAATTAAGCTTTAGCAACTTCTTTTTTCATTGTTTTGTTTTTAGCAAGATTTACATGCCAAGAAAGTGCTTCCTCTAAAAGATGAGGCGTTTGGTGGTTGCCAGTTGCTTCCACTGCACGGTTGTAGTAATCCCATAATTGCTCTTTGTAATCTGGGTGTGCACAGTTTTCAATAATTAAAGGTACACGTTCTTTTGGTGCAAGACCACGTAAGTCAGCAATACCTTGTTCCGTTACGATAACATCAACGTCATGCTCAGTATGGTCAACGTGAGATACCATTGGCACGATAGAAGAAATTGCTCCACCCTTTGCGTATGATTTTGTAACGAAAATACCAAGGCGTGCGTTACGTGCGAAATCACCTGAACCACCGATACCGTTCATCATACGAGTACCAGAAACATGCGTTGAGTTTACGTTACCATAGATATCTAACTCAAGAGCTGTGTTGATTGAGATTAGACCCAAACGACGGATAAGCTCAGGGTGGTTAGAAATTTCTTGTGGACGTAAGCAAATTTTATCAGCATACTTTTCTAAATTACCATAAACTTTTTGCTGTAATTCTTCAGTAAGTGTGATTGAAGTTGCAGCTGCGAATTTAACTTTACCAGCATCGATTAAGTTAAATACAGCATCTTGAAGTACTTCAGATGCAACAATTAAATCTTCAAATTCTGAATCTGCAAAGCCATCAAGTACAGCGTTTGCTACAGAACCTACACCAGATTGCAATGGCATTAATTGTTTTGTTAAACGACCCGCTTTAATTTCATCACGGAAGAAGTCTAATAAAATGTTTGCCATTGTTTGTGTTTCTTCATCTGGAGGTACGATTAATGAAGGAGCATCTGGCTCTTCAGAAATAACAATTGCTTTAATTTTAGCTGGATCCACTTTGATACCAATATCACCAAGGCGTTGCATAGCATCTGTCATTGGAATAGCTTCACGTTTACCTTGCTCTCCAGGTACATAAATATCATGAATACCAATTAAAGCTTCTGGATGAGAAATATTTAACTCGATAATAATATTTTCTGCATATTCTGCAAAGATAGGTGAGTTACCTACAGAGTTTGTTGGAATGATTAAGCCATCTTCAGTAATAGCAACCGCTTCAAGAATTAAATACTTGATTGGTCCGATAATTCCTTGGCGCACTAGCTCAGCATTATGAGAAAGATGAGCATCTACATATAAGATATCCCCAGAATTAATTAAATTACGGATACCCGCATCACCCTGGAATGGTCCACGTTTACGAATGGCACCAGCTTCTGCTAAGTACTTATCTACTTCTGGTCCTAATGATGCACCTGTATATACATCAATTTTGAATTCTTCATTTTTTGCGCGCTCAACTAATGCCATTGGAACAACTTTTGCATCCCCAGCACGAGTAAAACCACTCATCCCAACTACATCACCATTAGAAATAAGTGCTGCTGCTTCTTCAGCAGTTACAATTTTACTCTCAAGTTCTTTTAAACCTAGGCGTTTTTGAACATTTGCATCCATAAAAAAATCCTCCCCTAAATAATTTTGATGGAAACCGATTACAAAACTAGAAAAAACATTTAAGAATTTTCTGTTTATTCAGTTGTAGTATGACTCCAACCATTTGAATAATACTATCACCAAATTGTCACAAAAACTTTAGAATTAGCATTAAATTGAGTAAAAAAAGGAAAATCGAGCATTAAGATGATTTTTCGACAGAGAAAACGTTTTATTGTAGAGCTGTATAAATTTAGTTGTTTTCTATATTAAAAATAGTGCAAAAATAGTTAAATAGGGAAGAAAATGAGGCTGATTTGAGCACAAAAAAGAACAGCGAGCAATTATTAATTGCTTGCTGTTCTTACATAATTAGAAACCTAAAGAACGACGGAAATAGCTTGCATAACGTTGGCTAACAGGAATGCGCGTACCATCTTTCATAATTAATAAAAACGTTGAGTGTGAATCTGGTTGAATTTCATCGATGTAGTCAATGTTAACGATATAAGAGCGGTGACAACGAATAAATGAGTCAGGTGCTAAAAATAGCTCTAGATCACTTAAGTTTAAACGGTGATAACCTTCACGAGTCATTGTTTTAACAAATGTTTTACGGAGTTGTGTTTCTAAATAAATCACTTGATCATGTTTGATTGGGTACCAGCAATCATCAATTTTGATTGTAATGTAGTTTGTTAAGAATGCTGATGGTTTTTGCGGGAAGATAGCAGTAATAGCTCCTTTTGTTTCGCCTTCCTCCATTAAAGGAATACTCATGCCATAATATGCGACACCGAAGACATCAGGTTCAATATAGGAGCTGATTTTTTGACCATAGCTTAATGCTTTGTGTGCGGCTGAACCTTCTTTGATAGGGTCACCTGGTTTAATTTTTAAATCAACTTTCTTGCTTGGTTGGTAATACAAATATTCATTTGTATCTGAGATAGCGATGGACGTATTTTCAGGAAAGAACTCCTTAATTATCTCCATGATCTCTTCTATTTGTTTTGGATCCACTTTAAACACCTCGTCTAAACTTTTAAAAATAGTATTATCATCTATTTTACTACATATTCATATAAATTATATAGAGAAGATTTAGGAATAAAATAGAAAAATGTCGAATGTTCCATTAGAATAATGTAAGTAGTTTTGTATAATTTGTAAATAAATTTATAAAATGACTAATTTATTTTGATATGTATATGGTAAAATTTAATTGTTAAGATTAAGTTTACGAGGTTTCTACTATGCGTATGTGATAAATTAGAACTAGAGTAGCAATTAAAATGTGGTTGAAAGGAAATCGCAGAATATGGTAAAATTCACTGTATAGTCTATTTTTTTTATATCTGGTGTATTAGTAGGGTTATTTTTGATTTATTTGTTAATAAAATTTGTGAAATAGGACTCAGTTCTTATATTGAATAAGTAAATACTATTTTCTTATTTTTAATTCGTCGGGATTGGTGTCAAATATTGTCATGCAATTCGTGCACTCTGAGGAAAGATGGGGAAGATTATGCAACTACATCAACATTCTATGTCAGAAACGATATCCAAAAGATACTTCCAAGAAATCGATAATATTAATCAATATATCGGTGTCGAAGAATTTTTTAATATTGAGTCGAAACTAATTTTTGAAATTTACCATTTAGAATCTGCAAAAGCGAAAAAATCTTTGCATGAGTTAATTGATATTCTCTCAATTCGTTTTGGCAAACAGGTCATTAAAATCGTTCGAAGCTATTTTTCTGTTTTGTCATCAATTGTTGCTCGTAAATTGCTGGACAATCAAGTACCTTCGAAAAAAGCATTTGCTTTCAATATTGCGTGTAACGATATGATAGAAAATCAGATGAAAGACGCAGAGTTTTTACAATTTGCTGATGATTTAATTGATTTCTTTGTTTACTTTATTGCAGATCGCAAACAACCGACTTTCCGACATCAAACAGTTAACAAAGTGATAATGTATATAAATGACGAGCTTGAAAATGATTTAACTGTCGAAAGTATTGCTAATAACTTTCATATAAGTACTAGTCACTTATCACGTATTTTTAGAGAACATGTGGGCATTACATTGGTTGAGTATTTAAATGTTAGACGTGTAGAAGAATCACAATACTACTTACGACATACAAACAAAAGTATTACTTCTATCTCAGATCAATTCCATTTCTGTAATCAAAGTTATTTTACTCGTATTTTCAAAAAATATACGGGAGTTACGCCAAAACATTTTAGAGACGAGCTTCATCATGAATTTTATCGTTTTGAAATGGCAGAGACTGAATTACAAAATGTCTAGATTTTGAGCATAGAGAATGAGAAGGTGCGAACATATTAGCGTTGCTAAAGCTCGCATCTTTTTTAATGAATCATCTGGAGAACCAGCTTAAGGAATGAGTAGCACTTGCTATTTGATAAAGAGAGACCCTATAAGGTATACTTCACTGTAGTTGATAAATAATAGTAGGTGGAAAAATGAAAAATTTGAAGCTATTTTCAATGCTTGGTCTTGCCGTTTTTGTTCTTAGTGGCTGTCAAGCTGTGCAAAACAAAGAAGGTTTTTTCTATAGTATCTTTGTAAAACCTATGGAATTTTTATTGGAGTTTTTCGGGAATGATATCTTTTCAGGGAGCTATGGTTTAGCAATCATCGCGATTACGGTTCTAATTCGTTTAATCTTAATGCCGATTATGTTAAAAAACTATCGTCAGCAACAATTAATGAAAACGAAGATGGATGCTTTTAAACCTGAAATGGAAGCCGTTCAGAAAAAAATGAAGGAAGCTAAGACAAAAGAAGAGCAAACGCAATATCAACAAGAAATGATGGCTCTATATCAAAAGCATGGCATTAATCCACTTAATATGGGTTGTTTACCGATGTTAATTCAAATGCCAATTATTATGGGTCTGTATTTCTCAATCTTGTATTCTGCCGATGTGAAATCCCATGAGTTTTTATGGTTTAGCTTGGGTTCACCAGATATCGTGATGACCATTGTTGCAGGGGTTGTTTACCTAATCCAGGCTCGTGTATCTTTATGGACTGTACCTGAGCAACAAAAAGCTCAGATGAAAATGTTTATTTATATTTCACCAATTATGATTGTCTTTATCTCCATGTCTTCTATGGCAGCACTACCTTTGTATTGGTCTGTCAGTGGTGCATTGTTGATTATTCAAACATATATTGGACGTAAATATTATTCGGAACATCCCGAGAAAGCAAAAAAATAAATTGATTGATGTCGAGGCGCCTCTGTTGCCTCGATTTTTTTAGGAGGACAGCAGGATGAACAAAAAATGGCTATCATCTATTCTCGTTGCAATTTTTAGTATTGCAGCACTTGTATTTATTATTATAGGGAAATTTAATTTTGCCGTACTTGCAATGACGATTATGTTCGCCTTATCAAATGGGTTTAGAGCGAAAAGCTTTAAAGAGCAAGGTTATGTAAAAGAAGCGAAGTGGATGCAGTATATGGCAATTTTTTTCGCAATTGCATCTATAGTAGTATTTGTCATTGTCCTAACAGATTAATTGAATATTTATGTAGGAAATTTACACCCGAAAATGTGAACAGTGCTAAAATAAGAATATAACTAGTAATACAATAAAATAGGTATTTTCAAGGTGAAAAGCTATAAAAACATCATCCTTATAGATACCTGATATTTTAAGAGGGGTATAAAGAGTGAAAAACAATCGTCTTCCGCTTATCGTTGGTGCTTTCATATCTATCGCGTTAATCGTAGCAATTTTTGTAGTCTATAACTATAAAAATAATCAAGTAAATAGTGCAACTGATGAGCAGCCAAAAACAACAGAAACAAACAAAACAACTGAACAAGATTCTACTGCAACAGAGAAGCCAGACAATACTGAAACACCCGCAAAGCCTGAGCAACAACCAGACGAAAATGGCTATCTTCCAAATCAAACATTACCTACCGAACCAACTTATATCAATGGTATTCTCCTAGCCAATAAAATTTATCCGCTTCCGTCTACCTTTGCACCTGAAGAAAATCCAGAAGCACGAGAAGCGTTAAATCAAATGTTAGCCGCTGCTAAGCAGCAAGGATTTGATTTAGTTGCTTTTAGTGGCTACCGTTCTTTTGAATATCAAACAACACTTTATGATAATTATGTTAAACGTGATGGACAGGCGGCAGCAGATCGATATAGTGCTCGTCCAGGCTACTCAGAACATCAAACAGGCTTAGCGTTTGATATAGGTGAGCGAGGAAAAGAAGATGTGTGGCTGACAGAAGAGTTTGGGGAAACTCCAGCAGGGCAATGGCTATTTGCACACGCACAAGAGTATGGCTTTATTTTGCGTTTCCCTCAAAACAAAGAAGAGATAACAGGTTATATGTATGAGTCTTGGCATTATCGTTATGTGGGCAAAGAGGTTGCAAAAGAGATAACAAAGAAAAATATTACGTTGGAAGAATATTTAGGCGTGAAATAATAAAAGGAAGAGAAGCGGTTCTGTTGAACAGGCTCTCTTCCTTTTTAGTTTATAAAATGGGTGTTAATAAACGGGAAATAGATTCTTTAAATTTAATTAGTGTTGAACGATTTTTATACATTTCCCATGTTAATTCCGTACAATCAAAAATATCCTTCTCAAACAGCTCGGCTAATTGGTGCGATATATTGGCATCATATATGAAGGCATTGACTTCAAAATTCAGACTAAAACTTCGTACATCAATATTTGCTGTTCCGACAGAGGATGCCTCATCATCAATAATAATAGCCTTAGCATGGATAAAGCCCTTTTCATAAATGTAGACTTTGGCTCCGGCACGTAATAATTGACCCACATAAGAATAAGTAGCCCAATAAACAAACATGTGATCAGGCTTATTAGGAATCATTATACGTACATCAATGCCTGACAAGGTTGCAATTTTAATGGCGTCTAAGAAACTAACATCTGGGATGAAATAGGGTGTTTGAATGTAAATATATTTTTGAGCCATATTAATAAGCTTTAAGTAACCAATCTTTATTTGCTCCCAGTCTGAGTCTGGTCCACTTGAAACAATCTGTAAACCCACATCACCCTTTTTGGGGATAGCAGGGAAATAGCGATCAGAGTACCCCATTTTTTGTTGAGCACTAGCTTGGTTCCAGTCGAGTAAAAATCGTGTTTGTAAGGGATGTACGGCACTACCTTCAATACGTAAGTGTGTATCTCGCCAATAACCGAACTTTTTTTGTAAGCCTAAATATTCATCACCGACGTTAAAACCGCCAATATAGCCAATTCGACCATCAATGACAACGATCTTTCGGTGATTTCTAAAATTTAAACGAGGATTAAGAAGTGGCAAAATGGATGGGAAGAAAACTTCTACTTCACCACCAGCATGCAGCAATTCTTTAAAATGGCGTCTTTTAACATTACGTGATCCCATTTCATCATAGAGAAGACGTACCTTAACGCCTTGCTTTGCTTTTTTTATCAGTGCATTGACGATACGAGTACCTAAGTCATCAAGTCTAAAAATATAATACTGGATATGGATGTGATCTTTAGCTGCTTCAATGTCTTTAAGAAGCTGTTCAAACTTATCGGCGCCATCGTCAAAAATATCCAGATGGTTGTCCTGTGTTAATACCGCATTGTTTGTTCTGAGGTGCATATAAATCATCTCTTGATAATTTTCTGCATTAGCAATACGAAACTCAAACGTTTCATCACGAATCGCTTCCATCTGATAGCTAATCAAATTATCAATCCCAATATCCTTGCGTCCTTCCCAACGGAATAGATGCTTTCTTCGTAATTGTCTTCCTAATAATAAGTACAATATAAATCCAGCTAATGGCAGGAAAAATAATACGAGAATCCATGCCCATGTAGAGGTGGCATCTTTACGTTCTAAGAAAATGATGGTCATGGCTAATAAAATATTAAAAAACAAAGTTAAAGGAACTAAATATTCTATATCTGTAAAAATGCTCATTCCTACACCTGCCTTTACTTTTGTTAATAACATACTTAGTATAGCCTACTTCAAATGCGGAAAGAAGATATGAAATGGCTAGATAGCATGGAAAAGGATTATCCCTTAGACATATCAGAGATAATCCGCATGGTTTATTTAGTAATTCTCTAATAGAAAGTTTTTTAGGTTAAGGAAAAATTCCTCAAAAAATTGAGCTAGTAAAGACATCTGATAAGAGGAGATCGCGTTCACTAGGAATTTTACTTTCTAATAACGGGGGCGTTTCTTTGATTTCTGACTTAACCTGACTTTTGGCATCCATAATGGGCACTTTACTATCTGTTATGGATGACGCAATGATTTACTGGATGCCTTATATATATAAATCAGGCTTATAGAAAGTATGGCTATTGCTGCCGAAATATAATAACCAAGACTTGCTTGTACGGTAAATAACCATGTGAAAAATAATGGACCAAGAATACGTCCTAAGTTATCCATTGAATAGGAAAGCCCAGCAGCAGTTCCGTATTGTCCTCCAGATTCTTTAGAGGAGAGTGATACAACACAAGTTCTTGCAAGTGCATTACCTGCTGTAAAGACACAAAGGGCAAGCCCAGCGATAAAAAGATTAGCTGTCAATGTGAATAAAAGCATGCCGATAGCTGTTACAATTTGTGCACCGATTAACCATGTCGTTTCACTGCCGTTTTTTATACGTCGAACGACCCCGCCTTGAATAGCTGCATCGACAAAGCCACTAAACATGAACAAGTAACCAATTTGTAATGGAGTAATGTGAATTTTTTCGATTTGAAATAGCTGGAATGTTGCCTCAACGCCCGCTAGCATAAAAGTTACTAAAAATGAAAACATAAATAGATAGCGCACACGGTATTGTAGCATTGTTGCAGCACCTTTTGGCACTATAGCACGTTTATTTGAATCTTTTCGTTTTTTAGGTTCTTTTAGGACGAAACTTGCATAAATAAATAATAGTGCAATTAATAATGCTGATGCAGTAAACGGCAACTGTAAGCTATAATGACCTAGCATTCCCCCGATTGCTGGACCAAAAATAAACCCAAGACCAATGGACATGCCCATAAATCCCATATATTTATTGCGATCCTCTTCACTGGACATATCGGCGATAAATCCTGTTACTGCTGTATATAATGCACCTGAAAATAAACCACCAATAATACGTGAAGCATACAATATAACTAGGTTATCTATAAATAGTGAAAAAATAACAAAACTAAGGCTAAAGCCAATTAGACCTGTAAGGATCAGTTGTTTTCGCCCTACCTTATCTGATAGCATACCCCAAAATGGTGCTGTGAAAAAACTTGCAAGTGAATAGACAGTCAATAAACCACCTACGTGCAGTTCATGCCAATTTTGCTGCACAATTACCTCTGGTAAGACGGGAATAATAATGCCGAACCCTAGGTAAACGAGGAATTGAACAGACATCAATAATAAAATAGCCTTTTTCATACAGTTCCCTGCTTTCATACGATATTTCAATATGTATATTCTACCTCTCTTGTTCTTGCGATTACAACAATAGGGGAGGGGAAGCTTGGATGAAGTGGAACTATTCAGTAAAGGAAGAAATGAAGCTCTTTGATATTTTTTAAATCTATGTTCTGATTTTTGAATATAATTTAGCGGTTTTGGGTAATTTAAATATGTTTCATGGAAAAGTTTGATGAGTGTGAAAAATTTACAATGTAACAAAATTGAAAAATTTTATAGCTAAGTTAAATGGTATGATAAATTTGTCAGACATCATACTCGTAAAAAAATGAAACTTTTTCGTAAATAAAACGTTATATAAAATCGAGGAAAGATTGAGGTGGAATGTATGACAAAAGAAGTAGATTTGAAAAAGATTGTTTCGAATTTATCTAAGTTGGGTGTAACAGCCACTGTAACAAAGTCTCGACTAGAACTTTTAAAAGTGCTAACACCACCAACGCAAACTCCGCAAGTTCAAGCTTAACTCGTTTCCAATAGAAAAAGGGAGGTCTCAATACGCGAGACTTCCCTTTTTCTATATTTATTCATCTTCATCATGTGTGGTAAACATATATGTTCGATAATGGAATCGCATACTAAAGACTAGCCCAATCGCTAAAGCATTCCCCATAAGCGAACTTCCTCCGTAGCTTATGAACGGAAGCGGAATACCTGTGATAGGTAATAATTGAATAGTCATACCAATATTTTCGAAAACGTGGAAAGTAATCATAGCAATAATCCCAGCACATACATATGTCGAGAAGGGATCTTTCAATAAAAGGGTTGTCTTTGTTAAATGATAAATTAATAAGAAGAAAATACAAATAACAATACTAGCTCCAATAAAGCCCCATTCTTCACCGATAACTGTAAAAATGAAATCGGTATGGTTTTCAGCTACATATACCTCTCGATTTCTAAATCCCTTACCAAAAATTTCACCTGATCCAATCGCATTTAAAGAGGTAATCAAGTGATAGCCATCACTGGATGAATAGGAATAGGGATCTAGCCAAGAATAAATACGAGCAAACTGATATGCCTTAAAACCAAATGTTTTTTCTAGAAAGTCCTGCATATAAAGTGCCATCCACAGTAGTGTACCACCTGCTACCATGCCACCTAAAAATGTTGGTAAAATGATTTTCCAAGAAATACCTGCTACAATGATAAGAGCTGCAGTAATGGCAAAGAATACAAGCGCTGAGCCTAGGTCAGGCTGCTTTAAAATAATAGCCAATGGTACGATTAAGGTAATAGCGATTTTACCTAATAGCAAAAAGTCTGTTTTAATTGATCGTAATGAATAAATTTCATGGTGCTTACTAATTAATCGAGCTAGTGCTAAAATGTAAAAAGTTTTCATAAACTCAGAAGGCTGAATATTTCCTATCGGCGTATGATACCAGCTTTTAGCACCATTAACGGGTGCACCGATTTGACCTTCTCCTTCAGGCATAAAAATAAGCAGTACCAGTAAGGCAATCCCTGCTCCATACATATACCATGACATTTTTTTATATTGATCTGGCTCAAAAAACATGACTATACCAATAATTACTGCACCAATGACATACCATTGCATTTGTTTTGGTACATAGTTAATGCCATATTGACCTGATGTTTGGGCAGATGCAATAGCTAACAAACTAATGACTAGAAAAGTGAAGAGAATAAAAGCAAGTGTCCAGTCAAAACGATTTGCGAAATTTCGTTTATTTTCCATAAAAGCCACCTAAATTAAAATAGTATCTCAATATGAGTAAATGTGATGCGATTCTCCCTATTTCGTTTATAATTGGTCAAAGAAGAAAGCAAAATAATAGCCAGCAGTGCTGTAAGAATAGCTCATATCTATTGATAAGCTTGCAATTTGCTTTGAATATTGTCAATGGAATTTTAAGCAAATACTTGAACTTATTGAGTAATCTAAACTATATATGCAAATGCATGTTTAACATTCCTAATTATAACGCAAAAAATACTTTTATGCCTGCGTATATAGTAGTGACGACAATTAACATAAAATGTTTCAAAAAAATCATGTTTAGTCTTATAATGTAGTGAAGAATGGGGTGATGGTTGTGGCTAAAAAATTAAAGTCAGCTGATGATTTTATGTATCATATTTATGTTCATATGAATGATGTCGATAAATTTGTCATATTTAGCGGGTTAAAATTCTCGCAATTTGTGGCTGCACTTGAACCACTGCATCACTTACTGTTATTAAAACATTCCTATGAAGACGGTTCTTTTAATATGCATACACAATTTGAATATGTATTGGAAGAAGATGTTCCTCGTTTTGTGAAAAAATCTGCTGAATCAAAAGAATTATGTTGGGTTGATTTTATGGACGAGAAGAGGCTAGATCATTTAACACCGATGGAACAAGGAGAATTGCTTTACATAAGTCATAAGAAAGAACCGATTACGTCAGCATTTTTTAATAAATTACAAAATAGATTCGTCTATTATTCTTCAGATTTAGAGAAAATGACAAAAATTTATTTTCGTCATTTAAGTGATTCGGATTTATTGGTTGCCAATGTTTTTAATAGTTTAATTCGTGAAAAGGAACGTAGCACTGGTTTTTGGCGTCGAAAAGTAAAAGCAAGTATTCCCGCTGTATCACCAGATTTTTTACGTTCTTACCGATCCTTTGCGAAAGATGGGGCATTACTTTCCTTGTATCGGATTGAAAAACCAAAAGTAGCGTATGGAATAGAAGTTCGCAATCTGTCTGAATATTCTTTTCCTGACGAAGTTTGGGATGACTTAAATACGATTTTAAAAACAGAGCATGATGAATTAATCTATATTATTTAAACTTCATGGTGGCGCAATTAAAGAACCATCACCTTTATAAAATGAAGTTAGGCTGTTGGTAGATATTATTCATATTGCATTGTTCCTGTATAATTCAATAGCAGGAAGAAATGTCGCCAGGGCATAGTCGATGAAATATACACGTAAAATCTCACCGTTAAAAATACGGTGAGATTTTTATGTCATTTGTCAAGACGTTTCATGATAAACTAATAGTACTCAAGAAGTATGTGGAGGGCACAAAAATGAAAAAAAGAATCGGTTTATTATACGGCGGAAAGTCAGCGGAGCACGAAGTGTCATTATCGACAGCACGTGCAGTCACTGGAGCTTTGAATTTCGAGGAGTATGAAGTATATCCGATTTTCATTACATCTGACGGGGAATGGCGCCGTGGAGAGCGTTTAGAAAAACCTGTAAGTGCAATAGAAGAGCTACAATTTGGTGATAATACTACAATTTTAGAAAATAATATTACTGATTTTTTAATTGATAAAAATGGCGACGAGGTAAAGTTTGATGTTATTTTCCCATTGTTGCATGGGACGAATGGTGAGGATGGAACTGTGCAAGGTTTACTTGAGGTTCTGAATTTACCGTATGTAGGAAATGGTGTATTAGCATCCTCTGCTGGAATGGATAAAGTGGTAATGAAGCAATTATTTGAAATTGCAGGATTACCTCAAGTGCCCTATACGTATTTTATTCGTAGTGAGTGGAAGAATGAGCAACAGGCAATCATTGAGCGCTGTGAAAATAACTTAAATTGGCCAATGTTTGTAAAGCCTGCAAACTTAGGATCAAGTGTTGGAATTAGCAAGGCAACAAATCGCGAGGAATTAGAAAAAGCTATTGAGGTTGCTTTGCAATATGATCGTAAAATCGTTGTTGAGCAAGGAATTGTAGCTCGTGAAGTTGAATTAGCAGTGTTAGGTAATGACTATCCAGAAGTTTCAGTACCAGGAGAAATTAAACCAGTTACTGATTTCTATGATTATGATTCTAAATATAAGGACGGTTCTACAGCACTTATTATTCCAGCTGAGCTTCCAGTAGAAACAGTGGCAAGCTTAAAAGAACTGGCAAAGCGTGCATTTAAGGCTATTGATGGTAGCGGATTAGTTCGTGCGGACTTTTTTGTAACAGCTGAAAATAACGTGTACATTAATGAAGTAAACACAATGCCAGGCTTCACGCCTGTAAGTATGTATCCATTATTATGGCAGCATACAGATGTGAGTTATCCAGAGCTGATCGACCGTTTAATTACCCTAGCAATAGAGCGCTATGAAGAAAAACAACAGCTTCACTATAAAAAAGACTGAGTGGGATTATCGTGAAAAAAACTTTAAAACAATTGGCTGCATGGTTAAATGAGGATATGGCGGCTTTTAATGACACGGTTGTGTCAGGAATTTCTATTGATACAAGAACAATTCAACAAGGAGACTTATTTGTTCCATTTCGTGGTGAGCATGCAAATGGGCACAAGTTTGTAATGCAGGCATTTGAGAAAGGTGCCGGAGCTTCTCTTTGGCAAAAGGATGAGCCGAATCCACCAGAAGGTTATCCTTTGTTGTTTGTTGATGATCCAGAATTAGCTTTGCAAGAAATGGCTAGAGCATATCGTAATGAACATAAGGCAAAATTTATTGGCATTACAGGTTCAAATGGTAAGACATCAACAAAGGATATTTTAGCGGGGACACTTGCTCCATTCTTTAAAGTACAAAAAACAATCGGGAATTTTAATAATCAATTAGGTTTGCCAATTACTATCTTACAGCTTGATGAAGATACAGATGTAGCCGTCCTTGAGATGGGCATGAGTGGATTCGGTGAAATTGAGTTTCTAACTAAGCTTGCTCGTCCTCATATGACGGTTATCACCAATATTGGTGAGGCCCATATGCAGGATTTGGGGTCGCGTGCTGGTATTGCAAAAGCGAAGTTTGAAATTATTCAAGGAATGCAAGCAGATGGTCTATTATTCTATGACGGTGATGAACCCTTGCTCCAGGAATTAGTGGCAAAAGAACAGCACTTACAGTCAGTGCCGTTTGGATTAGAATCCGACAATCTTTTATACGCAGACAATATTCATGCTAACGCTGATGGTAGCCACTTCACTACACACGGTATGATAGAGGGAGATTTCTTTATTTCAGTGCTTGGCAAGCATCAAGTAAAAAATACACTTGTGGCAATGTTAATTTCTCATAAGCTAGGTTTAAGCAATGAACAAATACGTACATCCTTAGAGCATGTAGTATTAACAGATATGAGAATGCAACAGGTGCTAGGAACGAATGGCGCTCTATTTATCAATGATGCCTATAATGCAGCACCAACCTCCGTAAAAGCTGCCATTCAATTCATGGCTACATCAACTATTCGACCTGAAAAATGGCTAGTGTTAGGAGATATGCTGGAGCTTGGCCCAGACGAGCAAAGTTTCCATGAGGGTCTAGCTGAGCATATTAATGAGGATGAAATTGATTATGTCTGTTTGTTTGGCCCTCGAATGTTATATCTTTACAAAGTATTAAAAGAGCGTTTTGAGGCGGAACGTTTATTGTATGTAGAAGATGATTATATGGCTATTATTGAAAAGCTAAAACAAGCGAATGAATCATCTATTGTTTTACTTAAAGGCTCACGTGGTATGAAATTAGAGACGATATTAAAGGCATTTACGTCATAGTGGCATTGAATCGGTGGGATAAACGCCCACCGATTTATTCATGTAAGTTTATCTTTGTTGAATGAGGTGAGAACGTTGTCAGTAGGTGTACTATGTATTCATGGATTTTCAGGTGGACCATACGAGGTGGAGCCATTCACAACTTACTTACGTTCACATACAAATTGGATAATTGAAGAGCCAACATTATCTGGGCATGGGGAAGAATTACATATGAGTGGTTTTAAGGCGAAGCACTGGTTGATGGATGCCGAATTAGCCTTCCGAGCATTGGCAAAAAAAGTTGACGAGGTAATCGTTGTTGGCTTTTCAATGGGAGGAATTATAGCGCTCTATTTAGCTAAACGTTATAAAGTGAAAAAGCTTGTATTACTAAGTGCTGCTGCAAAATATGTGAGCCCTAAGCAACTAGTCAAAGATTTTAAAATGTTAGCTACTGAAGCCTATCACCATAATTTGACTAATAATGAACTCTTTCTACGATACCATCATAAGTTTAACAATGTGCCACTAGCCTCAACAGTAGAATTTATGAAGCTGGTAAGAATGGTGGCGCCATATTATCGACATATTCAAATTCCTGTATTTATTGTGCAGGGTAAGTTAGATGGGATAGTGCCTTATCATACGGCTCAATTTCTTTTTGATGAGTTAGCCTCTGAAGATAAAAATTTGTATTTTTCTGATAACGGCAAGCATCATATATGTTTTGAGGAAGATTGCTCTGAATGGTTTCCACAAGTTTTAATGTTTTTGAAGGACAAATAAAGTAGTCAGATTATTACGACTCATGCGTTATCGTTGCATAGGATTTAAAGCCATGTTAGACTAGTGTAAGCAATGGATACATTTTGTGCGAAGACTCTTCATATTTGGTTGAAGAGTACTTTTTTTTGAACACAACGGTTTTATTCTAAAGTGAAAAATTACGACAGAATCGAACCGCTCGGTAAAGACCGGGCTTTCCTTTTCATATAAGAGAGCTCTATATGGACTATCATGTAGAGAAAATTTTTAAGTAACGGAAACGTTCCACTACACAGGCTCGAATTTGCCGACAACTTCATCTGAAAATGTAACCATTTGTCAACTTAAAAGGAAAAAAAGGAGATTGAGAAGTTTGACAAATTTTTCAGAATTAAATATTAGCGAATCTACACTACGTTCAGTAAAGCGTATGGGATTTGAAGAAGCAACACCAATCCAAGAAGGTACTATTCGTTTTGCGATTGAAGGCCGCGATGTTTTAGGTCAAGCACAAACAGGTACTGGTAAAACTGCCGCTTTCGGGATTCCACTAATTGAAAAAATCGATCCAAAAAACCCTAATATTCAAGCATTAGTCATTGCTCCAACTCGTGAGTTAGCAATTCAAGTTTCAGAAGAGCTATATAAAATTGGCTATGACAAACGCGTAAAATTATTATCAGTATACGGTGGTCAAGAAATTGGCCGTCAAATTCGTGCACTGAAAAATAGACCTCAAATTATCGTTGGTACGCCAGGTCGTATTATTGATCATATTAATCGTCGTACGTTAAAATTAGAAGATGTTCAAACATTAGTATTGGATGAAGCAGATGAAATGTTAAACATGGGCTTTATCGATGATATTAATTCAATCTTAGAAAACGTACCTTCTGAGCGCCAAACATTACTGTTCTCAGCAACAATGCCACCAGCAATCCGTAAAATTGCAGAAACATTTATGCGTGATCCAGAAATCGTGAAAATTAAAGCAAAAGAGTTAACAGTTGATAATATTGATCAATATTTTGTTAAGTCTGCTGAACGTGAAAAATTCGATGTTTTATCTCGTTTATTAAACGTTCACCAACCAGAGCTAGCTATTATTTTTGGTCGTACAAAACGCCGTGTAGATGAGCTTGCACAGGCCCTATCTATTCGTGGCTATTTAGCTGAAGGTATTCATGGTGATTTAAGCCAAGCGAAGCGTATCTCAGTGTTACGTCAGTTTAAAGAAAATAAAATCGATATCCTTGTTGCGACAGATGTAGCCGCTCGTGGACTTGATATTTCTGGTGTGACACACGTTTATAACTTTGATATTCCTCAAGATCCTGAATCTTATGTTCACCGTATTGGACGTACAGGTCGTGCGGGTAAATCGGGTCTTGCCGTAACATTTGTAACACCACGTGAAATGGGTTACTTACGAATTGTAGAAGAAACTACGAAAAAACGTATGACACCTCTTCGTCCACCAACAACGGATGAAGCATTAGAAGGTCAACAACGTTTAGCTGTAGAAACACTTGAAGGCCTCATTGCTAATAATAATTTAGGTGATTACCGCACACTTGCAGCAGAATTACTAGAGAATCATGATGCAGTCGATGTTGTAGCAGCTGCTCTACGTTCATTAACGAGAGAGCCAGACGATACACCAGTAACAATCACGGAAGAACGCCCATTACCAATGCGTCGTGAACGTTCAAGCAATAACCGTGGTGGCGGTGATCGTGGCCGTGGTAACCGTAGCTTTGGTGGCGGACGCCGTGACAATGCTCGCAGTGGAGAACGCCGCAATAGCAGTAGCCGTCGCGAGGGTGGACGCCGTGAAGGCGGACGTCGTGAAGGTGGACAAGGTCGTTCACGCTCTCCAAGACGACACGAAGGGTAATTTTATCCGAAATACACTTAATTTTTATTGTAAACCTTACAGCCATGGTGGCTGTAAGGTTTTTTTTCGGTTATAGTTGAAACAAAAAGGTGAATGAATCCGTATACATGTAATGAAGAAAGAGGGGGGAACGACAATGAGAGCACAACCTATTCATCAAATTTCCCGAAAAGGGTTAACTGTGTGGCGTTTATATGGAGTTATACAAACTTTGGTGCTGTTAGTTGTGGCAGGACTGGTAAGTTACGGTACTTATTATTTTGAATGGCCGACATTTATTTACTTCATAGCGGGTGCAATTGTATTTTTAAGTGCGATATTATCTGTTTTTATTTTCCCGAAGATAAGATGGGAAAGATGGCGTTATGAGGTACGTGAGCATGAAATCGAAGTACAACATGGTTTATTTGTGGTGAAACGCACATTAATTCCAATGGTACGTGTGCAACATGTTGATACGACACAAGGGCCGATATTAAAAAAATATGACTTAGGTAATATTTCTATTTCAACAGCTGCAACTGTACATACGATTCCTGCACTTGTTATGGACGAAGCAGATGTACTGCGTGCGCGTATTTCTGATTTAGCAAGGGTGGCTGAAGATGATGTCTAAGGAAATTAATCGTTTACACCCAGTGTCCGCAATTATAACAAGTGTAAAAGCATTGAAAAGTATGATATTACCAATTGTCATTATTATCATAAGTAACGGCTTTAATTTTTCTTTGAATTTTCGTAGTGAGCATTTTTTTGAAACCATTTTACTTTTTGGTGTATGGGGAGTTGCCTCACTACTTGCACTCGTGGGAGGAATCATAAAATGGCGGACATTTGTTTACTGGTTTGAAGATGGGGAATTGCGTGTAACATATGGATTATTTGTTAAAAAGAAGCGTTATATTCCTTTTGAACGTATTCAAAGTTTAAATTACAATGAAGGTGTTTTTCATCGTATTTTTGGTTTAGTGAAAGTTCAGGTGGAGACTGCTGGTAGTAAGGGAGGAAAACCTGAGGTTGAGCTGACAGCCATTCGCAAAGCAGCAGCAGATGTTATTGAATTAGAAATGCGTCATGCTAAAAACGAAGCGGTTCAACAACAAGTACAAGCGCAGGTAGAAGAGGAAGCTGTAGCAACTCCGATGATTTATCATATGTCTATGCGAGATTTGCTGGTATTAGCAACTACATCTGGTGGGATTGGTGTCGTGCTATCAGGTCTTGCAGCTGTTGCCTCACAATTTTCCGATATTATTCCTTATGAAACAGTATTTCATGAGTTAGCTGATTTTGTGAAAATCGGCGCATTTTTAGTGGCACTAACAGTGATGGTGGTTTTAATTGTAGCTTGGATTGTATCGGTGGTCATCACGCTAATTAATTATTATGATTATACGGTCCGGATTGAAGAAGAAAAATTGATTATCACAAAGGGACTGTTAGAAAAGAAACGTATTACTTTGCCGTTGAATCGAATTCAGGCAATTCGTATTGTGGAAAATCCATTACGTCAGTTAACGGGCTTTGCTACAGTGGTTGTTGAAAGTGCTGGAGGTAATGGTGAAAATGGAAATGATAAAAAAATTACGCTATTTCCACTTATTAAGAAGTTGGATTGTATCCAAACATTAGAACAGCTTTTCCCAGATATGAATTGGCATCCTACATTAATTCGCTCACCAAAAAGGGCAAGGCCGTTTTTTTATCGCATTGATTTTTTCTGGCTAGTTCCGATTATCGGTGCCTCTTGTTATTTCTTTTATCCATACGGGCTATTGTCGTTGCTGTTAATCCCATTAACAATTTTGCTTGGTATCTGGCAGCATAAAACAGCAGGTTATCAAATAGATGGCAAGCAACTGGCTATGCAGTATCGAGTATTTAGTCGAATTACATTGATTATGGAGAAAAAACGAATTCAATCTATTGAAAGTACACAATCGTACTTTCAAAAAAGAAAGAATGTTATGTCTGTAAAAGCAACCGTCATGTCAGGAGCAACTGGTACAACGGGAAGTGTATCTAGCCTAGAGCAAAAGGATGCCGAGAAGATCTTAACATGGTATGAACATTAATGAACTAAAAGCTAATCCTTTCAATTTTATGGAAGGATTAGCTTTTTTAACTATAAATAAATAGGGATGCTGTTTATAATAAAGTAAAAAGAACAAAAGGGGTGGAGACATTGTTTAAATATGACATTAATGAAAGCGCTTATTTAAAGCTTTTGGATTTAAGTGATGTAGATGAGTTATTTGCTTTAACTGACCGTTCAAGGGATACATTACGTGAATGGTTGCCCTTTGTAGATGATGTTAAAACAGTAAAGGATACGGAGCAATTCATAAAAAATGCTATGCAACAATATGCTAATCACAATGGCATACAAGCAGGGATTTACTATGATGGAAAGCTTGCTGGTGTTATTGGTTATCATCAAATCAACTGGCAGCATAAATGGACAAGTATTGGCTACTGGCTAGGGAATGAATTTGTAGGCAAGGGGCTCGTCACGAATTCAATGAAAGCATTGATTGATTATGCCTTTAATTATTTAAAGTTGAATCGCATCGAAGTGCGTGTAGCAGTAGGTAATATTCGTAGTCGTACAATTCCAAAAGTATTGGGCTTCCATGAAGAAGGGCGTTTAAGGGATGCTGAGTGGCTATATGATCACCACGTAGATCAGGTTGTATATGGTTTAACAGCAGCTGAATGGAAAAAAATAAAGATGTCAAATGAAGCTACAGTAGTTTTATAACGGATGTCATTGTAAGGAAAAAGGAGCTGCTCTATAGGTGAGCAGCTCCTCTTTTAATTTTATGGTCTACCAGCCATCTTTTGTTTGCGCCAACTTAAAATTCTTTTTGGATGTAAATAAACAAGTCCAAGGATAAATCCGGTTACCAAACCGCCTAAATGAGCAAAGACATTCACGTTTGGTTGGAGAAAGGTCATAATGACACTGATGACGATGATTGGTAAAATGAGCTTACGAAGCATTGGCATTGTACGACGAGTATAGTAAACTAATGCCCCAAATGCACCAAAAATTCCAAAAATAGCCCCACTTGCACCAAGACTCGCATAACTACTATCATAGAATATATAGGTTGCCATGTTGCCTACAATACCTGATACTAAATAAATTGTAATGAAACGTGCTTTCCCTGCGATTTTTTCTAGCTCTGGTCCAAAGAGATACAAGGAAAACATATTAAAAAACACATGCATAAACCCTGCATGTAAAAACATAGCAGAGAAAACACGCCACCATTCACCACTTTGAATCAGGAAATTTGCTTGGATTCCGTAATTCCACAAAAGTGTTCCTATGCCGGGTATGAGAGATAATACATAAAGAGTAAGATTTATTGCTATTAAAGTTGAAACAATAGGGTAATACTTTGTATATTGCTTAAAATTTTCCGTTCTACTAAACATGGCTCCACCTCAATTTACAATTATTATACATGCCTTGTTGGAAATAGGTAAAGGAGAAGGTTCACATGATTAAGGGAATTGGCCTCGATATTGTAGAGATTGATCGTATTGCAAAGGCTCTGAAACGAACAGATAAATTTAAAGACCGCATTTTAACGATAAATGAAAAAAAAATATTTGATGGTTATTCTGAAACTCGTAAGATAGAATTTTTAGCTGGGCGATTTGCTGCTAAAGAAGCATTTTCGAAAGCTTTGGGAACAGGGCTTGGAGAACAATGTAAGCTTCATGATATGGAAGTATTAAAAGGAGAGGCCGGCAAGCCTGTTTTATATTTTAAGGATGAACTTGTCAATGGATTTGTTAGTATTACGCATTCTAAGCACTATGCAGCTGCACAAGTAATCTTATTAGAATAGTACTTAACTTGTCTAAAAGGGTTGCACGTAAATTTAAATATATTGCCCTTTCTTCAAATGACATAACTGACAAATACGGTTCATATATTGTCGTAGTGGATTTGAAAGAAGAAAGGGTGAAAGCGTGGGCAACCGTATAGTTAAATGGCTCGTCTTACTTTGTACGATATTACTTCTGTCGGCATGTGGTGCAGCCTCACAGGAAAAAGTGTTGAAGAAAGTGAATGGTAAATGGGCAGAGACGAATGGTTATGAATTAAATGCATCGATGGAAATAAAATCGGGTGGGGAACCAAGAAATTATGATGTAACAGTATGGCACACAAAACCTGATTTCTATCGAGTAGAAGTAGTTGAAAGTGGGAAAGATGTTTCTCAAATGATTGTACGTAATGCTGATGGTGTTTTTGTTGTAACACCGACATTAAACAAAATGTATAAATTCCAAAGTGATTGGCCAAAGAAAAATAGTCAAGCCTACTTAATTGGAGCGCTAGCAGAAGATTTAGCGGAAGATAAAAATCTTGTCATGAAAGAAGAAGAAAAAGCATATATATTTGAAGCGGCTACTAGAAATAGCTATAAGAACAGTATGCCACATCAGGTTATAACAGTAGATAAGAAAACTTTATTGCCAACCTCAGTAGTTATTATGAATGATGTGAAAGAAGAGCAAATCAAAATCACATTTAAGAAAATTAAACTAGGTGTACAACATGCTGCAAAAGAGTATGCCGTTGAGCAATTCACTGATAAAGATAACACGAAAGGTGAACAAGCTACACCTGCCGACAAAGATGGGCAAGAAGATAATGAGGATAAGGAAGCAGTTGGTGCAGAGGTAGAATATCAAGAATTCCAAACACATTATCCTGTCGTAAATTGGGCACAATTAGCAAATGAAAAAGTTGTGCAGGAAAGTGGAATGGAACGAGTTATCTTAACATTCGAAGGTGAAAAGGCATTTACTGTTATGCAGCAACCAGTAATGAAAGAAAATTCAATGTTACCGGTATCTTCACCTGGTGATCCAGTTGATTTAGGCTTTACGATTGGTGCTATTACAGATACATCAATTAGTTGGGAAAAAGATGGTGTTGAATTCTTTGTAGCATCAAGTAAATTAACGCGAGAAGAAATGATTGAAGTTGCTACATCTATGACGATAAGTAGTATGAAGTAACTTTTCTGGCTACAGCCTTCTGGAATACGGAGGCTGTAGCTTATTGATAATTGAAATGAACCGATAAAGTATAAGCTCATATGAAAGCTAAAACTTTGTGTGTACAAGCTAAATCGATATACTAAGCATACATGTATGTCCTACATAATGTTTTAATTAAAAATAAAGAGGGTATCCTTATGAAGACACAGCAGTTTTTTCGTCCAACCAAATCAATAATAGACTTACAAGCAATTCAACAAAATGTAAAAAATTTAAAAGAATTTTTACGACCTAATGTTCAAATTATCGCTGTAGTAAAAGCAAATGCGTATGGTCATGGAGATGTAGCCGTTGCACGGGCAGCTCTTGAAGCTGATGCCACAGTACTTGCAGTGGCAACGCCCGATGAGGCATTACATATTCGAGCACATTTTAAAGAACCAGACATATTAATATTAGGTGCATCTCCAGTTTCATTTGCTCCCTATGCAGCGCAGCAACGTATTATACTTACGGCGTTTGCCGATGATTGGGTTCAGCAAGCTGCTTCTCTTTTAGTGGATGAGGCACGTCCTTTACGACTTCATATAAAAATAGATAGCGGAATGGGTAGAATAGGTATTCGCTCAGTGCAGGAATTATTAGAGCTGTACCAAACAATACAGTCTACAGAAAACGTTGAGCTGGATGGAATATTTACACATTTCGCGACAGCTGATGAAGAGGATACACTACATTTTGATCAACAGGTACAATTTTTTGAGAAATGTTTAGCTGTAATACCTAATAAGCCGCGACTTGTTCATGCATCTAATACAGCAGCCTCATTAGTAAAAGATCCACATTTACAATATGATGCTGTTAGATATGGAATTTCTATGTATGGATTATCACCTTCTCCATACGTGAAAAGTATCTTACCTTTTCCTTTATTACCAGCCTTCTCACTTGAAAGTGAACTTGTGCATGTGAAGCAAATAAAAGCAGGTGATTCAGTTGGCTATGGAGCCACGTATGTTGCTCCATCAGATATGTGGGTTGGAACGATTCCAATTGGCTATGCAGATGGCATGATTCGCAAGTTAGGTGGACAAGAAGTTTTAATTGATGGACAAAGAATGCCGATTGTCGGACGAATTTGTATGGACCAATGTATGGTTGCCCTACCAAAAGCATATGATATAGGTGAGAAGGTAACACTCATTGGTCAACAAGGAAATAATGGAATAACGATCGATGAATGGGCAACAAAGCTTGAAACAATTAATTATGAAATACCATGCATTATAACAACAAGAGTTCCTAGAATATACTTTTAGTTGTCTTTCATTAGAATTAGTCAAATTTCAATGTAATGCCATGAGCAATGTTCCAAGTTAGAATTGGTAAATAAATTAGCACTGGAGAACTTATTTCTTTTCCAAAACATAGTAATGGCTCATATTTGGAAACACATTGCAATAATAATTATTCAGCATATACCTTCGACAACCAACATATTTTTACAATTTGTACTTCAAATTGTCAGATATTTTGTCATTTCATGTCTTTTCAACAATATCTTTCAATGATAGAATGGGAAGTAATGAAAAGTGTATGGTTCCGTTGGAGGTGCTTGCTGTGTACGAGAAAAAGTTAAGAGAAGCTACAATTGCTGTTCAAGACAGACTATTTCTACAAACAAAGGAAGTAATTGAAGGTGAATCTTTTGTGCGTATTTTGGCGCGCAAAAATTTAATGCAGGAGCAACCAAATCAAATACGGGAAGCTATGATTAAAGGATATGTTGAAATGTCTCATATTAATTTAATGATTGCGAGCGAATGCTTGCATGCAGAGTATGAAGCACAACATATGGTGGAGCGTCTCGTTAGCGGGGGATGACACTTTGAATGTAAAACGTGGTGACGTTTTTTTTGCAGACTTATCACCGGTAATAGGTTCTGAACAAGGAGGCACTAGGCCGGTGCTGATTATTCAAAATGATATTGGCAATCGATTTAGCCCGACTGTCATCATCGCAGCTATCACTGCACAGATTCAAAAGGCAAAGTTACCGACACACGTTGAAATCAATGCTGAAAAGTATGGTTTTGAACGTGATTCGGTTATTTTGCTAGAACAAGTGCGGACAATTGACAAGTCAAGATTGACGGATCGTATTACGCAACTTGATCATGCTGTGATGGAAAAAGTTGATGGAGCGTTGATGATTAGTTTAGGTCTAGTTAAATTTTGATATACATATGTGTATAGAAGCATCGAGATTATGATATCTCGATGCTTTTTTTGTCTTATTTCCTTGAAACGTCTTTACCATAATTTGAATTTACTATTATAGATTTTGTGCAGCAAATGATTTTGCTACGAAAGGAGAAGTGCTGGCGATTAAGCCAACGTATAATTGATAAATGTTACAAAAAGCTTTAAGATATATTCAAGATTTTTAATAAAAATAGATTTTTGAAAAAATTCTTAAAAGGTATATGAAAATTTACATAGAATATTCCAATTATAGAGGCGATTAAATTTTTTTTAATTATGGCAAGCAGGTCGAACAAAAGTGTAAGAGTATAGCTCCACAGGAAATGGAGGGACAGCAGTGACATATAGGTCTTCGGTTGAAATTATTACAGAGTGGGATATTGTTGCAGCTAGACAACTGGGGCGCAATGAAGCAAAAGTACTGGGATTTGGCACTGTTGATCAAGCCCGTATCACCACGGCAATTAGTGAATTAGCACGTAATATATATTTATATGCAAGTATAGGTGTCATAGAAATTGAAAGGGTTGAGGCGGATACTGAAAAGAAAATAGTTGTTATTGCAACAGATCGAGGGCCTGGTATTAAAGATGTTCGTAAAGTAATGGAGGATGGTTATTCCACCTCTGGGGGGCTAGGTGCAGGTTTGCCAGGTGTTAAACGATTGATGGACAGTTTAGATATTCAATCTGTCATTGGAGTAGGAACAACAATAAGAGCGGAAAAATGGTTGCGTTAGGACGTGAAGAAAACTGAAACAATTAGAAGCTCAGTATAAAAAAATATTAGCAGATTATATGGTCAACCAAACAGAAAGAAATTTATATATCGCTCAGAACTTCACACGTCAGTTAATTCAAAAAAATATCTCACCTGAGGATGTTATTAGCATCCATAAAAATGCTGTAGAACAAATATTTCCGAATCAAATGAATGAATCACAGCCTGCTTATGATTTTCTTATTGAAGTAATGGTGCATTATGGGATGGCCCATAGAGAGCATCAAAGTTTACTTCAAAAGCAAGCTGAATATGAAATGGAAATGAAAATAGCGACAAACATTCAAAAAACATTATTGAAAACTTATGTGCCGAATATGCAAAATATTGATATAGGTATGATTTCAGTACCTATTCGAAAAATGAACGGCGATTATGTACATTTTTTCCACGATGGTGAAGAATATTTGAGTGTGGCTGTGACAGATGTGGTCGGAAAAGGAGTTCCTGCTGCTTTATGTATGTCGATGGTGAAATATGGACTTGAAACATTGGTATATGCATATAAAGATCCGTCATATGTTTTAGAAGTTTTAAATAGGGTAATAGAAAAAGGTGTGGATGACAGTATGTTTGTTTCGATGTTTTATGGCTGCTTAGATGTAGAGCAAAACATCTTTTCTTATGCTTCGGCGGGCCATGAACCAGCTTTACATTATAGTGCAAAGGACGATCAGTTCTTTACCTTAGAGGCTAAAGGTCTACTATTGGGTGTATTGTCTGAAACAAACTATACGTTTCATGAAATTGTGTTAGAAGAGAATGATTTGATTATTATGATGACCGACGGTGTGACAGAATTTAGAGTGAAAGAAGAATTAAATTCGCGAGAGGTAATCACAACTTTAATAAAAGAAAATAGACATTTATCTGCCCAGCAATTGTGTCAGCTCCTTTATAAGGAAATAGAGAGAGTGCAAAATTTTAAACTATTTGATGATTTTACTGTAGTTATTTTAAAAAAATAGGTTTAAGTTTAAATTGAACAGGGTAGAGAAAATAGTCTAACAAATATGGTGGAGGTGTGCTATATGGACGTAACGATACATTTTAAAGAAATTGATCATAAATTATTTGGCTTTGTTGAGGGTGAGATTGATACGTTTACTGCTTCAGGATTACGAGACGAATTAGAAGCTGTAAAGATTACAGAGGGTTTAGAAATTGAGCTTGATCTATCAAAGGTAAATTACATGGATAGTACAGGGCTTGGGATTTTTGTTGCCTTTTATAAAAGAGCATTACGTGAAAATGGAAAAGTAAAGCTCGTTGGTTTATCGAATAGGTTACAAAGATTATTTGAAATTACTGGTCTTAGTGATTTGATGGATATCGAAACTGATAAAAAGGTGGAATTAAGATAATGAAGGAATTTGACTATATTGAAATTAGAGTTCCTGCTAAACCGCAATTTGTCAGTGTCATTCGATTAACTGTCTCGGGCTTAGCAAGTAGGATTGGCTTTAATTATGATGATATTGAAGATTTAAAAATTGCAGCGAGTGAGGCTGTGACAAATGTTGTTCACCATGCTTATAAAGACGAAGAAGAGGGTGAAATTGTCATCGGCTGTGCGCTGTACGACAATAAAATGGAAATGATGATTGCGGATTACGGCAATAGTTTTAATTTTGAAGAGATTAAGTCTAAGATTGGGCCGTATCATCCTGAAGAAAGTATTGCAGGGCTAAGAGAAGGTGGTTTGGGACTTTATTTAATGGAAACTTTGATGGATGAGGTGATGATCAATAACGATGGTGGCGTAACTGTCTTCATGACAAAGTATGTCACTAGGGAGCAGGTGGAGAAAAATGTCGAAAGAATCACTACATAAATCTTCATCCAAAGAAGATGTACTAAAGTGGATTGAATTGTACCAGTCAACAGAGGATGATGAAGCACAAACCAATTTAGTGATTCATTATCGATATCTAGTTGAATCTATAGCTCGTAAATATTCGAATGGTAAATCTTATTATGATGATATTGTTCAAGTAGGGATGCTGGGATTGTTAGGTGCAATAAGACGTTTTGATCCGAATGTTGGTCGTAGTTTTGAAGCATTTGCCGTGCCAACAATTGTTGGGGAAATCAAACGTTTTTTACGTGATAAAACATGGGATGTTCATGTGCCTAGACGAATAAAGGAACTTGGGCCGAGGATTAAATCAACCGTGGAGGCGCTGACAATTGAATTGCAGCGTTCTCCATCCATTAAAGATATTGCTGAACGATTAGAAGTAGCAGAGGAAGAGGTACTAGAAGCTATGGAAATGAGCCGTAGTTATCAAGCTCTTTCTATGGACCATTCAATAGAATCAGATTCTGACGGTAGCACAGTGACGTTATTCGATATTTTGGGCAGAGAAGACGATGGCTATGAAATGACCAATAAACGAATGATTGTTTCGGATGCACTGGTTGTATTGAATGAGAGAGAAAAGCAAATTATTCAGCTTACATATCTAGAGCAACTTAGTCAAAAAGAAGCTGGAGAACGATTAGGGATTTCTCAAATGCATGTATCTAGGATACAAAGGAAAGCAATAAAGAAATTACAAGAGGCTATTCTAGCAAGTGGCGGTGTTTCGCTCTAATCTTTCGGAGGTATTTAGTGAAGAATACCTTTAAAATGAATGAAAATAGTCTACTCATATTCGTCTGAGTAGACTATTTTTTTGCATTTTTAGTAAAGTGTAATGGTAAAATGAAAAGAAAAAGGTAGTGATGATGTGGAGCAAAGGCAAATGTTACAGCTCATTGCAAAAGATGTAGCAGTCAAACCAGGGCAAGTAGAAGCTGTTATCAAATTATTAGAAGAGGGAAATACGGTACCATTTATTGCGCGCTATCGAAAAGAGGTTACAGGATCACTTGATGAGGTGCAAATTAAGGCTGTAGAAGATCGTTATCACTACATACAGCAACTTGAACAACGAAAAGAAGAAGTTATACGATTAATCCAAGAGCAAGAAAAGCTTACACCAGAATTAGAACAGGCTATTCTTTCTGCAACAATCTTACAACGTGTTGAGGATTTATATAGACCTTATAAGCAAAAACGACGTACAAAGGCGACGATTGCAAAAGAGAAAGGTTTAGAGCCTCTTGCAGATCTCCTATTAGCATTTAGTAATGATGCATTAGAGCAATTAGCTATTGATTTTGTGGATAATGAACAAGTTGCTAATCCTGAAGAAGCCCTGATGGGAGCTCGAGATATATTAGCAGAACGTTTTGCGGACGATGCCTCTATCCGTGAAAAAATTCGTGCTTATTCATGGAAGGATGGCATCCTTGTTACGTCTGTGAAAAATTCTGAAATCGATGAAAAAAATGTTTTTGAAATGTATTACGAATATGAGGAGCCTGTTAATCGCATTGTGCCGCACCGTATTTTAGCGATAAATCGAGGGGAAAAAGAAGAGATATTAAAGGTTTCTATTCATGTACCGGTGGACCGAGTATTAATGATTATGTGGAAAGAATGGATTCCAGCAACTGGTTCCTCTCCTGCTATTGCAGAAGTGAAACTAGCAATCGAGGATTCGTACAAGCGCTTAATTCAGCCTTCAATTGAAAGGGAATTACGAAACGAGCTTACAGAAAAAGCTGAGGCACAGGCTATTCATATTTTCTCTGAAAATTTACGTAACTTATTACTACAGCCACCTATGAAAGGGAAGTATGTTTTAGGGGTTGACCCAGCTTACCGTACAGGTTGTAAGCTAGCGGTTGTAGATGAAAATGGGAAAATGCTTGAGGTTACAGCTATTTATCCACATCCACCTAAACCAGATGTGGCAAAATCGAAAGCTACTGTGAAAGGAATTTTGGCAAAGTATCCAATAAGTATAATTGCCATTGGGAATGGTACAGCATCTCGAGAAACAGAACAATTTATCGCAGATGTATTAAACGAGCTTACTACTGACATAGCTTATGTGATTGTCAATGAAGCGGGAGCATCTGTTTATTCAGCGTCTGATATTGCACGTGCAGAATTTCCTGATTTACAGGTTGAACAACGTAGTGCTGTCTCCATTGCACGCCGCTTACAGGATCCTTTATCAGAGTTAGTGAAAATTGAACCAAAAGCGGTGGGAGTAGGTCAATATCAGCATGATGTTTCTCAAAAAAAATTAAATGAATCGCTAACTTTTATAGTAGAAACAGCTGTTAACCAAGTTGGTGTTGATGTAAATACGGCTTCATCATCACTCTTACAATACGTTTCTGGTTTATCAAAAACTGTTGCAGAGAATATCGTGAAGACGCGAGAGGAAAATGGTCAATTTACTACACGTGCGCAATTAAAGAAGATCCCAAGGTTAGGTGCCAAAACGTATGAACAGGCTATTGGTTTCCTACGTGTCCCAGAAGCAAAAAATCCGTTTGATGCTACAGGTATTCATCCTGAGAGCTATGATCTTGCTGAGCAAATATTAGCAGAGGCTCAAATAGATAAAAAAGAGTTAGGGACACAGAAGGCAGAGGAAGCTATTGCAGCACTAAATATCAAAAAGTTAAGTGATGTGCTCGGAGTAGGAGTTGTGACAATTCAAGACATCGTGGATACTTTAATGAAACCTAGTCGCGACCCACGTGATGCATTCCCACAACCATTGCTTAAGACTGATGTATTGAAAATGGAAGATTTAAAAGTAGGTATGGAATTGCAGGGTACGGTAAGAAATGTAGTAGATTTCGGCGCATTTGTTGACATTGGCGTGAAGCAAGATGGACTTGTGCATATTTCTAAACTCCAAAACAAACGTATTAAGCATCCATTGGAAGTTGTAGCGCTTGGGGATATTGTAACTGTCTGGGTTGAACAAATAGATGTAACGAAAGGTCGTATCTCTTTAACGATGCTTCCACCTAAAAATCAAGCATTAGTTTGAGTACTAAATTTTCACCACACTGTCTATACTACGCAGTGTGGTATTCTTGTTGTTAGAGGTGATTACTATGGACAATCAAGAATTACAAGAGCTTGTTCGTCGCTTATCTTTGAAAAGCTTTCAGAGACCTTTTCTTCATCAAGCCTATTTTAATGCAAGATTACGTTCAACGGGAGGACGATATCTTTTACAATCTCATAATATTGAGATTAATCCTAAAGCCTATGAGTTATACGGTTTGGAAGAAGTTCAAGGTATTATTTTACACGAATTATGCCATTATCATCTACATATTGAAGGGAAAGGGTATCAGCATCGAGATAAAGATTTTAGAGAATTATTAAGGAAAGTAGATGCCCCGCGATTTTGCTCAGTTCTACATTCCCCTAAAGCTACAATTAAAAAACACCGACGACGCTATACATATACTTGTGTTAATTGCCACCAGTTATATGTACGGAAAATAAAAATGAATGTTGAAAAGTATTGTTGTAGTAAGTGTTTGGGGAAATTAAAATTAGTGGAATAAAAAAACTTTTAAAAATAGTTGACGTTTTGTTGTGTTGTCCCTATAATAGTAAAAGTCGACAAGATAACGACAACAACTAACATACATTATTCCGAAGTAGCTCAGTTGGTAGTAGCACCTGACTGTTAATCAGGTTGTCGCAGGTTCGAGTCCTGCCTTCGGAGCCATGGCCCCTTGGTCAAGTGGTTAAGACACCGCCCTTTCACGGCGGTAACACGGGTTCGAATCCCGTAGGGGTCATTTTTCATAATTTAATGTAAATATTTTGGTCCCGTGGTGTAGCGGTTAACATGCCTGCCTGTCACGCAGGAGATCGCCGGTTCGATCCCGGTCGGGACCGCCACTTATTGGGGTATAGCCAAGCGGTAAGGCAACGGATTTTGATTCCGTCATGCCTAGGTTCGAATCCTAGTACCCCAGCCATTCATTTCTTAATTCGAGCCATTAGCTCAGTTGGTAGAGCATCTGACTTTTAATCAGAGGGTCGAAGGTTCGAGTCCTTCATGGCTCATCTCTTTAAGAAAAAGAGTTGACTTTTTGAATTATCGTAGTATAATGAGAAAGTTACTAATCGAATGCGGTCGTGGCGGAACGGCAGACGCGCTAGGTTGAGGGCCTAGTGGGGGCAACCCCGTGGAGGTTCAAGTCCTCTCGGCCGCACCAAGTCAATCAATTTTATATGCGCCCGTAGCTCAATTGGATAGAGCGTCTGACTACGGATCAGAAGGTTGTGGGTTCGACTCCTGCCGGGCGCGCCAATTTTAAAATATATGCGGGTGTAGTTTAATGGTAAAACCTCAGCCTTCCAAGCTGATGTCGTGAGTTCGATTCTCATCACCCGCTCCAAAAAAGTGTTGACAACCGATTGGTTGCATGATATACTTGAATAGTTGTCTGAATTGATAACATATGAACCTTGAAAACTGAACAAGCAAAACGTAATCAATAAAGTTTTTAGTAGCTAATAATAAAACAGTCAGCTGTGTGCTGACTGTTTTTTTATATTAATGAAAAGAGTAATTACAGTCATTGTAATTACTCTTTAAAATGTCTATAAAATAATAAGTTCTCTAGGAGAGTGGGTAATGACTTCAACGCCTTCTTTTGTAACGATAATATCATCCTCGATACGAACACCACCTACATTCGGTATATAAATACCCGGTTCTACTGTCAGTACCATATTCTCTTCTAAAATGTCTTTACATATGGTAGACATAAATATATTTTCATGGATATCTAAGCCTATGCCATGTCCTGTACCATGTCCGTAATTTTGTCCATATCCCTTTGCAGTAATGTAGTCTCGTGTATAACGATCTGCCTCTTGTCCAGTAATACCAGGTTTGATATTGGAAAGGGCATGTTGTAAGGCATAATGGACTATTTGATATACTTCTTTTAATTGCTCTAATGGTTCTCCAACAGCAATCGTTCTTGTCATATCAGAACGATAGCCTTGATAGTAAGCACCAAAATCCATTGTCAGCATATCACCTTGCTCCACTATTTTAGAGGATGCTACGCCATGTGGGAGTGCTGAGCGATGGCCAGAAGCAATAATCATATCGAAGGCTGCACCCGTTGCACCATTTTTGCGCATATGAGACTCTAATTCATAGGCTATCTCAAGTTCTGAAATACCAGGTTTGATGAATGTCAGAATATGATTAAATGCCTCATCAGAAATCCATGCTGCTTTTTTAATTATTTCAATTTCCTCTGGCGTTTTAATCATCCGTAAATCTTCTACAATAGTAGGCATTGGTTTTAATATGGCTGTCAATTTGCTTTTCATGAATTGATAGCTGTAATAAGTAACATGAAGTTGCTCAAAACCAACTGTTTGAATTGATTCCTGTTCAAAAATTTCCTGAATGGTTTCATATAAACGGTTGCGATCAATCTCGAGTACTTCAAAGGTGTCACATTGATTTGTTGCTTGCTGTGTATAGCGGAAGTCTACTAATAAAAGTGCGCGCGTCTTCGTTACGATAACTGTACCTGCACTACCTGTAAAACCGGTTAGATAGCGACGATTTTGAGCATTTGTAATAATAATTGCATCGGTTTCGTGTAGCTGTAAGGCTGCTTGTAATTGCTCTAATTTTGACATGTTACATTTCCCCCTTTAAAGTTAAATATACTGCAAAATATGCATTATGTTTAGAGCTTATATAAAATTAAGAAGTTGATTGTATAGGAAATTCATTACAAGATAAGTTCTATTTCTAGTTAAGAGAGTGTTAGAAAATATATTAAAGGAAAATATAAAAATAGATATTGCATATCTATGTTTTCTATGATATATTTATAAATGTCTTAAAGAGGTCCCGTGGTGTAGCGGTTAACATGCCTGCCTGTCACGCAGGAGATCGCCGGTTCGATCCCGGTCGGGACCGCCATTTAAATTGATATTACAGTCCTTATGATTTTACATCATAAGGACTTTTTATATTTTATCGGAGTATGGAACCAATTCATCATTCAGGAGCTTATTAGGAAACCTAAGTAGAAATTTTATGACAAATGAATAACTCCTAAAGGATCAACCTCGCCTATTAGAAACAAAGGGGCTAAAAGTATAACAATCTGTGAAGTATTTGAGACCAACCTCCCTTTATTATTTCATAAACAACATCTATTTCCCTAAAAGCATCTCAATCGTGTCTAAAAAATGGCTTAATCTTCGTGAAATAATTGATATTATTTACATAAATATAATTATTTGTATTTATTTAACATTATCTAAAAATAGTAAAAATTACCGATAAATGATAGCGTTTCTATAAGGTAAAATTAGATGTGTTTCTAATATAAAGATTAAGGGTAAAAAGTAGAAGTAATCGGATTGGCTACGGAGGTGTTTATATGAGCAAAGATTATTCTTTTAAAAGTATTTATTTACCTTTGCTTATTGGTTCCATGATAATGATGGTAGGCTGTGGAGATCCTATTATAGAGATTGAAGAATCAAATGCGTATCACTGGCAAAAAAATATGAACGAAGTAGAATTTGAGAAATTAAAAAATGATATGTCATATATTGAGGTAGTAAAAGCAGCAGGCGGCGCAGGTAAAAAGATCAAAAATAATGAATATCGTTGGAATGATGAAATCTTGATGACACAGGCCTATATAGTGAAATTTAAGGATGATAAACTAGTTGGCAAAGAAATCATAGCAGTGAAAGGTCATTCAAAAAGATAAATCGTTGTCACGTCTTCGTAAATGAAGACGTGTTTTTTCATTTAAATAAGCAACCTATGTATTGAATTAGGCTTTTTAACGACGACATTCTAAGTAGGATATAAATGATATTGGATGCTTTGAACATTTTCGCTAGTTTAGGTAAACTAGAGGTAATGTAGTGATGAGAGGAAAAATGAGAATGTATGAAATAATCATGAATTCAGTTGATGATACAGAACGTTTTGCTATGGCACTTGCCAATTTACTAGAAGCTCAAGATACGATTACATTAGAAGGAGATTTGGGCGCAGGCAAGACAACGTTTACGAAGGCCTTAGCAAAGGGGCTTGGTGTGAAGAGAACAGTCAACAGTCCAACATTTACGATTGTTAAACAGTATGAAGGACGTTTACCCTTCAATCATTTAGATGTATATCGTCTGGCTGAAAGTGACGAGGACCTTGGTTGGGATGAATTATTTTATGGAGATGCAGTATCAGTGGTAGAGTGGGCGCATTTAATTGAACAGGATTTGCCACAGAATCGATTAGCGATAGAGATTTACCGAATCGGAGATAATGAACGACGTTTTGTGTTAATACCTACTGGGGAACGCTATAAGGCGCTATGTGAGGAGCTAATGAAATGATTTGGTTAGGAATAGAAACAGCGAATACACCACTTTCCGTTGCTATTGTGAGGGATGGAAAAGTGGTAGCCGAGATGGTGCAAAATATAAAATTAACGCATTCTGCTGGCGCGATGCCCGCTATCGAAGAAATATTAGCAAGAGCAGGCTTAAAGGCAGGCGACTTGGATGTGATTGCGGTGTCTGAAGGTCCAGGTTCGTATACAGGTGTCCGCATAGGTGTGACATTAGCGAAAACCCTAGCTTGGACATTACAGATACCTTTAGTTGGCGTCTCTAGCTTAAAAGCATTAGCTGCAAATGCTACCCTTTATAATGGATTCATTTGTCCAATTTTTGATGCAAGAAGAGACAATGTTTATACAGCTGTTTATCAAGGAATGACACTAGAGGCTCTTGTGGAAGATCATCATGCACATATCGCTGATTTATTAGAACGTTTAAGGGCATTAGATGCACCTGTTTTATTTGTAGGAACAGATGTGGGCATTTTTTGGGATAACATCGTAGAAGAGCTTGGTGATAACGCTTTGCGTGCACCTTTTAGTCTTGACTTGCCACGTGCAACGGAAGTTATTCGTGTAGGAACTAAAGTGGAGTTACCGAGTGTTGAAGCTACTCATCACTTTGTCCCACAATATAAACGAATTGCAGAGGCTGAAGCAAATTGGCTGAAAGAACAAAAGGAGAAAGAACATGAGTAGTGATGTAACTTATCGTAAAATGGTTTCTGATGATGTACCAGCAGTTTATGAAATTGAAGTAGCTTCATTTCCTGTACCTTGGACGTTGGATTCCTTTTACTATGAAGTGCATGAAAATCAGTATGCTCATTATGTGCTGGCTGTGGATGCAAATGGAAGTATTATTGGTTTTTGTGGGATGTGGATGGTTATAGATGCAGCCCAAATTACGAATGTAGCTGTGATTGAGGGTGCTCGTGGTCGAGGTATAGGCGAGGGATTAATGCGTGAGGCGATGCAAATAGCTCGTTTACATGGAATGGAGGTTATGACATTGGAGGTACGTGTAACGAACACCGTTGCACAAAATCTTTATCGCAAGCTTCAATTCCAAGATGGTGGTATACGGAAAGGCTATTATACTGATAACGGGGAGGATGCCCTTGTCATGTGGGTGAATTTACAATGAATAATGGAATGATATTAGCAATAGAATCAAGCTGTGATGAAACAGCTGCAGCGATTATTCGAAATGGTCATGAAATCGTGTCGAATGTTGTTGCTTCTCAAATAGAGAGTCATAAGCGTTTTGGTGGAGTTGTCCCAGAAATTGCATCACGCCATCATGTTGAACAAATTACGATGGTAATTGAAGAAGCTTTAGCTCAAGCAAATCTAAAGCCGTCAGATTTGGATGCGGTTGCTGTTACAGAGGGTCCAGGTCTTGTAGGGGCATTGTTGATTGGCATTAATGCGGCGAAGGCTTTTGCCTTTGCGAACAGCTTACCCATTGTGGGTGTACATCATATTGCAGGTCATATTTATGCCAATGCGCTTGTACAGCCAATGGAGTTCCCTTTATTAGCACTAGTAGTTTCAGGCGGTCATACAGAGCTTGTCTATATGAAGGAGCATGGTTCTTTTGAGGTCATTGGTGAAACACGAGATGATGCTGCTGGTGAAGCATATGATAAAGTGGCACGTGTTTTAAATTTACCTTATCCTGGTGGGCCACATATTGATCGTCTTGCTCATGAGGAAGGAGAGGCTGTGCCTTTTCCAAGAGTATGGTTGGAAGAGGATTCGTATGATTTTAGCTTTAGCGGTTTAAAATCAGCTGTCATCAATTATAAACATAATATGGATCAACGAGGTGAAGCCATTTCACCAGCAGCTGTTGCCAAGGGATTTCAGGAAAGTGTTGTTGAAGTACTGACAGCTAAAACATTGCGTGCTGCTCGTGAGTATCAGGTGAAACAGGTTATTGCAGCTGGAGGTGTAGCCGCAAATAAAGGTTTGCGAACTTCTTTGGAGGCTGTATTTGAAGAGGAAGGTATCCCGTTTTTTGTACCACCGCTTAAATTGTGTACTGATAATGCTGCAATGATTGGCGCAGCTGCTATGCCGATGTATGAGGCTGGTATTCGAGGAAACTTAATGATGAATGGACGTCCAGGAATGGAGTTAAAATCCTGGATATAGTATGGAAAAGAGGTATCTATATTTTTAGATATCTCTTTTTAATTGTCGAATAATTGTTGATAAAAAGGAACGGTGCTAAGGGAATAATAAGTAGAAACAACAAAATTGACAAATTTTTCAGAAAATTATCCACAGGTAAAAGAGCGAAATAAATAGCGAACACGCGTACTTATACACAAATTGTTGATAACTTGTGTATAACTTGTGATTATTCAATATATAGTAGCTTGTTTTATACGATACAATGTGGATAAAATAATTTTTTATTGTGGACAGTGTGGAAAACTCTGTTGATATGTTGGTATTACTAGATTTATAGTGTGTATAAAACTGTGGGCATTTTTTGTCGAAAAATAGCACTTGACCAATATATATGAAAAATGAAGACAAGTAAAGAAAAAGCCATGTGAAAGGTCACATGGCTTACATCTTTACATATTAATATTTTCGAGTTCTTCATTTAACTCAAGCCATTCTAATTCTAATAGCTCATGCTGTTCTTTAGCAGTTGCTAATTCGTCTTGAAGCATTGAAATTTTTTCATGGTCAGTGAAAATGGCAGAGTCACATAGAGCCTCTTCTAGGCTTGCAACAATAGTAGATGTTTCTTGCATCTTGCTTTCTAAATCTTCGATCGTACGTCTAATTTGACGTTCACGTTTTTTTGCCTCTTTATCTATTTTTGATGTAGACGTTTTATCAGGCAGATCTTGCTGTACTTGGGGTTGAGAGGCAGCATTCATTTGTGCTAGTTCCAATAGTTCCTGCTTTTTCTCAACGTAATAATCGTAATCACCTAAATATTCAAATGAACCCGTTCCAGATAACTCCACCACTTTTGTTGCGATACGATTAATGAAGTAGCGGTCGTGTGAGACAAATAGAAGAGTACCTGGATAATCAATCAAGGCATTTTCTAATACCTCTTTGCTATCTAAGTCTAAATGATTGGTAGGCTCATCTAGAATTAAGAAATTAGCCTTTTGCATCATTAGCTTTGCGAGTGCAAGGCGTGCTTTTTCACCGCCCGATAAAGAGGATACAGCTTTATCCACATCTTCACCACTAAAAAGAAAACGCCCTAATACAGTTCGAATATCTTTTTCGTTCATGAGTGGCCATTCATCCCATAATTCTTTCAGGACACTCTTATTACTCGAGAGCTTTGCTTGCTCTTGATCATAATAGCCAATTTGTACATTCGTCCCATAACGAATACTGCCTGCAAGAGGGGCTAAATCCTTTACAATTGTTTTTAATAATGTCGATTTACCAACTCCATTTGGACCAACAAGGGCAATCCGATCCTCGCGAAAAGTGCGAAGGTTTATCCCACTAGAAATGGTACGATCATTATAACCAATCGTTAATTCATCAACAGATAAAACATCATTTCCACTTTGACGTTCAATCGAGAAACCGAAACTAGCGGATTTCTCATCACCGTCCGGGGATTCCATCCACTCTGTACGTTCAAGCATTTTACGTCGACTTTGTGCCATTTTTGTTGTAGAAGCACGTGCAATATTTTTTTGGATAAAATCCTCTAGCTTGGCCTTTTCATCTTGCTGACGTTCATAGAGTTTGACATCACGCTCATAATTTTTAGCTTTTTCATCTAAATAAGCACTATAATTACCAGGATATTTGGTAACACGATGACGGGATACTTCGTAGACAATAGAAACGACTTGGTCTAAGAAGTAGCGGTCATGGGAAACAATTAATATTGCGCCTTCATAGCCCTTTAAATAGGATTCCAACCAAGATAATGTTTCGATATCTAAATGGTTAGTAGGCTCATCGAGAATTAAAAGATCTGGTTTACTAAGTAAGAGCTTAGCAAGTGCTAAACGTGTGCGTTGTCCACCAGATAAGGAACTGATGGGTTTGTCATAGTCTTCGGAATAAAATTGCATACCATGAAGGACTGATCGTATGTCTGATTCATATTGATAGCCGCCAGCATCCTTGAACGTATGCTGTAATTGATCGTATTCCGACATAACTTTCGCATACATAGTAGGATTTTCATAAACAGTAGGATCAGCCATTTGTTGTTCAAGTGAGCGTAGGAGCTGTTCTTGTGCTAAAAGTGATTCGAAAATAGTCATCATTTCATTCCAAATCGTTAGCGTAGAGTTTAATCCTGCATGTTGCTCTAAATAGCCTATTTGAATACCCTTTGGGATAATGATATCGCCTGAATCATAGGACATTTGACCAGCAATTATTTTTAATAAAGTAGATTTACCTGCACCGTTTCGTCCTACTAAGGCAACACGGTCACGGTGTTGAACTTCTAATTTAACACCACTTAAAATTTCATCTGCAAGAAAGGATTTAGTTAGTTGATTGACCTGTAAAACAATCATTCTTGACACCTCAATTCTACCTTAGTGTAATGGATGAACGATTTGCATGCAATGTCCGTGCTTTACTTATTCCTAGCAGTCATGTAAGATTGAAACGATTTCTTTTTAGTTAGCTGCGTATAAGGCGCCATTAACTAAAGAGAAATACAGCAGGGGATTGCAAAAATGTTGTATATTGTTAAGGATGAATGTATTAAAATTAGTAGTTAAAGACAGTAAAATTGATGGAGGTACATCATAAGGAGGAAAAAGTTTGAAACAAGAATTAAAAATTCCACAAGCCACTACAAAAAGACTTCCTCTTTACTATCGATTTATTCAAAACTTTGCACAAGAAGGTATGGAACGTATTTCGTCGAAGGAATTGAGTGAAGCGATGAAAATAGATTCTGCAACTATTCGCCGTGATTTTTCTTATTTTGGTGCACTTGGGAAAAAGGGTTATGGCTACGATGTGCAGCATCTATTACAATTTTTTAGCCAGACGCTTGATCAACATGAAACGACAAAAGTAGCGTTAATTGGTGTGGGGAATTTAGGCAGTGCATTATTAAAATATAATTTTCAAAAAAATCATAATACACATATTGTGGTAGCATTCGATTCAAAAGCACCGAAGGATGGCAAAATGATCAGTAACATTCCTGTTTTTCATCCAGATTTATTGGAAGAAAAATATGCAGAATACGGTGCAGAGCTTGCTATTTTAACCGTTTCACCACGCTCCGCTCAAAAAATGGCGGATCGCTTAGCAGCCATGAATGCAAAGGGAATTTTAAACTTTACGCCAGAGCGATTAACAGTACCTGAAAGAATGCAGCTTTTAACCATCGATTTATCGGTAGAGTTGCAAGCGCTTATTTATTTAATTCGTAATCAGGAAGAGTGAAAACCATACATATTTTTAAGTGTAATTCACCGTTTCTGTCAAGATAGATAATTTAAATAAAATGAGGTCAAATCAGTGAGAGTGACGAAAAACTTTCACATATAATTAGTTAGCAAAATGGCGAAATATGCGTTAAAATGATGGATATAAAGAGGAGGTGGCTGTAATGGGTGGTATTGGTCCTATGAGCCTCATTATTATCGGAGTTGTCGCGTTACTAATTTTTGGTCCTAAAAAGTTACCAGAGCTTGGTAAGGCATTTGGTTCAACACTACGTGAATTCAAAAATGCTACTAAAGGTTTAGCCGACGAAGATGATGATGATAAGAAAAAGAAAGAACTAGATAAGTAAGTTAGGATGTTGAGGAATGAATCCAAAAGATCTAACTGTCATTGAGCATATAGAAGAATTAAGAAAACGGCTGTTCATTGTTGCCGTTTTCTTTGTTCTAGCTATGGCCGGCGCCTTTTTTGTCGCAAAGCCAATTATTAAATATCTTCAAATTACTGGAGAATCCTATAATATAGAACTCCATGCGTTTGATGTAGTAACACCGCTTTCAATTTATATTCAAGTTATATTTTTAATCTCTTTTATTGTTTCTTCGCCAATTTTAATGTATCAATTGTGGGCATTTATAAGTCCAGGACTAAGGGACATAGAACGAAAAGCAACCTTAAAGTATATTCCGTATGCATTTTTATTATTTTTAGCAGGGCTGTCCTTTTCTTTCTTTTACTTATTTCCTTATGTCATAAAATTTATGATGGGTTTATCGAATGAATTAGACATACAACCAACAATTGGCATAAAGGACTATTTTTCATTTTTATTTAGACTTACAATTCCATTTGGTTTCCTTTTCCAATTGCCGATTGTAGTCCTATTCTTTTCACGTATTGGAATGTTAACTCCTGAAATACTAGTGCGTTTTCGAAAGTATTCCTATTTTGGTCTGTTTGTGTGTGCAGCTATAATTGCACCCCCGGAGTTGGCTTCGCATTTAATGGTATCAATACCATTGTTTATGCTATATGAAATAAGCATTATGATTTCACGTATTGGCTATAAAAAATACTTGCAATCAGAAGAAATGAGATTAAAAGAAGAGCAGGAAGCTGAACAAAAGCGCCAGATTGAAGAGGCACTTGAGTTACAACGGAAACAAATTGAAGAATTAAAAAAACAATAATCAATTTTAAAATTGAAGTACACCCAAAAGTTAGCGTGAAAATCTAACTTTTGGGTGTTTGCTATGTCAAAGTATAGCAGTAAATTATAAGTAAGGAGAAAATATATTCAAGAAGTTCTTTCTTATTGATAAATTAGCCAAGAAGTATATTATTCCTAGTAATTAGTTAGAAGTATACAAAATAAAGTTTATTATGTTACATGCAAGCTTGATGTAAAACACTTTATAATTCAAACAGGCTTTTTACAAGATAATGTGGTTAATTTTCAAAAACTAACTATTATAAGTTAAGTATTTTAGTACACCTAATTTGAATTATGATGTGTAATTTAGAAATGTTATATTGTTTATCGCATTTGACAGTAAATTTTCGATTATGTTCCTATCAATTATTAAGCAATTAGTTGTTTCTAGTTTTTCTTTTATTCTAAATTTATCCGTAAAAAACTACACCTCCAATTGAGGTGTAGTTCAAATACTAAATAGATTTTCTTTAAATTAGTACTTATTTTATAATACTAGAAAAGAGTAGAAATTCTCGATTAAAAATATGTGTACTTTTAAACTATCTTGGATATAGCCACCCCTCATAAACGCCCACCTTAATGCGTTTTCCTGTGAAAATATCGTATGAATCTTCAATAGCTACTAAATTAAGTACACCACTCCAATCGCCGTTTATATGAAATACTTGTTTTTCGACTGTTGAGAAAAGTGAGTAAGGTTTTCTAATTCCTGAAACCCATCTTTCGTGTACAGCATAAGGAGTTATTTCTCCAGAGTTTTGTGAAATTTCACTATTATTTTCAGTACTTACATTATTAGTTTCATTATTCTCTATTTCTTCTGCTGAAGAAATTAGTGCTCCTGATAGAGTTACGGATAATCCTAGTAACACACCACTAATTATTTTTTTTGCTTGCATATTTAATACCTCCTATAATTAATCATTTAAAGCGCTATTAAAAGTAAGCTACACTCGAGTTAAATCAAGTGTAACATTCGCATTATGGCTAATCAATCATAATTTACATAAAATTTGTATTTATGTTAATATTTTCTTTTTTTATCTCTCTATAAACTATAGAGTATTATCGGACTTTTACAAATTTTGTTTCCGAAATAAAAAATAGCAACAGAAAACTATTCGTTATCTGTTGCTATTTTTAAATTGGGAAAGCTATTGTCTTTTTGTAATGGAGGCTATTTATACTGAAATCTAACATGATGTAATTAAATTACATTAAATTGGTACCTATACAATTTTGTCTATATTTTGTATTACCTTTTGGGCTTTACAAAAATTTATTGCATTTTTTCTAGTTCTTGAAGAAACTTTTGCAATGGTTCCGCATAGAATTGTACAAGTGTCACAAATCCATTAAGCATGACGTGTGCAATAATAGACGTCCAAATGCGCTTTGTTTTGTGATATAAAAAGGCGAAAATTAAACCACAGATGGTATAAAGCAAGATATGTGAGAAGTCGAAGTGGATAATCGCAAAGAAAATGGCACTCACAATTGCTGCCACCCAGAAATTTGTTGTTTGGACAAGCGAGCCAAAGATCACTCTACGGAAGACGAATTCTTCTAAGATTGGCCCGAATACAACAATTGCTAATATGGCGATGGGAGCACCTTTAGCTATCGCGACAATATCTGCAGTATTTTGTGAGCCTCCTTCAATACCGAAAACAGCCATCTCAATAGCTGCACCAATCATTTGTCCAAAGAACACTAGGAAGAAGCCGATGATTCCCCACACAATTGTAAGAGGTATCGTTTCTTTTTTTCCTTGATAAATGTTCCAAAATGCTTTATCTCGAGATGTAAGGATTAAGCTTAAAATGAGCGCTACCGCAAAACTTAGTGCAATATACCAACCTTGAGTAATAGGAGCCGCTTGTTCAGAAGCTAAACCAGTTACCTTCATGATGAGCTTATGGAACGGTAAGAGCAACCATCTGCTAGAGATTTGCATCAAGATATAAATCAGCAAAACATACAGGGCTGTTTTTTTATGTTTCGTTACTTTTTGAGAATTAGTCACAGTCAAAATCCTTTCCATTCATATGCTTCTTTTCTATTGTAGAGGAATATGGAAAGAAAACAAAATTTTTTGAAGTTCTGACTTGCAAAAAAAAGAGTGATTGATTATCATAATAATTGTGTTAGCACTCATTGATATAGAGTGCTAATAAATATCAACAATTATTTAATTATTAGGAGGTTGTTTCACTTGTTAAGACCACTAGGAGATCGTATTGTAATTGAACTAATCGAGGTAGAAGAAAAATCTGCATTCGGTATTGTACTACCTGACTCTGCAAAAGAAAAACCACAAGAAGGTAAAGTAGTAGCAGTTGGGACAGGTCGTGTATTAGAGAACGGGCAACGTGTAGAGCTTGACGTTAAAGTTGACGACCGCATTATTTTCTCTAAATACGCTGGCACAGAAGTTAAATTTGAAGGTAATGAATACCTAATTTTACGCGAAAGCGATATACTTGCAATTATTGAATAAGAACATTAAACGCACCTTACGTAAGGTGGATGCTTATTGTCTGCAAAACAAATGTGACAATAAGGTGAAATTGATATAAATATATTGAAGAAGCTTAACGAATATTCCATTTCAGGAGGGTAAATTCTCATGGCAAAAGATATTAAATTCTCAGAAGACGCTCGTTCATTAATGTTACAAGGTGTAGATAAATTAGCGAATGCAGTAAAAGTAACATTAGGACCAAAAGGACGTAATGTTGTTTTAGAAAAAAAATTCGGTTCACCACTTATTACAAATGATGGTGTGACAATTGCAAAAGAAATCGAATTAGAAAACCCATACGAAAACATGGGAGCAAAATTAGTAGCAGAAGTTGCTTCTAAGACAAACGAAATTGCTGGTGATGGTACAACTACAGCAACAGTATTAGCTCAAGCAATTATTCGTGAAGGCTTGAAAAACGTTACAGCTGGCGCAAATCCTGTAGGTATCCGCAAAGGTATTGATAAAGCAGTGGCTGCAGCACTTACGGAATTACACGCTATTTCTCGCCCAGTAAGCAATAAGGAAGAAATTGCACAAGTTGCTGCTATTTCTGCTGCTGATGATGAAGTTGGACAACTAATTGCTGAAGCAATGGAGCGCGTTGGTAACGATGGTGTTATTACAATTGAAGAATCAAAAGGCTTCACAACAGAGCTAGATGTAGTAGAGGGTATGCAGTTTGATCGTGGCTATGCGTCTCATTACATGGTAACTGATACAGATAAAATGGAAGCGGTTCTTGATAACCCATACATTTTAATTACTGATAAAAAAATTACAAACATTCAAGAAGTATTACCATTATTAGAACAAGTGGTACAACAAGGTCGTCCACTTTTAATGATTGCTGAAGATGTAGAAGGTGAAGCACTAGCAACACTTGTTGTGAACAAGCTTCGTGGTACATTCAATGCTGTAGCAGTAAAAGCACCAGGCTTCGGTGATCGCCGCAAAGCAATGCTTGAAGATATTGCTATCCTGACAGGTGGACAAGTGATTACAGAAGAATTAGGCTTAGACCTAAAATCAGCTGACATTTCTGCACTTGGTCGTGCAGCAAAAGTAGTGGTAACAAAAGATAACACAACAATCGTTGAAGGTATAGGCGGAGCAGACGCGATTGAATCACGCATTGGTCAAATCCGTGCACAACTTGCTGAAACTACTTCAGAATTTGATAAAGAAAAATTACAAGAACGTCTTGCTAAATTAGCAGGTGGTGTAGCAGTTATCAAAGTTGGTGCTGCAACAGAAACAGAGCTTAAAGAGCGTAAACTTCGTATTGAGGATGCTTTAAACTCAACTCGTGCGGCTGTTGAAGAAGGTATCGTATCAGGTGGTGGTACAGCTCTTCTTAACGTCTATGCAGCAGTGGAAAAAGCGGCTGAAGCAGTAGAAGGCGACGTAGCTACAGGTGTGAAAATCGTTCTACGTGCTTTAGAAGAACCAGTTCGCCAAATTGCTAATAACGCTGGTCTTGAAGGCTCAATTATCGTAGATCGCTTAAAACGTGAAGAAGTTGGCATTGGTTTCAATGCAGCAACTGGCGAATGGGTAAACATGATGGAAGCAGGCGTAGTAGACCCAGCAAAAGTAACTCGCTCAGCTTTACAAAACGCAGCATCAGTTGCAGCGCTATTCTTAACAACAGAAGCGGTTGTAGCAGATATCCCTGAAGCAGCACCAGCAATGCCAGATATGAGCGGCATGGGCGGTATGCCAGGAATGATGTAAGATTTAGCTTAAACTAAAGCACAATCTTTTAAGTAAACATGACCACTTTCCATAATTTTATGGAAAGTGGTTTTTATTTTGATTTTTTATTAGAACAGGCTATTTAAGTGGATTATTCATCTGCTAAATGTATGAATAATTTATAATTAAAAATTTTCCTGTTGTTTTTCAATGGATTATCACTTACAATACAAATGAAAATGATAATCGTTATCATTGACTAATAGTTAAATAGATAGAGGTGAAATTTTGAATAAACAGGAAGCTAACAGAATAGGGACGGGCAATATTTATTATGTTATTATCTTGCTTTTAATAGCCTCCATTTTAATATCTGCCGTTTTTTCTGTATCAATAGGACAAGTCAGTATTCCTTTCAAGCAATCGATGGATATTTTGCTACATACTATATCCAATGGAAAACTTGGCACCCTTGATAGTGTGGAAAGTGAATCCTACTTGAATATTATTTTACAGGTCAGAATGCCACGTGTGGTTTTTGCCTTATTAATTGGTGTCGGACTTGCATTGTGTGGCGCTGTCATGCAGGCAGTTGTCCAAAACCCACTTGCTGATCCATACATACTTGGTATTTCTTCAGGAGCGTCATTGGGAGCAACCTTTGCTATCCTAGTTGGTTTTGGGAGTAGTGCATTGCTAGCACAATTTGGAGTAGCCTTTGGTGCATTTGCAGGAGCGATGTTTACCTCTATGGCAGTGCTTATCTTATCCAGTATTGGAGGTAAAGCAACCTCAGTGAAATTGGTTTTATCAGGGGTTGTTATCGGTGCATTATGTAGTTCGTTTTCAAGCCTTATCATCTTTTTTGCCAATAATGCAGAGGGTATCAAAACGGTTACGTTCTGGTCTATGGGGAGTTTAGCATCCGCAAGCTGGGACAAAACACCGATTTTAACATTCGTCATTGTGCTAGGAGCTATATTATTCCTTTTCCAACATCGCGTGCTAAATACAATGCTACTTGGGGATGAATCAGCTATCACATTAGGGATCAATTTAAGTGCTTATCGTAAATTGTATATGATTCTTACCTCGCTTATTACAGGGACGATGGTCGCTTATGCAGGTATGATCGGTTTTGTTGGTTTAATTATTCCTCATATTACGAGAGGTATTTTCGGGGCAGATCATAAACGATTAATGCTAGGAACATTGCTCTTAGGCGGTCTTTTCATGATTTGGGCGGATATTCTGTCTCGTACATTAATCCAAAATGTAGAATTACCGATTGGTATTATTACTTCTGTCATTGGGTCACCATTATTTATCTATATGATTGTAAAAAAAGGTTACAACTTCGGAGGGTAGAACAATGGAATTAGTAGCAAAGGAAATAGAAGTAAAAATCGGCAAAAAGGAAATCGTAAAAAACATATCCATTCATGTGAATAAGCAGCAATTTGTGGGCTTAATCGGACCAAACGGATGCGGAAAATCAACTTTACTAAAAAGCATTTATAAAAGCTTAGTGCCTCAAAAAGGAATGGTCTTCTTAGATGATTTAGATGTTTTAAAAAGTCCCGAAAAAAAGATTTCTCAGCACTTAGGCGTGGTTGGACAATTCAATGAAATGCACTTTGATTTAACAGTTCAACAAATGGTGATGTTAGGAAGAACACCTCATAAAAAAATGCTAGAGTCAGATAACCAAAAGGATTTTGACATCGTAGAAGAGGCATTGACAAGAACGAACTTACAATCTTATAGAGGGCGTAGCTTTCTTTCACTATCTGGCGGCGAAAAGCAAAGGGTTATTTTAGCTAGAACGATTGCCCAACAGCCTAAATTTATGATTTTGGATGAACCAACAAATCATTTAGATATTCGCTATCAAATTGAAATACTATCCTGTGTAAGAAGTTTAAACATCGGTGTTTTAGCAGCTCTTCATGATCTAGAAATGGCAGCACATTACTGTGACTATCTTTATGCCGTAAAAGATGGTGAAATCTATGCACATGGTACACCACAAGAAGTTTTAACACCAGAAACAATAGAAGCTTTATATCATATAAAATGTCAAACATTTACTAATCCGGTGACGAATGGATTAGGCTTTGCATATGGACTGTAGGAGGAAAACCATGAAGAAAAAATTATTATTAGGAATTGGTTTAGCGGCTTTGTTAACATTAACAGCCTGCGGTAACACATCAAAAGATGCATCTAAGGAAACACAAATAAAAGAGCATTATCCACTAACAATTGAGAACTTTACAAAGGCTGAAGGGGGATCAACATGGGAAAAGAAAGATCAAGTATTTGATAAAGCACCTGAAAGAATTATGGCAAATACACGCCCGGCAGCAGAATTATTATTACATCTAGGATTAGGCGATAAAATCGTTGGTGTTGGTGCGAACTTTGGAGCAGTTGATAAATCTGTAGAAGAACAGTATGCTAAGCTAAATATTTTAAGTGATGAATATGTTGGGAAAGAGGTTACATTAGGGACTAATCCTGATTTAGTATTTGGTCGTGGTGGCTTATTTGATAATGCTGAATGGGGAGTAGGGACAGTAGACTCTCTTAATGAAATGGGTGTAAAAACATATGTTTTAGAGTCATCTGTAACAGGTGGTACATATGATTCTATTTATAAAGATATCGAAAATATCGGTGAAATTTTTAATGTTCAAGATAAAGCAGATAGCTTTATTAACGAACTAAAAGGCCGACAACAAGATATTTCTTCAAAATTAGAAAGTATTAAAGAAGAAAAAACATTTGCTTATCTGCATACAAATGATCCAAAAGAGCTTTTTATTTATCCAGCACACGACGAAACATTTTTTAATGATGCATTCAAAATGGTTAAATTAGATAATATTTTCAAAGATGAAACAGGCGATGTAAGTGTTGAGACATTAATTGCAGCAGATCCAGATGTATTAATACTTCCTAACTGGGACGGTTCTGATTTGACAAAAGTACGTGAAGAAATTTATGCCAATCCTAAACTTTCAAGCATGAAGGCTATTAAAAATAAACAAATGTATATTGTAGATTACAATTACATGTTTGGCTATGGCTATAACACAATTGATGGAATGGAAGCATTAGCAAAAGAAATGTACCCAGACTTATTTAAATAAAACAAAAAGTGCTGTCCTAGCGGGTCGAATAAATGACACGTTAGGGCAGCGTTTTCTTAATACGGAGGAATAATTATTGTTATGGCTGTAGAAGCTGCTCTTTATTTAATATTGTGGTTATTAACTTAGAATTTTCATTGTTCCAGCAGACGGATACAGGATGTTGCTGATCAAGATAGAGTAATTGGGTAAAAAGGTCTTTCCTTTTTTTTCTTATATCAGTAGTATCAAGCAAATGTGGCGATTGGATTGGTAATAAGCCTGTTTTAAAAAGAGCCTCTTTTAAAGTCCAAAACTCATAAAAAACATGTAAAGGCTGATGAGAGACCAATTGACGCTCTGTCTCAGAAAGCGCATATATCATCATATCTTCACTAACTGGCTTTATTTCTTCGACATCAATGCCCACTCGTCCAATAGTGGTGAGAGCTAACACTATCCAATCCCCAGAATGAGAGAGATTAAAATCTCCCTGCCAATGTGGGTGTCCTGCAATATAAGGGCGCCCAAATTCATTATGAGCTAGATGTAACAGAACGTCATCTATATAGGGAAGGAGTGCCCATCTAATAAGAGTGCTACCTAGCAACGCTCTTTGCTGATCTTGCCAGTGCTTGTATTGCTGAACTTTTCTTTGAACCTCGGAAGGGAGTGCTTTAAGAAAAGCATCCCATTCTGATGGTGCTAACTGAGCGCCTAGAGGTAGTGCAAATAGCTGTATAGTTTGTTTTATCATCTTATATTGACTTGTTTTGGCTCAGGAAAGTAGCCTGTATCAATGCCATATTGAATCATTCTGTGAATAAAGGCTGTATTTGGTACCGCACATTCAATCTTTGTATGCGCTAAAAATTCTATCGTTTTTTTGCAATTGAAGATAAATGGGGAGTCACTTGCTCCATCACCTTCAAGCTGCGCAATGGCTAACGATAAATATTCCTGTACATCTTTTGAATGATCGCCATTTAAAAGCCAATCTGTATATTCTTGTGTTGAAACAATTGTTAAGTCATATCCAATTTCTTTAAGCATATCGATTAATTCTAAATAAGTAAGCGATACAGGGTTACATAAATGGAAGACATGGCCGTTGGTTGCTGGCTGACTTGCCAAAGAAACAAGTGCCTGACTAGCATAATTGATTGGTGTGAAGTCAACATGCCATTGTGCCGTAGGAGTTTTACCTAAATAAAGCATTGATTTAATCATACGGTAAAAGGCATTGTCATCGATATTACGTTGGAATTTACCTGTTTCAGAATGACAGCTTAAATTTCCTACACGATAAATGGAGACAGGGATCGCATCATGTACAGCGTTTCGAACAAGATTTTCTGCTTCTAGCTTACTTTGAGTATAAACATTAGTTAGCTTTACATCGTAATTGAAGTTACCTTTTGCTTCATCTGGTCCCCATTGGATGGCTGCTAGCTCCTCTGGAATTCCAATAGTCGATACATAATGGAAATGCACACCTGGTTTCTGTTTGGCTACTTCAAGCAAATAGCGAGTTCCATTCACATTGACATTATTAAAATGATCAGCTGCACCGAAATGACGTACATCTGCACCACAATGAATGATGGCATCGATTTCTTTCATAATAATTTGTTCATCTTTATCAGATAAATGAAGTCGTTGCTTGCCTAAGTCACCTTGGATAACAGTGACACGGTCTTTCAATTGCTGAACAATCGTATTACCAAAATAAAATTGCATACTTTCTATTAGTTTGGCTTCAATCGTAGTTTGGGCACTCGGTCGAATAAGGCAATATATGTGCGCAGTTGTTGTTGCTAATAGCTCATATAATACATGACTACCTAAATAACCTGTAGCCCCAGTTAATAATACCGATGTCATTGGCAAGGGCTTCACGTTTTGGGAGACTTGTAGAGGACTAGGCTCCATTAAGTCTTTGAATACAATGCTTTTAGCTGGCTCGTCTTGATCTTCAATCGCTTCTGGTTGATAATGACGAATATAATGATCCAGTTCAGCAATCGTTTGATATTGGAAGAAATCCTGAATCTTTAAGAATGGTATATGTTTTTTCACTTGTACAAGAATCTCGAGCACTTTTAGCGAATGTCCACCGATATGAAAGAAGTTATCGTGAATGCCAATTGGCTCAATACCGAGTACAAATTCCCATGCAGTAGCAAGCATACGCTGTGTATCATTTTCTGGGGCAATATATGTAGTGCTGCGTGATAAAGTTAATTCCAATGAAGCTAAGTGCTTTCGATCAATTTTTCCTGTAGGGGATAACGGCATTTCTTGCAATTCAATAAATTGCTCTGGTACCATATAATCTGGTAAAAGATTTGCTAAGTAGTCCCTTAAAAGATTCTCCTCAAGCTGCATACCACTTGCCACTGTATAGTAGGCAAATAAATGATTATTTCCATCAGCCATTTTCTTCGCAATAATCACAGCTTCCTGAATGCTTGTATGATTGCTCAATACTGTTTCGATTTCTCCAAGTTCGATACGGAAACCTCTTACTTTAATTTGAGAGTCTTTACGTCCAACAAATTCAATGACACCAGTTGGCAATAGTCGAACTAAATCACCTGTTCGATACATTTTTTGATCTGGCTTTAAGAGATGAGGTACAAATACTTCAGCTGTTTTTTCAGGCTGATGTAAATAACCTGCTGCTAAACCAGCACCAGCAATACATAATTCTCCGATTGTATTAACGGGACATAGCTGATCGTCCGTATTAATAACATACATTTCATAATTGGCGATTGGTCTGCCAATAGGGATACTAGATTGCATGTCTGTTATCTGACTTTTCACCTTAAAATAGGAGGACAATACTGTACATTCAGTTGGTCCATACACGTTAATAATTTCTGTAGTAAGTCCAAATTTCTCTTGCCATTTTTGAACAATGGCAGGCAATAGGGCTTCACCACCTACAGATAAATAATTTAATGTCGCAAGCTTTTCCCTATAGCTTACTGGTAAATGTGTAGCTAGCTGTGTAAAGAAAGCATTTGGAACAGTAGCAGTCGTTACTTGCTCACGGCCGATCATATCAGCAAATGCCTCAATGGACAGACGTTCGACACTTGTAAGCATATGAAGTCTTGCTCCTGAAAATAAAGCAGTAAAAGTTTCTGTTATAGAAGGGTCAAAACTATAAGAAATAAACTGGGAATAAACATCTTCTTTAGTTGAATGGTAGATTCGTTGATTATCTGTTATTAAATTAATGACAGCTTCATGCTTAAGCATGACGCCTTTTGGTTTACCTGTTGAACCAGAAGTATAAATAATATAGGCTAAATCGGATGGAAGCAGTTCACATTGCATATTTTCCTGTGAATACCCTTGCTCCGTTTGGTTGATAGTGAACACTGTGCGTGTTTGAGAATCATTATGTATAAAATCATTCAGTAGAGCTGTATGTTCGTTTTTCGTTATGATAAATGGAGCACCTGTATCGTTTAATAGGTACTGACAACGTTCTTTTGGATAGCTCGGATCAATGGGAACATAAACACCACCAGCTTTCAGGATACCTAACAAACTAATGACTGTTTCTTTACTACGTTCCATCACAATCGCTACATAGTTTCCTTTTTTTAGACCGTTGGCAACTAACATATGAGCAACTTGGTTGGATTGTTCATTTAGCTGACGGTAGGTAAGTTTTCCACCTTCATAGGATAATGCGATTCGCTCTGCAAATTTTTCTGCTGCCTGATAAAATACGTCAGGTATTGTGGTGTTTTGATCGTAGTTAGCCATTGTTCGGTTTAACGTTTGATATGCGAGTAAGTCTTCTTTGTTCAACAATTGTGTGCTATTGGAGGATGGCGTTTGTTGGTTAAAAGAATGCTTATTATTTTGGGATGGGTGTACATCAAATTCTTGTTTATTATTCAATTATGACAACTCCTATTTTAGAAAAGGGCCGACACTTATGAAGGAGCGATTATCGTCATTAGTTCACAGTAGTGAAGCAATCTGTGAGAAACTAACGGAAATAACTCTCCTTAATAAGGCAGCCCTTTCATTTTTTATTTCACTACAAAGGTATTAACAACATTCATTAATTCATCAGATAACTCGGATAATACTTGAGCCTCTTCAGAAACTCGTTGTACTGTATTCAATTGAGAGGCAGAAGTTGCTGCTACTGCTCTTGTATTGTCCTTTGAATTGACTGAAAAATCTTCCATATCTTTAACAGCAGATGTTACTTCTTCCATACCAGCTGCCATTTCTTCAATCGTTGCAGAAAGCTCTTGAATTTGCCCTGTCACATGGTGAATGGAAGTTAAGATCTGGCTAAATGATTTTTCCGAATCATTGATCATGACAATACCATGATCTACTTCTTCTACAGCGTGAACCATGATATTTACAGATTCGTTTGTATCATGCTGGATATGAGAAATAAGTGTAGAAATTTCTCGTGCAGATGCCTCAGATTGTTCGGCAAGTTTACGTACCTCATCAGCAACCACTGCGAAGCCACTACCAGCTTCTCCAGCACGTGCAGCTTCGATAGCCGCATTCAATGCAAGTAAATTGGTTTGAGAAGCAATCCCTGTAATGATTCCTACAATTTCTTCAATTTTATTGGAATGTTCGCCAAGTAATTTAACAGAAGCTGCGGATTGATTAACAGCCTTACTAATAGCATTCATTTGTGCAACAGATTTATTTGTCGATTCATTCCCTCTTTCAGCTTCCTCAGATGCTAAAATTGAGGATTCTGAAATTTGATTGGATGTCATAGCAATTCGTTGAATACCAATACTCATTTCTTCAATAGTAACTGTACTTTCTTTAGCCTTTTGTACTTGAAGATCAGCGCCACTTGCAATTTCCTGCATGGAAGATGCTACATTATTATATGAATCAGAAGCTTCTTGCATATTTACAGATAAAACATTGGCTGTGTTTGAAACACGTTCAGACACATTCGTTGTACTCTTAATAACATTTTTTAGATTTTCAATCATTGAATTAAAGTTTTGTGTGAGCATTCCTACTTCGTCTGTTGAAGTAACTGGTAACGGTTCAAGTTCTAAATTACCTTCTGCGACCTTTTTCGATTGTAAGGAAAGTTGTTGAATTGGTGTTAATTTTTTTCTTAAAAGAGTGTAAACAGCAATGGATGAACCAATTAAGAAAATAACCGTTACTAATAACGTCCATAGGGCTTCAGACATCGCTTTTCCTGTTACCATTGATACATCATAGTCAATGGCATAAGCAGCCAACATATCCCCATTTTCATCCAAGATTGGTGTCAGGCCTGTTTTATAGCTACCATATTCATCGCTATAAATATCTGTTGCTGTTGCTTTTTTTGTATCAAAGACTTCTTTAATTCTTGCTAGGAAATCAGGAGATAAACCCATTGCAATCATATCTTGATTATACTCTGCTCCTAGTTCAAGTATACTAGATGATAGAACAGGTGCATTAATATTTTCACCGTTAACTGTAATTAAAAATAGATTGGTAATACTATCTGAATTATCATTGATTGCATCCATCTCTCTAGTTAGACGTAGAGCATCGGGGTTACTATTTGTAGGATTCTCTAATATGGATTTTAGTGTAGTAATATCAATGGTTTTGGCTAGGATCATGCCTTTGTCAGAAAGAGATTGATTCATGTCTGTTAAATTACTATTTCTTACTATATAATAAGAAAGACCTAAAGTAACTAATCCAAATAATAATAAAATACTCACTACTATTGCAGTTAATTTCTTACTAATAGACATTTGCTGCTTCTTGCGTGTTTTCATGCTTTTCCTCCTAATATGATATAGCAAATATTTCAAGCTAAGGACTATGATTGGATAATTTAGTAAATGTATTACACCTTGAAGATGTTGATTGATGTTATTCGTAGAAGTCCAGACGCGTGTTAAATATTTATAAATGCAAAGTAATCTATTTATCCCCTATCATTTAACTACTATACTGCCAAAAAAAATGATTCACAACCCAGAAAACTTACTATTTAAAGTCATGATTTCTATAAATAAACGATGAAATTTAGTTTTTTAGTCTATATATTTTTTAAGTTAGCTTAAATTTTTACAAAAAATTCAACTGTTCCTAGTATAAAAAAGAAGTATGCTCAGAACGAACTTATTTTCAATTGATTTAAAATTTGGCGGAAATGCCAATTTTCAATTACTTGTTAGGGCTTTTTACTTATTATGCCATGTCTTATGTGGAAAGGAATTGGATGATTTTTATTATGGGGATAAAATGAAAAAAAGGTTATTTCTTTATTGCTGAATAAAGAAATAACCTTTTCTAGTTGTTATGGTCGCGGATTACCAAAAATACCCGGTAAAATATTCGGAAGTCCTGGTATTAATGGTGGTGGGAAACCAGGATATTGTCCCCCTGGACGTGGCGGATAAGGCTGCGGTGGATAAGGTTGAGGTGGATAAGGTCGTGGCGGATAAGGCTGCGGTGGATAGGGCTGTGGTGGATAAGGTTGAGGCGGATAGGGTGGCGGATAAGGTGGTGGGTATGGCGGCGGATAGGAACTACCAGGCGGTGTTCCTGTACCTGCAGCAGTGATTTGACTAACATCCACAGTTACTATTTGACCGTTATCTAGCTGAATTTCTGCTGTTCTTCCTCCAGTTCCAAATGTTCGAATCAATGTACCTGAATAAGTACCAGTAGGGAGTGTTACCCATATTTTCATACCTGGTCGAAATTGACTGTTAAAATCATCAGGGGCTAATCTAGGATAAACCAATAAAACACACCTTTCTTCATTTTTTCTAACATATGCCTATTGCAATTTTTGTCATAGGCAATAGGCTATGGATATCTAAGTTTGAATTTGTTATAAAATATAACGAAATTCATTATAATAAGGGAAAAAGCTAAAAGGATGTTTAGCATATGGCAATTATTAAGATAAAAAAAATAAACATACAGAATTTACGAAATGTACGACAGGGTGAAATTGTACTCGCAGTAAATTTTGAAACATTTCTACAAGCGAATGTTGTTGGCCTATATGGACAAAATGGCTCTGGAAAGACAACCATTGTAGATGCATTCAGTTTATTGAAGACACTTATATCAGGATGGCTTACTGAAATGAAGCTACCCTCAAAAGAGAAGCGACTCATATTGGCAGGAGAGCAAACCGCTAGCATGAATGTGGAATTTTTAGTTGAGAATCAATTCGGTACATTTTTTGTGAATTACTATGTGGAGCTACAGGAGGATCAGCACCGACTATATACTACGCTAGAACGTCTTACCTATCGAGAAAATACGAAAGGGAAGCGATCAAAGATTTTAGTGGCAGTGACAGAGAAGGATGTACAAATCCGTCAATTAAAACTGGATGATTTGAGTGAACAAGCACGAATCCAATTACTTGTTATTCAACAGCTAGCAAGAAAACAAAATATGTCATTTCTATTCCATAAAGATATAAAGCCATTATTAAAGGAACGACTTTCTGAGTTAGAAATGCAGTTGCTACAAAATATTGCCGTCGATTTTAGTCGGGACTTACATGTTGTTAATAATCAAAATATTGCCCCACTATTTGAAGAACGAATGATGCCATTCAGTATTCATTTAGAGAAAATAAGAGGCCTTATTCCCTATGATTTAAATGGACCAGCTTTATTACCAGAGGATGCATTCTATGCTCTATGTGAAGTTATTGAACAAAGTAATCAAGTGCTCTCAGCAATTATTCCTGGTTTGACGATTAAAATTAATATCATTACAAAGCAAATGATGGACAATGGTGAGCAGGGAATTCGTTTTGAATTTTTGTCTCAGCGTGGGGAGCGGGAATTACCTCTACGAACAGAGTCAGAGGGAATTTTAAAAATCATTTCGATTCTTAGTGTATTAATTGCTGTATACAATAATCCGAATGCATGTGTAGTGATTGATGAATTAGACTCAGGTGTATTTGAATATTTGTTGGGCGAGTTGTTAACAGTGATAGATGAGGATGGAAAAGGGCAACTTATTTTTACATCCCATAATCTACGTGTGTTAGAGGTGCTAGCTATTAAAAATTTATGGTTTACGACAACGAATGAACATCACCGTTATATGCAGCTAAAAGGTATTAAAGAAGTGAATAACGCTAGAGATGTCTATTTACGTGCTATCCAACTTGGTGGACAGGACGAAGAGATATATAAGGAAACCAATACATTTAAAATAAAGCGTGCTTTTCGTAAAGCGGGTGTTCAACATGACTAAAAAAGTACTTTTAATTATTGTGGAAGGGCAGACAGAGCAAATTATTTTAGAGGATTATTTAGATGCTCATTTTGCGAATTCGACGATACGCTTTGATGTGCAACGTGAAGATATTTTAACAAAGTGGGATGCACACAAACGGATCCCCAATATTAAAAATAGTGTTGTACGTGTGATTCAAAGCTATCTTCAAAAATATAAATTTTTAGCCAATGATTTAACTGCTGTTGTTCATATTACAGATGCAGATGGATGCTTTATCGCACCAGAATGCGTCAAGGTAGATGAGACTATCGAGCAAAACTTATTTTATACAGAGGATGCTATTTTAGTGAAGTCTGATAAACGTAAACAACAAATTGAACAACGCAATGATATGAAGGCGAAGAATGCCAGAATTCTGATCGCCAACGATCACTTTAGTATTAACCGTATGAAAGTACCTTATCAATTATTTTATTTTTCTACGAATTTAGAGCATGTCTTATGGAATGAGCGCAATGAAATCCCTACAGAAAAAATGCAAAAAGCAGATGAATTTATGGACAATCTGTCAGGCACGATTGAGGAATACCTAAGCGCATACCTCCCGGTCAGTTCAGAGTTGCCTTATAGGGAAAAGATAAAGAAAAGTTGGTCATTTTTAATGGAGGACTGCCATTCATTGCAACGAGGCACGAATGTACCGCTATTATTTGAAATGATTAAAACAGATGTACAGTAAAAAACAGGCGACGAAATACGTCACCTGTTTTTATCTAGTGTGAAGTTAGCGCATTTGCTCATAGCTTCGAATATGAGTTAATATGGCAGGGTCTTTAATTTTTGTATCTTCACTTAATAATAAAAGCTTGGACATGATCTCAGCAGTACGCGGATCATCATCCACCATCGGCAAGAAAATTCGTCCACGATGCTGAGAAGGTACAGCAATAATCGGGATCATGGAACCGCCTATTTGATGCACCACACCACTTCCTAAATGTAAGGAGTAACTTGCTAGCTTACCTTCTACGAGGGCATGTTGCTTTTTCACTTCCACATTGTTTAGCTTCAATAATTTCGCCAATTCTTCTACGATAATACTGCGCATTTCAACAGTAGAATGACTTGCCTCTGGGTCTACACCCCCAATATGAGCAACACTGACAACGAGATCAATATCTCGCATAACCTCAGAGAATATCGCTGCTGGAATATCATCTAAAACGATATGTTTGCCTGATAGTCGATCATAGAAGTAAACACCTTCGATTGCAGGTGCTTCAATTTCTGCTGGCGTAAACCAATCTGCCTGTGCATACAAGGATGCCACAATATTTTCCTTATAATATACTTTACGTGGTCCTGTTTCATAGCTGATTTGCCAGCCACGTGTTTTCAACAAGGCTACTGTTTGTGAAGGATTTACTTGATGTCCTGCATAGCGCAATGATTGTTTCTGTGCTTTTTCATCAGCATTGATGAGATATAACTCACGGAACACTTGCTTAAATGGCTGTTGTATTTTGTGCTCGAACATATAGGATTGCCACTGTCTCCATTGACCGCTTTCTAGAAGATGGTAAGGATGAGCAATCTTTATAGAGGACGAAGGAGCAAGGTCCACAATGTCAGCCGATAGAAGCTGTAAGCCTTGTGGTGTAAGCATTCCAACGTAATCATCGCTGATAAATATTAGTTTTTGTAAAAGTGGAGCTAGGATCGGATGGGCCAATAAATGAATGAGCTCCTCGATCGAAAATACAGTTTCTAATTCCATTGCTTGCTCAAGAGCTGGGCGTGCTCGTTTATATTGTTCTTGTAGGTCTTTTCTGGCTTCCTGCAAGGTTACAATATCAGCATGCTTTTTTAATGCAGCAGGAACGTTCTTTAGACGTTTACCATCCTTTTCAACAATAATAGCTACAGAGGCGTCATCTTCTATTTGTAGATGTGCTGTAATTTGCTCGATCTGTTGTGCTTTAAACAAATGCTTCATATCGTTAAAGGCAGATAATTCCATACGCCATGTGAAGCGAGTGGCTTCTCCATCTCCTGCATTACGCGCTAAATTTTCTAGTGCGATACTTGCTGCTCGAGCCTCACTTGCGCGGCGTTGGGCACCAAATTGCTTACTTTCCTTCAAAAACTGTTGAATAAATTGATAGCGTGTTAGGGCGTCTTTGTCATCCGATTTTATTAAAGGGATAAGACCAAGTGCGCGTAGTTTATCTTTATTGCGTTTATCTTGAATTTCTTGCATTAACGTTTTTGGACTGAGTTTACCGATGGCTGTATCGGCATAAAGCTGTGCCCGACGATGGTTGGCTCCTTCAGAGGCATATTTTGCAGCATCATAAACAAGTTTGAATTTCTTAGCCCCAAGTGTTTGATAGGCGCTTTGGAACCAAGCTAAATCGAATGCACCATCACGGAAATCCTCAGCAGTTATGCTAGAGAAAAGGGCAATCTGATCTTTGGCAAAGTCGGATAAAGAATCTGTGGTGTGAGCGATAAAATACCAGGCTGATTCTTTTAGTCCATCCCAGCCAATCACTTCACTGACAAGGTCTATCCAATGTTGGTTATACATCATGGCTTCAATTAAACGTTCTTTAGAAATGTCTGTTTTCAGCCATGCTTCTTTTAATTGCTGGGCTGTTTCTTCTTTTTTAGGATAACAGTTAGTTAGCAATCTGGAGAATACATCCTTTTTCGTTTCTGCCTGCCAAATATATCCTCGCGCAAGTTTTTCTCCGTCAAGTGCCTGTAGAATTTGTAAGAAATAATTAATACCCTCAAAATAAGAAATGCTACTAGCTAACTTTGTAACAGCAGTAGGCGTATCACCACGTTTTAGCTCTATGGCTAAAATTCGATCAATTGCTTGTTCACGAATAGTAAAGAAATCGGTTAAATCTTCAAATGACTGTTGATAGCGTTCTCGCAATTTAGTTGGCTCGATAAATATTTCTGAAGCGAGCGTATTGGTAAAGATGGCCTCAAATAAGTGATCTTGCGTAAATAAACCAACCTTCATTGCGTCTAAATATTGGAATAAAGATAAATTGTAGACGTTTGGCTTATAGCTTTCATTTTTCATACGCTTTGTTAGCTCTTCATTGATAGCTAGCATTTTGACATATTCACCATAGGTTGTGTAATCAGACCAGCATCGATCAACAAATGTCTCAATGACATCTAAATCGATAATGGTAGAAGTGGAGCGATAGTAATAATAACCCTTCTCTCGAACATCAAGTTGCCACTGATCAGCAGGGATTTGTTTGAATAGCTGTAACATTATGCCTATTGCCTGTTCGAAGCGATTAAATTCGGGTGCATGCTTTTCGAGTAATGAAAGTGCTTCCTGATGTAGCACTGTATCACCTGAGATTTTGTCGATGTCTTGGGATAGCACTGAGAAAATCTGTTGAATTGTATCGTCATATTTCAAGGAATTAAATTGCGCAACACGTACTTTTAATTCTTTGTATTGGAAGAACGGTTTAATTAGTGTATGAGCTGCTTCGGAAAGAACATGAGCAGCAGGGTATTCTGATAGATTATGGTAAAAATTAAAATAGGCTAAGTCCTCATTACTAAATAATGCTGTCTTCATCCATTGAACAATTTCTTCGGGGATAGGATAAGCATCAAGACTAGCATGTCGTTGATTATCCGATATAGTTGCCATTACACTGTATCTTTGTCCTAATGTAGTGCTAATGGGTGTGTCATTCCATTGGTATGTTTCATATTCTAGTTCAGCATGTTTATCTAAAAGTTGAATAAGCTGCTCTAGCTTAGATAATAATTTATCAACATCATATTGAAAGAATTTTTCGAAGGGTGTAGGTGTCTGTGCATAAAGTGGAACAAGTTGTTGCCAAGGCTCTTCACCGTTCATTTGAATGGCTCCATCAGAAATACAGCCGTATTGAATAGGGGGATGTGGTGTATATAAGCCAAAGCCATTACGCTCGTTATACTCTGGGGCATCCCTTGTAATTAATTGCTCTAACAAAACTTGCTCGTTTTTAGTTACTTTTGGTAATAAGGAGCATAAAGCTGTAATTAGCTCGCTTGCTAAGCTGTATTCCTTAGAGGCTTCTAATAGTAACTCAAGCCCTCCAAGTCTCTTTAACTGCTTACTATCTTTTAATAGCCTTTCAGCACTTTGTAATAGATGGTTCTGTGGCTGAACTTTTAAGAGTGAAATAGCCTCTTTACGAAGTGCACCTGATTTATTAGCTAAAAGATCTTCAATTTTTGCTATTTCTTCTTCTGTTGGTGTTAGAGCATGTATTTTCTTTAACGCAAGAGAACGATTGATGGAACTGCGATCCCGTAAAGAATTAAATAAAAATTCACGTTGACCTTCTGTGACAGGGTCAAGACAATAAATATTCAGTAGGCCGATTCTACTTGATGGTGAGTAAGAATCTGCATGCTCAATAATTCGTTGGAATAATGCCTCGTCTTGTATATGGTGGGCTAAAATAATTTGTGTTGAAATTAAATCTTCTAATGACAAATGGACATAGACAAAGGATAGTGGTTTGCCTGTAATGATAAGCCCATCTTTCGTTATTTCATTCTTTGCCCACTCAAGCTGTTCAAATAAGAGGTATTCAATCCCTTGTAGCTGTGTGTTTTCTTGCATGAAGGTTTGAAGGATTTGCTCCCATTCATTGTCTCTTGCATACTCACTATTAATATGGTGATTAGCATAAAGAAAATTGCCCCATGCAAAGGCAAACAGCTCAATATCTTTTGTTGATAAGATTAAATCCTTCACAAATGGCGCTGTAAAGGAGATTTTCGATAAGTTTTTCAAAAAGGCAAGCGTTGTAAGTTGGATATGCTTGTCACGCTTTAAGAGTTTTGTTACAAGGTCATTTAACTTCGTATAGTCCTTTGTAGCAGTAGCCCATAATGCAACATAAACATCAATTGTACGTTCACTTTTTAACAATTGCTCAACAAAGCTGTCTTCTTCAATTGCTTGGATGGCTAATGTAAGAACTTCCTCTGTTATTTTTTGATTTTCGAAGCTATTATAGCCAAGTCCCATCCAAGTATCGACTGCTCGAATTACAGAGGAGAAGCGTGTTAGGCGATGCTCCTGAATAAGCTTCATCATGTTGAGCTGTGCATCTAGATTGCCATGGTCAATATTTTCTACTATTGCCTGTCGTAAACCTTCTTGTCGTGCAGCTGCTATTAAGAGTTTACCAAGTGCATCATGCATACGACGATTACTTGACTTGAAAATACCTCGAATGAATGGATGACCGAAAAAGCTACTTTGATGCTCATCAAATAAAATACTCTCTACTGCTTCTTCGATGGAAGGGTTTTCTAATGATAGTTCTTCAGCAAGCAACTGTTCAAAAACATTAAAACCCATAACTTTCACATTTTCATTCTTCAAGACATACGAGCTATAGTTTGGATAAGTCCCATGTTCATATTGGCGATGATTCGTTAATAACTCCTGCAAAGTAATTTCCTCAAATGTCAGCATCTCTTCTATTAACTGTAAACATTGAAAAAGATGGTCTTGCACTGGTTGAGATGAACGAAAAGATCGACGTAAAGCATCTGTTTGAAACATTGTAGCATCAAAACGTAATGCTAGTTTTTTGATCTTGAGTGCACGTTCTTGTGAAGAAAACAAGGTAAGCACTTCAAATAATGGTCCACTAAATAGCTCTCCAAGTGATGAATATTGCTGAGCAGCTATAAGCGGTTCAATGTCATAATCTCTATTGTCCATGTATTTTAACAGTGCGGCTGCTAAAGGCTGTATCGCTATAGGTGCAGAATCAGCTATAGTTTGAAAATGTGTCTTTTGTTCAGGTGAAAGTGTCATCAAAAATCCCTCCTACCAAATTCGTCCTGCAAGCATAGTAAGTTTAATAAATGTAAAAACATCATCTTCCTGTATGTTTAATGGTGTAGAAAGAGAATCTAAAGGCTCTTCATTATGAAGGACTAAGAACAGCTCGTCCTGAAAGGCTTGAAGCATTGTGGAAATAGCATGATCAACTGACTGTAAAGCATCCTTTTTCTTTTCTCCAAACTGTACTTTGCCATATTGGGCCGCGTCTACTAATTGCTGATCCGTTAAATATAGATGAAGTGGTGTATCTACCATTTTTTCATTAAATTGTTGTACTTGCTGTGTAACAAGCTGAACAAGTAAATCTTGTAACGTTATGACAGGCTTTTCAATTGAAAATGGAATTTTTTCAAGCTTACGAGATTTCTTACCGATTACTTTTTGCTGGTAAAATAAACGCAATCTAACACCTCCTTACAATAATTTCATTATACAAGAGTGAGAACAGGGAAAAGAATAAGGCATATGACGCTAGTTGCGTAAAAAAATTTGGGAAAAGTGTTATCAAAAGTAGCCTGCTACAACTGATTTGTAGGGTAGAAAGTGGGTAAAAATTTACTGAAGATTATGCGGAAAATAGAACATTTGTACGATTATTGTTATCAAGATAAGTATCATTTTGCGTTTTTTTATTCTAATAACGGTGAAGAAGCAGAATATATTACTCAGGTAACTTTTTAGACATACGTATTTAAAAGAACATTCTTTCATGAAATCTCGTAAACGAAGATTATTCTCATTAGTATTAAATAGGTGACATAATACAGCCTACTATTTATTTGCTATAAATAGTGGTGTACTTTTGTGGAGTTGTTAACAGACATCTTTTCATCTCTGATTTCATAAGCTTTATAGGTATGATTTTATCAAGCTAGAAGGAGGCAAAATCATTCAAATACACGTTGTACGGGCTGGCGAGTCTTTATGGGGTATTGCACAGGCGTATGGGGCTACGGTTCAGAGCATTATAGATGCCAATCAAATTCCAGAGCCAAATCGTTTAGTTGTGGGGCAAGCTCTTGTAATCCCGATTGTCGGAAGCTTTTATTATGTAGAGCCAGGTGATAGCTTATGGTCAATTGGTCAACGTTTCGGTATTAATTATGTAACGCTTGCACAAGTAAATGGCATTCATCCCAATCAACCATTAGCTGTTGGAGCGAGATTGTATATTCCACAACCGCCAAAAACAAGAGCACAAACATTGGCCTATTTAGAGCCGAGAGGAACATCTGTTAGTGAGGCACTCTTGAATCAAGCAAGGGAAGCGGGTCCCTATTTAACATATTTAGCTTTATTTAGTTATGAGGCTAGGCGTGATGGTACTTTACAGAGACCGCCAAGCCAAGGTGTGACGCAAATTGCAAATGATACGGGAGCTTCAATGGCGATGGTTATTTCTAATTTGGAGAATTTTAGTTTTAGTGGGGAATTAGCGAGAGATATTTTTCAAAGTACGGCTGTTCAAGATTTGTTATTTGATAATATTCTTGCGGAGGCAAAGCAACTTGGTGACGTCAAAGATATCCACTTTGATTTTGAAAATTTGCCAGCAGATCAAAGACAAGCCTATAACAATTTTTTAAGAAGAGCTGTAGAAAAATTTCATGCTCAGGGATATACAGTGTCTACAGCATTAGCTCCTAAAACAAGTGATAGTGAACGAGGACCATGGACAGCTGCACATGATTATAGAGCACATGGGGAAATCGTGGACTTTGTCTTACTCATGACTTATGAATGGGGATATTCAGCTGGCCCACCAATGGCCGTTTCACCTCTCCCAGAGGTAGAGGCAGTTGTAAAATATGCAGTGAGTGAAATACCTGCAAGCAAAATTATGTTAGGGCAAAATTTATATGGCTACGATTGGACGTTACCTTTTGTTCAAGGGGGACCGTATGCAGAAGCGCTTAGTCCACAGCGAGCCATTGAAATTGCTAAACGTTATAATGCAGCAATTCAGTATGATTGGAGAGCCCAAGCACCATTTTTTGAATACTATGATGAGCAAGGTAGGGCACATATGGTGTGGTTTGAAGATGCTAGATCTATTCAAGCTAAATTCAATCTCATTAAACAATATAACCTTCGTGGTATTGGTTATTGGAAATTAGGACTATCATTCCCTCAGAATTGGGTGTTAATTGGTGCAAATTTTGATGTGGTAAAGAAATGAGAAAATGAAGAAAAAGGACGGATTGCCCAATGTATTTTCTGCGAAGAGGAAATTATCTGTAAAATCCATTCCCAATTATGGATAAATATATTATAATTATGGTAAATAGTATTTTAGGAGGTATATTTTGGGTAAATTTAAAAAGTTAGGTATTATTTTAACAACTACTGCATTTTCTGTTGGGATTCTAGCACCCGTTTCACAAGCTTCTGCAAATGTGAAAGAACCTTCAGAGCGTATTGCAATACAGTTGGCTGCCTCAGAGACAAAAGTGACAAAAGGTATGCTAATTAACAAATTACGTGCACTATTCCCTGAAGAGTTCAAATTTGTAGCTGATAATGAGTTTAATTCTGGAGGCGGTCATTTCTTTAGAGATGATACAACGGTCCGTTATGATTTAAACTTCAATAAAACAGTAAATGGTAAAGATGTATATGGTGGTTTTACATTTAAAGGTGAAGATTTAGAGTTAGAACATTTCTATTATCAGCCAGCTAATATCGCTGAAGCACTATATCCCGCAAAATATTCAGAGACTGAAGCAAAAAAAATTGCTGATGACTTCCTAAGAAAATTTGCGAAAATAGAGAACTATAAACTCCGTGAAGATGGCTTCGGTTATTACAATGACATTAATCGTCCATTATCACAACCAATTACCTACTCATTTGTTTATTCACCAACTTATAATGGAGTGCTTATTGGCGATCAAAGTATTACTATTGATGTTCTTGCTAATGGTCAAATAACAGGAATGTATCGTAATACAGAATCTTTAAGTAAAGCAACCTTTGATAGCTCAAGCCAGAAAAAAAGTGAGGAAGAAATTGTAGCACAAGTACGTGATAACTTAGCAGTTGAACTTCGTTATTACGTTGATTATTTTAGCGATCAACGTAATGTGAAGCTTGTTTATATGCCAGCAACAGGATTTAATGGTGTACATGCTTTAACGGGTCAATGGCAAACAACGAATGGCTTCTCTACACAAGTTCCAAAGACGAAAAGCGCTGAGAAAATATCCTCACAGCAATTACCACCAAGAAAAAGTGGTATGACTGTAGCAGAGGTTGAGGAATTTGCTAAAAATTTATTAAAAGTTGATGAAGACAAGGCAAAGCTCACTATTGATATGGTTGACGAAAGAGAAAATGACAATGGTGAAACGGTTTATACAGTAAATTACATGTATATGTACAATAATGGCGGATCTGGTACCTCTTTAGAAATTAATAAGGCAACAGGCGATATCGTGCAGTATCACGATATTATGAGAGATTTTATCAACACTGACAAAACAAATACCATCTCTAAGGATGCGGCATTAGCAAAGGCGATTGAATACTTAAAGCAATGGGCTCCATCCTATTTACATGAGTATTCGATGCCAATTGATAATCCTGTACATGATGATTATAGTAAAGATTATTACTTCTCCTTCCCACGCATCGTAAACGGAATTGCAGTTGTTGGAGATGAAATAAACGTAGGTATTGGCTCTGATGGATCATTACGTTCATTGAATGTTAATAAACAAAAGGTTACTAACTGGCCTTCTATTAGCCAAGTAATCTCAGTTGATAAAGCAAAAGAAGCATATAGTAAGGCACTTACATTACAGCTTCAATATGCAAAACAAGATACTGAAGGTAAACAACATTATGATCTAGTCTATGCTCCAACTTACAACGGTAGCTTAGTTAATCAGATTGATGCAATTACCGGTGAATGGTTGTATCAGGTAGATGGCTCAAAAGAAAAGCAATCTATTTCACATCCAACAGCAGCCAATGAATTAAATTATCTTTTAAATCAAAATGTATTAGAGGTAAAAGATATAGCAAACTTTAATGCTGATGCTGCTGTAACAAAGGGAGAAGCATTAAAGATTCTACTAAAATCTTTAACATATGGCTATTTTGGTGGCGGCGATGGTGAAAAGCAATCCTTCAGCAATATCGATAAAAACCATCCTTTATATGGAGTGGTTGAACAAGCTGTAAGAATGGGGATTTTACAGCCAGCAAACCAATTCCCATTGGATGAAGCATTGACTCGTCAAGAGCTAGCTGTATGGGCTGTTAAAGTAATGCAATTGGAGAATGTGGCAAAGTATAAGGATATTTACAAATTAAACTTTGCGGATGCAGCTTCTATTGATCCAGCATATACTGGCTATATAGCAATAGCAAATGGGATGGGTCTGATTGATACACAGCAAAATAATTTTAATGCTACCAAGAGTGTGTCATATGCCGATATGGCTGTTTCAACAATCCGTTTAGCAAAAGCTATTCAAGAAAATAAAGTGGATCGTAACTTCTATTATTAAGACGCATTCCACGAAAAGGGTATCTCCTCATATGTAGGAGATGCCCTTTTTAGGTTAGTTTGAAGAGGAATTGGGAAATGATATGTAAAGAAAGGAGTGAATAAATTGAAATTGAAATTTATCTTAGTAATTTCTTTAATGACTGTTATCCTTTACGGCTGTAATAAGGATGAGGTAAAGGATATGCCTGCAAACGCACCAGCAGATCAAAATGGTACTCAGCAGACTGGTGATACGCCAACTGACCAAGTGACATTTAATTTTTTAGAGTTTTCATTAGATGTTGATTACTCTGAAACGGAGTCTTATGAGGTAGAATATGAGGATAAAAAAACAGGAATAGAAGCAAAATTAGAGGATGATCGAAAAAATGAAAAGCTTCAGGGTGATGAGGCTTATACTAAATTAGAGCCATTATTTAAGCAGTTGAATTTTGATTCTACAACACCTAATGACGAAGTGATTGATCAAGTAATCAAAGTATTCAATATTGAAGATAACTATCAATCCATTGAAGTAGATGTCGAATTTGTAGACGGCAATGAAAAGGAATTTAAACGAATTAAATAATGGAAATAAGCCAGCTAGCTGATAGAATCAGTTAGCTGGCTTTTCATTCATTTACATTCTCGTACCCAATGTCGATATTTAGCAAGGGCATGAACAAAAGATTTTGGATCATTTACAACCCCATTTTTATTAGCAATAGGCTGTAAAAATGAAACATTTTTCGTATAACCTATTGTTTTACAGTGTTGATAGGCTTGTTTAATAAACTGTTCTGCTTTTGATTGTTGAGAGGAATCCTGAAAAGCTCCTGTAACATAAACCCCATCATAAAGAACGGAGGAGGTTGTAGCAAATGTTTCGTGAATTTCATAGCCGCTTACTATGCCTTGTTTATTACTTACTAGTTCAACTACAATATCTTCACTTAAAAATGTAGCAATTAGTTCATTTAATTTTTCACTACTATTTTCTGTAACAATTATGGCTACTTTATTAGATTTGACACTTTCCTTTGCATTGATTACTTGGCTAACAGCAGGAGAAGTTTGGTGAATATGCGGTACTTCCACTTCTATAGGGGGAACTATACCAATTCGTTCAGCGATAGCTGAAGCAAGTGAATAACTGACATGAGCATACATGTCTACAACTTGTTTACGAATGGCTTTATTTTTTACTTTGCCAAGCTCAAAGCTAAAGGCATCGATAATATGCTTTTTCTCAATGTCTGTCATACTAAGCCAGAATAATCTTGCTTGTGAAAAATGGTCTTTAAAGCTCTCACTACGTGCACGTACTTTATGCCCTTCAACTTTTTCTTCATAATGCTTGTATCCACCATCTGCTTCAGAAACAGGGTGTGGTGTATTATTGGCTAAGGAATTTTTATGGTAGCTAACTTGTCCCACATTAATGGTTTGTCGGCCATAGCCATCTCGTTGGTTATTATGAAATGGACAGATTGGTTTATTTATAGGAAGCTCATGGAAATTAGGTCCTCCTAGTCGTATTAACTGTGTGTCAGTGTAGGAGAATAAGCGACCTTGTAATAAAGGATCATTTGAAAAATCAATGCCAGGCACAACATGGCCGACATGGAATGCGGCTTGTTCCGTTTCTGCAAAAAAATTATCCACATTTTTATTCAAGGTCATTTTCCCAAGGATGCGTACTGGAACCTCTTCTTCGGGCCATATTTTCGTGGCATCAAGAATATCGAAGCTAAATTTGAATTCATCTTCAACGGGAATAAGTTGAACACCGAGCTCAAATTCTGGGAAATACCCACGTTCAATCGATTCCCATAAATCTCTACGATGAAAATCAGGGTCTTTTCCAGCAATGATCTGTGCCTCATCCCATACTAGTGATTTTACCCCAAGTACAGGTTTCCAATGAAATTTAACAAAGTGGGCTTTTCCTTCGGCATTGATAAAGCGATAAGTATTAACACCAAACCCCTCCATCATTCGATAGCTTCGTGGAATCGATCTATCTGACATATGCCACATAACCATATGAGCAGACTCCTGATTATTTGCAATGAAATCCCAAAATGTATCATGGGCACTTTGTGCTTGGGGAATTTCGTTATTTGGTTCAGGCTTTACAGCGTGTACAAAATCGGGGAATTTAATAGCATCTTGAATAAAAAATACAGGTATATTATTTCCAACTAAATCATAATTACCCTCTTGTGTATAAAACTTAGTAGCAAAGCCGCGTGCATCACGAACTGTATCTGCAGAGCCTTTAGATCCTGCAACGGTAGAGAAGCGGACAAAGACAGGGGTTTTAGTTCCTTTTCCATTTAAAAATTGAGCTTTTGTAATATCACTTGCGCATTCATATGTTTCAAAAATTCCATGAGCGGCTGAGCCACGTGCGTGTACTACTCGTTCAGGAATTCGTTCATGGTCAAAGTGAGTCATTTTTTCACGGAAATGAAAATCCTCTAGTAAAGTAGGTCCTCGCTCACCTGCTTTTAGTGAATGTTCATCTTCCGATATTTTTAATCCTTGATTGGTTGTGAGAGGTTGATCTTTATCACTTACTCGGAATGCTTCTAGCTGTTGTTGTTTTTGATTGACATCTTTTTTCATTTAGAATCCTCCTTTATAAGTTACAACTACCTTCTACCCGAACGAAAAGATGGCAAACATGAAGAAACAAATTGTTTGCTGTTTAAAAATGAATATGTTACTATTATCTCGAATTAGAGATAATTAAATTCGAAATAAAAAGAGGGAGTCGTATGAAGCAAAACAATCGTAACTTAAAAGCATTTACGGTCTTGTTCCGAGCATATCAAACGATTCAAGATGCAACTAAAAGAGATTTACTTCAATTCGATTTAAATCAAACTGAATTTTCTGTTCTTGAATTTTTGTATCATCATGGAGAACAACCAGTTCAAATGATTGGTAAAAAAATATTAATTGCAAGCAGTAGTATTACCTATGTGATTGATAAACTCGAGCAAAAAGGCTATGTATATCGTAAGGCATGTCCAAGAGATCGCCGTGTCACGTATGTATTATTAACGTTTGAGGGACAGGTTTTGATGGAGGAAATATTCCCTAAGCATGAACAGAAAATAAATGAGATATTCGAAGTATTGGAAGCTCATGAGCTGGACAACATGATTTTATCACTTAAAAAAGTTGGCAAGAACGCCGCTAACCAATAAAAATTTTATATATATCTCTCGATATCGAGATATATAGAAGGAGCATATTATGAATCATTTAAAAGGTGTACACCATGTAACGGCTATCACAAGTAGTGCAGAAGAAAATTATAAATTCTTTACCTATGTTTTAGGAATGCGTTTAATTAAGAAAACAGTGAATCAGGATGATATTCAAACATACCATTTATTCTTTGCAGATGATAAGGGTAGTGCGGGTACAGATATGACGTTCTTTGATTTCCCTAATATCCCAAAAGGTGTACATGGTACAAATGAAATTTCAAAGACCTCTTTCCGTGTACCAACGGATGCTGCTTTAGATTATTGGATAAAGCGCTTTGACCGTTTAAATGTGAAGCATACTGGTATGAAAGAACAGTTTGGTAAGAAAACACTATCTTTCGTAGATTTTGATGATCAACACTATCAGTTAATTTCTGATGAGCACAATACAGGTGTGGCAGCAGGTACGCCTTGGCAGAATGGCCCCATCCCACTTGAGTACGCTATTACAGGTTTAGGACCAGTTTTTGTCCGTGTCGCTAATTTTAAATACTTTAAAGATGTGTTAGAAAAGGTAATGCTCTTTACAGAGATTGCAGAAGAAGGAGACTTTCATTTATTTGAAGTAGGTGAGGGAGGAAATGGCGCCCAGATTATTGTCGAACACAACACAGTGTTACCTGTTGCTCGCCAAGGCTTTGGTACTGTTCACCATGCTGCCTTTCGTGTAGAGGATCGTGCTGTATTAGATGAATGGACTGCACGTTTCGAAAGTTTTGGTTTCCACACTTCTGGCTATGTAAATCGTCATTTCTTTGAATCATTGTATGCACGAGTAGCTCCGCAGATTTTATTTGAATTGGCTACAGATGGTCCAGGATTTATGGGCGATGAGCCATATGAAACATTAGGAGAAAAACTGTCATTACCACCGTTTTTAGAACCAAAACGTGAACAGATTGAAAGTCTTGTTCGTCCGATTGACACTGTAAGAAGTTCCATTATGTTCGATAAAGAATATGAGTAACACAATTTCATCCAGTTGGGAAAGAAAAGCTCCACTGGATGCATACATAACTGTATTGGGGGATAAAAAAATGGAATTTTCCAAGCTGATTGATAAGCGTCGCTCTGCTAATAATTTTATCAAGGACGTTAAGATGACTGAAGAAGATATACGCCCTATTTTGGAGGATGTTAAGCTTGCCCCTTCAGCATTTAACTTACAGCATGCTAATTATATTGTTGTACTTGATGAGGATATGAAAGAAAAGGTAAGAGAGGCGGCATATGGTCAATATAAAGTGCATTCAGCTTCGGGTGTAATTCTTGTACTAGGTGACAAGGAAGCATATAAAAATACTGCTGAGCTAAGTCAAGGTATGGTGGATTTAGGCATAATTACTGCTGGCGAACTAGAGGATATTGTAGCAGAGAATACAAGTTTTTATGAGGATCGCGGTGAAGGATTCATGAAAGATGAAGCCATTCGAAATGCTTCTTTGTCTGCTATGTTATTCATGCTTGCTGCGAAAAATCGTGGTTGGGACACTTGTCCAATGATTGGCTTTGATAATCAGAAAATGCGTGCGCTTTTCAATGTGCCAGAAACACATGAAATAGCCTTAATGATTACTATTGGGAAAGAAAAAGAAAGCAGTCGTCGATTACGTGGCTATCGTAAGCCAGTTGAAGAATTTGCCATTTATTATTGAAATGGTATAAAATACAATAGCTATACAAATACTATGAATAATGTACACTTAGGAGGAAACATCATGAAAGTAGTAGCAATCGTAGGTAGTATCCGTAAAGAATCTTATAATATGCAATTAGCTCAATTTATTCAAAAACGTTATACAGAAAAGTTAGACCTTGAAGTATTAAGCTTAAAGGACCTACCAATGTATAATCAAGATATTGAAAATGAGGCTCCACAAGCAGTTCTTGATTTTAAAGGAAAAGTAAAAGCTGCAGACGCTGTACTATGGGTTACACCAGAGTATAATGGTACAGTTCCAGGGGTTATGGTCAATGCCATTGATTGGCTATCTCGTGTAGATAAAGTAATGATTGGCAAACCATCCATCATTATGGGTGCATCAATGGGGAACTTAGGAACTGTAAAAGCACAATTACATTTACGTGATATTTTATTCTCTCCAGGCATTAACTCACCATTACTTAGCGGCAATGACGTTTATATTGGTGCTGTTCACACTAAATTTGATGAAGAAGGCAATTTAACTGATGAAGGTACAGTGAAATTCCTTGACGTAGTCATTGATAACTTCTTAAGTTGGGCAAAAAAATACGTTTAATTAAAATCTAACCCATAAGTATACAATATACTTATGGGCATTTTTTGTTTGGAAAGATGCTACTTCTGCATGAAATCTTCACACTTTCAAGATATACTTTTAAGAAATTCTAAAATGGTGGTTAAGGATGAGAAAATTATCATTAAAGCTTGGGATTATCTTTTTCATCACATTGTTTTGTATTGAAACATTTATGATGTTTTTTTTGCATGTTTCCCTGACGAATTCTAGAGTGGAAGAGGAACTAGAGCGTTTACAAGCGAGAGGAAATTCACATCGTACTATATTAGAACAGAACTTCAATAATGAAACACTAGCACATGTCGTTCTTATGGAATCAGAAGCAAGTACAGATGTCGTGGTGACTGACCATTTCGGGACAATCCTTGCATCCTCACAGCCACATCAAGAAATCAGTGATCTGATTCGTGAAATAGAGGGGGAAATACCTTATGAAGGAAGGGTTTTACAAGACAATTGGCAAGAAGTTAAAGCAATTGCGACTATAAGCCCTATTCAAAATCAGCAAGGAACGATTGGCTATGTATTTATGTTTCAAAATACCGATTCCATCCATGCATTAATGAAACGGCTGAATAAGCATTTTCTCATCGTGGGTATTGTATCTGGTCTAGTCAGTATTGCAGTCATTGTTGTTCTATCTCGTAAGCTGGCTAAGCCACTTATTCAAATGAAAGAGGCTACATTGAAAATGAGTAAGGGTGATTTTACAGTTGCTCTTTCTACGAATGGAAAAGATGAGCTTGGGGATTTATCAAATGCTATCCAGCTTTTATCCAATGATTTAAATCATCTAAGGCAAGAGCGTAAGGAGTTTTTATCGAGTATTGCACATGAGCTTCGTACACCGCTAACTTTTATTAAAGGCTATACAGACATTCTTGCTAAACGGGATTTAACAGGGCAAGATCGTCAAAAGTATTTAGCTATTATAATAGAAGAAACAAATAGACTTTCTAGATTAATCAAAGATTTATTTGATTTAGCGAAAATGGATGAAAACTCATTTGTAATTGAAAAACATTGCTTACATTTAGAGCCATTTTTTACAAGCATTGAAGAAAAATTAAGTCCCGCTTTTCAAGATAAAGGTATCTATTTAGTTGTACGTTGTGATAATGGCTTAACACTATGTGCAGATGAAGCAAGACTTGAGCAAATTCTGATTAATCTATTAAATAATGCATTAATCTATTGTGCACCAGGAGATATGACTACAGTCACTGTAAAACAAGACAGTGGAATTTTAAGCATCATCGTTGAAGACACAGGGAAAGGAATTCCAAAGAAGGATTTACCGTATATTTTTGATCGGTTTTATCGAGTGGAAAAATCACGTAGTCGTGCTTTAGGTGGATCTGGACTTGGGCTTGCTATTGTTAAGGAGCTAGTACAAGCACATGGGGGAGAAATAAAGGTTAGAAGTGAAATAAATAAAGGGACTACTTTTGAATTATCATTTAAAGGAGTAGAAATGAATGAAAACGATTTTATGCATTGATGATGAACCAAGAATGTTAGATTTATTAACCCTTTATTTGGAACCACTATTTAATTGTAGAGCAATGTCTTCTATACAAGAGGCATTGGATTTTTTAGAAGAAGAGCATGTGGATTTAGTTCTTTTGGATATAATGATGCCAGAGATGGATGGGTGGCAGGTTTGCCAGGAAATTAGGAAGTTTTGGGATGTTCCGATCATTATGCTTACTGCAAAAGGAGAACAAGCTGATATTGTAAAAGGCTTAAACCTTGGTGCTGATGACTACATTTTAAAGCCTTTTGATGAGGAAGAGTTGTTAGCACGAATACATGCTGTATTAAGAAGAACAAAATCTGAAGAAAAAGTAATTAACTTTGAAGGGCTTTGTTTAGATAGAGAGTCCTTTGAAGTATATTTTCAACATAAGGCAATTCCATTAACACCAAAGGAATTTGCCATGCTCGCCCTTTTTTTAGATTATCAAAATAGAGCATTTTCTCGAGAACACCTTATTCATGCCGTTTGGGGATATGATGTAGCGATTGAAGATCGTACCATTGATTCACATGTACGTAATTTACGAGAAAAATTAAGAAAAAGTGGTTTTCCGGCGGATGATTACTTGCAAACAGTTTGGGGCATCGGCTATAAATGGCATAAGTCTGCTAATAGAAAGCAAATGGAGCATAAAAGCTAGAAATTACCTCTACCAGAATTGAAGGTAGAGGTTATTTCTATTATTTTGGGCTAAGCTCTTCTTCTGTTACCCATTTATGATTTGTTACGGCTTCACCATTTGTAGTGGAAGTATAATCAACCATATATACAGTTGTTTGCACAGCCTCGTCAATAAGGACAGTCGCATTTTCCATACCTTCCATATGTGCTGCGTCCGTTTTTATTTCTGTTCCAGGAGCCAGTGGTGCTTCTTGTGGGTCAATTAATTCTTCATGAATTACCCACTTATGCTTTTCTATTCGCTTTCCACCAGATGTAGGCTCATAGGAAATAACATAGGCAGTTGTATTATAGGCACCTACTATTGTTGCTTCGGCCCCTTTCATACCTTCCATATGTCCATCTGTAATTATGGCTGTGCTCCCTACAGGAAATTTCGGATTCTCAGCTTTTTTTAATGTTACGGGTACTTCGCCAGAACTTGAATGATTCATTGTAGAATGATCCATTTTTTCAGCAGCTTCATTAGAAGTGGATGCAGGTTTTGTTTGCTCCTCAGTGCAAGCCGATAAACTAATTAGAGCGACTACTGATAATAGTCCGACTGACCATCTTTTATTGAATTTCATATGATATCCTCCTCACTCTTTGCTCCTAATGTAGCAAATAAATGTGCAGAAACGATGGATATGATCTATGAAAAACATCTGGCACAAATAGGTGAGAAGATATGCTATTGAATGGGCATGATCTTCAATGTTTTTTGTAATCTATAGGCGAAGACACCAGCAAAAATAGCTAAAATAATATCTTTTGGTAGAGGAGGAATCATCCAAAGCCAAGCGAGCTTATATGAAAAATTCTCTGGTGCACTTGCCCAAAGCTTGTATGCAAAAAACATCCAATTTGTTCCTATCAAATAATTTATCGCTGTTGCTACCAAAGCAGCTACGATAAAGCTTTTCTTTGTACCGCTTCGTTCAACAATCAACCCTGCAACAAATGCCGCTAAAATAAATGTAATTATAAACCCAAAGGTTGGGCTTAAAATTTGGCCAATTCCACCACCGAAACGAGCAAAGACAGGAGCTCCTGCCAATCCTACACACATATAAATTGTACAGGCGAGCGCACCTTTTCTACTACCAAGAATAAGTCCTGCTAAAATCGCAAAAAAGGTTTGAAGCGTAATGGGTACACCACCAACTACCATAAAAGGTGCAAAGGACGTGATATTAGCACCCACCATCATTAGCGTTGAAAATAATCCAATATAGGTAATGTCAACAGTTCTTAACTTATGATGACTATGTTGCGTAACGGTTGCCATGAATTTCACCTCGTTTTATAAGTTATTACTGTTAGTGTAAAAAACGAAAGTAGTTGTGTCAACTTTATAATTTAAATAAGTTAACTCAATTGCTTGAAGTAGACTATCTATCTATAAAAATGTATGATAGAATCGTCACAATTTTATAACTTCAAATACTATTGGTGTGATATTTTTGAATATCACTTAAAAGGGAAGTCGGTGGAAGTCCGACGCTGTCCCGCAACTGTAACGAGGAATCCTATAATATGATTTGCCACTGTTTAAGAATGGGAAGGCAATTATAGGATAGTGAATCGAAGCCAGGAGACCTGCCATTTAGTAATACCTGTAATGCCCACGAGGATGCAAGCAATTACGGACAATAGCTGGATATTTTTCTGACTTTGTTTAATCTAGGGTATTTCTATGCGCACTTTCGCATGGGATACCTTTTTTTATTGCTTCATTCATCAATATTCAGTAGGAGATTAAAACAGATGAATAAAAAATTTATGTTATTTTCCTTCGTACTTTTCATGGTTTTAATTGTTTCAATGACCTTTGCTGTAATGGTTGGCTCAGTTTCAGTTACACCGTTATATGTCTGGAAAGTGATTCTCTCTAAAATACCTTTTATACAAAATGCGATTGAGCAAGATTGGAGTCGCTCTCAGGAAATCATCATCTGGCAAATAAGAGCACCTCGTGTTTTGCTAGCTGCTATAGTAGGAGCGGGGTTAGCCATTGCAGGCGCAGCCATTCAGGCACTTGTACGTAATTCCATAGCAGACCCGTATATTCTAGGGATTTCTTCAGGGGCAGCTGTCGGAGCTACTTCTGTGATTATTTTAGGAGCCTTTTCATTTTTAGGTATTTACGCTCTTTCAGTATCCGCATTCCTTGGTTCATTACTTGCCATAGTACTTGTCTTTTTCTTATCACGTGTTGGGGGACGTGTCTCTATTTTCCGCTTGCTATTGGCAGGTATGGCTGTGTCCTTTATCTTAACGGCTATCTCTAATTTTATTTTAATGATGTCAAAGCAAGAAGGAGCCTTAAAGGCTGTTATGTTTTGGATGCTAGGTAGTTTAGCTGGAGCCAAATGGAATAATATTGTGATTCCAGCTTTCGTATTCTTTGTTGTTTTTGGGCTACTGTGGCTACATTATCGCAATTTAAATTTACTATTACTGGGAGAAGAAGCGGCAGTGACATTAGGCGTTAATCTTCAGCAATTCCGTATTCAGTTAATACTACTAGTATCTCTATTAACAGGTGTGCTTGTCGCAGTTAGTGGTTCTATAGGTTTTGTGGGATTGATTATTCCGCATATTGTGCGATTAATTGTGGGCTCAAATTATAAATACGTGATACCTATTAGTGCTTTAATAGGTGGAATATTCTTAGTGTGGGCAGATGCCTTTGCTCGAATCATCATTGCTCCCCAGGAAATGCCAATTGGTATTATTACAGCTTTTTGTGGAGGACCATTTTTCATTTGGCTTCTCCGTCGTAACAACTATTCATTCGGTGAAGGAGATTAATTTCAATGACATTAGAAGCGAAACAAGTATCATTCTCCATTTACGATCAGCGTATACTACATGATGTAAGCATTCAAATAAAAGAAAAGCAATTTGTTGGATTAATAGGTCCTAATGGGAGCGGAAAATCAACATTGTTAAAAAATATGTATCGTCTGCTAAAACCTGAAAGCGGTAAAGTAGTATTAAATGAGCAAGATATATTAAAGCAATCAAGTAAAGCTATTGCGAAAAATTTGGCTGTTGTAAGCCAAGAGACACCCGTATTATTTGATTTCACTGTGCATGATTTAGTCAGTATGGGAAGAACGCCACATAAAAAGCTATTAGAGCTTGATCAAGAGAAAGATTTTCAAATTGTTAAAGATGCTCTTAGGCAAACGGGCATATCGCATTTAGAGAAACGAAGCTTTAGTTCGCTTTCTGGTGGCGAGAAAAAGCGTGTCATGGTTGCAAGAGCACTTGCTCAACAAGCACAGGTATTAATATTAGATGAGCCAACGAATCATTTAGATATTCAACATCAACTTCAACTTATGGATTTAATTCAGACCTTGCATTTAACCGTCGTAGCTGCTTTACATGATTTGAATATTGCTGCTATGTATTGCGATCAAATTTACGTTTTACAGCAAGGGCGAATCGTTTGTCATGGTACACCAGAGGAAGTGCTTACGCCAACAGTGCTGCAAGATGTATTTGGTGTTTTTGCGGATATTCAAACACATCCAATGACAGGGAAGCCGTATCTTACATATGTTCCTGAACAATTCACGAAAAAGTTTAGCTAAATATAGAAAAGCAAGATCTTCTATTAGATACATAAAACATCCTTTAAGGAGTGACTGTATGCAAATAGCTTTTACGAAAATGCATGGTACTGGCAACAGCTATATCTATCTTGATCTTTTCCAATATGATTATAAGGAAGAGATCTTTAGTGAATTGGCTCAAAAAATAGCCAATGTTCATACAGGTATAGGCTCAGATGGGTTAATTATTATCCAGCCATCCAAAACTGCTGACTGTGGTATGCGTATTTTTAATAAAGATGGCTCTGAGGCGACAAATTGCGGTAACGGTCTTCGCTGTGTTGCTAAGTATATCTTTGAGCGTCATATTGTGCGACAAGAGCAGCTTATGATTGAAACGAAATCGGGCATTATGCTGGCACAGGTAGTGGTGCAAGACGATAGCGTAATAGAAGTGATTGTCGATATGGGCAAACCTCTCTTATTGCGCAAAGACATTCCGATGTTAGGAAACCCAAATGAGCTTGTCATCAATGAGATATTTCCTTTACCCCAACAATCTCTTTTGGTAACTGCTTTGTTTTTGGGCAATCCGAATACTGTAGTTTTTGTGAATGCGATCGAGCAAGCACCATTAAGAACATTAGGCGGTATTATAGCAAACGATATGAGATTTCCTCATCGTAGCAACGTTGAATTCGTTGAGGTTGTTCATGCGAAAGCTTTAAAATGTCGAGTTTGGGAACGAGGCACGGGTATAACAGAGGCCTGTGGAACAGGTGCTTGTGCAGCGGTAGTGGCTGCTATATTAAATGGTTTTTGTCAGAAGGGAGAAGAGATAGTAGTCCAACTTAGTGGTGGTGACTTAGTCATACGATGGGCTGACAATGACCATATCTGGATGCGTGGTCCTGCAGAATTTATTGCGGATGGAATTTATGAGTTTTTATCTTAATTACGCCAATACTTTTTCGCAATGCCATATTAAATTAAAGGACGCCACTCTGAAATCGGAGGCGTCCTTTATTGTAGAACCATTAAGATATTGCTTTTAAGCCTGCTACACCTATGATAATCGCTAGGATACTGATAATACGTGATAGATTTTTGGATTCCCCAAAGAAAATGATATTTACAAGTACAGCTCCAACAGTACCAATTCCTACCCAAACAACATAGGCAATACTTAACTGTAAATAGTTGAAGGATGCATATAAAAGGGCAAAGGACACACCAAAACCACCAATATATAAAATTAAATTTCGTAATGTTTTATGCTGACTATAAAAGCGTAAGCCGATTACACCTATAATTTCAGACAATGCAGCTAAGATAATAAACATCCAACCCATTATACATTTGCTCCTTTCGTTTGATCCTGCTCTTTAGCGGAATTATCTGCTAACTTTAGACCAATTACACCTAATACTAAAATAAACATAAACAGTCCTTTAATGGCATTAAACTCACCATCGAAAATGAAAATATCCATTAATGTAGTACCGATTGCACCTGCTCCGGCGAAAATAGCGTAGACTGTTCCAGTAGGTAAGCTTTCACAAGCCTTTGATAAGAAGTGAAAATCTATAGCAATGATTGTCACAATAATTATCCAGTGCCACCATGTGCTTGCTACGTTAAAGCCAAATACCCAAAGCAATTCAAATAAACTTGTTAATACGACGTACATCCATTCTTTTTTCATAATTAAAACCCTTTCTATTAGGCAATTAAATGACTGACATTCAGTCATTTTTAAAGTAAAAGAGAACGTCACTTTTATGGGTGACGTAGGCCAAGTGCATGATATAGGAAGTCGATAAGCTCAAGCTTGAGCAATTTCATTGTTTCATCCTTACTATCATCAAATAAATAAATTTGTTCCGCAGCAGATTCAATTAGACCAATCATCAGTTTAGCAGAACGCGTTGGATCAATAGAATCACGTATCATTCCCTGTTGCTGACCAGATAATAAGAAATGCCTCATCCAGTCATAATAAGGTGCATAAATATTTTCCCATTCTTTTAAATGCTCAGTTTGCGCAATACCTGCATAAATAAGTGCAACGATATCTCCATAATCTTTCGTGATTAAAAAAATCATTTCCACAACCTCTTCAAGTTGTTGTTCAAAAGGCTTATGATTTGAAATACCTTCATCTAAGGTAGCGATAATTCTTTCTACCATATTTTTTGCAATAGCAGGCATAACAGAAAGGCGTGATGGGAAATAAAGATAAAATGTTCCTTGAGCGATCCCAGCAGCTTTAACGATATCTGAAACCTTTGTTTTTTCAATACCTTTTTCTCTGAAAACCTCAATGGCGGCTTGAATGATTTTTTCTTCCTTTGACATGCAATCCCTCACTTTTGCCTTACTTATTTAGTATGTTACAGAATAAGAAAAACAATGTCAATATAAAAATGACTGATAGTCAGTCATTTTTTGTTATTCAATGTTCATTTGAATAGCCAATAACACAATGATGCGAAGGAGTATATTTTCTATATTTCGGGGAATTTTAAGATTGAAAGGATTGATGAACATGAACGAAATTAAGTTTGCACAATTAGACAAGCAGCAACTTGAAAAAATTAATGAACTTGAAGAAAAGATTGGTGTAACATTAGTTGCCTATGATCCTTCCTCCACACCATCACAGGGTTCTGGCGCTTTTGAGTCAAATAATAGCACTACTACAAATCATCCATCATAATGAAGTGAGAAATGCCTTGCAGTAATGTAAGGTATTTTCATTTTATAGACGTACTAAAAGGAGTGTTTGAATTGAAAGAATTCTATGCGGATTTACATATTCATATTGGACGTACTTCTAGTGGAAGGGCTGTGAAAATTACTGGCAGTAAAACGTTAACATTAGCACGAATTTTAGAGACGGCTAGTGCAAGAAAAGGATTAGACATCATTGGGATCATTGATTGTCACTCCCCTGAAGTAATCGAAGAAATGGTGAAGATGATTGAACGCGGAGAACTGAAAGAACTAAAAGAAGGTGGTCTGCAATTTCAGGAAACAACTTTGATTCCCGGATCGGAGATCGAAATTTATGATCAACATTGTCATGGTCCTATTCATGTGCTTGCTTACTTTCCTACACTAGAGCTCATGAAGCAGTTCTCAGACTGGATGTCACAGCATATGAAAAATATCCATTTAAGTTCACAGCGCATTTATTGTGACGGCCAAACTTTGCAGCAAAAGGTGCATGAATTGGAAGGTATTTTTATTCCGGCACATGTATTTACACCATTTAAAAGCTTGTATGGCAAAGGGGTTTGTCGAAGTTTAACTGAAGTCTTTGATCCGCAGCTTATCGATGGCCTTGAATTAGGTTTAAGCTCTGATACAAATATGGTAAGTCATATTAAAGAATTACAAGCATATACATTCGTTAGCAATTCTGATGCGCATTCGCTTGGGAAATTGGCAAGAGAGTATCAAAAGTTACGATTAGCAGAAGCGAATTTTGCAGAATTAAAAATGGCTCTGCATGATCAGCATGGACGAGCAGTAATTGCCAATTATGGCCTAAATCCTCTTCTTGGCAAATATCATCAAACAGTTTGTGCAAAATGTAGTAAACAGCTAAGTAAAGAAGCTACCATTTGTACACAATGTGGGAGTACTCAAATTATAAAGGGAGTAGCTACCCGTATACAGGAGCTATCTGAAGACTTTCCCAATAAGCGAAATAGACCACCTTACATTCATCAGGTACCACTTGATTTCATTCCAGGTGTTGGTCCTAAAATGATGGAACGTTTAATCGAAGCATTTGGCACAGAAATGAATATTTTGCACCGTGTAACAGTAGACCAGCTTGAGCAAATTGTGCCACATAAACTAGCTCAATTAATCGATTTAGCGAGAACGGGTCAATTAGCTATTGAAGTTGGTGGAGGTGGAATTTATGGAAAGATACAGGTTGACTAGATAAAAAATGAAAAGTTTCAAAAAGATTGGTGTAATTTAACCTATTTTTAACGCTCCTCTAGTAAAATAGTGAAAACAATGATTATTTTATAAGCGGAGGAGACAGTAAATGCGATTATCGAAGAAATTTCGTTTTTTAGCCTCAAGTATATTGGCTTTGCAATTAGCTATACCTGTAGCAGCTAATGCAGAAGAGGTACAAGGTGACCATATAGCACCAAGCTGGGTTGTACAAACCGATTATGTAGCACTTGGTGATTCATTAGCACATGGGATGAATGAAATAGGTGTAATTGGATTAGGCTACACCGATTTTATTGCACAGGCTTTACAGCAAGACGGCTTCCTTACTTCCTTTAATAAGGGTTTTGCTATGTCAGGCTACACAACTAAAAATGTTTTGGCGGATCTACAAAATGATGTAGCAAAAACAGTGACTGGTTTTGGTTATAAAGAGGAGCAGGCAAAATTACGAGCTTCTATAAAAGAAGCTGAAATCATCACATTAACAGCTGGGGCAAATGATTTACTGCCAATATTAAAAGAATCTCAAGCAACGGGTATTGACACTGTGGCTATTATAAAAGCTACTAAAGAAGCTGTATCGAACATTGCTACTATTCTATCGGAAATCAAAAAGATTAATCCAAAAGCTGAAGTATATGTGATGGGTTATTATAATTCCTTCCCATACTATAGTGAGAGCTTACAAAATCAATTTAAACTGTTATTAGCTACCTTGAATTCAACAATCAAAACAACTACTGAAAAAGCGGGCGCTATTTTTGTTCCTACATATGATGTTGTTGCAAAGGATGTTGCCAACTATCTACCAAACCCTGAAAATATTCATTTAAGTGAAGCTGGTTATTTAGCGGTAGCAAAAGAAGCATTTTTACCAATTATTAAAACAAGCTCTTTATGGGATGTAACGCAGGCCATTGGAATAGATGTAAAAGATCGTACAACTGTTGAGGTTAGCTGGCAAGAAGCGACAGATAATGTAGGCGTAGCAAATTACCATGTCTATGTGAATGGAAAATTAACGTCAACACTAAATGCTGATACTACTAAAATTACGCTCAAAGATTTATTAGAAAATACAACCTACAATGTATCCATCAAAGCAATTGATGCTGCTGGTAATGAAAGTGTTCAAAATCCTACAGTTACTTTCACTACGAAAGGAACAGTTAGCTTTACAGATACACAGAATCACTGGGCAAAAGAGTATATTCAAAAAGCCGCAAATACAGGTATAATGAATGGCTATACAGATGGGACATTTAGACCTGAAAGCAGTGTAACACGTGCACAAGCTGCAGCTATTCTTGTAAGAAGTTTAGGCTTAACTACAGAAGAAAAAGCACCATTTACTGATATCGCAAATTATGATGCAACAACTCAGTCCGAAATAGCGGCAGCATATGTACATGGTCTTATTAAAGGGACAGATGGGAAATTTAAGCCTGGACAGCCTGTGACACGTGTTCAATTAGCTGTAATGATTCATCGCGCCTATGAACAGCAATTTAATCAGCCATATATTGCAAAAGGCGATGTGCCATTTGCAGATGTCGCTTCCTATAATGCAGAAACAAAACATGCAATCACAATGCTTTATGAGTTAGGAATCGTGACAGGGAATGGAGGGAAATTTGCACCTGAAGCTGTCACAACAAGAGGTCAAGCAGCTAAAATATTTACAAACCTAAGTCAGCTATACATTCAATAATAATTAAAAGGTAGGGGTACTGTCACCTCTACCTTTTGACGTTTTTGTAAAAAACGAAGTATAGTCTAACTATGCTGTTGAACGTCCATAGATAAAGGAGAATGGGATGCTGTCATTTATATTATCCGCTAAAAGATTACTAAAAGGCTTGTGGAGGGCCTTTAAACGTCCACAGTTCCTATCATTATTTACTACACTGTTTTTAATCATTCTATCAGGAACTTTATTCTACAAGGGGACAGAAGGGTGGTACTGGTTGGATGCCATGTATTTTGCTGTAGTAAGCTTGATTCCAACAGGGGTTGAAACAGGACTATATCCAACAACGACTTATTCTAAAATATTTACAATGATTTATTTGATTGTTGGTACAGGAGTAATGTTTATCATGTTATTAATGCTGGGACGCTCTATCGTAGATTTTTCTCTTAATGAAGAAGAAAAAGATGAGGTTAAAAAACGTTTGAAAAAGTAAGATAGCAGTACAATGAATCTTTTGGACGATTCATTGTACTGCTATTTTTTATGATAGTTTGGCAATAATGCCTTCTTCGTCATCTAAAACAAGCTCAATCCCTGTCGAGAATGGATCACCATGTAGAACATCCTTGATCCAAACACGTAAGGCACCAATCATGGCTGCTGTATTAAGCACCTCGATTTGTCCGTTGACTTCAACCTCTGCCCCAAAGCCTGCATCATCCTCGTAAGTCAATTCAACTAGAACATCCTCGGGGCGAATGTTTTGATAGTAGGCTTGAGATAAGCAAATAGCATTAATAATATCTTGTTCGTTGATTATTTGTGCCATTGTGCTTCCTCTTTACGCTTTTTATCTTTAAACATATTCATTATCTTCACCACAAGCATCACAATAACAACAATTGCTGCTACATTAATAAGTAAACCTAAAATATTCCCCAGTATGCCCATACCACTAAATAGACTACCAAATAATAATCCAGCAAGCCCGCCAAGCATTAATCCCTTCATCAGGCCGCCTGAGAAAAAGCCACCTTTTTTAGTAGTATCTGCTTTATTAGTAGATGTTGAGTTGTTTTTATTTGTTGTTGCATTGTTTTGATCTTTAGTAGTATCCTTCGATTTTTGGATATTCGAGCTATTATTATTGTTAGAGAAGCCCTTTTTACCCGATTTATAGGATTTAGCTTCTGCGGTTGGCGTATCAGAAATGAATAATGTTGCACCAACAGTCGAAAATATCAGTGTCGCTGCAAAAAGAGCGGCAAGAATTTTTTTCATTACATACATTCCTCCAATATAATTTTTAATCTAATCATAAACTAGTTCTTATATAGTAATATTACATGAACTATATTAAAAAATAAAACAAACGCTTTCAAAAATTGAGCTATACCAAAAAATATGGACAAATAGTGGCAGATGTAATGATTGGATAAATTATGCAATAGAAAGGAGTGAAAAGATGCTACTAACTTTATCGATCTTCATCATCATTTTTTTCATTTTCTACCTAACAGAAAAAAGGCGCTTTCTCAACGCGGTAATCCTTGGCCTGATAGGTATATTTATTATTAGAGCGCTTATTATTCATTATCCATTATTGCTGCCAAATGATCAGGGGATTATTTCCGAAATGGGGATATTTATTATATTAGGAAGCTTTCCAAGTATTATGTTTATTTTATCGATAGCCATGTTTTTTAATAGTAAAGTATTATTGGAAAAAGAAGGGCGCAAATTTCATAATTTAATGTTAGCCATATTGGGGCTAAGTTTTGTTATTATGATGATATGGTATGTATTCGTCATTTTTATTCAAATTGAAAATGTATTTTGGCATATTCTTTTCTTCTATGCGTTTTTGATTTTTGGCTATACCATGTTCTTATACACGAGTGTCCTTGCTTACTCAACGTTGTATCATTTTACACCTATCCGTTATGAACCAAATTACATCATTGTATTAGGCTCAGGGTTAATTGGCGATAGGGTACCTCCACTTTTAGCAAGTCGTTTAGATGAAGCAGTAAAGCAATATATAAAGTATGAGAAGAAGCCTTTTATCATTGTTTCTGGTGGTCAGGGAAATGATGAAAAGGTATCTGAAGCATTTGCAATGAAACAATACTTAATAGAAGTTCATCATATTCCAACTGACAAGATTCTTATTGAAGATCGTTCAGCCAATACAGAACAAAATATGATCTTTTCAAAGCAAATAATGGACCACCATTCTCATGGGGTGAACTATCGTTCCATTTTTGTTACGAATAATTTTCATGTGTTTCGTGCAAGTATTTATGCTAGGAAAGCAGCACTAGATGCCGAGGGGATTGGCTCAAAGACAGCATTTTACTATGTTCCTAATGCATTCACACGAGAATTTATAGGTTTATTAGTAATGTATAAATGGACCCATGTCACAGTCTTTTTAATTATTACGCTATTCGTAGGCTTACTATTGAGAGCATATGTGTAACCAAACTTCAACTGTCTTCCATATAATAGTGGTAAGACAGTTTTTTTACATAGTGTGCAGGGGAGGAAAATAATGTACGAGCAAATTTTAGCCAAGCGAAATAAAGAACGAATAAATACCCTACAAAGTCTTACACAAACTCAAGATCCGTGGTTTGCTCAAAATATAAAATTGCTTACATTCGCTGAAGTTAACCTGACAGCCTTGCAGAGGATATTGTATCAAGTAGTACGGGGGTTATTAAAAGAACAGCAACAGCGTCATTTGCAGATTGTCCATACAGTGCAATCTCAATCGATTCAGGAAAATGTATTAACGCTGTTAGCAGAATATGATGATGTCTTGCGCGATGCTATCCCCCAGCCTATCTATATACTCATTTGGCAAATTTCTTCGCTAGAAAAGTTAAAAAACAGTATAGAAGTAGTGGATGATGTGCTTGATATTGTCGAGTGGTATTTTCGTCATCAAGAGGAACAAGTCGCTATTTTAGATGAAGAGGAATTAGATCATGAGCTCATTATTGATTTGTATAAAGAGGCGGTTGAAGAGCAGGATGGGGATGCTCAATATCAACTGGGAGAATACTATAATTCTAGAGAGGGTAAACATTTTCAACCTGAAAAATCATTGAAATGGTTCGAGCTAGCTGCTGCCCAGGGAAATGCAGATGCTCAATATATGCTTGGGAATTTTTGCTTTGGGGGCATAGGTGTGGAGGAGAATTATTCCCTAGCCTTTTCCTACTATGAAAAAGCGGCTTTGCAGGGACATGCGGATGCTGCCAATAATTTAGCGGATATGTACTTTAATGGTGAGGGCGTACCAACGAATTATACATTAGCAAAAAAATGGTTTGACTATGCTGCACAAAAGAATGTCGCAGAGGCAATGTTTACGTTAGGAATTATGTATGAGCAGGGGTTAGGCGTTGAGGTAGATGCAGAAGAAGCATTTAATGCCTATAAAAAATCCGCTGAGGCAGGGTATGTGGAAGCACAATATCGACTTGGCGGAATTTATTTAGAGGGGCGCTTAGGGAAAGCGAAAGATGTCAATCGTGGCCTATTTTGGTATGAAAGAGCTGCGGAACAATTTCATGTAGATGCCTTTTATGACTTAGGTTATATATGGAGTAACGGGCTGGCAGGAATACGCAATATCGAAAAAGGTATCCATTGGTTTAAGCAGGCAGCACTTCAAGGAGATGTGGATGCCAAGTTACAGTTAGGGCATATTTTTAATAAAGATCCAGGAATAGATAGAAATCTGAAAGAAGCTATTAAATGGTATAGACTTGCAGCAGATGCTGGCTCCGAAGAAGCGACTAAAATATTACAGGAACTTAAAGGATTGTAAATTTAGTGTTAAAAAAATATAGGTTTTTAGAATTATTTATATAGCTATAGTTAACGAAACTTTTGGTCTAAAAATGATTACTGTGATGGGTATGTAGATAGATGTTGATTGAGAATGAAAAATATTAATATAGTGAAATTTAAAGATGATCAATAAAAAAATAGAATAAATATAAAACAAGTAAGCATAATAAACAAAAAAATGGTTAAAAAAGCTACCCAATAATATTGTGGTAGCTTTTTTATTGATTATTACGCTTTATTTAACAACAAGGACTTTTTATACATTTTATGTAAAATAATGGTATATGTAAGATTGACAGTCATTTATAAAATGATTAATGTATATGAGTGATTTTGAAAAGAAGCATACGTAAATAATTTACTGTTAGTCATGTAGTGACTATATCTGTTTGTTGAGAGCATATGACCTTATGATAATTGAGCAAAGGGATACGCACATACTTTTGGAGGAAGTACGTCATACGGAATGCACTATCTGTTGCGACCATTAAATCTGGTCAATCTGATTTTATCGGTATTTTTTCGTGTATCCATCAATATGTTAAAAGGATTTGATGTTTCTCAGCCTGATGAAAGTAAACGGAATGAAAGAGGGAAGATGTGTGATTTTTCAAAAACAGAGAAAGACGAAGGTATTGGATTTACAGCAATACACAGTGAAAATGGATTTGTCCTCTCGTCAATCAATGGCGAAGCAAATTGAAATGCTGAACTTAACGAAGAAAGACTTACAATATTTAAAAGCTTTCCAGCCAATAGTTATGGACAATGTAGATCACATCGTAAACCGTTTTTACAACATGATAGGAACAGAGCATCATTTGATAGATATTATCAGTCATCATAGTTCTGTAGAAAAGCTTAAAATAACATTACGGCAGCATATTATTGAAATGTTTAACGGAACCATTGATGAGTTGTATTATCAAAGGCGTGTGAAAATTGCAAAGGTGCATGTCCACATTGGGCTTAGAACACAGTGGTATATCTGTGCATTCCAAGATTTATCAATGTCATTTATTGATTTGGTCGAAAAAAATATAGAATTCCCACAAGATCAATTTAATACGATCAGAGCTATATCGAAAATTTGTAATTTTGAGCAACAACTCGTTTTAGAAGCTTTTGAAAACACTGTCGAACAACTGAAGGAAAAAATGGTGCATGAGAAAGAAGTTATTGAACGACAGATTGTAGACTCTTCAGAAGCTCTTGCAACAATTTCGCAGGAAACAAATAATTCATTTTGCTGCTTAAGCAAGCAATCTGACGAAATTAAACATTTGGCCAAAAAGTCACTCGATGTATCTACATTAGCTGAAAATCAAGCACTAGAGGGTCGCGAACGTTTAAAAAATCAATCACAAAATATGCTCAATATTATTAATTCTCTTCACGATATAGAGGAAAATATTGAACAATTATCAGGGATGTCTAAGGAAATGGAAACAATCATGAGTGTTGTGACCAATATTGCGAATCAAACGAATCTATTGGCTTTGAATGCTGCAATTGAAGCAGCGCGTGCTGGTGAAGCGGGGAAGGGCTTTAGTGTAGTGGCTGATGAAGTGCGTAAATTATCGATTCAGACAAAAGAATCAGTTACAGCGGTTGCTTTGTTATTGAAAAAAACGGGTGAACGAACAGAAAAATTAGAGCATTCTTTGACAAATATTCAAGATGAAGTTGCAGCAGGTGAGGAAAATATGTTACAAACGGAAGGCCAATTTACGAATATTTTGGGAGCTATGACAGAAGCAAAAGAACAAAATGATTGTATGGCAACGAAAATACAAGCAATTGTAGGCATATTAAGTGAATTAGGCACTTCATTTACTGATGTAACGAATTCAGCAGAAAAATTAGCGAGCTTTGCGCAAAATTTAAAAGGATAGACTACTAACATTTACATCTATTTGTTCTATTTTTAGACGGAATAAACACTATAGTACCTATTAAAATGTTTGTTGTATAAATATTGCAATAGAGGATGGATCTTTTAGAGATTCAGAAAGCGAGAGCTATTTCACTGATGAAATAGCTCTACATGTTGTTGAAAAAAGATGATGTCAACGGCAGAAAAGGCAACTTTGCAGGGTGAGGGGTTGATTTCCGTTCCGCCAGCGTCCTTTCTAGGGGGCGTCCGAGGAGCCGCTTCACTCACTTCCGTTCGTTCCAGGGTCTCCTCTGTGACGCTAAATCCCCTAGGAGTGACGCTGGCTCCACTCCAATCAACCATTCTGCAAAGTGTCTTTACTTTTTTTTCATAGTAGCATAGCGATCAAATCGCCCATTATCTGTATTCTTAGCGGGGATAAGCTCTTATTTTCAGTGTGGAGAAGTGATGCGTGACAACACCTCTTCATAAAGAGTAGTGAGCACCTTCACTTTATTTGAAAACCTTTGCTAAAAAGTTAGTGGGTTGAAGTGGAGGGCTACTTGACTCCCGTGGGATAGCGAGACAGGCGAAGCCCTGCACGGAGCGGTAGCGGAGGAAGCGATTCGGCGCTCGCCCACAGGAAAGCAAGTAGCCTGCAACGGAAATCCATTTCTACCTTTCAATTGACTGTTTTGTTTTTCAACACTAAGGAGGGCTATTTCGCTGATGAAATAGCTCTATTTTTGCTAAATTTGTAAAGGGTTTAACGTAATTTTCAATGAAAAAAAGATTATACTGTAGAAAGAACGAATAATAGGGGCGGTTACTATGAAAACAGTTGTTGTTTTAGGCGGCGGTATTACAGGACTATGTACAATGCATTATTTGCAACGTCAAGTGAAGGAACATAATTTAGATGTTCGTCTAGTACTTATAGAAAAAAATACATATTTAGGAGGCAAATTATATTCGGCACATGAACAAGGTTTCATCATGGAAACAGGTGCTGATTCTATTGTAGCGCGTCACCAAGGTGTTATGGAACTTGTACAGGAGCTTGATTTTGAAGCGGAACTAGTCTACAACGAAACAGGTATTTCTTATATTTATACGAATAATGAGTTACACGCTATTCCAGCAGATTCAACTTTTGGAATACCGATGAGTTTGACATCCTTAGAGGAAAGTACACTCATTTCCGAGCAAGGGAAAAAAGAAGCGTTGAAGGATTTAACATTACCTAACGATCGCTTCACAAAGGAAAGTTCAATCGGTGAATTTTTAACTTACTATTTAGGAGAGGAACTGGTGAAAAATCAAATTGCACCAGTCCTTGCAGGTGTTTATTCGGGAGATTTACATCAGCTTTCTATTGGCTCTACTTTACCGTATCTGATTGATTATAAGAATGATTATGGAAGTATTATTAGAGGCTTTGATGCGAATCGTGAGCAATTTGTTAAAGCAGCGAACAAAAAATTTATATCCTTTAAAAATGGTTTATCTTCTTTAATTGATCGACTTGAACAAACATTATCCGATGTAGAAATCATCAAGGGCGTTACTACTCTAAATGTTAAAAAACAAGATAAGAACTATACAATTTCCTTAGCCAATGGTGAAATTATTGAGTCAGAATATGTCGTTTTAGCATTACCAAACGATACTGTCCAAAATCTACTACAGGATGAATCTTTAAATCGCTATTTTGACCAATTTACGACAGCGTCAGCGATTACTATTTATTTAGGTTTTGATGTGCCGGACTCTAGATTACCAGCAGATGGAACGGGCTATATTGTTTCCCATAATTCAGACGTTACTTGTAATGCAGCTACTTGGACTAGTCGCAAATGGAAGCATACATCGAAAGAAAATAAATTACTTTTGCGACTCTTTTATAAGAGCATCAATCCAGCCTATGAGCAACTACGTGCCATGACGGATGAAGAATTGGCAGCAGTTGCTTTAGAAGATGTGAGAAAGAGCCTAGGAATAGAAGAACAGCCAACCGTTGTAAATGTAACAAAATGGATTGATCAAATGCCTAAATATGATCTAGCGCATCGTGAAGCATTACAAGGGTTACTACATGAATTACATGAAAAATATCCAAATTTATCCATTGCTGGGTGCTCATATTTTGGCGTAGGTATTGGTGCTTGCATTCAAAATGGGAAAAAAATTGGTGAAGAGCTTGCAAAGGAACTTGCCAATTTCTAAGGTTTTAAGTGGAAAAAAACTTTCTTATGTGAAATAGTCTTGACTCATTCGTCAGTAAACGATATGATTCTTTTAATTATTTAAAAAATTCATACTTAATTCTTATCAAGAGAAGCAGAGGGACTGGCCCATTGAAGCTTCAGCAACCAACTTTATTGTCAGGTGCTAAATCCAGAAGACCGTTGAGTCGAAGATGAGAAGGAACAACAATGATGAATCGTTAAAGCCTTCTTTTTTTATGAAAGAGGGCTTTTTATTATATAGAGACATAGGAAGAGAGGCTAGTTTTATGGGATTGCTTGAAAAGTTAAAAACGCATGTATTGACAGCGGACGGTGCAATAGGCACAGTGCTATATGGCTATGGATTGGAGTATTGCCATGAGGAAATGAATGTTCAGAGACCCGAGTTAATTGAGAAGATTCATAGAGAATATATTGCGGCTGGTGCTGACATCATTCAAACGAATACGTACGGTGCAAATGCCATCAAATTAGCTCGCTATGGATTAGAATCACGTGTCCAACAGTTTAATGAAGCAGCTATTACCATTGCAAAACGAGCAGCGGCAGATGGCGGTCAATTTGTCTTAGGAACAATTGGAGGTATTCGGGGAATTCGTAAAAGTGATGCAACCTTGGATGAAATATTAGCGACTATTGAAGAACAAGCAAGTGTCTTACTGGCAGGGAATCCAGATGGTCTTTTACTCGAAACCTATTATGATTTTGAAGAATTATCAGCAACCTTAAAGATGCTACGAGAAAAAACAAATTTGCCAATTATTGCACAAGTTTCTATGCATGAGCCTGGTGTTTTACAAAATGGGATGTCTTTAAATAATGCTCTCCATGAGCTTGAAGCCCTCGGTGCAGATATTGTTGGCGTCAATTGTCGACTAGGTCCTCACCATACAATTCTAGCATTTGAAGGTGTAGAACTTCCTAATAAGGCATTCATGTCTGCCTATCCGAATGCGTCACTTCTTGACTTAGAGGATGGACGTGTCGTTTATGAGTCAGAAGCTGATTATTTTGGTCGAGCAGCTGTTGAATTACGTGACCAAGGTGTACGTTTAATCGGGGGCTGCTGTGGTACTACACCCAAACATATTGCAGCAGCAAAGAAGTATTTAGAAGAGTTATCACCGGTTCAGGAGAAGCATGCGAAACCTGAAAAGATTGAGATTGTACGTGAAGCGGAGCCACCAAAGTATGAGCCTCTTCATGAAAAAGTAAAACGTGAACGCTCTGTCATAGTAGAGTTGGATACGCCTAGACATTTAGAGATTGATGGATTCCTTGAAGGAGCAAAGCAATTGTATGATGCAGGTGCAGATGTAGTCATGATGGCAGACAATTCACTGGCCTCACCACGGATTAGCAATATTGCAATGGGAGCATTGTTGAAGAGTACACATGGTGTACGCCCACTAACACATATTACATGTCGAGACCGTAACTTAATTGGTCTTCAATCGCATTTAATGGGTCTAAATGCTTTAGGTATTCATGATGTGTTGGCTGTTACGGGTGATCCAACGAAAGTGGGAGACTTCCCAGGTGCGACAAGTGTTTATGATGTATCTTCGATGGAGCTGATCCAATTAATTAAGCAGTTAAATGAAGGGGTTTCCTTCTCAGGTAAACCACTTCGTAAAAAAGCAAATTTTTCAGTTGCTGCTGCATTTAATCCAAACGTCCGTGTGTTAGAACGTGCTGTGACACGTTTAGAGAAGAAAATTGAGCATGGGGCAGACTACTTCATTTCTCAACCAGTGTATACGAAAGAAAAAATTGTAGAAATTTATGAGGCAACAAAGCATTTACAAGCTCCTATTTACATCGGCATTATGCCTGTTACGAGTTATAAAAGTGCTGAATTTTTACATCATGAAGTGCCAGGTATCAAATTATCCGAAGATGCCTTGGCAAGAATGAAAGTATGTGGAGAAGACAAGGAACGAGCGAAATTGGAAGGAATTGCCATTGCTAAAGAATTAGTTGAAGTGGCTGCGCAATACTTCAATGGTATATACCTTATTACACCATTTTTACGTTACGATGTGACACTAGAGTTGATGAAATATATAGAGCAATTGGATGAACAGAAAAAAGGAGTAAGTATACATGGCTAAGCACTCGATTGAAGAGCAACTAGAGAAACGTATTTTAATTCTTGATGGCGCAATGGGAACAATGCTACAAAACGAAAATTTATCAGCAGAAGATTTTGGTGGTGAGGAGCTAGATGGCTGTAATGAAAATCTTGTGCTTACTAGACCAGATGTCATTGAAAAAATTCATCATAAATACTTAGAGGCAGGCGCAGATATTATTTGTACTAATACATTTGGTGGGACGCCTCTAGTGTTAAATGAATATGATCTTGGCGCAAAAGCCGAAGAAATTAACAAGCGTGCAGTGGAAATTGCTCGTCAAGCAGTGGATCGTTATTCAACATCGGATTGGCCACGTTTTGTTGCAGGGGCTATGGGGCCAACAACAAAAACGTTATCAGTAACTGGTGGTATTACATTTGATGAGCTAGAGGAAAATTTCTATGTACAGGCAAAGGCATTAATTGAGGCAGGAGCCGACGTTCTGTTATTAGAAACAAGTCAGGATATGCTCAATGTCAAAGCAGGCACACTTGGCGTAAAGCGTGCTTTTGCATCAACGGGAAAAGAACTACCCGTCATGATTTCAGGAACAATAGAGCCGATGGGTACAACGCTTGCAGGGCAAACGATCGATGCCTTTTATATTTCGATCGAGCATATTAAACCATTATCTGTTGGCCTAAACTGTGCGACAGGACCTGAGTTTATGACGGATCACATTCGTTCATTAGCAGAGCTTTCAACAGGCTATATTAGCTGTTACCCGAATGCTGGCTTACCAGATGAAGAAGGGTGTTATCATGAATCCCCAGAATCGCTATCACAAAAATTAAAAGGTTTTGCAGAAAAGGGTTGGCTTAATATTGTAGGTGGATGTTGTGGGACGACACCCGCTCATATTGCAGCCATTCGTGAGGTCTTAAAAGATGAAAAACCTCGTCGAGTTCCAGAAAAAACACATGGTCATGCGGTATCAGGAATCGAACCGTTATTGTATGACGATTCTATGCGTCCGTTATTTATTGGGGAGAGAACAAATGTTATCGGCTCTCGTAAATTTAAGAATTTAATCATTGATGGAAAGTTTGAGGAGGCCGCAGAGATTGCACGTGCTCAAGTTAAAAATGGTGCACATGTTATCGATATTTGTTTAGCCAACCCTGATCGTGATGAATTAGCCGATATACGTGGATTTATGCAGGAGGTTGTAAAAAAGGTTAAGGTGCCTCTTGTGATTGACTCAACTGATGAAAAAGTAATTGAGGAAGCATTAAAGTTTTCCCAAGGGAAAGCCATCATTAACTCTATTAATCTAGAGGATGGTGAAGAACGATTTGATGCAGTATTACCACTTGTGAAAAAATATGGTGCATCATTAGTTGTTGGAACGATAGATGAAAAGGGAATGGCGGTTGACCGTCATCGAAAGCTTGAAATTGCCGAACGCTCCTATCAACTTTTAACGGAGAAATGGGGAATTGCACCAGAGGATATCATTTTCGACCCATTAATGTTCCCTGTAGGAACGGGTGATGAGCAGTATATTGGTTCAGCTTTGGAAACGATTGAAGGCATTCGACTCATCAAAGAAAAATTGCCGCAGACATTGACGGTACTTGGCGTAAGTAATATTTCATTTGGCTTACCACCAGTTGGCCGTGAAGTACTGAATGCTGTCTATCTCTATCATTGTACACAGGCAGGCTTAGATTATGCCATTGTTAATACAGAGAAATTGGAGCGTTACGCATCCATACCGGAAGAGGAAATTAAACTCGCAAATGACCTGCTCTTTAATACAAATGATGAAACATTAGCAGTGTTTACAGATTTTTATCGTGATAAAAAGAAGGAAAAAACGGAAGCCGATATTCCAAAAACGGTTGAAGGTCGTTTAGCTTACTATATATTAGAAGGTACAAAAGAAGGGCTAATTGAGGATTTAGATGCTGCACGGGAAATCTTCGAGGCGCCGCTTGATATAATTAATGGTCCTTTAATGGAGGGCATGGCTGAGGTAGGTCGATTATTTAATGATAATCAACTCATTGTAGCAGAGGTTTTACAATCAGCAGGTGTGATGAAGGCCGCTGTTGCTCATTTAGAGCAATTCATGGAGAAGGATGAAGAGAGTGCTGGAAAAGGGAAAATGGTCCTTGCTACGGTAAAAGGTGATGTTCACGATATTGGGAAAAACCTTGTTGATATTATATTAAGTAATAATGGCTATAAGGTTGTCGATTTGGGCATTAAAGTAACTCCTGCTCAATTGATTGAAGCGATTCGTAAGGAAAAACCAGATTTTATTGGGCTATCTGGTTTACTCGTGAAATCAGCGCAACAGATGGTTATTACTGCTCAGGATTTTAAAGAGGCGGGGATTGATGTACCTATTTTAGTTGGTGGGGCTGCACTTTCTCGTCGTTTTACTGAAACAAAAATTGCAGATGAATATGGCGGTCCTGTTATTTATGCAAAGGATGCTATGCAAGGCTTAGAGCAAGCGAATTTATTAATGGGTGAAGGGACTCGTGAAAAATTCTTAGCAGAAATTGAAGAATCCCGTCAAAAACGTTTAGAGGCCGATGAAAAACGAGCTGCTCGTCCTGCAAAAGAGGTAACAATAAAGCCTGCACGAACAGTAAAGGGAGCGCCTGTATTTTTACCAGCTGATTTACGACGTCATGTGAAAAAAGACTATTCTGTATCGCATTTATATCCTTATGTTAATATGCGTACTTTATTGGGACACCATTTAGGCTTGAAAGGGCAGGTTCAGCAATTGCTTGATGCGGGTGATTCAAGAGCGACAGAGCTAAAGGATTTAGTAGATGATTATTTGAAAAGTGATCTATTAAAGCCATCAGGTTTGTATCAATTTTTCCCTGCTCAAGCAGATGGTGATGATGTCGTTGTGTATGATCCTGCTGATAGTAAGACGGAAATTGAACGTTTTACCTTCCCTCGTCAGCAGGTTGAACCATTTTTATGTCTTGCAGATTTCTTAAAAACGGTAGAGAGCGGTGAAATGGACTATATTGCGCTTATGGTTGTAACAGCAGGTCAAGGAGTAATGGCTACAGCTCACCAGTTAAAAGAGGATGGGAAATTCCTTGAAAGTCATGCCTTGCAATCGACTGCTTTAGAATTAGCAGAGGGCTTTGCTGAACGTATGCATCAGGAAATTCGTGACCAATGGGGCTTCCCTGATGCAACAGATTTCACTATGAGAGATCGTTTTGCTGCAAAATATCAGGGTCAACGCTTTTCATTCGGATATCCTGCATGTCCTAACTTGGAGGATCAAGAAAAACTATTCGGCTTGTTAAAACCTGAGGATATTGGCGTCCATCTTACAGAAGGCTTTATGATGGAGCCAGAAGCATCTGTATCTGCAATCGTTTTTGCTCATCCTGATGCTCGCTACTTCAATGTTTAAGGCATAAAATAAGAGATAGATAGTTCATTTAATGACTATCTATCTCTGTTTCATTGTAGATGATAATGATTTGGTTAAGGGAAGTGAGCAGAATGATACGATTTATGGAAGAGAAAGATATACCTGGGGTTTTGGACATCTATAATGATATTATTTTAACAAGCAAGGCTGTCTATCGATACGATATACAAACTTTAGATGAAAAAGTACAGTGGTTTAAGGAGCAACAAGCATTAGGTAATCCTTTGCTTGTATTTGAGGATAATGGGCTTGTCGCTGGCTTTGCTAGCTATAGTCAATTTCGTCCTTATCCAGGTTATAAATTTACAATGGAGCACTCTGTCTATGTGCATAAAGAGCATTATCAAAAAGGGATTGCGACAAAGCTCATGCACAAGTTGATCGCGATTGCTGAAGAAAATGGTGTGAAAACGCTTGTCGCGGGTATTGATGGAGAAAACATTGGTAGTATTAAAGCACATGAAAAATTAGGCTTTGAATATGCAGGCACAATCAAAAATGCAGGCTATAAATTTGAACAATGGCTAGACCTGGTGTTCTACCAACTTCATTTGACTGGACCCAAATCATAAAAGGATATGACAAATGTCATATCCTTTTTGTGATGTTTGCGTCTGTTACTGACTTGTACTCTTGTTTTATGATGAGCTCATAAGGAAAAGGAAACGAGGGAGTAGAAGATGGCAACAATTAAAGAAAAAACGAAAAAGTTACGTCAAGATGTAGCGCCATTTGCTAAATCGGATACGCGTAAAAGTGTTTTTCAGATTATAAATACAATTGTACCGTTAATTGCATTATGGGTGGCTGGTTACTTGTTAGTGGATGTCTCACCTTGGCTAACAGTTGGCTTAAGTGCTATTTCAGCAGGTTTTGTCGTACGAACTTTTATTATTTTTCACGATTGTACACACGGGTCATTTTTCAAAAGTAAAAAGGCAAACGACTGGGTTGGATTTTTTACTGGGGTGCTAACATCTTTCCCCTACGAAAAATGGAAACGTGAGCATACAATTCACCATGCAACAAGCTCAAACTTAGACAAGCGTGGTATTGGTGATATTGATATGATGACAGTGGAAGAATATATGCAAGCCTCAAAAGGCCAACGTTTATGGTATCGCTTTTATCGTAATCCATTTGTGATGTTTGGTTTAGGACCACTATATATGGTACTTGTTTTAAATCGTTTTAATCGTAAGGATGCGAAGAAGAAGGAACGTCTCAATACAGTTTTGACAAATATTGTCATTGTGGGAATTTGTGCAGCTTTAATTTTCTTCATGGGCTGGCAAGCGTTTTTATTAGTACAAGGCGTTACTTTATTTATTGCAGGTTCTTTAGGCATTTGGTTATTTTACATTCAGCACACGTATGAAGATTCTTACTTTGAGCATGATTCAGAGTGGGATTATGTGAAAGCCGCAGTAGAAGGTAGCTCGTATTATAAATTGCCAAAAATTTTACAATGGGCAACAGGGAATATTGGTTTCCATCATGTCCACCATTTAGCTCCTCGTGTACCTAACTATAATCTTGAAAAGGCACACAATGAAACACCGCCATTACACATGGCAACAACAATTACTTTACGTACGAGTTTAGAATCACTACGTTACAAGTTATATGATGAGGATCAAGGTAAATTTGTGACGTTTAAAGAGGTAAATGAAATTATAAAGCGTAAAGCAAGAGGCAGTATTGCCGCTTAGTTGATAACAGCCATCTCTACAAGAGAGATGGCTGTTTTATGTAAAGGGAAGAGTCTTAGTCAAAGTATGTACAGGCATAAATTTAATTTTCTTGTTATAATAAGGGAAAAGCAGGAAAGAGCGTGAGATTATATTGAGGAAATGGCATAGTATTATTCCGAATAGTCCGATGCTCAGTGTATATTTATGGATAATTTTTTGTTTCCTACCGTTTTTCTTCATTTTTAGGAAATCATCTTATATCGAAATATCGATAGGCATTACGTTTTTAATGCTCTATTTTATCTTCTATCGATTTGCCATGAATTCGAAAAGCGGTTTAGTTTATATGTGGATTAGCTTTGAAATGGTCATAAACATCATTATGACTATATTATATGGCTATGTCTATTTGTCCATTTTCACAGCATTTTTTATTGGGAATATCCGAAGACCCGTCGGCTTTTATATTATGTACGGTCTACATATTGGGTTTACAGTTATTTCAACTGGGGCTGGATTCTTTGTGGAGCTTAACCTATTTTTATCACAATTGCCTTTCGTTGTATTAACTATTTTAGCTGTCGTCCTTTTACCGCTAACGCTTTATTCCAAAAATAAACGTGAAAATTTAGAGGGACAATTAGAAACAGCCAATGAACGTATTGCTGAGTTAATTGTTTTTGAGGAACGACAAAGAATAGCTCGAGATTTGCATGATACATTAGGACAAAAATTGTCCATGATTGGTTTGAAGAGTGATCTAGCTTCTAGGCTGATTGAACGAGATCCCCAGCAAGCCTTGATTGAGATTAAGGATATACGTCAGACAGCTAGTATTGCCTTAAAAGAGGTTCGAGAATTAGTTTCAGATATGCGCACGGCAAAATTCGAAGATGAGTTAATGCGTATTTCACAAATACTAAAGGCGGCTGAAATGGAGTTTGTCTTTGAGGGTGATAAAAATGCATTGCAAGTTCCACCACTTGTAGAGAATGTTCTATCTATGTGCTTAAAAGAGGCGGTTAATAATGTTGTCAAACATAGCGGAGCGTCAAAATGTGAAATTGCTTTCCATCAAAATTTTAAAGAAGTTTACTTAGTCGTACGAGATAACGGACAAGGTATTACGAAAAAACAAGCTTGGAGGACTGGTAATGGTTTGAAGGGAATGCGGGAACGTTTAGAGTTTATTAATGGGTCCTTTAAAATTGAAAGTGTTGAGGGTACCACATTAACGGTAACTATCCCAGTAGCTATTACGCATCAGAATGTCAAAGACAATCTGAAGAACATATAGAAAAGAGGATTGTGACATGATACGAATTGTGATTGCTGAAGATCAGGGGATGCTATTAGGCGCACTTCGCTCTTTACTTAGTATGGAGGAGGATATGGAGGTTGTTGGCTTAGCAAAAAATGGTGAGGAAGCATTGATGCTTGTGGAAGAGCATCAACCTGATATTTGTATTATGGATATTGAAATGCCAGTGAAAACTGGACTAGACGCAGCAGAGGAAATGCATAGTACTGGTTCAGATTGTAAAGTCATTATTTTAACTACATTTGCTAGACCGGGTTATTTCGAACGTGCTAGAAAAGCGAGTGTCAGAGGCTATTTATTAAAGGATAGCCCTATAGAGGAGTTAGTGAGCGCAATCCGTACAATAATGGATGGTAAACGTATTTATGCACCAGAGCTCGTAGATTTTGTCTATGAAGATGATAGTGAAAATCCTTTAACGGAGCGAGAGAGCCAAGTACTGACACTTGTGGCAGAGGGTAAGACGACAAAGGAAATTGCTGCAGAGCTGTTTTTGTCTGCTGGCACGGTTCGTAACTATATTTCAACGATCTTAGAAAAACTGAACGTTGGCAATCGAATTGAGGCCATTGCACGCTTTAAAGAAAAAGGATGGAATAAATAAAAAGAGAACCTTATCGCATCATAAGCGAAAAGGTTCTCTTTTTTACTTGTTACGTTTAGTTAAACGACCAAGAACGAATGCACCTGCTGCTACTGCAAGAACAGTATTCGTTTTTTTCGTAAATACTTGTTTTGTGACAAGATTAAGGTTTTGAGGACGCTCAGCTAAACGGCGCATGAAATAGCCGTACCAATCTTCACCGAATGGAACGTACACACAGAAGTTATAGCCCTCTTTTGCAAGCTCTTTTTGCATATCTGTACGGAAACCATATAGCATTTGGAATTCAAATTTATCAAGTGGGATATTATGATCAGCTACAAAGCGTTTTACATGTGCAATGATATTGTGATCATGTGTTGCGATTGATGTAAATTTACCGTTTAGTAGGTGATATTCAATCAACTCAATAAAGTTTAAATCAATATCTAATTTGTCTTGATAGGCTACTTCAACTGGCTCTTTATAAGCACCTTTTACGATACGTAAACGGTAGTCCTTGAATTTTTCAATATCATCTTTTGCGCGGTAAAAGTATGATTGGATGACAGTACCAACATTATCAAATGTTTTAGATAGTTCTTCCACCATATCAAAGGAAGTTTGTAGGCGTCCATAGTCTTCCATATCAAAGTTTACAAAGATATCATATGAAGCGGCTTTTTCTACAATTTCATACAGATTGTCATAACAAAAATCAACATCAATATCTAAACCTAATTGAGATGGTTTTAATGAAATATGTGCAGCTACACCATTTTCGTGAATAGCTTCGATCACAGTAAGGATTTTTTCTTTAGCAGCAGTCGCTTCTTCTTTACTTGAAACAAATTCACCTAGGTTATCTACAGTACAAGAAATATTATGTGCATTTAGCTCTTTGATGCTTGCAATTGTTTCTTCGATATTTGTACCAGCTACTACACTTTGTGCTCCTAATTTTAGGCCATATTTCTTTGCAGCACTATTTAATAGTTGGTTCTCAGATAAATGGATGAAAAAATCGCGTAATAACATGGTCATTCTCCTAACTGCATTTTCTTTTTAGTATAACATAAATTTTTTAAACTATATTACATTCAGCCTAACAATTATTTCATTTCAAGTATTTGCATACGTTCATTAAATAACGCAGGATAACTTAAAAAACCAATCATAACACTGGATAATGTTGCAGTTGTTAGGAGAGCAAAGATAATTAAAAGTTGAAATTGGACTGCCTGAATAGGGTCAGCTCCTCCGATAATTTGACCACTCATCATACCTGGTAGCTGTACTAGTCCAATTGTCTTTTGACTCTCGATAGTAGGAATCATACTAGCTTTTATAGCATTAATTAATTGGCGATGAATAGCCTGTTTTGGTGTGCCACCTAGGGATAGTATTAGTTCCATCTGGTCCTTATGGTTAATAATTTCAGCCGTAAAACGATTTAAGAATAAAATGGATAGCACCATTGAATTACCGATTAACATCCCGCTAATGGGAATGATATATTGAGCAGTTGCTGGAACAATATGAAAGCCTAGCAAGACACTTTGTGTAATTATTTCTATTATGACAAGAGTTAGCGCTATTTTCCAGGTTATTCCTCTTATGCCTGCTCCTTTTTTTCGGGCATTTAACGTGGCAACGATAATCATTAATGCTACCATGAGGAAAATATAGCTATAACTATTTGCGTCAAAGACAAATTTTAATATATAGCCAACAGCAAGCAATTGAATGATGGAGCGTAATGTTGCGATGAGCGTATCTTTTTCAAGGTCTAACTTTAATATTTTGGATAAGAGTAACGGAATACAAACAAAAATTAATGTCAGTGATAAGGCAGTATAGGTCATTTGTTTACCCCCTGTACAAACTCGGCAACACGTGGATTTGTTGGTGCATTGAGTAAAGAGCTTTTACCAGTTTCCACGAGCTCCCCATTCATCATAACCCATGTATAGTGACCAATCGTTAATGCTTGTTGTAAATTATGAGTAATCCAAATCATGGTGACATTGTATTTTTTGTTAATGGTGACAATCAATTTTTCAATATCCTGTACGGATTGACGATCCAAGGCTGACGTTATTTCGTCTAATAATAAAATAGAGGATTGATTGATAAGTGTTCGAGCGATGGATACCTTTTGACGTTGTCCGCCTGATAGATCATTTGTAGATTGATGCAAGAAGCTTTCGTTTAACCCAACGTCCTCTAAATATTGAATAGCCTCCCGATCCGAAAGTTTTTGTCCTTGCAGTGTACGGGGAAGTGCAAGATTCTCTAACACTGTACCTGCTATCATAGGAGCTGCCTGTAAAGCAATACCAACATGCCTTCTTAAAGCTGTTGGATCATATGTAGAAATAGGTTGATTATCAACGAGTATATGCCCATTTGATGGTGAAAGAAGGCCATTACATAATTTAAGTAACGTTGTTTTACCTGCGCCAGAGGGGCCAACGAGAGTCGTAATTTGTCCTTTTGGAAATGACCCAGTAATTGACTTTAATATCATTTTGTCATTTACTGAAAAATGAACTTGTTGAAAGTGAATCGCAGGCTCATATAACATATTCATCTATTGAAACTCCTTTGCTTTAGTCAGTAAAATAACTGTAGCATGAAATGATGGAAGATGGTGTTGAAAAAAGAAAGAAGGGAATTTGGAAATGGAAATATTGTATTTCGATACTTTGACATATGCACAAGGTGATATGTATGTTGTGGCTTCAGACGAAGGACTTGTTTATATAGGAACACCAAATGCAGCATTCGATGAAGTGAAGGAGTGGGCTAAAAAACCATTCAAAGGATATTGTTTTGAAGAGAATTCGGAAAAATTACTACCATATAAAGAGCAATTAACAGCCTATTTTAAGAAGGAACTTATTGAATTTGACCTTCCAATCCATGTAAAAGGGACAGCATTTCAATTAGCAGTGTGGGATGCATTAAAAGAATTACCCTATGGGACAACAACAACTTATGGGAATATTGCTCAACGCATTGGTAACCCCAAAGCAGTTAGAGCGGTAGGGACTGCTATAGGAGCGAACCCAATTCTAGCGATTATTCCATGTCATCGCGTCATTGGCAAAAATGGTCAATTAACAGGCTTCAGAAGTGGCTTGGCTATGAAGCAATTTTTACTTGAGCTAGAGCAGGAATAATTTAATTGAAGCGAAGTAATTTATTGTAAATGGTAATTAGTTGCTAAATTAAAGAAACAAAGCGGTTCTAACAAAGATAAGAGCGCTTAGCTGAAAAATGATCGATTCTAGAGATTTGATCACTTTATACCAACTCTCCTACCTTTTCTGTAAATGAACGGTTTCCAATGTAGGAAAGTGCCAAAAGAAATCTGCCCCATTATCCAGAGATAAAGGAGCAGATGTTTCTACTAGCTATACATGTTGTTCTTCTTGAACATTGTTCTGTGCTTTACCGAAATGTGTTAAACGATGTGCGAAGGTTTCGCCTCGTACAGCAGAGCTTTTGAAAATATCTTGGTATTCGTACGCAGGCGTTCCGTGTTCCATTACATCTAACCCAGCAATTTCTTCTTCAGCCGTTACGCGTAATGGGACAAATGCTTTGATGATCAATAAACCTGCTGCTACAGATACACTAACCCACGCAATAGTTGCAATAACGCCGATTGCTTGAATACCTAATAGACCAAAACCCCCACCATAAAATAAGCCTTGCCCACCAATATCAAAAAGGCCAACTGCCAGTGTTCCCCAAATACCACAAATACCATGAACAGCAATTGCTCCAACAGGATCATCAACTTTTAGCTTCCACTCTAGGAAGCGTACACCTTCCACAAGTAGAGGTGCAGCAATTAAGCCGATGATAAGCGAGCCAAAAATGCTGACATTCGCTGCACCAGCAGTAATGCCTACAAGCCCAGCTAACGCACCGTTTAATGTAAGAGAGCCATCGATATGTCCGTATCGAAATTTTGTATAGAAGGCAGTAGCAACGACACCAGCCGCAGCTGCAAAAAACGTATTGGCAATAACACTAGGAACTAGCTCTGGATCGGCAGCTAATGTAGAAGCGCCATTGAAGCCGAACCAACCAAACCAAAGTAAAAATACGCCTAAAGCTCCTAGTGGAATACTGTGTCCTGTAATAACATTTACTCGACCATTTTCATATTTACCTAGTCGAGGTCCAACCATAACGGCTGCGACAAAGGCTGCAACAGCACCTGTTAAGTGAACAACTGTCGAGCCAGCAAAATCAACAAAACCTAAATCTGTTAACCAACCTTGACCACTCCAAACCCAGTGGCCTACTACAGGATAAACAACTAAAGACATAAGTATAATAACTCCAACATAAGCGAAAATATTAGTACGTTCTGCAACAGCCCCCGACAAAATAGTGGCTCCTGTTGCAGCAAACATCGTTTGGAAGATAAAGAAAGAAAGATCATCTACTCCTTTTAAAGCAAAGCCACTTGTGCCGAAAATGCCACCTACTGAGTCTCCGAACATAATGGCATAGCCACATAAAAAATAGACGATTCCACCAAGAGAAATGGTAAGAAAATTCTTCATGATGATATTGACTGCATTTTTTGAGCGGGTAAATCCAGCCTCAACCATAGCAAAACCTGCATGCATAAAGAATACTAAAATAGTGCCAAGCATCACCCAAATTAAATTAACAGATAATAGTACTTCATCCATCTATATCGCCCCCTTTATTCTACTGCAATCGATCCGACTTCTTTTGTTCGGATACGAATTGCTTGTTCTACTGGATAAATGAAAATCTTCCCGTCCCCAACTTTACCGGTTGCTGCTTCACGCAATAAAATCTCTACAATGGCATCAACTTTGCCATCGTCTACAATCATTTCTAATTTTAATTTAGGTAAAAATTCAATTTCATACGTATTGCCGCGGAAGAGTCCTGTTCGACCTAGCTGACGACCACAACCAGCGATTTCAGAAACGCTTAACCCTGCAATTCCTTCCTGTGCAAGACCATCCCGAACAGCTCCAAAAACTTCAGGACGAATGATTGCTTCAATTTTTTTCATGAGTACCAGCTCCTTGCGTAAATTTAATTTACATGTTAAAACGGTATTAAAAACAGTGCAATTGTTTTTTTGAATTCTATGTAAGGTTAGTTTACATAGAATATTTCTAGTCTCGAAGTATTTTAGAAAAAAGGTTTTTATATAGGGAATGAAAGCGGTACTAAAATTTGTGTCTAAAATGTGTACAGTTCTAAATTTTCTGACTATTTATGTTAGAAAACCTAACATCTACAAGAGGGAATGTAATACGCAAGAATTTGGGTATATAGTGTATACTAGGACTAATTATCAAAGCGGAAGAAGGGGTTTCTTTTGAGATCAAACTATGCAGATGATAGCTTAGCGCTACACACAGACTTATATCAAATCAATATGGCAGAATCCTACTGGGCGGATGGCATACATAATAAAAAAGCGGTTTTTGAATTGTATTTTAGAAAATTACCTTTTGGTAATGGCTATGCCATATTTGCTGGGTTAGAGCGAATGCTTGATTATCTACGTGATTTTCATTTTAGTGAATCGGATATTGCGTATTTACGTGATGAAGTAGGTTATAAAGATGACTTTATCCAGTATTTAAAGAACATCCGATTTACTGGAGAAATGTATTCCATGGTAGAAGGGGAACTGGTTTTCGCTAATGAACCAATCGTCCGAATTGAAGCTCCATTAGTAGAGGCGCAGCTAATTGAAACAGCCTTACTTAATATTGTTAACTATCAAACATTAATTGCTACAAAGGCTAGCCGTATCAAGCAAATTATTAAAAATGAAGTGGCAATGGAATTTGGTACAAGGCGTGCACAAGAGATGGATGCTGCTATTTGGGGAACACGTGCCGCGTTTATCGGTGGTTTTGCTTCCACAAGTAATGTTCGAGCAGGTAAACTTTTTAAAATTCCTGTCTCTGGTACACATGCCCATGCATTAGTGCAAGCTTATAAAAATGATTATGATGCATTCCATGCTTATGCAAAACGTCATCGCGATTGTGTGTTTTTGGTAGATACTTATAATACATTGAAATCAGGGGTGCCAACTGCAATTAAAGTAGCTAAAGAGCTAGGAGACAAAATTAATTTTATTGGCATACGCTTAGATAGCGGCGATATTGCTTTCTTATCAAAAGAAGCTCGTCGTATGTTGGATGCTGCAGGCTTCCATGATGCCAAAATCATTGTCTCAAACGATTTAGATGAATACACCATCTTAAATTTAAAAGCTCAAGGAGCAAAAGTGGATGTTTGGGGAATTGGTACAAAGCTTATTACAGCTTACGACCAGCCTGCGTTAGGTGCAGTATATAAAATGGTGGCTATCGAGAATAGCGAAGGGCAACTTGAAGATACAATAAAAATCTCAGCTAATGCGGAAAAGGTATCAACGCCAGGCTTGAAAAATGTCTATCGTATTATCGATAAAAAGAATGGAAAGGCAGAAGGAGACTACATCACAATGCACGATGAAAATCCTCAAGCTGAGGAACGTATCAAAATGTTCCATCCGATTCATACGTTTGTCTCAAAGTTTGTCACAAATTTTGAAGCAAAAAATTTACATCAGCATGTTATTAAAAATGGAGCGATCAATTATCAAAACCCTACATTAGAGGAAATGCGTGATTACGCGGCGGAGAATTTAGAGCTGTTGTGGGATGAATATAAGCGTGCGATGAATCCTGAAGAATATCCGGTCGATCTCAGTCAAAAATGCTGGGATAATAAGATGCGTAATATTGAAGAAGTGCATGCGATGGTTAAACGAATGTAAAAAGGAGTGACGGGTGCAATGACTTTACAGCAACAAATTATTGAGGAATTACGCGTACTGCCTAACATTGATGTACAGAGGGAAATACGTAAATCAATTGATTTTTTAAAGGAATATGCAAAACGCTATAGTTTTGTAAAAGGTTTTGTTCTTGGTATTTCTGGTGGTCAAGATTCAACATTAACAGGAAAACTAGCGCAGTTGGCTATTGATGAATTAAATGCAGAAGAGGGAGAAATGAAGTATTCGTTTTTCGCTGTACGATTACCGTATGGCGTACAAGCTGATGAACAGGATTGCCAAGATGCCATTGATTATATAAAGCCAACGAAGGTTTATACAGTAAATATAAAAGACGCAGTGGATGCTAGTGTGAGAGCTCTAACAAATGCGGGGGTTGAGCTGAATGACTTTGTGAAAGGGAATGAAAAGGCTCGTGAGCGTATGAAGGTCCAATATTCAATTGCTGCAATGAATGGAGCGGTTGTATTAGGAACAGATCATGCTGCGGAAGCTATTACAGGCTTCTATACAAAGTTTGGTGATGGTGGAGCAGACTTAATGCCAATCTTTCGTTTAAATAAACGACAAGGAAAGCAATTGTTAGCAGAACTTCAATGCCCTGAGCATCTTTATAAAAAGGTGCCTACAGCAGACTTAGAAGAAGATCGTCCCTCATTGCCAGACGAAGTGGCGCTAGGTGTGTCGTATGATCAAATAGATGATTATTTAGAGGGGAAAGAAATTCCAGAAGAACCTCGCCAAAGATTAGAAGGGTATTATTTGCGTTCCCAACATAAACGTCATATGCCAATTACAATATTTGATGATTTTTGGAAGTAAGATGAGCGAAAAGGGTTATAAAGAAAGTGGTTTCACTTTTGAAAATAGCTCTTTTCGCTCTTTTTTTATGTATTATGGTTCTATGTTGTTAATTGTCAGCATATAATGTCGATATAATTACCTATAAGGATAATAAAATGTAGGGGAGGGTAACTTTTTATGAGGACTTCTAGAGTGAGTGCAACGACAAGTAGTGTTTTTCGGCAGGAACAACAGTATTTACATGCTGGTGATCTCAGCCATAACTTTGGGCAAAATCCACAAAAGCAATTTCGGAATAGATTACAAAAAAATAAAGAGAAGACGTACAATTCAACAACTATTTCTGTAAATTCACAACTGCAGCAACCGATTACACCTATCCATATAGATAGCGCTAGTGATTTGGAAATTCGCCGTGAATTAAATGAAACGGCATTAAAGCTCAGTCGTTTAAACAAACAAAAGAAGCGTCTCAATAGTTACCGTTCTTCCATATAAGCCAAACTCTCCACATCAGTGTGGAGAGTTTTTATTTTTGAGGGGAAGTAAATGAAAGTACTAAATTCAAAATATTTGAAGTGAAGATGTTCATGGAATGTTCAAGGTAATTTTTCCATTTCTTCACAGCGATTTTTAACTAATTTCACAACTAATCTGTAGTGTAGGAGATGGCAACAAAAAACTAAACTTGGAGGATAAAGTTGTGAAAAAATTATGGTTACCTGCACTAATATTATTATTTGTACTTGCAGCTTGTGGTGGCGAAAAAAAACAGGTAGAAGAAACGGAAAATGAGCAAGAAACTACGAAAAATGAATCAGAAACCGTGCAAGTTGCTTCATTAGTAGATACACGGTTACAAGAGCCAGAAGAAGAGACAACTTGTGAAATGTGTAATATGAAAGTTTATATGAAAGACCATGATATGGGTGTATTTTCAGCACAGGCAATAAAAGAAGATGGAACAATCGCTTTTTATGACGATATTGGCTGTTTATTAAATGCAGAGGTTGCTAATGAAGAAAAAAACGAAAAATTTGTACGTGATTTTGTGTCGAAAGATTGGGCAAAGATTGAAGATGTAACAATTATAAAAACAGAGCTGAAATCTCCGATGAACTGGGGCTATATTTATTTCGTGGACAAGGCTGAAGCAGATAAATATATGCAAGAAAATTCGAAAGCTTATGTGGAGGAACTACAAAAAATTAAAGATGATGCATTGGAGAGACGTAAGAAAATGATGCAAAAAAAGGCTGAGGATGAAAAAGATGCATCCGGTTCTATGCATTCGAATGAGATGAATCAAGAAGGGCACGGTCATTAAATCATAGACTAGGGGAAATCCTCTAGTCTTTTCTTGCCGAATGAGGAGGTGAAAAGGGATGAAGCAAATCGTGTTGTTCTTTTTATTTTTTCTATTTACAAGTCAAACGGCATATGCAGAATTTGATATTCAATTTGCAATCGATCAAGCAAAAGCTGGAGATAGTATTCATATTCCTGCTGGTCGTTACCAAGGGAATTTCATCGTAAAGAAACCGATCAAACTGTACGGACAAAAAGGGACTGAGCTTTATGCTCAAAATGATGAACCTGTATTAAAAATTGAACATGCAACGAATGTTTCGATAGAAAATTTAAGGATAACAGCAAAAAATAAAGGAATTGTTGCAAATGAGATGGTGAATTTAGAGCTGAGAGCTATTGAATTAAAGGATATCCAAGTTGGTATACATATTCAACGTTCAAGGCATATTCGAATTTTAGAAAATAAGATCATTGGTAATTACTCACACTTTGCCGAAAAAGGAAATGGAATTGCGGTTTTTAAAAGTGAGGATGTCGCAATTGAACATAATACGATTAAACAAGTACAGGATGGTATATATGTTGAAGAAGTGAAGCGGGTCGACGTGCAGCGAAACAAAGTAACAAATAGCCGTTACGGAACACATTTTATGTATTCAAATGGTGTGAAGGTGTTGTTCAATACGTATTTACAGAATGTTACCGGTCTTATGGTAATGATGACTACTAATTTAGAAATAAGTAGTAATACAATCAGTACTCATAATGGCTTCAATAGTTATGGACTTATGATGTATGACACACAGGAGGCAATGGTAAGAAAAAATAGCTTTCTACATAATCGTGTAGGGGTAGCATTGCAGAAGAGTTCGGTGATTCAAATGCAAGAAAATCGCTTTCAAATGAATCAAACGGCATTAGAAGGTACAAAAGTTGATAAGCGTTCAACCGTTATGGAAAATCAGTTTACAGGCAATATATTAACAGCAAGGTCAGACAAACAAGGTTTACATCTAATGCATAATTTTTATGATGATTATACAGGGCTCGATGTGGCTGGTGATGGTTTTGGAGATGTTCCATACGTGGCTGTGTCGAGTTTTGGACAATGGATGGTGAGACAGCCTGTTTATCAATTTTTTGTGGCATCACCAAGCGTTGTTATCCTGACATCACTAGATCAACAGATTAATAAAACAGAACGAAACCTACTTGTAGATAGTGAACCGAAATTAATGAGTAATATGAAAAAGACAGAGCTTTCGTTAAATAGCAAACAATTGGTTATCGGTTTAGTTGTGACTATATGTAGTTTATGGCTATGGAGAAGGGAGACGAGAGTATGACTAGATGGATAACGATGCTAATTTTATGTGGCGTTATTTTAGTAGGTTGTGGTGAAAAAACATATCATCCGCATGAAATTAATAGTGAAACAGATATTTGTAAAGTTTGTAATATGAGTATTGTTCATAATGAATATGCAGGGCAAATTGTTTTGAAAAATGGAGACTATGAGATTTTTGATGATATTGGATGCTTGATGGATTACCTTAAGCTAAATGGCGATGGTGAAGTTGGAGCAGCCTATATTAAAAATAAAGCAACTAATCAATGGATGGATGTTTATAAAGCAATTTATGTATACAACAAAAATTATTGGACACCGATGAACTATGGTGTTATAGCATTTGCTACAAAAGACGAGGTGCAACATTGGATGAATGATGAAGGAGAAGGTCAACTATTAGCCTATCATGATTTGCTGACATTAAATTGGGGGATTCATGAGTGATGTTTGTAAAAATAGAGCTGAAGCAGATTCTAAGAAGTCGATGGATGCAACTAGTAGCTTTTCTGTTTACATTTGTTTTCGTTGCCATTATCGTGATTCAACAAATGGCATTACCAGATATTGAGGGCTTTACACGGCAAACTGCATCATTTTTAAGTGTGTTGTTATTTCTACTGCCGCTATTTATCATCACCATTGGCAGTATGAGTATAGCTGGGGATATAGAATCAGGTTGGTTATCGTTATTAAAAACATATCCTATGAAGCGGACGCAATATATTACAGGCAAATATGTGGCTATAGCACTTGCGTTTTTATTAGTAATCGTTGTGGCATTTGGTTTTGTATTAACAATAGGGGGCTTACTAGGTGGTGTACGGTTACCAATTGTTTTCGTTGTTCTTTCACTATTATGTATTTTTATCTTTGTGTCTTTAGGAATCTTGCTAGGGGCGTTTGCTAAAACAAGATTATTTGCACTTGCATTATCCCTTGTTGTATGGTCCTTTCTTTTATTGCTCATTTCTTATGCTTTAATGGCTCTAGGTGCAGTTGTACCTGGCCATATTTTACAAAGGCTGATCATCATAACGATACATATTAATCCAGCAGAATGGTTACGCTTTGGCTATTTTATATTTAGCAATCAAACTAGTGTGCTTGGTCCAGCCTTTTATGATATAACGAGGTTCTACTTATCATCAATTGGTCATGTGTTGTATGGAGTAATAACAATACTTTGGATTGTGCTGCCCTTAATGCTTGCTACGAAGTTGTTAAAGGAGGGGCATCAGCGATGATTCTATTAGAAGGAAAAAATGTAGCGAAGGTTTATGAAAATGATAGAGGATTAAAAGAAGCCTCCTTTATGCTGCAAGCTGGTCGAATTCTTGCATTGGTTGGAGGAAATGGAGCTGGAAAGAGTACTTTGATTCGTTTATTAACTAGTCAAGAGAAGCAGCAAGCTGGTGAAATAATATGGCATCAACCACAAACAATTCGTTTTATGCCTGATGATGTAAACTTTCCAACTATGCTAACTGCAGCTGAAATATTAGAGCTGTTAGCATCTTTAAAACAAGTAGATAAATATGAACAACAGAATGTACTGAAGCGTGTTTCCTTGTGGGATGTTCGGAAGCAAAGAGCTAAACACTTTTCCAAAGGGATGCTACAGCGGCTAAACCTAGCTCAAAGCTTACTTGGTAGCGGGTCATTGCTCATTTTAGATGAGCCAACGAATGGTCTAGATCCCTTTTGGATAGCACAGTTGAAAAACATGATGTTGGAGGAGAAGGAAAAAGGTAATACGGTTATCTTCTCTACTCATTTGCTGTCTTTTGCCGAAGAAATAGCGGATGATGTATTAGTTTTACATGAAGGGAAAATTATTCTTTCTGGAGCGATAACTGAAATTTTCTTGCAAGAAAATTCTACATCTTTAGAAGAAATATGGTTAAAAAGATTGAAATTGTAACATTCTAATGAGTAATGACGTTATATAATAAGGATTAAGCTTGTTTGAGTGTTATCAAACAAGCCTTTTTTATGAGTGATAGTAGGGAGTAGAAGTTTCAGATAATTGTTTTACAAGACAGATTTCGCTATGCTTAGAATAAGTTTGCTTGCAATTCACACAATTGCTTGATGGAATGGGAGGCTTTTCGATTAATGAATGCTCAAATACAGAATGTTTTAGAAAATATAGAAAAAGTAATGATTGGTAAAAGAGAAGTTGCTGAACTCAGTATTGTCGCACTATTAGCAAGGGGACATGTTTTGTTGGAGGATGTACCTGGAGTAGGAAAGACTATGATGGTGCGAGCGCTTGCAAAATCTTTTGATGCCCAATTTAAGCGTATTCAATTTACGCCAGATCTATTGCCATCAGATGTAGTCGGTATTTCTATTTATAACCCTAAGACAATGGAGTTTGAATTTCGTCCAGGGCCAATCATGGGGGATGTTGTATTAGCCGATGAAATTAACCGAACATCGCCAAAAACTCAATCAGCCTTATTAGAGGGGATGGAGGAGGCTTCTGTTACAATTGATGGGAATACTCTGATGATCAATCAGCCATTTTTTGTTATGGCTACACAAAATCCGATTGAACATGAAGGTACCTATCCTTTACCTGAAGCACAGCTTGATCGATTTCTCTTAAAGATAAAAATGGGCTATCCATCTAGGGGACAGGAAGTTGAAATTTTACGAAGAGCTGAGAATGGTAAAGCCATTGAAAAAATCGAAGCAGTGTTATCGGTAGCGCAATTAATTGAATTACAGGAGCTTGTTCAAGGTGTGCATGTGAAAGATTCTGTTAAAAATTATATGGTGGAGCTTGCTACACTAACAAGGGAAAATAATTATGTCTATTTAGGTGTGAGTCCACGTGCCACAATAGCGCTAATGAAAGCTTCTCAAGCTTACGCATTTTTGAAAGGGCGAAGCTATGTTACACCTGATGATGTTCAATATTTAGTGCCATTTGTTTTTAGCCATCGTTTAGTCTTAAAACCAGATGCACGCTACGATAACGTGACAGCAGACGAAATTATCCAGCGTATCATTGCCAAAACACCAGTTCCGACAAAGAGGTTTGCAGAACAATGAGGCGATGGAAAGCTTTTGTAGAAAAAAGTAAACATTTCCTATTAATCGCTTTTTTGATGATCATAACATTTTGTTATGCAATGTTCCAAGGTGGATTTGTAAGCTGGTTTGTATTTTTTACGGTTAGTCCGTTTTTAGTATATGCATTCATGTTCTTTATTGTTAGAGAAGATATTTTACTAATCGAACGCAAGATTGACCCGATTCATATTGAAAGAGGTCAATCAGCGAAGGTCCACATTGCGATAGAACGTAAAACACGTTTTCCATTTGCCTATATCGTAATGGAGGAACTTGTGGATAGTGAGGGATTAGTGCAAGCTAAAATACAAAATACGAATGCCATTAAATTTGTTGGATTTAAAAAAAACTTTAGCTGGCAATATGAATTGGAAGATATGCCACGTGGTGAACATCGCTACCTAGGCGTTACAATTGTTTTCTACGACTTTTTTGGCTGGGCAAAAAAGGTTGTCGTAGCAGAAAAGGACCAAACTATTTTAGTTTACCCAAGAATACAAGACATGAAATATGCTGCCCTTCAAACAAAATATGATGTTGGCCCTATGATGTCACCATACTCTATTGTGAAAGACACATCAATGGCTGTTGGATTAAGAGAGTACGTTCCGGGAGATCGTTTTTCATGGATTCATTGGAAATCATTTGCACGTACACAAACCTTGCAGTCTAAGGAATTTGAGGATCGACAATCATCTGAATTAATGTTAGTACTTGACGCTACAAAATCCTCCGTGTTTGAAGAAAAAGTGGAATTAGTAGCTTCAATGTTACAGATGATCGTTCAGGAGCGTGGAGAATTATCATTTATTTCCGCTGGAGAAATGACGAAAGTATTCCCTGCTATACAGGGTGATAAGCATTTAGATCAGGTCATGTATCATTTAGCTGCGATAAAACCTACAGAGAATGTAAAGTTTCGATTCCATGACCAACAAGCCTTTAAGCAAGTGGCAACACTGCTTTATGTGACAAGTGATGTTTCAGATGAATTACTACATACTCTTGCAAATATAGTGAAAAGCTGTATTTGTTTTGTAGTGGCCAAGCAGCCACCAGTGCAATCTGAGCTTACGATGCGGTATAAACATATACAAGTTATTTTTGTGAATCCAGTAGATTTCTATCATTTATTCACGGAGGTGACGAGACCGTGAAGCAATCATTAGGAGAATTTTTAGAATTAGCCATAGCGTATGTTATTGTATTTTTCATTTTGCGAGAATGGCTTATTCCCATTATGCAATTAACGAATACAGGCGGGATGCACCTTTTCTTAGTCTTTATCGGTATGTCTTTAGCGCTAAGTCTTTTCCGCGTACATCCTTTGTTATCAGGATTAGTGAAGTTTGGTTATATTACATGGTTTATTGTTTTTACCTATAGCCCTAGTCCTGTATTATCTGGTGATACTATACCTTTTTTATTGGCTGAATGGAAAGGGAACATGACCACGATCCTGACAGGTGATTTTGGACAGGTTTCAGATGTTTTCAGAACAGTATTATTTCTTGTGTTGATTTGGATGCTAGTTTATTTAATTCACCATTGGGTTTCGGTGAGAAAAAATATATTCTATTTCTTTGCCATGACCGTATTCTTTATTGCTACTTTGGATACATTTAGTGACTATGATGGTAAAGCCGCAATTGTAAAAGTTGTTGTTTTAGGATTAATCATGACAGGGGTACTTTTTGTCAAGCGTCTTTGGCTTCAAGTGGAAACTACAAGTACGGTAATGGAGAAATGGGAAATTGTTATTCCCATGCTAGTATCCGTATTGCTCGTTAGTTCTGTAGCATTCTTTTTACCAAAAACAGGACCAACATGGGCAGATCCTGTGCCGTTTATCCAAGGGGTTACTGGAAAAGATGGAAAAGGAAATGGTCAAAAATCAGTTGGTTATAGCCAAGATGATAGTCAGCTAGGTGGCCCATTCCAAGGAGATAATACATTAATATTCACTGCTTCTTCTCGTGATCGTCATTATTGGCGTATTGAAACAAAAGATACGTATACGTCAAAAGGCTGGATTGTGTCAGAGGGGAACTTTGGGAAAAATGTTTATGAGTCAAATACACCCATTCTGACTTCTTTACAAGTAGGGCCGCCCGAAAATGAACGTCAGATTCAATTAGATATTGCTGTTCCAATGCCATTTTTAATTCAAACCTATGGTATGCTTTCTGTTTCGGCTCAGGATTCCACTTTATTTATTCAAGATGAGCAGACTGAGAGAATGAATATAGAACAACAGGTAGGGGAATCGAAATCATTATCAAACTATTCATTGTCTTATAGCGAGCCTGTTTATAGTATGGAGCAGCTCCAGTTGTCATATCCAGCAACACTTGAAACAATGGATTCTTCATTTGACCGATTTTTGCAGTTACCAAACCAACTTCCCCAACGTGTAAGGGACTTAGCGTCTGAAATAACGCAAAAGAAAGATACCGTTTATGAACAAATTAAGGCTGTAGAAAGTTATTTTAGAACAAATGGTTTTAAGTACGATAAAACGCAAGCCGCCATTCCTGCTGAAAATCAAGATTATGTCGATCAATTTTTGTTCGATACAAAAGTAGGGTATTGTGATAATTTCTCCACGTCAATGGTGGTACTTTTACGTTCAGTAGGGATCCCAGCTCGTTGGGTAAAAGGTTTTGCTCCAGGAACTGCAGGCCCTATGTCAGATGGACTACGCGAATATCGCATCACGAATGACAATGCGCACTCATGGGTAGAAGCTTTTATACCTGGAACGGGATGGATGGAGTTTGAACCTACAATCGGTTTTACCGGCAATGTAAACATTGATTATGATATCCCGTTAGATACGTCTGACGAGGAAGAAGTATTGCAGCCAGAGCAAAAACCTGAGCAGCCACAACCACAAGAACAGGTAACCGAGAAGGAACAACCGAACTCAACATTTAGCTTTGATGCAATATGGTTATGGATGAAAAAGTTTGCTTATGTTTGGGTGATAATTGTTGTATTATTAATAATCACGGGTATTTCTTTATTTTTACAGCGTAAAACATGGATTCCAAAAATGCATGTTCGGGCTTACCGTAAAAAAGTAGCGGATTGGTCAAATTTCGATTCTTCTTACCATGTTTTACTAAAACAATTATCTCGTATTGGCTTGCGCAGAAATGATGGAGAAACGTTAAGTGCATTCGCAGAGCGTGTAGATGCAGCATTAGAAACAGATGAAATGCAAAAGCTGACGGTAGTCTACGAGCAACATATTTATGGGAAAGACAAAGAGGATGTTGATTTTGTGAAGCTGAAAGAAAGTTGGGAATATTTAATCAATCGCACTATCAGTTGATTTTAACGTAGACAAAGAGTAAAATGAAAAAAATTAAATGCAAGGATTGCTTTCATATAAGTTCGATAATAGGGTTCGGATGTTTCTACGAAATCACCATAAATGGTTTCTCTATGAAGGCGGATGTTTTCGTTAGGTGAAAAGTATAGTAAATCACTTTACTTTGCTACGCATTCGCCTTTATCAATATTCTAGAGCTTATGAACGCGTAGAAAGTTTTTTTACTTTCTTCGCGTTTTTCTTTGAACAAATGAAAATATCCTTTAAAAATCATAGAAGAGGTGGAAATTTTGACAGCTAGCCCTTTATTAAAAGAGCAAGAAAAAATCGTTGTACTAGACTTCGGTAGCCAATTTAACCAATTAATCACACGTCGTATTCGTGAATTTGGTGTTTTCAGTGAATTGCATCCACATACAGTAACTGCAGAAGAAATTAAAGATATGAACGCAACAGGTATTATTTTCTCAGGTGGTCCAAACTCTGTTTATGATGAAAATGCCTTCCATGTGGATCCAGCTATTTTCGAATTAGGTTTACCGATTTTAGGTATTTGCTATGGTATGCAATTAATGGCACATACAAACGGCGGTAAAGTTGAAGGTGCTGAAACACGCGAATATGGTAAAGCTGAAATTCAAGTAACAACACCAAACAAATTATTTGGTGAGTTACCTACAGAACAAATCGTTTGGATGAGCCATGGTGACCATGTAACAGAAGTTCCAGCTGGTTTTGAAGTCATCGCAACTAGCGCATCTTGTCCGATTGCTGCAATGGCAAACGTTGAACGTAAACTATATGCAGTACAATTCCATCCAGAAGTACGTCACTCTGTATATGGTAATGATCTATTACGTCAATTCGTATTCGATATCTGTGAAGCGAAAGGCGATTGGTCAATGGCAAACTTCATTGAGCTTGAAATTGCTAAAATTCGTGAAATCGTTGGCGATAAAAAAGTATTATGCGCACTTTCTGGTGGTGTAGACTCATCGGTTGTAGCGGTGTTAATCCATAAAGCAATCGGCGATCAATTAACTTGTATGTTCGTAGACCACAACTTAAACCGTAAAGGTGAAGTTGAACAAGTAATGAAAACATTCACAGAAGACTTTGACATGAATCTTATTAAAATCGATGCACGTAAACGCTTCATGGACAAACTTGCTGGCGTTTCTGATCCAGAGAAAAAACGTAAAATTATCGGCAATGAATTCATTTATGTATTTGATGAAGAGGCATCTAAGCTTGAAGGCATGGATTTCTTAGCACAAGGAACTCTTTACACAGATATTATTGAATCTGGTACTTCAACTGCGCAAACAATCAAATCACACCATAACGTTGGCGGTCTTCCGGAAGATATGCAATTCCAACTAATCGAGCCACTGAAAACTTTATTTAAAGATGAAGTACGTGCGCTAGGCTTAGAGCTTGGACTTGACGAAAAAATCGTTTGGCGTCAACCATTCCCAGGTCCTGGATTAGGTATCCGTGTGCTTGGTGAAGTAACAGAAGAAAAATTAGAAATCGTTCGCGAATCTGATTTCATTCTACGTGAAGAAATCGCAAAAGCTGGCCTTGATCGTGACATTTGGCAATACTTCACGGTATTACCTGATATCCGTTCAGTTGGTGTAATGGGTGATGCACGTACGTATGACTATGCAATCGGTATCCGTGCAGTAACATCTATCGACGGTATGACTTCAGACTGGGCACGCATTCCTTGGGATGTATTAGAGAAAATCTCTGTCCGCCTAGTAAACGAAGTAAAACATGTGAACCGCGTGCTGTATGATATTACATCTAAGCCACCTGCAACGATTGAGTGGGAATAACCTTGTGAATTATAAGGTTGTTTATACGCTGTAAATGTTGATGTATCAACGTTTATCTTGTGTTCTTAGTTAGTGAAATCACTTCTAACGTGCAACTATTTATATGTAAATTTAAACTCTCTTCTATTTAGTTTCAGCGACTAAAATAGGGGGGAGTTTTTTTTATTGGTTAAAATTATGGAACTGATAGATGATTTTGAATTGAATCAACAGGTTCAGGAACGGAAGAAGGAATATATTGCACTTTGTAGGTATCGTTTAAACCGCTGGAAAGACTACATGGAAGAACAGTTTAACATCACTGAAATTGAAGGCGTTAAAACCATTCATATTAAGCGATACATTCGTTTTTGTCAGGAGTTAGGTAAAGAGAAGGCAATTACAATCAACGGTAGTATAGCCACGCTAAGGGTGTTTTTTAATGACCTAGTAGCAGAAGAGTTTCTTGATGAAATGGATAATCCAATGAGAAGGATTAAGAACTTAAAAGAGGAACGTAAAGTCATTCATACTTTTAATGACGAAGAAGTGAAACGGATTTTACGTGATGTAAAGGAGTATACGTATTCAAATGTACGTGACAAGTTAATTCTTATCATTTTATTCGATACAGGCATCCGTGTTAGCGAACTGTGCGACATTAAAGTACAAGACATTACTAGTAAGCACATCGTCATTCACGGTAAAGGTTCGAAACAACGGTTAATTTATGTATCACGTATTATGAGAAGATATATGCGGAAGTACGAAGCGTTAAAAAAGTTACGATTCAAAAATAAGCATCCTGAAGAGATAGCAGACTATTACTTCTTAGACCAATCAGCTGAAAGGTTATCTAGGTCAAGGATAAATAAAATTCTGAAAGAACATTGTAAAAATGCTGGTGTTAGGAAAGAAGTAAGGTGTTCACCACACGATTGTCGCCATTATTTCGCACATAAGCAATTAAGGAATGGTACAGACATCTATAGCCTTAGCCGTCTAATGGGGCATTATGATACCCAAATTACGTCTAACTATTTACGAGGATTAGAAGAAGAAACCATACTACAAATAGGGAGAATAAAGTCACCTTTAAACAAAGTACGACTATAAAAAGAAAAAAGAGAGTGCTAGGAACACCCTCTTGAAGAAGTGCACTATATGTTTTGCGACATAGTAGTGCGAACCCATTAACAAATCGACCAACAATCGATAACTGAATATGAGTTATATTGCCTTTATTTTACTTGAAAAAAAGTTAAAAAGCAAAGGCCTAGTTTGCTATTGCCTTTTTTAGCAAAAACTCGTTGGTGGAAACCTAGTAACACCAATTAAAACTAAACTTGACAGGTTATGACGTTTCCGATGCACACAAACGTCTAGGATACCACTACAAGCTTCCTTGTTGGCTTGGGTATCTGAATGTGGTTGACGCACATAATCGGTCAGGAGTGGAAGTATTGAGTTGTTACGGCAACGCAAGATACACCATAGAATACGATTTTACAGAGTTCCACAATAGTTGGATATGTATTAACGTTTTATAGCAAGAACGCTATTTAACGGATTGTATGAACTCATGGGGGCAATAGTAGTGCAGTAGGTGTATTGTGAGAAATCACGCATTTAAACAAGGGCATACATACGGAAACCATAATTGACGTTTCATGAAAATACATAATGCAGATGTTTGTCTATGTTTCAGATTCTATTAATTTAGTTTTCTGAAACGTAGGCAATCATTTTTTGCACCAGCCGTTTTCCATATCTCGGTTTCATGGTGAAGGGAACTGTTAAAACTGTAAAGAGTTATTTTACTGAAAGTGAGATTTAATGAAGTGGATTTATAATTGTGACAAAGTTGTGCAGTCGATTTGTCTCATGTACTATCGTTATACGATATAACGTAATGTTAGAAAAATAAGATTGTACTTTCATTAAGGATTCAAATTAAGATATAGGTGTATATGTTTTTATTTATGAAGGAGAGGGCATTTATGTACTGGAATTATAGAGTTGTTGAATTTACTAATAAACAGAACAAACCATACTTTGAGATATGTGAAGTTCATTATGATGAAAACGATAAGCCTTATGCGTGGGGTGAAATAATGCCTGCTGAATCATTTGATGAATTAAAAGAAGATTACGAGTATATACGTAAAGCATTTGAAAGTCCTGTATTGAAAGTAGTTGAAGATAAATTAGTACAAGTGACAGATTAAAAGAGAAGTATCTACCTGTAAGGATATATCTTTAGGGAATCTATTATGGGTGAGTGGGAGTGAAAATGTTGGATAAAGTTACAGATGAAAAGCTGGAGTATTTTACTGGTGAAGTGACAAAGTTTTTTATGTTTTGCGTTACTTTAGTAGACGGTGGACAAAATTCTATGAAGATATACCCAATTGAATTAGGATGTAAGATGGCTGATTTTTATGAAAAAAATGAAAATCGCTATAACAAGCATCAGTTAGTCAACCAATTTATTAAAACTTATATGGGAATAGCACTGATAAAGGAGTATTCAAAAGTTAAAGACCATTTAGACAGTCTGTTTATAAAAAATGATGATGGACCAATAGACAGTATATTTGCAAAAACCGAGTTTGTTAAATGGAATCAGAAGGGCTTTTAAGTTCCTTACGATTCTTTCTTTATGGCTGTTGTTGCTATTCAACTAAACTGCCCAGTTATTTTAATAAGAAATAATTATAAATTTACATAAATATTCCATTATTTACTTATATATATCGTTTAGTACTATAATAATGAAAAGAAATAGTTTTAATACTCAGGGGGTATCTATATGATTCTTGGATTACATCATGCACAGATAACTATTCCGAAAGGTGCTGAAGAAGAAGGTAAGAAATTTTATTGTAATGTGTTAGGATTAGAAGAAATTGAAAAGCCCGTTTCACTTCAAGGGAGAGGGGGCTTTTGGTTACAAGTTGATGATAAAGAGATACATGTAGGAACAGAAGATGGCTTTGATAGATTAACAACGAAAGCCCACTTAGCATACCAAGTAGAAGATGTATCATATTGGAGGAGAGTATTGGTGGAAAATGATATAAAAATATTGGATTCAGTACCAATTCCAAATTTTGAACGTTTTGAGTTTAGAGACCCTTTTGGAAATAGAGTAGAGATTATTAAAGCAATTTAAGATTCATTTATTATTCAACTAACAAGTGCTTTAATTCAATAAGATTCAATAAGAAAAGTCGATTCCTTAACATACTGGAACTCGACTTTGTTTTTTATGATTATTGCATGAACTCTTTTAATTCTTTACCATTTTTGGCTGTGTAGCCATCGGAAATAGCTGTGTTCTAACTTCCTTTGCAATTTCTGAATTTCGCAATAGCATTCCTACACGTAGAATCGCACGTTTTGGAAATAGCCGTAAGCCACGTGAAGGAATAGTTATTTCACCCCCACCTAACACTGTAACGATTGTTTTCCCTCTACCAGTTTGTAAAAGATAGAACATCTACCTTTAAAGAATCAATAACTTCATCTTTCCTGTATGTGACAAACCCGTCTGAAATAATTTCGTCTTTGTGATTATGAACTAAAAATTTAATTACATCTTCGCTAACATCATAAAACGTTGCAACTTGCTTCAGTGTCGCCATTTCTAACGCTGGAAGTAGTAACAACCCTTTCATACGTTCAAGCACTTCCACACGCTTTACCAGCCGAAAAAGTTGTTGATACGTTAATTGCAAGAATACAGAATCATACGGGCATGTTTTAAGTTACTCGGAAGTAATATATGCCCGTAAAATCAATCTTTTGGAGTCTGTATATGGGAAAACATTAGTTCTGTTTGTCTACGCCTTTATATAACCACTAGCACAATAAACTGATTAGACCAATTCCAGTTAAGAATAATATTCCTATTCCATGTGGAGAATTTAAGGATTTTAAATAAAAAACGGTATCATGCATTTGCTATCACCCTATATTAGCTTGGGTTTGAAATGTATTATTTATGAATGTGGAAATATGGAATAACACTTAATATATCATTTTAGAAGTGAACCCTGCTTATATAAGTATGTCAATGAGACACCTTTTCTTTTAGCTACTTGTTTAATTAAATCTATCTCGTGGTACATAGAATTAGACAAAATTCCATTCTCTATATTTTTGCTAATATGATAATAAAACCCTGCTAACATTTCTAACGATAATTCACCGTATAAAGAATTTTTGTTATCAACCATTAACAGCCACCTTCGTTCCCCTTTTTAAACAAGTATATAGAATGCTTTTTTTATCGCAATATGGGATTTTAATTTAAAGCTGTTCCTTGAAGTGTTTCTATGCTTTCTTGTTTAACTATTTCGTCTACATAATATTCAATAAGTAAAACCTCCAAGTTCATTCTTTCTTCTGAACTCATATTTGACTTCATTGTTACATGTAGTTCTTTAATAACTTCCTTAGCAGTTTTTAAATTCATATATTTTCACCAAACCTTTCTACAAACAATGTTAATGGTATTCATTTTGCAACTGTATCGCAAGGCACAATTTTTACCACACATTGCATAGCTGATAGGGCATTGGTGTTAATTGTATTATTGAGGTAAATTTAGGGTAGAAAAACCTGGAAAAATAAGAAAAGCCCACCTTTAGTTGATGGGCTTTCTTGAAACGGTGGGCTTATTGGAATTTGAATATCCTATCCTTCAGATTTCCCCTTCGACTCTTTTTCCATACCGTTTAATTGTTGTTGTGTAAGGTCAGGAAATAGCTTCTTTATTTTTCTTGGATGGCGTTCCATGTAGTCCATAAATGAATAGTAACAGTCTTTTCTGCTTTTGCCATTTACGATTTTTTTAATTGTTGCCTTTGATACTGGAAATTGTTTTTCTATCTGATAAGGAAGAAGCTTTTTAACCTTGTTTAGATATAGGATTTTGTAAACATCCTTATCAGTGAGTTTTACGTTATATATGCTATTTGCCATACTACAAGTCCCCTTCCAAATAGTCAGTCAGAAGTGTTCTCATACGCTTTGATGGGATATATACGTTTATTTGTTGCCCATGTCTGATACGGCTTCTAAACAGCCACTGAAGCAATTCAGAAAGGGCAAAAGTATCTTCATCAACCTGAACGCCATGCTTAAAGAAGAAATTCTTTGTTACTGGATTCATAAAACGATTTGCTAGATAAATACATACAGATTTATCTTGATATTGATTGGTAGCCCTACAATTCACGGAAACAAAGGAATTTTTCAGACCCGTTGGTGTTAATGTATCTTGAAATTCTTTGAATGTTGTCCACATGACTTCATCCGTTGAAACCTTGCATTTATTGCGGTAGAAATTATAAGCGTTATCTTTGAGTACCTTTTTTATTGCTGTTTGTTTGGTTCTTGTTCGCAAATTACTCATGCTGAAATCTATACGCTTATCGCCAACTTTGTTCATATCCTTTCTATCAGCTGGTGAAGGTGTGTAAATATTAATGTTGTCCCTGATATGTGCAAGCTGTTCGTTGTGATATTGGTTGTATTCAGTTAGCTGATATGTGCCTTCAATGTTGGCAACAGAATGATAATTATATTGAACTCTGAACAGGTCAAAATATGCCCGTTGAATTTGCCCATCAAATAAATATGTCAGTAAATAAATTTCATCAAAACAATGGAAAGATTCTGCTGGAAATGTCCAATACAAGACAACGGGTTGCCCTTCATCATTCTCATACATCATCAAATTTCCAGCGTTAGCAAGGTTGCGTATTTTAGTGAAATAACCGTCATCGCTATCGTATTCAGGCTTATTCCAGCGTACAAAACCCCCATCATCCACCTTTATAATTCCTTCACTGTATAATAGCCGTAAATCGGACTTTGTATATTCTTCTAATGGTGCAATTACATTCATTACTTCATCCAAAATAAGTGTATAGTTTTCGCTTGCTAATAAGTCTAATAGTTCCGCATCCACACGCTGGAATAACGAATGAGTTGAAGCAATATCAGCACCTTCAGAAATCAGGCGTTTAATATCTTCAAGTTTTGTGCCATCTTCATTTGATGGCTGAACAAATTCTCTACTGATACAATCTGAAATGATACGTTCCACTTCATCCGTGAATGGTGTTATGTAGATGAATTTTTGCCGTGCTGGTGCATTGTTCATATGATGGATAGCCCAACTGGATTTCCCACTTCCCATAATTGAATCAATGACTTTGATTGTTGGTGTGTTCAGTTGTCGTACTGAATTGATTAGATTCATGGTGGTATTCCCCCGATTTCGTAAATGTTTCTTCATCCCTTTAAACAAGGAAATGGGGAAATTCAGACAAGTAATTTGATGTTGAAAAGAATCTTTACTTTCACTGCTTAGTAAACGATTGCTGAAACCCTTGATATGACTGGGTTTGTAGCAGATTTCCTTTAAAAGAGACGAGTATAAAAAAGAAAAAAGAAGATGCTTCGCACGTGGAAGAAAAGCACTTCCACGCTAAAATGAAAACTAAAGTAGTAATCTGAAAAGGGAATCTGAAAAGTAGTACGGTAGAATTGTTCAGCAGATTAAAAAAATCAGTAAAAGTTGTATTTCAACATCTTCGAGTGAAGCGAGAAGGCGTAAGCAAGCCTTTGAACTTAATCTTTTGTTGTCATTAATCTTTTAAAATTGTTTATTGTTAGTTTGGCTATTGTTAAGTGTACAAAAAATGAACGGGACTTATGTAATATTCTTTAACGTGTAATTAAGAAGCAGCTGTTAAATTATTTAAATAAGTGTGGTCTGAATCGACAGGAAAGATTGTTGATGGGTTGTAGCAACAATAAAAGCAACCAAAAAGGAGACCACCACAAATGAAAACAATGATAAATACAGATGCCCGTATAGTTAAAACACTAATGAGAAAGCACCTTACAGTGAAAGAATTACATTCAGCAGAACAAGGTAAATTCTACTTTGCGAAAAGTGGTGATTTCATATTTCCGATTCATGGGAAGTTTGCTATTTCGATTAATGGATTGGATATAGGGGGTGCCGTAATTGCTGATGGAATGCCAGTATTTGATGAGGTAAGAATAGCCCATTTATTAAATATTTTAGGGAAAGACGGTTGGTATAAATGTTATTTTGAAAAGTAATTCAAAGCTAATGTTGATTGGAAGGCACTGCATAAAATCAGTGTCTTTTCTTGTATCCTTTTTTAAGTGTGGATATGTCTAAAATATATCTGTAATATAGCCATATTATTGATGGAATACAGCTGAAATTTACATGTTATGAAGTCGATGGATCTGAAAGGAAATAAGGTGTCAACTATTTCACCTTTGTATGTTATAACGCTTCCCATTGTTCTAACAGCGTTTTTCATATTTCTTTGTCTTATATGGGGAAATAAACAACGTTGAACAGGTGAAGCCGTGTGCGTTGATGATGCTGAAGGTACTGATAATTGTGTCATGAATGTGTCTGAATATCAGTGAAATGACTGGTGAAAATACAGCTGAAAACCCCATATAATGCACCCCGTGGACGTAAACGAAAATGAGTGCCTATCTTCTTTTGCAGGCAATTTATAACGATTGTAGCCCATCCCTGAAGGCGTTCTAGCTTTCATATTGGAAAATAAATGAAGCCCGTTAAAATGAAGTGTGTGGGCTTAGATGGGGTGTGTTCCTGAAGTGTATTTAACAAAGAAGTAAATAAAAAAAGAACCAGTGTAATCAAACCAGTTCTTTAGCCTTTGCATATATGGTTGAACGGGGTACACCAGTCATTTTTGCAATCTCATTGACTGATAACCCATTATTGCCCCTATCCTGAAAGAGTGACAATGCTTTCTTTACTTGCTTTTCATCTTGTCCAACACGCCCCATATGTGTACCCTTTGCCTTTGCCCGTTCTCTACCTTCAGATGTTCTTTCATTGATTAAATCCCGTTCAAATGTAGCAATAGCACCTAGCATTGTAAGCATTAGCTTTCCATTAGGTGTAGTGAAATCAATGCCTTCTTTAATGAATACTAGGCCAATTCCCCGTGCTTCTAAATCTTCAGCAATCTTTAAAAGGTCAAATGTAGAACGTGCTAGCCTATCCAATTTATGAACTACCAGCTTATCGCCTTCACGTAAATATTCCAGTGCTTTCTTCAGTTCTGGTCTATCAGACTTTGCACCACTTTCCTTCTCCATAAAAATCTTTTCACAGCCGTATTCTTTTAATACTTCAATCTGATTAGTCAAATCTTGTCCCTTTGTTGAAACTCTTGCATAGCCTATAATTTCCATATGTATCACTTTCCTTTTTCAGTCTTAAAGTCTAAAGGACTTATGTACAATGTATTTTAGACTAACTTTTAGACGTTGTAAAGTATTATTTTTAGATGTTTTGGGTTGTCTTTGTTGGGTGTCCTGAAGTTGTAACTTTTAGACGGTGGGTGTGCTTTATTTAATAGAGTTACGCTACTATCAGCCACGGCCTATTACTACCCATATCCACATACACATTCGTACTCCATATGAAGAAGGAATGCATTTTTAATAAGTATCATTTTCATACAAACGAAGTAAATTGTATGCTTGAATATTAATGTTCAAAAATAAATTAATAATAAATATTGATAGGGGGTACACGGGGGACAGGGGTACTCTTTTTATTAATTTAGTGTATTAAAAATGGATATCCTATTTTTAGCACCCTATATTTTAAGTACCTTTTCAGTAAGTGACCTGAATGCCTTCTATCCACCAGAATCCCTTCTTGTAACTACCGTGAAAGTGACTTGTAAGCAAGTGAAATCCTTCTAAACGTATAAGTACCCACCTGAATCCGTCTGAACGCTTGTTGTAAATCGCATCTATTGCACTTATGTCCTGAAAATTCCAAGGGGGGGCATTCATAAATAGTGATTCTGATATATGGGATATCCAACATTAAATTTTTTTCTAATTTTTTGTACTGTAAGTTTTCCTGTGTTTTCCCCAGTGTGTACCAGTTGTATGTCATGGGTACAAACCACCATCTTTTGAATCGGTGTCTTACAAATGCCCCTTTTCACGAACCCTATATATAGAGAAACCTAAGCATAAAGCATTTAGTTGAATCAGCCATTCACTACTACATATTAGACTAACGGGCAACCTTCAGGGTTGTCCTTTTTCTATTGCCTTATGACTAATAAATTATCAGCACAAAGAGTATAAAAGGGGGCTTGAAAAAAATGAACATTACACTATTTCGCATATTACGGGGCTTTTATGGACTGAATCAAACTGGATTAGGGCAACTACTCGGCAAATCACAGAGTACGATTGCTTGTTATGAAATTGGCACTATTGAGATTCCAGCAAAAGTTGCTGAACGTATGAAAGAACTTGCAAAGGAAATCGGCATAACGGAACTTGACCTGATGGTGCTTCAGCAGTTAGTAGCTGAATCAGCAAAAGCACAAGCAGTATTAAAAACGAAAGCTGGTGAACAACCATGACACTACAAACAAAAATTGAGTACCTTATTTCCACCATTGGAAAGAGTAAATATGATTCTTCTCACGTGAATAGCAAACTTACTTCAGCGATTGCTGAAGCCCGTGAAATCACATTCAAGTATCAGGCTAATTCGGTGCATTCAGACTTACAAGAACACCTGAAAACTTTCAAATCATATGGCAAGCAGAACAAGGCAAGATTAATTGCCACTTTGGAAGATGTTCAGCGTGAATTAAATTATAAGCACCCTAACAAGAAGTTGGCTTTGTACTGGTTGAATACAATCCTAGAAACCAGCTACTACACAGACAAATTACAAAAGCGATTGCTAAAAGATGCCACCGTAAAAAGTAAAAAAACAGTTCAAATTGAAGTGCTGGAGGTGAGTTAGTATGACCATATACGATGAAAAGTTATTAAAGACTGTTCCCGTGCCCCCTGATTTAACAGATAGGCATGTAGCACTTGCACAACAGTACACCCGTGCAAAGATGCTGGAAGGGCATACCATAGCTGGTTTCTGTAAAGCAAATAGAATCAGCACAAATACATGGTATGATTTTCTCGAAATTCCTTCCTTCATAAAGTACATGGCAGATATACAGAATCTTGTTATACCAGCAGATGAAAAGGATGCATTTCAGCAAATGAAAAAACACATCTTGAAGATTCCTTATAAAGAAAATCCTACTATTAAAGAAACAGAGTTGTTTATGGATGTATTCGGGTATTTAGCAGAGAATGACAAACGCATTCAAATGGAACGATTAGGATTGACTAAAACTTCATCTGGGACTTCCAATGCTATGAGTGTGGAAGAACGCAAGACACAATTGCTGGGAAGGCTTATGAAGAAGGGCTAGGTATTGAACAATTGAAGATTAATATTCAAAAAGGGGAATAGATACTATGAAAAATATAAAGAAAATAGTGGCTGGCTTGTTGAACAAAGCTTCCGATGCATCCACAAGCTATGAACTTGCATTGGAACGTAAACAAGAAGAGTTGGTTCAGCTACAGCTACACCTTCAGGATGAACAAATAAAGTTAAAGGATTATCACAAACTAGCATTGCTTCAGCAAGTTTCTGAACAAACGTATGAGGAACAGAAGCAAGTTGTGACATCTATGACTGATAAAATTCAATCTATCCAGCTTGAAATGAAACAAATTGAATTGTATAAGACCGAAGATGTAAATGCCGTGATTGCGGAGATTCAATCTAACAAAGCAGAAATGAATAAGGCACAGCAAGAGGAAATACAAGCAATTAAAGAAGGCATTGCAGAAGCAAAGAGTGAATATCTGCAAAAGCTTTCAATTTTAGGTGAACAGTATGATTCTGCAATTAAAGAAGAAGGACTACTGCAAAGCTTCTTAGTGGATTTAGGAAAGCAACCTAACGTCTATCTGCCATACAAAATGGAGATTTTAGGTGCTGGTGCAACAGTTTCGATTCATGAAGTAGAAAACAACCTTTAAAACAACCAAATATTAGTGCACCCATGCACCCCAACAAAGCTAACTGATGAAATCCAGTTGGCTTTTTTCATTGCAAAAAACTTACAAAGAAATGGAGATTGATTTTATATGCCAGGAATTACACTTACTGAAGCTAGCTACTTAACAAGCAACCCAATGAAGAAAGGTATCATCCAAACGATTGCACGTGAATCAGCTGTATTAGAAGTATTGCCATTCGAAACGATTTTTGGTGCTACGTATGGCTTTATCCGTGAAGAAACAGACGGTGGTGCAACTTTTCGTGCAGTAAATGAAGAATATATTGTTGAGAACCCTACCAATTCGGAACACTTCGAGGAACTACGCAGACTAGGTTCAAAGGTTGAAGTTGACCGTTATATTGAATTGACTGGAAATCTAAACAATGTACGTGCTGAAGCCACAGCAAGCAAGGCAAAGGCTATTGCCAACCACTTTACACAGACTTTCTTCCACGGTGATTCATCTGTAAACCCTATGGAGTTTGACGGCTTAAATAAGCGAATGGACGCTACACAGGTAGTTGATGCTAGTGGCTTCCCATTACACACAGGATTAATCCACCAGCTGTTAGATAAAGTGCAAGGCGGGGCGGACGTAATTTTTATGAACAAAAAAACACGCCGTAAAGTAAATGAATTATTCATGGCACAGAAAGCCTTCATTGAACCTTCACAAGATGCCTTCGGACGTCCAGTGCAACGCTTCGGAGATGTTCGAATTGCAGTTGTAGAAGATGCATTCTTGCCTGACAACGCTATCTATGCAATGTCACTTGGTCCTGATGCAGTAACTGGTATTCAGGCTGGTGAAATTACAGCCGTAGATAATGGGTTACGTGGGACTACCTACGAAACTTTAATTGAATGGTACGTCTCAATTGTGGTAAGCAATCCTTACAGTGTTGCGAAATTAAAAGACTTTACAATCTAGTAGCAATCTGAAGACTTCAGCCATCTTCAGATTGTTTTATTACCAGCTATGCCCCCATAGTTGTCACCCTATTAGTTCGTTATGAACTGGTAGGGGATTTTTTTTGCATTGTTATACATTTTATTCTAGTCAAACAGCACTTAAATCCCATGTTATTATGCTACAACCCATGTTAAAATATGACTAATACATAATTAATATATACTTAAAATACATGTTTAGAGGTGTTGGAATATGGCAATTGAAACATTAAAGATTATCGAGAGACTTCAAGAAATTTCTACAGATATAGGTGTAATGAAAACAGACTTGAAAGGCGAGATTAAAGAATTGAAGAAAGAAGTTGCTGAAGTACACCAGCGTCTTAGGGTAGTCGAAATCAAACTTGAATCATTAGAAAAGATGGTAGTGATAACTGACGCTACTTTACTACAATAAATTAAACTATGAACATAAGCATTTACAATGAAACTGAATATTTAGAAAATACATCGGATAACGACCAGTTGGCTAACCTTCCTTAAAGATGTTTTCTATATTATTAAATTGCCTTGACTTCAATGTCAGGGATGAAGCTACTGATGATGTAATTTTGAATATTGTACTTCTACGGAAGAAAATAAGGATATAAATTTATTGAAGGAAAAGTTAATCCAAGAAGCTACTCATTAGGATGAAGTTGAATATACTGAGGTGTACTAAAATGACAAACAACACAAACGAACTTACACAAATGATGGAAATGCTTCAAGGTATGCAAGCTAAAATGAATGAAATGAACCAAGACATGAACCAACGCTTTGATGGTTTGGAAAAGGAAATCAAAGAACTACGAATTGAAGTAAATGAGTTCAAACAGGTTTCTACGGAAGAACACAATAGAGTGGTTGAAAATGTTGACACTATCACACAGAAAACAGCTAAACATGCAAGGTATATTAATTACCTAGCTGGTGAAGTTGGCAAGCACAGCATGATTTTAAATGTAATAGACAAGAAGTAAAACAAGGCATTCAAATGAGTGCCTTTTTATTCCGACTGAAAGGGGAAATTAACAATGGATGATATGAACGATAATGAAGCTAAAAAAGCGATTATGGGCATGTTGAAGGAACTTCAAAACAATATGGATAGCTTTCATGCAGATATAAAAGAACTAAACACTGAAATGCATACAAGCTTTGATTCACTGGATAAAAAGCTTGATTCGATAGATGGGCATTTTGCGTCAATGCATACAAGTTTTGATTCAATCGACTCTAATCTTGATAAAATCAGTCAACTAGCTGAAGAAGAAATACAACGTGAAAAGAACCGAACGGCACAGTATGCCGAAATGTTGGAAAGACTAAAGTTTCCTGAATAGATAGAGGAATAACAAGAAACATCTTAGGAGTGGTCAAAATGACAAACGAAAACTTAATTATTGAAATGCTTCAAAACATCACTAAAGGCATGGACGACATGAAAGCTGAAATGAAAGCTGAAATGGCTGAAATGAAAGCTGAACTTAAATCTGAAATAGCTGAAGTGAAACAAGAACTATCTGAAGTGAAAGGTAAGGTCGACAGTCTTGGTGAAATGGTTGAACATACCGTGAAGCTACAGCAAGATTCAGATGAACAACTATCTAATACATTGAAATACATCACTGATAAGATTTTAGAACACGACATCGCAATCCATACTTTACGCAACAAGCAATAAAACAGGGCACTCTTTCGAGTGCATTTTGTAAATATAATGATAGGTTGTTGACCCATAATGAGTAGTTTCCTTATTAATAATCTAGATTTTTTATGAAAAACGTGCTACTATTTAGAAGTTGAAATTAAATAGAAGTTTAACTTACATATAAAATTAATTGCCCTGACATTTGGCAATACTTCACGGTATTACCTGATATCCGTTCAGTTGGTGTAATGGGTGATGCACGTACGTATGACTATGCAATCGGTATCCGTGCAGTAACATCTATCGACGGTATGACTTCAGACTGGGCACGCATTCCTTGGGATGTACTAGAGAAAATCTCTGTCCGCCTAGTAAACGAAGTAAAACATGTGAACCGCGTGCTGTACGATATTACATCTAAGCCACCTGCAACGATTGAGTGGGAATAATAGCAAAAGCCCTAAAAGCTCTAAGAGGTTTTTAGGGCTTTTTTGATTTCATTCTTTCTGAATTTATGGCTGAATGAAGTTTCCTAACATGCAAAAATTGCTGGTAAAGTGATGTATGTAGTAAACTAAATGAATGCAAAAGAAATTATATTAGTCAGATTAGGGGGGATTTAAATGGAGAAAAATAAACCAAAAATACATACATTAGCAGTTGGGATGCCAAAAGAGTTGATTGATAGTAAAGGGCGTTCAATGATTACGGGGATTGAAAAACAAAGCGTGCAGGAAGTTTACTTGTCCTCTCATGGCTTCGAAGGAGATGATGTGGCAGATAAAAAACATCATGGTGGCCCTGACCGCGCAGTTTGTTTATATCCTGCGGAGCATTACATCCAATGGGAACAGGAACTTGGGAAAACGTTGCCCATTGCTGCATTTGGTGAAAATTTAACAGTAACAAATATGTTAGAAGCAGATGTTTGTATTGGTGATGTTTATAAAATTGGAGATGCTGTCATCCAAATTACACAGGGGCGTATTCCGTGTAGCACGATCGATAGATATACAGAGGCAAACATATTGCTCAAGCGTTTAATCGAAACAGGCTATACAGGTTTCCTTGCACGTGTACTAGAAGAAGGGACAATCTGTGCAGAATCAACAATTGAGCTTGTAGAAAAGCATCCTGCATGTATATCTGTTTTGTATTGCAATGAAGTGTACTTTAAAAACAAAGATGCGATCGCAATGAAACAAATACAAGCAGTAGATGCATTAGCAGAAGATTGGAAAGAAAAATTAGAAAAAAGAATTCAGGTCTTGCAAAGTAAAGTGACGAGTTAAAACATAAGTTCAAAAGAAGGATCCTCTAGAATTTCTAGGGGATTTTTTCTTTAAACGGATAAATGGAATGTTCAGTACAAAGCTTCTTTAGTAACGTTTTTAATAGAACCTGAACAATAAATAAGAATTTTACACGAACTTTCGTATTTCTTTTTAGAAAAATGTTCGGAAATAGGGTTGAAATCTAAAAAACGAAATGATATATTACGAATGTAAATTAAATACGTCGTCGTATAATGTCGGGGATAAGGCCCGTGAGTTTCTACCAAGTTACCGTAAATAACTTGACTACGATTTAGGTTTATACATAAACGTATAAACACTAATTTGTTTCACACACTAATTGTGATGAAATATATCGTAGACATGCGACTAGTAGAGTAGTCGGCGTGTCTTTTTTGTTTTCGATATTGAGGACGACCACACGGAGGATTTTTTGATAATGAAAAAATATTTCATGTTCGATGAATTAGGAACTAATTATCGCCGCGAAATAATAGGTGGTATTACAACCTTCCTTGCAATGGCATATATTCTAGCTGTTAACCCAGGTATTCTAGAAAATGCAGGGATGGATAAAGGTGCTGTTTTCGTAGCAACAGCATTAGCAGCAGCAGTCGGTTCTTTGATTATGGGGATTTTCGCTAAATTCCCGATTTCACTTGCTCCTGGAATGGGGCTAAATGCATTCTTTGCATTTACTGTAGTCGGAGCATATGGTATTCCATGGCAAACTGGTTTAACAGGTGTGTTCTTCTCAGGGATTATCTTTATTATTTTATCTTTAACTGGTATCCGTGAAACCGTTATTAACGCAATTCCAGTACAACTTAAATATGCAGTTTCTGCAGGTATTGGTTTGTTTATCACTTTTGTTGGTTTACAAGGAGCGGGGATCATTGTCGATAGCCCAGCTACTTTAGTCACTTTAGGAAGTTTCACAGGCGCTACATTATTAGCGGTTTTCGGTATTATTCTTTCAGTTATTCTTATTATTAAATTGCGCAGTATTGGTATTTTCTTAGGTATGGTGATTACAGCAGTTATTGGGATGATCACAGGTATCATTGATCCCCCAACAGCGGTTGTATCAGCTATCCCAAGTGTAGATTCTACATTCATGGTAGCATTAGAACCACTAGGTGATATTGGTACATTATTGAATGTGAAGTTCTTAGTAGTAGTATTAACATTCTTGTTTGTTGATTTCTTTGATACAGCCGGTACTTTAATGGCTGTTGCGACACAAGCAGGCTTAGTAAAAGATAATAAACTACCACGTGCTGGCCGTGCCTTAATGGCAGATGCACTAGCAACAACTATCGGTTCTTTATTTGGTACATCAACAACAACTGCATACGTAGAGTCAACTTCTGGAGTTGCTGCAGGTGCTCGTTCAGGATTCTCGGCAGTTGTAACAGCAGTACTATTCTTAGTAGCATTATTCTTCTCACCATTATTAGCGGTTGTAACACCAGCAGTTACTGCTCCAGCTTTAGTAATCGTAGGGGTACTTATGGTATCGTCATTACGTTTAATTGATTGGGATAAATTCGAAATAGCAGTACCTGCATTCTTTACAGTGTTAATGATGCCACTTGGTTATTCAATTGCTACTGGTATTGCAATCGGCTTTGTATTCTACCCAATTACAATGTTATTAGCAGGTCGAAAAAAAGAAATTCATCCAATGATGTATGGTCTATTCTTTGTCTTCCTTGCATACTTCATTTGGGTACGTTAGTTAAACAGACACCTCTCATTGTTAGTAAGATACTAATCATGAGAGGTGTTTTTTTATTAAAAATAAAAAGCAATAAATTGTTGGTTAGAGCAATCAAAAATTAAGTTGATCCTAATTAAAAGAGTTATGGTTTTTATACATTATATAGAAGAAACTCGTTTTTAAATAATGAGAATAGTTTTACTTTAACGAAAGGCTTGCAAACTTAAATTTAAGATGATATATTTAAACACGTTGTTACGAAACAAACGAACAACTTCAAAAATATTAACATAAACAGTTGACAACATGTTAACAATATGTTAAATTATAAAAAGTTACTTAGCGTAACTAGTAAATGAACCTTGAAAACTGAACAAGCAAAACGTAATCAATAAAGTTTTAAGTAGCTAGCTTTGCTAGTGAACAAAATACTAAGCTCTTTAGCGCCGATGGTAGTTGGGGGCTTCCCCCTGTGAGAGTAGGACGTCGCTAGGCAATAAAAAAAGTCATGGATCTATTCCATGGCTTTTTTTATTATGTGAACTATTATAAAATGCTATAATATATTTAATATTTTCAAGCAGATTTAAAGATAAATTCTTTCAACTAGATACATTTTGGATTTAATAATGGAGGAATCAAAATGAGGCAGAACATTTTTTCTGCGATTTCGATCTCGAGTCTTCTACTTATATTCTTTATGTTTGGTTATGATTCAGCAAAATGGTATGGAGGCTTTTTTACACTTCTCTATCATATAAATATGTTTATGCCGTTTATTTTAGGTGGTTTAGGCATTGTCAGTGCTCTATTAGGCATCAAAGGATATCGTCTGGTTCTTGTTGTCCTTCATTTGTTCCTACAGCTATTATTTTTTTGTATCTATTTAAAGGTATTTTATGGTTCATAGTCATTAATCAAAACTGCGGAGAGAAATCTGCAGTTTTTCTATATATTTAAGTTCTTACATACTTCTGTAAGCAACAAAAGGTATAATGAATTACAAATTGGTTGAATGAATATGTACAGTGGAAAGGAAGAAAAAGTTGGGAAAAAAGCAAATTTGGTATGAGGTACAAGAAAACGAGTCAATTGAGGATTGTTTGGCAAGAATGCGGAAAGACGGCTTTATGGTCATAGGACGAAAAGAAGAGCCGCTTTTTCATATCGTAGATGGTGAGCCAGCTTATTTACGTCAAAAAATACAGTTTAAAGGTATACCTGCTCAAGATATCGAATGATTTTGACTAAAAACCGAACGTTTTTTTTAACCTAATAAAAAATGTTCGCATTTTTGCATTGACGATAAGACAATCCCTTGTTAAAATGTGAGAAGGAAAAACAAATAAATCCCACATATATGCTAGAGGATTGGCTCTAGTGTCTCTACCCGGCACCGTAAATGCTGGACTATGCGGGAAAGCACTTTTGGCATATGGTGAGAAGGTCTTTGTACAGCTATGTACATGGAGATGATCTTGTCCTAATAGTCCTCAAGTAAACTGCTTTCACGTGTAATGGTAGAGAGTAGTTTATTTGGGGATTTTCTTTGTAAATAAATAAGAATTGCAGTAGCTAATCAAAATAGAGGCTAGCACAATAAATAATTGATCATTTTTCTATCGTTTAAAAGGAGCGACAATTTATGAATCCGAAAATCGGTGTCATTATGGGTAGTTCAAGTGACTGGGAAACAATGAAACATGCATGTGATATTTTAGAAGAATTACAAGTACCGTACGAAAAGAAAGTTGTATCTGCACATCGTACACCTGATTTAATGTTTGAATATGCAGAGGCAGCTCGAGGACGAGGAATACAAGTAATTATTGCTGGAGCAGGTGGGGCTGCACATTTACCAGGAATGGTGGCAGCTAAAACAACATTACCTGTCATCGGTGTACCAGTTCAATCACGTGCACTGAATGGACTTGATTCACTATTATCCATCGTTCAAATGCCTGGTGGCGTACCTGTAGCAACTGTAGCAATTGGCAAAGCAGGAGCGACTAATGCAGGGTTACTTGCAGCTCAAATTTTGTCAACAACAGATGCGGAGCTTGCTAATAAATTAGATGCTAGACGTGAAGCAACAAAGCAGCAAGTATTAGAAAGTACAGGTGACTTAGTGTGACGAAGATTATTTATCCTGGACAAACGATAGGCATTATAGGCGGAGGACAACTTGGTCGAATGATGGCGCTGGCTGCAAAGGAGTCTGGTTTTAAAGTGGCTGTTCTTGAGCCAACAATGGACTCACCGTGTGGGCAGGTAGCTGATATTCGTATTGTAGCTCCATATGATGATGAAGCTGCTTTAGAAGAACTTGCAGAAGTAAGTGATGTTATCACTTATGAATTTGAAAATATTGATTATGAAGGCTTAAAGCGTTTATCTCAAATGGCTTATGTTCCTCAAGGAGCAGAGTTGGTACGTATTACACAAAACCGTATAACAGAGAAAGAAGCTATTGTGAAAGCTGGTTGCCCAGTAGCACCATATATTGTCGCAAAAACTTATGAAGAATTAGTAGCCAATATTGATTTGATTGGTTATCCTTGTATAGTCAAAACAGCAAGAGGTGGTTATGATGGCAAGGGACAGCAGCTTTTAAAATCAACTGAAGATTTACCTTTAGCGAAAGAATTATTCATGCATTCGCAGTGTATTGCAGAAGGATTTGTTCCTTTCGTAAAGGAAGTATCGGTCATTGTTCAAAGAAATGGTCATGGTGAATCGTATTGTCAGCCAGTTGGAGAGAACATTCATGTTCATCATATTCTTCACGAGACAATTGTACCTGCTCGCATAACTGAAAGCACAGCTCAAGCTGCGGAACGAGAAGCTTTGAAAATTGCAGATTACTTACATTTAGTAGGAACGCTAGCAGTAGAAATGTTTGTATTAGAAGATGGTAGTATTGTTATCAATGAATTAGCACCAAGACCTCATAATTCTGGTCACTATTCAATTGAAGCATGTAATGTTTCACAATTTCATCAGCATATTCGTGCTGTTTGTGGATGGCCGTTACGTAAGCCGCAATTATGGGCACCGTCCATTATGGTCAATGTATTAGGGCAGCATGTCGTGCCACTCAGTAACTCAATTGCTAAATATCCTGAATGGTCCATACATCTTTATGGGAAAGCTGAAGCTAAGGTCAACCGTAAAATGGGCCATGTGACGATTATGACAAAAGACTTAGAAGCTACACTACAACAAATCGAGAGTTCTGGCATTTGGTCAGAATAGAAGGAGATAAGCGATGATTGAACGTTACACAAGACCCGAAATGGGCGCAATTTGGACAGAACAAAATAAATACCAAGCTTGGCTAGAGGTTGAAATTTTAGCTTGTGAAGCATGGGCAGAGTTAGGCGATATCCCAAAAGAGGATGTTGCTAAAATTCGTGAAAATGCTTCATTTGATGTGAATCGTATTTTAGAAATTGAACAAGAAACTCGTCATGACGTTGTAGCCTTTACTCGTGCTGTCTCTGAAACACTTGGAGAAGAGCGTAAATGGGTGCATTATGGTTTAACTTCTACAGACGTAGTAGATACAGCCCTTTCTTATTTAATCAAACAAGCAAATGATATTTTACGAAAGGATATCGTAAATTTCATTGATATTATTGCTGCTAAGGCAAAAGAACATAAACATACAGTTATGATGGGACGCACACATGGTGTTCATGCTGAACCAACAACTTTCGGTTTGAAACTTGGTTTATGGTATGAGGAAATGAAGCGTAACCTTGAACGTTTTGAAGCGGCTGCCAAAGTAATTGAAACAGGGAAAATGTCGGGAGCTGTTGGAACATATGCCAATATCGATCCTCGTGTTGAGCAATACGTTTGCGATAAATTAGGCCTTGCAGCTTCACCGATTTCAACACAAACTTTACAGCGTGACCGCCATGCTCAGTATTTAGGGGCATTAGCTTTAATCGCTACTTCAATTGAAAAATTCGCAACAGAAATTCGTGGGCTACAGAAATCTGAAACACGTGAAGTGGAGGAAGCTTTTGCAAAAGGTCAAAAAGGATCATCAGCAATGCCACATAAACGTAATCCAATTGGTTCTGAAAACATGGTTGGTATGTCTCGTTTAATGCGTGGTTATATGGTGACAGCTTATGAAAATGTAGCTTTATGGCATGAACGTGATATTTCACATTCATCTGCAGAGCGCGTTATTTTACCGGATGCAACAATTACTCTTAACTATATGCTAAATCGCTTCGGTAATATTGTGAAAAACTTAACAGTATTCCCTGAGAACATGAAACGTAATATGGATCGTACATTTGGTCTTATTTATTCTCAACGCATCTTACTAGCATTGATTGATAAAGGTTTAGTACGTGAGGAAGCTTATGATACAGTACAACCTTTAGCAATGCAGGCTTGGGACGAGCAAGTTCAATTCCGTACATTAGTCGATGCAAGTGAAAAAATCACATCTTATTTAACAAAAGAAGAGTTGGATGATTGTTTTGATTACAACTACCACTTACAGCATGTTGATATGATTTTTGAACGACTAGGACTTAACTAATATTTATTTAGCCATCTAATAATAAATGTTAGAGCCACCAGTAAAAGTTTCAGAGTTGAATCGTAGAGATATGGTTCAATTCTGAACATTATTACAAGCGTATCTCATAATATCAGGGGGAAAACGAAATGACTAAAGGTCAACTTTTGTATGAAGGTAAAGCAAAAAAATTGTACACAACAGAGGAAGCCGATGTTCTTCTTGTTGAGTATAAGGATAGTGCAACAGCATTCAACGGAGAAAAAAAAGAAGAAATTGAAGGCAAGGGCATTTTAAATAATCGCATTACTTCATTAATTTTCGAAAAATTACGAGCTAACGGAATTGCGTCACATTTCGTAAAACTATTATCTGATACGCAACAGCTTGTAAAAAAAGTAGAAATTATTCCGATTGAAGTGGTTGTTCGTAATATCGCTGCAGGAAGTTTAGCAAAACGTCTTGGTCTTGAAGAGGGTACAGCTTTAAAAAGACCAATCGTCGAATTTTATTATAAAGATGATGAATTAGGCGATCCACTTATTACAACAGAGCATATTGACGTCCTAGATCTTGCGACACCTTCTGAAGTAACTGCTATTTATGATGGCGCACTAGCCGTTAACAAAGTTCTACAACCTATCTTTGAAGATGTTAATGTCACATTAATTGATTTTAAATTAGAATTTGGTCGTGATATGGATGGCAATGTATTATTAGCTGATGAAATTTCACCAGATACTTGCAGACTTTGGGACGCTACAACAAAGCAAAAGTTAGACAAAGATGTTTTTCGTCGTGACCTTGGTAATTTAACTGAAGTTTATACTATTATACTTTCTAGACTCGGAGGCAAATAACAATGAAAAAAGTAAAAATCTATGTAACATTACGTGAGAGCATTCTTGATCCTCAAGGCTCTGCAGTACAGGGTTCTTTAGCTAAAATGGGCTACGGTGAAGTAGAAGATTTACGTATCGGTAAATATCTTGAACTATCAATTAAAGATACAGAACGTGACATTGATACTCTAGTAAAAGAAATGTGTGAAAAGGTTTTAACGAACGTTGTAATTGAAGACTACCGTTACGAAGTCGAGGAGGCTATTTAATCATGAAATTCGCAGTACTCGTATTCCCTGGGTCAAACTGTGATATCGATATGTATCATGCGATTAAAGACGAGCTAGGTGAAGAAGTAGAATATGTATGGCATACAGCAACAGATCTAAGTGGTTTTGATGGCATTTTAGTACCTGGAGGATTCTCCTATGGAGATTATCTTCGTTGTGGCGCAATGGCTAATCAATCTAACATTATGGCAGAAGTTAAGAAGGCAGCAGATGCTGGTAAACCTGTATTAGGTGTATGTAACGGCTTCCAAATCCTAACGGAAGCAGGTTTATTGCCAGGAGCCTTATTACGCAATAAAAACCTCAAATTTATGTGCCGTACAGTGCAGCTTAAAGTTGAAAACAACAATACATTATTCACAAATCAATATGAGCAAGGTCAAATCATCAATATTCCAATCGCACATGGTGAAGGTAACTACTACTGTGACGAGGAAACTTTACAATCACTAAAAGATAATAATCAAATCGTATTCACATACTCAGGTGACAATCCAAACGGTTCTTTAGAAGATATCGCAGGGATTATAAACGAGCGCGGCAATGTATTAGGGATGATGCCACACCCAGAGCGAGCTGTTGATGCACTGGTGGGCGGCGCAGACGGTCTAGCAGTATTTAAATCAATCGTGAAGCAGTGGAGGGAAAATCATGTCAACAACTAAGTTTGAGCCAACAGCACAGCAAATTAAAGATGAAAAGCTATACGCTGGAATGGGGATGTCAGACGAAGAATTTGCAATGGTAGAAGGTATTTTAGGACGTCTACCTAACTGGACAGAGACAGGTCTTTTCTCAGTAATGTGGTCTGAACACTGCTCTTACAAAAATTCAAAGCCAGTACTACGTAAATTCCCTACAAAAGGACCTCAAGTACTACAAGGACCAGGTGAAGGTGCGGGTATTGTGGATATTGGTGATGAGCAAGCGGTCGTATTTAAAATGGAATCGCATAACCATCCATCTGCAATAGAACCTTATCAAGGGGCTGCAACGGGTGTGGGTGGCATTATCCGTGATGTTTTTTCAATGGGTGCACGTCCAATCGCTATGTTAAACTCATTACGCTTTGGTGAATTAAAGTCAGCACGTGGTAAATATCTATTTGAAGAAGTAGTAGCGGGTATCGCAGGTTATGGTAACTGTATTGGAATCCCAACAGTAGGTGGCGAAATTCAATTCGATCCTTGCTATGAAGGCAATCCACTTGTGAATGCTATGTGTGTCGGTTTAATTGATCATAAAGATATTCAACGAGGTATTGCAGCTGGTGTAGGTAATACAGTGATGTATGTAGGAGCGAAAACGGGTCGTGATGGTATTCATGGTGCAACATTCGCCTCTGAGGAATTAACTGAGGAATCAGAAAACCAACGTCCAGCAGTACAAGTTGGCGATCCATTTATGGAGAAACTTTTACTTGAAGCATGTTTAGAGGTTGTAAAATCTGATGCTTTAGTTGGTATTCAAGATATGGGTGCCGCTGGTCTTACTTCTTCTTCAGCAGAAATGGCTTCAAAGGCTGGTTCTGGTGTAGAAATGAACTTAGACTTAGTGCCTCAACGTGAAACAGGAATGTCAGCATATGAAATGATGTTGTCTGAGTCTCAAGAACGTATGCTTTTAGTTGTGAAAAAAGGTCGCGAAGATGAAATTAAAGCGATTTTCGATAAATATGATTTAGATGCAGTAGCGATTGGCCGCGTTACAGATGACAAAATGCTTCGTCTGCTACACAAAGGACAAATAGTGGCAGAGGTACCTGCAGACGCATTAGCAGAAGATGCACCTGTTTACCATAAACCATCTGCAGAGCCTGCTTACTATGCAGAGTTCCAAGCAATCGAAAACACTGAGCCTGCTGTGACAGATTATAAAGAAACACTAAATGCTTTATTAAAAGCACCGACAATTGCTTCTAAAGAATGGGTATACGATCAATATGATTATCAGGTACGTACATCAACAGTTGTTAAACCAGGCTCTGACGCTGCCGTTATTCGAGTACGTGGCACAAATAAAGGGTTAGCAATGACAACAGACTGTAACTCTCGTTATATCTATTTAGACCCTGAAGTAGGTGGTGCTATCGCGGTAGCCGAAGCAGCTCGTAATATCGTGGCAACTGGTGGTACGCCACTTGCGATTACAGACTGCTTAAACTTTGGTAATCCAGAGAAACCAGAAATCTTCTGGCAAATTGAAAAATCTGCTGATGGTATTTCAGCAGCTTGTACGGCATTAAATGCGCCAGTAATTGGAGGTAACGTTTCACTTTATAATGAGCGTTCAGGCGAAGCGGTGTATCCAACGCCGACAATTGGTATGGTTGGTCTTATTGAAGACTTAGCCCATGTAACGACACAGGAAGTAAAAGCTGCAGGGGATATTGTCTTTGTTATTGGTGAGACAAAAACAGAATTTGGTGGTTCAGAGCTTCAAAAGCTATTAAATAATGGTGTTATTTCAGGGAAAGCGCCATCTATCGATTTAGAGGTTGAAGCGACACGTCAGCAAGCTTTATTAAAAGCGATTAAAGCAGGCCTTGTTCAATCTGCTCATGATGTAGCAGAGGGCGGTCTAGCTGTTGCAATTGCGGAAACAACATTTGGCGCAAACGGTCTTGGTGTGGACGTAACATTAACAGGCTCTGCAACAACAGCGTTATTCAGTGAGAGTCAATCTCGTTTTGTTGTCACAGTTAAAGAAGAAAATGCTGCAGCATTTGTAGAAATCATCAAAGATGCTCAAAAAATTGGTGTCGTAACAAACGATGCACTTGTGAAAATCAACGGGGACAAAGGTGTGCTTGTAGAAGGTACAGTGGAGGAATTCCGTTCTAATTGGAAAGGAGCAATCCCATGCTTGCTGAACTCAGAGGCTTAAACGAAGAATGTGGGGTGTTTGGTATTTGGGGTAACCCAAATCCAGCACACCTTAGCTATTACGGGCTTCATGCTCTTCAACACCGTGGACAAGAAGGCGCTGGAATTGTCGTTTCAGACGGACAGCATCTTCGCGCGGTGAAAGGCGAAGGACTAGTTAATGATGTTTTCAACGAAGATAAATTAAAAGCAGTGAACGGTAAAGCAGCTATTGCGCATGTTCGTTACACAACTGCTGGTGGTGGCGGTATCGAAAATGTACAGCCATTATTATTCCATTCCTCAACTGGTAGCCTTTCAATTGCCCATAACGGTAACTTAGTCAATGCGACACATTTAAAGCAGTATCTAGAGCGACAAGGTAGCATTTTCCACTCTAGCTCGGATACAGAAGTGCTGGCGCATCTTATTAAGAAAAGCTCACATTCACCATTCCGGGCGAAGGTGAAAAATGCCCTATCTCTTTTAAAGGGTGCCTATTCTTTCTTAATTATGACAAAGGATGAAATGCTTGTTGCACGTGATCCACATGGTTTACGTCCATTATCTCTTGGAAAGCTAGGAGATGGCTGGGTGGTAGCTTCTGAAACTTGTGCATTCGATTTAATTGGTGCAGAATTCGTTCGTTCGGTAGAACCAGGCGAATTAATCATTATTAACGATGAGGGCGTAAAATCAGATCGTTTTGCTGATATGGATAAACGTTCAATGTGTGCGATGGAATATGTTTATTTAGCACGTCCTGATTCGGATATTGATGGTATTAACGTTCATATGGCACGAAAACGTATGGGTAAACAGCTTGCTCGTGAGTGTGCACATATTGAGGCAGATGTTGTAACAGGTGTTCCTGATTCAAGTATTTCAGCAGCGATTGGTTTTGCAGAAGAAAGTGGAATCCCTTATGAATTAGGACTTATTAAAAACCGTTATGTTGGTCGTACGTTTATTCAGCCGACACAAGAGTTACGTGAACGTGGTGTAAAAATGAAACTTTCACCTGTTGTTCAAGTCGTAAAAGGAAAAAAAGTAGTAATGGTAGATGATTCTATCGTTCGTGGTACAACATCTCGTCGCATTGTCAAAATGCTAAAAGATGCTGGTGCAGCGGAAGTTCATGTTGTTATTTCCTCACCGCCGATGACAAATCCTTGTTATTATGGCATTGATACATCAACGCACGAAGAACTGATTGCTTCTAGTCATAATGTAGATGAAATTCGTGAAGCAATTGGGGCAGATTCTCTAACTTTCCTTTCTGTTGAGGGGATGGTAGAAACAATTGCACGACCATATGAAGATGAAAACAGAGGGCTTTGTCTTGCTTGCTTTACAGGCAAATATCCAACAGAGATTTTCCCGGATACGATCTTGCCTCATGAAAAAGAATTATTACGTTAAGAAAAACATCGCAACAAATTAGTGTACTCTAGAGAATTTACAGTCATTTCTATCTAGGAAACTTAGGCGACTTGGATGATAAGGAGGAACTCTGCGTGTCAAAGGCATATGAACAAGCAGGTGTAAATATTGAAGCGGGCTATGAAGCCGTAAAACGAATGAAGTCTCATGTTGAACGTACGAACCGTCTAGGTGTAATGGGGACGTTTGGTGGCTTTGGTGGCATGTTTGACTTGTCACAACTTAATCTTAAGGAACCTGTTCTTATTTCAGGGACAGATGGTGTTGGAACAAAGCTAAAGCTAGCCTTCATGGTAGACAAACACGATACAATCGGTGTGGACTGTGTAGCAATGTGTGTAAATGATATTGTTGCCCAAGGAGCAGAACCACTGTACTTTTTAGATTACGTAGCTCTTGGAAAAGCAGAGCCTGCAAAAATCGAACAAATTGTCAAAGGTGTTGCAGATGGCTGTGTGCAATCTGGTGCGGCCCTAATAGGTGGCGAAACTGCAGAAATGCCTGGTCTTTATGAAGAAGATGAATATGATCTAGCTGGCTTTGCAGTGGGTGCTTGTGAAAAGTCTGCTATTGTGACAGGTGAAAAAATTGCAGAAGGCGATGTACTGATTGGGATTGCCTCAAGTGGTGTACATTCAAACGGTTATTCTTTAGTGCGTAAAATTGTCTTTGCAGATCATCAGTATGCGGTGGATGCGATTATAGAAGGCTATGAAGATCTAGGCCCAATCGGTGAGGCGCTTCTAGTGCCAACAAAGTTATATGCTAAACCCGTTCTAGCAGCTTTAAAGGCAGCAGATGTACATGGCTGTGCACATGTTACAGGTGGCGGTTTCTATGAAAATCTACCACGCATGATGCCAGAAGGACTAGCAACGGAAATCGACTTAGGTTCTTGGCCTGTATTACGTATCTTTGAATTCCTAAAAGAAAAAGGTCAGCTAGAAGATAAAGATTTATACAATGTGTTTAACATGGGTATTGGCTTTGTAATAGCTGTGCCAGCAACTGAAGCTGATAAAGTAATTGCTGCAGTAGAAGCAAATGGTGAAAAGGCCTATACAATCGGACGTGTTATAAAAGGTGATGGCGTAGTATTTAATGGCTCACATGATGGGAGTTTAGTGTAATGACTGCACCAACAAAAATCGCCGTGTTCGCGTCAGGCAGCGGTAGTAATTTTCAAGCCATTCAAGAGGCCATTGAACGTGGTGAACTTCATGCAAAGGTCGCACTTGTGGTCACAGATAAGCCTGGAGCATTTGTAGTAACACGTGCTGAAAACTTTGGGATTCCAGTGTTAGCATTGAATCCAAAAGAGTTTGTCTCGAAGTCAGCATATGAGACAGCTATTATCGAAGCTTTACATGAGTGCGATGTGAAATGGATTGTGCTTGCAGGATATATGCGTTTAATCAGTGATGTATTATTAGCAGCCTTTCCACAGCGAATTGTTAACATTCACCCTTCCCTACTGCCGGCTTTTCCTGGAAAAGACGCTATTGGACAGGCCATCAATCATGGTGTGAAAATCACAGGTGTAACAGTGCATTTTGTTGATGAAGGGATGGATACTGGTCCAATTATCGCTCAGGCAGCGGTACCTGTCATTGAAGGAAATCGCGAGGCAACAGAAGCTGAAATTCATAAACAAGAGCATTTGTTATATACAAAGGCATTACAGCAATTATTACAGTAACTGAAGAAGGAGTTAGGTCGAGAACCCTACTCAATTTAAACAAGACCTAACTCTATTAATCTATTAAAGGTCAGTTCGTGGACAGCACGATAAAAATTAGGAGGATATTGTTGTGACAAAACGTGCATTAATCAGTGTTTCCAATAAAGATGGTATTTTAGAATTTGCAAAGGAATTAGTAGCATTAGGTTATGAAATTTTATCAACTGGCGGTACAAAAAAAATGTTACAGGACAATGCAGTAGCTGTAACAGCAGTAGATGAAGTAACGAAATTTCCTGAAATTTTAGATGGTCGTGTGAAAACATTAAATCCAATGATTCACGGTGGTCTATTAGGAAAGTTTGACGATGCGTCTCATCAAGCACAGATGAATGAGCATGGAATTGAGCCAATTGAAATTGTTTGTGTTAATCTATATCCATTTGTTGAAACAATTTCAAAGCCTAATGTAACTTGGGATGATGCAATTGAAAACATTGATATCGGTGGCCCAACAATGTTACGTTCTGCTGCAAAAAACCATCAATATGTAACAGTAATCGTGGACAGCAATGACTATGCAATTGTATTAGAGGAACTTAAAGCAGACGGTGCCACAACAATTGAAACACGTCGTAAACTAGCTGCGAAAGTTTTCCGTCACACAGCCGCTTATGATTCCTATATTTCAAATTACCTGACTGAAGAAGAGTTCCCAGAGAGCTTAACGATGACATATGAATTAAAGCAAAATTTACGCTATGGCGAAAACCCTCATCAAAAAGCGGCCTTCTACCAAAAGCGTCTTGGCTCTGACTTTTCATTAGCATTTGCTACACAATTGCATGGTAAAGAGTTATCTTACAATAATATTCAAGATGGTAATGCAGCTTTACAAATTGTAAAAGAATTTGAATTGCCAGCTGCCGTAGCGGTGAAACATATGAATCCATGTGGTGTTGGCACAGGTGTCACGTTAGAGGCAGCATTCGATAAAGCATATGAAGCAGATCCAACATCTATTTTTGGCGGTATTATCGCATTAAATATGGAAGTGGATGCAGCAACTGCTGAGAAGCTAAGTCATATTTTCCTAGAAATTATTATTGCACCTGCTTTCTCACAAGAAGCATTAGATATTTTAACGAAAAAGAAAAATATCCGCTTACTAACAATTCCTTTCGAGCAAGCGAAACAAGATTCATTCAATGTAGTATCAGTAGAGGGTGGCCTACTTGTACAGGAACCAGATCGTTATGGCTTTAGCAATGCGGATATTAAAGTTGTGACAGATCGTGAACCAACAGAGCAAGAATGGGAAGCATTGCAACTTGGTTGGTCTGTTGTCAAACATGTGAAATCAAATGCGATTGTTGTAACAGACTCTCACATGACACTTGGCGTTGGCGCAGGTCAAATGAACCGTGTAGGTGCAGCTAAAATCGCCTTTGAACAAGCTGGAGAAAAAGCAAAAGGTGCTGCATTAGCATCAGATGCATTTTTCCCAATGAGTGATACTGTGGAGGCTGCAGCAGCTGCAGGAATTACAGCAATTATTCAACCAGGTGGTTCGATTAAAGATCAAGATTCCATTGATAAAGCAAATGAATACGGCATTGCAATGGTATTCACAGGCGTACGTCACTTTAAACATTAATTGTTAAAGCATATAGGAAACAAAACAGACCGAGATGTTGGTTCATCTCGGTCTTACTTACAAAGAGGAGGATTCTCTAAAAATGAATGTACTAGTAATCGGAAGCGGCGGTCGTGAGCATGCAATCGCTAAACAATTTAGCATCTCTCCATCAGTGAACAACGTATTTGTAGCGCCAGGAAATGATGGGATGCGAGGCGAGGTAGAAGTTGTTGCTATTGATACAATGGATTTCGCAGGTCTCGCTCAATTTGCTAAGGAAAATGATATAGCATTAACATTTGTTGGCCCGGAACAGCCGCTTGCTGAAGGCATTGTCGATTTCTTTACAGCTAGAGGTTTACGTATTTTCGGTCCTACAAAAGTGGCTGCTCAAATAGAAAGCAGTAAATCCTATGCAAAAGAAATTATGAATAAATATAATATTCCTACAGCAGCACATGAAACGTTTTCTGAAGCAGAAAAAGCAATAGCCTACATTAAAGAACAAGGAGCGCCTATTGTCATTAAGGCGGATGGTTTAGCGGCTGGTAAGGGTGTTGTTGTGGCAATGACAGAGGAAGAAGCAATTGAAGCAGTAGAGGATATGATTGGAAATCAACGCTTTGGTGAATCCTCTTCACGTGTTGTCGTGGAAGAATTTTTAGACGGTGAAGAATTCTCCTTCATGTCCTTTGTGCATAAAGGGCAAATTTATCCGATGGTTATTGCACAAGATCATAAACGAGCTTATGACGGTGATAAAGGGCCAAACACAGGAGGTATGGGTGCTTATTCACCAGTACCACAAATTCCACAAGAGGTAGTTGATATTGCTTTTCAAACGATTGTAGAACCTACTGTTAAAGGGATGGAGGCAGATGGTGCTTCCTTTACAGGTATTTTATACGCAGGGTTAATTTTAACGAAGAAAGGTCCTCAGGTCATAGAGTTTAATGCTCGCTTTGGTGATCCAGAAACGCAAGTTGTATTGCCACGTATGGTTTCAGATTTTGGTGCATTTATGATGGCGCTAATGGATGAACAGCCTTTTGATTTACAGTGGTCAGAAGAAGCGATGCTTGGTGTTGTCATTGCAGCAGAGGGTTACCCAGGAGACGTTGAAAAAGGTAAGATATTACCAAATTTAGAGGCACTTTCGACATCACATGCAGTTTTCCATGCAGGTACAAAATTAGTAGACGGTCAATTCGTTGGTAATGGTGGACGTGTACTGTTAATTGGTGCAAAAGCAGCTACTTTACAAGAAGCACAGGAAAAGGTTTATGAAGGTATTGCAACGGAAACATGGGAGCACTTTTTCTTCCGTAAAGATATTGGTTGGCGTACATTTAAGTAATTATTATTTTCACTAAATATTTTTCATCGTCTTTTGAAACCTCTTGTTGTTTCAAAACGTAAGAGGTAAGAGCCGTCTCAATAATAGATTGGGACGGCTCCTTTGACTAAGAAGGATTCTGAGCTTTATTCGTTGAAGAATCGCTACTATTTGAGGAATTTTGAGTTGAAGTGATGGTGTCAGATTGTTTTGAAGCAGTAGCTTGTGAACCTGAAGAATTACCAGCTATAGCAGAGGAAAAATCCTTCATGAGCTTATCGATTTGTTCAGTAGACATAGAATTTTGCCCGCTGAACATACTTTGCATAGAGGTGTTCATGGCATTCTGCATATTGGAGCTTAAAAGTGCTTTCGTTGGACAATATTTAAAAAGTCCCTCAGCCATTTTCATGGCACCTAATGCAATCATTAATCGACCTTTTGTACAATTAGGATTTCTAGAAACTTTAGCGATACCAAATGCGGTCAAACTCGTCCCCATGGCAAAACGACAAAATGCATTCTTTTCGCTTAAATTTGCTTGCTGCATCATCATACTTCCTCCTTTAGTCATTGTGGAAAAAATAAGCGAGGTGCACTTTGCTTTATGAAAGTGCTGTGTTACGATTGAAACAAGATGATTGCATAAAGCATAATTTTTATGAAAATATGCGATTATGCAGTAGTAGTATGTGATTTCAAGTTGGATTTACACAATGAAAAATTACGTAATTTAGGAAGGAGCGAATAGTATGGATCCAGTATGGAAAATAACAAAAATACGTCAGCAATTAGCAGTAATCGATGGGAAAAAGGCACCAGATATCGTACTGAAAAATGCACGTTATTTGCATAGTATGTTAAAACAATTTATTGTAGGAAACATTTGGATTTTGGGAGATCGCATTGTCTATGCTGGTGACAGAATGCCTCCTTTATTAGAAGGAACAGAAGTGGTGGATTGTACGGGAAAAACAATTGTACCTGGCTATATTGAACCACATGTTCATCCGTTTCAGCTTTATCATCCACAGTCATTTGCAGATTTTTGTGGTCAGCTCGGGACAACGACTTTTATTTCGGATAATTTAAGTTTTGTTTTAAATTTGGAAAATAAGAAAGCGTTTTCAATTTTAGAGAGTTTGAAAAAGCTGCCCTTTTCTTTTTATTGGTGGACTCGCTTTGATTCACAAACTGAATTGGAGCAAGAGGAAGAGGTTTTCTCTAATACCTCTATATTAGAGTGGTTAGAGCGAAGTGATGTCTTGCTTGGTGGAGAGCTGACAGGCTGGCCTAAACTGTTGCATGGTGACGATCAAATGCTTTATCGTATGCAAATGGCTAAGGGACTCGGAAAAAAAATTGAAGGACATTTCCCAGGAGCTTCAGAAAGAACGTTGGCACGCATGAAACTGCTTGGTGCTGATGGGGATCATGAGGCAATGACAGTGGAAGAAGTAGAGCGTCGTATCCTGCAAGGCTATGCTGTTACATTACGTCATTCCTCCATTCGACCGGACTTACCGCATCTATTAAAAGGAATAGTAGAAAAACAGCTTCCAATTTTTGATCATTTAATGATGACGACAGATGGTTCGACACCTTCATTCCATGAGGATGGTGTGATGGATAAATGCATTCAAGTAGCTTTAGATGCAGGGGTATCTCCTATCGATGCTTATCAAATGGCTTCCTATAATGTGGCACGTTATTATAACATGTCCAATTTACATGGTTTTATCGCGACGGGGCGTTTTGCTTCGCTCAATATTTTACAAGATGAATATCATCCTGTTCCAGAAAGTGTCATATCAAAGGGTGTCTGGTTGAAGCGTGATGGGGATCGTGTGCATAGAATGGCGCCAATTGATTATTCTGCCATCCCAGCTTTAGATTTAGATTTTTCATTAGATTCACAGGATTTCCAGTTTTCTATGCCGTTTGGTATTCAATTAGTCAATGATGTCATTACAAAGCCTTATAATTCTTTAATCACTAAAGAAGGGCAATTGGCAAATCATGATGAGTGCTATTTAATGCTCATTAACCGAAAAGGCAAATGGCATGTAAATACAATGATTAAAGGATTTGCAACAGATGTCCAAGGCTTTGCATCCTCTTACTCCAACACGGGTGACATATTGTTAATTGGAAAAAATAAAGACGATATGATGAAAGCCTTCGAAGAAATGAAGGCCATGAATGGTGGTATTGTTCTCGTCGAAAAAGGAGAAGTTATAGCGGATATCCCATTAACAATTGGTGGACTTTTATATGATGGAGATGTATTCACTTTAACAGAGAAAGAAAAGGCTTTAAAACAAGCTTTAGCAGATCGAGGCTATCAATTAGGAGATGCCATTTATACACTATTATTTTTACAATCTACTCATTTACCGTATATTCGTATAACACCACAAGGAATTTTCGATGTCATGAAGAATAAGTTATTATTACCTGCTGTTATGCGCTAATTCATGAAAGTGTTTCAGTTGTTTAAACAATTACAAATATGTGTAATTGTTCAAAGGAGAGATATGCTTGTGTTCAAATCGAGAAAATTATGGATTGCTATTGCATTTAGTGCTTTGGTGATCGGGGGATGTTCAAAGGATACACCAAAAGTCAAAGAGGATGATGAACCAATTGTAGAGGAAGAAGCAGTTGTGGAGGAGCCTGTGCAACAACCAGCTTTTGTTGCACCACTTACTGGGGAGGCTGTAAAAGAAGAAATTACACAGCGACCAATTATCGTAACCATTAATAATCATCCAGCGGCACGCCCACAATCAGGCTTAGCTGCGGCGGATATTGTTTATGAAATGCTTGCAGAAGGTAATGTGACACGCTTTTTAGCAGTATACCAAAGTGAACTGCCTGAAAATATTGGGCCAGTTCGCAGTGCACGCTCTTATTTTATCGATATGGCCAAGGGATTTGATGCCTTTTATGTAGCACATGGCTATAGCCCAGAGGCGAAAACAATGCTTGATCATCGTATCGTCGACAATATCAACGGTATGGCTTATGATGGTATTCTGTTTAAACGTTCTAACGACCGCGTTGCACCACACAATTCCTATATTACAGCAGAAAACATTCTAAAAGGTGCTGAAATGGTAGGCGCTTCAATGAATTACAGTGAAAAAGTACTTCAGGCTTTTTATGAACCAGATGAACGTGGTAAAATAGGTATTGAAACAAGTCAAGTTGACATTTATTACGGAAATAATGAAGATTTCCATAACGCGTATGTGTATGATCATCAAACTAATCACTATGAACGACAATCGGCTAGCGTGGACACTAAAGATATGTTAACAGGCGAAACAGTGTCATTGGCAAATGTTCTATTTTTCGAAATGGATCACCAAACAATTGATGATATTGGTCGCCAAGCAATTGATTTAACGTCTGGTGGAAATGCGTATGTATTTCAAAATGGCTATTTGAGGGAAGTCAAATGGGCTAATGTTAATGGAATACCAATGGCTGTAGAGCAAACAGGGGATCCTGTAAAGCTTGTACCAGGAAAGTCGTGGGTTCATTTCGTACCATCTTCGCCAGGGTTACAAGCAATGGTGAAAACGCAGCCTTAAAGGGAGGAAAATTGCATGCAAATCGAAAAAATTCGGGGGCATCAAACAGATCAATTATTTAAAGCAGTGTTAGAGTTGAAGGACATCGAGGAATGCTATAAGTTTTTTGATGATTTATGTACGATTAGTGAAATTCAATCGTTGGCACAACGCTTTGAGGTTGCACATTTATTACGATTAAAGAAAACCTACGAATCCATTAAAAAGGAAACAGGGGCAAGTACTGCAACTATTTCGCGTGTGCGTCGCTGCTTCGATTATGGGAATGATACATATGATGAAATGTTAGGTCGTTTGTATCCTGATGAAAAACCATTTCAAGCACCAAAAGAATAGTCAGATAAAAGGCTGAGTAGAAGTTCTACTCGGTCTTTTTCATTTTTTTGTCGTGAATCATAAGCTATACTTGTAAACGAATAGATAGAAAATGATAGGTGGTAAACATAGATGGATTATTTAGAATGGAGACATGTGTTCAAGCTAGATCCAGCGAAGGACATTTCAGATGAAGACTTAGAAAAAATTTGTGAATCTGGGACAGACGTTATTTTGGTTGGTGGAACAGATAATGTAACATTAGATGGGGTATTAGATTTACTTGTTCGCGTGCGTCGTTTTGAGGTGCCAATAGCACTTGAAATTTCTACGATCGATGCGGTAACACCAGGTTATGACTATTATTTCATTCCAACGGTATTAAATAGTGATGATCCAAAATGGATTAAAAATTTACATCATGAGGCTATTAAGGAATACGGCGATATTATGGTATGGGATGAATTAGTAGCGGAAGGCTATTGTATTTTAAATCCTGATTGTAAAGTAGCCCATGTAACGGGTGCGAAAACAGATTTAACGATTGATGATGTGGTAGCTTATGCACGCATGGCAGAAAATTTCTTTAAACTGCCTGTTTTTTATTTAGAGTACAGTGGAATGTATGGCAATCTAGAGGTAGTTAGTGCTGTTAAAAACGAACTAAAGCATACTAAACTCTTTTATGGTGGTGGCATAACATCTGCAAAGCAAGCAGAGGAAATGGCGCAGGTTGCAGATACGGTAGTAGTTGGAAATATTATTTACGAAGATTTAAAAGCTGCACTTGCGACTGTTAAGGCTGTTAAAAATACGTTATAATTTTAGAACAAATGTTTGTAAGGCGGTGCGAAATGGAACAGTTAACAAAAAATTTACTAGCAGGCATGAATCCTGAACAGGAAAGAGCAGTTAAAACAACTGAAGGACCATTACTGATTATGGCGGGTGCTGGGTCAGGAAAAACACGAGTTTTAACACATCGTATTGCCTACCTAGTTATCGAAAAGGAAGTATATCCTTCTAAAATTTTAGCGATTACATTTACGAATAAAGCAGCACGAGAAATGCGTGACCGTATTGATGGCATTCTTGGCAATGGTACTGGCGATAGCATGTGGGTATCGACTTTCCACTCCATGTGTGTAAGAATTTTACGCCGTAATATCGATCAGCTAGGCATTTCTCGTAATTTCTCTATTTTAGATTCTACGGATCAGCTTTCAGTCATTAAAAATGTGATGAAGGAAGAAAATATTGACCCAAAACGTTTTGAGCCACGAGCAATTTTAAATGCTATTAGTGCAGCAAAAAACGAGTGTATAACAGCGGATGATTACGCTGGACAAATGAATGATAAAAACCCTTATGAACAAACTGTTGCACGTGTCTATAAAGGCTATGAGAAAAGATTACGCCGTAACCAATCCCTCGATTTTGACGATTTAATTATGACAACGATTACTTTATTTAAACGTGTACCTGAAGTGCTAGAATATTATCAAAATAAATTTCAATATATTCATGTAGATGAATACCAGGATACCAATAAATCTCAATATTTACTTGTACAGTTACTGGCAAAGAAATTTAAAAATATTTGTGTTGTAGGGGATTCCGATCAGTCTATTTATCGTTGGCGCGGTGCAGACATTGGAAATATTCTATCCTTTGAGAAGGATTATCCAGCTGCAAAGGTGATTATGCTTGAGCAAAATTATCGTTCAACTAAACGCATCCTACAGGCAGCCAATGACGTCATTCAAAATAATACAACACGTTACCCAAAAGAATTACGCACAGAAAATTCAGAGGGTGAAAAGATTGCACTATATAAAGCTTATAACGAGCAAGAGGAAGCGCAATTTGTTGTACAAACAATTCAACAGTTAATTGAAAAAGAAAATCGTTCATTTGATGACTTTGCTATTTTATATCGTACAAACGCTCAATCTCGTGTAATGGAGGAAGTGCTTGTTAAGTCCAATATGGCCTATCAAATAGTAGGCGGAACAAAGTTCTATGATCGAAAAGAGATAAAGGACTTACTAGCATACTTACGACTTATTGCCAATAATGATGATGATTTATCACTAGCACGTATTATTAATGAGCCAAAGCGCAGTATTGGTGCAACTTCCTTTGAAAAAATGGCACGTTATGCAATAGATCAGGATCGTTCAATTTTTGACGCGATGAATGATCTTGTCTTTATGGGGCTATCAGGGAAAGCAGCAAATTCAGCGGAGCAATTTTATGCCATGATTAAAGGCTTTACACAAATGCAGGAATATCTATCTGTCACTGAAATTGTAGAGCAAGTTATTGATAAATCAGGCTACCGAGCAATGCTACAAAACGAAAAAACAATTGAAGCAGAAAGCCGTTTAGAAAATATTGAAGAGTTTCTATCTGTCACAAAGGCTTTTGAGGAGCGCAGTGATGATAAAAGCTTAATTGCCTTTTTAACAGATTTAGCCCTAATTGCTGATATAGATGCACTCGACAAAGAGGATGCATCTAAGGGCAATATTATTTTAATGACGATGCATGCCGCTAAAGGCTTAGAGTTCCCTGTTGTCTTTATTATCGGTATGGAGGAAAACATCTTCCCTCATTCCCGTTCGCTAGACGATCAAGATGAAATGGAAGAGGAACGTCGCCTTATGTATGTTGGTGTGACGCGCGCTGAGGAACGTTTATATTTGACATGTGCACAAAGCCGAACGATTTTTGGTCGTTCAAGCTTTAATAATGCCTCACGATTTTTAGGTGAAATTTCTCAAGATATTACAGAGTCCATTTCGAAGGCAGGGACAAAATCAACAGTACCATTTGCTACAAATCGTTCAACAGGTGGCCTTCAAAAGCGTACACTTGGTGCTATTCAGCAAACACAACCTGCTACAGCACGTTTACAAGCAACGGGTGGAGATCAATTTGGGTGGAAGGCTGGAGATAAGGCGATTCATAAAAAATGGGGAACAGGTATGGTTGTTAGTGTAAAAGGTGAAGGTGATAGTACAGAGCTTGATATCGCATTCCCACAACCAATTGGTATTAAGCGATTACTTGCTCAATTTGCACCGATTGAAAAAGCGTAAGCGGAGGAACGGTAAATGAACGAAATAGAACAGCGAATAGCGGAGTTAAATAAATTATTACATGAATATGGCTATGCCTATTATGTATTAGATAAACCTGTCGTAGCAGATAGTGTCTATGACCAGCTATTACAGGAACTGATTGCATTAGAAGAAGCGAACCCATCCCTTATTTACCCCGATTCTCCTACGCAGCGTGTTGGTGGAGCAGTGGTAGAGGGCTTTAGGAAAGTGACTCATGATTACCCAATGCTTAGTCTTTCAAATGCTTTTAATGAAGCGGACTTACGAGAATTTGATCGTAAAGTGCGTCAGGCAATCGGAGACCAATTTTCTTATGTATGCGAGCTAAAAATAGATGGTTTGGCTATTTCATTAAAATATGAAAATGGCATGTTTGTACAAGGGGCTACAAGAGGAGATGGTGTGATAGGAGAAGACATTACCGCCAATTTAAAGACCATTCGAGCGATCCCATTACGTTTAAAAGAGCCTATTACAATCGAAGTACGCGGTGAGGCGTACATGCCAAAAAAATCATTTGAAAAATTAAATGCGCAACGTGCCAGCAATGGGGAAGAATTATTTGCTAATCCACGGAATGCCGCTGCTGGCTCATTACGTCAATTAGATCCTAAAATTGCAGCAAGTCGCCAACTATCAACTTTTATCTATGCCATTGGTGGAGATGGTGAGGTTTATGGAATGGATGGACATGCAGAAATGCTTGATTATTTAGAGGGGCTTGGGTTCCCTTCTAACAAAGAGCGTCAACGTTGCACAACCATTGAAGAAGTAATGGCCTTTATAGAACATTGGACAGAAAATCGTCCAACTTTAGCGTACGAAATTGATGGTATCGTGATTAAGGTGGATCGTTATGCACAGCAAGACGAGCTAGGCTATACAGCAAAAAGTCCACGTTGGGCGATTGCTTATAAGTTCCCAGCAGAAGAAGTTGTTACAACGTTACTTGATATTGATTTAACAGTAGGACGTACAGGTGTTGTTACTCCAACAGCGATTTTAACTCCAGTCCAAGTAGCGGGAACAACGGTTCAACGCGCTTCTTTACACAATGAGGATTTAATCCGTGATAAGGATATTCGTCTTGGAGATACAGTTATTATTCGAAAGGCTGGAGACATTATCCCTCAAGTTGTAGGTGTGCTAATAGAGCAACGTCCTGAGGATTCAGTACCTTTTGTTATGCCAAAAAATTGCCCTGTTTGTGATAGTGAATTGATTCGTATTGAAGGCGAAGTGGCCCTGCGCTGTGTAAATCCAGCCTGCTTTGCCCAAATTGCAGAGAGCATAAAATATTTTGTTTCTCGAAACGCCATGAATATTGATGGTCTTGGGGATAAAGTAGTGGAGCAATTATTGCGTGCAGATTTAATACATGATGTTTCAGATCTCTATCATTTAACGGTGGAGCAACTGGTGGAATTGGAACGTATGGGCGAAAAATCAGCCACTAATTTAGTAAATGCTATTCAAGCTTCGAAGGAAAATTCGATGGAGCGTTTATTAATTGGACTAGGAATTCGTCATGTTGGTGAAAAAGCAGCCAAAATTGTATCAGAAGAATTTGGTTCAATGGAAGCGGTGATGGCTGCAACAGAGGAACAGCTTGTGGCAATTTATGAAATTGGCGATAAAATGGCTTCATCGTTAGTGGAGTATTTCTCGAATGAAGATGCACGAGCAGTCATTGGGCGTCTTGCTGAGGCAGGCGTGAATATGACATATAAAGGTAAAAAAGTAGAAGTGGCGATAGGTGATAGTCCTTTTGCAGGTAAAACAATTGTCTTAACTGGTAAACTTGAGCAATTGACACGCAACGAAGCAAAAGCGAAAATAGAAGAGTTAGGTGGTACAGTCACGGGTAGTGTCAGCAAAAAAACGGATCTGGTGATCGCAGGTGCGGATGCAGGCTCTAAACTAACAAAGGCTGAGCAACTAGGTATTGAAGTTTGGACTGAAGATAACTTAATTGAACAACTTAACCTCATCTAATAAGCGCACAACATTCTCCCTTCTAAGAAGGAAGCGATGTGGAGTGCACAACCGTTACATCAAGGCGTCGAAAAGATTCGTCGACCTAAAATTGACTATTAGTAAAGGAGCACTAAATAATGAAGTCTTTTCGACTCATTCCAGCAATCGTAGCTGCTGCAATGCTAGTCGGCTGTGTGCCTTCTGATAAGAAGGAGACAGAGCTTACACAGGAAACGCAACAGAAAGAAAAAGCTGAAACAACAATTATCCCAAGCATACAAATTGATGAATCTTATTATAAGACGCTTATCCCTTATAAAGAGAGTGCAAGTAGAGGTCTAGTGGTATCTAACGTTTATACGAAATATGATATGAAGGAAGTTGAATCAGGTTTAATGCGTTTATCTCAAAATGAGTTCGACACAGAAAACTACTACTTCCAAGAAGGTCAATATTTAGCTGAAAGTACAGTAAGCTCTTGGCTTGCTCGTAGTTCACAAACAGAGGATGGATTAAATCCACCGACAACAGATACAATGACACCAGAGGAGCGAGCAACAAAGGCTCCAGTTTATTTATCCCATATTGTAGAGCAAAACTACTTAACAAAAACGAAGGATAATAAAGTAAAACTAGGTGGGATTTCAATCGGTCTTGCCTTAAATTCTATCTATTATTATCAAAAAGAACAGTATGGCGAATATTACGAGGAACCAATTTCAGAGTCTACTCTTATTGAGCAAGGCAAAAAAATGGCTGCTGAAATCGTTTCTCGTTTACGTTCACGTGATGAGTTAAAGGATGTACCGATTGTGGTTGGTTTGTTTAAGCAACAAGCCCGCAATCAAATTATTCCAGGGACCTATTTTAGTTATGGTGTAGCAAAATCTGGACAGAATAACATCGATGAGTGGAAAGGTATAGATGAAAATTACGTCTTATTCCCAACAGATGATTCACAAGATGTATACCGAGACGTCAACAATAACTTCAAGAATTTTAAACAAGATGTTGATAAATACTTCTCTAACTACACAAGTGTGATTGGTACTGGTTTTTATCGTAATAAACAAATACAAAATCTTTCGATTGAAATTCCGATCCAATTTTTCGGTAAAGCAGAAATAATAGGATTTACACAATATTTGACGGGTATATTAATCAATCAATTTGATAATATTCATGTGGAAGTGAGTGTTACTTCAGTGAATGGTCCTGAGGCATTAATCATTAAAAAGCCCAACGACAAAGACCCTTATGTGCATGTTTATGATTAATATAGTCAGCCTTTGTGCTGGCTATATTTTTTATATAGATGGATAGAAATTGAGGAACACTACAGGGTGATAGAGACAACACTTTGTTATAGTAGTGAAAGTTTCTATATTTTTAGTGAAAGTTGTGATTTTTAATATGAAAAATGTTATGATTATTGGCATGGTTAACTTTATTCAACCCTATTGTTATCAATAAAAACAATGAATTGAACAAGTATTCGGAGGTGTGAAAAATGGCTAAATTAACAAAAGAAGAAGTAAAGCACGTGGCAAATTTAGCGCGTCTTGCAATTACAGAAGAAGAAGCAGAGAAATTTGCTGAACAGCTTGGAAAAATTACTGAATTTGCGGAGCAGTTAAATGAACTGGATACAACAAATGTTGAACCAACAACGCACGTTTTACCATTAGTGAATGTAATGCGTGAAGATGTAGCAGTAAAAGGTTTAGACCGCGAAGTAATGATGTTAAACGTAAAAGAACAAGAAGATGGTCAAGTAAAAGTACCAGCTATCATGTAATACTAAAACATAGGAGGATTCCTCATGACGTTATTTGAACGTTCAGCTAAGGAGTTACAAGCGGAAATTAAAGCGGGTAACTTATCAATCGCTGACTTAACGAAAGAAGCATACGAGCGTATTGCAAAGCTTGATGGCGATGTACAAGCATTCCTTGCTTCAAACGAAGAAAAAGCAACTGCCCAAGCTGCTGAAATGGATAAAGTACCATTTGAAAAGCGTGGACCATTATTCGGTCTACCAATCGGTGTGAAAGACAACATCGTAACAGAAGGCTTAGAAACAACATGTGCCTCTAAAATTCTGGAAGGCTTTATGCCAATCTATGATGCAACTGTTGTCAACAAGCTACGTGAAGCTGGCATGATTACAGTCGGTAAATTAAACATGGACGAATTTGCAATGGGTTCTTCAAACGAAAACTCATACTATAAAACAACAAAAAATCCATGGAACTTAAACCACGTACCAGGAGGATCTTCAGGTGCATCTGCAGCAGCAGTAGCAGCAGGTGAAGTACCATTCTCTCTTGGTTCAGATACAGGTGGTTCAATTCGTCAACCTGCAGCTTACTGCGGTGTTGTAGGGATGAAACCTACATATGGTCGTGTATCTCGTTTTGGTCTAGTTGCATTCGCATCTTCTCTAGATCAAATTGGGCCAATTACACGCAATGTTGAAGATAATGCGCTATTACTAGAAGCCATTGCTGGATTAGATCCAAATGATTCGACTTCTGCGAATGTTGAGGTGCCAAATTACGCTGCAGCTCTTACTGGTGATGTAAAGGGCTTACGTATCGCAGTACCAAAGGAATTCCTTGGTGAGGGTGTTGGTGAAGCAGCTCGTCAATCAGTGCTTGCAGCATTAGAGGTATTAAAAGGCTTAGGCGCTACTGTAGAAGAAGTATCACTTCCTCACTCGAAATATGCACTAGCTGCGTACTATATCCTTTCTTCATCTGAAGCGTCTTCTAACTTATCTCGTTTCGATGGTATCCGTTATGGTTTCCGTGCAGAAAATGTGACAAATTTAATGGATCTTTATAAAGAAACACGTGCACAAGGCTTTGGTGATGAAGTAAAACGTCGTATCATGCTAGGGACTTACTCACTAAGTGCAGGTACGTATGATGCGTACTACAAAAAAGCACAACAAGCACGTACACTGATCAAAGCAGACTATGATAAAGTATTTGAAGACTTTGATGTTATCATTGGACCAACAGCTCCAACACCAGCATTCAAAATTGGTGAAAACGTTGATGACCCAATGACAATGTATGCTAACGATATTTTAACAATCCCGATGAACTTAGCAGGTGTACCAGCGATTTCAATTCCTTGTGGCTTTGAAAATGGTCTACCATTAGGTTTACAAATAATTGGTAAATACTTCGATGAAGCGACTATTTACCGTGTAGCTCATGCTTTTGAACAAGCAACTGAGTTCCATAAAGAAGTTCCTCAAATGTGGGAGGGAAAATAACATGAACTTTGAAACAGTCATTGGTTTAGAAGTACACGTTGAGTTGAAAACAAACTCAAAAATCTTCTCTCCAGCACCAGCTCACTTTGGTGCTGAACCAAATACAAATACAACAGTAATTGATTTAGGCTATCCTGGGGTCCTACCAGTCCTAAACAAAAATGTAGTAGATTTCGCTATGCGTGCAGCGCTTGCACTCAATATGGAAATCGAACAAGAGACAAAATTTGACCGTAAAAACTACTTCTATCCAGATAATCCGAAAGCTTATCAAATTTCACAATTCGATAAACCAATTGGTAAAAATGGTTGGATTGATATTGAAGTAGACGGCTATACAAAACGTATCGGTATCACACGTCTTCATATGGAAGAAGATGCTGGTAAGCTTTCACATGCTGGTGACCACTCACTAGTTGACTTTAACCGTCAAGGTACACCACTGGTTGAAATCGTTTCTGAACCAGATATTCGTACACCAAACGAAGCATATGCATACCTAGAAAAATTAAAATCGATTATTCAATATACTGACGTATCTGATTGTAAGATGGAAGAAGGCTCACTACGTTGTGATGCCAATATTTCTATTCGCCCGTATGGTCAAGAAGAATTTGGTACAAAAACAGAGCTTAAAAACCTGAACTCCTTCAACTATGTTCGTCGTGGTTTAGAGCATGAAGAATTACGTCAAGCAGATGTATTGTTATCAGGTGGCGTGATTGAGCAAGAAACACGTCGTTTCGATGAAAAAACAGGTAAAACAATTTTAATGCGTGTTAAAGAGGGAACAGATGATTACCGTTACTTCCCAGAGCCTGACTTAGTTCGTCTATCAATAGATGATGAATGGTTAGAGCGTGTGAAATCTGAAATTCCTGAGCTTCCAGATGCCCGTAAAAAGCGTTATGTTGAAGAATTAGGCTTAACACCATATGATGCTGGAGTTCTTGTTATCTCTAAAGAGATCTCAGACTTCTTCGAGGCAATGGTAGCAAATGGCGCAGATGCTAAGCTTTCTGCTAACTGGTTAATGGGTGATGTTTCTGCTTATTTAAACGCAGAGCAAAAAGATCTTAAAGATACAGCATTAACACCAGAAAACCTTGCTGAAATGGTGAAATTAATCACGGACGGTACAATTTCTTCTAAGATCGGTAAAAAAGTATTTGCTGAATTAGTAGAAAATGGCGGCTCTGCACAGGATATTGTGAAAGCAAAAGGCTTAGTTCAAATCTCCGATGAAGGTGCATTACTAGCTATCGTAACAGAAGTTTTAGATAACAATGCCCAATCTATCGAGGACTTCAAAAATGGTAAAGACCGTGCGATTGGCTTCTTAGTTGGTCAAATTATGAAGGCAACAAAAGGTCAAGCTAACCCACCAATGGTTAATAAATTATTACAACAAGAAATTGCCAAACGATAATACTCGTTGTAACATAATAGCCGAGAGAGCTTCCTTGCTCCCTCGGCTATTAATTTGCAAAAAATGTAACAAATTTGCATTTTACGAAACTTAATAGTTGTTTAAAAAGAGTATTCATAGCAAAATATAGAATAGATAATAATAAGGGGGACGAGCCAATGAAAACAGAACAACAGTATTTTAATGAAGCTATATCAATACAACAATATATGGAGAACATGACGACGTTGAAAGAAGAAAGCTTTCGTATTTATGATGGCTTTCAAGTACCAACAAACGATGGTTTTATCGAGTTATTAAAGGAAAAGCAACCTAACATTTTAACCATTACAGAAGATTGGTGCGGAGACGCAATGTTAAATAATCCGATTATTCGCCGTGTTGCTGAAGCAGCAGGATTAGAAATGCGTACTGTTTTCCGTGATGCTGATACAGAGCTAATTGATCGGTATTTAACAAACGGTGGTCGTGCAATTCCGATTTATCTCTTACTAGATGATGCTGGTGAAGTGATTGGAAAATGGGGACCACGTGCACCTGAATTACAAGAGTTCGTCGTAACGAAACGAGCAAGCTTACCAGATAAAGAAGATCCAACATTTGAAGAGGCTCAAAAGGCTCTGTATGCAGAAATTCGTGAGGAAAATATCTCAAATCAAACATATTGGACATATGTTTATGAGGACTTTAAGAAGCAAGTAACAGAAGCATTACAAAAATAACAAGAGCATTGCAACATTTCAACGTATAAATCGTTGAATGAAGTAGAATCTTATGAAGCAGGAAGGTATGTTATGAAACGAGCAAGAATCATTTATAATCCTACATCTGGACGCGAAGTGTTTAAGAAACATCTACCAGAGGTGTTGGAAAAACTAGAGGTAGCAGGCTATGAGACATCCTGTCATGCAACAACATGTGAAGGCGATGCAACGCTTGCAGCAAAAAATGCGGTAGAACGCGGTTTTGATATCATCATCGCAGTGGGTGGAGATGGCACATTAAATGAAGTTGTTTCAGGTGTAAGTCCATTTGAAAACCGTCCGAAAGTTGGTCTAATTCCGATGGGCACTACAAATGATTTTGCCCGTGCCGTGCATATCCCTCGAAATATTGAAGAGGCAGTAGACATTATTATTCAAGGGGATACATTACCAGTCGATGTTGGACTCTTAAATGGCGAACGCTATTTCATCAACATTGCTGCTGGCGGACGTATTACAGAACTAACTTATGAAGTACCAAGCAAAATGAAAACAATGCTTGGTCAGTTAGCCTATTATGTAAAGGCAGTTGAGATGATTCCATCCATCAAAGCCTCACATATGCGCATTGAATATGATGGGGAAGTATTTGATGGCGACGCTATGATGTTCCTATGTGGGTTAACGAATTCAGTAGGCGGCTTTGAAAAACTAGCTCCTGATGCAAGTATTAATGACGGCTACTTTACTTTAATAGTGCTAAAAAAAGTTAGTCTTCCTGAATTTATTCAACTAGCTGCCATGGCATTAAGAGGCGAGCATTTAAATGATGATCGTGTCATCTACAAAAAAGCTAGCGTTGTTAAAGTTACTACAGAAAATGAGGTCCACCTTAACCTCGATGGCGAATATGGCGGAGATGCCCCTGCTACATTTGAAAACCTAAAGCGTCACATCGAAATCTTTGTCCCACTAGCAGATATTCGAGAAGAAGACCGTATTTAATGAACCCGAAAAGCTCATCCAATTTTATTGAGGATGAGCTTTATTTTGTATTTTTGGTTGATTGCTTGAAGTGCTCTCAAAGGTAAAGTTACCTCTCCAAATCCTCTTAACAAAAATTCCATCACTAGAATAAAACTGACTAAATCCCATAAACTAAGCACTAGAAGCAAGATTGTGAATGAAATTAGAAAAATGTTTGGCAAATGTGCGTATATTACTTGAACAAAATTTGAAACCTTAATAATAGACTGAAATTTCGGTCCGTTATTAAGGTTTTTTTCGTTGGAATAGTGGAAAATGGGGGTATGGATAAGGGAAAGGAAGTGTTGCCTTTGTATAAGTCACAAGAAAAGAAGCTTATATGGCTAAGCTTTGGTGTTGCAATCATTATGCTACTTTCTATTCTTGGAAGAATATTTGGAAGTTAAGGGGGCAAATGAGATGATTAATGAATCAGCGGTCTATTGGAGCCGAGCATTAACGGAGTTAACATTATCGTTCCATATTATTTATGCAACTATTGGTGTGGGCGTTCCGTTAATGATTATGATTGCTCAATGGACTGGGTATAAAAAGAATGATGAGCATTATATTTTAATGGCAAGACGTTGGGCCCGTGGTTTCGTCATTACTGTAGCAGTCGGCGTGGTAACTGGAACCGCAATTGGCTTACAACTTTCATTATTGTGGCCTAACTTTATGCAACTTGCTGGTCAAACAATTGCGTTACCACTTTTTATGGAAACGTTTGCATTTTTCTTTGAAGCCATATTCTTGGGCATCTATTTATATACTTGGGACCGCTTTGATAGTCAGAAAAAGCATATGCTATTGTTAATCCCTGTAGCTGTCGGAGCGTCGATGTCGGCAGTCTTTATTACCATCGTTAATGCTTTTATGAACGCACCAAGAGGATTTGATATTGTAGACGGAGAACTTGTTAATATTCAACCTTTTCTTGCAATGTTTAACCCAGCCATGCCAACAAAGGTTGCACATGTACTTGTGACAGCGTACATGACATCGGCATTTGTCCTAGCAGCTATTGCAGGATTTAGAATGTTAAAGGGCTCGAAACATGTATACCATAAAAAGTCACTACTTTTATTAATGAAAATTGGCTTGATTTTCTCCATTGCAGCCGCTGTAATAGGAGATTTTTCAGGAAAATACTTAGCTGAATATCAACCCGAAAAACTAGCCGCTGCAGAATGGCATTTTGAAACAGAAGGTAAGGCTTCCCTTGTATTATTTGGTGTCTTAGATGGAGAAGAAGTTAAATATGCTATTAAAATTCCGTATGCTTTAAGCATTCTTGCACATTTTAATCCTAATGCAGAGGTAACCGGCTTAGATCAATTTGAGGAAGAGGATTTACCGCCACTCTATATTCACTATCTCTTTGATATCATGGTTTCCATTGGTATGTTTATGGTGCTAGTTTCATTACTTTATGTTGTAGGGAAAGCACGGGGCTGGCAGTTTATTCATTCACGTTGGTATAGATGGATTATCGTAGCGGGAGGACCACTTTCAATAATTGCGATTGAAGCAGGTTGGTGGCTTGCCGAGGTTGGACGTCAACCATGGATACTTTATGGACTAATGCGTACGCCTGAGGGAGCTACGACGAGCGACCATGTGGATTTAATGCTGCTTTTATTCGCAGGAGTCTATGCAGTATTAGCAGTGGGAAGTATTGTCGTATTGGTAAGAATGTTTAAAAAGAACCCAATCGAACGCGAGATTGAAGATCGCCACTCTGAAAAAGGCGGTGACATCCTATGACATTAGAGATTTTAGGTATTTCAGTATTATGGATATTCCTATTTGGCTATGTCATCGTCGCATCAATCGATTTTGGTGCTGGCTTCTTTAATGCATACAGCCTACTTATTGGAAAAAATCATATTTTAACAAATATTATTAAACGTTATTTATCGCCTGTTTGGGAAGTTACTAATGTCTTTTTAGTATTCTTCTTTGTAGGAATCGTAGGATTTTTCCCACAAACTGCTTTTTATTACGGAACGATTTTACTTGTGCCAGTCAGTATTTCACTTGTACTGTTGGCAATTCGTGGCTCCTACTATGCCTTTGAATCGTATGGTACACGGGGACATATCGGATATACGCTGACATATGGTGTGGCAGGTTTATTAATTCCCGCTTCCTTGTCTGTGGTCTTTGCTATTGCTGGTGGAGGCTATGTTGATTTAATTGATGGGCAACCTGTGCTGAACTACTGGACTTTATACACAAGTCCATTTGCTTGGAGCATTGTGGTGCTAAGTATCGCTGCTGTATTGTATATTTCAGCCGTATTTTTAACATGGTACGCGCATAAAGCAAATGATAGCGAAGCAACGAAACTGATGAGAAAATATGCACTTGTGTGGGCAGCACCGCTTATGATTAGTGCTCTGGGCATTATGTATGAAATGAAATCCATCAACCCAGAGAGCTACAGTCATATGGTGAATTTATGGTGGATGTTTGCGATTTCAGCTGTCTTATTTATTGTCACAGTCGTACTCATTGCCATGCGGAAAAAGTACGGACTTGCAGTTGGGCTCCTAATTGCTCAATTTGCCGTAGCCTTCTTTGCTTATGGAATTGCTCAATATCCATACCTACTGTATCCGTACTTAACCATTTACGATAGCTTTACAAGCACACAAATGGCGATCGCATTAGTTATCGCATTTATTTTAGGACTGTGTCTTCTTCTACCTTCACTTTATTTATTGATGAAACTATTCTTATTCAATAAAAAATATGTGACAGGAAAAGAAGACAATCACGCATAGGAGGAAAGCACGTATGCAAAGTTTTTTAATTTTTTATGCACCTTTTATTGTCGTCATTCTTGGGATCTTGTGTGCATTTTGGTGGGCACCAAGAGATTATCATATTACAAAAGAGCAGGAAAAGAGTCGCGAATAGCGACTCTTTTTTCAAGTTAATTAGCAGAGACACGTAACAGCCAAGTCTTGTTCTTTTTTCATTTGCCAACACATGCTACAATAAGGAGATTGAAATGGAGGATGTACGAATGTCAGCACCCGTGAAAAAAAATGAACGACTTTCAGTTTATATAGAAGATCTAACACATGATGGTAATGGTGTCGCAAAGGTTGATGGTTATCCACTATTCATACAAGGTGCACTGCCAAACGAAACGGCCGAAATCCATGTGTTAAAAACATTAAAAAACTATGGCTTTGCAAAGGTAATAGATATTATCAAGCCATCTCCAGACCGTGTTGAAGCTCCATGTAATTACTTCAAGCAGTGTGGCGGCTGTCAATTACAGCATTTATCCTATGAGGGGCAGCTAAAATGGAAAGAAAATATGGTACGCAATGTGATGCAACGCATTGGTAAAATTCATGCACCTGTTCACCCAGTAAAAGGTATGAAAGAACCTTGGCACTACCGTAATAAAGCGCAAATTCCTTTCTCTGAAAATGAAACAGGACAAGCAATTGCAGGCTTTTATAAAACAAAAACGCATAGCATTGTGGATATGGATCGCTGTTTAATTCAAACGGGAGAAGCAGATGCAATTCTTGCAGGCTTGAAAAAGGAATTAGCAACGTTAGGTATTCGCTCTTACAATGAGCATACACATGAGGGCATGTTGCGTCATGTCGTTATCCGTAAAGCACGAGCAACAGGCGAAGTCATGGTTGTCCTTGTAACGAAAAAGAAAAAGTTTCCACAAAAAGAGGCAGCTATTACAGTAATCCAAAAGCTAGTGCCAAACGTTACATCGATTATGCAAAATGTGAATAGTGAGAAAACCAATGTTATTTTTGGTGATGACACAATCAACCTTTGGGGTAAAGACATTATTATTGATACTATTGGTGACGTACGTTTTGAAATCTCGGCTCGCTCCTTCTATCAAGTCAACCCAGAGCAAACAGAGGTCCTCTACAAGCAAGCACTAGATTATGCTGACTTACAGGGAGATGAACGTGTCATTGATGCGTATTGTGGAATTGGTACGATTTCTTTATTCCTTGCTCAAAAAGCAAAGGCTGTCATGGGCGTGGAAATTGTCCCACAAGCGATTGAAGATGCCAAGCGTAACGCATTGCTTAATGGTTTTACAAATACTTATTTTGAGGCAGGACCAGCAGAGGAAGTCATCCCAAGATGGTATAAAGAGGGCAAGGAAGCAGACGTACTAGTAGTTGATCCACCACGCAAAGGCTGCGATGAAGCACTGCTAACTACTATTCTAGAGCAACGACCAAAACGAGTGGTCTACGTATCCTGTAATCCAGCTACACTAGCACGCGATCTTCGCATTTTAGAGGATGGCGGCTATCACACACAGGAAATCCAGCCAGTGGATATGTTCCCACATTCGACGCATTGTGAAGCAGTAGCATGGTTGAAATTAAACGAGTAACACATTACTCGACTCACCTACACAATATATAAAAATTACGTTTTAGGACGTATTTCAGTAAAAATATTTTTTCTTATTTGTTTAACAATAAAAACTCGGATTCGATCAAATACGAATCCGAGTTTTTTCCGTTATTTTCAATATGCTACATATCATCCATGCGTATCTCTAGTTTAATTGTTTTTTTCTCCAATATGACTTAAAAGAGACTCTGTCAATTCTCGTCTTATTTGCGTGATATGGTTTTCCATGAGTTGCTTGGCTTGGTTCGCATCTCCAGAAGCGATGGCTAAGTAAATTTTTTTATGTTCATCGATGGTTTCTTGCGCTCGTTCTGGATCTTCCAATCGTTGTCTGCGGGTAGCACGGATTGTGTCCTGCATATGCTCGCTAAGGGTTTGAAATAATTGTAAAAATATTGAGTTATGTGAGGCGAGTACAATATTATGATGGAAACTTAGGTCTGCTTGAATTCCTAATTCTACATCATTTTTACCTTGATCCATCATGTCTAATGCTTTGCTTATTCGTTCTAAGTCTACAGAAGTAGCTCGTCTGGAAGCTAAAAAGGCACATTCTACTTCAAGTGCTTGGCGAAGCTCCAACATTTCATAAATTAATTTTTTTTCAGTATTTATAATTGTAGAGGAAAGCTCTTCACCTAAAGTATGGGATTCTGCTGTTTTAATAAAGCTACCACTGCCTTGTTTAATTTCAATAAATCCCTTTATTTCAAGCTTTCGAAGTGCCTCTCTTACGGATGTCCGACTTACATTAAAACGACTCGCTAATTCTCTTTCTGTCGGGAGTTTATCCCCAGGCTGTAATTCACCATTTAAAAAATATTCCTTTATTTGATCAACGATTACCTGATACGCTTTTTTCTTTGGTTGAGGCATTATCTATCTCACCACCTTAAATACATAGTACTATAAACGCTTTAATCATACAGAAATACAGCATGTTTATCAATTTACGAAAAAAATTAATAGTTGATATTTTCTGAATATTTAGTACAATGTAAAAAGGTTGGACCAATTTTAAGAATACGGAAAATTGGTATGACATATAAATTTATCAATTAAACATCCAAATACTATGAGAGCAAAAGGGGAAGGAAAAAATGATTACTACAAATGAAGAATTGGTGATGGCCCTACGTAGAGTTCTTCCAGAAATTGAGGTGACAATCAATCAAACGATTTTAGAACAGCATAGCAGTGATGAATCCTATCATAGTGCCAGTCTACCCGATATTGTGGTGTTTCCGACAAAGACGGAAGAAGTGTGTAGGATAATGAACATAGCAAATCAATACAAAGTACCAATAGTGCCATTTGGAAGAGGCACAAGCTTAGAAGGACATGTGATTCCTTATAATCATGGGATAACAATTGATTTTTCACTCATGAACAGAATAGTAGAAGTTAGAGAGAAGGACTTTCTTGTGAAAGTTCAACCTGGGGTGACACGTTCTCAGTTGAATAAAGAGTTGAAGAAATATGGATTATTTTTCTCTGTAGACCCAGGAGCAGATGCGACAATTGGAGGAATGGCCGCAACAAATGCTAGTGGGACAACATCTGTTAAATATGGAACTATGCGCGATCAAGTGCGAGATTTAGAGGTTGTTCTGTCAGATGGAACAGTGATTCATACAGGGAATTTAGCAGAGAAATCTTCATCAGGCTATCATTTAAACGGTCTATTTGTTGGGTCAGAGGGAACACTTGGTTGTTTTACTGAGTTGACGTTAAGAGTTTATGGTATTCCTGAATGTGTAATGGCTGCTAGGGCGTCCTTCAAAACAGTGAATGATGCTGTGGAAGGAGTTGTGAGTATTCTACAAGCGGCAATTCCCATTGCAAGAGTTGAACTTGTAGATGAACCTTCAATGAAACAAGTGAACTTGTATAGTCAAACAGCTTATGAGGAACAACCAACCTTATTTTTGGAATTTGAGGGAAATGAGGCTGGCTTAAGGCAGGATGTAGAATTTATGAAAGAGATTGTAGCGGCTCATAATTGCAAAAATATTGAATTTGAGATGGATAATGCAGCCCGAAATCAGCTATGGGAAGCTCGCCATAATTTAGCTTACGCCTATGTCCATGGACATCCAGGAAAAAAACTAATGGTAACCGATGTTTGCTTACCGATATCCGAGCTAGCAGGTGCTATTGAACATGCAAGAGAAGCACTTGATATGTTAGCGCTTACAGGTGGGGTTGTTGGACATGTTGGTGATGGAAATTTCCATGTACTATTAATGATTGATATGAATGATCCAAAGGAAATAAAGAAAGCTGATGAATTAAATGAGTTGATTGTGATGTATGCACTAGAACGAGGAGGAACTTGCACAGGAGAACATGGTGTGGGCATTGGTAAGCAGAAATATCAAGAGAAAGAACACGGTAAAGCACTTCTTGTGATGGAAAAGATTAAACAAGCACTTGATCCTGACACACTTTTCAATCCGAATAAAATATTGAAAATAAAAATATAGGGAGTGGAAATATGAAAATTTTAGAAGCGATTAGTACGATAGCTGGAAAATATTTTGCCATCTGGGTTATTTGTATTGCTGTTATTGCCTTTATAGCTCCGGAGCCCTTTTTAATATTTGGAGGGTATATCACGATTTTGTTAGGCATTGTTATGTTTGGCATGGGTCTGACGTTAAAAGCAGTAGATTTTAAATTGGTTATAACGAATCCTGTACCAGTCATTATTGGTGTATGTGCTCAATATGTTATCATGCCACTTTCCGCTTTTTTAATTGCTTATATAATGAACTTGCCAGCAGAATTAGCTGCAGGGCTAGTCCTTCTTGGATCTGTGCCAGGTGGAACTGCTTCAAACGTCATGGTGTATTTAGCTAAAGGAAATGTACCTTTGTCCATCACAATGACCTCCTTTTCGACATTATTAGCTCCAATTGCCACACCACTCATCCTATTATTACTTGCGGGTAAATGGATGCCAGTTGATCCAATAGCAATGTTTACTTCAATTATACAAGTAATCATTATCCCTATTATCCTAGGGATAGTTATAAGAAGAGTTGCTCCTCAAATCGTAGAAAAAAGTATTAATGTGATTCCTCTTATTTCAGTAGTTGCTATTATGATTATTGTTTCTGCTGTTGTTGCTGGTAATGTCAATACCATCGCTTCGGCAGGCTCCATTATTTTTGCAGCTGTAGTGCTTCATAATGCATTCGGATTGTTATTTGGTTATCTAACAGCTCGTGTATTAGGTCTTGATGAAAGCAATCGAAGAGCTATTTCTATTGAAGTTGGAATGCAAAACTCTGGTCTAGGTGTAGCGTTAGCCACTGCCCACTTCGGTCCTTTAGCCGCCTTACCTAGTGTACTTGGAGCTGTTTGGCATAATATTTCTGGTCCGATTCTCGCTACTTATTGGTCGAAAAAACCAGAGAGACCAGAGGTACACCATAAAAAACAGATACAAGAAGAGAACAGCAGAACTCAAATGTAGGATGATAATTATCCAATGTTTACAATGGTTTTATTTGAAAAAATATAGAAATGAAAATTAGGTATAATAAAAGTAGATGAGATAGAAACAATCTATACCATCTGCTTTTTGTTTTTTAAAATATCATTTAGGACGGATTTTCGTTAAAATATACCTTGTTGATAATTACATTGCTCTTCATAAATAATACTTCTATTTGTATTAGGTAATGAGGTAAATGTAATATTTTATATTTTTTGACTGAGAGTTTGGCGATATGTCCATAGTGAGAGGATTTGGAATTAACATGATAGATAATTTTTGGCGCGATTTACCACGGCCTTTTTTTGTGCTTGCACCGATGGAAGATGTGACGGATGTTGTTTTTCGTCACGTCGTAAGTGAAGCAGGTCGACCAGATGTATTTTTTACTGAGTTTACAAATTCGGATAGCTATTGTCATCCTGAGGGAAAGAAAAGTGTGCGTGGCCGTTTGCTCTTTACAGAAGATGAGCAGCCAATGGTGGCACATATTTGGGGAGATAATCCCGAATATTTCCGTGAAATGAGTATTGGCATGGCAGAGCTAGGTTTTAAAGGCATTGATATTAACATGGGCTGCCCTGTACCGAATGTAGCTTCAAGAGGGAAGGGGAGTGGCCTAATTCTTCGACCAGATGTGGCGGCAGAATTAATTCAAGCAGCAAAAGCGGGCGGACTGCCTGTTAGCGTGAAAACGCGACTTGGCTACAAGGATGTAAATGAGTGGGAAGAGTGGCTAACGCATATTTTAAAGCAGGATATAGCGAACCTTTCGATTCATCTACGAACAAGAAAGGAAATGAGCCTAGTAGATGCGCATTGGGAGCTTATCCCGGAAATCAAAAAGTTACGTGACCGTATTGCACCAAATACACTACTAACAATCAATGGAGATATTCCTGACCGTCAAAAGGGTATGCAGCTAGCTGAACAATATGGTATTGATGGCGTGATGATTGGGAGAGGTATTTTTAAAAATCCATTTGCTTTTGAAAAAGAGCCAAAAGAGCATAGCAGTAAAGAGTATCTTAATCTTTTAAGACTGCAGCTCGATCTTCAAGATCAATATGCGGAAGAACTACCACGTTCCATTACAGGGCTTCATCGCTTCTTCAAAATTTATGTCAAAGGATTCCGAGGAGCTGGCGAATTAAGAAGTCAATTGATGAACACAAAATCAACGGATGAAGTGCGTGCATTGCTGGACAACTTTGAATCAAACAATATTGAATGACAATGAAATGATGGAACTACCAATAAAGTCAAGTAAATAACAGTAGAAGTAGGAGCAAAGAGTAGGGGATGAGATTTCCTTTTCTTTGCTCCTTTCAATGTAGATTTGAAATAAAGTCACGATATTTATAAAAAACATCGACGTTTATAAAAAGATTTGATTAAAAATCCTGTGTTGCTATGCAGGATTTTTTACTTGTTCCACAAACGAGCCAGATTGTTGAATAGCAACTTTTATGAAAGATTACCAAACGACGCTTTTGGGACGTTTTTAATAAGGACTTATTCATTGAATACGTCTTTTTTATTTTAGAAAAGTGCATCTTTTTTTGAGGGTAGGCTATCTAATAGATAGGGTGGTGAAAAGGATGGCGGTTTACGAAAAGAAAATAAAACAATCAATCAGAGGGGATCGAGAAGCACTGCTGTTTTTGCTGAATCAAGAGAAAGAGAAGCTTTATAGGACTGCTTATAGCTATGTTCGAAATGAGGCGGATGCTTTGGATGTTTTCCAGCAAACGGTGTTGCTAGCAATTGAGTCGGTTCATCAGCTACGAGAGCCAAAGTATTTCACGACATGGCTGATGAAAATTTGTATCAATGCATCACTAAGTGTACTCCAAAAACAAAAGAACGTAATTTTAATTGATGAATTTAAATTTAACACTCTCTCGACTGGGATCGCAACATCTGATGAAAAGCTGGATTTATTGGATGCCATTTATAAATTAGATGAAAAATATAAAACAGTCCTACTCTTAAAATATTATGAGGATTTAACTTTCGAACAAATAGCAGAGGTACTTGGCGAACCGATTGGTACAGTCAAATCGAACGGCAAGAGAGCGTTAGCGAAAATCAAAAAGACATTGAAGGGAGCGTACATAGATGAACGAACAAGACCGATTTAAGGAGGCATTGAATGAAATTTCTGTTCCTTCTAAAGAATTAGATGCTATTTTGGCTGACGCTTTTAAGCAGGAGAAGAAGCAACGGAAATTCCCCTTTATAAGAATAGTTAAATATACGGCTGTTGTGGGAATTTTATCGATGGGTCTCATTTCATCTGCTTACGTATCACCTGCATTTGCTAACTTTGTAACGAAAATCCCGATTATTGGTCAGGCATTCGACTATTTTATCCAACTGGAAGACTACTATCAAGCATATGAAGAGGTGAGTACAGATATTGGTATAGTCCAGGAAAGCAACGGAATTGAAATAATTATTGAAAAAGCATTTTACGACGGCAATACAGTAACCCTTTCATATATTATACGAGCTGAAGAAGATTTAGGCTCATCCCCGACTTTTGAGAATCTGCCAAAGAATATAGTGAATGGAAGCTATGATGGAGGGTATGTGAATGGTGTCGGCTATGTAGGCATGATGACGTTGTCTATGCGTGATAAAAAACAAGATAAAGTGAATATAGAATGGAGTCCTCATGCAATTTATTCGGGGGGAAAAGTAATGAAAGGCGACTGGTATTTTGAATTTTCTTTAAGCAAGCTAGAAGGAAAACAGATCGTAATTAATGAGCAAGTAAACAAAGAGGGTGTAACGGTGGAGCTAATCGATGCAATCAAAACAGATGTTAATTTAACGATTAACTACTTACAAGATATCGATCCTGCTGTTCATGAAAGATGGAATTATGTTGAGGCTGAATTGAGTGCGATTGATAATTTAGGCAATAAATATGAAGTTCCATATAACGGTGGATCTGGTACGAAGGATGGGGATTCGAGTGAAGATATCACATGGAATGCAACAATTCATGGACTAGATCCTGAGGCAACATCGATTACATTTTATCCATTCGCTCATGTAAGTAATAGTCAAAGTGATAATAAACGAATTGATTTCGAACCTATTACGATTGAATTAAATTAACTATTTATCCTTATTCGCTAACAAGCGCTTTAGTGTAACAAGAACTAATATTGTATACAAAATTATATAAAAAACGTTCTCGAATGAAAGTTTGGAAACGCACAAAGAAGGCACGAATTTTGTTAAATCAACGTTCATACCTGTTATCGTTCTTATACTTCAATTAAAGATAATCTTCCACAATTGAGCGCATTTCTTTAATTAAGGAATGCGTCTTTCTTCATCTAAAGGGCAAAATAGTTGAGTAAAGTTTCACTATATAAAAAAATTCGCATTAAGGCGAACTTAGTTTTTAACCAGTATCCTAAGATATAGGGGTTGTATTTTTAGGTTACTTATTATAAAATCTAACTAACGTTAGGTAGTTTATATAAATATCATCGAAATACTGTTATTTTTTTACTTAAAAATCTAACGAACGTTAGTTAATTTACAGTTATTAAAAAAGAAGGAGAGATTTTTTATGGCTTGGTTTTATCTTATTCTTGGAGGTATCTTTGAAGTCGGCTGGGCTCTTGGATTAAAGTATTCTGATGGCTTTACGAATATAAGTGTTCTAATTCCTACATTGTTGTTATTGGTTTTAAGCTTTTGGTGTTTTTCGAAAACATTAGTGACTCTTCCTGTGTCAACGGCCTATGCGGTGTTTACAGGACTAGGGGCATTTGGAACAGCTGTAGTAGGTATGACTTTGTTAGGTGATCCAGTGAGCTTTACGAAAGTTGTTTTAGTATTCATATTAATCAGCTGTATTATCGGTTTAAAAATAGTATCCAATGAAACAGAAACGGAAAGTGGTGAATAAAATATGGGATGGCTTTTTATAGTAATGGCAGGCTTATTTGAAGTTGGAGGTATTATTAGCCTTAAATTAACTGAAGGATTTACAAAACTTAAACCGACAATATTGTTGATCGTGTGCATGGGATTGAGCTTTTTCTTTCTTTCACTATCATTAAAGGAAATTCCTATTAGTATTGGCTATGGTCTGTGGACAGGTATTGGGGCAGCCGGAAGTGTGTTACTTGGTATGTTCATCTTTAATGAGCCTAAAAGTATAAAAAAATTACTGTTAGTTGGTGGTATTATAATTAGTATCGTAGGTCTTAAGCTTGTGTCCTAAATTGTTTTACTTTTAAATTGAGGTGAGGAAATGAAAAAGGGAGAAGAAACGAAACAAAACATTCTAGAACATGGATTAAGATTATTTTCCTCAAAAGGGTATGAGGAAACTTCTCTTAAAGATATCGCAACTAAAGTCAACATTAAGACACCTTCCATTTATGCTTATTTTTCAAGTAAAGATGAACTCTTTGAAAAAATAGTAGAATTTGTGATTGATGACTATGTTAAATTTATTGATGATCAAGCATCTACTTTAGGTCCACTTTCCACTAAAGATCAGTTATATAAGTTGTTAGGAGAATTAAATGAATACTACTATATGAATGACAGAGGGGTTTTTCTTAAACGGTATGGCGTTTTCCCACCTGAAAGATTTAAAGAACTTATCACTCAAAAAAACAGTATGGTTGAAAATGAAATTAGAAAATTACTTTATAGAATTTTAGATGTTGAATCAGACGATCATCAGTTTATCGATAAAGAGAACATTGCAACAGCTTTTATATGTCTCCTAGATGGCATGTTGTTCTATCTCATGAATTATTCATTTGAAGAATATGAAAGAAGGCTAACATCTACTTGGAAGGTGTTCTGGAAAGGGATATTGAAATAGATGACCTCTGAGTCTGGGTGACAGGGTATAATAAGATTAAATTCTTATTTATTGTATAAACTTTGATAGCATACTAGAGAAAATGCTTCTTAGATTAGGGAGAAGGATTTACCTTCCCCTATCTTTACCTAAAGCTCAACTTTAAGGCTTATATCACCATTGTTAGCGACGTTATAATAAAGACAAACCATAGACAACGATTGTTGTCATTATTATTTTGCTCTCATCACCCTCAAACTTACAAATCCAAAGACTACTGAAGTTAATACAAAACTTTCTATTAATCCTTAAAACACTATATCAGTCATCTTCTACTCCTTTGTAAAATGCCCTCATTTTTTATCATTTACTAGTTACGATTAGGTACTTGTGGCTTTTTGAGAAAAAAACTGTACACTTAATTTCGCAAAATAATATTTTTTGAATTGACCGAATTTTACAACCGCAGTATACTTGGTATACCACATACCAAAGGAGGTTATGAGAAAAGAGACAGATTAGGGTACTCTCTATTTTTATCTTTCTGGTATACCACATACCAATAGGGCATCTTCAAAGACATCTGGTATACCACATACCAATTCTTTAACCCTATTTTAAATTGATTGAACTTTACAATTACAGTATACTTGGCATACCACATGCCAGGAGGGTTTCAACAATGGAAAAAATAGAGACAGGTAAGGCTTTAAGAGATATAGCTTTTGAAGCAATTAAGAAAGCAATTTTGAATTATGAACTATTGCCGGGTCAAGCAATATATGAAAGAGATCTAAGTGAAAAGTTAGGAATAAGTAGAACTCCTATAAGAGAATCTCTGTCGTTGTTAGAAAGAGAAAAATGGATAATATCTAAGCCACGAGTTGGTACGTTTATTAATGAAATGACAGAAGAAAATGTAAAGGAAGTAATGGAAATTCGGATGATTTTTGACCGTTTTTCACTTGAAAAAGTATGTGGAAATATAACATTAGAACAAATAAAAATTTTAGAAGATTACATTAAGGAACAGGAAAAAAATAAAACAAACCTGCAAAAATTTATTCAATTAGATCAGGAGTTCCATTCTCAAATCGTTTTATTTGCAAAAAATGAGCGAATAGAAAAATGGTTTGAGGAAATTAGTGATCAGATAAGATGGTTTGGACTAAAAGCGATAACTAAAAAATCACGCATTGAAGAAACAATTTCTGAACATAAGGAAATTATAAAAGCTTTAAAATCACAAGATATAAATAAAGTTCTGATAGCTTCAAATATCCATGTCAGAAATACAAAAAATGTTATTATTAACCAATTAAAGGGGAATTCATTTGAAGAAAGTGATTAATTTACATCTTTCCAATGGAGAGGTTAAAAAACACGAAATTAATATTAAGAAAGTAATTGTTGTTGGGTATGGAGGGAGAAATATAGAAAAAATTCAGGAGCACATTGATGAATTAAGCGAATTAGGAATTGCACCCCCACCTAGTGTACCTATGATATACCCACAAAAACTAGAACAACTAAATTTTTCTAATGAATGCCAAGGAAGCAGATATTCTTCTGGGGAAGCAGAATATATTTTATTTCACGATGGAAAAGAGTGGTTAGTTACCCTTGGTAGCGATCATACGGATCGGGAAGTAGAAAAAGAAGATATTTTAAAGTCTAAACTAATATGTGATAAACCGATTGCATCGGACTTTTGGAGATTAGCGGATTTAAAGGAAGACTGGGATAACATTATTTTACGTTCCTATGTAACTTCAAATGGAGAAAAATATTTATATCAAGAAGATACTTTAGAAGCACTTTTAGAAGTTGATGTTTTATTTGGTAAACTAGACAGCTTAGGGGAAAAGGATCTAGAAAACACTGTTATTTATTCAGGTACTGTTCCAACAAAAAGTGGATTCATTTTCGGTGAAAAATTTGAATACGAAATTGAACACCCGAAGTTAAACAGAAAAATTAAACATCATTATTCAATTGTTAACTAAAGGGGAGACTTCTTGTGAAAAAGAAACCAACAAAAGTTAGATGGGGACTAGCATTCTTTTTCTTTATTATTGGTGTAATCGCTTACATGGATAGATCGAATATTTCGATAATTGCTAAACCAATGATGGATGATTTAGGCTTAGATAAAGTTCAATTTGGGATGCTTGCATCATTATTCTCATTAGGTTATGCGTTAATGCAAATTCCAGCAGGTCTTTTAGCAGAAAAATTTGGCCCAAGAAAAATGGTCACCTTTGCGCTAATATGGTGGTCTGTATTTACGGGATTAACTGGTTTAGTTAAATCTCATGGGTTGTTATATGCGGTGAGATTCTTATTTGGCGTAGGAGAAGGGCCAATGTTCCCAGCTAACGCCGTATTTAATACAAACTGGTTTAGAAGAGATGAAAAGGCTAGAGCATCTAGTGCTTTATTGGCAGGTTCCTATTTTGGACCAGTTATAGCTCCTATTGTTACAGTTTATATTTATCAATATTTTGGATGGCAAGCAGTATTTTATATTTTTGGGTTAATAGGAATAGTCATTGCAGGAGTATGGTGGGTAATTGGTAGGGACTATCCAGAAATTCATAAATTAGTAAATGAACAAGAAAAAGAATATATATTAGAAGGCAGAGAAATTGTTAATACCGATAAGGCAAGAGCACCATGGAAAACATTTTTGAAAAGCTATAGGTTTTGGGCATTAGGACTGCAATATTTTGTTGTTTTATATATCATTACGTTCTTTTTAGTTTGGTTACCTACATACTTACTTGAGGATAGAGGATTTTCATTAAGTAAAATGGGATTTGCTGCAAGCCTACCGTGGTTAGCAATTTTAATAACTGTAATGACAGGTGGCATGCTATCTGACCGTTTAGTACGTAAAGGTTTTTCAAAACAAATTTCTAGATCTTCTTTAGCTATCTTGGGTTTAATCGTATTTATTATTTCAATGTACCTGGCTGTTAAGACTGTGTCACCATATCAAAATGTTTTATGGTTATCGATATGCTTAGGTTCACTAGGTTTCACAGTAGTATGTTCTTGGGCTTCTGCTACAGACTTAGGCAGAAACTTTTCCGGTTCCGTTTCGGGTTGGATGAACTTGTGGGGAAATCTAGGGGCATTTGTTTCACCGTTGTTATGCGGTTGGTTGGCAGAGAAATTTGGATGGAATATCACGTTAGGACTAACTATAATCCCTGTATTTATTGCAGCTATATTATGGTTGTTTGTAAAACCTGATAAATCATTATTAAGTACAATTGAGGAGTGACAAGTGTGAATTATTTAGTATTTCAAATGGAATTGGAAGTTGGAAAACCAGAAGAAAACAGGAGAATCATAGAAAGCTGGTTAGAAGCAAATTACAGTGATGATTTAGATGTTATAGTTCTTCCTGAAATGTGGTCAACCGGCTATGCTTTGGAAGAACTGAGAGAAATCTGTAAAGTGGATGGTAATCAGTCCATTGAATTTTTACAATCACTGGCTAAGAAGTTTAATGTAAATTTGATAGGTGGCTCGATTGCTGTATTAGAAGGTAAAGACATCTATAATCGCGCTGTTGTTGTCAATCGAATGGGCGAAATTGTTCATGTATACGATAAGATGCATCTTGTTCCAATGTTAAATGAACCAAAATTTCTAACAGGAGGTCATAATCAAGTTGAAGTATTTGAACTTGAAGGTGTAAAGATGGGGGTTATTATTTGTTATGATTTACGATTCCCTGAAATTATCCGTGACTTAGCATTGCAAGGTATTCAAGTTCTACATATTGTAGCAGAATGGCCACTTGCAAGGGAAACTCACTGGAATACGTTAATTCGTGCTCGCGCAATTGAGAACCAAATGTATGTTGTTTCATCCAATGTTACCGGAATAAAATTAGGAGTAGTATTCGCAGGTTGTTCGCAAATTGTAGATCCCTGGGGAGACATCGTTCAGAAATTAGACCAAGAAGTTGGTGAAATAAGAGCAACTTTAGATTTTGAAAAAGTACTGCAAATAAGAAGAGAAGTTCCCATATTCGAGACGAGGGTACCAGAGAAATATAGAAAATTATAATGTATTTAGTGATCAAACTATCACCTTCGAATGTTTAGTTATTTTTGTAAGACGATAACAAGCCTTTATGTTTTACGGTAACTTCTTAAAACGAATGTATTTTTTGTTAATATCGACATCATGAAACTATTCTCCTTTCATATTCAATTTTCGACCAAAGGAAAATATCCCGATCGAGCATAAAGAATGCTAAAAGCTGACTGCTGGTCCATAAGTAATGGAGGTTAAATCAATTGAGCACAGATAATTTTATAACTACTACACAAGTTTTGAATGAAAAAGCAGTTTTATCTGCTCTTGAATTAAATTTAGCCATGATCGAGTTTAATTTACAAGGCGAAATAATTTGGGTTAATAAAAACTTCTCAAACACTTTGGGATATGAAGTAAAAGAAATGAAGAATATGAGACATAAACAATTATGTACTGAGGAATTTAAAAACAGTAAAGAATACGTTTTATTATGGGATAACCTCATCAAAGGAATAAAGTTCCAACAAAAAATGCAGAGAGTTGATAAATGGGGAAATTTATTATGGCTTGAAGCTACCTATATACCAATTCGAAATGACAATGGAAATGTAAGTCATGTTTTGAAGATTGCCACAGATATTACAGAACGTGAAAATAAAACAAGGGATGTTATAGCTCAATTAAATGATATGTCTACAGAGTTAGGGAATATGGTTGTTTCAAAATCTAATGAAAACATTCAAGCTCTTAATTCTCTAAAAGAAGACACTAAGTTAATAAGTGAGGTATCTAAATCTATAAGATATATAGCTTCTCAAACAAACCTATTAGCATTAAATGCAGCCATTGAAGCAGCTCGTGCGGGGGAACATGGGAAAGGATTCGCAGTGGTTGCAGATGAGGTCCGTAAATTAGCCAATAATTCTGATGAAGCTATAAAGGATGTCAACTCTTACTTAAATCACATTACCGATGAAGTAACAAAGGTTAGTGATATCACGGAAAACTTACAAAAGTTAGTTGAAATCACTCAACTAAAGATTGATAAAATAATGAATGAGTTTGGATGATGATTTCATAAAGGACCCAGGCACTTTAATTTTGTGCCTGGGTTTTATAATAAATGAAAATTTTTTTAAAATAATTGTATCTGTTTAATTCCAAACAAACTGAATTAAACTTGTATTTATTAAACATCACCAATATATATATATTGGAAATTTCCTTTGTGATCGTATACAAAACTTATCAAAAGCTTTTCTTCTTTTTCCAAGTTTTCTAAATAATAACCAACTTCTGTACTATCGGATTGAACATTTAAATAAGCAATGAACATTGGGAGTTTTGCTTTCTCAATTGGGAATGCCGCGCTTTTTGTATTGTCTGGGGTCTTGAAGTTTATCTCACCATGTAACACATTAAAATCAGCGTGATAATCAGTTTTTATTTGTTCATATTGTTCTTCGTTGATCAATCTCATAATCGTTCTGGATGTACTATCAAATTGCTGGAGATATACACTATAATCACTTTTCAAATTCTGCAATTCATCTTTTAATTTCTGATTTTCTTCTTTAAGTTCGTTAATTTGAGTTGTATGATCTTGAGTAATAGAAGTTTTTTCTTCTTTATCGGAACAACCTATTAAAATTACAAGGATACAAAAAAATATACCTAACTTAATTTTTTTCATGCTATTCCCCCTTAATATAAATATACACTGCAGCTAAACGAATTTTAATGTAAAAATTCGAAAGCATTAGAGAATTTGTTAAGAAATGTTCTCAAGGTGGTTTATAATCTTCTACAATCGGGCGCTTTGTTTGAAAACCATTGAGCTGCTTAAACAGCTCTTAATAGGATGAAGAGGACTAATTTATGGGGATATGCATGGGCGATGGTTGGTCTGATTACGGCAGGCTTCGATAATGGCCAAAACCTTAATTTGGCTGTACCTGCCAATCTAATTTATCAGATTGCTCAAAACTTTATAGAATTAGTGACTTGAATTTCCACTATTCAACCATTGCTTTTTCTTTCGTAATCTTATAGAATGTAGAACGGTATAAATGAACGATATAAAAATCCTTTAATACGGTCCAGAGAGGCTGAAAAGGGCTATGTGATATTTTTAAGCTAATATCTTTGCTTTGTCATGCCCTTTTGTCCTCTGTGACGGAAGGGCTTTTATTATTGATCCATACCCCTCTTTTAAAGGAAGTCCCGTGAGGCTTCAAAAGAGAATGGACAAGACAGCTATAATCCATTCACTAAAAGAGATCGACAACTAGAAAATTGGAGGCTAGAAAGAATGGATTATCGTAAAAAAACCGTGGTCGCTTCAGTGGCAGGGCTGACGCTAGAGGGAATGGACATTATGTTTATTTCTTTTGCTATGACAATGATTATTGCAGAATTTAATATTGATCTTGCAACGGGTGGATTGATTTCATCCATCACGAATATGGGGATGCTACTAGGTGGTATTGTTTTCGGTGTGTTAGCAGATAAATATGGACGAGTAAAAGTGTTTACCTATACGATTATTTTGTTTGCCATCGGAACGGCTTTAACAGGAGTAGCAACAAGTATTGAACAAGTTTATGTTTATAGATTTATCGCTGGTTTAGGTGCTGGCGGAGAATATGGTATTGGGATGGCGCTTGTAGCGGAGGCTTGGCCAAAGAATAAACAAGGCAGAGCATCCTCCTATGTCAGTGTGGGCGCACAATATGGAGTAATTTTAGCAGCTTTGTTAAGTGCTATTATTTTACCAACTTTAGGGTGGCGTGCATTATTCTTTGTAGGATTACTACCAGTTATTTTCGCCTTTATTGTACGTAAAAATATTGATGAATCACCAGAATGGTTAGCAGCGCAGAAACAACAAAACAATAAGCAAGAGAACGGGAAATTGACACAGTTATTTGCTTCACCACGTATCACCATGACAACACTCTCGCTGATTTTAATGGCTACTGTTCAAATTGCAGGCTATAATGGTCTGATGATTTGGCTACCTTCGATGTTACAGAAATCGCAAGGTTTATCGGTTTCAAGCTCAGCATTATGGACAATTAGTACTGCTGTAGGAATGATTATTGGTATGCTGACGTTTGGTAGATTTATGGATCGTTTTGGTGCTAAGCGGACATTCGGTATCTTTTTAGTAGCCTCTGCATGTGCTGTATTCCTTTACTCGTTTGCAACGGGCGCAGTTGCGATATTAATAGGCGGTGCGGTTGTAGGATTCTTCTCTAATGGGATGTTTGCAGGATATGGAGCATTAATTAGTAGCTTCTATCCAGTACAAATTCGCAGTACAGCAACAAACACCATTTTTAACTTTGGACGAGCTATAGGTGGGTTTTCACCAATCTTTGTTGGCTATATTTTACAAAGCTACGATATGACTGTTGTTATGATTTACTTAGCAGCACTGTATTGTATTTCCTTTATCGTTATGCTAACGCTTAAGAGCTCAGGTAAGGAATTGCAAACAGCATAATTTTATAGAGCACGAAAGAACGAATTCCACTTCTGCAAATGGGATTCGTTCTTTTCTTTATTAGTATTTAATTATAATAAACCCTTTGAACGTTTTTCAGCGATTTCAACAAGGCGTTTTGTAATCTCTCCTCCAACTGAACCATTTGCGCGAGAAGATGCTTCTGGCCCAAGCTGAACGCCAAACTCTTGTGCAATTTCATATTTCATTTGATTAACAGCCTCATGTACACCAGGTACTAGAAGTTTATTTGAACTGCGGTTATTATTAGCCATTGTTCTCACCTCCTTGACCTTAGAATGGTTGCGATTAAACTTTTCATACATTTAAAAAGTAGGAAATGCACACGCTATTTGCTAACAACAACAACTTGTGGAAAGCTAGCAATAATCAGCAAACACTCTGTTATAATTAAGCCTGGCTCTTTACTATATAAGGTTAATTAAAGGAGGAATATATAATGACGAATAATGATATCTTAATTCGTTTACGCTATGCGTTCGATATAAAAAATGTAGATATGGTAGAAATTTTCAAACTTGGTGGCATGGATTATACAAAGGAAGAAGTATTAAATATGCTGATTAAGATTAATGATGAGGAAGAAGCGCCAGAAGAATACATCAAATGTAATAATAAAATGTTAGAGGCATTTTTAAATGGATTAATTACTTTTAAACGTGGGCCTCAGAAACCCAAGGAAGGACAGGCTGTTGGACCGTTACCTGTGTCAGGTAAAGAAAGCCCAAATAATATGCTACTAAAGAAAGTAAAAATTGCTTTAGCTTTAACAACTGAGGAGATGCTTGAAATTTTATATGAAGGCGGCATTAAAGTTACAAAAGGTGAATTAGGTGCTATTTTAAGAAATCCAAGTCATCGTAATTATAAAGAGTGTGGCGATTCATTCGTACGAAATTTTTTAAGGGGCTTAACATATAAATATAGAGCCTAATGCCCAATAGATATCAATCATCAAGTGCCAATTTTTTCTTTGAAACTCGTTGACAATTTGTGACGAAATTGTGTACAATAAATTTATCACAAAATGTTCATAAAAAAGATGAAAAATGTTCACAGACAAAGGGGTGCTTGTATGATTTATTTTGACATCTTATTAGTAGCTATTGCATGTATTACAATGCCTTTTATTGTTGCGGTTATGTTAGATATTTTTTATGCGGAACGAAAAAAAGTACGCTTTTCATTACGTCGTACTTCAGTATGGTATATCGCTATGTTTGCATTATCCTTTATACCATCCGTATTACTTGTTACACAAAACGTATAATTTATTCAAACACTTAGGGGTAAGTGAAATGAAAATAAACAGCTACAACGCTAATTGAGGTTGTAGCTGTTTTATTTTGTTCAATAGATGAATAAAAACTTTAAAATAATGTATTTTTAAGCACATAAATAATTATTAATGAAGGTTAAGATAGTATAAAGTATGTATGTTTTAAGAAGAGAACATTGACTACTTTTACCTACTGTGTTAATTTTGGTAGGGAAATATAGGCAAATTTACTGAAAAGTAAAGACGCAAAGCTACAGGTCTAAGGCAATAAATGCTATGACGGCTGGGTTGCAAAAGAGTGCTAGTTGTATCATTCTCATTCTAGTTTTTGTTCTTTTATGCCTATTTCTTTTGAAATAGGCATTTTTTTTTGCAAGTAAAGTTCAAAGGAGGAAAAGGGGAAATGAAGTTGTTAAAAAACACATCACTAAAAAATAAGCTTTTACTAACAGTCTCTATTGTTGTATTACTGCTTATCGCTATTATTACGACGCAAAGTATTAGTGAATTGAATAATCGGATGAATGTGGATTTGGAGCAAGAATTAAAAAGTGTTGGTTTATTAACAGCTATGAACTTAGACAGTGATGAAGTAAAAGAGCTGCTGTCCGAAAAAGGGGAAACAAACGCAAAGTTTACAAAGATCCAAAAGCAACTTGATATGATTCAAGAACAGCAAGGTATTATGAGCTGGAGTTATATTTGGGATGTAAAGGATGAGGGTGGCGTCAATCCAATTGGCTATACCTCTAATTTAAATGAAGTATATGAAGCTGGTGAAATTTTTAATGATTTAGCGGATGAACATGTAGAAACAGCAAAATTAGCTATTGAAAATAATAGTACAGAGGTAACTGATATTTTCGAGGATCCTTTTGGTTCTTGGAGAACGGTTTTTAGTCCTATTAAAGATGATAATGGCCAACTAATCGCCCTATTAGGGATTGATTACTCCGCTGATTATATCAATACGATTATTAAAACAAGTGTAATTAAGCAAATTGTCATTGCCATTATTGGTATTTTAATTTTATTAATTTTAGTTTACATAATTATAGATCGACTTTTAAAGCCACTGAAAAAAGTAGTGAATGTAGCCAATCAAGTGGCAAATGGTGAATTAATCGATGTTGATTTAGAGACATCAAAGGATGAAATTGGAAAATTATCTGAATCCATCCGAACAATGGTGGCCAATTTGCAACATATTATTTTAAACATACGCAATACATCCAATCATGTTTCTTCAGCCGCCAATCAATTAACGGTACATGCTGGTGAAACCTATAACAGCTCCACAAATATTGCTCTAGATATGAATCAAATTACACAAAATGCCGAGGCTTCGATGACTATGACAGAAGAAACTGCTGCTGCTATGGAAGAAACTGCAACAGGTATTCAGCAAATTGCTGATTCTGCAAACACAGCTGCGGAATCATCTATTTCAGCATCACAGGCTTCGGAAAGAGGAAATGAAGTTGTACAACAAGTTATTGCGCAAATGGAGTTAATTAATGATTCTGTTGAACAAATAGGGACAACCATTAATGGACTACATGTTAATACAAAAAAAATAAGTGAAATTGTTAGCTTAATTACTGCTATTGCGGATCAAACAAATCTATTAGCATTAAATGCTGCCATCGAAGCGGCACGAGCAGGTGAACATGGTAAAGGCTTTGCCGTTGTTGCGGATGAGGTGAGACGCTTAGCTGAACAATCCTCTCAATCCGCAACAGAAATTTACAATTTAATTAATTCTATTCAGTCTGATTCAAACGCTTCTATCACGGTTATGGAGAAAGGCAAAGAGGATGTTAAGGTAGGGATGGCATTTACCAATGAGGTTGGTGAAATCTTTAAAGAAATTCTTACTTCCTCAGAAGAGGTGGCTAGCCAAATACGTGAAATTTCAGCAGCCTCACAACAAATTTCTGCCTCCTCAGAAGAAGTGGCGGCATCTGTTAATAATATTAAACAATCTGCAGAGCAATCAGCAGAATTCTCTTCTAATGTATCGAAATCTACACAAGAGCAATTATCTACCATGCAGGAAGTAAAGGATGCCTCTTCATCATTGGGCAAAACAGCAGAAGAGCTGCAAGGTCTTGTGGCAAAATTCAAATTGGAGAATGATCATAATGGACATTAATTTTACAGGGAAAAATGTTTTAATAACAGGCTCTAGTAAAGGAATCGGTAAAGCAATTGCATTAGGCTTTGCGCAACATGGAGCCAATATTTTAATTAATTATATTGGGGATGAGCAAGAGGCAGAAGCTGTACGTGCAGAAGCAGAAAAGTTGGGTGTGAAAGCTTTAATATTCCACGCAGATGTTTCTAACTCTCAAGAAGTACAAGCGATGCATCAATTCATGGACGAGCATCTCGGGGATCTTGATGTTCTTGTAAATAACGCTGGATTTGCACAGGGTTCCAGCATTACAGATTTAACGGATGAGCAGTGGGATCGTATGATTAAAGTTCATTTATATGGCTGTTTCTATAATTGCCGTGAAGCAGCTAAAAGAATGAAGGAACGTAATACAGGAAAAATCATTAATATTTCATCTGATATTGGTAGCTTGGGTTGTGAAGAATTCACGCATTATTCAGCTGCGAAGGGTGCTATTAATGCTTTTACAAAGGCTTTAGCAAGAGAATTAGCACCTTCTATACTTGTCAATGCAGTTGCTCCTAGTGGAACATTTACGGACATTCTACAAGAGTTTGGCGATAACTATGTGGAGGAAGAATCCGCAAAATATCCATTAAAACGTTTAGCGCAACCAGAAGAGATTGCGAAAAGTGTATTATTTTTAGCCTCTAATCATGCTGACTTCTATACAGGTCAAATTTTAACGCCAAATGGTGGGGTCGTAATGAACGGTTAATGGAAAACGAAGGAGTAAATAATGTTAAATATTATTATCTTTTGCTTATACTTATTATTTATCTATTATATTGGCTATAAAGGCTATAAGCGTGTCAACACAGCTGAGGATTTAATTGTTGCTGGCTGGAGCATGCCTTTATCCGTTGTAACGGGTAGTTTAGTCGCTGCATTATTAGCAGCTCCCTTCTTTTTTGCAGCGGTAGGCTCTGGCTATACAAGTGGTGGCTTTGAAGGTTCGGCAACAATGGGTGGTTTAGGGACTTGTATGATTCTTGGAGCACTCATTTGGACAAAGCCATTACGACGTTTAAAGGGCTGGACATTAGCAGATTACTACGGTTTACGCTATGGCAGTAAAAAGCTAGGAGCCTATACAGGGGTTGTTATGGCAATTGCTTTTGGAGTTTTTAATGCAGCGGCGTTAACAGTTGGTGGAACGTATATTATTCAGCAATTGTTGCAAATTGATTTTATACCTGCGGCGCTTCTATTTGTATCGCTAACGGCTATTTATTCAGTTATTGGTGGTTTATGGGCAGTTGCCTATACTGAAATCGTACAAGGTGCGCTTGCAGTGGCAGGTATTTTGGGTATTACCATTTTTATTTTGTTTTACTATCCAGATGTTACATTTAATCCCGAGTGGTGGAATATCAGTACATTATTTGAGAAGGCAGGAGCAGAATTCTGGACTTTGTATCTTGTACTAGCACTTGGAGATATCCCTGCAGTTGACCTTGGGCAGAGGGTAGCTGCTGCAAAAAGTCCACGGGTGGCACAACGAAGCATGATTATTGCTGGTATTATTGTCATTGCAATAAGCTGGATTCCAGGGATGCTAGGGGAAGCCTTTAAGTCTATTTATCCTGAAAGCACAAACCCAGAAACATTGATGCTTACCTTTGCACAAGGTTATTTTCCTCCTTTATTAGCAGCTATTTTCTTAACAGCCATGGCAGCCATGGGGATGTCTACAGTAGCTGCATGTTATGTAGCGACTTCAGGGATTGTCACAAAGAATATTTATTTAGATTTTATTAATCACAATCCTGATCCTAAGAAGCTATTAAGATTTTCGCGATCTATTATTCTAGCTAGTGCTTTATTAGGTTTAGTGCTAGCTGTAAGCTTCCAAAAAGTAATTGATTTAGCTTATTTAGCTTGGGATATTATATTCGTAACAATATTCTGGCCAATCGTTTTAGGACCATTTTGGAAACGTGTCAGTACACCAGCAGTTTGGGCAAGTATTTCCGTTGGCTTAGTTTATTACATTGTGACATCACTAACATTCGTACCTAGTCTGACAATCCAATCAGAAGGCTTCATAGGTCTATTAAATGAATTATGGCAGGCTCCTGTATTTTCAGGTGTTGTTATAACTGGTATCACAATTGTTGTGGTGAGCATACTCGTTCCGCCATCTGAGCATGTTCTTGAGATGCATAAAATAGAAAAAGATAAAACATTAGACGACGTAAGTAGTAAAGAAGAGCTAATTGGTCGTTAAAAGCAAAAGCACGGATTCATTGTAATGTTCAATGAATTCGTGTTTTTTATTAGAATGAAACGATAGAATCAAGAATACTATTGCTAGTACATCATCTGAATTTTTCTAGTGATTATCTTGATAAAGGCGGGAATTGGATGAAAAATATTTTCTTCATTTTATTAGGGATTGTCTATCTTTATCTAGCAAATGCCATTGAATTAGTCATTATTAAGCAACTATTTTTTTTAATCGGGCTGGCTTTAGTCGGTCTAGGGAGTATCCGTTATTTAAAAGAGCGTTATATTGCCATACAAACTTTGACAGCCATGACGGAAGCTAGTGAGGAGGAGATAATGGCTATTCCTCATACACAATGTACAGTTTCCAATGATGCTTTAAATGCTTTACTGTTAAATGAACAGACAAACATGCTTATTTTCGCCCGAAGAGAAGCTTTAGACGAAGAACTAAAAATTATAGAGGTTCCATTTAACAGAATATATGAGGTTGCCATCATGGAAGATGAAGTATTTACGGTTAGAACAAAGAATCATCTAATGAGTGGTTCCTTACTTGCTGAAGCAGATGAAATAGAAGAAGAGGAGGTAGAAGAAGATACAATTTCACAGCTATCGCTAAAGTTAGTAGTAGATCATTTATCAGAGCCTATTCAAGAATATATGTTCATGGATAATAGTGAAGATCCTATATCAAAAGAGGATGATGACTATAAAGAAGCCATGGAGCTTTGTGAGAAATGGTTTCAAAAGATAAGTGTTATTATTAAACGTCATGAATTAGAACGAGTGCCGATAAGTCATTGGCAATAAGAGAGAAGGCTATCTCAAAATAGAAAAATTTGAGATAGCCTTTGTTGTTTAGATGATTAAATTTTAAATTGTTGTAGCTGCGTATTTAACGTCTCGGCCATTCCAGCAAGCTGATTTGCACTTCTAGCGATTTCATCCATTGTAGCAGCGGTTTCCTCAACAGTTGCTGTTGTTTGCTCAACGCCAGCAGCGGATTCCTGTGAAATGGAGGCCATATCATCAATAGAAGCATTAATGGTTTCTGAATTTCGAGCAAGCTGATTTAAATTCGTTGAAATGGTTGAAATATTATCAATCATATCCCCAACAGCATCAGAAATTTTTTCAAATGTTTCATTTGTTTCATCGAGCTGTGTTGTTCCTCTTTTTACTTCCTCATAGCCAGTCTGAAGGGCAGATGTTACATTGCCAGTCTCACCTTGAATACGATGGACAATTGTTGCAATATCCGTAACAGAGAACTGTACTTGCTCAGCAAGCTTTCGGACTTCATCTGCCACAACAGCAAAGCCCTTGCCATGCTCACCTGCTCGTGCTGCTTCGATTGCTGCATTTAATGCAAGTAAATTTGTTTGGTTTGAGATATCATCGATAACTGACACAAGCTTGGAAATTTCAGCAGACTGTTCATTTAAATTCTCGACATTTTTCACAGAGTCTAATACAATTTCATTTATTGTAGCCATTTGTTTGGTAGATTGAACCATTAAACTTTTCCCTGAAACCGTTAATTTTTGAACATGACTAGAATGCTCACTTAATTCAATGCCCTCTTGTGTCGTTTCCTGAATGCTACGCTTGAATGCTGTCATTGTTTCTGCCAAATCCCCTGTTGTGGATGCTTGTGTTTCTGTACCTGATGCTAGCTCTTGCATTGTTATTGTAATTTGCTCAGTACCTGCTTGTACTTCATTCGATGATTGAGCAAGTTCTTCACTACTAGCTGCTACTGTTTCAGAAACCGTGTAAATAGAGCGGATCGTTTGTTTTAGTTTTTCGTTCATATCATTTGCTGCCACCATTAACGTTCCAATTTCATCTCGTGTTTTGACAGGTAGAGACTCTAGCTGCAAATTTCCATCTGCTAATTCTTTCATTCGATTGGCTACGACTGTAACAGGTTTAGAGATGGTATTAGCTGTGATAATGGCAATTAGAATACCAGCTATAGTTAGGATCAAACTAAAGGCGATACCAATTGTTCGATTCTCAGAGCTTGTTGATACAACATCATTACCAACATCTGTAATGGCTTGAGCATGTTCATCTGCCAGTTTTTCGTAACCATATCGTACTTTCGTAACGAGTCCATGAGTATCCATTAAATTTTCTAAAGCTAATTCTTTATTGCCCTTTTGATAGATATCAAATACCTCTGTGTTGACAAGGGTACTCCAATCACGGGCGATAGCTACTAGTTGTTCGCGTTCATCTGATTTTTCATATTTGTCTAGAATAGCGTTATTTTCCTCAGCCATTTTGCGATATTCATCAAATGATTCTTTGTATTTCTCGTCACCTGTCAACACATAATTTAACGCTGCAGATAGGCGAACACTCATAGAGAGTGCTAAATTTTTACTTGCATTTAAAACAACTAAATCTTCTTTTACTAAATTTTTTGCCTGTTTTTCCATATTTGTATTGGAATTGTAAGTGTAGGTTGTAAAGCTAACTACTAAAACTAACAAAAGAATAAATGCACTTAAAATTCGAGTTTTAAGTGTTTTAAACTTGATTATGCCTTTCATTTTCCCATCCCTTTACTATCTCATTGAGAAATTTTTTCAATCACAAATACTATTTTATAACTATTTATGCATATTAATAAGCCTTTCGATAGAAATATTTAAAAATAGTTTTTTAGTACAATGACATAATTGTTTTCCTTTTATTAATAGTTAAATATATATAGATGTCTAACAACTGATTTATATATTTATGTAGAATTTCCTATGTGGAAAGAAAACGCACCTGAAGCAATTTGCTTCAAGTGCCATAAGTAAAAGTTTCTTTATTGTTTTTGATTTTTTGCTTGCCGCTCCCACTGTAGAAGTGAAGGATACGGGTCAAAAGCCCATTCGTTTCTGCCATTAAATTTATATATCCCATAATGAAGATGTGGAGGGAATTTACCAGATGTACCTTCTTTCCCATACCCAGAGCTTCCAACATAACCAAGAACAGTACCAGGTTTTACAATTGAACCGACTTCAATATCCTTATGATAGCTACCAAGGTGGGCATAATAGTGATAGGAATTATGATTGTCGCGAATACCGATGCGCCAGCCACCAAATTGATTCCATCCTTTTACCTCAACAATTCCATAAGAGGTAGATAATACTGGCGTTCCATAGCTGGCAAAAATATCAGTTCCTTCATGAATTCGGCGTCCACCCCAACCACGATTGGCGCCCCAAGTGCCCCTGTAACTGTAATCAGAGCGAACATTTAACGGGAAGGTATGTGCATCAAGCTCAATTGTTTTAAAATGTCTGTACAATGTGGAGATGGTGAATATTTGATTGACTGCTTCTTCGCTTCCGTAATATTCCCATAAAGCTAATTTAAAATCCTCATCAGTGGTTCCAAATTTCCCTAAATAACTAGCCATCGAGAAAATGACATCCTCATCATCCTTAGGACTGGCGATCCCATCGTGATTGCCATCAAGGCCCATTCCTCCGAAATAGCTGATTGTCTCAGGAGAAGTGTCTTCTTTTATAGGATTTAATGCACCTGACCAGTATTCATCAGAAAATTGGATAGCCAAATAACCTTCTCGTTTAGGGATATCTTTACGAACTGACTGTAGGTTTCTTTCATATTGATCGATAGCAGCTAAAAAATGCCAAGGAATGAGTAATTCGTCAAATTGTACATAATAGGACATACGCTGCTGTAAAATTTCTTCTTCTGTTAGCTCTTCCTTTGCAAAAGAGACAGAGGGGTACAGCATAATTCCTAAAAATAAAAATGTGAAAAGTAATGTAAAATGGCGATGCAATGATGGACCTCCTTTCTAACGTTAGAATAACCGAAATTTTTATCTTCATTCAGTAAGGTTCTATGTATGAAAACAGTTGATATATCTGCCATTTTTTTGCCCCGAAAAATAGAAATAATAAGAAGAAACTTCATCAAAGAAAAAGTAATGGTATCATCATGCTGTTAACTTCATACTATGTTATAAATCAAGCCCTGAATGGAGGGAAGGCTATTAACATTTTAGATAAAGTGAAAAACTATCGCGAAGAAGAAAACAGGCTGAAGTGGGAAGGGACATTTGCAGATTATTTAAACATCATTAGGGAAAGACCTGAAGTTGCTCAAACAGCCCATTCACGCGTCTACAATATGATAAAAAGTGCTGGTGTAGAGGAACGCGATGGGCAAAAAATGTACAAATTTTTCGGACAAGAAATTTTTGGGCTTGAAACAGCAATTGAAAGACTGGTGGAGGAATATTTCCATCCAGCAGCACGCAGGTTAGATGTTAGAAAACGTATTTTATTATTAATGGGACCAGTTAGTGGTGGTAAATCAACAATCGTTACTTTACTGAAACGCGGATTAGAACAATATTCGCGAACAGATGAGGGTGCGGTTTACGCAATTAAGGGATGTCCAATGCATGAAGATCCACTCCATTTGATTCCACATCATTTGCGTAATGAGTTCTTTGAGGAATATGGTATTAGAATTGAAGGAAGTTTATCGCCTTTAAATACAATGCGGCTTGAAAAGGAATACGATGGACGCATTGAGAATGTGATGATTGAACGTATTACTTTTTCAGAAGACAAACGTGTGGGTATTGGGACATTTACACCATCAGACCCTAAATCGCAAGATATTGCTGATTTAACAGGAAGTATTGATTTTTCTACAATTGGCGAATTTGGTTCAGAGTCGGATCCTCGTGCTTACCGCTTTGATGGGGAGCTGAATAAGGCTAATAGAGGAATGATGGAATTCCAGGAGATGCTAAAACTAGATGAAAAATTCTTATGGAATTTATTATCATTAACGCAGGAAGGAAATTTCAAAGCAGGAAGATTTGCTTTAATTAGTGCAGATGAGTTAATCGTTGCTCATACAAATGAAACAGAGTATCGTTCATTTATTTCGAACAAAAAGAATGAGGCATTACATTCTCGAATTATCGTTATGCCAATTCCCTACAACCTCAAAGTTAGTCAGGAAGAGCATATTTATGAAAAGATGATAAAAGAGAGCGATATGTCCCATGTCCATATTGCACCGCATGCTTTAAAGGCCGCAGCAATCTTTTCGGTTCTCACTCGTTTGGAAGTTCCGAAAAAACAAGGTGTGGATCTAATTAAAAAAATGCGCTTGTACGACGGAGAAAATGTGGAGGGATTTAATTCCGTTGACTTAGAGGAGCTGAAGAAAGAGTTCCCGAATGAAGGCATGAACGGTATTGATCCACGCTATATTATTAACCGTATTTCTTCTGCTATTATCCGCAAAGAGATACCATCGATAAATGCATTAGACGTTTTACGAGCATTGAAGGATGGGTTAGATCAGCATGCATCGATTTCTCAAGAGGATCGTGAAAAATACATGAATTACATTGCGGTTGCTCGTAGAGAATATGATGAAATTGCTAAAAATGAAGTACAAAAGGCTTTTGTGTACTCCTATGAGGAATCTGCAAAAACGTTGATGAATAACTACCTTGATAATGTAGAGGCATTCTGTAATAAAAATAAAATTTATGATCCACTTACTGGGGAAGAAATGAATCCAGATGAAAAATTAATGCGCTCGATTGAGGAGCAAATTGGCATTTCAGAAAATGCTAAAAAGGCATTCCGTGAAGAGATTCTCATTCGAATTTCTGCCTATGCACGAAAAGGTAAACGTTTTGATTATAATTCTCATGAAAGATTGCGAGAAGCCATTCAGAAGAAATTATTTGCAGATTTGAAAGATGTCGTTAAAATTACTACTTCTTCTAAAATGCCAGATGAATCTCAACTGAAGAAGATTAATGAGGTTGTGGCAAGGCTTGTTGATGAACATGGCTATAATACAACATCAGCAAATGAGTTGCTACAGTATGTAGGAAGTTTGCTCAATCGATAACTATGTTGATTGTTCCAATTCAGATAGGAGTGTCCCATTTTTAGGGCACTCCTTTTATTATCAGGATGAGAGATTTATTTTGATTCAGCAGAAAACGCTCACCTTTATAGGTGGTGAGATGGATGCACAAATTGTTCTCTTTGGTTCAATGAAAAAATCTAGATAAAGTCTTAGCGGATGTTACAGATTTTGAAGAGTAGCTTTTCGAGGAAGCTCAAAAAAATCTGGAAGCAATTGATTTTATGAAAAAAGTTCAAAAATTTAGCTCACAAGCATAGTATAGAAAAAGCGAATTTGATAGATGGGTGAGGATAAAAATGACTGAACACGAAAATAAACGCTTTGTCATTTCTCAGGAAAATTGGTCCCTCCATCGTAAAGGGCACCAGGACCAGCAACGCCATATGGAAAAAGTGAAAGATGCGATTAAAAATAATTTACCTGATTTAGTTAGCGAAGAAAGTATTGTGATGTCCAATGGTCGCGAGGTTATTAAAATACCAATTCGGTCACTTGATGAATATAAGATTCGATATAACTATGATAATTCTAAGCATGTAGGGCAAGGACAAGGGGATAGTAGTGTTGGAGACGTAGTAGCACGCGATGGAAGTAAGGCCAATCAGGCTCCAGGTAAAGGAAAAGAAGCGGGTGACAAGCCTGGCCAAGATTATTATGAAGCGGAAGTCAGTATTGAGGAAATTCAAAATGTTTTATTCCATGAACTAGAGTTACCTAATTTACAGCAAAAAGAAAAGGCAGATATTAAAACAGAAAAAATAGAGTTTAATGATATTCGAAAAAAGGGACTCATGGGTAATGTCGATAAAAAGCGTACCATTTTAAATGCATTAAAGCGCAATGCGATGCATGGGAAAGCAGAAATAACGCCAATCCACAATGACGATTTACGTTTTAAAACATGGGATGAAGTGGAGAAACCAGAATCCAAGGCAGTAGTGCTCGCCATGATGGATACAAGTGGCTCGATGGGAGCATTTGAAAAATATTGTGCCAGAAGCTTCTTCTTTTGGATGACGAAATTTTTACGTTCAAAATATGAAACAGTAGAAATTGAATTTATTGCTCATCATACAGAGGCAAAGGTTGTCACAGAAGAGGAATTCTTTACAAAGGGCGAAAGTGGAGGAACCATTTGTTCTTCAGCTTATAAAAAGGCATTGGAATTAATTCAGGATAAATATCATCCATCTCGCTACAATATTTATCCTGTCCATTTTTCAGACGGTGAAAATATATCGATGGATAATGAAAAGTGCTTAAAGCTAGTAGGAGAATTAATGGATGTATCCAGCATGTTTGGCTATGGTGAGGTGAATCAGCATAACCGTTTCTCAACGCTTATGTATACGTATAAAAAAATTGATGATCCTAAATTTAGATACCATATTCTGAGAAAAAAAGGCGATGTCTATGACGCCTTAAAGAGCTTTTTTAAGAAAAATGAAGAGTAACAAGGAAGTTTGCTCAGCACCACGTTCAAAGGAGGGGGCGTAACATGGACACAAAAGAGCTTCATCGAGCAATAGATGAAATTACCGAAATTGCCTCAAGCTTTGGCTTAGATTTCTATCCAATGCGTTATGAAATTTGTCCTGCAGATATTATTTATACATTTGGCGCCTACGGTATGCCTACGCGCTTTTCCCACTGGAGCTTTGGTAAACAATTTCATAAAATGAAGCTTCAATATGATTTAGGGCTTAGTCAGATTTATGAGCTTGTGATTAATTCAAATCCTTGCTATGCATTTTTACTCGATACCAATACATTAACGCAAAATAAATTGATTATTGCCCACGTTTTAGCACACTGCGATTTCTTCAAAAATAATATACGTTTTTCTAATACAAGAAGAGATATGGTAGAAAGTATGACCGCAACCGCGGAGCGAATAGCTGGCTATGAGAGAGAATATGGCAAGGATGAGGTGGAGCAGTTTTTAGATGCTGTTTTAGCTATTCAAGAGCATATTGATCCATCTATTTTACGACCGAAGCTATCCTGGAGTGAGGAGGATGAGCTTGAGGAGGAAAAACCACCAGCAAAATCACCGTACGATGATTTATGGAGTATAGAAGAAAAAGAAAAAGTTTATAAACCAATCCGACGCCGATTAAGGCAATTTCCTCCTCAGCCAGAAAAGGATCTGTTGTTATTCTTAGAGGAGCATAGCCGTGAATTGGAAGACTGGCAACGAGATATATTAACAATGATGCGAGAGGAAATGCTTTATTTTTGGCCTCAGTTAGAAACAAAAATAATGAACGAGGGTTGGGCCTCCTTCTGGCATCAACGAATCATGCGGGAGCTAAAGCTAACAACTGCTGAAACAATCGAATATGCCAAATTAAATGCGGGGGTTGTGCAGCCTTCCAAAACATCGATTAATCCATATTATCTTGGGATTAAAATTTTCGAGGATATTGAAAATCGTTATAATAACCCTACTGAGGAAATGAAACGGTTAGGTGTTTTGCCAAATACAGGACGTGAAAAGATTTTTGAGGTTAGAGAGGTAGAATCAGATATTTCCTTTATTCGAAACTATTTAACAAAGGATTTAGCGAAGCGTGAAGATTTGTACTTGTTCCAAAAGAAAGGGAATGAATACCGTATAACGGATAAGGATCACGAGATGGTTCGCGATCAGCTTGTATCCATGCGTGTAAATGGAGGCTTCCCATACATTGTCGTAAAAAATGGTGATTATTTGCGAAATGGCGAGCTATATTTAGTTCATGGCTATGAAGGGATGGAGTTAGATCCACACTATTTAGAAAATGTATTGCCTTATATTTACCAGCTATGGGGACGTCCTGTTCATTTAGAAACCTATGTGGATAAAAAGCCGATGCTTTATTCATATGATGGCACAAAAAACTATAAACGCAATGTGTAATAAAAAAACTTCTATCTGTTGAGGGTACCATCAAGCAGATAGAAGTTTTTTCATCGTGTTGAAAAACAAAACCATCAATAGTCTTTTTGTGAAAGGTCATGCAAACAGTTGCAGGCTACTTGCTTTCCAGTGGCAGAGCACAGAGCTCTTCGTGCTCCAAAAAAAGGACGTTGGTGGAAAGGAAACAATCACTCGTCTTGTTTTCTGCTACTGATATGACTTTTTTAAACAAATCTACTCACCTTCTTCAGTTAATACATCAGGCTCTTCATTACTTTCACTATGGTTAGAGGATGAATGAATATCACTATCAATGACAAGACTATCCCGTACTTTAATGCCTTGTTGCCCACCAGCCTCGTCATTATTATTACCAGCAATACCACTTCTTCCATTACCGTCAGCAAATTGCGAATTGACGTTGCGTGTATGACTACCATTACTAGCATTTTGACCACCTTGGTTGGCATTTGTACCTACATCATGATTGATTTGGCCTCCGCCTTCCGCTCGTTGCTCAAAGTGAAAATCAGTATTTCCTATATTGAATGTAAAATTGATTGTTATATGATTCTTCCCTTGCTTGTTAGAGGATTCCTGCTCAGGTTCATCAGGTCCATAAAATTTTTTAGAATTAAAATTAGACATCGTTTCTCCTCCCTTCCTTTCCTATTACTATTAAGATATTAGTGCTTCGTGAACCCACCTGTACGTGTAGCCATGTTACCTAGAGAAAAGGTAGGAGTTCTAGATGGAAACTCAACGATTTTTGCTATCTATCCAATAAATTTGTTAAAATGAATGAGATTTGATTATTTAGTGAATGGGAACGGAGAAGTAACATTGAAAACATTTAAAAAGGTTTATATAGAAATTACGAGTGTCTGTAATTTAGCATGTAGTTTTTGTCCACCAACAGCTCGTGCAAAAGGGCTTATTAAAGTCGAACAATTTAATAAAATATTAGATGAAATTCGTCCACATACAAAATATATTTACTTGCATGTGAAAGGAGAGCCATTACTACATCCAAGAATTGATCAGCTATTAGATGCTGCCCATGCAAAAGGATTTAAAGTGAATATTACAACGAATGGTACGCTAATTAAAAAGAACCGCGAGAAAATATTAGGAAAGCCAGCATTACGCCAAATTAATTTCTCGTTGCATAGCTTTGATGGGCATGAAGGCTCCGAAAATCGCGAAAAATATTTAGGGGATATTTTAGATTTTGTGCGAGATTCTAGGGAATACAATACGATTATTTCCTATCGTTTATGGAATCTACAACAGGATCATGTTTCGGATGTTGCAGCCCGTCGCAACCGTGAGACTTTAGAAATATTAGAAAATGAGTATAATCTTGATTACCGTATAGAAGAAAAAGTAGAGCCTGGAAAAGGGGTAAAAATTGCCCCTCATGTGTATTTAAATCAGGATCATGAGTTTAGATGGCCAAGTCTTCTAGAGCCTGAGGATGAAGGTAAGGGTTTTTGTCATGCACTGCGTAGTCAAGCAGCTATATTGGTGGATGGCACCGTTGTACCTTGCTGTTTGGATGGGGAAGGTGTCATAAATTTAGGAAATGTACACGAAAAATCCTTCTCCGAAATTGTAGAAGGGGAACGTGCCAATAAGATCGTAGCAGGCTTCTCACGAAGGGAAGCTGTAGAAGAATTATGTAGAAAATGTGGCTATCGTCAAAAGTTTGGTATGTAGCTACTAAAAGTTATGTTGAATAAAGAAGCAGCTCCACTGGTCATTGACCGTTGGAGCTGTTTTTCTTTGATTGAGAATCAATGGTATCTAAAAAATCCTTCGTAATACGAACTACATATTTGACCTCGTCTAAATTTCGTTCTCTTAATAATGAGCGATGAATGTCTAGCATGAGGTTTTTCTCCTCAATATCAGTAACGCCAGATAATTTTTGAAAATTAAATAGCTCCTCAGGGGTAATGTCTAATGCCTTCATGATTGTTTCCAAAGTACTTAAGGTAATATTAGATTGTCCATGCTCAATATTGGAAACCCTTCCTTTACTGAAACCTAACTTCCCTGTCCTTTCAGCCACTTCTTCTTGGCTAAGTCCTTTAGATAACCGAATAATCCGAAGTTGTTCACCTACTAGCTTTAAAAAATCTGACATATGATTCACCTCTAAGTTAAAAGCTAGTGAAAAACAATGGAAATGACTATACTATTATAGTGGTATAATAGAGAAAAAGTTACATTAAAATGGTACAATCTTTAGAGTAATACTTTATTCAGACAAATGACCTAAATAAATAACTAGGTATAATGCGTTAATGAGGATTGTATTCAGGGTATTAATTGGGACAGAGGATTGGAGGGTTCATATATGGTGAAGCAGTTTTTTTTAGAAGAAATAGCAAAAGTCCAAATTGGTCATTTAATTGTGAATGATCAATGTTTTACTACGGAAGGTACTCCTTATATCACCAAAGCAACACTATTGAAGTTATTGGTAGATGATGATGCTAGTCAAGTACCAAAGATTGATCACACGGTTGATTCATTTGATTTGTCGCTAGTACCTGCAAAAAGCATCCTTCTCAATAAATTGAATTTAAAGGAAACCCTTATTTATCAATGTAAAAAAGCTGTGTGTATCGGTCATGATATCATTGCCATTATTCCGAATGAATCCATTGTTGTTAGTGATTATTTATTTCACTTTTTTAAATGGTATCAAATAAATAAAGAGAGGCGTCATATCTTTCGTTTAATAATTGAATTACCTCCTCTTGATATACAGCATAGAGTAGCTCAACTATTAAACGCTATTCAACATTTATTAATAAATAAAGATTCTTTAGTCACAGCGGTAGAAAAGCTTCCACAGTATTTCGATAATGTGTCAAAACAAGTGAATCAGCATTCAAAAAACTTACATCATAGCTTTGAACAGCTCCAATATCTATATGCTGATATGTTACATAAGGTTTTTAATGGAGATTTTCTAAATGATTCCTTTCAAAGGTTGAGCAATTAACATAAGTCGGTGCAAATGGATTAGGCAATCCTTGCACCGACTTGCTAAATTTCAATAATAATTGGTAAAATCATGGGCTTTCGCTTTGTTTGGGTAAATAAATATTGTCCAACAGCTCTTTTAATTTCTCGGCGAAGGACATGTATTTGCTGTCTGCCTTCTTCTTGAAGCTCATTGACGATTTCTTTGGTAAGCACATTGACTTTAGTTAATAGTGCCTCGAAATCTTTTGCATAAACAAAACCACGTGAAATGGTATCGGGTTCTGAAATAAAAGCACCATCAGCTTTATTGAGTGTCAATACAATAACAAGCATTCCGTCTTCTGAAAGTTGCTTGCGATCACGGAGGACAATTCCTTCGACCTCACCAATGCCAATCCCATCTACATACGTATCCCCAGCAGGAATTTTCCGTGTTTGCCTTGCCTTCGCATGTTCAATATCAACAACATCCCCATTTTTCATAATAAATGTATGTCCCTTTTGAACGCCAACAGATTCTGCTAATAAACGATGTTGATGTAACATACGATATTCACCATGAATAGGAATGAAGAATTTAGGCTTCATAAAGGTCAGCATAAGTTTCAAGTCCTCTTGATGACCATGACCTGATACATGCATACCTGTATGACTGGAAGAACCATAAATAACCTTAGCACCAAGCTGGAACAAATTGTCCACAATTCGAGAAACGCCCTTTTCATTACCTGGGATTGGTGAAGCGGCAAGAATGACTGTATCATCTGGCAAAACTTTTATCTCACGGTGATTGCCATTTGCTATTCGTGCGAGGGCAGCTAGAGGCTCGCCTTGGCTACCAGTGCAGAGGACGACCACCTCTTCTGGTGGGAGGTATTTGACCTCTCGTGCATCAATTAACAGATCTTCTGGTACAAATAAATAACCTCGTTCAATCGCGACATCAACGACATTGACCATGCTACGCCCTACTAAAGCTAGCTTCCTATTGGTGGCAATTGCTGCATGTACGATTTGTTGGATGCGATTAACATTTGAAGCAAAGGTTGAGATGATTACTTTTCGTTCAGCATGTAAAAAGGCTTCCTCTATATGATGCCCTACAAGTTGCTCAGAAGGGGTCAAACCTGGTCTTTCTGCATTTGTACTTTCTGAAATAAGAACAAGCACACCCTTTGAACCGATTTCAGCCATTTTATGAATATCAGCAAACTGGTTGTTAACGGGCGTTAGATCAAATTTAAAGTCTCCTGTATGGACAACATTTCCTTCAGGGGTAGCTAAAACGATTCCTAAACAATCGGGTATACTATGATTGGTTCTAAAGAAACTAATATCGATTTGTCCTAAATGTAGGGCTGAATCAGCATGAATTTCAATTAAATCCGTTTCTCTTAAAAGTTTATGTTCCTTAAGCTTTAACTCAATAAGTCCGAGCGTGAATCGGGTAGCATACACAGGGACATTTAATTTTTTTAGTAAATAGGGAATTCCACCAATATGATCCTCATGTCCATGCGTGACAATTAATGCCTTAATTTTCTCCTTATTATCAAGTAAAAACGTAATATCAGGAATGATTAAATCAATTCCGAGCAGGGTTTCATCCGGAAATTTTGCTCCACAATCAATAATAATTATGTCATCTGCATATTGTACTACATACATATTTTTACCGATTTCATTTATGCCACCTAGGGCGAATATGGATAATAGCTGTTTACTTGTTGACAACGTATTCCCTCCTATAGTTTTAAATAAAGCCATCAATAATTGCCTTTGCCATAGGTAGTATAGCTTTTAGCATTTCATCCTATACGAAATTTGCAGTGCGACTAATTGGATAGCACGAAGAATAGAATGGGGAGATAACAAAAAGCAAAGACAGCTCAGTGGAGCTAAGAGGAGGCAGACCTTTGTCTAATTTTGTGCAACATGCCATTTTTGAGCATAGATTTTGGCTAGAAATCATGCAAAACCATGCTCAATTTATTCATGACGCCCTTTATCCCTCAGAAGAGGATGATATTCAAAGAGCCCATACGTATATTTATCAATTCTCGCAGCTACTTACCTATGTCCCTTCACTCGATGAAACAAATGCTGTATCTTTTTCAGTGTCTGTGGACGACAATGTTGAGCAATTTAAGCAGTTCAAGCTTCATCTACTTAGGCATCAATTATTGGGAGATATCGGGATTCATTTAACGCCTACGTTTGTCAACCATATGGTTAATGAATTAGAAGAATATCAAAATGTGCTGGGTTATTTGAAAAAAGGAGAAGCACCACCAATTTTTCATGAGCTTCATCATCATTTAGTTTGGCTTTTAGATGCCTCCGGACATGCAGGCATTATCAAGGATGATTTAGATGGTGTTGAGAAGCGCTTGAAGCAAAAGAGCCATGAGTTTGCCCAACACTTTGAGCAATTTTATTTAAAGGCTGTTGAATTAACAGGCTATTTACGTACGAATATGAATTCCTTTCCTGCTTTAAAACGCTTTAATAAAGATGTTGAGCTTGAAATGACATTATTTAAAACATTTTTAAGAGAACTAGAAGAAATGGAGCTAAGTGCAGAGGTGCTAGGTACATTTACAGCTCCGATGGCGGATCATATGTGGCGTGAAGAGCAATACTATTTAACGAAGCTTGCACAGGCTAGAGAACAAGATCAGTAAAACAAGAGGCTATCTAAACTCACTAGATAGCCTTTTAAGTTAGGGATGAATCACTACTTCTGTTCCTATTGGCACAATACTGGCTAGCTCTTCAACATCTCGATTTTGCATACGGATACACCCATGTGAAACAGCATGCCCAATCGAGCTAGGATCATTTGTGCCATGAATTCCATAGTGTTCTTTAGAAAGACTCATCCACATCGTGCCAAAAGGACCGCCAGGATTTGGTGCTTTATTGATGATAATAAAACTACCTACTGGTGTTTCGTGAAGCATGCGTCCAACTGCAATCGGGTATTGTTTTTGAAGGATATTGTCTCTATATAAACGTAGCCATCGATTGTTGGTAGATATCTCAATACGGTAAGGAATTGTTTCGGGTGCGGGCAAGCCGGGGAGGATGATTTGTTGACCCATGAAAAGATGATCAGGCTGAATTCCTGGATTAGCAGCGATAATGGATGCCAAAGGTGTACGGTAATCTTGAGAAATTTGAGCAAGGGTTTCACCAGCTTTGACAGTATGAATCAATTATTATTCCCTCCAATGCAATGGTTTATTGTTCTACTATATGCTTCAAATGTTTTATGTAATTTTAGGAATGCAAGGTTTTTCTGTTTCTGGACAGAATAAGCAGTGACATTGCAGGTTAAGGGGCATAAAGATGAAGGAATTTAAAATTACTTATTTTTTTGATGAGGTACATTATGTTCGAAGATTCATTTTTATTGAATCGCAACAAGAGGCAGAAAAATTAGTGAAAAATGAACGTGATCAATATATCTCCTTTACGGATAGTAGGGGGATATACCATGAACTGCACACAAAGCATGTACGAGTTATTCAAATAGCTGAGTATCATCGAATTGATAAAAGTGCGAAAGAGAAAGACACATAATCTGTTCAGCTTTACACACATTATAGGAAAAGGAGTGTGACAGAATGGACATCGAAAAAATACCACATGAAAAGAAAATGTTCATGAATTTAAATAGTAAGGACAAGCCTGACATGGTTGAATCAGATACGATCAGTCTTTTCGATCTGCATGAGGATATGCAAACTGTAGATGCCATTCCGATAGAGGAACTCAATAAGCGTGTAAAAAGAGAAGGCGACGAATTAATTGAAATGCAGCCAGATGAACTATAGGAGGTAAAAATAATGAATCATGAAAAAGACGTCCAGTTTACATCTGCAGGCACAAATATTAACGAAGTGAAGCAAAAAAATGCAGAGGCAGGATTATCGTATAATGAAGTGAAGGCCCTGTTAGCAAAAAGCGGTGGACATGGAACAGCCATTTATAGTGACACAGATATTGAAGAAGTGAAACAAGACATACACAAGCATCAACATTAAACATTTTGGGAGGAGCAAGGTATTGAGCGCTCTTCCCTTTTTATTTTACAATGGTGAAAAATAAAGGAGTTGTAAGAGCATGTCAACTGAAGAAAAGAGATGTCCATTATGTGGGGGAGAAAATCAATGTGGTGTGGCGAAAGGAGAAAAAGAGTGCTGGTGTATGACAGTTAGCATCCCCGAACACCTGTTAAAAACAGTGCAAAGAAAGCCAAATATATGCATTTGTTCAACATGCATAGATACATATAAGAAAGAGCAAGTATAGTTTTTTACGATGATTAAGCCTGATAAAAATTGAGCAATTGGTACAATTGTCTATCGCACAACAACCTAGCAGGCATACATTACTCTGAAAGGAGTGTGTCTAATGGCTAAACCAATTGAACTTAGTAATGTGACAAAGGCATATTTAGAGGAATATCAGCGAATCCTCAAAAAAATGATGCAGGGTATGACCTATGTTACCATTACTTGTAGCATCTCAGAAAATTTTATTAAGCAAATCATCCCTCATCAAGTTGCAGCAATCCAAATGTCTGAAAATGTTTTACGTTATACAACGAATATACCTGTGCAAAATCTCGCATTAGAAATCATTCGAACACATACAGAAATGCTTGAGAGTCTTGAAGCGATACAAAACCGATGTTGTGTCGTGCAAAATTCAGAGTATGAATTATACGAGTATATGTGTGCTTACAAAGAAATTACAGAAGCTATGTTCAATGCAATGTGTGCTCCACCAGTCTCTAATAGTATTAATATCAATTATCTTCGGGAAATGATTGTCCATCATCAGGGGGGCATAAGACTGGCACAAAATGTGCTTAGGTTCTGCATCTGTCAAGAATTAATTCCAATCCTACGATGCATGATTCAAACGCTATGTGAGCAACTAGAAGCCATGGAAAAGCTACTGGATAGCTTACAAAATTGCGATTCCGAGTGCTAACATTAACGATAATTTTATATGGGAAGAAGGCGCTAAGATCAATCGGGATTTTAGCGCTTTTTCTGCATAAAGACAGTGTTTAACTAAGAAAATAAGAAATTGTCAATAAAGTGGACGAAAAAATAATAATGTGTAAAGAATTAAATGAGCATCTATTTTTGTCTTTCTATTGTTGGTAAAATATATATGTTTTATTAGTTGAAGGTAATAAAGAAAAATCTATAATTGGCTTTAAAATATTGGTAATTTTATTTTACTTTAATACAACTAGGAGTGGGAGCTATGTTCAAAAGGAAGAAGATTAATCAAAGTTATGATTATTTCTCAGCTGCGAAAAATTCAGACATCGAAACAAATGAACGCTTTAAAGAAAAATTGGATTTCCTTGCTTTATCTAGAATTAGGCGAGAATCTGTTGGGTTTTTACGTAAAATTTATGAGAATAATCGACAGCATATACTCGATAATTTTTATGCTCGTCTACTGGAAATTCCAGAGTTTAATCATGTCATCAATACACATTCATCAGTAGAGCGCTTAAAAGGGCTGTTTGATACACACTTTATAAGCTTATTTGATGATGAATTGGATTTAGATTATGTCTTTAAGCGACGGAAAATTGCGTATGTTCATGCTCGAATTGGTGTACTACCAAACTGGATGATTTCCGCCTATACACTGATCAACCAACTAATCATTCCACTGATTGTCAAAGAACTATCTCGTGATGAAGAGAAAATGCTGGATGTTTTATTGTCTTACGATAGCTTAGTAACAATTGATCAGCAAATTATTTTAGAGACCTATATTGAAATTCAAGCAGGATCTGTTGTAAATGGATTAGGTGAAATTATTACTTATAATACACAGTTAGATACCATTAAGGAATTGATTGAATTTCAAGAGATTCAGCAACAGGAGATTGTTGCAGCAGATCAATTAATGCATGAGTTGGACGAGAGTATTGAAGAAATTGCCACATCTGTTGGTGATATTTCAGAGCAAACAAAGCATGCCTTTAAAAAATTAAATCAGGATTTAGAATCATTACAACAAGTATCATCTATTTTACAGACGACTGATGAAGGTCATAAAGCAATGCAGGAAGATATTAAGCGTTTGGTTGAACGTGTAAATAGTGTAGCGAAATTGATGGAATTAATTAAAAAAATAGCAGATCAAACAAATTTGTTGGCTTTAAACGCATCAATTGAGGCAGCCCGTGCTGGAGAAGCAGGAAAGGGCTTTGCGGTTGTTGCAGAGGAAGTAAGGAAACTTGCTGATGATACAAGTACATCTGTCAAATCTATACATACAGATATACAGGAACTACTTCATATTACCCATAATATTAGCTCATTGACGACTCAATTTTCCCAAGATTTACATCAAGGTGTTACAGATACTTTATATATATCACAGACGCTAGCAGAGCTAAATAAAAACTTGCAGCAGCAGGGCGCGCGCTTTGAGGAAATAGCTACAACGACAAAGGTACAGGCTCAATCTGCTACTACTATTTCTGAACGTAACCATACTATTACGGAGAGCATGCAAAAAAGTAAGGTAATCGTTTTTGATATGGGCTCTGCCATTTATAAGTTAAGTAAAATGATTGATGGATACCGATCCACGACGATTTCTAAAAACTTTATTATTAGCCAAGAGGATATTATTGAATTAGCCATTACTGACCATCTATTGTGGAGATGGAAAATCTACAATTTGCTACTAGGCTTTGAAACGATGACGGAGCAGGATGTAGGGTCTCCAAAAGAATCACGCCTCGGCGAATGGTATTACGGCACCGGAAAAAAACTGTTAGGTGATGAGCGTGTTTACGCAGAGTTAGAACAGCCTTTTATTCACGTGCATGATATAGCAAAAAAAGCAGTGCGTGAATACAATGTAGGCAATAAAACGGGCGCTGAAAAATACCTGAAAGAAATTACGGATGAATCGTATGTTGTAATTGAAAAATTAAAAGAGTTAAAGGAAATTTTATTGAGCGAGAAAAAGCAATACATTCATTAAAAATGGAGGGCAAGCTAATATAGACTAGCTTGCTCTTTTATAGATTAATAGGTGGGACACACATAAATGTCACTGTTCGCTTTTGGCTATCATAAAGACACCATTCACGGTGATTGATAACAGAGCCTACATTCACACCATACTGCTTGTCTTGTAACGCAATTGGCTGCCCGAAGCGAATACGAATCGGCAGCTTTTTTTGTTGATGATAAAGACCTGATTCGTGACTATGCCCAAAGAAAAATAATGATTTTTGAAAGGGTGGGAAAGTCGGCTGCCAGCTTACATTCCACTGAAATTGATGACCGTGCATAAGCGTGGCCCCATCAATCTCTATTGTCTCAGGTAATGCTTTAAAACGTTCGATACCAGTGACCTGAGTAATACGTTCTTCTTGATTGCCTCGAATAGAGGGGAAGGTTAGCAGTTTTTCAAATTCTCTTTCTATTATGGCCGCCTTTTGCAAAGGTAAGCCAGATATGGTTTGTGCCTTTTTCTTACTAACAGTGCATTCATATAAATCACCTAGCCCAATGATCTTTGCTTCCTCTGCTGTTTGTTGAATATGAGCTAGAACAGCCTTAGTGTCTTCTATATTAGAATGTAAATCTCCTAAAAGTGCATAAAGCATTTAAACCCGGCCTTTCCTAAAAATAATCGTACAAGTATCATACACCCAATAGAAATTGCTAGAAAAGTAAAATGTCTAAGAATATTTCGTTAGTTCGGCTACATATTTTGAATGTGTGGAAAAATTGCCAAGAAATACATTGCTTGATAAAATATAATCGTAATTTTCTGAATTTTAAGAAGTTTAATAGTTTCCCATTCGGTAATAAAAAAATGAATGTATGGAGGGCTTATAATGAATATGTTTATGACAGATATTCTTGAAGACTATGCAGGGCAGCAACCAAATGCAATTGCAACGTTGTATGATGGAAAAGCATTAAGCTATCATGATTTTTATCAACGTGTAGAAAGATTTGCGGCTTACTTGCAGGAACAAGATTTTGAAAAAGATGATGTGATTGCCTTATATACGCTCAATTCAGATTTATTTTTAATCGCTTATTTAGGTGTCCAATTAGCTGGCTTTATCGTGATGCCTATTAACACTAAATTAGCTGCTCCTGAGGTTGATTTTATTTTTAATCATTCACAAGCAAAGGGCTTAATTTTTGATGAAAGATTAACAGAAGCATTAGAGGACGTTTCCTATTCATTCCAACATACGATCGGATTTCAAGAAATGAAAAACATAATTGAGTATAATAATCGTGCTAGAAAAATTGTGCAATTAGAGGCTCACGATACGGCAGTGGTTATGTATACGTCAGGAACAACAGGTAAACCCAAAGGCGTCATGCTAACGCATCAGAATATCGTGGCTACAGCAGATATTTGGTCGTCTTCTATGAATATGTCTAGCAAGGACAAAATGTTTATTTGTACGCCTTTGTTTCATTGTGCAGGTCTTCATGTATTTGCTATGCCTATGTTTTATAGAGGGGGAACAGTGGTCATTGAAGAAGCATTTTCACCAACTAAAACGTTAGCTCAAATTGTAGCTACTGAGGCGACAATTTTCTTTGGTGTTCCATCTATGTATACCATTATATTAAATACTCCTGGATTCAAGGAACATAGCTTTAATCATTTACGTTTATTATGTTACGGTGCTGCCCCGATGCCTTATGAGCTTGTAAAGCAAGTGAAAGAAGCATTTCCAAATGTAAAGGTTCAAAATCTTTATGGTCAAACTGAAAATTCACCTGCAGCTACCTCTTTATTAGATACGGATGCATTGACGAAAATTGGCTCAGTTGGAAAACCATTAGCACAGACAGAGGTTTGCGTAGTTAATAGTGAAGGAAAGACCGTACCAGCTGGAGAGGTGGGCGAAATATGCGTAAGAGGACCACAAGTAATGAAGGGCTATTTACGCAACCCTGAGGAAACAGCAAGAGTGATTAGAGATGGCTGGCTGTACTCAGGGGATTTAGGACGCTTTGACGAGGAAGGGTATTTATATATTGTAGATCGAAAAAAAGATATGATCATTCGTGGTGGAGAGAATATTTACCCAATTGAAGTAGAAGAAGTTCTATATCAAATGCCAGAAATTTTAGAAGCAGCAGTGGTTGGGTTGCCTCATGAAGTATACGGAGAAGTACCAAAAGCATTTGTAGTGTTAAAGGATGGAAAATCTCTTGATGAAAATTCGATACTATCCTATTGTCAAACACGACTTGCTAAATATAAAGTACCATATGAAATTGAGTTTTTAATAGAATTGCCACGTAATGCCTCTGGTAAGGTACTAAAGCATACATTACGGCCGAAAGTGACAACGATGTAAGTCACTTCAATTATCTCTTAGTATAATTACTGTTCAGATTTTTTAAGCTTACTCGTAAAGAAGGAGATTTGTGTAATTTTGCCGCTCACTTTGGTACAAAAAATAGCTACTAAATCAAGATAAAATAGGAACGGCTATGAAAGTATCGTATAATAGAGTCTACTACGACAAATTGAATAATTAGAATGGCGAAGGGGGTGCTCTTCGCCTTAGAATAGGAGCGGAATTTGTCTTGTGGACGTGGTATAAACGCCTTTTACTTATTGGCATTTTGATTATTATGTTACTTTCAGGCTGTCAGCCATTTTCACGGCAAGATGCTGAACAAAAAAGTCAATTAACGGTTTTAACAGTAGAATTTAATAGCGGGGCACCTATTCCAAATCTTTTCCTTACGGTTACAGATGTACAAACAGGTGATGTAGTGGAAGAAGCAATTGGCTCAGAAGAGGGAGAGGCTGTATTTTCAAAGCTAAAGGCAGGGCGAGAATATGCAATTGCTGCAACCACACTTGAAAATAGTTCGACAAACGATGGGTATACAACAATCGAGAATTTCACTTACGATACAACAAAGCCCTATTATCGATTGGAAACACATTTTTTAAGAGACGATCAGGAGTTAGATGTTCCTGTTGTCATGCAAAATCCTGAGCTGCCACATGGTTGTGAAATTACATCACTCACAGCTGTATTAAATTATTTTGGAATGAACGTGTCAAAACTTGAAATGACTGACAAATATTTACCAAAGCAAGAAATACGAACAGTAGGCAATCAACGTTTTGGACCAAATCCAAATGAAGCTTTTGCAGGTAATCCTCGTGATAAAGCTCGTGGCATGTATGTTTTTGCTGCTCCAATTGTCAAAGCGGCTGAGGCAGTTATTACAGATAAACAAGCTGACTTACATGTCAAAAATATGAGTAACGCCTCACAGGATGATATTTTACAGCTTGTGCGTGAAGGTATTCCTGTCGTGACATGGGTAACGCTAGATTTATCAAAGCCTAAACGAAAAGCAGAAAGAGGCTGGATTTATACAGGGGAAACAACTCCGCATGATGCTTTTATGAACTTACATGCAGTTGTCTTGACGGGACATTTAGGTGATAAGGTAGTCGTAATGGATCCTTTAAAAGGGTATGTTACGTACAATGTCGAACAATTTTTCAAAAGTTATCAGGAATTAGGCAAACAGGCTGTAGCTGTTCATAAATAAGCTACAAATCGTTAGTATGTTACACTAATAAAAAAGCAAAAGTGAGTTGAGTAGAATGGCCATTGAGCACGTTTTTTTACCGGTTTTACTTGGAGATGAAATGAATGCTTATGGCATGGCCAGAGCATTTTACGAAGCCTATGGAGTGAAGCCGCTTGCACTAAACCATACGAACATGGAAAAAATTCAACAAAGTGATTTATGGACTTTTCGTGAGATACCACGACTTCATATCGAAGAAAGATTTGTGACCGCTTTAAAAGCTATTGCGGAGGAGTTCAAAGAAAAAAAATTACTGCTATTAGCCTGTGATGAGTTTTATGTCAAAAAAATCGTTGAACATAAAGAGGAGTTAGTAGAGAATTTTCTAGTTCCTTATGTAGACGCACCACTTGCTCATCAACTTTTAACTCGTGAAAGCATGTATGAACTATGCGCACAATTTGGTTTTCAATACCCTGCCTCACATGTATGCACGGTGAATGATTATGAAGACTACGACATGCCATTTGATTATCCAGTTGTCATTAAGCCGATGAATATGACAAAATATGCTACATGTATTTTTCCTGGTAAGAAAAAAGTATATATTGCATATGATAAGGACGAAAAGGATAGTATACTACGTGCTATCTATAAAGAATCAGCTTATCGTGATGATCTGATGATTCAACAATATATTCCTGGAGAAGACGCTAACATGCGTGTTGTTAATGCATATATAGGACAAGATGGAAAGGCAAAACTTCTTGCGGTAGGAAATCCTATTTTAGAAGAGCATTCTCCAGAAGGGATAGGGCGTTATGTAGCGATTATGACAACCTATCATCAGGAATTAATGGATAATGTTAAGTCATTTCTTGAAGCGATACAATTCCATGGCTTTGCCACATTTGATATGAAATATGATGATCGTGATGGTCAATATAAATTGTTGAGTATTGAATTACATAATGAACTTTCCAATTATTATGTGACGGCCAGTGGCTTCAATTTAATGCAGTATGTAGCGGACGATTATGTTCGCGGAAGTAAACAACAACTAACATACGTGAAGAACAAGCATCTTTGGACAATTGTACCGAATGGTGTGCTGTTCAAATATGTTCAAAATGAACAACTAGTAATGGAAGCGAAAAGTTTAATTCGTCAAGGTATGGCTACAGATTCTATTTTTAATTATAAGGATATGAATGCAAAACGTTGGTTGAATGTCACGCTAGATAATTTAAGCTTTTATCGCAGCTATAAGAAATATTTTAATAACAAAGGTCTGTCTAACACATGAAAAAACAAACTTTAGGTATAATTGGTGGCGTTGGTCCACTAGCAACAATGTTTATTGGTGAAATGATTGTAAGACGTACGAAGGCACAAAAGGATCAGGAGCATTTACATACCATCATTGATAATGATACAAATATTCCTGACCGTACGGCTTTTATTTTAGATAATACAAAGGATAACCCAGTTCCTGTCATTATTGAGGATGCAAAAAAACTAGCTTCGGTAGGAGCAGACGTAATTGCTATCCCATGTAATACGGCACATACGTTTTATCATGAAATTGAAGAAGGTTCTCCTATACCTGTATTGCATATGATTCGCGAAACAGCGAAGCGTGCTGCTGATTTAGGAGCGAAGCGTGTAGGAATTTTAGCAACAACAGGCACGTTAACGTCACGGATGTATCAGGATGCACTTGAGGAATTTGGTATTACACCAGTTGTTCCAGATAATGAAATGAGATCCTATGTGATGTCGATCATTTATGATTACGTCAAGGCTGGGAAGGATGTTACGCTAGAAGATTGGCAACCGATAGAAGAGGCGATGCTAGCATTAAATTGCGATCGAATTGTTTTAGGTTGTACAGAGCTTTCTATTGTTAACAGAGATTTGAAGCTAAGTAATATTTATATTGATTCATTAATCGTTTTAGCTGAATGTGCCATTTTAGCTTGTGGTTATGAATTAGTCGATTAGTGTTAAATGAATTGAAAAGAATCTGCTTGCTTTTCACGGGTAAGCTACAATTCTTGAAAGAGTTGTGGTCAGCCGTGTTGAGTGAAGCAGATTTTTTATGAAAGCAAGCAATGTTTTCTTGAAACGATTAGACAATTGCTTACGTACATATAAAGTAGGAACCTACGGAGTGTGTTAAACTAGTGTCAAGTAGATAGAAGGTGGGAAATAACATGTCAGTCATTAATTTATTAAAAGAAGAACTACAAGCAAAATGGAACTTTGAAACACCTATGAAAATTCAAGATGAAATGATACCAGCTATGCTTGAAGGCAAAGATATTGTAGCGGAGTCACCGACAGGATCAGGTAAAACGTTAGCATATGTCTTACCATTATTAAATAAAGTGAATGGGGCAAAAAAGCAAACACAAGGACTGATCGTAGCTCCCTCACAAGAGCTTGCTATGCAAATCGTAGAAGTCATTCGTGAGTGGACAGCTGGAACAGACATTACTGTTCAGCAGCTGATTGGTGGTGCCAATTCTGCTCGTCAAATTGAAAAGTTGAAGAAAAAGCCAACAATTGTTGTTGGCACACCTGGACGTTTAAACGAATTAGCACGAGCAGGAAAGTTAAAACTCAAAGAAGTCGAAACGGTTATTTTAGATGAATGTGATCAATTACTAAGTCGTGAATACCGTGTTGTTATTAAATCCTTTATCGAAGGTTCTGCCTATGGCCGACAAGTAGTTGTTGTTTCGGCTACGATTACAGAGGAAATTGAATTAGTGGCAAGTCGTATGATGTTTGAGCCTCTACGTTTTAAAATTAAGCCTGAGGACATGTTAAAGGTCGGTAAAGTTGTCCATTCTTTTGTGAAGGTAGAAGAGCGTGATAAAACGGATTTCCTGCGCAGACTTTCCCATACTGAGGGTTTAAGGGCGCTGGCTTTTGTTAATAATATCGATCAATTATTAATGAAGGAAACAAAACTACAATACCGTTCAGCACCAATTGTTACGCTCCATTCTGATATGAAGAAAGAAGAACGTAAAAAAGCGTTAGATGCATTCCGTAAAGGGGACGCACGTATTTTAATTGCAACAGATATTGCAGCTCGTGGTTTAGATATTGCTGGTTTAACACATGTTATTCATGTTGATGTTCCACGAACAATTGAACAGTATTTGCATCGTTCTGGTCGTACTGGCCGTGCTGGAGCAGATGGTGAAGTATTAACCTTATTATCTTATCGTGATGAAAAAACCTATAAAAAATGGACAAGGGAACTTCCATGCAAGCCTGTGCAAAAAATATGGCATGATGGCGAGCTGATTGAAGGTAATTCTAAAACAATTGGACAGAAGCGAGGGAAATAGTATGACATTTGAAGAGAAATTACAGGCATATGCAGAGCTTGCAGTAAAAGTGGGTGTGAACATCCAACCAGGTCAGTACTTATTAGTCAATACATCTGTGGATGCTTTAGATTTTGCCCGTTTAGTTGTAAAAGAGGCTTACAAGGCTGGGGCAGGCCGTGTTCATGTAAACTTTTCCGATGATGAATTGGATCGTGCTTATTTTGAGCATGCTTCCGATGAGGAATTTAATCGCTTCCCTGAATGGGTTGTGAAAATGCGTGATGAACTGATTGAACGTAAAGGAGCTCTATTATGGATTGATGCAGCAGATCCTGATAAGCTAACAGGAATTCCAGCAGACAGACTAGCAACACATCAAAAAGTATCAGGGGCAGCATTGAAAAACTATCGCAATGCAGTCATGAAGGATTTAATTGCTTGGTCCATTGTAGCTGTTCCTTCAGTTAAATGGGCAGCAAAGGTATTCCCTCAATTACCAGAAGAGCAGCAGGTGCCTGCATTGTGGGAAGCTATCTTTAAAACAGTGCATATTGGGGAAGGCAATGCAGTTGATAATTGGCGTCAGCATGTAGCTAATTTAGAATCTCGTGCACAGCTTTTGAATAATAAAAAGTATGCAAAGCTTCACTATACAGCTCCAGGTACAGATTTAACAATTGCTTTAGCACCACAGCATAAATGGCTAACTGGTGGTAGTAAAACACCAGAAGATAATGTTTTTGTGGCTAATATGCCAACAGAAGAAGTTTATACACTTCCAATGAAACAAGGTGTAAACGGTTATGTTAGTAATACGAAGCCATTAGTCTATCAGGGCAATATCATCGATGGCTTTAAATTAACATTTGAAGAGGGCAAAATTATTAAGGCAGAGGCTGAAGTAGGGCATGATTTATTGCAAGAGCTTATTCAAGTGGATGAAGGCTCATCCTACTTAGGTGAAGTAGCACTTGTCCCACACGAATCACCTATTTCAGCGTCGGAGATTTTATATTTCAATACGCTGTTTGATGAGAATGCTTCAAACCATTTAGCCATTGGTGAGGCATATCCGACTTGCTTAGAAGGCGGTAGAGACCTAGAAAACGGTCAACTTGAAGCTTTGGGTGCCAATATTTCTGTGACGCATGAAGACTTCATGATTGGCAGTGGTGAAATGGACATTGATGGTATTTTACCTGATGGTACAGTTGAGCCAATTTTCCGCAAGGGTAGCTGGGCTTTTTAACCTTTAGTAAAAAGAAAAGAGGGAAGCAGATGAAACGAATATGTAGCTTGCTAGGTATGACAATATTATTCATAACTTTTTGGGTTTCATCTGCTTTTGCTCAAACAGAAAGCTATGTGGCGATTGGTGATTCCTTAGCAGCGGGTCAAACACCCTACAAAGAAATTGATGTAGGGTATAGTGATTTGATTGCCATGAAATTAAGTTCGATTGGTCAATTATCATTTTATACAAAAGAACTGGCTTTTCCTGGCTTTACAACGGCGGATGTATTAGAACGAATACGAACTGAGGAAGCACAAAATTTATTAGCAAATGCGACACTTATTACAGTTTCGGCAGGGGCTAATGATTTATTACGTCTTGTCCAGGTAAACCCAAATGCAGGAACCTTAGCTTTTTCACAGCTTCAGGTAGATTACGCTTTAAATTTGGCAAGAAAAAATATGATATCGATTTTGGCTGAATTAGAAGAACGTGCGCCTAATGCAAAAATCTATGTCATAGGCTATTATTTTGCTTATCCAACAGTTCATCCGACGCAAAAAGAAGGAACCAATGCACAGCTAGTTAGATTAAATACGATTTTACAACAACAAGCAGAGCAAGCTGGAGCGGCTTATATAAATGTCTATGATGCCTTTGGATTGAATGCAACTAACTACTTACCAAATAGTGCAGATGTCCATCCAAATTTTGAAGGCTATCGACAAATGGCTAACTCATTTTTACAGGTTTATAGTGGTAGTGGTGCATTAAACATCTCTTCATCAGAATTGCCAGAGCCAAATCCTATGTCATTTGAGGATATCCTCAAGCAACAATCCTCAGTGAAGCCTCAGCAGCAAAAAGTGGTACAACATCAATCTCCACGTACGACTTACGTGATTCAGGGATTCCCAGGATATAAGGCATTTATCAAATACATCTAAATAATTGATATCTAAGGCATCTTACCTAATAAGATGCTTTTTTCTATGAAAACCAATTTTGGCTAGAACTACTAAACCTTTAGAGAGCACTAGATGGGGAATAGTCATGCTAAAATATAGAGAAGACTAGGAGGTACTAGAATGAAAATATTTCATACAGCAGACTGGCATTTAGGAAAGCTTGTTCAAGGCGTCTATATGACAGAAGATCAACATTATATTCTTCAACAATTTATACAAGCAATAGATGAGGAAAAACCAGATGTAATTATCATCGCAGGTGATTTATATGATCGTTCGATGCCTCCTATTGAGGCAGTTAATTTATTAAATGATGTATTAGCGAAAATAGTATTAGAGAAGAAGATTCCTGTTCTAGCAGTGGCGGGAAATCATGATAGTGCAGGTCGTTTAAATTTTGGTAGTCGTTTAATGAGTGATAGTGGTTTATATATTAAGGGCCAATTTACAAAAAATCATGTACCTATTGTTTTGAATGATCAACATGGAGAAGTGCATTTCCATTTAGTGCCCTATGCGGAGCCAGCAGCTATTCGCAACATCTTTGAAGAAGAATCAATCCGTTCTCATCAAGACGCCATGCAAAAAATTATTGAGCATATCACGGAAGACATGGACACAAGTAAGCGTCATGTATTTGTTGGACATGCCTTTGTGACGAAGTATGGTGAGGAAGAAGCCAATACTAGTGATTCCGAGCGGCCACTTTCCATTGGAGGCTCAGATTGTGTGAATGCAGCTTTATTTAAGCCTTTTCACTATACGGCACTTGGACACTTACATAAGGCACATTTTGTCTTAAATGAAACCATTCGCTATGCAGGCTCTATCTTAAAATATTCATTATCTGAGCATTCACATGAAAAAGGCTTTTTAATCATCGAATTAGATGAACAAGGTAATACAACAGTAAGTAAAAGAAAGCTTGTGCCAAGAAGAGATCTGCGAGTAGTAGAAGGTCAATTAGAGGAGTTATTAACGCACACACCAAGTGAGGATTATGTATTTGTTAGATTGACGGATACAATATCTGTGACTTCACCGATGGAACGTATTCGTAGTGTATATCCCAACGCTATGCATGTGGAACGGAAGGTACTAAGGCAAGATACATCACGTGAACTACAAGTGGTAGAGGCTGAAAAACTAGAGGATATAGATTTATTCCGTTCATTCTTCACTAATATTATTGGCGTTCAGCCTGATGAAGATACGGAACGCTTATTCACAGAGATGTTACAGGAATTATTAGATGAGGAGCGAGAGACTGTAAAATGAAGCCATTAAAGTTAACAATTACTGCGTTTGGTCCATATAAAGACACGGAAGTAATTGATTTTCAAGAGCTAGGGGAGCATCGATTGTTTGCCATTTCTGGAAAAACGGGTGCAGGTAAAACAACTATTTTCGATGCTATTTGCTATGCTCTTTACGGATCAGGTAGTGGGGAGGATCGGCAGGATACAGCTTTACTGAGAAGCGGCTTTGCGCCTGATGATGTATATACAGCTGTAGAGCTCGTCTTTGAAATGCATGGGAAAGTCTATCAAATAGTACGACAGCCAGGTCATATTAAAGAAAAAAATAAAACGGTTACTGGGAAGAAAATAGAGCTAGCAGAAGTAAAAGAGGGAAAGCTGGATTATAGCATTGTAGAGAAACAGCAAACGCTTGAAGTCGATAAGAAGTTACAGGAAATTATTGGTCTCACAAAAGATCAATTTAGCCAAATTGTGATGTTACCTCAAGGTGAATTTAGAAAATTATTAACCTCTGATTCAACAAATAAGGAAGTAATTTTACGGAAAATCTTTAAAACAGATCGTTTCGGTGTCATGGCGAAAAAGCTTGATGCCAAGCGTAAAGAAGCAGAAAGTGATCTTGAGCGTGCCAAACAATTAAAAGAACATTTACTTGGTCAAATTGTGGGCGCCTTACCACAGCGTTCATCCGCTTTATTCACATTGATTGCTGATAATACAGAGAATCTACATCAACTGACAGAGGCGCTTGATGAGGAGCTTAGCTACTATAAGAAATGTGGAGAAAGTGAACTGCTACACTATGAAGAAGCGTATAGCCTTCATCAAAAAGAGCAGGAATATTATCGCTTAGCAAAAACGCTGAATGAGCAATTCGATGAGCAAGCTAATCGACAGCAGCGGTTGCAAACCCTTTTACAACAGCAGGATTTATACCAAGCAAAGGAGCAGGAGATTGCTTTAGCAGAACAAGCAGAGCGACTTACGCTGCAAGAACAACAATGCAAGGATTTACGTGCTGAACTGAATGTAAAAGAACTAGCTTTTCAACAAGCAAAGGTTAAGCAACAGCAGTCACAAGAACAGTTGCAAGAAGCACAAGAAAATTATGAGAGAGAAGAGGCTAAAGAATCTGAACGACAGCAAATCTTACAGCAGGAAATAGAGATGCTAGCGCTATTACCGAAATTTGAAGCGTATGAACACAATGTACAACAGCTGCAAATAGCAGAGCAGTATGCTGAAAATGCAAAACGAGCAGTACATGATAACCTCAAACTTTTGGAAAATGAACAAGAGCAATTACAGCATTTTTCTCAATCATTAGAAGGCTATGAGAAACAGGTTGAACCCTATGAAAGCTATTTAGAACAATTACCGAAACTACGGGAACAGGTTGCTTTAATCAAGCAAGCGGAGAAATATAAACATGCCGTAGAGTTAGCTAGGCAGGATGTAGTTGCTTCAGAAAGTCTCTATCAAGAAAGTAAAGAGGCTCTTCAACTTTTGCAGCAACGGTGGCTGACGAGTCAGGCTAGTATTTTAGCCAAACAGCTGAAGGAAGGAGAGCCTTGTCCTGTTTGTGGTAGTATGACACATCAGAAAGCACACAATGAGCAACTGGAAGTGATTGAGCTTACTCAAGTGGAAGCATTAAGAGCGAAGGCATCCGCAGACGAACGTAAGTATCTAGAGAAAGAGGCATTTTTAGCATCTACGCAGCAACTACTTCAAGATACTTGGCAACAACTTGAGGCCCAAAATATTAAACAAGAAGACCAATCACAAATCATCGCTACCTTACATGAAATGGAACAGGAGATTGCTGCATTAAAAGCTATTCATCATCAACTAGCTGATGTGCGATTAAAAATAAAGCATCAGCATGATCGAATAGAGCAACTACGGAATAAGCAAACAAAGCTAGAGCAATATTTAGCGGAGCAGATAAAAGAATGGACAAGATTAGAAGCAGTTGTAGAAGAACAGCTTAAGCAGATGCCTGCTAATTTACCAACTTTACAGCAATTAAAGCAACAACTTATGGATGTTAGCAAACAGAAAGAAGCGCTTCAAAAAAGTTGGCAAGCAAGTCAAGAAAATTTACATGCTGCAAAGGAAGCGGCTAGCAATGCAACACTAACTGTAGAAATTACCAAACAGTCCTTTGAGGAATTGCAGCTTAAAATAAATGAAAAGCTTCAGCAATTTACAGCAAATATGCAAGAAATAGGTTTCGAAAGCTATGAGGCTTATGCTACTGCTAAACGGAGTGTCATACAATTAGATGCACTTCGAAAAGCATGTAGCGACTATGCTTTACAAGTACACACGTTGCAAATCCAGATTACCGAAGGGGCTACATATCTTCAAGGGAAAGAGAAGCAAGATTTAGTGGCGATGGAAGCAAGGGTAGAACAGCATCGTATTTCCTATGAGGAAGCATTTAAACGTTTGCAACAGATGAATGGATTTGCACAAGCATGCCAAGGCTTTAGTGAAAAGGTGAAAGAAATAGCGAAAGAGCTTCATTTACTTGAACAAGAAGCAGGGCGAGTAAAGGAGCTCTATGGATTATTAAATGGACAAAACTCGAAAAAGCTATCCTTTGAGCGTTATATCCAAATTAATTACTTAGATCAAATTACAGTTGCTGCCAATATACGGCTATATCATTTATCAAACGGTCAATTTGAGCTTAGGCGCTCAGATAGGTTAGAAAAGCATGCGAAGCAAAGTGGACTTGGTCTTGATGTTTATGATGCCTATACGGATCAATTACGAGATGTCAAAACATTATCAGGTGGCGAGAAATTTAATGCTTCGTTAAGCCTTGCATTGGGGATGGCAGATGTGATTCAAAGCTTCCAAGGTAATATTCATATTGAAACGATGTTTATTGATGAGGGCTTTGGCTCACTTGATGAGGAATCACTAAATAAAGCAATTGATACATTAATTGATTTACAGGATTCTGGTCGCATGATTGGTGTAATTTCTCATGTACCTGAATTGAAATCTGCGATGCCAGCGGTTTTACATGTGGAAAAAACATTGAATGGCCATAGTCAAACCCATTTTGAAGTGAAATAAAACGAAGGCGTATTTCCAGAAAAAGGAATACGCCTTCGTTTTATTTTTTTCTAGCTGTGGTTGTAGGCGTTGTTCCCTTTTTTGCAGCCATTACTTTTTTTACGATAGGAATAACAATAGGTGCTAACTTGACGGCAGTTTTTACAACGTTTGATACTTTCATCCCAAAACAGCTCCTTTTACAATTACTACTACCTGTTTCACTTAAAAATAAAACATTAACGGATAACACGAACAGCCTGAATTATATTCCAAATCACAATACCTAGTGAGACGAGCGCATAGATGGCGAATGAAGTAAACCAAATAATCATCATGGTCTTGTTGCTGGAGGTTGGATCTAAACTAAATGTAGAAAAAACAAAGACAATAAAGAATAGAATGCCAAAAACAAAAGGTATTAAATGAGAGACAAGTGCACGAATCGAATGTCTTTTTACATCACTGTCTTTTGTCACAAAATAAACAATTAATGGAACGATAAAAGGGGCGAAGAAAATACTAAGATAACTAAAGGCAGCTAAAATTTTTTGATTCTCCATAGTTGTACCTCCTTTTTAAATATTTACGCATGAAAAACAGCAAAGTTTCAAAAAATATATTGTATAGAAGGTTGTAATCCTCCTATCCATTGCGTACAATGAGATTGTTCAAATAAATTCAGATGTAACGACCACAAGGGGAGCTGATGATGTCAGCTGAGACTGGGCACGTAATGCCTTGACTCTTCGAACCTGTAAGTTAACGCTTGCGTAGGGATGTGGATAGAAACCGACACTTGTACGATGTGAGGCTCTGTCCTGACATCGTTTTTTCATTCTTAAAGGAAAAAGGTGTCAGAAAGAGACATATCAGCGCTTTTCTATTCCTGCTCTTGTATCCTACATCGGAACAAAGGAGAGAATATGTATGGACAAAAAAAGACTATTAATGCTAGTGGAGATTGCGATTTTTGCAGCGATTGGTCTCGTACTGGATCAAGTTTCCTTTAAAGTATGGGCACAAGGCGGTTCAGTTAGTCTTGTTATGGTACCAATTATGTTAATAGCATTTCGCTGGGGCTTAGTAGCTGGGTTAACAACGGGACTACTTGTGGGTGTTATGCAAACAATGTTTGGTTCCTATATAGTGCACTGGCTACAAGGATTATTGGATTATGGAGTTGCTTTTACAGTTGTAGGTTTAGCGGCGGTTGTACGTGGACCAGTGTTAGACGCTGCTAAACATATGAATAAAACTAAAATGGCACTTTATATAATAATAGGTACCGTTTTCGCAGGCTTCTTACGATACACAGCACATACAATTGCTGGTGCTGTATTTTTTGCCGAATATGCGGGCGACCAAAATGCATGGATCTATTCCATCATCTACAATGGTACATATATGCTACCAGCAACTATACTAACGGCAATCGTTGGTGTTCTTTTATTCACAGCCGCTCCACAATTAATGCAAAGAAAAGCTTAATGCAAGTCCCTTCACATGAGTGGAGGGACTTTTTTGTCGTGAATAGCTCTTTTAGCACTTTGCAAAGTAGGTAAGCATACAATATTTAAAGCGTTTATCGTTATACGCATAAAAAGTTATGTTATATTAAAGAATAGATATTAGATGAAAGGGACGTTATACATGATTGTAAAAACGCAAGAAGAGATTGAAGCTTTTAAAAAAATAGGACGCATTTGTGCTGAAATTCGCGAAGCGATGAAAGCTGCAACAAAACCAGGTGTTACAACACTTGAGCTTGATGAAATTGCTGGCCGCATGTTTGCAGAGGCAGGCGCTATTTCTGGACCAAAGGGAGAATATGATTTCCCAGGGTATACATGTATTAGTGTTAATGAAGAAGTAGCACATGGTATTCCAGGAAAGCGTGTTATTCAAGAAGGGGATATCGTAAATATTGATGTTTCTGGCTCTTTAAATGGTTATTTTGCTGACACAGGAATTTCATTTGTTGTTGGTGATGGCTATGAGGACAAAGAAAAGCTTTGTCGTGTTGCCAAAAGCGCCTTTGATCGAGCAATGACAAAGGTAAAGGCTGGATCTAAATTAAATCAAATTGGTAAAGCAGTTGAACGCGAGGCAAATGCTAATGGCCTAACTGTTATTATGAATTTAACAGGTCATGGCTTAGGTCAATCTTTACACGATGAACCAAACCATATTTTAAATTATTACGATGCATGGGATTCTACCATTATGAAAGAAGGTATGGTACTTGCGGTTGAGCCATTTATCTCAGCAAATGCAGAGCATATCGTAGAAGCTGGTGATGGCTGGACATTCGTGACACCGGATAAATCACTTGTAGCTCAAATCGAACATTCAGTCATTGTGACAAAAGATAAACCGATTATCTTAACGTCATTGGACGAAGAATAGAATGAAATGAAAAATCCTGCTAACCAATTTATTTTTGGTAGGCAGGATTTTTTTTAATAAATAAAATGCCAACAAAGAGAACACCACATAAAAATAAAGCAGCTGTAGTGACAAGTAGCTCATCAAAACCATTATGTATGGCGATTCCAATATAAGCCCAAATAAAAACACTCGGAAACATAACATCAAAGTGATGGAAACGGATATGTAGTGCAATTACTCCTCCTAATGTCAGTAAAATCACTGCCCAAAGAGGCGTACTGAGACCAAAGCCATTCCAACCATAAGCCGTTAACGTAAAGCTTGTATTTGTTATAAAAATAAATGTCATCCATGCCAAATAAATGGAGAAAGGAATACGACCAGACAAGGCTTTGTCCTGAAGAGGGTACGTATTATACAACATAAATAAATACAAGACTAAGAGTAATGTAATGCCAAGAGAAACAATAAATAACTCATGATGCCAGACGTATAACGTCAATGCTTGTAATATATTTATGCAACTAAAAAGCGCAGACTGTTTCAAAGTTGTCTTTTTCATGTTCATAACTAACCAATAACCGAGTAAAAAATAAATGATAATCCAAATTACATGACTTACACTAACTGGTGCAAATACAACAGAAAAACGATTAGCGATTTCTAGCGAAGATTGACCGTTGATGTTCACGAAAAAGGATGAAAAGGTTAGGATGATTGAGACAAGATAAGAGATTGTCATCATAATAAACCGAGGCATGTTTTCCTCTCCCTTCGTGTTAGATTGTATAGGGAAAAGACAAATAAGTATAGTACTGTCACTTTTTTTATTATAACGGAAATTTCCAACAATGTATTGTGTTGTTTTACTATTTATACCTACAATTTACCATGTCTGATAGGCATCCATATCTTTCTTTAGTACAATAAGAATATCCAAATAAAAGGAGTGAAGTTTCATGACACAAAATTTGAAAAATCTAGATCTAACTGTTGAACTAGACAAAAAAATGTATAAAAAGAAATTAAAAGTACTCCAATATGAAATGTTGAACGCACAACAATTTTTATTAAAAAACAAGATTGGCTTGATTTTGGTATTCGAAGGAATGGATGCGGCTGGTAAAGGTGGCGCTATTAAACGATTAATCGAACGTGTCGATCCTCGCGGTTATGTTGTACATCCTATATCTGCCCCTCAAGCTCATGAATTACGCTACAATTATTTACAACGATTTTGGAGAAAATTGCCTCAGCATGGGCAAATCGCTATTTTTGATCGCTCGTGGTATGGTCGCGTATTAGTAGAACGCATCGAAGGATTTGCAACAAAGGATGAATGGTCTCGTGCTTATGAAGAAATTAATAATTTCGAGAAGATTTTAACTGCAGGAGATTACATAATTATTAAGTTCTGGCTTCATGTATCAGATGAGGAGCAATTAAAACGCTTTAAAGAACGTGAACAAAACCCTTATAAATCTTGGAAGTTAACAGCCGAGGATTGGCGCAATCGAGATAAAACACCTCAGTATATTGAAGCAGCAAACGCGATGTTTGAAAAGACAGATAAAAAAGATGCGCCATGGATCTTAGTAGCTGGAGATGACAAAAAGTATGCCCGTGTACAGGTGCTACAAGAAACCATTGCACACATTGAACGAGAGGCTCAAAAACGTGGTCTTCATTTAACAAATGTGTTAGACAATACACAACTAGAGGATGCTGATTCCTCCAGCTTAGAAATAGTAAACGAGAAAAAGAAAGAACAAAAAACTAAATAATTGAATTGTGCTGTTATGACAATAAGACATGAGCTGTTTTGGTTGTAGCAGCCTCTTTTTTTACATACAATAATATAAAAATAGGGTTTGGAATGACGGATTGACCAATGTAACAAAGAGAAATGTATTGATTTTTATTGGAAGGCTAGTGTGGAGAAATGGTGCTTAAAATTTGGAATCTATTAAGAAAAAAGGGTGGGAATGTGGTAACGATAAAGGGGGAAAAATGCTACATCCGCACATTCCAAGAAAAAGATGCACGAAGTTTAACGGGTCTCGTAAGCCGTAATAAATATTTTTGGTCTATATACGAGCCACTGCAAAGACCTGAATACTATACAGTCGATGCTCAATACAAAAAAATCCAAGAAAGTCTCTATTTAATGGAGTCAAAGCGTGAATTTACGTTTGGTATTTTTGAGCATGGTACAAACAATCTAATAGGGCATATTGCACTTTATGCTGTCAAACGCTTACCGTACTCGAGTGCATTTGTTGGCTATGCGATGGATGAGATTTATGTTGGAAAGGGCATTGTCACAGAAGCTGTGAATATGGTGGTTCGATTTGCATTTGAACAAATTGGTCTACATCGTGTAGAGGCCTATGTATCAACACAAAATAATGCCTCCATGCGTGTATTAGAGAAGGCTGGATTCCAGCAGGAGGGTCTGCTAAGAAAGCTACTGTATATCAATGGTCATTGGGTAGATCACTATATGTATGCACGTTTAGAGGATGAATAGAATAATAAGTGCCTATCTTCCACATAGTGAGGATAGGCACTTGTTCTTTTATGAATGTATCAAGAAATAATTTTATTGTTTATTACCATCTTCAATTAAATCTAGATGACCTGTATTTGGATCAATTATTAAACCATGAACAGGTACGTCTTTAACCATTAGTGGGTGATTACGAATTGTATCGACACTTTTCTTAACACTTGTTGCTACATCACCGAAACCTCGTAAAAATTCTTTTAAATCAAAACCGGAATATTCCAACATTTTGATTGTTTCTGGATCGATGCCTCGTTGTACCATTTCGCTAAGCATGGCATCAGGATCAACCGCACTCATACCACAGTCATAATGTCCAACGACATACACCTCATCAGCTTGTAGGCCATAAACAGCAACTAATAAACTACGCATAACTGCACCGAAAGGATGGCTTACTAACGCACCAGCACTTTTCACTATTTTTACATCGCCATTACGCAAATTCATCGCTTTTGGTAAAAGCTCTACAAGACGAGTATCCATACAAGATAAAACAACAATACGTTTATCAGGATATTTCGTAGTGATGAATGGCTCATATTTTTTTTCTTGTACAAACTCTTTGTTAAATTCTAGAATATCTTGTAACATTGTCATGAATATTGCTCCCTTCCTTACAAAAAATATTGTAGAGCAAAATTTCCAATATGCAAACAATAAAGACTGTATTCAGATAATTTTTACAATAAAGAAGCAGTTTCATACGCTTTAGTAGATGAAATAACTTATAAGCTATAAAAAAACAGCTACCTATAATAGTAGCTGTTTTTTACACATTAAAATTTTTCGTTTGGCTTTGGATCTACAGTTACTGAAGACTTGCTATCTAAACCAACTTGTAGGTAGTGGATGAAGAATCCCATTGAAATTAATAAAACTACTGAAAAGCCAAGAACAGTTGTAACGAACATTATTAGAGCTCCTCTCTACTTAAATGATCTACTAAAACTCCCTAAAACAATTATACAATAGGTTACTAGGAAAATCTAAGGATAATTTATGACAACCTTAACATACTTAGCCTAGAATACTATTAGTAGGAATGGATTATTTAGAATGCCCAATTTCCATCACGGAATATTGGGTCTATTTGATCATCATGTGTTATTCCGTTTATATTCATTTTATTCGAGCCAATCATAAAGTCTACATGTGTCAAGCTTTGATTAAGACCATGCGCACTTAGTTCCTCAGAAGTCATTTCTTTGCCGCCCTCAATGCAAAATGCATAGGCACTACCAATGGCTAAATGATTGGATGCATTTTCATCAAACAATGTATTGTAAAATAATAGGTTGGATTGTGAAATAGGTGATTTGTGTGGCACTAATGCTATTTCACCAAGGTAATGAGCACCTTCATCCGTTTCAATAAGAGAAGCTAAAATTTCTTGGCCTTGCTCCGCCTTGACGTCAATGATTCGACCATCTTTAAATGTTAAGGTGAAATTATCTATAATATTGCCGCCATAGCTTAAAGGCTTAGTGCTTGATACATAACCATTAACACCTGTTTTTAACGGTGCTGTAAAAATTTCTTCAGTTGGCATATTGGCCATAAATGTTTGGCCTTGTGTACTTTTACTACTACCTCCTGTCCACACATGACGTGGAGGCAGTTCAATTGTTAGATCCGTGCCTGGTGCCGTATAGTGCAGTGACTTAAATTGCTTTGCATTTAAGTAATCAGCTTTGCTATGTAATTCCTGATCATGGGCATGCCAAGCTTCAACAGGATTTTCAACGTCTATACGTGTGGCTGCAAAGATAGCTTGCCATAATGCATCTATTTGCTGTTCTTCTGGTAGGTGAGGGAAGACCTTTGCTGCCCAAGCTTTAGAAGGAGCAGCAATGACCGACCAGCTAAATTTATCTGCTTGCAACCAATGATAATAGTTTGCAAGTGCTTGGCCAGATGCTTTTTGGAATGCCATGATTCGATCACGCTCAATACCTTTTAATAAATCTGGATTTTGTGAGCTAATGCTTAAGAAGGCAGCACCGTGTTCAGCTAACCATTCACGTTCCTGCACTTTCCATGGTGGGAAAAAATCAAATGAGTCTTTTGGTGCTCCTTCATAGCGAGCACGTACAAGTTCATCATCGGATATATCGACAAAAACTTGTTTTGCACCATTTTTATAGGCTATTTTAGTAATTATTTGTGCGAGTTTTAGATTATCAGTCGAACAGCTTATATAAAGATACTGATCTTTTTGGATATTTACTCCTACTTTCACCGCTAACTCTGCATATTTTAGTAATTTTGTGTCAAACGATAATAACAAAATCATATCCCCCTTCAATTTAAGACAGTTAAGTGTATTATTCTTAATTCAATATAATCAAAAATGGTCGAAATGTGAATAAAAAGCATTAATTACATCGAAAAATATATGAAATACATTTATACTAGAAATATATATATTTAAAATATGGAAAAAAAGACGAAATAACATTAGATAGTAGAGATTTGGAGGTTCTAGAATGGATAAGTCGTCGATTATAGGGTTAATACTTGCTTTAGTAGCATTATTAACAGGGATGGTAATGAAGGGTGTAAGTTTATCTGCATTTTATAACCCTGCAGCTATCCTAATTATCATTTTTGGTACTATTTCCGCAGTAACAATTGCCTTTCCTATGCAGGAGTTAAAGCGTGTGCCAAAGCTATTTAAAATTCTTTTTAAAGAAACAAAATTAGCAAATGATATAGAGATTATTAAAATGTTTTCACAATGGGCTGACTTAGCTCGTCGCGAAGGGCTACTAGCACTTGAAAGTAAGGCTTCAGAGATTGAAGATCCATTTTTAAAAAATGGCCTTACATTAGCAATTGATGGTCAAAATGCTGACTACATACGTGATGTCCTAACAGAAGAAGTAGAAGCGATGGAAGAACGTCATACTAGTGGAGCAGCTATTTTTACACAAGCAGGTACATATGCACCTACTTTAGGGGTTCTTGGTGCAGTAGTAGGGTTAATCGCCGCATTGGCTGATATGAATGATATCGAAAAGCTAGGACATGCTATCTCAGCTGCCTTCATGGCTACATTACTCGGTATCTTTACAGGGTATGTTTTATGGCATCCATTTGCGAACAAGCTAAAACGTAAATCTGCTTTAGAGGTAAAACAAAAGAGAATGATGATTGAGGGTATCCTTTCAGTATTAGAAGGGGAGGCTCCACGTGTAATTGAACAGAAACTATCATCATACTTAACGATGGAAGAACGTCGTCAAATTTCTGGTGAAAGCGGGGCGGGTGGCCTTGGCAAAGAAAGCTAAGAAGAAAAAGCATGATGAACATATTGATGAATCTTGGTTAGTGCCATACGCAGATATTTTAACTTTGCTGCTAGCCGTGTTCATTATTTTGTTTGCCTCAAGTTCAGTCGATCAAGAAAAGCTAGAAAGAATGTCGGCAGTTTTTAGTCAAGTCTTTGATGGTGGAACTAGTTTTCTAGACCAGCCTGCACCAGTGCCTACTCCGAATGCGGATAGCGACCAAACGCCACAGCAAAACTCTGCCTATTTAAAGGATCAACAGGAGTTAGCTGAAATAAAAGATAGTGTGGATAATTTTATTGCAGTCAATGAAATGGAAGATCAATTTGCCACAGAAATGACGGATGAAGGGCTACTAGTGACTATCCGTGATAGTATTTTATTCGATCCAGGGCAGGCAATAGTTAAACCTGAGTATGTCCCTATTGCCAAAGAGCTATCAACAATGCTGGTATCTGATCCAGCCCGAAACATTGTTATTACAGGGCATACAGATAATGTACCAGCAGGTCCGAACTTTTCATCAAATTTTGAGCTATCTGTATTGCGTGCAACGAATTTTTTAAACCTTCTTATTGAAAGTAATGACCAATTAGATCCTACGCGCTTTAGTGCAAAAGGAAACGGCGAGTATCGCGCGATCGCACCGAATGACACAGCCGAAGGACGCGCAAAGAATCGTCGTGTAGAAGTATTAATTCAACCATTAGTTACTGAGGATGGTTCAGAAACGAAGAGTTCACAGTAATAAAGAAGCTATTAGCAGCAGACAAATGTCTTTAGCTAATAGCTTTTCATTTTACCTATTTACGTAAAGATCCTAATTCAGCAACAATCGCTTGCATTTCGCTTGGACTAAAAGTTTCTCTTTTCATAACCATTTCATATAGATACACTAAATCTTCATAATTTGCTTCATCGAAGTTTTCTGATTTCATTGCATCGACATTCACCATACGAAGCTTGTCCTTCATTTGATCAACCATATACATAACGTTTTCTTTAGATGGAACTGATAAATCCATTTTTTACCCTACCTTTCGTCATCCTCGCACATATCATTTCATTGAATAAAAAAAATGTCAACTCCGTATTTGGGCATTGCTTTAAAAATAGACTGTTATTGGGTAGAATAAGTGCAGAAGACTGTTTATTTATGAAATAATAGGGAATATCCAACTATACAAGCAGGGGGTTTTAATATGGGTCAAAGTAAATTATTAGCATCTATTGTAGCAGGAGCAGCAGTAGGAGCAGCATTAAGTATGTTAGATCGCGCTACACGTGAAAAAACAATTGCCTCAACAAAAAAGATGAAGGAAGCCATCTCATACTATGCAGCAAATCGAGAAGAATTGCAGGTTTTGGTTGAGGAAAAAGTACTCGCGGCAAAGGTGCTTTGTGAAAGCGTGTCAGATAATGTCAACACAATTGCTGAAAAGGTGGATGAATTTAAGGATTTACCTTCCACGATACAGGGAATGATTGAAGATACGAAAACAGCCTTTACGTTACCTCATAAGGAGTGAAGGGCGTTTTAGGAGGAATTGTATGGAAAAGAAAAAAGCAACATTGCATAATACTTTTGGATTTGTAAAAACGTTTGTCTCTCCAGATGAGGGAGCGATTGATATTATGACATCCAAGGGCTTTATCCAAGATTTAATAGGTCGACTCAAGCGAGTTGAAATATCTGCGCTTGCTGCACAATTGGCTTATTTCTTTTTACTATCGTTCTTCCCCTTACTTATTTTCTTGGTAACACTACTACCATATCTTAACTTGCAAACAACTCAGGTCTATTCATTTTTAGTGAATATATTACCAGATGAAGTGTATAAGCTTATTGAAAATACACTGAATGAGATTTTAACAAATCGAAACAGTAGTTTACTTTCCATTGGGGTTTTAGGTACAATTTGGTCTGCATCTAAAGGCATTAATGCACTAATTCGTGCCTTAAATAAAGCCTATGATACAGAAGGGAGAGCAGGTATATTAGATAGGGGCCTATCACTAGTTTTTACAATCGCCCTCGTTATTGTTATTGCCGTTGCTCTCTTATTGCCAGTCTTTGGTCAGCAAATTGGCCATTTCCTCTTCTCAATCGTCGGAATAGAGGAGCAGTTTGAATCAGTTTGGCATAGATTAAGATGGTCAATACCGCCATTATTGATTTTTATCGTATTAATGGGCATTTACTGGTTTGTGCCAAATACAAGTCCACGTTTGAAAATAATGGGCGTATGGCCAGGGGCGCTATTTGCCACACTTGCTTGGTTAGCAGTCACATATGGTTTCTCTTTTTATATTAATAATTTTGCAAATTATTCTGCTACATATGGGAGTATTGGTGGCGTCATTATTTTAATGCTCTGGCTATACTTTACGGGAATCATTTTAATCTTTGGTGGCGTATTAAACGCTACAATGCAGAAAAGAGCGCTTCAAAAGGAAATTCGTCGATAAGGAAATAATAAGCTTTAGCAAAAGCCTCGCTATACTCTTAATGAGTAGCGAGGCTATTTTATCTTGATTCAGCTGAAAACGTCCACCTCTATAAGTGGTGAGGTAAATGCACCAATTGTTCAATGGGTGTCCAGAAAACGCCTGAAACAAGATAAAAGCCCCAGCGGATATCACAGATTTTGAAGAGGAGCTTTCAAGCAAGCTTGAAAACAATCTGGACGTAATTACGCTGAGGCTTGATTGATGTTAAACATTTTTATTGAGCATACGTAAACCATTTAGAATAACTAGAATTGTACTACCTTCATGTCCGATTACGCCTAAAGGCAAGTCGACTACTTGTAAAAAGTTAGAGGCGATTAATAAGACAATTACCCCGATAGAGAAGAAAATATTTTGTTTCACAATACGTTGCATTTTACGTGATAAACGAACAGCATAGGCAATTTTTGATAAGTCATTTTTCATCAGCACAACATCCGCTGTTTCAAGCGCAACATCTGTGCCTTCACCCATAGCAATGCCAGTAGTTGCAGTAGCCAGTGCAGGGGCATCATTAATACCATCGCCGACCATACCTACGAATTGATGTTGGGTAAGTAATCGTTTCATTTCAGTTACCTTTGTTTCGGGCAGACACTCCGCAACATATTCCGTAACGCCAGCTTCCTTCGCGATAACTTTCGCTGTTTTTTCGTTGTCACCTGTAAGCATCACCACTTGAATACCAAGCTCTTTTAATAATGTAACAGCTTTCTTAGCTTCAGAGCGCACAGTATCTTTTAATGCTGTTAATGCAACAATACCATGTTGATCTCGAATGAAAATAACTGTTTTTCCCTCTGCTGCAAGTTTAGTTACAGCACTATTTGCAAAATTGTTGGCAAGTTGCGCATCAACAAACTCTGGTTTGCCTACTTGATACTCCTTGTTTTGAATCGTTCCTTTAATACCCCAGCCTGGAATATCTTCAATTGTTGCCTGTGGCAATACGTCGATTCCTTCAGCCTTAGCATATGAGGTAATAGCTTGGGCAAGGGGATGATTGGATTGAGATTCAATTCCTGCGAGAATTGCTAAAGCCGTATCACGTTCTACGCCATCACGAACAATAAAATCTGTCACAACTGGTTTTCCTTGAGTTAAAGTACCTGTTTTATCGACAGCCAATGCACGTAATACACTAAGATGCTCTAAGTGTAAACCACCTTTAAATAGCACACCATTTTTTGCACCATTTGATATCGTAGCAAGTGTTGCAGGCATAATAGACGCAACGAGTGCACAAGGAGAAGCAACTACTAATAACACCATTGCTCGGTAAAAGGTTGTTGTCCAGTCCCAGCCGAGCAAGAAGTGGGGAAGAAACATCATGACGGCAACACCAAGTAAAACAAATTTTACATAAGTCCCTTCAAATTTTTCAATGAATTGCTGAGAGGGAGATTTTTCACTTTGAGCACTTTGGACGAGCTGTATAATTTTTTGGAAAAGTGTCTCTGAATTCGCCTTTGTCATTTCCATTGTAATAGCACCATTTAAGTTTACTGTGCCTGCAAATACTTCGTCACCTTCACCTTTTGAGATAGGCAGGGGCTCCCCGCTTATAGCTGATTCATCAATGGAAGATTGACCCTTGAAAATAATGCCATCTGCAGGAATGCGTTCACCAGGTTTAATCAATAAATGATCCCCGATTTGTAATGTGGAAACGGACACCTTCATCGGCTCAAATCCACCACGCACTAACCATGCTTCTTCTGGCTGTAAATTCATAAGGGCTGAAATTTCACGATGACTTTTATTCATCGCATATGTTTCAAGTGCACCACTTACTGCAAAAATAAATATTAGGATGGCACCCTCAGTCCAATAGCCAATTGCTGCTGAGCCAATTGCTGCTAATACCATTAATAGCTCAACATTTAACTTTCGCTCTTCTATGGTTTCTTCAATGCCTTCTTTTGCTTTAGCGAATCCACCTACACAAAAGGCAATTAAATATAATAGAACAGAAGCTGTTGTTTGTCCACTTGAGTCTAAACGCCATGCAAGTAAGATGAAAATTCCAGCCATTAATGCAGCGATTAATTCTGCATGCTCTTTTACTTTCTCAATTAAGTTTATATTTTCTCGATTAGAGTATTCCATCTATATCCCTCCTGATAATGAAAATCAATATCAAAACCTTTGTAAAATAACATTATTTCGAGCTATTCAATTGAAAATGGATTTCAATTACTATCTGTATTATTTAGAATTATTATAACAAAGGAATTTATAAAAATAAAGTAGGAAGTTTGATGAATTTTAAACAATTAGACAAAGATTGTAAATTGAAAAAGGCACAGTTTATTCACTAGGAATATTCTGTGCCTTACAAAATTGTGCAATAAAACGAGTTACCGCTACTTACTATTTAATTAGAAAACTCTTTCTGCATGCAAAGCAAGTTTTTCTAATGATGATTTATCCACATCTGCATGTAGTGAGTTACCATGTGAATCCATTGTTACAACTGCTGTAAAGTTTTCAACATTTAAGTGCCACATAGCTTCAGGAATACCAAATTCCATTAAATCAACACCATCAACGCCTTTAATACAGTCCGCATAGTATTGTGCTGCTCCACCGATTGCATTCAAGTAAACGCCACCATGCTCATTAAGCGCTTTTAATGTTTTTGGTCCCATTCCACCTTTACCAATAACAGCACGGATACCGAATTTTTTCATGATATCGCCTTGATAAGGCTCCTCACGAATTGAAGTAGTTGGACCAGCCGCTTTTACTGTCCAATTGCCTTCTTCATCCTTAGCCATTACAGGTCCACAGTGATAAATAACTTGTCCATTTAAGTCAACTGGTGCATCGTGGCTCATTAAATGGTGGTGGATGGCGTCACGACCAGTATACATACGACCAGTAATAGAAACAACATCGCCAACTTTTAATGAACGAATTTGTTCTTCAGTAATTGGCGCAGTAAGTTCTACTACATCTGTAGTTGTATCTTCTGTTGTAGCAGCTACTTCATTCTCCTTGAAGGTAATTTTTTCACCTTCTTGGTAGTGCCAATTCAAAATTTCGCCAGTTTGAGGATCGATGTCCACAGCCATGCGACGGTAAGCCCAACAATTATATGCTACTGATACATAGAAAGAAGCTGGAATACGGTGCATGACGCCAATTTTACAGCCTAATAATGTTGCTTCACCACCGAAGCCCATTGTACCGATACCAAATGTGTTAGCTGTTTTAACAACATACTCTTCTAATTTTGCAAGATCTGCATTTGGATTTGTATCTTCAACATGACGGAATAATTGCTCTTTTGCTAAATCATAGCCAGAAGAACGGTCTCCACCAATACCTACACCAATGAAACCAGCAGAACAGCCTTGACCTTGTGCTTGGTATACGGAGTGTAAAATACATTTACGAATACCATCTAAGTCACGTCCTGCACGACCAAGACCTTCTAATTCGCATGGTAGACTGTATTGAATGTTTTTATTTTCACAGCCGCCACCTTTTAGAATTAACTTAATTGTAATGTAATCTTTTTCCCATTGTTCAAATTTCATCACTGGCAGACCATCACCAAGATTATTACCACTGTTTGCACCAGATAATGAATCCACCGCATTCGGACGTAATTTAGCATCTGCAGTTGTATCGTTGATTGCTTTTTTGATTGCAGCTTTAATTTCTAATTGGTTTACGCCAACAGGAGTATAAATTTTGAAAGTTGGTAGTCCTGTATCCTGACAAATTGGTGACACGTTATCTTCTGCCATAATAATATTATTTGCGATTGTGTCTAAGCTCATTGCTGCACGAGTACCAGCATTCTCAGCTTCTTTTGCTTTTTTAATAGCACGACGTACATCCTTAGGTAGATTCGTAGATGTTTCAGTAATTAAATCGTAAAGACTCTTCTCCAAAGTTTGTAGATTCATTGGTATTGCCCCCCATAGAAAAATTGATTATTTCCACGTTACATTATACTCTTTTCAACTAATGAAAAAAAGAGCCGTTATCTAAGAGCCCTAAATTAAAGCATATTTTAATAGTATGGAAGAGGGGATTGATTTTGTAGAACGTTTGTTCTAAAATAGAATAAATCCATTATTAGGAGGAACTTGCATGACTGCTAAAACTTTACTTGAATTACCAGAAGCTTTCGAACAATATAGACCTTTAATAGAAGGAACATTGAAGCCTGTAGTATTGATTGATACGGAGATAAGTAAAACAACTTTATTTCAAAGTAAGTTTGCAGGAGATCCTTATTTCCCGTTGGCAATGGACTATCCAAAAAACAAAAAGGGACAACCGTTAAAGCTATTAGCTCAAATTAACTTTGCAGAGGTTCCAAAGCATTTACCCAATTTCCCAAAAGAGGGGATATTGCAATTTTATATTGATGGTTATGACGATGTTTTAGGAATGGATTTTGATAATGGGCAAAATCAAGAAGGCTTTCGTGTAATATTTCATGAACAGGTTACGCAAGAGGAAGCACAGCTTATTCAAGATTTTTCTTTTATAGAAATAGATGATGAGGAATTATATTTTCCTGTCGAGCGTGAAATGGCATTATCCTTTACTACAGGCGTTGAGCCGATGTCGATTGATGATTTTAGAAGCAATGACAAGTATGCTAGCATCTTAACAGCTTTGGAGAATGATGAAGCATTAGAAGACAGCTTCTATGATACTATGACTGGTGATGGTCATAAAATTGGAGGGTATCCATTCTTTACGCAAGAGGATCCTCGAGCTTATGGAGATTATAAAGATTCAATCATTATGCTGTTACAGATTGATAGTGTCGGCGACAATATTCTTTGGGGCGATTGTGGCGTTGGCAATTTCTTTATCACAGAGGAAGAGTTAATGAATAAAGATTTTAGCAAGGTGCTTTATAATTGGGATTGCCATTAAAAAACAAGCGAGCACACGATGCTCGCTTGTTTTTTATTCATTATTGTTCACGAGCATGAAATTGCTCCATTTTGTCCTCTAAATCATCCATCATTTGGATTAAGCGATCAATATCTTCTAACTCAGCTGTTTCAGGATCAAGGGCATCTAATACTTCTAAAAACATCTCTAGACGCTCTTTTAAATAGGTTACTTGTTGCTCTTTATCAGTGATTGGCTTTGACATTCGTACACCTCATTTCATCCCTTTCATCGTAGCGGATTTGAGCTTAAATTTCAATGTTTAGGTAAACACCTAGGACTAAGAGATTAATTTTAAAAAACAATAGACAGAATATTTACAATATTGAGGATGTATGTTAAAGTTGTTTTAAGATAAAGTAAAGGAGCTGATTGAAAAAAAGTCATTTGCCAACGCTAACTCGAAAAGGAGGGAGTTTAAACAAGTAATCGGTAATATTCAAAAGCCGAAATTCGTGTTTATACAATTAAATGAGGATAAGTATTAGTTAAGCCTTAGCGTAAAATCACATGTGGTGAGCGCTAAGGCTTTTTGGTATGCTGTTCTTTGGAAGAATGACTTGATATTGGAGGAAAAAATGACGTACTTCTCAGATTACAGCAAAAAAAGATTTACCATTCTAGTATTAATTGTATCCATATCAGGCTTTTCTCAAGGGATGCTTTTACCGCTTATTTCGATAATATTTGAACGAGATGGGGTATCCTCTGCATTGAATGGCTTGAATGCAACTGGCTTATACATAGGGACATTACTAATTTCACCATTTATCGAGCAGCCCTTACGCAGATGGGGCTATAAACCGATTATTTTAATTGGTGGAGCACTAGTTTTTGCGTCTTTACTTACATTTCCTTTATGGAAAAGTGTGACCTTTTGGTTTGTCCTTCGTTTATTAATTGGTGTAGGCGATCATGCCTTGCATTATGCCACTCAAACATGGATTACAAGTACAGCAGATCATAAAAGCTTAGGGAAGGGGATGGCCATTTATGGCTTATCATTTAGCATAGGTTTTGCTGTTGGGCCACTTATGGTGAAGCTCATTGAAATTGCTGAAGCGCTACCGTTTATCGTATCTTCAATAATGTGCCTCTTTGCATGGTCTTTTGTATTTCTCTTACAAAATGAAAAGCCTGAGCGTTTAACAGGTGATTTAAATGCCAGAGGATGGCAACGGTATAAAATGGCTATTTTATTTGGGTGGATTGCCTTTTTAGGTCCATTTGTTTATGGTTTTCTGGAGTCTTCACTAAATGCCTTGTTTCCTGTCTATGCATTACGCAAGGGCTTTGAAGTCGGCATGATTCCTATCATTTTATCTGTGTTTACATTTGGTGGTATTTTAACGCAAGTGCCGCTCGGTGCACTAGGAGATAAAGTAGGGAGAAGGAATATTTTGATGATTGGTTCATTTGGTGGCGCAATTATTTTTGCGATTGCAAGCTTTTTAGAGCATTCACAATTCGCTGTAGCTGTCGCATTTTTCTTAACGGGTACACTGGTTGGCTCGATGTTTTCTTTAGGGATTACATTTATGGCTGATTTGACACCAAAGGAGCTACTGCCTACGGGGAATTTACTTTGCGGAATTGCTCTAAGTATTGGTAGCTTAACAGGTCCATTTTTAGGTGGAGTTTATTTAGAATATGTAAAAAATTATAGCTTCCTTTTACTTGTGGCTATGCTTTTGCTAGCCGTTGCAATCGTTTTATTTATATTTGGACGCCGCAAGCATCAACAACCAACGATGGCAAAATAAAAAGAGCGGGGCTCATCTCCCGCTCAAAAAACAAAAAACGCCCAGCAAATCCGTGCTGTTATGGCGTTTTTTGCGTAACAAGGATGTTCCGTCCATGTTACATAGGTTTGGCACCTAGAAAGTTATTATACAGACATGTTCTAATGAAAGCAATAAAAAAGAAAATGGAGATTTTTGGACATTATCAATCCTTCTATTTATAATAAAAGAACACTTGCTTAAAAAGGAGGTTTTAATCATGACAGAAATGAAAAAACTATCTATCCACCGTGCTTTAACAGAATTAAAAATGCTGACTCTACGAATTGAAGCAGCAACAAATGAGGTTAGCGCAGTCGTAGCTAATCGAAAAAGCAATCGTAAAATTAATGGTGTAGACATTCCTGAATATGAAAAACAAATGCAAGCATCCTATGATAAAGTGGTAGGTTTAATTTCCTATCGAAATAAAATAAAAGCGTTAGTTGTGCAGTCCAATGCAAACACAAAGGTGATGGTGGGCAAAGAGGAAATGACTGTAGCAGAGGCAATTGAACGGAAACAATCCATTCAATACGAAAAGAATTTGCTAGAAGTTATACAACATCAGCATCGTTCAGCTATTAATACAGTTGCCAAAGAAAATGATGCGTTACCTGCAAAGCTGGAAACCTATTTAATTAACATACTGGGCAATAAAGATAAACAATCACCAGAGGAAGTCAAATTACATACCGAAACATTTATGAAAAGAAATGAGTTTGAAATCATTGATCCCCTAAATGTTAAACAACAAATTGAGAAATTGAGCAATCGGATTGAAGAATTTGAATCAGAGGTTGACGCTGTCTTATCAGAGTCGAATGCCACAACCTTTATTGAAGTACAAGTTTAACAAAATTTGCATGGCCTAGCGAAAATGGAAAACGAAAAGTCGCTCGCGCTTCAAGGCATGTGTGCGAGTTAAAACGTAAAACATGCCTTACTCCAATATAACTTTCAACTAAACTGATTTGAAAGCTCAAAGGTAAAAGGTGAAAGTACAAAGTTTACGTTTTAAAGTTCTTTAGATAAAAGCTGAAAATTTAACATTTAATAGTCATTTAAATCCTGGGTTATTGGTTAAGGTATCGACTTTTCTGGACCATCCATCATCCACCAGGCAGCTTGTGCTGTGCATTAGAAAAAGGACGTTTCCAAAGGGATACGTCCTTTTCATATCATTTGTTTTTTAAAACAAGTTTTGCCACGCATTCCACTTGCGCAGTCTGTGCAAACATATCGACGGGCTGAATATACTCAACGTCATAAAGTTTCGCTAATTGTTGTAAGTCCTTTGCCAAAGTGGATGGGTTACAGGAGGTATAAACAAAACGCTTAGGTTTTAGTTTAAGGACTGTTCGAATAAACTCAGGTGCTAGTCCTGTGCGTGGCGGATCTACCGTAATTACATCTGGTGTAAATCCTTCCTTGCGCCATTTTGCTAGGACACTTTCCGCTGTACCCACCGCATATTTTGTATGCTTGAAGCCATGGTTGCGAGCATTTTTACGAGCATCCTGAATGCTTTCAGGGATGACATCCATTCCACGAACTTCCTTTGCTTTATCTGCTAACCATAATCCAATTGTGCCAACGCCACAGTATGCATCAACGACTGTTTCTTTTCCTGTTAAAGCAGCAGCCTTTTTAATTTCATCATATAGATGAACTGTTTGTGTTGGATTTAGTTGGAAGAAGGCGCGGGCAGATAAATCAAAAGCCAATTCGCCAAGCTCTTCATGAATTGTTTCTTTGCCATCAAGTACAATGGTTTCATCACCGAAGATTAATGATGTTTTTTCACGGTTAATATTTTGTGCAATGGATACAATACTTGGATCAATTTTTTTAATACGTGTAATTAATTCAGCTAAATGAGGGATTTCTTTTCGTGTTGTGACAAGAACAACTTGTGTCTCACCGGTACGAATCCCGGTACGTACAACAATCGTACGCACTAAACCATCTAGTGTACGACCATCGTAAATAGTAATATTTAGCTTTTGCAAGATTTTTCGAGTGGCGACGGTAATTTTAGAAGTAATTGGGTGCTGAACGAGGCAATCATTAATGTTTAATAGCTTATTACTTCCTTCAGCGAATAAACCCGCATAAACACGCTTGCCTTCTTTACGCACTTGGAATTGGCTTTTATTACGATAATGCCAAGGATCATCCATACCAAGAGTTTTTCGTACTTCAATTGTTTCGAGTAAAGGTTTGGCATAACGCTCTAATGCTTGTATAACAATGTCTCGCTTTTCTATTAGCTGTTTTTCATAGGTCATATGCTGAAGCTGGCAGCCGCCGCACTCATTGTACACTGGACAAGGTGCTTCCTGACGATGTTTTGAAGCTTTACGAATGGCTAAAATCTCTGCTTCAGCAAAATTACGTTGTGTTTTTGTTACTTGTGCTGTGATCTCTTCTCCAGGAATAGCTCCTTTTACAAATACTACATTGCGTTTATAAAATCCTACACCTTCACCATTAATACCTAGCCTTTTTATTGTTAGTGGGAATTTTTGTCCCACGGTCATTGTTGTTTGCTGCGTCAAACGTTCCACGTCCCTGCTCTATAATGTCATCTCCCCATTATAGCGAAGGAGCAGGCGATTGCAAAGCAACAGGGAAATCTTCGTATTCTAATACTAAATCGTCAAGTGATAAGAAAGTATAACCTTGCTTTTTAGCTTCTGCAATAAACATTGGTAATGCTTCTGCGTTATCCTGTGCTACTGTATGCATTAAAATAACAGCACCAGGATGCAATTGTTCCATAAGTGCATTATAAGCATAATCTGCACCACGACGTTCATCTTTCAACCAATCCTTAAAGGCCACAGACCAAAAAATATGGCGATAACCTTCAGCATTGCCCACTTCTAGCACTTTTGCATTAAAAATACCTTCAGGTGGACGAGCATATGTTGTACGATCGATGCCTGTCAATTCACGTAATTTGCCATCAAACTTTTGCCATTCTGCACGCATGCCATCCGGCGAAAGTCGAGCCATATTAGGGTGTCCATATGAGTGATTCCCGATAGTATGACCATCCTTCACCATGCGTTTCACCAAATCGCTAGCACTGTCTAAGTAATGGCCAGTTAAAAAGAAAGTTGCAGGTACATTTTCTTTTTTCAATGTATCCAAGATACTTTCAGTAAAGCCGTTTTCATAGCCATTATCAAATGTTAAATAGGCAATTTTTTTATCTGCCTTCCCTTTATAAATCGCACCATATTTGTCGAGTAACTGATCGAGCTGTGCGCCTGCTTCTGCCTGCTCTCCGTTTTGAGCGCGTTTAAAGCCCCAATGGTGTTCATCAGAACCGGCAGCAAAAAATGGATTAAAGCTAATTCCTGCGGCAATAATAAAAGTAGCAATTACCGCGCCTACAATATGTTGTTTCCACATAAAAAACGCATCCTTTCTTTTTCATTAGAATGCGTAATTTCTAAAAAAATTATCCAACTTAATTTTTTCTAATCTTGAGTCTTTAACAAATTTTCAAGTGCTTGCTTTAAATAAGGGAATTTAAATATAAAATGTTGTTGTTCTAAAAGGGTTGGTAGCACTTGTTGTCCTTCTAACACAAGTTTGCTTTGTTCGCCGAGAGCTAAACGCATCGCAAAGCTAGGAACAGCTAGCCAATGACGTCTGTCCATAACTTTTGCAATCATTTGACCAAATTCCTTCATTCTCATTGGATGCGGTGCTGTTATATTAAATGGACCATGTATATTTTCATTTGTAATAGCGAAATAAATCGCACGTGCTACATCTTCAATATGTACCCATGAAAGCCACTGCTCTCCAGAGCCAATCGTTCCACCCACATGCATTTGATAGGGCAATAGCATTGGTGGAAGTGCGCCACCATTTCTACCTAAGATGACACCAAAGCGTGCAAGTGCTACACGAATGCCTAATGCTTCTGCTCGTTTCGCATGTCGCTCCCAATCGTGGACTGTGGTGCCTAAAAAATCAGTTGCGTAATCCGTAAAATCTTCATCATAGATGGTTTCTGTGGAAGTTGGGTAAATACCAACGGCACTAGCATTGATAAGGACTTTTGGCTTTATTGTGAGCATGTCCATTATTCGTACTATTTCTAATGTGGCATTCATTCGGCTCCAATAGATTGCTTTCTTTTGCTTTTTTGTCCATCGACCATTATTTAATGAAACACCTGCTAAATTCACAAAGGCATCCACACCTTCAAAGATTTCCAAAGGTTGCTCCTGCTGCTGTAGCCATTGAACATAGTGAACGCCGTTTTCTAGCCTAGACTTATGACGTGTTAAGACAAAAAGGTCATGTCCGTTGTCCTGCAATAGCTGTATAAGAGCTTTTCCAACAAAGCCAGTACCACCTGCAATCACAATTTTCATAACAAGCACCTCTTTTCTCGAATAAAAAAGCTTACTAATAAGTTTATCATGTAACCAGAAAGTAAACATCTTTAGGCATTCATTGCGAGCAGGAAGTTTACCCGTGGAAGGGAAGAGAATACCCGCAAACAGAGGGGAATTAACCGCGCTAATTGTCAGATTCCCTATAAAGAAATGCTATAATGACAATAGTGAGGTGTTTGCTATGCGTATGATCACGAAAATTGCACGTCAAAAAAACAATCCTGAACGCTACAATATCTATTTAAATGAAGAGTATGCTTTTCCGGTTGATGAAGCCATTCTTATTCAGTTTGGTTTAACAAAGGGAAAGGTGCTCGATGAATTTGAAATCCAAGAAATTGCCTATGAAGATGAGATACGTAAGGCATTTAATAAGGGGCTAAACTTCTTATCTTATCAAATGCGAAGTGAGCATGAGGTTAAGAAAAAACTACTCGCCTTAGAATTTGGAGAAGCTGTAGTGTTAGAGGCGATCCAAAAGTTAAAATCCTATGGCTTTATTAATGATGAAAACTATTCAAAGGCATTGCTTGATACAAAGAAAGCCACTATGAAAAAAGGGCCGAGAGCCATTAGACAAGACCTGATCAAAAAAGGCATTGAGAAAAACTTGCAGGATGAGGTGCTTGCTACTTATAGTTTTGAGGAACAAGTAAAACTTGCTAAGCAACTTGCTGAGAAAATTGTTCGTGCGGAGAGCAAGAGGACGCCAACACAAATTAAGACCAAAATTCAAGATTACTTATTAAGAAAAGGTTATGCTTTTTCGATAGTGGAAGAGGTGCTTAGCCAAGTTGAGATAGGGCAGGATGATGACAACTGGCAGCAGTTACTCGATGCTCAAGGCGAAAAAGTTTGGAAAAAGTACGTATCGAAGTATACTGGTTATGAGCTAAAGATGAAGGTTAAACAGGCGCTCTATCAAAAAGGGTTCCCTATAGAAGTAATAGACCGTTTTATAGAAGAGAAGGAGAATGAAGAATGAGTGAAAAAAATTATGCAGCTATGTCTGAACATGAATTGCGAGAGGAAATTGCTTTTCTAAAAGAGAAAGCTCGAAAGGCAGAACAGCTAGGAATCATCAATGAATTTGCTGTTTATGAACGCAAAGCTTTAATGGCTGCGGCTTATTTAGTGGATCTTGATACGATCGTTCCAGGAGAAATGTATCGTATTGATGGTTCAGATAATGAGTTTTTCCAAGTAGATTATTTAAAGGGACGCTTTGCTTGGGGTCACCGTTTAGGCGGGGACAAATACCAAGAGGCACTACCAGTATCTATCCTTTCTCCAGTAAAGGTGGGCAAATAAATGGATGAAAAAATTGAGAAACTAACAGCAGAGTTACTTGCAAAGAATCCTCAGATGTCTGTTGGACGGGCGCAGGTTTGGGTAGAGTTGTTATGGAGTGATTTTGAATCAACTGCCGCGAAAGCAGGGTATGATTATCGTGGAGCAGAGTATACAGAAAATCTTGTTCGTCAATTAATTGCTAGCTACGGTGATAAACTACACGCATTTGCCGGGCGTAATCCGAAATATATACATTTACTAGATGCTAGTGATGATATGGTACAATAATAAAACCCTGACCAATATTGGTCAGGGTTTACTGCTTAATTACTTGCACCAATTTGAAGTTTTTTCTGGAGCTTATCTTCTGTAAAGATCCAGCCTGTGTAAGACGTAATGATGTCATTCGCCTCATTTAAATGTGCTACGGCCACGAAAGGATAACGATTGTCACTACGGTAACGCAGATCGATTAACCGTACTTCTATTAGGCCGTTTTCAAGCTCTGAAATCTCCCATCGGTACATAGGGGAGAAGGACACAAATGCAGCTAAGTTAGGATCTTTCATTGCAGCATCTACAAGGGCCGTTTTAGGCAAAGGCTTAATTTCGAATTTATCATAAATATTAACAGTCCTTCCATATGCACGCCCAACATAATAATGAGTTTTGGACTTGGCTGCGATTCGCCAGTGAAAAAAGCGCATAGTAGGTGCTACAATGACATATTCTTCATCTTGAATGGTATGATGCACCGCATTTTTTACTGCTTTTTGCACGGCAAATCGTAAAATATAGTAAATCACGATAACGATATACATGATACTGAATGTCCATACTGGATTTGTACCAAATGCCCATAACACAATTCCGACACAATGTAAGGAAAAGATTATGGGATCGAATGTATTAATGACACCTAATGCAACCCATTTTCGAGAGAAGGGTCGAATTGCTTGTGTACCATATGCGTTAAAAATATCGACAAAAACATGAAGCGCCACAGCTAAAAATGTCCAAAGCCATAAATGTAACACATTCACGTCTTGCAAAATTAGTGATAAAACAATGGTAATTAAAATAGGCCAAATAGCTACAGCTGGTAGTGAGTGTGTAATTCCTCGATGATGTCGAATATAGATGGCGTTATTACGTAGTTTTAACACAGTGTCAACATCTGGAGCTTGTGAGCCAATAATTGTACCTGCCATTACTGCTGTAAAAGTCATTGAATGATCGGCTACTACAGGGTCGGCTAATGCAAGACCGCCAAGGGCAATACCCATAACGAAATGTGTACCTGAATCCAAAAATATCCACTCCTAGTATGCATTAAAATCGAGTACAATGTGCATACAACTTATTTCAAAAATAATAAAAGGTATATTTAAATATTTTGACATTCATGTGAAAGAGACGATTATTGTCGATCTTTCACGAATATTCTTTACTTCATTATTGTATACCCTTTTCATCATAAATTAAATCGTAAAAACAACGGAGGTCACTGTGAATTACCCATATGTAACAGAATTTCGACAATCATTAGTTGACTGGTTTAACACAGAGAAGCGTGATTTACCGTGGAGACACACAACAGACCCTTATAAAATTTGGGTATCTGAAGTGATGCTACAACAGACACGTGTCGACACAGTTATTCCTTATTACAATCGCTTTATGGAAAGTTTTCCAACATTAGATTTGCTTGCGGAAGCACCCCAAGAATACTTATTAAAGCATTGGGAAGGTCTTGGCTATTATTCCCGTGCTCGCAATTTACAAGCAGGTGCTCGTGAGGTTTTAGAAAATTACGGCGGTATAGTACCTGACAATCGCCATGAAATATCTAAATTAAAAGGTGTTGGTCCCTATACTGCAGGCGCTATTTTAAGTATTGCCTATAATAAGCCTGAACATGCAGTTGACGGTAATGTTATGCGGGTTCTTAGTAGAGTGCTTGATATACATGATGATATAGCCCTTCCGAAAACGAAGAAAATTTTTGAAGTGGCGGTTGAGGAACTAATTGATCCTCATCATGCTTCATCGTTTAACCAAGGCTTAATGGAACTAGGTGCACTTATTTGTACACCTACCTCTCCAAAATGTTTATTATGCCCAGTCAGAGAGTATTGCACCGCTTTTAATGAAGGAGAGCCAGAAAAATTACCTGTCAAATCAAAAAAGATAAAAATGAAGCATCTCACATATGATGTGCTCGTATATGAAAATGACAAAGGTCAATTTTTAATGCAGCAACGTCCTGAGGAAGGTCTGCTAGCTAACCTATGGCAATTTCCAATGATTGATACAAGTCAATCTTCAGCAGAAAACTTTACAAAGGAATATACAGTCAATGCACAGGCCAAACAAGAGCTACTTACATTTAAACATGTTTTTTCACATTTAACTTGGCATTTAAATAGCTATTATATAAAATCCGAGTCCACTGAGCTAGGTGATTGGCTAAGCCGTGAGCAAATAGAATTATTACCGATGCCTGTTCCTATGCTAAAAATTTGGGAGGAAGTAAAAAAGCAAACCGCAGGAAAATAAATCCTTCTTAAAATCATCAAATCATGAGCATAAAAGTAATCACCTCCGTACACAATAACTAGCGTGGAGGTGAATGAAGGATGAAAAAACAAAACAACCAAAATTTCCAACCGAATAAAAACATGCAACGTCAAAGTGAAGAATTTGGTTATGAAACAGACGTAAATGAAGTGCAAAAGCAAAATGCGAAAGCAGAGCAAAAGAAAGCTCCAGCTTCTGGTCGTTTCTCAAAAACTAACCAAGATTTAGGTGAGTAACACTTTGTAACTGCATAATTGCATTTACCTCTAAGGGGCTGTCTTAAATCCGAAAAGATGAAAAAGACAGCCCCTTTTAAATTGTTTAGGTAAGTAAATCGTCAGCTGTAAAGGAAATCCTCTAAGTAATTAACTAAAAAATCCCATCAAAGCTGACATTATAATAAAATTCGCTTATAATTGACTAAATTTTATACAAATTCAAAATAGCGTAGTGAAATTTGTGGTTTTCTAACTACACCTTTCGCGTACACATTGCTATAATATACTAGAGACTGCTAGATTTAGGTAGCATAGACGAAAAGGTGGGCTAACAAAATGGCATTACCGGTAGAAGGAGAAACGATACAAATACATAGTTATAAGCACAATGGCCGTATCCACCGTGTTTGGCAAGAAACGATGGTTTTAAAAGGAACGAAAAATATCGTAATCGGTGCAAATGAACGGACACTTGTGACAGAATCCGATGGTCGTACATGGCTAACGAGAGAGCCCTCTATTTGCTACTTCCATGCGGAACACTGGTTTAACATCATCTGTATGCTACGTGAAGACGGTGTGTATTATTATTGCAATCTAAGCTCACCATTTGTTTTCGATAATAATGCCATTAAATATATCGACTATGATTTAGATATTAAAGTTTTTCCTGACATGTCTTATACCCTTTTAGACGAGGATGAATATGAGCTCCATCGTAAGGAAATGTCTTATCCTGATGTCATAGATAAGATTTTAAAGCGCAATGTCGATAAATTGATAAGCTGGATTCAACAAAAAAGAGGACCTTTTGCACCCGATTTCATCGATGTCTGGACAAATCGTTACAAATTCCAGCTTGATATGCAGTCAGATGATCGTTCATGACACCTATTAGTTTAACTAATAGGTGTTTTTTATTGGTGGGGAACAGAGAGCTGTAAAGGCAAAATCGAAATAGTTCGCTATAAAGTCACTATAACTGTATTTTAATCAAAATATTGCTATAATACTTAGGGCATTCATCTTCGAATGTCTGTTTCTTTTTGTAAGGATGTGATGATAAATTGGGAAGCATTAAGCGATATATGCGCTTTGTTAAACCATATACATGGGAAATTATTTTAACGATTATCATTGGTATAGTAAAATTTGCTATTCCACTATTTATTCCACTGCTCATTAAGATTGTATTGGATGACATTATTGCAGCAGATGACTTAACAGATGTAGAAAAAACAAAAGAATTATTTTACTGGCTAGGTGGAACTATTATTGTGTTCTTTATTATTCGTCCACCTATTGAGTACTATCGACAATATTTTGCACAACACGTAAGCAACAAGGTGCTTTTTGATATCCGTAAGGAAATTTATGCACATTTACAGCGTTTAAGTTTAAGGTACTATGCCAATACACGTGCAGGTGATGTTATTTCAAGGGTAATTAATGATGTTGAGCAAACAAAAACCTTTGTCATGACGGGGTTAATGAATGTTTGGTTAGATCTGGCGACGATTGTAATTGCGATTGCCATTATGTTAACCATGGATGTGAAGCTAACGCTAGTCGCATTGATCGCATTTCCATTTTATGCCTTCAGTGTGAAGTACTTTTTTGGCAAATTGAGAGATTTGACACGGAAACGTTCTCAAGCACTTGCGGGTGTACAAAGCTATTTACATGAACGTGTAGCTGGTATGAGCATTATTAAAAGCTTTACTTTAGAAAAGCATGAACAAAAATTGTTCGATTCAGCAAACGGTGAGTTTTTAGAAAAAGCACTTGATCAAACAAAGTGGAATGCAAAATCATTTGCTGTCGTGAATACTATTACAGATGTAGCGCCATTGCTCGTTATCGCCTATGCGGGCTATCAAGTAATAAATGGGTCACTTTCAGTTGGAACAATGGTTGCTTTTATTGCTTATATTGAACGTCTGTATGGCCCACTTCGTCGACTTGTTAGCTCTTCCACAACTTTAACGCAGTCAATCGCTTCAATGGATCGAATGTTCGATTTAATAGATGAGCCTTATGAAGTGAAGGATAAGGACTATGCTCGTGAACTCCCACGTGCAAATGGGCAGGTTCGCTTTCACAATGTATCCTTCCAATATGAAGAAACTGGCTCCCCTATTATAGATGCTATCGATTTAACGATAAATCCTGGAGAGACTGTTGCCTTTGTAGGGATGAGTGGTGGTGGTAAGTCAACGATTATCAGCCTAATTCCTCGCTTTTACGATACAACAAGCGGGCAAGTGACCATTGATGGAAACGATGTACGGGATGTCACTTTACATTCCTTACGATCTCAAATTGGTATTGTCCTGCAAGATAATATACTTTTTAGTGATTCTGTCAAAGAGAATATCTTAATGGGGAGACCAGATGCAACAGATGCACAAGTCATCGAAGCAGCGAAAGCGGCAAATGCCCATGACTTTATTATGAGTCTACCTAATGGTTATGACACAAAGGTTGGAGAAAGAGGAGTAAAGCTCTCTGGCGGACAAAAACAACGAGTTGCTATTGCGCGTGTGTTTTTAAAAAATCCACCGATTCTAATCCTGGATGAGGCTACTTCTGCATTAGATTTGGAAAGTGAGGCACTGATTCAAGAATCATTAGACAAGCTAGCTCATGAACGAACAACTATTATTATTGCGCACCGTCTTTCTACAATTACACATGCTGACAAGATTTTCGTTATCGATCATGGTCAATTAATCGAAAGTGGAACACATGAACAGTTAATGGACAGTCAGGGGACCTATTATAATTTATTCCAAGTACAGCATTTAGATTAAAATTTTCCGTAAATTACACGGTTTAAGAATTTTTTTCAAAAAAAAGTCTTTCATTTATTTGAAAATGGAAGGCTATTTTTTTTTGAAAAGTGTAAAAAATTATCTCTTTATAAGATTTTATTATTATCGAAGGCGATTATTGTAGAATTTCTATGTAATTTGCAGAATATTAATGATTGAAAGAGTAAGGATTTTTAGTTAGAATTATCTGAAAATAAGGAATTTAACGAAAGTTATAGTATTCTATTAATATTATTATACATTTAAGTAAAATATAGGTAGGGTGGGGCGTTACACATGAGGAAAAAACTACTAGAAATAAAAGGTTTGAAAACAACCTTTTTCACAGATAATGGGCAAATTCCTGCTGTAGACGATATCGATTTTTCTGTCCATGAAGGAGAAATTTTAGGGATTGTAGGAGAATCGGGAAGTGGTAAAAGTGTTACGTCGCTGTCCATCATGGGATTAATTCCATCACCACCAGGTAAAATAACGGGTGGAGAAATTTTGCTAGATGGCAAAAATATTGCTAAATATACGGATAAACAAATGCAAAAAATACGTGGAAAAGACATTGCAATGATTTTCCAAGAGCCAATGACTTCGCTAAACCCTTTGTTCACGATTGGTGACCAGTTAAAGGAGGCTATATTAATACATAATCCAAAATGGTCGAAAAAGGAAGCGTTTGCAAGAGCGGTTGAAATTATGAAATTGGTAGGTCTACCACGTGCTGAGGATTTGCTAAAGGACTACCCACATCAGCTGTCTGGCGGTATGCGTCAACGTGTGATGATTGCCATGGCACTTGTCTGTGACCCTCAAGTATTGATTGCAGATGAGCCTACAACTGCATTGGATGTTACAATACAAGCCCAAATTTTACAGCTTATGAAAGACTTAAATAAACGATTGAATACAGCTGTGTTGTTAATTACACATGATCTGGGGGTTGTCGCGGAAACCTGTGAGCGAGTGATTGTTATGTATGCAGGACAAATAGTGGAAGAGGCGCCGATTCATGAAATTTTCACTAATCCTAAACATCCCTATACACAAGGACTTATTCAATCAGTACCTGACATGCGTTATAAAAAGGAAAATTTATACTCCATTCCTGGAAGTGTACCGAAACCAGGAAGTATTCAGGTAGGCTGTCGTTTTGCGGCACGCTGTGAATATGCAATGGAACGTTGTTTACAGGAAACACCACCTTTATTTGAAGCAGCAGAGAATCATAAATCGAGATGTTTTTTACTAGAAAAGCAGGAGGTGGAGCAACGTGTCGAAAGCGTTATTAAAGGTTGAGGGGTTAAAAAAATATTTTCCGATTCGAAAAGGAGTCCTTAATTCACATGCCGGGGATGTAAAGGCTGTAGATGATGTTTCCTTTGAAGTATTTGAAGGAGAAACATTAGGAATTGTTGGCGAATCAGGCTGTGGTAAATCCACAACGGGTCGCTTATTAATGCGTTTACTAGAGCCCACTGGAGGCAAGATAGAATTCGCAGGCAAAATGATTTCAGAATTATCCAATAATGAAATGAGGAAGGCACGTAGAGATATTCAAATGATTTTTCAGGATCCCTATGCCTCACTAAATCCTCGCCATAACATCGGCAAAATTTTAGAGGAGCCTCTTATTGTTCATGGGATAGGTAATGCCAAAGAGCGAAAACAAAAAGTGTTGGAGCTACTTGAGATTGTTGGATTGAATGAATATCATATCAAACGCTATCCGCATCAATTTAGTGGAGGGCAAAGGCAACGTATTGGCATTGCTAGAGCCCTGATGACCAATCCACGCTTAATTATTGCGGACGAGCCAGTATCTGCACTTGATGTATCCATCCAGGCACAGGTTTTGAATTTATTGCAAAAGCTGCAAAAGGATTTAAGGCTAACTTATATTTTTATTTCCCATGATTTAGGGGTTGTGCGTCATATTAGTAATCGAGTTGGCGTTATGTATTTAGGTAAATTAGTTGAGCTGACAGCGAGTGAGGACTTATATGCTGAACCGCTTCATCCATATACACAAGCACTTTTATCTTCGGTTCCTGTTCCAGATCCTACGTTTGAACGGGAACAGATCATCATTTCTGGAGATATTCCAAGTGCATCAAATCCGCCAAGCGGTTGTACATTCCATACGAGATGTCCATTTAAAAAGGATCAGTGCTCACAGGTAGTACCTAAAATGCAAGAAGTGAAACCAGGTCATTATGTTGCTTGCCATCTTTACGAGGCGCTACAACATTAAATGATATAAAAACTCATAGGGGGAAATTCGATGAAGAAAAAGAAGTTTTGGACTTTAGGTGTAATGCTACTCCTTATTCTCTCGACAATCTTAGCAGCATGTGGCGGCTCAGATACTAAGGATACGGGTAGTAAAGATACTTCAACTGGTGGCGATACTGCTAGCAGTGGAGAACCAAAAATTTTAGTGTATGGTCGTGGTGGAGATTCTGTAGCACTTGACCCTGCTGTTGTTACAGACGGTGAATCCTTCACGGTGACAGCTAATATTTATGAAACACTTGTAAACTTTGGAGAGCGAGATGTCACAATTCAACCAGGCTTAGCTAAATCATGGGAGGCATCAGAGGATGGTTTAACGTATACTTTCCAGCTACAAGAAGGTGTGAAATTCCATGATGGCACAGATTTCAATGCTGAGGCTGTTGTTAAAAATATTGAACGTTGGAAAACAGGTGCAGATAAACACCCTTACTTTAGTTCGCAATTTGTCGTTGGTGACAAGCAAGTAATTGAATCAGTAACTGCAGAGGGAGACTACACAGTTGTCTTTAAGTTAAGCCAACCTCAAGCACCATTCCTGAAAAATTTAGCAATGTCTCCATTTGCGATTGCTTCTCCAACAGCATTTGAAGCAGATGAAGAAGGTTTATCTGCAAATCCTGTAGGAACAGGTCCATTCAAATTTGTTAGCTGGGTACGTAATGATTCAATCACAATTGAGAAAAACCCAGATTACTATATTGATGGCTATCCTAAATTAGATAAAGTAATTTATCGTTCTATTCCAGAAAACTCAGCACGTTTAAATGATTTATTAGCAGGCAATATTGATGTAGCTGATGGCTTAAGCCCATCTGATAAAGCAACAATCGAAGGCGATGCTAATTTACAGTTAATCGAACGTCCATCTATGAACGTTGGTTACCTTGGTTTAACTGTTACACGTCCTCCTTTTGATAATGTAAAAGTGCGTCAAGCAGTCAACTATGCAATTGATAAACAAGCATTAGTAGATGCATTTTATGAAGGGCTAGCTGAGCCAGCGAAAAACCCAATGCCACCAGTAATTTCTGGTTATAACGATGAAGTGACAGGCTATACGTATGATCCTGAAAAAGCGAAAGCATTACTTGCTGAAGCAGGCTACGATGGCAAGGAAATTGAGCTATGGGCAATGCCAGTACCACGTCCATACATGCCAGACGGACAAAAAGTGGCTGAAGCGATTCAAAAGAACTTAGAAGACGTGGGTATTAAATCTAAAATTGTGTCATTTGAATGGGCTACGTATTTAGAAAAAGCTCAAAACGGTGAAGCAGATGCATTCCTACTTGGCTGGACAGGCGATAATGGGGATGCGGATAACTTCCTATACACGTTATTAGACGGCGATAATATTGGCTCTAATAACTATACGTTCTATGATAATCCAGAATTACACAAGATCTTAACAGCTGCTCAAACTGAGATCGATGAAGACAAGCGTAATGAACTTTATAAGCAAGCTCAAGTAATTATTTCTGAGGATGCTCCATGGGTTCCACTTGCTCACTCTATTCCAATTTTAGCTGCTAACAAGAAAGTTACAAATTACATTGCGCATCCTACTGGCTCTGACCGTTTAGATGCAGTAGATATTCAATAGTAAATTTCACCATTTTTAATTGAACAAATAAATGTAATGTGAAGAATCTGCTTGCTTTTCTGCGGGTAAGCCGTGGAAATCTCGCAGATTCTTTTCAAGTAAAGATAATGATTATTTCCTGTATGAAAGATCTCAACTAAACATTCAAAACCGTTTAGTGAAGGCTCAACCTTTCAACAGTATATAAAGACTTCACAGTAGATTATGAAAATCATAGAGAGGTGATGAAAATGCTTCACTATATGGGGAGACGTTTACTTCAACTAATCCCAGTTTTGCTTGGAATGACTTTTATCGTCTTTATGTTGATACGAGCAATTCCTGGAAATCCAGCACAAGTTATTTTAGGACAACAGGCAACAAAAGAGGCGGTCGAGGCGTTAAACGCAAGTTTAGGATTAGATAAGCCCTGGTATACACAATATTTTAGTTACTTAGCAGGTATTTTTCAGGGAGATTTAGGGGTTTCCCTACGTACGAAACTACCTGTATCAGAAGAAATTTTCCCATACTTAGCAGCAACGGCTGAACTTGCACTATTTGCGATGATTATTGCAATTGTTATTGGTGTGAATGCGGGCATTATTTCTGCATGGTTCCAAAATTCTTGGTTTGATTATACAGCAATGATTATAGCGTTAATCGGTGTATCTGTACCCGTGTTCTGGCTTGGATTGATGGAGCAGTGGACATTTAGTAGTAAGCTTGGTTGGCTGCCTACTTCTGGTCGAGAAGATGTGCGAAATCCAATTACCGCCATAACCCATTTTTATTTATTGGATACGCTCATTCAAGGCCGCTTTGATCAATTCATCGAAGTCATAAAGCGCTTAATATTACCAGGAGTAGCACTTGCAACGATTCCAATGGCTATCATTGCCAGAATCACAAGGTCTTCCATGCTGGAAGTTATGCGCTCAGATTATGTGCGGACTGCAAGAGCAAAAGGACAAAAAATGTTTATTGTTGTTTATAAACATGCATTAAAGAATGCGGTTATTCCTGTGCTAACGGTAATTGGTCTACAAACAGGATTACTGTTAGGTGGGGCCATTTTAACAGAGACAATTTTTAGTTGGCCAGGAATTGGTCGTTATATTTATGATGCGATTGGCTTCAGGGATTATCCTGTGATTCAATCAGGTATTCTAATCGTTGCATTTATTTTCATCATGATTAACTTAATCGTGGATTTACTGTATACAGTAGTCGACCCACGTATTAAATACAAATAGAAGGGAGTTGCAATGATGACTGGAGCAATCGATATAAAAAAAGAAGCAGCACCAGTTCGAGAAAAGGCAGTAGGCCCATGGCTCGAAGGCTGGCGTAGTTTTAAAAAGAGCAAAGTATCCCTTGTAGGAGCAGGAATTGTTATATTTTTTATTTTACTGGCTGTCATTGGTCCGTTCATTGCACCACAGGGCATCAATGAACAAGATTTAACGAAGCGTTTACTGGCACCATCCGCTGATCATTGGTTTGGAACGGATGATTTTGGACGGGATATTTTTTCGAGGATCATTCACGGTGCAAGGATTTCGCTATGGGTAGGCTTTTTCTCTGTTATTTTGTCCGTGATAATTGGTAGTTTACTTGGCATCATTGCAGGTTATTATGGTAAATGGGTTGATACGATAATTTCACGTATTTTTGATATTATGCTAGCTTTCCCTAGTATGCTACTAGCGATTGCAGTAGTGTCAGTGTTAGGTCCATCTTTACAAAATGCATTAATCGCTATTGCTATTATTAACGTACCGAATTTTGGGCGCTTAATCCGTTCTAAAGTTTTAAGTGTCAAGGAAGAAGAGTATATAGTAGCGGCAAAAGCAATTGGTATGCGTGATGCGCGAATTCTATTTTCACATATTTTGCCGAATTCCATAACCCCAATAATTGTACAGGGAACACTAGCAATTGCGACAGCCATTATTGAAGCGGCAGCATTAGGCTTCCTTGGGCTAGGGGCTCAAGCTCCAGCACCAGAATGGGGAAAAATGCTAGCGGATGCACGTAAGTTTTTATTAAATGCTCCGTGGACGATGATTTTCCCTGGTTTAGCTATTATGTTAACAGTTCTTGGCTTTAATCTAATGGGTGATGGACTACGAGATGCACTTGATCCAAAAATGAAAAGTTAGTAAATAGGAACAATAACCTTCTACAAGTTAGAAGGTTTTTTTAGCTACTTGGACCAATGGATATAAAAGGAACATTTTTACTACAAAAACGTTCTATGCTATAGAAAAAGGCATAAGGGGCTTTCTAAAATAAGTGAAAAAACCTTTTCGGAGCCATTAATTGAATTTTTTGTCACGTTATTTTAGACTTAATTTAAGTAGAAATCTTTTAGCTTAGTAGATTATTGCTTACCATAAAATCTTTCGACTGAAATACATATTTTAGGAGGGTGTTAAAATTGGGGATTAATTTACAAAAAGGACAAAGAGTTGATTTAACAAAGGGTAACGCAGGATTAAATAAAATAAAAGTAGGTTTAGGGTGGGACCCTGTAGGTCAAGAGAAAAGTGGCGGCTTTTTAGGTGGTTTATTTTCCAGCAGAAATAGTGGCAGTGGCAGAAGTATCGACTGTGATGCTTCGGTATTGATGTTACAGGATGATAAGGTTGTTGCGGGTGACGATGTTGTTTATTTCGGGAAATTAACAAGTAGCTGCGGTTCTGTTCGACATTCAGGTGATAATTTAACAGGTGACGGCGATGGTGATGATGAGGTAATTACAATTGAGCTATCATCTGTACCTACGCAATATAACAAGCTTGTGTTTGTTGTAAACATTTATGATGCGGCAGGTCGCAATCAACACTTCGGTATGATTCAAAATGCATATATTCGTGTGTATGATGATAGGACAGGAAGCGAACTAATTCGCTATAATTTAACTGATAATTATTCGAATTTAACGACGTTAGTATGTGGAGAAATTTACCGTCATAATAATGAATGGAAATTTGCTGCGGTTGGTACGGGAACAAATGACATAAAGCTTGGCGACGTTGTTCGAAGATATCAATAAATAATTGACTAAATAGGAGGAATAAAAATTATGGGCATTTCACTACAAAAAGGTCAAAAGGTAGATTTAACTAAAACAAATCCAGGATTAACGAATGTTGTTGTAGGTTTAGGCTGGGATACAAATAAATATGATGGTGGTCATGATTTTGACTTAGACTCCTCTGTATTTTTACTTGCTGATACAGGCAAAGTTGCAGATCAAAATGATTTTATTTTCTATAACAACACTACAGGTGGCAATGGCTCAGTTGAGCATTCAGGCGATAATTTAACAGGTGTAGGCGAAGGTGACGATGAAGTGGTGAAAGTGGCATTAACTCAAGTACCTGCACATGTTCAGCGACTAGCCTTCACTGTAACAATCCATGATGCAGAGTCTCGCAGTCAGAACTTCGGTATGGTGTCTAATGCCTATATTCGTATTATAAATGCTGCTTCCAACGAAGAAATTATTCGCTATGATTTAGGCGAGGATTTCAGTATCGAAACAGCGATTGTTGTAGGGGAATTATATCGCCATAACGGAGAATGGAAATTTAATGCGATTGGTGCAGGCTATCAAGGTGGCTTAGCTGCTTTATGTAATGATTATGGCTTAAGTGTAAACTAAAATTTCATCTTTGGACAGAAAGGGAGATTTTTGAATGGCTATACAATTAAGTAAAGGGCAACGTATTGATTTAACAAAGCAAGATCCAGGCTTAAATAGCATTGGCATTGGTTTAGGCTGGGATGTAAAGCAATTTGACGGTGGGCAAGACTTTGACCTGGATGCATCTGTATTTTTACTAGATGCTTCAGGTAAATGTCGTAATGAACAGGACTTTATTTTCTATAATAATTTAGCGAGCCCAGACCAGTCTGTTGTCCATACGGGAGATAATCGTACAGGTGCAGGGGATGGGGATGATGAAAAAATTCTTGTCAACCTAAAGCAAGTATCACCTCAAATTGAAAAAATTGTAGTGACGGTTACTATTTACGATGCCGAGGGACGTCATCAAAACTTCGGGCAAGTTTTAAATGCCTATGTACGATTGACGAACGAAGAGTCGGGATCAGAGGTATTGCGTTACGATCTAGGCGAAGATTTCAGTATTGAAACGGCTGTAGTATTTTGCGAGCTGTACCGACATAATGGTGAGTGGAAATTTGCTGCAGTAGGCTCAGGTTACCAGGGTGGACTAGCTGCATTAATCAATGCATATGGCTTACAGTAACTAGTTTGAGAAATAGGTACATGACGAAGGATCTTGATTTTGTTTGGATGTATTAAATACATATGCTCACTGGCAGATGTGTGGACTTGTTTTAATAGATTCAGTATCAGGGCGCCAATCGTAATGCACTAAAAATATTTGCTAGTTTTTCGGGCTACCATCTTTCACATGAAATTATCGTTATTATTTTAATTGCTGCATTCTTATTGACATTTGTTATTTACAAGTTGAAGAAGAAAACAGCAGTGTAAACAAGGCACTGTATTGGTCTGTATGGAACAGGCTGATACAGTGCCTTTTTCACAAAAGGTATAGTTACTGGGGAGAGGATTAGATGCAACACTTTGCAACAGAAGCAGAGACGATTTTTTATAAGAAGCCACAGCCGTTTACAAAATGGGAATCACCAGATATTTTGTCGTATGCTCTAGGTGCGACATTGTACATGCCAGCTTCCATGCCTACAATTGTGAGCTTGATTCGATCACAAAAATATAAGCAACTCACATCCCTCGTCATTGATTTGGAGGATGCAGTAGGAGATGCAGAGTTAGTAGATTGTGAAGCTAAGCTGATAGAAGATATTAGTGAACTATACGCACTCTATCAGCAAAAACAGCTATTGCTTCAGGAGCTCCCATTACTTTTTGTTCGAGTCCGACATGTTGAGCAATTTCAAAAGTTAACGACTGCTTTAGGGAAAAAGCAAGAAATATTAACAGGCTATGTCTTTCCAAAGTTTACAGCAGAACAGGGTTCATGCTATTTTGAACTGCTTGAACAAACCATTTTAGAAAATGATTTAATTTTATATGGTATGCCGATTTTGGAGAGCCGTGAGGTACTATATAAGGAATCTCGCTTAGAAGCATTATTAGACATTAAAGCAGTTCTACATCAATACAGAGCCCGTGTATTAAATGTGCGAATAGGTGCCACTGATTTTTGTGGTATTTACGGAATTCGCCGCCGTATGGATTCTACCATTTATGATATTAGTGTCATTCGAGATTGTATTGCAGATATTGTCAATATCTTAGGTCGTGAGGAAGATGGTTTTATTATCTCAGGGCCTGTGTGGGAGTATTTTAATAATCAACGTGTATTAAAGCCCGCACTTAGAGTGACACCATTTAGTGAGAAAGGTGCGCTCGATACAAGGAAAGCGTTGTTAGACGATTGTTTAGATGGATTAATGAAAGAAGTTTTAATGGATAAACAAAACGGCATAGTGGGAAAAACTATTATTCATCCGAGCCATATCCGTGTTGTGCATGCCCTCTATGCTATTTCGTATGAGGAATACTTAGATGCACTAAGTATTATAGAAAATAATGATGGACAAAAAGGTGTTATGAAAAGTCACTATGCTAATAAAATGAATGAAATTAAGCCACATATGAGATGGGCACAGCGGATTTTAAAACAGGCTCATGTCTATGGTGTCTATCATGAATCTGTCGATTTTGCCTCACTTTTATTACAGTCTGAAATAGGTGGTAGTCTATATGCAACAACAAATGAGTAAATTAAGCATTTTACCGAATTATTCAATAGATATTGAAATTACCTACAATCCACATAATTTTGCGCTATCCAATTTGTTTAAAATGGCGGCTCGGATTAATAAGAAAAGACAATTTTTGTTTGTAAGCACAGTACTAGGCAAACATTTGGCTGTCCGTCCGCAAATCCCTTTACTGACAGGAACTCTTTTAGCTATGCTGTATCAGCAGCATCTTACTGGACAAAAGGTAATGGCTAAGTCTGTCGTAAAAGCTTTAAAAGACGGGGCTAATTTGGATGTAGTACAAAAATCCATAGAAGGAACCCTAGAATTAACGGATGAAACATTATTTATTGGCTTTGCAGAGACGGCAACAGCACTTGGACACGCAGTATTTAATGCCTTTCACTCGAATGCTATGTATATCCACACAACACGTGAAGTGCTGCCTGATTTTGAGCCATTTGTTACGTTTGAGGAAGAACATTCTCATGCGACAAGCCATAGAATTTATACGGAGGAACCAGAATTTTTACTGCAAGCTAAGCGCATTGTGTTAATTGATGATGAGATTACGACGGGGAATACGGTCATTAATATTATTGAGACATTAAGACAGAAATTTCCTTTAGTGAGACAGTATGCGGTACTATCTATTTTAGATTGGCGTTCAAAACAGCAGCAATCCATCTTTAAGCAATTAGAAGTACAATGGGATATCTCTATAGAATTCATCTCCATTTTGAGTGGGAATTTTAGCTGTTCAGGTATGCCAAGCTTAACAAGCACGCAACCAAATTTACAAACACAGGCTACAGAGGATATAGAACTATGGCCAATTCAGGCGCCTGTTGATCGCAAATTCTATCAATCTGTTGCGGAGAATGGTTTAGTAAATAATCAGCCTTATCTAGTAGCGACAGGGAGGTTTTTGCTCACTTCAAAACAGCATGTTGCACAAAAGAAATCGTTACAAGCTATCGCTAAGCAATTACAAGAGCTAAGAACAATCGGGCCAGCGCTTGTTATTGGCACGGGTGAGTTCATGTATGTTCCTATGCAAATTGCCTCTTATTTAGGAAATGATGTTTACTTTCAATCAACTACTCGTAGTCCAATCTATTGTACGGATGATTTGGGATATACGATTAACGAAAAAATAGCCTTTGAAAGTCCAGAAAATAACGGGGTTACTAATTATTTATATAATCTTCAAAGCCAGTCTTACACGGAACTTTTCTTCATTGTGGAACGTATAGCAAGTAAAGCGGTAGTTGCTCGTGTGGTGAAGGCATTACAAGAAGCCACTAAAGCCAAAGTATACGTAATTAGTATGCATGAATTGGAGGGAGAACGATGATATCGACTTTGCAGCCAGATAAAATGGGGAGTTATGCACCAGAGGACGTTATTTTTTTATTGCGTGATATTGGAAGTGCATTCCTTGAAATGGATAATGAGAAACGTGAACAGCTCATTCAATCGGGCATACATTATTCGGAAATGCTGCCAGTAGAGCAGCAACCATCTGATACCTACATGAATCTTTTTTATAAAGCGCTAGATGCTTATGCAGAAAGAATAGCAATCGCAGTTGGCGTAGTGGCAGAGCAAATCATTGAAAATAGAGGGTTAGAAAATTTAATTCTTGTGAGTTTAGCTCGTGCAGGTACACCCATTGGTATTTTAATCAAACGGTATATAGCCATACGTTATCATGTGAATGTTCCACATTACTCCATTTCTATACTACGAGGTCGTGGTTTTGATGAAACGGCAATTCGTTATATTTTGACACAGCACCCTCTAGGAAGTCTTCAATTTATTGATGGTTGGACAGGAAAAGGGGCAATTACCAATGAATTAATTCAATCCTGCCAAAAGTTTAACTTACAATATCAAGCACAGTTAAGCGCCAAATTAGCTGTTCTGGCTGATCCTGGCCATTGTGCCGCTATTTATGGAACTCGTGAGGATTTTTTAATACCTTCTGCTTGTTTAAATTCAACTGTATCTGGTTTAGTGAGTAGAACGGTATTAAATTTGCAGTTTATGGATGCAAACGATTTTCATGGTGCAAAATACTACAAAGAATTAGAGGCCGTAGATGTCTCCAAGCTGTACATAGAACGTATCGTCACATGTTTTGAACAAGTACAGAGTAAAATTGTGCAACAAATTCAAGAGCAAGAAATCTCTCCAATTACTTGGGAGGGTATGAAGTCCGTACAAACAATTCAACGAGATTTTGGTATTGATAATATTCATTTCATTAAGCCAGGTGTTGGGGAAACGACAAGAGTTTTGCTGCGAAGGATAACTTGGAAGATTTTAATTAATCCACAGTACATGCATGAATTGAAACATATTTTATTATTAGCACAGGAGAAAAATGTATTGGTTGAAGAGTATTCGAATATGTCCTATGCATGTTGTGGTTTGATCAAAGAATTATAGAGGAGAATATGATGATATTATTTACATCTGATTTAGATAGAACCCTTATTTATTCTAAACGCATGATGGAGATGTTTCCGCCAGCTACAGAGACAATCGTCGTTGAACACAAGATTGAAACTGCAATGAGTATGATGACGCAGGCAACAGCACCCCTATTGCAACAGGTGCACCAACAAGCTCTATTTGTACCTGTTACAACAAGAGCATTACATCAATATAAAAGAATCCATTTTATTCATGATTTATGCCCTGCTTTTGCAATTACAAGCAATGGGGGTACAATAGTAGAAAAGGGTCAGCCATATGAAAAATGGACACAAACATTATCTAGACGCATTGAAGATTCTTCAATTCCTCGTATGGATATGCTAAAGCTTTTTCAGACGATTAAATCTGATACATGGCTACAACGTTCTTTGTATATTGATGAGCTTTTTTACGTACATCATGTAGATATCAACGTTTTACCATCCGATGAATTACAAGCGATGATTCGAGAGTTTGATGTGCATGGTTGGTATGTTCTATTACAAGGGAAAAAATTGTATTTTATGCCTAAGGTGCTGACAAAGGAAGCGGCTATAGAATATATAAAGGAATTCTGTACATACGATATGCATATCGCAGCAGGTGATTCTATTATGGATTATGGCATGCTTGCAATGGCTGATTTAGCTTTTACACCAAATCATGGAGATTTAAAGGATAAACAGCCAAAAGTTTTACAAAATACAACTTACTCGCCTCTCTACGGCGAAGCATTTACAAAAGATTTATTGGAAGCGGTTTTAAAGATGGCATCACAACATACGGTCATATAAAAGTTCAAATATTTTTTGTTGTCATTAGGTGAGGCGCCCTATGACAAATGAATGCTTCCACATAGGCTGAGGATGATTTTTAGGAGGTGCGTTTGTATGCAAACAATCACAATTAAATCAGTGTTGGAGCGTCATCCTGATGATTGGCTACAGGCGTTTCAAGATTCACCAAAGAATCGTGCATTTTATGAAAAAACAGAGCAACAAGTGAGTTTTAGTAGAATTGCTGTACGTGTATTGGGCGTACCAATCGAAGAAGATGATTACTTCAATTCATTATTTACATTGTCACAAAACGCTAACATCCATATTTTAAGTGAAGAATTAAATAAACATATTGAACCAAAAGACTTTCAGGCAATACAAGCAATCCTTTCACAGCATCAACAAACTCCACAAGGTCTATCTATTAATCGTTTAGTGGCAATGATGTATGGTTATCAATTAATTCCTAAACATGATGATAGTGTAATGAATCGCCATTTACAGTTAGCAACCATTAAAGTAGTAGAGCTCTTTCAAAAACAGCAATCGTTAGGTTTGCTAGCAAATGACTTTCGCCGTTTTTTAATTGATATGGTGAAATGGTTAAAAAATCATTGGATTCTATGGACAAAATCCATGAAACCAACAGATGATTTTCCTAAAGTAGTTTGGTACGGGGAAGCAACACTTAGTCAGCGCTATTTCTTATTATTATTAATGGAGCTAGGTTGTGACGTATTAATTTTTCATCCAGCTAAAACGGATGAATTTGCTGAGATTGATCCTAATGATTCTTTCTCCATCACATATGCATATTCCAATCAAACAGCTTTACAGCCATTTCCTGATAAGTTGCGTGATCGGCAGGCAACGGTCGGATATCGATCGAGTCAGCATTTTGAACAATTAATGCATGATCAGCAATCAGGTGTCTATAAGCCTTGGCAGTTTAAAGATTTTATGCCACGCTCCTTAACATTACGGATGACATATGACGATATTTTTATTTATGCAAAAGAGAAAGCTTTGGTTCGACCACAGTTTGAAGTGGTTGGAGATGAGGTTGTCATACCAGTCATATTTGCAAAAATTAGTGGGGTTTCGAGCCAACGTGAAGAATACTGGCATTATATGCATCAGTTATTAGCAAATCCGCAAACTGTTTTTGTCCAGAAATTCCCCTATGCATCAACGAGCAGAGCCAATTTCCACTTTCACTATAAGCATTGCCTAGTAAATGGAGAGCTGTCAGTAGAGCGTATTATGCAAAGTGATTGGTGGCAATATGGGGAGTTAACATTGGAGCTACAGCGTGCAATTGCACATACGATAAAAACTTCCTGTGAGCAGCCCATGTTGAAACAACAGCCGAATGAGTCCTTATATGATTTACAGTTATTTTTATTTAAACAAATGACGATGATTCCTCCGGAGGTACTGCGATTACTACAAAGCTTTGATTATTCACAAGAGGTACCGAAGCTGGTATTATTCCAAGCACCTCAACAACCAGCTTTATCACGTGAGGACATGGTATTATTGGCCTTTTTAAATCGATTTGGTGTGGATATTGTTTTTTATAACCCGACAGGACAACTAGATTTAGAAAAACATTTACGAGAAGATAGTTACGATGTACATCGTTTAGAGCATATGCTATTTGACTTGCACTATGAAGAACCAAAGCCACAGAAAACTGCACCCGACAAAATCATAAAAAAACTCTTTAATCGTTTTTTCTGATGATAGGAAGGAGGCGGCACAAATGTCAAATAACTCGTTGACGCTGAAGCAGCTAACGCTGGAAACAGCAGAAGCCTTCAAAGAACAGTTACGGGATCATGCACAGGTAAAGCAAATTGCCAATCAAATTGATATAAAAAATCAGTTAGAGCTATTAGCTTTGGGAAAAGAGCCGGCTACAAAATTAGCTACATTTGCAGATCAAATTTTAGCAATCATCACCCAGTCAACAACTTTCGAATCAAATGAATTATTTAAGCAGCTTGAAGCCCTTATGCAAACATTCGACAAACAAGATTTTACAGAACAAAAGGGCTTTTTTAAAAAGCTATTTGCACGGAAGACCAAAAATGATGGTGATTTATTTACGAAATACAATGGACTGGGGAGAGAGATTGAGAAAATCCATTATCAATTTGTGCTGATGGAAGAAGAATTAGCGAAGGATAATCGAGTACTTGCACGCTTATATCAAGAGGACCTCATGTACTATCTTGAGCTAGAAAAGTATATCGTAGCAACTGATATGAAACTTCATGAGGTCCAAACAACATTGATTCCGATGTATGAAAAACAGAGTGAAGCAGGTAATCAGCTGGCGAAAATGGAGCTAAATCGTTTGCAAGCTATTGCAGAGATGCTCCAGCAAAAAATAGATGATTTAGAAAAATCGCGTATGGTGGCTATTATCACAGCTCCCCAAATCGATATGCTACGTAATGGTAACAGTGAATTGATTGAACAAATTAATGGGGCTTTTGTTAAAACCATTCCTGTTTTTAAAATGGGTTTGATGAATGCAGTTAATGAAAGACGTCAACAATTACAAAGTCAATCAGCCTCTGCCTTTGAAGACCGTATGAAGCAATTTGGGGGAGCTAGCAAGGAAGCGGTGCAATTAAGTACTGCCATGGCTCAACAATCCAGCACTACCCAGACTCTTGAAGAAATGTGGGATACTATTGTATCAGGCATTGCCAATTATCAGCAATTACGTGATGTACAAACGGTCAAACGCCAACAAGCAGAGCAACAACTGCTAACATTACGTTCTTAGCTCCTTTCCTCTAAGTAGATTACTACTTGGAGGTTTTTTGTATAGAAAAAGCAACAGACTTTTCTTCATTCAAAGGGTGATCAAAAGCCCCTAGAATCAAGGTAATCTGTTGCCATAAAATGCTAGCTAAATGAATTCTTCTTCAAATTCTACATTGATTTCATGTCCATGATAGCTTTGGTAGGACACAATGAGTGTATCGAGATGTTCTAGGTTTTCCTCATAATCTAAAATACGCGATAATATATAGAGTAGGTGATAGCTAGAAAACTCCGTATCGCCCTCTTCACGAGCAAAGTTGATTTGCTTGATAAAAATTTCCATCAGCTCATTACGTTGGACATAGTCAATGCTTTTACTCCACTCCGAATGCTCAGGCTTTAGCTTTCCTGTATATTTTAAGAGCAATTGCTCATGGTATGTTAACAAGGAATCAAGTCTCTCCTGAATCATTAAATGAAATTGTGTAGGGAGCTGAGCTAATTCATTTTCGTGATTATGCAAACGCTGTAGCAATTCCAAGCTTTTCTTGGAAGTTAAAATCATTTGACGATAGACTACTAGTTTGCGTGCTTTCACATATTTTTTATTTTTTAAGTAATTACGCTCTTCCTTATAAAAATCATACAGCGTATCCACTCGTAGCATACGGTTTTTAAACTTACTTAATGCTGTTTTTGTGGATGTATGCTCAGAAGCTTGCCGTACAGCCAGTCGTGTCCAACGAATAATATCATCTTGTAAAATATAAATTTTGCGAAATAGTTTTACCTCGTATTTAGGTGGTAAGAACACAAGATTTACGACAAATGCTGCTAATACCCCAACTAATATCGTAACAAAGCGTATCAAACCAAACGTTAAAAAGTCATCCCCTTGAAATTCCATAATAGCTACAACTGATACCAACGCTAGCGAAAGTGATTTTTCGAGTTTAAACTTTAACATTAAACCAATAGCTATTATGACGGCTATACCAATGGCAACGACATGATGGCCAAAAAGTAAGCCGAAAATGACGGCAATTGTCGCACCTATAATATTCGCTTGTACTTGCTCCACAATGGTTTGGTAAGAACGATAAATAGAAGGCTGAATAGCAAAAATAGCTGCAATTCCAGCAAAAACAGGTGAAGGTAGTTTTAACAACTCTGCAATAAATAATGCAAATACGATAGCTACACCAGTTTTAAATACACGGGCACCTAATTTCATAAAGATGTCCTTTCTGTCTAATATTTTTTAGCTTCTTTACATTATAGAAGGAAGTACTCATAAAATACATAGATTTGCATGGATGAATAAGAAAAAGGCGACTTCTACTTGCAAGTCGCCTTTTTCTTGTCAAGATTACAATTGAGAAAACGCAATATCTACTGCTTTAATTGTTTCCTGAATGTCTGCTTCTGTATGCTCAGTTGTTAAGAACCATGCTTCATATTTAGAAGGAGCTAGATTAATACCTTGCTCAAGCATGTGTTTAAAGAAGCGTCCAAAAATTTCACCATCAGAGCTTTCAGCTTGTTCATAGTTTTCTACCTTCACATCTGTAAAGTAAATAGTAAGCGCTCCTTTAAGACGATTTAACGTGATGGTTACGCCATGTTTTTTAGCGGCAGCTAAAATACCTTCTTCTAAAATTGCGCCTAATCTATCCATTTCCTCATATATACCTGGTGTTTGTAGCACTTCTAGGCAAGCAATACCAGCTTGCATAGATGCAGGATTTCCAGCCATCGTACCCGCTTGGTATGCTGGGCCGAGTGGTGCAACAGTATCCATAATCTCTTTGCGTCCGCCATATGCACCGATTGGTAAACCACCACCAATAACTTTACCAAGTGCAGTTAGATCAGGTGTTAGGCCAAGTAAATTTTGAGCGCCACCATAGTGGAAGCGGAAGGCCGTGATGACTTCATCGTAAATCGTTAGGGCCCCTTTTTCCTTTGCTGTAGCATGTACTAATTCAAGGAAACCTGGCTTCGGTTCAACAATACCGAAGTTTCCTACTATTGGCTCGATTAAAATAGCTGCAATCTCCTCGCCCCATTTATCCATGGCTTCTGTAAAGGCTTCAGGGTTATTAAAAGGTACAGTAATAACTTCTTCAGCAGTCGAAGTTGTAACACCTGCTGAATCAGGTGTTCCTAATGTTGCTGGACCTGATCCAGCAGCCACTAATACTAAATCGAAGTGCCCGTGGTAGCAGCCAGCAAATTTCATGATTTTTGTACGGCCTGTATAGGCACGTGCCACACGAATCGTTGTCATAACAGCTTCTGTGCCAGAGTTGTTAAAGCGTACTTTATCCATCGAAGGGATGGCTTCCTTTAACATTTTTGCAAAAGTAACTTCATATTCAGTCGGTGTCCCAAACAGTGTACCATTTTCAGCTGCGTGCGCTATGGCCTTTGCAATATGTGGATGGCCATGGCCAGTAACGATTGGACCATATGCTGCTAGGTAGTCGATATAGCGATTGCCATCTACATCCCAAAAATAGGCGCCTTTTCCTCGCGCCATGGCTACAGGAGAACCGCCACCTACTGCTTTATATGAACGAGAAGGGCTGTTTACACCACCAACAATATGCTGTAAAGCCTCTGCATGTATTGCTTCAGATTTTGCATGATTCATAGAATTGCCTCCTAACTTTTTATACGTAATCTATTGTAGACCTATCACTGTAAGAAATCCAAAGAAATTAAGGGATATGACTTGATTTGTTACTTAGAGTAAAATAGAACCTACAGAGGAGGAGATTGTATGACTTTACTAGAAGGACAAAAGGCGCCAGATTTTTCTCTAATGAACGAAAAGGGCGAGATGGTGCATTTAGCTGATTTTAAAGGGAAGAATGTTATTTTATATTTTTACCCAAAGGATATGACACCAGGCTGTACGACAGAGGCATGTGATTTTCGCGATAAGTTTGAGGACTTCAGTCATTTAAATGCTGTTGTTCTTGGTGTTAGTCCAGATAACGAGAAAAAACATGCAAAATTTATTGATAAGCATGGCTTGCCATTTTCATTATTAGTGGATGAGGATCATGCTATTGCTGAAGCATATGATGTATGGACTTTAAAGAAAATGTATGGACGTGAATATATGGGCATAGAGCGTTCAACGTTTTTAATTGATACTGAGGGGAAGCTTGTAAAAGCTTGGCGCAAGGTTCGAGTAAAAAATCATATTGAAGAAGTTTACGCTTATTTAGCAGAACAGGAGGCAAAACAATGAGAATCTATTTTACATTTGAACCTAGACCAGATTTACGAGAGCCATTATTAGCAGAATTTCCACAGGTTGAATTTATCTTTGAAAAGAGCTTATCAAATGAAGAGCTTCAACAAGCGGATGTCTTAGTTACATATGGTGAAGATTTAACAGAAGAGAGTATTCAATATGCGACGAAGCTAAAATGGATTTTTGTTGCATCGGCAGGTATAGAAAAAATGCCGGCTCAGGCTATTATCGAACGCGGCATTCTAGTTTCAAATGTTCGGGGCATTCATAAAACGCCTATGGCTGAATCCATGCTTGCTCATATTTTAGCCATTAAACGAGCTTTGCCTTGGATGTATGAGCAGCAAAAGAAAAGTGAATGGTCGAAAAAAGCACAACAAACGGAATTACGAGATAGTACGGCACTTATTTTGGGACCGGGTGCCATTGGTTCGGAAGTTGGGCGTTTATTGCAAGCTTTTGGTGTTACGACGATTGGCTGTAACCGCTCTGGTAAAGAAGCGGCCTATATGAATACGATGATTAGCTTTGCTCAATTAAAAGAGGCTCTACCTCAAGCGGATATTGTTATTTCTGTATTACCAAAAACAACAGAAACGACCCATTTATTAGAAGAAGAGCATTTTGCTGCGATGAAAAATAATGCGATCTTCATGAATTTTGGTCGAGGTAATTTAGTGGATGAAAAGGTACTCATTCAAGCGATCGAAACAAAGCAAATAGGACACGCAGTTTTAGATGTATTCGAAGAAGAGCCTCTGACATCTGACAATCCATTATGGACATTACCAAATGTCATAGTATCACCCCATGTATCCAGTCATTCTTCTCGATATGTCGAGCGTAGCTTAGAAATCTTCAAGCCAAGCCTAACAAAATGGCTAAAAGGTGATACTGATTTAGAAAATGTCATGGATCTATCAAGAGGATATTAAGGAACAGCCATTGATTTATTGAGGATAAGCAATGTGTGATTGTTGACGAAGTAGTACGAATTGGATACACTATTTATAACAATTATAAATTAATAATACTTATGGAAGAGGTGCATGACGATGTCTACAACGCATTTACAAGATGCACTGGACACGTTGAAAACAACTGGTGTACGTATTACTCCTCAGCGTCATGCTATTTTGGAATATCTAATTCAATCAATGGCACATCCTACTGCCGATGAAATTTATAAAGCACTTGAGGGCAAGTTCCCTAATATGAGTGTAGCGACTGTTTATAACAACCTGCGTGTATTTCGTGAAGTAGGTCTTGTGAAAGAGCTAACTTACGGGGATGCTTCAAGTCGCTTTGATTTCGTGACAAACGATCATTACCATATGATTTGTGAATGCTGTGGTAAGATCGTCGATTTCCATTATCCTGGACTCGACGAAATAGAGCATTTTGCATCACAGGTAACAGGCTTTGATGTGCATTCGCATCGCTTAGAGATATACGGCACTTGTCCAACATGTAAAGTTGCTACTGCAAAAGTTCAATAAAAATCCTAGCTCTTAGAAAGGGCTAGGATTTTTTTGTTTTATTATTATAGGATTGATCGAACTCTTTACCTTCTAGAGTAGGATCAAGTGTTAATGGCTCATTGCAGTACATGCACATATCTACTCGTCCTAAAACCTTTGTATGCTTATGGCAATTTGGACACTCAACTTGAACAGCTCTTGTTGACAGTAATCCGATCCAAGCGTATACAACTGTACTACCGATAATACAAAGAACACCTAGTGACATGAAAATTAAAACTAATATCGGGCTATTTTTAAAGAAAATGCCTCCGTACATGACAATAAAACCAAAAAAGATTAGTGCTAGTGCGAATGAACGAATTTTATTAATTTTACTTTTATAAGGTTTCATATTTCATCTTGCCTCCCAATCTAAAATCTACTATAACATATAAGGACAAAGTATTTTAGCTTTGAACTGAATGAAAGAAGGAATACTTTTAGAGTATGTCGAATTTTTAACGGAATAAAGAACCTATATGAATAAAGGAGGGCTGAACATGGAGCAAGTACTGCGTCCAATCTATCAAGAACGTGCGAGTCAGTCGAATACATTAGGCGTAATTTTAGTGGAAAAGCGTGAAGAACAAAGTAACGTTACAGATACATTTGATACGGTTTTACTCATTATCGTAAAAGAAGCAGAGCAACCAGTCTTTTCAAAACATTACTTATATGAAGGAAATAAAATCGCTCTACATACTGTTACGGAAAAATTAATTCGAAAATGGTTACTCATTGGTTCAAATCGGAAGGTCGTCGATTGGATATTCTTCGGTAGAGTATTATTTGATCGGAATGAATTTCTGCATAAATTAAAAATAGAATTGCAGGAATTTCCGTATAGCGGACGTAAAATTAAAACAGGTATTCAATTTTCAAAGTTAATTCGTCGCTATTTGGAAGGGAAAGAATACTTCGATAAAGGAAGTTACTTGGATGCTTATAATCACGTTGTGGATTCCCTACATCATTTAGGTCGTTTATCTATTATCGATAGTGGCCTGTATCCTGAAGTAACTGTTTGGGCTCAGGTGAAAAAAATTGAGCCAGCCATCTATAAGCTGTATGAAGAGCTAGTGACAAGTAATGAGCCAATAGAAAAGCGCTTAGAATTGTTGTTTTTAGCAAGTGAGTTTTTAATCCACTCTCGTACACGAGATGGGGCACAGCATATACTAGAAGTCATGCAAACAAAAGAAATGTGGACCATTCAGGAATTACATGATCATCATGAGCTCGTGAATTACTCAGTGGATTTAGAAGTGTTTGTGGAGTATTTAGTGGATAAAGGCTATATTCAAATTGAACCAATTGCAGCGAAAAATGAAAGGATATTTCACCGTCATTACAAGGTAAATAAAGATGCTCTAGAAATGGGGCAATGACTGTAGTATGCTTGTAATCGAGGTATCTAAAAATACCTCGATATTTTTTAAAAAAAGTTGTTGACGAATAATATCTTAGTATTGTATTATATTAATTGTCGCTAAGACATAACGATTAACTCAGATAAAAGCATAAAAAACTTCTCTTAAAAAGTTGTTGACATGTTTTGAATAAGATGTTAATATAAAGAAGTCGCTGAAAAAACGACTTGAATAAAAATGAACCTTGAAAACTGAACAAGCAAAACGTAATCAATAAAGTTTTAAGTAGCTAGCTTTGCTAGTGAACAAAGCAC
>NZ_JBAHYH020000001.1:801586-846904 GCF_036698265.2 Lysinibacillus sp. IITD104
AGCGCCGATGGTAGTTGGGGGCTTCCCCCTGTGAGAGTAGGACGTCGCTAGGCTATATACTAAAATTATTCCGAAGTAGCTCAGTTGGTAGTAGCACCTGACTGTTAATCAGGTTGTCGCAGGTTCGAGTCCTGCCTTCGGAGCCATTCTTGGAGAGTTGTCCGAGTGGCCGAAGGAGCACGATTGGAAATCGTGTAGGCGGTTAACACTGTCTCAAGGGTTCAAATCCCTTACTCTCCGCCAGCACTTTGATGTGTTCCAAACGATGGCCCCTTGGTCAAGTGGTTAAGACACCGCCCTTTCACGGCGGTAACACGGGTTCGAATCCCGTAGGGGTCACCAATTCAATACCCAGATGGAGGATTAGCTCAGCTGGGAGAGCATCTGCCTTACAAGCAGAGGGTCGGCGGTTCGAGCCCGTCATCCTCCACCATTATTTTTACAACATTATAGTATTATCGCGGGGTGGAGCAGTGGTAGCTCGTCGGGCTCATAACCCGAAGGTCGTTGGTTCAAATCCAGCCCCCGCAACCAAATGGTCCCGTGGTGTAGCGGTTAACATGCCTGCCTGTCACGCAGGAGATCGCCGGTTCGATCCCGGTCGGGACCGCCATTTATTTTAAAATATGGGTCAGTAGCTCAGTTGGTAGAGCATTAGATTGAAGCTCTAAGTGTCGGCGGTTCGATTCCGTCCTGACCCATCTTGTTTTTTTGCCGGTTTAGCTCAGCAGGTAGAGCAACTGACTTGTAATCAGTAGGTCGTGGGTTCGATTCCTATAGCCGGCACCAGATTTTCCCGGAGGGGTAGCGAAGTGGCTAAACGCGGCGGACTGTAAATCCGCTCCTTAGGGTTCGGCGGTTCGAATCCGTCCCCCTCCACCAGTTTTATTATTTTAGGGGCATAGTTCAACGGTAGAATAGAGGTCTCCAAAACCTTTGGTGTGGGTTCGATTCCTACTGCCCCTGCCAATTAATTTTATGGCGATTGTGGCGAAGTGGTTAACGCACCGGATTGTGGTTCCGGCATTCGTGGGTTCGATTCCCATCAGTCGCCCCATCTAATATAAAATTAATAAACATCATAATACAATGGCGATTGTGGCGAAGTGGTTAACGCACCGGATTGTGGTTCCGGCATTCGTGGGTTCGATTCCCATCAGTCGCCCCATTGTTGGGGTATAGCCAAGCGGTAAGGCAACGGATTTTGATTCCGTCATGCCTAGGTTCGAATCCTAGTACCCCAGCCATTTTTGCGGAAGTAGTTCAGTGGTAGAACACCACCTTGCCAAGGTGGGGGTCGCGAGTTCGAACCTCGTCTTCCGCTCCATGTATGACGGCGGCATAGCCAAGTGGTAAGGCACGGGTCTGCAACACCCTTATCACCGGTTCAAATCCGGTTGCCGCCTCCATATTTTAACTGTTAATCGGTTTATCCGATTTTTTTTATCTCCATTATGCCGGTGTGGCGGAATTGGCAGACGCGCACGACTCAAAATCGTGTTCCTTTGGAGTGTCGGTTCGACCCCGACCACCGGTATCTAAAAAGAAGCTATTTATTCTGTAATTTAATCGTGAATAATACCGTAATATCAACCGTTTCTCACAGTGTGGGGAACGGTTTTTTCGTGTTCATCTTCAGTTATTTTGTCTTTACTGAACATCTTCAAATCGTGTGAACTAATCGTACGTATAGGAGGATACCATATTGGCAAGACGTAAAAACGTTCTGAATGAAGCTGAACTAAGTATTGTCAGTCATGAAAAACAATCGTACTTGGAAACGTTTAAAGAAGCTTTTGATTTATTTGAGAAGGATTGTGATATAAGAAATTTAAGACCGTACACTATTAAATTTTATCGCAATGAAATATCAGCATTCCTTACTCACTTATCCGAACAAGGAATTGATTTAACAACACTAAAACCTTCTGATGTAACCGAAGAGTATATTAAGGAAAAAGTGATTCTTTATATGCGTAATTACAAGGGTTCAAAGGTAGTATCGGTAAACACTCGTTTACGTGGCTTGCGTGCATTTTTTAACTTTCTGTATAAACAAAAGTACATTCCAAAAAATCCAATGGAGAATATAAAGCTTTTAAAAGATAGAAAGCGTGTTATAGCTACGTTTACAAAAGAACAATTAAACAAGTTATTTAGACAACCTGATTTAACAACATTTATTGGTGTTAGGGATTATACGATAATGTTGTTGTTTTTGGAAACTGGTATACGAGTAAATGAACTTATAGGAATAACTCTTGCTGATATTCGTTGGGAAGATAACCTTATTTGTATTAGAAACGCAAAAACATATAGAGAAAGATTAGTTCCAATCCAAAATGAAATGAAAAGCCAACTTAAAAAGTATGTTTCTATTCGTGGTTATGTTGAAAGTGACGCTTTATTTGTCACAATGGATGGAACGGCTTTAACAAGACGCGGGATACAGAACCGAATAGAAAAGTATGGTGTACTTGCTGGTGTTAAAGGGGTTCGTTGTAGTTGTCATACCTTTAGACATACCTTTGCAAAGATAAGCGTTCAGCAAGGTGCAAACATCTTTGAGTTACAATCCATTCTTGGTCACACCAGTATGGAAGTTGTAAAAATTTATGTGAATCTTTTTGGCACAGATGTACGTGAAAGTCACAAGAAATTTTCACCATTAAAAGTGTTAGAAAAAAGATAAAAAGAAAAGCCACCTACTCGCAATAGGTGACTTAACAGTAAATCGAACTTCTAGTTCACGCAAATAAACTGAATACGATATACCTTATCTTGCTTTAATTTTACCGAAAAAAATTAAGATTAGCAAGGTTTATTAAGTGCACCCTTTTTTAGGTATATCCAACGTGGAACGCCAAATAATACGTTGTAAATCAAACCTTGATAGGTTATGACTTAGCCGATGCAATAATTAAGTCTAGGACACAAATAAATAGTACCCTTGTTTACTATAGTGTCTGAAAGGTGCTGACAACCAATTTGAAAGGTCAGGAGTGGAAGGTCTGATTAGTTACGGCTATGCAGAATACATAATACATTGTAATTGTTGCCGAGTTTCTCACAACAGTAGAATAAGCATTTACGATACACGCAGAAGGCATGTAGACGGATTACAAGACGTTTCGGGGGCAGAAGTAGAAACTATGTGTATTGTTCGAGAGAACGCATTTAACAAGGGCATACATACACGGAATACCTCAAATGACGGATTCATGTACATACATAATGCAATGGCTGTCTACGTTTTAGATTCTTGTTTATTAGTTTCTGAAATGTAGGCAGTCATTTTTGCACCAAGCCGTTGTCCTCAACTCTGGCTTCATGGTGAAGGGAACTGCTTAAACAGTAAAGAACTATATTACTGAAAGTGAGATTCAATGAAGTGTATTTATAATTGTGACAAGGTTGTGCAGTCGATTCGTCTCATGTACTATCGTTATACTTTATAAAGTAGTGCTTGAAAATAAATTATTACTTTCATAAAGGAATTGAATTAAGCTAGATGTATATATTTTTATTTATGAAGGAGAAGGCTTTTTATGTACTGGAATTATAGAGTTGTTGAATTCACTAGTAAACAGAACAAACCATACTTTGAGATATGTGAAGTTCATTATGATGAAAACGATAAGCCTTATGCGTGGGGTGAAATAATGCCTGCTGAATCATTGGATGAATTAAAAGATGATTACGAGTATATGCGTAAAGCATTTGAAAGTCCTGTATTGAAAGTAGTTGATGATAAATTAGTACAAGTGACAGAATAATGTGTAGTATGTATATAATGTGTAATAAAAGAGAAGGTGCTTCTGCAACTAACAGGTGCTTTAATTCAATAAGATTCAATAAGAAAAGTCGATTCCTTAACATACTGGAATTCGACTTTGTTTTTTATGATTATTGCATGAACTCTTGAGAGTTATTACATATGTGTTTCTATCTATACTTAAATCAGATAAGTTCAGGGAACAAAGCCAATACTTTTTTCGGTTCACGTTCCATGTAGTCCATAAATGAATAGTAACAGTCTTTTCTGCTTTTCCCATTTACAATGTTTTTAATGGTGGTTCTTGATACTGGAAATTGTTTTTCTATCTGATATGGAAGAAGCTTTTTAACCTTGTTTAGATATAAGATTTTGTAAACATCCTTATCAGTAAGTTTTACGTTATATATGTTATTTGACATGCTACAAGTCCCCTTCCAAATAGTCAGTCAGAAGTGTTCTCATACGCTTTGATGGGATATACAGGTTTATGGGCTGTTTATCACGTATACGACTTCTCCATATCCACTGGATAAGTTCAGATAGTGCATACATATCTTCTTTTACTTTAACACCCTTTGAAGTAAAGAATTTCTTTTCATAAGGGTTCATAAAGCGATTTACTGCATATGCCAGGGATTCTTTTCCTTTAAACTCATTAGTAGCACGGGCATTACAAGCAACAAAACCTTTTGTGTATCCTTTTCCCTTTAGCTTTGATACATCAGCTTCATAGCAAGTCCACATATTTGATTCTGTAGGTGTTTTAACATTATTTTTGAAGTAAGTGGTGATATTCTTCTTTAGTTTTTCAGTTAAATGCTGGTTCTGTTCTTTACCGAACCAAGACTTTGAAAAAGCAAATTTATTATCACCGACATTATTCAATTTACCTTCATAAATGTATATTAGCGACTTCAGATGGGTTTTATCATAGGATTCTTTATCCGCATGGTTTATCAATTTATATTCACCAGTTGGTAGCTTTTGAACGGCTTTATAACTGTATTCAAGGTTATACATATCGTAATAATATTTTTGCTGTTGGCACTGAAAAAGGTATGTCATGATATACACCTCTTTAAAGGCTTGAAATACTGAAATTGGGAATGTCCAAAACAGCACTGTGTTTTCAAAGAAATACAAGTTTTCCGATTCAGCAAGTAATTTAATATCTTTGTATCGTGTTTTTTGATATTTACCTTCACTATTCCAACTGATTAAATCAGTTTCTTTATCTACTTTAACCATCCCACCATCAAGCAACCACTGAAAATCATCTTTGTTTAAATCATGATGTTCAACAACATTCATTACTTCATCAAGAATCAACGTGTAGTTTCCAGCTTTAATTAATTCAATCAATTCATCATCAGCTTTCTGGAATAGTTTATGTGTTGCTGCAATGTCTCGTTCATTCAATAATAGTTCTTTTAGATTTGCTAATTTACCCTTATTTTTGCCACTTGGTTCTGGTGTTACGAACTTTCGACTTGTTACACATTCTTTAATGCGTCGTGTTTCTGACAAGAATGGTGTGATGTAAAGAAAATTCTTGTCAGAATCAGCTTCATTCATATATTGAATTGCCCAACTGGTTTTACCTGAACCCATAATACTATCAACAATGTTTACTACTGTTTGTGGTTTAACCTTTGTGTAATTTGTTTCTTTTACTAAATTATTCATGTACAATTTCCTCTCTATTTTGGCTACAACCCTTAAACAAGAAAAGGTGTACATTCAGACAGGTGAAATTTGTGATATTACAAAGTATAAACACATCAAAAGTTCTTAATTTATCTAGAAACGTTGATATATCAAGGGTTATAGCGTCCACCCTTAAAGAAGATATATAGGAAAAGGGTTATGCCGTTCTCTATGCTTCGCATTGGAAAGAAAAGCACTTCCCAAAAATAAAGTAGTAATCTGCAAAGCAAAACATGCATTGTTCAGAACAAGCAATTCAATGTTTTAGTTTGAAGATGCTTCGAGAACATTGTTCGAGAAGAATGTTTTGCACTATTACGCTTTTAAAGGTGGAGGATTGTTCAGACACAAAGTAGAGTGACTATATGGTGTCGTAAGTATAGAAATATTTAACGTGTGTACCAATTGTGTCTGATGTGTGTCTACGTGGACAGTGAATATCGTGGTGAACCCCCCATGTATCGTGCCTTGCTTGTGGACAAGGAAATAATGTGTAAAGTGTTTTCCCTTGATATTTAAAAGCTATAGAAAGCCGTGTGGGGGGCAATTTTAAATAAGATAAAAGTATCACGAACAGCTTTGAGTACCGCTGGTGACGTTATACGAGGTGCTGAAAGCTAATAGAAAACAAAGAGAAAGAGAACCAGCAAAAGCCGATTCTCTATAGTTTAAAATTCAACAAGCTGTTTTCAATTTCTTCTTCAGTGATGCCGATATACTTCAATGTTATGTCAGGGTGTGAGTGGTTGAGTATCATCTGCAATTTAGCTACATCTTTTGATTGTTTATAGTACCAGTAGCCGAATGTTTTCCTCATTGTATGAGTACCGATTCCGTCAGGTATATCTACCATGTCAGACGCTTTATTTAGCTGTCTGTACGCTTGAATTCTACTTATAGGCTTATCACCTTTACGAGAAGGGAAAAGCCATTCAGTGCCCTGTAGGGTGTCGATATAGGCATTCAATTCTTCATAAACGTTATTTAATTGAATAGTTCGTTGCTTCTTCGTTTTCCCTTCCTTAATGACAAAATCCTTCTTCTTCTTCACGTCACTAATTTTTAACGCCAATAAATCACTTACACGTAAACCAGTATTGATTCCTAAAAGGAAAAGTATGTAATCACGTTCTCCACACCACTTCTTCAATGACCATTTCATGTCCTCTAACTTTTCTAATGACCGTATCGGTTGCACATCTTTAATTTCATCTTTTTTACTTGCCATTACTGTAGCCCCTTTAAAATCAATGTTTTGAATGTAACATATTTTTTATTAAAGTTAGAATACCACTTATTATCATGATAATCCAGTATTTTAGGTAAAATGAATGTAACTTTTTATGTATTTTGTTACATTGGAAAAATAATCTGTTTATTCATTTACACAATATGACTGATGTGTTACATTAGCATCATAGTACACATCAGTCATATTAGTCTGATGCGTAAAAATTAATGGGGGTGTAAATTTTATGGCAACTTCTGCTAGAGTACAGGTGATAAATGAGATTGCTTACGATGAAAGCAAGGTAGGAAATGATTGGGTTCTTTGTTTACAGTGGTGTCGTTATATTTATGATGATGGCACTATGCAAATGGGCTTTCGATTTATCTGGAGACGACCAGACGGAACTCTACAAGCAGCAAGGGGGCAAGCAAGAATACCTGATTTAGGTATTGCTACAACTCTTATGGAAAAAGCCAACGAATTGGGTTGGGGTCATAACGCAGGCAGTAGCGACAGAACTGATAACACTTGATACGTGGAGGTGCATTAATTGCACCTCTTTTTTATTACACTACTATAAAGCTACAAAGTTTAATTATCAGTAGAAATATTAACCTTTAAACTTGCTTGAGACCAATCGAAGTGCAGTTAAGTGGGGAAGGCATAGTCTCAATTATTCCCACATCGATTTTGATGTTTTTTTGCTATAATAGGAAAGCAATTTACATAAAAATTTTGCGAAATTATCTTTATAATTTTTTGGAGGTACATCATGACTGACATAGAATCTACAAATAAAATCGAGTTAGACCAGTTCTATCAAAAGGAAAAACAAGTTGAAAAGAAACAGGTGTCTATCTACTTAGACATTGACGTTATCGATTCTTTGAAACAGTTCGGTAAGCAAAAGGGAAAGGGTGCAAAGAGTGACCTTGTTAACAACTTTTTAAAGAATGTTTTCGGTATTAGACAAGGGAAGCAGATAGAAGTGTCTAAGACAAAAACGTCTAAGACAGCTGAACAAATGATTTCATTAGTTAAAGATATGGAGAATGGAGAACGTAATAAATTTTTAGAATACCTTTTCCATGCCCATTTTGATTCGAGGACTACAGATGATTATGACTTAGCAACCTTAAATCAAATTGAAGATAATTTAGACCGTGATTTAACGGAAGAAGAGATGCTTATTATGAATATAGCCTATGGGAACGGATACTTTAGAGGTGGGAAAGATGGTATAGATAAAGTACTGAAGGGATATTCTAAGAAATAGGGTTATTCCAATCCAACTAAACCCCTTTTCAATCAATTTGAAAGCCCGCCAATTTCTACTGGTGGGTTTTTCTTATAGCTTAATATTTAAAAGGGGCACTGATTCTATATTACCCCATACCCCAGTCACTTTCCTATTATCCAGAACCTACCAGCAACCACATAAGATACTGCTTAATATTATACTACCCACTGAACACCACCTCTTATTATAATTACGTATTCCATTAGGGAACACGCAACAATATAATATATCCACTTATTCAAACCCTTATTGCACCGTTTAATTCTTTCGTGTTCCCATTCTGAAACAGAATATATTTGTTTCGTGTTCCCTTTTGCAGATAGATAAATAATTTATAATTTAATTTGTAATTGATTATTAATTTTCCAAAGCTGGTAGTGGGGATATGGGGGGAAGGGGGGCTGTTCCCTATAACTTACCAGTTACACAAAATAGCCACCCAATTTTTAATATTTGGAAAATAAATACCAATTATCTTTGCTTAATTCACAGCACCAGGTAGAGTACAGTTGAATGGTATAGAAGTATTTTTTGTATCGGACACCTGATTATTCAAATAATAACTGTCAATTAAGCTTGAAGTTTTAAAAGACCCTGATAGATATCTAGAAATGATTTTTTTACCAGCAGTTAAAGCGAAATATGTACTTGCTTCTTCAACTGGAACCCATTCTTGAGTAGCCATATCTGTTACGATATTTTTAAATTCTTCAGGAGTTTTCCAATCTGCGAATGTAAAGTCTTCGATTGGTCCAAGTTTTAAATCTTTGTCATAATTAGAATTTGTTTCTTCAATAATGGAAACATACTCTTTGTAGCATAATTCTTTTTGTTCTTGTGTGAACCCTGTTGCTGATGCCTTATTTACAAACCCAAATACGATAAATGTTGCAAATAAAGTTATGAAAGTTTTCGTTATTTTTCTCATATTACCCCTCCTTTAGGTAAAATATAGAATAAATTACACCTATAGTAAATAGTTTTGACAAACAAAGATAGCGAGTTTTTATAATTTTTGAAAATCTAGATATATGGAATGGAATTCTTTCACTAGCAGAAGGATAAAAGGCTGATATACAGGTTCTAAAAAATTTTTTCATAATGTGTCTTACTTCGGAGTTCTTTAAAGACCCCTATATATAAGGAACTGTATAGCCGTCAGCTAGTGGGTTGGTGTGGTCATTATTGGCTGCACCTTTTCTTTTTAAGTTGTACTGCCAATTTGAACAGTAAAGGAAGTGAAATAAAAAAATGTTTTCAGTTAAATTATTAAAACAAATGCGGATGTTTGTGGGCTATTCCCAGCAAGACTTAGCGAAAGCTACGAATTACAGTCGCAGTTATATAAGCAAAATTGAACAGGGCACAGTACAACCTTCGTCAATTGTACAGTGGCATATTCTACAGGCATGTAAACGTGCTGGACTACAAGATTGGCAATTTGCGATGTTAAAAATCATTGTAGACGGTGATGAAAAGGACTTGGAGGAACTATTGAATGGACTTAATCGACAAGCTGAAAAAGTGTAAAAAGATGCTAAGTGAAAACTTACATGAAAGCAAACCATTGTTAATTCACTGGTTGTCTGAAATTTATCAGGAAGTTGCAGATACAACTTTTACATATCAAATGGGCTACAAACTTCCAAACATTCAAAATCATATAGAAACCTATAAAAAATACGCTATGAAGCATAAAGCGAAAGCACTCGCTGCTATTCAAGAAATAATGTGTGAATTGAGAAGCCGTTATGCCAACTTCAACCGAGTAAATCAACTTATCACTACATTAATTGTAACTAACCTCTACAGTACCAATGCACAAAGGAAGCTAGCTGGATTTAAGTTAACCGTGGGCAAGATGCAGTACACAGAATTAACGATTTAAAGGGGACGAATAGCCATGGATAAAATTAATGAAATACCAGTACCGCTAACACTTTCCGAGAAAATGGTCAGCTTTGCTAAGAAGTACGTGAAGCTTCGTATAGTTGATGGTTTAAGCATTGGCGACATCTGCAAAGAGTTGAAAGTTTCCACACAAACTTTTTACAAGTGGGATAAGATAGATGCCTTTAACGAATACCTGAAGGCGTTGGAAGCTACTTACGTGAATGCTGACGAGGTAGAAGCATACGACAAAGTTAGACAATATATTCTCAAAATGGTCTCTAAAGATAATCCAAGCGACAAGCACGTGGAAATGTTTTTAAAGCATTTTAACCATGTAGTTGAAGCAGAAAACCATAAGAGAATGCAACAGCTAGGTATCAATACAAACGGAACTTCTGATTCTAAAACAGTTGAAGAACGCAAGGCTAGCTTACTGGAAAGGTTGCAAAGTCCAACTATGAAGTAATGACTAACTATTGAACGATTGAAAATTAATATTCAAAAAGGGGAATAGAGACTATGAGTGCGTACATGAACATATTAGCTGGGGTAACAGAACAAGCAAGAAAGCGTGCAGAAAGAGAAGCAGATATTTTAAATCAACGTGAAAAAGAAGCATTTACTAAGGAGAAAAAAGCTAAAGCTGAAGTAGTTACTGAAACAGTTGAAGAATTGAAAGAACAACTAAAGGTACTAGAAAAGGCTACTGCTGAAGTTACTGAAAAACTAAAAAAGGCTGGTGCTAAATAATGGCGACTTTAAAAGAAAATTTCCTTTCATTAATAGGCAAGGTAGGTACAGTTGAATCAAACTACGAAAAAGCACTTGAAAAAAAGCATACTGAATTGGTAGAAACACAGCTGGACCGACAAACGAAAGAAGTTGAATACAAGGAATTAGAGAAGATGGTTTTATTAGGCGAAGTATCAGAAAGCACTTTCGATAAAGAACGGTCTGCACTTGAAAACCTACAAGAGAAAGAAGCGAAATTGACAAAGGAGATTCAGCTTATCCAAGAATACAAAACTGACGATATAGAAAAGGTACTTGCTGAACTTTCAAAGGCAAAGTCTGCATATGTTGCTGATGAAAGTGACGCAGTTTCAAACCTACGTTTTGAATTAATGGAAGCTAAACTTGCATACTTTGAAAAACTAGTAGAGGTGTCAAATAAGTATAAAGCTATTGCAGAACCCGAACATAAATTTCAAAGTATATTAGTGAAGTTTGGTAAAAAACGTGGAGTTTATATGTCAGATGCACATGGTGCTTTAAGCATGGTGTCTGTACCAAACGGTGGCTATGTAAATCTTCTTGTAGAATCACATGCCGTATATGAAGCGTTAGCTTACGGTAGAGTTCCCTATGATGTTAAAACCATTGTAGAAAAGGGAAAGAAACAAGGCTGACTGTCTAGTTGAATATTAATAAACAAGCACCCCTATTAGTTCGCTATATGAACTGGTAGGGGATTTTTTTGTATTCTTTTCCTTGTTGTGTTCCTACTACCCAAGTTAGATAATTTCCTTTAACCGAAATCTCTAATTTAAAAATATCCCATAATTAAAATTAAGCAATCTTGCTTACAGATTAAAATGATATTATTGAATTTGGGGTGAACTGTATTGGAAAACGAACTTAAGCAGATTATGGAAATGCTTCAAGGTATGCAAGCTGAAATGAAAGAACTGAAGCAAGACATGCACCAACGCTTTGATGGTTTGGAAAAGGAAATCAAAGAACTACAAATTGAAGTAAATGAGTTCAAACAGGTTTCTATGGAAGAATACAATAGAGTAGTTGAAAATGTTGACACTATCACACAGAAAACAGCTAAACATGCAGGGTATATTAATTACCTAGCTGGTGAAGTAGGCAAGCACAGCATGATATTAAATGTAATAGACAAGCAGTAAAAACAAGGCACTCGAAAGAGTGCTTTTTTTCTTCTAATTGAAAGGCGGAATTTAACAATGGTTGATATGAATGATAATGAAGCTAAAAAAGCGTTTATGGACATGCTACTGGAGGCATGGACGACATGAAAGCCTAATTTAAAGCTGAAATGGCAGAAATGAAACAAAAAATGAACAAACGCTTTAATTGAGTAGACAGTGAGAGTCGAGATAGCTGAAGTGGAAAAAGTTGAAAAGAAAATTGATAGTCTTGGTTAAATGTTGAACAAGATGAACTTAAAAAAGTACAAAATTTCTGAACACCCCACCCAATTCTTATATAGAATTAGATGGGTGGATTTCTTTTGAAATTTCAATCGTAATTAAGCTAAAAAACATTTCCCTATTTGTGAAAGCTTCTGATGATTTATATTGCTATAAGTTTGTAAAGCCTTTCTCTTCGTGGATTACTCTCCTTTTAACATTTTCTCCAAATCTAAAATCTTTTTCCCTATTTCATCTAAGTAGCATGTGGCTTTAAACATACTGATATCCAAATCATTAAATTTTTTAGTTGCATAGCCAATATCAGCCTTTAATTTATCCGCAACTTCTCCAATTTCAACTTGAACACGTTTAAATACAGCTTCTTGGATTGAATTTAACTTCACTTCTTCAGCGTCTTTTAGTTCAACAATATTATTACTTATTTTTTCAATGTCCTTCTGAATGGTAAGTAATAACTCATAGTGTTTCTCATCCATAATATACACCTCTTTAGAATTTTAGTTCGTTAGTACATGCACTATTATGACATAAATAAGTGGGAAAAACTTGAATATTAATATTCAAAAATAGTAAATTTAATGTTTGGAGTGTTGATATATAAAGGTTTATCGCCGTTTTCAATAATGAAAAAAATTTTTAAGTATTACGGTGATGTTGAATAGGCTAAATATTTTGTATTGGTAAACATTTATTTTAATTACTTTATAAAACTAAGCAAATTTGTTTACTAATTTTTCCTATATAATATTTTAGTGAGGTGATTAATTTATATGGAAATGATAACTAAGGAACGGATAAAAAAGATTAATACTTTGGATTCTGATAAACTACCAGTAGTGCTAATAAATCTATTAAGAATGATTTCGAAAGTGGAAACTAAATTTGTAGACAAGGTGGAACAATATAAAGTCGAATCGACTAAAAACTTGAAACATAAACGTCATAAAAAACAAGTAAAAGGAAGTTTTGATGAACTATATATAGACTTTATTGATACTTACAGAAATTCAGGAATAAGTGAATTAATATTAAATGAACTATTGGAGTATTTAAAATTAGAAAATGATAGATTATCTAGAGATATTATTGAAGGATATTGTATGTCAGCAGATATATTTTGGGATATTGATAAGTTAAAAGAACATTTGATTTGGTGGGTTATAGAGTTAGAAAGACAGAAAAGTTTAGATAGTAGTTTAAAAGAATTGAAGTAGTCAAAAAAGCACTGGTTGAAAAACTGGTGTTTTTACTTTAGTTTAAACGGATTTGATGATTATCTTGCAAAATAAGGTGAAAATTAATATAATGAAAAAGTTCAGTAATCGTATGAAGTGTTTCAGTAATAACCACAATTTACTGTTGAATTAACGTAAATATCACGGTATCTCAACGTTTAAATACAGATTAAATAATTTTGAGGCACGACTCAAAATCGTGTTCCTTTGGAGTGTCGGTTCGACCCCGACCACCGGTATCAATTACAACGAAGAATCCTTGATTTATTAGGGATTCTTTTTTTATTGTAAAAAATTATAGAATGTATATAAACATAGATAAAAAAGAGGTAGACTGAATGGGTCTTATTGTTGCCTATACAACAGCTATATTATATGTAATCACGATGATCGTGGTAACGTTAACTAATAGATAAATGTGTGCTTGTCTTCTATTATAGGTACTATATTCATACAACAATTGATATTCACAGTTCGTATAAAATAGTAAGACCGTGATTAGAAATCAAAAAATAGCAATTCATTCAAGGCGAGGTTCTATAACAAAATAAGATTTTAGCAAGTAAAGATAAATAAAATTCACAAAAGAAGCCACTCTATGGGATAAAAATGCCTTTATAGAGTGGCTTTCTATATCATCCCTACATTTTAACGATTAGTTCATGCTCTGTTCATTTAACAATTATAAGCTATGAGTAATCAAAGAAATGGAGGGGTTAGTGATGAATCTTGCCTGGAAAGAAATGAAGAAGAATAAAGTACGGTTTTTAATCTTGGGCTCCATTATCTTCCTAGTTAGTTTTTTAACGTTTATTATCTCGGGTTTAGCAAATGGTCTGTCACAGGATAATGCAGCTTTAATTAAGGATTTGCCGAAGGGACAATTTTATATGGCTGAGGATGCGGATGGCACGTTTAATCTTTCAAGAATCGATAGCAATCTCCAGCAGGAAGTCTTTAGTAAAGAAAAAGAGGCAGTAGCATTTTCGATCCAGATGGGCTTTTTAAACGATCAGGATGATAAACAGCAAAGTGTAGCCTTTGTGACATCAACGGAATCTAAACTTTTTAGCAATGTGCAACAAAACGAGGTGCTTTTGGATCGATCGCTGCAAGATAAAGGAATTCAAGTTGGAGATATATTAACGAATAATCAGTACGGTGGAAAGTTTATTGTAAAAGGTTTTGTAGAGCAAAAAAAATATAGCCATGCTCCCGTTGCTTATATTAGTGAAGAGGCTTATCAGGAGATGTATCGGGTAGCTGATAAACAATTAATTTTTGTACCAAATAGTGAGCCAAATGATATTAAGGGATTGCAAGCATATAGCAATAAAGAGTTTCTCAATACTATCCCTAGTTATAATGCGGAACAATTATCTTTAAATATGATTATATGGTTCTTAGTTGTCATTAGTGGGATGTTGTTTGCTATTTTCTTCTATATGATGAATGTGCAAAAAATTGGCTTGTATGGTATTTTAAAAGCGATTGGATTAAAAACAAGTAAGCTATTTAAAATGATCTGGACACAGATGGCTATTATTACAATCTTTTCACTTGTGGTATCTGTCAGTCTTAGCCAGCTATTTAATATAGTTGCTCCTAAGGGGATGCCATTCACTTTAACAATAGGCACTACAACACAGTTATCCGTTGTATTCCTCCTCATAGGCTTTATTGGTGCGACCTTGTCAGGAATGCAAATTAAAAAAATTGAACCGTTACAAGCAATACAGCAAGGGGAGGCTTAATCATGACGTTATTTACAATTGATGAAGTACGAAAAACGTTTAAGAATGGTGAAGTCGAGGAAGAGATCTTAAAGGGCATCAATCTTTCTTTAAATGAAGGAGAGATTACAGCATTGGTAGGTGCTTCTGGCTCTGGGAAAAGTACATTATTAACGATCGCTGCAGGACTACAACCCGCAACAGATGGGCAAGTGTTATTTGAAGAGCAGAATCTTACGACGATGAAAACCGACCAGGTACGAAAATTACGTGCAAGTAAATTCGGTTTTGTTTTTCAATTTGCTCACCTTGTTCCATTTTTGACAGTGGAGGAACAATTGCTATTAATGCTAGATGTAGCTGAATCTCCATTAAAAAAGAATGAACAGAAATATGAAGTCAATCGGCTATTGGAGTTAGTTGGAATGGAACATCGTAAAACTGCCTATCCCTCCTCCTTGTCAGGGGGAGAGAAGCAACGTGTAGCAATTGCACGTGCTATTATTCATCAACCGAAAGTATTGTTTGCTGATGAACCAACGGCTAGTTTAGATTCACAGCGCTCTAAAGAGATTATGTTGTTATTAAGAACATTAACAAAAACTTTAAATATAACAACATTATTAGTGACGCATGACGAAGAAATGTTGGCATATACAGATCGTATTATTAAAATGAGCGATGGTGTCGTATTATAAAATAAGCAAGGCTCCCATTAGTAGGGAGCCTTGTGAAACATTAGGTTAAACGTGCATTACGACTCACTTTACAAACCATTCTCATTAACGCTTTGTGTAAAAAAGGAAAAATAGTAAAAACAACATCCAGTGTTTTGCGCATTGGCATTGGACAAATGATAGGCTTATTTTGATGAACACCCTCTATAGCCATTTTTGCAATTCACTGAGGTGAGATCATTTTTTGCTGTTTTAATTGTTTGGTGATAATTGATTTATCCATATGAATCGCCTTTGCATTATCGAAAATTGGTGTATCCACAAACGTTGGACATAAAGTACTCACCTTAATCCCGAATTCCTCAGCCTCATAGTGTAGAGAGGTTGTTAGTCCTATAACAGCATGTTTGGTAGTAGCGTATGCAGTAGAAAAAGGAGAAGGTCCTAACCCTGCAGCAGAGGAGGTATTGACGATATGACCAAAACCTTGTTTTTTCATAAGTGGGTAGCCTATTTGAGTCCCATAAATGACACCCCATAAATTAATGGCCATAATTTCTTTCCAATCCTCAATAGTCATTTCACCCATCTCCCCATACATAGCGATACCAGCATTATTAAACAGATAATCTATACGGTGAAATTCTTCAAATACATCATGAATGACAGAAGCTACATTTTTGTAATCGGTTACATTTAAATGTACAAATTTTACATTGGCGATATCCTTATTTAACTCTGCTTCTAACACACGACCCTCATGATCTTGAATATCAGCAATAATGACAAATATATGTCGAGCGATTAATTCTTGGCAAATAGCCTTTCCTATCCCTGAAACACCGCCAGTAACAACAGCAATCTTTCTCATCTTTAGGACCTCCCGATTTTGTCTCCTTCGACTTTATAAAGTTCAATGATAGAGCTATATTGCTGTGCCACTAAATCAGCACCTTTACTATTCAAATGAACACCATCTAAAGTTACATGTAGCCCTCTTTTTTGAGATAATTTATCGATACGTAAAGGACTTTTGTAAAATAAAACATCCAGTAGGACTCTTATTACATTCGTATTAATAAAGCCTGAGCACTCCAAATGTTCTAAATGCTCTTTAAAGAGATTTTGCATATTTACAAAATAAACATTGCCAGATTTCATTGAAATAGACTCCATAACAGACGTTAATTGTGTTATTTCTTTGTTAGAGTGATTTTGAAGATCTTCTCCTACTAATGCTGGAGATACTAACACTACATTTTTAGAAGCGGCATGTGCCTTCTCTACTACTTTGAGGCAGTACTCTTCGAATTCAATATGATCCTTTGCCACTGGTTGTGCTTGCACCTTTAATAATTTTGAATAGACGTCATTGACGCCTATCCAAATAATAAGGAGATCATAGGAAGATTGGAGTGGTGCTTTTTCCAAGCGAGTAAATAAACTTTTAATCGTCTCGCCTGGATTGCCAAGATTATCGAATGAAATATGAGGATATTGAAGTTTCAAGACATTATAAAATGAAACGCCTGGACGACCTTCTGTTAAGCTATCACCTATTAAACCTACTTTCATTTAAATCCCACCTTTTTTAATTTCTTTTAAGAAAATCGTTATTGCCTGTTGAAAGAGTGGTTCTAATGATTTTAAATTTTGAGTATTGGTGAGCTGACATAATCCACCTAGCCATGTACCAAGTAAGATGGTCCATGTATCAACATTGCCATTAATAAATTCGTTTTTGTCGATGCCCTCTTGAAGTATTGCTCGATAAGCATTCATTGGCGTAATAGCTAAATTAAATAACTGTTGTATAGAATCAGGACTTGATTTTGGATTAGATGCCAGTTCCTGACCTGACTTTAGTAAAGGTGTTTGATACTCATAGAGGACATGCATGGCCATACCATACAATTTATCTGTTGATGTGGTGTATGAAGATTCTTGTTGCAACCATTTGTCATGCCAATTTTTCATCGATTGCTGCGCCAAAAGCACAAATAACTTTTCTTTATTTTCGAAATGATAATAAATATGTCCTTTACTATAACCAGAGGCTTTCGCAATATCACCAACAGATGTCTGATTATAGCCATGTTGAGAAAATAATTGGATGGCATGTTTGATAATTTCAATCTTTGCCTTATCACTGTCATAGCGTCTTTTAGTCAATGTTGTACTCCTTTAATGATTTGAACAGTCGTTCTAATTTAATTATACATAATTTTCTAACTAATTAAATACATAAATTTTTTATTCGGAATATTGTCAAATTTCTAAAGCCTTTAGGAAGGGAATTCCAATTAATTGTTGAATTATTTGCTTATGCTAAAAATAAAGAGGAGGCATATGGATGGGAAGAGTGATTGGCTTTGAATTAAATAGTCAGGAACCGGAGAAAGCGGCAGCTTTTTATAGTAAAGTGTTTGGCTGGGAGGTGGCAGCTCCAAATTGGGATTATTGGGCAGTTATGACTGGAAATGAAGACAAAGCTGGAATAAATGGTGGCATTGGTAAAGGACCAAGCGATTTTCCACATGGTACAAGAATTCAAATTGAAGTCGATGCAATTGACGAAGTCATTGCACAGGCAAAACACAACGGTGCTACTATTTTGCGTGACAAAATGGCGTTTGATGATTTCTATCTTGCTTATTTGGTCGATCCGACTGGAATAGGGATTGGATTAATTCAATATAAAAATAACGAATAAAGTCTCTTTTAATAGAGGCTTTTTTCATTTTAAGCATATGAATACGCCTTTATGGGTAAAGAATCGAAGGAGGAGGGATAATGTGAAGAACATATTGAAGCTAGTATGTTTGATCCTGATAACGATTGGTATTTTACCAAAGGAAGTGCAGGCAGCCAACTTTATCGATCTAACGGATGATACATTGACTACAGAAATTCATTATTTAGTAGAACAGGATATTGCGAAAGGGTATTCGAATAACTTGTTCAAGCCGAATGATTATATTACGAAAGCACAGGTAGCTGTAATGCTAACACGTGCTTTAGGATTAAACACGATCCATGTACAAAATCCAAACTATCAAGATGTAACAACCACCCATAAATTTTATAAAGAAATTGCGGCTGTGCAAAATAAAGGTATATTTGATACAGCCCATAAATTTCAACCAGATGCACCGCTTACAAGGGGGGAAATGGCGATTGTGCTAAGTAGGGCCTTTCAATTAAAAGGTTCAGATCCTTATTATTTTACAGATGTGAGTAAGCAGACACCGGGTTATAAAGAAATTTTAACTCTGGCCCATAATCATTTAGTAAGGGGCTATGAGAATGGTTCGTTTAAACCTAATGACCCTGTTACACGCGCCCATTTCTCAGCGTTTTTAGCAAGAGCAATGACGCTATCAAAGCCTAACTTGCTAAAGGACCCCGCATTTGAATATACGTATGCCTATTATTCTTTAAGTGACAATAAGCGTTATACTTTAAACTATCAATATCAGCAACACGACGGTAAAAATGATGTATGGACAGTCAAAAATGTAACTACAGGACAAACTATTTCTGATGAGCTTTTATATGGTCATGATCGAGCATACGGTCAAGCCGTTGCTAGTGAAGCTAACACACATTATGATTTATATATAGAACTGCCACTTAGAATAGGTGTTGTTTTACATGAAGATGATCCAGGGATTTCTGCCGGGGAACGAGTAACTGTAAAATCTACTGATGGCACAGTACAAGCTGGTGAAGTGCAATATACGGGCGTGGTTATAGTAGAGAAAAGGTCAGAATTTAGTGATGTGGTGAAAACTTATTATTTTGTAGATGATATAGGATTAGTCAAAGAGCAACACAATGACATAGTTGTGTTTGAATTGCTCAATCGGACAATGAAATAATCTGAAAAGGAAAGCAAGCCACCGATGGACTTGCTTTCCTTTATTGTTGTAATGAGATATGAAAAAAACGCTGTAGAGCTTGCAGCCATTCCTTCTCAGTGTTTGTTGTATAGGTAGTTAAGGATTGACCTTCATAAATTCTAAATTCGTTGTTCATCATGGTATGACGACCACGAGTGGTTCGAATCATAGCAATTTTATTTATTTGCTTGGAAAGTCGCGGTGCAAATTTTGCATCATTGGCATTATCGTGAAAACTATAAAGCAAACGCCAACTATGTTTAGCTTGTTCCAACAGCATCCAACCATTCGCTTCATCATAATCTATTTTATATAATTCTTTACCTTCACGATGTTGATGGCCAGCAATTAGTGGCACTGGTTTACAGGGCGCTAAGGCACCGACACCTACATCCGAGATATAGAATTGACCACCATCATTCACTAACAATAATTGATGCATGGGGATTTCCTCTGGAGGAGTATTTTCCGTTATGTTGCGCCAAAACTGTGCATAGCGATTGGTGACAGAAAAGCCAAGCTCCCGTAAGAGCCAGCTGAATAAGATATTTAGTTCAAAACAATTGCCACCACGTTTATCAATAATTATTTTTTGAAATAAATCAGGAATAGCGAAGGAGATCCCACGGTTCAAGGCAACATCTAAATTTTCATAGGGAATGTTTAATAGATGTTTAGTTTGTAATTGTCCAAGTAGCTGTATAGATGGCTCTAACGTTCCTTGAAATTGAATATGCTGTAAATAGTGCTGAATCTGTTCATTCATACAATCGCCTCACTTCCTTATTAATAACATAACCGAAATAGTCTAGGATTACACGCATAAAATGAAGTAGGAAATGATAGAAAAATAGATAAATAACTAGTAAGATTAATATATTAGCTACTATAAAGTGAAATATTATACATATTAGTTAATAATATTGATAGTAAGGTAGGTATCGTATAAAGAATGAAATGGATAGAAGTGAATACATACGAGGAACTTAGTGAAGTGGCAGCTACTATTTTCTCCAAACAAATACAAGAGAAACCTGATAGTGTTTTAGGTTTAGCAACTGGTGGATCACCTGTAGGTATGTATAAGAAATTAGTGGCTCGACATCAGGCTGGCCATTTATCTTTTAAAAAAGTACAAACCTTTAACTTAGATGAGTATGTAGGTCTTGAGCAAACAAGTCCAGCAAGCTACTTTACATTTATGCATGAGAATTTATTTAATTTTGTGGATATACAGCCGGAAAATATCCATTTGCCAAATGGGAAGGCAGCCAATTTAGCAGAAGAATGTGCTGCATATGATAAGCGCATTGAAGAAGCAGGAGGCATTGATTTACAGCTTCTTGGCATTGGTGTAAATGGACACATCGCTTTTAATGAACCAGGCACATCGTTTGATTCCAAGACGAATATCGTGGAGTTAACAGAGTCCACAAGAACAGAAAATGCTATTTACTTTGATGATCCATCTGAAGTACCAACACATGCGATTACAATGGGCATTCAATCCATAATGAAGGCAAAGGAAATCATCCTCATTTCCTTTGGTGAAAAAAAACTCCCAGCGATTGAAAAATTGAAAAGTGGTCATATTACAGAAGAATTTCCAGCTAGCCAATTATTAAACCATCCTAATGTTACAATAATTTATGGCGGTACGAATTAGGAAAAATAAGCGAAGACTTCTTAGGATTGAAGTCTTTGCTTATTTGTTTTTCCTGATAGAATAACTCCTGCAACAACCGCTAGTCCACCTATAAGCTGAAATGAATGCAATTTCTCATCAAGAAAAAGGACGGCAAAAATGGAGGAGAAAACAGGAATGAAATTTAAATAAATACTTGCCTTGTTCGCTCCAAGCTGTATAACACCACTGTTCCAGCAGAGAAAAGCAATGATAGAGGCAAAAATACCAACATATAAAATAGCAGCAATGGTTGCCCATTCCCAATGAATTGCTGTTGTACTAGACAGTGTTTCATAGAGAGAAAAAGGGAATAACACAGTAGCTCCAATTCCAATCGTCACTAGAAAGGTAGACTGCCCTGGTAATCGAGTTGCATACAGTTTAATGAGCAATGAATACACGCTCCAACAAAATACCGCTGCGATTACAATTAAGTCCCCTTTGTTGAAAGTAAAATTGACAATCCTTGTAAAAGAGCCACCCATTATAATAAAGGCAACTCCACTCAGTGATAGAACGGTCCCTATTAACTGATATTTTGATAGTTTTTCCTTTAAAAAAATAAAGGAGAGTATGTAAATCATTATGGGCGTAGAAGAGTTCATCAACGATGCATTAATGGATGTTGTGTAATGCAATCCAATGTAAACAAGCGTGTTAAATGCTGTAACACCTGTTAACGATAGAATGATAACAATGAACCAATGATTTTTTAGTATCGGCCATTCGCGCTTTAATTGGCGGAATGCAATGGGAAAAAAGATAATAAAAGCGACACACCAGCGTAAAAAGGCCAGTGTTAGGGGAGGGATAGCTCCACTAACGGCACGTCCAATAACAAAATTACCACCCCATAAAAGAGTTGCCAGTACTAATAATATATATGGTGGAATTTTCATGATGCGATAACTCCTTTATTGTTCGAATATTAAGGTTAATTATAGGCATCTAGCATAGTAATAATCAATGCCTCTAAAGTTTTGCTATGCTAAAATAAGGAAAACAAGAGGAGGAATAACTGTGAAAAGTACCGTACCATGTTTACAAGAAGGAGATTTAGTTGGTGTTGTTGCGCTTTCAAGTCTTGTCGAGCCTGAAAAACTAGGAGAAGCAGTAGCCTTTTTAGACGAATTGGGACTTCGCTATATTGTGGGTGAAACGATTCATGCAAAACATGAATATTTAGCAGGGAGTGATGAAATCAGATTAGCTGATTTTCATGAGATGGTAAAAAACCCAGAAGTCAAAGCAATTTTTTGTGTAAAGGGAGGCTATGGCTCTGCCAGATTAGCTGAAAAAATTGATTATGCCTTAATAGAAGAAAATCCTAAAATTTTCTGGGGCTTTTCTGATGTTACATATTTACATTGTGCGATTAATGAATATGCCAATATGGTAACATTTCATGGGCCAATGCTTATGTCAGCTAAGATGGATGATTTATCAAAGAAAATGTTTTTACAGCTATTCTCTCCGATGGAAATTCAGTATACAGAGGCGATTTCTCCGTTAACAACGATTGCTGGAGGTATCGCACGTGGTGAAGTAATTGGAGGAAATCTCTGTCGTCTTGTCGGCACACTTGGTACCAAATTTGAAGTGAGGACTGAAGGCAGGATTTTATTAATAGAGGATGTAAATGAAACAATTCCAGTTATTGATTCGATGCTTCAGCATTTAAAACAAGCAAGGAAATTTGAGCAATTAGCAGGAGTCGTCATTGGTTCATTTACACAGACAGGATCTGATGAAGCGGCACTTCATTCGTTAATGAAGGAGTATTTTGCAGATTTAGGGATTCCAGTCGTGGCAGGATTTAAAATTGGACATGAAACAACGAATATTGCCATTCCATTAGGAACAGAGGCTATTTTAGATGCACAGGAAAAGATGTTGAGGCTATTACCAGGCGTGCATGAGGAATAAGGAGACGTAAGTAAGATGAATATAGAAAGAAAACTTTATGAAGCAGCGGTAGCATTAGCAGTAAAAAGATACCCCTCTGGATGGGGAGGAGCCGCAGCTTTATATACCGCAGATGGGCAAATTTTAACAAGTGTCGCACCAGAGGTCATGAATGCTGCTACTGAATTATGTATGGAAACAGGTGCCATCCTAGAGGCACATAAATTGAATACAAAGGTTACGCATTCGATTTGTGTTGCTAGGGAAGACGAAACATCTAAATTTGTAGTGCTGACACCCTGTGGAGTCTGCCAGGAAAGACTTTTCTATTGGGGAGAGAATGTAAAGGCGGCGATTACGAATGCAGATGGTGAATTGGTATTTAAATCATTAAAGGAAATTCAACCTTATCATTGGTATAAGGCATATGAACAATAAGCAAAAGACATTACAAAAAATGTAATGTCTTTTCTTAATGTTGCAAAACAGTCAATTGAAAGGTAGAAATGGATTTCCGTTGCAGGCTACTTGCTTTCCTGTGTGAGCGCCGAGCCGCTTCCTCCGCTACCGCTCCGTTTAGAGGCTTGCCTGTCTCGTATCCCACGAGAGGTCTAAATACCGATAATGGGCTATTTGATCGTTTTGCTACTATGAAAAAGTAAAGACCTTTGCAGAATGGTTGATTGGAGTGGAGCCAGCGTCACTCCTAGGAGATTTAGCGTTGCAGATGAGACCCTAGAGCGAACGGAAATGAGTGAAGCGGCTCAGGGACGCCCCCTGGATCATCTTTTTTAGCTTCGTTAATAAGGCTCGGCATCGCGTCCTTTCTTCACTGCATCTTGAGGTGCTTGATCACCATTGATATTGCCAAGTGGTTTTGATGCTGAGGAGTCTTTTTGAGCGTTGTGCAAACCTTCCTTCAGTAAGCGACCATATTCTTCATCGGCTTCTTCTGCCAAAGCAATCATGGCGTTTTGAATGTCCTCATGACAGACCGATAGATCACGTATTAAATTTTCAAGAAGTTCATCGCGCTCCCACTGTTCAAAGTTACGATAAGTTTCACCAGCCTGTTTGGTATTACTTTGACGATCAATTGATTCACGAACAAGGTTTCCTTCAATGAATGGTGTATATTCTTTACCAGCCTGTGTTGCTTCCCTTAATCCATTCAGCATGGATGGCTCATAATTAATATGTGGATTTTGGCCAGGTGCCAAATCACGCTTATACATCATCTGCCCACCATGTTGATTGGTTGCTACACGTTTTTTCGGTGCATTAATTGGAAGCTGTAAGTAGTTGGCTCCCACACGATGACGTTGTGTATCAGAATAAGAGAAAGTACGACCTTGCAACATTTTATCATCAGAGAAGTCTAAGCCATCGACAAGTACCCCTGTGCCGAAAGTAGCCTGTTCTACCTCAGCAAAATAATCTTCAGGGTTTTTGTTTAATACCATTTTGCCCACTGGATACCATGGGAATTGATCGTTAGGCCAAAGCTTTGTATCATCCAATGGATCAAAATCAAGCTCAGGGTGTGGACCATCCTCCATAATTTGAACATGTAGCTCCCATTCAGGGAAGTCTTTACGTTCGATGGCATCATATAAATCTTGTGTAGCATGATTGAAATTCTTCTGTTGGATTTCTTCTGCTTCTTTTTGTGTTAAATTTTTAATTCCTTGAAGCGGTTCCCAATGATATTTGACAAGGACTGCCTTGCCTTCACTATTCACCCACTTATACGTATTAACCCCAGAACCCTGCATCATACGATAATTTGCAGGAATTCCCCATGGAGAGTACACGAATGTTACCATATGGAAGGTTTCTGGTGAGCTAGCACAAAAATCAAAGAAACGTTCAACGTTTTGAATATTAGTAATGGGATCAGGCTTAAAAGCATGAATCATGTCTGGAAATTTCAGCGCATCGCGGATAAAGAAGATTTTTAAATTATTGCCCACCAAATCCCAGTTGCCATCCTCTGTATAAAACTTTACTGCAAAACCACGGGGATCACGTAATGTTTCTGGAGAGTGCCCACCATGGATAACAGTTGAAAAGCGCACAAAGACAGGCGTTTTCTTCCCTTTTTCCTGAAAGACTTTTGCGCGTGTATATTTAGAAATGGGTTCTTTGCCAACAACACCGTAGGATTCAAAATACCCATGTGCTCCAGCACCACGAGCATGCACAACCCGTTCTGGAACTCTCTCTCTGTCAAAGTGGCTCATCTTCTCTAGAAAATCATAATTTTCAAGTGTTGCAGGACCGCGATTACCAACTGTTCTTAAATTTTGATTGTTTGTAATGGGATGTCCCTGTCGATTGGTCAATGTCATATCTTGCTCATGTGTTGAATCATTTTGCTGTGTCATAGTATGACCCCTTTCCTATAGATACTTCCATTTTGTCCTTGAATGGGGCAAACTAGTCATCCAAATTATTCTTTGAGTAAATAAAAAAGCTCTCCATACATAAATGTAGGAGAGCCTTGGATGGCGTTTTCAAATGGAATCAAGTTGTTTTGAGTATGGCCATTGCTTATAGTTGGTCATTAGTCATCGGTCATACAGTAACAGGTAACTTGTTATTGGTTTTTAACTAATTAGCCAAAAAAGCTAGATTTGAAAACAGCACATCCAACTCGGTTTGGAGTCTCACCGCCCCGAGTCTAGAAATAGCGGGAATCGTCAAAATTAATTTGAATACTGTAATTTTTTGAATTGATAAGATTGGATAGTTTATGTGCATCCTTTTCGAGTTGCGTTGCTCGTTCTCGGTATTCATCTGGCTCATACAAAGCGATTTCATATAACATTGTATTTTCGCCATAGCCAAATCTTACACTCTCTTTTTCTCGCATACTGAAATCTTTACACAAATCAGCCTCGGCACGGAGTTGTGTTGCTAGTTCGATGGCTTCTACTAGTGCTAGCTTTTGCCCTTTAAAGTCTACTGTGTTTTGGATGTTTGCTTCGTAAACGAGGCGGTCTAATGTACGAGTATCTAGACGAACTTGGGCTAAGTCAGCTTCAATAAGGGGGAGTGCTCGATTACTTGTTTTAGGGGCTTGTCCCTTTTCAACTGTTACAAAGGCACTGCGATGTAGTTCGTTTACTAGCTCTTGAGTTTTCTTTCCTAAAATACTTTTTAGTTTAACAGCTTCTGCAAGATTAATCACGAAAACACGTCCTTTTTATAGTGTTATAGATGGTACATCATTTGATATAATTGCGATTTGATAATGTCCGCCATGAATTTGATTAAACATTTTCCCAGCTGACGCTAGCAGTTCATTCGCTGCATCATTTGTTAAGGAAGGGCGGAAATAAAAAATATGTAACGCATCAGTTGTTTCCTCTGTGACAGCTGTGCGTTTAGAATCAACAAAAGGTGAGCCAAATGCTCCTACCTCATCACGACTATACAGAATATTTTCTAATGTGTTAAAGCGCCCATTCAAACCTTCATAACCAATTTCATCATGACCAAGATCAATTTCTACAAAACCTTTGATTTGAGCGACATCATATAGCCCAATTGGCATTTCATATTGAAGAGAAAAGAAATTATTTAAATCAACACCCGAATGAATTGGTGTTAAATAGTTTTGCTTACTAATTCGACGCATTAAGCTTTCTGCTGAGTGGCGATAACGATTTGGATCAGCACCAAGCTTTTTCCAGACTTGGCGCCATTCCGCAATACCCTCACGCTGTGTGACAGGAAGTTCCTGCATTTCAAGAAAGAGATTTTCTTGATACAATTGCATACGCCCTTTAATCATTTGAGGGGATTCCGCTACAACAATTTTGGTATAATGAATAATGCCGATTTTTAGCTCGGGATGTTGCGTTAATAGAGTTTGGTTAATGGAAATTTCCAATGAACATCACCTACTTTATCTATTTCTAATATTGTACCATGTAAGGAGTTGGAAATAAAATGAACATACACGACCTACAACGTGATTTTGTGGCATATGCGATGTCCATTGGTGTTGATAAAATAGGTATTACAACTGCAGCTCCCTTTACAGAATTAAAAAACAGATTGCGTCGCCAGCAGGAGCTCGGCTATCAATCAGGATTTGAAGAAAGTGATATTGAAAAGCGTACAGAACCCCTTCAATTACTAGATGAAGCAGAGAGCATTATAGCAATAGCTGTTGCTTACCCTTCACGTATGCAAAATGCACCAATTGGTAAAAAGGGTGCGCGACGTGGAATTTTCTGCCGTGCTTCATGGGGTGTCGATTATCATACAGCATTACGTGAGCGTTTAAAGCTATTATCTGCTTGGCTTGAGAAACATGTCGAAGGTGTACGTATTGAATCAATGGTTGATACAGGAGCACTGGTAGATCGTGCGGTAGCTGAACGAGCAGGCATTGGGTGGAGCGGAAAAAATTGCTCGATTATAACGCCTGAATTTGGTTCCTATGTGTATTTAGGAGAGCTTATTACAAATATTCCGTTTGCGCCAGATAAGCCAATGGAGGATGAATGTGGAGATTGTCGCCTGTGCTTGGATGTTTGTCCAACAGGAGCATTAATCCAAGGTGGACAATTGGATGCACAGCGCTGTATTGCTTTTCTAACTCAAACGAAGGGAACATTACCAGATGAGTTTCGTAGTCATATCGGTAATCGACTCTATGGCTGTGATACATGCCAGACAGTATGTCCTAAAAATAAAGGGAAAATTAATTGGATACATGAAGAATTTGTGCCAGATCCAGAGCTAGCCAAACCATTATTGACACCGCTTTTAACGATTTCTAATCGAGAATTTAAGGCAAAGTTTGGACATGTTTCAGGCTCATGGCGTGGGAAAAAGCCTATTCAGCGTAATGCCATCTTGGCACTAGCTCATTTTAAAGAGGAAGCCGCCATACCAGATTTGATTGCTCTACTTCATAAAGATGACCGTCCTGTCATTCGAGGCACAGCAGCATGGGCTTTAGGTAAGATTGGCGGGGATACAGCACAAACTGCCTTACATGAAGCAGAAGCTACAGAGCAGGACGAAGAGGTGCTAAGTGAAATTTATAAAGGTTTGCAGTTTTTTAAGTAACATTGGATGTAGAAGCAAATGACTAACTACAATTTAGGGATGAAATCAATTGCTTGGAGTTCCTATGATTGAGAGCGGAGCCGCTCCAAAAGAATAAGCCTTCGTTAACTTTTTAAAGAGCCAACTTAAAGAATTTTTTAATAAGGAAGTGTGTCGTTATGCCATTGCATATCGTTTTATATCAACCAGAAATACCAGCTAATACGGGGAATATTGCCCGTACCTGTGCGGGTACTAATACATCGCTCCATTTAATTCGTCCGCTAGGTTTTTCAACGGATGATAAAATGCTGAAACGGGCGGGCTTAGATTATTGGCATAGTGTAAATATTGTCTATCATGATTCACTTGAGGATTTTATAGCGTACTCTAAAAATGGAGATGTTTATTTAATCGAAACATACAGTGATGAGCCATTTACGAAAAATGATTTTAGTGATCAAGATCGTGATATTTATTTTATGTTTGGAAAAGAAACTACGGGTCTGCCGAAGGACTTTGCTTATGAACGCCGAGATATGTGCTTACGTATTCCACAAAGTGATCATGTGCGATCACTTAATTTGTCCAATACGGCTGCGATTGTTATTTATGAGGCATTACGTCAACAAGGATATCCAGGTTTACATTAAAAAGCAGTTCTCCGCTGAGAGAACTGCTTTTATACTAAAACTTTAATAACACAACATTCCCCGCAGGATCCTCTGTTTGAAACCCTCCGACGATTTCTGTAACAGGTGCGCCTATACCACGAAGATTATTTTTCATCGTTGCCGCTTGTTCTTCGTTATCTAAACGCAATGAGAACGTTTTTAAGCCAACTTGATTTTTTCCAAGCCTTGGTGCATTCTCTGAGTGCCAAGTATTTAAACCGATATGATGATGGTAACGGCCTGTAGAAATAAATAATGCTTGGGACCCGTAGCGTGTGACAATATCATATCCTAATCCCTTTGTATAAAATTGCTCGGCTTCAGCCAAGTTAGAGACCGATAAATGAATATGGCCCATTACTGTGCCAGCAGGTAGACCAAGCCAGTTTCCATCTCCCTCTTCTAAAATAGAACGAATATTGAGTGGTTCTGTCACCATATGCACCTGATTGTTATGCCATGCCCATTCACTTTCAGGACGATCGGCATAAATCTCGATTCCATTATGATCAGGATCATTTAAATAGAGTGCTTCACTTACAGCATGGTCAGAAGCCCCAAGGTATACACCTTTTTCGTGAAAATGAGAAATGACATTAGCTAAGTCACGTCGACTAGGTAATAATAGGGCGAAGTGATAAAGTCCTGTCGTCATGCTAAGCTTATCTTCCACGGTTTTAGGCTGAACAATAGTTAATAGAGCTGTTTCACCATCGGCAGTTAACATAGCTTTATGTGAATCTTGTTGTAACACGTTAAAGCCAATAATTTCTTGATAAAAGGTTAGAGAGCGTTGTAAATCACTCACTTTAATTTCAACATTCGTTACATACGTGTTAGGTTTTTCATGAAAATGCATTTAGAATACCTCCATGTAGTTATCTTTTTTCATTAAGTTACTTTATGTAAGTTAGTTTATTTTAAAAATAAAGGAAAGTCAAGTATTTCTATTGTTCCACAAAAAAAGAAAATCACTAAGCTTTTCTAAAAGCTTAGTGATTTTCTTGAGATATTATTTGTCAGCTTTGTAGTCGCCTTCGTATCCAGCAGTGAAAATAGCTGTTAAGAAAGCAACTGTTACACCAATGATTAATAATAATTTCATGGAAGTAACCCTCCTCATGTTATAAAGAAATCTCTTTTTAGTATAGCCTATCTACTTAAAAAATGAAACGACATAGCAGAATAAAATATGTCAGAAATGGTTCAAACAGCTTGATATCGGGAAAACTAAAAGTGAGGTGATCAGTATGGAAAAAAAGGTGCCAAATATTGAAAATGGGACAATGGTGAGAGATATGAAGGAATTAAAAGATTTGGGCAAGCAGATGGAGCATTTACGTGATGGGCTAGAGCTTGCAGAGGATGAGCGCATCGCTGATCCAATTCAATTGGAAGATGTTGAACAGAAGAAAAAATAGTATTAACTAGCCGCTTTATTTTTCTTAAATCCAATTTTTTGTATAATGGTACTAGGAAAAGAAAGGGGTTGTGCTTTTTGAATTTACAATCAACGAAAACATTATCAAATGGTGTAGAAATGCCTCGTTTTGGCTTAGGTGTTTACAAAATGACAGAACGTGAGGAAACATTACAGGCTATTGATAAAGCCCTTCAATACGGTTATCGAGCTATTGATACAGCATCCTTATATGGTAATGAGGTAGAAGTAGGAGAAGCAATTCGACATTCAGGCATTCGTCGTGAAGATATTTTTGTTACAACAAAAGTATGGAATAATGACCAAGGATATGATGCAACATTACGTGCCTTTGAGGTTTCGCTAAAGAATTTAAATATGGATTACTTAGATTTATATTTAACTCATTGGGCTGTCCCTGAAACATTTGAAGAAACATATCGAGCTATTGAACGCCTTTACGATGAAAAGTTAATTCGCGCAACAGGAGTATCGAATCATCATGAGCATCATTTAGAAAAAATATTGGCAAAGGCAAATACTGCGCCAATGGTCAATCAAGTGGAGATACATCCCTATTTACAGCAGCAGCCATTAAGCGAATTTTGTAGTGAACACCAAATTGCTGTTACTGCATGGTCTCCACTAGGGCGTGGTGGCGTACTTGCCGATCCTACTATTATTGAAATTGGGAAAGAAATCAATAAAACCCCTGCTCAAGTAGTACTGCGTTGGCATTTACAAAATGATACACTCGTTATTCCAAAATCTGTAACACCGAGCCGAATTGAGGAAAATGCACAAATTTTTGATTTTGAATTAACACAAGAACAAATGAAGAAAATGGCAACATTAAATCGTAACCAACGATTTGGACAAGATCCTGATCATTTTAAATTTGATTTTTAAAAAATGATTAAATCCCGCTCTCCAATAGAGGCGGGATTTTTCTTATTGCTCGTCCTTGACGATAATACGTTTATTTAAAAATGGATGGTCAAATTCTAATTGAATGGCATGCAGTTCGTAGTCATCACTTGCAGTTTCTCGTGCACCATACATTGTATCCCCAATAATTGGATGGCCGATATAGGCTAAATGCACACGAATCTGATGTGTTCGCCCAGTCTCAAGTATGAGATGAACAACACAGGAATTTTTGTAACGCGCCACCACTTCATAGTGTGTTACAGCATGCTGTCCAGTTTTGGACACAACACGTCTTGTGGCATGGTGTCGGTCTTTGCCAATTGGTTCAGCAATCGTTCCAGAAGACGTTCGTAAATTACCTTGCACCTCTGCTGCATACGTACGAATAATGGTTTTTTCCTCAATCATTCGATCGAAAATGGACTTTGCTAAAGGGTGCTTTGCTACTAGCAATAAGCCCTGTGTCCCTTTATCAAGACGATGAACATGTTCAGCATAAATGCCACCTTGTTCTTTGATATGTGCCATGACATGGTTCATACATGTATGTGTATCTCGAGCATCATTAGGATGTGTTGCCATACCTTTTGGCTTTGATACGATTAAACAATGGTCGTCCTCATAGACTACATCAATAGCACATACAGGTGTTGGTTTGTAGCTAGATGTTGGAACAGGAAACGTAAATTTGATTATTGTTCCAGCTTGTAAAGGTGTATTCCATTGAATCAGCTCATCATTTGCCAATGTGATGGCTTTGGCCATACGCAATTCATGTACGAGCTTTTTACCAAGTCGCCACTGGTTACGTAGCAATTCTTCCACACTTAAGTTATCTTCAGCGATTTCATAATGAAACATAGATCTTCCTCCGTAGAAAAAACCGTATTCCAAAGGTAGAACACGGTCTTTCGATTATTTTGCAGCTTTAGCAGCTTTTATTAAATAAAAGCTTGCCCCTGCGATTAAAATAAATGCAGTTAATGCTAAAAACGGAATAGTAATAAAGCCTAACCAGTTAATGTATTGTCCTGTACAGGAAACTGCGCCACAGGAAGGAGCATTTTCAGCTAAAAAGCTAAGCTTTTGAATTCCATAATGGTAAAGTGAAATACAGCCGCCAATCACAGAAAAGACAGCTGTTGTGACAGCAATACGCGCATTTTTTTGAATAAATGCTACTGTCGTCATAATAACAATTGGATACATAAAAATACGTTGAATCCAACATAATTTACAAGGTTCATAATGACGAATTTCAGAAAAATATAATGAACCTAATGTTGCTATAGCAGAAACAATCCAAATAAATAATAAGCCATTTTCCTCTTTTTTAGACATATCCAATCTTCCCTTCATAAAACCATGTCCTTGTTCGATTATAGTGGTTCTAGTTTTATATGTAAATCAACTTACACAAAATAAGGAATGCGATGAATTTCAGTCTAAAGTATGAACGGTGGAAGCAGACGCCTTCAATAGCTTAATGGTATCATTAACAATAGTAATGCTAAAGAAGAGGTGTTTTCGTGAGGGAGAATGAGCATTCCAATATCAGTATTTTAAAAGAAATTGCTGAACTATTAAATGAAGAAACTGAAATTGTCACAATGCTAAAGGGTGCACTCATCAAATTTTTAAATGGCACAAATTTTGAAACAGGCTGGATTTTTTTTATTGATGCAAAGGGGCGCTCAGAACTTGTTGTCCATGAAAATTTACCAGAGGCATTGGAATATAACAATTGCCATTATTTAAAAAAGGGTGGTTGTTGGTGTGTATCGCGTTATCGTAATGAAGAGCTAAAAAAAGCCTCCAATATTATCGAGTGTCAGCGTATTGAAAGTGCCATAGCCGCTAATGTTGGGGATCATGAAGGAATCACACATCATGCGACAGTACCTCTTCAATCTGGACAAGAACGTTTTGGGGTATTAAATGTCGCATCGAAGGATACAGTGCGCTTTTCAGAGGAGGAGCTTGCTTTATTAGAATCAGTTGCCTTTCAGATGGGTTCAGCTATTAAGCGAATTTTACTGACAAAACAGGAGCAGGAAATGGCACTTGTGAAGGAGCGTAATCGTCTAGCTCGTGATTTACACGATTCAGTCAATCAACTACTATTCTCAGTTACGTTAACTGCCAGAGCTGGTATTGAAATGACGGATGATTGTGAAGTGAAAGAAACGTTTAAAGAGATTCAGCATTTAACACAAGACGCACTTACAGAGATGCGTGCGCTAATTTGGCAATTGCGGCCTAAAGGGTTAGAAAATGGTTTGCTTGAGGCCATTAAAGTATATGCCGAAATGCTTGGCTTAAAACTACATGTAACAGTTTCAGGCGTATTGCAATTTCCCTCACGCATTGAAGAAACATTATTTCGTGTAGCTCAAGAGGCGTTAAATAATGTACGTCGCCATGCAGGTGTATTAGAGGCAGCATTGTATATTACTGTTACATCGACAGATATTTTGTTGGTTATTCGTGATGAGGGACGAGGCTTTGTCATTGACAACAATACAAAGTTGCTTTCAATGGGCTTACAATCTATTAAGGATCGTGCAAAATCAGTGGGTGGAACTGCCGACTGGGTAAGTGAAATTGGTAAAGGTACGGAGTTGCTAATCCGCTTGCCATATTAAGGGGGAGAGGACATGATACGTGTATTAATTGCAGACGATCATCACGTGGTGCGTAGAGGACTACTGTTTTTCTTAAAGACACAAAAGGATATTGAAGTTGTTGGAGAGGCAAAAAATGGGCACGAGGCTGTAGCACTAGCTGAAAGCATCCAACCAGATATTATCTTAATGGATTTAGTAATGCCTGAAATGGATGGCATACAGGCGACGAGACGCATCAAAGCGAAGTTTCCGCAAATAGAAATTTTAATGCTTACTAGCTTTTCTGATCGAGATCATGTGATTCCAGCTATGGAGGCAGGAGCGGCAGGCTATCAGTTAAAAGATATTGAGCCAGATGAATTGGTTTTATCCATTCGTCGTATTATGCGTGGCGAAAACACCTTGCATCCTGAAGCAACGACCACGCTTGAAATGGATCGCCAGGAGTCACAGAATGCACCTCATTTATTAAATCCGCTGACACCTCGTGAACAGGATGTGCTAGCAGAACTTACAAAAGGAAAGAGTAATCGGGAAATTGCATCCTCACTCTTTGTCACAGAAAAAACGGTGAAAACCCATATTTCAAATATTTTTACAAAGCTACAAGTCCAAGACCGTACCCAGGCAGCGCTGTATGCTGTTAAGCACGGGCTAACTGAGGGTAGCGGTATGTAAAAAAACGGCGAGCTTCTACTCACATAGTAGCACTCGCCGTTTTTTACATTATTTATGTTGAGCAAATAATTTTTTGGATATCTCTAATAATGTAGAGCTTGGTGATAGTGCTAAATCTTCCTCTAGTTTTTGCTTATATGTTTGGAAAATTTTGAGCGCCTGTTCATGAAGTCCTGCCTGTATTAACGTATATAAATAGTGCTCAAGCTTTTGTTCATTATAGGGATCATATTCTATTAATGCATGTAAAAATTCCATAGCTCTTTCCGTATCTGAAAAAATCGTTGTTTGAAACCCTTTTTCTAATAGCTCTATGTATGATTTCATTAATTTATCTTTATAGGCAGTTGCCCATTCATAATCATCAAAAACAAATAAGCCATTCTTATAAATTGAAAGACATTGATTAATCAAAGAAATAGAGGGAATTTCGAGTCGTGAAAAATCTTCATGAAGTTTTTGAAAGTCGTATAAATCACATACAATATTTGGCTTTTCGAAGATATAGTATTTATTTGAAAAGACAATACAGTTTTCATAGCCAATTGTATTTAGCGTTTTCCTTAAATAAGATAGAGCTGTATGAAGATTTGATTTGGCTCGTACATAATCTAAATCTGGCCATAGAATTTCAATTAAATAATCTCGATGAATTGGTATATTTGGATGCAAAATAAAATAAGCAAACAATTCTTTCGTCTTTTCTGTTTTAAACGCCACTAAACTATTGTTACTATAGACGGCAAATTGATTGAAGCATTGGACATTTAATACAGTTTGTGAAGCCTGTTGAAGCATTTGCTGAATAGAAAATTCATGCTCAATACGTGCTACTGTTTTTTCTAAACGTGCATGACTAATAGGCTTTAATACATAGTCGAGACTGCCAATTTCATAGGCTTGTAATGCAAATTCATGATAGGCGGTAATGAAAATAACACTGACTTGTGGACGCTCGGTTTTGATAATATCAGCAACCTCAAGTCCTGATAATTCTTGAAGTTTTACCTCTAAAAAGATAGCCTCAAACTCCATAGATGGCAGTTCATTCAGAAATACTTCTACGCTTGTAAAGGTTTGAATCACCTGTATTTGTTGAAAGGCATGTAGTTTATTTTGAAAATAGTGTAAAGCTAAAGGTTCATTGTCTATTAAAACGGCTCGAATCACATCAAACTCTCCTTTATACAATTAAATTAAAAACATTAAACTCTAGTTCATTTTGGGTGAAGAGGCTTCCTATATATAGTGAAGGGCAAGAAAAGTGAAAATCACTCAACTTTTCTATTAAAAATTTGATACTAGAAAAAAGCAATTTATGTGGTAGTTCTTTCACGGGTGAGAGTCAATGAATCCTGATATGTGTTGTCATATCTTGTCAAATCCATTCAAAGAAAGTTCGCCGTTCATTATATAGAAGATAAAAGTTTTTTATGTTGTGTTAAGAGAATTGAAATAATTGTTTAGGCGTTAAAATCAAACTATTCTTATACAAAAATGAAACAACATAGTATTGGGAATATAAGATGTATAGGAGTAAAAGCCTTGTTTTTTCTTTTATTGTTAAAATAGTATAATTGTTGTAACAATAATTAGGCGTTATTATAGTACATTTGTCTTAAAAAATACTCAAAAAGTACTTAAAAAATACTTAAAAAGATAGGTTGTTAATTAAAATAGAAGGTATATATAGGAATAATGGGATAGCATGAAAGGAGATTTTACCATGAAATTAGAGCGTCTTCTCACAATGACAATGACTTTAATCAACCGAAAAAAAGTTAAGGCACAAGAATTAGCAGAGCTATTTAATGTGTCAATTCGTACAATTTATCGAGATATTGAAACACTGAGCTGTGCTGGTGTACCTGTTATTAGTCAGCAAGGCGTAAACGGTGGCATTAGTTTAATCGATGGCTATCGTGTTGATAAACAAGTGTTGACGAAGGATGAGCTCACATCACTTTCTATCGCGATTAAAAGTGCTTTGACTACCTATGAAGATTCCCACGCTGAAGCAGTGCTTGAGAAAATAACGAGTATTGCGGATGATCATGTAAAACAATCGATGGACCATCTATTCGTGGATCTTAGTCCATGGGGACCAAACGCTCTCTTTAAAGAGCATATTACGACGCTCAAGACAGCAATACAGAGTAAGCGTTGTATAAGGTTTCATTATTCTACTACTTATGGTGAGCAAACAAGCAGAATAGTCGAACCACATACAATTGTTCAAAAAGGGAAGATATGGTATTTGTATGGCTATTGTACATTAAGAAAGGACTTTCGTTTATTTAAGCTTGCGAGAATGAAACATTTGCTTCAAGTTGATTCTACCTTTGAGCGTAAGGAAGTGAATTTAAGTGAACTCCCTTGGGGTAAAGAATGGCATCAACCGCAAAACGTAGTCGATTTAGTCATTTCTTTTGATAAAGACATTACAACATTGGTGGAGGAATCCTTTGGTGCAGAGCATATAGACCATGAACGATCCATGATTTATATATCTATACCCGAAGATGAATGGCTTTATGGCTTCTTGTTAAGCTTTGGGCATCGCATTAAAATTATGGAACCACCTTATATAAGAGATATAATCCAAAATCGAGCTTTAGAAATTGTTCAATTATATAAAAATCTAGATAATTGATGACAGACAGTTGTCAGGTTTCCTTTGCTATAGTAAGTACAAATAAAGTGAAAGGTGGAATGACGATGCAAAGCTATTGTCAAAGCTGTGGTATGCCTTTAGTAGAAGAGGCATTATTGGGTACTGAAAAAGAAGGAGACAAAAGTCTGGAGTATTGTATATATTGTTACGAGGGAGGCAAGTTTAAACAACCCCAGTTAACAGTAGAAGGAATGATCGAAATTTGTGTACCACATCTTAAGGACGGCGGTATGCCGGAAAACGAAGCACGTAATATGTTGACTTCCTTTTTACCAAGTTTGAAGCGATGGAGAAAAAGTGAGGGGAAGGAACCAAAAGTAGTTGAATTAACCGCATTTAACATCGTAGGTATTTCAACTCAAACAAGTAATGCAAATGAAATAACAGAGCATGCTAAAATTCCACAATTATGGGATCACTTTTATCAGCAAAATATTGCGGGCCAAATAGCCGAACGAAAAAATGGTCATGTCTTTGGTTTGTATTCAGACTATGAGACGGATATGAATGGTAATTATACTCTTACACTAGGAGTAGAGGTAAATAATGATGACATTCCAACTGATTTAGTAGTTAAAATGATTCCAGCAGCTAAGTATCTAGTATTTACATCAGATAAAGGCACGATGCCTGAAGTTGTCATCCAAACCTGGCAAGAGATTTGGGCATGGTTTGCAAATTCTAAAGTTGAACGAACATATACAGGCGACTTTGAACTGTATGATGAACGATGCGCTAATCCACATGAATCGCAAGTGGATATTTATATAGCTATTAAATAAAAAAAGTCTCTTACCATTCAATTGGTAGGAGACTTATCTTCGTTTTATTGAGAAATTATATGTGGCTCAATATGCACAAGAACCTGACAAAAGCGATTTTCACGCATAATGGTATGTTCGATTTCTTCGGTTATGCGATGACTTTCAAAGACATTTAAATAAGGATCCACTGTAACAGTTACGTCGATGAAGTACATATTGCCATGTGCACGTCCTTTAAAATCTAAAAGCTCTATCACTCCGTCCACGTTACGGATTAACACCGATAACGTTTCAACTTCATCAATATCAAATGCATCTGTAAGATTTTGAACAGCTTCCCAAAAAATTTCTACTGCTGTTTTAATAATTAAAAAGGCAACAATGAGAGCTGTAAGTGAATCAATGATCGGAAAGCCGAAAATGGCTCCAAAAATACCAATGGCTGTACCTATACTGACAAGTGCATCAGAGCGATTGTCAAAGGCAGCTGCTTTAACAGCGGCACTTTTTATTTTTTTAGATAGTGCTAAATTATAGCGGTAAACCACATACATCACAACTGCACTACCTATTGCTACATAGGCAGTTAACAGTGAAGGTGTTGTACCAGTGGGCTCCCACAAGCTTTTTAGTGAACTAACTAATACTTGGAGACCAACAACAAGCATAATGAACGATGCTACTAAAGAAGCAACAGTCTCAGCACGTAAATGTCCGTATTGGTGGTTGGAATCAGGTGGTCTTTGGGCAATGCGTAAACCAATCAGTACCGCGATGGATGCAATGATATCAGTGGTGTTGTTTAAACCATCTGCCTTCAGTGCCTCTGATGTACCAATATAGCCTATTGTAAGCTTAGCAGAGCTTAGGATTAGATATGTACCAATGGATAGCCATGCACCTTTTTCCCCTTGACGTAAATTTGTATAGAGCTCCATTTTGTTTCCTCCTCGCAAAACTTTCGGACATTAGAAAACGACCCCCTTTTAAAAAGGGAGTCGTTTTCATCTATTTATTACGGACGTTGCTCCCACCTCTATAAGGTGTGAAGAAAAGACCATATTTATAGCCTAGATTACAAGCGTGCTTCTAATAGTACCACGACGAGTATGGCAATTCAATTCAATTTTAATCAATGACTGCGTCATATTCATTTGATAAATCACTGTTAGGTAATTTCAGAACTTCTAAGTATAAAATATGGTGACCATCTAATTCTTTTGCGATAAATTCAAAACCTTGCTCTTGAATACTGTCTCCTTCGACCGCATCAAAACGCTTCGTCATGAACCAACCACCGATAGTATCAATATCATCATCTTCTATGTCAGTACCAAGCATATCATTTACATTTTCAAGAAGCATCTTCGCATCTAAAATAAAATGATTTTCTGCAATTTCTTGTACTTCCGGGATTTCGTCTTCATCAAATTCATCTTGAATATCGCCGACAATTTCCTCAATAATATCTTCAATCGTCACTAAACCAGATGTTCCGCCATATTCATCCATTAAAATGGCCATATGAATACGCTCACGTTGAATTTTTAATAATAGATCGTTAATTTGCGTTGTTTCCATCACTCGAATAATAGGTTGCATATAATCAATGACTGGCTTATCACCATTTTTAGAATCCTTAATGTAAGCGGTTAATAAATGCTTCATGTTAACTAAGCCAATAATATGATCTTTATCTCCATCCAGAATTGGATAACGAGTATATTGCTCAACACCCATTAAATCAAAAACTTCTTTAATCGTTAGCTCTTTTTCAATGCCGACAATTTCAGTTCGAGGAACCATAATTTCTTTTGCAAGACGATCTGAGAACTCGAAAATACTGTTAACATATTCATATTCTGAGTTATTAATTTCTCCACCTTTTAAACTATCCGACAAAATCATACGCAACTCTTCCTCTGTGTGAGCTACTTCTGATTCTGACATCATTTTTAAGCCGAAAAGACCTGTTAAACCACGGGCAGAGCCGTTTAATAGCTTAATGATAGGATACGTAATATTGTGGAAGATAATTAATGGGCCAGAAAAGTTTAATGTGACAAATTCTGCTTTTTGGATGGCTAATGTTTTTGGCGCCAATTCCCCAATAACAACATGCATAAACGTAACGATTGAGAATGCAAGTATGAATGAAAGGATAGATGTAATACTACCATTCAAATTTAGAAATTCAAACACTGGGTGCAAAATGATTTCAAATGTAGGTTCACCTAACCAACCTAAACCAAGTGCAGTGATGGTAATACCTAGCTGACAGGCAGATAAGTACTCATCTAAATCTGAAACAACACGTTTTGCATTTTTCGCTTTTTTATGCCCTTCCGCGAGCAATTGATCAATGCGGGTAGATCTCACTTTTACGATTGCAAATTCAGTTGCAACGAAAAATCCAGTCATTATAATTAGTAGGGCGAATGCCGCCAACCTAATGGTTATCTCCAATATGTCTCCGTCCAAATAATTCCTTTGTTCCCGCCCGAATGAGGGAAGTAAACAAAGTGTACACCTCCTATGATTTAAAAAATTGTTGGATGTTTCAATCATAAATTATTTAAAAGAAAAACACAAATATTGACAACGATTTTTTCGTTTGTTTATTAAGAGGCATTGCGAAAAAAGTCGCTAGATTCAACTACCAAAAGATTGTATTTACCAGTACTATATGCTAACTTTAAAAAGATCAAAGATAGTTTGTTTAGGGAAAGAAGCATTTTGCATCTCATATAATACGACACGTCAAAAATCTCAAGAGTGCTTTAGCTTGCGGATTTTTTTAAATGAATTATTTTTTATAGTAAAGGGGGAGTCTCAAATGCTCATTGAGACTCCCCCTTTCTAAACGTTTACCCTATTTATTCTTGCTGGAAGCGTAATTTTAAACACGCTTTTTCAACATCATGGACCGTTTCCTTGAAAGGTATCACACCTGTAAACGGTGCGATAGAAACAGGTGCTTTTTCAGTTATGCCTTGCTGTGTTAGAACATAGTTCTTATTATTATACGTTAAATAGAACGTTTTAATCGATTTCTTGCCGAAAGAGCTAGTAGAAGAATCAAAAAAGCCCTTTAATTGACTGCAATACTCATTGTAAAAGTCGCTTTTATAGCCAGAAAGTTCCTCGAATTTCTTACTATTAACAGCTCCCGCTTCATCCGCTAATTCGAATATTTTAGCGGAAAATTCTGAAAAAAATTCTTTTACTTTTACACGAATTAACGCTTTTGAATTATAGCTATTTAAGTCATCCGAAAGTGTGACTTTACTCATTGAAATGGCCCCCTGCATAAAAAACATTTACTCTTAAGCTGATATCATAAATGTATAAGAAAAATATACAAATTTCAACATGATTCAACATAATTAGCTTAAATGATGTGCTATTTATAGTAAATATAGGTATTTTTATACGGGTTCAGAATGAAAAATTGACTACGGATTTTAATCGTATACATGAAACAGCATAAGCTCATGTATCATTTTTTTAACAGCCTCCTCGTCTGACGGAATGGCCCCTATCCACTCAATCGTACCGTCCTTTAAATACTCCGCTTGGTATCGTTCTCGTTGATAAAAAAATGAAATAGTCCAACCAGGTAGTTGCGTGTTTTCAAATAGTGGTTTAAAACTGAAATGTTGAATCATCATCAAACCTCGTTTCTATAGTATGTAGTCATATTATTCAAGTATAACGGTATTTTTGCAACTATTCACTTTTCATAGAAGTAAATAGGATGACATTGAAATTCTAAAGAGGTATTTCTTTCGTTGAAAATCATTGCTCTGCTATAATGGGTGCAGAAGGCGACAAAAAACGCCAATCTTGAATACAATTGAAATGAGAGGATACTAATGGATAATTTTATAGTGACATTACTTTTCATGGCTTTCATTGGGGCTGCAATTGGGGGCGTTACAAATCACTTAGCCATTAAAATGCTTTTTCGCCCATATAAAGCGATATATATTAAAAATTGGCGATTACCGTTTACACCCGGTCTTATACCCAAACGACGTGATGAATTAGCGAAACAGCTGGGTCTTACAGTAGTAAATTATTTACTAACTCCCGAAACATTTAGAAAAAAGTTTTTCTCAAAGGATATTCAAGACAAAGTAGAACACTTTGTACAATCAAAAGTTGAAGAAACAATCTTTACAAACGACAAAACAATTCAGGATTGGCTAAACTTAGCCGGGTTTTCACATATGCCTGCTACCATTGAGCAGAAGGTTGAAGCAATTGTAGAGGGACAATTTTCGTCAGTAAAGAATACACTATCAACAAAATCAATTCGTACATTGCTATCTGAGGATATCCAAAATACGATTGATGCTAAAATTCCAGTAGCGGTTCAGCATATCTTAGAAAAAGGCGAGGATTATTTTTTATCACCTGAAGGCGAAATGACGATTAAGGCAATGATTGATGACTTTTTATCATCCAAAGGATCTCTAGGCGGCATGATCAATATGTTCTTAGGTGATTCCACTTCACTAGTTGGGAAAGTTCAACGTGAGCTTGTGAAGTTTTTACAAGCACCAGGAACAACAACATTACTAACAAAAATATTTTCACAGGAATGGGAAAAATTCAAAGATCGACCAGCTATGGACTTTTTGCAAGATGTTCAATTTGACCCCATTTTATCGAAATTACAAGTGTACGTGAAAGAACAATTAGCAATCTCTGAACGTTTAAATCAACCGATTTCTTATTATTGGCCTGAAGGAAATGAGTGGGCAAAGTATACCGTGATTCCACAGGTTATAGAAAAGGCTTTTGTGAAGGCAGAGGAAAAACTTGAGGATGTACTAAAACGTTTAAACTTACAAGAAGTAGTGCGAGAGCAGGTAGACTCATTCCCAGTAGAGAAATTAGAGGAACTTGTATTAGGCATTTCTAAACGTGAGTTTAAAATGATTACTGTATTAGGTGCAGTGCTTGGTGGATTGATTGGGATTGTGCAAGGCTTGATTGTTTACTTTATTTAAAAGGAGATTGTATGAATGATTAATATTTATAATGACATTAATGCGCTAGAAGCAACTTTCCGTAAGATTCCAGAATTTGAAGCGTTAAAAGCTGCTGTTGAAGTTGTTAAAAATGATGAAGAGGCATTAAATGTCTTTAAAAACTTCCGTAAAATCCAAATCGAATTACAGAAAAAGCAATTAGCTGGTGAGGATATTTTGGAAGATGAGCTTGTCTATGCACAAAAAGCGGCACAGCTTGCACAGCAAAATGAAAAAATTTCAACGATGCTTGAGGCAGAAATGAAGGTAAGCAAAGTAATCGAAGAAGTAAATCGCATTTTAATAAAACCTATCCAAGGTTTATATGAAGGAATTCAATAAAAGGTGATAATCGCAATTTAAAAGGGAATAATTTTTCTAGGAATTGCACATATAACAAGTGAGAGGAAAACGTGTATCCGCTATTGGTCGGTACACGTTTTTGCTTTATGTACCAGTTAAAGAGTATTGGAGGTTATGACTATGCATGTCATCATTGAATGGATCTATAAAACACCAAAAGGAGCAACAACCGTTTTACGTTCCGCTGAAATGCCTGCAGCTCAAGCACTATTACTTGCAGAGGATATGGAAAGAACGGGAAGAGTAAAATCGCTACATTGCATTGATCGGCAAGATACAAATTGGTCACTTAAAGAGCTAAAAGCCTATTTAAAGGAAATTGATACTGAGCCACATAATATTACGGTCTATTTTGATGGAGGTTTTGATCGTGGGACAAGGCAAGCAGGGCTAGGCTGCGCCATTTATTACGAACAAAATGGTAAGCCTTTACGATTAAGAAGAAATGCCTTTTCGTCTGAATTGAAATCAAATAATGAGGCAGAGTATGCAGCGCTTTATTTAGGCTTAGTAGAGCTTGAACTTTTAAATGTCCACCATTTGCCTGTGCGTATTATAGGAGATTCACAAGTGGTCATCAATCAGCTAAATGGGGAATGGCCAGCATTGGAAAAGGAATTAGCAAGTTGGGCAGATAAAATTGATGCTAAGTTGGAGCAGCTTCACATTCAAGCAGAATACCAGCTTGTCTCACGTAAGGAAAATTCTGAAGCGGACCGCCTTGCTACTCAAGCTTTAAATGGCATCGATATTACTGGTTTGAGCGAGATTGTTAAAGAATAGCTAATAAGAGGTGGTAGTATCTACTGCCACCTCTTCTTATAAAATCCTCTGCTTGCACTGAAACTTTTTCCATTTTAAAACTACTACTCCTTTGAATCCAAACAATAAGGAGAGATTTTATGAACATGAAAAAAATAGCACCTGTAGCTATATCAGCATTATTATTTGGAAGTGCCCTTGTACCGGTAGCTTCAGCAAATGAGCAGCAATCGACAGAAGCAGAGGTACCACAAATACAAATTGATCCCGTACACATTTTTAATGATACTCGTGGTACTGTGGAAGATGTTCGTGTTGGGGAAAATATTACATATTACACAGTAAAAGAAGGCGAGCAAACAAATGTATTAGAAATGACTAAAGATACTCTTGTGTTCGACAATACTGGGAAGAAAGTGGAGCTTCAAAAGGGTGATAAAATAGTAGCTTATACATTTGCTAACAAACCTCAAAAATATATATATCCACCACAATTCAATCCAGAGGTTGTCATCGTTGAAACAGAAAAAGCAGGCTTTGTAGAAGTGGATTATTTCTTTGAAGATTTAACTAATACGTATGATATTTTAAAATTAAATATCGGGAAAGAAACAGAGCTATTCAATGAAAAAGGTGAAAAGGTGGACGCTAAAGATTTAGCAGAGAAGCATCTAGTTGTTTTCTATACGGCCTCTACTAAAAGTATTCCAGCGCAAACAACACCATCTAAAGTAATTGTACTGGACGATGATTCCTCAGCTACTAAGAATCCAATAAATGAAGAAATTGATAATATTATCGCATCAGATTCTTATGAAGTAGCTGGTACAAAAATGGTGCCATTGCGTGTGATCGCTGAAAAGCTTGGCTTCAAAGTGGATTCTACAGGCAAGGGGGCAATCCTTTCAAAAGGGAATATGTCTTATACAATTACTCGCGGTGAAAAAACATTTGGCTATAATAAGGCATTACGTACACTAACAGTCGCACCGACCTTAAAAGATACAAAGACATATGTACCTGTTGAATTTGTGGATGGATATTTAAAATAATTAAGAAAATAGTATGCCAACAATGCTTGGCATACTA
>NZ_JBAHYH020000001.1:847004-1086373 GCF_036698265.2 Lysinibacillus sp. IITD104
TAGTATGCCAACAATGCTTGGCATACTATTTTTATTTGTAGTTACTCAGCCATTGCTAGAGCGTAATGGTTCTTTGAGGAAATAAAGGCTGGATACTTTTTCGCAAATTGTTGGAGACATTGTTTAAAGGATATTGTACTCATGAAGTTTTTAGCTAATACCATTTCATCTGAATACAATAAAAATTGCTGAAAATGCTGTTGAATAAATACCCTTGTCTTTTCATAATGCTTGTTAATTGAAATAGCGCCATAGATTTCTTGTTGATCAATAATATAAATAAAATCACAAAGTACTTTATGTGTGCCGTAATTAAGTTTTACCGTGACATATAATGTTTTTTCGTCACAGCGCTCTAAATCAAAATGGTGGAATGCTACTTCTACTTGATGAATAAAGCTCGAAACAGATGTATAATTGTCATTTTTTAAAATAAACATTCTCGACACCACCTTTTCTGAAAATTATAATGACAAAAAAATAGTTTGTCTATATTTAAACTGAATATTCTGTTATTTTATAGATTCTAATTGTTATTTTGCTTATAGTCATAGAAATTTGTTAAACTTAAATCTGCAATTATATAAAAGAAGAGAGCGAAACGAAATGAAAATTATTCACATAGATCAAAAATATCCCGAAGATTGGATTCGCGTATTAAATCATATTGCGAATTTATTTTTTGAGGATTCCAAGCTGAAGGTTGAACCAATGGGAGCAGACATGTCTGCTTCATTTGACTATCAGACTGGAGACGATTTTTCCATTTCTACAAAAGCAAACTTGATTGTAGATGGTAAGCAATACACGAATGAGTACAGTATTCAATATGAGTCCCCGGCAACAGATCGTGAGCTAAATATTCGCATAAAACGTGCATTGTCACATGTATTTTTAGATGTTCTTGAACAGCATACTGGAGTGCATCAGCAATGGGGGATTTTAACGGGTGTACGCCCAACAAAGCTGTATCATAAATTTAGAAAAGAAGGTAAAAGTGAGCAAGAAATTGCTGATCTATTAATTCGAGATTTCCGCTTATCAAAGGAAAAAGTTGGACTATTAAAGGAAATTGTGGACCGACAACTAGTGACCATTCCTGATCTTGATTCCATTGGACAAGAAATCAGTGTTTATATCGGTATTCCATTCTGCCCTACCAAATGTGCATATTGCACTTTCCCAGCCTATGCGATTGGTAGTAATCGTAAGCAAGGCCGTGTTACGACTTTTTTAGATGGCTTGCATATTGAATTGCGTGAAATGGGCAAATGGCTGAAGGACAATGATATGAAAATCACCTCCATTTATTGGGGTGGTGGTACACCGACTTCCATCGAGGCCGATGAAATGGACGCCTTGTATCAAACGATGTATGAATCATTCCCTAACCCTGAAACAATTCGAGAGGTGACAGTTGAAGCAGGAAGACCTGATACCATCACACCAGAAAAATTAGAAGTACTAAAAAAATGGGGTATTGATCGTATTAGTGTAAATCCACAATCTTATACTGATGAAACATTAAAAGCAATTGGTCGTCATCACACAGTCCAGGAAACCATTGAGAAGTTTTGGCTTGCAAGAGAATCAGGTATGAACAATATCAATATGGATCTTATAATTGGGCTACCGAATGAAGGGATTGAAGAATTCCAACATTCATTAGAGGAATCGGCAAAAATGCAGCCAGAGTCTTTAACTGTTCATACGCTATCATTTAAACGTGCTTCAGAGATGACGCGTAATAAGGATAAATACAAAGTAGCCGACCGTGATACGGTAGCTGAAATGATGGCAATGGCACAAATTTGGACAAAAGAAAATGATTATGTTCCATACTATTTATATCGTCAGAAAAATATTTTAGGTAATTTAGAAAATGTCGGCTATAGTAAAGCGGGAGAAGAAAGTATTTATAATATCGTTATTATGGAAGAAGTGCAGACAATCTTAGGAATTGGCTGTGGGGCATCCTCAAAATTTGTTCATCCCGAAACAGGGAGAATTACACAATTCCATAATCCGAAAGATCCTGCTGCCTATATCATGACCTTTGAAGAGGCTATTGGGAAGAAAATAGAATTTTTAAATGAATTATATAAGGCTTAATGATGAAGGCAATCTGATCTGTTCAGATTGCCTTCATTGTTTGTAGTGTTCGTAATGTACAGGCCATTTTTAGCAGAACAGCATCCTCAAAGTATTGCGGATCATAGCCTGTTAATTCCCTTATTTTATTCAAACGATAAGTAAGTGTATGTCGATGAATATTCAATTGCTGAGCACAATGCTTTAGCTGTAAATTACAATCAAAAAACGATTGTAATGTTTCCAATTGTTTAGCGTCTAAATTTTTGAGTACACGACGGTAAAATGCTTGTACCTCCTCCGATTCACGAGGTTTAAAAAGGGAATATAACTCGACATCTTCAAAAAAAGTCAATTCATTATTGATTGCAGCAAATTTTAGAGCTGTTCTGGCACCTTGGTAGCTATAGGGAAGCTGAGATAAATGCTGAACCACAGGCCCTACCCCAATTTGAAGGGAGGGAAGTTTCTGCTTCTGCTTACGCAGTGCTTTTATAATAGGACGGCAATTTTGCTCCATACAACTTGTTAGTAGGATATAGTATTCCTGTAATTGGCTATGACCAGCAAGAATAGGCTGTTTGTAAAATAGATCCTCAAAAAAGAAGGGTATTGTATTTTCTGCGTAGGATGCTTCATTTAAGCTCACTAAAATCACCTGAAAAGGGCCAGAAAGAGCAAATGGTAATTTCTGAATCCGTTCAGTTAAGGTTCCGTCTAGCTTACTTCCATGAACGAGTGCTTCAAATATGTAATCGTTATTCTTTCGTTGCCATTCGCTTTTAGATTCAACAATCGCTTGATGGGCCATAATCTCTGTTGTGAGCTGAACGAGATTAGCAATTTCAAGCATATCCTCTGAATCTCCTGTAATACCTATAACACCTACAACCTCATCTTGATACATAATTGGCATATTGATGCCTGGTTTTGTGTTTGGATAAAGTGCTATATTTTCCTCATTTATAATTAGAGTCTCTTTTGACTGTGCTACGTATAGTGCACCTTCATGAATATTTTCCACCCTCATTTTATCCCCAGAAGCTAAAATGACTCCACTTGGGCTGATAACATTAATATTGTGACGCAAGCGCAACATCGTTTGATGGACGATGTCTTCTGCTAACTTTTTTGTCAACATGTTTATACACCTCGCATAAAAAACAGCCTGTTATATGACAGATAAATTGTACACCTATTATAATGTTTTCTGAATTTATTGTCATTATAATAAATTGTAAGCGCTTAACTTAGGGATATGAAAATTTACGTAAATGTCAATGGACGACATAAGTGGAGGTTTAACATGAAAGTTATCATTAGTCCAGATTCCTACAAGGGTACTCTGTCAGCAGTTGAAGTAGCAAAGGCAATGCAAAAAGGAATCTTAGATGTGGATCATTCAATTGAAACAATTATACTACCAGTGGCAGATGGTGGTGAAGGTACACTGCACTCACTTATTGCCTCTACAGATGGTCGATATTGCTCAGCAACTGTGCTTGATCCATTGGGAAGAGCTATCCAGGCTCAATATGGTGTACTGGGCGATCAAGTAACCTGTGTAATAGAGATGGCTCAAGCATCTGGTATTATGCTGTTACAAGAAAATGAGAAAAATCCTGAACTTGCTACATCTTATGGCACAGGACAATTAATTAAAGCCGCACTTGATCAAGGTTTTAGAAAATTTATTATTGGCATTGGTGGGAGTGCTACAAATGATGCGGGTACTGGTATGTTACAAGCATTAGGTGTGCGGTTATTATCAGCGGAAGGGGTGGAACTTGAGGCTGGTGTTTCTAACCTTATGCAATTAGATGTCATAGATATGAGTCTACTAGATACTAGATTAGCAGAATCAACATTTACGATTGCCTGTGATGTGGATAATCCGCTTATTGGTGAACGAGGAGCTACTGCCATCTTTGGTCCACAAAAGGGTGTTCAAAAACACCAGGTCGCTGAATTTGATCGTTGTTTAAAGCATTTTGCAGATATTGTTGAAGCTCAATTTGCTATACGATTACATGACTATAAAGGTGCTGGAGCCGCTGGGGGAATGGGGGGCGCATTAATCGCTTTTTTAAAAGGAACCTTCCATGCAGGAATTGACCTTGTGCTGGACGCTGTACAACTTCAGGCTCATTTAGCAGAAGCACAGTTAGTGATAACGGGTGAAGGAAAATCTGATCTTCAAACATTACATGGTAAGGCACCATTAGGTGTAGCCAAAGCTGCAAAGCAAGCGAATGTAGAGGCGATGCTGCTGTCTGGAGGAATTGATACCAAGGCGAATACAGCATTACAAGCGTATTTTACAGTTGTTGAGTCATTGGTAGATGAGGAGATTGATGTGCAGCAGGCAATGCAAGAACCTGCACACTTTATTCGGTTAAAAACTAAAAGAATGATAGAGCGTTACTTACAAAAGGGGGATGTCTAGATGTTGTTCATTATTATATTAATAGGGGTATTGTTTGTTGTCTTAGGAACAGCTAAGTTAAAGCTTCATCCGTTTTTAGCTTTATTAATCAGTGCTTTCTTCGTTGGAATTGCTTCAGGTATGCCATTGTTGACAGTAGTGGAAAGCATTAATACTGGATTTGGAGGCTTAATGACAAGTATCGGTTTAGTCATTATTGCTGGTACTATTATAGGCTTAATATTAGAAAAATCAGGTGCTGCTTATCGAATGGCAGAAGTAGTGTTAAGAATTGTAGGACCTAAACGTCCACAATTAGCGATGTCTTTAATTGGCTATATCGTATCCATACCAGTATTTTGTGATTCTGGCTTTATTATTTTATCCAGCTTGCAAAAATCATTAGCAAAGCGAGCAAATGTTACGATTGCATCTATGGCAGTAGCTTTAGCAACTGGCTTATTTGCGACGCATGTATTAGTACCACCAACTCCAGGGCCTATTGCAGCAGCAGGAAATATTGGCGCAGCAGATTATTTAGGAACAGTCATTGTCATTGGTTTATTAGTCGCGATACCAGCGACATTCGTAGGTTATCTATGGTCAGTAAAAGTTGCGACAAAAATTCGCGTTCCTGAAGATGAGGTAGAGGCATTAGATTATGAGGAAGTCATTAAATCCTTTGGTAAAATGCCCTCAACATTTAAAGCATTTTTACCAATCGTTCTGCCGATTGTGTTAATTGGTTTGGGTTCTATAGCAGCATTAGTTGGTGATACGGAATCGACTTTCAATACCATCTTTAAATTCTTAGGTTCTCCAACAGTGGCCTTATTTTTAGGTGTAGCAGCAGCCTTTTTATTATTACCTGAAATCAATGAAACGACATTAACAGGTTGGATTGGCGAAAGTCTAAAAGAAGCCGCACCAATTTTACTTATAACAGGGGCTGGTGGTTCGTTTGGAACTGTTATAAAAAATGCTGGTGTTGGAGAAATGCTTCAAGAAATGGATTTAGGTATGTTCGCCTCAGGTACATTATTCCTTCTAGTGCCATTTATAGTAGCAGCAGCATTGAAAACAGCCCAAGGTTCTTCCACAACAGCTCTTGTGATTACATCTACTTTAGTAGCCCCGATGCTTGTGACACTGGGAATTGAGGGAGCGGTACCATTAGCATTAGTGGTGATGGCAATAGGAGCAGGGGCAATGACCGTTAGCCATGTGAATGATAGCTTCTTCTGGGTAATTACACAGTATAGTGGCATGGAAGTGACACAAGCCTATAAAGCGCAAACGGTGGCCACGTTGTTACAGGGTCTTGTGACGATTATTATTACGATGATTTTATGGTGGATTTTTGTTTAAAGTAAAGGGAGAGCGGGCCATGGCTAGCTCTCTTTTTGTATAATAGGAAAATAGAAAGGAAGTTAGTAGATGAAAAAAATAATAGTATTACTCCTTTGTATTTTTTTATTAGCTGGCTGTACTGAGGCAGTCAAGACAGAGAAAATTCATGTAACAGCTGGTCATGAAATGCAGGTTCATTTTATTGATGTGGGGCAGGGGGATTCTATACTGATTGAATCACCAAGTGGTAAAACGATGCTTATAGATGGGGGAGTGAAGGGCGCAGGACAACAGATTGTTTCTTATTTAAAAGAACTTGGAATAAATAAGCTTGATATTGTGGTAGCGACACACCCAGATGCTGATCATATTGGGGGGCTTATTCCTGTATTAGATAACATGATGATTGAACAATTTTATGATTCGGGAAAAGTACATACATCGCAAACCTTTGAAGAGATGCTGACACGTATCGATGAAAAAAATATTCCTTACCATGTGCCAAAAATAGGTGATGATATTGTATTTGATAAGGATGTAAATGTGAAAGTTTTAAATGCCAATGAACAGGCTACAGATAATAACGATGCCTCTATTGTCTTAAAAATGACTTATGGGGATGTCTCTTTTTTATTGACGGGAGATGCGGGAGTGGCATTAGAAAAGGAAATGTTGCAGTATGATGTGAAAGCAACCGTTTTAAAAGCAGGACATCATGGCTCTAACACAAGTAGCTCGGAGGAATTCATTCAGGCTGTAAAACCAGAGGTCACGATATTAAGTTATGGAGAAGATAATAAATATGGACATCCACATGCAGAAGTAGTGGATCGTTTGCAGGCTATTGGTAGCAAAATCTATGCCACAGCAGATTTAGGAACGATTACGGTGTCCACAGATGGGGTAAACTATGCGGTGAATGGCAAGGAAACTTCAAGAGTAGAAACGGGCAATAAACCATCTAAAGAAGTAGCACCGACAACAGCTATTGAAATCGTTAGCAAGGATCTAGTTACTGAAATAGTAGGAATCAAAAATAGTGGACAACAAGCAGTATCTTTAAAAGGTTGGCAGCTTATTTCAATTGAAGGGCATCAAGTTTATAATTTCCCTAATCTCTCTTTACAGCCAGGGAAAATAATTTATATTACTAGTGGAACCAATGCGCGGGAAGGGCAAAATTATTTGAAATGGACGACTAAACAAATTTGGTTAAACGATGGAGATGCTGCGCAATTACGGAATGAGAAAGGGGAACTTGTAAGTGAGCTTGAGTAAATACACATTGGACCGTATTGAAGATGGCTATGCGGTTTTTTTAAAGTTTCCGGCAGAAGAGGAACAACTCATTATTTCGCAGTCAGCCATAAACAAGGCTGTGCAAGTAGGTGATCGTGTTCAGATAGAAGAAAAAAATGGTATTTACCATATTGAAATTTTACAAGAAGAAACACAACAAAAAAAAGCAGACATTCAGAGTTTAATGAATCGTTTACGAAATAAAAATAATTAATAGATGACAAGCTGTGAGAAATTGATGCACAGCTTGTTTTTAGCTAGAGGAAATGTGTATAATTTGTTATCCTAAATATTTTGAAAATATGCTAAAATAATAGTATTAATCGGGGAGCTAGGAGCGGACAAAAATGTCGATAAATACAATTATTTTTGATTTAGATGATACACTACTATGGGATAAAAAATCAGTCAAAACTGCATTTGAAAAAACATGTGACTATGCAGCAACAGTACATAATGTGAACCCTACTGAGCTAGAGGAAGCTGTTCGCCGAGAGGCACGTGCTTTATATGAGGGTTATGAAACATATGATTATACGGTATTAATTGGTATCAATCCATTTGAAGGACTTTGGGGAACGTTTGACGACTCGACGGACTCCTTCCAAAAAATGAAGGAAATTGTTCCTAGCTATCGTGCAGCGGCTTGGACAAAAGGGTTAGCTGCTCTTGGTATTGAAGATACAGCGTTTGGAGAGGAGTTAGGAGAGCGCTTTGTAGCCGAGCGTAAAGTAGCGCCATTTTTATACGAAGATACTTTTGCAGTGTTAGATGAATTAAAAGGAAAATATCAGCTTGTATTGCTTACAAATGGCGCACCAAGTTTGCAAAATTTAAAGCTAGAAATCACACCAGAAATTGCCCCATATTTTGATCATATTATTATTTCAGGTGACTTTGGTAAAGGTAAGCCGGACGCATCTATTTTTGAGTATGTGATGGAGAAAGCAGGTATTACAGCGGACGAGGCAATTATGGTTGGCGACAATCTTAATACTGATATTTTAGGATCATCTCGTGTGGGAATGCGTAATGTATGGATTAATCGTGAAAGCAATATCGCCAGCGGGGCTGTGACACCTACCTATGAGGTGGATTCTTTGACAGCGTTGTTGGAGCTTGTAAATAAGCTATAGTATAAAAATGTACTGACCCTTCATGGAGTCAGTACATTTTTTTATTAAAAATAGACATTCAGTCCAAGGTATAAACATGTAAAAGCTATCGCTATACAAAGCTGAACAAGAGCGCTAGCAATTAAGTAACCCTTAGGTTCACCAGCCTTTTTACGATAATAGATTTGCATAAAGGAGTAGAGTGAGAAAAGGCCATAAATAATTGTTGCATGAATTGTATGGTGGACAAGATAGATACCAAATGAAATACCTCCAAACAACACGAGCATGATGGCATTGGCAATAGCATGCTCAACTGTCGCAGCGAAAAAGCGACGTTCTGTATAAGGCATTCTTTTTTTAGCAATCCATAGGATGAAATGCATAAGTAGGATGAAAATGTTCCCTAAAATAAGTTTCGTCGATCGCTTCTCATCATAAAAATAGCGTAGAGAGTCAATTGATTCTTCAATCAGAAAGGCTTGCTGGGTTTCAACATTGAAGAAAATCTTGTTATTGAGTACCTTCCATTTCTCTTGTGTACGGTCATTATAGAGAATCAAAATATCATAGATAGTACCACTTTTCCATTGACTAGCGGATATTGTTATAGGAGAAGCGTTGTCCCAATTCTGTTGTAGCTGTGTGATAGCCTTTGAATGAGCATAGCATTGCTGAGGAACATAAAGGCAAGAATCCTTTGCTATAAAGGTATCCTTGTTCAGATTCTCCTTTAAGTAGACACGTTGGATGGCTTTGGAGGAATCCATTGTCATAGGAGAATCAGTCGGACGTTGAACAAAAGTTAAAATTAATAAAGAAAGAACTACTATAAATAGCACTGACACAGAAGGAATTTTCCATCCATTTCCAGTAGTTTGTTTACTAATTACTGAGGGCTCTGTCATATTGCGTAATAATTTTTTTTGCTGCTGATCAGATAACATTAAATCATCTAAGTGTTGCCATGTCTTCTTATCATTCTTCATCCATCTCACCTCCTAACTGTTTTTTTAATGCGATGAGTGCTCGTTTTAATGTGTTTTTTACTTTCCCCTCATTCCAGCCAAGAATATTGGAGGTTTCCTCGATGGATAGTCCCTCTATTTTGCGCAGGATAATCACATCGCGATAGGTAATTTTTAGTTTGCGAATTGCAAGATATAGTATCCTGGCATCTTCCCGTTGCATCAGCCATTGATGAGGAGAAGGTGACGTTTGTTCTTCATGCTGTTGTAAAAAAGGGACAAATTGAATAATCCTTTTTCGACGATAATGATCATAGGCAAGGTTACGCGCGGTGCAGCGTAACCAAGCGAGATCAGCCCCTTCTTTAATTGTTTGGTGATGTTTCAAATAACGGACAAAGGTTTCCTGTGTATAATCCTCCGCTAATTTTTCGTCATTTAGTAAGTAATATAAGTATTTAAAAATGGTGTGATTATGTAAGTAAAATATTTCTTCTATGTTCAAGCTGTGCACCTCCTTTTCTTTAAAGACGAAGAACCTTTAGAAAAGTATCATTTTACCAAAAAGAAAAAGCAGAGAGTAGAGACTCCCTGCTTCTTGTTGTTGATAATTATAGGGTAATGGCTTTCACTTCATCAATGTTTTCAAGCTGTGCCACAAATACTAAATCTTCTTCTGTTACAACATTGTCAACCGTTAGCATCATAACCGCTGTACCACCAACCTGTGCACGACCAACCTGCATTGTCGCGATATTGATTTCTTTTTCTGCAAGCTTTGTTGCTACACGGCCAATTGCACCTGGTTTGTCAGTATTTTTAATGTAAAGAAGGTGGCCTTGTGGAATGACGTCAACAACATAGTCCTCTACTTTTACAATACGTGCACCTAAACCGTTTAATAGTGTACCCGCTACAGTATGTGTTTCGTTAGCAGTAATAATTTCAATAGTAATTAAGCTTGTAAAGCCTTTTGCTGTTGTTGTTTTGTGCTCATTAATTTTCATACCGATACGTTCAGATAAGTAACGAGCATTCACATCATTGACATGATTACCGTGATTTTTAGACAGTAAACCTTTTAACGCATTTGAAGTTAATGGACGAACATCATAGTTTGCTACTTCTCCTGCATAAGATAGATTGATTTCTTTGACTGGCTCTGTTGTCACTTGTGATAGGAATGAACCAAGTTTTTCAGCTAATTCAAAGAAAGGCTCAACTTGTGCAAGAAGCTCTTTAGGTATAGATGGCATGTTTACTGGATTTGTTACAGTACCTGTTTTGTAAAATTTAATGATGTCATTTGATACGTCAACCGCTACAGATTCTTGTGCCTCGATTGTAGATGCTCCTAAGTGAGGCGTTGCGATAACTTGTGGTAAAGTCAGTAGCTTATGATCTGTTGCTGGTTCAGAAACAAATACATCAAGAGCTGCTCCAGCCACTTTACCTGCTACGATTGCATCATATAAATCGTCTTCATTGATGATACCGCCACGTGCACAGTTAATAATACGTACGCCATCTTTCATCATCGCAAATTTATCTTTATTAATAAGGTTGCGAGTTTCAGGTAGAAGTGGTGTATGAACTGTAATGAAATCTGCAGCTACACAGATTTCTTCAACCGTTGCTTTTGTTACACCTAATTCTTTGGCACGTTCATCTGTTAGGAAAGGATCGTATGCCATAACATTCATACGTTGACCCTTAGCACGATAAGCTACTTCAACACCAATTCGACCAAAACCTACAACGCCTAAAGTTTTATTTTTTAGCTCCACGCCAACAAAAGATTTGCGATCCCATTTGCCATTTTTTAATGTATTAAAAGCTTGTGGAATATGACGGGCAAGTGAAGTCATCATCGCAATTGTATGTTCGGCAGCTGAGTTAGTGTTGCCGTCTGGTGCGTTTACCACAATAATACCGTGTTCTGTAGCAGCAGCAAGGTCAATATTATCGACACCAACACCAGCACGACCAATTAATTTTAAGCTTTTAGCTGCTTCAATTACTTCACGTGTTACCGTTGTTTGAGAACGAACAAGTAATACATCTACATCAGCAATTTTAGCGATTAATTCTTCTGGTGCTAAACCTGTGTCTACAATAATGTTTAAATCTAAATCTTGTTCCTGGCGTAATGGGAAAATACCATCCTCACTTAGTGGATCAGCGATAAATACGTTAATAGTTCTTGTTTTTGTTGCAGTAGTCATTATAATTAGCTCCTTTTTTTATCATTATTGGCTATGGCTTTATCTACGATAGTCTGAAATTTGTAAAATTCGAACATCTTACAGCATACAAACAATCTCCTTTCTAAATCGAAGACAATATAAAAAGCCTTCCACGCCTTACAAACACAGTTAGTGTGTTGTAAGGGGCGAAAGGCTGTATAAACTTTGGTTCGCGGTACCACCCTTAATCACTGCTGGAAAATTTATTCTGGCAGTCTTAGCTATATGCGTAACGTGCATGAGACGGATAAGCATACTTTTAAGTTGTTCAGCCTATCTATTCAGGAGTGGAACTATTATCGTAGAAATCACTGATTTGCACCAACCATCAGCTCTCTTTGGATTTTCTTGCGACTAGTGTGTCTCCGTCGTTATATTTTTTATGATTAAATTTGTTAACATCATAATCCCTATTGTTCACCTTTGTCAACGATATTTCTTAAAAACTTTAAAAATACTGACTTCAAAAGTCTGAAAAATAACTAAAAACGAATATTATTTATATAATCCTGTTGTATTGTTCGTCTTTTTGGGGAGTACAATGAAAGCGCTAACGCTATTTGAAAAGTCCGATAGTATCAGGTTTCTGTGCAGTTTTAGAATAAAAAATTATATGGGAATTAAATGGAATAAAATAGAGGTTTTATGCTAATTGTCGATGGTGTGGATCCGAGAAAGCGAACGATTTTGTTTGTCACATTTTAGACAAAAATATGAATAGTAGAAGGTAAATAGACTGTGAGAGAAGAATGTTAGTTAAGGATATGGATTTGGGGGTGTAAGAATGAAGTATGATGTTGCAATAGTCGGTGCTGGACTTGCAGGATTAGTCGCAGCTTGTGAATTAATCGATGCAAAGAAAAAAGTTCTTTTAGTAGATCAAGAGCCTGAAAATTCAATCGGGGGACAGGCATATTGGTCGTTCGGTGGAATATTTTTAGTAAATTCTCCAGAGCAACGAAGGCTTGGGATTAAAGATAGTAAGGAGCTTGCATGGCAGGATTGGCAAGGAACTGCAGGCTTTGATCGTTTAGATGATGAGGATTCTTGGACATATAAATGGGCAAGAGCCTATGTCGATTTTGCTGCAGGTGAAAAATACGACTGGTTAAAGTCAAAAGGAATAAAGTTTTTCCCCGTTGTTGGATGGGCAGAGCGGGGAGGTTCGTTAGCAGGAGGACACGGCAATTCAGTACCAAGGTTTCACATTGTCTGGGGAACAGGCCCTGGCATTGTAAAGCCATTTGTAGATAAAGTGAAACAGGCTATAAAAGATGGATTTATTGACTTCAAGCCAAGACATCGTGTGGATGAATTTATCCAGCAAGAAGGGGAGATTACAGGAATTAGCGGAACGGTGCTTGCTGAAACCTTTATTAATCGAGGTGAAAAAAGTTCCAGATTAGGGATCGGTGAATTTTCCTACGAAGCTAAAGCTGTGATTGTGGCAAGTGGAGGTATTGGGGCAAATTTTGATTTAGTAAGAAAAAATTGGCCTGCTCGATTAGGGACACCTCCTAAAAATATGGTATGTGGTGTGCCAGCTTACGTTGATGGAAGAATGCTAGAGATTACGGAACACGCTGGGGGACGCATTGTTAATCGTGATCGTATGTGGCATTACACAGAGGGGTTAAAAAATTGGGATCCGATATGGCCTAACCATGGGATTCGGATATTGCCTGGTCCCTCCTCCCTGTGGTTTGATGCAGAGGGGAATCGTTTTCATGCACCCAACTTTCCAGGGTTTGATACGCTCAGTACGTTGGAGGCGATTCAAAAAACTGGTTATGACTATTCCTGGTTTATTTTAACGGAAAAAATTATTGAGAAAGAATTTGCTTTATCTGGCTCAGAGCAAAACCCAGATTTAACAAACAAAAGCATTAGCGATGTTCTAAAACGCATTTTACCAGGCCCACCGGCTCCGATCCAAGCTTTTAAAAATCACGGAGAGGATTTTGTGATTGCACATGATCTAAAGGAACTTGTAGATGGAATGAATAAACTTGCTGGGAATGAGCTACTTGATTTCATGAAGATTAAAGAACAAATCTTGGCAAGAGATCGTGAAATGGACAATAAGTTTACGAAGGATTTGCAAGTAAACGCTATTCATGGAGCAAGAAATTATATTGGCGATAAATGGGTGCGTGTTGCCAAGCCACATAAAATTTTAGATACCAAAAATTGGCCTTTAATTGCTGTTCGCTTAAACATTCTAACAAGGAAAACTTTAGGTGGCTTACAAACAAATTTAAATGGTGCTGTTTTAGGTATGGACGGTCAGCCAATTCCTGGGTTATATGCTGCTGGTGAAGTAAGTGGTTTCGGTGGTGGTGGTGTCCATGGCTACCGCGCTTTAGAAGGGACATTTGTTGGTGGGTGTTTATTTAGTGGACGCCAGGTAGGACGTTATTTAGGACAAGAATAAAGTGTATAAATAAGAGCATCGTCTTGATGAACGATGCTCTTTTGAATTGATGATTACTATGCTAATTTTTTGAGCGGCAATGACTATGAAATAATCCCCTGAATTAAATTGAATGGATTTGGAATCTTACTTGCCCAAACTACAGGGAAACTATCTTTAATGCATTATCTCTCTAAGTATTAACAATTTGATTGTTGGACCTCTGCAATCTTAGCAATTTGTTCTTCAACCTGTTCCTTTGTCCAACCGTTTTCCTCCACGAAAAAGTTACGTTCGGCACGGCGACAATCATCTGAACAGCTTCGCATGTAAAATGCCTCATGTTTTTCGTCACAAAGCATTAACTTATGACACGCTGGGTTTGCACAGTTTGTATATCGTTCAGAAGGTTCCCCTGTGAAATAATCCTTCCCAACAATGACATGCTCCACCTGATTAATCGGTACACTTCGACGACGGTCAAAAACAAACATTTGACCATCCCATAATTGACCTTTTACTTCAGGATCCTTCGCATATGTAGCAATACCGCCGTGCAATTGACCTACGCTCTTACCATAGCCCTCACGTTTTAGCCAACCTGAGAATTTTTCGCAGCGAATACCACCTGTACAATAAGTTAAGATCTTTTTATCTGCAAAATCTTCTTTATGTGCTTCCATCCAAGCAGGTAGGTCACGGAAGTTTTCGATATCTGGTCGTACAGCACCTCGGAAATGACCGAGATCATATTCATAGTCATTACGGGCATCGATGATTACTGTGTTGTCATCTTGCATCTGTTCCATAAATTCTTTAGGTGTTAAATAATCACCTGTAATTTCTAACGGATTGATATCCTGTTCTAAGCCTAGGTGAACAATTTCCTTACGAGGACGTACATGCATTTTTCTAAAGGTATGCCCTTCAACCTCATCAATTTTCCACATAATATCATTAAAACGAGCATCAGCCTTCATATGGCTCATGTAAGCATCTGTTTGCTCAATGGTGCCTGATACAGTGCCGTTAATACCTTCGTAGCCTACTAAAATGCGACCAAGAAGCCCTATCTCTTTACACAGTGCTAGATGCTCTTCTGCAAAAGCTTCAGGGTCTTCAATCGTAATATATTTATAATAAAGTAATACACGATAGTCTTTTTGTGTCAAAATACGTTACCACCTTTATCTCAATATTCGTCCTTTAATATAGCATAACAAGGAGCATTTTTGCTTAGAGAGAAGGAGTTTTCTAAAAAAACACGAATTATATATAGTGAATGACTATTCATATTTGGGGGTTATAGAGATGGAATTTTCAACAATTACTTTAGAAAAATTAGAACGTCGTGCAACATTAACGTTGAATCGTCCGCAGGCGATGAATGCTATGGATGATATTATGATGCGTGAACTAGCAGAATGCTTTGAAGCTCTACAACAGGAAAAAGATATTCAGGTGCTTGTTATTCGTGGAGAAGGAAAGGTCTTTTCTGCGGGTGGTGATATAAAAGCAATGCTAGATGAAAGCAAACCGCTGAATATTGATGAGGCAATGGTTTATCTGACACGTATCGTAAAGGCATATTATCAGCTACCGATGATAGTGATTGCAGCAGTTCATGGAGCTTCAGCAGGTTTAGGATTTAGTCTAACACTAGGGGCAGATATTATTGTAGCCTGTGAAAATAGTAAGCTTGCTATGAATTTCATTGGAATAGGACTGATTCCAGATGGTGGCGGTCATTTCTTCATGAAGGAGCGTGTAGGTACTGTTAAGGCAAAACAAATGATATGGGAGGGGAAGGTATTAACAGCAAAAGAAGCATTAGATGCAGGATTAATTGATTATATTGCACCTGAGGGCACTGTATTTGCAATGGCAGATCAGCTGGTAGGTAAAATGCTTGCATCCCCAATATCTTCCATGATTACGACGAAAAAAATTCTGCATGCACAAAATATGCCACAGCTAGAAAATATCTTAGCATTAGAGGCTGAGGGACAGTCTACAATGCGTAAAACATCAGATCATATTGAGGGCATTCATGCTTTTGTAGAGAAAAGAACGCCTGTCTTTGTAGGTAAATAAAAATAATAAAAGGCGCGTAGCAAACACCACTTGACTACGTGCCTTTTATTAGCCACTAAACATGGAATAAAATTAATTTACCTGAAGCGTTTACAAGACGATGAGTTTTATCGGCAACACCTTTTTCTTCAATTTGTTGTTGTCCATTTAGTTTAGCAGCCTCATCATTTTCAAAAGTCCAAGTTTCATCAAATAATGTTTCTCCTGTTTTTTCAAAAGCTGTAAAACGATAATTCTCCATACAGACCCCACCCTTTTACTTGAATATATTTCTATTATACATAGAAGATTTATAAACTTCACGGTAAAACTAGTGGATTTTTTGATAAATTACGAAAATTGTGGAAAAAGTGAGGCGATGTTGTTTTTTCCGTAATAGCATTTTTCATCAAACATGAATTATGATAAAATAGAACAAATATTCGGTATTGGTTAATCAGCATATTATTACTTTGGTTTGCACTAAAGAGAGAATTATCTACTATTTGAGGTGATTGGATGTCAGCAATTCGTTTTTTCCATATGGCAGATTTACATTTAGATAGTCCATTTAAGGGCTTATTTGGTCTACCCGAACACATTTTAAAGAAAATACGGTTAAGCACTTTTGAAGCGTTCGATAAAATTATCGTTAAAGCGATTCAGGAAAAACCTGATTTTTTACTAATTGTTGGGGATATTTATGATGGTGAAAATCGTAGCTTGCAAGCACAACGAAGATTTCAAGATGCAATGGAAAAACTTTTTCAACACAATATCCCTGTGATTGTGAGCTACGGAAATCATGATCATTTAAATGGCACATGGACACGCTTTGCTTTACCAAGTAATGTCTATGAATTACCGGCTGAAACGAGTGTAGTTCAATTAAAAATACGTGGTCAGCAAGTGAATATATATGGTTTTAGTTATCCCGAACGTCATTTAAGGGAATCCGTTATCGAAAGCTATCCAACTGCGCATGATCAGCATGCCCTTCATATTGGTATGCTACATGGCAGTGAGGCAGGCAATACGACACATGATGTGTATGCCCCTTTTACAAAACAGCAGTTACTTGAAAAGAACTATCATTATTGGGCGCTTGGCCATATTCATAAACGACAGCTTTTACATCAAAACCCGCCCATTGTTTATCCAGGCAATATTCAAAGTCGACATCGTAAAGAACAAGGAATGAAAGGTTTTTATGATGTGACGTTATCCAAAACATCGACTGAGCTTGATTTTATCTCTACTTCTGCTGTCGTTTATAACACGATAGAGGTGGATTGTACGGATGTGGTACACGCCAATGAATTGCTGAAGAGATGTGCAGAAGCGATTACAGCCAATAGAAAGAAGTTTGGCGCATCGGTAGTAGAGCTTCATTTGCAACAAATTGACGAACAAACGGAAGCTTTATTTGAGCATGCAACAGTAGATGCATGGTTAGAGACTATTCGAGAGGCTGAGGAAGGTATTGAGCCAATGTGTTGGGTACAAAAAATGGTGTTGCAAAAGGCCGCGAGATTTTATGAGCATACCGCAACTACCCAATCCGTTGTGAGCTTAATGGAACAGTGGGACAGTAATGAATGGAAGGATATTTTAAAAGATTTGTACCAATATGCCGGTGGGGCAAGGCTAATAGAGCCACTTAGTGAAAAGGATATTGAGAACTTAACGCATCGTGCACAGACATTATTAGCAGAAGAAATTCAAAGGGCGTGATTACATGCTGACAATTCAAAAAATCCAAATTTATGGCTTTGGTAAGCATGAAAATATCTCCATTTCGTTAAATGATGGTGTCACTATTTTTTATGGTTTAAATGAAGCAGGAAAAACGACGATTCAACAGTTTATACTACAAATGCTTTTTGGCTTCCCTACAAGGCAGCAGACACAGCGCAAATATGAGCCGAAAATTTCGACAAAATATGGGGGTCAGCTGACACTTTTGCATCCAATTTATGGTCAATGCACAATTGAACGTGTGAAAGGAAAAGCTGTTGGTGATGTTACTGTCTATCTTGAGGATGGTACAACGGGGCATGAGGAGCTGTTAGGAAAGCTTTTATATGGTTATTCTAGGGCATCCTTTGAAGCCATTTTTTCTTTTTCACTGCATGAGCTACAAGGTATTGAAAAAATGTCTGAAGAGGAGCTAACTCATTTGCTACTTGCCTCAGGTACAACAGGTATTCAGCATTTATCCACCCTTGAAAAGAAAATGGATAAAGAGGCTAGTGAGTTGTTTAAAAAGACAGGTAAAGTGCCATTGATTAATCAAAAGATCGAGCAATTAAAGCAGCTGGAGCGGACGATTAAACAGGAACAGGGAAAAATACAAACCTTTGAGGATAAATTACAGCAATTACAGTTACTCGAGCAAAAGTTAGAACAACTATATGGTACGCAAAAACAGCAACAGCAACAGTGGCAGCAATTAACTATTCAAAAGCAAGCGCTTCCTCTTCTCAAGCAGCAACAGACTTTGCAACAAACAATGACCAATTATCAGCATGTTCAGTTTCCATCAGAGGGTATTAGACGTTATGAACAAATAAAGGATCGTCTGTTACATGAAAGTCAACAACTGATGCAATTAAAGGAGCAGCATCAAACATTGCAGGAGAAACTAATAGCAGCAGTGGATGAGCAAAAGGTTAATGAAATGGCTTACCTTATGCAAAAAGAGGCAACGTGGCATCAGCTAATGGTGAAGGAGCAAAATTTACAGGATGATCTCTTTTTACTCGAACAAGAAATTGAAGCACAGTTTCGTTTACTAGGTGTAACAGACAAAGAGGCACAAGAAAATCTTCTGAACGAAACAGTTTCACTCCAACAGGAGCAACAATTTCAGCTTCAAATAAGTAAATTAGAGGAGGCCGAGGAGGAGCTAAAATTTTATCTACGTTCACTCGATCAAGTACACCAAGAGTTAGATGCAATAGCCAAACAGAAGCAGCAGCTAATGCTTGAGTCATTAACAAGCGAGGAAGAACATATTTTAGCACAGTGGCCACAACAAAAGCGGAGGCTTGAGCAATTACGTGCTGCCAAATCGCAACGCAGTAAGCAGAAGCAGCCTCATTATTTTATCTGGCTTGTATTACTGATTGGTTTCATGTCGTTTGCTTATGGCGTATTTGAAAAAAACATAGTTGTAATCCTAATTGGAACAGTTTTATCATTGCTAACTTTTTTGTTTATTCGATATGTTAAGCAAGCAGATGAACCTACTAATAAAGAGCACAATTTCCTCCTACGGGAGTTAGAGCAGGAGGAATTGACAGTACAAGCAGTTCTTTTAAAGAAGCAAAGATATGAAGATCGTTGGTTACACATCAATGAACAGCAGAAAGAAAAAGAGCAGCAATACACTTCTCTTGAATATAAAATTCAACAAGCGGAGGTAGAGAGTGAAGAAGCCACTCAGACACTCCAGCATTTTTTAAAGCGTTATCGCTTACAAGGAACGATAGCTAGAACGCTAATGCCCGAATTATTTATGCGTATTCGTGGTGTACAAGAATTAGCAGCTAAACGAAACAGTACCTCAAGTCTATTGCAAGAAACACAGGTAGAAAAGAGCAACATTTATGAGCAGCTTCAACGGGTTTTAGATGGAGCCTATGATGAACAGGAAATTTATATGCATTTACGAACAGCCTACCTTGAAGCACAACAGCATCAGCAGCAAGCACAGCATGCAAAAGATCAGCTAGCCAACATCCAAATAAAAATAGAAGGTGGACAATCAAGAATGGATCGTTATACAGCTGAAATGTACGAGCTATTCAGTGAAGCGAAAATCCAAAATGAACAGGCTTATTATGAAATGCATGAGCAATTTGAACAGAGAAGAAAAATTGAGACAGAATTGCAAACTGTTCAGGCTCAATTATCTTCACTCGATCTTCAACAGAAGGAAAATCTGATGGAGGGCACTGTTAACGAGGGCATATTTGCTTTACAACAAGAGCAGCAGTCATTGCAATTAGAAATTGACCAATGTCTTGAACAACGTGCTGCTTTGCTAATGGAAAAAGAACAGCTATTAAATGATGAAAAGTATGGTCAATTGCTTCAACAGTTTGAGCAGGAGAAAACAGAATTGCAGCAGTTAATAGAGCAATGGGCAACTAAAAAAGCTGTGGCAACAGCTATTCATGAAACTTTATTCCGTCTTCGCGAAGAAAAATTACCTCATGTCCTTGCAGAGGTAAATGCCATATTCCGTTTACTAACAGAAGGAAACTATGACAAACTTTCGATTCATGAGGAAGGTTATTTTGTAGCACAGGATGCTGCAGGAATACGTTATCAAATGGTGGAGTTGTCGCAGGCTACCAAAGAGCAAGCTTATATTGCATTGCGAATGGCTCTAGCAAAAACCCTAGTGAGCGCAGCTCCATTTCCCATGATTATGGACGATCCTTTTGTCCATTTTGATCGAAACCGCACAGACAAAATGGTACAATTAATGAAAGAAGTAGGATATGAACGTCAAATTTTATATTTTACTTGCCATGATACAATGCTCAAATATTGGCAGAGAGATCAGATTGTCGATATAGGAGCATTAGCAAATGAAAGGGGAGTGGCGTCAACATGAAAGGGATTACGACGCTCCAAGTTGGAGAAGCAGTTGATCAATTTTTATTAATAAAACAAGCGACAAAAGGTGTTACAACCGTTGGAAAGCCATTTATGTCGCTATTATTACAAGATAAAAGTGGGGATATAGAGGCAAAGCTATGGGACACGAATGAGGATCATGAAAAGATGTACCATGCGGAAGCCATTGTACGTGTTGGCGGAGAGATTCATGACTATAGAGGAAAGAATCAATTGCGTATCAAATCTATTCGTGTTGCAAAGCCAGAGGAAGGAATCGCTATTCATGATTTAGTGCCGTCCTCTGCAACACCGAAAGAACAACTATATGAAGAGTTAACCCAATTTTTCTTTGATATTAAAAACCCAAATATCTCACGAATTACTAGAGCGGCTATAAAAAAACACCAAGAGGCCATTTTAGTTTTTCCAGCAGCGACAAAAAATCATCATGACTACGCGTCAGGTTTATTAGATCATATGGTCTCTATGCTTAAACTAGGTAAAGCCATTGCTGATCTATATCCAACACTAAATCGTGACTTATTATATGCGGGAATTATTTTACATGATGTAGGCAAGGTTGTAGAGTTATCAGGACCAGTTGCCACAATGTATACAGTAGAGGGCAATTTATTAGGCCATATTACGATTATGGTGAATGAAATTGCTAAGATTGCTAGTGAGCTTGAAATTGAAGGTGAGGAAGTCATGCTGTTACAGCATATGGTATTGTCTCACCATGGGAAAGAAGAATGGGGTAGCCCGAAAAAACCGATGATTCAGGAAGCAGAAATCTTGCATTATATTGATAACATTGATGCAAAGATGAATATGTTAACAAGAGCATTAGGAAAAACGACACCGGGTGAATTTACAGAGAGACTCTTCCCTCTTGATAATCGTTCATTCTACAAGCCTACTATTTAAAAAGCAGTATAAATCAGCCCATAAACTAACATTGCTGTCTAGCTATTCGTTATTAATTTCTCTGAGTCTAAGTATTCATATATTTATTTGTAGTGCCTAACTATTGTACCAATGTGAATATTTATTTTAGAATAGAGAGAGAAATTATAGGAATGGGGAAAAGTAATGGATACAGAGGGACTTTTTTCACGGAAAATTAAGTTTTGGAAAAGTTTAATTTTCAAAATGATATTAGCAATTGGCATAAGCTTGTTTATTAGCTCCCATATTTCAGAATTTGTTAGTCGTCAATTCGAGAAAGTAGTGCATTTAAATGGTAGTGCAGGGGTTGTCATCAATACATTTATTTCGTTATTTATCGGCACAGTAATTATTTCGTTATGTACAAGGTATATCGTCTTAAGGCGTGTAAAGCGTGTGTTAAATGCTATGACACTGGCTGCTGATGGCGATTTAACTGTTCGCATTGATGATCGATTGAAAGATGAAATTGGTCAATTATCGACTGAATTTAATCATATGTTAGAGCAAATTGGCACGGTCATTGAAAAGACGAATAAAGCATCGACAGATGTATCAGCCTTTACAAAGGAATTTACAACGATTACCGAGCAAAGCAGTCAAACAGTTGAAACTATTTCAAGTGCCATTGGGGAAATTGCCTCCAGTGCAGAAGGACAATTAAGGCAAATGGATTTATTATCTGAATCGGCACATTTAATCACTAAAGATATGGATCATGCATCTTCTGCTGTACAGGCAGTGGCCTCAATAGCGAATGAAACGAACCAAAAGGCTGATTTAGGATTACAGTTAATTGAGCAAACGATTGAGAAAATGAATACCATTAATGAATCTGTTCATCAATCAACCGAAGTTGTGAATGCTTTAGGTGAAAAATCAAAGGAAATTAGTACGATTGTAGCGCTGATTACAAGTATTACAGATCAAACAAACCTGCTTGCATTGAATGCATCTATTGAAGCAGCTCGTGCAGGAGAGGCTGGAAAAGGCTTTGCAGTAGTGGCAGATGAAGTAAGAAAGCTAGCAGAGGAATCTGGAAAAGCTGCAGATAATATTCGAACATTGGTGGATGATATTTTAAACCAAACCTCCAGTGCTGTTTATGCTATTAATAGTGGGACGCAGTTTGTGGAGGAAGGGCGTGAATCTGTTGAACAGACAGGCGATACCTTTAAAAATATAGTCGTAGATTTGCAACAGATAAGTCATCGTACAAAGGAAGTAAAGGATATTGTCTTGCGTGTCAATGAGAAAACAAGTCAAACAGATGAGGCTGTAAAAGAAGTCGTTGGCATAGCGAATGGCACATCTTCAGGCATACAGCATATTGCTTTATCAATTGAGCAGCAAAGTGCCTCTAATGAGGAAATAGCAAGTGCTGCAAATGTTCTTCAAACAATGTCAAACGACCTACAAACTGAAATTAGCCAATTTAAAGTAAAATAGAGAAGAAAAAGAAGCATCTGATATATCAGGTGCTTCTTTTTTGTATAGACTCGTCTCTAAGTTATTTAGATTCCTTGTCAGTATCTTTTGCTTTATCTTCGGAATCCTCTTTTGGCGCATTTTCTTCAGCCTTTTTAGCTGCTTCTTCAGCTGCTTTTGCTTGTTCTTCACTTGTTGTTGTAAAGAATTTAAGTGATTCTTTTAAATCTTTATCAGATGTTTTTACATCTGCATCTTTAGCCATCTTTGCAACAATATCTTTAAGAATCGTTTGAGCTTCGCCAGTTTGGTTCAGTTTACTTAACATAGTTGAACGAATGTTTTCTTCTTCGTCTTTAAATGAACCTACGCCTTTTACATCACGCTTGTCCGTAATTTCAATTACGTGGTAACCAAAGCTAGATTTTACTGGTTCACTTAATGTATTTAATTCAAGAGCATAAGCAGCATCGTTAAACTCGTCTACCATTGAACCTACAGAGAACCATCCAAGCTCTCCACCTTTTTGAGCAGAACCAGTATCTGTTGAGTACTCTTTTGCAACGTCCTCAAACTTAGCGCCACCCTTAATTTTTGCAATCACTTCTTTTGCTGTTTTTTCATCTGCTACTAAAATATGACGACCATTTAGTTCTGTTTTCATTTGCTCGTAGTATTTTTTCACATCTTCTTCTTTAATTGCTTGATCTTTTAAAGCTTTTTCTTGAAGAAGTTGAACACGTAAAGAATCTTTAAAGCCCTGTTCAGTTAAGCCACTTTCAGCAAGCGCTTGTGAAAAGCCATCACCAAATTGTGATGCAGTAGTGTCATAAGCTTCTTTGATTTCTTTATCTGTTACTTCATATTTGTCAGCTAAAACTTTTTCAGTCACCATTTGCTGCATTACATATGAGCCTGTTAAAGCTTTTGCCTTTTCATTAAAATCAGCTACTGAAATATCGCCCACTTTAGAAGTAACGATTGCTTTGCTGTCTCCGCCGCTACAAGCACCAAGCGCTAATACAGATGCAGCTAGAGTTAAAGATAAAACTGTCTTTTTCATAGTGGATATTCTCTCCTAACATGGTTTCGTCCATTTTTTACTATAACATAAACGTTTTAAAAACAAAATGGTTCCCCCTTGAGTATTGCCTATATTTCAAATTTTGAAGCGCATAGGATATAGAAAAGAAAGGGGGTGAAGTTATGGGCAACGGAGGATACGGTGGCGGTGGCTACGGCTCAGGCTTTGCTTTATTAGTTGTGTTATTTATTTTATTAATTATCGTTGGTGCAGCGTTCCTATACTAATTAATAAAACAGCGAAAAGCTAAGAGCTTTAACTCTTAGCTTTTCTTGACAATGTAGGCATTCGCGCCGCATGCCTTAGATTCTAAACAATTTAATTGATTAGTAAAAGTTGTTGCATGGGGGGCTCGACTTATCTTCGAGCGTGCGGACGGGCGCGGATGTCCCATGTTTTTGAAAGGAGCTTTTCAAAAAAAGCCAGAAAAAATTAGATTCCATTACGCCGAGGCGTAATGGATTTTTCTGCTATACTGCATATAAAATTTCAATGTAGAATGAGACAAGTAGGATAGTAATAAGTATATTTATAGTTCGGAATATTTTTGGTTGGTTTTCTTCGGGAATTTCACGTCGCATGCATAGAGCATAGGTCATGCGATTAATTTGAAATAAATAGAATACCGAGAATAGAACTACAATCATTAATAGCAAGTCTATTCCTCCCCTCTTTCAATAGTAATAGCATAACAAAGAACGTCAATAAAAAACAAGTACAAGCAATTTAGTGAACGGTCGGTGGAACTAAAATTTCATAGCCTTTAGGTGTTTCTTCTATTTGCGAATTTTTAGGTGAATTCAATAGATATTTCACGTAAAGGATATCAATCAGACATAGACTACAGTGATAGGCTAACAGCAATGTCCCATAATGGGTATAGGCTGGTAAAAGCCATGTTCCAACTATAATACTAGTATTTAGAACGATAAAAGGCGTAAGTAATGCTAAGATGTATCGATTTTTAGATAAAGGCTCTCGAATTCGCATGTGTAATACAGGAATTATATAAAACTGACTACGTACGCGTAATTTTAAATGCTGGCGTAAATCAAATAGAGCCACAAAGTGCAAAAATTTATGAATGGGATAAAGTGTCAGCACAGCTATTACAAAGAGCCAGAATAGTCGATCTGTATAATGCTCTTCATTGAATAAATTAAACGTTACATACGAAACAGAAAAGACCACTAAAAAAGTAATGACACCCATTATAATAATACGCGTAGTACCGTAATGATGTTCTAAATTTAAAATTTTCCAGCAATGCATGGTTTTTTATCAACTCCGAAATAGGAAGTGTCCTATTTAATGTAAATTGAATTATGTTAGAATGCAAGAAAAAGGAGGCACTTCAGAAATATTTCTGAAATACCTCCTTTCACATGACTCATTCCTGAATGAACAGTATAACTCATTTTTGTTCAACTTATAAATAATTGCAGGAAAAATTATGTGCAGTTTGAAGCTTCGTCTTATCCTTTTACAGGTGTGCGTTCTTCTAGTGTGTCAAAGGAATCACGGAAATGTTGGAAAGAGCGTTCGAAAATATCGATGAAATCTTCACCATAGATATTACGAATAACAGCCATTACATCTAAAAAATCAGGGAAACGGCCATATAAATCTTTTAATGCTAATGATCCTTCCAGTACGGAATGATACGTATTATGGTAGTTTTTATTCATCTCTATAATGAGCTCTGTGCCAGCTTCTGTAAGTTCAACATACGTATTACGTTTATCGTCATCACGCTTGGAAAACTTAAGAAAGCCACGCTCTTCTAATTTTTTGGAGAAATTAAATGCTGTAGAAACATGCATAACGCCAAATTTCGCAACATCAGAAATGGAAGCACCTTTTAAATGGTATGAAATCCATAAAATATGGTGTTCATTAATATTTAAATCATAAGGTTTAATCCATTGTTGCCAATCCTTTTCAACCGCTTTCCACAGCGCTTTTGATAACTGTGCGATTCTTTGACTATAAAGCATCGCTTCTTTTTGTGTATATAATTCCTCTGACAAAGCCATCACCTACTGCTTTCTTTCACATTTTTAAAAATATTATAGCAGTAAAGAAAAAAAGTTTAAAGTTAGAAAAATTAAAAAATTGAAAAGTGGTTAAAAAATAATATTATAGCAATAGTTTTTGATAAAAATACAGATTATCTAACTATCGATAAGGACTTTAGTAGCTAACTTTTTCTTGAGGTTTTTTCTTATTTTCTGTAATTTGTGCAATGTTTTTCTCGATTTCGCTTATCGAATTCTGTAAAGCATCTAATTCTTGTTGTAAATTATTTTTCGTTGGTTCGATTTCTTCAGTAAAAGTCGTAATTGTTTGCTTTAAATCATTTATTATTTGTGGGATATTATTTTTTACTTCATTTGTTAATGTGTTAACAGATTGTTTAACAGTTCCTACTTGTTGTTTTACATCAAGGAGCATACCCTTTGTTTGGTCAACATTTTGTTTAACAGAAGCACGTAGCTGTTGCCCAGATTGTGGCGTGGAGAAAAGTACAGCGATTGTCCCACCGATAATTCCTGTCGTTAGTCCAAGTAAAAATGGTTTTGCTTTCATATTAGATACCTCATTTCTAGTCATGTTTATTTACTATTAAACCATGAAATGCATAAATACAAAAAGAAAAAAGAAACTAAACGAGTGATTTGACCGTCACAGTTTAGTTTCTTTTGATTATTTAAAGTGTTTATTTATGAAATTTGAGAAATAGCTGTATTGAATTTAGAGCGCTTCACTAATTTTGAAACAATTGGATAAATAATGGCAAACGCAACAACGTTAAATACGACAGCTGGAAGGACAACGCCAATAAATAGCATCGCAAACGTCGCGCCAACATTTGCATTAAACACAAAAAGCGCTACTGCTAAGAAGACAGTTCCTGAAAGAATTGTTCCCAAGCCAACTAAGACAGCAGATACGGCGAAATGACCTGCCAGTTTTTTGAGAATGATTAAAGCAGCTAAAAATACAAAACCAGTAACAGCTTTATCAATAATATTTGGAACTAGACCTGCTGGGAATGTTGTAAATAAACCTGAAAGCACCCCTGTTGAAAGAGAAAGTAGGAACGTTTCTTTCACTGTTGGGAATAATAGAATACCAATAAACATCATGGTTAACATAAAATCAGGCTTCATCCCATTCACCATTCCTGGTGTAACCACATAAAGTGCAGCACCGACACCTACTAACAGTGCCATTAATACTAAATTCTTTGTATTCATTTGAATCTCTCCTCGACTATGCTAATCTATTTGTCTCCTAACGTGTCCTCTTGACCGCTAGCGAAACTTATTTGTGATTGTACGCTAAATTTTAAAAATTTGCAATACAGCATTCTGAACATTCAGATGTTAATATATTACAAATGGCTTATAGATTGGCTTTAATACTTTCTGCTACTTCTGACAACTGCTCTGGTGAGTACTTTTGTGTTTGCCAAATTAAGCCTAGCCCTTCTTTTTCATCGTAACGCGGAATAAAATGTAAGTGGTAGTGGAAAACAGTTTGTCCAGCTGCAGCACCGTTGTTATTAATGGTATTCAAACCAATCGGCTGAAATGCTGCTTTAATTGCATTTGCAATTTTTGGTGCCACAGCATATAGATTACGAGCCACTTCCTCTGGCATTTCAAATAAATCTTTGCAGTGATGCTTTGGAATTAATAGTGTATGGCCTTTTGCAACAGGTGAAATGTCTGTGAATGCATAGACATGATCGTCTTCATAAATTTTTGTACTTGGAATGGAACCATCAATAATTTTGCAAAATAGGCAATCGCTCATAAGAATTTCCCCCTTAACGTATATGTAAGTACATTCTATCATACTCAAACCTGTATCATTTGCTAATTTTTGATAAAATATAATACAAGAAGAGGAGTGAGAATATGTCAGTATTAGAGGTACAGCATGTGACAGGTGGTTATACAAGAAAACCTGTTATTAAAGATCTATCTTTTACGATTGGAAAAGGTGAATTAGTTGGCTTAATCGGCTTAAATGGAGCGGGTAAAAGTACAACGATTAAACATATTATAGGAACAATGTTGCCAAAGGAAGGGGACATACGTCTAAATGGTGTAACATTAAAGGAAGATACGGACAAGTATCGTACAGCCTTTTCCTATATTCCTGAAACCCCTGTATTATACGATGAGCTAACATTAAGAGAGCATTTAGAATTAACTGCAATGGCTTACGGTATTGACAAAGCTACCCTGGCTGCTCGTTCTGAGGTGCTGTTAAAAGAGTTTCGAATGGAGAAGAGATTAAATTGGTTTCCTTCACATTTTTCGAAGGGAATGCGTCAAAAAGTCATGATTATGTGTGCCTTTTTAGTGAATCCAAGTCTATATATTATTGATGAGCCTTTTGTGGGATTGGATCCACTAGGTATTCAATCGTTATTAGACCAAATGGATGAAAAGAAAAAAGAAGGTGCTTCTATATTAATGTCTACACATATTCTATCGACAGCTGAGAAGCATTGTGATCGCATTATTTTATTGCATGAAGGAAGAGTACGAGCACAAGGAACAATGGCTGATTTACGTCAATCATTTGCTATGCCGTATGCGACATTAGATGACCTTTATATTGCTATGACAAAGGAGCGGGACCATGAAGAACTTGCGTGATGTATGGTCCTCTCGCTTCATGCATTATATAGGAGAAGTACAAAAATATATGCAATTTATATTTACAGGGCATATAGTCATTGTACTTGTATTTCTAATAGGAGCAGGGGGCTATCAATATAGCGAATGGCTGAAAGTTGTTCAAAAAGACTTTCCAGCAGAAATCGTGATAGCTGTTATCATTGGGGCGATATTGGCCTTTAGCCGTCCAACTACATTGTTGAGAGAGCCAGATCAAGTATACTTATTACCTTTAGAATCAAAAATGTCTCTGTACTTCAGCAAGGCGCTGGCTTGGACGTTTTGGTCTCAGGTGTGGATTGTAGCGATTGTCTATATTGTTAGTATTCCATTATTAAAAGCCGTGACGGAATTATCCACGGTGGAAATATGGACGATCTTTTTACTTACCATTGTATTGAAATATCTAAGTGTTCGAGGAGAATTCAGCTATCGTTATAGTGAACGAGGGCAAATGGTTTGGGTGGACAGGTTTATTCGAGCTGTCATTTTTGTGGCTGCTATTTATATGGCGCTCCATGCACAGTTGCTATTAGCTGTAGTAGCTACAGTTATTAGTGTTATATATATTATTGTCTTTAGTAAAAAATCAGCTGGCGAACCTGTGCCGTATGAGCATTTTGTCAAGCTTGAACAAAATCGTATGATGAGCTTCTATCGTTTTGCCAATTATTTTACAGACGTACCTCATTTACACGGTAGCATTCGACGTCGAAGCTGGATGGACTGGCTTTATCGATTTGTACCGTATGGTAAGGGGAATGCTCAAAAGTATTTGGTGTTTCGTACCTTTGTCCGGACAGATGACCATTTCTATTTATGGCTTCGTCTTACGGCCATTTCAGCAATCATTGCAGCTTTTGTAGACATTCCTGTCGTTACATGGATTGTAGCGGGTGCACTAAGCTTTGCCACAACAATTCAGTTAAAACAAGCTTTGCTATCCAGTGGCGAATTTCGAATGGACATGCTCTATCCGTTACCAGAGCATGCTCGTCAACTAGCTGTGAAGCAAATTGTGCGTTTAGCAATGATTACTCAAGCCATTATTGTAGGTTTGTGCGCCATTACACAGCCGATGTTTTATATAGCCGTTATTATAGTTTTGGTGATTAGTGAATTAACAGCCAAAATGTCCAAATGAAGAGGCTATAGCTGACAAATTGAAAAGCTCATTTTCCAATGCAAACATTCGGAAAATGAGCTTTTATATTAGCTACTCAATATCTTCTTTTGGTATTGCATTGTAAGTTGTGACATAAGAAGCTGCTGAAAAGATATTTTGCTGGCGTACGGCAGTTGAGTCATCTGTTTTAGCATGAGCTGATTCAAATGCTTTCGAGCTTTTCCAAGCTTCAAATGAATGTGGTCCATTCCATTGAGTCATGACAATATAAGTCTCACTCTTGATTGGACGTAATAAACGAAATGCAACAAAGCCAGGCTCATTTTCAATAGCGCGTGATCGTTCTAAAAAGCGGTGCTCGAAAACTGGCCGTCCTTCATCTGTTACAGGAATATTATTGAAAACAAAGAAACCACGTTCCTCTAAATCATTTACTGCATCCAGCACTTCAAATTTACGGGGTGTCGCAAATACTGTTTTTCCTTCGGTTTCATGTATCAGTACAGAGTTTCCTTCCCCATGAATTAAAATCATATGCTCATTAGGATACTTATTTTTTACCTGCTCCAAAAAATCACCAGTACCAGAAGTTAAATAAATATACATGAATTTATCCTCCTTATGAATCTTACTAATATAGCGTGATTATACCCTTTCTGGTGTAAGTCTAACGCTCCGTTCAAAAAGAATATGTCGAGAAAGAACAATTTTATGACATTTCACTAGGAAAACTATACAATAACAGAGGAAGCGTTTACTATTGGAAACGGATATCAATAATAAAGGAATAAACAAGCGATTTTTTATAGTAAGAATTTAACGAGGGGAAGGAACTATTCATGACAACTTTTAATGATACACTTCTACGTGCTGCACGTGGAGAAAGGACCGCACATACACCTGTTTGGTATATGCGTCAGGCAGGACGTTCTCAGCCAGAATACCGTGCAATTAAAGAAAAGTATTCCTTAGAGGAAATTACACATCAACCAGAGCTATGTGCGTATGTCACTCGTCTACCTGTAGAGAATTACAATGTGGATGCTGCAATTTTATATAAAGATATTGTCACACCTCTCCCTGGAATCGGGATAGATGTGAAAATTAAGGCAGGTGTTGGTCCTGTTATTTCTAATCCTATTCGGTCAGTAGCAGATGTAGAAAAATTAGGTGAATTCAATGCCAAAGAGCATACACCATTTGTTTTAGAGACAATCAAGTTACTTGCAGAAGAGCAATTGAATGTGCCTTTAATCGGCTTTGCTGGAGCACCATTTACACTTGCAAGTTACATGATTGAAGGTGGTCCTTCAAGAAACTATAATAAAACAAAGTCATTTATGGTATCAGAACCTCAAGCTTGGTTTGCTTTAATGGATAAACTTGCTGACATGATTATTGCAGATGTAACGGCTCAAATTAAAGCTGGTGCAAAAGCTATCCAAGTGTTCGACTCATGGGTTGGAGCCTTAAATGTAGAGGATTACCGTGTATTTATTAAACCGATTATGACTCGTATTTTTGCAGAGTTGCAAAAAGAAAATGTACCATTAATTCAATTTGGAGTGGGTGCTAGCCATTTAGCAAAGGAATGGAATGATTTACCGATAGATGTTGTGGGCTTAGATTGGCGTTTACCGATTAAAGATGCACGTGCCAATGGTATTACCAAGCCTGTACAAGGAAACTTAGATCCATCCCTATTACTTGCAGATTGGTCAGTTATTGAAAAACGAACAAAAGATATTATTGATCAAGGTCTAGAAATGCCAGGTCATATCTTTAATCTTGGTCATGGTGTTTTCCCAGAGGTTGACCCAGATGTCTTAAAACGTCTTACAACACTTATTCATGAATATAGTGCTCAACAAATTCAAGCTCGTTCTTAATGGAAGTCAATCAAGCGTGAATAATATGTCCTTTTCTACATAGGAAATTTTAATTTCAATGTAGAAAAGGAGCTGTCCAATAATCAAGATTGGGCAGCTTCTTTTTATCACATAATGTATGAAAACATAAAACAATTTTAGAGGTGAAAAGGGTAATGAAAGAAGTTAAAGGCTTACTAGTAATGGCATACGGAACACCTTATAAAGAAGAAGATATTGAACCTTACTATACGCATATTCGTCATGGACGTAAACCTTCTGCAGAGCATTTAGAAGATTTACGTAGCCGCTATGAAGCAATCGGTGGTTTATCTCCATTAGCTGCGGCAACAGAAGCACAAGCTGAAGCATTATGTGCACGTTTGAACGAAGTACAGGATGCTGTAGAATATAAATTGTTTATTGGTTTAAAACATATTCATCCATTTATAGAAGATGCAGTTGAGCAAATGGTAGCTGAGGGCATAAAAGAAGCGGTTTCTATTGTTTTAGCTCCTCATTTCTCTACTTTCTCTATTAAGTCTTATAATGGTCGTGCTGAAGAGGCAGCAGGAGGTCGCTTAAAGATTACTTCTGTGGAATCTTGGTATGACGAGCCGAAATTCATTGAGTACTGGAAACAACAAGTGAATGAGACATTCAATGCAATGTCAGAAGAAGAACGTGAAACAGCTTGTCTAATTGTGTCAGCACATTCATTGCCTGAAAAAATTAAAAACTTAGGTGATCCATATGAAGATCAACTTATTGAAACAGCTCGTCTTATTCAAGCTGCGACAGGTTTAAAAAATGTAGAGGTTGGCTGGCAATCAGCAGGCCAAACACCAGAGCCTTGGATTGGTCCAGATGTTCAAGACTTAACACGTGAGCTATTTGAAGAAAAAGGCTTCCGTTCATTTGTTTATACACCAGTAGGTTTTGTAACAGAGCATTTAGAAGTGTTGTATGACAACGATTTTGAATGTAAAGTTGTTTGTGATGAACTTGGTGCAAAATACTATCGTCCAGCAATGCCAAATACACACCCATTATTTATTGAGGCGATGGTAGAGGCGATTCATAAAAAATTAAGCTAAGCGAAAAGAAAGTGATGATGTTGGTGACTCAGAAAAGACGAAAGGTAGTTGTCGTAGGCGGTGGCATTACAGGCCTTACAGCTGCGTTCTATATGCAAAAAGAAGCAAGCGCAAAAGAATTGCCATTAGATATCGTACTTGTCGAGTCGTCATTACGTCTTGGCGGAAAAATTCAAACTCTAAGAAAAGATGGCTTTATTATTGAGCGTGGGCCAGAATCTTTTTTTGATCGTGAAAATTATGTCAATGCTTTAGCAAAGGATCTCGGGATCGAACAGAAACTATTAACAAGTAATGCGGGGCCAAACTATGTTGCTGTTGGTAGTCAGTTATATCCAATACCTAGTCATCTCCTATCAGGAGAGACACCCCATATCTCTTCATTTATAACGTCAGGCTTGTTTTCACTTAGTGGTAAAGTTCGTGCGGCGGGGGACTTTTTCATTCCCCGTTCAACACAGGATGACGATCAACCATTAGGAGCGTTTTTTAGAAGAAGATTTGGTGCGGAGGTTGTGGAAAATCTAGTAGAGCCCTTACTAGCGGGTACATTTGCAGGGGATATTGAGCAATTAAGTATGAGTTCAACATTCCCACAGCTTTATAGTTTAGAACAAAAATATCGTAGTTTGCTGATTGGTATGAAGAAGTCAGGAACGAATTTCTTAAGCAATCATCAGATAGCTGAAAATAAAGGAATCTTTCAAACCTTTAGCAATGGCCTAGAAACACTCATCGAAAGTATAGAAGAATCACTACTTCCGGGGACCGTGATGAAGGGTGTCAAAGTAGAGGAAATAGAGCATGGTAAGGATGGCTCAGTTCAGGTGATGCTCAATAATTTCTCGCATATCAAAGCGGATGCTGTTATTATTGCTACCCCTTTTAATATGGCTGAAAAAATGTTTAGCAAGCTAAGTCTATTACATGAATTGGGGACAATGAAGGCTGCGACTATTGCTACCGTTACAATGGCCTTTAAAAAGGAACAGCTCGGTGATTTAGATGCTCTTTCTTTTTATGTCTCTAGAAATAGTGATTTTTCGATTACTTCTTGTACTTGGATGAATCGAAAATGGCCAGGTACTTCACCAGAGGATTATGTATTATTACGTAGTTATATTGGTCGAGTGGGCGACGAAGCGATTGTGGCTTTATCGGATACGGAGATTGAAAAAACTGTGCTTCAGGATTTAAAGAAAACGATTGGTATCGATGGCGAACCTATTACAACTGTTGTAACACGTTGGAAAAATGCGATGCCACAATATACAGTTGGACACGAGGCGAAAGTCCTTCGTATCAAGCAGGAACTACAAGAACATTTTCCAACAGTAAAGCTAGCAGGAAGCTCGTTTGAAGGGATATCGATTCCAGAGTGTGTGCAGCAAGGTAAACAGGTTGCAAATGAAGTATTAATGGAAATCTTCAAGTAATACAAATTAGATGGTACAAACATTTATTATCAATGTTTGTACCATCTTTTATATTGTCAAAGAAATAGCCAACCACTATTTTGAGGTTGGCTATTTCTTCTAAGAATTGTATTGCTTATTAATGTCCTAGCCCTAAGAAATTCGATGACATGACCAAACAATACCACCAGAGTTAGCGCCGCCTAGTGTAAGAGAGATGGTCAATCCATTGGCTTCATAGAACAAATCGATCGTATCTCCAGCATTTAAATCCACTTCTCCTGCTAAAGTGATTGTGCCATTTCCAAGAACTGCGCGTAATGTTAATACAAGTGCCACATTGACGTTTAGTACAGGGAACAAGCCACTAATTAAATTTGTAGTAGCATTTTGTCTAATTGCAAATGAAGGGTTTATTCCTGCTCCTAAAGTAACGCTAATAGCCGCAGCAGTGGAGTAGTTAATGGTTGCTTCAAAGGAATACCTACCTGTAGTTGGTACAGTGAATATACCAGTTGTTGGATTGAAAGCAGGTGTTGTAAAGTATGGTGAAGCGACACTCCAGTTAGTGATTGGAGTAGATCCACTAACAGTCAACGAGTTTTTAAAGGCAGAGAACCCTTCAGTAAATGCAGGCCCAGTAGTACCAGTCACCCCAGTAGGTCCAATTGCGCCAGTAGTGCCAGTCGCGCCAGTAGCCCCAGCAACGCCGGTAGCCCCAGTAACGCCAGTAACGCCGGTAGCGCCAGTAGAACCAGTTACACCAGTAGTCCCAGTAACGCCAGTGGCTCCAGTAATGCCAGTAGCCCCGGTTGCACCAGTAGAGCCAGTAGAGCCAGTAGAGCCAGTAGAGCCAGTAGAGCCAGTAGAGCCAGTAGAGCCAGTAGAGCCAGTAGAGCCAGTAGAGCCAGTAGAGCCAGTAACACCAGTAACACCAGTAACACCAGTAGCCCCAGTAACACCAGTAACACCAGTAGCGCCAGTAACACCAGTAGCGCCAGTAGTCCCAGTAACGCCAGTGGCTCCAGTAATGCCAGTAGCCCCGGTTGCACCAGTAGAACCAGTAGAACCAGTAGAACCAGTAGAACCAGTAGAACCAGTAGAACCAGTAGAACCAGTAGAACCAGTAGAACCAGTAGCCCCGGTAGCGCCAGTAACACCAGTAGCCCCAGTAACGCCTGTAGTGCCAGTAGAACCAGTAACACCAGTAGCGCCGGTAGCCCCGATCTCACCAGTAACACCAGTAGAACCAGTAACACCAGTAGAACCAGTAACACCAGTAGAACCAGTAACACCAGTAGAACCAGTAACACCAGTAGTCCCAGTAACACCAGTAGCGCCAGTAACGCCAGTGGCTCCAGTAATGCCAGTAGCGCCAGTAACGCCAGTGGCTCCAGTAACGCCGGTAGAGCCAGTAACACCAGTAGAGCCAGTAGAACCAGTAGAACCAGTAGAACCAGTAGAGCCAGTAGAGCCAGTAGAACCAGTAGAGCCAGTAGAACCAGTGACCCCAGTAGCCCCGATCTCACCAGTAGCCCCAGTAGCCCCAGTAGCCCCAGTAGCCCCAGTAGCCCCAGTAGCTCCAGTAACACCAGTAACGCCAGTAGTCCCAGTAACGCCAGTGGCTCCAGTAATGCCAGTAGCCCCGATTGCACCAGTAGAGCCAGTAGCCCCAGTAGCGCCAGTAACACCAGTAACGCCTGTAGAGCCAGTAGAACCAGTAACACCAGTAGCGCCGGTAGCCCCGATCTCACCAGTAACACCAGTAACACCAGTAGAACCAGTAACACCAGTAGAGCCAGTAGAACCAGTGACCCCAGTAGCCCCGATCTCACCAGTAGCGCCAGTAACACCAGTAACACCAGTAACACCAGTAACACCAGTAGAGCCAATAGAGCCAGTAGCCCCGGTTGCACCAGTAGAGCCAGTAGCGCCGGTAGCCCCAGTAGCCCCAGTAGCCCCAGTAGCCCCGGTTGCACCAGTAGCGCCAGTAGCGCCGGTAGCCCCAGTTGCACCAGTAGAGCCAGTAGAGCCAGTAGAGCCAGTAGAACCAGTTACACCAGTAGTCCCAGTAACGCCAGTCGCCCCAGTAGAACCAGTGACCCCAGTCGCCCCGATCTCACCAGTAGAGCCAGTAACGCCAGTAGAGCCAGTAGCGCCGGTAGCCCCAGTAGAGCCAGTAGAGCCAGTAGAACCAGTTACACCAGTAGTCCCAGTAACGCCAGTGGCTCCAGTAGCCCCGGTTGCACCAGTAGAGCCAGTAAAGCCAGTAGAGCCAGTAACGCCAGTGACCCCAGTAGAGCCAGTAACGCCGGTAGAGCCAGTAACACCAGTAGCCCCAGTAGCCCCAGTAGCCCCAGTAGCCCCAGTAGCGCCAGTAACGCCAGTTACACCAGTAGCCCCAGTGACCCCAGTGACCCCAGTGACCCCAGTAGAGCCAGTAACGCCGGTAGAGCCAGTAACACCAGTAGCCCCAGTAGCCCCAGTAGCCCCAGTAGCCCCAGTAGAGCCAGTAACGCCAGTTACACCAGTAGCCCCAGTGACCCCAGTGACCCCAGTAGAGCCAGTAACGCCGGTAGAGCCAGTAGCGCCAGTAACACCAGTAGCGCCAGTAGAGCCAGTAGCGCCAGTAACACCAGTAACGCCAGTAGCCCCAGTTGCACCAGTAGCCCCAGTAACTCCGGTAGAACCAGTGACCCCAGTAGCGCCAGTCGCCCCAGTACTACCAGTAGGTCCAGTTATTCCTCCAGTCGGTCCTGTAGGTTTCACTGGCCAAATTGGACAACTTGGAATAGGACCAGTTTTACAACAACAAGGAAATGAATGACATCTACTGCAAACTCTATCTTTAAAATTTCCAAAATGCATAGTCTCACCTCCTCTCTCAAATATCGTATTCTGCGTAATGATAAAGGAGGTAGACACATAACTATTAATTACTTGTAAATAGAGAGTTATTTATAGATTCGTTGCAAATATTTTTAAGATAATTGGATGTTTATCATGTGAAGATGAGCTGAAATTTTTTTAGATGGTTGTTGATATTTTTTAAGAGTCATTTTGATTGATTGTTAAAATACGCTTGAAATACTCTTTATTGTGTAGAATTTTGGGGTCATTCGGAATAAACGAGCCCGCTAATTCATTATGGGCATTGGCCAGTTCATATTGTTGTAAGCGGTCGTAAAGAACACAGAGCTGCAAGTGGGGTAGCCATGTAGAAAAGCTTTTGTTCTGAAAGGGGGCATTTGGCTTCTGTTTAATAACTAGAGCCTGTTCATACCAAAAGATAGCTTCGTAATTTCTAGATTGTTCCATAAAGTGATAGCCTAGGCGACAGCAGGCTTCTGGTCTGGGGATATCGTATTCAAAGCTTCGTAGTATAGCACTGAGATTGTTTTCTTTATCGTTTAAATGGGAATAGCAATCTGCTAATTTTAAGCAGGCACGAATGTTATCTTCAACCCACCCTAATTTGGACGTTAAAAATAATTCATAATAATAAATAGCTTCCTCAAACAGGCCATGATCTACTAATTCATTAGCAAAATAAAATGTATCACGTGGTGATAGTGTTTCTCCAGCTTCAATCAGTTGTCTATAAATCGTAATATTGCGTGAGTGATCGTGTGTTAATGGTAAATGGCTAACAGCGACATCACTATCAAACAACATACCACTAACTTCTAAATATTCATGAACAGCACCAATCCATTGAAATTGCTTCTCCCTTCTGACAAGTCGATATCTTCTTATTAAGGCGTCTGCATTCCCCTCATGATCAAAACTTAAATGATAATTCATTGAAACAGCATCAATATCAAAGTTAAGAGATGCTTTGAGTGCCTTTAATTTTTGGCGATCTTCCTCTAAAAAAACATCGTCGGCATCAAGCCAAAGGATGTAATCCTTTGTTGCTTGTTGAAAGGAAAAGTTCCGTGCAGCTGCAAAGTGATGTATCCATTTAAAATCAAAAATTCGGTCTGTATACTGTGCAACCACTTGCTTTGTATTATCTGTTGATCCCGTATCAACAATATTAATTTCATCTACAATATCTTTGACGGACTCAAGGCAACGACCAATAACTTCTTCTTCATTTCTTACAATCATACATAAGCTAATGGAAATCATACTATATTCCTCCTTACCATTATCTTTGTAATATATGTTAGGACGGAAATATTGGTTGGATGATTAGACTGTTAGAGGAATTGCGAGCATGAAATGTGAAATGTATTTTCATGGTTTGTCATAAATTTACCTTCCAAGTTTCACCCGAATTTCACAATTGTGAAGTATAGTTAAGGGGCAGAGGTGATAAAGTTGAAAAAATGGGCATTCTTCATTTTTTCGTTACTACAAATTATATGGTTAGCGGGTTGCGCTGAAAAGTCATATGAACCCATTGAAAGGGAACGAAGTTTTATAGCTTCATTAAACATACAAGAGCCATCATTAGATTTTATTGATGAGGATGGGATTGTACTTGCGACATGGTTATTTGATAAGGCTTATTCAGGAGCCATACTATTAGGTGATGACCAAGTTTTATTATATGGACACCAACTAAATAACATCGACGTCTATACAATATCAACCGGAGAAAAGCTCTATTCAAAAAAAGTAGAGATTGGTACGACCAATGTATACTACGATGACAACATCAAGCAATTTTTTATCACGAATAGTAAAACCAATACAGTGACAAGCTTTGATCAAGAAGGAAATCAGCTAGCTACACAACAACTAGGCAATTATCCAATGTCAATGACATCGTATAGGGATAAACTATATGTTATTAATTTTAAAGATACAAAATTATCTGTGTTAAATATGAAGGATTTAACAATTGAGCAAGAGTGGCCGATTCAAAAATCTGCACATGGAATTGCTGTTCTAGAAGAAACACATGAGCTATGGGTTGGTGGTCATGGAGAAGGAAGTAAGCCAAATAGTTCTGTTAAAAAATATGATTTGACTACAGGTCAACTGCATGGAGAGATCGACATGCCTTTGATGCCAGTAGGGTTAAAAAAGACCAAAGATGCTGTTCTTGTTGTGAGTCATGGTCACAACGAGTTATATGTGGCAGACTTTGATGGACATATATTATGGCAGCAAGAGGTTGGGGCAAATCCCTTTGTAGTGGACCAGTTTAAAGATTATATTGTTGTCGCTGGCTATGATGATCACACATTGTACTTTATAAAAGATGGCCAGAAGGAAAAAACAGTTGATGTAGGGAAAGGTGCCTTTCAGCTGTTAGTAAGGGAGGAACAATAATGACAACTGTATTAATAGTTGATGATGAGCAGGATATGCGTAATTTAATTGAAATGATGCTCAAGAACTCTGATATAGAGACATTTACTGCCGCTAGTGGAACGGAAGCTTACGATGTAATAGTACGTGAAAATATAGATTTAGTACTACTTGATGTAATGATGCCACATGAGGATGGTTTTGTTGTTTGTCAAAGTATTCGTGCTATGTCAAATGTGCCGATTATTTTTTTGACTGCACGTGATGCGAATGAGGATAAGGTGAAAGGTCTTACCCTTGGCGGGGATGATTATATTGTTAAACCATTTACACATGAAGAACTCGTAGCCAGAATTTATGCTGTATTAAGACGAAGTGGTGCAAATATTACAGAGCTACAGCAAAAGTACGTGATTTATGGCTCTATTAAAATAGATGAAATAGCACGTAAAGTATCTGTTGATGGAAAGAGTATTCCACTTACTTTAAAGGAATTTGAGCTCTTACACTTATTTATGAAAAATCCAGGTAATGCCTATTCGAGGGAGCAACTACTAGAACGCATTTGGGATATTGATTATGTAGGTGGTACGCGCACGGTTGATACACATATTAAAACCTTACGAATAAAGCTTGGAAAGGATGCGGCTTCGCATATTCAAACCGTTTGGGGAGTGGGCTACCGCTTTGACCCTGGCGAATGAAAAAGATTGCCACTCGCATTTGGTTGTTAATTTTCGCTTTTTTAATTATTACCGTTGTCTTTATGTATGTGCTCACAAATTTTTTATATCAACGCTTATATGTACAGGATACAGAAGATACAATGGTGGAAGTCGGCTTAAAGCTTCAGACGATGTATGATAATGGCAAGGTTACGGATGAATTTATTGCAGATATTGAAGAATTTAATGATTATTCCAATTTGAATATATTTGCGGTAAGGAATCCTCGTGAATTAAGTGCCTGTGTTCCATTTGATATCGATTATGAGACATTGATTGGCCCAGAGGAAAGACAAAAATTACTAGCAGGAAAATATGTGCAAAAAATTGGGTACGAGCCTCGGTTTGATCGACAACTTATTTCGGTGGTTGTACCACTTGTTGATCAAAATCGATTAGAAGGTATTATTTATATTTATTTCCCACTGGCCAAAATTAGTGAATTGGCAAATAGTGGCGTTATTTTATTGTTTATTAGTGCTTTCATATTTTTAGTAGTTGTTAGCTATTTAATTTATAAAGGAATTCGACATATTATGCGACCATTAAACGATTTACAGCTTGCAGTGGAGCAGATGTCCTATGGGAATTATGAGACTCGTGTACCTGTCAATTCACGAGATGAAATCGGTAAATTATCTAGTACCTTTAATAAAATGGCAGAGGCCATTCAGCAAGAGGATGAAGCACAAAAAACATTCTTGGCAACAGTCTCGCATGAATTACGAACACCAATTAGCTATGTAAAGGGCTATAGCGAAGCCATGCAAAATGGCATCATCACAGAAGGCCAAAAAGAAGAAACCATTCAGCTAATCGTCCGTGAGGCCAATCGCATGGAACGCTTAACAAACGAATTACTTCAACTGGCAAGAACAGAAAATGAACAAACTGACATTGATTTATATCCAATTCCATTAGGTGAAACATTACGAGAGGTTCAAAAAATCTTAACGCATCAAGCAAATAAAAAGAACATAACTTTATATTTAGATGTAGATGATGCCCTAATTATTGAAGCGGATGAAGTAAAACTAAAACAAATTTTTATTAACATTATTGAAAATGCGATAAATTACTCGCATGAAAATTCTAAGGTAGAAATTGTTGCTGCTGAAAAGGCTGGTAGTGCACAAATTACCATTAGGGATTATGGAATTGGTATTCCTGTCGAGGATTTAACCCATGTCACTGAACGATTTTATCGTGTTAACAAAGCTCGAAGTCGTGCGGACGGTGGTAGTGGACTAGGTTTATCGATTGTTGAACAGTTATTAAAACAGTTACAGGGAACGTTAGAAATTGAAAGTGTTGTTGAAAAAGGCACATCCGTGAAGATACGGTTGCCATTAATGGAGGATTAAAAGATGAAAAAGTGGTTATTTGCGCTAATTGCAGTCCCTACATTATTAGTAGGATGTGGAGAAAAAAAAGAGGCATTGCCAGAACCAGAAGTACCTCAGATCCCAGAAGTTGAAATTTTAACACCAAAAGAAGTAGCACTCAATGAAACGATTGAGCTGGCAGCACATGTTGAACAAGGTGGAAAAAATGTTGATGATGCTGTAGTAGAATTTGAAGTTTGGGAATCAGGAAAACGCGATGAAGGACAAATGATTGATGGGAAATTAGAGCAAGACGGTGTATATAAAGCAACGACTACATTTGAACATGATGGTGTGTATTATATGTATGCACATACAACAGCTAACGGTGTTCATAATATGCCAAAGCAACAAATTATTGCTGGAAGCCCTGATATGACAAAGGTTGTCCCAGAGGATGAAAAAGCTAATAACAGCATGGATAATAACATGATGGATCATAATAATGACACTTCAGATGATATGGATCATGAGGAAGAGAAAAAAGATGAAATAAATCATCATTAAAGGCTTGCAATTTTTTTGAAATAGGAATATGATAATGACCAGATGACCGAAATGGTTTTCTGGTCATTTTTATTAAAGTGTACGAGAGATGTACATAACCTAACTAGAAAGGATGTTACTAATGGATCGTAGGCAGGAAATTCTTGAAGCAGCTGCAAAATCTTTTACATTGTTTGGCTACAAGGCAACAACAATGGAGCAAGTGGCTAAAATCGCCAATGTCGGTAAAGGTACGATTTATACATTCTTTGCAAATAAAGAAATTTTATTTCAAGAGATCGCAATGTCACTTGTACGAGAGATGAAAGCGGAAGCAGATGCAGTGTTGGATGCATCAGCAAGCTTTATGGATAATGCGCATAATGCTTTAATGAAAATGCTACAGTTCCGAGAAAAACATCTTTTATTTGCAAAGCTAATCGAGGAAGAAAAAGAATTACGAACACCAGCAGTTAAACAGGTGCTACTACGTATCGAGACTGAAATCTTATCGTATGTCGCAGAGTTAATACAACGACGTATTAATAAAGGTGAAATTAGAGAGTGTGATGCGGAGCTAGTTAGTTACTTATTGCTGAAGGCATATCTTGCTTTTGTTGTCGATTGGCATGAGTTACATGGTGATGTAATCCCTGAAGAAAAGATTCTTAATCTTTTTAAGGAAACTATCTTTCGAGGTTTGATTTTAACTTGATTCGATAAAATACAGCTGTATAAGTATTGAATCAAGTGCTCTTTTTGCAATATTGTCGAGGTTGATTATTTTTTTTTGAATGAAAATGACCAAATGACGTTTTCGGTCAAATAGTTTAGGAGTGAGGATATTATATGATTAAAGCTGAGTGGCTGAAGATCTTTAAAACAAGAAAAATGCTTGTGTCAATCATTGCTGTATTATTTATTCCAGTAATGTATGCGGGTATGTTTTTATGGGCGTTTTGGGATCCTTATGCGGGGCTTCCTAATCTTCCAGTAGCTGTTGTTAATGAGGATACTGGTGCTGAGATGGATGGCGTTAAATTAGACTTAGGGGATACCTTGGTCGATAAATTGATAGATAGCGAGCAATTTAACTTTATAGAAGTTTCAAAAGATGAAGCTGAAAAAGGCTTAAATAGTCGTGACTATTATATGATTTTAGAAATTCCAACAAATTTCTCTGAACATGCAACAACACTATTAGATGACAAACCATCAAAATTAGTAATGAACTACATTCCAAACGAGGGATTGAACTTCCTTGGTGCTCAAATTGGTGAGACTGCAATGGATCGTGTACGCGCTGAAGTAAATTCTCAAGTATCAGCGACTTATGCTGAAAAATTATTTGATTCCATTGCAACACTTGGAGATGGCTTTACAGAAGCTGCAGATGGCTCAAATAAGCTAGATGAGGGTGCACAAAAAGTAGCGAATGGTGCAAAAGATTTAAAAGGATATCTGGAGCAACTAGCATCGAGCACAGTTGAACTATCAAATGGTACTGATAAATTAACAAAAGGTGCGGGAGATGCCGCAAAAGGCGCGAATGACTTATCTAGTGGTTTAGTCAAACTACAAGATGGTACTGTTCAATTACAACAGGGTGCACAGCAAGCTGCAAATGGAGCAACGAGCCTTGAACAGGGGTTATCACAATATACACAAGGTGTTGCAAAAGTTGGTGCTGGTTTAAACACTTTAAACGACAAACAACAGCAAATTAGTGCAGGTGCAGCATCTATTGCTGAGAATGCCGGTGCATTGAATGGTGCGGCAACTCAATTAACAGCGGGATCTGCAAAAGTAGAGGCAGGCATTACAGCCCTATCGAATCAATTACAAACGATGATGGCTTCAATGCCTGAAGAACAAGCAGCAGCATTAAAACAAACATTAGCAGAATTACAGGCAGGTAGTGCTAGTGTGCATAACGGTTTAACATCTTTATCAGCTGGTACAGAAAAATTACAAGCCGGTGCTAATCAAGTAAGCTCTGGTGCAAGCCAAATTGCAGCAGGTCAAGCAGAAGTGCTAGCTGGTGCGAATGCATTAACAGCTAAAAGTAATGCTTTATTGGAAGGTGCAAAAGGTCTACAAGCAGGTAATGCCACATTAGCTGCTAAATTAGGTGAACTACATGCAGGTGTGAATACAGCTGTAACAGGTTCAAAAACATTAGCATCTGGATTAAATGAATTAGCGAATGGTACAACAACATTAAATCAAGGTACTTCTACACTTGCTTCAAAATCTGGTGAGCTAGCACAAGGATCTGCAACACTTGCAGATGGTTCTACGGAGCTAGCAGATGGTACAGCTACTTTATCTGGCAAACTAGGTGAGGCTAGTGAAAAAGCAAATGAAGTCAAAGCAAATCAAGATACGTATGATATGGTAGGTAGTCCAGTTGAAGTTGAAAAAGAGTCTGTAAACCATGTTCCTAACTATGGTACAGGTTTTGCACCATACTTTATTTCACTAGGCTTATTCGTAGGGGCATTATTAATTTCGATTGTGTTCCCACTTGTTGAACCTGCTATTCGTCCTAAAAACGGCGCATCTTGGTTTACAAGTAAAGTGACTGTATTAGCAGTTGTAGGTTTAGTGCAAACATTACTAACAGTAGTCATTGTAAAATGGGGCCTAGGACTTGAAGTGAATAACATGGGCTACTTTATCTTAACAGCATTATTAACAAGCTATGTATTCTTAGCCTTAATCCAAATGCTTGTTTCAATCTTCGGTGATCCAGGTCGTTTCATGGCAATTGTTGTACTAATTTTACAATTAACAACAAGTGCAGGTACATTCCCATTAGAATTAATACCTTCACCATTACAAGTATTTAACAAGCTATTACCGATGACATATACAGTTCAAGCATTTAAATCAAGTATTTCTACTGGTGATACGTCATTCTTAATGCAAAACTATGGAGTACTAGCTGGCTTCTTAGTAGCATTCTTAGCGATCACATTTGGTTACTTTATGCTACTGCACAATAAACGTTACTCTAAAGTAGCTGAAGAAAACTAAACATGAAGCACTCACCCAATGAACGGTGAGTGCTTTTTTTGTTCAGATCCGAGTAGCTTATCAACACACAACGCTAATTCCTCAGCCTCAAATGACATAAATAAAACAAAACATCTATAGAAAGGTGAAATGGGATTTCCATTTCAGGCTACTTTCCTGTGAACGAGTAGCAAGCTGCTTCCAACAATAAGTGACACAGTCTTTTTCAACAATATAAAAACAACAGCTGATATGAGCGTATCAGCTGTTGTTTTTTGTAAGTGTAAGAGATTTAATTAAGGGTTCATCAAAATATGATGAAGGGTGTCATGATTGCTACGTGTGGGGCACGTATATGACTATATCAGAATAGGCAAATGCTTATAGGTGGTTACATTTTTCACAAGTGTTGCTGTAGCATTCGCTTTGTTCTTCCATTTTTTCACCGCACTCAGTACATTGCTTTGCAGGTAAATTCTTGAAAAATTCAACTACGTTTTCTAACATTGTGGACTCCTCCTTTAAGTTCATCTGTACTATTACTGTTTTTATATTTTCTAGTGTATTATAACAGATGCTTTTCGTCAACACAAAATGCCTAATTTACGGTAAAATAAATATGGATATTTTGTGAAGGAGGAAACGTGAACTATGATTTTCGTTGATAATAAAGGGATCCATGATCCACGCATTAACCTTGCTATTGAGGAGTATTTGTTAAAAACAATGGACGTTGAGAAAGAGCCGGTGCTCCTTTTCTACATTAATCAACCGTCCATCATCATCGGTAAGAACCAAAATACAATTGAAGAAATCAATACAGACTATGTAGAGGACAATGGCATTATTGTTGTGCGCCGTCTTTCAGGTGGTGGTGCTGTTTATCATGATTTAGGGAATCTTAACTTCAGCTTTATTACAAATGATGATGGCGATAGCTTCATGAATTATAAAAAATTCACGCAGCCAGTAGTTGATGCTCTAGCAAAAATGGGTGTGAATGCAGAACTTTCAGGACGCAATGATATATTAGCAGAGGGACGTAAAGTTTCAGGAAATGCCCAGTTCTCTACAAAAGGACGTATGTTCAGTCATGGTACTTTGATGTTCGATACAGAAATTGATGCGGTTGTTTCTGCCTTAAAGGTTAAAAAGGATAAAATTGAATCAAAAGGTATTAAATCGATTCGCTCACGAGTAGCAAACATCTCAGAGTTTTTAAAAGAGAAAATGACGATTGAGGAATTCCGTCTTGAAATTTTGAAATCCATTTTTGGTGGGGAAGAAAATATTCGTTATTATGAGTTAACCGAAGAAGATTGGGCAAATATCCATAAGCTATCAGAAGAGCGCTATCAAACATGGGAGTGGAATTTTGGGAAATCACCACGCTTTAATATTCAAAAAACACATCGGTTCCCAACAGGAGGCATTGATATTCGCCTAGAAGTAAATCATGGTGTGATTGAAGAAGCGCATATTTTTGGAGATTTCTTTGGTGTAGGAGATATGGCTGATATAGAACAGCGCTTAGTTGGGACAAACTATGACAGAGCGGCCATTGCTAAGACATTAGCAGACATCGATATTCCTACATATTTTGGCGGAATTTCAACTGAGGACTTTTTACAATTAATTTATTAAGGAAAATACGGTTTCGTGTAATGTTTTAGCCTAAAGGTTCGCTGACAATTATGTCGTCGAATCTTTTTTTGATACAATATAGAAAGAAAGGAGTGTTGGTATGGAAAAGCATCGAATATTCATAGTTGAAGATGATGTCAAAATTGCGTCATTATTAGCGGAAACGCTTAGAAAATATCAATACGAAGTTGCAACAATTCAAGAATTTGATCATCTTATAGAAGAATTTACAGCATTTAATCCACATATGGTGCTGCTTGATATAAATTTACCTGCTTACGATGGCTATTATTGGTGTCGCCAGCTACGTCAGCATACAACATGCCCAATTATTTTCATTTCTGCTCGCTCAGGAGAAATGGACCAAATCTTTGCACTTGAAAATGGGGGCGATGATTTCATTACAAAGCCTTTTAATTACGAAATTGTGTTGGCTAAAATCCGTAGTCATCTACGCCGTACATATGGTGAATATGCAGTAAGGCAAGAAGAACGGACGATCAAGCAAGGTCAGCTTGTACTTCATTTAGAAAGAATGGAGCTACATAAAAATGATTTAGAAATACCACTTCAGAAAAAAGAATGTATCATTTTAGAGCTATTGATGGGCAACGCACCGAAAGTAGTGTCACGTGAGCAATTGTTAGAGGAGCTTTGGGACGATCAAGCATTTGTCGATGAAAACACATTGAATGTGAATATGACTAGAGTTCGGAAAAAGTTAGCGGATTATCATATATCGTCAACAATTGAAACGGTCCGTGGTGCAGGTTATCGATTCATATTAAGTGCAGGTGAGCTGTAGTGGGCTGGAAGCTTTTTTTACGTGATTATGCCTCATTTATTGTGTTCCAGCTCTTATTGGTTGGCTTCATCATGGTTATCTATGCACTAGACGGTTTTCGAAATATAGATACGGCAATTTATTCCTTTTGTATTAGTCTTGTACTATTAGCATCCTTTTTACTAGTTCGTTATCTAATGCGACAACGCTACTTATTGAAGATAACTCAGCTGCCAACAGCAATGGAAGATGTGCTACAAAAAAACGCAAAAACGCCAGAAGCTATGCAAACCGAGAAGTATATGCATGAGTTGTATCGACTTTATCAACATGAGCTGCATGCTTTATATGCAAGTCAAAAAAGACATGATCAGTTTATGAACCAATGGGTCCATCAAATGAAAACTCCTATTTCAGTGATTGAATTATTATTACAGGATGACCGTCCTCTTGATAAAAAGAATGTTCAGGAGGAAATTGATCGTTTGCGTAGAGGTTTGGATATGGTACTTGTTAATGCACGCCTAGAAAATTTTGAGGATGACATGCAAGTAGAGCGAGTTGCGCTAAAAGCCATTGTAACTGCAACTGTTAATGAAAATAAACGTTTATTTATTACGAAAAGAGTTTTTCCGGAAATTCATATTGAGGACGATCTAATTGTTGCCAGTGATTCGAAATGGCTTCGTTTCATTCTTGGACAATTTATCACCAATGCAGTGAAATACACGTTTGAGTCCAATAAAAAAATTGTTATTTCTGCCATTGAAAAGGATGACTATGTACAGCTTGCGATTTGCGATGAGGGTATTGGGATTCCCGCTTCCGATCTTTCACGTGTTACGAAAGCCTTTTTTACTGGCGAAAATGGGCGGAAAACAGGGGAATCAACTGGGATGGGCCTTTATTTAGCCAAAGAAATCTGTGAAAAGCTAGGCCATGAGCTGGCTATTACATCAGAAGTAGGAAAAGGGACGATTGTAACAGTAACATTTACAAATTAGGGGGCACTAGGATGGTAGAGGTACGTATTGAAGATTGGAAACTAACGATTGATAAGGAGAAAACAAATGCGCTTTATATGACACATCTGCAAGCGGGGGATCCATTAGCCTATCAAAATTTTCTTCTGGCAAATGAAAAGTTAGATGAAGAACTACTGCATTTTTCAAATAGCCTTGGGTTAAACTTACAACAACCAACATTATTGAATGCTTTTCCTGTCGACGGTCAGCAGATTATGTATAGTGGGTATTATACTGTATGTGGGGCAATCGTAGAGGGCGAAATGGATGCTTGGGATGTAATTGTTGGGGAGCATTGCTTTAGTTTAGTAGAGGAAGAGCCAATACTGGCTTTAACTGAGCCTCATTTTCATATTGGTTTTGAGGTCGTATTACCGTGGCTTTTACCTCAAACTTTAGAATTAACGAAGAAATAAGGTGAATGAAGTATGCCTATTTTGCAAATTAAAGATGTGACAAAAGTGTACGAAGGTAAAGTAACACATCGTGCATTAAATCAATTGAGCTTTGACGTCGAAGAAGGCGAGTTTTTAGCTGTTATGGGCCCCTCAGGGAGCGGTAAAACGACATTACTGAACATTATTTCGACCATCGATGAACCAACTAGTGGAGAAATCATACTAGATGGAATGAATCCACATAAATTGAATGCAACAGAGCTTGCGTACTTTAGAAGAAGACAGCTTGGTTTTGTGTTTCAGGATTTCAATCTTTTGCATATGCTGACGGTCGAGGAAAATATCGTGTTGCCCTTAACGTTAGATCAGCAGCCGCTAGAGGTAATGGAGGAGCGTCTGGCAAGTATTGTAGAAAAGCTAGACTTAACTTCCTTCCTTCATAAACGTCCAAATGAAATATCTGGGGGACAGGCACAAAGAACGGCAATCGGTCGTGCACTTATTCATAATCCTAGTCTCATTTTAGCGGACGAGCCGACAGGTAATTTAGATTCAAATTCTTCACGTGATGTGCTTGAACTATTAACAAAGGTAAATCAGGATAAACAAACGACAATAGTGATGGTCACGCACGATCCGATTGCAGCAAGTTATTGTGATCGAGTGTTATTCATTAAAGATGGTGAATTTTTTAATGAAATTTATCGAGATGACCGTCGTCAGATGTTTTTCCAACGGATATTAAATGTTTTAAGCTTACTAGGAGGAGGGCAAGTAGGTGACCTTTCGACAATTCGCTTACCGTAATGTCGTGCGGAACAGCCGGATATATGGTGCCTTTTTCATGGCAAGCTTTTTTTCTGTGGCTGTATTTTTTATCTATTCTATGCTGATGTTTCACCCTGATATTGAACGTGGGATATTAGGGGAGATGTCTCTCATTGGTATGGTGGGGGCTGAAATTGTTCTCGTCCTGTTTACATTATTCTTTTTATATTATTCCATGAGTGCTTTTTTAGAGGCCAGATCACATGAGTTTGCCATTTTATTGCATTTGGGAATGGAAAAACGTCAGATGAATAGACTTGTCTTTTTAGAGACAATGATTATTGGAACAGGCTCGATTATTGTAGGGATTGTCTTTGGTTTCTCATTTTCAAAATTCTTTTTTATGATTGTTCGGGAAATTTTACATTTAGATGATTTACCACTGTACGTTTCATGGGAGCCATTTTTACTGACGATTGGTGTTTTCACAAGTGCATTTTTCGTTATTTCTTTTATTAGTGTGTATTTTACACGAGAGAGAAAATTACGAGATCTTATTAAAGGCAGTGATTATTTAAATAGCTTAACAACGTATTCCAAAATACGAGCTTTCTATGGTATTGCTTTAATTGTAACAACGTATGTCCTCGCGTTTGTTGTGGGCCATACATCACTAATCGGGCTAACGCTATTAATACCATTTTCTGCAACCTTTGGCACCTATTATTTTTTCAGTGATTCTGTGCCTTGTTTTTTAGATTTAGCACGTGGGAAACGCAAATATCATTGGCAACGCTATCGTCTCCTGTCACTAGCAGAACAAACGCATATAATGATGGATAACGTGAAAATGTTTTTCGTTGTGACAATGGTATCTACACTTGCATTTTTATCTGTTGGTGTATTAGCGACGATGTCCTCTTATACAACTCAATATGATCGATTAAATCCACTCGGACTGGTATATAAGGGGGATGTCGATAACCCATATGAACGGGAGCATATCAATTCTTTAAGGCTACAATTAGAGGAGAAAGGTTTATCTTATCAGCTATCCCGATTTATTGTTGTAAAGCAAACCTCTTCCTTCACGCGAAATGAAGTGGAGGTTTTTCGCGAGTCCGATATGAATGTCTTGCTTTCTTCCTATAGTTATCCATTATTAAATCTGGGAGCAGGTGAGGCAGTATTCATTCCTTATTCGGAGGATTCCCTAAAAAAATTAAAAGATCGAGTCGTGCAGACGGTTTTAGAAGAAAACAATATACCACTCACTATCGATAGTGTCTATCCAAAAATTGTGTTTCCAGGCTCGATTGTAAGTGTTAATTCGATTGTCATTAGTGATGAAGACTTCGCTAAGCTTATTCATCCGATTTCCGATCAAGATATTATTCAACCAAGCTATCATCTATTTACATTTGTTATTCCTCAATGGATGGAAACAAAGGATATCGGTAAGGATATAGAACATCTAGAATCCAATCTGTATTTTATTAAAAAGAATAGATTTAGCCCTTTTTACTTTGAAAATGCAGGATTAAATTATTCTTATATATTAGCTACCTACTCATTATTTACATTAGTGGGTGTCTTAGTAGCTACTGTATTTTTACTTGCGGCTGGTAGCTTTATCTATTTTAAATTGCATACATCCCTCGAACGTGAAAAGCGTAAATTTGATGTGTTAAAGCGTATGGGTTTAACAGATACGGAGCTAAAAAAGCTAGTTAATCGCCATTTGTTTCCCCAATTTTTCTTACCTTGGGGTGTTGCGATGATGCATAGTGCCTTTGCTTTTCTAATGGTTCAAGGTATTTTAAGAGACTTTGCAAATATATCGATTGTAAAAGAAGTATTCTTTGCTTTTGGCTTTTTTGTCTTAATACAAGTTGTTTATTTTTATTTAATTCGATGGCGCTATATCTCCCATATTCGCTCATGAGGTAATGGTTTAAAAGAGAAAAAAATGAATTATTTAACGTAATTTATGACATGAGATAAAAAGACTCATTGTTTTTTAGATATATTTCTTATATAATATTACTGAATAGCGATTCATTTTATACGATAAGGGGATGGTGTAATTGAATTTAGTTTCACGTGTTCGTCAACAGGCAACAGAACAACCTGAAAAAGTGGCGTATCATTTTATGGGGAAAGATACGACTTATGGGGAATTTGAGCAAACTGTTGGCCGCTTTGCAAAAGGATTACAAGATTTAGGCGTTGAAAAAGGGGATCATGTGGCGTTTTTACTCGGCAACACGCCACACTACTTAATTGCTCTCTATGCAACAATGCGCTTAGGGGCAACGGCAATACCTGTTAATCCAATCTATACACCCGATGAAATTTCTTACATTTTGCATAATGGAGATGTAAAAGCGGTCATTGCTCTAGATATGTTGCTACCATTGGTTGAAAAAGGTGTACAAGCATTTCCACAAGTAAAAACATTTATAGTTTGTGAAACAACACCAGATATAGCGGAAAAAGTGGCAGCTTTATCACCACAAGCACAAGAAAAAACACATTTATTTACACATGTCATCGCCAAAACAACTCAATCTTTACAACCTATTGAAGTTGCAGATGATGACAATGCCATTATTTTATATACTTCAGGAACTACAGGTAGTCCAAAGGGGGCCATGCTGACACATGGTAATGTGTACTCAAATGCACGAGATGTTGCTCATTATTTAGGGATTAATGCAGGGGACCGTGTTATTGCGACACTACCTGTATTCCATGTATTTGCCTTAACGGTTGTAGTTAATGCACCTTTATTAAGTGGAGCAACAGTTTTACTTGCACCACGCTTTAGCCCTAGCGAAATTTTCGCTTTAGCAAGAGAGCAAAAAGCAACGGTATTTGCTGGTGTTCCTACTATGTATAATTTCTTATACCAATTACCTGAAGGCAATCCTGAAGATTTCTCGACTATTCGTTTAGCTATTTCAGGTGGCGCCTCCTTGCCTGTTGCGCTATTACATAATTTCGAGCAGAAATTTAATGTGCGTGTGTCAGAGGGATATGGCTTATCCGAAGCTTCACCCGTTACATGTTTTAACCCACTAGATCGTGATCGTAAAGCTGGCTCTATTGGAACATCTATTAGCAATGTTGAGAACAAAGTTGTCGATGTCAATGGTCAGGAAGTACCTGTGGGCGAAGTTGGAGAGCTAATTGTACGGGGTCCCAATGTGATGAAGGGATACTATAAAATGCCTGAAGAAACAGCAATGGCGATTCGTGACGGCTGGCTCTATACAGGAGATTTAGCAAAGGTAGATGAAGAAGGATATTTCTACATTGTTGACCGCAAAAAGGATATGATTATAGTGGGGGGCTTTAATGTTTATCCACGTGAAGTGGAGGAAGTGCTGTTTGCCCATAATAATATTGTGGAGGCAGCAGTAGTAGGCTTCCCAGATCCTAACTTAGGGGAAGCGGTACATGCCTATGTTGTGTTAAAAGAAGTAGCGGCTACTACAACAGACGATCTTCTATCCTATTGTGCTAAACATATGGTGAAGTACAAGGTTCCGAAGGTAATTGAGATACTGGATGAACTACCAAAAAACACTACAGGAAAAATATTAAGACGCTCATTAAAAGAAAAAGTTTAAGCGAGAAAAGCTACTATTGAAAAATGGTAGCTCTTTTTTTGTACATTATTCGTATAATAGTAAAATCAGTTGAGAGTAGATATCTGTAAGTGATAAAATCAAACTTGTGAAATCTTCTACATACTTTTCGAGGGCTTGTCATATAGTGAGGAAGTAATGTAAAAAGACGTACAAAACTGGAACCCTTTGAGGTGAAGCCACGTCAAAGCTTTTAGGTAAAAATACTATTGAAAGAGAGCATACAAAAACATGTTAGAACTCATTAAGGAGTTAATAAGTTTTATTGTGCATATTGATGTGCATTTAGAAGAAATTATTCGTGATTTTGGCAATTGGAGTTATCTTATTTTATTTGCGATTGTTTTTGTAGAAACAGGCGTTGTTATTTTCCCATTCTTACCTGGCGATTCCTTGTTATTTGCAAGTGGAACATTAGCAGCAGCAATGGGCGCGTTTGATATGTGGATTTTAATCCCTGTATTTTTAGCAGCAGCTATTTTGGGAGATACGGTGAATTATCATATTGGACATAAGGTAGGGACATCTATTCCACCAAAGAGCCTCCTCGGTAGAGTTGTTAAAAAGGAACGTATGGAAGCAGCTGAAAAATTCTTTAATACACATGGTGGGAAAACGATCGTGATCGCTCGTTTCATGCCATTTATTCGTACATTTATCCCGTTTGTGGCGGGTGCAAGTAAAATGAAATATAGTTATTTCTTATTTTATAATATTTTTGGTGCCATTTTATGGGTATTCAGTTGCACATTATTAGGTTACTTCTTTGGGAATATTCCAATTATTAAAGATAACTTCTCAGTTGTATTGATTTTGATTATCTTTATATCGGTTGTGCCTGCAGTGATCGGAGCAATAAAATCCAAAGTCGGTAAATAATATGGATAGTCCTCAAGTGAGCAATACCACGGGGGACTGTCCTTTCTTTTTAATTGTCTAAAAAAGCCAATTTGGCATGTTAAGTTAGCTTGAAGTATAAGCATCAGGTCGTAAAAAATGTTATACTATAAATTACTAGAAAATGGAGAAATGGGGGGCAACGGAATGGAAGTATTCATTGGCAGACAGCCTATATTTAATCTTCATGAGCAAGTTGTTGCATATGAATTGTTATATCGTAGCAAAAACGTAAATGCCTTTCCAATGGTCGATTCAGATGCAGCAACGATTGATGTACTTGTGAACTCATTTCTTTCAATTGGTTTTGAAGAGGTAACGAAAGGTAAACCTGGTTTTGTAAATTTTACTGAAAACTTATTGATGAGCTCTATATATGAATTTTTAAATCCCTCACAGGTAGTGATTGAGATATTAGAGGATGTTCCACTTACCAATCAATTAGTGGAACGTGTAATTGAGCTAAAAAAACAGGGGTTCCAAATTGCTTTGGATGATTTTATGATGGATGATCAAGTGGAAGTTTATGATGAATTATTCGAACAAATTGATTATATTAAGGTGGATTTTTTAGCTTCTTCCATTGTAAAAAGAATGGAAATCGAAAATAAGGTTAAGGAGAAGTTTCCACATATTCAATTGCTTGCTGAAAAAGTAGAGACGCGTCATCAATTTGAAGTCGCTAAATCCTCTGGCTATGTGTTATTTCAAGGTTATTTTTTTGAACAACCGCAAATAATACGAGCAACAGACATTCCAGCAAATGCGATTCAATACATTCACACTATCTCCTTACTAAAAGAGGAAGAACCGAATATTCAATTGTTAGCAGAAAATATTGAACGTGATATTTCATTAACATACAAATTATTGCAAATGATTAATAACTCATCTAAACGTTCTAAATCGAAAGTGCGCTCCATCAAACAAGCGATTGTGTTATTGGGTGTATCAAATCTACGTAAATGGATTTATTTATTGGCCATGCGTGAAATTGATATTGATGCCGATTCTGATCTTTTTAAAGAAGTGATGTGTACGTCTTTATTCCGAGCTAAGGTTTGTGAAAAACTAGCTAAGCTAGCTTATAAAAAGAATTTCTCAGAGTATTTTTTAGTCGGCATGTTTTCTCTAATTGATACATTACTTCAAAGACCGATGAATGTTATTTTACAGCAGCTACCATTCTCAGAGGATATTACGAATACCATTCTGGGCTTTGAAACGGAAATGACTCCTTATTTGGAGTTTAGTGTTGCGTTAAGTAAACTAGATTGGCCGCGCTTAGAAGAGCTAGCTGTACAGTTGAATATTCAGTTAGTTGACATTGATCTTTTATATTATGAAGCAATTGAATGGGCAGAAAAATCATTTTAAACTAATTCAGCAAAAGCTATCTTATTGATTACAGTAAGATAGCTTATTTTACAGCTCCTCAATATAGTATCCCTTCATCAAGATAAAGTTCTCAATGCTAAAAGTATTTGCTATAATCATCTCGTCTTTAAAAAATTCTGATAGTTGAAGTGGGCGTGGGGAAATGAAACATGATGTGAGAGATAGCATTGTGGAGTATGTGTATGTCATTGTAGGAGCGGCAATAATTGCTATTGGTTTTAATGTCTTTTTATTACCAAATCAAGTCGCTTCAGGTGGGGTAAGTGGAATTAGTACGATTTTGCATGGTTTATTTGGCTGGAATCCGGGAATTGTTCAGTATGCGTTTAACGTTCCGCTTTTTATTGCTGGTGTTTTATTACTGGGCAAAAAATTTGGGATAAAATCCTTTATTGGGACAATTACGTTACCGTTTATTGTTTTATTAACAAATAGCTGGGAACCTTGGACTGATAATCCTTTATTGGGTGCTCTTTTTGGTGGAATTGTTGTTGGGCTAGGAATAGGAATGGTCTTTAAGGGGAATGCTTCAACTGGTGGCACTGATTTACTAGCGCAAATCATTACGAAGTTTACAGGATTGTCGCTTGGAACAAGTGTGCTGTTAATAGATGGCGTAATCGCAATTAGTGCAGCAATTGTTTTTGACTTAGAAAAAGGTTTGTATGCTCTCATTGGACTTTATGTTACCACAAAAACGATTGATATTATTCAGCTAGGTTTTAGTCAATCTAAAATGGTCTATATCATTACACTGAAACAAGATGAGGTTAGAGAAGCCATTTATGCTGAAATTAATCGTGGTGTAACGAAGTTACCAGCAATTGGTGGGTATACAGGAGAGGCACGACCAGTTCTGATGGTTGTTGTTTATCAAACAGAATTCACAAAGCTGAAACAACTCATTAAAAGCGTTGACCCATCAGCGTTTGTTATCGTTTCTGATGCATACGAGGTATTAGGAGAAGGTTTCAAACGTGCATAATTTTGGTATAATGGCGGCGTAAGGTATTTATTATGAGGAGGGGTACTAATGAAAAAAGCAATGTTAACATTAGTGTTCGGATCAGCAATCTTCTTAGCTGCATGTGGTGGCGGAGATAAAACTGCATCTAATAAGGGTAATGAAAGTGCTGCAGAGCCAAATGGCGAAGCAATTGCGATGAAATCTTGTGTTACTTGTCATGGTGGCGAGCTACAAGGTGCAAATGGTCCAGCATTAAATAATGTAGGTTCACGTTTGTCTGAATCAGAAATTTTAGATATTATAAATAATGGTAAAAACGGCATGCCTGCAGGATTAGTAAAAGGTGCAGATGCTGAGGCAGTTGCTAAGTGGTTAGCAACTCAAAAATAATTGCTTTTTAAAAACTAGCGGGCTGGAGAGCCGCTAGTTTTTTTAGTGCAAGCAAACGCTGTATTGAGAGTAAATACATTTCTTTTACACATAGACATGCTAAAATAAGGTGAACCTTATCCATTGATTGGAGGCTTTTTCATTGGTCGTAGTATTAACAAGAGATGTTATGGAGAAATTTAAGTTAGAGTTATTAGCTGGTGAAGAAGGAATAGGCAGGACAATTGTGACTAGCGATATCTCAAGACCAGGGCTTGAAATGGCAGGATACTTTACTCATTATCCAGCGAATCGTGTACAATTACTCGGCAAGACTGAACTTTCCTTTTTTGAAATGCTCCCAGCAGATGTTAAGCTTGAGCGTATGCGTTTACTTTGTTCACAGGACACGCCTGCTATCATTATTTCTAGAGATTTAGAAGTACCAGAGGAGCTTATTCAAGCATCAAACGAAAAGCATGTACCTGTGTTTAAAACACATATGACCACAACTAAATTTTCGAGTAGATTGACGAACTACTTAGAGGGACGCTTAGCTCCGATGACAGCAGCGCACGGGGTACTTGTCGATGTGTATGGCATCGGTGTGCTTATAATTGGTAAAAGCGGTGTGGGTAAAAGTGAAACAGCTCTTGAGCTTGTAAAAAAAGGTCATCGTTTAGTAGCGGATGATTGTGTTGAAATTCGTCAAGAATCAGAGAACCTATTAATTGGAAGCCCTCCACCTTTATTAGAGCACTTATTGGAAATACGAGGCATCGGCATTATTGACATTATGACACTATTTGGTGCAAGTGCAGTACGCCCCTATAAACGTATTACCCTCATCATTGAACTCGAAATATGGGATCCACAAAAAGTTTATGATCGATTAGGCTTAGAAGAAGAAAAAATGAAAATAATCGATACGGAACTAACAAAATTAACAATTCCAGTAAGACCAGGACGCAATGTCTCCGTTATTATTGAAGTAGCAGCGATGAATTATCGTTTAAAGAAAATGGGCGTCAATGCGGCAGAGGAATTTTCAAGACGTTTAGATGAAGTGATTTCATCAAATGATGTGTTAGACGATTAAAAATTTTCAAACAATATTGTTAATGGCATATTGAGAGGAGTAGAAAATGGATTTATTACTATTGCAAATTGACCCGATTGCCTTTCATTTAGGCCCAATTCCAGTTCGTTGGTATGGATTACTGATTGTATCGGGAATCATTTTAGCCTATGTTGTTGGGCAGAGAGAGGCCGTTAAGCGAGGTTTGCCTGAAGACTTTCTCGCAGATTTATTATTATGGGCAGTGCCTATATCCATTGTCTGTGCACGTATTTACTATGTGTCAATGCGATGGGATTACTATAGCGAAAATCCAGGCAAAATCATTGAGATATGGAATGGTGGTATTGCCATCCACGGTGCACTCATCGGGGCATTTGTGACAGCTTACATATTTACTCGTATAAAAAATGTAAGCTTTTTACGAGTAGCGGATATTGCAGCACCTAGTATTTTAATCGGGCAGATTATTGGTCGATGGGGCAACTTTATGAACCAAGAGGCTTATGGTGGTGAGGTATCGAAAGCATTTTTAGAAAACCTAATGCTCCCAGATTGGATTATTAATCAAATGTATATCGAAGAATTAGGTTCTTATGTACACCCCACTTTTTTATATGAATCGGTTTGGAACCTGATTGGGCTTATCATTTTATTAGTTTTGCGCAAAGTGAACTTAAATCGTGGTGAAATTTTCTTTAGCTATTTAATTTGGTATTCTATCGGTCGCTTCTTTATCGAAGGAATGCGTACAGATAGCCTCTACTTAGTTGGAGATTTACGTTCAGCACAGGTTGTATCCATTATTGGTATTGTAGTGGGTCTAGGTGCCATTATTTATCGTAGAATAAAGGTGAAACCAGCCGTAAAATACTTGGATAATAAATAAGGGGTTGTAAAAAATGGCTGTAAAGGCACTACTATTTGATTTTGATGGAACTTTACTGAATACAAATGATTTAATCATTCAAACATTTATGCATGTATTAAATGAGCGATTTCCCGGGCAATATTCGCCAAAAGACTGCCTGAAATTCATCGGTCCATCATTGAAACAGACATTTAATGACATTGCACCAGGTGAAGAAGATACTTTGATAGAAATGTATCGAGCTTGGAATATTGCACACCATGATGAACTAGTTAGCCAATACCCTGATGTTGTGTCAACTCTAGAGCAATTAAAAGCGCAAGGTATACGATTGGCTATTGTTTCGACGAAACGTAATGAGACCATCGATCGTGGACTTGCTATTCTTGGTGCAACACATCTATTTGATGTACGTATTGGTACAGATGATGTGAAGAATGTGAAGCCTGATCCAGAGCCAGTATTACTTGCGTTGGAAAGATTAGGAATAGAAAAAGACTATGCGATTATGATTGGCGATAATTCGCACGATATTGAAGCTGGACATCGTGCTGGTGTAAGAGCAGCGGGTGTCGCTTGGGCAATTAAGGGAGAGGCTTACTTACAGCAGTATCAACCAGAATATATGTTGCAACATATGTCAGATTTATTTGATATTGTGAAAGAGGGGTAAGGTAGATGGCGCGTAAAACAGAACGTTACCGTGTCCAAGGAGCCAATTCACTTTGGAATATATATGACACGGTGTCCTTTTGGAAGGTGATGAAGTGTTTCATTGTCATTCAAATCGGACGCTTCACACCATTTTTACGTGTGAAAAACTGGCTTTATCGTACATTTTTAAGCATGACTATTGGTAAGCAAACGTCATTAGCCTTAATGGTCATGCCAGATACCATGTTTCCTGAACGAATTTTTATTGGAGACAACACTGTGATTGGATTTAACACAACCATTTTAGCACATGAATATTTAATAGAGGAATATCGCTTAGGTGATGTTCATATTGGAAATGAAGTAATGATTGGGGCAAATTCAACCATTTTACCAGGTGTAACAATTGGTGATGGCGCCATTGTTTCAGCTGCCACACTTGTACATAAGGATGTGCCAGCAGGCTGTTTAGCAGGGGGTAATCCGATGCAAATTATTTATACAGCTGAACAAATGGCAGAGCGCAAACGTAATGAGGTTGTAGAGTGGTGTACACCAAAGAAATAATAAAAACTCACGTAGTATGGTTCTATACTTCGTGAGTTTTTTAGCATAAAAAAGCTACTCCAAAACACACTAGTTTTTGGAGTAGCTTTTACTGTTTATATAAGAGCTATGTCATAGTCTGATTTGAATTTACAAGTGTCATGATCGCCTAAGCAAGTTGTTTCAACAAAAGTTAATTTAATTGCAGTTCCATCAATGTTTTCAGTTGAGTGAAGTGACACTTTGTCACCAGTATAAAATCACCTTTTCCATAATAAATCGCACCAATGTGTAGTGTAAATGGTTCTTTTTGTTATTAATGCTATTCTAAATTAAGTTTTTTGAAAGGTATTAATATAAAAGTTTGATAATTGTTTTGTCACATTTTAGACCTATTCTTGTTCTCGCTAAAGCATTTTGTCAAATTATAAGAAAAATGAGTCATGCTTTTTTTGCAAGTCTTTTCAATTCAATGTGTATAATTAACAGAATAATAAGTATTTAAAGATTTCGATAATTAATGAGGATAACGTTGACTGTTTTATTGAAATAAGTTAAAATTCTTTCATAATCTAATTCTCTAACACTCTAGTGAAATAAAGTGAAATGTGAGGAAGTGTCCATATGTCGTCGATAAAAATGTTTGAAAAACCACTTGGAATGCGCGATACATTTCCGCAAATCTATGAGAAAGTTGAAGCAGTTAGACATGCTGGTAGAGACTTTTTATATAAAAGGGGTTATGAGTTTATAAAAACGCCTGCGGTGGAGTATTTCGATACAGTGGGGAAGGCTTCAGCGATTGCTGATGCTCATTTATTTAAGTTAGTGGATAGCCAAGGGAATACGTTAGTGCTGCGACCTGACATGACTACACCGATTGCCCGAGTAGCTACATCGAAACTATTAAAGGAAATGATTCCATTACGCCTTGCCTATTTTGCCAGCGTTTTTCGAGCTCAGGAAGCAGAAGGTGGCAGGCCAGCTGAGTTTGATCAAATGGGAATTGAGTTAATAGGTGATCAATCAGTTTTTGCCGATGCAGAAGTTATTGTAACGGCAATGGAGCTATTAAAGCATTTTAAATTGGAAGAGTTTAAAATCACAATTGGACATGCTGGTATATTAAATTGCATTTTACAAGATTACACAGAGAGTATCGAACAGCAAACAACGCTTAGAACATTGCTTGTCCAACGAAATTACGTAGGGTTTGAAGAAGCAGTAGAGTCATTTGATCTGCCTAAAGCTAAATCCGATGCCCTCTTACAATTTATTGAAGAAGCCATGAATGTCAGAGATATACGAGATATTGAAAAATATGTCCGCAAAAATGATGCATTAGAATATATGCAACAACTTGCTCAACTACTTGAAATGGCTGATTTAGCTGATTATGTAGCTTTCGATTTCACACTTTCGAGTCATATGAGTTATTACACGGGTATGCTATTTGAAGTATTTGCTGTGGGAAGTGGCTTTTTATTAGGAAATGGTGGTCGTTATGATGGCTTGTTAGAAGTTTTTGGTTCAAAGGTTGGTGCTACAGGATTTAGTATTCGTGTGGATCGTTTATTAGAAACATTAAACGGGCAATCAGTGAAACGACAGGAAGCAACAGTTGTTCTTTTTGAAGAAGAACAATTTGAGGAAGCTTTACTAAAGGTTAAAACTTTACGAGCAGCAGGAAAATTAGCTACTTTGCAGTTACGTAGTAGTCTAGTCGATGAAGCGGCCTTTTTAGCATACTTTACAGAAGTGGTGGTAGTTGGACAGGAGGAAGTTGGCGGTGAATGAATTAACGATTGCAATGCCCAAAGGACGAATCTTTGAAGAGGCATATCAAATGCTGTTAGAGGCAGGCTTTAATTTACCAGAAGAAGTAGAAATGTCACGTAAATTAATGATTGAAATACCAGAGGAAAAAATTCGCTTTATTTTATCAAAGCCAATGGATGTTCCTGTCTATGTTGAACATGGTGTTGCGGATATAGGTATTGCTGGTAAGGATGTCTTGTTAGAGCAACAGCGAGAGGTGCATGAATTACTTGATTTGAAAATTAGTAATTGCTATATCGCTTCTGCAGGCTTACCAAACAACTCCATGAATGAGATTGCGCCAAGAATTGCTACGAAATATCCGAATATTGCAATGAAGTACTACAAAGGCATTGGTGAGCAAGTGGAAATAATCGAGCTCAATGGTTCTATTGAATTAGCACCAATGATTGGCTTAGCTGATCGAATTGTCGATATTGTTTCTACAGGTCGTACATTAAAAGAGAACGGCTTAGTAGAATATGAATTTATTACTGCTGTCTCTTCTCGATTAATTGCAAACCCAGTAAGTTATCGTATGAAAGGTGAGCGTATTATTGATCTTGTGAAGCGATTAAAGAAATGTGTGAATGAGCAGAAAGAGTAATCATTTTTAGCTACATATGAAGGACTAAAGGGGATTAATCCGATGAAAATAACAAAGCTTGAAAAAGGCATTTCCTTAAAAAGACCACTTGAAGGAGGAAATGAGGAACAAATAAAAGTTGTGCGACAAGTCCTTTCGGATGTTAAGGTACAGGGAGATGCGGCGTTACGTACCTATACTGAGATGTGGGATGGCTATGTCCCTAAGAGTTTGCGCGTCTCTGAAGAAGAAATACAAGAAGCAGTAAGTGAACTTGATCCTCAACTTTATAAGGACTTAGCGGAAGCAGCAGAAAATATTCGCTTTTATCATGAACAACAAATACGTTCAGGGTATCGCCTAGAACTGGGAGAGGGTTCTTGGTTAGGTCAACGGGTAACGGCCTTAGATGCAGTAGGACTATATGTTCCAGGTGGTACAGCAGCCTACCCTTCATCTGTATTGATGAACGTGATACCAGCGCAGGTTGCAGGGGTGAAACGTATTGTTATTACTTCACCTGCAGGGCAGAAAGGGAAACTACCAGCAGGTGTACTTGTGGCGGCTCACCTTTTAGGGATTGATGAGATTTATAAAGTTGGTGGGGCACAGGCCATAGCTGCACTTGCCTATGGCACGGAAACAATTTCCCCAGTCGATAAAATAACAGGTCCAGGAAATATTTATGTGGCACTTGCCAAACGTGAGGTATTTGGAGAAGTGGCCATTGATATGATCGCTGGACCGAGTGAAATTGCTGTGCTGGCTGATGATACAGCCTATCCTGATGAAATTGCTGCAGACCTTTTATCACAAGCAGAGCACGATCCGCTAGCTTGCGCAATTCTTGTCACAACCTCAGAGCAATTAGCTAAAAAAGTAGCTGAGGAAGTAGAGAAGCAGCTGCTGAACTTACCACGTCAAGAAGTAGCGCGTGCTTCTATAGAGAAATTTGGGGTAATTTATGTAGCTGAAACATTAGCGGATGCAGTGGAAGCTATTAATTCATTAGCACCAGAGCATTTAGAAATTGTGACAGAAAATGCGGAGGCACTAGCTGAGCAAATAAGACATGCTGGCGGTATTTTTATAGGTCGATATAGTTCTGAGCCAGTTGGTGATTATTTTGCAGGGACCAATCATGTACTACCAACCAATAGTACGGCTCGTTTTGCAAGTGGCTTAAATGTCGATGATTTTGTGAAAAAATCAAGTATTGTTTACTATAGTAAAAAAACCTGGAGTGACAATGCATCAAAAATTGCACGTCTAGCGCGTATGGAAGGCTTAGAGGGACATGCTCGTGCAGTGGAATCACGTGGATGGGAGAAGGAATAGGACGATGACAGAAAAGAAACGATATGCAAAGATAGAGCGTACAACGAATGAAACGCAAATTTCAGTAGCCATTGATTTAGATGGTGAGGGCAAGGTTGATATCCAAACAGGCGTAGGTTTTATGGACCATATGCTTGACTTATTTATTAAGCATGGACTATTTAATGGCACAATACATGCTAATGGCGATACTTATATTGATGATCACCATACAACAGAGGACCTTGGTATTGTATTAGGTCAGGCTGTTCGAGAAGCACTTGGTGATAAAAAAGGCATTAAACGCTATGGTAACGCCTTTGTACCGATGGATGACGCACTAGCTCAGGTAGTGGTCGATTGTTCGAATCGACCTCATTTAGAGTATCGTGTGCCAGCATTAAAAGAAAAAGTAGGAACATTTGATACAGAATTAGTGCATGAATTTTTATGGAAATTTGCCCTTGAGGCAAGGATGAATGTTCACGTGATTGTACCTTATGGCCAGAATACACATCACATTATTGAGGCAATTTTCAAAGCATTAGCACGTGCGATTGATGCCGCAGTGGAAATTGACCCGCGTGTAAAAGGCGTACCATCTACTAAGGGGCTGTTGACGTGAAAATAGGTGTTATTGATTATGGTATGGGCAATTTATTTAGTGTGGAGCAAGCATTAAAACGGCTTGGCTGTAAGGTTATTATAACTGCTGATGAGAAGGCGTTAGATACAGCTGACGCACTTTTATTACCCGGGGTGGGTGCATTCCCTGATGCCAGAAAGCGTTTAGCTGAAACAAACTTAGATCAATATTTACAGAAGGTACAAAGCGAAAACCGTCCTCTTTTAGGGATTTGTCTAGGCATGCAATTATTATTCGAGCAAAGTGATGAAGTAACCCCAACAAAGGGGTTAGGCTTTTTCAAGGGATGTATTAAACGCTTTAGTGGTAGCCAAGAGGGCCAAGCATATAGAGTACCACATATGGGGTGGAATGAACTGATTGTGGCAAATCGTCCTGCATGGTTACACAATGAAGTATCAGCCAAGCATGTCTATTTTGTTCACTCCTTTTATGCAACAGATATAGTAGAATCAGAGCTTGTTGCCTATGCTGATTACTATGGCATTAAAGTACCTGGTATTGTGACGAATGGTTCTGTGACTGGCATGCAATTTCACCCTGAAAAATCAGGGGAATTAGGTGTTTATTTATTAGAGCAATGGTTGAAAGGTGTGAAAGCATGCTAACAAAACGTATTATCCCATGTCTTGATGTGAAAGAAGGTCGTGTTGTAAAAGGTATACAATTTGTCTCTATCCGAGATGCAGGAGATCCTGTAGAGCTTGCGAAGTTCTATGATGAACAAGGAGCAGATGAGCTTGTATTTTTAGATATTTCTGCTTCACATGAAGGTCGAGAAACGATGGTAGATGTCGTTCGTCAAACAGCGGCTACGCTTGCCATACCCTTTACTGTTGGCGGAGGCATTCGTACGTTGGATGATATGAAGCGTATTTTACGAGCAGGTGCTGATAAAGTTTCGGTGAATACATCCGCGTTGGAAAGACCTGCACTTATTAAGGAAGGCTCTGATTACTTTGGCGCACAATGCATTGTTGTAGCAATTGATGCTCGCTATAGTGAGGAAGATGGCACATGGATGGTTTATACACATGGTGGACGCAACAAAACATCTTGGTCAGCTATTGAATGGGCAAAAGAGGCTGTACGCTTAGGAGCTGGTGAGATTTTATTAACAAGTATGAATCAAGATGGAGAAAAATCAGGCTTTGATTTAGCCTTAACCAAAGCAGTACGTGAAGCTGTGACAGTTCCTGTGATTGCCAGTGGTGGAGCAGGACATGCCGAACATTTTTACGAAGTATTAGCACATGAGGTAGATGCAGATGCTGCACTAGCAGCCTCCATCTTCCATTATAAAGAAACGAGTGTAGCGCAAGTAAAGGAATACTTACGTGAAAAAGGAGTGGCGGTAAGATGATAGAGAACATTCAATTTGATGAGAGAGGTCTTGTTACAGCTGTAGTACAAGATGCCAATACAAAAGAGGTATTAACAGTAGCATATATGAATAAGGAGTCATTAGCTAAAACCATTGAATCAGGGGAAACTTGGTTTTATTCTCGTTCCCGTCAAGAGCTTTGGCATAAGGGAGCAACAAGTGGCCATACACAAAAAGTAGTGTCAATCAAAGCAGATTGTGATCAAGATGCGTTAATAGTGGAGGTTCTACCGACGGGGCCAGCATGTCATAATGGTACAATTTCTTGCTTCACTGAAGTCATTCAGCAAAATGAGAAGGTAGGCTCTATTGACATCATTTCTAAACTTGCTCGTGTCATCGAAAAGCGAGAGCAGGAAATGCCAGAAGGAGCGTACACTACATATTTATTTGATAAGGGTATTGATAAAATCTGTAAAAAGGTTGGGGAAGAAGCAACAGAGGTGGTTATTGGTGCCAAAAACCGAGATGCTGAGGAAGTAAAATGGGAGGCTGCTGATTTAATTTATCACCTACTAGTATTATTACAAGAACAAAAAGTAAGCATTTATGATGTTCTACATGTGTTGGAAAAACGTCACGAGGAGAAATAACAGCATATTATTGATTGTGTGGTATAATAGGAGATACTGTGTAAAGGAACGTAAAATACGTTCCTTATTTCTTGTTTCGGAGGAAATATATTGGAAAAGAAACGTCAAAATGAGACTCAATCGAATATAGTGTCGTTCATTCCAACAGGCGACTATTATTATAAGAAATCAATTCAAGCAATGAACAGTGGACAAATGAATAAAGCCTATAAATATTTACAGCGTGCGGTAGATTTAAGCCCCGACGATCCAATGATTATCTTGCAGTTAGCCATAGTAGAGTTAGAAGGTCAACGCTTTGAGGAAGCGTATGATCTACTTCGTCGCGCCTATCAAATTGATCCAGATAATCCAGAAATCATATTTTACATGGCAGAAGTATCAGGATGTGTGGGCATCATGCATGATGCAAAACGCTTCGCTGAAGAATATTTAAAGCTAGAACCTGAGGGTGCTTATGCAGATGAAGCGGCAGAAATATTAGAGTTTGTCGCTTTTGAGCAAGATGATTTTGAAGAGCTTGAAGGCTCTGGTGAGGATTTATATCGTCAGGAGCAAGCTCGTCGTTGCATGGAAAAGGGAGATTTTCCTGAAGCTATTACTATTTTAGAAGATTTAATTGAAGATCGACCAGCATTTTGGTCCGCCTATAATAATCTAGCACTCGCTTATTTTTATGTTGGAGAAGAAGAGCAAGCAAAGGCTCTCTTGCATACAGTGCTACGTGAAAATAAGGGCAATCTACATGCATTATGCAATTTAACGGTGATTGCGTATTATGAAAAAAATGAAGAGGATTTACAGGAACTGTTAAATGTTCTTGTCAAAATTCAACCCTATACTTGGGAGCATCGATATAAACTTGGGGCTACATTAGCCTTAATCGGCCAATATGAATTAGCCTATAAATGGCTGCGCAGTATGCAAAAGAGAGGCTATGTAGGAGATGCAGGATTTTACTTTTGGTTGTCGCATGCTGCCTATTTCTCAGGACATGAGGAGATTTCGAAAAGTGCTTGGGATCAGCTTCTAGAATTAGACCCAGACAAAGAGGGCTTTGAACCTTGGCGTCAACAAGAAAATGAATTTGGGCTTGATGCATTGGAGCATGATCGTGATTTTATTGTTGAAAAATTAGAGAGCACTTATACAAGTGAGCGCATTTTTGGCTTGTTTTTACTGAAAGGCACAGCGCATAAGCAAGAAATTATTGCCCATCCAAAATGGATTAATATTGAACAATTAGGCTCTTTTGAGAAATTATTTTTGGCTTATGCACTAGGACATGAATTTGATAAGAAAAACAAAGTAGAAGCAAGCTTTTTACGGTCAGTACAGGTCTCAGAAATTTTATTAGAACAGTATGGAAAGCTATCATCATTAATAGTACCTATGTTTCAAATGTGGTTTGTGCTATGTGAACAAGCTTTAGTAGAAAATTATCGTTTTACAAATCCAACAGCAATTGCAGGAGCAAATGATTATTTATTCAGATCTTCACAAATGCTCAAAGTGACAAAAAAGGAAATTGCACAGCAATATGGAGTATCTGTATCTACATTATCGAAGTATATTGATGAAATCTTAACGTTTTTGCCAAACAGTCATAATTAAAGTATGAGCAACATAGTTGAATAACTTTATACTTTCACATACGATGAACATACTAACGCTATCACCAATTTTTTCGTAGCGTCATTAATCTTCTTCTATAATGACGTTATGTGTATTGGTTGAATGAAGATAAAAAGTATTCTGTTTAGGGGGAAGTATTTATGTCAGAAGAAAAAATTTATGATGTAGTAATTATTGGTGCAGGTCCTGCTGGGATGACTGCTGCCGTCTATACATCTCGTGCGAATTTGTCAACATTAATGATTGAACGTGGCATTCCGGGTGGACAAATGGCAAACACAGAAGAAGTGGAAAACTACCCAGGTTTTGAGACAATTTTAGGACCAGAGCTTTCTACAAAAATGTTTGAGCATGCTAAAAAATTTGGTGCTGAATACGCCTATGGTGATGTAACGGAAATCATCGATGGAGAAGAATATAAAACAATTAAATCAGGCGCAAAAGAATATAAAACACGTGCTATTATTATTACAACTGGTGCAGAATATAAAAAAATGGGTGTGCCAGGTGAAAAAGAACTTGGTGGCCGTGGTGTCAGCTACTGTGCAGTATGTGATGGTGCATTCTTTAAACAAAAAAATCTTGTTGTCGTAGGTGGCGGAGATTCAGCGGTTGAAGAGGGTGTTTATTTAACTCGCTTTGCAGATAAAGTGACAATTGTCCACCGTCGCGATAAATTACGTGCACAAAAAATTTTACAAGATCGTGCCTTCGCCAATGAAAAAATTGATTTCATTTGGAATGCAACTGTCAAAGAAATCAATGAAGCGAATGGTAAAGTTGGCAGTGTAACACTACAATCAACTGTTGATGGTACAGAATCTGAATTTGCTACAGATGGTGTATTCGTCTATATTGGTATGCTACCTTTAACTAAACCATTTGAATCATTAGGTATTTTAAATGACGCTGGCTATATTTTGACAAATGACACGATGGAAACAAAAATCCCAGGTATCTTTGCAGCTGGAGATGTTCGTGAAAAATCACTTCGTCAAATTGTAACAGCAACTGGTGACGGTAGTATTGCCGCGCAAGCTGTTCAACATTATGTAGAAGAGCTATTAGAGAAGATTAATGCCTAACATGGCTATTTTAAGGAAAAAAATACAATTTTAATGTGGTTTTAATATTGCTGTAACTTGAATGACATATAAAAGGTGTATGATTAAAAATGTAATTAGCAATCCCCCTTTTATTTTGTTTAGTAGGTTGTTTCCGCCTCCATTAGGTGGGAGCAGCCTACTTTTTTATGTGTAAAAAATCAAATAATAATATCACGAAACACGTAAATTTCGCCCAAGATGAGATGGTTATCTTTGAATAGAACTAAATTGTTAATAGTCTGCGTACAAGAGTTGTAAATGAGGACAAATCTTACAAGGTCTTGTTATAATGAAGAGTAGAATGCAAAAGTGATTAGAGGTGTGCCTATGCAAAGAATTGCAAATTTAATTGCCGTAAAAGACGGTAAAGTATTATTACTTCAGAAACCAAGACGAGGCTGGTATGTAGCTCCAGGAGGGAAAATGGAGAGCGGCGAGTCAATCTTTGAGGCTGCTATTCGTGAGTTTCAAGAAGAGACAAATGTCACACCTTTACATGTTCATTTAAAGGGTGTTTATACGATGATCATTAAAGAAAACAATGATGTAGTGGATGAATGGATGCTCTATACATTTGTTGCAAAGGATGTAGATGGAGTACCATTTGAAGAAACAAGAGAAGGCAAACTTGCATGGCACCCAGTAGAGGATTTAGCACATTTGCCAATGGCTGAAGGAGATCGAACTAATTTACAATTTGCTGTTTCGCAATCAGGCATTCAGTATGGCACGTTTGACTATACAACGGATTTTGAATTACTTCATCAAAAAATACAAATTTCAAAAGAACAATAAAGGAGTTGCATGACAGTGGTGGTTGAAGGCCAACAAAGTACACATGAATTGGTTATTATTACAGGAATGTCTGGGGCTGGGAAAACAGTAGCTATTCAAAGCTTTGAGGATTTAGGGTATTACTGTATTGATAATTTACCACCTGCGTTACTTACAACTTTTTTAACCTTACTAAGGGATTCTGGTAAAAACAGTACTCGAATTGCAGCAGTGATGGATATGCGCGGAGGCGACTTTTTTGATGCTCTAATTGGCGCATTAGACCATATACTAAAAGAAGGCGATATTGTTGCTCGTATTTTATTTTTAGATGCAGATGATGCCACATTAGTCAGACGTTATAAAGAAACAAGACGTGCACATCCATTAGCAGTGAATGGTTTACCTCTAGATGGGATTAAACAGGAACGAGAACTTTTATCTGTCGTAAAAGGTCGTGCCAATTTTGTTTATAACACATCTAACATGAAACCAAAGCAATTACGTGAAAAAATCGTCAAAGAATTTGCGAGTGAGGCAGATACTATTTTTACCGTTAATATTATGTCTTTTGGCTTTAAACATGGAATGCCGATTGATGCAGACTTAGTGTTTGATGTTCGTTTCCTTAAAAACCCGTACTATGTGGAGGAGCTACGTCCAAAAACGGGTCTTCAAACGGAGGTATCTTCTTATGTGTTAGCGTTGGAAGATACACAAATACTAATACAAAAACTAACGGATTTATTAGACTTTATGATTCCGCTCTATCGACAAGAAGGCAAATCACAGCTTGTTATTGCTTTTGGATGTACTGGGGGCCAGCATCGCTCCGTGACATTAGCAGAATTTTTTGGTGCATATTTTGCGGGCAAGGAAAATACGGTTATTACGCATCGTGATATTAATCGTAGAAAGGAATGAGTGAATGGGGAAAAAGCAAACAAAGCTTGTGGTAATTGGTGGTGGCACAGGGCTTTCCACGTTACTTCGCGGGCTGAAGCATCACCCATTTGATATAACTGCTATTGTAACAGTAGCAGATGATGGTGGATCTTCAGGTCGTTTACGTGATGATTATGATATCCCACCACCTGGTGATGTACGCAACGTGATTGCAGCATTATCAGATATTGAGCCCCTTGTAGAGCAAATGTTTCAATACCGTTTTTCGGCATCTGAAGATTTACGAGGTCACTCCTTAGGAAATTTAATGCTTACAGCCCTTACTGATATTACCGGAGATTTCAGTCATGCTATAAGTGAGATGGGAAAGGTTTTAAAAGTTCATGGTCGAGTAATTCCAGCTGCTAATAAAAAAATCACCCTACATGCTGTACTTGATGACGGCTCAATTATAGAGGGCGAATCAAAAATCCCTACAGCGACCAAACGCATTAATCGCGTTTTTTTAGTACCTGAAAATGTGCAACCGTTACCAGAAGCTATTCGTGCAATACTTCGTGCAGACTATATTTTAATAGGACCAGGAAGCCTATATACAAGTATTATTCCGAATTTGCTTGTGAAGGAAATAGGAGAAGCAGTTGTTAAGGCTAAAGGAAGAAAAATATATGTTTGTAATTTAATGACACAAAAGGGCGAAACTATTTCTTATACAGCAGGCGATCATGTAACAGCCATACATAAGCATGTTGGCCATGATTTTATCGATTCCATTTTAGTAAATGATGAAGAACTACCGAACCCTGTAAAAGAATTGTATAAAGAAGAAAGAGCGGAACCAGTAACATTTGACGTAACAAAGCTTGAAAGTATGGGATTAGAAGTTATTAAACGGGACATTGCTACAATTCGACCAGATGGAACGGTTCGCCATAATGCTACGAATGTTGCGGAATGGCTGGTAGATTATGCTGATATTTACCATCAAAAAGTAAGAGGACCAATAATAGAAACATAATGGCTTTATTGTATATGGTAAGATGAACATATACATAGAAATCATGATTGAAAGGGGGGCGTGATATGTCTTTTGCTTCTGAAACAAAAAAAGAATTGACACAAATAGAAGCGGACGATCATTGTATGAAAGCAGAAGTTTCTGCCCTAATTCGTATGAATGGTTCATTATCCTTTGCAAATAAACAACTAAGCTTAGACGTGCAAACCGAAAACGCTGCAATAGCCAGAAGACTATATACGATTATGAAAAAATTGTATCCGTACAATGTGGAATTACTTGTTCGAAAGAAAATGCGATTGAAAAAAAATAATGTGTATATATGTCGTGTAAGAGAAGGTGCGCGTGAGCTATTAATTGATTTAGAAATCATCTCAGACGACTTTCAATTTAACCATACTATCTCAAGAAAGCTCATTCAAAAGAGTGGCCAAAAAAGAGCTTATTTAAGAGGAGCCTTTTTAGCAGGCGGTTCTGTCAATAATCCAGAAACATCGGCTTATCATTTAGAGGTTTATTCTTTATATAAAGAGCATGGTGAAGCATTAATGGATTTGATGAATGAATTTGAACTCAATGCCAAAACAATCGAACGTAAAAAAGGCTTTGTGACGTACTTAAAGGAAGCGGAAAAAATTTCAGATTTCCTTAATATTGTTGGCGCACATCAGGCTATGATGAAATTTGAAGATGTTCGGATTTTGCGAGATATGCGTAATAGTGTCAACCGTATTGTGAACTGTGAAACTGCCAATTTAAATAAAACCATTGGTGCAGCATTACGGCAGGTAGAGAATATTCGATTTATTGAAAATTCAATTGGTCTTGATCAACTACCAGAGAAGCTTCGTGAAATAGCTCGTCTCCGTGTTGAATACCAAGATGTGACATTGAAAGAGCTTGGTGAAATGGTATCTAGTGGAACGGTTAGTAAATCTGGTGTTAACCATCGATTGAGAAAAATTGATGAGATTGCGGATGCATTAAGGCGTGGTGAAAAAATAGGTGGTTAAGTTATCATACTTTTCAGGTATGAATGTCATGCTAATCGCTTATTGTTCTTTTGCCTGTAAGTAAGGTAAGATAAAACTAATAGATGAACGGTAGTGAAGGGGAGTTTTGAGAATGATTGAGAGAAGAGTCCAGGTTAAATTAAAATTAGGACTACAAGCTAGACAAGCAGCACTATTTGTGCAGGAAGCAAATCGTTTTAGTGCTGATATCTTTCTAGAAAAAGACGAGAAAAAAGTAAATGCCAAATCCATTATGGGTGTCATGAGCTTAGCAGTTGCTAAAGGTACTGAAGTGACTTTAAGCAGCGAAGGTAACGATGCTGAGCAAGCGGTTACAGCGTTGGCAACAATTATTGAAAATGAAGATTAACATTCAATAAATACAAAAGGCATCACAGAGCAATTCTGTGATGCCTTCTCTTTTTTATTTATTATCGCTACGATGCATAATGTGGTCAATTAAGCCATATTCTTTTGCACGTTCAGCAGTCATGAAGTTATCACGATCTGTGTCTCTTGCAATGACTTCAAGTGGTTGACCAGTGCGTTCAGATAAAATGCCATTTAATTTTTCACGTAAGAATAAAATACGTTTAGCAGCAATTTCAATTTCTGTCGCTTGCCCTTGCGCACCACCTAGTGGTTGGTGAATCATAACTTCAGCATTTGGTAAGGCAAAACGTTTACCAGGTTCTCCAGCTGCAAGTAGGAAAGCACCCATTGATGCAGCCATACCAATACAAATTGTTTGTACCTGTGGTTTAATAATTTGCATTGTGTCATAGATTGCCATACCAGCCGTAATGGATCCGCCAGGTGAATTAATGTAAAGAGAGATATCTTTATCTGGATCTTCTGCTTGTAGGAAAAGAAGCTGAGCGACAATGGAGTTGGCAACATTGTCATCAATGGCACTTCCTAAAAGGATAATACGGTCTTTAAGTAGACGTGAATAAATGTCATATGCACGCTCACCACGACTAGTTTGTTCAATAACTGTAGGAATTAAATTCATGTTAAATCCTCCTTAAAAAGCTAAATTCGAATACCTTTGCTGAAAATTTTCCTTTGTTTTTCAGCTGTATCCTTATCATACACATTATAGTCAGGGAAGGTCAAATATTAACCCTGCTAAAGTGAAATTAAAAAAATAAATTGTTTTTGCAATCTATGGTTGAATTATATAGGATAGGCTTGTATAATGATTAAGGTTATAAGGTTTAAAGTACAGAACACTATTTTGCAGGTATGCTTCAAAAATGAGGGTTATCTACATCATGCTTTTCGTAAGCCTAGAGTGAGTACTTTTTTTTTGTGTCTTTTGCCCTCGTGGTGTAATGGATAACACGTAAGATTCCGGTTCTTGCACTGGGGGTTCGATTCCCTCCGAGGGCGCCATTTTACTGATTAATTGATATACTGTTATAGCTCATCTCCTAATAAGTAGTTTAGCAGCCTGCTTACTGGAGATCGAGAGGAAGAATAGGGAATACTGTCCTAGTTGGCATTATTCCCCTATTTATTCCTTTCAAACCTTCAAAAAAGCAACAACTCCAAATTATTTTTTAGTGAACATACTGTACGTGAGACTAGCAATAGTCGAAAAAAAAGAATCCTATCTGAGGGGATTCTTTTTTTTTGCCTAAATTTATCGAAATTTGGCATGGTTCTCATTGTATATATATTAGTTTTAGGTTTATTTTCTTGTTATTTATACATGTTTTTTCAAATTATATGAATTTCATATAAATTTATATGAAAAAATATTTAGTTTTATGCGAAAAGTTGTTGTCTAAATACTATAATGTTAATATAATTGACCTAATAGTCTAACATTTCCGAATTGCGAAAAATAATACGTAATTTGGAAAATTATCGAACTAGGGGGAAATATAATGAAAAAAACAGGTTGGATGTTACTGATGATTATTGCGGCATTAACATTAGCGCTTGCAGGATGTGGTACAAAAGATGGGGCATCTTCAGGTAGCTCTTCTTCAGAAGATGGTGGAGATGGCAAAAAGGTCTATAAAGTAGGTACTGAGGCCACTTTTGCACCATTTGAATCTGTTGACGATTCAGGGAAAATTGTAGGGATTGATGTCGATATTCTACAAGCTATTGCAGATGAGATGGACTTTGAGGTTGAGTGGAATAATATTGGATGGGAGCCAGTGTTCCAAACAATTAAAAACGGTGAAACAGATATCGGTGCTTCAGGGATCACAATTACAGAAGAACGTAAAGAATCGTTTGATTTTACAGAACCATACTATGAGTCTCAGTTATTAATTGTTGTGAAAGAAGATTCAAAAATTAAATCTCTTGATGAATTAAAAGATAAAAAAGTATCAGTACAAATCAATGCTACTGGTCATATGGCGGCGAAAAAGCTTCAAGGGGAAGCAAGTACAAATATTATGGCTTTTGAAAGTCAGCCAATCGCTATTCAAGAGATGCTAAATGGTAATGTTGATGCAGCTATCGGAGATAACGCAGTCGTTTATGAATATATTAAGGCTCATCCAGATCAAAAACTTAAAGTAATTGAAGATGACGCATTCGAAAAAGAATACTATGGCTTCATGGTTCAAAAAGGCAATAAAGAATTACTAGATAAATTAAACGAAGGTCTTAAAAAGATTAAAGAAAACGGTAAATTAAAAGAAATTACAGGTACTGATTTTTAGTAAGAAATGAATGACATGATGCTACTAACATAGTAACTGTGCTAACGGCTCATTTATTAATCGTAATTTAAAGGGGAATGGGGTTTTCGGATGGACATCTTTGACTTACGCTGGGACATTGTCTGGAACTACCGAGATATGTTTATACGAGGTATTGGCGTAACACTTATTTTGACACTTAGTGGTTATTTTGGCGGTATTCTATTAGGGCTATTTTTAGGCCTTGGAAAATTATCGAGTAAAAAATGGATCTATTGGCCATCTAAACTATATATCGATTTATTCCGTGGAACACCGATGCTTGTACAAATCTTGTTAATTCACTTAGCAGTTATTCCAACAATTTTTGGTCATTCTTTAGGTTATATGGTATCAGGGATTACAGCGCTTATTTTAAACTGTGCTGCTTATAATGCAGAAATTTTCCGTGCAGGGATTCAAAGTATTGCAAAAGGACAAATGGAGGCTGCTCGCTCTCTTGGATTAACGCATAACCAAGCGATGCGTAAGGTCATTTTACCTCAAGCATTTAGACGGATGATTCCACCATTAGGAAATGAATTTATCGCATTATTAAAAGATTCTTCACTCGTAACAGTAATTGCAGCACCAGATATTTTATACGCTAGTAAGGTCGTAGCTGGTGCAAGCTTCCGCTTCTGGGAACCGTATATCGTTGCAGCATTATTATATTTAGTTTTAACATATGGTGTAACGAAAATTGTGGCATTTATCGAGAAACGATTTAGCAATAGCTATGTCCCTCGTAAAGCTAAGGTAGAAGGGCGGGAAGCTAGATGATAAAAATTGAAAACCTACACAAATACTTTGGCAAGCTTGAAGTATTAAAAGGAATCGATTATGAAATTCAAGAAAAACAAGTTGTCTGTGTTATTGGGCCGTCTGGTTCAGGAAAAAGTACATTTCTCCGTTGCATCAATATGTTAGAAGAAGTAACGGATGGTGCTATTTATATTGAAAATGTAAAAATTAATGATCCTAAAACGAATATCAATGAAATTCGCGCTGAAGTGGGTATGGTGTTTCAACAATTTAACTTATTCCCGCATATGACGGTTATTGATAATGTCACGATGGCACCTATGCAAATTCGTAAAATGAATCGTACAGACGCAGAAGCTTTAGGACATGAGCTATTAAAAAAGGTCGGGCTCGACAGCAAGGCCTATAATTATCCTGAGCAGCTATCAGGTGGTCAGCAACAACGTGTGGCGATTGCTCGTGCCTTAGCAATGAAGCCAAAAGCTATTTTATTTGACGAGCCAACTTCAGCACTTGACCCTGAAATGGTAAAAGAGGTGCTAGATGTTATGAAAAATCTAGCAGCTGAAGGGATGACAATGGTAGTTGTGACACATGAAATGGGCTTTGCTCGTGAAGTTGGTGATCGAGTAGTCTTCATGGATGGGGGCTATATTGTAGAAGAAGGGTCTCCAGAGGAACTATTCGGCAATCCACAAAGCGACCGTACGAAAGCGTTTTTAGGAAAAGTATTATAAAGCTGAAAAAGCGAACGACATGCTCGTTCGCTTTTTTTGTGCTGTTCTTATTTAATGAAGGGGATTAGATGTTGTGTCGTATGCATTCAGCATCGCTTGCATATCCTGTTGAGAGTACTGAGGCACCTGATAATAGCCGTGTTTATTTTGATAAATGGATAATTCGTATCCCATTTCGATACAGTTAGGAATACTATCCGCAACAACGCGACGAACTACAGGGTTTGTTGTCTCCAACGCAGCAGTTGTCATGCATTTTGCTGCTCCTTTTTGAGCGCCAAGTAAAAATCCAGAAATGGCTTCATCATTGATTTCATTTGCGTTTTGCATTGGCTTTTTTGGTTGACCAGGATTTAGGCCATATTTGAAGTCATTTCCTGTTTCCATTTGGTAGCGTCCTGTTGGAACAGATGGATCGTGTCCTGTTTTGAAGGATTCTACGATCGTATTGTACATACCAAGAGTGAAATTATATTGGCGATCCAAAATATTGAGTAATTCAGGATCTTTTACATGGGGACGCAAAATAATCGCTTGGTTCATACCTGCAATAATTTCGCCAATTGTTTCATGCATGTCCATCATTTCATGTCCACCATGATTTAGGCTATGTTGTTGATTGAAATTTGTTTGGTTTGATGATTCATTGTAAAACGATTGTGACAAAAAAAACGCCTCCTCAATAATTTTTTGTTGCAGTATTTAGTATGTCGTGTCAATTCAATTTCATACGGTATAAATGTAAAGGTAAAAATGTAGACTAAAGATAGAAGGAAATGCAAGTCAAGGAGGCTTAAAATTGAAAAAGTTACTTGGACCAATTGGAATAATTGTCATCATTCTTGTTGTAATCGCCTTATTATTTATACCTAAATATAATAGCCTGGTGACAGCCGAGGAAAATGTTGATTCTAAATGGGCACAAGTTGAAAATCAGCTCCAACGTCGCTATGATTTGATTCCCAATCTAGTGGAATCTGTGAAAGGCTATGCGAGTCATGAGCAAGAGGTGATAGCGAATATTACGCAGGCACGTGCACAAATGGGAAGTGCAAGAACACCAGAGGAGCAAGCTGTTGCCAATGATGCTTTAACTGGTGCTCTTAGTCGTTTACTAGTAGTGGTAGAAAATTATCCAAACTTAAAGTCAGATGCAAACTTCCGCCAGTTAATGGATGAGCTAGCAGGTACCGAAAATCGTCTAGCTGTAGCACGTGAGGATTACAATAATGAGGTGCAACAATTCAATAAACATGTTAAACGTTTCCCGGGGAATTTAATGGCAGGAATGTTTGGCTTCGAACAAAAAGAATACTTTAAAGCCGCAGCAGGAGCTGACAAAGCACCATCTATCGACTTTAGCCAATCGGGTACCCATTAATGAAACGTTGCATTGTACAGATGATCATCGTTTGTTCGGTGCTTCTTTTTTTCTCAAATCTAGCGAAAGCAACGATGCCGTCACCTATGAAAAATACGTATATACATGACTTTGCTAATGTCATTTCGGCGAATGTCAAAGAAGAGATAAATCATTATTCCGAGCAATTGGATCAAGGCACAGGGGCTGAAATCATGGTTGTCACAATTGATAGTCTTCATGGACAAGAACCGAAAATGTATGCGACAAAATTGATTCGTTCATGGGGCATAGGAGATAAGGAAAAAAATAACGGTGTCTTGATTTTAGCTACCTTTGGTCAAGGGGAAGGAAATAACGACGTTGTAATTGCAGTGGGCCAGGGATTAGAAGGAGCATTACCAGATGGTAAATTAGGACGCATTTTAGATAATGCATTTTATCCCTCAGCAAGTATTGGTAATTTAGATCAAGCTTTTCAAGCAACTTATTCTGAAGTTTTTCGCGCTGTTGCCCAAGAGTATAATTGGAACGGTGATTTGCCGGCGCAAACAAAAGAAGAGGATGACATACCCACTTGGTTAATTATCCTAATCATTATCATTGTTATTATTATCTATTCATTCTTTTCGAAAGGTGGCGGAGGTCCTCGCTCTGGAGGCTATGGCGGTTATCCAGGTAGTTTTGGTGGAGGACATTCGAGTAGAGGGAGCTTTGGCGGGTTTGGTGGGGGATCTTCTGCTGGTGGGGGAGCAAGCAGGAAATTTTAATAGAGGTAATGGCGAACTATTCTATTTAGTTCGCTTTCATTTTGGCTAAATCAAAAACCTCTCAATTAATAATGCTAGAATTGTTATAATTTAAATATATCGACAATCGGTATAACGTAAACTGATATAGGGAGGAATCATTTTGAAAAAAAGATTTTTATCTGCATCGTTAGCAATTATTTTAACAACCTCTGTAGTTATTCCTGCAACAATGCAAGATGTTCGTGCTACCAATGAAACAAATAGCAGCGTAATAGCACAAGAAGAACGTGTGTCAGCGCAGGAATTTTTGAATTTAGCTGTAACAACTTTAACATTCCAGCACGGCTCAGGCTAAGACAGCTCAAATAACCATCATCAAAGAATAGTAGCCATTTCTTCATTGCCACATCGTTTATAATAAAGGAGGAGGTGCTATCTATGAAAATTAAATTTTTTAGTAGGGCGAATTGTCCTTTATGTGTAGAAGGGCTACAGACATTAAAGCTTGTTCAGGAAGATGTTCTATTTGATATTGAAATAATTGATATAGAGCAGGATGATCGTATACATGAAAAATATATGCTAATGATTCCGGTAGTTGAAAAAGAGGGTGTCGTCATTCAGTATGGTCATTTAGATTATGCCACGTTAATGGAGCGATTAGGCAGTTAATCTACTGAAAGTATAAAGAATTATTAACGGTATAAATGACTTTATTATTAGCTGTCATTCTCACAATTCACAAATTGTTCAATGAAAGCGGTTTGAATTTGAACAGTTTGTGAAGACCTTCACATTAGACTTTCTTTTCCTAAAAATCGGAGTAGAATAGGTATCAAGTAAGAAGTTGTTATAAAACAGTTTAGCAAATGTATCACAAATTTTAGTGGTTGTTATATTACAAAAATGAATGATGTGAAGGGAGATTTTACAATGTGGGTTATTACAGTATTTGAGAAAAAGGACGTTCGTATTTTTGAATTTACAAATAAAACTGAAGCAACAAAAGCTTTAGAAGGTTTTAAAAAGAACGCCATTTTATCTTTCACTAAATAAGTTCAACAAAGTCTTGTAGCTGTTTTTAGAGCTATGAGGCTTTTTTTTATCCAGAACAATACAACTACTTGCACTTTAAAACAATGCATATTATAATAAAACCATAAGTGGGACACAAAATAAATAAGTGGGTTAAAAACAAACCCACCACTATTAATTAGGGGAGTAGATAGATATGTTAACTGTTCCAGAGGCACAGCAAAGGCTACTTCCTGAAATGTATCCGCTTCTGCAAGCAAGATATCGAATATTGCAAGCCGTTCAACTTATGCAACCAATCGGACGACGTACACTAGCTGATTCACTGAAAATGACAGAAAGAGAAATACGCAAAGAAACTGATATTTTACGTGAACAAGGGTTATTAGATGCGCAAAAGTCGGGTATGGTATGTACAGATGATGGTGAAATAGTCATTGAAAAATTAAGAGCTATCGTTTATGAATGGTCTGGTTTAACCCAGCTTGCAAAAGTGCTTGAAAGCCACTTTGGCATCCAACGTGTAGTCGTAGTTCCTGGTGATTACAATGAGGATCATACAATCCTAAGCATGCTAGGCAAAGAAGCAGCATTGCAATTTATGTCGGCTGCTTTTGATGAGCAAGTTGTAGCTGTCACTGGTGGAAAATCTGTTGCCTCACTTGCGCAGTTTTTACATCCTTTAGACGGACAAAAGGATATCACTTTTGTAGCTGCACGCGGGGGGATTGGACATGAAATGCAAATGCAGGCCAATACACTTGTTGCAACATTTGCCATGCAAATGGAAACACAATACCGTACTTTATTTTTACCAGAGCATTTAAGTGAGCAAGCTTATCAAGCGATGCTAACAGAGCCGATGGTAACAGAAATGATGGCCTTCTATGATCAAGCAGATTGCGTCATTCATGGGATTGGCTCTGCAGAGGAAATGGCGATTCGTCGTAACTCATCTCCTGAGGATTTACGAATTCTTGAGGAAAAAGGCGCTGTGAGTGAGGCTTTCGGCTATTATTTCAATGCCGACGGAGAAATAGTACATCGTATACGCACAATTGGTATCCAGCTTGAGCAGGTACAAAACAGTGAGCAGATCATTGCAGTTGCAGCAGGAAAACAGAAGGTCAATGCAATGCTTTCTTATTTCAAAGTAGCACCTAAGCAAACCATATTTGTAACAGATGAAGCAGCGGCCAAAGCAATTGCTGCTAAAATATCTTCTATAGAAAATAAGCATCTTGAATGATGGCAAAGTTGTAAACATGTCACTCGATCTCAGAAAGTGCTAAAGCATTTTTTGAATGAGCATAAAGTAAATTTTGATGTCTCTATTCATAGAGACAGACATCACACATTATTGGAGGAATTAACAATGGCATTAAAATTAGCGATTAATGGATTTGGACGTATTGGACGTTTAGTATTTCGTGAGGCAATGAAGCATGATGAATTTGAAGTAGTAGCCGTAAACGACTTAACAGATGCTGGTCAGCTTGCGCACTTATTGAAATATGATTCAGTACACGGTATCTATGATGCTGAAGTCAATGCAGATGAAGATTCTTTCGTAGTAAATGGTCAACGTGTAAAAGTATATGCTGAAAAAGATCCTGCCCAATTACCATGGGGCGAATTAGGCGTAGATGTAGTGCTTGAATGTACTGGTCGATTCCGTTCAATGGAAGAAGTAGGCAAGCATATTGAAGCAGGGGCGAAAAAAGCGATTCTATCGGCACCAGCAAAAGGCGCAATGCCTACATTTGTTATGGGTGTAAACCATGAGGATTATAACCCAGCAACTGATGATGTGATCTCCAATGCTTCTTGTACAACTAACTGTCTAGCACCAGTAGCTAAAGTGCTTGATGAGAAATTTGGCATTGAACGTGGTATGATGACAACAATTCACTCTTATACAAATGACCAACGAATTCTAGACTTCCCACACTCTGACCCTCGTCGTGCACGTGCTGGAGCGGTGTCTATGATTCCAACAACAACAGGTGCAGCGGTAGCTGTATCAAAAGTATTACCACAATTAAAAGGTAAGCTAGATGGTTTCTCTATGCGTGTGCCAACGCCTAACGTATCATGTGTTGACTTAGTTGTAGAGCTAAAAGCAGATGTATCGAAAGAAACAATTAATGCAGCATTAAAAGAAGCTTCTGAAAATGAATTAAAAGGCATTTTAGATTACAATGAGCTACCATTAGTATCAATTGATTATAACGGTAACCATTATTCTGCTACGGTAGATGGCCTTTCAACAATGGTGTTAGAAAACAAAATGGTGAAAGTTTTAGCTTGGTATGATAACGAAATTGGTTACTCTACTCGCTTAATGGACCTAGCTTTATACATTGCTGAACAAGGCTTAAACCATAAATAAGTATCATATTTCGACATTTTGAGTAAAAAGTGTGACATATTACTGCTTTTTATGCACAAAAAGTATAGCCTTTATAATATCGAATAGATATAATATACAAGGGTATTGGGAGTAAGGGATAACCCTTACTCCTTTTTTTCTAGATTCAGCAGAAAACACCCACCTTTATAGGTGGTGAGATGCATACACAAATGACTCTCTTGGTTCATTGGTGTCCGATCACGACTGAATCAAGATAAAAGCCTCAGCGAATGTCACGGATTTTGAAGAGGAATGTTTCAAAGCAAGTTCTAAAAAAATCTGGACACAATTACGCTGAGACGTAATTGATACATGTTGATTGCAAGACATCGCAGTTAACTTTTGCTACTATAAAAACAAGTATTAGGGTTCATTATCAAAAGTTGGAGAATCATACTTACATGAGATAGTGACGCTGAAAGTACTAAACTGACTTTTCAATTTAGTAAGCATGGTGTAGAGCCAAGATGGGTAAAACACAAGGGTGTAAAACTAAAACAAACTTTGAAGGGAGTTTCTTCATGTTAAATAAGAAAACAATGAAAGATATTGATGTAAAGGGTCAACGCGTTTTTGTACGTGTAGATTTTAATGTGCCAATGGCAGATGGTGCTATTACCGATGAGACGCGTATTCGTGCAGCGATTCCTACAATTGAGTATTTAGTAGAGCAGGGTGCTAAAGTTATTCTAGCTTCTCACTTAGGACGTCCAAAAGGTGAGGTAAAAGAGGATATGCGTTTAACAGCTGTTGGCATTCGCTTAGGGGAATTAATGGGCAAGCCTGTTACGAAGCTTGATGAATCCATTGGGCAAGCAGTGGAAGAAGCCGTTGCAAACATGCAAGATGGAGATATTCTATTGCTTGAAAATGTACGCTTCCATGCTGGTGAAGAGAAAAATGACCCAACATTAGCACAGCAATTTGCTCAGCTAGCAGATATTTATGTTAATGATGCTTTTGGTGCAGCCCATCGAGCGCATGCTTCTACAGAAGGAATCGCTAAGCATATTCCAGCTGTATCTGGATTCTTAATGCAAAAGGAATTAGATGTACTAGGTAAAGCCTTGTCTAACCCTGAGCATCCGTTTACAGCCATTATTGGTGGTGCCAAAGTAAAAGATAAAATTGGTGTTATTGAAAGCCTATTAGAAAAAGTAGATCACTTAATTATCGGTGGTGGTTTATCCTTTACATTTATTAAGGCACAGGGCCACGATATCGGTAAATCATTGCTAGAGGAAGATAAAATCGAGCTAGCAAAGTCCTTTATTGAGAAGGCAAAAGCAAAAGGTGTGCAATTACATATGCCAGTCGATGCTGTTGTGGCAAATGAATTTTCACAGGATGCTGAAACACAAATCGTTGATGTAGATGCTATTCCAGCTGATTGGATGGGTCTAGATATTGGACCAAAAACGGCTGCAAACTATGCAGAAGTTATCAAAAACTCTAAATTAATCATTTGGAATGGACCAATGGGTGTCTTTGAAATGGACAAATTTGCAAACGGCACAAAAACTGTTGCTGATGCAATGGCAACAACAGCAGGCTACACAGTAATTGGTGGTGGCGATTCGGCAGCGGCAGTTGAAAAATTTGAAGTAGCAGATAAAATGGATCACATTTCTACAGGTGGTGGTGCTTCCTTAGAATTAATGGAAGGCAAAGAGCTTCCAGGGATTGTAGCACTAAACGATAAATAAGCTAATAGGAGGCAAAATGATGCGTAAACCAATTATTGCAGGTAACTGGAAAATGTTTAAAACATTTGAAGAGGCTATTCAGTTTGTAGATGCTGTACAAGAAAAACTTCCTTCCAATGACAAAGTAGATGCTGTTATTTGCGCACCAGCTCTTTACCTACCTACACTTGTGCAAGTTGCTAGTGAGTCAGAGCTGGCAATTGGTGCACAAACTATGCACTATGAAAATGAAGGTGCTTTTACTGGTGAAATTAGTCCAGCACAGCTAGCAAGTGTGGATGTTGACTATGTCATTTTAGGACACTCAGAACGTCGCGAATACTACAACGAAACAGATGAAGCGATTAATAAGAAGGTAGCAGCAGCACTTGCACACGCTATCGTGCCTATTATTTGCTGTGGCGAAACACTCGAAGAACGTGAAGCAGGCACAACAGAGCAAAAAGTGGCAGGCCAAATTAAAACGGCACTTGCTGGGTTTGAAGCACAGCAAGTAGAGCATATGGTCATTGCGTATGAACCGATTTGGGCGATTGGTACTGGTAAAACTGCTACAGCAGACGATGCAAATCAAGTATGCGGAGCGATTCGAGCAGTAGTAGAAGAGCTATATAATGCTGAAACTGCGAATGCTTTGCGCATTCAATATGGTGGCAGTGTCAAGCCTGATAACATTCAGGAGCTTTTATCGAAAGAACATATTGATGGTGCTTTAGTTGGTGGAGCAAGCTTACAACCAGAATCTTATTTAAAATTATTGGAGGCGGCAGCAAATGCCTAAAAAGCCAGTAGCATTAATTATTTTAGACGGCTTTGCATTTCGAGATGAAACATTTGGGAATGCAGTAGCACAGGCGCATAAGCCAAATTTTGATCGATATTGGCATCAATTCCCTCATGCGACATTAACAGCTGCGGGAGAAGCCGTTGGATTACCTGAAGGACAGATGGGGAATTCCGAGGTGGGGCACTTAAATATCGGTGCAGGACGTATCGTATATCAAAGCTTAACACGCTTAAATAAATCTATTCGTGATGGAGATTTCTTCACGAATCAAGCCTTTTTAGATGCAGTAGCACATGTTAAAGCTCATCAGTCAAAGCTACATGTTATGGGCTTATTGTCAGACGGTGGTGTCCATAGTCATTATGAGCATATGTTTGCACTATTGAAGCTAGCTAAACAGCAGGGATTAGATGAAGTTTATGTACATGGCTTCTTAGATGGTCGTGATGTTGGTCCAACAACAGCATTAGACTATATCGAAGAAACTGAAAAGCAAATGGCTGATATAGGCATAGGGCAATTTGCTTCAATTCATGGACGTTACTATGCAATGGATCGTGATAAACGGTGGGATCGTGTCGCACTGACTTATAATGTCCTAGTGGATGGCGTTGGTCAAACAGCAGAAAGTGCTAAAAGTGGTGTAGCAGCATCCTATGAGCGTGAGGTAACAGATGAATTTGTCATCCCATTTAGCATTCAAGAGCATGGCGAGCCAGTAGCAACAATTGGCGATCATGATGCTGTGATTTTCTTTAACTTCCGTCCTGATCGTGCAATTCAGCTGTCAACAGTGTTTACAAATGAAGCATTCGATGGCTTTGCTATATCTGCAAATCATCCAAAGAATTTAAAATTTGTGTCCTTCACACACTATAGTGATGAAGTCAACGCACAGGTTGCTTATGAAAATGACAACTTGAAAAATACAATAGGTGAAGTATTAGCGACGAATGGAAAAACACAGTTGCGCATTGCGGAAACTGAAAAATATCCACATGTTACATTCTTTATGAGTGGTGGACGTGAGGAAAAATTCCCAGGTGAAGAACGTATTTTAATTGCTTCTCCAAAGGTGGCGACATACGATTTAAAACCTGAAATGTCTGCCTATGAGGTGACAGATGCTTTACTTGCAGAAATTGCCGCTGAAAAATTTGATGGCATTATTCTTAACTTTGCCAACCCTGATATGGTTGGTCATAGTGGAATGCTGGAGCCAACTATTAAAGCCATTGAAGCAGTAGACGAATGCTTAGGAAAAGTAGTAGATGCACTCCTTGCAAAAGGGGGCGCAGCTATTATTACAGCTGACCATGGCAACTCTGATGAAGTGTTAACTTTAGCAGGTGAGCCAATGACAGCTCATACAACAAACCCTGTTCCAGTAATTGTGACAAAACCAAATATAATGTTAAGAAATGGTGGTATTTTAGCCGATTTAGCTCCAACCATGTTAGAATTATTAGAGGTGTCACAGCCTACTGAAATGACAGGACAATCATTAATTGAAAAAGAGGAGAATTAATTATGCCATTTATTACACAAGTTTATGCGCGCGAAGTTTTAGACTCACGTGGGAACCCAACAGTAGAGGTTGAAGTATTTACAGAATCAGGCGCATTTGGTCGCGCAATCGTACCATCAGGTGCATCAACAGGTGAATACGAAGCGGTAGAATTACGTGATGGTGACAAATCTCGTTACCTAGGCAAAGGTGTATTAAAAGCAGTTGAAAATGTAAACACAATTATTGCGGAAGAATTGGAAGGTAACTATTCTGTTCTTGATCAAGTAGTCATCGACAAAGCTTTAATCGAGCTAGATGGCACAGAAAACAAAGGCAAGCTAGGTGCCAACGCAATTCTAGGTGTATCCATGGCAGTTGCACATGCTGCGGCAGATTATTTAGATGTACCTCTTTATCAATATCTTGGTGGGTTCAACTCTAAGCAATTACCAGTACCAATGATGAACATCCTAAATGGCGGTGCTCACGCAGATAACAATGTAGACATTCAAGAATTCATGGTTATGCCTGTTGGTGCAGAATCATTCAGTCATGCATTACGTATTGGCGCTGAGATTTTCCATAGCCTAAAAGCTGTTCTAAAAGCAAAAGGCTACAACACAGCAGTAGGTGATGAAGGTGGTTTCGCACCAAACCTTGGCTCTAACGAAGAAGCGATTACAGTGATCTTAGAAGCGATTGAAAAAGCAGGCTACAAACCAGGTGACGAAGTGAAACTTGCAATGGACGTAGCATCCTCTGAACTATTCAATAAAGAGGATGGCAAATACCACTTAGATGGTGAAGGTGTAGTCAAAACTTCTGAAGAAATGGTGGATTGGTACGAAGAGTTAACAAATAAATACCCAATCATTTCAATTGAAGATGGCTTAGACGAAAACGACTGGGCTGGACACAAGCTATTAACAGACCGTATCGGCAGTCGCGTACAATTAGTAGGTGATGACCTATTTGTAACAAATACGAAAAAGTTATCTGCTGGTATTGAGCAGGGCGTAGGCAATGCCATCCTGATCAAAGTAAACCAAATCGGTACGTTAACTGAAACATTTGAAGCGATCGAAATGGCAAAACGTGCAGGCTACACAGCAGTTATCTCTCACCGTTCTGGTGAATCAGAAGACGCAACAATTGCTGATATCGCTGTTGCAACAAATGCTGGTCAAATTAAAACAGGTGCTCCATCACGTACAGACCGTGTAGCTAAATACAACCAACTTCTTCGTATCGAAGATCAACTTGGTTCAACAGCAGAGTATCTTGGTTTAAATTCCTTCTATAACTTAAAATAGGTATTTGATTGAAGAGAAAATAGGCAATACGGATGTATTGTTTCAACCTCTGATTTATAAGTGTGAGAAACACTTGTAGATTGGAGGTTTTTTCGTGCTTATTAAAGATTTGTTGAAAGAATTTACATTTGCAGATTAAAAATTATTCAATCAGAACAACAAAAATTTATAACTACAATACAACTCACTTCATTCAATATCTGGACGAGTTTCATGAGGTGAATGAAATTGAAAACGTTTCTACAGTTCATGTAAAAGGAGTCGCAAAACACGCCCCCCTTGTAAAAACGTTATGTACCTAGCAAAATGCTAGATACCTCAGCAATGTTTTTTTGAGGTACTCTCCTCTATAGAGAGCACCTGTGACGGATTAACGCATACAAAATTGTATTAGTTGTATTTAATTAAGGACGCAATTTTGCGTTGGTTAACATGCTGAATACAAAGTATATACCATTATCTACGAACAGTTTTCGTACTATAGTCATTGAACACTCTGTTATTATTATCCTAATTACATAATATAAACCAATACATAATTACATAATGATATAATGATATAAATTACAATGAGGAGTTAATAACATGAAGAGAAAAACAAAATCTGCAATTGTTATCATTGCAATATTGATAATTTTTGGAGGGATTTTTGGTTACATTAAATCCACCGAACAAAAGGAAAAACCTGTTACCAAAAAAGAAAGAGCCACTATTGTTGTTGACGGAGTAGCGCTTGAAGATAAAAAAGTTACAAAAGAAGAATTGCTTTATCCTGACAATTTAATGGAAAGCAAAGTAAATGAAACCATCCATAGCATGTCTCACCAAAAAGTGAAAGCTGCTTCTCAATGGGGTCGTGAGCGAATAACACAAGAAAAAGTTGACCGATTGTTAACTGTAGTTAAAATGAACGATTATAAATATAAAGATCTTTACATTTCAATATTAGAAAGATGGTCGAAAGGTGACTTTTCAAACGCCGTTGACGACCATAATAAAATTTGGGAATTGCAAGGTGGCGATGACACAACAAATTCAGGAAGAGCAACTCGTTTATTATCGCCCGAGGAAGAAGAGCAGTATATTGAACAATTTTACACAGATGAAAAATAGGTGAATTTTTAAATTGTATGCAAATTTTTCTGTTTGTTACCATTAATATTTATTACACAAAATCCACCAATTACTAGGATACAAAAACATTATCGGTGGAGGGTTTTATTAATGAACGAAGAAAGAACTTAACAGACAAAGGACTTTATCATTTAAATATCACTTTGAACGCAAAAGCCAATGGATTGAAGAACGTGTACAAGAAGAGTTTGGCGATTCAACCATTCATACAGTCACAATTTGGACCTTACAAAACGGAACAAGCGAAATCCGAAATTTCAAGTTTTTGTGTTCACTAAGACTCCCGAATTTATTGTAGACTTCATAGAATTGACCATAATCAATTAAGGTTCATGCCAGGTGCTCCATCACGTACAGACCGTGTAGTAAAATACAACCAACTTCTTCGCATTGAAGAGCAACTTGGTTTAACAGCTGAGTACCTTGGTTTACAATCGTTCTACAACTAAATAATAGACAAATAATACCTCAAAGTATGTACATACTTTGAGGTATTTTATTAGAAGTATGTATACCCCAAGCAGTCAAGTATAATAAAGAAAATTAGAGGGGGATAGGGCTATGGGGATCAAGAGGTAAGGAAGCTTTCTAGTGAGACAGCTACAGTAACAGAACAAATTGAAACCTCTCTTAAAACGATTACGAGTAATATTCAAGCACTTATGGAAAGCATGGAGCAAATTGAAGCAGCCTCTAATGATCAGGAAGAGCAGGTTCAACAATTAAGTGAAGCTATTGAAAAACCTAAATGAGATATAAGTGAGCAAATGGCGCTTTACATAAAAGGTCTCTTACGATAATAAGAAAAGACAGTCTACTAATATTAGACTGTCCTGACTATTGTTATGGCTGTGACCAATGCTGATCTAGTTCTTGATCGAGATAGACCCAGCCCTTCCAGGCAATATGAATCGTATCCATAATAAAGTAAGGATCATATTCATGATCTGAAAAATCAACATAGGCAACATTTGCATCCTTTAATACTTGCTCCATTTTATCGTAATACTTTTGACGACGTTCCTCAGGATAGCCATTATAATCATACCAATAGCCATTAACTGGAATGGAGACGAATAGTGGTTTGGCACCTGCATCCTTTAAAACATCGATAACTAGTTGGAAATCCTCATATTCAGGAGAGTTTGTATAATCCTCTTTTTTTCGTATATCTTTAAACTTTGAAAATTTAGCATTTACAAGTCGCTGATAGGCGCGATCTTCAATCATATAGTCGTTGGATACACGCTTCTCCCCATATGCCTCTGCATGCTGCAATTGTTGCTCAAAGCTTTGATTGGCAATGAGCTTGTCATTACTTTTTAATGCATGACCTTTACGTGGGAAAAGGGAATAATATAAATCCTTCTTTTCTAGTAACTCCTTGTGGAAACGCCCCGCGACCATGGCCATACGTCCAGTAATTGGTTTTTCCTTGCCGTTAGACATTTGATATTGGTACATGGTCTTTAAGAGGCGATCTCGTTTGACAGTATCAAATTCAAGTAGGCGCTCCATAGCTCTTTTACGAAGGTTGGCATCCATCTCCTGATTAAAGGCTAAATCATAAGCATGTAACATGGAATAATTCGGTGAAAAGTGAAATTCACCCATGCCCTTCTCTGTAAACCACTGCGGGGAGATGATAAAGACCACTTTTTTATCCTTTAAATTGTTTTCTTGTGCTGCGAAATTCAAGAAGTGGGTAATGGACTGCATGCCTCCACGCCCAATCATAAATGTCGAATACGGAGCATCAGTTGCTCGCGTATAATTGTATGGATGGAATGGATCAAATCGGTTTAATTCTGAGGAGCCATAAAGTGGCATGGAACTAGGCTCCTGCAACATTCGCTCCTGTAAATAGGTGCCCTGAAATACAAGTGGAGACATGTTTGTTTTGGCTTGCTCCACATCCTCATTGGATATCCATGCTTTAATCCAAGCATTAGGAAAAAAGACAAAGCCAGTAAAAAGAGCAAATGCAATAAATAAAGAAAGAAAGCCTTTTTTGATCATTGTCTTTCAGCTAATTTCCCTGCTATTCGATTAGGCGTATTCCATTCTTCACGATTGAAATCAGTAATAGGGACAGAAATATTAAAACGGTTTTCAATTTCAACTAATAAATTAATTGTCCCAAATGAATCTAGTAAACCTTCTTCAAATAAATCAATATCTGGATTTTCTACAATAATTTCATCTTCACATAACTCGACTAGCATTTCTAAAACTTGTTGTTGATCCATTAATAATTCTCCTTTAGTGAACAGGCTCTTACAGCCCTTTGTTTAAAATAATGTGCCAGAAAAAATATAGAAGCCAAAGCATACAGCATGAAACGTTATGATTACGCCAATAGCATGCGTCCATTTATTTTTTGGCCAACGCTTATGCTTTTTATTCCAGCGCTCAAATTTATCAAAGCTAATAATCAATAGGGCATGATAGAGTCCATAGACCACAAAGTGCCATTCCAGACCATGCCAAATACCCATTAAAAAGAATAGTAAAAAGAAGCCTATATACGAAATAGCAAATTTATTTTTTAACCATTTTTTCTTTGTCATCCAAAGGACAAAGCGCATATAGACATAATCCCTAAACCAGAAGGAAAGGCTCATATGCCAACGATTCCAAAAATCTTTAATATTGCGGCTGGCGAATGGGCGATTAAAGTTAATCGGTGTTTGGATACCCATTATCCGACTCACACCAACAGCAAATGCACTATAGCCAGCAAAATCAAAGAATAAGTAAAAGCTATACATATACATATACGCTAGCTGCCCCTGAAAAGGTGTCAAATAGTTATACGTATGGTTAGGCAAATAAATAAGCGTGTAGTTGTAAATTAAATAAGCCAAAATAAACTTATATAAAAAGCCGACAAAAATATAGTTAATGCCACTCAATAGCAGCTTTTGGTACTCCTCCGAGGAAGGCACGGTATGAAAATCCTTTGTAAAACGACGCCAACGATCAATAGGTCCCGATGATACGGTAGGAAAGAATAATAAGAAATAGACTAGCTCTACTACCGAAAATTTCTCTTTCATCAAGCCATCACGGGTTTCTAAAATCATTTGCACCGCTTTAAACGTAATGTAGGATACACCAAGGAAGCCAAATAAATGATGTAACCCGAGAATCGGCAAAACCTTCACAAGAATCAGGGGTAATATGGATAAAAGCACTGCTATTATAAAAATGGTTCCGCTATTTTGCTGAAGTCGGTAACGCTGATAAGCCACAATAAGAACTACCTGAAAGACAGTAAATAATACGAGCGAGATGGTCCCATTCATTGAATGTCCGAAGATTAATGCTAAGACAATGACCGAAACAAAAAGATTATAGCGTTTCGAAGATTTGCCTCGTAACCCTAAGAGGATGGTAGGTAGTAATAAAAGTCCGATGATCACAAAAAATGCTATATTTCCATAAGGCGTCATACTGTCTCCATAACCGCCAATCCTTTACGATCTACCTTACCATTTGGATTTAGTGGTAAAGCGTCCATATATTTAAACGTTTTCGGTATCATATAGGCAGGTAAGTACGCTGATAAAAGTGCCTTCAATTGCTTTGTTGTTTTAAAAGCACCGTCTGTTAATGGCTCATGTAAAACAATATGGGCACTAAGAGAAATGATTTCCTTCTCTTTATAAACAGGTACAACGACACAGCTTGAAACAGGTGGCAGGTTACTAATTTGTTTTTCAATCTCTTCAATCTCTAGACGGTAGCCATGTAATTTCACTTGGAAATCCTTACGACCTGAAAAGAACAAATAACCATCCTGCACATAGCCTATATCACCCGTTTGATAGATGCGATCGCCATCCACGATCGGGAAAGCTTTAGCTGTTAATTTAGGCGCCCCCAAATACCCTGCGCTAACGGTTGGCCCTGAAATAATAATTTCTCCATCTTCAGCTACAGATACGTTTGGCTCCGTTATAGGGGCAATCGGTAATTGTTCGAAGCGAGCTACTAGCTCTTTCGTCACCTTTACATAGGATACAGCGACGGTTGTTTCTGTAGGACCATATAAATTATAAATTATTGCCTGTGGAAAGCGGAGCATCAACTCGTTACATACCGCTATCGGTAAAACCTCTCCGCAAAATAAAAAAGTATCCAATGCAGGCATGAGTTTTTGATCCCATTCTTTGTTCATCAAACACATCTTGGCAAAGGAAGGTGTAGAAGTCCATACACGAGTATTTGACGTCGCTAATGAATCAAACAACGCTTTTGGATTAGCAATTTCTTGCTGTGTAATCGCATAAAGTGTGTGTCCACCAACAAGAGCTGGGTAGAGATCCATAACAGATAAATCAAAGGAATAAGGTGCTTGATTTAAAAATACGCCGTCTTCCTGTAAAGGAAAGTGCTCCTGCATCCACATAACAAAGTGTGTTAGATTACTAGCTGTTATTTGAACCCCTTTTGGTTGACCCGTTGAACCAGAAGTGTAAATAATATAATGGATATCCTCATCTTGAACCCATGTTGCGGATGATAGGATCACGTCCTTTGATGAGGCATCCAGAATATCATGCACTGCCATAACGGGAATGTTCATCTGCATCTGTAATAGCTCTGTTGTCAATACTAAACCTGCTCCAGAAGCTTCTGTAATGAGCTGTAATCTTTCCGATGGTGTTGATGAATCAACAGGTACATATGGATGGCCAGCCTTTACAGCTCCGATAAACGCAACAATTTGCAGGGGGGACATATGTCCATAAATGACAATAGGTTGTTGTCTCCGCAAGTTAAGCTTCATTAAATAATCGGCAAGACGATCCGATAAATGCCAAAGCTCACTATAAGTTAAGGAGGCATTGTGTGTCTGATAAGCAGTTTTTTGTGGCTGCTGGATGGCCACACGTTCAATAGCTGCCAAAATACTTAACATATTTTAATCTCCTTTATTTAAAATTCCGTATATATAAATGGTCCAGCGTTCATATCATGGAAGCCATGTATAAGAAACAACAGTACCAAAACAATCAAATAAAACAGCGTGAAGCCAATGAAGCGTAAATACTCATTATTTTTGATGGATTGCATTTGTCCACCTCCAATGAAAAAAAGTATAAGATTAAACTTTCAAAAAATAGTAATTTACTAGTTAAAAATCCTTACCTTATGTTTTTAACACTGATTTGACGGAATGTGGAGAAAAATGTTGCTGAATTAAGATGAATTCAGTAAATCATAAGATTAATTTAAGGTAAATTTAAGGTTTTGGGGGGATATGTAGAGTTTACAAATTATTGGCTGGTTTAGTTATGTAAAAAAAGCACGAACATAAGGGAATAATCTCAACTTATGTTCGCGCTATTATTTTTATTTCACTTCATTAATAACTTTTTTAGATACATAAAATTCAGAGCCATTGTAGACATTGATTGTATCAAATGTATGAGTCTTTGCCGTGTTTGTTGAAGTTTGTTCATAGATCATCGTGTTTTTATTGACTGGAATTTTCACTGTAACATCTGCTTTTTGTGCAATAAATGTTGGGTTTTCTTTATTCGATAAGTCAATTTTTGTTGTAAATCCTTTTTCCGTAAATGCCTTCGTTGCAGGCACATATAAATCATTTGTTAATGTGTTTAAGTCAAAGCCCATAAAGCGTGCCATTGTATGGGCTAAATCAGTGTTTTCTACTAATCCTGTCAATTTAGAAGGACCAAATGAATATAAGAATACATCTTCACCCGTATGGCCACCTGTTGTATAACCAATGTTTGCACGATTGGCTAGCATTTTTACCATTTCATTGCCTAAGTCTTTAGCAGAATGTAATGTTTTAAGCTCGTCCTCCGTTAATGAATCTAAGCCATAAAGAGCAGCGACCTCAACTAAATTCGAGCGATCTTCTTTTAGTTGGCTTAAAGCTCCTTCAATGGTCATTGTAGCTTTTTTTAACGGGTCGATGTACGCAGAGACTGGAATGCTGGAATAGGTACTAGTAGTGTTAGCGTTCCCCATCGTAATGCCACTATTTCCATGATCAGTTACTGCGATGACTAAAGTATTACCATCTTCCTTCGCAAAATCAACCGCTTCTTTCACTGCATCATCAAATGATAAAATATCGCTAATGATACCAATAGTATCGTTGGCATGTGCAGCCCAGTCAACTTTACTACCTTCTACAAAGAGGAAGAAGCCATCCTCATCCTTTTTCAGCGTATTGATTGCTTTATTTGTCATTTCAGCAAGTGTAGGCTCAGATGCTCTTGTTTTGGCACGATCTAAATCATAAGCAAGTGCACTTGGCGCAAAGCTTCCCCAAATTTTTGAGGATTGACTATTAAATAGCTCATCGCGCGTTTTAACGAGATCATAATTTTTTTCATTCAAAACCTTGATTAAATCCTCGCCATCTTGACGAGCATTTTTCGATGTGCCTGGTGATAGTGATTCCAGACCACCGCCTAAGACAACATCAATATTTTGATAAACCTGCTGCTCTGCAATATCCCCGTATTGACTTCTATTGTTGACGTGTGCAGAAAAACCAGCTGGTGTAGCATGTTGAATTTCGGAAGTAGAAATTAACCCAGTAGCCTTACCTTGCTGCTTAGCTCCTTCTAGCACATTGGCTACAGGTCGGAAGGCATCTTCCTTAGCGATTTGCGCTAATCCAGGGGAGTTGATCACAGAGGGGAGCACACCTATATATTTATCGTTCGATTTATGCCCAGTTGCTAATGCTGTAGCAGCAGGCGCGGAATCAGTAATGGCTGATTCAGCAGAATATGTGCGCATAGCACCTGATAAAATTTCATCCATTGCTAGGCTTTCACCTTTATACCAACGAGAAAGGGTGACAGCATTATTACTGCTACCATCCATCACAAGCATAATGACATTTGTCGGTTTCTTTACTTCGGCTGCATGTACCTCTTGCTGTGGGATACTAACTGCGGATAAAGTCACTGCACTTGCTAAAAACAATGAAGTCCATTTTTTTGCGTATTTCATGATTTTCCTCCTTTAGGTGAATTCAACTGTAAGTGTAAAGGAAGGGTGTAAAGCTAGCGTTAAAGGTTTGTTAATGAAAGATGGTAATTATGTAAATAAAGAGGAAGAAAAGAATCTGTGTAATAGTCACACAGATTCTTTTGGGGCATTACAAATTTTCCTGATGTTGTGCGCCATCAATCGTTTCATAATATAAAATGTCTTCTTCGATGTACAAGTTGAGGACTTCATCTTCAAGTAAGACTTCTTCTGAGCCGTCCTGAACATTAATTTTTGTTAAATAACCAGCATTGTCATAGTCACTGCAATAAATGGAATCATCATAAGTAGCTAAATAATAGCATGCCGCTTCTGTAATTTGATTGTTTTCATTGGTGGCTAAATTATAGGAATAGACCATATTATCATTGATACTATTATAATAAATCACATCATCCACAGTATTGGCATACCACATATCATGCATAAAATCATAATTGTTATTTGTAGCAGTAAAATAATTCTCTTTTACCCATAAATGATCTTGGCTTAGTTTTTCATCACTGACTAAAAAGTATTCATAGGAAATCGCGTAAGGCTCCGCTGAATCCACATCATTCCACGTTGTATCAAGATGATACCAATTGCCATCGATACTGACTAAATTCCAAGCATGCAGCTGATCCTCACTATAGCCATAAACATATTTCGCTTCTAAATCCGAAGCTAATAATAGGCGATAAGCTAGCAGAGCATAGGCTTGACATACCGCAGTTTCCTCGTCTATCAGCTCAAAAACCGTTTGTCCCTCAGTAGAGCCTTGTTCTGTATAAGTGGCTAACTGTACGACCGTATCATTAATGATTTTAGCACGTTCAAAATCTGTCATATCTGTCGTAATATACTGGTCAGCAAAAGCCTCTACATATTGATCGACCTTTTGCTCCTTTTTGGCATCTGTTAAGTAATCAATCGACAACTCTACCAGATAGCCATCATCTGTTTCCCAAGCCGTCCATTCATAAGTAAGAAAATAACCAGCTGTATAGGGATTAACGAAGGAAAGCAGGCTATTTAAGTCATTCAGCTGCACCTCAAAATCTTCGAAGTTTAGCTTCCCAGTATAAGGGACTTCAAAGTGCTGTTCAAACTTTGCTACTTGTTTTTCGACTCTTTTAGTGAATTGTAGTAAGGCAGGATCATCCTTAAATAATGAGGTTGAGAAAAGATCATTCGGTGAAAAAGAGGCAGATAACGCTTTACTTTCTGGTTTCTTCATATCATTCTCTGTATCTTCTGCTAAGGTTGTAGTTGTTACATCCTCTTCCTCAAGAAGTAGGTCAATGGCCTTTGAGCATGCCGTAAGAAAGGGAATCATGCAGCATAATACAAGCAGCGCTGCTATTTTTTTATTCATTTTCCCACCCTCCAAAAAAATTCATTTTTGCCATTATAATTTAATTTACAGGGAGTGACATCCACAAATAGTAGCATAAGTCGACAAGGATGGAAGCATGAGGCGGAAAATTTCCAGCAAAACATAAAGCGAAGTTTGTCATCGTAACCTTTTTTTGTTATAATGTAGTCTGTTGTGATGTTTCAAAGTTCGGGAGGTGCAGTGAATGCATACAGTAGTATTAGTTTCATTAGTTATCGTATCATTAGCGTTAATCGTTGTGGTATTACTTCAATCTAGTAAAAGTGCAGGCTTATCAGGTGCCATCTCGGGTGGAGCTGAGCAACTATTTGGAAAGCAAAAAGCACGTGGTATGGATTTAATCCTTCACCGTGCAACAATTGTGTTAGCTATAGTGTTCTTTTTATTAGCAATCGCTATTACAAAAATCTAATAGTTGAAGATATATCGCCTAACCGAATTGGTTGGGCGTTTTCTTTTATCATTGTTAAATGGTAAATTCTCTCTCAGTAGTTAAAAATGAATTGTGACGAAATAACCAATGCCATCCGCTGGGCATCATCGAGATGACGAGAATGGGTATAGTATGTATAAGTGTTTTAGAATGAAGGAGTGCTTACAGTGAACAAATCATTATCACAGCCATTTTTCTTTCAGGCAGGACCACGTGCTGTTTTATTATTACACGGCTTCACAGGAAGCTCTGCAGACGTACGAATGCTTGGTAGATTTTTAGAGAAAAAAGGGTATACTACATTAGCACCTCACTATAAAGGTCACGGTGTGGAACCAGAAGAACTAATCACAACAGGTCCAGCAGACTGGTGGCAGGATGTTGTTGCCGCCTACAAACAGTTACAGGATGCTGGCTATCAGGAAATAGCCGTTGCTGGCCTTTCATTAGGCGGTGTTATGGCATTAAACGTTGCATTAAATAATCCTGTTAAAGGAATTGTTACAATGTGTGCCCCTATGACAATGCGTACAACCGACGTTATGTTTGAGGGTGTCTTGAAATATGCAAGGGACTATAAAAAGTTCCAAGGGAAACAGGAAGAACAAATTGAAGCTGAAGTTGCAAGTATTGCTGACAAAGGCATGCCATCTCTACAGCAACTACGAGAATTTATAGCCCGCACTCGTCAAGAAATTGACATGATTTATGCGCCTATTTTTGTCGTACAAGCTACAAATGATGAAGTAATAGAGACAGAATCTGCCAACATTATATATAATCAAACTGAGTCACTTGAAAAGCACATCAAGTGGTATGAAAACTCAAAACATGTTATTACATTAGATCAAGAAAAAGATCAATTACATGAGGACATTTATCGCTTTTTAGAAAGCCTAAATTGGGCACAATAATTATAAATAGGATTTTCTCATGAAGGAGGGAATATGTATGAAAGATCAAAAAGATACACTACAAAGTCGTTTACTCGATTTTTTCAGCAAAGATGATTATAAACCACTAACCGTCGGTGAAATCGAGGATGAATTCGGCTTTGAGGATGCGGAGGAGTTCAAGGAGCTTGTAAAAACGCTTGTCCGCATGGAAGGGCAGGGCTTAGTTGTGCGTTCTCGCTCCAATCGCTATGGCCTACCAGAGCGTATGAATTTGCTAAGAGGTAAATTTATCGGACATGCGAAGGGCTTTGGCTTCGTGACACCTGATGTCGAGGGCATGGATGATGTGTTCATTCCACCGCATGAAATTAACGGTGCCATTAACGGAGACATCGTTCTGATTCGTGTTTTAAAGGAATCATTTGGTGATCGACGTGAGGGGACGGTTACAAAGGTCGTTGAGCGCGGTCAAACAAGCTTTGTCGGCACATTTCAGGCTAACCGTGGCTTCGGCTTTGTTGTCCTAGATGATAAAAAGCTACCAATGGATATCTTTATTGCCAAAGGAGATACATTAGGAGCTGTCGATGGACATAAGGTTGTTGTTGAGGTAGCAACATGGCCAGAGGATTTAAAATCTGCTACAGGCTATATTACAAAAATTTTAGGACATAAAAATGATCCGGGTGTGGATATTTTATCCATTTTGTATAAGCATGACATTCCACCTGAATTCCCAGATGAAGTCATTGCTGCTGCACAACGTGTGCCAGATGAAATTACCGAGGCCGATTTAGTAGGTCGTCGTGATTTACGTCATGAAACGATTGTGACAATTGATGGTGCAGATGCTAAGGATTTAGATGATGCTGTAACCGTAACGAAAAATGTAGATGGTACGTATAAGCTTGGCGTACATATTGCAGACGTAAGTTATTATGTAACGCAAGGCTCAGTCATTGACATTGAAGCTTACGATCGTGCGACAAGTGTTTATTTAACAGACCGTGTCATTCCAATGATTCCACATCGTTTATCAAACGGTATTTGTTCATTAAATCCACAGGTTGACCGTTTAACACTCTCCTGTGAAATGATTATTGATGCGAATGGTAATGTGGTTGCACATGAAATTTTCCAAAGTGTCATTAAAACGACTGAGCGTATGACGTATAAGGACGTTTACAAAATTTTAGAGGAGCAGGATGAGGCACTAATTGAACGCTATGAGCCACTTGTTCCAATGTTTAAAAACATGGCTGAGCTGTCTGGTATTTTACGCCGTAAACGCGAAATGCGAGGAGCCATTGACTTTGACTTCAAAGAATCCAAGGTGATCGTAAACGAAGAAGGATGGCCAGTTGATATTGAATTACGTGAACGAACAGTAGCGGAGAAATTAATTGAAGACTTCATGCTAGCTGCCAATGAAACAGTGGCAGAGCACTTCCACTGGATGAATGTACCGTTTCTATACCGTATTCACGAAGATCCAAAGCCTGAAAAGCTTCAACGCTTCTTTGAATTTGTCACGAACTTCGGTATTTTAATTAAAGGTACTGGTAATACCGTTCATCCTAAGGCATTACAGGATGTATTGAAGGCCATTGAAGGGATGCCAGAGGAGCCTGTTATTTCAACGATGCTCTTACGTTCAATGCAGCAGGCGAAGTACTACCCTGAAAGTCTTGGACACTTTGGCTTATCAACAGATTTCTATACACACTTCACATCACCAATTCGTCGTTATCCTGACTTAGTTGTACACCGTTTAATTCGCACGTATTTAATTAACAAGGATACATCGAGAGAAACCGTTGCACAGTGGAGTATGGCAATGGATGAAATTGCTGACCACACATCTGAGCGTGAACGTCGTGCTGTTGATGCAGAACGTGATACAGACGCACTGAAAAAAGCACAATATATGTCCGACAAAATTGGCGAAGAATTCGAAGGAATTGTTTCATCCATTACAAACTTCGGCATTTTCGTGGAGCTACCAAACACCATCGAAGGACTTGTCCATATTAGCAATATGACAGATGATTACTACCGCTTCGATGATCGTCAAATGATTATGATCGGGGAACGAACAAATCGCCAATTCCGTATTGGTGATGAAGTGACAGTTCGTGTGGCAAATGTCATTATTGAGGAGTCATCCATTGACTTTGAAATCGTTGGAATGGTAACTTCATATGGACGAACACGCAAAGCAGCACCAACTGTTATTCATGCACGTAAAAATTACAGCGATAACAAAGGTGGACGCAGTCGCCGAAGCACACGCAGTGATGAGGAAAAAGGCGGACGTGGTGGCAATCGTAGAGGTGGTCGTCAAGAGGATGACCGTGGAACTCGTAGCTCATCATCAAAGCAAGGTGAACGACGCGAAAGCGACCGTGATCCACGTGGACGCCGCAAAGATGACTCAAGCCCAGGTCCTAAAAAACGCGTGAAGCAAAAGCAAAAGTTCTATGAGGGCATTGCCAAAAAAGGCAAAAAGAAAAAAACAAAACGTAAATAAGCCTAAGCGAAAGTATCCATTGGAAGGGTGCTTTCGCTTAAGCTCAACCTTTTAAGTAGAGGGTGAAAGATATGGCAAAAGGTTCTGGTAAAGTATTAGCACAAAACAAAAAAGCAGGCCACGACTACTTCATCGAAGAAACAATCGAAGCAGGCATGGTCCTAACAGGTACAGAAATCAAATCCATCCGTGCAGGCAAAGTCCAACTGAAAGACTCCTTTGTCCGCGTCCGTAATGGCGAGGCATGGATCAACAATATGCACGTTAGCGCATTCGAACAAGGCAACCGTTTCAACCACGATCCACTACGCACTCGCAAGCTGCTGCTCCACAAAAAGCAAATCGGCGAGCTAGTCGGTGCCGTAAAACGTGACGGCTACACAATCGTTCCACTGAAAATGTACATCAAGGATGGCTACGCCAAGCTCCTAATTGGCATCGGTAAAGGGAAAAAAGACTACGACAAGCGCAACGACATGCGCAAAAAAGAAGCCAAACGCGAGATGGAACGTGCCTTCAAGGCAAAAAATCAATTTTAATAGATTTAGATAAAGCTCACTGCGAATAGCGGTGAGTTTTTTTCGTTGTTGGGTGGGGCGAGCGAGTGTGGCGGATAGAATGGCGAAAGTGACGGATAGAGGTTGAAAAGTGGTGGATAGAGTAGCAAAAGTAATGGATAGCAGACTTAATCTGGCGGATAGTATTTATAGCTAAGCCAATTTTTTCTATTAAAGCGGTACACTTGAACTCTCTCTCATTTTGTTTTATAATATGTATTACTGATTGCCAGATTTCATGGAAGCGTACTTTTAAGCTCCCACCGTACTAGAAGCAATTCTAGCTCTTTGTTTGAACGAGGCCAAGCTGCTTCGCTTCATATTCAAGGGGACGTTACGGATTCGACAGGGATGGTTCAAGCTTTGGTCGCGCGTCGGAGGGCTCGGCTCCGTCATCAACGACAGTTATATAATAACTGGCAAACAACAAAACTTAGCTTTCGCAGCGTAAGCTCGTAAGCGCTCTGCCTCTCTATCGCCCATGTAGAGAACGTGGGGCCCAACTTTAGTGGGATACGGTCGATGGTGCCACCTGAGTCATCGGCAAGAGATTTCCAGGTTAGCGTACAGGACGCCTGTTTGTCGGCATAATGTTACGTGAATCGTAAATAGGCAAACTACACGCGTAGAAGCTGAAGTATTGGAGTTTCTGGACGCGGGTTCGACTCCCGCCGTCTCCATACATTGAAATTTACCGAATTTCATGGAGTGTCATAAATGTTGATATATCAACGTTTATGGCACTTTTTTAGTGCCTTTGAGTTGTACTGAATTGGATTGAATCCTTATTAAAAACCTTATTAACCTTTGTTAATCCTTTGTTAGAAATTATTCGGATTCATTGTTTAAAAAGGCTGTAAATTTATTAATAGTACCTTCTTTCGTTTTTCGCGTAACATGAGCATAAATTTCTAATGTTGTTTTCACATCGTTATGGCCTAAACGATATTGTACTTCTTTAATCGAGGCACCCGCTTCGAATAACAACGAGCAATGTGTGTGACGTAGTCCATGTGTCGTAATATGCTCCAAACTGTGTTTTTCAAGGAAGTCTGAAAGCCATTGTACAGTTTTATTAGGGTCTTGTAGAACGTTGTAAATATTAGAGAACACTAATTGTTGCTTCTTATTAGTGTTAATCCCTTTCTCAGCAAAAATCTTTTCTTGCTCACTTCGCCATAATTTTAAAATCTCAATGGTTTCTTCATCAATTTTAATTGTTCGAGGTTTACCATTTTTGGTTGGTCCAAGATAAAGCCCTTTCTCGCCACGTTTCACTGCTTTAGTAATTCGAACATCAAAAGTATCAAAGTCGATATCCTTCCATTTTAAAGCGAAAATTTCCCCTTTACGCATTCCAGAGAAAGCGAGCAAACGAAAAACAGTTCGCTTTTTAATATTAGGGTCTTCTTGTAAAAGGGTTAAGAACTGTACAAGCTCCTCACGCGAATAAAAATTTTCAAATTCTTCACCGTCATCATCAATTGAAATTTTTGTTTTGATAATAGGCATTTCAATTAATTCAAAAGGGTTATTATCAATGATGCCATGTTTCATAGCGTACTTCATAACAAGAGCTGCGTAGTTCTTCACCATTTTGAAACGCTTTAGTTTTTTGGCCCATTGGTTTACATGCTTTTGACAGATTGCGGCATCAATATTAGCAATTCGATATGATCCGAAGGCAGTTAAAATGTGATTGGTAAAAATACGTTTAGTTTTTAATAGGGTGCTATCTTCTACTGTATTTTCATATTGTTCTAACCATAATTCATAGACCTCTTGATACGTGTCTTTAGAAACTTTTCCGAAAGTACCATTTTTAATTTCTTGTTGCAACTCATAATAAGCCTCTTTAGCTTCTTTCTTTGTTTTAAAGCCGCTACGAGTAGTTGTTTTTTCCTTGCCTGTTAATGGATCTGTGCCAATATAAATGTGGAATTTATATCGGATTTCATTAGTTTTTAGTTTATAACTTTTAATATTAACCATATGTTCCTCCTGTTTCGTGCTTACGGAGACAAAGAGGTTGTAGTAACTAGTACTACAGTTTCAGTTTATGTGATAGGCGACGCTTTAGCAAATAAGACATTGTAAGACAACAAAAAACGCAATAGAGTTTTGAGGCTCTATTGCGTATTAAATAAATATTTATTCGATTAAATATCGGGAGGTGCAGAGTGGAAAGTCATCGAATGAGAATTCCTTAGAGGCACTCTTCGTAACATTTTAAGTCCGGTATTTTCTTTTAAATTTCATTTTTCATCTGTTTTTTTCCTGATTAATTGATATCAAATTCTTTATAGTAATCAAGTAAACATTGTAAAGTATTTTGTTTTATTTTATTTGTAGCATGCGAATAAAACATATGAGTCGTATTCTCCTTTTTTGAATGTCCTACACGATCCTTAATACCAAAAAAGTCTGCTTCGGCTTCAAGAAGGTGTGTTACATGGGTATGGCGTAAACCATGAACTGTAACATACTTGATATTAGCTTTATCAATAGCTTCAGTTAGATATTCATTTGGAGAACTTGTTTTTAAATATTTATTGACTGTGTTATTGAAAATTATCTGTTCGTTATCCGATTTACGAGGTAGACCCAATTGCTTCAACTGTCTAAATTGTAACTCTTCCCATGTTTTCAACATCTCTAAGGTTGTAGGGTCTAAAGGAATAATATGACTAATTTTACCTTTGGTAAGACCAACATTTTTACCCCTGTTATGTTTTGAATAGGAGTAAGCTGAATGAATCGAAAGTTGTCCGTTATCAAAATCTACATCAGACCAGGTTAAAACCAATAATTCGCCTTTACGCATCCCTGTATACATAAGAAGACGTAATAAACATTGTTTTTTATAAGCTAGTTCGGGTAAAACTTGAAGTAATTTTTTGAAATCTGCTACTTCGATGTAATTGTCGTTTTGAGTATGAGGTACTTCCTTTGGAATTCGTGCAAACTTGAAAGGATTTTTATGAATATCTCCGAGACGAAACGCTGTTTCCATAACATCTGAAGCATAGTTAACAATGTGATGAAAATACTTCAGTTTTTTTGAAAGTCCGATAGCAAATTGCTCGCACATTGCGACATTAATTTTTGCTAATTTCTTTTCGCAGAAGAACGGTAAAATATGATTTTTAAAATAACCCTCTGTTTTAGAATAAGTACTCATCGTAATTCCTGATACTTTATATGCTTCTTCCCAAAATACATAAGCATCTTTAAACGTCTTTAACATATTTGAGGGATTTAGCCCGTTACTAAATTCAAATTTTAACTTTTCAATTGCTCGCTCCGCTTGTTTTACAGTTTTAAATTTACTTCGGGTTACGATTTTTTCTTTACCTGTTAAAGGATCAACGCCAAGGTATACGGTAAAACGAAATACTGTTGTTCCATCCTTTAATTGATATGATTTAATTTGTGGGTACTTTTTTGAAATATTTAGCATGTTATATATCCTCCTCGATTGAATTTTATTTAATTGAAGAGATTAGTTTTGCGAAGTAATTCCCCTCAAATCTCTAGTTTTAAAAGCTATTTTGTTTCATAAATTCATCTAATGCTGATTTTGATACACGTCGAATACGACCGATCTCTGCTACCTCTAATCCCTTTGCACGAAAAGACATTAGCGTTTTGTAAGATACATTTAAATACTCAGCAGCGGTTTTTAAATTCATCCATTCTTCATTTTCTAATTCACGTGGTTGCATTGAATTTCCTACCTTTCTCTAATCTAGCTTTGCTGTTTAAAAGCTGGAAATATAATAACAGCCGTTTTTTCATATTCGAATAGCTACTGTTAATTTTTTTTATCTTTGTTTACAAAAGGTGATAAGATAATAAATTCTTTTCGTCCTGATTTACCACCTAAGTCAAACTGGATAAAACCGCGCTCTTCTAAAATTTTTAATGATAGGTTAAAGGTTGGGGCAGTAGTAAAAATCTTTTTTGTCTTTTGCCATAAATCTTGCTTAGAAACTTTACGCTGTTTCTTTTCTTCTGTTAGTAGTTCTAACTTACCTAGTAAATATTGAGCCATATCGTTCGATTCTTTGCTAAACATGATGCCATAAGCGTTAATAATTTGGGAATCAAAATATTCCTTTAACTTTAGTGCCTCCTTTAACGTTTTTACTTCAATTGTTGTAGGAATATCTGATTTATCCTTTGCAATGTCGGTGTGTTTAGCAACATGTAATAAACCTGTAATTCTTAATAAATTACCGATAATTTTTCCACCCCAACTTTTTAAGGAGTCACAATATAGCTGTTCTGGTAAAAATAATGTCTCCACATGGTGTTCAAATTTCTTCAGGACATCGTATGATTCCGAGGAAAGTTCAAGTGCAACTGAATCTTTACCTTCGAAATTTAGTAGTTTAGAAATTAAATTGTTATATAAATATTTAGTTTCTGAATCTACTGGTTTAGCATTGTACACATCTCGTTTACCTAATAAATCTTCAGGCATAGAGATTAAAAAACGAGGAATTAAGCCTCGATCAATGATTTTCTGAGGCATATCCTGAATAACGGTCGGCTGGGCTGAGATGCAAATTGTTACTAAAGGTTCTTCTATTCGTTCAGTATCTCTTGAGATTCGGTCAGTTCGCAGGGAGTCACCCGAATAACCCTTTAAATACACATCTAGTTTACTTGCTTCAAATTTAATAGATGATTTTAACCGTTCAAATAAATCTCCTTCTGAAGAGGCAATCGCAATACGTTCAGAATTTTGGGAAATCCTAGATACTATTACTTCTTCAGTTGAGTTATCTAAAATGAGAGTTGGAGCTGGCTTTGGTTTTAATTTTTCTCTTAAGGTCCACAAATTTTCCAAATCGTCTAGTGGCTCAGTGTCACCTGATTTTGCATATTCATTTTCAAGTTTATCTATACGCCTATTTAGTAAAGATAGATGTTTTTCATTCTTTTTCTGCACTTCTTGATGCGATTTTATAAGATTCGATTCATAATCGAATAAAGGTCCCATCATTAATCCAAAAACAGCCGACTTACGATTTGATGCTTGTAATAGCACGGCTGTGTATGTGTTTAAAGGTTCTTTCCATCCTTTGATTGGTTCAACGTGAAACTTTTTTTGTAAAACAGTTGATAGTACACCAATTAAACAAATTGCAGCAAGATCTACTGGGGTCTGTGTAAAGCGACTTACTGCTAAAACCATACTTTTTAAAGTGTTAGGAAAAATATTAACGTCAAATTGCCTTAGAGCTGATTCTTCAAATGTTATGGGTGGTTGCCATTCAAACCCATACTCATCTAGGCTATTAATACTTTCGTACAACTCTTCATACAATTTAATACTTGATTGTTGTCCGTCGCTTTGAACATTAGATGGCTTTTCCTTAGCATGTTTTTTTTCACTTTTAATATCTATTTCTAATTTAGCTTCAGCTAATTTTAGTTCTGAAAAATCGTCTTCTACTTCTTGATTTTCTTCTTGTTCGAATTCATTACATTCCTGATTGTTTTGCATATCGAATTTTCCTCCGTTATTACTAATTTCATGCCTAGGTACCTAAAGATTAAAAAAATGCATTAATAGCAACCCTTCCGGATAGGATGCTGTTGAATCCTAGAAGGACTAAAAAGGCTTGTCCTACTAAAATTTGAAGTATTCTACCATGGCTTTTTAAGTATTCGAATAACTTTGATCATTTTTTTTGATTATTTTCGAAAATGTAAATGCCAGTGAATTGTTTCAAATCTGCAAATCATTATATCTTTAAACTTTTTAATTCTTATAGGTCTAAAGAATCTTTTTGAAGGTTGTAAAATAGTATTGTAATTAGCAATGAAAAAAGCAAAAAGGGTCACCCGTTAGGACAACCCTTTTCGCTTTTTGATATATGATTTGGTTTCAATTGAGGAAAAATAAATTTTGCATTTAATTATTAGAAAGGAAGGCTTTCATTACTAGTTCACGCTTTTTATCCTTATCTGATTTTACATAGTTACTTTGACTATATCTTTCTAAAAATGTTTGCTGGTTTTCGATAGCTTGTTTTCTGTTTTCTTCCGCCGCTAACTTAGCTAAAAGAGCCTTTTCTTCAAGTTGGCGTTCAAAAGCTTCCTTTGCCTGTAAAAAATGTTCAGCGTATTTTGATTGATTATTAATTTCGAAGTCTAGGTCCGCTAGGCTAAGTTTTTCATTGTTTATTTTAAATGCTTGAGCAAATGTTAGTTTATAAGGCATTGAGAAGAAGTGTGCTTTAAGTGGTAAAGTGTTTGGGTGTTCTAAAACATGGAAAGCTTCAATAGAAATGGCTTCATTAGCAGGCGTAATATACATTATACTTTTCACGTTTAAGTCTGTTTTAGGTAACTTTAGTACTGCCTGTAGGTCCCCTAATTCCCCTAGTTGTTTTAAAAAATTCTTCCAATGAATATCCGCTTTTTGACTTGTTAACGCCTGTAGTTCGGTTTTCCATAGAACAAGTGATTGTCCATCAATATCAATGCCCAGATGGTTGCGCTCAATGAAAAATAGTGGTTCATAACCTAATGATGCATAATAATTTTTTTGATTTTGAATGGATTTTGCAATAGCTTGATCTGTAGAAGCAGTAATGTGAGTGACAACTATAATTGCGTACTTATAATTATTAATTTTTAAAGTGATGTCTGGAATGTGTTTTGAAAAGTCCTGGTTTAGATATCCTGGGTTGACTGTAACGTGTGGATAAAGTTTTGCTAATACATTTAATTCGTCGTTTATTAAAGCTACTATATGTGGTTGTCGTGGTGTGTCGTTCTTCTTTTACTTTTCATACTTGTTATAACGTGCTTCGCTTTGTTTGGATGCTTCACAACTCTCCCTATGCAAATGTGAAAAGAAATTCCCTAAAATTTCTCCGCTTTTTACATATAACTTTGCTTTGCAGTATGGGCAAATAAACGTACCTTTTTTGGCAATTTGCTTGTAATTATCTATTTCAACGGCGGGTAAATTTTGTGGGATTATGTATAGTTTCTCTTCGTTCGTATGCCAAGCTTCTCTCATAATATAACCTCCTATAAAATGATATTTATAAGGTATACGGGTAATATCAGTAGAAGGTTTTAATATTTTTACATTTAAATAGGTTGTATTCTAAATATAGGGAATTTATACAAAATATTTTAAATTATCATTATTCTACACAAAATTTACTTCCTTTAATTACAAGGTGCTATAATAGTAGAAACTACCTAAAGTGAAAGGCTGTGTAAGTCAGATGGAGCAATATTCAATTTTACGTAAAGACTTAATTCATGAATTAGAATCATATTTAGTTGGCCCACGCAGAGAAGATGAAATACTTGGTGAAAACATTAGACCGATGCAGTTTTATTTAACAGGTAAATTAGTTCCGTTAGGTTCAACATCGGATGTAGTAAATGAGCGAGATAACGCAATAGAAACGCATATACAAGTAAGTGAAGAAGAGTTAAGTGAGCAACTTACAACAAAGAAGCTCTTTCGTCCTTCTACGATGGGATTTAGTTTTAAATTACAGGAATTAACGACTGTTGAAATAGAAGCATCTTGGGCTATCTATGAGGATAAAGAACATAAACGTATGTCACAATCAGAAAAGTGGCAAATTGACCTTTCAAAAAATAGAACCGATACGCTGGAAAATTTGAATGACTCTAAGTACGGCAAAGTACGTTATACCGTTACTTATCGAAATAACTTGTATCACGTAAATATTTTTTTAATGAATAGTTTAAAGCGGGAACAGTACCCATTACAAAATGAGGTCATGTTTCAAAGCTCGTTAAAGGTACATATACCTACAATTCATGTTGCTAAATTTACATCAAAGGCTGATAAGTATAATGTCCAAAATGAACTTCTTTATCGTGATAAAGAAGAGCTAGCAATAGGGCATGGTGTAGGGGTTGATTGGGAAGTAGTTGGAAATATTACAACGATTTATTCAACATGGATGCCACGATATGAATTGCCGAATGTGGAGCATTGTAAAATCGAAAATCAGTCATTTAAGATGAAGGATTTAAGTGAATATACTGCAGATATATTGAAAGAAAAATTAAGTGTTATACCAGCAGCTTATAAATTGTGGTTGAATCATGAAATGCAAATAGTAAATGAGCTACCAGATTATTTAAAAGTTGAGGCAAAACAAAATTTTTTAAAAGTAAATGAAATTATTCAGCGTTTAGAAGAAGGTATTTCACTTGTGACGGAAAGTAACAACTCTCTATGTTATCTAGCGTTTCAGTTTGCTAATCGTGCGATGTTATTGCAACGTGCGCAATCTTCGGTGGCTCAAACATATCGTACAACAGGCGAGCGAATAAAACCTACATTAGATGGCGAATGGCGTTTATTCCAATTAATATTCCTACTCATGAATATTGCTGGCGCATCGGATGAACAACATCGAGATAGAGAAATTGTTGATTTAATTTGGTTTCCAACTGGTGGCGGTAAAACAGAGGCGTATTTAGGAGTAGCTGCTTATGTCATGGCTTACCGTCGATTATTAGCGCCAAATCAAATAGACAAGTACGCTGGAGTTACAGTTTTTATGCGATATACATTACGTTTATTAACAACTCAACAATTCCAACGGGCTGCAGCTTTGATTTGCGCGGCAGAAGTTTTGCGTAAGCCAAATGCAAAATTATTTGGAGAAGAGCCGTTTAGTATAGGACTGTGGATTGGAAAGGATTCATCACCTAATAAATTTGAAGATGCAATGGAAAAGCTTGAACAATTACTAGAAGGTAAGGAAGTTAAAACTGGCAATCCTATTCAGCTAATGCATTGTCCATGGTGTGGGACGGAACTAGGTCCAGAGCAGTATGAAATTAACTATAATTCTCAGAAAATATGTTGTTCTAATAATGAATGTACTTTTAAACATGGGATTCCTGTATATACAATCGATGAGGCAATTTACAAGAAGTTACCAACATTGTTAATAGGCACAGTGGATAAAATCGCACAGTTACCATGGAAACAAAATATGCATGAGCTATTCGGAAATAAAAATGTTTATCACCGAGAGAAAGGATTTGAATATAGCGAATCTACTCCAAGAGGATACAGTCGTATTAATCGTTTGAAACCACCTGAACTAATCATTCAAGATGAGCTTCATTTGATTTCAGGTCCACTTGGCTCTTTAACAGGCTTATATGAGGTAGCGATTGATTTATTAACAAGACATAATGGAAGACCGGCTAAAGTCATCGCTTCAACTGCGACGATTAGTGGTGCGGACGAGCAAATTCGAGCGCTCTATGGACGAAAAATGCAGCAATTCCCATTAGCTGTGCAAAAAGTAAATGATAATTTTGTCTCAAAGGAAGTCCCTACTTCTGAAAAGCCAGGGCGATTTTATGTAGGAATATGTGCGCCAGGGGTAAGTAATAAAATTCAAGCGATTCAAACATATAGTGCTTATGCAACAATTACCAGAAGTGAACCAAAATATAAACTAGATCCATATTATACAATGCTAGGTTATTTCAATACGGTTAAAGAATTGGCAGGGATGGTCACTACGTTTAAAGACGAAATAAACTCACGATTAAATATGTTAGATCCAACTAACAAATTTGAACACGATTTAATAGTTGAAGAATTAACTAGTCGAAAAAAAGCGCAAGAAATTCCTCAATTACTCACGCAAATGGAAAAAACAATGGATGAAGCGGGCGTTCTAGACGCAGTACTCGCAACGAATATGATTTCTGTAGGCGTCGATGTGGATCGTTTAGGAACGATGATTGTACAAGGACAACCTAAAACGACTTCAGAATACATTCAAGCAACAAGTCGTGTGGGGCGTAAATATCCAGGGATTGTATTTATTCTATTAAATTCACTGCGTTCTAGAGACTTATCACATTTCGAACGTTTTAAAGTGTATCATCAAGCGTTATATCGTCATGTAGAAACGATGAGTGTGACCCCGTTTGCTAAAGGGGCATTATATAAAGGGTTGACAGGTACATTTATTGGGTATATTCGTCAAACGATTATGGAAATCAATGCTGAGCAAAGTCCGAAAAAAATAGTACAGCTACAAAACAAAATAGATACTGCTACCGTTCAATTTTTAGAAAGAGTCCAGGAAGCTTACGGTGCAACAATCGAATCGGAAGTAAAGGATATATTAGAATGGTGGCAAGAGCTAGCTTTCAAATATGCAGAAAATACATTAGCCTATAAAGAATCGAAATATGTAAAAGCATATTTATTAAAAAACTTTAATGAAGAAGTAAAAGTAAAAGATGCTCGTCCAGCTATGATGTCACTGAGAAACGTAGAAGCAGCTATTGAAATTGAGGTGTTAAAATCATGACCAAACAAAATGAAACAATCAGACCGTCCCAATTAATATATCAATCAGGACCAGGGGCAATCGTTGAACTATTAAATCAAAGTGTTATTGTTAAATCTGCGGATCAGTGGCAAACAAGAAGGGCGCCACAAGAAAAGGATGTCCGAATTACATCTTTTCTAGATGTAGATCATGTACGTATTTTAAATGAAAATCCTGATAAACAAAAAATAAAAGCAGTTGAATTCCCAAAATGGAAAATCTGTCCGAAATGCCACAATATGACGAGGTATGATAATGCTACGTGTTACTATTGTGCGCGCAAAAATGAAGACGATCTACAGGAGCTATATGCAAGCCGTTTTGTATTAGCATGTGAAAATGGACATCTTTCGGATTTTCCTTATGATGAATGGGTTCATCGAAATAAGCCTTGTACAGAACAATCTAAAGATCCACGATTAATGTTGAAAACACGTGGATCAAGTGGATCATTATCAGACTTACACGTAATTTGCTTGCATTGTAAGCATAGTGAAAGTTTGGGGAATATTATGAAGCCCGAAGAAAGAGATAATCACAGTTTATTTGATTGCCAAGGGGAAAGACCTTGGATTAGTGAAAGTGCTAAACAGAAATGTAACTGCAAAATGAAAACAACATTACGCGGGGCCTCTAATGTATATTCACCGTCGATTGTGAGCTTTTTGCAGGTTCCTTTAACAACTACTAGCTCTGAATTCGATGTTCTATATTTAGTAGAAAAAGATAAAGAAAATTTTAGTAAAGCGTATCTAGGTATGGGTGAATCAGGTCTTGAGATGGCGTGTAGTTTCAAAAATATCCCTTCTTCATTTGTACCTATTATCAAACAATATTTAGAGGGGGAAATAACGCTTGAAGAAAGTTCGACCTATGAATCGATTAAAAAGCAGGAGTGGAATACATTAATACAGGATGAAATAAACGAAGAACTTTTTTCATCTAAAAAAGTCGACATTGCACCAATTTTAGTGCCGTATTTCGATGGCATTTTCCGCATAGATTCTGTACCGGAAGTTCAAGTGCTAAAAGAATTTACTCGTCTAGATTACATTGACCGATTTTCAGATGATGAAGTGAAAACACAGCCAGTCGTTATAACAAATGAAGCCAAATGGCTACCTGCTGTGCGAAATTACGGCGAGGGTATTTTCTTTCAATTTAATATAGAGAAGTTACTACAATGGGAACAAACCGAACAGGTAACGAGCGCTATTATTAAGTCATATAATGCTTACCGTGAAGAATTTAATAATACTCAATTAGATATTTTGCCACGTCAAATCTTGCTGCATACATTTAGTCACGCATTGTTACAACAATTAGCTGCTCATTGTGGTTACACAACGACATCTTTAAAAGAGCGTATTTACGCGAGTGAAGATATGTATGGCGTATTTATTTATACTGCTTCGGGCGATTCAGAAGGAAGTTTAGGTGGTTTAACAAACTTAGCACAGAGTGAGAAATTATTACCTATTATTATTAGGTCGTTGGAGAAAATGAGCTATTGTTCTTCAGATCCAATCTGTTCAGACGGAGAATTTGAATATCATACGTCAGCGAACGGAGCGGCATGTCATGCATGTACTTTCGTATCTGAGACATCTTGTGAATGGGGCAATTTATTGTTAGATCGTCGCACATTAATCAATATTAATCCGAATGAAAAAGATGGTTATTTCGATCAGTTATTAGAAATGTAAGATAAGAGGTGTAGATGGTTGAAAATAGATTTAGTCGATAATAAAGGGAACAACACCCTTGTCCAAGCTATGAAAAATGAAATAATAAAAGGTTCGAAAATTGCAGTTGCTTCTGCAAAATTTAGTATGAATGTCTTTCAAGAGTTAAAAAAAGCGTTAGCTAAAGGAGAATCTTTTCGATTTCTCTATACAGAGCCAACTTTTTATAAACAAGAAATCGATGAAAATAATCAATTTAAATTGGTAGAAAGAAAAGGCCAACAGATTCAGTTAGAAGGAAATCAGTTTGAAATTCCTTTACGAAATCAGATGCTAGCTAAACAAATCGCAAGAGAATTATCAGAATGGATTCGTGAAAATGCGGAATTTAAAACGATTTTAGGGGAAGTAACGTATCCTAAACAAATTATGATTAAAAACAAAACAGATGAAGACGTTTTTATTCAATCGGAAATTGAATTTACAGCGGACGGATTAGGCATTACTCCTTCGAATCGACAAGCTAGTTATACAGTCATGAAAGAATCGATGGGCGTTACACAAAACATGCTCTCAGAGTTTGATCGACTTTGGCAGGATGAAACAAAATCTAAGGAAATTACTGCTGAAGTATTGCAACAACTGGACGCTTTTCAGAAAGAAAATGCGCCAGAGTGGCTCTATTTTGTCACGCTTTATAATATTTTTTCTGAAAATCTAGAAGGTCTTTCAGAGGACAATATTATTAAAGAAGGAACCAACTTTAAAGATACGGTCATTTGGAATAAGCTTTATCCATTCCAACGTGACGGTGTACTTGGCATGATCGATAAAATGGAGAAATATAATGGCTGTATTTTAGCGGATAGTGTTGGATTAGGGAAAACATTTTCAGCACTAGCAGTCATCAAATATTATGAGTTGCGAAATGACCGTGTATTAGTGTTATGTCCGAAAAAGCTGCGAGATAACTGGACTGTTTATACACAAAATGATAAACGAAATGTGTTAAATGAAGACCGTTTTAATTATGATGTGTTAAATCATACCGATTTAAGCCGTGAAAGTGGCATGTCAGGTGAAATACGTCTCGATACGGTAAATTGGTCTAATTATGATTTAGTTGTAATTGATGAGTCGCACAACTTTCGAAATAACAATGCGCACAAGGGCCGACTAACGCGCTATCAAAAACTTATGCGGGATATCATTAAAAAAGGTGTAAAAACGAAAGTGCTATTACTTTCTGCTACACCTGTAAACAATAAAATGAATGATATTAAAAATCAAATTGCCTTTATAACGGAAGATAACGACCATGCACTACAACAAGAAGGTATTGAAAGCATTGAGCAAACGTTACGCGCGGCTCAAGCGGCGTTTAATCGTTGGACAGCTTTACCAGCACCGAAGCGAACGACAGAAGAGTTTCTGAATATGGTTGAGCAAGACTATTTCCAATTGCTTGATTTTCTAACCATTGCTCGTAGTCGTAAGCATATTGAAAAATACTATAACGTCAAAGATATAGGTAGTTTCCCAACACGTTTAAAACCGATTTCTATTAAAGCCGATGTAGATATAGAACAACGCTTTGTTGATATGAACGAAGTCAATGAGCGCTTAGAGTCATTAAGTTTTAGTATTTATCAACCGATGAAATATGTCTTACCACATAAACGTAAGCATTACGAAGAACTGTATGACACAAAAGTAAAAGACGGTCAATCGACTTTTAAACAAACTGATAGAGAATATGCAGTAGCAGCATTAATGAAAGTTAACTTGTTCAAACGTTTAGAAAGCTCAATTCATGCATTTAGGCTTACACTTGAAAAATTAGTCGCACGAGTTGAAGGGACACTACAAACTTTACAGCTTCAAACGCAACAAACTTATTCGGAGAATTATGAAGATGCGACAGAGCTTGATGATGAGCAACTTGAAGCAATCACAGTTGGTAGTGATAAAGTACAAATTCAATTAAATGATATTGATGCATTAAAATGGGCAGGCGATTTACGTGCGGATTTAGCGACATTGCAAGATTTATTACAGCAAGCAACGCAAATTTCGACTACGCGCGATGCAAAGCTCGAACAATTAGTAAATTTAATTCGAGAAAAAATCGATAACCCAATAAATCCAGGAAATAAAAAGGTTATCATTTTCTCAGCCTTTGCTGACACAGCCAAATATTTGTACGATCATTTATCAGAGCGTTTACTGAATAAGCAGCTTCATTCCGCGTTAGTTGTAGGAAGCGGTGCGAACAAATGTACATTAAAAGGTGTCCGTGTAAAAGACATTAATGACATATTAATCAATTTTTCACCGAAATCGAAAGAACGTCACAAGGTGGACAATAAACGTACAGATGAAATTGATATACTTTTTGCGACAGACTGTATTTCGGAAGGGCAAAACTTACAGGACTGCGATTATTTAATTAACTATGATATTCACTGGAATCCAGTACGTGTAATCCAACGCTTTGGACGAATTGACCGTATCGGATCAACGAATACACAAATACAATTGGTGAACTTCTGGCCGAACATGGATTTAGATGAATACATCAACTTGGAAGAACGTGTAAAAGGACGTATGAAAATATTAAATACTTCTGCTTCGGGGGAAGAAGATATTTTAGATACGTCATCAAAGGAAATGAATGATTTAGAATATCGTAGAAACCAGCTAAAAGCGTTGCAAAATGATGTATTAAACTTAGAGGATGTTTCCGGTGCTATTTCCATTACTGACTTAACGTATACGGATTTTAAAAGCGATTTAAGTACAGCGCTAAAATCGTATAAAAAAGAGCTAGCAATTGCACCAATAGGCTTATATGCAGTTGTTAGTAACGAGGTTCTGCCAGAAGCAAAGCCAGGTGTTATTTTCTGCTTTAAACAGTATAAAGACGTAGCGATAGAAAGTAATAGCCTTGCCCCATACATCTTATTGTATGTTACTGATGCAGGTGAAGCGTTTATTCATTACACACATGCGAAAAAAGTTTTAGATGTTTATCGTAAACTAGCACTTGGGAAAAAAGAGCCAGAGATTGATGTAGTTAAATGGTTTAATGAGCAAACAAAGGATGCAGCGTATATGGAGCATTATCAGGATTTACTGAAGCAAGCAATTAATATTATTAAAGATAAGCAAGAAGAGGTTGGATTTGAAAGTTTGTTTAGCTTCGGTGCAAATACATTGCAAGCTCAGTTAGACTTAGGTGATGATGAAATCGAATTAATTTCATTTTTAGTTGTAAAGGATGAAACGCAATGAATGAAGGCCAGTTATTAAAAGCAATCAGTTTTCCCAAAGCAACACAAATACTGAAAACATTGCCGTATAATCAAATGGAAAACAAGCTAACAACTGCTCAAAAAAAAATCATTTCTGAACATGTTGTTTCGAGAGGTATTCGCATATTAGCGACAATCCAAACTAGTAATACTAATATCGACGTATTTGAAAGTGCAACAGAGCGTTATGATTCAATCGTTTTTTTAGCCATAAACGTAAAAGAATTAAAAAAGTCAGCACAAATTTATAAAGTGTTTATGAGCATTATGCCGAATCCTTTGGTTATTTTATTCTTTGATGAAACACGCACAAAATGGGTGTTTGCGACACATGAGAAGAAAAAGGATGGCTTGTTAGCAAGTAAAACTCTTTATGAGGTGCAAGAAATTGTAACACTTCAACAAGTGGAAGAACAGTTGAACTTTGAAAACCTTAATAAAACGAATTTAAAAACGTTTTATGAATCGTGGCTTGAGCGATTGTTACAAATTGAATTACAATCACGTTATAACATTTATTCACCAGTTTCATTAAAAGATAATGTGCTAGAGAAACTTGTTGTCATGGAAGCACAAATTGATGATTACGTGAAGCAGGCAAAGAAAGAAACACAACTTAATAAGCGTATTGAGTTACAACAAGCAGCAAATAAAGTAAAGCTTGCAAAACAAGCATTAATAGAAAAGGAGCAAGACAATGGTAAATAAAATGAACGGGGATTCAGTAGACATAACAGCACAAAACATTGCACGTTTAAAAGAGCTATTTCCAGAAGTCTTAACAGATGGCGAGAAAATTAATTTTGATATGCTTAAAACGGTATTAGGGGAAGTCGTAGAAACAGAACATGAACGCTACCAATTTACATGGCATGGCAAGAAAAAGATGATTGAAGGCGCACAAAAGCCTTCAAAAGGTACGTTACGTCCAGTGCCAGAAAAAAGTAAAAACTTTGATACGACAGAAAACCTTTATATTGAAGGGGATAACTTAGAAGTATTGAAGTTATTACAAAAATCTTATAATGGCAAAATTAAAATGATTTATATCGATCCGCCTTATAATACGGGGAAAGATTTTATATATAAAGATAACTTTAAAGATGGAGTTCAGAATTATTTAGAGCAAACAGGACAAGTAGATGCTGAGGGCAATGTGTTTTCAACGAATACTGAGAGTAATGGACGATTCCATACGGATTGGTTGAATATGATTTACTCTCGCCTAAAAATTTCACGAAATTTGTTACAAGATGACGGATTAATTATTATTCATATCGACGAACATGAAATCGATAACTTATTGAAGATTACTAAAGAAATTTATGGTGAGAAAAACGAATTAGGTATAATTATTTGGAATAAATTAAACCCAAAAGGCGATGCGAGAGGCGTATCCAATCAAAACGAATATATTATTCTCTTCTGTAAAAATAAAGAACAATTTTTAGCGAATAACGTAATGCAAAAAGAAAAAGCAAATGCCGTTAAAATACTAAAAAAGGCAGAATCGTTATTTAAACTTTTAGGGACTAAAACGGTTCCAAAATCAATTGTTTCGTTAGGGAAAAAATACGGTTTTTCTGCCGCGGATTTTAGTAAATTCGAAATTGAATATACCCTAGAAATGATTAACCGCGAGTTTTCAATTTGGATTTCGGAACAAAAAGGGTTCAGTGGAGGCGAAAAAGCTTATTCAAACATCGATGAGTTTGGCGAAGTATATCAACCAGTTTCGATGGCTTGGCCAAATAATACAAAAGCGCCTGACGAGTACTTCATTCCTCTTATCCATCCAGTGACTCAAAAGCCATGTCCAGTTCCTGCAAAAGGTTGGCGTAACCCGAAAAAAACAATGGAAAAGTTACTGGAAGAAAATAAGATTTTATTTGGTGTAGATGAAACAACTCAGCCGCGTCGAAAGTATTTATTAAAAGAAAACATGATGGACAATATTAATTCGGTCCTATCGTTTGGTGGAACGGATGATGCATTTTTTAAAGATGTAAATTTAAAGTTTGATAATCCAAAACCAGTACAATTAGTGAAAGATTTTATTAAAAGCTTCGTAAAACCTCATGAAATCGTATTAGATTATTTCTCTGGATCTGCAACGACTGCACATGCGACGATGCAAATGAATGCTGAAGATGGCGGGAATCGCAAGTTTATTATGGTACAGTTACCTGAAGCACTAGATGAAAATTCTGAAGCCTATAAAGAAGGTTATCGTACCATTTGTAATATCGGTGAAGAACGTATTCGTCAAGCTGGTGAAAATATTAAAGCTGAATTACTAGAAAAGAATAAGAACGCTGGTATACTCGATGATAATTTTCAAGATCCAATTGCTTTAGACATTGGCTTTAAAGTGTTAAAACTTGATGTGTCGAATATTCGTGAATGGAATGTTGATTTTTTAAATTTAGAAGACGAGCTAGATTTATATGAAACACCATTTATCGACGGCCGTTCCGAGTTAGATATTGTGTATGAAATTATGCTAAAGCAAGGTTTAGAGTTAACATATCCAATTGAGACGTTTGAAGTAAACGGGAAAATGATTTACGATATCGCTTTTGGAAGTCTATTTATTTGTTTAGCGAAAGGGATTACAACGGATATTGCAAGAGCGATCATTTCACGTCGAGATGAGCTTGGAACAGAGACAAGTAGCGTCATTTTCAGCGATGCAGGTTTCAACAATGATTCAGAAAAATTGAACTGTATTGAAATTCTAAAAGATGCGGGTTATCCAGAAGATAACTTTTTGACGATTTAGAGGTGAGCAGTAATGAAAATTCAATTTGATGAATTAACGTATCAAACAGATGCCATAAATGCCGTATTAAGTGTATTTGAAGGACAACAAATTCGTAAATCAGAATTTACGATAATGGACCAAGATGCCCAAGGGAAATTGTTTGGTGAAAAAGGTATCGGTAATAAAATTGATGTCTCGGAAAGTAAGCTTTTACAAAATGTACAGCAAATTCAGATTAAGCAAGGTATTCCGATTGCTCAATCTATACCATCCCCATTTCCGCAATTTAATATTGAAATGGAAACGGGAACAGGGAAAACTTTCGTATATTTAAAGTCGATTTTAGAAATGAACCGTAAATATGGATTTACGAAATTTATTATTGTCGTACCGTCTGTCGCCATTAAAGAAGGTGTCATGAAAACTCTACAAATGACAAAGGATTATTTTAAAACACAAATGCAAGGGTTAGTATATCGTGCGTTTATGTATGATAGTTCTAAGTTAAACGATGTCCAAGCATTTGCAACAAGCGATGATGTAGAAATTATGGTTATTAATATTCAAGCATTCAATAGCGAAGATAATATTTTCAACCGTAATGATCGTGATAGCTTATATGGCATTTCACCAAAAGATTATATTGCAGAAACAAATCCAATTGTTGTCATTGACGAGCCACAAAGTGTAGATAACACGACGAATGCTAAGGCTGCAATCGCTGCGTTAAATCCGTCATTCGTTTTCCGTTTCTCTGCAACACACAAAGAGGAAGGATATCCTTTACTCTATAAATTAGGCCCAGTTGAGGCGTATCAACACAAACTCGTTAAGCAAATTGAAGTTGCAGGTGTTAAACGTTCGATTGATGGCAATGAAGCTCACTTACGATTATTAGGTATTAAAGCGACAAAGACTTCTGTTACAGCATCCGTAGAGGTTTTAGAGAAAACGAAAACAGGCATTGTGAAAAAGACTATTTCGCTAAAGAAAAACGATGATTTAGTGAAAAAGATAAAGTTAACTTCTTATGAAGAAATCGGATTCGTGCGTGATATTTCGGCTGAAAAAGGTAATGAGTACATCGAGTTTTCTGGTGAACCAGCTATTATTTATTTAAGTCAAGCACACTTTGCGGATTTAGAAGTAAAGCGCGGTCAAATTCGAAAAACAATTGAGGAACATTTAAACAAAGAATTAAAATTAAATTCATTAGGGATTAAAGTATTAAGTCTGTTCTTTATCGATAACGTTGCGAACTATCGCCAATATGATGAGGAAGGTAAGCCATATTTAGGGGAATATGGCCGCATTTTTGAAGAAGAATATAAGGATGTATTAAAATCTGCGAAATATAAAAAGCTACGTGATTATCATATTCCAGCTAAAGAAGTGCATAACGGATACTTCTCTATAGATAAAAAAGGTAAGTTTAAAAATGGTGGAGAAAAGGATGAAAGTGCTTTCCAAGTCATCATGAAAGACAAAGAAGACTTACTGACGATGTATGATGAAGAAAAAGGTAAGACGAAAACAGCTCATAAATTACGTTTTATTTTCTCACACTCAGCTTTAAAAGAAGGATGGGACAACCCAAACGTCTTCCAAATTTGTACGTTAATTGATTCGAAAGATGAACTTACGAAGCGCCAAAAAATCGGCCGAGGTCTCCGCATAGCTGTTAATCAAAATGGTGAACGTGTGCATGGATTTGAAGTAAATACATTAACGGTTATGGCAAACGAAAGTTATGAGGACTTTGCAAGTGGCTTACAACATGAGTATGAAAAAGATGGCATGGAGTTTGGTATTTTCACGAACGAAACCTTTAGTTCTCTTGTGTTAGAAGTAGATGAGCTTACTGGATATCAAAAACCATTAGGTCATGAGTATTCGAAAAAGCTTGTAGAATATTTAACAGATCAAAATTACATTGATTCAAAAGGTAAAGGAACCGTTGCATTAGCGAAAGCCATTAAAGATCAAGTGTTTGAACTGCCAGAAGAATATACTGTTCTTGCACCAGATATGACGGAGAAGGTTATTGCTGCAATTGAGTTGAAGTTTAATACGGAAAAAGTTGAAATTAAAGATCATGCGAAAAAAGAAACGGTTCGATTAAATAAAGAAGCATTATCTGGATCATTTATAGAACTGTGGGAACGCATTAAATATAAAACGACTTATTCGATTCATTTTGATAGCGAGCAATTTATTAAAGATGCAGCAGACAAATTACGTGATGAACTCCTAGTACGTATTCAAAAACTCGAATATGAGCGTAGGCAGTTAAAAATTGAAGAAGCGGGAATTGAGGAGAAAACGACTGTTAAAACAAGCTTTAGCACGGTTCAGCGTGAATATACGAAAGCACCAGATATTTTAACAGAGTTACAACAAGATACAAAGCTGACTCGTAAAACGTTAATTGCTATTTTAAAGCAGAGTGGCACGTTACATGATTTTAAACGTAATCCACAAATGTATATGTTAGAGGCTGCACGCATTATTAATGCTGCTAAGCGATTAGCGATGGTTGATGGCGTTAAATATGAAAAACTAGAAACAGAAGAAGTGTACGATCAAAGCTTATTCAATCAAGAAGAAGTCGAATCGTATGAAGATAGTATTGTAAAAGTTTCAGACAATCGTTCGCCTTATGATCATGTTATTGTTGACTCTAACATTGAACGAGCTTTTGCAGAATCGTGCGAACAAGATCCGAATGTAAAGTTTTATATTAAATTGCCAGCAGATTTTAAAATCAAAACACCACTCGGAAACTATAATCCTGACTGGGCATTATCTGTTGAAGAAGACGGTAAAGAGAAATTGTACTTTATTGTGGAGACAAAAGGAAGTCTAGCTGCAGAAGATTTACGCAAAACAGAATTAGAAAAAATCCGATGTGGGGAAAAACACTTTGCTGCAATCAATACAGGTATTACATTCAAGCGAGCAGTTGAACTTGAGCAAGTTTATTAAAATTTAGGGGATTATTAAATGGCAGAAATCAAATATGAAGTTGTTGAACACATCGGCGTATTATCTGAATCCGTAAAAGGTTGGAAGAAAGAATTAAACCGTATTAGTTGGAACGGTAATGCACCGAAGTATGACATCCGCGAATGGGCGCCAAACCGTGAGAAGATGGGGAAGGGTGTTACATTGTCGGAGGAAGAGTTTGAAGCGTTAAAGGCCTTATTAAATCGAATATAACAATAAGAAAGCGTATCATGTTTTTATACTGGTACGCTTTCATTTTAAAGATATGGAGGGATGTTTTATGCACTTAGAACTAATCAACAATACATTAACGACTATGCTACTTGACTGTATTAGTCATTATCCAAATTGCGGTCAGCAAAAGGAATGCTTTGGTTTAATTTTTGGTGAGCAAGATAGAAATGCAGTTGGTGAGTATACATTTCCAGTTGCGAATGTACTGAATAAAACAGCTTCAAGTGTAAAGGCTAATGAGCAAGTAAATGATATTGTGAAGGAAGCGAGAAAGCTTGTGACAACAAGTGACTTTGTTGCTTATTATCATAGCCATCCATATGATGAAATATTTGATGAATGGGCAGATCCGAGTGTTGGAGATCTTCGAGTAGCAAAGGATATTAACTCTAATATAGAAGTAATATTTGCGATTGTGAAAAGTAAAGATGTGGATACAAGTGCAACGTTAAAGTATGAATATTTAACAGATATGCAGTATCGTTTTTTTGAAGAAAAAAGTGCAAAAAATAATGAAACACCTAAGGCAGAATTAATGGGAAAAGACGGTCACGTTATTCACGGTCACTATAGAGACTATGATTTTGCAGTACGTGCCTACATATGGACAGGAAGTGCTTTTGAAGAAATTAAATTATATTCGTCTGAAGTAGAAATGAGTCTGCTACTATATGAACAAGGCATAATTATAGAAGAACTATCCAAAGAAGCAATGTATCATTTGAAAAAGCTAGAGTACTCTTTACGCTTAGCAAACAAAGATAAGTATAAAGAAAAAATACCATATTTGATTGAAAAAATTAAGTCGGTAGGTGTGAAATAGTGTCGCAAAAATTACAAGAGATTTTATACGGAATTAATCCGAGTTTAGCTGAGCTAACGCAAGATATCGAAAAGCTCCTTTTTGTTTCACCTAGAGCAGCGATGCAAACAGCGCGGACAATGGCGGAAACACTAGTTCGTCAAGTTGCACAGTTGGAAGGGCTTGAGCATAGTGAGTTAAATTTCGGTGAAGTACAAATGAAGTTAAAAAATGAAGGCATCATTACGCCAACAACGGATAATGCGATTCACTTAGTTCGACGCCAAGGTAACATAGCAAGTCATGATGGTACGCGCAAAATGTTAATTCGAGAAGCATTAACTTGTTGGGAGTATCAGCATTTGATTTTGACATGGTTTATCGAAACATATGCTTCACCGGATATTGAGGTGCCAGAGTATATTGAGCCGGTTCCTGAAAAAAGCGCGGCTGATAGTGAATATTTAATTGAACATATTGAAGCATTAATGCAGACGTTTGTGCAAAAAGAGCAGGTGCCAGTAAATGTTGTAACCGAGCAAAAGGTTAGTCGTAGAATTTACTATAAAGATCAATTTGTTGAGATACCTGATTTTTCACGAGATGCATTTTTATTGCCACAGCGTTTCCCAAAATCTACAACGTTTTTAATTCGTTTGAATGGCGAACAGCAAGCGCGTATTATGAGTGAACTACCGTATCAATTAGACGGTATGCACCAGCATGTAAAGCGATTTAAAGAAGCTAATGATGAATGCTTCTTTGAAGAATTACGATTATTCGTTGAAGAAGAACAAAAACGCAAAATACTAATGGAGCAATATCGCGGGGAAGTCTTGTTATTTTACAAATCAGATTTTGTTATTTTAACAGAAGCATTAGGAAATGTTGCGTTAACGAAGGACAACTTTCCTGGCCAAACAAGCTTGCTTAACTCGTTACAAGAGCAAGGCTTCTTACATGTTAAGGATTTCCCAAAAGAGCTAGTACTATTAGGCAAGTACCGCAATGTCGGCGAGACGGCATTAGCGAATTTATTTAATCAGTTGAAGGTGAAAGGAATGGAGTTTACAAAGGTTGAAATTTAACGTTCGTAAGGAATGATAGAACTGGCTTTAATTAATATGTGTTATTCCAATATGGAGAAGCGGAACTAGTGCAGCAATACTGTCGTCTTGATACATTAATTAAGATAACAGTGTTGCTGCTTTTGTTTTATAAATTAACCTTTGATGTTTTTCAAAAATATGTTAACCATAAAGTAATTTATAAAGAGTTAGATCCTAAAATTGAAATTGCCTTTGGATTTAAGAGAATCAATTGCTTTCGTCCAGATACGCCACCCGAAGTTAAATAGATATAACCAAGCTCACATAGATAAGCAAGTGTCTTATTTAATTGATCAACAGAAGAAAAAATGGCTTTTGTTTTTTTATAGATTACTTGTTTAGACAATGTGATGTTATCTGTCAGTTGTGCCACTTTAATTATTTTATCTAACAATAGCTTGGATTGAATTCCAATTTTGCCTCTAGAAACAATTGAGCAACACTTTTTAAAAGCAATTGGATCTATCCAATCAGTTTCAGTAATACATAATTTGTTATTACAGTTAATATAGAAGAATGATGGGTGTGGAACATTAGTTAGTGCAGATGCTAAGAAATTGTTTTGTTTTTTCATACATAAAGATCTCCTAGATTTTTAAATATTATAGTCCGAAAAATTCCATATTTTAATAAGGATTTGAAATGAAATTAAAATTTTAGAGTGAATATTATAGAAACTAATATATAACGGGATTATTCATCAACCACAACACAAAATTTCACGGAAAACCTGACTTATTTGCTTTTTCATGGGATTTTCTTTAGAAGTTTTGCATTCAGCTCATGAAATTTGAGATGTGTCCATGACAGAAAGCTATGTAGAAGAATTGATCTATCTAGCAACCTCTTGGTCGAAGACTTGTCCACTCCCCCAGCTAATGAGCTGTTAATTTCGGATGCTTTTTTGGCGATTTTTGGTGGAAGGCTTCAATTCACGCTATTACCATGTCGAGGTACCTTGAGGGATTTTATAAAGAAGCGGAAGATGATTTTGGCTTAGATAAATGAAATTTTAAGGGATTCAAATCTAAACGATTCGAACATGTCTGATCAAAGTAGTGAGCATATTGATATATATTTAGATGCTTACGACAAGACTGTATTCTACTAGAGAAAAATAGAATGCCTTTAATTCTTAGGTATTTGAAGTCACTAAAAGACTCTGATTAAGAGCATAAATATTACAAAATAGTCCCCAAAAATGTGATGTGAATTAGATATGTTTTTTTGATCATTTTAGGGGTTTCCCAGAGATATTTGTCTGCTCGGAAGCCTTGTAATTGCACGTATGAAACATAGACGTATCATGGCCTTATAAAGGTTTGGGGTTATGAAGTTGGTCATACCCTTAAAAGGGTATACTTAGCTATACCCTTTTAAGTGTATGAAACGATGGTTAAATAGATTAAAAAAATTAGAAATATATTATATGGAGGCAAAGAGTATCAGAAGTTTGGATGGGCATTAAATAATCCAGAAGAAGGAACAACGGTAGATGATTATATAAATTTGAGTTATTCAATTTATGATGAGAATGGATAATTAATCTTTGCAACTATTAAAAATCGCTATAGCCTTCTATCATTTAAAATGTAAGGCAAATATTAGTAATGCCATTTACATCATAACAGATAGCTAGATCCCTAATTATTAGAGAAACCGCTTCATTTGAAATCCTAAATGATATCGAATAGATATTATTGAAAGTACTTAATTGCCAATATGATAACTAATAATAGTTACTATAAAACATGCTATAGTCACCATTATTGGTGACTATTCAGAATCCCTTCTGTAAAGAGGAGCTGACCAGTTTAGTCAAGTAGCAATATGATTAATATTATCAATTGAAACTATTGGTTATTATAAAAGAGCCAGTAATGGTAACCACTATTGGTAACTATTCAGAATCACTGTTATTAGGATGCATAGTGTTTTTTAACCAATCTGATATGGTTGGCTGACTTCGACCTAAAATTTTTCCAATTTCTACTTGTGTTAAACCCAGTTTTTTATAGTCTATAGCTTTAAGTTTTAGTTCACTAATATAATCAAAATTTTTATTTGCACATGTCGGACATCCCATAGCACCATTCTTTGACTTATTATAATTTTTAACAACTACATGGACATATTGATACCATTCTTCATTACAAGTTGAACAAATAAAAGGTCTTTTAACATCTTGTTCTGATGTAGTAATATAATTTCCTAATTGCGTTCTTACATCTTCTCTAAGTTGATCGTAAATAGGTTTTAATTTTAAATTATCTTTTAATAATTTTCCAGATTTGTGAAGAAAATTTTGAAATATATATTTTTCGTCTTCAATTACATTTGCAGTTTTCATTTCTAATAATACAGCATTTTTTAACGCTTCAAGTTTTGGGTTTTGTATATTTAAATTAACTGCCCAATTCATAAATCGTTTTAATAATTCTACTATAACGTTATTTAGTTCCTCTTTATCTTTACTATTTCGTTGTATTATATTATGAAAATCATTTAAAGTAATTCCCTTCAATGCTACATCTCTTACACGTTCAAGATGTGTCTCACTTCTCGAAGCATCATTGTTTTTATCTTCATCGCCTTTAATTGTATAAGAATGTTGAATCCCATCGACTTCTACCGCGAAATAGGAGTGTTTATTATTATCGGATACTGTCACATAAATATCAAATTCACGCTTCCCATTATATTTATACTTATGGGAAATACCGATGAATGGAAGGTTTGATAAACAACGAAAAAAAGATAGAAATATCGCCATTTCTGCAAAAGAGGTTCCTTGTTTAACTTTGTGCTCAGAACATCTTGCTGAATTTCTTATAGCATTAATTACTGTCATCGGGGTATCAATAATATTTCCGCAAACAAAACAATAGAAATAAAATTTGCTACGATATAAGTTTTGATCATTAGCCTGCAATGTAAATATTTGTGCTTTATTCTTATTTTCATTCCAAAAAGGTATAAGATTAGGATGTTTTTCGCCTATAGAATAGCATCTACGTCTGCAAAAATTTTTAAAATTTTCTCCAAATTTTAAATGATAAAGAACCCATCGAGCTTCTTTATAAGGGGTATCCTCTTTACAATCTTGACAAGTTAACAAAAGCGTATGATTTCTATAATTTATATTACTTAGTGGCGTTTTATTTTGAATAGAATAGAGTTTTGCAAACTGTTTGTAATTGATCTCAGAATTGACAAACCATTTGCAAATTCGGCAACATAATGACTCTTGTCTATAAATTTTCGTTCTCAGTTTTGTTAAGCTTATAAACTCAGGATGTCCGCAAAGAGGCATTCGGAAGTAATAATATTTTTTAGTTTTCAGCTCAGAAAAGTGTATTGGATTCGTATTAATTATTTCTTGTATATCATGTAAATGTTTTTCCAAGTTGTATTTTTCTATATATTGAGGATAGATGTAAAATTGTTCTAGATGTCTGTATTCATGTTTTTGCATAAAATATATCTCCTCCTGATTTCATTAATATTTCAGGAGTAGTTTTTTCCAAAATGTTTATACTATACTTCGTTTTATTCAAAATTTTATTACGGATCTACAAGTACTTATAATTCATATTTATTGAGTATAATACTTCCGACTAAGGTGTAATTTCATCCTTTACTGTTCCTATAAATACAACTATTACTAGATGCCATGATTTAAACGGCAACCGTCGGATGTTATCTTCTTTAACAACAGAGATATATGGTTGTATAGCATATAGACTTGTGAAATTTAGCGGTTGTATATGCACAGTATAATTAGAAGAAAGATTCAAAGTTTACTAAGGAGCGTTTTTTAGATGAGATTATAGATGCAATTGGAGTAGTATGAAAAGTGGTGAATATGTTAGATTATGCGTTTGTGTATCAAACAATAGTTTTATGGAAAAGGCATTTAAACAGAAGTATGGGGAAGATAGGTATTTAAATATAGTTAACCATCCAAAGTATATTGAGCTATAGGACTGAAATTTTCACTAAGAGTTAAAAATTATAAAATAAATTATAATAAGAAAAGATCGCAGAATTTTACGTTGGTACATAGGAGGTAGGGTTAGAAAATAAAAACTAGCAAGTAGGAAAAGCTTGCTAGAGGGTGAGGTATGACTACATATAATTCTTCTTTAAAAACTTAACTAATTCCATGGTGCCTATTAAACCCAAATTTTGATAATCTAAAAATTCTGTTGCAATAACGATAGTATTAGAGCTAACTTTCTCTTTAGAAACATAAATAGTTTTATTACTTTCTTCCAAAGTTACTTCATTAAATTCAATTTCTGGCCAAATCTTTTTAAAGAGTGTTAGTTTGGATTTAACTGCTCCAAATGAAAGTAAAAATGGAATATGGTATTTATTCAGAACGTTTTTAAAAATAGAAACTCTTTTATTCACCCATTCATTGTATGGGTTTTCAGCGCCTCCTTCAAAATTAAATGCTTTTAGATATAAATTACTATCTACATTAAGATAAGGAAAATCATAGTTCTTTTCATCTCTCCTAGGTAATGGCCTCCAATCTAATAATGCACTTTTTAATCCTGGTTTGTTGGAGTAAAGACCGCCACTTGCTATTAATTCTTTAACTTTACCTAATTTTTTTGAGTCGCCTTTTTTGAACCAATCATCAACTGATGATTCTTGATCTTCAAGTGCTAATAGAATACGAGCAGTTAAGTAGAGAAATGGACTATTAGGTACAATTGAACGTTTATTTAGATCATAATTGTTGACAGTCCAATATCCTAGTTTCCAATTCCCTTCATTAAAGTAATTTGTATTATTTTTCTTAAATTCATTACATAAAAGGTCAATATTATATCTAGGTGATGAATTTCCTAAACCTCCCTCGTTTCCTAAAAAGGCAATGAATGTTTTAGGAAAATCACCATGCCCGATAAAAGAGGTAAGGGATGATATTTCCTCATCGGAAAGATTAAAATGATACTCATCTGTTTGTTTATCATCATCATCGATATCAAAATCATCAACTAATTCTTCTTCGTATTCCTCGGGTTCAGGAGTTTCTACTCCTTGAGAACATACATACGAATTGTTCATTAGGAGAATTCCTCTAAAAACTTCATCTTCCTTTGCATCTTTTGAGAATTCATCAATAGATACTCTATTTAGATAATCGAAGTGTTGTCTCAATGCTGATGGAGTACGAAGACTAAAGATAGGATATTGATTTATGAGTTCTGCAGCATAATTTTCTCTTTTTCTTATTGATTTTGAACCAGAATTAATAAAATTAATATAATCCTTTAATTCATAAAAACAAACTGTATTTTCAGCAGTTGTCCATTTAATATTTCCCTTTTTATTTCTCATCTGATTTTCCATTATTATAAATCCTCTCTTAAAGATTAAGAATAATTTCATGCTTTTCATTATACTATATAGATATTGTTAATAAATGTATATTCATTAATTTATTCGCAAATTTCCTTAATAAGTAAATAGTCTAGTTGATTAAACGTATGAAATGAATAAAGTATATTGCTTGCTGGTAAGCAGAATTAAGTTGTTTATTGTTAGAAATTCATTAATGAGGAGGAAGTCAATGTTTAAATGTGTATAGGTAGGTTAAATGTACTGTAGAAAAGACTTCAATAATAACTATTTAAACAAATTATTAACAGCGTTATGTTTAACTTGAATTCCATAATGTGGCCAGATTGTGGAGCAACGAAAAGCCAAAATTCTAATGCTGAGAAATTTAGTATTTCAATATATTTTTAGGGGAAATAATAAAGGAAGAAGTTTAAGAATGAATGACCAATTAAGTAGAAAAAAATTTTTATTTAGACGATGAAGACTTATTAAGAGCAACTTCGGGTTGAAGTGCTCCTTTTGTGAAGTTATATATTCTTATCTTTAATCTTTGTAAGTAAGATAAATTTTGGTATCGGAGTATCTTGAAAGTATGTACTTATATTATCCTTGCTTTGTTTCTTTAACACATAGACTGGTAATTGATGTTCATTTTTAATTACATCTTGATAATTCGGACGCTCATAACCAGCATTCTTATAACCCGAACCATTTATAAAGTCATTTATTTTACTATTATCGCAAAAACAAGAATTCATTTCATATAAAGCGTTATTATTTTGTAAGTATATAGGATCTTTGTATTGCGTAGTAATACTTTTTATATATTTAATATCTTCTGCAAATGAAAAAGTCCATGAATTCTTAATAGTTTTACCTACAAAGTTATAGAAACAATATAATGGAATCATTCTCCTTGTATTTGAATAGTTTATTAGGCGATCAATCTGTGGAGTGTGTCCTCCAATTTTATGAGCTATTTTATCGTATTCAATACTATCCTTATACCGTTTTTTGGCTTGTATGTTTAATCCAATATAACAATCTTGGTAGATTTCTATCCACCATTCTATATCAGCACCTGTAGTAGCTTCGCTTGTTGAATGTATTAATCTAGCATCACTACAATTTTTTTGAATCTGATAAACAATTTCTTCAGTTAATGATGGTTCATTATATTTACCGCCAGATTTATAATAATCCATTCTCTCTTCAATGATTTTTTCAAGTTTCAATACATTTTTACATGTACATGAAGTCATAATATCTTCTCCTATCAATATTAATTAAGTAAATAATATCATTATTGAATAGAGTATAGTATGGTCACTACAAAATCCGAAGTATTTGTGGCTAACATACTCGATAAGATGGAAATTGAATATTACTATGAAGAACCATTAGACGTTAGTGGTAAAACCTATATTCCTGATTTTACTTTACGCTATCAGGGAAAAACTGCTTATTTAGAGCATCTTGGAATGCTAAGAAATAAATTAAATAAAAAGCATTGGGACAAGAAAAAAGCAAATTATAAAAGAGTGGTAATTTAGGTAAATATTACTAATATGATAATTACAGATGATTGATTAAAAGGAAGCTTTGATGCGACATTAATGGAGAGGAAAATTTAAACATGGATAAAAAATAGTTGATTAATTCCCACCAGCAAACATGTTCCTTTATACCCGTATCTAATTCATCATCTTATTCCAGTGCGAGACTGTCGTGAGGTAGAGGTTAGTTTAATAAAGCCTGTAAGAACAAATCCTAAATTGTAGGGATTTAGTCCCTTAGTGCTAATTTGTAAAATTTTATTCATCATATGGAAACTTAGAAGTTGTAGATTTTTATTGGAGGGAACATTTATGGAAGATGGAAATCGTTCGATAGCATACTTCAAAATGCATAAAAATCTTACTACAGATTTGAAACCGAATGAAGGTTATTTAAGTTGGTCAGAAAAATGCCACAACGAAGCAAATGCTTATTTTGAAGTATTATTTAGATGTAAGGGTATGATTCATAATGATTATAGGAACGCTTTTTTTACAAATGTTTCATTTAACCCCCACCGTATTTACACTAATCATTTTGAGATTATCAAAGCTGACTACAAGAACTTTTATCGTTCTTTTAATTAGCTTTTTTACATCAGAGTCTCACTAAATGACCTATTTATTACCTCTAACCGAATATCCAAATAATAAAATGCATTTATTTATGTTATTGAAATAGTATCTAAATTATGTCTGTGGCACGCAACTTTATTATATGGTCCTGGTATAATATCACGTTAAGAGACTGAATAAAATGTCATGATAAAAATGAAAATACTGGTATAATAAAGGTGTATAGTTTTATTTATTTGAGTGGTCATATTATGTCCAACTACATATGTAAGATTGATATAACGAGGTGATGCAATGAGCCAAGATAAGGGGTCGCAAATTTATCGTATTTTGTCGATGTATGAGCGTCTTACGAAGGGCGAAACGCTTATTAAAAAGGAAGAGGCAGCACGGTTCCAAATAAGTGGAAAGTCGATTCAGCGAGATATTGAGAGTATCCGTAATTTTCTAGAGTTAGAAAAGTGCAATGAATATGTTGATTACGACCGCTCGAAAAAAGCGTATGTTTTAGAAACGCGGACGCCAAGTTGGCTAAGAAATGAAGAGATTTTCGCTATACTAAAAGTCCTGATTGAATCACGTGCATTTCCTAAAGGTGAGATGGACAGCTTGATTGATAAACTAACGCATCTTGCAAAAAAAAGTGACCAAACAGTGATTAGGAAAATGATGGCGAATGAAAAGCATCTGTATGCCGAGTTGTTTCATAAGAAGGAATTGCTTGATACTTTGTGGCAGCTATCATTAGCAATCCAAGCGAATAAAGTCATTATTATGCACTATAAACGCGAATTTGACGAACAAGCAAGTGAGCGAAAGGTAAAACCGGTCGGCATTATTTTTTCGGAGTACTATTTTTACTTGACTGCTTATCCTGTCGATAAAGAATTTGATTTTCCAACAATTTATCGGATTGATCGAATCGAGAAATTTGAACAAACATCTATTTCATTTAAAGTGCCGTACCATGAACGTTTCCAAGAAGGGGAATTTCGCAAACGCGTGCAGTTTATGTATATGGGTGAGCTTATAAATGTAAAGTTCAAATTCACTGGTCCTTCACCGCAAGCCGTTGTTGACCGATTACCAACAGCAAAAGTTGTAGAAAAGCTAAACGATGGTTTAATTTTTGAAGCAGAAGTTTTTGGTAAGGGGATAAAGATGTGGTTGTTGAGTCAGGGAAGAAACGTAGAATTATTAGAACCTAAGAGTGTAAGAGAAGATATAATAAATGATTTTCATGCAATCAATAAACTGTACAAAATTACTTCTAAATAAGTATTCACTGTCAATTTAGCAGTAGTAAACACTTCGGCGTAAGCAATAAAGAAATTATTTTAAAGATTGGATGTTAGATAATGGCTAGCACAATGAATTTAGAACAATCAATCATTTTAAATGATAAAGATGTCGATAAATATTTAGCAATAGGAACAATGAGTTCAGGTAAATCTACATTTTTAAATAGTCTTATAGGGTTCGAACTATTCCCTTCAAAAAATGAAGCATGTACAGCTAAGATTATTTCTTATTATGCTAATCCAGTAAGAGATGAATTTCTATATAAAAATAAGAGATCCAAAAAACCTACCTTGCGAAAGAGATTAGATTATAAGCAGATTGAAGAATGGAATGAAAGTTTGAGAATAGATGAAATTTTTATAGAAGGTCCACTCCGTTCAGGCAAGAAAAAAAGCTTTGGAATTATTGATACACCAGGGCCAAATAATTCAATGGATAAGTCACATCGTGAAATGATGCAAAAAGCTTTAAGTAAAACAGATTATAGAAAAGTTTTTTATATTTTAAATGCTACTCAACTTGGTACAGAAGATGATTGTAATTTATTAAGCTTCGTGAAAGACAAGTGTGCAAAGTCTAAATTGGTATTTGTCGTAAATAAATCTGATGAAATTGATGATACTGAGGAAGAAAATTTAAATTTGGTTTCAAAAAATGTCAATGCATATCTACAGAAAAATGGATTTGAAAATCCAGAAATTTACTTTGTTTCATCATTAAGTGCTTTGTTAGCGATAAAGACAATTAATAACTATGAGCTAACAAGAAAAGAGTCAACAGATTATAAACGATTAAGTATTTTATTAGAAGAAAACCTAGCCTCGTACAATATCAATAATTTTGTTAAGAAACCTAGTAAATCAAAAATAGAAAATGAACTATGGAATAATTCTGGAATACCAGAGTTATTAAATATAATTTGAGGTGAAAAAATGAAGGTAACAATGAAATATAACCCATATAAAGTCGAGACTCAATTATATGTGGATAATGAAAACTTAATGGATAGTACAAAGTTTTCAGCTTATAAAAATGAGCGTTTACAAGTTTGGATTGAAATACTATTCCCAATGTTAGTGGATGAAATAAATGACGATATTTTTGATTTTGAATTTATTGGTACGATGCCTGATTTTGAAGACATTCAACTATACTCTTCATTTTATCCAAATGTAACTTTAACTCATATACAAGTTGAAGAAATTGATGATAAATTTAGCAGTCTTGAAGAGCTGGTTCAAATGATGAAGGTTGGTCCATTCGAACAATTACGCGATGAACGTATTGAACATAACTTCCAAAAAGCTTTAAATAGTGAATTTGAAATTGCTGTAATAGCTACGATGAGTTCAGGTAAATCAACATTGATTAATGCTATTTTAGGACAAGAACTAATGCCTTCAAAAAATGAAGCTTGTACTGCTAAAGTATCACGCATTAAAAATAATCCTAATATTACAAATTACTCAGCAATTGCCTATGATAAAAACGGCGAAGTTTTCAAAACAATTACTAATGCTTCGGTAGAAGATTTTACAGCATTTAATGATGATCGAGAAATTCATTTGATTGAAATTGAGGGGAATATTCCAACAATAAAATCTGGCAAAATGAATCTAGTATTAGTAGACACGCCAGGTCCAAATAACTCGATGGATGCATCACATAGACAACATACATTGTCCGTTATTAAAAGCGATGATAAACCAATGGTACTTTACGTGCTGAATGCTACTCAGTTAAGAACAGACGATGACTTAGCTTTATTAAATATCGTGGCTGAAGCAATGGCGGTTGGAGGTAAGCAATCTAAAGACCGTTTTATTTTTGCAATGAATAAAGCTGACGCTTTTGATCCTGAAAAAGGTGAAAGTATTGCTGGCGCTATCGAAAATGTAAGAGACTATTTAGAGCAACAAAATATTGAAAATCCAAATATTTATCCAGTGTCGTCTCAAGTTGCCAAGGTTATCCGTAAGCAACAAAACGGTTTAAAACTTACGAGATCTGAAAAAGCAGATTTAATTAATGTTGATTTATTTATTGAAGAGCCTTCAATGCACTTAAATCAGTATGCTCCAATTAGTCCTTCTTTAAATAGGGCTATTGAAGAAGCTGTTGAGAATACACGGGATGAACATATTCAAGCATTACATTACACAGGTATTACAAGTATTGAGGCAGCGATTAATGAGTACTTAGAAAAATATGCAGTAACTTCGAAAATTACAAATGCGGTTAATACATTCCAACGTATTGTGGAACAAGAAGATATGCAAAATAAACTCGAGCATGCCATCTTGGAAGACTCACAACAACGTGAGGAAATTAAAATGATTATGGAATCGATTAATGCTGAACTTGAAAAAGGGGATAAGGCAGCTGAGTTTAAGTCTAAAATTGAAAATATGGATGTTAACATGAGTAATTTCTTTTCTGATGTTAATAAAAAAACATTTAAAAAATTAACTGATATTCCAAACAAGCTAAAAGGTAAAGTTAAAAAATTTGAGGCAGAACGTATTTTAAGTAAGGTTCAGTCTGATGTTCTGATGTTACAAGATGAGTTAGTAACAGACTTAGAAAAAAACATTAGTCTAGCTCTACGTCAAAAAGCGGAGTCTTATGTGTCCGAATATCAATCCTATATCGAAGGTATTACAAGCTTTGAATCTAATTCTATTAAATTATCAAATTGGAATAAAGCTTTCACATCGGGAGAAATTAATGTTGAGAATTTAATTGATCGTTATTCAACTAATGAGAGGATTGTAGTAGGAACTCGAACAGTATCAAATTCAGATCGGAAATGGTACACATTCTGGAGACCGAAATATGTGGAAGAAAACGTTTATGAAGATATTGAGTTTGTAGATTTAGAAGCGATAGGGATAAACACAATGGACCCAATCGAGGATGCAATTGAAAAGAATATAAAGGATGCAGTTCAATTTACTGAAAGTGAATTGAAAAAATTGAAGCAATTCTTTATATCAGAAATATCTCGTTTAGAAAAAATTATGCAAGCTAGAATAAATGAAATAAAGGATTTAGCAAGTGAAACAGAAAATTTAGATGAACAATTGAGAGAGCATTATGTCAAACGTGAATGGTTAGAAGCATTTATTTATAAACTTGATAACGTATTAGAATTAAAAGAAAAGGAAGTGGCTTTTTGTGAGTAAATTATTACATGCTATTGAAACAAATAATATTGAAGATATTCAAAAGTTTTTGAAAGCAAATATTACTGTAAATCCAAATGATTCTGAAAACAGTATGAAGACAGCATTAAAAAAAATCGAACAAAAAAACTTACCAATTTGGGAACAACATGATGATGCTACATTTAACACTAACCGTACTGAATGGACTCAAGATTATTTTGTAGAATTACAAGTAGATTTACGTATGAACTTTTCAAAAGAGCGTTTTATGCACATGTTAGAAGTTGGTAAAGTAGCGTTCCCTGTCTTAATTGAAGAAAAGCAAACACAACAAAAAGTAACTATTAAACAAAATCAAGAAACAGATAATGATGGTACTAGCGAAAAAAAGAACCGAACGCTACTGGCGGGGCTAGTGGGGGTAGCAGTAATAGTTCTAGTAGCAGTTTTAATCAAAATGATCAAGAACGATTAAAGACAAAAGGAATTAGGCAAGTTTTTGAAGAGTATTGGGATGTATTTTTAGAAAAGGGGAAATTACCTCCACAAAAAATTGTAGATTTAGTATGTATTATGGTCGGAGGAAGATTTTTAACTGATTCTGATTTGCAAAAATATAAATTGCTACAATATGAAATGGAAAAACAGAAGCTAGAAAATGATGATTTAAAATTTGAAACAGATTGTTTGAAAAAACAAATAAAATCATTGGAAGCAATTGTTGCTACTACAAAAGTGGAAAACGATAAGTTGCAAAAAGCGTATACAAATTTACAGTATGATTTTGACCGGATTCAAAATGAATTTGATTCAAGAAAGAAAAATATGGTTGTTTCAGAAAACAATATTGAGAGTAAATCAGCAATAAATTCTATTCTTCAATGGGAGGATTAAAATGAATGAAATTACACAATTAAAGGAGCAAGTTGAGCCTGCTCTACAAAATGCAGTTCAATTAATGGAAAAATCCTACCTTCATAATTTAACACAATATAGTATTATTCCTTTATCAGATTCAACGATGATTTCACAAACTGAATCGTTAAGACAAATTCGATTATTTGAAATTGAAAAAATTGTTTATGATAAAACAGAGGATATTACCGAAAAACTAGTTAATGTATATAACACTTTAGGGAATTTAAGCAATTCCCTAGTGTTAATTATTGATAGTGATGGTAGTGAAGTGAAATTTTATGTAGGTACACGCTCAAATCAAATTTCAACTGCTCAAGAAAGCTTAATAAAAAGTATGAAGGGAAATTTCCCAGGTACTAAGCTTTCAAAAATTTCAAATACGCAGTATACGGATATAATTAATTCTGTAATAACGGGTAAAAAGGAAAGACTACGTCGAACAGTAGCAAGTGTATCAGGAATCCCAGCATTTAAAGATACAGAGAAGACAATGTATGTACAGGGACTTGAAAAATTTATTAATGCTATGCATGGTGAAAAATTTTCAACAATTTTAATTGCTGATGCAGTATCCAATGATCAAGCGTTAATTATTAAACAAGGCTATGAAAATATGTTTTCTTCATTATCCAAGTTTCAGAAAGTTGATTATACAGTTGGGAAAAATGAAAGCCAAGCATTGGCAGAGAGTCTAAGCGAAGGTATAACTGAAACGATAAATGAAAGCATTGGCCAAACACAAAGTTATACTAATACAGATACTCATGGTACGAATGAATCTAAAACTAAAGGTAGTAGTACAGGTGGATCCTTCGCACCTATGGGGATTGGTGCTAACAGAAGTCAAAACTCTAGTAAAACGGTAGGAGTTAATCGTTCTAAAGCATTTGCTGACTCTAAAGGGACTACAACAACACGTGGAAGCTCGAATGCTACGTCAAAAAACATTTCAAATAGCACAACTAATACTGAGGGTTCGTCTCAAACAATACAAGTACATGTTGAAGATAAGCGTGTGACAGAACTATTGGATAAAATTGATTTACATTTAGATAGATTAAATAGCGCAGCTGATTTAGGTTTATGGCATTATGCGGCCTATTTCTTAGCAGACGACGAGCAAACGGCAACTGTAGCAGCTACTAATTATCAATCAATTATTCGTGGGAATGAATCCGCAATCGAAGGCGCGGCTATTAATATTTGGAATAGTGAGCATATTTATAATGTACCAGTAAGAGAATCTTTAAAAAAACTACAACATCCAAAATTCCAAGTAAATGAAGCGGGTTTAAGTTCTATTACCCCTAGTTCATTAATTAATACAAGAGAATTATCTATTGCTTGTGGTTTACCTCGCAAGTCAATAAACGGGTTACCAGTTGTAGAAATGGCTGAGTTTGGTCGGAATGTATCTTACTTAACTGGGCTAGAAAAAGGAAAAAGTATCGAACTTGGTAATATTTATCACATGGGTGAAACCGAGGAAACCACGGTTGATCTAGATGTTAAAAGCTTAGCGATGCATACATTTATTACAGGTTCAACAGGTTCTGGTAAATCAAATACGGTCTATAAATTGTTAGACTCTTTATTGAAGCAGCAAGTGAAATTTTTAGTTATTGAGCCAGCAAAAGGGGAATATAAATATGTATTTGGTGGTTATGAAAACGTAAATGTATTCGGTACAAATCCAAAACAAACAGAAGTTTTACGTATTAATCCATTTTATTTCCGTCCTGAGATTCATGTACTTGAACATATTGAAAGGCTAATTGAAATTTTTAATGCATGTTGGCCGATGTATGCGGCGATGCCTGCTATTTTAAAAGAAGCGGTAGAGGAAGTTTATCGTAAAACGGGTTGGCAACTTGAGTCATCAATAAACTTCAATAGTGTACCTCAATATCCAACAATGAAATTGTTAGCAGAAGTGTTACCCGATGTTATCGAAAAATCGGGTTATTCAGAAGAAGTTAAAAGTAACTATGTCGGCGCACTCGTAACGCGAGTAAAATCATTAACTACAGGCATTTTAAGTAATGTATTTGTTGATAATGAAATTGAAAATGAATTATTATTCGATGAAAATTGTATTGTCGATTTAAGTTTAATTGGATCTGCTGAAACAAAATCTATAGTTATGGGTATTTTGTTCATGCGTTTACAAGAGCATCGTATTGCATCAGCATCAACTATGAATACACCTTTAAAACATGTAACTGTGTTAGAAGAGGCACATCATTTATTACGTAGAACTTCTGATACACAAGCAGGTGAAGGTGCTAATATGCAAGGTAAATCAGTAGAAATGATTACAAACGGAATAGCTGAAATGCGTACTTACGGTGAAGGATTTATTATTGTTGATCAATCGCCTAATTTACTGGATCCGTCAGCAATTCGTAATACTAATACTAAAATTATATTAAGATTACCAGATGAAGCAGATCGAGTTTTAGTAGGGGCAGCGGCAGCTTTAAATAATCTTCAATACAATGAAGTTACTAAACTTGAAACTGGGGTTGCAGCTATTTATCAAAATAACTGGTTAGAACCTGTGCTATGTAAAGTACATGCGTTTAATAATGAAAAACCATATAGTTACGAATTTAATATGGTTAATTATTTAAAAGAAAATAGGGAACATGCGGCAGAGATAATAACTAATATTGTAACTAATAGTTTTAATGCAAAAGAAATGTCATCAAAACTGCTGATAAATAATAAATTAAGTACGTTTTTAAAACAGCAAATCTTAACTGAAATAATTGATAATGAAGAATTATCCATTTTAAAGAAAGGGAACGAAGCCCTTTTGGGCGAATTCTTTGCTAGCTACATACCGTTACAAGAAGTAATAGCATTTGCAAATACCGCTTATTCTATCGATGAGTTTAATAAAAAATTCCAAAAAGCATTATCAATGTATGTGGGACATCATGAATTTAAAGACCTGATACAAGAATGTCTAATGCTTTATTATTGTAAATTAAATTCATCCTTTGTTGAATACTATATAAAATGGTTCGACCATAAAAAGGAAGGTGTAATTATATAATGTCAATAATAGGAGCCTCTTTATCAGAAGTTGCAAGTATACAAGAGATTCCAAAAGTGGAGGATGTCAAAGACTTACCTACATCTACTACCGAAAGAACTGAATGGAATTCAAATGCAGAAAGTTCTGGGGAATCTAGATATATTATTTGTAGAAATGAATCATTAGATGGTGATTGCCATCCTATTTCAGGTGTCGAATTCGAAAAGAAAACGGTTGAGTTACCTGATGGATCACAAGTTGAGGGGGTATTTCCTAAATTTGACTCCAAATTTGATGCTCAATTAGATGAAACACAGTACAATGAATCTGATGCGAAACAGTTTAAAGAAGCAAATAGTCAATTAAAAGAAGCTATTGAAAGTAACCCAGAGTTAAGAGAACAATTTACTGATGAACAATTAGAACAAATCGAAGCTGGCGATACACCTGAAGGGTATGTATGGCATCATTCAGAAGAACCAGGAACTCTTCAGTTAGTAGATACAACAGCCCATGCGCAGACTGGTCACACAGGTGGACGTTCTGTATGGGGTGGAGGTAGTGACAATCGTTAAAATTGGAGGGGCAAAATATGAATTGGGTTTTAGCTAAGCCATTAATAAATTTAGAATTAATCAATGAATTTGAGCAAAAATATAATGTTAAATTTCCTACTAGTTATGTTGAAATAGTCCAAGAATATAATTTAGGACGCCCAAGACCGAATGTATTTAATACGAATAAAAGTAAAGAGCGTATTGCAAAATGTTTATTATCATTTGATACTGAACACAAAGAAAATATTTGGGATATTTATTCAGTGTTAAAAAAACAATTACCTGCTGATGTAATTCCTTTTATGGTAGATCAATTTGGTAATTTTATATGCTTCTATTTTGATTCATTAACATTAGAAGTAACGATTGTTTTTTGGAATGTTGAAAATCAACAGATTGAAAATATTGCTGAATCGTTTGATGAATTTATTGCAACATTTTATGAACTGTAATAGTTAATAATACAGGTAGGGGGGATATCCACCATCTCCATAGTGCTAAATATATTTAGTTTCATTTTACGTCAAAATCCGTAGTTTCAAGGATTTTGGCGTTTTAGCATAATATGACCTAAATAAAGATCTTGCTCGATTCGAGCGACTTTCTTAATATTGCCTCTGTCTTTCTACTATAGAGGATGCGTAAATATTAATAGCAAAGCATAAGGGAATACTTTGTTAAATTTGGAAAATGTAGAAATTTCCGTTCTGGACGAATAAATGGATAAGATATGATGAAAAGCTATAAATAGCCACTTGATGGCAATCAAATAAACAATATTTACTGGTCAGTGAGAAATATTAGACAAACAATAAACGATTTATCAAAACTATGTAAGCATATCAGCCGAGTATAATTATACGAATGATCCTGTGACGTCGAAAAAGTTAGTAGTTAATTTATTTATAAATATTCTTGAAGGACAATCGTAAATGGATATAAATAAAAAAGGTGGAGTAAGAGTTAAAACAGTAATTAATACTGAGATTTAAGTACTTACTTCACCTTTTGGATTTGTGTTGTTATTATATGTATTAATAATAATAAAATACATTATATTTGTCAAGGGAAGGGGAAAATTAATGTCATTACATACAACGTTGTTCATTGAATTACTTGAGTCAAAATTAGAAACAAAAGATGATCTGAAATTTGATAGTTTTTTTATGTTAATAGAAGAATACTTAAACTTGGAAATTGATTTAGACAATGCTACAAAAGAAACGATAAAGTTATTACAAAGAGCAAGAGAGGATTATCTTGAAGATATATTGTTTGAAATAGATAATTCCCCATATTTGAAATATAGAAATTTTTATACGGATGATTTAAAAGTGATAAAAGCGATGCTTCAAAATTGCAATTTAGATTATGAAATGATAAAAATTGTATTTACAACATTTCACAAGAAGCGCACTGTAAATTATTTTGGGAATTTAAATGAAATGTTGGAAAAGAATAAACGTATAGATTTTGAAGATATTTTTAAGCTGGTAGATAATCTACTTCAAGAGATAATATATCATAATTTTTCATACGAAAAAATTCGTGTTATTATCAAACACTCTGACAATAAAAATAAAGTTTGCAAAGAAATACAAAATATTTATGATGAGAGTAAAGATAAAAAATATCCTTTATGTCTAATAAATGCAGAGGTCCCTAAGGAGTTAGAGGATAAAGAAGTACTGATAGTAGAAAATATTAAGCTATATAAAATTTTTAATGAAAAATGGGAGTTCACTAATTCGCAATTTGCTCAATTATATAAAGATTCTTTAGAAGAGTACTTTTTAAAGAAAGATAATAAGTCCAAATATAATTTTAAAGGAAGTCTTTATATCTTTGAAACATATAATTTAAATGGTGCTGATTATCAAACAAGGATTAGAAAGGCTGTTAGAAGTTTAGAAGTAAACTTAAAAGGATTAATGAGCCGAACTGGGCAAAGGAAAAAAAATATTATTCATAATACAGCTTTTACATTTCTAGAAGATAGCCCAACTAATTATAAGCGGTTAAATGTTTCTATTGGTAGTTCAAAGTATGTTTCTATACATAAAAATAGAAGTATTAATGACATTGAAGAATTTTATAAACACTACGTAATTTCTTATTATCAAGAAAATAATAACTATACTTCATTTAGAACTATATATAACTTATTGGATTTGATAAAAAATGCCTCTGAAATGACTTTAGAGAATAAACTAGTAATTTTGTGGTCTTGTATTGAAAAAATCTGTGTAGATTTAAATATGCGTTCAATTATAAATAAGGTGGTTACTATAACAAGTAAGTCACACTTAATGTATATTTTAAAAAGAGATTTAAATGAGATTTGGCAGGAATTGGTTCAGTATGGCTATAATGAGAAAATTGCATCATTGAAAAATGTGGGGATTTCACAAAGTGGGGAAATTAATAAATATAACCCTGAACTTTTATTGACAGCTATAAAAGAAATGAAAGAAGCAGAAAAGAAAGTAATCATCGATGAGAATATAATATTAGCTGCTAAAATTTATGTTTTTCAAGAAAATGTGAAGGATAACCAAAGTATAAAAGAATACTTATTAAAGGAAAAATTACTTGTTCAGCAAAATATACGTAGAATATATAGACATCGAAATATATTAACACACACTCATAATCAGGAAAGTTTTAATTTGCAATATTTTACTGATTTATTGGAAAAGTATCTAAATGGTCTTTTATCTACAATAATTCATTATACTTTACGAAATCCTAATGTTACCATTAAAGATATTATATACTCTATTGATAAAACATATGATTACTATGAGTCAGAAATAATTAGTAGTAATGATTATAAAAAAATATTAAAACCGCATTATTTATTATTATAATGTTATAGTCTCCGTAAGCGTTTTTAGCAAACCTTATTAATTCCTTTGTAAGAGCTATTCTTCACCATCAAAAAAGCCTCTCAAACGTTAATATAATAAGGTTTGTCTGTTTTGTATACTTAACACCCGCCGTCTCCATTTTATGAAATCAAATGATTTCAATGAACGTCAAAATCCTTGATAAATAAGGATTTTGACGTTTTTTCTATATCATGTGACTTCATTGTTCAATCGAATGTAGTCAATTATGTTACATATTAATATAGTCAGCGAACTTTAATATTGCCTCTTCTTTCGCCTTTTGCGTAACCATGTGCATAGATGTTCATGGTTGTTTGCACATCATTATGTCCTAACGATTCTGTACTTCCTTCAAGCTAGCACCCGCTTCGAATAATAAGGAGCAATGTGTATGACGTAAGCCATGTGTAGTAATTGTTTCAAGCTGATATTTCTTTTGCACATGTAAAATCATCCATTTACGAGTTTTTGTTGGCTGTAAATATGCATTCTTCTCTTTGCTAAATACAAGCTGCTTTGTCTGCATTGTGTTAAAGCCTGTTACTAAATAATCCCTCTTCTGTTTTTTTTTTCACTCTAAATAGCCATTGTTTTATCGTCCATTTTAAACGTGCGAGCAACGCCTGTTTTTGTGGATTTAACATACAGCTTATTATTTTTCCCTCGTGAAAGTGCTTTGTTAATATGCAATCTATTTATCGAGAAATTTAATTTATGGGGAATGTAATGAAATATACAATCAAGTATATATTGGTGAAGCATTTATGTATACTCTCATATTTAATTCATTTTAAAATGTTAATAATCCAGATATAGATAGATTTCATATTTTGTAAGTTAAAAGTTGAAAATGGTATAATATTTTAAAGAAATGTAAATCACTAATGTATGTATAATTGGTATAGCGTATCATGAAAATGTCCTTTAGCTAGAGGTGAATCTACTAATGAAAAATGTCTTGGAATTTTAGAGACTTTGAAGATTTAACCTTAAAATTAAATGGTAAAGTGCTGTAATAGTTGGAGCTAATGATGTGGGGAAATCATCCATTATCAATGCAGCCGTAACCTCGCTATCGGTGATGATGGATAAAATTTCATATAGTGTTTCAAAAAAGGTGGTTTTGATGAACGTCAAACTTCTTGATAAATAAGAGGTTTGGCGTTTTTTCTAATAGCAAGTGATTGCATGAAAGGGGTTGTGAGTATGACTATTCAAAAAATTCAATTGAGTAATTTTACCGTTTTTGAGCAGTTAGATATTGAATTTTGTGAAGGAATTAATTTATTTATCGGTGACAATGGTACAGGAAAGACACATTTAATGAAGCTAATCTATTCTGCTTGTAAGGCGGCAGATCCAAGAATTTCATTTTCACAAAAAATCGTAAATACGTTTAGACCAGATGATTTTAAAATTGGAAGACTCGTTCATAAACGACATGGGACAACTAGTTCAAGTGTGAAAATTTATGCCAAAAAAGAGGAAGTGCTTAAAACATTATCAATAAACTTCAGTACGAGAACAACTAAATGGGATGCAGAAGTGAAGAATGAAGAAAACTGGGAAAAAACATTAAGTAACATCGAGAGTACCTTTATTCCCGCAAAAGAAATTTTATCGAATTCGTATAATATCATTTCGGCAAATGAAAAAAATAATGTTGATTTCGATGATACGTATATTGATATTATACATTCTGCAAAAGTGGATATTTCAGTTGGACGGAATGCACAGGGTAAAAAGAAACAACTTGAACGACTTGAAAAAATTATCGAAGGCAAAGTATTCTTTGATGTGCCAAAAGATAAGTTTTATTTAAAATATGGTCAATCGAAAGTAGAGTTTAATTTGGTGGCTGAGGGGATTCGTAAAATTGCTTTACTTTGGCAATTAATGAAGAATGGGACCCTAGAAAAAGGATCTATTTTATTTTGGGATGAGCCTGAGGCAAATATTAATCCGGTGCATATTCCTCTACTTGTAGATATGCTATTAGAATTACAAAACGGTGGCGTACAAATCTTTATCTCCACACATGATTATACATTATGTAAATATTTTGATATCAAAGCAAGGACTGAAGGCACAGTTAAATTTCATTCGCTCTATAAGACAGAGCGTGGTGTGAAATGTGAAAGCAATGAAAAATTCAAAAATTTAGAGAGAAATACAATTCGAGATACATTTATTCAACTCTATAAAGATGAAGTCAAGATGGAGATGGAATCATGATACAGGTCAGAGAATCTAACATGTTATTTGAATTTGAAGAAGATCAAATTTTTCCTATTGAAAATTCTCAGTTGCATACTGAAATTGGTGAGGGCATTAAATCAGTTGAATTTGTTGTTTCGTTAAAGGAACAGGAATTTGCTTTTATTGAAGCGAAATCAAGTTCGCCACAGCCCACAAAGGACAATCAAGAAAAATTCGATACCTTTATAAAGGATGTATCAGATAAATTTGTTCACGCCTTCAATATGTTTTTAACGGCTATTTTGCGAAGATATCATGATGAGGCAATCCCTACAAATTTTTTAGAGATGAATAAAGAGCAAGCTGTGTTTAAATTTATTTTAATCATTAAAGGGCATCGAATGGAATGGTTGCCACCACTTCAAGATGCCTTTTCAAAACATTTACTATACCATCGTAAAATTTGGGGAAGTCATGTAGTTGTGATGAATGAAGAACTGGCGAGAGATTATAGCTTAGTGAAAGAATGGATATAGATGTTGTATATTTAGTGTTCTAGTGTATAAATTGTCTCTACACCATATACTTTATTAATTGAAGTCAAAAATCCAAGAAGTGCTGAAATAATTGATATTAGTGTAGTGATCAATACTTTTTACTAAAAATGGTAGAAGGAACTTGCATGAAGAAATTTCATTTGGAATCGCAGGAGTACAAACGTGTTGAAAAAAATTAAACATTAGAAAATTTTCAAGTTGATAAACGGCTTACATTGAAGGCAATTGAAATGGTAAACTATGGAAAAATATTATCACCAAAAATGATTAAAGAAGTGATTCAGTTTGGAAAAATATAATTTTGGAGAAGATGAACGTACTTGCTTAAACAATGCCATATAGCATTTGATAATTTTTATGATATAGAACAGGCTGAACAATTGGCTTTTACAGTAAGGTCTTTAGATCTTTAGCAAGGGAAATATACAATTCAACAATTTGATTTTGATTCACACTTAAATGTATAACACTATTTATTTTAAGATATATACAAGTTTGCTTGTAAAATTCGAGATGTACAGTTAGTAAAAGGAAGTACTTTTTTTGTCAAAAGAGGTTTATTTTAACTACAGGAATTTTATCTAAGTTGCAAGAGGAAGGAACTTGAGGAACACTTGAGGAAGCTGCAAAAAAAACTAGCATACTATAAAGCTGAATTCAATCTACTTCATCCTTTTAGAGAAGGAAATGGTCGAACAATACGTTTGTTTATTTACTTGTATGCTTTAAGTAAAGATTTTATGTAGGAGTATATGGATTTGGGTAGCGAAGAATATATGAAAGCAATTATTGCTTCAAAGACAGATGAAACAATGTTAGAAGGGATTTTTTAAAGACATTAAAAGGGCTTGATAGATAATTTATGACGCTCTTTAGAGATAGTTCCATATAAAGAAATTTTACTAACTTAGTCAAAAGCGAAGTTAGAAAAATCAATTGCCCCAGTAATCATTGATATAATAATGTTTTAGATGGTTGGTTCGCCATTACATTCTCCATATAAAAAAAGAATAGGTGGGATTAAATATGCTAGTAAATGGTAATACGGATCTTTACAACAGAGAAACTGAAGAATATATAGTAGCTTATATTGATTTAGTGGGAATAAAATCAGAAATGAATAAAGGTAATAAAGAGCAACAATTAGCCATGAATAAATTGTATAACTTATATACTCACTCCATTGATACAACAAGAATGATAGAGTGGGAAGAAAATAAGGAAATAAATTTTAAAATTTTTTCGGATAATATTTTGATTAGTAGAAAATTATCTAAGGATAACGACAAACGCAAATTAGAGGTTAAGACATTAATTTATTGTGTTGCACACTTTCAAGCACTTGCTGCTTCAGACTCGGTTGGGTGGCTTTTAAGGGGAGGGATAGCAGTCGGTCAGTTATTCGTTGATGATATTATGGTCTGGGGTCAAGCATTATTAAAAACCTACGATTTAGAAAGTAATATAGCTATTTATCCAAGAATAGTATTAGATTCTACTGTTGTTAATGAAGTACAGAAAAATGACGAGTTATCTGATTTTATAAGAAAAGACTTTGATGGAGTATATTTTTTAAATTACCTATCAATGTGCCATTTTTATGGGGAAATGCTTTCAAGTGGATTTGAAATGATACAAGAAAACAATTTACTTTATAGAAATGAAAGGATATATCAGAAGCTTTATTGGCATATGGAGTTTATTAACAGGGAACTTGATAGAAAAAATGAGCAAAAAGATAAAAAATACAGATTGAAATTTTCTCCTGACTATTTAATAAAATAATTCATAAAATAGAGATTGAATGTCTCTCCAAGCATAGGAAGTACATTGATTTCTTGAAATTTGAAGGATAAGGGGGTGATGTTGTTTATTTCTGCTTTCGCAGTTCAGTGATATATCGGCGAAATGCAGAGAGTTTGGTTAATCCTTCTTCCATCAATTATTCCTACATAGCTGGAATCGATTTTCCGTCTAACTGGATAGTGCATACAAGGTGTATATGAATAAAATATAGAAAAACACTTAATACATTGGTATGACAACGTTTAAGTGTTTTATTTCGTCCCAAAATTTCATTTTGGAACTTCTTTGTGCTTAACGTTTTAAATGCGTACATGCCACCCTTATAAAATAATTCGAAGTTGCAAGAAATCTCGATTTCAAAATACTGGAGAAAGAGGGGAAAGCTAAACTTTCAAAAAGTAAACCAAGTTACGGAAGACTACCCAAATCCTATGCTTATAACAAAGTGCAAGGTCGTAAAGATATAAATGGAAATTGGGAATGGCTAGTAGATTGGGATGATAAAAAAGGATATCATATTAATATTATTATTGGTAAGAAAAAGCCATACAAAATAGCGATTCCTTTTAAGTGCACTCAAAAACAATATAAGGCTATTATAGATAGCTACAACAAAAAAAGATGATAGGAAGAATATATCTGTGAATGCAGAAGAACGTAAAAACAAATTAAAGTCCTTATTAGAAAAGCAAAAACAAAAAGCTATAGAAGATGATAAAAAAGCAGAGATTTCCTTATTAATGGAGCCTTTCTCTAATAAATCAGATTTAGAAGTTGTCGATCTAGAAGAGTTGTTAAAAGTTAAAGAAGAATTTAGCCAATCTTTTCCTGTTGAATTTTGGGCTAGTAGAATCCATTGGGAAAAAGTAGATAAAAAAATCGAACTACCAGTCGATGATTTTAATAAAATTGAATTAATTTTAAAAGACCAGGGTTTGTTAACTGATATACCAGTTTATTTCTTTTTTAGTGACAATGCTTATTGGCTTAGAACAGATATAAAGAACATTTTGCAAAACTTAGAAGATATAGCTTGGTATAGAGGGGATCGATACGTCTTTTCCAGTAATCCTAAATTTGTTATTGAATTTTTTCATGATGATTTAATTACAATCGGATGGCATTAGAGATAATTCGCATTACGGACCATTAGAAAACCTCAAGATCCATATCTATCATTCCACTTGTATTAATGAAATTAAGTTATAGGTAAGTGGGCGAAGTTATTACAGTCTTTTGAAATATTGCTAAAACTTACACATCTAATATATATTAATAAATATTGTTTACTGGGATAAGGATCATCGAATTTATAGCTTAGATAAATAATTATGGCTATTTATTATAAATTAACCTTTTATAAAGTACCTTAAACCCTTATGGCTCTGAGTCTGGAAAGTTTATTGTTTATTAATTGAAATTATATGCTTCACGTCACAAATAAAAATAAAGGTATCTACATCTAAAATGTGTGCGGATACAGATATTTTAAATACATTTGGCTATGAATTATTTACTAAGCTTTTACTGAATTTAAAGTTAAGCGGTACAACAATATAGGAAAAAGGTTTACATCAGCAAAATAAGGTATACTATATTTGTTGAATAGATTTCTTTAAAGGCAGGAAAAGTAGGTGAACCAAAGTGGGGAAATATCAATTGGATACTAAAGGTAAGGTGGCTGTGGCAAAGTATCATGAAAAAAACAAGCCAGCCAAATTTGATAAAAAGCAGCAACTTGAGAAAATACGTGCGGCGTATTTGAAAAAGAAGCAAGAACAAACAGATCAATAATATGGATGAAAACATAGGAAGACTAAAATCTCCCTATGTTTTTCTTTTTAAATTGATGACATAGACATATAAATGGGAGTCACCATCTACAATTGAGGACAAAAAATTACATGATTTGAATGCATTTTTCTGTTTTGATAATAATCTTAAAACTACATCTTAGCCCCAACGACGATTGAGTGGGAGTAGTCATAAAGCGAGATCGAGATAACCACCCGTCTATCTCTTTAAACTGATATCCATCGTTTTTGGTTAAATGTGAAAGAATTCATGTGAATATATGCATATCAAACTCTTCAAAGGCTCTATTTTGGGTATTATTTTTATAATTGTTTTTACATCTGAATGTCTCAGTCTCTTAGTATTTTTTTTTATTTGCATCTGCTTTCAATAATAGAGACTAATGTCTTTAGAGGTAACTAAGGTTTTTCTAATAAAAAATTATCTTTATTTGTAGCATTCCTAAAATCAGAGCGCAATTAAGTAGGTTACACATAAATGAATTAAATAGTTAATTCATTTATGTTAGCTTCGTTATTTCATTTGGCTACTTGGGTAAATGAGTTCGGTATTGCACCGAACTCGTTTTTTAATTTTGCCTTGATCCGTTTCATATTATAGTAGTTTATATATTTTCCTAATTCTATTTTTAATGCTCTATACTTTCTAATTCCCTCATGTAAAGGAATTCGGATTTCCAAAGAAATTCTCCATGACTGAGTTGTCGTAACAATTTCCTTTACGAGACATACTTTGAACACCCCCTCTTGATTCTAAGGCGCGACGATATTTATTCATTTAATAATGCCAGTCTTGATCGGTATACATAAGTAACTGGTGGTGCTCAGGTAAACGTTCGAGTGCTTTATCCAACATGTCTGAAACAAGTGAATAGGTTGGTCTAGAGTAAACTCTAGTGTTTAATTTGTATACGGCTGAATAATAGCTTCAACTACACTGTATTTCATATTGCTTAGCTATAGCATAGGAGCTTTCCGTTCCATTCCTCTTAAGCAGCGCTCAACAGCTTGTAATTTATCTTCGGCAGTTCAATATAAGTTTTTTTATTTTCCTAATTCCATCCAATTGCATTGGAAATTTCAAAATATTTTCTGTATTCCTTCTTTAGGAAGTATAACAAGTGAAGTATTTTTTTGTATTGTAGAATAGAGGTGAGCACAGTATTTGGTATATTATGTACATTTAAAATGATATGAAAATTACTAAATGTATAAGGTGGTGGTTTGAATGAAGAACAGAATTCCCAAACCTATTATCAACACAGTCTTATTGTTACTTTTTCTTATTGCTTTATGGTTCTTAGGTAATGCTAGCCAACTATCAGCTAGTAAAGAAAATACCGAAAGTGAAATTGGTTATATAGTAATACATGAAGGAATAGTCTATTTTATTCAAGGAAAGGACGTTCAACAATCAGATATAGAGAGTTTCTCTAGCGAAAATCTCATGTACTTAAATAAATTTGATACAGTTTCAATTTTAATTAATGAATCGAAACTTTCTATGAAAGTAATTAAAAGTGGAGATGAAGTGAGGATTTGGTATTCTGAAATTTCGGAGTCAAATCCAGCAAAAATCAAAGTTATTCGTATAGAAAAACTGTGACCAAAATTCTATTTTTACTAAATATAAACTAATTACCATTTATTGATAATAACTTTGTTTATTTCCTTTATTTATTAGATTGTTAATTAACAACAGTTTAGAAGGAAGAGTCTCACATAATGTCGATAAGTTTTTCAAAAGCTATAACGAACTTGGAAGTCACACGATGATTGTTGAGAGAAATAAATAGAGTGGACTAAGGGGAAAAATATTGTATAGGTATAGGAATTATTAAGATGATAATGGTTATTGGGAGTATGAAAATTATCTTGTAAACGATATCGATATGCCCATTAAAAAACCGTATTGAAATGAAAATATTTACATATCAATCACTGTGAGGTTGAAAGTGTAGAAAAATTGGTGATTATTTTACAATAAAAAGACATGAGGAACTATAAAAGTTGATGATTTATTACAAATTAAACGAGGGTAAGTTGAAGAACAAGAAAAAAGTAAAAAATATGGCAAGCAGTGAACGGTTATTGGTAGTGAAGAAAACTATTATTATGGATAAAATTAAAGAGGTAAAGATACCTATATCATGAAGAGAGAAAGAGAGTCTGTTTAACAGGCTCTTTTTTGTATTCTTTTGAAAGCCTCTTACAATGCTAATGGTTCCATTGAGCTTTTAGCTATGACAAGAAAAAAATCCCAAGCCGTACAATGAATTAAGGTCTGGTCAAACGACTTCAGTACGAAAGGGAATCCAAATGGATAATAAAAGTTTAGCATATATCATGAAGTATCACATCGTCTTTATACTAAAGTATAGAAGGTAAATTTTTTAAGGTTAATTTAAAACAGTTATAGATAGAATTCTTCGCCAATTATAGGAGGTGTAGAAATTATTGAATCAAGTGCATATCCTAATCGTTTTCATATTTGGTAAGTATCACACCAAAAATAAGTGTTTCATCATTTGTAGGTTATTTGAAAAGTTAAAGTAGTTTCATGATATTTAATCGACATGCGAACGGCTACTTGCTCGCCTTTAGCGGATAGTGAGAAAATGGAGTGCAGTTGGTGGACCTTTCAGAATGTTGTTAGACATGGGCCCGTACCACAGTTTTTTTATGAGCAAAGCAAACTACCAGTTAAATAAAGGTTATTGCTTGAGTTTTCAGACGATTTTTATTTTTGCAGCAATTTGGGAGTAAAATAAGGCTATTTAATTAAATTACTAGTACTTATAATAAAATTAAATTTAGAGGTGTTACTTATGGTGAAAAAAATCAAAGGGGTAAAGAAAATTTAATCTAATAATGTTTAGTAATTTTATAATTATTTATAATTTAGAATTTGGGTGATCTAATTATAGGGCGTTATATTACTGAAGATCATTAATTAGACAATCGTCTAGTTCAAATTTAACCATGAGTGCTAAAACACTAGCAGCGACATTTATTAATTAGTCCGCCAATGATTCTTACTAAATTTAGAGAATGACCCTCAAAGAGATGTACCAGCAGGAAATGGGCGGTAGGAAAAGATGCAATCGATTGTCATATTGTTTCGAGGCTGCCGACGACAAACAAACATATGGAACGCTACTACTATATAATGGAACAAAGTAAAAGGAGGGTTTTACGATGCATGAGGCATTTATCCAAGTGTATTTTTTGAAAAAAGATGAAATAATTGAAAAGGTAGAACAACAAGAGCAATTAATGGTTGCGACTATAGTTAAAAAGACTGCGCGTACATTTCGTAAAGTCGCGCATTTAAAGTTGACAATGCATACAGAATTTACTTCCCCTCTTCCTAAAAAATTAGCATCCTATAAATTCACACCAAATGCGAAGCGAATGTTAGATGAATCGAATGACACGATTCAACAGTGGCTACAACAGGGCTGGATAGTGCGCGAAATTCGTTATCATACAGATGGTATAAGCATCAAGGAGGATTATTACCGCATTGGCCCAGCTTACATAGAAGAGCAACAAAAATCCGAGCAGCAACAGTTCACAAAACAACAGCAACAGATGCAGACGTTACAGCAAAAGGCTGAGAAACTAGAGTTACCAAAGATATTTCAACAGGCGATTGAATGGAATGCGCTGCCTATACAGTGGACAATGAAAAAGAGGATGAAATATATCGAGTTTTGTTTAGCGTTCTATGCATTATCCTTGCAAAAGGAGCTATTTGATTTTAAGGAAATCGGCGCGACTTTACACGATAAGATTGGGGGCTCAAAGGTATTTGACCAACAGCGCGAGGCTTTTTTAGCGCAGCTAGAGCAAAGTGGAATTGACCCGACGCTTTACGGGCTAGTGAGCATCGGGAAAATTGTGCCAATTTATTTTACTGGTAATGTGCAAAATAGTATGGCAACGTATACGATTGGCGTGGTGCATGCGACGACCGATAATGCGGTCTTACTCTCCCCTTTTACTACGACAAATACAACATTATGGCTTGTTGAAAATCGAGCAATTTTAACGCGTATGGCTGTAGAGACAGAATTTTTAAGGCAAACGAATTCCTGCATCGTTTGTTTAGATGGCCAAATTCGTTCTGCACACAAGCAATTTATAGAGCAATTACTGCAATCAGCTATTAAACAAACGATCATTTGGACAGATACTGATAGCGAGGGTATCACGATTGCTAAGTACGCCGCCGCATTGGCTAAAGGAACGGTAAAAATAGTTGGGCGTGATTATGAGCTGTATCATTCAATTGAAAGCTATATAAACCAGGTGCAAGAGGCGCATGAACAGGAACAGCAGTTAGGAGGGGTGGAACAATGGATAAAATGGATATAAAAGCACCAATTTCTATTTTTACAAGTGATTACCAAACTGCAGAATTTATGAAGTCAATGCGTGATTTAGCATCATTAGCAGGTGTCTTAAAGGAATTAAGCACAGAAAAAATGTACGATTCCCCAATCGAAATTATTCGTTTTTTAAATGTTATTCAGTTAATTAACGAAGCTTCTCTCGGTATTAAAGATGCCATCGATAATGAGGAAGTATTATACTACCGATATCAGTCCACGTATTTGCAAGATAATGATCCTCCAACATTAGCGCACATTACAAGAATGCTCACAATTTTAGAACGCAATAATTGGATAATCAAACAGAGCCGTCAAATTAAAATGCGTGACCGTGGTAAAAATTTAATGGACGGATTAATTCGCATGGGGAACGATGCACTTGCTTACTATTTGCAAGATGATATTGGTCGCTCGCTATTTCAAGCAAGACGCGATGCTGAAATAAGCGCTGCCTACGACGACCAAGGGATTTCTGGAGGCAATAAAATCGCATCAATGATTTACAATGTTGAAGAGGCGATTAAGCAATTAGAGGAACGCCAGCTTGAACTCCTTGCTGATCGCAATGCCTTACCGCAGTTGGAGAAAATTAATCTGCTTATGCTTGAGCTTGAAACAAAATTAAATGAACGCTTACAACAGTTTGGCACTGTCGAGGAAAGTACGAAAATGAGCGATTTAATGCTCCGAGGAACGGCTGCAATTTCAAAAGGGACTTCACTTAGCTTAAGCTTGCTAACAAAATATATACGCTTTGTCAATATGCAGCTCACACCTACCGCTAACACCATTTCACCTGAAAAAGTGCGCCAGTTTATTTTGGCGATGCATTCACCAGAAGCTAATCCGAATATCCCGACAGCCCATGATATTTTAAGTTTTATGGAACAAAATCAATATGAAGAAGAGGCGATGGATGGCCTGTGGGTTCCTGTGAAATTTGCTGCACCAATTGGTCCACATGATATTACAGATGCCATACATTATTTGCAAACGTATGAACCGAAGCTAGAAAAGCCGATTTCTCATCAGCTTGAGCCTGAATATGAAGAGGCTGAAATGGATGTTCGTCCAATAAAAGAAGCCCTTGAGGAGGTTTCATGGAAAATGACCCAATCACTGATTGATACTGAGCGAATTGAAAATTATTTAAGCGAGCATGGTGAAACAGAAATGGAAGAGCTCATTGTGGAATCAAGCTCAAATAGATGGCATGATGCAATTCTTTCATTACTAGCTGTCTCCGCATTAACTAGTAACAATAAGGTTGAACAGCAGCCTGTCGAACAAACGAAAGATTATGACAAACAATGGGAGTGGATAGACGATGACGACAAACGATTTACCGTTCGACAATACCCTCATGATGATGAATAGTTTAAAGGGTTATCTAACTACCCAAGAAGAATTAGCATTTATGCAGTTATTATTTTCTTCATCTGCATCGATCAAAGGGGCCAATTACGGCTTAGGAAAGAAGGATTTAGAAAAGCTACTTGGCATTAAAAGTGGAGATGATGATGCTTTCCATTCATTCATTAATCGTTTAAATGCTGCGCTAAGTCGCTATTTCCGTATTATTTATGATGATCGTCGAGACCGAGTGATTGTCATGATGCATGTAACCGCAAAACATGCGAAATCAACATTAAGCAGTGAGGCGCTCGCCATTATGCTGTATTTGTTTTATCACCAAGAAGTACTTGGCCATGAATTTACACTGCTGCATCAAATTCTAGTTGATTTTGGCCATGAATCATTGAATGCCAACCGCAAGTTGAAAAATAATATCGATCAACTGAAAAAAATTGGCGCGGTTACAGACTACGAATCCGTTTCTGAAGAGGCCTATATGTTAACAGCCATAGGTGTACATATGTTTTCAGAGTCATTTTTACGACGTACAACGGAATTTGCCCAGGAAACACAGCTTAGTAAAGAAGAAGTAATGAAGTTTTTCAATCGTTATAACCTACATATTAAGGAGGAAAACGAATGATCCCGTATCAATTGAAAATTCATGGCGTTCGCGACTACTCACCGCGAAGCATTCATTTTGGGGAAGCAAACGAGCATATTTTAATTACTGGTCCAAATGGTGTAGGGAAATCGACATTAACATTTTGCCTTGGTGCCGTGCTATATTCTTCGAAGGTAGAATTAGAGGGACTTCGTTCAACAAATTTAAAAGTAAATGACCCTTGGTATGCACGTATAACGCTCGTATTTCTAAATGAAGGCCCAACAAAAATTGATGGTCCAAAATTTATCGCCTTTCAGCTGACGGTCAATCAAGATACGAAAAATAGCCCAATTCAGCGTGAGTATGAGGTGTTAAATGGGCAAGATACGGAGAATTTAACATCCCATGCACGCTATACATCAGGTGGGACAGCGGGACGTACATTCAAGGCGTATCGTGAAGATTTGCGTGTGCGCTATAAAATTGAACCAGATGTTTATTATTTAATTTGGTATCAGCAAGAAGTCAATCAATTTGCGGCGATGTACCCGGAAGAGCGTTTCCGCAAATTTAGTGATATGTTTGAGATTTCTGATATGCAAAAGGAATGGGAAGCTTCATTAGAAAAAATTAAAGAAGTTCGCACGGAAATTGAATATTTAAAGGGTATTCAAAAAGGTGCGGAGCTAAGTGTGAATGCGGCTCAAACCGAGCTCAATAAATATTTAGATAACAAAAGGCGTATTTTCACATCTGGTCAAAAATACTATACATTGCTCCATCACATCATTACGTATTATAGCACCTCAATGGAAAGGATGGCCGAGCAAAAGGCTAAATATCAAGTGGAAAAGGAAAAATTAACGGTTACTCAGCAACAATTAAAGAGTAATATTGATAGGCTAAAGCAACAAAAATCACAATTATTGGAGAATGTTGCGACATTGTCACAGCAATTAATCATCATTACAGATAACTTACAGCAGCAAGAAAATGAAGACACACAGCAACAAGCATTGCAGCTGCAGTTAGAGCAGCAGCTCGAAGAAATCGATGAAAAGCGAAAGCAATTACGTTTTGATGCCGAAACGACACAACGAAAGCTAGAAGAAACCAATGAACAATTAGCTATAATTACAAACCAAATAGGTGAACTTAGAAATCTGCAAAGCCAATTACGCCAGCAACAGCGCGAGCTCGAACAAGAAAAAGTCCATATAGAAATCACTTCATCAGAGCTAAAAGAAAAAATGATAAATGCAGAAAAGCACAAAGCAATTTATGGAAGCAGTGCGCAAATCGAGCAGCAAATTAACACTCTATCATGGCAAAATGAACAAGGTTTTGAACAGATACAGCGTCTATCAATGGACCTAAAAATGTTGGAGCAGAAAGTGACACTGTATGAACAAAAAAAGGTTATATCCAAACGCCAGCAGCAGGGACTACTTCATTTAAAGCAGCAGCAGCTAGAGGCGTACACATTACGTGAGTTGATCGAGCTTATGCCATCTGCTCCATTGGCGTTAGAAAAGCAACTAGAGGTGATTAAATATACCATTTTTTATGTCGGAAAAAATTATAAGCCGGTCAATGATTTGTACTATGTATCACTTCAACAGCTTGTGCCGACTGAAAGTATCTCTAAGCTACCAGATTATGGCTTACAAATTCGTGATGATTTACCAGAACAGCAGCAAAATTATGCGAATAAGGCGCTATGGTGGGTGAAGCAATTTTTCTTAGAGAGCCCTAGAATCGAGCAAGGTCTATTATATGATACGCGCGGTATTCGCGGTGCGCAGGAAGCGGCTCAATATATTTTAAGTGATATGGCCATCGAAAAGTTGTTACAGGAAGTACAACAGAAATATACAAAAACAATGAACGAGAAGCAACATTTAGAACAACAATACGAAGAAAATCAACAACAGTTGAAACAGCTACAAGGTCATCTTCATACGATGCAATTAGCCGAAAGTACTTTATTAAAGCAAGCAGATTATGCATCTTATAGGCAGCAGCTTGAACTTGTTGAAGAAAAATTGTCAGCCCTTTATGATGAGCAAACCGTACTTGAAATCCAACTAGATAAGCTGAAAAGCGAGCAAATTGATGCACAGTATCATCAGAATATTTATAAGCAACAATGGCAAATTCATGAGGAGCTAGGTGCCTTTGCAGAGCAGCAAATGCAGCTACAACGGATTGAGCAGGCAAGAAAAGAGTTACAGCAAAATATTCGAAAACTTACTAAGGAACAAGAGACGAGAGAGCAGGAAATACATCAGCAAAAACGTAAGCAATCGCAACTTGGTGAACAGCAACAACTTTTCGAGAGCGAGTTAAAAATTGTCGAAAGTCAACTAACTGGTTATGATTTATCGATTCAAAAGGCTAGGGACAAACTGGAGTTGGATGAAACGATGAAAAATCGCTGTGAGCTTGATATGATTGAGCTTGAGCAGGTGCTACCACAAGAAGCACAGCAACTAGACGAACAGCTCACGACGAACTTATCACTGACAATGCTACAGGCTGAAATTGAACAGGCAAAAGCAGAGCTACGTAATGCTCGCCTAGAAAAAATTAACGAAAATGCCCAGCAGAATTATGATCAACAAAAGGCTGATTTCGATAAGAAAAATGCTGATCTAGCGCAATCGGAGCAATTACTTGAAAGCAATACAATTCGTGCAAAAGACCTAGAGGACCGCTTAGAAACCACGATTACGATGCACCTGATCAAAATCAATACGCTTTTCCAAAAGTATATGGATTTGTTTCAATTTGAGGGGCAAGTCGAAAAGGAACGCATTGAGGATAAATCAGGTCGCGTCAATTTCCGACTTTATATTAAAGCGCGTAAAATTGGGCATCAAGGTGCGCTTGAAGATGTGAGTATGAAGGCTCGTAGTGGAAAGGTGGGGCTAGGTGTATCAGGTGGGGAGGAATCACTAAGTTCACTTCTTTTCGCACTTGCGCTATTACAAAACTTAACTACTTCACCAGGCTATATCGTGCTCGATGAGTTTGATAGCGCATTAGATGATGAGCGGAAAAATAAGGTGTTTAATCTTTATGCTAAGGAGCTACAACGTAAGCTAATTATTGTGTCACCAAAGGGGCATGATGAAATGTATTACAACTGCTTCTCAAAAGTATTCATTGTGGAGCATGATGCAACAATTCCGAAAAGTACGATTCGCGGGATTCAGCCAAAAAAGTTGTGAATGTCATCACTATAATGTATAAGGGTGTGCTAAAAGTCGAGAAACTTTCAGCACACCCTGTTGTATTTAATTGAACAGACGAAAAATGAAGGAGTATTATACTCTCCGTATTTTTCGATCCATCATTTAAAAATATAGTATAGTTATTGTAAAAACCGAAATGATCGAGGGGACTGGAATAGATGAACTTACTAGAAGTTGGAGTAAAAATAAAGCAGATGCGGAAGAAAAATAAAATGTCTCAGGATGATTTAGCTTCGCAGATTAATTTAACGAAAAGTCATATTTCAAAAATAGAAAATGGCAAAGCGACACCGAGTCTGGTGACATTGTCTAAGATTGCGGAAATATTTGATGTGCCAATGGCTTGGTTTGTTATTCAGGATCAATTTGATGGCATTTCGATTGTATCGAAAAAAGAACGCCATGAGACGATTGAGACGAATGAACTTGGCTATCAATATGAGCTGTTAGCGAATAAGAGCTATATGAGCAATATCAATCCTTCTATTGTTACTGTACATAATGGGGCGGAAAATTTAGCTCCTTATACTCACGATAATGATGAATTTATTTATGTCATTTCGGGTAGTATCGTCTTGAAATACGATCATAAATTTTACCATTTAGAAGAGGGGGACTCTGCGTATTTTTCTGGGAAAAAGGAGCATATCTTTATTAATAATTCTGCAGAAAACTCAAAGGTATTAACGATTTATGTTGAGGATTAAATCTTTCTTTTAAGCGTAAATATTATCGAAAATACAAATTTCTTGTTTACAATACTATTCAGACAATTTACAATTGGTGTAATGTTATTCAACTAAGTTGAATTATATTACACTTTTTTAATTTTGGGGGTATGGGGATGACTTCACGTATTAAGGGATTTTATTTACTTTCAGTAGAAGAGCGAATTAAGTTAATCGCTGAAAAATCAAATTTAACCAAAGAGGAAGTTGAAGCTTTAAAAAGTGGAATTTCATTAGAGCTTGCTGATGCAATGGTTGAAAATGTTATTGGACATATTTCAGTGCCTCTAGGGGTAGCGGCCAACTTTAAGGTGAATGGCAAAGAGGTATTTATTCCGATGGCTACGGAAGAGCCATCAGTAATTGCTGCGGCTAGTAATGCGGCCCGTGCAGCATATGAGTTAGGTGGTATTTTTACTTCCAGCTCGGGCACAGTTATGCGAGGACAGATTCAGGTATTAAATATTGAGGATCCTCATGCAGCGAGGGCGAAAATTTTTGAACATAAAAATGAGATCATTGAGCATTGTAATGAAAAAGATCCAACGTTAGTCAAGTTAGGCGGTGGAGTGAAGGATATAGAAGTGCACTTAATCGACACAGCAAAAGAAACAATGGTTGTCGTCCATTTAATCGTTGATACGAAGGATGCAATGGGGGCAAACGCTGTCAATACGATGGCGGAATCTGTGTCACCATTAATCGAACGTATTACAAATGGGCGAGTTGTGCTACGGATTATTTCAAATTTAGCAGATAAGCGTATTGTTCGTGCGCGTGGTGAATTCTCGACAGAAATGCTCGGGGGGATAGAGATTGCGAAAAATATTGTAAGTGCTTACGAATTTGCAGATGCTGACCCGTATCGGGCTGCCACACATAATAAAGGGGTTATGAATGGTATTACTGCTGCAGTATTAGCATCGGGTAATGATACACGTGCTGTTGAGGCTGGTGCTCATGCCTATGCTGCTCGTTCTGGTAGATATCGTTCTTTAACAACGTGGGAGTTGAATAAAGCAGGCAATCTTGTTGGTACGTTGGAATTGCCATTAGCTGTTGGTATTGTGGGAGGGGCTACGAAGACTCATCCTGTTGCAAAAGCAGCGCTAAAAATTATGGATGTGCAAACAGCAGAGGAGCTAGCCAGCTACATTGCCGCAGTAGGATTAGTAGAAAATCTAGCAAGCTTACGCGCACTTTCAGCAGAGGGTATTCAATCTGGTCATATGCGTCTGCATGCGAAAAACTTGGCTGTAATGGCTGGGGCAACAGGCGATATTATTGATCGAGTTGTGCAGCAGGCGGTAGAAGAGAAGGATTTCCGTTATGATCGTGTTTTAGAGATTACAAACTCTCTGCGAGGTGAATAATACATGGCGAATACTCCATACAATGAGCAAAAAAATGTAGAGGAAAAGAAGTTTATTGAAATTTTAGGAGACACGGTTTCTGGCAATCAGTTAATTATTTCAATTATTTTAAGCGTTGCCGCAAGCTTTTTAGGCTATCAGTTTGGTCAGTGGGTTTTTCCGAAGTTTGCAGACCCTCAGATGATTAACTCTTATTCACTGTTAACAGGAATCACGGGAATTCTGATTGTTGTCGCTATTAATACGATTCTTTTTAAACCAAAGCGTATTTTAGTAGAGGATGAAGCATCTAGTCATTCTTTAAAGGAAGCATTTGAGGATTTACAGATTGATATAGACGAGGAAATACGTTTAATCGAGGAAGATCCGGTGACAAAAAAAGAGCTTGAGGATTTTGGCATTCTTTCTAGCTTACAAGGCTTGAAAGGAGCGGATAAAAAATGAGTATTTATGTAATAGCTCTTTTATTTGCACTTCTTGGTGCAGCAATCTTTACTATAATTGGACTTATTTCAGGTACAGATGAAACAGCAATTATGGTACCCATTACATTGTTAGTTATTTTGCTGGGAGCGCCTCCTGAAGGGGTATTCGCCTTTTTCATGGCGGGCGTATTAGCTAAGCATTTAACACATGCTGTCCCAACTGCGTTATTAGGCATTCCAGGGGATACAACGGCTGTACCATTGATCGATCATGCCAATACATTACGCCGTTTAGGCATGCCGCACGTTGCACTACGTAAAATGATTTCTGGCGGTGTTATCGGTGCATTTATCGCCCTGCCAACCGCTGTATTGTTAGGTCAGTTTTTAGGTCAATTTGCCGACTTTTTTAAATCTTCATCAGGCATCATTTTTACACTTGCCGCAATTTTAATCGCATTCTTTTCAAAAGGAAAATGGGCAAGTATTTTAATCATTATTCCATTTGCATTTTTCATTAAAGCTTTAGATAGCGTTAGCTTTGCGATGCTGGATAAACATTTAAGTATTACATTCTTTTTAGGAATTGCGATTGGACCGATGTTTTGTAATATTTTAATGGCGGCTTCTTCTGTTGCTAAAAATGATCTAGCACGCAATAAGCCAAATCAATATAATCTTGCTCCCGAAACGAAATCATGGAAAGGCTATTTCCCGAATCCATTTAAAATTTTATCGAAAAGGCAGACCATTTTTACGAGTATTACAACGTTTCTTTCCTCCCTTACATTTGTCTTCAGTCCTGTCGGGATGACGTCATTGATGGGAGAAATTGTAGGCTCTCGTACAAAAGGTGCCTATAAGAAATCAACAACGAGTCTTACTGTTATGAATGGTGTAACGGAATCGACATATATAGCTGAAGCGATTATTCCATTAATTGCATTCGGTATTCCGTTAAGCCCAGTAGCACTTGGACCAGCATCACCATTATTTAATGCACCACCGATTTTTACAGTAGATCCAGTTAACAACCTACACACGCTAATGTCTTCATGGGACTTTTTCATTTTTGGGTTAATCGGTATTAGTGTAGCCGCTTTAATTGCTTATCCATTTGCGATGAATTATGCACGTAAAGCATCTGTATTAGTATTGAAATATATTAGCCAGGAAGCAATCGTAGCCATGTTCATCGGATTAGCATTTTTGCTTGCCTATAACGAGGCACAATTGCTAGGAGTAGTGCTAACATTTACAGTCGCAACTGTTGGTGGTTTATTAAATCGTATTTTAGGTGTAGGGGCTGGTGTGCAATTCATGGTATTCTACGCATCAAGCTGGATTATGCTACAGCTGTTCGGCATTTAATTAAAGGAAGTGTATTTTGATGAACTTACCAAAAGCAGTGGAGATAAGAGAAGTAGGTCCTCGTGACGGCCTACAAAATGAGAAAATTTTTATTCCAACTGATTTGAAAGTGCAATGGATTAACTTAATCAGTGAAACAGGTGTCCGCCATATCGAAGTATCCTCTTTTGTTAGTCCCAAGTGGATACCAGCTTTAGCCGATCATCATGAAGTATTTGAGCAAATCACACGTCATGAAAAAATAACGTATGCAGCTCTTGTGCCTAATTTGAAAGGGGTAGAAGGAGCCATTCAACAAAAGGTTGATGAAATTGCGTTATTTATCTCTGCCTCTGAGGAGCATAATCAAAGTAATGTAAACGCTTCAATTAACCAATCTTTACAGAACTTAAAAGCTGTAGCTGAAGCAGCAAATCGTGAAGGTATATCGTTAAGAGGCTATATTTCAACTGTATTTGGCAGTCCGTTTGGTGATGAAGTAAAGCTTCAAAAAGTAAGGGAAATCATTGATGCCTATCTAGCAATGGGCGTTTCTGAAATTTCACTAGGCGATACAATTGGGGTAGCAGATCCTGTACAAGTAAAGGCTATTTTATCAGAGCTGCTCACTCAATATGATCGTGATTTATTTGCCCTTCATTTTCATGATACGTATGGCCGTGCTTTAGCCAATATATTTGCAGCACTTGAGCTGGGGATTACAAAATACGACAGTGCTATTGGAGGTTTAGGGGGGTGCCCCTATGCCCCTGGTGCAAGCGGCAATGTGTCAACGAATGATTTAGTAAATTTCCTGCATCGTTTAGGCATTCAAACGAATATTGATGAAGAAAAACTATTTACCGCCACACGATTTTTACAGCAGGCAATAAATAGACAGCTTGATAGTAAAGTGTATAAAGTGCAAAGTAATTAAGTAAAAGAGCGCCTCTATAGTTAGAATTAAAATGAGAACTGCCCCACCCAATTGGTGGGGCATTTTTTACTGAGGAAAAATAGTTTTATGCCAATTAATCAGCAAATTAATAATACTACCTTTGAATTCAATAGATGACCTTATTAAACATGATCACTATACTTCAAACACTTTGCCAGCAGTTGGGTACGATTGGTTACTTGAAACCTTCTATATAGGTTTTGAAGGTGTTTTTTAATTGTATTTTCACTGACGAATAATTGCTTGGCAATATCTATGTTTTTCAAGCCTTTGAATACAAACTTTAAAACTTCTCGTTCTCGATCTGTCATTTCCAACACGATGGAGGGCTGTGAAAAGTGATGTAAGGAATACATGTTTTCGATATTTCTTTTCAAATACACTAACTTTAAAATATCTTTTTCATTAAATAGCTTCTCTCCTGTTTTCCTTAAAAAGCCAATAACGGCTACGAGCTTATTGTCTATTCTTAAATACATGGCCATTTCATCTTCATAGCGATTTTCTTTCAAAAAAACTTCTTTATAGTGGGTTTGTTTTTGCAGGCACATAACTTCATTCCTATTCATTAGCTGAATGGAATGCTGTGTATTTATATTTTGAGGGTGTAATGGATCAAAGTTTTTATATCTTTGTAAATATTCATTAATCGTATGACGCTCTATATTAAAAAGCACAGGGGCGGTTAACTCATTATTTGCTATTTCCCAAAATAACATATGGTGATAGCCGAGATGCTGACTTATTGTATGCAATAGTTCATGTTTAAACCCTTCATTACTTTGTTTCACATTCATATTTGAAATATGATAGCTCGCTTTAAGAATGTTTTCTAAATCATTTTCTAAAAACATGAAAACACCTCATTTCTCTATTATGCTTTTATATTCTACTTAAAACAGAATTATCCTTTTGGGTAATATCTTAAATTTAGAATATTCAGTACATTATAGTTGCAAGATTACTATTATACGAGGTGAGAATATGAATTTACAAGAGTATGCATCATATGACGGTATTGGGTTAGCAGAGCTAGTAAAATCAAAGGAAGTAACACCACAGGAATTAAAGGAGCTAGCGTTAGAAGGAATAAAAAAAGTCAATCCATCCATTAATGCAGTTGTTAGTGTGTTAGAAGAGCAGGCTGACAAAGCAATTGAGAAGGTTGATGAAAATGCGCCGTTTGCAGGTGTTCCGTTTTTAATTAAAGAGCTTGTGTTACATGCAGAGGGTGTTCCGCATAGTATGGGGAGTCGTATTGGAGAAAATACGGTTATACCCGTCGATAGTGAATTAATGGCGCGCTTTAGAAGGGCTGGCTTGATTTTAGCAGGTACTACGACAACACCTGAGTTTGGCTATAATGCAGCGACTGAAGCGGTTATTTATGGTGCAACGCGCAATCCGTGGAATTTAAATCATAGTCCAGGCGGTTCGAGTGGAGGGTCAGCAGCCGCTGTGGCAAGTGGTATTGTGCCAATCGCTCATGCTAATGATGGCGGAGGTTCTATTCGTATCCCCGCTTCCTGTAGTGGGTTAGTGGGATTAAAACCAACACGGGGAAGAGTTCCAGCTGGTCCATTCAATAGTGAGCCTTTAAATGGTATTGCCATTGAGTTCGCTGTGACTCGTACAATTCGTGATACAGCGGTGCTATTAGATCAAGTAGCAGGTCCTGACTTAGGGAGCTATTCCAAATTAGAGGTAACACATGCACCGTATGGACAACTTATCCAGGAAACAGTGCGCCCGCTAAAAATTGCTTGGACAACTGAAACAAATTCTGGGGCATTTGTCGATCCGGAATGTATAGAAGCGGTTCATAAAACAGTTCAAGTATTAAAAGAACTAGGACACGAGGTAGTAGAGGCGCGTCCGAAATATGAACAAGCATCATTCACAAAGGCGACGGTCGATATTTGGACAGCGAATATTTATCAAATGATTAAGGGGGCTGCAGCGGGAACTGGTAAAGCAGTTTCTCCAGACTATATTGAAGCCGCCATTTGGAAATGCTATGAATATGGTGGTCAATTAAAGGCGGCTGATTTATTGGAAGCTATTCATACAAATGCAGTCGTTTCTCGTCAAGTTGCAGGCTTCTTTGAAGATTATGATATTTTATTGAGTCCAACTATTGGCACACTTCCTGCTAAAATTGGTGAATTAAATGCCAACAATCCTAACATTTCGGCTGTTGAATGGACAGAGCAAATTTTCACGTATGCACCGTTTACAAATTTATTCAATGCTACAGGTCAGCCCTCCATATCATTGCCTTTAGCAGAAAGTAAATCAGGTCTACCAATTGGTCTACAAATGACAGGTAAGTTTGCAGATGAATTGACGTTATTACAGCTAGGTAGACAGCTAGAGGAAGCAATGCCTTGGAAAGACCGTCAACCAGCAGTACATGTCAGTGAACAGCCTCAGCCAGCAGTATAATATAGCATGAACGCACTTAGTGTAGACTGGGTGCGTTTTCTTTCTGTCGTAATTTTCAAGCTTCCTCAAAAGCAGGTTTTATCCTGACCTCGAACTCATATACATAACATAAAAGCTAATAGGAGTAGTGATTATTGGACAAACAACAACATAAGTACAGATGGATTGTGTTTGTTGCTGTATTGTTTACCTATTTGTTAATGGCAAGTCAGCGAACTGCTCCAGGGTTAATTACAGATCAATTGATGGAGGATTTTGGGGTAACGGCTTCGACAATTGGCTTATTGACGAGTATTCAATTTTTTGTGTACACGAGTTTGCAAATTCCAATGGGGATTCTAGCTGACCGATTTGGGCCAAACCTTTTCCTCATCATTGGTGCCACCCTTACAGGTATAGGAACGATTCTTTACAGTCTAGGTACACATGAATTCATTCTATTCTTTTCTAGAATACTTACTGGTGTAGGAGATGCCACCATATGGGTGAATATGGTGCTTATTTTGGCACAATGGTTTCATAAAAAGGAGTTTGTACGATTAATTGGCTTTGCAGGTATGACAGGGAGCTTAGGCTTCTTATTGGCAACAGTGCCTTTTGCTACATTGATTCTTTTATTAGGTTGGCGAATCACCTTTTTCTCTACAGGACTTTTACTATGCTTATGTGGTGTACTTCTTTATTTTGTGCTCGTACAAAACACAAAACGCATCTTTTCAAAGGAACCAGTCTTCAAAACTGAAGAAATACAACGTGAAAAAAGCTCCAGATTATTACGAAGAATATTTTCAAGCAGGCAAGCATGGGCTTTATTTTTTTGTCATTTTGGCGTTGTTGGCGGGTATGTTGGCTTTATTAGCTCGTGGGCAGTACCATATGGGATCAATATGTATGAGATGTCACGGTCAGAGGCTAGTCAGCTAATTATGATTGGTCTAGTCGGAGCACTAATAGGAGCACCCTTAATGAGCTGGATTGCTGGCTGTTTAGGTACAATTAAGAGACCCTATATTGTAGTGCACATTGCGGTTTTAGCGAGTTGGTTTGCCTTTCTTTTATTGAAAGGGCATCCGTCCATTTTCATGCTCATTGTCCTGTTCTTTATCATCGGCTTTGGCTATGGTGCAAGTGCTTTAACCTTTGCGGCAGTTCGTCAAACTTTCCCTTTAAATGAATCAGGCATTGTTTCTGGGTTTGCCAATACAGGGGGCTTTCTAAGTGCCGCATTGCTACCCATTATTTTTGGGTATATTTTAGATTACTTTCAAGCTGCCACAGGCAATGTAAGTGATGGGTACTACTATGGCTTCATTTCGCCTGTTATATTCTCCTTCATTGGTTTGATGGGAGTATTGTTATTAAAGGAAAAACGTGTGAGAGTGGCTGTAGCATATCCAGATGAATCAAATAAATCCTATTAAAATAGGGATATTGGACGGGAGTGAAACTTTTGTTGAATATCGATTTTCTATTGCTTTTTCCTCTTTAATCACGCTAATATCTGTTAAATTTATGAAATTATATTACTTTTATGATAGATTTTACCTGGTTAGACATCTCCATAAATGCTACACTGATTAGGAATCTTAAAATTCAGAATAAAAAGGGAGAAAACTAGGAAATGAATCAATTGAAACAAGTTATAACAATACTAAGTATGGCTGTATTGATTCTGGCAACAGGAATTGTCTTTACACAAACGCCTGTCAATGCACAAGAGGAAGAGGAAGAGAAAGATATTCATATTACACTCCTGGCTACGTCAGATATTCATGGCCGCTCTATGCCTTGGGATTACGCAGTGGATGGACCAAATCTCACAGGAAGTTTAACGCAATTATATACAATTATTAAAGATATCCGTAAAGATCATCCGAATACCATCCTATTGGAAAATGGAGATTTAATACAGGATAATTCTGCAGAATTGTTCAATGACCAGCCGCAGTCACCAATGATGGTGGCTGTTAATGAAATGGGCTATGAAGCTTGGACATATGGTAATCACGAGTTTAATTTTGGTTTGGATGTATTAGATAAAGTTTCCAGTCAATTTAATGGAGCAAGACTTGCTGGGAACGTTTATAAAGAAAATGGCGAACGCTATTTACCTGCATATACAATTATTGAGCGTGAAGGGGTTAAAATCGGGGTTATTGGCATGGTTACACCTTTGATTACAGAGTATGAGAAGGGGACAAATCATCTTGATGGTTTAGTTGTCAAAAACCCGATAGAAGAGACTAAAAAGGCAGTTAAGGAATTAGAGGGTAAAGTAGATGTCATGATTGGCCTTATGCATATGGGATTGGAAAATGAAAATGGTGTTCCAGGAACGGGTGTGAAGGAAATGGCTAATGCCGTACCAGAACTAGCTGCTATTTTTGCAGGACACAATCATGTACTGATAAATAAAGAAGAAGTGAACGGTGTTTTTATAACAGAGCCTAATAAATATGGAACACATATTTCACGAATTGATTTAACATTTACTCGCCAAGGTGAGAAATTGTTGCTTAAAGAAAAAGATGCTTCAACTATTCCAGTAAAGAATGAAGACGGGACCTTTGTTGAATCGGATAAAGACCTAGAAAAAACGTTGAAGCCATACCATGAGTATGCACGTGAAGATGCTAATATCGAAGTAGCACAGCTTAAAGGAACAAATCTTGTTCCCAAAAATGAAATTAAGGGTATACCAGCTGTACACATCCAAGAAACACCTTTATCAGATTTTTTCCATGAGGTCATGCTACATTATAGTAAGGCAGATGTGGTAGCACATCAGATTGATAATGACAAAGCTTCAGTGGATGTAGGTCCTATTAAGAAAAAGGATATCGCCTATAATTATCAATTTGCTGGTGGAGAAGTATCAGTTTATGAAGTAACGGGCAAAGATTTAAAAGATTATATGGAATGGGCAGTTGGCTATTTTAATAGCACACGAGATGGAGATGTGACGATTAGTTTTGATAAAACGCGTCGTTCCTCTAAATATAGTACGAATGATTATTTCGGAAATGTAAAATATGACATCGATTTAACTGAGCAGCCAGGTAACAGAATAAAAAATCTACGCAAATTAGATGGTACCCCGATTAAGCTAGAAGACAACTTAAAGCTTGGTATGAACTCTTATCGTATGGATTTTCTTGTATCAAAAGGTCAGGCACTTGAAGGGCGTAAGTTTAATATGATTTGGTCCTCTAAAGAAGAAAGTTCCTATGGAGAAACAGGCGGTACAATCCGTAATCTAGCTATTCGATATCTAAAAGAAGAGATGAACGGTGTGTATGAGCCAGTGATCCAACATAACTGGAAAATCGTTGGTGTCGATATGAAATCGCCTGCCCGTGCTGCTGTTGTTGAATTAATCAATAAAGATATTTTAGCCATTCCTACAACGGAAGATGGTAAATATACAAATATAGCATCGATTAATGTTAAAGCTTTGATTACAGAAGAAGAAATAAAAATGCTAGCAACAAAAGCAAAAGTAGATGCTAGCCAATTTACTGGGGTAAAAACGTCAGGTGAATTTTATCAAAAGCTGGTAAAAGCATTGAATAAACCTAAAGATGAGCCAGTAGAAAAACCGGTGAATCCAAGTAAGACAGCACCAGACAAATCGAAGCCAACTATTACTCAGCCAGAATCACTTAAAGGGATTGTTACGGCTTATCACTTAAATGTTCGTTCAAAGCCATCGAACTCAGGAAAAGTATATGGGACAATTTCAAAGAATACCGAAATTACAATTTTAGAGGAAATACAAGGCTGGTATAAGATATCTTATAATAATAAGTCGGGGTATGTTTATAGCAAATATGTAACGATTAAAAAATAAGAGCTAGCATAAGGCTGAAGGAACTAGATTCGCATCTATTCCTTCAGCCTCTTTACATATGGCGATTTATAGTCAATTAACACGTTTGGCTTTGTATTGTAGTAGTACGTTATTAAACTTGTGAATGTAGGTTATTAAAAGTCAAAAAACCTTATCCCATATATACACTGGCACAAGTATCTGGAGCAGGTTCATAAAAGCAATGATTCTTAAATTGTCCTGTAAACGGCTGACCATACCATGTTGGGGGACATGGTGCATATGGATTGAAGTACCAGAGTGCGTATTTTGCTGGATGCTCTCGCCAAAAATCTAAGTTTTGTTTCGCCAATCTTTTTTCCGTTTCTCTCGCTCGTTGGTAAAACATATTGCCTTTTTGAACAGCTTCAAAAGAATAGTTTCCACCTTGTACCTGGTAAATAACCTGCTCAATCGTTCTTACATCATTGAAGTCTAAACAGGACGCCACTGCACGATTTACAATGACATTGCCCACATAAAGCATACCTTGTTGACCTTCACCCTCAGCTTCTGCCCTCATCATCCTTGCCATTAAAGCAACGTCTGCATCACGGTATTTTACTCTTGGCATTTTTCCACCTCCACCTTATAGTATGAAAAAAATCAAGGCTAGTTTCACGTTATCTTGAAATTCATTGTTTCTACATCTCACACCATAAAAAACGCCATCTTTACTGTATTGAACAGCAAGATGGCGTATTCTCATTAAAAGTTCTTTTTGAAGTATGGCGTTTTCTTCAATACAACACATACCGGGATGGCGATAACTAAGCCTACGATGTTTTGAATGACGTCTCCTGGAATGGATGCCAGCGGGGCAATCCAGCTGTTGAACATAATGGCTTGCCCAACATAGTAAACAGCAATCATCACGGGCATTGATACTACTGCTCCTAAAATATTCAACCCAAGATTATCACCTTTATGTCCTTTTGACCAAGCAATTTTACCAACAATGAAGCCTTGTAATGCGCGTGAAATAATGGTTGTGGGTGCCCAAATTAACCAGCCACCTACGATATCGAATAAGCCCATTCCAATAGCTCCAGCAAGTGCTCCTTTTTTTGGCCCAAATAAAATAGCGGAGATAAACAGCATAGATGTTCCTAAGTGGATAAGACCACCTTGCCCTATCGGTAGCTTCAGATTGATAAACATTGTAGCAACGAAAACAAGTGCTGCTAAAATGGCTGTAATGACTAAATCAAATGTTTTTGTACGTGATTTTGTATAGGATGTTGGCCTTTGTATATTTTGCATTTGTCTCTTCCTCACTATGATGAATATTTTGATGATTTTTACTTTAACAAAGGACTGACTATTGTAAAAGTGTCAATTTCATAAAAAAGTTAATGGTCAGATTAAGGTTATTTTCGCAACTTTCTAATTGTGATACGATGAGGAGAGTAAAAGCAGGATGAGTTAGGTGGAATGTATGATGAAAAAAGTTGCAGTAATTCAAGATATGTCGTCCTTTGGAAAGTGCTCGTTAACGGCGGCGATGCCTGTACTCTCTGTGATGGGTGTGCAAGCAGTCCCACTACCAACAGCTATTTTAACGGCTCAAACAGGATATTCAAGCTTTTATTGTGAAGATTTAACATCAAAGATGGACTCTTTCATAGATGAGTGGAGTAAGCTTGGAGCTACCTTTGATGGTATTCACACAGGCTTTGTTACAGGTAAGGAGCAAATCGATAATATATTTCGCTTTTTAGACGTGTTTCACTCAAATAAGACGACGTTGCTTGTCGATCCAGTAATGGGTGATCATGGTGAGGTCTATAAAATGTTTACTGGTGAATTGCTTGATCGTATGAAAGCGTTAGTAAAGTGTGCTGATATTATTACGCCAAATGTTACGGAATGTTGCTTGCTTACAGGTTTATCATATGAAAGGCTACTGAGCTATCAAAATGATACAGATTATATTCATGCCCTTAAGGAGGCAGGTCAGCAGCTACAGCAAGCAACTGGAGCAAACGTCATTATTACTGGTTTGAATCCCCCAGCAGGTGATACGGCCAAGCGTTTTGTAGGGAATATGTTTGTCGATTCTGAGCGGTCTTTTCATAGTATCCGCAACTATAATGGTGAGAGCTATTCAGGAACAGGCGACCTCTTCGCATCCATCATAATGGGCGGCATGATGCGCGGACAAGATTTAATGGAATCAATGACACTGGCAGAAACATTTTTAGCCGCTGCAATTGAAGCTACTTCGAAGGAGCAAGTACCTCGTGAGGCAGGCGTGCATTTTGAAAAGTTTTTACGTATGCTGCTTTAGAAACTATAGAGTGACCTAAAATGTTAGCATCATTTTAGGTCACTTTTCTTTTAACAGCAATCTTATAGTGATGTCTCTCATGAATAGCCAACAATTGAATAGCTTGAATGAGATTAGGATAATGCGCAATGGGATCAGGAAAAACAATGTGTCCTGCAACATCCTCGTCTATATTTTGTACTAACTTTTGCAAAGCAAGTGTCTCGTTGATAAGTAAATGCTCGATATCATAACTGTTTAATACAAAGCGTATTTTCTTAGGTGGAACTAAAATACCTGGTGCTCGCATTCCTTGTCCTTTTTTGGATTGATATTCTTCATAAATATCATGTATTTCAGTAGAGAATGGCTTGTTTCTTCGCATTTTAGCGATAGGCGTGAGGAATAAAAAATATTTGGTTGCTGTGTGGAGCATTTTGAGAATCAAATAAAGGTGATAAAAGTGTTCACCAATGGACCATTTTCCCTCACGTGTTACTCGCCATAGTTCTTCCTGTGAAAGGGAATGAATAGCTGGTAGATAGTGTGCTCGTTGTGCCTGTAACGTACGAAAATGTTTTGACATATTAGTAGATTCCATAGATTTTCAGCTCCTTCACTTCCATTTTAAGGATTACTGTTGGAAAAGTACATCAAATGCCAATTGTTATGACCGATAAATAGGAAAAGTATGATAGGAGGAAAAGGCATGGAAATTAGACAATTAACAGCAGCAGATGCTGAGGTATATAGAGATTTAAGATTAGAGGGATTGCAAACAAATCCAGAAGCTTTTGGCGCTAGCTTCGAGGAAGAAAAGGATTTGTCACTTGAGTCGTTTGCAAATAGGCTCGAGGGACAGGGAACATTTACATTTGGGGCATTTGACCAGGAGGATTTACTCGGTGTGGCGACATTGGTGCAAGCAAATAAAATGAAGCTAAAGCATAAAGCGAGTATTTTTGCCGTTTATGTTTCTTCAAAAAAGCGGGGATTGGGCATAGGAAAACAACTAATGGTAGAGATCATCAATCAAGCGAAGTCACTAGTAGACGTCAAGCAAATTAATTTAACAGTTGTTTCTTCCAATGAATCAGCAAAAGGATTATACACATCGTTAGGTTTTCACGTTTTTGGAACAGAACGAAACGCCTTAAAAATAGGACAGCAATATTTTGATGAGGATTATATGGTGCTGTATTTCTAAAAATGCTAAAAAGCCTTTGAAGTATTCATCTTCAAAGGCTTCAATTTATTATGGTGAGTAGCAATGGAACAATGAAAAGAAAGCAAGGAATAAAAGAATCACCGTGATAAAAAGAATAAGTAAAGCACTAACAATGCCCGCTTTCTTTATAAGAAACCATATACTTAGCATGATAATAATGACCGAAAATGTGGATGCGAGCCAAAATCCAAGAATCCCCAAGTATTCAATCATAATGGGGAATGAATCGTGAAAGTAATTATACGGAATATCTAGCCTAAGAAAAGTGGTCAACAGAAGATCCATAATATCCCCCCATCTACATATTTGTTCTTACATATATGGTATGCAGAAGCATCTTTAAGTCACACGGCAGTACTCCTTAAAACTGCCGTCATTTCAAATCAAAGCTCCTTACAATAATTACCTCAGTGCCTGTTGTCATCGTGCATTCTGTGAGTATGGAGAAATGAAAAGATGCCTTTGAAGGAATTACCCTTCAAAGGCATTCTCTATAGGTCCTTTTTCAAGCTACGCTCAATAAAAATATATACATATAAACAGATAGATAAGAGTAACATACCTAAGCTTATAACAAATAAGCCTATTCCTGACCAACTACCAATGATCAACGACAGAAGAACAATGACCCCGAAGAAAATAAGGGTTAGCTTAGATGCTTTTCTATTATCTTTTATAAGAAGTATACTTATTCCAAATACTAACATATTAGCGAAAAAACCTATCCCAATTGGAATTAGAATACCCATCTCCTTATTCAAATCCTTTCAATACAATATGTTTTTGCTAAATACCAAAGATATAAAATATCAACAACTCTAACTATTTATCACTCCCAAAATAGTAATTAGAAGCATAATGAACTAAAAACAAGAAAAATACTCCCCTTAAAAGGCAGATGTTGATGTTTATCTTTTAAGGGGAATGAATAAATTGCCATTGTTACCACAAATTATTTCAACTGAATAAAACCATTTCCTACCTGATTAATGGAGAAACGGTCCAATGAAAGAGCATGAGTTAATAAGTAGTCATATACATACATTGGAATCAAATGGGGTTCACAATGTTTGATTTTTTTTGTAATAAGTGCAGCTGCACCGGCAACAAATGGAGCTGCCATAGAGGTTCCTGTCAATTCTACATAATCACTGTTTAAATGCGTAGATAATATATTTTCACCAGGCCCTACAAAATCTAAATTAACATTCGTATTAGAAAATTTTGAAGGCGTGTCTGTTTCAGAGATAGAGCCGACTTGAATTACTTCCTTGTAAAAACCAGGGTATGATATTTCGATAGTTGCGCTTTCTCCATCGCCTTGATTACCAGCAGCGGCTACTAATACGATACCTTTTGAACGGGCATATTTTATGGCTTTATGCAATTCTTCATTTGGTTCTGGGCTGCCGAGTGACATATTAATAATGTTTACTTTTTCTCCATTAGGTCCAGTCCAAGTAACGGCATACATAATTGCCTTAATCAAACTCTCAAAGCTTCCTCTTCCTTTACGATTTATTACTTTTAATATAAGAAGTTTACTTTTTGGCGCAATACCTGTGATTCCCTTGCCATTATCAACAGCAGCTAGAATTCCAGATACATGTGTACCATGTCCAAGATAATCTTTAAATATTGAAGGATTACCTTCATCATCATCTGTGAAATTATAGCCATCAATAATATTGTCCTTTAAACTCGGGTGGTCAACCTGAACACCACTATCTAATACAGCAATAACAGATCCTGAACCTTGATCTGTTTCTTGCCACAATTCCCTTGCTCGAATCTTATCTAAATTATCAGGAACTGCATTTAAAACTTTAAACAACTTGACCACTTTTACCCGCTCTAAAATGATTTCATATTTCATTTTGTCATCTCCTTTTAAATAATAAAGTGTTAGAAGGAAGATGATAATAAATAAAAAGGAGAAATTCGCTCAATATTAAACAAAAATCTACCCCTGAAATGTTAGTAAAAGTCTAACATTTTCGGAGGTAGATTAAATTTAATATTTCTCTTATAAAATTGAGTATTCTGTTACTATTATTAAGCAATATTAAAGAATAAATCTTTAGCTTTTTGGACCAATTTTCCCACCTTTTACTAACCAATTCCAATACCTTTCGAAAAACTTCGACTTTGTTTGAAATGCATAAGGTAGTCCAATAAACAACCAAAAAAGAGAAGCATACACCAATAAAAATATAAGTAATCCTATCCATATACCTTTTATCTGAAAACTAATAAAAATGCTAGAAAACATAATAAGTAAATGTATTATAATTATTCTCTTATAGGCTAACAAGAATCTCCCCTCCTATTTTAATTATAACATTATTGGTGGGGAGATATTAACTTTATAACTTGTTATTTCTATTTAGCAAAACCCTAATGATTTACAACCTGGTCCACATGTGATCTTATTTTCGCTAAGGCACACTAATCCAAAAACAGCTGCACAAATAAATGGACACGCTACAGTACCGATTGGAGCACAAGCTACCATACAAGCTGCTGTACCAGCTAAGGTACATCCTAAACCTTGGATAGTGTCACAAACAGTAGTACAGATAGTACAATTTGACCACATTAGATTAAGTTCATTATTTTGTGTAGAAGAACGTAATTCATTGACATCATATAATGGGTTTGTGTGCCATTCATAATCGAAATACTCTCCATTAATCTTAATAGTTACAATTGGGAATAAATTTACTCCAACAGATTGTGTAACTTCGATAACACTTGAATGACCATGGAAATGCGAAACAGCTTTAAATTCTGCGTTTTCGACAGTAAAAGTAATTACTGTCTGAAGTTCTTCCATAACTAAAGTAAGAACTTGTACAGGGTAGTTCCTTTAGTAAATTCTCCGCCTAATGATTGTGTTATTAAAGCTCGAAGATCAGTATACTTAGCTTTAATAGCAGGGTAATGATTTAGTGAGTTGTTGATAAGCGTCTGCACACTTTCATTTGCCAATGCTTTTTCAACTAAATTGTTAACCTCATTTTTCGATAACTCTTTAATTCCTGATTTAGTTTGTTTTTCAGTCATTGTTTTCTCTCCCTTTTAAAGTATTTGAAGCAACATTTAGTATGATGTGCTTCATTACTATGTAAAGTGAAATACAACTGGAGATTTAAACTGCATTTTTAAATTTTTTTCAGGAAATATAAATTAAACCTATAAAACGAACTTATATGCTTTTTAGTATAGCTATTCTTTGTAGACTATCATAAAATTCCTATCATTCTGACTTTTAAAGATAAACTTTGCTTCTTTTAAGGTTTATTAAATCCATAAAAAGCCATTAGATAAATCCCGATAAACACTACTAATATAAACGAATTAAGGACAACTAAAATCATACGAGTGGGTCCCTTTATCCCTAAAATAGCAAATATTAGTCCTGAAATTCCTAAAATAAATGGAATTGTTATGCCAATTCCCAGAATATATTGAGGAGCCAATCCAATAAGAAATGTTAAAAACAAGAAAATTATTGATAAATACGTAAAAATTTTTCTTTGCAAATAGCACCGCCCCTTTGTATGTAAATGAAGGTTTGACTTTATTACAATTATACCACACGTGTTATTTACAGTTTTCATCACATCGAATAAACCATTCCTTGCCTGAAATCAACTTTGCCTTTTTTTATTTATAATAGTCAGTACTTAAAGATTATGAAAAAACCTTATTATCGACATTACATAATAATATAAAAGTTGCTCCATAAATGTTGATTTCTTGTTATTCGACTGTATAAAAAGTGGTATGGTATGAGATGCGGTAGTAGAATTACATTTAATTATCCTCAATTCCATTTTGCTAATAATATTTCTAATAGCATTTTTAATAGGGACATTTGGATTTAAAGAAGCTTAAATCACTTATTAATAATTAAAACTCATCAATGGACTTATCTCTGCCAAGTAGACAGCATTAAAAAAGACTAAGCAGCCATCTGGTGTCGATATTGTATCGGTGCCAGATGGTTTGAGTCGTTTTTGGAAACGTTGGTAGTTATAAAAGTAAATATATTCTTCAACTGCTTGTATAATTGCCTCATCTGAATCCGCATGTAAGAGAGATACAAACACTCGCTTTTGAAGTGTGAGAAAAACGATTCAATGCAGGCATTATCATGGCAGTTTCCTTTGCGGGAGTGGCTACCAATCATGCATGTTGCTTAATATGCTACTGGTATTTAGTTGATGTGTACTGGAATCTCTGATCCGAATGAAGGATGCTTCTATACAAGTTTCTTTTGCTCGTTAACTCATCCAACGTATCTAATACAAGCTGTAAATTATTTCGTTTACTGATTTTCCAAGCAACGATTTCGTTGTTGTATAAATCTTGTATGGCGGATTAGTAGAGTTATCCATTTTTCGATGGTAAAAACGTGATATCTGTGACAAATACTTCGTTCGCTACACGATCCGAAAACTGACGGTCCACGACATTATCAAATACATGAGAAACGCGATTTTCATACACGGCGCTTCTTTCGAATAATGGAATGGACGCCTAAAACAACTTGTAATTTAAATTCATTCGAATACGTACGATTTTTTCTTTGCATATAAAAATCCCTTTTAAGTAAAATGTTATCTACAGCGTACTGTAGTTTTTTTTACATTGTCTACTTAAAGGGGATAAAATCACAAATAAAATTAGTAGTTCTTAACCCAAAACTATTTGTTGGATTTATTTTGTTAATAGATCATGTTTCATTAGCATGAATCTGACAATATTCCCACAATAAATTAGAAGAAATACTGGCATTTTGAATAAGATTTATTAGTAAATCGCGTTCTTTTGGGGACAGACGATCACCCGCTAAACAATTTGTATAAAATGATTGAACTTCTCTTGCTTTACAGTAACAGGCCATTAATTTTTCAATTTCCATGTGGATTACCCTCCTTTCTTGTAATTAAGAGATTTTATAACTTCAGATAACTCCATGATGACAGCCTCTAATTTATCTATTTTCCTTTCAAAGCGAATGAACAGGTAGACTGTTATGGCAATAGGGAATCCAAAATTTCCTATTAGGCTAATCCAAATTGGAACATTTTCTGGTGTCATAATGTAAATTACCTCCCTCTTACTCCAAATTAGTAATATAAGGTGATACTCGGATTCGAACCGAGGATCCAGGTTTTGCAGACCCTTGCCTTACCGCTTGGCTATATCACCAAAATTGTAACTGTACTATGTAAAGAGGATTCTTCTGTAATAAAAACAACCTTCCTGTAAAAAATATTATTTTGTCATGGTTTCATTTCTTATGTTTAAATCCTCTTTATAGAAAAAAGGAGGTCTATAAGGTGAAGTATGATATAACGGTATATTCAAGTAATGGTTGTCAATATTGCGTTAGGTTAAAGGAGTGGTTAGAAGAAAATAATATTACTTATATTAATAAGGATATTAATGAAGAGCACGTATTAATGGAGTTTAAGCAATTTAATAGTAGCGCTATCCCATTTACTTTATTAGTCAGTGATAATAAAGTAGAGAGAATTACTGGTTATCAGCCAGAAAAAATAAAAGCTATATTAGATATTTAAATAAGTTGGATTAAATCACCTTTTTTGTATAAAAGGTGATTTTTTTCACCCTTTTTAAGAACGTTTGTTCTTATTTTGGTTTATAATATAGATACAACATTCACTTTATAAAGAAAGAAGGCGGATAATAGGAGGGATTATTAAATGAAGAATGATAAACAAAAAATAGAGGAATTTTTCTATAGAAATAATGAACAGGTTAACAATCCGATTGTTAAAAGCTTTTTGTCAGATCCCCAAAATCTTTATTAAGTGCAAAAAGCGATCTTATATCCAACTGATTTGAATAAGAAGCTCGTTGATGAATCTTTTCAATCTCACTATATAAATGTTAGGAAGATCAAATATGTTAGTAATTTAATTTATTTCTTTAGTTTAGATTTTGATAAAAAAAGAAGAAGACTGCAAAAGCGATCTTTATTAATTTTAGATAAGGGATTATCAGAGGAAGGGGAGACGACCCTAAAAGAGCTAATAGAAGATACACGCAATGAAAATGGTCTAGATCATTTAATTGGTGGAGGTTTATTGGACAATATAGAAGATGTACAGCTCTTAAAGTCCTTGCAAAAACTAACGGTAAAACAGCTTCAAATTTTAGAGATGATTTATGTAAAAGAGCTTTCTATAAAAGAGATAGCTCAAATATTAAAAACAACTCCCCAGAATATATCTAATCATCATAGAAAGGCTTTAAATAAACTCAATCATTCACTCAGAAAAAAGGAGGAATAAATTATGGGAAATTTAGAAAATAAAAATAACGAAGAGACTCTAACAATAATTGAGAATTTCATCCCAAAAATTAAACATTGTTTACACAATACGGACTATCATGAAAGGGAAGACCTAGAACAAGAAATTAAATTAAAAATTTTAGAAAAGCTTGCAACAGTAAAATTTCAAGACGCCCCTAGTTTTTGGGACTTCTTCCTGTGAAAGCTACCAGTCGATTTTTCTATTCTGGTGTTCGAGTCGGAAATCTGATGAACTTCTTTTGTAAAACTGAGCATTTCGAGTAGGCGCCAGATTACATATTGTTAACAGAGCTCGTTCCTACATGCGTGATAGAATAAATTACGAGTCTTATCTAAAGTTCGGATTGTCACTACGAACATTGGGAAAGAAAAAAAGATGCACATAGTAAAAGGTACTATGTACATCTTTTTATATTGATTAGCCTTTTAGGAAGTCTGGTTTTGCGAAGCTTGGGTTTGGATATGTGTAAAAGCCTTCCCCTGTTGCACGGCCAAGTTTACCTTTTTCGATGTACTCTGTTTTTAAGAGGTTAGCTAATTTTTTCATGTTTTCATCGCCAGTGGCAGTTGCTTTCGCTTCCACAATATTATAGGCAGTGTTAATGCCAACGATGTCTAGAATAGCAAATGGTCCAAGTGGAGCGCCTGTACCAATCATCCATGTTTTATCGATTGTTTCTGGATCAGCCACTTCTTTTACAAGTAAAGATTCAGCTGCATCTAAAAACGGAACTAGTAATGAGTTTAAAATATAGCCAGGTTGCTCTTTATGCAATGGTAGTGGTACCATGCCGATAGCGCGCGCAAATTCAACAACTTCATCAAACACTTTCATATCTGTACCAGGGTGTTTCATAATTTCCGCAGTATTGTTTTTCCAGATCGTATTAGCAAAGTGAAGAGCTAAAAATTTCTCAGGACGGCCAGTTGCTTCAGCAAATTGGCTTGGTAGTAAAGTAGACGAGTTTGTTGCAAAAATTGTTTTTGCTGGTGCTACTTTTCCAAGATTCGTGTAAAATTCTGTTTTAATACTCACAACTTCAGGGATTGCTTCTATAACAAGATCAGCATTGGCAACGGCTTGAGCCAGGTCACTGTTAAATGAAAGACGTGCATAGGCTGCATCCACTTCTTCTTGTGTCGCACCTAAATCTTGTTGATACAATGGTTTTAATTTTGTAATACGATCCTGTGCATTTTTTAACGCCTCGTCGTTTATGTCATACACTGTTACATTAAAACCTTTGAAAGCAGATTGATAAGCAATTTGACTCCCTAATACACCACTACCTGCAACTGTAATGTTTTGATAATTCATCGAAATTCCTCCTTTGAAATTGTTACATTAATATAATAGTGTGGATATGTAGATAATCCTTCGTTACAATCCCATACTACTTCTACCTACGAATAAAAATCAAATGAAAGCCTCTGATATTATATAAATATAAAGTTATCTGAAAGAAGTTTCTTTTCAAGTATGTACCCACCCTTACAGAAATATAACAAAGAACAGCCTTTAAGCTGCCCTTATTTTAGAGATAGTTTTCCATGGTAAACATGTCCCCAACATCAGGGGCCTCGTTAGACAATGTTTGACTTTATATCTAATTACATATGTAATTGTGGTAGATGACATTGAGGAATTTGTTCTTCTGTTAAACTAGTTTCAAAATCAAAAGTAAAATAGGAAAATTATAATGTGTTAAAAATAGGTCTTTTATATAATTATTGTATAATTCCCATATTTTTATAGATTTATAAACTGTTGTTTTAGTACACTGAATCTATGAATCGAAGGGGGAAAAACAGTGAAGAAAATAATGTTAGCTGGTGCACTGAGTATTACATGTTTTACAGGAGGGTTTGGTGGACAGGCATATGCACAGGATGTAGTAAATGTGGCAAATATAATTCATCCAAAGCAGAATGTTGCAGCCACTAGTCAGTTACAAGCCATGCCCTATCAAGATATTTATAAATTGCTTTTGTTATCTAAAATAGGCTTTGAAAATAACGAAGTGTCGATTGTTACAACAAAAAATAGTATTACAGTAAAAATTTCATTAGAGGCGATCCTTCAATCATACAAAGATGGTACAAACCTCTATCCAGAGGGAGAAAAAGAGTTTAAGGAAAACTATGAAGAACTGAAGAAGTTATTTGGGCATGCGATTCAAATAAAAATTACACAAACTAGTAATGGCTACAAGAGTGAGGTATATACAGCTGGCAAATGGGAAGCAGTTAGTGCAGAAGATTTAAATGATATGGTACAGGTATTTGCTCGTGCCGACGTTGAGTTAAAAGCAGGTGGATATTTCAAGGATGCTATTGGTCATTGGGCTGAAAGCTATATTCAGTTTTTATATCAAACAGCTATCATTAATGGAACAACGGCTACTACGTTTAATCCAAATGGACAAGTGACGCGAGGAGAACTAGCGGCTATTATTTTCCGTGCATCTGGTTTAAATGTCAATGAAGATTATGAGGGTCCTGCTTCTTATACTGATCTTAATGGTTTCTGGGGGGCTAAGGAAGTAGCGATTCTTGAAGAGTATGGCTTAATCGATATTTTCAATGGTGAAAAATTTGAGCCGAAAAAGCCCGTTACACGAGAGGAAATGGCCTATATCACTGCTAGGTATTTAGAAGGTATGGAAGTGAATGTTGCGCGAGTGAGCAAAAACAATTCATTCACTGATAAAAATCAAATGCGTCAAGAAACAGTAGAGGCAATTGGTCTATTACAACATCTAGGTATTTTAAATGGTACGAATGGTAAGTTTAACCCAAAAGGCAATCTTACTCGGGCAGAGGTTTCAAAAATTTTAACCCTTACCTTAATGCTAGTAAGTGAAGAAGAATAAAAGAGGAAAGGGATGTCTCATGTGCAGAGACATCCCTTTATTATTCAACAAGTATATGGAAAATATAGCTTAGGAAATAACCTAGAAAGAGATACATAAAAAATGCTTTAAATGAGACTTTCTGTAGCTGATGCAAAATGAATTCAGAAATACTAGCTGTAGCAATCAATCCTATCGAAATGCCCATTAAAATCCCTTGTGCTTTATCTGGTAAAGCCCAATACTGACCAAACCAGATGAAAATACTAAAGAAAATGGAGAAGATGAAGAAATAAATGAAAAGTCTCCAAAGCCTTTCACCTTGAGAGATGAGTGCAGTAGATAAAGCAAATCCCTCTGGAACATGGTGAAGAATAATGGAGGCGGTGAGAGAAATACTTAATGCAGCATTTCCAAGTAAATTTCCAACAGTGAGACTAATAGGTATTGTATGGATAATCATAGCTAGTGTTAATAGAGAGACCGAGGGATTTTGTGCATGAGAAGCATGAAATAAGGTATCTAGTAGTTGAAAGATGAAATAACCAACAAAAATACCTAATATAACTCCGAAAGATTGATAGATTTGAAAGGAAGAAGGGATGATATCTAGCACAAGTAAGCCTACTAAAAAACCTCCGCACAATAATGATAATCCCTGTGTCGTATGCTGAAATAGCTTAGAGAAGATCCAGGCAATTGCGCCCCCAATGCTCACACTGAAAAATAGAAAACCGCCAAGTATCATTGCACTCACCTGTAAAATTCCTCCGCCCTATCATCAACTTAATGTCTTTTTCAAACTATATGCTAAGTAGAAATGAATATGCTTGACATTGATTTGCCTGCATAAAAACGATAATGACAAAGATGTGCATACTGCAGGTTAGAGAAGGAAAGAATAGAGTCGAAAATCTATGCTTTTTGTGATGATACTATGCAATGGGAGTGTTGTCGTTGTCGTGAAGGCTGTAACATATCAGGGAATTAAAGATATCCAAGTTAAAATGTAGAGGGTCCAACTATTAAAGAGAAGGACGATATTATTGTGCAAATCACTTCTACTGCTATTTGGAGATCTGATTTGCATATTTACCAAGGCGCTATTCCTTCACAGAAGGATTATGTAATAGGTAAGAACTGATGTGAGGGTGACCGTGTCATCTTGCCTTTTAAAGTATCGTACCATTACACATCAATTGCCATTAGAAGAAGCAAGTAAAGCCTATAAAATATTTAGTGGACGGGAAGATAACTGTATAAAGGTGATTCTAAAACCTTAAACGGAGCATCTAGGCTCCTTTTTTTGTGGAAAAATAGGGAATGGTTTAAATTGACTGAATATTGGTTTAAATCCATACTTTTTAATAGAAAGGCCAGATTCATCGATTTAGCTCATATAGGGAGGAATGGTTGAATGAAATGGGATGCTAGTTATGATGTAGTAGTAGTAGGCTCTGGTGCAGCGGGATTGACAGCAGGTTTAACAGCAAAGTTACAAGGAATGAAATCATTAGTGATTGAAAAAACAGATCGCTATGGTGGTGCTTCTGCTATTTCAGGCGGTGCCTTATGGATTCCTAATAATCATATCATTAAAGGTGCAGGTGTCCCAGATACACATGAACTTGCACGCCAATATCTAGATTCTACAATCGGTGATCGTGTGCCAGAAGGGCTAAAGGAAGCTTATATTACGAGAGGACCTGAAATGTTGCGCTTTTTATACAATAAAACAAAGCATATGCGCTTCCAATATGCAAAAGGCTACTCGGATTATTATCCAGAAAAACCTGGTGGCTTATCACAGGGACGCGCCATTGAACCACTTATTTTCGATTTAACAAAAATGGGCTCTTTGGCAAATTCGATGCGTCGTGCAACTCTATCAACAAAAGGCTTCACGATGAATAGCTACGAGTTTCATAAGGTGAATATGATTACACGGACGCTAAAAGGTAAAACTACAGCACTGAAATTAGGAGCGCGCTTAGTCAAGTCAAAGGTGACTAAGAGCGATCCGGTAGCATTAGGAGAAGCTTTAATCGCACGTTTACGCCTTTCCCTAGCAGAAGCAAATGGTGAGCTTTGGCTATCAACTGCATTTAAAGATTTCATTATGGACAAGGGAAGAGTAATTGGAATAATTGTGGAACGAGATGGGCAAGAGCTTAAAATTGAGGCAAAGAAAGGTGTTGTACTGTCATCAGGTGGCTTCTCACATAATCAAACGCTTCGTGAAAAGTATTTACCAAGCCCTACGAATGCCGCATGGACTTCTTCTCCAGAAGGACAAACAGGTGACATCATTGAACCTGGCTTAAAAATTGGTGCTACGTTGGATTTAATGGATAAAGTGTGGGGAGCACCTTCTGTTATTGATCCAAAAGGACATCCATTCTTCCTTGTGGCAGATCGAGGCGTGCCCAATATGATTGTAGTGGATAGCACAGGGCAACGTTTTGTCAATGAAGCGGCTCCCTATCATGAATTCGTGGATACGATGTATAAGCATCAAGAGACCACAAAGCAGGCGGTTCCTTCCTGGATATTGATTGATGCTTCAGCTAAAAGCCGTTATATTTTTACGGGATTGTTCCCAGGACAGGCCTTCCCGAAAAGTTGGTTTGAGCAGGGAGTCGCAAAAAGTGCGAAAACGATTGAAGAGCTTGCTAGACAAATGGATGTGCCAACGGAGAGCCTAGTCGCGACGGTGAATCGTTTTAATGACTTTGCGCGGAACGGACATGATGATGATTTTTATCGAGGAGATAGTGCCTATGATAATTACTACGGGGATCCGACACTGCCAAATCCAAATTTAGCAGAAATCAAGAAAGCGCCATTCTACGCATTACGTCTTTATCCTGGAGACATCGGCACGAAAGGTGGCCTCGTAGTAGACGAATATGCTCGGGTAATAAAGGAGAATGGTGAACCCATTGAGGGATTGTATGCTTCTGGCAATTGTTCAGCGTCTATCATGGGGGAAACATATCCAGGCCCTGGCGCAACCATTGGACCTGGTATGACATTAAGCTATGTGGCGACAGCACATATGGCCAATGCAGTGACAAAAGATGAGGTATCTCTTGTAAACGTATAAATGAAACATAGCTCTTCCTTTCTAATAAGGAGGGGTTTTTACGTTGTTGTAATGTTCTAATACTTTCTTGCTAGGAATATAGTGGCTACTAAATGTATGGCGATGATCACGGGAAAAGGAGCGATTTAGTTCATTGCTAGCTTATAAACTCATTACGACTATCAAAGAGTTAGAGCCCTATCGGAGCACTTGGTCAGAGATACTTGAAAAAGCGTATAATAATAACCCTTTTATTGAGTACGAATGGATTTCAACTTGGTGGACAACGCTTGGGGTTCATGACAATGTCGAGATTTACATAGTGGAGCATCAAGGTGTAGCAGTGGCTTTTTTTCCGTTAGTGCATTCTGTACGATTTAGTACAATCCATTATTTTAGCTTTTTAGGACAAGGTTTTGCGACCTATATGGAAGTGATCGCTGACAAGGAGTGGCTAGAACCTTCTATCACATTTCTCTTGAAGGAGTTTTCACGAAAATATAAGCGTTATTTAATCGTGTTACATGGATTATTAGAAAGTAAAAATACCTCTCAAGAATTAGAAAAGTATGCGATTGAATATCAGATGCCTCATTCAATTTTTCGAACTGTCACATCCTATATCGATTTTCAAACCATTCCAATGGATACATTTCTACAAAAGCATCGCAAGAAATTCAAAAGCCTTAAACGACGTGAAAACAAATTAAAGTCACTTGGTCATGTCGTCTTTCAGGAAGTAAATCACAATCATCTCCAAGACATGTTTATGTTATTCAAGAGAAGATGGCAAAAGAAAATTGATAAAAGTGGCTTTACAGAAAAGCAAACACGCCTATTTTATGAGCGGCTAGCAAAAACAAACAGCAAGGTGCTTCGGGTAGAAGTCGATAGTTTACAATTTGAAGGTCAATGGATTGCATTTACAATTGACCTATGCTGTAGAGAGCGTAATTTTTGTCAGGCAATGGGCCATGAACCAGATTTTAATCTATTTGGTCCAGGACGCCTCATTGAGAAAGAAAATATGCTAAAAGCACATCAAGCTGGCTATCGTTATTATGACTTAGGAAGTGGCTATGAGCCATATAAGTTTGAATGGTATACACATATTGATTTCACTAGGAAATTTGTGATGAGTACAAAAGGAGTTACAGAGCGTATTATTCGTTTATGGATGGTCTTACGTGACCGACTAAAAGGGCTATTAACGAATAATCATCAGCTAGTAAAATTAAAGCGAGACCGATTAGGAGAACTGCGTTATTTTCTGAAGCATGCAAGCACGAAGGAGTGGCTAAGAGCTGTTACAAAAATATTCCAACGAATGCTAGCAATTCATAGTTTAGACGTTTATATTGCAGAGCAACAACAGGATAACGGAAATGTGAGATTTCAAGAATTATCAATGAAGGACCTCATGACGGTGAAGGAGCAAGCGACAAATGTTGCAGACTTCTATAAGGGCTATCGGCTATTTGCAGAGAGCGATCATGTCATCTATAAGCGACACGATCAAACGGCAGTGGAAGAAACGGTTAACTATTCCTATGAGCTGTCAGACAATATGTCGTTTATAAAAGAATATGACAGCCAGCGACTAGTTGAGATCGTTGCAGATGTGCAACGGGAAGGGAGAACAGTCTGTACAATAGCCCCCTGGTATAAGAGATACAGACGGAGAAAGCTCATGCAGGCTGGCTTTCATAAAGCAGCTAAAATCAATATAATAAAGATTTTCAAATGGCAAAAAATATATCATATCTAAACAACAACACCCTCAGCTTATTTGCTGAGGGTGTTTCATTAAAAATGGATACCGGGTTTATCAATTAGCTTACAGCCTGTACCATACTTGGCTTTTAAGGCCCCTTTGAAAAGAGTGTGCTCCAGCTCTGGGAATGTCTGTTTCCAAAGTTCAAAGACATTATGGCTAGATGCCTTCCCATCCTTTGTTAGTCGCGCAATATGGAACCCATACTCATCATTACAACGAGCCAATGGGCGGTTTTCTCTTACCGTGATAATTCGACCACTTGTCGTCATTTCGTACAATCCTTCATAGCCAGCGATCGCACGGCTTTCTTCTTGACCTTCAACTAAAGGCTTTTCCTCAATTGGTTCGACTTTCTCTTCTATTACTGCTTCCTGTTCAGTAGATTGAGATTCTTCAGCACTGTTTCCAGCTGGTAGTTGTTCAACAATCACAAAATCCTTTTTAGAAGCTTTATCGCTCATTGTCGCCATTACGTTCATAATAGAGCCTACATAGCGTAATGGTTTTTCTCTTCCTTCTTCAAAAACAAAAATATTATACTCGGTTTTATTAATCTTTTTCATAATAATATTGCCTGTTGTAATAGTAAAACCGATGAACTTGTTCTTTTTAAGTGCTTGTATTGCTTCTTGCTTTGTTAAAATCATTTTGAAAATCTCCTAAAGAATTATTTATTCTATTCTACCATAAAAATTATCACATTGTTTTTCGTAAAATAATGGTTGATTTTGTACAATGCAGGGAAATATCCCTATTTTCTCAAATTTATTAATGGTACGATTAAGAATGTTTGAGGAATAAAACTCCTATAAAAAAGGAGTCTTTCATAATATAGATACAATTTTAGCGGGGAGTGTTGATAGGTTGATCAATGTGCTAGGGGGCATCGGTTTATTCTTACTTGGAATGACGATGCTAACGAACGGTTTAAAGGAATTGGCAGGAGATGCCTTGAAAAAATGGCTCAATCGTTTTACAGGTGGGACCATTAGCTCGGTATTATCTGGTACATTTATGACAATGCTTGTACAATCCTCCACGGCCACAACCTTGATTACGATTGGTTTTGTCAGTGCTGGTCTCCTCACATTTGTCCAATCGATAGGAGTCATTATTGGCGCGAATATCGGGAGTACAAGTACTGGCTGGATTATTTCCTTAATTGGCTTCAAGATAAATATGCAGACAATGTCACTGCCTTTTATTGCACTTGGTGTATTTGTCCAATTGCTCGCACCACGTGATTACAAAGCAATTGGAGGACTAGTGACTGGTTTTGGCTTATTATTTTTAGGGATTGATGTTCTTCAGGGAGGAATGGCTGCTGTACAAGATAAAATTCCATTCGACGCATTTAGTGCTAATTCTATTAGTGGAAAACTCATTTTAATTGTTTTGGGTCTTATCATGACGGTTATTATGCAGGCTTCTAGTGCCGCAATAGCAGCCACTTTAACAGCTTTATATGCAGGTGCCATTGATTTTGAACAGGCTGCTTATTTAGTCATTGGTCAAAATATCGGGACAACTGCTACGGCATTATTTGCTGCGATTGGTGCATCAACAGCTGCGAAACGAACAGCTGTGACACATGTGATGTTCAATGTAGTCACTGCTATACTCGTGACATTCGGTGCAAGGTTTATGTTTGCTCTTACAGAGTTCGTCACGAAATCCATCAATGGTAGCTTTGATGAAACACTAGGCATTGCTGTTTTCCATACATTGTTTAGTGTGATTGGCGCGGTACTCTTTGTGCCATTTGTTCGTCCTTTTGCAAAGGCCATTGAAAAAATGATACCTGAAAAAGGAAATTACTTAACTCGTAATTTAGATAATAGTGTTGCCAAATTACCTGGGGTTGCAGTAGAGGTATCCTTTAATACATTACAAGATATTACTAAGGAAATGACGACTGTACTCGTTTCTCTTATTCAAGGAAAAAAACGCACAGCTGAAACAGACAGTAGATTGGCTCAAATGGATGAGGCGATTGAAAAAACACGTTTATTTATGGATGCTATCCAATCTTCCTCTCAAAAAGAACGTTTTAAGCATATTGCCCTTTTGCATGCTTTAGACCACCTCTATCGTTTGTCAAAGGCATTACGCGAGCAACATCCAAATGCCTTTCAATTACAGGAGACATTAACCCAAAAGTGGTTAGAGGTATTGGAAAAAGTACTACTGATCATTGATGAGGATGAACGTCTACCTGAGATTGCAACCTTGCTTGAAGTCACTTCTTCCGAAATGGCTGCGGTGCGACGTGATAAACGAAACGCATATTTTGAGCATACAGTTGAAAATGTGGTAGAGTTAGAGACAGCCGTATCGAAAGTGGAGGCTTTGCTGTGGATTGATCGACTTGTCTATCACTATTGGCGTACAACGGCTCGTCTTGCTGAGTACCAAACTATGACTAAAAAAGGGCGTCATATTGAGACAGAAAAAAATACAGCTACAGTTGAATAAAAGGAATGCTCGTCTTACATTTGTAAGCGGGCATTTTTCTTCGCTTCATAAATAAAGGAGGAGTTAGAATGGTTCAGCATAAATTCACAATGGACTTAACTTGGTCGGAGGGAAGAAACGGTACAGGAAATATCCATGCAAGTAATTTGCAAACACAAATTTCTATTCCTCAGGAAATGAATGGGCCAGGCATTGGTACAAATCCAGATGAAATGCTTTTAGGGGCAGCCGCAACCTGTTATTTGATTACACTAGCTGCTTTATTCGAAAGATCAGAAATAGATGTGCTGGAGTTATCCATGCAGGCACAAGGATTTGTTAGTGTAGAAAATGGCATTTTTACGTATGAAAAAATTGTACATAAACCGACGATTATTGTGCAAGAGCTAACAGAACACCTTGAAAAAAGACTGCTACGCTTAGCATACAAGGCAGAACAAGCATGTATGATTAGTAAAGCGTTAAAAGGTAATGTTGTGATTGAATGTGATGTTCAAATTTTAGAAGCAAGCATATAATAAGACAGCAGGAGTTATTCAGCAAGTGTCGCTGATATAACTCCTTTTTTCATAAAATAAGCACTTTTTCTAAAATAGTTCTAGAAATGTTCAAAATGAATATATAGAGTTAAGTGCTAAAAAAATGCAAAGGATGATGTATTGCACGTTCAGACAGCTCAGAATCTCACATTCTATGGTCAGTACGGCAAAAGAATATTTGATATTATTGGGGCATTATTTTTGCTTTTTATAACGATTCCTCTAATGCTAGCTGTATTCCTCATTTTACTCATCACGACAGGTCGCCCCATATTTTTTAAACAAATCCGAACTGGCCTCGATCATCACCGCTTTGTGATTTGGAAGCTACGAACAATGTGTATTCAGGCCGTTCCAGTTAATATGCCAACTATTTGTGCTGATGGTATCCCTGATGATTATTATTTTAAAACAGAGCAAGATACACGCATCACAAAAGTAGGCGCTATCCTACGAAAGCTCAGTATAGATGAAATCCCACAACTTTTAAATGTGTTAAAGGGTGATATGAGCATTGTAGGTCCACGTCCTGAGGTACCAACGATTACGAATGCATATAATTCCTTACAGGCTCGACGTTTGGAGGTAAAGCCAGGATTAACAGGCCTAGCTCAAATTAACGGTAGGTCGAATATTTCACATGGACAAAAAATATCATATGACATTGAATACGTTGATCATTATTCCTTATGGTTGGATGTCCAAATTTTGTTTAAGACAATTTATGTTGTCGTTGCACGCACAGGTGCTTATTAAAAAATAAGGAGTGGCCATACTGAAGATCGTTCAGCTTATTACACGAATGGATAAAGTCGGAGGTGCACAAAAGCATGTGGAGGCACTTGCTATCCACTTAAAACAGGATGGGCATGATGTCACAGTAGTGACGGGCTCCTATCAACCATCACTGTGGCACTTACAAGCGCATAAAATTCCTGTTATCAGTGTGCCTGCTCTTCAACGGGCTATTCATATAACGAAAGATTTTCAAGCATTTTGGCAATTAAGAGCCGTTTTCAAACACCTACAACCAGACGTAATAGCCACCCATTCATCCAAGGCTGGTGTGATTGGTCGCGTAGTCGGTAGTTTGTTACGAATTCCTACTATTTTTACGGCACACAGCTGGAGCTTTACAGAAGGTGTTCCTCAAAAGAAAAAGCTGTTCTATCATCGGTTGGAAAAATCAATTCAGCCATTCACGACAAAAATTATTACGGTGTCTGAATATGATCGGGAACTAGCACTACTGAAAAAGGTTGCTCCTGCTCATAAATTACTGACGATTCATAATGGCATTGACCCTATAAAGAGAAGTGAGACAACTAAAAAGATATGCATGGAGGAGCAGCCAGTCATTGTCATGGTTGCTCGTTTTGAAGTGCCTAAAAGACAAGATGTCTTGTTAAAGACTTTAGCGGAACTGACGGATATCCCCTGGCACCTTCAATTGATTGGGGATGGTTCTCTGCGTCCAGCTCTAGAACATTTCGTTGAACAAAATGGTTTATCGAATCGTGTAACATTTTTAGGTAATCAATTAGACGTTCATTCTTATCTAGAGAAATGCCACCTGTTTGTTCTGTTATCAGATTGGGAAGGCTTGCCGATTTCGATTATTGAAGCGATGCGTGTAGGTCTTCCTATTATTGCAACAAATGTAGGTGGTGTGAAAGAGCTTATTTTTGATTATGACAACGGGTTTTTAGTGGAACGAGAGAATAACGAATTATTGCAGAAGAGGCTGCGTCAATTATTAATGGATGCTACTTTAAGAAAGCAAATGGGGACGGCAAGTGAACACCGTTATTTACAATATTTCACCTTTAACCCCATGTATCAAAAAACATTGGCTGTTTATCAACAGGCTGTTTCAGAACTAGTGAAGAAAGGGGATTAAATTGCAATTAATTCGCATTAGAACTGATGATGAGCTTATGTGGTACAAGGAAATTTGGGATGCCATTTTAGAAGAAGAGGACAATGATAATCCGTTTATAGAATTTGCTTGGTTTTATAATTGGTGGCAAATTGTAGGTCGGAAAGAGCGTGTAGAGCTTTACGCCATTGAACATGAGGGCACGATTATGGCTTTTTTCCCCTTTACAGTGTCTATTCGCTTAGGGGTAAGGGTGTATGCTTTTGCAGGAGAAAACATCGCCAATTATACAGGGGTTGTGTCTAAAAAGGAATGGTTACAGCAAGCTACAACTTTTGTTTTTGATGAGCTTATTAAAAAGCATCGACATATTCTTTTTTCTTTGCATGGTTTATTAGAAAGTAAGATGTCTACTAAAATCTTAGAGCAATACTTTGTAGAAAGACAATTACGTACAAGTCTTTTCCGAGTTGTGACACCCTATCTTGCCTTTTCAGAAATAGATTTTCAGCACCATTTCAACCAACGTCGAAAAATGCATGGCGTTGATCGACGAGAACGAAAACTAAAAAATTTAGGCTCCTTAGCAAGGCGCGAACCTTCACAGGACGAGCTTTGGCAAATGTTTCGATTATTTGATCGTCGATGGGCAAAAAAACTGGATACAAGTGGCTTTACAAAAGGCAAGAAGAGAGATTTTTTTGAGCGTTTAACGATGCTTAAAGGTGAGGCATTACAGGTAGAGGTCGATGCACTTGTCTTTGAAAACCAGTGGATTGCTTTCACCTATGGGTTATGCTGTCGTGGTCGCTATGTGACATATGCTCTTGCGCATGAGCCAACCTTTAATTTATTTGGCGCTGGTCGGATAATCAATCAGGAAACCATCCAGCGAACGTTTGCTGCTAACTATCGCTTATTTGATATGAGTATAGGCTATGAGCAATATAAATTTGACTGGCGCTCCGACATTGATTTTACAAGACAGATGCTTGCTAGCAGCGGTACGAAACGTACAAATTTACTGGCAGGGTTTTTATCGTTAAAGCAACGACTTAAGGAATATATGAAAGGGAACCATCGAGTCGTAGATTGGAAGCGTAACACACTGGGCCATTTACGTTATTTAGTAAAGTATGGAAAGGTAAAAGATTGGCTAGAATATGGACAACAATTCGTAGAAAAATTTATTCGGTTGAAACAAGTGGAGCTGTATGAGTTATCCCCATCAGAGGACGTATCACCACAGCAACCTGTCGGGAATTTATTTGAAGAAATGTCGATTCAGGAAGCGATGCAGCTTGATCAGGAAGAAGTCATGGCCCTCTTTTATAAGGGCTATACGATCTATAAAGACTCCTTTGCAGAAACGAATAAGACAGCGTTTGCATTACATGCCGCAAATTGGCGAGTGGATTCAATGCAAATTGTAGAAGCCTTACCGAAGCAAACCTATTTTTTAGCCTATGATGTTTTCAAACAAATCGATATTATTACAGCTTTTTTCCGAAAAATAAAACCAGCACAAACATTGTGGGTAACGGTAAGTTTTTGGCAATGGCGCAAGCGCAAGCGTTTAGTACAGCTAGGCTATAAACCTATTTCTCGAATGAAACATTATAAAATTGCTCGTTTTGAGCGACACCATGTAGAAAAATATACAGAGAGTGGGGGCGATGTACATTCTGTCCATTAAAAGTAAGCGATGGAATATCGCAATGCAGCATTTTTATTTTCTCGAAAAGCCAGCCAATTTTCGAAAGTCTATGAAAGTTGTAGGCTATACGCATTCACTAGTACCAAGTCGGAAGCTTGTGAAAAGCGAAACAATTCATATTCATTTACAAGAGCATGAGCTTTCATTGTATTTAGCACTGTCTGAAGGTAATCGTAAAATCTTACGACGTGCCCAAAAAGAATCGTATCAAGTCATTTTGTATAAAGAGCCATCCATAGAAAACTTGAAAGCCTTTCAGCAATTTTATAATCAGTTTGCCAAAAGGAAGAAAATTGAAACAATCGGCAAGTCGCAAATGGAAACCATCCTGCTTCTCAATCAGCAGGGCGCATTATTATTATCGGAGATCCAGAGTTTTTGTGGACAGACATTATGTTATCGATTAGATATTGTGCATGAGAAAAAAGCGATGTCTTATTACGAGGCAACATGTCATGCAACAGCTTTGCCTGCCCAATTAAAACGTCCTTTCCGGTATGCAAATCGGTTTTTGATTTGGCATAACCTGCTACATCTAAAGGAGCAAGGTTTTGTCTTATATGATATGGGGGAATTAACGGACAATCGAAATGTACGAGCCTTTAAATTGAGCTTTGGTGGCCAGGTTGTTCATGTTTACTCAGGCTACATTATCCAATCAAAAATACGTGCACTACTACTAGGTGTGCAAAAATGGAGGAAGTAGCAACATGAATGGAGGGGGTCTCGTTATTTCATTAGATTTTGAGCTAAATTGGGGTGTCCATGACGTATTTCGTTATGGACAATACAATAAAAACCTATATGGTGTACGTAAAGCCTTGCCCAGGATACTAGCGTTATTTGAGCAATATGACATCCATGCAACTTGGGCTACCGTTGGATTATTATTTGCTGAATCAAAGGCAGAAATGGCTCATTATTTACGAGGTATCCCTGTGAAATATGAAAATATGCGCTTTGCAGCACATACACAGCTAGCAAAAGTAGGCGACAATGAACAAGAGGATCTCCTGCATTTTGGTAAATCATTAATTGAGGAAATTAAACGTACACCACATCAGGAAATAGGAAGTCATACCTTTTCTCATTTTTATTGCTTGGAGAAGGGCCAAACGAAAGCTGCCTTTTGTGCGGATTTACATGCAACGAAAACAATCAGTGACGGCTATACTGCGCCTATGAAGTCCATTGTGTTTCCTCGTAATCAAATAAACAAAGACTATTTTACAGCTTGTTTAGAAGCGGGATATGTTTGCTATAGAGGCACCGAAAATCATGTACTATATAACGCACAAAAGTTTACGAAAAAGGGAAGACTTTTAGGTGCTAAGAAGTGGATAGATAGCTATTGGAATATAACTGGCCATCATATAGCCACCTTGGAAGAAATGCAAGAGGAGCAACTGATTAATATTCGATCAAGTGCTTTTTTAAGGCCATACTGTAGTCCATTGCGGATATTCGAAAATTTAAAAGTAAAGCGAATAAAGGAAGGCATGCTCAAGGCTGCACAGGCACAAGCCTTTTATCATTTATGGTGGCACCCTCATAATTTTGGCAAGCATACTGATAAGAATTTGGCGATGCTAGAAGAGCTATTAAGTTATCATCAAGAGCTGCGTAGCCAATATGATTTCCAAAGCTATTCCATGTATGAGGTAGCAGAACTTTGCGAAAGCCATTCGAAACAGCAAAAGTAGTCGAAATGGAGGGGGACTCTGCTTGATAAGAGGGATTTCTCGACGAAGAGTTGACCTAAGTATTGGCAAAAATAAGGGTGGCTATTTGAAGAGTATTTGATAAAAGCAGGTTGAAACCCGCTCACAAAGCAGAGAATTGGCATAACCCTAACTTAAATACATGCAATTTCTGAGCAAACTGATTTCAAGTTTGCTTTTTTTGTTTGATTAAAAGAATATTTTCAATATAAAAGGAAAAAAGAAAATCTTTGACGAAAATCATTGTACGAATGGTACTATTACTATAGAGAAAATATGTTAGGACATTTATAGGAGAGCAACAATTAGTGTAGGTCAATTTAACTTGAGTGGAATAGAGAAGAAGGTGGTAGATGAATATGTTTATACAATCAGAATGCCAATGGAAGCAGGAAAATGGATCAGCTATGCATCAGTGGATAAAGCAGCAAGCAAATCCGAATCCAAATGAGGTAGATATTGTTGTATATGGTGCTCTTTTATCGTATGCCAATGGTGCGTCATCAAAAGCACAGTACCCAACAGCGTTTCGAAAGGCTTGGCCAGGTTTTCAATCGTATAATCTAGATGAGCAGGTGAATTTGCGTGCCCTTTCAGTTGTGGATATCGGGGATGTGGCGATTCTAGAAAAGGATAGAATGCTTTCGGAATCTGCCATTGAGGCTGCTGCAGAAAATTTAAGTATAGCCTTTCAAAGAAGCTTCACTTGTTTAATTGGGGGAGATCATACAATTACCGCGCACTCCATAAAAGGTATAAAAAATGCCTTCCCACAGGATCGGATTGGCATCATTCAGATTGATACGCATTTAGATGCAAGAAACCAAGAGGAAATTGGTTTAGCGCAAGATTCTCCAATTCATCAGTTAATTGCAGCAGGGGTTGTTGAGGGGAGACATGTCTATAATGTCGGTTTGCATGGATTTTTCAATTCACCTGAAATGATACATTATGCTAAAGAACAAGGCATCCATATGATTACGTTAAAGCAAATGCGACGTGATGGTATTCAGCTCACAATACGTGAAATGCTACGTCAGCTTATGTATGAAGTAGATCGTATTTATGTGTCAGTGGATTTAGATGCACTTGATATTGTATTTGCCTGTGATGTTCCTGCAGCCTCGCCAGGTGGTTTAACTGCTTATGAGTTGTTTGATATCCTCAAGCTTATTGGAGAAAATGAGGGTGTTCGTCATATTGACTTTGTTTATGCTGATCCTAAAGAAGACATACTGCGTCCAGAAACTGTTAAAATCGGTGTGACGGCATTTTTGCAATGGTTAACAGGCATTCAGCTAGATCATCGCAATCGTATTTCGAAAAAAGGGAAGGTTATGTTGTAGAGCAAGCGTATTTCCGAGTATTAACAATGCTGATTTTTGAAAGTTTGCTATAATGTTTAAGTAGAAAACAATAAATTAATACAAACTTTGTATTGTAATAGAGAGGAAATTTATTATGACAACAAAACCAAAATTATTGATTGTCGACGGTATGGCACTGTTATTCCGTTCTTTTTTCGCTTCGGCTGCCATGGGGCATTTTATTCGCTTGGCAGATGGAACACCAACGAATGGAGCCCAAGGATTTGTGCGCCATGTTCTAACAGCACAAACTATTATGAAGCCAACACATATGGCGGTTTGCTGGGATATGGGGGCACATACATTCCGCAATGATTTATTTGATGGCTATAAAGCGAATCGCCCAGCACCACCAGAGGAGATGCTACCACAATTTGATATGGCGAAAAATTTATCGCAGCAAATGGGCTGGCAAAATTTCGGCGTGAAGGGTATGGAAGCGGATGATTTAATTGGCTCCATGATTACAAAATGGCAGGACGAGGCAGACATTACGGTCATTAGTGGTGATAAGGATTTACTTCAGCTTTTAAGACCATCTACAGAAATTGCGTTTATGAAAAAGGGCTATACAGAATACGATATTTATACACACGCTCGCTTTAAAGAAGAATATTGTATTGAACCTTCACAGTTTGCACAGGTGAAAGCCTTTATGGGTGATTCAAGTGATGGCTATCCAGGTGTGAAAGGGATTGGCCCTAAACAAGCGTTAACGCTTATTCAAACATATGGCTCGATAGACAAAATACTGGCATCACTTGGTGAATTGAAGCCAGGCCAAAGAACAAAAATCCAGGATAATTTAGAAATGTTGCAGCTATCACATGAGCTTGCAACAATTCAAACCAATGTACCAATTGATGCGGATTTTACGAGTCTTGTGGTACCGACGTATGAACCACATATTTTTAAAGAAATAGAAGAGCGTGGCTACACACTAATTGCCAAGCACGCCCGATCTTTGTATACCCTTATTTAGTTGATCATCGCAGAGTATAGTCATATGCTCTGCTTTTTTTATTGAAATTTTTTGTAACCTTTTTTCACTTTCAAACGAATTATAAGTGACAATACATGGAGGAGGGGAGAGCTTGTTTGATTCGTCTAATTTAGAATCAAAAATAGTAGAAATTTACAATTTGTATTATTTGGATGTATATCGGTTTTTGATTTATTTTATGGGTAATCAAAATGATGCAGAGGATTTAACACAAGAAGTATTTATTCGAGTTTTGAAAAGTTTACCAAAATTTAATAGTAACTATCCTTTAAATACTTGGATATTATCAATAGCAAAACATGTAGCAATCGATCATTATCGAAAAAAGAGATTTACGACCTTATTTAAAGAGGGATTTTTTAAACAGTTAGCATCAAGCGATAAGAAACCAGATGAAGAATTTGAAATAGCAGAAACGAAAAGATTAATCCATGAGGCTATTGCAAAATTAAAGCCCAATTTTCGAGCTGTTGTCATTCTCAGAGGTATTAATGAATTTTCAGTAAGTGAAACTGCAGCCGTTTTACAATGCAGTATGGCGAAAGTTAAAGTGGATTACCATCGAGCTTTGAAGATTCTGAAAAACAAACTAAATATAGATGTAGAGGGGGCTTTGCCAAATGCAAAATGAGCAGGAATTAATGGATGAGCTAAAAGAATTGTACCCTCAGCATCCATCAAAAGAGTTTAAAAGCACAACGGAAAAGATGCTTCGAATGAAGGCGAGGGACTTAGAGAAAAAAAGGAAATTTATAAGATTTACGACGATTATTTCAAGCGGCGTTTTCGTATCTATTTTCGTTTTTTGTTTGCTAATTCTTGAAAGAGATGGGGTCAACCATACATTTGGACAATCTGCACAAACGTTAGCAAAGCCTCTAGTTTACATTTATCACACGCATAATCGGGAATCTTATTTTCCCGAACTTGACGTACAAAAGGAAAAGATGACGGCAGTGAGTGAAACGAAAAATGTTACGCTTGTTGGGAAAAGGTTAAGTAAAGCATTAAATGATATGCAAATTAATGCCATTCATGATCATTCAGATATCTTTGGCGTCTTAGAAAAATATAATAAGCAATACACAGAAGCCTATTTATTTTCTGGTTACTATTTAAAAAAAGCGTTAGAAGACAATGACAGTATTCAGATGGTGTTTGACATTCACCGAGATTCCAGTAGTAGAAGTGATTCAACGATCGAAATAAATGGTAAATCATACGCAAAGATCCAATTTATTGTTTCGAAAATCAGTATTAATTATGAGCAGAATAAACAATTTGCTGTACAGCTTCATGAACAATTGGAGCAACGATACCCTGGGCTATCGAGAGGAGTTATAGAAAAAGGAGAGAGACCAGCCAATACCTATAATCAAGACCTGCATGGAAATTCATTGTTACTAAATATTGGAGGGTCAGAAAATAATCTGGAAGAAACCTATCGAACTGCTGATATTTTTGCAGAGGTAATTAAAGACACCTTAAAAAAGAGCAATTAATAGTCTGTAGTTTGCCCTAGTAAGGTGCTAATTTAACAAAGGATAATACCTTTTCGTTATCTTTATAGAGAGCCTGTCGAATTTGGCTATCACGTTGTGGACCACCATTATCATGGAATATTAGCCATAGTTCATCATTTTTTATCTCATAGCCAATAAGCGGTACCCAATGATAAGCAAAGGTTGATTTTTTATCTCGCCACTGAAGGCTAAAATAGCCATCAAAACGCATAGCAACTGGTCGGCCTGCGTCAATTTCCTGTAGAGCTTCCTTTAATGAACAAGTTCGAATATCCCAGGTTGGAAGCAGTTGACGAAGATTGTGAATCAGTCTCCATTTGAATAAGCCAATTTTTGTACCACCAAGCAGTTTATATAGCTCATTAATGGAAGGAGTTGACTCGTTTAAAAAATTTAAGATGACATGAATCGTAGTAGGTCCACAGGCAGAATTGCGATAGCTTGGCGCAATCGATTCATCGTATTGTGATTTTCCAAGTAGTATTAATTGTTGACGCATAATGGAATCTCCTTTCAAAAAGAGCTGCATTTCAAGAAGAAATGCAGCTCTCTCGCCATTATTGTTGAGCAGATAAAAATTCTGTTACTTGCTGAGGTGTTTTTGCATTTGCACTATGTAAGTGTGCAAGCTTTTCACCATTTTGGAAAATCAATAGACTTGGAATTCCCATAACATCGTACTTATCAGCGATTTCTGGAAGTTCGTCACGGTTTAGCTCATACCAGTCATATTGGTTGTACTCTTCAATGATTGGATCGATAAACATATTCATACGTGTGCAATCAGGGCACCAGCCAGCATAAAATTTCACTAAAACTTTTTGATCGCCAGCGATTAATTCGTTAAATTGTTCTGCAGTAGTAATAGTTTTCATTAAGTATTCACTCTCCTTGCTTTCCATTCTACACATTTTTCTTGCAATCTGAAAGTTTTCTGTTTGGCCGTTTCGATCGCTACTTCTTGTCCTCTTTTAGCTCGTTAAAAACAAAAAAAGATGTATACTGCAAAAATAATTCTTGAAAAAAGATTGCTAAATTAGACAAAATAATCTACACTAAAAACAGAAAAGTAGTTTTATCTTCATTCATTGAGAAGTGTCGTTTTGGAACGAAGATAAACCTTAGTCGTGCTTGGTTGAGTGGAGGGAATCTCATTCAACAAAAGGACAAAAAATTTACTAAGGTACACTTGATATTTTTTTGGCCAAAAAATGAATGGCTATTCATTCAATGGGAGAATAAGGGGGAATTGCTTGTGACTTACAACATTAAAAAAGCAGCTGTTCTAGGTTCTGGGGTGATGGGCTCTGGAATTGCAGCACATTTAGCAAATATCGGTATACCAACATTACTATTGGATATTGCACCAAAGGAACTGACGCAAGAGGAAGAGGCAAAGGGTCTTTCTTTAGAGCATCCAGCTGTAAGAAATCGTATTGTAAACGGAGCTTTGCAAAAGTTATTAAAGCAAAAGCCAGCACCACTTACTTCTAAGAAAAATTTATCACTACTAACGGTTGGCAACTTTGAAGACGATCTAGGGAAACTAAAAGACGTAGATTGGATTATTGAAGTTGTTGTAGAAAATTTATCAATTAAACAAAGTCTTTACGAAAAAATTGATGCTGTTCGTACACCAGGAACAATCATTAGTTCAAATACATCAGGTATTAGCATTAATGCGATGGCAGAGGGGCGTTCAGATGATTTCCAAAAACATTTTCTTGGCACACACTTTTTCAACCCACCTCGCTATTTAAAATTATTAGAAGTGATTCCTGCCAATACAACTGCACCTGAAGTAGTTAGTTTCATGAAAACATTTGGGGAAGATGTGCTTGGTAAAGGAGTTGTACTTGCAAAAGATACACCAAACTTTATTGCCAACCGCATTGGAACATATGGTTTACTTGTCACTTTACAGGAAATGTTAAAAGGTGGTTACTCTGTTGGTGAGGTAGACTCTGTAACAGGGCCGCTTATTGGCCGTCCAAAGTCTGCAACTTTCCGTACGCTAGATGTAGTTGGTTTAGATACATTCATTCATGTAGCGAAAAATGTTTACGATCAAACAACAGGTGACGAGCAGCAAGTATTTGCAGTACCTGAATTTTTACAAAAAATGGTCACGAACGGTTGGCTAGGAGCAAAATCGGGTCAAGGTTTCTTCTTAAAACAAGGAAAAGAGATACATGAGATTGATCCAGCAACCTTAACGTATAGTCCAGCCAAAAAATTAAAAACACCTTCTATTGAAATGGCAAAACAAACTCGTGGATTAGCCAATAAAGTGAAGGCGTTAACCTATGCGAAGGATCGTACAGGTGAGCTATTATGGGGTATTTTTGCACCAACGCTACTTTATTCTGCACAGCTACATGGTGAGATTGCCGATGATATCGTAGCCATTGATAACGCGATGAAATGGGGCTTCGGCTGGCAACAAGGGCCATTTGAAATTTGGGATGCTATAGGCGTAAAAGATTCTGTGGCGAAAATGGAGGCTGAAGGCCGAGAGGTACCTGCATTTGTCAAAGAGATGTTAGCAAATGGGTTTGAGACATTCTATACAGAATTAGACGGTGATTTAGCATACTATGATGGTTCACAGTATGTGAAAGTGCCTGTGAATGAAAAAGAGATTAATTTAAAACGCTATAAGAAAAAGCATGGTGTGATTAAATCAAACACAGGTGCCAGTTTAATAGACTTAGGTGATGGAATTGCATTACTTGAGTTCCATTCGCAATCCAATGCGATCGGTTTAGATATTATCCAAATGATTAACTTTGCGGTAGATGAAGTAGAGGCTAACTTTAAGGGCTTAGTCATCGGTAATCAGGGGAAAAACTTCTGTGTTGGGGCAAATCTAGGAATGATTTTAGTAGAAGCACAGGATGATAATATATTTGAGCTAGATTTCGTCATTAAGGCATTCCAAGATGCTATGCAGAAAATTAAATATTCACGTAAGCCTGTTGTAGCAGCACCGTTTGCTATGACATTAGGTGGGGGAGCAGAGGTTTGCTTACCAGCTGCACATATTCAAGCAACAATGGAAACATATATGGGCTTGGTGGAAGTAGGGGTTGGATTAATCCCAGGTGGTGGCGGAAATAAAGCGCTCTATCAAAAATTCCTAAAGGGCTTACCAAACGGTGTAGAGGTAGACTATCAACATATTGCTAATAAAGTATTTGAAACAATTGCGATGGCGAAGGTTTCAACATCTGGTGAGGAAGCACGTGAAAATAATTTCCTAAACTTTGCTGATGGTATTTCAGTTAATCCAGATCATCAATTGTATGATGCGAAGCAGGCAGCATTAGCGCTTTACGAAGCGGGCTATCAACCACCTGTACCAACGAAAGTACCAGTGGTCGGTGCATCAGGCTATGGTACATTACTCATCGGTGCGCAAGGGATGTTTGAGTCAGGCTTTATTAGCGAACATGATTTAAAAATTGCTAAAAAATTAGCTTATGTTATTGCAGGTGGAAAGGTTCCGTACGGCACATTAGTCGATGAGCAATATTTATTGAACTTAGAGCGTGAGGCATTCCTTAGCCTTGTTGCTGATCCGCTATCACAGCAGAGAATGCAACACATGCTGTTAAAAGGTAAACCACTTCGTAACTAAATTGACGAAATAAACCAATCTTGCACATGAAACAAAGGGGGATTAATACGATGCGTGAAGCCGTTATTGTAGCAGGAGCACGAACTCCAATTGGAAAAGCAAAAAAAGGTTCTTTAGCAACAGTAAGACCAGACGATTTTGGTGCTGTCGTAGTCAAAGAAACACTGAAAAGAGCAGGCTATGAAGGGCCGATTGATGATTTAATTTTAGGCTGTGCGATGCCAGAAGCAGAGCAAGGAATGAATGTAGCACGTAGTATTGGGGCACTTGCTGGATTACCAGATACAACCCCTGCTCTGACGATTAATAGATTTTGCTCATCAGGTTTACAGGCGATTGCCTATGCAGCAGAGCGAATTATGCTAGGACACTCAAAGGCCATTCTTGCTGGTGGTGTAGAATCCATGAGTATGGTGCCGATGGTAGGGAATACACCACGTTTAAATCCGACTTTAGCAGAAACGGCTCCACAATATTATATGGGCATGGGACATACAGCTGAGGAAGTAGCTCGTCAATATAATGTTAGTCGTGAAGATCAAGATGCTTTTGCTGTTCGCTCGCACACGCTTGCTGAAAAGGCAATTAAAGAAGGTAAATTCAATGATGAAATTGTACCAATCGAAGTGGAACAGCATTACGTAGACGATAACAATAAACCACAAGTAAAAAAATTCACATTCAGTATGGATGAAGGTGTACGTCCAGGTACATCAGTTGAAGGTTTAGCAAAATTGCGTCCAGCTTTCCATGTAAAAGGCAGTGTAACGGCGGGGAATGCCTCTCAAACTTCCGATGGTGCAGCAGCTGTACTAGTAATGGATCGTGAAGAAGCTGACAAGCAAGGACTGACACCAATGGCAAAATTCCTAGGCTTTGCAGTAGGCGGTGTACCTCCTGAAGTAATGGGTATCGGGCCTATCGTGGCAGTGCCAAAAGCGTTGGAAATTGCAGGCTTATCCATCGATGATATTGATTTATGGGAAATTAATGAAGCGTTTGCTTCACAGTCATTACAGGTGGTACGTCATTTAGGCATCGACCAAGAGAAAGTCAATGTCAATGGTGGAGCGATTGCATTAGGTCATCCATTAGGCGCAACGGGAGCTATTTTAACTTTAAAGCTAATTCACGAATTGAAGCGTCAAGAGAAGAAATATGGCGTCGTGACAATGTGTATTGGTGGCGGCATGGGTGCTGCTGGCGTATTTGAAATTCTATAAATTTTGCTAGATCAGCTTGAGGTGTACTGTTTACGGTTGCCTCCGAACATTGTATACATCAAGCTTTTCTATATATGATCATTAGGGGAATCAACTAACAAAAAGATATATTGGGAGGAATTAATCATGACTGAAAAAACAACTGATTTCATTAAAGGCGGCGGATTTCTTATTGAAGATGTGGAATTAGATCGTGTATTTACACCGGAAGATTTCACTGACGAGCATAAAATGATTGCTAAAACAACAGAGGAATACGTAGCAAATGAAGTTTTACCAGTAGTTGAAAATTTAGAGCACCATGAATTTGAGCATTCAGTGCGTCTCCTAAAAAGTGCAGGCGAATTAGGCTTACTTGGAGCAGACGTGCCTGAAGAATACGATGGGCTAGGATTAGACAAAGTTTCTTCAGCTTTAATCGCTGAAAAAATGTCTGTTGCAGGTGGTTTCTCTATCACACATGGTGCTCACGTTGGAATTGGGTCATTACCAATTGTTTTATTCGGTAATGAAGATCAAAAGAAAAAATACTTACCTAAGCTTGCTTCAGGTGAATTAATCGCTGCCTATGCATTAACAGAGCCAGGTTCAGGTTCGGATGCTTTAGGTGCAAAAACGACTGCCAAATTAAATGAAGCTGGCACACATTATATTTTAAATGGTGAAAAACAGTGGATTACGAATGCAGGCTTTGCTGATGTATTTGTTGTCTACGCAAAAATTGATGGCGATAAATTTTCTGCCTTTATCGTAGAACGTGCCTACAATGGTGTTTCAGTTGGCCCTGAAGAAAAGAAAATGGGGATTAAATCATCATCAACTCGTACATTAGTATTGGAAGATGCGGAAGTACCTGTAGAAAATCTATTAGGCGAAATTGGTCGTGGTCATATCATTGCGTTCAATATTTTAAACATTGGTCGTTATAAACTAGGCGTGGGCACAATTGGCGGATCGAAACGTGCATTGGAGTTAGCTATTCAGTATACAAACCAACGTCAGCAATTTAAAACAAAGCTTTCTGATTTCAATCTGACAAAAGAGAAATTATCTACAATGGCTTCTCAACTGTATGCATCAGAATCATTAAACTATCGTACGGTTGGTCTATTTGAGGACCGCTTAAGTCAGTTAAGCCCTGAAGAGCAAAAGCAAGGAAAAGTAATTGCAGGCGCGATCGCTGAATATGCCATTGAATGCTCTATTGCCAAAGTATTCGGTTCAGAAACTTTAGACTATATTGCTGATGAAGCTGTCCAACTTCATGGCGGCTATGGCTTTATGGCTGAATACGAGGTTGAGCGTATTTACCGTGATTCTCGTATCAATCGAATTTTTGAAGGTACAAATGAAATTAACCGCATGATTGTACCTGGCACATTTATGAAAAAGGCGCTAAAAGGTGAGCTACCATTATTACAAGTTGCTCAAAATTTACAGCAAGAGCTGCTTATGCTAATGCCAGAGGACATCGGTACAGAGCCGCTAGCACAAGAAAAATATTTAGTGAAAAATGCGAAGAAAATTGCTGTATTAGCTGCAGGCTTAGCAGCACAACGCTTTGGTGCAAAACTTGATCAAGAGCAAGAAGTATTGGTGAACATTGCAAATATCGCAAACCAATTATTTGCAATGGAATCAGCTGTCTTACGTACAGAAAAGGCAATTGCTCGTGATGGTGCTGAAAAAGCACATCAAAAATTGCTCTATACGCAAATCTTCTGTCAGGAAGCATTCGCAGAGATCGAAAAAGAAGCAAAAGACACAATTCTTGCTTCCGCAGATGGCGATGCAGCTCGTATGACATTATCTGCACTGCGTAAGCTAACTCGCAATAATCCATACAATTTAATTGCGAAGAAGCGTGAGGCTTCCGTTAAATTAATTGATGCTGAAAAATATATTGTTTAATAGTGCAAATTTAACCTAGCTATCTGCAAAAGATAGCTAGGTTTTTTATATGAGATGGATAATCGTAAAAGCAATGGATAAATTTGCACAACGGATGGATAAACTTACAAAAAAGAGTGAAGTTCACCATTGAAAACAACTATGATGGTATACTACAGAAAAAGACAGAAGAGGAGCATTGTAATGACGATTCAATTTTTCCATTATCCGAAATGTACAACATGTAAAAAGGCACAGAAGTGGTTAAATGAGCATGAGGTTTCCTATGAAGAGGTACATATCGCAGAGCAACCGCCAACTAAGGAAGAATTAACAGCTATTTGGCAAGCTAGTGGACAACCTTTGAAGAAATTTTTTAATACCTCAGGTATGAAATATCGTGAGCTTGGCTTAAAGGACAAGTTAGCAGAAATGACGGAGGATGAGCAGCTTGAGCTACTAGCTTCAGATGGTATGTTAATTAAACGTCCCATCGTCACAGATGGAAAAAAAGTTACTTTAGGTTTTAAAGAAGTAGATTTTGAGCAAGCTTGGAAATAACCGTATTAAACCTTGTATTTATAGGAGAAGTATGGCACACTGAAAGTGAATATATTACATATTTATGGAGGGGTTTTTTGCATGAGCACACCTAAAGACTTACGATACTCTGAAGAACATGAATGGGTAAAAGTAGAAGATGGAAAAGTACGTATCGGTATTACTCACTTCGCACAATCTGAATTAGGAGATATCGTATTCGTTGAGCTTCCACAAGTTGGCGACGAAATCAAAACAGATGATCCATTCGGTAGCGTAGAATCAGTAAAAACTGTTTCTGAATTATATGCACCCATCTCAGGTACTGTAGTGGAAGTAAATGCAGATTTAGAAGATAGCCCAGAATTCGTTAATGAATCACCATATGAAAAAGCATGGATGATCGTTGTTGAGCCTGCTGATGCATCAGAAGTTGAGAAACTAATGACAGCAGAGCAATACGAAGAAATGATCGCTGAATAAGACAAGCCATAATCGAAAAACGTCGGCAACTACCGGCGTTTTTTGTTATATAATGACTTATAAGTAGGGATCTCTAAATGGAGGTGGCGTAATGTTCGAGGGAAAATGCTTGATAGTAGAAGGGCGCTCAGATAAGCTACAAATTGAGCCTATTTTGAATGAGAATGTTACAATACTATGTACGAATGGTACAATTGGTGTGCATCAATTAGAAGAACTACTGGATCCCTATGAGGGCTGTGAGCTATTTACTTTTTTTGATGCAGATACTTCAGGCGATAAGCTACGTGCATTAATGGACAGACATTATCCAGAAGCTGAACATCTGCGCACAATGCCAACGTACAAGGAAGTAGAAACAACACCAAGAAAAGTGTTAGCGATGATTTTACTGCGTGCACATTTTTCAATCCATAATGAATATATTTTGTAAGGTTGCGTGAGTAAATGGAAGAATGGTCAACAGAGCAGTGGGAAGCGGCTAAACAGTCGGGAGAGAAAACTGCATTTTATTTATATACACCGATGTGTGGAACGTGTGCAGTGGCATCTAAAATGATGTCCATTATTGAACAATTACTGCCACAGCTACAAATAGGTAAAGCAAATATCAACTTTTTGGAACACATTGCCTATGAGCATCAGATTGAAAGTGTTCCATGTCTACTCATCAGTGATGGCGGAAAAGTGACAAAAAAGATTTATGCCTTTCAATCCGTACCATTTTTATATGAATTGTTAAAAAAATCAATTGACTGAACTTTACTAGCGTGGTAAAGTAACAAATATATTACTAAAACATTAAATATATCGAACTCTTATGAAGAGTGGCGGAGGGAAGTGCCCTATGAAGCCCGGCAACCATCACAATGTGAAAAGGTGCCAAATCACCCAAAGATTTTTCTTTGAAAGATGAGAGAACGGTTTAACGTATCATACGTGACCCCTTCTACTTGTCTGTGAGTGAAGGGGTTTTCTATATGAGAAAAGGAGTATTCGCTATGATCCAGCTTCAAAATATTACAAAGAAATACAAAACAACAAATGGCGAATTAACGGCAGTCAAAGACGTCAACCTTACTATTAATAAAGGTGAAATTTTTGGCATTATCGGCTATAGTGGCGCAGGTAAAAGTACCATGATTCGTTTACTAAACGGTTTAGAGAAACCAACAGCAGGAACAGTAACGGTGAACAATCAGGAATTTTCATCGATAAAAGGACAAAAGCTTAGAGCAGCTAGACAAAAGGTAAGTATGATTTTCCAGCATTTCAATTTACTTTGGTCGAGAACAGTTGCCGAAAATATAGCTTTCCCTTTAGAAATCGCAGGCTTTCCAAAGGCTCAACGTGAAGCACGTGTGAAGGAATTAATAGCCCTTGTAGGCTTAGAAGGGCGCGATAAGGCATATCCATCTCAGCTTTCTGGTGGACAAAAGCAGCGTGTAGGGATTGCACGTGCATTGGCGAATAATCCAGAGGTTTTACTATGTGATGAGGCGACATCAGCACTCGATCCTGAAACAACGGATGCCATTCTTGATTTACTCGTTGATATAAATGAACGCTTAGGCTTAACAATCGTCCTGATTACCCACGAAATGCATGTCATCCGCAAAATTTGTCATCGTGTAGCGGTGATGGAGGCAGGCGAAATTGTGGAACGTGGTGAGGTATTACAAGTCTTCCAAGCACCACAAGCAGCCATTACCAAAAAGTTTGTCTCTCAAATTACAGACACTAAGGAAACACAGGATACGGTAGCACAAATTAAAACAAACTATCCAACTGGACAACTTGTCAAATTAATTTTTGTTGGTGAAAAAACAGAACAGCCTGTCATCTCACATCTTGTGAAACAATTTGATGTAGAAGTAAGTATTGTTCACGGAAATATTTCGCAAACAAAAAATGGTGCATATGGTACATTGATTGTGCAAATTGATGGCACTCAGACAAACGTCACTGAAGCCCTTCGTTATTTAAATACAGTCGAAGTACAAACGGAGGTGATTGCAAATGCTAACTAACCTCTTTCCGAATGTAGACTGGGAAAATATGTGGCAAGCTACGTATGAAACTTTATACATGACAGCTATATCAACGGTTGTGACATTTATTCTAGGGTTAGTCATTGGTATCGTTCTATTTTTAACAAGCCCCAATCAGTTATGGGCAAATAAAATCGTTAACTTTTTAACAGGATCACTCGTTAATATTTTCCGTTCCATTCCATTTATCGTATTAATTATTTTATTAATTCCATTTACGAAGTTTTTACTAGGTACAATTCGAGGTGCCAATGCGGCGTTACCTGCTTTAATTATCGGTGCAGCACCGTTTTATGCTCGTATGGTATTAATTGCGTTACGTGAAATAGATAAAGGTGTTATTGAAGCAGCCCGTTCAATGGGGGCGAAAACTTCTACAATTATTTGGAAAGTATTGGTCCCTGAATCATTACCAGCTTTGATTTCTGGTATCACGGTAACGGCTGTTGCTCTTGTAGGTTATACAGCGATGGCAGGAATTATTGGTGCAGGTGGTCTTGGTAACTTAGCTTTCTTAGACGGCTTCCAGCGAAATCGCCAAGATGTGACATTAATGGCAACTATTTTGATCTTAGTAGTCGTATTTATTATTCAATGGATTGGTGATTTAATTACTGAAAAAATTGATAAACGCTAGCACGAAAATGAGGTTATTCCGGTTTTTACCGCTAACATATTTAAAACAAATACAAGGGAGTGTCATAAATGAAAAAGTTATTAGCAGGATTATTTTTATCAATACTTGTACTAGCATTAGCAGCTTGCGGTACAGATAAAAAAGAAGATGAAAAATCAGCATCTGGCGATCAAACAGATAGCAAAGAAAACGTAACATTAAAAGTAGGTGCTTCTAATACACCACACGCAGTTATTTTAGAAAAAGCAAAACCGATCTTAGCTAAAGAAGGCATAGACCTTGAAATTGAAACGTATACAGATTATGTTCTACCAAACCAAGATTTAGAGTCAAAAGATATTGATGCAAACTATTTCCAGCACATTCCTTACTTAGAGCTACAAATTAAAGACAATGGCTATGATTTCGTTAATGCAGGTGGCGTTCATATTGAACCAATCGGTATTTACTCTAAAAAATATAAAACGTTAGAAGACCTGCCTGAAGGCGCAACAATTTTACTTTCTAATTCAGTATCTGACCATGGTCGTATGCTGTCATTGTTAGAGGCTAAAGGCTTAATCAAATTAAAAGAAGGCATTGATAAAACAGCAGCAGAATTAAAGGATATTGAAGAAAATCCTAAAAACTTTAAATTCGATGCAAATACTGCCCCAGAAATGCTTGTACAAATGTACGAAAACGATGAAGGCGATGCAGTACTTATCAATTCTAACTTTGCCATCGATAACGGTTTAAACCCAATTGAAGATGCTATTTCTCTTGAAGATAAAGAATCTCCATATGTTAACATCATCGCTGTACGTGCAGGTGATGAATCAAAACCTGAAATTAAAAAATTATTAGAAGTATTAACATCTAAAGAAATCCAAGACTTCATTTTAGAAGAGTGGAAAGGTGCAGTAGTACCGGTTAAATAAGAATTAAAAATTTTATAAAAGGGTACATAAGTTTAACGACTTATGTACTCTTTTTTATTTGTAGTTAAATTGATGAGAAACTATGTATTTTTTATGACGTCTATTTATTGTTTAGTCACATTTATTACTATAGTAATGTTGTTAATCTACGAAATAAATGATAGAAAGTAATAATAAGAAAAAACTAGATGGAGTGATTCTAATGAATGATATAAAATTCACCCATGACATCATGCAAGAACATGAAGTAGAGCGCTACTTTAAAATATGGCGAGAAAGTGTTATTAGATCACGCCTTACTATAACAGCAGTCTTTTTAAAAACAGCTAATTCTACACAACCAAATGAAACCACGAATGATCAAGTTACCTCATTTTTACAATCGAAAATACGTAAGACAGATTTGCTTTTTCAATTATCCGATGGAAATCATTGGGGTATCTTTTTTTTACAAAGTAGTGATGTAGAAGCTAAAGCATTTTTAAAACGAATATTTGCCATCCTAAAAGCAGAACGGAAGTTTCAACATATTGCATTAAAGGCCTCTATAACAGAAATAAGAAATAATAACGTTATCTTTGAAGAGTTGTTAAATAAAAATAAACAAATGCTATCAGAGGATGAGCAATTAACGTGGAGTATAGCAGAAGTAAAAGATTATAGTGAGCAACCAACGGAATTAGTGAAAGTTAGTATTATTGAACAGAACGCTATTTTTAGACAAGTATTAGAGTCAACGCTAAACCAAATTGATATCCCTCATTTTACTCTGGATGTAAAGGCTTATGAGGATGGTTATAGCTTTTTACAATCGGATGATTATAAATCAGGGCATATGCATCTAATTCTTATGAATGATATTTTACCTCTAAAAAATGGCTTAGAAATATTGCATATCTTACGACATATGCCAAATGAAAAGAAATTTATTATTTATATGATGTCAGAACGCAATTCTGAAGGGGCAGCGCTTAATGCTTATGAAGGCGGTGTTGATGAATATATTGTCAAACCATTTAATTTACGTTTGCTCGAAGCCAAAATTAAAAGAACTTTTGCGAGGTTTTGGCTATGATTAAGCTGACTATTTCTACGCTTTTCGCAATAATTTCCTTCTTACTAGTTGTGCTCTTTATCTTTTTACTGTATTTACTTGTTCAGCGACAGCGTGAAAGCTATTTTGAAAAAGTTCGTGACCGTTATTTACAAAATTATTCTCAACTTTGGTATGATTACTTATTCAATAACGCACTATTTAGTATCGTATTGGTACCTAGAGGAAGGGCGCAAGTTGAAGCTATTGAAAGAATTTTTTCATCCTATTTAAAGAATATAAGGAATGAACAGTTGGAACTAAAAATTAAACAATTCTCCAATCAATATTTAAAAGCATTCTACGAAAAAGATTTATCAAGTAGACGATGGAGTATTCGAATGAATGCCCTCTATCGAATTGCAGACTTACAAATAGATCAATTGCTAACGAAGTGCCAAGAATTCGAAAAAAATAACATTACAGATGAAGAACATTTCCAGTTATTAAAAATATACTCCCTTTTCCAACCAGATTTATTTATGGAGAAAATAAAAAATTCCAATGTAAATTACGCTGAAAGTGAATATAGAAGACTGTTTGTATTATTAGATGATAATGTATTTATTCAATTTTTCCATGATTTTAATAGCTTGCCAGCTAATATGCAATTTGCTGTTATTGATACTGCTGCTGTAAAAAGAAAGATGGAGTATTTGGAGGAGTTAAAAAAATTATTAGACCATAATACGACGGAAATAAACATCAGAGCATTAAAAGGTCTTTATGAAATAGGTATTATTGATGAGATGGATCCCTTTATCCCTTTTGTGACTTCAGAAATGTGGGAAGCAAGGTTAATGGTTGCCAAAATTTTCAAGCATGTACCGCTTACTTACACTTATAGTTATTTAGAGCAACTTCTTCAAGATGAGAATTGGTGGGTACGTTCTCAAGCGGCAAAAACGATTGTAGAAGATCGACATGGTATAGCTAAATTACAGCAATTCATTGAATCCTCAAATGACCAATATGCAATTGAAATGGCCCAGGAAATTGCAGCGAGAAAAGAGGGGAAGTAAATGAAAATAATTGACTATTGCATGATGTTTTTTGGGGGCATTATTTTATATGCTGTTCGTTATCGTTTCATATTGTACAATGTTCATCATTGCTATGCTGGATTTAAGAAAACGCTATCGTCTCGATCTATCAGAGTATGATGATGCACATATAGATGCTTTTTATTCAAAACCCGTGTCGTTACTTGTTCCTGCTTACAATGAAGAAGTAGGGGTTGTAGATACAGTTTATTCATTATTGAATTTACGTTATCCTCAAACTGAAATTATCATTATTAACGACGGGTCTACAGATCAAACCCTTCAAACGGTCATCGAACATTTTCAAATGAAGCCAATCAACAAAATTGTCCGAACTAACATCCCTACAAAAGATATTAAGCAAATATATGAATCTGAAATCTATAAAAATTGTATTTTAGTTGATAAAGAAAATGGTGGTAAGGCTGATGCGCTAAATGTGGGTATTAATGTCTCTCAATATCCGTATTTTTGCTCCATTGATGGGGATTCCATTTTAGATGAAAAATCCTTGCTGCGGGTGATGAAGCCTATCATTTTATCTGATGGTGAGGTCATTGCGGCAGGTGGTAATATTCGTATTGCAAATGGCGCAAAGATGCAGTTTGGCTCTATTTATGAGACTCAATTACCTAGTAATTACTTAGTAATCATGCAAGTAATCGAATACTTGCGGGCATTTTTAATGGGGAGAATAGCCTTAAGTAAATTCAATTTAGTCCTTATTATTTCAGGAGCATTTAGTGTTTTCTCTAAAAAATGGGCTGTTGAAGCAGGTGGATATTCAACCAATATTATTGGCGAAGATATGGAACTTGTAGTGAATATTCATCGACTTATAAAAGAAAAAAAAGAAAATAAACGTATTGAATTTGTACCCGACCCAGTTTGCTGGACGGAAGCACCTCAAACATTAGGGGTACTGCGCAATCAACGAAGAAGGTGGCATCAAGGGTTATTTGAAAGTCTATGGAAGCACAAAAAAATGACCTTGAATCCTAGATATGGCATGATTGGATTTCTTTCGTTCCCGTATTTTTGGCTAGTAGAATGTCTAGGGCCTATTGTGGAGTTAGGTGGATATATTTATATCGTCATAGCCTTTTTCGTAGGGAAAATTTATTATGAAGTTGCGCTCATGCTGCTACTACTATTCGTTATTTATGGTGTTATTTTTTCAATAGCGGCAGTATTGTTTGAATCGTGGAGTATGAATACGTATCCAAAAAAACGAGAGTTGTTACGTATGATTCTTTTAGCGTTTACAGAAATTTTTTGGTATCGCCCACTAACATTATTCTGGCGCTGTGAGGGATTAGTTCGTTTTGTCTTAAGAAAAAGTGACTGGGGTAATATGAAACGTGTCGGCATTGCTGAAAAGGAGAAAAGTGTATGAAACGAATCTATATAGGGGTTATGGTCGTACTAGTCCTTATAATAATCCCTATTGCATGGTGGTACTTGGAAGATGAGAAACAGCTAAATGTAGCCGTTATAGATAAAACGGTTCCGAATGAGTCTTACCGAGAGCACTTAGGGGTGAATTGGTTTTTAAACCATTATAAATATAGATTAAATAATGAACCTTATGACGTAGAACGCGATTACTATGGTACGGTTCCAAATGATGAAACTAAAAGTGTTGTAGAAAAGAATTTGCCAAAGGATTATAGTGACTATGATGTCATTTATTTGGCAGATACGTACGGAGTTTATAAAGATGATTTACAACAAACAAAACGTTTAGGTGAACGTTCTGAAAAAATTGTTGGAGGACTTGAACAGAAAGAATGGCAGGCAATCGTCGAACGCTTAGCCAGCAAAAAGAAGAGCATGTTAATTGCTGAGTATAACACGTTTGCTTCACCAACATCAGAGGAAGTTCGTAAAGAATTACAGGATTATTTAGGAATCACATGGTCTGGCTGGATCGGGCGTTATTTCGATGAGCTTGATTATCATAAAAATTTAGAAATACCGCAATGGGTTATCGATGAACATGGCGATAGTTGGTCATATAAGGGTGGAGGATTTTTACTATTTAATGAAATAACAGAAGAACTACTTGTACTTGAATTGGACAAGCATGTTAAATCTGCAGGTATTCAAGTGCAGTTTACTGAAAATGGTAAAAAATTCTTTCATTCATCTGCAAGGGCGCAATACGATTATTGGTTTGATATTATTACACCTAAATATGCTGAAGATGCTCTTGCAAATTATAAATGGGATTTAACGAAAAAGGGAACAGAGCTGTTAAAGGCTAATGGTATTCCAGAACAATTTGCAGCAATTGTAGGTCAAGATAAGCGCTACACATCTAGTTATTATTTTGCGGGAGATTTTAATGATATCGCAAGGGTACCAAATATTTATAAGATAAAAGGGTTACCAACAATCTATAAATATGCTGAGAAGTATGCAGACAGTTCGTTTTATTGGTCCATTTACATCCCGGTAATGCATAAAATATTTGATTCATTTGAGCACAAAGAGGTTCAGGACACTGTGAATCATGAGAAATTAAACTATAATGCACGGATTCAGGGACAATCTTTTGAAGTGCGAAGAGACGGCAAATGGGAACCAATCGTATTTAAGGGTGTCAATATCGGAATGGGGAAACCTGGTGCCTTTCCTGGAGAAGCAGCAATTACTGAAGAGGAATATTATCGATGGTTTAAACAAATAGCAGACATGAATGCTAATACGATACGAGTCTATACATTACATCCACCCGGCTTTTATAGAGCACTTGCTAAATATAATGAAGAACATCCAAAAAATCCACTATATGTTTTACATGGAGTTTGGATTAATGAAGAGGGCTTATCAAATTCATTGGACGCCTATGATAAAGATACGTTAGAAGATTTTCAATTAGAAATGAAACGAATGGTAGATGTCATTCATGGAAATATCTATGTGGAGCCTCAACCAGGACATGCATCTGGCTTGTATGATGTAGACGTATCAAAATATGTTATAGGATGGGTATTAGGAATTGAATGGTATCCACATATGGTTGTTGGAACGAATGAAAAACATGCAAATATTGGTCAATACAACGGTACTTTTTTTGAAACAAAGGATGCCTCTCCATTTGAGCATTGGCTAGCAGAACAAATGGATGTGGTGTCAGTTTATGAAAAGGAAAAATATAACTGGCTACGTCCAATGAGTTTCACGAACTGGGTCACAACTGACATTCTTGAACATCCGTCAGAGCCATCTGAGGAGGAAGATTTAGTAGGGGTCAATCCAAATGTTATTTTTACGAAAGGAGAAATGACTGCGCCGGGACAATTTGCTTCCTATCATGTGTATCCTTACTACCCTGACTTCTTTAATTTCGATAAAGATTATTTAAATTATGTCGATTTCCGAGGGAACAAAAATAGCTATGCAGGTTATTTAAAAGAGCTCCATGAAGCTCATACTATGCCTGTTCTTATTGCGGAATTTGGTATCCCAGCATCACGTGGTAAAACACATGATAATGTATATGGTTGGAATCAGGGGCAAATGTCAGAACAAGCACAGGGAGAAACACTTCAACATTTATTTGAGGATATTATGCATGAAGGGCTCATGGGAGGACTTGTTTTTACATGGCAAGATGAGTGGTTTAAACGAACATGGAATACGATGGATTATGATGATCCGAATCGTCGACCATTTTGGTCCAATGCCCAAACAAATGAGCAACAGTTTGGATTATTAAGCTTTGATAGACTTAAGGTAAAAGTAGATGGAGAGACAACGGAATGGACGGGTAAACAGCTATATGATACTGCACCAAACAATCCAACAGATTTTGCAGTAGACTATGATGAGCGCTATTTGTACATTAAATTAAAAAGTGAGGAGTTAGCCAATACCTCCCCTCGCATTTTATTAGATGTTGTACCAGGTCAAGGAAATACGTCTGCTACATCTATAAAAAATATGACGTTTTCAAATGGTGTTGATTTTATAGTTGAGCTCAATAAAAATGGTCAATCTAGGGTTGTTATTGATGAATACTACGATTTCTTTGATTATTTATATGGCCACCGTTTAAATTTAGTTGCTCCCCGAATGGCTAATGTCGTGGAAAATAGTGGAAAGTTCGCCCCTATTTACTATGTGTTAAATAAACAACTATTTTTACCTGAGCAAAATAGAACGACTGATTTTAGTATCTACGAAACAGGAAAATTACTTCAAGGAAATGCTAATCCAGAAGCAAAAGATTATGATTCTTTAGTTGATTATACTTGGACCGATGACAATGTTATCGAACTTCGCATCCCTTGGTTATTGATTCAAGCTAAAGATCCGAGTCAGCGTGAGTTTATAGGTAACCTGTATAAAAATGGCGATAAAGCTGCCGTTAAAGTAGACAATATTTATATTGGTGCTTTATTTGTAGATAAAGAGAACAACGTTGTTCAATCTATGCCAGCAGCTACTCATGGTATTTTACCACCACTGTTTGCTTATACATGGGAAACATGGCAAGTTCCAAAATATGAAGAGCGCTTAAAACAATCCTATTATATTTTACAAAAATTATTTAAAGCATATTAAAGGAGCTAAGGGTAGATTGTTCTGCCCTTAGCTCTTTTTTATTGGAATTGAGAAAGACGAGAAAAGAAGTTTTTCACAAAGTCTAAGAAAATGATTTCAGATGGTGCAATTTCGCGATTTACAGGAGAAATAATGCCAACAGTTCTAGGGATCGTAGGTGATTCAATTGGTACCTTTATGGTAAAGCGTGCTGCTGAATCATAAAGAGAGCTTTCTGGTAACAGGCTCACACCAATGCCAGCGGCGACTAAGCCCTTTAGTGCATCTAAGTCTTCCCCCTCTGAAATGACATTTGGTAAAAAGCCTGCAGCTCGACAAGCATCCATCGCTACCTTGTGCAAAATGTAACCATCTGGAAATAATACGAATAGATCATTTCTCAACTCTGCAAGCTGTATGCTTTCTCTTTTAGCTAATGGATGATTGGCTGGTAGGAGTGCAGCAATATTTTCAGTAAACAGAATGGTTGATTGAATGGATTCGTCCTTCGGTGGCAGGGGTCCCAAAAAGGCGAGGTTCAACTCCCGATTTTTGACTGCATCTATTAAAAATCGATAAGATCCTTGACGTAGTTGAAATTGTAAATCAGGATATTCGCGTTTAAAGGCTGAAATAACGGTTGGCAGAACATAGCTAGCTAAACTTGTTGGAAAGCCGATTTTAATTGAGCCCTTTGCAGGATCAAGATATTCTTCTACTTGCTTTGCTGCAAAATCGATGGCTTTTAATGCCGTAATGGTATGCTCAAGAAATGTCTTCCCTATTGGTGTTAATTTGACATTTCGTCCAACTCGCTCAAATAACGGAGTGCCTAACTCATCTTCAAGATTTGCGATTTGCCGACTAATGGCAGATTGGGCTACATGAAGATGCTCAGCAGCCTCTGAAATATGCTCACGTTCAGCAACCTCTACAAAATAGCGTAATTGACGTAACTCCACTAACATTTCACCTCTATTAATCTAAAAATAAGATTGATTATACCTTAATTATATATTATTTAAGATGAAAAATGACTGTTAATGTCAAAATAAAAAGTATCAGCTGTCAGATGTTTTTTTACTAGAAACAAAAGGAGATTTATGGACATTACATCTAAGCTAATGGGAAATTGGCAGAAATGCTAGATACAACCTATGTTTCTGTCTTTTAATATATCTACAATATCATCCTATTGAGGATATAATCCATCCATTATTATAGCAAAATTTCTTTCTTACAATATGAACTTAAATTGATTCCATTTTAATGAAATAGGTTATAGTATAGATATGTTGTTTATGCTAATTTGTCACAAAACCGCTACAATTAGCACTTTTCTCGAGGTTTTCACTATGTAGCTAGATGAAATCGATTCTCAATTATAGAGATTTTATTGAAAATGAAGAAAGTCAATTCTCATTGTTTAGGTGAAGGAGTAATAATCTGAAAATGCTTACAAAGTCTTTATTTTTCAAGATTTTATTTAAGGAATGGGAAAGTAATTGAAATGGTTTGCATAGAGAACGATTTTCAGTTAAGATTAGAATGATGATAATTAAGGAATGGTTGACCCATTCACTGAACACTATGGAGGTATTTTCATGTCAACTTTAGTTATTAAAGATCTTCACGTTGCTATCGACGGGAAAGAGATTTTAAAAGGCGTAAATCTTACAATTAATACAAACGAAATTCACGCAATCATGGGACCAAACGGAACTGGTAAATCAACACTAGCTTCTGCTATTATGGGTCATCCAAAATATGAAGTAACTTCAGGTACTGTTGAGCTTGATGGCGAAGATGTGCTTGAAATGGAAGTGGACGAACGTGCTCAAGCTGGTTTATTCCTAGCTATGCAATATCCATCTGAAATTGCTGGTGTTACAAATGCTGATTTCTTACGTTCAGCAATTAACGCACGTCGTGAAGAAGGCGATGAAATTTCGTTAATGAAATTTATCCGCGAATTAGATAAAAACATGGAATTCCTTGAAATGAATGAAGATATGGCTCAACGTTATTTAAATGAAGGTTTCTCTGGCGGTGAGAAAAAACGTAATGAGATTCTTCAATTAATGATGATCAAACCAACATTTGCAATCTTAGATGAAATTGACTCTGGTCTTGATATCGATGCATTGAAAGTTGTGTCAAAAGGTATCAACGCAATGCGTGGTGAAGGCTTTGGCTGCTTAATGATTACACACTACCAACGCCTATTAAACTACATTACTCCAGACCATGTACACGTAATGATGCAAGGACGTGTTGTAAAATCAGGTGGTGCGGAGCTTGCACAACGCTTAGAAGCAGAAGGCTATGACTGGATTAAAAAAGAATTAGGAATCGAAGAAGAAACAGAAGAACAAGAAGCATAAGAAGGAGGACGAACTAGCATGACAGTGGAACTTAACTTGCCTGTAACAGTACAGGACGTGCGCTCGTTCTCAGAAGCAAATGGTGAACCAACTTGGTTTACAGAACTTCGCGCGGCAGCACTAGACAAAGTAACTGGTTTAGATTTGCCAAAACCAGATAGAACGAATATCACAAAATGGGATTTCATGAACTTCCCAGCGTTGGCAGTTCATAGTGAGGCATTCCCTTCATTGGATGCTCTACCTGAAGAGGCAAAAGGTTTAATTGACCTTGAAGCACAAGAAAACCTATATATTCAACGTAATAATACACCAGCATATATTAAGGCATCACAAGAACTTGCTGATAAAGGTGTTATTTTTACTGATATTTTCACAGCAGTTCGTGAACATGGCGAACTTGTTCAAAAATACTTTATGACTGAAGCAGTTAAAGTAGATGAGCATAAATTAACAGCACTTCATACAGCACTTGTTAATGGTGGTGTGTTTGTATACGTACCAAAAAACGTGATTATTGAACAACCCCTTCAAGTTGTTTTCCTTAATGACAATGCGGAAGCTTCATTATATAACCATGTTTTAGTAGTAGCAGAAGCGAATTCAGCTGTAACATATGTGGAAACATATGTTTCAACAGTAGAAGAGGCAAAAGGGCAAGCAAATATTATTGCGGAAGTCGTTGTTCAAGATAATGCACAGGTAACCTATGGTGCAGTAGATGTCCTTGCAAAAGGATTTACGACATATGTTAATCGTCGTGCACGTTTAGCGCGTGACGCAAAAGTTGACTGGGCTCTTGGTCTAATGAATGATTCTGATACAATCTCTGAAAACATCACGCATTTGATTGGTGACGGTTCTCATGCAGATACAAAAACAGTCGTAGTTGGTCGTGGAGAACAAAAACTTAACTTCACTACTGAGGTTCGTCACTGGGGTAAAAACTCAAACGGGCATATCTTAAAGCATGGTGTAATGAAAGATGCAGCTCAGTCAATCTTTAACGGTATTGGCTATATCGAGCATGGTGCGACAAAAGCCGATGCACAACAAGAATCACGTGTATTAATGCTGTCAGAAAAAGCTCGTGGGGATGCAAACCCAATTTTATTAATTGACGAAGATGATGTAACAGCAGGACACGCAGCATCTGTTGGTCGAGTAGATCCATTACAGCTTTATTATTTAATGAGCCGTGGTATCTCGAAAGCAGAAGCAGAGCGCCTTGTTATCCATGGATTCCTTGCGCCAGTTGTTACGCAATTACCAATTGAAGGCGTTCAAAAGCAACTGACGGAGGTTATTGAAAGGAAAGTTCGCTAATGATGAATAAAGACATTAAAAGCTATTTCCCAATTTTAAATCAGGATGTAAATGGTCATAGACTTGTATATCTTGATAGTGCAGCGACGTCTCAGAAGCCTGTTCAAGTGATTGAAGCGATTAAAGCTTATTATGAATTTGATAATTCCAATGTTCACCGTGGCGTGCATACACTAGGAAACCGTGCAACAGATAAATATGAAGGTGCTCGTGAAAAGGTTCGTAAGTTTATTAATGCGCAATCAACACAGGAAATTATTTTTACGCGTGGTACAACAACCGCTTTAAATACAGTTGCGACAAGTTATGGTCGTGCAAATGTTGTTGAGGGTGATGAAATTGTCATTACTCATATGGAGCATCATTCCAATATTATTCCTTGGCAACAATTAGCCAAAGAAAAAAATGCAACTTTAAAATACATTGAGCTTGAAGCAGACGGTACTCTTAGCCTAGAGAAAGTACGTGCGACAGTCACACCTAAAACAAAAATTGTTTCGGTGTCTATGGCATCAAACGTACTTGGAACAATAAATCCAATTAAAGAAATTGCTCAAATTGCACATGCTAATGGTGCTGTCATGGTAGCCGATGGTGCACAAGCTGCGCCACATATGAAAATTGATGTGCAAGATTTGGATGTAGATTTCTTAGGTTTCTCAGGGCATAAAATGTGCGGACCAACTGGAATAGGTGTATTATATGGTAAAAAGGAACACCTTGAAAAGATGGAGCCAATTGAATTTGGTGGCGAAATGATCGATTTTGTTGGGTTATATGATTCAACGTGGAAGGAATTACCGTGGAAATTTGAAGGTGGAACGCCTATTATTGCAGGTGCAATAGGATTAGGTGCCGCTATTGATTTCTTAACTGATATCGGGTTAGATAACATTCTAGAGCATGAGCATAAGCTTGCAGGCTACGCAATGGATCAACTTGAGACAATTGACGGTTTGAAAATTTTCGGCCCACGTGACCCTATGAAGCGTTGTGGATTAGTAACATTTAATCTAGATGATGTACATCCACATGACGTGGCAACGGTGCTTGACATGAACGGTATTGCTGTTCGTGCAGGACATCATTGTGCACAGCCACTAATGAAATGTCTTCAGCAAGTTGCGACAGCACGTGCAAGCTTCTATCTGTACAATACAGAGGAGGATATTGACCGTTTAGTTGCAGGGTTACGTTCTGCGAAGGAGTATTTTGGCGATGTCTTTTAATAATTTAGATCAACTATATCGTTCAGTCATTATGGATCACTATAAAAATCCTCGTAACAAAGGCTCTTTAGAAGAGGATGCTGTAACGATTGATATGAACAATCCTACATGCGGTGATCGTATTCATTTAACATTAAAAGTTACTGACGGTGTCGTAGAGGATGCGAAATTTGATGGTGAAGGCTGTTCGATTTCTATGTCCTCTGCATCAATGATGACACAGCTCATCAAAGGAAAAAAAGTAGAGGAAGCTATTGAGCTTTCTGATATTTTTTCTAAAATGATGATGGGTGAGGAGTACAGCGATAAATATGACCTTGAGGATGTTGAGGCACTGCAAGGTGTTTCACAATTCCCAGCACGAATTAAGTGTGCAACATTGGCTTGGAAAGCAATGGAAAAAGGTGTGAAATAAATCTTACTTCCTTGTTCTTGAGTGAAAGCTACTATGGCTTCACTCAAAGCAAGGGATGATTACCCAGAAAAATATATCTCAATGAACGGAGGAGAAACGATGGCTAAAAAAATGCCTGATATCGGCGATTACAAATACGGTTTCCATGACAAGGACGTATCAATTTTCCGTTCAAAACGCGGTTTAACTGAAGAAATCGTCCGTGAAATTTCAAATATGAAACAAGAGCCAGAATGGATGCTAGAATACCGTTTAAAAGCTCTTGAAACATTTTATACAAAACCGATGCCACAATGGGGTGGCGATCTTGGAGATTTAGATTTTGATGAAATTACGTACTATGTAAAACCATCAGAAGCTACTCAAAAATCATGGGATGAAGTACCTGATGAAATCAAAGCAACTTTTGATAAATTAGGTATCCCAGAAGCAGAGCAAAAATATCTTGCAGGTGTATCTGCACAATATGAGTCTGAGGTAGTTTATCACAACATGAAAAAAGACCTTGAAGATCTTGGTATTGTGTTCAAAGATACTGACTCTGCTCTACGTGAAAACGAAGATATTTTCAAACAATATTGGGGCAAAGTGATTCCTTACACAGACAATAAATTTGCTGCTTTAAACTCAGCAGTATGGTCAGGTGGATCATTTATTTATGTGCCACCAGGTGTTAAAGTAGAAACACCGTTACAAGCTTACTTCCGTATTAACTCAGAAAATATGGGTCAATTCGAACGTACACTTATTATTGTAGATGAAGGCGCTCACGTACACTATGTTGAAGGTTGTACAGCTCCTGTTTACACAACAAACTCTTTACACTCAGCAGTTGTTGAAATCGTTGTACGTAAAGATGCCTATTGCCGTTATACAACAATTCAAAACTGGGCGAACAATGTTTACAATCTTGTAACGAAACGTACAGTTGTAGAAGAAAACGGTACAATGGAATGGATCGATGGTAACATCGGTTCTAAATTAACAATGAAATACCCAGCATGTATCCTAAAAGGTGAAGGTGCTCGTGGTATGACATTATCGATTGCATTAGCAGGTAAAGGACAACACCAACATGCTGGCGCAAAAATGATCCATATGGCACCAAACACATCTTCAACAATCGTTTCTAAATCGATTGCTAAACAAGGTGGTAAGGTAACGTATATGGGACAAGTTCGTTTCGGTCCTAAAGCAAGTGGTGCACGTGCTAACATCGAATGTGATACGCTGATTATGGATAATCAATCGACTTCTGATACAATTCCTTATAACGAGATCTTTAATGATAATGTATCTTTAGAGCACGAAGCAAAAGTTTCAAAAGTATCTGAAGAACAATTATTCTATTTAATGTCTCGCGGAATTTCCGAAGAAGAAGCGACAGAAATGATCGTAATGGGCTTCATCGAGCCATTCACAAAAGAACTACCAATGGAATACGCAGTAGAAATGAACCGTCTGATTAAATTCGAGATGGAAGGTTCTATCGGTTAATTTATTAGCCACCCCTAGTCACAATATAAATTGTGACTAGGGGTTTTTTTGTGTTTTTATGTTGCGAATAAAAATGGAGAGAAATAGTACTGGATTTTTTTAAGATTACATACTAAAATGATAATGAGAATCAATATCATTTAGAAAGGGGTTGATAAATCTAGAAGATGTTCAGTACTTCAATAAGCCAGATGAGATAGTTAATCATCTTTCAAAGGAGAATATGTAAATGAAAAAGAAGTTTTTATTTATTAGTTTCATAGCAATATTTATGCTCATTCTCGCCGCATGTGGAGAGAAGAAGGCAGTAGAAGAGGAATCTTCCACTGATACACCAAAAGAAGAAGTGACACAAACAAAAGAAGAATCGACAAATGAAAATGGCACGAGAACGATTGAATATCTTGGTGAAAGCTATGAAGTGCCAGAAAAGGTTGAAAGAATTGTTGTAACAGGTGCTATGGAAGCGATGGAGGATATGGTTGTGCTGGATGTTCATCCAGTTGGGGCTATTGCTGTTGGTGGCAAGTTCCCTGAGCTATATGCTTCTGTAACAGACAAAGCAGAATCAATTGGTGAGAAAATTAAACCAAACTTTGAAAAAATATTAGAATTAGATCCTGATGTCATTTTAGGTTCAACAAAGTTCCCAGAAGAGGTACAAAGTAAATTAGAGAAAATTGCTCCTACAATTTTGGTTTCACATATTTCGACGAACTGGGAATCTAATTTGAAGTTATTAGCTGAACTAACTGGTAAGCAAGCAGATGCTGAGAAGATATTATCTACATATAAGGCTGATATAGAAGCTGCTAAAGCTACGTTAAATGAGAAACTACAAGATCAAAAAGTAGCGGCTATTCGTATTCGTGGAGGACAAGCGTATGTTTATCCAAAAGAAGTATTTTTAAATGCTGTCCTTTATGGAGAGCTTGGTTTAGCAGTACCAGATGAAGTTGCTAAAGCTAAATCTCAAGAGGCCATTTCTGTTGAGCAGCTTGCAGATATGAATCCTGATTATTTATTTGTGCAGTTTTCAACAGATGAAAATGCAGACGCGCCGAATGCTTTAGAAGACTTTAAAAAGAATCCAATCATCCAAAATATTAATGCATTTAAAAATGACCAAGTATTTGTTAATGTACTAGATCCATTAATGGAAGGCGGCCCTGCATACAGCAGGATTAAGTTTTTAGAGGCTATTCAGCAAAACCTTGTGAAATAAATGGTAGTCCGTTAAAGTAGCGTGAGTTCAATGGAATATGGACTCATGCTTTTTCTTTTGTATAGTTCCCAAAAGTTAGTGACAGCTTTCTATTTGAATGGACAAAAGAAAGCTATATTTTTTACATGATGTTTATTTGTAGTGACATACTGTGTGCTATGATTATGTACATAGAGGAGGATGTCACATGATTGTAGTAGGATTAACTGGTTGGGGCGATCACCCTTCACTTTATAGTGGAGTGACTCCCTCAAAGGATAAATTATTTGATTACACAGGTCATTTTTTAACGGTAGAAGTAGATACTTCCTTTTATGCCATACCAGCCAAAGAGCATGTTCGGAAATGGTGTGAGGATACACCTGAAAACTTCCGTTTTGTTGTGAAAGCTTACCAAGGCATGACGGGTCATTTACGTGGAGAGATTCCCTTTGAATCAAAAAATGATATGTTCAATGCTTTTATTGAATGTGCCAATGAATTTAAACGTTATGGAAAGCTAGCCATGGTATTAGCACAATTTCCACCATGGTTTGATTGCCAAGGAAAAAATGTGCAATATTTATTGTATATCCGACAACAGCTCAAGGATTTTGAAGTAGCGATTGAGTTTCGAAATCAAACATGGTACGCAGAAAATGTTGTCCAGCAGACGATAGATTTTTTACGAGAACATCAATTTATCCATACGATTTGTGACGAACCACAGGCTGGTGTTGGATCTGTTCCTTTTTATCCGGTAGTGACTGCAAATAAAGCGTTGATTCGTCTCCATGGTCGCAATATACATGGATGGCGCAACACAGGAAATGCAGAAAATTGGCGCAAAGTTCGCTTCTTATATGATTATAATAAAGAGGAATTACAGCAGCTTGGGGATAGCATGAAAAAGCTTGAACCCGAGGTCAATGAACTCTTCGTTTTATTTAATAATAATTCAGGTAATCATGCAGCGAAAAACGCAAAGGAGCTACAAGGTATGTTGAATATTAACGATGTCGGGTTGGCACCTAAACAATTAAACATGTTTGAAGGGGAACTATAATGGAGTTTATTTTATTAGTCATCATTGCATTGCTTGCTGGTCTAATTGGCTCATTAGTTGGGCTAGGTGGTGGTGTAGTATTAGTACCAGCAACATTATACATTGGCTTAAATTTAGGAATGATTCCAGATATTACGCCACAAAAAGTAGTCGGTTTATCAGTGGTGATGATGATTTTCACGGGACTTGCCTCCACGCTAAGCTATATGAAATCTAAAACGGTGGATTATAAAAGTGGTTTTATATTCTTTATTGGAAGTATTCCAGGAACAATCCTTGGCGCATGGGTCAATAAAGGGTTAGATTTACCATCCTTTAATTTATATTTTGGTATTTTACTTATTATTTTATCGATTATTTTGCTTGTGCGGGACAAACTGAAGCCTGTAAAATGGTTTGTAAAAAATGGTATACAGCAAGAATTTACTGACTCTGAGGGAAAAACCTATGTATATGGCTATCCCATTGGGTTTGCTATTACATTAACATTTGGTATTGGCTTTGCTTCTGGTTTATTTGGAATAGGTGGCGGCTCCATGATTGTGCCAGCAATGATTATTTTATTCTTATTCCCACCACATGTCGCGGTGGCAACATCGATGTTTATGGTATTTTTAACGTCCATCGTTAATTCCGCAAGCCATGTTTATTTCGGACATGTACCATGGCTTTATACTATTCCAGTTATTCCTGGAGCTTATGTTGGAGCAAAGCTCGGTGCTGCGTTAAATAAAAGAATTAAATCCGATACACTTGTACTAGCTTTAAGGATTATTCTATTATTATTAGGAATTCGATCTATTATAGAAGGCATATTAGCTTAATTTGAAGTGAGGTGGCTTTAATGCTTGAAAAGATCCATATTTTTCACACAAATGATTTGCATAGTCATTTTAAGTATTGGCCACGAATGCAAAGCTATGTGAAAGAGATAAGAAATAATCTGGCGAATATCGGGGAAACAAGCTATTTGTTTGATGTGGGAGATCATTTAGATCGTTCCAACATTTATACAGAAGCAACCGTTGGGAAAGGCAATGTGCGATTGCTCAATGAAGCGGGTTATGATGTGGTGACTATCGGCAACAATGAAGGTATTACATTATCCCATGAAGAGCTCTTTCACTTGTATGACAATGCTAACTTTGATGTTGTTGTGGCAAATGTATATGCCTCTAATGGGAAGAAGCCAGCATGGATGAAGCCTTATGTAATCTTAACAACAGCAACGGGTACGAAGATTGGCGTCATTGCAGCCACGGCCATGTTTGAAGTATATTATGAAGAATTAAATTGGCATATGGACGACGCTCGAAGTACACTGCTACGTTTAGCGCATCAACTACGTGAAGAAGTAGACATTGTTGTATGCTTATCCCATTTAGGCATTACAGAGGATGAGCTCTTAGCGGATGAGTGTCCAGAAATTGATGTTATATTCGGCTCTCATACTCATCATGTCCTACCAGAGGGCAAAGTGATTAATGGGGTTTTACTGACAGGTGGAGGTAAGTTTGGCCAATATACTGGACATCTTATCATAGAATATGATAAAAAATTGAGGAAAATTGTTGAAAAAAAGGATACTTTAATTCATAATAAGGATTTGCCAATTGTTAAAAATGAACAGAAAGTGGTACAGTTTTTGGAGGATGAAGGAAACAGAATATTGGATACTCCAGTTTTTACAACAAAAAAAGCCTACAACAAGGAATGGTTCCATTATTCACAGCTATCTGATTTATTTGCACATGCAATTTTGGAAAAAAGCGGAGCGGACTGTGCATTATTCAATGCAGGGATATTTTTAGATGGTCTTCCTAAGGGAATAGTGACTGCCTTAGATTTGCACCGAATTTTTCCACATCCAATTAATTTATGTACAATTGAATTATCCGTCGCTGAAATGAAAGAAATTTATATGCAATCCAAAAATGAAGAATGGCCTTATATCGAACTAAAAGGACTAGGGTTTAGAGGCGTCATTTTTGGAAAAATATTGACATATGGATTTTCCATGAATGAAAATCGGCAATTGTTAATTAATGGTAAGCTAGCAGATCAAAATCACATTTATAAACTGGTTACATTGGATCTGTTTACATTTGGTTATTTTTATCCAAGTTTTAAATATGCAAAAAAACAATATATTTTACCTGAATTTTTACGAAACATTATGATAGATTATGGTCAAAGATTCTTTAAACAATAGAGAGAGTTTAAAGAATGGAATGGGGAAGAAGTCATGCGATTAATTTCAATCGATGTATTAAAAGAAGGAATGGTATTAGGAAGAACCATTTGGAATGAGGCAGGTCATCCGCTTTTAAAGAAAGATGTTGTCATTAATGACCGTATTATTCAAAGACTTCAACAGTTAAATACACATTATTTATATATTGACGATGAGATTTCTGAGGGAATAGAAGTAGAAGAGACCGTTCCCCCTGCTATGCGAAATAAAGTCATCAAAACTATAAAGGATTCGTTCCAGTCCATTGATGGTTTGAATCCAGTAAATGCTTCTTATATATTAGATCAGCAATCAAAGACAATTGTTTCGATCGTAGATGAATTACTTTCAGCAGTTACTGGAAATAATGAAATTCTAACCATTTTAACAGATGCTTATTTATTTGATGAATATTTATATCAACACTCTTTCCAAGTGACATTGTATTCTATTGCCATTGCCAAAGAACTTGGCTACTCTGCTGAGGATTTACGTTTGATCGGGATAGGTGCGTTATTACACGATGTCGGTAAACTAATGGTACCGAAAGATATTTTAACAAAGCCAGGACGTTTAACGAATGATGAGTTTGAAATGATGAAGATGCATGCTCGTTACGGTTTTGATTTATTACGGAATTTACATTCAATCTCTCTGCTTGTGGCGCACTGTGCTTTCCAACACCATGAACGTATTGATGGAAGTGGCTATCCAAGAGGACTTGTTGACTTTGAAATTCATCCATTTGCCAAGATAATTGGTGTTGCAGATGTTTTTGATGCGGTGACAACGAATCGTGTATACCGGGAGAAGATGCTCCCTTCACAAGGACTAGCTATTGTTGAAGCTGGCTCGGGCACTCTTTATGATGCTCGAATTGTAAAAGCTTTAAAAAGAGCTGTTGTTCATTATCCAAATGGTGTTATTTTAAAATTATCAGATGGACGCCGTGGGATTGTATCTAGACAAAACACGTTGGATGCGGCATTACCATGGATTCGTATTTTTGAAGAACAAGATCAATTGCTGGCAGCTACATATGAAATTAATTTAGTGGATTATCCTGATGTAACAATTGAAAATGTTGAGACGGATTATGTGGTTCCCGCAAAAGTAGAATAAATTACTCCTCCTGTTCATACGTTATGGAACAGGAGGAGATTTTTTGTTTTTCCCTCGAAAAAGAATGAAATTACGCTCATATGGTAGAAGGGGAATGCGTCTTAATAAATTAACGATTTTAATTGTTAGTATGGTTGTTTGCCTTATATTATTTATTTATTATTTAAATGAACGGCTCATGCCAACCTATTTGCAATATGCGGAAGTGCAAACTACGAAGATTGCCTCATATGTTGTGAGTAAAGCCATTAATTCACGTACCTCTAATGTATTAGATGTAAATGATATCATTGAAGATATTCCTCCAGGTACGTCTGAAATGATGACGACTAAGTTTAATACAGAAATCATTAATCGTGTTCGAGCAGAGACATTAGAGCTTGTTAAAATGTATTTGGAGCAAGCTGAACAGGGAGAGCTATCCCATTTACCTGAATTAGATAATGTTGAATATGATATTAACAGGATCCAAGATGGTGATGGCATTGTCTTTTTTGTACCGCTTGGTCAAGCAGCCAATATTCCCTTGCTTGGAAATTTGGGGCCAAAGATCCCGATTCGCTTCCATGTGATTGGAAATGTTCATAGTAATGTGACATCCTCTATTCAAGAATTTGGAATCAATAGTGCTTATGTGGAGGTAGGTATTCATTTAGAGGTAAATGTTCAGATTATTGTTCCTTTCGCTAGTAAATCTTCTACCGTTGCACAGGATATACCTGTAGCGATGGGCCTAACAAGGGGACCTGTTCCAAACATTTATACCAATAGTAGTGACGCGCCACAACCGTCCATAGAAATACCTGTCCCTTATAAATAGAAATGTTTGTTGTGATAGTTGTTGGAGTGCCTTTAATATGTTACATTGACAACAGTGAAGATAGTTAATATTAAAAAATGTATATTTTTGATAGGGGCGATATTCGTATGACATCTTGTAAACCTACAAGTAAAGAAGAACATGTAAGAAAACCAGATTGGCTAAAAATAAAACTAAACACGAATGATGAATATAAAGGGCTTAAAAAGCTGATGCGTGAGAAAAATCTGCATACAGTATGTGAAGAAGCTCGTTGTCCAAACATCCATGAATGCTGGGGAGAGAGACGTACTGCTACCATGATGATTCTTGGTTCCGTTTGTACACGTGCTTGTCGTTTCTGTGCAGTGAAAACAGGTTTACCAAATGAACTAGATTTGGCAGAACCAGAGCGCGTTGCAGATTCAGTAGCCATTATGAATTTAAAGCACGTTGTTATTACAATGGTCGCACGTGACGATTTAAAGGATGGCGGAGCGCAAGTTTTAGCAGAAACAGTACGTGCAATTCGTCGTAAAAGTCCTTTCACATCTGTTGAGGTATTGCCATCAGATTTAGGCGGGATGAAGGAGAACCTTCAAATGTTAATGGATGCAAAACCAGATATTTTAAATCATAATATTGAAACAGTACGCCGTTTAACACCTAGAGTGCGCGCTCGTGCAAAATACGAACGCTCTTTAGAGTTCCTGCGTTTAGCTAAAGAGATGCAGCCTGAAATTCCAACGAAATCATCACTAATGATTGGATTAGGCGAAACACATGAAGAAATTTTAGAAGTCATGGACGATTTACGTGCAAATAATGTAGATATTATGACGATCGGTCAATATTTACAGCCAACGAAAAAGCATTTACCAGTTAAAAAATACTATTCACCAATAGAATTTGGTAAACTGCGTAAGATTGCCATGGAGAAAGGCTTTAAGCATTGTGAGGCTGGCCCACTTGTACGTAGTAGTTATCATGCAGACGAACAAGTAAATGCTGCAACGAAAGAACGTCAATTACAAGCGGAAGTGTAAACGTCAAGGCTGAACGAAAAGGGTGGTGTCACTTTGATCATAGTTGAAGGATTAGAATATGAACTAATAGAAGATTATCGCGAGGCCTTTCAGGAGGAAGTTTTTCAGGAAAGATACTCAGATATCTTAGCCAGATACGATTATATTGTAGGTGATTGGGGCTATAACCAGTTACGTTTAAAGGGGTTTTTTGATGATAAAAATCAAAAATCCACTTTTGATACAAAAATAAGTACGCTTCAAGATTATCTATACGAATACTGTAATTTTGGCTGTGCTTATTTCGTATTACGTAAATTGGGGAAAGTTATGAAACAGCCAGAAGTAGTGGATATGAGTGAAGTAACAAAGCCAACAGACCATGAACCTTTAGCAGAATAAACTCTTATACAAAAACCTGATGTGATAGGCATCAGGTTTTTTTTCATGATTGTTAGCTTTTGTGTAATTGGGGAAAACTAAAGCACAAAACAGCTTATCGAAGGTGTGTTGCAAATGAAAAGAGCCGTATTTTTAGATCGTGATGGTGTTATCAATGAAGTACTGACCAATCGTGTGAAGTTTGTGAATAAGCCTAAGGATTTGTACTTTTTACCGCAAGTGCCTGAAGCAATCAGAAAGCTAAATAAGCATTTTGATTATGTGTTTGTCGTGACAAATCAAGGTGGGGTTGGTTTAGGCTTTATGAAGGAAAGTGGCTTACAGAAAATACATGAACATATGGTGAAGGAGCTAGAGAAAAAAGGGGCAGTAATCCATGAAGTCGTTTATTGTCCGCACAAACCTAAGTCAGGTTGTGCCTGCCGCAAGCCCAATAGCAAATTAATTGTGGATTTAGGAAAGAAATATAACATTGATTTATCAAAATCCTATATGGTTGGCGATACAGATACGGATATTATTGCAGGAAAACGGGCAGGAACAAAGGGTGTTTTCCTAGGAGAACAAGATCCATTAGCAGATGCTGTCTTTCCAGATTTAATAAGCGCTGCCCAGTGGATTATTAAGGATGTCACAGCTTAAATGTATTGAGAAAAAGGGCGTATAAATCATTAAAAAAGGGATAATTTATGAATGGAGGTGATGATGTTGGCAAAAGAAAACCGCAATAAAAAGCCATTAGATCGAGAGGAATATGGGTATGGTTTTGATATTAGTGTAGACGATTTAGCTGTGATTGGTCAAAATCAGCAAGCGAAAAAGCAAAATGATAATGAAAATAAAGACAAGCCCCATAATAAAGATAATCCATCCACTTTAAATAAATAACAATACGTAAAAAGATTTCGCAATCGCCCATGGCTAGCGAAATTTTTTTATGTTATATAAAAAAACACCCAATAAAATGGGTGTTAAACACCCAATAAAATGGGTGTTAGTTCAATAATTCACGCAAGTATTCCCGTAATTCGATTGTTTCTTCCTCTGTGCGATTGTACACATGTTCTAAGTAACCAGGCTCTTCTACATCATCAGGACCAATAATAGCAAAGCGACCGAACTGGATATCCATGACAAGCACTTTTCCAAAGAAGCGGCCAGATTGTAATATAGCTAAATCATAACGTAGCTTTTGTCCAGCAAAACTAACAAATCTTGTTTTCGTATCTTCTACATCATCATATAAAAAAAAACGTTCCATCTTTTAATCTCCTTCCAATCCTATAGTTATGGTACTATAGAAGAGAAAAGACTATCAACTTTTAAAGATTTGAATGGGGGCTTTCCTTGTGTATTTTGTAGATCGTAATAAAATCACAAAAAATTTACAGTACTTAGATGGGCTATTAACTATTTTGGAGACAGAGGATAACTGGCTTCAGAATGATATAAAGAAATTAGCTATCGAGCGAATTGGACACAACATTATGGAGTCAATGATGGATGTAGGAAATTTAATGATTGACGGTTTCATTATGCGCGATCCAGGAAGCTACGAGGATATTATTGATATTTTAGTCGATGAAAAAGTTGTAGCTGCTGATTTGGAAGCACCATACAAAGCAGTTGTTGGCTTACGTAAAATGCTAGTACGTGAGTTTATAGAGGTAGATATCCAAGAGGTTATCCATGTACTAACAGCTAATCTAACGGCTTTAAAGCAGTTCTCGCCAGCAGTTCATAATTATTTAACAAATGAATTAGGACCTGTTTCAGCATTTTTGCCAGAGGATCATCAATGAAACAATATAAGGCCTATTGCTTTGATTTAGATGGCACTGTCTACCGTGGAAAGGAAGGTATTCCTTCTGCGGTAGCTTTTATTCATCGTTTACAGCAAGCAGGAATTGAGCCATTCTATGTAACGAATAATTCTTCAAAGACGCGAGAACAACTGCAAGAAGCTTTACTTTCTATTGGCGTGGACGCGCCATTAGAGCATATTTATTCAAGTGCATTGGTAACCGCAAAGTATGTAGCTCTCCATTTCCCAGGAAAAAAAGTAGCGATGATGGGGACAGATGGCATTCGTCAGGCACTACTCAATGAAAATATTGTACCTGTTGAGGATGAGCCTGATGTATTTGTTATGGGGATTGATCGTACGCTTGATTATATGGCACTTGCCAGGGCTACGGTTTTTGTCCAGCAAGGAGCGACCTTTATTGCCACGAATCAAGATATTAAATTCCCAACAGAATACGGGTTCTTACCAGGCAATGGTTCTTTTGCTCGCTTAGTAGGAGAGGTTGCAGATGTTGAACCAATCTACATTGGTAAGCCATCGCCAGCCATGCTGGAAGTAATTGCGACTGAACATGGGATTGCGAAAGAAGACATGGTAATGATCGGTGATAATTATGATACGGACATTATGTGTGGCATTCGTTTTGGCTGTGACACCATTCATGTGAATACTGGCGTTACGCCTACAAAGGCTGTCCTCGAAAAAGAATGCCAACCTACATATGTAGTGGACGTACTAAAGTAATAAAAGGATGTTTATGCTGATTTTTAGCATAACATCCTTTTTATTTGTTCACATTTATTCATACAGGCATTTTAGAAAACTACCATAATGGATTTTCTTCAATAAATTGATAAATGGCTTTCGTTAATTCATCAGGAGAATCAGCTTCTACTAATTCACCGTTTACTATTGCATAAAAGGATTCTGAGCACTTTGTACAATAACTGAGGCAGCCATATTCCAAAACGTCGATGTTCGGATCGCGTTCGAGTACTTCATAAGTTGCTTGAGAGCCATTTGCTAAATTACTTATACAAAATTCAACCATTGGATTCATCCATGTCACCTCACCAAAGTAATGCTACTCGGTTTTACGATTTTCGTCAATTATTTATGATTAAGAGAAAAGAGACGTTTTTTAATAAAAGATAAAGGGAATTCGTTATTAATGGCTTAAAAATCAATTGAATTGAACAAGTTCTCGTTTGTTTTGTGAAATCTTTCACAAAATTTCATTCTGATATTGTGAAACTTCTCACAATCGGTTATACTCGTTTGTGGATACTTTGTGAACAATTATTAAAAGAGATATAAAAGGAGACTATTATGGGAAAATTAGTACTTTTAGGTGGCGGCTACGGCAATATGCGTGTCATGCTTCGTCTATTAAACAGCCTACCATTAGACAGAGAGGTAGTTATAGTAGATAGAGCCCCTTTCCATAGTTTAAAAACAGAGTTTTATGCATTGGCGGCAGGGACTGCAACAGATAAAGAAATTCGTGTAAGCTTCCCAGAGCATGAACGTTTAACAGCCGTATATGGAGAAGTCGTTGAAATTAATCGTGCGGAAAAAGTAGTCATTCTTGAAGACGGACAACGTATAGAATATGATGATTTAGTCATTGGACTTGGCTGTGAAGATAAATATCATGGTGTACCAGGTGCGGAAGAGTATACGTACAGCATTCAGACAATGGGCAAATCACGTGCAACATTCCAAGCACTTTGTGGTTTACCAGCTGGGTCTACAGTTGGAATTATAGGAGCTGGCTTAAGTGGAATTGAGCTTGCAAGTGAGCTACGTGAAAGTCGCTCAGATTTAAAAATCAAGCTATTTGACCGTGGTCAACGTATATTGAAAGATTTTCCAGAAAAACTAAGTAAGTATGTAAAGGATTGGTTTGTTAAGCATAACGTTGATGTTGTTGCCAATTCAAATATTACAAGAGTAGAGCCGGGTAAAATTTTTAATCATGATGATGAAATTTTACTCGATGCAGTGGTTTGGACTGCGGGTGTTCAGCCAGTAAAAATTGTTCGTGATATGGATGTCGAGAAAGATAAACATGACCGTCCGCTTGTCACACAGTATTTTAATTTACTTGATGATGAACATGTCTATGTTGTAGGGGATTGTGCTTCATCAGATTTAGCTCCAACAGCACAGTTAGCAGAGGAACAAGCGGAGCAAATTGTGAAAGTACTTCGTATGCGTTGGAAAGGTGAACATTTACCAGAGAAGATGCCAGATATTAAATTAAAGGGCTTCATGGGCGCTCTTGGTAAAAAACAAGGCTTTGTATACTTAGCTGATACAACAGTAACTGGGCGTATCGCTCGCTTAATGAAATCAGGATTATTATGGTATTACAAACGTCAAAATGATTAATTAGCTGAAAGGGATTGTTTTAAAAAATCATTTTAAAACAATCCCTTTCATTTTGTTATACCGTTTTGTCCGGGACAAACCCTAAATTTTCAAGCGCCGTAAATACAGGCTTTAATTGGACATAGCCTTCTCCAACAACCTCATTGTTAATGAGGACAAGAGGGTAGAAAAATTCATCATCTTGAATACGTGACGCATATTCTTGATCGCGTTCATTCTCAATTGGACCTTCAATATCGATATAGCGAATATCGTATGCTTGATCTGGATATTTGCGATCGATGGCTGCTTGTAGCCACTCATATGTATCCTTGGAAGATGGAGCATTGACACAGCTAGCACAGATGACAGCTGTTCCATAAATTTCAATCATAGGTTTTGTAGATGGCATAGTATTTTCTCTCCTTGTGATTCAATATTGGATTTTTTCTGTTGCTAACATTATAATCATTATAAGGAAAGGAGTCGAGATAAATGGCAGAAGCAACAATTAACGACCAAGTTCAAGAGGTATTAGATAAATTACGTCCATTCTTACTACGTGACGGTGGAGACTGTGAATTAGTAGATGTTGAGGATGGCGTTGTTAAATTACGTTTATTAGGTGCTTGTGGCAGTTGCCCAAGTTCTACGATTACATTAAAAGCTGGTATTGAACGAGCATTATTAGAAGAAGTACCAGGAATTGTAGAAGTAGAGCAAGTATTCTAAGCCTTTATAAAAAGTTCTAGCTGATTT
>NZ_JBAHYH020000001.1:1086473-1124109 GCF_036698265.2 Lysinibacillus sp. IITD104
TTTCAAGCTAGAACTTTTTTATATACCTATACATGACGCGCATGTTCTTTTTCTTCTCGAATAATAGCCCACTGTTCTTTCGCCATATCTATAATTTTTGCTTCGCCACCGACACTTTGTTTTTCAATAACCCTAGAAAAGAAGCGTGTCGCATTTTCAATATCTCCAATGCGTCTAGATAATTCAGCAATCATATACATAATTCGGACAGCTGACATTTGGGTGGAGCTGTAATCCTCGGTTGAATAAGATTCCATATAATAATCACGTGCTAATTTCATGAAGCGTTCCTCTTGTCCACTATTGTTCAACGAACGATAGAGCCAGGCAAGACGTAAAGTTAGTCCAGCAATCGCTACATTTTTTTCCTTTTTAATTGTGCCACAAAGAAAAGCTAATTTATAGGCTTGAATGGCTTGAAATACAGTACGCTCCCCCTTGAAATCATGGTGTACCCATTTTTCTGTAATTTGTGTGCGTATATGATCTTGAATACCTGGTGCAAAATATTTTGTAAAGTCTTCTGTAAAGGAAAAGCCGCAATGCTCACAAACAAAGACATTATAATAGAGAGCATTCACTTCATCTGCATAAATAGGTTGAAAATCTGTTTCTGTATGATCTACTTTAATAAATTTTGAACGCACTTTTAATGTTGGAAATTCTTTTTTGCAATTTAAACATTGAATTTTTTTCTCGTAATATGGTGAAATCTCCATATATATTACCCCCTGCCAAGAATTCGTTGTAACTATTATACCAATGATGTTTTTATTAACATGAATAAAAAATACTATTAATGTGAAAAATATGAGAATTATAACTTAAAATCGACTTGAAGCTGAATGTTTGTCATACAATGGTCAAAATTGTTATGATAAACGTAAGAAGGAAGGTGATTGGGATGACAAGTACAAAACAAATTATTGAAGTGACACAGGCTGCTGGCTTTCATATTAATGAAATGATGGAGCATAATGAAGAACAAGGTTCTTTTTTACGTGTAGTGGTGAATGGTGGCGGCTGTAGCGGGCTATCCTATGGCATGCATTTTGATAAAGAGAAAAAAGATGATGATTTTGAAGATGTACAGCATGGTTTAACAATTCTTGTTTCCCGTGAAGATGCGCCGATTTTGATGGGAACAAAAATTGACTATAAACAATCGCTAATGGGCGGTGGCTTCACAATCGATAATCCAAATGCCATTGCATCATGTGGCTGCGGTACGTCTTTCAGAACAGCAAAGCGTGAAGGTACGCCTGAGATTTGTGAATAATTAAACGTGATATAAATGTAGAAGACAAACCTGATAATATGTAAACACAATCTGAATTAGGTTGTGAATACCAAGCCTTTTTGATTTGTATGTTTTGAAAACAACAAATTGAAGAGGCTTTTATTGTGCTTTGAAAAAATAAAAGGCTTAAAGAAAAGCCTTGTTTAGATTTTAAAATTTATAATACCAAAAAATTGCTATTTCATTTGCTGTTGGAAAATTTGAATATAGCATTGTATCCACTCCACCTATTACAAATTGATTTTTGGCATAAAAATGACAAGCTGAAACATTGATATCTTGTGTTTCAAGCATGAGACCACAGCAGTTCCTTTCTTTTGCCCACGCAATGGCTTTATTTATTAAGGCAGAGCCAACGCCATTTTTTCTATAATCTTTTGCGACAGCTATGTCTTCAATAAGTGCATATCCGTTCCAGTTAGAGCACATCTTAATCTGTCCTACACAGTGGTTGTCAATATAATAAAAAAATACAGCTTTCTCGATATCTTCAATGTAACTCAGATCAATTTCATCCTCTTCATATTTTTTGAAGTAAGGCTCTGAACATTTTTCCTCTGTAAATGTCCAAACTTTATCTTTGAATTTCGGTATAATTTTCCCCGAGACTATAAAACCGTCATTTGATTTATTAAAATCCTTCATATTAGATGGCGTCATTTTAATGATCATTTTACTCTCTCCCTTTCTGTATTCAACCATGTGGTGGGATGGATGGCTTTTATTTTCTGAACAACATATCTTCTCTCCCGGTTGCTGATATTGAAACAAAGTGAAAATATGAAAATGGCTTCTTTCGATGATGATGAAAGACGCCTTTTAGCATTGGGTTAAACAGACTTTTCAAGCTCCATAAACTTTACCCCATTTAAAACTGCTAGCTTATATATGACCCTCTTTTCATCAAGACCAAATTGTCCATTTTCTTCAATGACAAGGTGTTCATTGCTTTTAATTTGAAAGTAATTGGTTCCAAACGTACCTATTTCGTAAAATTTCCTTTCTTATTTAATTGAATAGGTACAATAAGTGTAACATATTTACAAATGAGGATTGTCTATGCATTTATATGATTTGCAAAGATTGGTCTTAAAATTCTGAATAAAAGCTTCATTCCACTGAAAGCGAGCAGGTATAATAGTTATATAGAGGTGAAGGTTATGAGAAAAGATCGAGGGAAAATATGGTTGGGTGTATCAGGTGTTACGGTGAATGAGCTTGGCCAATGGTTAGTTGTGAAAAAGGCTTATAGCGGATTGAAAGGACGTTGGTCATTGCCAGCAGGTTTTGTTAATGCAGGAGAAACGGTAGATGAAGCGGTTATTCGTGAAATCAAAGAAGAAACAGGCATCGATTGTAGAGTCTCAGGCTTAATTGGATTTAGAACAGGTGTCATCCGTGATGACATCAGTGATAATATGGCCATTTTTTATTGTCGAATGCTAGATGAGCAGCAGCAGGTTTCCATTCAAGAAAAAGAAATTTTAGAAGCGAAATGGTTGTATCCACAGGAACTAGCACAAGATGAAACAACCTCAGTGATGTTAAAGGAAATGGCTTCCAATCAATTTGAAAGACATCAATTAGAGGCGATAGAAGGGATTAATCCAGGTGATATTTTTGGTTATACCTCTTATCGTTTATTCTTTAAAAAATAATATGACTTTTAGGAGGTGACCTTTGATGGAGCTGTTTTTATTTATGTTAGAGCGAGTTGGGCTGATCATTGTGTTTGCCTTTTTAATGTCAAGATGGCGACTCTTTCGAGAAAAGCTGTTTCAGGAGCAAGGAACGAAAGAGAAAATATGGCTCATTATTATCTTTAGTAGCCTATGTATTATCAGCAGTTATACAGGGATTAAAATTGAAAGTGGGACAATCCATCCTTTAAATCAGATGATACATAGTACAATCAATGCAGAAGAGGCGATCGCCAATACAAGGCTAATTGGTGTGGCTATTGCAGGAATTTTTGGTGGACCTCTCGTTGGCGTGTGTGTAGGCATTATTGCAGGTATTCACCGAATTACACTTGGTGGTTTTACAGCAATAGCCTGCGGTGTTTCAACGATTCTTGCTGGCTTTATTACAGGTGGTTTAAGTAAACGCTTCAAAATCCGTCAAACGTTTTCCTATAAGAAAGCGGTCATCATTGGCATCTGTGCGGAAACGATTCAAATGCTGGTGATTTTAGTAGTCGCGAAGCCATTTGAGCAGGCTTTGCAGCTAGTCTCATTAATTGCCATGCCAATGATTTTAATGAATGCCTTTGGAATATTTTTATTTTTCATGATTATTAAAACGTTTATTGATGAAGAGGAGCGTACAAAGGCATTACAAACCCATCAAGCTTTTTCGATTGCCCAACAAACAATTGAGCATTTTCGTAAGGGCTTGAATGAAGAATCATGCCAAACGGTTGCTGAAATTATTAAAAGAGAAATAAAAGTAGATGCGGTCGCTATTACCGATAAAAATGGCGTATTAGCACATGTTGGCGTTGGTGAGGATCATCATTTAATACATCGTGAAATAATGACAGCTTTGACGAAACGGGTATTAGAGGAAGGCAATATATTAATGGCTACATCTGAAAAGGAAATTCAATGTCCGCACGCTAGCTGCCCATTAAGTGCTGCCATTGTCTTGCCCTTGAAGGTACAACATCGAACGGTTGGAAGCTTAAAGCTTTATTTTACTAAAGCAGATTCTTTAACAGGGGTGAAGAAGGAATTAGCTGAGGGCTTAAGTAGACTATTTTCCTCACAGCTTGAATTTGCTGAAATTGAGCAACAGCGGAAATTATTAAAGGATGCTGAAATTAAGGCATTACAAGCACAAGTCCATCCACATTTCTTCTTTAATAGTCTGAATACAATTTCAAGCTTGATTCGGACAGATGCAGATGAGGCAAGAGCGTTATTAATCAAGCTTAGTAAATTTTTTAGAAGCAATTTGCAGGGCGCACGGCAAATGCTTATTCCATTGAAAAATGAAATAGATCATGTTGAAGCTTACTTGTCTATTGAGCAAACACGGTTTCCTAATCGGTACGAAGTTGAATTTATCATGGATGAAACACTTTTTGATGTGCAAATTCCTCCATTTACCTTGCAACCACTTGTCGAGAATGCTATTTATCATGCCTTTAAAAATCGTAGTGAGGGCAAAATCTATGTCAAAGTACAACGTGTGAATAATAAGCTGGTCCTATCAACAGAAGATAACGGCTGTGGAATGAGGAAGGAGCAGGTAAAACAACTTGGCAAGCGTATTATGCAATCCGAACAAGGGACAGGAACTGCTCTATGGAATATTTATCAGCGAATTCATGAAATTTATGGCTCTGAGGCGGATTTTCATATAACAAGTACGTTAGATGTAGGAACAAAAATTATGATTCAACTGCCGTTAAAGGCGACTAGATGGGAGTAGAAGAAATTGAATGTATATATTGTGGATGATGAACCCTTAGCACGTGCAGAACTGCGATATTTATTAGAGCAAACAGCGTTGGTGAATGTTTGTGGTGAATCTGAAAATCTTGAGGAGTTGTATAAAGCGTCACAGCTTGAAGAAGTCGATTGTATATTTTTAGATATTGAATTAGGCATAAATAATGGTCTTGATTTAGCTAAACAATTATTACTGAATGAACAGAGGCCAGAAATTATTTTTGCTACAGCCTACGATGACTATGCTTTGCAGGCATTTGAAGTCAATGCATTTGATTATATATTGAAACCTTTTGAGGCAGAAAGGGTACAAACAGCTGTGGAAAAGCTTTTAGCTAAAAAAAGAGCTGCTCAGGCAAAAACGATGGAGGAGTTAAAAGTTTCACAGCTAGACAAGCTCGATAAATTAACGGTTTATGCAAACGATCGAATTTTACTGCTGAAAATACAGGATATTTTGTATTGTACCTCTGAGGATAGTAAAACGGTTGTTGTGACAGAGCAGGGACGTTTTTTTGCTTCCGAGTCATTGGCTGCGTTAGAAAAAAAGCTTACTTTAAAAGGCTTTGTACGTGTCCATCGTGCGTATATTGTCAATTTAGAGCATATTGTGGAACTTGAGCCCTGGAGTAGTTCTAAATTTAATTTAATCGTGCACAACAGACATTCCATTCCTGTTAGCAGACTGTATATGAAGGATGTAAGGAAAATTTTTGACCTATCGAAGTAGTTGCATTTCAATGAACAAATACTACCGCTCAGCTTTAATTTCTGACATTTCAGTTATTTTAGGAATATTAAGGACATTCCTTTGCTATGATGTGGAAAAAGTAAAAGGGGTGTTTGCATGAATGCGATTACAATAGTGATAGGGTCTATTTGTATTTTGATGATCAGCTATCGTTTGTATGGCATTTTCTTTACAAAGAAGGTACTTAAAATAAAAGATGATACGCCCACCCCAGCCCACGCTTTGGAAGATGGTAAAGACTATGTTCCGACGAATAAATGGGTAACCTTTGGGCATCATTTTGCAGCGATTGCAGCAGCAGGACCCTTAGTGGGACCAATCCTAGCTGCACAGTTTGGGTATTTACCTGGACTTCTATGGCTATTAATCGGAGCAGTAATTGGTGGGGCAGTTCATGATGCTGTTGTTTTATTTGCATCCATGCGTCATGGTGGTAAATCCCTATCGGAAGTGATGAAGGAGGAGTTAGGCCCTATCGCAGGTTTCTGTACAGGCCTTGCGATGCTATTCATTATTACGATTACAATGGCAGGTCTCTCGATGGTGGTGTTAGGTGCTTTAGAGCGCAATCCATGGGGAACGTTTGCGGTAGGCATTACGATACCAATCGCCATGCTTGTGGGTATTGCCTATCGTAAAACAGGCAATTTAATTGTTACATCTACGATAGGCTTTATTTTATTAATGATTGGGGTATTTATCGGACCGCTTATTCAAGGCACAGCATTCGGTGATTTTTTAACATTTGATCGGGATACATTAGCTATCATCTTACCGATCTATGCCTTTTTCGCCGCTGCATTACCTGTGTGGCTTTTATTAGCACCTCGTGATTATTTAAGTAGTTTCATGAAGATTGGGGTATTTATTGCACTAATTATTGGCGTTTTCTTTGTTAATCCTGCTATTCAATTCCCGCCATTGACAGAGTTTATTCATGGTGGTGGACCAGTAATTGCCGGTCCTGTGTGGCCGTTTGTTTCTATTACAATTGCCTGTGGTGCCATTTCTGGCTTCCATGCTTTTGTAGGTTCAGGAACAACGCCTAAGATGATTGATCGTTGGGAGGACATCCGTATTGTAGGCTTTGGTGCTATGCTAGTAGAGTCACTAGTAGGTGTGATGGCTTTAATCGCAGCTACTGCTCTTCATCCAGCCGACTATTTTGCGATTAACTCAGCACCAGCTGTGTTTGCTACATTAGGAATGGAGCCCGTTCATCTACAAGCATTGTCTCAAAGTATTGGCATGGATTTGGAAGGACGAACAGGAGGTGCTGTAACGCTAGCAGTTGGCATGACAGATATCTTTACAGGTATTCCTTGGTTTGCAGAGCTATCTTCGTACTTCTATCAATTTGTCATTATGTTTGAGGCGGTTTTCATTCTTACAGCCATTGATGCTGGAACAAGGGTAGCTCGTTATTTAATACAAGACTTTGGTGGCAATGTTTATAAACCATTGAAGCGTACCAATTGGGTACCAGGTACAATTTTTGCTAGTGCACTTGCCTGCTTTATGTGGGGCTATTTATTGTATTCAGGGGATATAAGCTCTATCTGGGTATTATTTGGTGTATCCAATCAGCTAATGGCAGCCATTGGTCTAGTATGTGGAGTGACGATGGTATTGAAGGTCGCAGATAAACGCATCTATGCATTGACATGCTTTATTCCATTGGCTTATTTATACATTACGGTCAACGTTGCAGGCTATTGGATGATTAAAAATGTATACTGGAATCCAGCCGCTGCAGGCTTTAATATGTTAAATGGGATTTTATCTGTTATCATGCTAATGCTTGGCTTCTTAATTGTGCTGACAGCCTTTAAAAAATGGGCACAGCTTTGGAAATCACCAAAGTTTTTAGTAGCTCAATCAACTTCATAAAATCATAGAAACTATTGAAGATAAGCATTCGTCTTCAATAGTTTTTTTGATAAAAAAAGCATTTATCTAACTTGAAGCTATAGTTTACCCGCGGAAGGTGGGAGAATACCCCTAACTTCAAAGAGCAACCACAGGTGATCAATTGAATGATTTTCCTAAATATGACGAACAAGCGAAAACAAGGATATGTTCATTGAAAGCGGTGTCGTAATCATGTAAACTAATGAGAGGAAAACGGAGGTTATACATACATGGATGGTCCAGTTTCATTAGTACAGTTAATCATTTCTATATTGTTATTTTTCGTCATGTTCTTTGGTATCGGATTCTTGTTAAATATGCTGTTACGGATGACATGGTTAATGGCAATTGTGTATCCAATTGTTGTCATCTTTATTGTAGATGAAGTAAGCTTCTTAGATTATATTTTTAAGCCAGGCTCTGCCTTCCCAGCACTAATTGATAAATTACAGGCTCTTCAGTTTGTAGATATTGCTATTTTATCAGGTGGCTTTGCAGGATCTATTGTGGCGGGTATCGTGATGATTTATTTACGTAAAAGTGGATACAGAATGTTCTAACGTGCTTAGTATTCTTTCTTCAATTGAAGAGGGGATACTTTTTTTGTACAAAAAAAACACAGCCTCCCTCTTGAGGATGTGTTTATGTCTGTTAGATGAAAAACTCGTAGGTTATGATGGCGATAAAAATACCCGTGAGAGCCCCAAAAAATACTTCACTTCGTTTATGGCCTAATAGTGTTTTTAATTCCTCCATTTTCTCTTGTCCGTCCATCTGTGGCCACTTTTTTAAATCATGAACCAATGTTTGAAAATCCTTTCGTAGTTGATTTAATATAGCGGCATGCTGCCCTGCCTGGTAACGAACACCACTGGCATCGTACATCACGATGATGGAAAACATGGCGGCTACCGCAAAAATGGGGGATTCCAAACCCGTCTCATAGGCAATTGAGGTTGCCAATCCAGTGACAGAAGCGGAGTGAGAACTAGGCATTCCGCCCGTTGAGGTAAAAAGTCCCCATTTTACTTGTCTGGTCATTAGAAAATGGATGGGGATTTTAACAAACTGTGCAAAGAGAACCGCAAAGAGGGCAATTAGTAATGGGGTATTTTGGAGTAAACTCAATTTCATCACAACCTTCGCAAATAATTGCTTTTATTATAACATTCATTATTTTCTAAAAGAAGATATAGGCAAATATTACGCCATTTTCAGAAACTTCGTTATAATAGTATATGGAATGGAGGAGTTTACATGCATATTGTAAAAGAAGCAAAAACATTTGAAACGATTTCTACTGAACTATTAGTGGTAGGAGTCACAAAACATCGTGAACAAATGCAGGACTGGGCAAGCTTTTCATCTTTTTACGGTGAAGCCCTCGATACATGGATTAGTGCAGGGGACGTCTCAACTGAATTAAAGAAACTAACGAAATTACCATTTGTGAAAGACCATGCCAGCCTCAAACGTATTGTATTTGTAGGCTTAGATGAGCGTAAAAACCTAACAGAAGGTGATATTCGCGCAGCATTTGGTTTAGTAGGGAAAGAATTAAGATCTTTAAAAGTAAAAGAGTATTCCATCTGGCTTGAATCATTTACAACAGAGTCAATTTCAACAGCAGATGTAGCATTTTTAGCGGGTGAAGGAATTGGCCTTGGCTATTATGCTATTCCACATTATAAAACCACTTCGAACGAGGTAGATAAACGTATTGATGCTGTTCACCTTGTGACTACAGCAGAGGATTTAGATGAAGTGGTGGCAAGCTTTGAGGTAGGTGTGATTTATGCAGATGCTGTTAATGAAGCTCGTAGCCTAATAAATTTACCTCCAAATCTACTAACAGCAACGGATTTAGCTAACTATGCACAATCTCTAGCAGTGGAATACAATTTGGAAGTAGAGATTTTAGATAAAGCACAATTAGAGGAACTAGGTATGGGTGGTATATTAAGCGTTAACCAAGGCTCTTATGAAGAACCACGATTAATTACCTTAAAATATAAAGCGACTGAAGATTTTGAAGATCCAATTGGCCTTGTTGGTAAGGGCGTAACGTATGATACAGGCGGCTATTCTTTAAAACCAAAGGATTCTATGGTTGGTATGAAAGGTGATATGGGCGGTGCTGCTGCTGTACTTGGTGCAATGAAAATTATCGGTGAATTACGTCCAAATAAAAATGTTGTAGCCGTTATCGGTTCTACAGATAATATGGTGTCCGATACAGCGTTTAAACCTGATGATGTGATTACGACGTACAGTGGGAAAACCGTAGAAGTATTAAATACGGATGCAGAAGGGCGTTTAGTTCTGGCAGATGCAACTACATATGCTAAACAGCAAGGTGCTACATCACTAATTGATGTTGCTACTTTAACTGGAGGCGTTATTACTGCGTTAGGTATGGATAAAACAGGTGCTCTTTCAAATGATGATGCATTTTTTGAAGCATTTATGGAAGCTGCCAAAGAGACAGATGAATTTGTTTGGCGCATGCCTTTAACAGAGAATGATAAAAAACGAATTCGAAAATCAGATGTAGCTGATTTAAATAACTCTCCTGGTCGTGATGGTCATATGATTTTCGGCGGCGGTTTTGTAGGTGAATTTGTTGGTGATACACCATGGATTCACCTGGATATAGCAGGCACATCTGATGCAGTAGCAGTTCATGATTTAGGACCTAAAGGTGGTACTGGTGTTATGGTCCGTACACTAGCTAATTTTGTCCAACGTTTAGGGGAAGAAAAATAATAAAGTGTGTCAATCAGCGGGAGTTTATTCTCGCTGATTTTTTGTGATTTATGCACTAATCCCGATAGAATAGGCATTCTACATATGATAGATGTATCTTCCTTCATACGATAGAGTAAAAAGGGGAGGTAGCATATGCGCAATTTCGGAGGTTATCCAGGCGGAGGATTTGGAGGCTTTATTTGGCCATTTGGCGCACCGTTTTTTGGTGGGTTTTTAGGCAGTTTTCTAGGCTCTCAATTTAATCAATATCCTTACAATCCATATTATCCAAACTATCGACCATATCCACCAGGTCCATATTTTCGACCAGGTCCGCGTTATCGTAGACCATGGTAAGCACATAATTTGATCAACCAGTTGTCGATCTTGAAATCGGCAGCTGGTTTTTTTTGCGCCTAACGAAGTATCAAATTTAGTGTTGACAGAATATACTAAATTATTTATTATTCTTATTATATTACTAAGAATTAAATATGTGGCTGACTAGCAAACTAGAGGCTTGTATTATTCATAGGCATTTTTGTGCCTAAGGATAATATTGGCCTTTTTTCTTTATCTTAATTCAGTAAATGTTTTTATACCGAAAGCAAAGTGTCAGTTATAGAAAACTCGAGGACCCTTATTAGTTAGTTGAATAAATCTGAAATGCTATGACAGCGAGGCGTAATTGACAGAAGGAGTGAGATGAAATGGGGAAAGTTTATATTGTTGGTGCAGGTCCTGGGGATGTTGACCTCCTTACGATTAAAGGATTACGTTGCATTGAATGTGCAGATGTCATTTTATATGACAGACTCATTAATAAAGAGCTATTAGCCTATGCCAAGAAAGACGCTAAATTAATCTTTTGCGGAAAGTTACCACAGCAGCATGCCATGATTCAGGAGCAAATCAACCAAACCCTTGTTGATTATGCCCAACAAGGATATATCGTCACAAGATTAAAAGGAGGAGACCCATTTGTTTTTGGTAGAGGTGCAGAGGAGGCTGATGTGCTAGCGAAGCATCAAATTCCCTTTGAAATTGTGCCTGGTATTACGTCAGGTATAGCAGCCCCAGCATATGCAGGTATTCCTGTCACACATCGTGACCTAGGTTCAAGCTTTGCTATGGTTACAGGGCATATGCAGGACGGGAAAGAAGATGCTATCCGTTGGGAAAGCCTTGCAAAAGGGATTGATACGATTGCCATTTATATGGGGGTTGGTAATCTTCCATATATCCGTCAACAATTACTCAAATATGGCCGTGATGAAAAAACGCCTGTTGCTGTTATTCACTGGGGAACCGTTTCTACAAAGCAAAGAACGGTTACAGGGACTTTAGCTACAATTGAGGAAATTGTGCGTACAGAAAATATTCAAAACCCTAGCATCATATTAGTAGGGAAGGTTGTGACTCTAAGAGAAACCATTCAGTGGTTTGAGCAAAGCCCAACACAGCCAATCCAAATTACGGGATAAGGTTGTGGAATCATGCAGGCTATTTTATATATTGCACATGGCAGTCGTGTCAAGGAAGGCGTAGTGCAGGCCGTAAACTTTCTTCAAGGCGTTCAACAAGAAGTGACAGTACCTATTCAGGAAATATGCTTTCTAGAGCTAGCAAAACCAACCATTGCAGAAGGCATTGCTAGCTGTATTCGGAAAGGGGCAACAGCGATTGCCGTAATGCCTATTCTCCTACTAGCTGCTCAACACGCAAAGCATGATATTCCGAAAGAAATGGCAAAAGCTCAAGAACTATATCCATTTGTAAAGTTTACATATGGTGAGCCTCTTGGCATTCATGAACGATTAATTGACACGTTACAAGCTAGGATAATAGAAAAACAGCAACCTAACAGCAATGCGAGTGTTTTACTCATAGGACGTGGGAGTAGTGATCCAGCCGTCAAGAGGGATTTAGCCAAAATTGCCAAAAGGCTACGTACTAAATATCACTATAAAGCCGTTGATACATGCTTCTTATACGGAATGGGACCAACCTTTGAAGACTGGCTACTGCAACATAAAGGGAAGCAACAGCAAGTTTTTATTGTCCCTTATTTATTATTTACAGGCATTTTAAGACAAAGTATTGCCAAGCGATTACAAGGCTTTGACAGCCAAAACATTTTGTTATGTGAAAGCTTAGGCTATGACGACAATGTGAAAAAAGTATTAGTGGAACGTATTGATGAATTACTACATTTTAAAGAGGAAGGTGTTTCGTAATGGTAGATAAAAGAACTGAAAATGTAAATCTAGCATTAGATAATGTCCGCCATATGTTAAATACTGTGAACCACGGATCAATTACATTGATTGTTCAAAATTCCTATGTGGTTCAGATTGAGAAAAAGGAAAAAATAAGGCTTCGATAAATTAAAAAATATGAAATGATGATAATTCGTGAGGTGGCAAAGATTGAAATTACAAGTAATAAACAGTCCATTTAATGAAGAGCAGGTGAAGTTATTAAACGAGCTTCTCCCTAAATTAACAATTGAACAAAAATTTTGGCTAAACGGTTACTTAAGTGCTCCACAAGCAACGCTTGAAGCAATTGTTGAACAGGCACCAACTGCCTCCCAACCTGTTACAAAAACAATAACAATTTTATATGGTTCCCAAACAGGCAATAGTCAAGGATTAGCTGAAAAATATGCAGCAGCATTAAAAGAACAGCAGGTAGATGTAACTGTCTCATCGTTAGGAAAATTTAAAGCAAGTAATTTAAAAAAGATCACTAATCTATTACTTATTGTGAGTACACATGGAGAGGGAGATCCACCAGATCAAGCGATACAATTCTATGAATTTTTGCATAGCAAGCGGGCGCCAAAACTAGAACATCTACAGTATTCGGTCCTTGCTTTAGGGGATAGCTCCTATGAATTTTTCTGTAAGACAGGTAAGGACTTCGATGAGCAATTTGCAAAATTAGGTGCAACAAGAATGGTTCCTCGAATCGATTGCGATGTAGATTATGATGATGCAGCTGCACAGTGGTTCGCTGCGGTTCAACAAGAATTTCTTCAGCAAACATCTTCAGCAACGTCTACTTCAGCACACAACGAAGGCGCGCAAGTACTTGAAGAATCTACATATTCAAGAAAAAATCCATTTTACGCTGAAGTACTTGAAAATTTGAATCTAAATGGTCGTGGCTCCAATAAAGAGACGCGTCATCTTGAATTATCCATTGAGGGAGCTAACTTCCATTTTGAACCTGGCGATAGTATTGGCATTTTGCCAGAGAACGACGAACAATTAGTGAATGCATTGCTGACGGCACTTCAATTTGATTCAGAGACGGAAGTGACTGTTTTTGATGAAACAATATCAATAAAAGATGCACTACAGAAAAAATTAGAAATTACAGTGTTATCTAAACCGTTACTCGAAAAAATCGCTGCTTATACAGAGCATAAAGAATTTTCTAAGCTATTGGAAGAACCACAAGCATGGAAGGACTATGCAAAAGGAAGAGACTTGCTCGACCTAGTAGAGGAATTTACACCGTTTACTTGGAGTGCACAGCAGTTTGTAGCGTTACTGCGTAAAATTCCAGCTCGACTTTATTCTATTGCTAGTAGCCAAAAGGCCAATAGCGAAGAGGTTCATTTAACGATTGGCAAGGTAAGCTATGAAACAGCAGGTAGACAACGCCTTGGTGTTTGCTCTGGAAGTGTGGCAGAACGAATACAAATAGGTGATACCTTACCAATCTATGTTCATAAAAACCCGAATTTCAGATTGCCAGAGAATAATGAAACGCCAATTATTATGATTGGTGCAGGCACAGGTGTTGCACCATATCGAGCTTTTTTAGAGGAGCGAGAAGAGTTAGGGATTGTTGGGAAAGCATGGCTCATCTTTGGTGATCAGCATTTTGTTACGGATTTTCTCTATCAAACGGATTGGCAACGTTGGCTAGCTGCTGGCACATTAAGTCACATGCATGTAGCCTTTTCACGTGATACGGACAAAAAAGTCTATGTTCAACATAAATTGCTAGAAAATGCAGCAAGTTTTTATGAGTGGCTGGAGCAGGGGGCCATCATTTATGTATGTGGTGACGAAAAATCAATGGCATCGGATGTCGATGCAACCATTCATCAAATCATTGAGCAGCAAGGACAGAAAACACCAGAGGAAGCAAAAGCCTATGTGAATGAATTAAAACAGCAAAAACGCTACCAACGTGATGTTTATTAATGGAATTCAACACAAATTCCTCGAAAACCTTCCCTAATGAAGGAGTTTATCTCTTTGCTTGCAAGCAAACCCTCATGTATGCCAATACACTGAGGTGTAATGGATTAAAGGAGCGATAAAGAATGACAGAAAAAATAGTGTTACCTCCGCAGCCTGGGAAACCAAGTGATGTAGAGCGTATTAAGACCGAAAGTAATTACCTACGTGGAACACTGGAACGTACCATGAACAATCCATTAAGCTCTGGTATTCCAGAGGACGATAATCGTCTAATGAAATTCCATGGCAGTTATTTACAGGATGATCGAGATCTTCGGAATGAACGTCAACGACAAAAGCTGGAGCCAGCCTATCAATTTATGGTACGTGTACGAACACCAGGTGGAGCAGCTACGCCAGCACAATGGCTTGTGATGGATGAAATGGCTAGAAAGTATGGCAATGGCTCTTTAAAATTAACAACACGTCAAGCATTCCAAGTACATGGCATTTTAAAATGGAATGTTAAAAAATATATGCAGGAAATCAATGAGGTGCTATTGGATTCTCTTGCGGCCTGTGGAGATGTGAACCGTAATGTGATGTGTAATGTTAATCCAAACCAATCTGCATTACATGAAGAGGTTTATAATTGGTCTGCAAAACTAAGTGAGCATTTACTGCCACGCACACGTGCTTATCATGAATTATGGTTGGATGGAGAAAAGGTTGTAGATAGTCAGGATGTAGAAATTGAACCGATTTACGGAGCGCAATATTTGCCTCGTAAATTTAAAATTGGTATTGCGATTCCACCAAGTAATGATGTGGATGTATTTTCACAAGATATCGGATTGATTGCCATCGTTGAAGATAATCAGCTGGTTGGCTTTAATGTAGCGGTTGGGGGAGGAATGGGCATGACGCATGGTGATCATGAAACCTATCCACAGCTTGCTCGTGAAATTGGCTTTATAACGCCAGATAAATTACTGGAAACAGCAGAAAAAATAATTACGATTCAACGTGATTATGGGAATCGCTCTGTCCGTAAAAATGCACGATTTAAATACACGATTGATGCGAGAGGACTTGAATGGTTCCAAGAGGAATTAACACGTCGTCTAGGCTGGGAAATTCAGCAGGCTCGTCCCTATACATTTGAGCGTACAGGTGATGAATTTGGCTGGATTAAAGGGGCAGATGGTCATTGGCATTATACGTTATTTATTCAAAATGGCCGTGTAAAAGACTTTGAGGATTATCAGTTGTTAACTGGCTTACGTGAAATAGCTAAGGTGCACACGGGTGATTTTCGTTTAACACCGAACCAAAACCTAATGATTAGCAATGTAACACCCCAGAAAAAGAAAAAAATAAATACGCTTATTGAACAATACAAGCTAACAGACGGTGCGCATTATTCTGCCTTACGCCGCAATTCCATTGCCTGTGTCTCATTACCGACATGTGGCTTAGCCATGGCAGAAGCAGAACGCTATTTACCTTCTCTTATAACAAAAATTGATGCCATTATTGATGAGGCTGGCTTAAATGAAACAGAAATTGTTATTCGCATGTCTGGTTGTCCAAATGGCTGTTCACGTGCAGCAATGGGTGAAATCGGCTTTATCGGCAAAGGGCCAGGGAAATACAATATGTACCTTGGTGCAAGTTTTACAGGCAATCGCTTAAATAAAATCTATCGTGAAAATATTGGTGAAGAGGAAATTTTAGCAGAGCTACGTCCAATTCTTCTGCATTTTGCCAAGGATCGTTTAGAGGGCGAGCATTTTGGAGACTTTGTCATTCGTGCAGGTTATGTCACAGCTGTTTATGATGGAAGAGAATTTCATGCACAATAATAAAGTATAGATTAGACGAAGGCTGTAAGGAAGATGCTTCTTTTCCTTACAGCTTTTTAGTGTTAAGTAATTGAATAGAAATAACCATATCTAATCTCAATGTTTGGTAATCATATGGATTCCAATCTATATATTGAAATACCTCCGACTATTACTGATTCTTCATATATCTAATCTTCTGTAGTAAAATCCTTTTTTGAAATAGTTGAGTAACTTCCCACAACTTTTGATTTTTACCAATTTCATGGTAGGATAAATATAAATAATAGTAAAATATTATGTTTTTATCCAAAAATGTTAAATAAATATATTCCGCAAGAAATTAGCAGAATAAAGGGATAATCTTTTATATTTTGTTTTGCTATGTTTTAGGAAATTAATTGACTCTTTATTATAACTTGTGCTACTAAGTGCATTCCAGAGGGCTTTCGAGGATCCACCTTATTTGTAACGATCAGTCAGCTATTATTAGATTTTAAAATCTCAATTACAACTTTGGATGATGAACTAAGGGGTAGATTTCAGTACACCTATGAAGGCTGTAATAACCAAATGCGGGAATTATACGATAGAGCTAATAGTTGATGAGAAAATAACTGCTTCATATCCTATTTATATATGTGATTAAGGGGAATGTGAATGAAACTTCAAATGTACATAAAGCTATTGTATAAATCAATGCTACGAAATAAAACGGTTATGACAGTTCTAACCTTACAAATGGCAATTTCACTTATGCTAGTTACTGTCATATTTTCTTTTTTGTATGGAAGCTATCATACAGTAAGGGAGCAAGTGAAGAGGGAAAACGGAACAACAACAATTATGCTAACCTATCCGGTTTCACTCAGTACTTTGACTAAACTTGAAAGGGAGTGGCGAGCAGAGTCAAAGGTTCAGAGATTTTCCTATTTCGCTACGACTGATGATCAGGTGAAATTCGGATCGCACGTTGTTGTTTTGCCGTTATGGGGTGTTAATGAAGACTATCCCTATTTCTATGGTTTTCCCTTTGAGCAGTTAAGGGAAGGTGAGACAGTTTTGACGGTTAATGCAGTCAAAAAAGTGTTCCCCAATCGCAGTGCTGAGAGCGTTGTTGGTGAGATCATTGAAATTAATAAGAAAGTCTATACCGTTATTGGTGTGGAGCAAGTAAGTTTAGTTGACCGTGTTTATATTCCCCATGCAGATTTCGAGCAGGCATATAACAAGATTGACGGGGTTCGGGTAGGCTCATTAGAGATTGATAAGAATTCCGCATCAATAGTGTTAGAAGAATTAAAACCGTATGGACCAGTAGAACGGGAACCAATTGCTCAGTCGAGATACCAGGGTATTATGTTCTTCATCTTAGTAGCAAGTCTGGTTACCATTTTTTTAGTTCTCTACTCGGTTCTTAGTTTTATTCAGCTATACAGCTTTAAACTCATTAAGGAGCGCGATAAGTGGAATATATTGTTTTTGCTAGGTGCTACTCGCGGTAACTTAAGGTCTTATTTGTATACTGAAACAGCAAGCATGACAATCGTATCGCTTCTAACTGCTGCAGTTGGCTATTGGGCTATTGCACATGCTGTTAGTCTAGAAGGTATAACTTTCCAAATAGATGTAGTAGTGATCTTAGCTATTGCAATAATTGTGATGACAATGATCCTCCTATCAGTGGAGTTAACCCTTCATAAATTGAAAAGAAATGTATTTAAGTGAGGTTTAATTATGAGGGATTTGTGGAGAATTGCATCAAAAATGCTTAATCGTAATAGAAAAATGACATGGTTAATACGCATTCAATTTTTAGTTATGTTTTTGCTCGTCTTCATTTTAGTTAGTTTCCTTTTCAAGAATCAAGATCAAATGCAAGTTCTTAGAGAGCAAATTGGCAAAGATGTTTGGATGATTATGCCTACATTCAAACCTAATTCAAACTCTGGCTTGACCGATGATTGGACCCAAGAACAACTCGATTGGTTAGAACACAAATTTACTGGTAAGGTCGGCATCATTTCTTTAAGTCCGAATCAAGAGGATGACTCACAAAAAATTTATGTAAATGATGTTATTGAAAAGCTAGTGTCTGATAATGATCAAAGGCAAGCGAGGGAATACCTTCAATATTTTCTTTTATATGATTCAATTCAGCCTCATGCACAGATTCTTCCGATTGAAGAAAAAAATCTGCAGGATATATGGGTGTATGTTGTAGGGGTAGAAGATGAGGAAATACATGTTAATACTTTAGATGCGGAGCTCTCTAAACTGAATCCAATATCTAACTATGATGTTCGGCAGGTAATTAATACCAAAGAGCAACAAACAGAAATCAATTTAATTTATGCGAAATCGCTGCTATTCTTTATTACCATTGCTTTCATACTCATTATGATCTGTATTACTAGCTTTGTCTTGCTACAGAATCAATACCAGACTGCTAAGCTACAGCTATTTAGGCTTTTTGGCGCTACTAGGATGGATATAATAAAGATCTTTGTATTCACTAACTTATTGTTAATGGGACCTTCTTACATGATTGCACTTCTTTTATTTATCTTGGCAGGTGTGCTTTGGCTGACATTTACTACATGGATGCTTACTTTTTTTATAAGTTTCTGTTTAATTGTTATTCTATTGCTACTTATGACAATTCCATCAATATCTTTAGGTCGTTAAATTAGTTGTTCATTTGTTGAATAAAGGAGGGAGCATGCTATGAATTTAATCGAACTAGCCCATATAAAAAAAACATATCAAGGACGGAATATTGAGTCAATCGTATTTCAATCTTTGGATTTAAAGATCGATAAAGGAGACTTTATCGCTTTTTATGGAAGATCAGGTTCTGGAAAGAGTACATTGCTGAATATGATTGGACTTGTTGATCGACCAACATCAGGTGAGATTACTCTTGAGGGAAATAAAATTAATACATTAAGTGATGATAAATATGCCTTCATACGAAATAAATATGTGGGTTTTATCTTCCAAGATTTTAAATTGATTGAGGATATGACTGTCTATGAGAATGTAGAGGTGCCATTGCTCTTTGCAAAAGAGAAACTGTCCTACATGGAACGTAGGACACGTATCGCTGAATTATTAAAAAAACTTGGTCTCGAAGGAAAAGATACAGCTTTTCCTGATGAATTATCAGGGGGACAGAAACAAAGAGTAGCAATTGCAAGGGCGCTTGTTAATCAACCGAAGTTACTTTTAGCCGATGAACCTACAGGTAACTTAGATAAGTCTTCTGCCGAAGATGTAATGAAAATGATCACTCAGATTCATAAAGAAAATGAGACGACAGTGGTTATCGCAACTCATGATCCTCATATAAAGGAATATGTCAACCGGGTTATTTATGTTGATGAAGGGTTTTTAAGAGAGGAAGAATAAGAATGTAGCTATTTTAGATGGACCAGGCACTACACCATAACTTGAGCGGACCCCTAAAATTTGAACTTTTTAAGAAGCCCTTCGAAACTCAACTGGAATTTTTCCATTGAGTTTTATTTGTATTCGTACATGATTGTAATAGTGGATAGAGTTTACTAACACTTTTTTGAATTCTTTATAGTCGTGTATAGAAATTTATGTAAATAAGCTTTCTATCAGGGCATTGTTACATGTTTTTGCTTGATTTCATAAGTTGCCAATAACTCTCTAAATCGTGGTATTTGATATAACCCTCCTTAATGCGAATGAATAATAAAGTGATGTGTAAAGCCCATAACGATTCCTCCTCCAATGTTTGTGTGGTAACTAACATGTTACACGAGGTCGTTATGAGCTTCTTTTATTTTAGAGGTGTTGCACTTAATATGACAATTCATTAAATGGAATAATCCTCAGGAATAAACACCTTTAATTGTTTCGGTTTTACAAATACTTGGTCGCCCACTTTCAGTTGAAGAAGATGAAATTGTTCCTTTGATAACTCCGCTTCTAAAAATTCATCAAGATCCTCCCGGCGTAGTTCAATTTGAACGATAGGCCCTAGCAAATGAATGTGGCTGATTTTAACAGGAACTGTACCTGAAATACTTGTTTTCTCAATCTGAATATCATGAGGACGTACATAGCCTATCGCATTGTCATCTGAATGGGTCAGGGCATCAGGTACATCAAGTGCAACTTCACCCTGCATGAGCTTACCATTTTGTAAGCGCCCTTTAAATAGATTGACATTGCCCAAGAAGTCATAGACAAATGGACTTTTGGGATTTGTATAGACCTCGTCTGGGCTGCCAATTTGCTCGATTTTGCCATTGTTCATGACTACAATGCGATCTGCAACATCCAAAGCTTCCTCCTGGTCATGTGTCACAAAAATACTTGTAATATGAAACTCATCGTGCAGCTTTCGGAGCCAGCGACGTAACTCCTTGCGTACTTTTGCATCGAGAGCTCCAAATGGTTCATCTAGTAACAGTACCTTGGGCTCCACGGCAAGCGCTCTTGCCAGTGCGACACGTTGCCGCTGCCCACCTGAAAGCTGTGTTGGATATCGGTCAGAGAAATTTTCAAGCTTCACGAGTCGCAATAACTCCATCACTTTTTCTTTGATTTTCTGTTTTGAAGGTCTGCTTTTGCGAGGGCGCACCTTCAGCCCATAGGCTACATTGTCAAAGACCGTCATATGACGGAAAAGGGCATAATGCTGAAAGACAAAGCCTACATTGCGTTCTTTTGGATGGCGATCTGTGATGGATTGACCATCAAATAAGATGTTACCGACATCTGTTGTTTCAAGCCCAGCGATTACACGTAATAAAGAGGTTTTTCCTGATCCAGAGGGGCCGAGCAACGCTACTAGCTCCCCAGACTGAATATGTACAGATATATCCTCTAGTGCCTGAAACGAACCATATTTTTTGGATACGTTTTGAATTTGTATACTCATTGAGACCATCTCCTTTTAACTAGATTTTGATTTCCAAGCAATAATGTCTTTCACAATTAATGTAAAGATGGCCATAACGCTCATTAGGGAAGCAACTGCAAAGGCTGCTGCAAATTGATATTCATTATAGAGAATTTCGATATGAAGCGGCATCGTATTAGTCATACCACGGATATGGCCGGATACAACAGAGACAGCTCCAAATTCCCCGATGGCTCGTGCATTACATAAAATCACACCATAGAACAACCCCCATTTAATATTGGGTAACGTGACATACCAAAAGGTTTTAAAGCCACTTGCCCCCAATGAAATAGACGCTTCCTCCTCAGATGTGCCTTGGGTTTGCATCAGCGGTATTAATTCACGTGCAACAAAGGGCAATGTGACGAAAATTGTGGCAAGGACAATGCCAGGAAGTACAAAAACAATTTTAATATCATGTGCAAACAACCAATCACCAAATAGTCCCTGTGAGCCAAATAATAAAATAAACACTAAACCTGCGATAACAGGTGAAACGGCAAAAGGTAAATCTACCATAGTAAGTAATAGATTTTTCCCTTTAAAATTAAATTTTGTGAGTGCCCATGCAGCCATTACGCCAAAGATCGCATTGAGAGGTACAGTAATAGCTACGACGATTAAAGTGAGCTTAATAGCAGCTAATGCATCTGGATGTGTAATCGCAGCAAAGTAAACGTCGACTCCTTTTTGAAAAGCTGTAATAAAAATAGATACTAAAGGTAGTACGATAAAGAAAGCTAAAAAAGCTAAAGCAATACATGTTAACGTATAGCGAATAATACGAGGCTCCTGTAAGGCAGCAGACTGTGTGGCTGCTTTATTTTTTTTTGTACTAGCCTGCTGAATAAAAGTTGATTGTTCCATATCGTACCTCCTAATGTACAAACCGACGATTGGCTAGCCATTGTATCAAGTTAATGGTGAACAACAAAATAAAGGACGTCACAAGCATGACAACAGCTATGGCAGTTGCCCCAGCATAATCATATTGCTCAAGCTTTGTCATAATAATTAATGGCGTAATTTCCGTTTTCATCGGCATATTTCCTGCAATAAAAACAACCGAGCCATATTCACCTAAAGCGCGCGCAAAGGCTAAGGAAAAGCCAGTTAAAATAGCAGGTACTAGCTCTGGTAAGATAACTTTACGGAAGGTTTGTAAACGGTTGGCTCCAAGGCTTGCCGAAGCTTCCTCCACCTCAGCACTCATATTTTGCAAGACGGGTTGGACTGTACGTACAACAAAGGGTAGCCCGATAAAGGTTAAAGCAATAATGATGCCAAGAGGTGTAAAGGCAATTTTAAAATTAAAAAATTGACCGATCCAACCGTTTGGTGCATAGAGAGATGTTAAAGCAATACCAGCAACAGCAGTAGGTAATGCAAAGGGTAAGTCTACAAGCCCATCAATGATTCGTTTAAAGGGAAATTGATAGCGGACGAGAACCCATGCAATAATCGTACCGAAAATCACATTTAGTAAGCCTGCGATCAGCGCAGTGCTGAAGCTCACTTTGTAGGAAGCAACAGCACGAGGATCTGTAATGATATCGATGAATGCTGACCAGCTTAAGGACATGGTATGAATGAAAATCATTGAAAGTGGTAGTAACACTAGTAAACTTACGTATAGCATTGTATATCCAAGAGATAAATGAAAGCCTGGAATAATTCGCCGCGATTTTTTAGGAATGATTAAACTACTCATCAAAACGCTCCTTATTGTGGTACGTATATTTCATCGAAGGTACCACCATCTTTAAAATGGGTTGCTTGTGCTTTTGCCCAACCACCAAAATCATCAATTGAGACAAGTTCAAGTTGAGGGAATTGCTCTTTATATTTTGCTAGAATTGTTTCATTACGTGGTCGATAATAATTTTTCGCCGCAATTTCTTGCCCGATATCACTATATAAATGCTGCAAGTAAGCTTCAGCGACTTCACGTGTCCCTTTTTTATCTACGATTTTGTCTACAACTGCAACTGGTGGCTCTGCTAAAATACTTAATGAAGGCGTGATGATTTCAAATTCATCCTTACCTAATTCATTGAGAGAGAGGTATGCTTCATTTTCCCACGCAATTAAGACATCTCCAATTTTACGTTCTACGAATGTTGTTGTAGCTCCACGAGCGCCAGAATCAAGTACTTCTACATTGCTGTAAAGTGATTTCATAAACCCTTTTATTTTTGTTTCATCATTGTTATATAATTTTCCGGCATAAGCCCAAGCGGCTAAGTAGTTCCAACGCGCACCCCCAGATGTTTTGGGATTAGGCGTAATAACAGACACGTCGTCTTGAATCAAATCATCCCAATCTTGTATGTTTTTTGGATTGCCCTTGCGTACTAAAAACACAATTGTAGATGTATAGGGAGTCGAATTATGATCAAACTCGGTTTGCCAATCTTTATTCAGTAGCTCGCGCGTTTGAGCAATTTCATCGATATCATAAGCGAGTGCGAGTGTCACTACGTCGGCTTCAAGACCATCAATAACTGCACGCCCCTGTTTACCGGATCCACCATGTGATTGATTGATTGTGACATCTTGGCCGGTATCATCCTTCCATTTTTTTATAAAATCTTTGTTGAACTCCTCGTAAAGCTCGCGTGTTGGATCATAGGAGACATTTAGTAGCTCTACAGACTTCTTATCTTCCTGACCGCTTGCTTTTTCATCTGAGTTAGCACTTCCACAGCCAGCTAAACTAAGCGTAAGCATAGTTAACAATGCCAATGATTGGAGAACATAGCTCCTTTTTTTCATCATTATTTCGCCCCTTTTCTGTCTTAAGAATGCAAAAAGCCATCACCCACAATGAAATGACAGCATGGGGAGATGGCCTTCAGATCCTCTGATCAGCGTTTTTTTATTTAGGTTAAAGCTTTAGTAATACATTAAACATATATTTCCTATTAGTCAACAAGGAATTGAGAAAAAGATTATTTATTTTGAAAATTAAACGGGAGTGTCCCTAGATACCACTCATCATATGCAGCAGAGAACAGGAACAAGTGGGTGTATGGGAAAGATATTTCAAAAACCTAGTTGACTGCTTGGTGTACTTTAGTATATATTTGGTAATAAGAAGAATGATTGTGTAACGAGGTAGCAACTACTAGTGAACAATCATTAAATATAGAGCTGGCTAGTCAAACTAGAGGCGTTTTAACAAAGACCTGTTTTTTCTGTGTCTTTTGTTAGAACGCCTTTTTGCTATGAGGGGGATTCGATGTTAACTTATGAAAATTGGCAAGAACCGATCATTGATTTTCAGGTTGATGATATGTATAAGGCTGCACTAGAGGTTTTACAGTGGAGCTATCAACAATATGGAGATGAAATCGTCTATGCATGTAGCTTTGGTATTGAGGGCATTGTCTTAATTGATCTCATTTCAAAGGTAAAGCCTAACGCTACGATTGTTTTTTTGGATACAGATGTACACTTTAAAGAAACATATGAAACCATTAATAAAGTCAAAGAAAAATATCCACAACTCAACATTGTCATGAAAAAGCCAGCTCTTACACTAGAGCAACAAGCTACACAACATGGTGACGAACTATGGAAGTCCAACCCAAATAAGTGCTGTGATATTCGTAAGATAAAACCTTTACACGAAGCCTTATCAGGTAAAAAGGCTTGGATATCAGGCTTACGTCGTGAGCAATCACCAACACGTCAACAAACAAACTTTCTAAATCGTGATGATAAATTTAAATCAATTAAAGTTTGTCCATTGATTCATTGGACTTGGAAGGATGTCTGGCGCTATGTTTCAAAGCACAGTTTGCCATATAATCTGTTACACGATCAAGGCTATCCAAGCATCGGCTGTGAGCATTGTACGAAACCAGCATTTACAATGGAGGATTTACGTTCAGGTAGATGGCAAGGTTCTGGTAAAACCGAGTGTGGGTTACATGAATAAAGGAGTTCTGCCATGCTTGAATATTTTGCAATAGCTATTAGTTTATTTTTTGCGATGAACATAGGAGCAAGCGGTGCAGCAGCCTCAATGGGTGTTGCTTATGGGGCAGGTGCCATTAAAAAAGCGTGGCAAGCATTGCTTTTATGCGCGATAGGCGTCTACAGTGGGGCTGTATTAGGCGGAGGAGAAGTAGTCAAAACGATAAGCTCAGGTATTATGCCCCAGGAATATATAACGGTAAAGGTTGTCATTATTATCTTGATTTCTGCGACAAGCTCGTTATTTTTCGCCAATCTTTTAGGCATACCCTTATCAACGAGTGAAGTAACTGTGGGAGCTGTTGTAGGTGTAGGAATTGCCTATAAAGTATTATTCGTTAATTCGCTGCTTGTCATCATTTCATTTTGGGTGATTGTACCACTTGTTGCCTTTGTCATTGCTCTTGTATGTGGAAAATTTTTATATAAGTTACAAATCAGAGGACTGCTGAAAGATCATCCAATTTTAACTGTTCTTCTCGTATTAGCAGGATTTTTCGAAGCATTCTCAGCGGGTATGAATAATGTTGCCAATGCAGTTGGACCGTTGGTGGGAGCAGGAATGATGGATGTGACAACGGGCATTGTGCTTGGCGGTGCATTTGTCGCAATAGGTGCTCTGCTACTTGGTAAACGAGTGCTTGAAACAAACGGTAAAAAAATAGTGCGCTTTCAAAAGGCAGAGGGCATTCTCATTTCAAGTACAGGTGCCCTGCTTGTTGGCATAAGCTCAGTTTTTGGGCTTCCAGTCCCATTAACACAAGTCACTTCTTCTTCCATCATCGGAATGGGGATGGCCAAAAACGGAAAGCAAATCTTCCATAAGCATATTGTGAAAAAAATTATACGCATTTGGATTGTATCACCCATCTTTTCGTTAGTCATTTCTTATTTTTTAGTGCAGCTATTTTTAGAAAAGGACCTTTATACCATTATTTTGAATGGCAGTATTATCGTTGGGACGCTAGGAGTCATTAGTCTGATGCGTACGATGCGTGAAGAAGAGCAGTCTATCTATGATGCAGGTGAAGGCATTTAAATTGAATCGTGTCATCACTAGATTTTGACTATAAAACTTAGTATTTAACTAGAATTAGGAGGAGATTTTAATGAGTTTACAACCACATGGTGGGCTACTTGTGCAAGCATTTGATCCAGAAAAGGAAATCACTACTATTCATAAGGAAATTGAGTTGGATGCGATTTCGTTGAGTGATTTAGAGTTAATTGCTATAGGGGGGTATAGCCCAATCGATGGTTTTTTAACACAAGTAGACTATGAGTCAGTCGTGGAACAAAGTCGTTTAGCATCAGGCGTAGTATGGAGTATTCCGATTACATTACCTGTTACAAAAGAGAAAGCGTCCATCTTACAGCCTGGTGATGAGGTGAAGCTTGTTTATGGTGATGAGGTATATGGCGTTATTGAAGTGGCAGATATTTATGAGCCGAATAAACGAAAAGAGGCTTTGCTTGTCTATGGAACAGAGGATTTAGCACATCCTGGCGTTCAAAAGCTCTTTGATCGACCTGCCATTTATGTCGGAGGAAAAATTACGTTGATTAAACGTCTTACACAAAAGTTCCCTGCTTATTCATTTGACCCAGTAGAAACGCGACAATTATTTGCTGACAAGGGATGGAAAACGATTGTTGGCTTCCAAACACGTAATCCAGTCCATAGGGCACATGAATATATTCAAAAGGCAGCACTTGAAACGATTGATGGGTTATTTCTAAATCCACTTGTTGGTGAAACAAAATCAGATGATGTGTCAGCTGCTATACGTATGGAGAGCTATGAGGTTTTATTAAAAAACTATTATCCTGAAAGTCGTGTACAATTAGGTATTTTTCCAGCCGCTATGCGGTATGCAGGACCAAAGGAAGCTATTTTCCATGCACTTGTTAGAAAAAATTATGGCTGTACTCATTTTATTGTTGGTCGTGATCATGCAGGTGTTGGTGATTATTATGGCACATATGATGCACAAAAGATTTTTGAACAGTTTACTGAAGATGAATTAGGAATTGTCCCACTAAAGTTTGAGCATAGCTTTTATTGTCAGCAATGTGAAGGCATGGCTACGACAAAGACGTGTCCACATGATAGCTCTGCCCATGTCATTCTATCAGGAACGAAGGTACGTGAGATGCTACGAAATGGAGAAGTACCACCAAGTACATTCAGTCGTAAAGAAGTTGTAGACATTTTAATTAAAGGCATGAGTAAGGAGGTAGTAAAATGAGTTCAAACATTGTTTGGCATGAAGCCTCCATTACAAAAGAGGAACGTCGTTCAAAAAATAAACATCAAAGCTTTATTTTATGGTTTACGGGTTTATCTGCTTCAGGGAAATCATCCGTGGCCAATGCTTTTGCCCGTCGATTATTTGAAAGGAGCAATCAAGCCTTCGTATTAGATGGTGATAATGTGCGCCATGGCTTAAATAGTGACTTAGGATTCGATGAGGCAGGGCGCAAGGAAAATATTCGTCGAATAGGTGAAGTCTCAAAGTTATTTATAGAGAGCGGTCAAATTGTGCTAACGGCTTTTATTTCACCTTATCGAGAAGATCGCCAGGTAGTTCGGGCACTTGTAGAGGATGGTGAATTTTTAGAGGTCTATGTAAAGTGTTCAGTAGAAACATGTGAAAAAAGAGATCCGAAAGGTTTGTATAAAAAAGCAAGGAATGCTGAAATTGCTAATTTTACAGGGATTAGCGCTCCATATGAAGAACCAATTAACCCAGAAGTTATTTTGGATACAGAACAGCATTCCATAGAAGAATGTGTGGAGCAACTGACAAATATTTTAACTGCCAAAGGATATATTTAACTAAAAAAATCTGCTCGATTTAGTAATCGGGCAGATTTTTATGTTTATTTTACACCTTGTTCCTTTTTCATTCTGTCAATTTCAGGACCTAGTTCATCACGTACGGTACCTTTCCATGGCTTAACACCAGCAATATAGGAAGAACGCGTCATAATGTGTCCGCCAACAGGACCAGTGATAAAGAGAAAGAGTATTCCCAGTAAAATACGAGGGTTGAAATGATCTTCAATCAGCCAAAAGTGAAAGAATACACCGATTAGCACACACATGACGCCAAGTGTTGCACTTTTTGAAGCGGCATGTGCACGTGTATACAAATCAGGTAAGCGGACAAGTCCGATAGCTGTCACGACAATAAAGAGTACTCCAACAGTAATGAAAAAGATAACTAAACTATTAGCGAGAATTGTCACGTTTGATGATATCTCCTTTCTCTATGAATTTAGAGAAAGCCATCGTACCGATAAACGATAAAATTGCTAGCAATAAAATGATTTCAAGAAAGAAGCTTGTTTCCACTAAAATCGAAAATAGTCCGATTAGGGAAATGAGTGAAACACCAAGTGAATCCAAGGCAACAACACGATCGGATGCGGAAGGACCTTTTACCATTCGATAAATGACCGCTATCATCGATAAGCAAATCACTACGATTACAGCAATAATAAATGTTGTCATGATCTACTCACCTCTAAAATCGCTTTTTCAAATGAATCTCGAATGGAAGCAATGGCTTCATCCACATCGTTAATATCAATTGCATGTACATACAATGTTTTCGCATCATCCGATACATGCACTACGACTGTTCCTGGTGTTAAAGTAATAAGACTCGACAATAACGTGATTTCCCAGTCTTGGGTTAGAACAGTTGGATAAGCAAAAAAGGCAGGTTGCATGTCCAGCTTAGGCTTTAACACTACTTTCAACACTTGAACATTTGCTAGAATTAATTCTTTAAAGAACAATAACGTTAAGTTTAGCAGAGCCCATAATCGATAGACATAAAGACGAGACTTGAAAAACCTCCGCATGAGAATAAGTAAAAGTATTCCCATAATGAATCCAATGATAAAACCAGTTGCTGTGTAATTAGAGGAAAGGAACATCCAGACGAAGGCAAGTACAAAATTTAAAATCATTTGAAATGCCATAGTGTTACTCCTCCTTCATGACAGCATCTATATAGATAGATGGATCATTTAATAGTTTTGCGGCATCATCCATAAATGGCGTAATCCATTCAGAACCGACACCATATGCGACAGTAATAAGTACTAAAACGGCAGTAGGCATAAACAGCATTTTATAGGTAGATTTGTCGATTGTACCTTGTGTTTCTTTTTCCTCACCCCAAAAGGCATAAAGGAAAATACGAATCACGGATAGTAAAACAAGCAATGAAGATGCCAAAATGAAAATACTGCTCCACATATTTCCAGCCTCAAAGCCTCCCTGAACAATTAACAGCTTTCCAACAAACCCGCTAAGTGGTGGAATTCCAGCTAAGCCAAAAGCTGCTATTAAATAACACCAACCAAGTGCAGGGTATTTTTTCATAAGCCCACCCATTTTACGCAAATCCGATGTACCAGTAATATAGATGACAATGCCGATTAACATAAAGAGTGCTGCCTTAATGAGCATATCGTGAATTAAATAAAACATCGCTCCTTTTAATGAAGTCTCATTCATTTGAGAGACACCAAATAAAATGACACCTACTGCAATGACAATGTTATAGATAATAATGAGTTTTACATCAAAATAAGCGAGTGCTCCAATACAACCAGCCACAATTGTTGCAATGGCTAATGCCATTAGTAAATCATGCGTATAGGATAAATCATGTACAAAAAATAGTGTGTAGGTACGTGTAATGGCATATACCCCAACCTTTGTGAGCAGAGCGCCAAAAAGTGTTAAGACAGGGATCGGGGCTGCTGCATACGAAGTAGGAAGCCAAAAGTATAATGGGAAAATGGCTGCTTTTAGTCCAAATACCATTAAAAATAGGACGGCGATAACAGTAATAATCCCTGGTTGATTAATTTCTGCAATTTTTACCGCAATATCGGCCATGTTTAATGTCCCTACTACAGAATATAAATAGGCAACTGTTATAACAAATAAGGCCGAAGAAATAACATTAATTAAAATATATTTAATAGACCCTTTCAGTTGCCCCTTCTCACCACCTAAAACGATGAGTAAATAGGAAGCCATTAGCAATACTTCAAAGAACACAAATAAGTTAAAAATATCGCCTGTTGTAAAGGCACCATTGACCCCAGTTAAAATAAACATAATACCAGGGTAATAAAAGAAGCGTTCGCGTTCCTTCGTGATAGAACCGAAGCCATACCAAACAACAAATAGCGCAATAAGCAATGTCGTTGTAACGAGCAATGCAGACACCATATCAGATACCATTGTAATACCGTAAGGAACAGGCCAATTTCCAAATGTGACCTTTTGAATACCATCTTCTTTCACTGTTAAAAGCAGTGAAAGGGCAGAGAGGAGGGCTAGTCCAATCCCAAGTAATGAAAATGATCGCTGATAAGTTAGATTTTTTTGTCCAAACATTAAAATCATACCGAAGAAAAACGGGATGATAATGGGTAATAGTAGGAAGTTATTCATCCTCATCACTTCCTCTCATTAAGCTAATATCATCCGTGTTAAGCTCCTGATAGGAACGGTAGGCAAGTACAAGGAAGAATGCTGTCACCCCAAAGCTTATAACAATCGCAGTTAAAATAAGTGCTTGGGGTAAGGGATCAGCAAATGTTTTGGCTCCTTCGTTTAAGACGGGTGGAGCTTCACCACCAAGACCACCCATTGTTAAGATGAGTAGATGAGCACCATGACTTAACAGACCTGTTCCAATAATAATGCGCAATAAACTTTTTGATAGGATTAAATAGACCGCTGCCATAAAAAGAAAGCCGATCACAAAGGCCATAATTATTTCCATTATTCATCCTCTCCAATCGTTTGAATAATGGTCATCGTAACGCCGACAACAACCAAATAGACACCGCTATCAAAAAGCATAGCCGTGTGTAATGACTGTTTGCCTAGAAGCGGTAAATCGAAATAATCAAAGAAATGTGTGAAAAACGGTTTGCCCACAAACATGGGGTATGCCGCAGTAGCAAGGGCTAATAGTAAGCCAATGGCTGTTAAATATGTGTAATTAATAGGTAGAATATGACGGACTGTGTTGATATCATAGGCTAACACTAAAAGAACCAGTGCACTTGATGTTAACAGACCTCCTACAAAGCCTCCACCAGGCGTATAGTGACCAGCTAAAAAAATATGAATGGAGAAGAAGAAAATAATGAAAAATACAATTTTAGCTGTAAATTGTATGATCACATCATTTGTTTTCATGAGTGTTCTCCTTTCTATTCATACGTAACTTAATCATAGCTAAGATGGCCATGCCAGCTATGCCGAGTACTGTAATTTCAAACAATGTATCGAAACCACGATAGTCTACTAAAATTACGTTTACAATATTTCCACCACCCGCTAGAGAATAGACGGTTTCCTCGTAGTACTTAGCAATAGACGGAATTAATTTTTGGGAATGAGCTGACAGCGCAACAAGTGTTACCATCACACCAACTGCAATGGAAACAATGGCACGATTTAACTGGAACCTCATTCGCTCCTCGCGTTTACCAAGCTTAGGTAGATGGTAAAATGCTAATAAAAATAGTGCTACTGAAATCGTTTCTATAACGAGCTGTGTCAGCGCTAAATCAGGTGCATTAAAAATGACAAAGAATAAGGCGACTGTATAGCCTACAGTACCAAGCCCAATAATGGCTGTTAAACGTGATTTGGCCAAGATGGTGATGGCCGTACCAATTAATAAAACGACGATCAAGATAATTTCATACAAATTAATTGGGGAGGCTCCTTGGAATGAAATACTAAATGCATCTTTCACGAATAGAGACCCGATTACAATAATAGTTATTCCGCTAAACATATAAAGTAAATAGTGACGCATAGAACCTGTCATATAGCGTCGGGAAATACGATTTAAGCCAACATCTAATCCCTGCATGATTTTGTCATAGGCATTGTTTAATGTTAACGCTTGCGGGAATCGTTGATACATCCCCTGCCATTTTGGTAAGGCAACAAATAACAATACCCCAACTATTATAATCCCAACTGTCATCAATAACTCTGGGGTGATGCCGTGCCAAGCAGATACATGAATATCAACAGCTTGGGGTGAATCATACAAAAATGGCTGTATCGCTTGAACGGCTGGTTTTACAAAGGTATTACCGATAAAGTTTGGAATAAAGAAAATTGTCACAACTAAAGCCGCTAAAAGAATAGGCGAAATTAGCATACCGATCGGCGCCTCATGTGGTTTATGAGGTAACTGCTCTGGTTTGTAATTCCCATTAAATGTTCGGAAAACAAAATAGAAGCTATAGATAAATGTAAAAATACTAGCAATCCACGCAACAATAGGGAAGAGTGCTCCCCATGTTTCAAAGCCGAAGAATTCAAACTTTTGAAGTGCAAGCATGGCTGTTAAAAACATTTCTTTACTTAAGAAGCCATTAAATGGTGGAAGACCAGCCATTGATAAACTTCCTATTGCAGCCACAGTAAAACTAATTGGCATAATACTCATTAAACCACCAAGTTTACGAATATCTCGAGTTCCTGTTTCATGATCAACAATGCCTGCAATCATGAAGAGACTGCCTTTAAATGTTGCATGATTGATAAGGTGGAAAATGGCAGCAAATGCAGCAAATTTAATGGTATCGACTGAGCCATTTGCATGAAAAGTAACAGCACTTGCCCCGAGTAGTGACATTATAAGTCCAAGCTGACTCACTGTGGAGAAGGCTAGAATACCTTTTAAATCAGTTTGCTTCACTGCAAAGAAGGAGCCCCAGAATAAAGTTAAGATACCTACACCCGTTACAAGCCACACCCAAAGCTCAGAGGCAGCAAATATCGGCGTAAATCGTGCAACTAAATAGATACCTGCTTTGACCATTGTAGCTGAGTGAAGGTATGCACTTACTGGTGTTGGCGCCTCCATGGCATCTGGTAACCAAATGTAGAATGGGAATTGCGCGGATTTTGTAAATGCTCCCAAGAGTAATAGGACAAGTGACCAAGTGAATAAAGGTTGGTCTACTAAATTTGGGGCCATAACAATCAATTCTCGAATGGAATAGGTTCCTCCCATTAAATAAAGAAGAACGAAACCACCTAGCATCATTAAACCGCCGCCAACTGTAATCATCATAGACTTTAATGCTCCGAAGCGTGAGGCATCCCGATTATACCAATAGCCGATGAGTAAAAATGATGATATGGATGTTAGCTCCCAGAAGAAATAGAGTGTAATTAAATGATCTGACTGTACTACTCCCAGCATGGCTGACATAAATAACAGTAAGTAAACATAAAAGTTATGTAATTTTTCTTTATGTTTATCTAAGTAAAAAATGGAGTAAAGCACAACTAACGAGCCAATTCCAGTAATGAGTAATGAGAATAATAAGCTAAGTCCATCTAAATATGAGATGATGGAAATATCAAGAGATGGAATCCAAGGTAGCTCTGCAGTAAATACTTCACCTTTAGAAACTTGAGCAATATATGTTGTATAAATAACAGCAAGCGTAACAGGTACAGCAAGAACAAACCAACCTGTGTGAATATTATTCATGCGTTTATATAATAATGGCACTAATATTGCAACAAGCATTGGAATAAAAATATATAGTACTTGTAACAAAAAAACCCTCCTTTATGCAGGTAAGTAAATCAATTATAACGTACTTTAATTGGGAATGCATATGCACTATTGGGATTTAGCTTGCGGTCGTTGGAGAATTTTCGTTATATTATAAATAGGAAGTTATCAATAAAAATAAAGGAAAAAAATTTTTTATGAGGAACCCATATATCTATGGTTATCTACCATTAATTACAATTTTATTGTTTAGTTTGACATTTGGTATGTATGCTGTTGGTAAATCATTACAGATTTTTCAAGCCATCGGTGTGTATTCGGGAATGCGAGAGTTTTTATCAGATTTTGAATTACGTGTATTTCTACTCATTGTTTTTGCCATTGTTTTTTTTATGTTATTTTCTGCCCTTAAGCTTGTTGGAGAAACCATTCATGAGGTAGGAATGCTGTTCTTTTCAAAGGATAACGAAGGGGCCACAGTTAGTCAGGCTCGAGGTGGCTATATTATCTTATTTGTAGGTGCTATGTGTTCTGCATTTGCCATCCAATTTATTTATGTTTTAATTGGTATCTTTGTCATCACAATATTTACCTACTTTATTTATCTGATTTATAAAATGAGTCATTTTATATCAATGGGAGGCACAATCGGTCTATTAATCTTTGAGCTTTTTATGTGGACGATTCTTTTAACACTAGTTGTTTATGTCGTATTAAAGCTCTATAATGGCATTTTGGCAAGTTTGCCGTTTGCAAATTAATACATACTATTAAAATGTTAACAGCATCCTCCATAAAGAATAATGAAACTTTCACTTTATTTGAAAACTGTTGCTAAAAAGCTAACATTTTGACTCCGGCTCGCCCACAGGAAAGAAAGTAGCCTGTAACGGAAAACCATTTCCACCTTTCATAAAAATTTTATTAATGGTTTGTTTTTTAACACGTTGAAAAGGTAGTAGTCGCTAAGACTACTACCTTTTGGTTGTTTCACTACTCAAGCAAAACATTAAATAATTGATGATGAATTTTGTATTCTTCTAATTGCTGCATTGATTGAGGTTTATCATACCCTAACCATACGGCAGCGGTATAATCGTCATTGAGTCCAGCAAGCCAGTAGTCACGATAGTCATTCGTTGTCCCTGTTTTTGCCCCAACATAGCTGCTGTTACTATAGACACCTTGACCTGTACCGTTTGCTACAACATCTGCAAGGAGCTCACGCATGTATTTTACTGTTTTAGGAGACCAAATTTGCTCACGCTGTGTATCCCAACTATAAAGTTCTGTTCCATCGAAAGCTGTGACTTTGCGTATACTATGAGCAAGTACATAAGAGCCATCAATAAAGCTAGTATAAGCATCTGCGAGTTCTAATGCTGTTACACCATAGGTGAGCCCTCCTAATGATGCGGCATAATTATGATCCTTCTCTACAATCGAGCGGAAGTGAAAGCGATTAAGGTAATCAAAGGCTGTTTCAACCCCAACTGTTTGAAAGAGGCGAAGTGCAGATGTGTTATAGCTATGTCGAAAAGCAGTACGAATTGACACATCACCATACGTATAGCCCCCATAGTTTTGTGGGCAAAACGAGCCAACACAATAACGACCACCGTTAACAATCGAATCAGGTGTATGAGCTGTTGTTTCGAAGAACGGTGCATAGACTGCCAGAGGCTTAAAGGCTGACCCTGGTTGGCGTGTTCCTTGAAATGCACGATGGAAATCAAATTTTTCATAGTTCTTCCCTGCATACAGACTAACTATTTCTCTTGATTGGTTCTCAATAGTTGCACCTGCTGCTTGCAATGGGCTAGTTCCTAAAATAGCTGACATTTTTTCCTCATCATGCTGCTGTTTAGTTGGATCAAGCGCTGTGTGAATGATGAGTCCATTTTGAAATAATGTATTGAGTCGATTATCTAATTGCGCTTTAATTTTTTTCTTCTCTTCCTCATTATCTGTAAAGCCTAGTCGATCCGCATAGCCTTCTTTTTCTGCAACAAGCCATTTTAACTCTTGAAGAACATAAGTACTATACATTGGATAACTTTGAATTTTATCTTTCACATTTAATGTAATGGAATCAGCCTTATAGTTTTTTGCCTCTTCCTCTGTAATAGCCCCATTTGCTGCAAGGGTATCTAACAAGCGCTCCTGCCTTGCTTTAGTTTGATCATAATTCTTTAAAGGATTATAAAGGGAGGGGTTATTTGGGATGGCCGCAATGAAGGCTATTTCAGCTATGGATAATTCTTGGAGTGGCTTTTGAAAATAATAGGTGGCTGCTCCGCCAATGCCATAAACTTGATTGCTAAAATAGGACTCATTCAGGTACATCGTTAAAATGGCTTCTTTATCAAATTCCTTTTCTAATTCATATGCATAAAAAAGCTCTGTTAATTTCCGTTCATATGTTTTTTCTTCAGATAAATAACGCATCCGAACAAGCTGCTGCGTGATTGTACTACCACCTTGAGAGGTTGTGTTGCTATTTGAATTGGCTACAACCGCACGAATAATCGCACTCAAATCAAAGCCAATATGCGTATAAAAATCAGCATCCTCACTGGTAATGAATATTTCCTGGGCAATTTGTGGAATTTCTTGTAAACTTAGTGGCTGCCGCCATTCGACATATTCCTCACTAAATGTTTGCCCATTTCGATCAATAAGGGTAACAGGTAGCTGGGCCTCTACCTCAGGTAAATGTATAGCATTAGTCATTTGTTCCTCATGTGCTTGTGCCATATGGATTTCTGTTTTAATGTTTGTGCTAATCCACCATAAAGCAGGAAGGGATAGAACGATAATAAAAAAACCAAAAGCCTTTTTCATGTGTGCCTCCACTCTTTCTATAAATCCTTCATCAGAATAACATATTTTGGATAGATTCCAAATACTCGCTCGGACCTATTTATATAGTTTTAAAAAGGAAGAGTAAAAGTGCAAAAATCGTCAATACTTTGAGGGAGAAAACCGGTAGGAAGTATGTTAGACTAAAATGAGGTCAGAAAGGGTGCACAGGCATCTTTTTCATTGAAACTGAAATTTATCATTAAAGGAGAGACTTCCATGTTTCCACAATTAACAACAGACGTACAAGCAGGCGAAGTGCTTGTAGAAATGAACACAACATTAGGTGCTATCAAAATTAAATTATTCCCTGAGCACGCACCAAAAACGGTTGAGAACTTTTTAGGTCATGCTAAATCAGGCTACTATAACGGCATTATTTTCCACCGTGTTATTCAAGACTTCATGATTCAAGGTGGCGACCCAACTGGTACTGGTATGGGCGGAGAATCAATTTGGGGTAATTCCTTTGAAGATGAGTTCTCAGAGCAATTGTTTAACCTACGTGGAGCGCTTTCAATGGCAAATGCAGGTCCAAACACAAATGGTTCTCAATTCTTTATTGTACAAATGAAGCACCTTCCAAGTGATATGCTTCGTCAATTACAGGGTGCAGGCTTCCCTGAAGAAATCATCGAAGCTTACGCTCAAAACGGTGGTACACCTTGGTTAGACCATAAACACACAGTATTCGGTCATGTAGTAGAAGGTATGGACATTGTGGATAAAATTGCGGATGTGGAAAAAGATTTCCGTGACAAACCATTAGAAGATGTGAAAATTGAGTCAATTACAGTCTTTGAATAATACGTATAAGGACGTGTAGAAATGCAAAACTTTATGTATCAATTTTTATATTTCCCAGAAGACAAATCAGGTTATATTCCAGCGGCATTTGAATTTTTAATTATGCTTATTCTATGTATTATCGTGTTTACGCTTTTTAGAAAAATTTCTAAGAAGCAAGAAATGAAATCTAAGGAAATTGAAGCACGGATTTTAGCAGAAAAGAAAAGTACAAATAACCAACAGAATATTTAAAT
>NZ_JBAHYH020000001.1:1124209-1142602 GCF_036698265.2 Lysinibacillus sp. IITD104
ATATTTTTTTTTAGCACGACGCACCATGTTTCGTAGTGTTTTAAAGGCAGTGACACAAACAAGGACAAGGGATAAACCAATCCCACTCAATGCAGTAATAAAGGCTACCCATTCAAAGAGTGTATAACTACCGATGCTATCGAAATCACTGCTATCTTTCCAACCTTCAATAACTAAGTTCATCCCATAAATGCCTGATATTACAGTAAAGACTGTTAAAATAAATAGTAAATTATTACTTCGATTATCAGACTGATCTTCCTGTGTTCGATACAAACTATTCAATGTTTCTTTCGTTTCGACATAATGTTCATTTATACGGAAATACTTTCGTAGCAATTGAGAAATTTCTCTGCCTTCTGTTCGTACGATGACTTCTTCAAAATAATAGCGTGCAGAAAACTTTGTAATGAGCTCGATTAGTTCATTGACAACCTGTTTATCTTTGCCCCACTTTATTTCACTATACTCATAGGAAAGCTTTAAGAGCATCATTTTATAAAAATAATGAATGAACAAATTGTAATAGTGCGTACCCATAAATTCTTGAATACTATGTGTACATTTGGCAAACGGCCTAATTGTCATCGTTATTTGTGCCTGTGACGAGGTGATAATATAACTGTTCGGAGCCCAACGTGTATGGGCATGCTCTTGTACATAATTAGAGATATATTCAGGATTAGTGCTAGAAATAAAGGGTTTGCCAGCAGGTGTCCTACCATCTACTTGTCCCAATCGAAATAAATGCTCAGGTATAATTTTAGCTTCTTCCTCAGCAATTAAATATGCTGAGGCAAACATTCGCTCATCTTCAAAGAACGGTAAGCCTTCATAGCTATGGTCTTGTTGATGTAATAGAAAGGGCTGTAAATAAGGTATAAAATACTTAAATAACAATTCACTTGTAGAAGAACAATGACCAAATGAAAAATGATGACTGGCACCTTTCTCCTCTCGTAGTTTGGCCTCTAATACTCTAAAATAGTGGATAAAATTTAATATATCACTTAGATCATGTGATTGATCGGTAATATTTGCTCTTACTGTTATAATCCCATTCCCAAAAGGACATAATGTCACATCAATACTCATCACTTCGTAATCATAATTGATTTGACTTTCTTGAAGGTGTAAGGCGCCTTGTGTATAAAAAGCTTTGGAAAAACGAATAAAGTCAGGGCTATTCATTTCGTTTGGAAATAATTTATCCTCCAAAAAAGGATAGAAAAATTGGGCAAGCTCCTCATGTATAATCGTCATATCACCATAAAAGGCGTCTTCAAGTGATGTATTTTTCAAGGTAAAAAAAGAAAAGTCCTCATCTAATAGTACATCACTGATTTTTTGACGATTTTTTTCGGAATAGGCGAAGGGAAAAAGGAAGGTCATATAGGCACGTTTAATCGTTAATGGGACAATGTCCATGTAAAACACCTCTTTATAAATCCGATTGATAAGAACCTTTTCCACAAAATTAAGCTTTTAAACATAGAAAAGGATATCTCCAAAAGAGAGATATCCTTTCAACCATTATTATTGTGCAAAGACCTTTTTAAAACGCTCGACGCCATCTTTCACAGTATCAAATGAACAAGCAACATTCATACGTAGGAAGCCACGGCCTTCTTCTCCATATTTTGTTCCTGGTTCTAGTGCTAGCTTTCCGATTTCAAGTAAGCGAGTCATGATCTCCTTCTCTTCAAGCCCCAGCTCTCGGTAATCAATCCAGATTAAATAAGTGGATTGAGGAATCGTAACACGAATGCCTGGAATTTGCTCTAACTCAGCTTTCACATACTCCATATTGGCAGAAATATAAGGGAGTAATTCATCTAACCAAGGAGCCCCTTCTGTATAAGCAGCATGAAGGGCAACAGAGGCAAATGTATTTAATGAGCCTTGACCACTTGCCATATTGATGGCCTCTAGCTTCAAGCGTTTTTTCTTATCTGTTACGATCATATATGAAACTTGAATTCCTGCTAAGTTAAAAGTTTTAGTAGGAGCCATACACGTAACAATGCGATTGATTTCATCACCTGCAACTTTAGCTAAAGGAATATGTTTATCCCCATTGATCATTAAATCAGCATGGATTTCATCAGAAATAATGATGACATCATACTTAGCACATAGTCGTACAATTTCCTTTAAAGTAGCTTCATCCCATACATAGCCTCCTGGATTATGCGGGTTACATAGTATGTAGGCTTTCACATCTTGTGCTAAAGCCTGCTCAAAGGCTTCAAAATCATAGACAAACATTCCATCTTCTTCAACCAATGGGCAGCTTACAACTTCACGACCATTACTTTTTGGTATGTTAAAGAATGGCGGATAAACTGGAGGTGAAATGAGTACTTTGTCACCAGGGTTAGTTAGGGCAACAATGCTGTTAGCTAATGCAGCCACAACACCATTACAGAATAGAATGGCTTCTTTCTCAATGTGCCAGTCATGGCGACTACTTTGCCAGTCTACAATGGATTGAATCGCTTCTTCACTCATATAACTATAGCCAAAAATAGTATGTTCAGCATGTTGCTGTAAAGCCTTTGAAACGGCTGGTGGAGCTGCAAAATCCATATCGGCTACCCACATTGGTAAGATATCTGAGGCATCGTTTAGGCCATAAACCTTTTCCATTGCGTCCCATTTTACAGAGTTTGTACATCGACGTTTGATAGTTTGATCAAAAATAGACAAGCAAATCACTCTTTTCTTTTTTTTTTACTATGGTATCATACGAGTATGATCAAAGGATAATAGGTGAGTATTTTGGAAAATATAAAAATGAATCAAGCAGCTGTCCATCTGCTAGAGGAGTGGGATCCATTCCACTTAGGTCCAGACCATTATGATACAGAAACAGCAGATGTAGTAGCAGCATTGCAAGGGATTGATGATCCATCGACACTTGCAAAAGTTATTCAAGAAACATATGAGCATTCGTTTGAGCAATGGATACCATTTGAAGACTGTGTCGCCATTTCTTACAAACTAATTGCGATTAAATTTGAAGCGAAATGTATTATTTAAAATATTTTGCATATTCCTTATAAAAAAAGGGGTTGTCACTGGACAACCTCTTTTTTAATGGAATCATTGAGGCTAATACTTATTTAAATAAAGGCAAAATCCCCTGAATGAAAATAACACCCAATTTTTGTTGTAAATTGATCCCTCGATGACACGAAAATAAATCCTCCTTATACTAAAGTATTATTTTACCTCAATCTTCTCATAAAACAAGCAAATATCAGAAAATTGATGGTGGATAGGAAGACATTTGATGGAGTAAAAATCTAGAATGATAACATATAAGGAAAGACATCTAAATTATGTAACAATTAGGTAGAATGCTTCGTTTCATTATCAAAAAGGGGGGATAGCTATGACAGAGGTTGAACTAATAGCAAGGGCGCAGCAAGGAGATAAAGATGCCTATATAGAGCTTATCCGCATACATCAACGAACCGTTGAAAAGTTTGCCTTTCAATGTGGTGTACATACAAATGATTTAGCTGATGTTTCACAGGAGGTATTTGTCAAACTGTATCGCTTTTTACACCAATTTAAACAGGATCGATTTACCACATGGCTCTATAAAATCACATTAAATGCTACGCGTGATTATTATCGTAAGGAACAACGGCAGCAGGCAAAAGAGGACAAGTTACAAGCCCAACAGCAAAAGACTCATTCATCTGCTGAAGAGGATGTTCTTTTGTTTGAAGAGGACAGGCATCTACATTGTGCTATTCAGGCCCTTGATGAAAAATACCGTTATCCTCTCGTGTTGTATTATTTCCACGAATTAAAATACGAAGAAATCGCTGAGGTCTTAAACATTTCGTTATCGACGGTGAAAGTGCGATTATTACGTGCGAAGGAAAAGCTAAAGGCAGCATTAATGCAAGATGGGAGTGTTGAAAATGGATGATAAGCAATTTGACCAACGCATGGCACTACTGAAAAAATCCTATGAACGAATGGAACCGAAGCTTGATCCACAACGTGTTCTTCATCAAATTGAAGCTGAGGATAATGTAAGGGAGTCTCTAGAAAATATGAATCCAGTTCGAAAGCCTTCTGCAAGATGGCAAAAATCGGCTGTATGGATCGCAAGTATTGCCAGTGTGCTTTTGGTAGGTATTCTAATTTCGTCTTATATGTTCCATCCTTCAGCACTCGTTCATTCAGATGAAGAAAAAATAGAAAGCAACTATGAAGATTGGTTTTCTAGATTTCAAAAGAAGTATCTTGAAAAACGTGAGAAAACACGCCTTGAGCTCAATATACCTGAGGAAAATTTTAAGAAACTAACATTTGTTGAATCTGCTGATAATATATACAATGATAAAGCTAAAAATAAAAAAATAGTTTTAAATAGAATGGCTGATGATCCAAAATATTTAACACAATTAGAGCAAGAAATATTAGACTGTTTGCAAACACCTCGAGAACTAATAGAGCAAATTGAAACGTATGAAAAACCGATGTCATTTACCGAATCTAGATATTTCTTTAGCAAATATTACTACGCAACGAAAGATGTTTTGAAATATTATACAAAGGAACTTTCTCAGTTTAATACGGTACTTTCACAAGCAAAGAAAGATTATCCTAAAGAACTAAATGAATTGATTGCAACGACCGAAAAACAATATTTCGAGTTGTCACATGATGGGAATACCTATAGTTTTAAAACAAATCCTCTATTTATGAAAGATGCACCAGTCTCTATTGACCGTCTTCATCCTGATATCTTGGGCTTGTTTAAATATTTGGCTATGGGCTCTTTATTCAATGGTGAGGACTTACGATTTTCTGTAGAAGAATCTGCTCGTATTTTAAAGTTATATGAAAGAACATTAGTAAAAGACTTATCATTATCAGGACTTGATTTCCAATTACACAATTTAAAGAAAGAGTTTGAAAATACATGGCTCGTACTTTTAAAAGGTACAGATGATAAAAATAGATACTCCCCCGAACATATAAAGCTATTAAATGATACAGCAAATGGGAAGTATGGAGACTCGATGCGCTTGACTGCACAATTTATCCTCGAAGAATTTAAGGGAAAAGGAACATTCAAAATAAGAGAAAAACTGACAACACAGGATATTGGTATGGCGCTTTCATATTTACGTAACGATGTCTATATGGAATCAGAAGATGGTTCGACTAGCTTACGAATTGATTACCGGTGGATTATCCAAACGGAAGGTTTATACAATGCGTATACGTCAAGCAAAGATGATATGATCCTAGATTCATTAAATCCAATGAACGTTGTAAGTCTATTCTTATATGCACAAGGAAAAGGAGATCAAGAAACAGCTAAACGGTTATTGTCTCAAGATGTAGATTTAAATAAAGTGGTTCAATTTGATGGTATGGAACATTTTACAGTTCTTTATGCCATAGATGCCTCTCAAACAACCATTAAAGCAGGTGTTAAGCCAGAATCAGTTCAGATGATTGGTCAGCATTTAACCTTCCAGTTAGGTACAGTGACTACAGGAAAAGGTGAAAAACGTTACATCATTACAGCCATTTCCGAGTAAGGAGATTTTTTGCCCCGTTTTTACACGTATGTTATAATTTAAGCGATATATACGTAGCAAACAAAAGAAAGTGGGCAAAGGTTATGGTAAAAAAATATGAATTAGGAGACGTGTTGACCGGAAAAGTTACAGGTATTCAACCATACGGTGCATTTGTTGCATTAGATGACAATACGCAAGGCCTTGTGCATATTTCGGAAATAACATACGGCTTTGTGAAGGACGTTAGTGAATTTTTAGCTGTTGGGCAAGAAGTAGAAGTCAAAATTCTTGAAATCGATGAAGAGGCCGAAAAAATTAGTTTATCGATGAGAGCGCTACAGGATCGCCCAGCAACAGTAAGAAAAAAAGATGCACCACCACGTAAATCATTGCAGGACCGTGTAGATGAATCGGATGCAAATGGTTTTAATTCCTTAAAAGATAAATTGCAGGACTGGATTGAACAATCTGGTCAATAAAAAAACGAGGATGCTTTCGAATGAAGGTATCCTCGTTTTTTTCTATTGCTTTTTTATTTTGCGGATTCGATATTGTAGGTTTTGTCTGCTCATACCAAGCGCATTCGCTGCTTTTGTAATATTGCCCTCATATAAATTTAAGACATTTTGCACATAATATGATTCGGCTTCACGCAAATAGGCATCGAGTGGCATAACATTGTGATTTTGATGGAACATAAAAAATTCTGGCTCACGATTATTTGTATCTTGCTGTTGCACTTTGAAGCGGAAATGTAAAGGTAATAAATCTGAAGTAACAGTAGTTTCCGTTGTCATAAATGAAACAATTTCATCCAGTAGTAGCTCAAGCTCCTTTAGATTTCCTGGCCAATCATACTGTAAAAATAATTCCTGTACATCTGGTGCAAGTTCAGTGACCTGTGAGGCAAATCGTTCTCGATGTCGACTAAAATAATCTTCAACAAATGGAAGAATGTCTTCTTTTCGATCCGTTAAATTTGGAATGGTAATCGCCATTGTTGCAAAGAAATAATAAAGAGATTTTGACAGCTTTTTTTCGGCAATCAATGTAATAGGATCACTGCCTACACTTCCAATCAGCATATATTTGGACTGTGGCAGCGAATGTAGTATATCTAAAAGTTGCTCTTGAATGTCTAAGCTTAAAAAATCTATACGTTCAAAGAAAAAGGTATAATCTTTATCTTCTTCTAATAATTGCTGTAGTTTATCAAGCACCGATTGAGCTGAACGGCGACTAACGAGTGTTACAAAGGCATCAGGATCAGGTGAAGCCGCGTGGTGAATTCCCTCTGCTACTAAGTCTTTCCCTGTGCCAGATTCGCCAATTAATAATACTGGTAATTTTACAGCAGCTGCTTTTTTAGCGTTGTCGATAACCTGCTTCATGGATTCAGAATCAGCTTTAATCATATCAAATGTTAATGGTTCATCGTAACGACGAAGGGGTTGATAAACAAGCTTTTCCAGTGAGGTAATATCACGTGCAAATTCGATTGCGCCAATCAGTTTCCCATCAGCAAAAAGTGGAAAAGTATCATTAATTGTTGTAATTTCATGACCATTTTTATTCCAGTAGGATTGTTTAACATTAATTTCTTTCTTTCCTGTTTGTAAAACACGCATTAACGTACTTTCATGTTGACGGAAGGAAAACATTTCAATAATGGAACGGTCTGCAAGTTCATCAAAATGAAATCCTTCAATTTCTTTCATTTTCGTATTGTAAATAATTGTTTTGCCAGAAAGGTCTACTGCATGAATACCAACGGATACATTTGTTGCAATAAACTCATAAAAAGGTAGTAAAGGTTCAGAATTTTTCATAAAAATGTGCACCTCAAAAATTTTTTACTTGAAATATGCAACGAAATTTTGCATTATAATAAGTGTAAGAATATTTTATACGCAAAGATATTTTGCGTCAATGTTTTTTGCATACCCAAACACATCTCACAAGGGAGGATTAAGTATGATTCCATACAAACACGAACCATTCACAGATTTTTCACAAGAGGCAAACTACAATGCTTATGTAGAGGCTTTAAATAAAGTTGAAGGTTACTTAGGTCAAGACTATCCACTCATTATCGGTGGTGAACGCATTACAACAGAAGATAAAATCGTTTCGTACAATCCTGCAAAGAAAACAGAAGTCATTGGTCGCGTGTCAAAAGCGAGCAAAGATTTAGCTGAAAAAGCGATGCAAGCAGCAGATGAAACATTTAAAACTTGGAAAAAAGTTGATCCAGCCATTCGTGCAGACGTTCTTTTCAAAGCAGCAGCGATTATCCGTCGTCGCAAACATGAATTCTCTGCATTATTGACAAAAGAAGCTGGTAAGCCTTGGGCAGAGGCTGATGCAGATACTGCAGAAGCAATCGACTTCATGGAATACTATGGTCGCCAAATGCTACGCATTAAAGATGGCCACCCAGTAGAAAGCCGTCCAGGTGAATACAACCGTTATGACTACATTCCATTAGGAATTGGTATCGTCATTTCTCCTTGGAACTTCCCATTTGCGATTATGGCTGGTACAACAGTAGCTGCATTAGTAACAGGGAACACAGTGTTATTAAAACCAGCGTCAACAACGCCAGTTATAGCATATAAATTTATTGAAGTATTAGAAGAAGCTGGTCTTCCAGCAGGTGCTGTTAACTTCGTACCAGGTTCTGGTGCTGAAGTTGGGGACTACTTAGTCGATCATCCAAAAACTCGCTTCATCAGCTTTACAGGTTCACGTGATGTCGGCTTACGTATTAACCAACGTGCTTCTGTGTTAAATGAAGGTCAAATTTGGATTAAACGTGTCATTGCTGAAATGGGCGGTAAAGATACAATCGTTGTCGATAAAGAAGCAGATCTAGAGCTAGCTGCACAATCGATCGTAAAATCAGCATTTGGCTTCTCAGGTCAAAAATGTTCAGCATGTTCTCGTGCTGTCATCGTAGAAGATGTCTATGACCAAGTAGTAGAGCGCGTTGTTGAATTAACAAACGCTTTAACAGTTGGGGACCCAACAGACTTCAGCAATTTCATGGCAACAGTAATTGACCAAGCCGCTTTCAACAAAATTACTGAGTACATCGAAATCGGTAAAGGCGAAGGCCGTCTAGTAGCTGGTGGTACAGCAGACGATTCAGTAGGTTACTTCGTGCAACCAACCGTATTCGCTGACGTTGATCCTTCAGCTCGTATTATGAAAGAAGAAATCTTCGGACCAGTTGTTGCGATTGCAAAAGCAAAAGACTTTGACCAAGCAATTGACATCGCAAATGACACAGAATACGGCTTAACAGGTGCAGTTATCACTAAAAACCGTATGAATTTAGAAAAAGCGCGTCAAGAATTCCATGTAGGAAATCTTTACTTCAACCGTGGCTGTACAGGTGCAATCGTAGGTTACCAACCATTTGGTGGCTTCAACATGTCAGGTACAGACTCAAAAGCTGGTGGCCCAGACTACCTACAACTGCATATGCAAGCTAAAACAACTTCAGAAATGCTTTAATTTTCACATTGACATGAGGGCTGTTCAAAGTAAGTAGAAATTAAGGCATTCTAAATGAATTTGTGACACTTCTCCAAGTAATACTACCCTGGCTAAAACCGTAGACATCCATGACGTAGTTTACTGTGGAGAAGTTAGCAAATTTATCGTTTGAATTGTTGCTAAATTTTTAATCATTCTACTTATAGTGATACATAGTCCCTTTTTTCTATAAAGTTTTTCAACATGATTAGTAAGGAGAGAATAGGATATGACAAAAACTCAACAAGTTATTGAACAAACACAAAATTTTGGTGCAGCAAACTATCATCCACTGCCAATCGTTATTTCAGAGGCTGAGGGTGCTTGGGTTAAAGATCCAGAAGGCAACAAATATTTAGATATGTTATCAGCTTATTCAGCTGTAAACCAAGGACACCGTCATCCAAAAATTATCGCTGCTTTAAAAGAGCAAGCTGATAAAGTAACGTTAACTTCGCGTGCTTTCTACAGTGAAAACCTTGGTGAATGGTATGAGCTAGTAGGGAAATTAACAAATAAAGAAATGGTATTACCAATGAATACTGGTGCAGAAGCAGTAGAAACTGCGTTTAAAGCAGCTCGTCGTTGGGCATATGATGTAAAAGGCGTAGAAGAGGGTAAGGCTGAAGTTATTGCATGTAATGGAAACTTCCATGGTCGTACAATGCTAGCTGTATCTTTATCTTCTGATGAAGAATATCGTCGTGGTTTTGGTCCAATGCTACCAAACGTTAAATTAGTAGATTATGGTAACCTTGAAGCTTTAAAAGCTGCTATTACACCAAACACTGCTGCATTTTTAATTGAGCCAATTCAAGGTGAAGCGGGTATCGTCATTCCAACAGAAGGCTTCTTAAAAGCAGCTCGTGAACTTTGCCGTGAAAACAATGTTCTATTCATTGCTGACGAAATTCAAGCTGGTTTAGCACGTACAGGTAAAATGTTTGCTTGTGACTGGGAAGAAGTAGAACCAGATATGTATATCTTAGGTAAAGCTCTAGGTGGCGGTGTATTCCCGATTTCTTGTGTGGCTGCAAACCGTAGTATTTTAGGTGTATTCAACCCAGGTTCACATGGTTCAACTTTCGGAGGCAATCCTTTAGCTTGTGCAGTTTCAATTGCATCTATTAAAGTTTTATTAGATGAAAAATTAGCAGAGCGTTCACACGAACTTGGTGAATATTTCAAAGGCAAATTAAAAGAAATTAACAACCCAGTTATTAAGGAAGTACGTGGTCGTGGTTTATTTATCGGTATGGAGCTAACAGAAGCAGCTCGTCCATACTGTGAAAAACTTAAAGAATTAGGTCTATTATGTAAAGAAACACATGATACAGTGATTCGTTTTGCACCACCACTTGTGATTTCTCAAGAGGATTTAGATTGGTCAATTGAACAAATTGAAAAAGTATTTAAACTTTAACAAAATGTTCACATTTTAATTCGGAAGTATGTTACAATGATGCCGATAACTATCATTAAAAAAAACAAAGAGGCGATTTAATAATGTCTGAAAACTTAAATCTTTTCACATCAACACAAGATGTCATTCAAGATGCTCTAAATAAACTTGGCTATGATGAAGCAATGTATGAATTACTAAAGGAACCGCTTCGCATGCTACAAGTGCGCATCCCAGTAAAAATGGATGATGGTACAACAAAAGTATTTACTGGCTACCGTGCACAACATAATGATGCTGTAGGACCAACTAAAGGTGGGGTTCGTTTCCACCCACAAGTGTCTGAGGAGGAAGTTAAAGCGCTTTCAATGTGGATGACATTGAAATGTGGTATTGTCGATCTACCATACGGTGGTGGTAAAGGCGGTGTCATTTGTGATCCTCGTCAAATGTCTATGGGCGAAATTGAACGCTTAAGCCGTGGCTATGTTCGTGCGGTAAGTCAAATCGTAGGACCAACAAAAGATATTCCTGCGCCAGACGTATTTACAAATGCACAAATTATGGCATGGATGATGGATGAATATAGCCGCATGGATGAATTCAACTCTCCAGGCTTCATCACGGGTAAACCACTAGTACTTGGTGGTTCTCAAGGTCGTGACCGTGCGACTGCACAAGGTGTTACAATCGTAATCGAAGAAGCAGCAAAAAAACGTGGTATTGATATTAAAGGTGCTCGTGTTGTTATTCAAGGATTTGGTAACGCAGGAAGCTTCCTTGCGAAATTCATGCATGATTTAGGTGCGAAAGTAATCGGTATTTCAGATGCTTATGGTGCACTTCATGATCCTGAAGGTTTAGATATCGACTATTTATTAGATCGTCGCGATAGCTTTGGAACAGTAACAACTTTATTTGAAAACACAATTTCTAACAAAGAATTATTAGAGCTTGATTGTGATATTTTAGTACCAGCTGCTATTGAAAACCAAATTACTGCTGACAATGCACATAATGTGAAAGCAAATATCGTAGTAGAAGCAGCAAATGGTCCAACAACAGCAGAAGCAACTAAAATCTTAACAGAGCGCGGCATTTTACTTGTACCAGACGTATTAGCCTCTGCAGGTGGAGTTACAGTTTCTTACTTTGAATGGGTGCAAAATAACCAAGGTTATTATTGGACAGAAGAAGAAGTGGAAGAGCGTCTATACAAAAAAATGGTTGAAGCATTTGATAATGTATATACAACAGCAACAACACGTAACATCAACATGCGCTTAGCAGCTTACATGGTAGGTGTTCGCCGTACGGCAGAAGCTTCTCGCTTCCGTGGTTGGGTTTAAGTAAAAATAAGCTAATGAGTCATTCCTATACTAATGGGATGACTCATTTTTTTCATTTTTATTCGATTGAAGAAGGTGATCTAGACGCTGTTCTAATAGCATCTTTTTTTCGTTCCTTATTTTTTTGATTTTAAAAAATCGTAACAGGAAAAAGCCCAAAATTATAGTTACGACAACAATTACAATAATAAGCATGTGCAAAAATTCCTTTGATTTTATGTAATAAAAAGTACTATACAACTATTACCTGAACAAAATCTGAACAGTTTGAAGCAACTCTTTAGAAATAGCAAAGCGATGACAGCGTGTAATCTTTGCTTTCTCTAGCATAATTATGAGAAAATCCAACTAGAAAGGGGCGAATTAGATGGATTCATTTACTTTTTTTAACCCGGTGAAACTACATTTTGGTGAGGATGCACTTGAAAAATTACCGAAAGAATTAGAGCAATTAGGAAACAAAGTATTAGTTGTATATGGTGGCGGGAGTATTAAAGCGAATGGTGTATACGATGCTGTTATAGAAAAATTGCAACTCGCGGATAAAACCGTATTTGAATTAGGTGGTGTAGAGCCAAATCCACGAGTGGAAACAGCTAGACGAGGTATTGAGATATGCAAAAAAGAAGGAATTGACTTAGTTCTTGCTGTTGGTGGTGGTTCAGTAATCGATTGTTCTAAATTAATCGTTGCTGGCGCGAAGTATGATGGCGATGCTTGGGATATCGTGACACGTAAAGTGTTAGTAGAACAAGCCCTACCACTAGGAACAGTGTTGACACTTGCTGCTACAGGTTCAGAAATGAATGCTGGATCTGTGATAACGAATGCCGCTACAGAAGAAAAACTAAGTTGGGGTAGTCCAGCAGCCTTCCCGAAATTTTCAATCCTAAATCCAGCATATACAGTGACTGTACCTAAAAATCACACTGTGTATGGAATTGTGGATATGATGTCACACGTATTTGAGCAATATTTCCATAATACAACGAATACTCCTATCACAGATGAAATGTGTGAAGGGGTATTGCGAACGGTTATTACGACAGCTCCAAAATTAGTAGAGGATCTAGAAAATACAGAGTTACGTGAAACCATTTTATTAGCAGGGACAATTGGTTTAAATGGCTTCCTATCAATTGGTTCACGAGGGGATTGGGCATCTCATAATATTGAACATGCTGTATCTGCTGTTTACGACATTCCACACGCAGGGGGGTTAGCTATTCTTCAACCACATTGGATGCGTTTAAGTGTACCAGTAAATCCTGAGCGTTTTGCAGGTATAGCCACACGTGTATTTGGAGTCGAAGCAACAGGCAAAACAGTAGAAGAGGTTGCTTACGAGGGAATTGATCGTTTATCTGCATTCTGGACATCATTAGGGGCGCCTAGTCGTTTAGCTGATTATGATATTGATGATTCGAAATTCCAGCAAATAATAGATCATGCAATGCAAAATGGCCCGTTTGGAAACTTTAATAAATTGCAAGGGGAAGATGTAAGAACTATTTTACAAAATTCTCTTTAATACATCATGTATGAGGCTATGCTTATAGCCTCATATTTTTTTGTTGCAAGGTTAAGAAAAATTAACGATAAGTGTTGAAATTTGTCGTAGAAGTTTCTATAGTCCTGCAATATAATAAAATAGATAGATATAAAAGTGGTTAATAATATATTTTTCTTTGTTTTAAGTGATAAAAGTCACGTTTTTTATTGAGTCATTCAACCTATATTGTGAATTATTTAACTATGAGGTAATTTTCGAATGATAGAAAAGAATAATTTTTTGTCATAATCACTCACTTCGTGTAGTGATGTTCAGAAGTTGTTCAGCCACCTTTACTAAAATAATGACAATATTAAACAAAGAGGAGAGGATCAAATGTTGAAACAATTGCTAGAGAACCGTATTGTTACATTAAGCTGTATAGAAATGCCATTTCAGCAACACGTTTATAAAATGCAAAATTGTGTAGAAGTATTGGGTATAGAAGCGAAATCATTGCAAATTGAAAATGATAAAATTATCACTGGATACATTGTAGATCAAAGCATATTTTTTAAAAGCTTACGTTTTGGGCAAACGAATGTTATTTTTTCGGATGGTGTAAATAAAGCAATTGTACAATTATTTGTTCGTCCTTTTGGAGAAATTGTTGTAGAAGTTAAGCCTTATTTGGGGGGTGCTGAAATTGTTCCTGTTTATTATCGAACAATTTTAGCGGATACGGCTATTGCAATTGATTTAAAAGGTGCTTTAAAACATTATTTGGTAGCCCATCAATTCATGAATATCGAAGATTCAATTGCTGAAGTCCATTATCAATCCATGCATCCGAATGTATTAAAGGATTCTTTTGCAGGGAATTTCGTATTGGGCTGTCATGTGGATGGCAGAGATATATTAAATGCCGAAGAATATGCATTGGCTAATCGTCAAGCCTCCTTACAATTTTCCAAAATCGTAATTCAACAGAATGGTAAAAGACAAACGATTGCCTGTAATAAATTGCTTACTTTTATGATTACAAACCATGTCTATGTTGGTTATGAGGATATTCCCAATTTAAAACTAGTATAATAAATAGCCAACTGCCTGAAATATGGCAATTGGCTATCTGTCTGTATAAAGTATTACATGGAGTTATTTGGCTTTTCGCCAACGTGTATCCAGCTTGTTTTCCCGTCATCTTCGTCGAATAAAATAGCTACTTTAGATACTCCTTTTTGGCTTAGGATTACTTCTGTTAAATGATCGCGAACATCATCTAAAAAGGCTAGCGATAAATGGGGATCAGCTTCAGCTACTAATTCTACATGTAAAAATTCCCCTTCTTTAATCACTTCAAGACGCACAATATCTTTAATATTCGGATCCTCCATTACGAGGTGAGCGATATGGTTTAACATCTCTTCATCTGTCTCACCGATGACACCACGTGCATTATCGAGGAATACCTTACCAACTACATAAAACATCATGGCCCCGATTATCATCGAAACAAGTCCTTCTATTCGACCCCAACCTGTAAAATAAGCAATTAAAATTGCAGCAAAGGCTAAAAAGTTGCCTCCAGTAGCAACTAAATCTTCCATAAAAACTAATTTTGTTGCCGGTTTTGCTCTATTCAAGTATGGGAATGCTTTGGGAATAGATGCGATACCTGCTTTTTCTTGACCTGCTTCATGTAGCACTTCTGCAGCCGCTTTAGCTAGCACTGTCCCTTCTAAAACAATCCCGATGAATAATACGCCTAGGGCAATCAGTATGCCGCTAGATTCTCCTGTGGGATGAATAAAATGATGCCAACCTTCTTTTATTGTTTCATAAGAAAGTATAGCTACAATTATTACAGCGAAAAGGCATACTAAATTGACAATACGACCAAAGCCACCAGGAAATTGTTTGGTAGGTGCCTTTTTAGAGAGTGCTGAACCTATATACACAAATAATTGGTTTGCTGCATCGCCTAGAGAGTGCATCATTTCTGCAAACATTGCAACGTTACCTGTAAAGAAAAAGGCGATTCCTTTAATAATTCCTAAAAATGCATTTACAAATGCAGCCATTAGTGAGGGTTTGTTACCGTCTTTTAGTAGTTTTAATAGTTCTGCCATAAAAAATCCTCCAACTAGTTTAAAATTTCCATTTCGATTTTTTCTATATAAGATAGTGCTCGTAATGAACGATAAAATGACAACAAATTATCCGAGACGATTAAGGAAAGGCGTAAATCTAACTCATGTAAAACACTATCATTTTTTAAGTGCACATCTTTAATGCGTATGTTTTCAATGATAATGTTGTTGTCCTTTAAAAATAATAGAAATGATTCTGTATGGTTGTCATCATCAATTTGAACTTTTAATAGAATTTCTCGCATACGAATTCGCTTTGGTCCAATTTTCATAAGAAAAGGTGATAGTACCTCAATTCCAAAAACAATGATCACAACCGCTAATGTTGCATCCATGTAAAATCCCGCCCCAACCGCAATACCGATACCAGCGGCTCCCCAGATCATAGCAGCGGTTGTTAAACCCGTAATGCTGTCATTGCCGCGTCTTAGAATGACTCCTGCACCAAGAAAGCCAATTCCACTGACAATTTGCGCGGCTAAACGAAGAGGGTCCATCGTAATGTTGATATCTTCTCTTGCGGGGGTTGAGTAGGCTGTTTCAATGGAGATAATCGTTAATAAGCAGCTGAAAGTAGCAATCACTAAACTTGTTTTTAATCCAACTGGTTTTTTCTTTAATTCCCTTTCGATACCGATTACTAAACTTAATGTGGCTGCAATAACTAATTTTATGCCAACTTCATATGTAATCATATTTTCCAATAATGTTTCCATACACGACCCTCCATTGATATTTCGTATTGCTAAGAGATATGCAAACTGTCATTATTATATGTGCATCACTTTTTTGTATTGTACAACATGGAGGTAAGGACATATAAGTATTTTTTCAGGGAGGTGGGGTTTTATGGAACAGCCAAGAATTCATCCATACATCCCAATTGTAATTGGTGTAATTTCAGTATCGATGTCAGCTATTTTTGTGAAATTAGCATCGGCGGAAGCGGGAATTATAGCATTTTATCGCATGCTATTTTCCGTTTTAATCATGGCGCCATTGTTTTTAAGAGGATATACAAAGGAGTTAATAACCTTAAAAAGACGTGATTGGCTATTTTCTTCCGTTGCGGGGATTTTTTTAGCATTTCATTTTATATTATGGTTTGAATCACTCAACTATACTTCAGTAGCAAGTTCAACAGTTTTAGTAACGCTACAACCGTTGTTTGCATTTGTGGGCACATACTTCTTCTTTAAAGAGAAAATAACGATGAAAACAATCATAGCAGGATCGATTGCAATAATAGGAAGTGTTTTAATTGGTTGGGGCGATTTTAAAGTAAGTGGAACAGCCTTTTATGGAGATGTACTAGCACTCATTGCTTGTGCACTAGCAACTGCCTATTTTTTATTAGGACAGGACGTACGTAAGAGATTATCCTTGGTAACCTATACGATGGTTGTATATGTTGTGAGTACCATTACTTTATTTATATATGTATTGGTTAAAGGGGAATCTTTTGGACCATACTCTTCGATGGATTGGATATGGTTTATCTTATTAGCATTAATACCAAATTTACTTGGTCATACTTTGTTTAATTGGTCTATTAAATATGTTAGTACGAATGTTGTTTCAATAGCTATATTATTTGAGCCTGTAGGAGCTGCTCTTTTAGCTTTGGTGATATTTAAAGAGTATTTAATCATGACACAAATCATTGGTGGATCGATTGTATTAGCAGGAATTCTATTGTTTGTAATAGATATTAAAAAGATTTTTAATTTTTTTATGAAAAATGCTTGATTTTTTAAATGCTATATTATATATTATTACTTGTCCTTAACAAGAAGGAACGCTTGAAAATAAAATTTTTAAAAAGTTGTTGACTTCTAGTTGAGAATGAGATAAGATAGTAAAGTCGCTGAAAACGACTTAAATAAAAAAACAGTAGATGCAAATGCATCTACTGTTTTTTTATATTCATAGATACAAAATTTACTCTTGATTCAATGCATTTTCATCCATATAAACTACTTCCCAGATGTGCCCGTCTACATCCTGAAAGCCCCAACCATACATAAATCCATGATCTTGTGGTTCACTATAAGGTTTACCACCAGAGGCAAGTGCCTTATTCACTAATTGATCTACTTGTTCTCGATTTTCGGCAGAAAGACATAAGATTGCTTCTGCAGAAGTAGTAGTATCTGTAATTTCTTTCTTACTAAATCCTTTAAATCGTTCTTCAACCATTATCAAAACAAAGATATTCTCATTAATAATCATTGAGGCTGTTGTTTCATCACTAAATTGTTGATTGAACTCAAAACCCAATTCCTTAAAAAAACGAATGGATTTGTTTAGATCTTTTACTGGTAAATTGATAAAGATATTTTTCGATTGAAAAGCCATTTAGTATCACCTCCAAATTGACAGTATCATGGGGCATAAAGGCTTGTCAATTATAGCAATGCAGACGAAAATGGAAGCCATTAGCACTATTGAAAGCGGGTGTTATATCAACAAAAACAGAAAGGTTATATCTTATAACCGCAATTACAAACTTTTTATTAGAGAATCAAATGTTGCCTGTTCTTCCTTATACACGTCCTAAAACGAAAGATGGATTCTTCCGAAAACATGAGTATATATATGATGAGCACTATAATTGTTATCTTTGCCCACAAGGGCAGATATTGAAGTATGCGACAACGACTAAAGAAGGGTATCGTCAATATAAATCGAATCCTTTGATTTGTGCGAAGTGTCCGAGCCTATCCCAATGTACAGAAAGTAAGCAACATCAAAAACTCATTCAACGTCATATTTGGGAATCGTATGTAGAGGAAGCAGAACATTTACGCCATTCCAATGACATCAAACAAATCTATGCAAAGCGCAAAGAAACGATTGAGCGTATCTTTGCAGATGCAAAAGAAAAGCATGGTATGCG
>NZ_JBAHYH020000001.1:1142702-1147738 GCF_036698265.2 Lysinibacillus sp. IITD104
GTTATATCTTATAACCTTTCTGTTTAAAAAGTTTAACTATTTATCCTCTGGCTAGCATTCTTTCAAGTGAGCTAAGAGCTTCAGTAGTAGTATGTTCATCTACTTGTATACGGTTATGAGGTTGCCCTTGCTCGATACTTTCTAAGCTCCATAACAAATGCGGAAGGTCGATGCGATTCATTGTTAAACAAGGACAAAAGTTTTCATTTAAGGAGACAATATGTTTATCAGGATGCTGCTTAATAATGCGATTGACAAGGTTCATTTCTGTTCCAATTGCCCATGCAGATCCGCTTGGAGCTCGATTGATTGTATCAATAATGTATTTTGTGGAGCCTGCATCATCAGCTGCTGCTACCACTTCACGGCTGCATTCAGGGTGAACGATAATGCTCATAGTTGGGTGTTTTTTACGAATAACCTCTGTATGTTGAACGGTAAAACCTTCGTGCACAGAGCAGTGACCCTTCCAAAGTATAACCTGAATATTTTCAAGAGGCTCTTTTGTTTCGAGCATGTTCTTATGTGGATTCCAAACAGCCATATTTTCAAGAGGTATACCTAAATCATAGGCAGTATTTCTTCCTAAATGTTGGTCAGGTAAAAAGAAGATCCGCTGTTTTTGGGTAAAAGCCCATTGAACAAGTTCCTTTGCATTCGATGAAGTGACACAAGCACCACCATGTCTTCCGGTAAAGGCTTTAATAGCCGCAGTTGAATTAACATAGGTTAGAGGAATAATCGTATCACCAAAGAGTTCTTGAAGAATTGGCCATGCTTGTTCTGTTTGATAAATATCAGCCATATCAGCCATTGAACAACCAGCGCGCATATCTGGTAAATAGACATGTTGCTGTTTCGTTGTCAGCATATCAGCAGTCTCTGCCATAAAATGCACACCGCAAAATACGATGTGTTCAGCTTCCTTATTTGCTGCAGATAATTGAGCTAACTGTAAAGAATCCCCGGTTGCATCTGCAAATTGAATGACTTCATCTTTTTGATAATGGTGCCCAGGAATAAATAATTTAGGCCCTAATTTTTTCTTTATTGATAAAATACGAGATTCCATTTCCTTTACAGATAGTGCCCGATAATGCTCTGGAAGTAATGACGTCTGTTGTAATAAACTAGTGATGGACAAGGGAATGATCTCCTTTCATTTGAACGAGTGCACTAATATCAAAAGCTTTAACTGAATGTGTTAGGGAGCCAAGTGAAATCCATTGAATACCTGATTGGGCATATGCCTTTAAATTTTCAAGTGTGATGCCCCCAGATGCTTCAGTCGCAATAGTTGGTGGAACAATGGGAAGCCATGCACGGATTTCTTCTGGGCTACGGTTATCAAACATTATAATATCTGCTCCTGCCTTGATAGCTTCTTCTAACTGTTCTTTTGTTTCAATTTCAACTTCAATTTTTACGGTATGACCGACTTTCGCTCTAGCGGCTTGAACTGCGTTAGCTATGCTACCAGCAAAGGCAATATGATTATCCTTTAGCATAATTGCGTCATACAGGCCATTACGATGATTAAAAGCACCACCAATTCGAACAGCATATTTATCTAACATACGCAGTCCTGGTATTGTTTTACGGGTATCACATATTTTTGCATGAGTACCTACTGTTTCTTGAACGGCACGATTGGTCGCCGTTGCAATAGCAGACATTCGTTGAATAAGATTTAAAATGACACGCTCACCTATTAATAACTTTTGTAAGGGACCTTTAATCACAGCAAGCACATCACCTGACTTAACCATCTCTCCATCTTTTTTATGAAGGTTGACTTCGATTGATCGATCGAGTAAGAGAAAGCCATGCTCAATAATGAGTGCCCCGCAAAAAATTCCGCTTTCTTTCGCGTAAAAAGAAAAAGATCCTAGTTGATCGGCTGAAAAGATAAATTCACTCGATAAATCCCCATCTCCTAAATCCTCATTAAAAAATTGTTTGAGCATTTCCTCGAGTTTGATGATATTCATACAATGAGTTCCTCACTTTCATTTGTCCTTGCGAAAAAATAATCCATCGGCTTGCCCATTGTGCTTCCATTTCGGGTTTATCCGTCCGAATATGAGCTCCTCGTGTTTCCGTTCGCGTAATTGCTGCATGTGCCATTAATGTGGCGACTTCATGCATCATAAATAATTCCAACTCAGCTAGTTCGAGACCATTTAAATTAACGTGAAGAAGTGATTGCAAGGAGGGCAATTGCTGAACAAAATGCTGCAAGTCATCAATATTTCTAACAATACCTAGAAACTGCATCATGTGTTGCTGTAATTGTGGTTTGCTAAATAAAGATGGCATTTTATCAGTACAATGAGGGTTTTCAAGTAAAAAATTTTTTTGATGACACCCTTTTTGAATGATGAATTGTGCCATTTTTTGACCAAATGTAATACCTTCCAATAGTGAGTTACTTGCTAAACGATTTGCTCCATGTACGCCTGTACAGGCAACCTCACCGACTGCATATAGGTTAGGTATAGTAGTTCTTCCTTTGTCATCAGCAATAACACCACCCATCAAGAAATGACTTCCTGGAGCCACGGGGATTAGGCCATCCTGTAAATGAACATGATTATCATGGCACAGCTGAGTAATTGTTGGAAATTTTGCTTCAAAGTCTTGAATGTTAGTGATATCAATAAACGTTTCTTCACCAGCTGCACGTTTTGTAAATAGGGCAAGTGCCGTAATATGTCTTGGTGCTAGGTCAAGTTGAGCATGTAAACCTGTCATAATGGGCTGATGCTGAGCGTTCACAAAAATACCCCCAGCCCCTCTGACAGCTTCAGAAACTAATCCCTTTGCTTCATTTTTACACCACAGAAGACTCGGGTGAAATTGCATAAATTCCATATCACTAATGGCAGCGCCTGCTCGAAATGCTAATGCGATCCCATCGCCTGTATTGGTTGGAAAATTAGATGTGCTTGAATAAAGGGCACCTGCACCACCTGTCGCTAAAATAACATGATGAGCCAAGTAACGTTTTGTACCTTTTTCTCCTTTAGTTAGTACTCCTACACAGTCACCATCTGTATTCTGTAAAAGCTCATAAGCCATTTCATAGCAATTGATCTTTGTTTTGGGTGAGAGTTTATGAAGCAAGTAATCTATGAAAATCTGACCAGTACGATCACCACCTGCATGTAGAATACGATGATGACTATGTGCTCCTTCAAGTCCTAGAGCAGGTTTTCCATCGACCTGCCGATCAACAGGGAGGCCATTCTTTAGATAGTTTTGCATAATCTCCGTGCCATCTTTAATAAGTGTTTTAACATGCCTTTTCTCATGGTGATACTCTCCAGCTTTTAATGTATCAGCCATATGGTGTTGAATATGATCCTCCTCACTTATAACAGCAGCAATACCACCTTGTGCACGATAAGAACTACTCATATATATAGATGATTTTGTAACAATTTGTATTTGAAAATGTTCTTCAAGCAGTAAAGCAGCTTGAAGTGCAGCAATGCCACTACCAATTATAAGGACGTCTGTCTTTACATCCATAGTTATACCTTCTTTACAGTTGTCTTGACACCTATCTTTACATAAAATAAAAAAGAAAACAAGACCCGATGAACAAGAGAGGAAGAAGATGATGATTTATATGGATTATGCTGCAACGTCACCTATGATGAGAGAATCTCTTGAGGCATATGTAGAGGTAGCACAACGTTATTATGGAAATAGTGCAAGCTTGCATGATCTAGGGGGACAAGCCCTTTATTTTGTCCAGCATTCAAGAGAGGTTGTAGCCCATGCCCTCGGTGTACGTAGTGATGGCGTAATTTTTACGGGTAGTGGCACAGAAGGAAATCTAATAGCCATCTTGTCGTTAGCGCTAGCCTCAAAAAAAGGAAAACACATTATTTCATCCCAAGCTGAGCATACCTCAGTGCACGCAGCTTTGAATACACTTGAGAAAAAGGGCTTTACTGTAACAAAATTACCTTTGCAGAGGGATGGCTGCGTTGATCTGAGGCAATTGCAACAAGCAATCCGTGAAGATACTGCTTTAATTACCATTCAACATGTCAATTCTGAAATTGGTTCTATCCTGCCCGTGGAGAAAATCGTAGAGATAGCAAGAAAATCAAATATTTTCTGTCATGTTGATTGTGTACAATCATTTGGCAAACTAGCTATACCAAAAGGAGCAGATGCAATTACCATCTCGGCTCATAAAATAGGTGGGCCAAAGGGATGTGGGGCCATATATATTAACCCCGCAATCCGAGTACCTGCATTAACACCAGGTGTGACACATGAGAGGGGGCTCAGAGGAGGGACATTAGATACTCCTGCAATCGTGGCCTTTGCGGCGGCAATTGAAAACTATCAATATGAATTGCAACATTATGAAACTTTAAGAAATTATTTCGAAAATAATTTACCTGAAACATGTCAGATCGTTGAGTGTAAACAGCAACTACCTAATATTTGTGGGGTAATGATGGAGAAAGTAGAGGGGCAATATGTTCTTTTAAAGTTAAATGAGGCGGGAATCTGTATCTCTACAGGTAGTGCATGTGATATTCATAGTGAATCTGGAACAAAGGCCATTCTATCAATGGGTTTTTCTTTTGAAGCGGCACGCCAATTTTTTAGAATATCTTTTGGTCCTTCTACTACACTTGATGATATTGCAAAATTAAAAAGAGAGCTTGCAAATATTTAATGAGAGGACGAGTGAAGGATTATCTATATTCTTCACTTGTTTTGAAATAGATTATAAGCTAAGAATATAGGTGAAATAAAATAAATGTTTTCTTTTGAATCAACAATTGCTATAATATTTTGCAGGGCAATATTTTCTCTTACTTAACAAAAATATCTTTTAAAAGTAATAATTTCTTTTTTTTATAAAAAAGTATTGCACAATGTTAGAAAACGTTATACAATAATTCTTGTCTTGAAGGACAGGTAAACAACTTCAAAACAAGATACATAACAAAGTCTAGTGATGATGGCAAAGAGGTCACACCCGTTCCCATACCGAACACGGAAGT
>NZ_JBAHYH020000001.1:1147838-1266886 GCF_036698265.2 Lysinibacillus sp. IITD104
AAAGAACAACGGGAAGTAGCTCAGCTTGGTAGAGCACTTGGTTTGGGACCAAGGGGTCGCAGGTTCGAATCCTGTCTTCCCGACCATTTCCAAAAATTATGGGGCCTTAGCTCAGCTGGGAGAGCGCCTGCCTTGCACGCAGGAGGTCAGCGGTTCGATCCCGCTAGGCTCCACCATAAGTAAATTAACCAGTATAAAGATCCTGGCGGCGTAGCTCAGCTGGCTAGAGCGTACGGTTCATACCCGTAAGGTCGGGGGTTCGATCCCCTCTGCCGCCATCTTAAAGGACCTTTAGCTCAGTTGGTTAGAGCAGACGGCTCATAACCGTCCGGTCGCAGGTTCGAGTCCTGCAAGGTCCACCATTTATATATTGTAACGGAGGTATACCCAAGTCTGGCTGAAGGGATCGGTCTTGAAAACCGACAGGCGGGTAACACCGCGCGGGGGTTCGAATCCCTCTACCTCCTCCAGTTTTAAATTTTTATAAATGGTGCTTTAAAAACTCGAAACATATAAAATTATCGCGGGGTGGAGCAGTGGTAGCTCGTCGGGCTCATAACCCGAAGGTCGTTGGTTCAAATCCGGCCCCCGCAACCAAAAGGTCCCGTGGTGTAGCGGTTAACATGCCTGCCTGTCACGCAGGAGATCGCCGGTTCGATCCCGGTCGGGACCGCCATTTTTAAAATCAAAGTCATGAGAAGCAAAAGAGTGAGTAAGCTTAGCATGGACGAAATGGGTCAGTAGCTCAGTTGGTAGAGCATTAGATTGAAGCTCTAAGTGTCGGCGGTTCGATTCCGTCCTGACCCACCATTTATGCGGGTGTAGTTTAATGGTAAAACCTCAGCCTTCCAAGCTGATGTCGTGGGTTCGATTCCCATCACCCGCTCCAAGGGCCTATAGCTCAGCTGGTTAGAGCGCACGCCTGATAAGCGTGAGGTCGATGGTTCGAGTCCATTTAGGCCCACCATTATTCCGAAGTAGCTCAGTTGGTAGTAGCACCTGACTGTTAATCAGGTTGTCGCAGGTTCGAGTCCTGCCTTCGGAGCCATTTTTTATTTTGGGGAAGTACTCAAGAGGCTGAAGAGGCGCCCCTGCTAAGGGTGTAGGTCGGGTAACCGGCGCGAGGGTTCAAATCCCTCCTTCTCCGCCATGGCCCGTTGGTCAAGTGGTTAAGACACCGCCCTTTCACGGCGGTAACACGGGTTCGAATCCCGTACGGGTCATACTAAGTGCAGTAGATGAATTTACATCTACTGCACTTTTTAATTTACTGGATACTTAGATTAATAACATACCTCTATTAAATGAAAGCCTACACAGATTAATCATTCTGTGTAGGCTTGTTGTTTTTCAAATTAGCGATTAAATTTTTCGTCCTTTTCCATATGGAATGCAAAGAGGTGTACCAAATATGGGATCTGCCTTCATTTGGCAATCAAGGTCAAACACATGACTAACTAAATCAGTTGTCATAATTTCTTCTGGTTTCCCTTGACGATAGACACCGCGGTCACGCACTGTAATAATATGATCGGCATAGCGACATGCAAGATTAATATCATGCAATACCATAATAATTGTTCGCTTTTGCTGTTGGTTTAAGTCATATAGTAAATCTAATACGTCTATTTGATGGGTTAAATCTAAGTATGTCGTAGGCTCGTCTAAAAGAATGATATCTGTATCTTGAGCAAGTGTCATAGCAATCCAAGCACGTTGACGTTGTCCTCCTGATAGCTCATCCACTGGTCTATCTTGTAAATGCTCGGTACCTGTAGCTTTTAAAGCGTTTAAAACGATTTCTTCATCCTTTTCAGTCCATTGTTGACGCCAATTTTGGTAAGGATAGCGGCCTTGTTTTACAAGTTGTAAGACAGTTAAGCCTTCTGGTGCAACAGGAGATTGGGGAAGAATAGAGAGGTTTTTAGCCACTTGCTTAGTTGATAATTTAAAAATATCCTCACCATTTAATAAAACGGAGCCTTTTTTAGGTTTTAATAATCGAGCAATGGAGCGCAAGAGTGTGGATTTACCACAGCCATTCGCTCCAATTAATACAGTAATTTCATTCAAAGGAATAGATAAATTGAGATCTTCGATAATATTGAAATCACCATAACTTAATGTTAGGGATTTGGTTAATAAAGATTCAGTCATGTAGTATAGACTCCTTTATTTATTTGGGTTTCTAAATAATAAATAGATAAAATAAGGTGCACCGATGGCAGCAGTAAAGACGCCTGCGGGTACTTCTAATGGGCTAAATGCTGTGCGACCTATAATATCTGCAACCATTACAAGTAATGCACCAATTGCTGCGGATGCTGGAATAAGTACCCCGAATGATGAACCAACGATGCGTCGTGCAATATGAGGAGCCATTAATCCTACAAACCCAATGGCGCCAGCAAATGCTATAGCACTCGCTACAAGACTGGAACATAATAGAATTAAATAAAGGCGTGTTTTTTGGACAGATTGCCCTAGGCTTGATGCTGTATCATCACCTAATTCTTGAACATTTAACTGTCGTGTAATAAATAAAGTGATAAGTAGAAGCATGATGATCAAAGGAACAACGATTTGTACTTGATCCCAATCTGCACTTTTGACACTCCCCGTAATCCACTTATTCGCTTCACTTGCTTGATAAATTGGGCCGATAATCATTAGCATTGTAGTAATTGCTTGCATGAATGCCGACACGCTAATACCAATTAAGACAAGACGATGTGGTGTGACACCATCTTTCCAAGCAAATAGGTAAACTATACATCCGACGATAGTAGCCCCTGTAAATCCTGCTAATGGCAACCATTCTATACTAACAGTTAAAGAGTGATTGGAATCACTGAAAATGGCTAAGAAACCAACAACCGCTGCCCCACCACCAGCAGATATGCCGATTATATCAGGTGAGGCAAGTGGATTTTTAATGATTCCTTGTAAAACTGCACCTGCTACGGCTAATGCCATTCCAGCAAACAAAGCCATGAAAATTCGAGGCATTCGAAAATCAATAATGATCAGTTGATCAAAATCTGAGCCGTAACCAAAAAAAGCTTGTAAAACTTTTAATGGATTGATGAATGAATCACCAAATGATGCACTAAGAAAGAAAACAGCAAGAGCTAGTAGGCAAATCACTATTAATTTTTTTATAGCTTGTACATCTAATAAAAATGAAATTTTTTGTTGAAGTAGACGAATTGTTTTTACATGTTTCATTATTTTTTTCCACCTTTTCGCGCAAGGTAAATAAAGAATGGTGTGCCAATCATAGCTGTCATGACTCCTACTGGAACTTCTTGAGGCATGATAATATAACGAGCCGCAACATCAGCAAGCAATAAAAGGATCCCCCCAAGTAAAGCAGCCATAGGAATAAGCCATCGATGATCGGTGCCGACAAACTTGCGCGCAAAATGGGGAACGACAATCCCTATAAAACCAATGGGGCCAGCAATTGCAACTGCTCCACCAGCTAAAAAAATAACAATAAGACCTACTAATATCTTCATAAGTCCTAAACGTAAACCAAGACCTCTTGCTACATCATCACCTAGAGCGAGAATATTCATTTTAGGGGAAATGATGAGAGCAGCAATCCATCCAATTACTAAATAAGGTAGAACAGAAAGTAGAATTTCAAGTTTTCTACCTTGTACAGAGCCTGCTAACCAAAACAAAACTTGATCAAGCTCTGCTTCATTTGTAGCGAGTAAACCTTGTGTAAATGATGCAAATAGGGCACTAATGGCAGCACCAGCTAAAGTTATTTTTACTGGAGTAACAGCATCTCTACCTGAGAAACTAATCCCATAAACGGATAATGCAGCGATTGCTGCACCAAGAAATGCAATCCATGCAAAAGATTGCAAGCTTGAAATGTGGAAAAAAATCATAGCAAAAACAACAGCAAAGCCTGCTCCTGCATTAATGCCCAAAATTCCAGGAGAGGCTAATGGATTTTTCGTTAAGGTCTGCATAAGCACGCCTGTAATGGCTAACGAAGCACCAACGCAACTGGCTATAAGAGCTCTTGGAATTCGAACATTTTGAATAATAAGATGCTCATTTGAATTGTTAAATTGTTTAAAAGATTCATACGTAGTTTGAATAGAGGTATTTGCATAACCGTACACAATACTGATCCCCATACAAAGAAGTAATAGTATAACTCCTACTAATAAAGCAATCATCTTGGAATAATTATTTTGTAATATCATATTTAACGTGTACTCTTTTCTTGGGAAATTATTAAATTAGTTATTGACATTGATAGATACATCCAATACGATTAATATCGTTCTTAGACAAATGAAAGTGATTTTCATTCTCGTCTAATATGCTTAAACATTTTATCATATACAATGGAGGAAGAAAAGGTGCAAAAAGCATTTCAAAAACTATTAGTTTTGCTGGCTGTGGTTGCTATTTTTGTTCTGGCAGCTTGCGGTAATTCTAAGGATAATACCAAAGAAGAAAGTACAAAAGAAAGCAATGCTTACAGTGTTGACCATGCAATGGGGACAACTGAAGTAAAAGACACACCAAAACGTATTGTTGTTTTAACTAATGAGGGAACAGAAGCATTATTAGCTCTAGGTATTAAACCAGTAGGTGCGGTACAATCTTGGACAGGCGATCCATGGTATGATCACATTAAGGATCAAATGGAAGGTGTGGAGGTTGTCGGTATTGAACATGAAATTAATATCGAAAAAATAGCTTCTTTGAAGCCAGATTTAATCATTGGCAATAAATTACGACAAGAAAAAGATTATGCTAAACTTAGCAAAATTGCTCCAACTGTATTTTCTGATACATTACGCGGTGACTGGAAAGAGAATTTTAAATTATACGCAAAAGCAGTAAATCAAGAAACAAAAGGTGAAGAAGTGCTAAAAGCTTACGAAGATAAGCTACAAGCACTGAAAGAAGAACTTGGAGAACAAACAAACCAAGAAGTTTCATTTGTACGCTTTATGGCCGATAAATCTCGTATCTATTACACAGATTCATTCTCAGGTGTGATTTTTGATGCTTTAGGATTTAAACGTGTTGCAGCGCAAGCAGATTTATTTAAAGATAATGCAAAACTAGGAAACTTAGCGATTGAAGTAGGGAAAGAAGCGATCCCTCAAATGGATGGGGATGTTATTTTCTACTTCACGTACATGCCAACAGGTGATGACTCAGCATTAGCAACTGAACAAGAGTGGACACAAGACCCACTATGGAAAAACCTAACGGCTGTCCAAAAAGGCAATGCACATAAAGTGGATGATGTCATTTGGAATACGGCTGGAGGCATTTTAGCTGCGAATATTATGCTAGATCAAGTGGAAGAAATCTTTGTTAAATAATTTTCTCATAAACTATACATTTATCGGTGTTCGATGAATGTATAGTTTTTTTTACTTCCTAATATATACTCTCCTGGTACTTTAAAGTTAGATAGACTATGATGTAGATATTGACCGTAAATTGAGGGGGATATCGATGAACGAAAAATTAAGGTGGGTTTATAATCAGCATTATTTAGAGCAAGACAATGTAAAACAAGCAACAGCAATACTTCCCTATTTCTCACTGGACCAAGTAAAGAGGGTTAGTCAGTTTCAGCGTACATATGATCAATTTGAGAAGACACCTCTCCATCAACTTGATGCACTTGCTTCATGTATGGATGTAGAAAAGATCTTCGTTAAAGATGAATCTTATCGATTTGGTTTAAATGCCTTTAAAGTTTTAGGCGGTATTTATGCAATTGCGCAATATGTTGCCAATAAGCTTGGGAGGAATATAGAGGAGCTATCGTTTGATCAGTTAAAATCTCCAGAAGTAAGAGCGCAAGTAGGCAATTTAACATTTATTTCAACGACAGATGGTAATCATGGTCGTGGTGTGGCATGGGCAGCCAGAGAACTGGGTTTTCAAGCGCGAATATATATGCCAGCTGGCAGCGCGGCTGAGCGTCTACAGCATATTAAAAATGAAGGGGCTTTTGCTGAAATTACGACAATGAATTATGACGATACTGTTCGTTATACCTCACAGCTTGCACTAGAAAATGGTTGGGTATTGATTCAGGATACAATGTGGGAGGGCTATGAAGAAATTCCATTATGGATTATGCAAGGGTACACAACCCTTGTACAGGAGATTGTTGAACAGATTCAGCAAGCCCCAACACATGTATTTTTGCAAGCTGGTGTTGGGTCCTTTGCAGGATCGGTTGTAGCATTTTTACAACAATTCTATGAGCAGGAAATTACATTTGTCTTGGTTGAGCCACATGTCGCTAATTGCTATTATGAAAGCTTTAAGAAAAATACAGATCAATTTGTCACTGTTGGTGGGGAGATGCAAACTATAATGGCAGGTCTTGCTTGTGGTGAACCGAATCCACAGGCTTGGCAAATCTTAAAAGCCTACACAAAAATAAGTATCTCCTGTGAGGAAGAAATAGTAGCAACAGGTATGCGCGTTCTAGGAAATCCTTTAGCTACAGACACTCGCATTATAGCAGGTGAATCAGGAGCGGCGCCATTTGGTTGCTTTTATGAAATAATGGTAAATGATCAATATCAAGAATTAAAACAAGCCTTGCACCTAAATGAACAGGCGAGGGTGCTGTTTATTAATACAGAGGGTGATACAGATAAAGAGAGTTATCAACAAATAGTATGGCATGGGAAATATGCGAATCAATAGCAAACTAGTGATTTACTAGTTTGCTATTTTTACTTTTGTAAAAGGAATTGAAAGTATAATTAAGTTTAATTAAATTTTTTTATTTTGCTCTTGACCTTAACGTTGCGTCAAAGCTTACAGTAGCATTAGTGGAGGTGATGAGATGGAATATACCATTCAGGAGCTTGCTCAACTATCGGGTGTTAGTACAAGAACATTGCGTTATTATGATGAAATTGGATTGCTGAAACCAGCAAGAACCAATGAGGCAGGTTATCGATTTTATGGCCAATGGGAGGTCGATATGTTGCAGCAGATTTTATTTTACCGTGCTTTGGATATGAAATTAGCGACAATTCAGGCTATTATTCAAGCACCAAACTTTCAGCATGCTGAGGCGCTCAAAACACATAGAGCTGCTTTGCTTCAACGCAAAGAGCAGTTGGAAACGATCTTACAGACAATAGAAAAAACAATACAATCCATTGAGGAGGAACAACCAATGTCTAATGAAGAAAAATTTAAAGGCTTTAAAGAAAAGTTAATTGAGAATAACGAAAAGCAGTACGGCAAAGAAATCCGTGAGAAATATGGGAATGAAACAGTGGATGCATCCAATGCTAAGCTTATGAACATGACGGAGCAACAATATGAAGCGATGCAACAGCTAGAACAGCAAATGTTTGAACGCTTAGCAGAGGCAATGAAACTTGGAGATCCTACAAGTGACATTGCAATGGAAGTTGCAGAGTTGCATAAACGCTGGCTGAACTTTACGTGGAAAGAGTATTCCAAGGAGGCACATGCAGGGCTGGCACAGATGTATATTGCTGATGATCGTTTTACAGCTTATTATGATGAGCGTGGTGAAACAGGAGCAGCGCAATTTTTACATGACGCGATTATAGCTTATACAAGTTAATAGATAGGTCTTCCTTATGCTGACATGTTTTAGAAATCGTAAATTAGGAAAAAATGAAAGCATGAGGAGGAGATTATTGTGAATCAACAAGTAATGCAACAATTAAAAAGACAACTAGAGCAAGAATTACAAGAAATAGAACAACGAATAGAGCAATCAGAGCGACCACAAGCGACAGAACTATCAAATTATGATAATCATCCAGCTGACAATGCTAGTGATTTAACGGATCAGCTTACAGAAATGGCTATCGATGAGCATCGTGGTGATAATGCTGAAGAAATAAAAGAAGCTCTTCAGGCAATGGCAGACGGTACATATGGCAAGTGTGCAGTCTGTGGTAAAGAAATTCCGATTGGTCGCTTAGAGGCAATGCCACAAGCTCTGACATGTGTGGAGCATGCAGAAAAGAAAGAAGACAATTTACGCCCAGTGGAAGAAGATGTTCTTTCTTCAACACCAAAATCAGATGATTTTATTGAGCTGGAGGAATTCGGCTCTTCTGATACACCACAGGATAAAATTTAGTAAGTTTTTCCTCGCAGAAGCAGTATAATAACTGTAGAGGTGAGGATATGAAGATTATTGATTTACATTGTGATGCGCTTTTAAAGTTAACTACTCTTGAAACGGCCAATTTTGCTGATGATGTGCGAATACATGCTAATCAAAAAAGATTGCAATTAGGGCAAGTAGAGGCTCAAGTGTTCGCTATCTTTATTGACCCAACAATCCCACAAAGTCTACAATTTCTTGAGGTCATGCGCCAAATCGAAGCGTTCCATACTCACGTATTACAAACAGAGGGCATGGTGCATATTACAGATTGGGCACAGTTAGATCGATTAGCTCCACACGAAATAGGAGCCATTTTAAGCCTAGAGGGCTGTAGTGCCATTGGCGAAGATTTAACAAAGCTGACAGCTGTACTTGATGCAGGGGTGAAATTAGTAGGTTTAACGTGGAATGAAGAAAATGCTGTGGCCCATGGTGCTGAACAGGATGCAACTCTTGGATTGAAGCCATTTGGTAAAGAAGTTATACAATTATTAAATGAACGCGATATTATTATTGATGTGTCCCATCTAAATGAGCAAAGCTTTTGGGATGTCTTGCCGCTTGCGAAGCATATTATTGCAAGTCATAGTAATGCACGTGCACTATGTGACCATCCGCGTAACTTAACAGATGCACAGGCAAAGGCACTTGTAGAGGCTGGAGGACATATCCATGTAGTTTATTTCCCACTCTTTATTGGCGAAGATGCAACACTAGACCATCTAGTGGGGCATGTAGCGCATTTAGCGAAACTGGTAGGCGTGGAGCATATAGGATTAGGCTCCGATTTTGATGGGATTGATAGGACTGTCAGTGGCTTAGCACATGCAGGAGAGGCACAAAATTTACTAGAGGCATTACGTACACGCTTTTCAGATGAAGAAGTGTATGGTATTGCAAGCCAAAATTTCCGATGCTATGTAAAAAAAGCAGCAACCCGTTAAGGCTGCTGCATCTTAATAAAAGAAATAATGAATTAATAAACCGATTCCTAATAGGAAGCCGAAGAATGTATTTGTTTGCGCTGTATATTTCATCGCAGGCATTACCTCTTTGGCTTCTTTTTTGTCTCGGAAAATTTGAATGGCACGTAATGGTTTTGGAATGCTTAGGAAGATGATTAATGCCCAAAACGTAATGCCATCAACGGCTACAAGAGCAATCACCCATAAATAGGAGACGATAAAAAAGCCTGATAATACGGAAATTGCATTGTCTCGTCCTACCAAAATAGCCAAGGTTTTTCGTCCGCCTTCTGTATCGCCAACAATATCACGTATATTGTTCGATAGCATAATGGCACCGACTAAAATCATGCTTGGTACAGAAAGCAAGACAGCATCCAATGTTACTGTAAGCGCTTGAATATAGAAGGCAATTAATACAATGCCCATCCCCATTACTGCGCCAGAAACAATTTCACCAAATGGCGAATAGGCGATTGGGTACGGTCCACCTGTATATAAAAAGCCAATAAGCATACAAACAAGTCCGACAGCAGCTAACCACCAAGATGTGGAGGCACATATGTAAATGCCAAGAAGCATGGCAATAGCATAAAAGCTTAATGCAATCATCATAATTGTTTTTGGCTGTACACCATGACGGACAATTGTTCCGCCAATCCCGACGGAATGCTCGTTATCTAATCCTAATTTGTAATCATAATATTCATTGAACATATTCGTTGCTGCTTGTATAAGCATACTTGCAATGAGCATAGCAAAAAATAGTCCAAAATCAATTGTTTCTTTTTCAATTGCTAAGGCAATTGCTGTTCCTAGGAATACAGGAACAAATGAAGCGGTTAAAGTATGTGGACGTGTTAAATGCCACCACACTTTAAAACCCCTATCAGCTTCAATGACTTTGGTCATAAGGTCTTTCTCTCCTTCAAATGTTGTCGACTCTTCTTATTTTAAACGAAGATTGAGAAAATGGGTAGGTTCACAGCTTATTACATACTGTTTAATGAAAAAAAGTGATACAATAGAACATGCATTTATGAACTGAAAATAAAAAAGAACAATTAGCAACAGTACGAATAACGTGTTGCCAACTAAAATATGATGTGTTATTTAACCATCATTCATTATGTACATTGCAACAACGGAGGTAATTTTCATGCAACAGAAGTGGTACCAAGCCACAGAAGTAGAAGTGGACTCTTTGGGCCAAAGCCTTCATTTTTATATGGAAACAATTGAAGTAAGTCGTCTATCTGCACTGGCGTTCTATGCAGCTGGCGAGGAATGTTATAAAGGTGAACGATTTTATTGGCAAAATAGAGAAAAAACAATGATATTAGTTGGGCTAGGACATGCTCATACTATTCAAAACAACGCTAAAGAAAACCGCTTTGATGCAGTTGAAGCGGAATGGAAAAACATAACGAAAAACTGTCCAAAAGGTCAACAAGCGTTACAACCAATTTTGTTTGGCGGTTTTACATTTGATCCTCAAAATAATGTAGACGGGGAATGGACGGATTTCCCAGAGGCTTATTTTGCATTAGCAACGTTTCAACTGGTGATACGCGATGATAAAGCATACGTAAGTATTCACCTTTTGACACAAGACCAACAGGCTGAGGATCAGTTCGAAGCGCTAAGAAAAGAGCGCGATCATTTAATCCATGCAGCTCAGGTTAAAGAAGTGAAAACGTATACAAAACCTGAAATCATAAGTTATTTTGAACCATATAAAGAGCCTTATTTAGCCTCAATCGATCAAGTGACAGCATTAATTAAACAGAAAAAGGCAGATAAAGTGGTCATTGCACGATCACTTGCTTTGCAATTTAAAGAGTATGTATCCGCACCACAAGTACTTTCTCAAATTATTCATGAACAACCAGAAAGCTATTTATTTGGTTTAGAGCATAGACATTTATTATTTTTCGGAGCATCACCTGAACGACTTGTGAAAGTAGAAGATGGTCGAGCATTTTCTTCTTGTGTTGCTGGCTCAATTAAACGAGGTAAGACTGCAGAGGAAGATGAGGCTTTTGGACAAAGTTTATTAAATGACCCTAAAAATGGCGGAGAACATCAGTATGTTGTGGATATGATTGCGGAAACATTCCGTAAAAATTGTGTGGACATGACGGTGCCAGATAGACCACGCTTGTTAAAAATACGAGATATTCAACATCTGTATACGCCTGTTGAAGGTCAGTTAAATCAGGATGCAACAATCTTACAATTGACTAAATCATTACATCCAACACCCGCTTTAGGTGGTGTACCACGCAAAGAAGCATTGGCAGCCATCCGTAAATATGAGCCGATGAATCGGGGACTGTATGCTGCGCCAATAGGCTGGCTAGATGCAGAGGGTAACGGTGAGTTTGCAGTTGCCATACGTTCAGCAGCCTTACTAAATGATAAAGCTTATTTATATGCAGGCGGTGGAATCGTCGCAGATTCAGAACCGCAATCTGAATATGAAGAAACATTAGTAAAATTCCGTCCAATGCTTCGTGCGCTAGGGGGACAATTACATGAGTGAACGAAAAATACTAACAGATTATGTTTATAAAATGGTCGCATCGCTAGTGCAAGCTGGTGTAGAGAATGTTGTCGTTAGTCCAGGCTCACGTTCTACACCGCTTGCTTATGCGGTTGCTTCTACTAAACAAGTAAAAATGTATCGGCAGGTAGATGAGCGCTCAGCAGCATTCTTTGCGCTAGGGCTTGCTAAGGCAACTACTAAGCCTGTGGTTCTTTTATGTACATCTGGTACAGCAGCAGCAAACTATTTTCCTGCGATTGTGGAGGCAAGTTATGCACGTGTACCATTGATCATTATAACTGCTGATCGCCCACATGAATTACGTGAGGTAGGCGCTCCACAGGCTATCAACCAACCCAATTTATATGGTTCACATGTGAAGTGGAGTGTTGACTTTCCGTTAGCAGATGGTGCTGAACCAACATTGCCTTTTATTGAGCGTCATCTTGCTCGTGCGGTAGCCATTGCAACAAGCGCACCATTTGGACCAGTACATATCAATGTACCTTTCCGTGAGCCATTATTAATTGATTTGCAGCAGGACCTACCAGCAGTGTCGTTTAAGCACAGCAGTATGGGACAATTAATCCCAACACGCGTGGATCAGCAGGAACTAGCCTCTATTATACAATCAACTAAAAGAGGCTTTATGATCATTGGTGAGTTAGCTCTTGGTACAGAATTATCCATTGTTTGGGAATTTGTTCGTCAGCTGAAGTGGCCTGTCATTATTGAAAGTTTATCGAATATGCGTACATCCGTACCAGAGGATTGTTTACCATATATCGTGACAACCTATGATGCTATTATGAAGAGTGATGACTTCAAAGCACTGGTGCGACCAGATACAGTAATCCGAATAGGGGCACAACCGGTTTCAAAATTTATGATGCAATTTATCACAAAGTCACGTCCAAATGCGTATGTGATTATCGATGAAGACCCGATGTTTAGAGATGCTACAGGCGTATCTACGCATTTTATTCATGCGAATGTCGATCAGTGGCTAACAGAATTAGCTATCACTGAAACAGCTATCGAGGAAGCATACTTAGCTGAATGGCAAAAAGCGAATCAGCTTGCCTCTATGTATATTGAGCAATACGCAGAGGTAGAAAAGGATGAAGGGGCTATAGTCAGTCGTTTACTCAAAATGATTCCTGACGGTAGTGATATTTTCGTTAGCAGTAGTATGCCAGTACGAGATATTGATACATTTTTATTGGCTACCCCGAAAGATTTACGTGTTTTTGCCAATCGAGGAACGAACGGGATAGATGGTATCGTATCAACAGCAATCGGTTTCAGTCAAGGAAATAATCGAGAAAGTTATTTACTAATTGGTGATTTAGCCTTTTTACATGATGTGAATGGACTCATTGCTTCCAGATATCAGGAATGTAACTTAACGATTATTGTGATGAATAATGATGGTGGTGGTATTTTTTCATATTTACCACAGTCAACTGTTGAAGATCACTATGAGGATTTATTTGGCACACCAACAGCCCTTGAATTCCGTGATATTGCACATATGTATGAAATGGACTATATACGCGTCGAAACAATCTCTGAGCTTTCTGAGAAATTTTCAGCAAGTAAAAACCGTTCTTTACGATTAGTTGAAATATTTACAGATAGAACCGAGAATGTGAATGCACATCGAGCTCTATGGAATCGAATTAATGAGGAGTTAAAAGCATGACAAAGTGGATGATTCGTGGTCTTGAAACCCATGTGGATATATGGAATGAAGACGGTGAGTACACAGTCGTTGCGTTACATGGATTTACTGGTAGCTCGGCAACTTGGCATAATCTAGCGAAAACTCTACCCCATATTCGTGTTATTGCCGTTGATTTAATCGGACATGGACAAACAGCTATTCCACAGCACGTACAGCGTTTTTCTATGGAGGAGCAATTACAGGATTTAGAAGAACTATTTTGCCAACTTCATTTAGAGAAATTTACGCTGTTAGGCTATTCAATGGGTGGAAGAATCGCTTTATCCTATGCTATTACGTATCCAGATCGCATTCATCGACTCATTTTAGAGAGTGCATCTCCTGGCCTGCGAACAATCGAAGAGCAAAATGAACGTTGTAAGCGAGATGAAGCATTGGCGCAAAAAATAATGACAAATGGTATACTGTCCTTTGTCAATGCATGGGAAAACATACCGCTTTTTGCTTCACAGCAACGTCTACCTAAAAGTGTAAGAGAAGCCATTAGAGAAGAGAGATTGTCACAGAAGGAAGAGGGACTCGCTGGTAGCTTGAGAGGTGTTGGGACAGGCGTTCAGCCCTCAAATTGGGATAGACTGGCGCAACTAGAAATACCTGTCCTGCTAATTACTGGTTCATTGGATGAGAAATTTTGTAAAATTGCACTAGAAATGAAAGCGCTATTAAATACTGTTAAGCATTTAACAGTAAATGACGCTGGACATGCAATTCATGTGGAAAATCCCGCTGAGTTTGCTACAATAGTAGAGGAGTATTTAACGTAATATATGATTACGTTAGCGCCTCGCTAGAAACGAGACGAATTTAATGATATAGGAGGCAATTCAATGACACGTCAATGGACTACATTACATACTTATGAAGACATTAAGTATGAGTTCTATAACGGTATCGCAAAAATTACGATTAACCGTCCAGAAGTGCGTAATGCATTCCGCCCAAAAACGGTTATGGAAATGATTGACGCATTCTCACGTGCACGCGATGATAAAAATATCGGTGTTATTATTCTAACTGGTGAAGGTGAACATGCTTTCTGCTCAGGCGGAGACCAAAAAGTTCGCGGTCACGGTGGCTACGTAGGGGAAGATGAAATACCACGTCTAAACGTTCTTGATTTACAACGTTTAATCCGTGTCATTCCAAAACCTGTCGTAGCAATGGTAGCTGGCTATGCAATTGGTGGAGGTCACGTTTTACATGTTGTTTGTGACTTAACAATTGCTGCTGACAATGCTCGCTTTGGACAAACTGGACCAAAAGTAGGTTCATTCGACGCTGGTTATGGCTCAGGCTATCTTGCTCGTATTATTGGTCATAAAAAGGCACGCGAAATTTGGTACCTTTGCCGTCAATACGATGCACAACAAGCACTTGATATGGGCTTAGTCAATACGGTTGTGCCTTATGCGCAATTGGAAGATGAAACAGTTCAATGGTGTGAAGAAATGCTTCAAATGTCACCAACTGCACTACGCTTCTTAAAAGCAGCGATGAATGCAGATACAGACGGTTTAGCAGGTCTTCAACAAATGGCTGGAGACGCTACACTTCTTTACTACACAACTGATGAAGCAAAAGAAGGTCGCGACGCATTCAAAGAAAAACGTCAACCAGATTTTGGTCAATTCCCAAGATTCCCTTGATTAATAGAGGATTTAAAGCTCGTATCTTTTTGGAGATACGAGCTTTTTATATGTCTAGAGAAGATTGGTGGATAGAATGCTAAAAGAAGGGGATAGAAGCAGCTAAGAGGTGGATAAAAGGCTTAAACTAGCGGATAGCACCTAAAATGTGAAGGATATTGTAGGGCTTGCGATAGGAGTAGCATTCCTAAAGTAACAGACTGACATGCAAATGGACAAAATATATGATAAAACGTTAAGATGTAGGTGAATGGAGTGACAAAGATGTATCCTAACTGGATTTTACAACGAGCTTATTTAACACCATTACGCAAGGCACTTACTTTTAAAAAGCAAAGCTGGACTTTTCAAGAATTAAGTGATGAATCGATAAAGCGTGCCCGACAATTAGTGACACTCGGTATACAACAGGGTGATCGAATTGCTATCATGGGGCCAAGTAAGCCTGAATTAGTTATCATGATGTATGCCTGCATGCATTTGCAATGTGAGATGGTCATGCTTAATCGCAGACTTTCACAGGATGAGCTAGCTTATCAGCTAAAGGATTCAGAGGCTGTAGCAGTGTTGATTGCCGATGAGGATGTAGAAAAGCTACCATCTGAAACAACCTATCATTTATTTTCAGCAATTGAAGAGGGTGCAGAGGGTGCAGTAGATATTGTCAAGGAATGGCCTCTTCATCAAACAACAACAATTATGTATACTTCGGGTACAACGGGCTTTCCTAAAGGTGTTCGCCAAACAGTTGGAAATCATCAGGCTAGTGCGACTGCCTCTGTTTTAAATATTGGGCTACAGGCTCAGGATGTTTGGCTATGTGCGGTACCTTTATTCCATATTAGTGGATTTTCCATACTAGTGCGATCACTACTATATGGTAATCAAATCTTTTTATATGATCAATTTGATGTGGAAGCTATCGCACAAAATATTATGGATGGGGATGTCACCCATATGTCTGTTGTAGCGGTGACCTTGGAACGAATTCTACATACGCTAGAGCAACGCAATGCGAAAGCTTCCTCTTATTTTAAGCTGTTGTTAGCAGGAGGTGGGCCTGTTCCCGTTGATTATTTAGCAAGAGCACATGCATTAAATTTAGCTGTCGCACAAACGTATGGAATGACTGAAACCTCCTCGCAAACAGCTACATTGGCAAGTGAAGATGCTATGCGGAAAATTGGTTCTGCTGGAAAGCCTTTATTTTTTAATCAAATAATGATTGCTGAGCCAAATGCTAAGGGTGAAGGGGAAATTTGCATTCGAGGGCCCCATGTCACACCTGGCTATATTGGACGTTTTGCACAAAAAAATGCAACGAAGGCTGGCTGGCTTCATACAGGTGATATTGGTTATGTGGATGAAGAGGGTTATTTATTCGTCATTGATCGAAGGGCAGATTTAATCATTTCAGGGGGAGAAAATATTTATCCTGCAGAAATAGAAAACGTGCTACTCACACATCCAGCTGTCAAAGAAGCGGGTGTATGTGGTATGCCTGATGAACAATGGGGGCAGGTGCCCATTGCATTTATCGTGCTAAATGAGCAGCTATCTGTTGAGCAATTACAAGCCTTTTGTTTACAGAAACTTGCTAAATATAAAGTGCCTAAGGAAATTATTATCACAGACAGTCTACCACGCAATGGTGCGGATAAATTGTTGAGACGGAAATTATTACAATAAAAATTATGTGAAAGAAGTCTTCTTAAAAGGAAGGCTTCTTTTTTATTTAAACTTTTAGCATGAAATTAATCATTTATTAACATAATAAAAAAAGAGAGGCATAAACTATTTAGTAAAGGAGAATGACTCATATGAGGAAATATATATATAATGTTGTCATTATATTATTTGTTCTACAAATGAGTCATGTGCAAGTATTTGCAAACTATGAAAAAGAAGATGTAGCAACAGCTCATTCAATTGAAACACTACAATCTCTCATTAATAAAGAAGTTATGCAACTATCATCCGAATTCTCGATTCGTTATACTGGTGACATAGCCGAGATAAAAGATGAACTAACAGAAATTACTAAAGATGCAATTGAAAACTCTTATATTTATACTAATATTTCAAGTTTCCAATGGAAGTACGAAGGTTATAGCAATAATATTGTCATTGCATTTGCATTTACGTACCATCTATCCCAAACGGAGGCATTATTTGTAGAGCAAACGTTGGCGAATATTATTGCACCTATGCATGGATTAAGTGACATAGAAAAACTACAGGCTGCACATGATTTTATTGTCTTGTCCGCGGAATACTCTAAGGAAACGGAAGGAAGTCAATATTCTCCTTATACATTATTAACGGAGAATAAGGGCGTCTGTCAGGCATATGCTTTAGTGTTATACCGAATGTTAGAAATGTTGGGCTTTGAGGTACAATATGTACCTGGAAAAGTAGGAGAACAGCTACATGCCTGGGTATTAGTGAAACTTGAGCATGCTTGGTATCATATTGATGTGACATGGGATGACCCTTTGCCTGATCGTAAAGGGGAAGTGCGCTATCAATATTTTTTAGTGTCGGATCGCCAATTAGCACAAGATCATACCTGGGATTATGCAAGTTTCCCTGCTGCAACAAGCGAGAAATATATAGATTTGCAGGAAGAAACGAAAAGACAAAGTTTAGCAACGCCTATACAACATCGTTTCAATCAAAATATGGGATTATCAATCATTGGAGAAAATAGGTTAGCCGTACAACAATTAGTGGAACAGCCGATGAAGCTTGTTACACAAAAAACAGATAAACAAGACAATCTAGTTCAGTTTGACTTTACTGAATGGGCACCGATGCTAGTAGAAAGTAGTATAACGGCTTTTGTTACAATTCAGCCAAAAGTTAAGCATGTGACTAAGCAAAAAACAATGAAGTGGCTAGCTTCTATTTATCGAACGGAAAAACGAATGCCACAAGAAAAATACGTCATAATAAAGGAGGTGTCCCATCCATTGCGGGGCACCTCCTTACTCATATCATTGAACGCTTAAAGCTTTTTCTAATGTGTCAATATTTTTTTGCATCAATGTGAAATAGGTTTCCTCATTTTTTTCATCATCAGCTGTTAATACGCTTAAATTATGCAAGACAAGCGATTCTGCACCAACTTCTTTTTGAATAACCTCTGCTAATTTGGAAGAGACATTCTGTTCAAATAAAATATAATGAATGTGCAATTCATTTGCTTTGTCTACAATCTTTGTTAATTCTTTTTGAGATGGCTCATTTTGTGAATTCAAGCCAGCAATCGGCACTTGAGTTAAGCCGTATTGACCAGCAATATAGCCAAATGCAGCATGGGATACAAAGAATGTTTTATTTTGTGCTTTGTCAGTCATTGCTTTGAAATCTTGATCTAAATCCTGTAATTCTTTTACTAATGCCTCATAATTTGTGTTAAAAGTTGCCTCCTGAGCTGGCATTTTTTCAACGAGTGTGTTTTTGATAGACAGTGCTAAGTCTTGACTAATTGTAGGAGATAACCAAACATGCGGATCGATATCGCCATGCTCATGCTCATCATGTCCATGTTCTTCAGCTTCATGTTCATGATCGTCTTCTGTGGCACCATGCTCATGATCGTCATGAGCGTCTGCTTCATGTTCATCATCCTCTGCATGAACATGTCCTGTGCTTACCGCTAATTTTTCATCTGAAACATCATCAGCAGTTGCCACCATTGTGACATCTTCGTTCGCTAAAGTTTTTTTAGCGTTTTCTACAAATCCTTCAAGTCCTAAGCCAATATAGAAAAAGATATCAGCATCTGCTAATTTCATCATATCTTTTTGAGTTGGCTCGAAGGTATGTTCATTCGCACCAGCTGGGTAAATAGAAGCTACTTCAACAGCATCTCCACCAATGCGCTGTGCAAAATAGCTTAACGGATAAACTGTTGTATAAATACTTAACTTATCTTTTTCCTCAGTCTTTTGTGATGTAGACGATTTGTCTCCACAAGCAGCAGTAAATAAAGCAAGAACTGCGACTAACAATAATAAATACAGTTTTTTCATATAAGTAAGATACCTCTCTTAAATAGTAATCATTACGATTTATTTTTTTAGAACAGTTATTATGATAACGCACAACTTAAAAAAGTACAAGAAAAAAATGCCCTCCGAAAATTAATTCTTTTTCGAAGGCCATTTTTCAGGCACAGGATCAAAGCCACCAGGATGAAATGGATGGCATTTAGATATACGTGTAATGGTTAAGAGGAAGCCTTTGAATGCACCGTGCTTTTGAAAAGCTTCGAGCCCATAAGAAGAACAAGTAGGATGAAAACGACAGGTTGGTGGCGTCATCGGTGAAATGAATTTTCTATAAAATTGGATGAGCCAAATAAAGGGGTATTTCATCGCTGCTCTTCCTTTTGCTGAGACGTAAGTTGTTCAGGCTTTGGATCAATTGTTTGTGTAAAGATATTATTTTTTTTCTTCATAATGATAATGACAGAAACACCAAACATTAGCATCATCATCGCAATCATAATGATAATTGGTAAAGGTACGCCCATTTCTTTCACTCCAAATTTAAGTATTGATAATTAATTCTCTTCTTGATGATAGCTTTGCTTCGGTTTTTCATCAACAGTATGTTTAAAGGCATAGGCACGGTTGACACTGATAATCGTCGCAACCGTGATAAAGATAACGATGATAACTGCGACTATTAAGAGCGTAGTTAAACTCATAGTATCCACTCCGTTCTTTATTCATCATACCTATTATAAATTATCTGGTCCTATTAATTGTGAAGGAAGTTTGACATAAAAGCGAATAAAACAGCACCTATCACTCCATACTATGGAAAAAGGAGTGAATCGTAAAGATGGATCGTCAGCGCGTATATTTTTCACTTGCTAATAGAACGTATTATACCAACCCATATGCAGGACCGTGGAATTTCGAACTGAATGTAGATCGACAAGCATTAGATGTATTTGAGAGGATCTTTCAGCAAATGCAACTGTTAGAAATTTCGAATGCATGGCGTGCACAGTTACCGTATATACAGTATCACTTGGATAGAGAAAATGATGAAATAGATAAAAGATTAATGAAAATCTATGCACTTGTTCATGAATATGGGGATGATGATACGAAGGCATTCGTTGAGCAGCTTCCTTATTTTAATAAGCGTGTCTAGTGAATGAGGGAAAAGGTCACTGCTTTAGAAGTGACCTTTTCGTCTATTAACAAATGGCTTTTAAAATTGTAAAAACTGCTTCTCGAGGGACAATGATGGGGATAGTGAGTTGATCTTTAATCATGTTTTTCATCGTTGTGGAATAGCCCATGCAATCAAGAATAAGCAAATCGGCTCCTTGCTCTTCTAATTGTTGTGCTTTTGACAATAAATGTTGGTTATCAAAGTGGTACGGGGAGCTTGCTGAAAAAGTTACATCGAACTGTGCTTTTTGCCATTTCTCTGCAACCGTTCGTTGTTGTTCGGGTTCGGGACCTATTAAACCAATGGCTAATTTTGTATGTAACCCCTTCACTAAATTCGTCATCATACGATCAGGTAATAAAAGATTTTTATAGGATAATTTATTCGTAAAATCTCCTGTACACATAAGTAGTATCCATGTGAATTCATGTAGATCATCAATGCATCTTTGAATATAAGGCATGAGTTTTTGTTTACTGAGCTTTACTTGTCGACCATTAGTAAGTAGTGTTACTAACACATCTGAGTCCTCATGAGAAGGCGAAAGGGTGGCAATTTCCTCTGAGGAAAGTGAGTCCAGTACACCGAATTCATGTACGTGTAAACCAGCTTCTCTTAATTGCTGTATATCCTCTGCCATATCTTTACGTGGTGCCTGACCAATTGTTACAACGGCAATTTTCGAATGTTGCATTGCGCTCACTCCGCTTCGTAATATTTTTGTCCATTTACATAAGTTTGTAAAACCTTTGCTTCTGTTTCAAAAATAGGGTGCGACCAAACAACAAAATCAGCATCTTTGCCTTCCTCAAGGCTACCAATGCGATGATCTAGCTGTACGAGCTTAGCTGCATTGATCGTAATACTTTTGAGGGCTATGTCTTCATCTAAACCATAACGAATCGCCTCTGTCGCACAATACTTTAAGTATTGAATTGGTACAAATGGATGATCTGTCATGATAGCAAACGGAATATTATGTTCTTTAAAAATGGCAGCTATCGCTGGTGTAGAATGACGTGTTTCATATTTAGACGGCGTTAACATATAAGGGCCAAGCGTCGCATGGAATCCACTATCTTTAACGGCATCCACAATGAGATAGCCTTCTGTGCAGTGCTCTAAATGAAGCTTCACATTAAATTCTTTGGCAATTCTAATAGCTGTCATAATGTCATCTGCTCTATGGCAGTGAAGGCGAAGGGGCATGTCGCCTCGAAGTACCTCAATAAACGGGCGTAACTCAGCATTTTGTTTAATCTGCTCAGTTTGTTGTTGTTCATTGAGTTGACTTGCACGTTGGAAACCATCCCGTAAAAGCTGTGCAATGGCCATGCGAGTCATCGGCTTGCGTTTATACTGATTGCCAAAGACGTTTTTCGGATTTTCCCCTAGGGCCCCCTTTAAACCGCTCCGCTCTACTAAAACACGAGAGGAAAGGGTAGGTCCTGCTGTTTTAAGAATGCTCCAAATGCCACCAATAACATTGGCACTACCTGGACCAGTTTGCACAGTGGTTACGCCACCTTCTAATGCATGTTGAAAGGAAAAATGTCGGATATCTACACTGTCTAAAGCGTGCATAAGAGGTGTAAAGGGTTCGCTATATTCATTGGCATCATTAATGTCTTCGGTGACTTCAGCCCATGTTCCAACATGAGCATGAATATCAATTAACCCCGGTGTAACATAGGCTCCCTGTAGATCAACTAGCTCTGCTTGTGGGGGAAATTCTTTGGCTGGTCCAATATAGACAATTCGTCCATCTTCGATCCATAACTGTTCACAAGTATCGTTTTGCTCATTGACTGTAAGAAACTTTGCATGATGATAAATAATCATTGTGTCAACCCTTCTTCCCGTGCATAAACTTTTGTTCCTTTAATATAGGTTGCGACAACCTGTGCATCTAGATTTAATGGATGCTTATCCCAAATAACAAAATCAGCAAGAAGACCATCACGAATCGCGCCTGTTTTATGGGCGATCCCTAGAAAGTTTGCAGCCCCTGTTGTGAGAGCATATAGCACGTCCTGGCGTGCCATACCTTCTCTTACAGCTAAGCAACCTTCTAATGTTAGATGAGAGGTGCTACTAACAGGATGATCCGTACAAAAAACGAAGGGAATATTGTGCTTAAACAGTTGATGATACAGTTTTGGTGATAGTGCCATCATCTCATTGTGCTCAATATATCGAAATGTAGGACCAGCTATAACCGTATTAAAGGATGTTTCATGAAGGAATGTAACTTCAGTGCCATGGATAATATGAAAATCAAAAGTTGAGCCAAATTCTTCTTGAAGGCGGCTAATGAATTCAAGATCAACGGCTTTGTGCGCTCGAATAACGATTTTCGTAATGGACGGCTCTTGTTGCTGAATTTGTTGTAATGTTTCTCTTAAAATTTTGGCGATGCCCATACGCGTGAGTGGTTTTTTCTTTTCAGCGAAAAATGTACTTTTTGCCTGATGTCCAATAGAGAAGGAATATGCCACATCTTTTGAAATAACCATTTCATCAACCGTTGTATGTGTATGGTGAATAATAGCCGTTTTTGCACCAATCAGGCTCTTAGGAGATGGAACAATATGAGATGCTGTCACCCCATGAGAAACAGCCTTTTGAAAAGCAGTATCAAATGGGTATATGCCATCAACTACAGAATATTGCAAATGTGAGTCAAATTCATAGCTATCATCACCTTCCCAACGAATTCCTATTTCAGCTAGACCGATTTGTGAGCAGCTATCGATAAAACCTGGTGTAATATAGTAGCCATCTAAATCTAACTCTGTTTCGGGTGTATTAGTAGCGGGTTCAAAGTATTGCCCTTGCACTTGAAAAGATTGCTTATTAAAGCTACGAGTCTCAGAATTAAAAACAAGTCCATTTATATAGCGAGTCATCGGATCAAATCTCTCCTTATGAAGAGAAAAGCGGAGACTAGAATCTCCACTTTTCCAGTTTAATTATTTAGTAATGGATACGTTTGTGCCGTTTGGATGTACAATTTGTACGGAGTTATCAGCAGAAACCTCAAAGCCCTGTACTTTTTTGTTTACACCTGCAACCGTTTGTGTTGCCTCTAATTCAATACGTGGAACATCGGCTAAAATCAGCTTTAATGCTTCTTGGTATAATTTTGCACGTTCCTCTTGCACCACTGTTTCTGATACGGCACGTTCTAATAATTTATCCACTTCTGGATTGCTGTAGCCTTTACCATTTCCTAACGCACCAATTTGATTTGTGTGGAATAATTGATAAAGGAAGAAGTAAGGATCTGGGTACCAAGTCCAGCCACCAATATTCATTGGCGCATTACCCTTTGCCACAGTATCACTGTAAGTACCCCATTCAAGCACTTTTATTTCCACATCAATATTTAAGTTTTTCTTTAACTGACTTTGGAAAATCGTTGCGTAAGGAACACGTGCTTCTGATACGAAAATCTCTGTCTTGAAGCCATCAGCGTAACCAGCCTCTGCTAGTAATTTTTTTGCTTCTTCTGGATTATATTTTGGTACCATATCAACTAACGATTGATCATATCCCCATGAACCTGGTGGTAATGGTAAATAAGAGACATCACCGCCACCCCATTGGTTAACGCCAGAAATAATTTCCTCTACATTTGTTGCCATATAAATCGCTTCACGAACGCGTTTGTCAGCAGTTGGACCTACTTTGTTATTAAGATCAAGATAAACAATCGATAGACCTGGATTTGTTAAAAGCTCAAGGTTACTATCTTGGTTGATGATTTCTCGGTTTTGACCTTTAACGTCCATGGCAATATCAATATCACCAGAACGTAATGCGTTTGTCATCATATTTTGATCGGAGATAAACTTCAATGTTAAGTTATCGACATTTGGCTTATCGCCCCAGTAATTCTCGTGACGAACTAATTTTACTTCTTGGTCTTTTTTCCATTCTGTTAGTTGGAATGGACCTGTACCAACAAAGTGTTCAGAAAAATTATCGCCCCATCCTTCAACTTCTTCTTTTGGAATAATAATATTCCCTGCATCCGTTAGCATAGCAAGTAGGGCAGCATTTGGTGTAGCTAAGTGAATCTCTACTTCATAATCCGATAACACTTTCACTTCTGTTACACCACTTAAACGATTCATAGCAGATTCTTTAGCAGAGCGTTCTAAAGAGTATTTCACATCTTCAGCTGTCATTTCACGGCCATCCTGATACTGACCTTTTTGGAATTTAACACCTTCGCGTAATTTGAATGTGTAGACTAACATATCCTCTGATACATTCCATTCAGTCGCTAACGAAGGGATGATATCAGATAGATCTTTGTTATAAACAACTAACGTATCACCCATTTGGCGCATCACCTGTGATTCATAAACCCCTGTATATTTGATCGGATCAAATGTTTTTGCATTGGCTGACAGACCAATATTTAATGTGCCTCCAGAAGTAGCTTCTCCCTCTTTTTCATCCGTTGAAGTACTTTTCTCATTGTTTCCACCACAAGCAGCTAAAACACCAATTAGTAAAGTTAAAAAGAGTAGTAGTAAAGACTTTCTTACGTTTAATTTCTTCATATGCACTAGCCTCCTTAGTTTTTGTTTCACAATATGAACCGTTGATTCAAAAATGGTAGGTTCGAGATTAAAATTAGCACACTTGTAAATAGAAAGTAAATATAAAATTACAAAGATTCAGAAAAAAATATATTTACAAACAATTATTAAGTGGTGTACTATGTGGTTATTCACAATATGAACCACTGATTCTAATAATGAAAAGGAGGTCTTGCTAAGATGGGCTCATTTATTTTAAAAAGGTTAGTTAACCTCATCCCCACACTGCTAGTAGTAGGGATTATCGTCTTTATTATTACGCGAATGATTCCTGGTGACCCGGCTTCAGTCATGCTTGGACCACAGGCGAGTGTAGAAGATGTAGAGAATTTAAGAGAAGAGCTAGGATTAAATAAATCCATGCCTTCGCAATTTATTTCATATGTAGGAGATCTAGCACAGTTAAATTTAGGATATTCCTATTCTTATAGTGAGTCTGTCATCGGACTTATTCTCGAAAGGTTCCCTAATACAGTGATATTGGCATTGGCAGCGCTGTTAATAGCAGTCGTGATTGGCATCCCAGCAGGAATATTTGCAGCGAGAAAGCAAAATACCATCATTGATTATGTTGTAATGCTTGTGTCATTAGTTGGTGTATCTATGCCAATTTTCTGGTTGGGCATCATGCTTGTTTTATTCTTTAGTGTTAACCTTGGTTGGTTCCCTGCGACTGGAATGGGGAATATCAGCGATGGCCTATGGACCTATTTGAAGCATTTAATATTGCCAGCATTTGCTTTAGCAACGATTCCAATGGCGACATTTGCACGGATTACCCGTTCAAGTATGTTAGAGGTTATTTCGCAAGATTATATTAAAACTGCTCGTTCTAAAGGTATTAAAGAATATTTAGTAATTGGTAAACATGCATTTAAAAATGCACTGACACCGATTTTAACCGTGTTAGGAATGCAGATTTCTAATTTACTGGGCGGAGCGGTTTTAACAGAAACGATTTTTAGTTGGCCTGGTATGGGTCGATTAATTGTAGATGCCATTGATAAACGTGACTTTGTAGTCGTACAAGGTACTGTTATTTTCATTGCGTTTATCTTTGTGCTTGTTAACTTAGTGGTCGATGTACTTTATAAAGTGGTCAATCCTAAGGTCAATTTAGAATCGGATGGAGGGAAAAAATAACAATGACTCAAGCAATCGTCAATGAAACGAGAAAAAGAAATACGTTATTGCGCAAGTTGCTAAAAAATAAATTAGCGACAATTGGGTTAATCATTGTCACTTTAATGGGTATTGTTGCTATTTTTGCCCCATTGATTGCTACCCATCCACCGAATGAAATGATTGTCGGTAAATCATTTTTACCGATGAATACAGAAGGACATTTATTAGGAACAGATAACTATGGTCGTGATCTGTTTAGTCGCTTAGTTTATGGTACACGAATATCGATGATTGTTGGGATTGCGGCAGTGCTATTTGGTGCTGTATTTGGCACACTGTTAGGCTTAGTGGCAGGGTATTTTGGTGGACGCATTGATTCGATTATCATGCGCACAATGGATGGTCTTTTCGCTTTCCCGTTTATTTTACTGGCTATTACATTGATGACGGTATTAGGGCAAGGACTTGTCAACGTTATTGTTGCGATTGGTATTGCTAATATTCCAGGTTTCGCACGACTTGTTCGAGGACAGGTTTTAAGTGTAAAAGAGGAGGAATTCGTTGAAGTAACACATTCTTTAGGTGCTACACATACGAGAATTATTTTTAGTCATATATTACCAAACTGTTTAGCTCCTTTAATTGTCTATGGAACGATGAGTACAGCTGGCGCTATTATTTCAGAAGCTGCCCTTAGCTTTTTAGGATTAGGCGTTCAACCACCGACAGCTTCATGGGGCAGTATTTTAAAAGATGGTAAAGACTTTTTAGTATTAAATCCCCAAATGGCGACATTTTCAGGCATTTGTATTTTGTTAACAGTTCTTGGAATTAACCTATTAGGGGATGGATTGCGCGATGCATTAGATCCGAAAATGAAAGTTTAATGGAAGGGGGTGGAGTCATGACTGAACGTTTACTAGATGTAGAAAACTTAACAGTAGAATTTAAAAGTGGCGGCTCTACAATGAAAGCTGTTAATGGAGTAAATTTACAATTAAATAAGAAGGAAACACTAGGTATTGTGGGAGAGTCAGGATCTGGAAAAAGTGTCACAGCAACTGCTCTCATGCGTTTAATTCCATCTCCGCCAGGAAAAATAACGAATGGAAAAATTCTATTTAATGGCCGCGATTTAATAGAAATTTCTGAAAAGGAAATGCGCAATGTCCGAGGCAATGACATCTCAATGATTTTCCAAGATCCTATTACAAGTTTGAATCCAGTATTAACAGTGGGCAATCAAATTATTGAAGTCATTCAAGCACATGAAACAATATCGAAGAAAGATGCAGCTATCAAAGCCGTTGATATGTTAAAAATGGTTGGGATTCCTGAGCCAGAGAAACGATTAAAAATGTATCCTCACGAATTTTCAGGAGGAATGCGCCAACGTGTCATGATTGCTATTGCCCTTGCTTGTAACCCGAAACTACTCATTGCCGATGAGCCAACAACTGCACTGGATGTAACTGTACAAGCTCAAATTCTTGATTTAATGAAAAAATTACAACAAGAACACGATACAGCCATCATTATGATTACGCACGATTTAGGTGTGGTTTGGGAGCTATGTGACAAAGTAAATGTTATGTATGCAGGTCGTACAGTAGAGTCTACTACAACAAGACAGCTCTATGAGAAACCTTTACATCCCTATACGTGGGGATTATTAGAGTCTCAAATTACAATGGGGACACAAGAGCAACAAAGGCTGCCGGCTATTCCTGGTAGTCCACCAGATTTAACAATGCCACATAGTGGCTGTCACTTCTCAGCACGATGTCCTTTAGCGACAGATATTTGTCGTAGTACTGTGCCTGACTTAGTGGAAGTACAGGACAACCATTTTGTAGCCTGCCATTTACAAGCAAAAGATCAAATTGTCCCTAGGAAGGAGGGAATTTTTAATGCAACAGTACAATGAACTTGTCTTAAAGGTAAGCAATTTAAAAAAGCATTTTCCCATTAAAAGTTCAATTCCTTTTAAAAAACCAACACAATTTGTGAAGGCGGTAGATGGTGTAAGTTTTGAGTTATATAAAGGTGAGACACTGGGGATTGTGGGAGAGTCGGGGTGTGGAAAATCGACGGTTGCCCGTTTAATCAACCAGCTAATTTCACCAACAGAGGGAATAGTTGAATTTAATGGAACGGATTTAGCAAGCTTAAATTCAAAAGATATCCGCTCTGCTCGAAAATCCATCCAAATGGTTTTCCAAAATCCTTATGCATCACTCGATCCTCGTAAAACGATTGAATATCTTATTGCTGAGCCATTAGTGATCCATGGGATTGGTGATGAGGCATCCCGTAAAAAGCGAGTGGTTGAATTACTTGAAACAGTCGGATTAAGTGCCTACCATGCAAAACGCCATCCACATGAATTTTCTGGTGGACAGAGACAACGCATTAATATTGCTCGGGCTCTTGCACTGAATCCAGATATTGTGGTGTGTGATGAACCTGTTTCCGCACTAGATGTCTCTGTACAGGCTCAGGTTATCAATCTATTAAAAGATTTACAAAAAGAATTCGGCTTAACCTATATTTTTATTTCACATGATTTGAATGTCGTGAACTACATGTGTGATCGAATTGCTGTCATGTATTTAGGAAAAATAGTGGAAATTGGCACATACAAGGAAATTTATGAAAACCCTCAGCATCCTTATACACAAGCCTTGTTGTCAGCCATTCCTAAGGAAAATCCTTTTGATAAAAAGGAACGCATTATTTTAACTGGTGATGTTCCAAGCCCAGTAAATCCCCCGAGTGGCTGTGCATTCCATAAGCGCTGTCGTTTTGCTACAGAAAAATGTGCAGACGTCCAACCGACACTTGATACAGTATCAGCTACACATCAAGTATCGTGTCATTTATTTAAGTCGATAGAGCAAGAAGTATCATCCATTTAACGAAAGATAAAATTTATTGAAGCAGAAAAAGGAGCGGACTGATTATGTCATTGAAGCATGTTATTGAATTATACGAGGTAATGGATAGTATTTATGTAAACGGAGACACGATTAAAGAGTATTTACACAATATTGATTCCGCAGCAGATGTCAAGGTAAAAACTATTCAAGGCGAAAGCGGCTCAACTGATTTTGTTCGCGTCCTTGTGAAAGGAAAGAACGGCAAGTCCTCAGGCGGGAATGCACCTACATTAGGAATTATTGGACGATTAGGTGGTATTGGAGCGCGCCCTGAAATGACAGGCTTTGTATCAGATGGAGACGGCGCACTGGCCTGTCTGGCAGGAGCAGCAAAAGCTATTGATATGGCCTTAAAAGGTGATCAATTAGAGGGTGACGTTATTTTCTCCACACATATTTGTCCAACAGCTCCAACCTTACCACATGAGCCAGTGCCATTTATGAACTCGCCAGTGGATATTAGTGTCATGAACGAAAATGAAGTAGAAGATACAATGGATGCTATTCTATCCATTGATACAACAAAAGGCAATCAAGTATGTAACCATAAAGGATTTGCTATAACGCCAACTGTTAAAGAAGGTTACATATTAAAAATTAGCGATGATTTATTGCACGTATATACACAATCTGCTGGTATTTCTCCAGTTGTCCTACCGATCACGATGCAAGACATTACACCATATGGTAATGGATTATTCCATATCAATAGTATTTTACAACCGGCTGTTGCAACATCTAGCCCTGTTGTAGGTGTGGCGATTACAACTGAATCTGTTGTAGCAGGCTGTGCAACAGGTGCAACACATGTCACAGATGTAGAAAATGTTGTGCGATTTGTGTTAGAGGTAGCAAAAACTTATGGTGCTAATAAATGCTCTTTCTTTGATGAAACACAATTTTCACATATGAAAGGCTTATATGGTAGCATGAGTCATTTACAAACGAAAGGAAACGAGGTACACACACATGAATGATTTACAAGCACTTAAAGCTCAATTAGTAGATGCAGTTGAAAATCATCAAGAGGAATTGTTAGCGTTTTGTTCAAAGCTCATTCAAATTCCAAGTGTCAATCCTCCTGGGGATACGACTGAAATAACAGCTTTTATCGAAAACTATTTAAATGATGTAGGCATTACTTATCAAAAATATGAAGCTGCAGATAAAATGTTTAATTTAGTAGCATCCATTGGAAATGGGGAAGGAAAAGAACTCGTTTATTGTGGTCATACCGATGTTGTACCTGTTGGTGATCTATCGAAATGGGATTTTGATCCATTTTCAGGAGAAGTGAAGGATGGCTGGATGCTTGGCCGTGGGGCAAGTGATATGAAAGCCGGTTTAGCGGGTATTATTTTTGCAACAAAGCTATTAAAGAAACTGGACATCGAACTACCAGGAAAATTAACTTTGGCAATCGTACCAGATGAAGAAACAGGCGGCGAATTTGGTGTTCCTTGGCTGTTAGAGAGAGGCTATGTGCAGGGAGATGGTTGTTTAATCGCTGAGCCCTCTTCACCTTTAAATCCAACAATTGGACAAAAGGGCTCTTACTGGTTTGAATTAGAAGTGCGTGGGGAACCTGGACATGGAAGCCTATCACCATTGGCTGGACAAAATGCCATTGTCGATGCAATTCGAGCTATTCAAGAGATTCGTACACTATGGGATGTAGAAATTACGATTCCTGAAGAGGTACAGCCACTTATCGAGGTATCAAAAAAATACATGCGTGAAGTGGAAAAAGATCGCTTGAAATATCAAGAAGTTTTAGAGAAAATTACTGTAAATATTGGTACAATTGAGGGAGGTACGAAGTCAAACGTAATCCCAGATTACTGTAAGGTTCAGGTCGATTGTCGTTTACCATTTGGCATTACACAAGAGGAAGTAACAGAAATCTTGACAAATAAACTAGATGGTTTGGCTATCGATTATTCAATCCAACGTTTTGGCTTCAAAAGTGTAGCCAATTATACACCTGCTGAAAATCCTATATGCCAATCGATAGTGGAAAATATTTCTTATGTTACAGGGCAAGAGGCATATGGTGTCATGCAGTGGGCAAGCAGTGATGCTCGTCATTTCAGACAGTATGATATTCCTGTATTGCAATACGGCCCAGCTTATTTACCAAGTATTCATGGTTATAATGAAAAAGTGCGTGTTGAGGATATCGTACGCTGTGCAAAAGTTTATATAACTGCTGCTGTTGATTTCCTATATCAAAAGTAAGAGATTAGCTACTCTCTTACTTTTGATAAAGTGATATCAGGTGCTGACGGCTGCTAAATCTATCGATTATTTCCCCCTTAAGAGAGAGATTTGCAGCCGTTTGTACAGATAAATAGATCAGAAGGATGAGAGATATGCTAAAGACATTAAATTTATCAATTGCGGTTTTAAAAATGTTTACAAAGGAAAAGCCCACATGGGGTGGTCGAGAGTTAGCACTGGCGATGAATATGAATCATACAAATTTATATCGCATTCTTGAAACCTTCGAAAATAATGGGTTTATTACAAAAGATCCTATAACGAAAAAATATTCTCTTGGTATTGCATTATGGGAAATAGGTATGAATATGTATGATTCATTAAACATAGATCAGCTATGTATGCCAGTTCTTGAGAAATTAAAGGATGTCACTGGTGAAACAGCTATTTTTACCGTACTGAATGGACTGGAAGCGTTAACATTACTGAAAGCAGAACCTATAAATAAGGTGAAATTCACAGTTTCAAGAGGTAGTAGATCGCCACTTTATGTAGGGGCATCTTATCGTTCAATGCTTGCTTTTTTAAATGAAGAGCAAATTGCAAAGGTTATAGATGAACCATTAACAGCTTATACAAATAATACAATGACAGATGCCACAGAAATACGGGCAGAGCTAGAAAAAATTAGATCATGTGGCTATGCACTTAGTAATAGTGAGTATTCGGTCGATGTATTGGCGCTAGCTATGCCTATATTCAATAGTGAGGAACAGGTCGTAGCATCCATTACCGTTTCTGGACCAATTTATCGTTTTACAGAGCAACGTGTTCCGGAGTTTTTGGGACCTTTAACGGAAGCTAGAAATGAAATAGAAGGAATTATTCGTAGATATCATTTGAATTTTAATTAAGGAGTCCTGTTATGCAGCATTTACATGACATTGCACTAAATGTTTTAAAAGGCAATTTAAATGTTCAATCATCAGAGTCACTATTAATTTTGACAGATCATCACAAACAAGACATCGCGAAAATTTTTTATGAAGCTGGACTATCAATTACAGCAAATACAATGTTCATGGTGATGCCCCTGTTAGAGAAATCTGGTCAAGAGCCAATCCAAGCAGTTTCTGAGCTTATGGCGAATGCCGATGTTACACTGTGTATTACCTCCCATTCCCTAACACATACAATGGCTCGTAAACATGCCTGTGAAAAGGGCGGGCGTGTAGCAACAATGCCAGGTGTGACATTGGAGATGCTAGAGCAAGGTGCTCTTCATGCTGATGCAGAGGAGATCGAAGCTATGGTAGAAAAATATGTCCTTTTACTTGATACGGCAAAAGATATTCGTATTGTCAAGGATGGCCATGAGCTCACGTTTAGTGTAGAAGGCCGTTTAGGAATTCGTTCCACTGGTGTTATTCGTCAACCAGGTGAGTATGGAAATATTCCTTCAGGAGAATCATATATTGCGCCAATAGAAACATCTGCGAATGGAGAGATTTTAGTAGATGGCTCTATTGCAAATATTGGTGTCTTAAAGGAGCCATTATTATTAAAAATTAAGAATGGTCGCTTAGAAGAGGCAATCGGTCCTGATGGTGCACGTCTACTTGCTTTACTTGGGGAAGGTAATGGTAGAATTATTGCCGAGTTTGGCATTGGGGCCAATAAAAGTGCCATCCTATGCGGCAATGTATTAGAGGATGAGAAGGTATTTGGGACAATACATATTGCTTTTGGCAGTAATGCACCATTCGGAGGAGCCAATGCGTCAGATGTGCATATCGATTGTGTTGTGAAAAGCCCAATTGTCTACTTTGACGGTCAGCAAGTCATCTAAAGAAAAGCGTGTCTTCTTTTGAAGCACGCTTTTTTCATGCTTTACAAGACTGTAGTTAAGAGTTGCTTGTCATTGTAGGATTACACTATAGTTAATATAGATAGGAATAGGAATGATGATTAAATTCTGTCCATAAAATAGAAGCAATGATGAAAAAAAGTAACTTTTGTTTTGCAACAAGAAAGAACGTGAGGTTGAATAGATGTTAACATTTACAGATTTACATGGCCTACAAGTAGATTTGAGTTTTACAAGAGGTGAATTTAAAGTAGAACCTAAACACGTCCTTGTCCTTTTAAAGCATAAGAATAAATGGTTATGTACTGTCCATAAACGACGAGGTGTAGAAGTGCCAGGGGGGAAGTTAGAAAAAGGTGAAACATTAGAGGAGGCGGCAATTCGAGAAGTTTTTGAAGAAACGGGTGTTCATGTAAAAAATCTTCAATGGTTCGCAGAGTATGCAGTGCATGATGAAATCGTTTTTTGTAAAACCGTTTACACGGCACAATTTTTAGCGCAAGAGGACATAGAATTTGATTTAGAGACATCAGGCATGCTTTGGTTAACCGATGAAGAATTTGCTCAGCATCCTAACTTGAGCTTTCACATGAAGGATGAGGGGATGAAGAAAATGCTGGAGGAGTTGAAAGACCGTGACATACAATGGTGAAATTGTGGAAAAACGTGCCTATCCCTCACCCAATCCAGCAATACGACTAACAGAAATAACCTATCTATCACAGGGCTTGCGTATAAAAGGGTTATTAGCGGAACCAAAAAAAGAAGGTACATATGATGGCTTTTTATATTTAAGAGGCGGTATGCAAAGCATTGGGATGGTAAGACCCTCTCGTATTGCACAATTTGCTGCGCAGGGCTTTATCGTATTTGCCCCATACTATCGTGGGAATCGTGGGGGAGAGGGACGTGACGAATTTGCAGGGGCAGACCGTTACGATGCGGTCTACGCAGTAGATGTACTCAAACAATTTTGCAATGACAATATCCATGTTTTTGGTTTTTCGCGAGGTGGTATTATGGCTCTGTGGACAGCCATTTTAAGAAAGGATATTACTTCTGTTGTAACATGGGCAGGTGTTTCTGATGCAACGGCCACTTATTGGGAACGTACAGATATGCGCAGGATGATGAAGCGCGTTATTGGAGGAACACCGAACCGTGTACCAGAAGCGTATGATGCAAGAACACCTCTTTTTGAGATAGAGCGGATAACAGCCCCTGTACTTATCATTCATGGCTATCGTGATGAAAATGTAGATATAGAACATGCCAGACAATTGGCATTTTTTTTAGAGGATGCAAATAAATCATTCGAAACTTGGTATGATCTTAACTACGCACATCAATATCCACCAGCAAAAAATCGTGAAACTGTCCGTGCTCTTTGCAAGTGGATGAAGCAACAATAAAGCTTAGAGAAAACAAAAAAGACAAAGGGAACGAATAAGTTGTTCCCTTTGTCTTTTATTTAGTCGTTATTTTAATGGGCCACCAAGTGTAGTGATGGCTTCAGAAACGTTTGAGAATTTCTTGAAGTTTTCATTGAATAAGCCTGCAAGCTCAGCAGCTTTTGCATCGTATGCAGCTTTATCTGCCCATGCTTCACGAGGGTTTAACACTTCTGAAGGTACACCTTCAACTGCTGTTGGAATGTGTAAACCAAACACAGCATCTTGTGTCGTTTCAACATCTGCTAATTTACCATCAATTGCTGCACGAACCATTGTACGTGTGTAAGAAAGTTTCATACGGCTACCTGTGCCATATTCGCCACCAGTCCAACCAGTGTTCACTAGGAATACTTGTGCACCGTGCTCGTCAATTTTTTGTCCTAACATTTCTGCATATACTGTAGCAGGAAGTGGAAGGAATGGAGAACCGAAACAAGTAGAGAAAACTGGTTCTGGCTCAGTTACACCACGTTCTGTTCCTGCAAGTTTAGAAGTGAACCCGCTTAGGAAGTGATACATTGCTTGTTCTTTTGTTAATTTACTGATTGGAGGTAACACGCCAAATGCATCAGCTGTTAGGAAGATGATTGTTTTTGGATGACCTGCAACAGAAGGATCAACGATATTTTCGATATATTGGATTGGGTAAGCTACACGTGTATTTTCTGTTAGAGAACCGTCATCATAGTCACAAATACGAGTTTCTGGATCAACAGCTACATTTTCTAATACAGAGCCGAAGCGAATTGCATTGTAGATTTCTGGTTCTTTTTCAGCAGAAAGATTGATTGTTTTTGCATAGCAACCACCCTCAATGTTGAACACACCATTATCAGACCAACCGTGTTCATCGTCACCGATAAGCTTACGATCTGGGTCAGCTGATAACGTCGTTTTACCAGTACCAGATAGACCGAAGAATAATGCCACATCGCCAGCTTCACCTACGTTTGCTGAACAGTGCATTGAAAGGATACCTTGTTGTGGTAATAAGTAGTTCATGATACCAAAAATAGATTTTTTCATTTCACCAGCATATTCAGTACCACCAATTAAAATAATTTTCTTTTCAAGTGATACGATAATGAATGTTTCAGAGGCAGTACCATCAACCGCAGGATCTGCTTTAAAGTTCGGAGCTGAGATGACAGTGAAGTCGGCAACATGAGAAGCTAATTCATCTGCTGTTGGACGGATAAATAATTGATGAGCAAAAAGATTGTGCCATGCGTATTCATTAATAACTTGAATGCTTAATTGTGAATCTTTGTCAGCACCTGCAAAGCCTTTGAATACGAATAACTCGTCACGTTCTTTTAAATATTTTATTACTTTTACATATAGGTTATCGAACACTTCAGAAGAAATTGGTTGGTTGACTTTACCCCAGTCAATTTGATCTTTTGTGCTTTCTTCTTCTACCGTATATTTATCTTTAGGTGAACGACCAGTGTATTTGCCAGTTTCTGCACGAACTGCGCCATCTACTGTTAACATTGCTTCACCACGAGATGTAGCTTTTTCTGCTAATTGTGGTACTGAAAGTTGAACATTAATGTTACCGCCGTTTAATAATTCCTTCAGTTCGTTTGCAATTTCTACTGAATTCATCGATTAAATACCATCCTTTTTTATAGTATTCCCTTGATTTAGAGGGATTTTTTCTTAATTTCAAAAATAGTATAACACAATTGCTTAAATAATCTATACTAATTAAGAAATTATTTTAGAGTTTTTACCACTTTTCAATAAACTGACAAAAAATAATGTTTTTCGAGTAGAATACCATCAATCCTACTGTAATTAGGCATGAAAATTGAGCCACACATATGTTACCACAAGTAGCTAGGTATGTTGTAGGGATTAATTTGCTTCTATTTACATCATCATCCAAGTATGAAAAGTTTTTGTGTAATAGGTTCTTTCCTTTCTATACAGTAATACATAAGAAAATATTTGACAACGTTCGACCTTTTGAGTAACATGAAATTGAACGGATACTCTTATCCCGAGCTGGTGGAGGGTCAGGCCCTGTGAAACCCGGCAACCTGCATGAACTATTTCACGACATGCGCTGGTGCCAACCTGATGCAAGGGAACATCCCTTGAACGATAAGAGTGAAAGGTTACGCAGTCATTATTCCTTTCCTCATGTAAAGTAACGTGAGAAAAGGATTTTTTTATTGTTAAAAATCAATGTAAAGGTAAGTATATGTAGTTCTTTCCTTATTATAATGACGGATCTTTCGAAATCCTCGTGTTAAAAGCAGCAGTAACGGCTTGAGAGTTCAATCCTTAGGAGCGGACTTGACATGGGTAATGAGTACCGTATTCATACACAACTACTTATTGTAAGAGTATTTAGGAGGAAAACCAAATGACAAACCGTCGACTGTTTACATCAGAGAGTGTAACAGAAGGACATCCAGATAAGATTTGTGACCAAATCTCGGATGCCATTTTAGATGCTATTTTAGCAGAAGATCCAAATGCGCGTGTAGCATGTGAAACAACTGTAACAACAGGATTAGTATTAGTAGCAGGAGAAATTACAACTTCTACTTATGTTGATATTAAAGGTATCGTTCGTGATACTGTAGCAGAAATTGGCTATACACGTGGTAAATATGGCTTCGATGCAGAAAACTTAGCGGTGCTTGTGGCGATTGGTGAACAATCACCTGATATTGCACAGGGTGTTGATCAGGCATTAGAGGCACGTGAAGGCTCTATGACAGATGCTGATATTGAAGCAATCGGTGCTGGTGACCAAGGCTTAATGTTTGGCTATGCATGTAATGAAACACCAGAGCTTATGCCATTACCAATTAGCTTGGCTCACAAATTAGCACGCCGTTTAACAGAAGTACGTAAATCAGGTGAACTTGCCTATTTACGTCCTGATGGTAAAACGCAGGTAACGATTGAATATGATGACAATAATGTACCCGTTCGCGTGGATACAATTGTTATTTCAACACAGCATGATGAAGAAGCAACACTTGAACAAATTCAAGCGGATTTAAAAGAATTTGTTATTGCACCCGTTGTACCGAGTGAATTATTAGATACTAACACTAAATACTTCATCAACCCAACTGGCCGTTTCGTAATTGGTGGACCAAAAGGCGATGCTGGATTAACAGGACGTAAAATCATTGTTGATACATACGGTGGTTATGCACGTCACGGTGGTGGTGCCTTCTCAGGTAAGGATGCAACCAAGGTAGACCGCTCAGCAGCATATGCGGCACGTTATGTAGCAAAAAACATCGTAGCAGCTGGCTTAGCAGAGCGTGCTGAAGTACAACTTGCCTATGCGATTGGCGTTGCTCAGCCTGTTTCCATTGCTGTCGATACATTTGGCACAGGTAGAGTAAAAGAAAGCGAGATCGTTGAATGGGTACGCGAGCTATTCGATTTACGCCCAGCAGGTATTATTAAAATGCTTGATCTTCGTCGTCCAATTTATAAACAAACTGCTGCGTATGGACATTTTGGTCGTACAGATTTAAATGTACCATGGGAGCAAATTGATAAAGCCGACGCACTACGAGAAAAAGCACGTTTATAAACTATTGAACTAAAGTAATGAAGTCATTAGAAAATTATTCTAATGTATTAATAAACAAAGGAGCAACATTGCTCCTTTTGTTTTTTTTACAAAAATACCTCGCTAGGATTCGTGAACATATTCGGTACACGAAAACGCGAGGGATTTTTTCGTTAGTATTGATTTTTTGTGTAGGTTATTTATTTCTGAAGTGATTTATAATATTGACCTTTTTCTGCGTATTCTCGTACGATGCGTTCCATATCCTCTTTATCTTCAGCATTTAATTCTCGGACAACTTTTGCTGGACGACCTAATGCTAAACTATTTGGAGGAATGACTTTACCAGGAGGTACTAGGCTTCCAGCTCCAATAAATGCACCTTCTCCAATCTCAGCTCCGTCTAAAATAATGGATCCCATACCAATTAAGGCATTTTTGCGAATTGTACAACTATGTAAAGTGACTTGGTGTCCAACTGTTACCTCATCTTCAATAATGAGCGGATATTTTGGGCTTTGGTGTAAACAGCAAAGATCCTGAATACTGACACGTTTACCGATAATCGTTGGGGAAACATCACCACGAATAACCGTATTAAACCAAATGGTTGTTTCGGCGCCAATTGTTACGTCGCCCGTAACAGTTGCGTAATCAGCAATGAAAACAGACGGATCGATCTTTGGCGTTTTATCTTTAAATGGATAAATCATGAAAATCGCCTCTTTTCTTTCTATAATGTAGTATTATCGTATCAAATACGCAACTTTATGGAAATATAAAATTAAAATGTGCTATTTATTTCGATATAATCAAAGTGTAATTATTTTTTAGGAGGACTATGTAAATGTGGAAATGGGAAGCTGATGGACAAGCAAAAGCTGTGATTGCTATTCTTCATGGTGCTTATGAAAATCACCGTTGGTATGCATGGCTGATAGAGAAATTAAGATTAGAAGGCTTCCACATAGTCATGGGGGATTTACCGAATCATGGTGGTAATGCAAGATTTGCTAGAGTCCATGATGAAGACTTCAAATTGTACAATAAGTATACACGAAACCTGATTGAAAATGCTTTTTCATATAATTTACCAACCTTTGTAATAGGGCATGGACTAGGTGCAACATTAATCCTCCATACACTGCAAAAGAGACAATATGAATGTGCAGGCATTATTTTAACATCACCTTGGTTGCAACTAAAGCTATTACCAGGTAAATTAACAAATGCTTTAACAAGTCTAAGTGCGTTAACAGCCAATGTTAAGTTGACACATGATATTACATTAGAGAAATTAACGCGTAGTGTTGAAGGCAGAGAAGAAATGAAAGATGATGTACCGCTCATGTCTGTTGTTTCTGTGAAATGGTATCGAGAACTTCAGCAAATGATGAAAAATTTAGTGATGCTGCCTAAAGGTGAAATGCCTAATATGCCTATGCTAATTATGACAGCTGAGAAGGATAAAATTACGGACACTCGCCAAACCCGAAATTGGCTTCATCAACAGGAATTCACAGAATTTCAGTTTAAAGAATGGGCAAATTGTTATCATAATTTATTTCATGAGGGAGAGCGCGAAGAAATTTATATGTATACACGAGATTTTATTAATAATGCTCTTCGAAGAATTGGTTATATAATTAAATAGGTTTATCCCCTTCCATTTACTAGGTTACTTACTTAAATATTGTTACTCAAAAATAATATTGTAATTTTCTGAAAAGTGTAATACTATAATGATCTAAAGTAAGGTATTTTAAATTGGAGGGGTAAAATGGATGTAATTGTGGAGAAGTTGAATGGTATTTTATGGGGACCATGGTTTATTTATGGTATCTTATTGATTGGGTTATTTTTCTCAATTATCACAAGGTTCCTACAGGTAAGGCACATTAAAGATATGTTTGTTTTAATGTTTAAAGGGGAGAAATCGGAAAAGGGAATATCCTCTTTCCAAGCAATGTCTATCGCATTATCAGGACGTGTAGGTACAGGTAATATTGCTGGTACTGCGACAGCAATTGGAATGGGAGGACCTGGTGCTGTCTTTTGGATGTGGGCAATCGCTTTCATTGGTGCGGCTACCGCGTATGTAGAATCAACATTAGCTCAAATCTATAAAGAAGAGAAAGATACAGAATATCGTGGTGGACCGGCCTTTTACATAGAAAAAGGAATGGGTCAAAAATGGTTTGCAGTAATTTTTGCTGTGGCGGCTTTGATTGCGATGTTAATCTTAATGCCTGGCGTCCAATCAAACGCCATTGCAGGTGCTGTTGAAAACGCTTTCGGTTTGGAAACTTGGATAACAGGTCTTATTATTGTTGTTTTATTAGGCGCAATTATTATCGGTGGTGTTAAATCTATTGCAAATGCAGCCCAAATCATTGTACCTTTTATGGCATTAGCATACATCATTATGGCTATTATCATTATTGTTATGAATATCTCTGAAGTACCAACAGTATTTGCATTGATTTTCTCAAGTGCCTTTGGTGCCCAAGAGATTTTTGGGGGCATTATTGGTTCTGCCATTGCTTGGGGTGTTAAACGTGGAATTTATTCCAATGAAGCTGGTCAAGGAACGGGTGCTCACCCTGCAGCAGCAGCGGAAGTATCGCATCCTGCTAAGCAAGGAATTGTTCAAGCGGCGTCTGTGTATATTGATACATTACTAATTTGTTCTGCTACGGCATTTATGATTTTATTTACAGGTATGTACAATGTACAAGATGAAAAGGCAGCTGAAGGAGCAGATCCATTTATCCATATTGGACAATTTAATAGTGGTGGATTAGCAGGCGATGAGCAAATGACCTTTGCGAAAAGTATTGAAGCAGGTGCAGCCTATACACAATATGCAGTTGACTCATCATTACCTGGCTTTGGTGCTCCATTTGTAGCCATTGCGTTATTCTTCTTTGCCTTTACAACAATTATGGCTTACTACTATATTGCAGAGACAAATGTCGCTTATTTATTTAGAGGTAGCACAGAAAAGATTTTCATTTGGATTGCAAAGATTGCTATTTTAGTTGCAGCCTTCTATGGTACAATCCGTACGTCTGGTCTAGCATGGGCAATGGGAGATGTAGGTCTTGGTCTAATGGTTTGGATTAACGTTCTGGCTATTTTAATTATTATGAAACCAGCTATTGTTGCATTAAAAGATTACGAGAAACAGAAAAAAGAAGGAAAAGATCCAGTCTTTGATCCTCGTAAACTAGGCATTAAAGGTGCAGATTTCTGGGTTGAATATAATGAAAAACGTAATAATAAATAGATAAAGTGCAAGGCGATCAGCTAGTTTACTAGTTGGTCGCCTTTTAGCTTGTCCTCAACAATACTATTAAATAGGGTATTCTTTCATTTTTTCTAATGCAATGACGAAAGGCGGATCATTTTGTTGATTAAGAAATGCATATTTTAAGACATGGACATATTTTTGCGGAAGTTGACTTACATAATCAATGACCTTATCACGTTCTTCTTTTCCACCTGGATGACCATGATAAATAACAAGAACAATCAATCCTCCCACTTTTAAGAGCTTTAATATATTTTCAATAGCTTGGATTGTTGTATGAGGCCTTGTAATAATATCATGGTTGCTGCCAGGTAAATAGCCGAGATTGAAGATAGCTGCAGCTACTGGCTTGTGTACATATTGCATGACTTCCTCATGCCCTTTATTTAAAACGACTGCCCGATGTTCTAAACCATGATCTAAAAGTCGAAGGAGTGTCGCATCAACCGCCTCTTTTTGGACATCAAAGGCATAAACTTGTCCTTCATCCCCAACAAGCTGTGCCAGAAATAATGTGTCATGACCGTTTCCTGCAGTCGCATCAACCGCCGTATCTCCCTCTTCTATACTATCTTTTAATAACTGCTGGGCATATTGTAAAACACGTTGTAATTTCATTTCGTAACCTCTGCCTTATACAACTTCCCTTGCCAACTAACTCGACGTTCAAGCTCAGCGTCAATACCATTCAACACTTCCCATTTATTGACACTCCACATTGGTCCAATCATTAAATCAATCGGTCCATCGCCTGTAATACGATGAATGACCATTTCAGGTGGTAGGATTTCTAATTGGTCTGCTACTAGTTTTGTATACACATCTTGGTCTAAAAATTCTAGCATACCTTTTTCATATTGCTTCACCATAGGCGTTCCTTTTAATAGATGAAGTAAGTGGATTTTAATGCCTTGGACATCTAATTGTGCAACTGCGCGTGCCGTTTCCATCATCATGTCATAGTCTTCGAGAGGCAATCCGTTAATGATATGTGAGCAAACTCGAATGCCATGCTTACGCAATTTTTCAACGCCTTCCACATACGTTGCATAATCATGGGCGCGATTAATAAGATTGGCAGTTTTCTCATGCACCGTTTGAAGACCTAGCTCAATCCATAAATATGTTCGCTCATTTAATTCTGCTAAATATTCGACAACATCATCTGGTAAACAATCAGGACGAGTAGCAATAGAAAGACCTACTACACCTTCTTGCGCCAAAGCTGCTTCAAATTTTTCTTTTAAAACTGGCAGCGGGGCATGTGTATTTGTGTAGGCTTGGAAATAAGCCATGTATTTGCCATCCTTCCATTTCTGATGCATTTTGTCTCGGATTTCAGCAAATTGAACATCAATTGGATCTACCTTATTGCCAGCAAAATCACCAGAACCTGCAGCACTACAAAATGTACAGCCACCAAAAGCGACTGTGCCGTCACGGTTAGGGCAATCAAAGCCTGCATCTAACGCCACTTTAAATACTTTATGACCAAATTGGTCACGTAAATAGCGATTCCATGTATAGTATCTTTTCCCCTCTGAGGGAAAAGGAAAATTTGTCTCTGTCATTTATTTCACTCCTCTAACGCTCTATTCTATCATGTGCTTTTCGTTCCGTCATGGGGGAAGGGTATTATCATGTTATGGATGCAGAAAAATGGTAAGAAACAAAAATAAAAACGAATGAAAATAGGGTAGAAGTCTTGTAAAAAAGGTAAAATTATTTTCCTTGTGCTTTTAAGTATTTCAGCATACACTAACTATTTAGAGAAGCGAAATAATGGAGGTCATCCTATGCCAAAACGTGTTTGGTTTTTAATTATCGGAATGCTTGTGAACACAACAGGCAACTCTTTTTTATGGCCTTTGAATGCCATTTATATGCATGATTATTTAGGCAAATCTTTAGCAATGGCTGGTTTTGTCTTAATGCTGAATTCTGCTGCTGGAGTATTAGGTAATCTATTAGGTGGTTACTTATTTGATAGAATTGGTGGCTATAAAGCTATTATGCTTGGCATCCTGTTAACGATTGCTTCATTAATTGGCTTAACAATTTGGCACGGCTGGCCACATTATGTGTGGTTTTTAACGATACTAGGCTTTAGTGGAGGCATTGTTTTCCCAGGTATGTTTGCCTTAGCTGGGGCTGCCTGGCCAGAAGGTGGACGTAAGGCTTTTAATACTATCTATTTAGCACAAAATGTCGGTGTTGCCGTAGGTCCTGCCCTTGCCGGTATTGTGGCAGATTATCAATTTGACTATGTGTTTAAAGTGAATTTAGGTATGTATATTTTATTCTTTTTCATTGCCTTATTTACATTTAAGCGTTTGGAAGTGGGCAGTATTGCACCTAAAAATGTCTTGAGCGAAAGTAAACGAATCGTAAACAAGGCACCTTTTTATGCTTTGTTAATAATTAGTGCATCCTCCGTTTTATGCTGGCTAGCATATTCTCAATGGAGTGCAACCATTTCATCCTATACACAAGATTTAGGGTTAGGATTAAAGCAATATAGCCTACTTTGGACAATAAATGGTCTTCTAATTGTCATTGGGCAACCACTCATTGCACCGCTCGTAAAGCGATGGGAACACAATTTAAAACGTCAATTAGTATTTGGTGTAACGCTGATTGCTCTTTCCTTTGGCATTATTGCCTTTGCAAACGATTTTAAAATGTTTGGAGCAGCGATGCTTGTCTTAACATTTGGCGAAATGTTTTATACGCCAGCATTACCAACGATTGCTAATCAATTGGCACCAAAAGGTCGACAAGGATTCTATCAGGGGATTATCAATAGTGCTGCTACTGGAGGACGGATGATTGGTCCACTATTTGGTGGTATTATGGTAGATCAATTTGGCATGATTCCTCTCGTTTTAACATTGGTGGTCATCGTACTATTGGCGATTATTCCATGTTTAACATACGATTATCCTTTAAAGAAGAACAAAATAGTAGCAGATTAATAATGTTGCAATCAAAGAGCAAAATCGAGTGTCAAGTCACTTGATTTTGTTCTTTTTTTATAGTAGATATTGAAAAATTGCTGTGACAGGATTACAATCATACATATTCAAATATTTGAATATGTAGTTATATGGAGGGGTTTTTTTATGGAAGAGGGCTTACAACAGTTTAAAGCGGATTTTTTCAAAGCATTAGCACATCCGTTACGCATCAGAATACTTGAACTCCTTGTAGATGGTCAGAAAAGTGTCAATGAGATTCAAGATTGCTTAGAGAAAGAGGGTTCCGCTGTTTCTCAGCAATTAAGTGTATTGCGTGCCAAAAATATTGTTTATGGGGTGAAGGAAGGAAAAAAAGTTTATTATTCTTTAAGTGACCCAATGATTGGTGCATTACTTGGGGTGGCAAAGGATATTTTTAATAACCATTTGGTTCATACCATTTCGAGATTAGAGGAAATGACAAATAATGAAGGTGACGAAGAGAATAAGTAAATCAATGATGATGAAAAATTGGGCTTTGCGTATTATTTCGAAGGGAAGATTTATCTATGAAGTCACTGTTTACAGGACGCTTTGAAGGGTATTCAGTTCATCATGTAAAAAAGGATTTATTGTCAGGGATTATTGTCGGAATCGTTGCTATTCCACTTGCCATGTCCTTTGCCATCGCATCAGGTGTGAAACCTGAATATGGGATTTATACGGCTTGCATTGCAGGTATTCTTATTTCTCTTTTTGGAGGTTCTAAATATCAAATAGGTGGGCCTACGGGGGCGTTTGTGCCAATTCTATTGGGGATTGTTCTTACCTATGGCTATGAAGATTTATTACTTGCGGGTTTAATGGCAGGGGTATTGCTTTGTATCATGGGCTTTTTTAAGCTAGGGACTTTAATTAAGTTTATTCCACGACCTGTAACAGTTGGCTTTACAGCAGGGATAGCAGTGATTATTTTTACAGGTCAAATCGCTAACTTTCTAGGGCTGACAAATGTTAAAAGGCATGAATATTTTATCGCCAACATACAGGAAATCATTAAGCAGCTAGGTACGACAAATACGTATAGTATTCTTACTGCTGTCGTATGCTTGGTGACAATAGTGATAACACCAAAGTTTTTTCCAAAGGTTCCTGGAGCATTAGCGGGTATTGTTGTCTCTACACTTATGGCAACTTTCCTCTTTTCAGGACAAGTTGCTACCATTGCAACGGCTTATGGTCAAATTCCTAATACATTACCTCATTTCGCCTTACCGAATATCACGCTCGAACGATTACAACAACTTATTGGTCCAGCGTTTGTTATTGCAATGCTAGGTGGTATTGAGTCTCTATTATCGGCAGTGGTGGCGGATGGGATGACAAATAGTAAGCATAACAGTAATCGTGAGCTAATTGGGCAGGGGATTGCTAATATTGTGACGCCTTTATTCGGTGGTATTCCAGCAACAGGCGCCATTGCACGCACAGCGACCAATATCAAAACAGGCGCAGTATCCCCTATGTCGGGTATCATTCATGGTGTGTTTGTTCTAATCACATTATTGTTATTAGCTCCATATGCATCTCATATTCCGTTAGCAAGCATGGCTCCGGTACTGATGGTCGTAGCTTGGAATATGAGTGAACGACATCATTTTTCACATATCGTAAAATTAAAATCAGGCGACTCACTGGTATTATTGATTACCTTTTTATTAACGGTATTCACTAGTCTTACATTAGCAGTTGAGGTAGGGCTTGTGCTGGCTGTGCTATTATTTGCGAAACGTATGAGTGAAAAGCTTGTTGTTACAAAAGTACTTCCGGATCATTCAAATAAAAGTGAGAAGGTACAGCCACATGTAGTGCATCAGCAGCATGATTGCCCGCAAATTAGTATGTACACAATTGAAGGGCCGTTGTTTTTTGGTGCTGCACAAATGTTTGAACAAACGATTGAAAGTACTTTGCATCAGCAACCAAGAGTTTTGATATTACGGATGGGGAAAGTGCCCTTTATGGATTCTACTGGAGAAGCATATTTTAACAATATCATAGAAAATTATAAAGCACAGGGCGGTACTATCTTGGTAACGGGTGTGCAAGGTGATTTAAAGGATGCTCTTCAACACAATGGTCTTTACGATAAAATAGGCGCGCAACATTTTTTTCAGCATACAGGAGAAGCAATTACAAAAGCTTTCCATTATTTGAACGCCAATCAATGTATTGGTTGTCAGCACTTTGCTTTTCATGAATGTCAGGATTTATCAAAGTCTAAGGAAGAAAAGGATTTAATTGTTCAGTAATGGGTAAGCTGTAAACAAAGGCTTGTGCTTTTCAATACTTTCCATTAGAATAAATGCAATATCATGTAAAGACTGTGATGAGGAATAGTAGATTTGTGGTTCTTTTTAGAGAGCTAGCGGTTGGTGGGAGCTAGTAAGAATGCAAATTGAACTCGCCTTCTGAGTCTGCCCGCGTGAAACAGCGTGTGTCGTTTCTTCCGCGTTAAGGAAGCTTGAGCCGAGTGTAATCACTAATTTGGGTGGTACCGCGGGAGTACAAATTCTCTCGTCCCTTCTATAAGAAAGGGGCGAGTTTTTTTATTTTTTAAATATTTTGTCAATTATGATGGAGAGCAGCACGATCAATCGAAGGAGGAAAAGAAATGAGTTTTAATCATGAACAAATTGAAAAAAAGTGGCAGCGATATTGGGCTGATAACAAAACATTTAAAACTGAAAATGAAACAGCAAAGCCTAAATTTTATGCATTAGATATGTTCCCATATCCATCTGGCGCAGGACTTCATGTTGGCCATCCAGAGGGGTATACGGCAACTGATATTCTATCACGCTTTAAACGTATGCAAGGCTATAATGTACTTCATCCAATGGGCTGGGATGCTTTTGGTTTACCAGCTGAGCAATATGCACTCGATACAGGGAATGATCCGGCTGAATTTACAGCTAAAAATATTGCGACATTTAAACGTCAAATTCAAGAGCTAGGCTTTAGCTATGATTGGGATCGTGAAATTAACACAACGGATCCAGAGTATTATAAATGGACACAATGGATTTTTATCCAGCTTTATAAAAAAGGCTTAGCTTATGTGGATGAAGTAGCTGTTAACTGGTGTCCAGCACTTGGCACGGTATTAGCTAACGAAGAAGTAATTGATGGGAAATCAGAGCGTGGTGGTCATCCTGTAGAACGCAGACCAATGAAGCAATGGATGCTTAAAATTACAGCCTATGCTGATCGTTTAATCGATGACTTAGAAGAAGTTGATTGGCCTGAGTCTATTAAAGATATGCAACGCAATTGGATTGGCCGTTCAGAAGGGGCTGAAGTGACATTTGCCATTGACGGTTCAGATCAAAACTTCACAGTTTTCACAACACGCCCTGATACATTGTTTGGTGCTACATACTGTGTGCTTGCACCAGAGCATAAATTAGTGGAACAAATTACAACAGCTGACCAACGCCAAGCTGTTGAGGCTTATTTAGAGAAAGTTAAAATGAAATCTGATCTAGAGCGTACAGATTTAGCGAAAGAAAAAACAGGCGTATTTACAGGTGCTTATGCAATAAATCCGATTAACGGTAAAAAAGTGCCGATTTGGATTGCTGATTATGTGTTAGTGTCTTATGGTACAGGTGCTATTATGGCGGTGCCAGCACATGATGAACGCGACTATGAATTCGCAACTGAATTTGGCTTAGACATCGTTCCTGTACTTGAAGGTGGAGATATCAGCAAAGAAGCATTTACAGGTGATGGTCAACATATTAACTCTGAATTCCTTAATGGCTTAAATAAAGCAGATGGCATTGCGAAAGCCATTGAATGGTTAGAGGAAAAAGGTGTAGGGGAGAAGAAAATTTCTTATCGTCTACGTGACTGGTTATTCTCCCGTCAACGTTATTGGGGTGAACCAATTCCAATGATTCATTGGGAAGATGGCACGATTACGCCAGTTCCAGAATCAGAATTACCATTAATGCTACCAAAAACAGATAATATCCGACCATCAGGTACAGGTGAATCACCATTAGCAAATATTGAAGAATGGGTAAATGTTGTCGATCCAGAGACAGGTAAAAAAGGACGTCGTGAAACAAATACAATGCCGCAGTGGGCAGGTTCGAGCTGGTACTTCCTACGCTATATCGACCCGACAAATACAGAGGCAATTGCAGACCCAGAGTTACTAAAACGCTGGTTACCAGTTGATATATATATTGGTGGTGCGGAGCATGCAGTATTGCATTTACTATACGCTCGCTTCTGGCATAAAGTTCTATATGATTTAGGCGTTGTGCATACAAAAGAGCCATTCCAAAAATTATTTAACCAGGGAATGATTCTAGGTGAAGGTAACGAGAAAATGTCTAAATCTAAGGGCAATGTCGTCAACCCAGATGAAATCATTACGTCACATGGTGCCGATACATTACGCTTATATGAAATGTTCATGGGCCCACTAGAGGCTTCTGTTGCATGGTCTACAAATGGTTTAGATGGAGCACGCCGCTTCTTAGACCGTATCTGGCGTCTATTTGTCAATGAAGAAGATGGCACAATTTCAGCAAAAATCCAAGTGTCTAACGATCAATCACTTGAAAAATCATACCACCAAACAGTGAAAAAAGTGACAGAGGATTATGAAGGCATCCGCTTTAACACAGCTATTTCACAAATGATGGTCTTTATTAATGATTGCTATAAAGCTGATGTGATTCCAACGGCTTATGCTGAAGGCTTTGTGAAAATGCTAGCACCAATCGCTCCGCATATTGCAGAAGAACTATGGCAACTATTAGGTCACAATTCAACACTTTCTTACGAGCAATGGCCAACCTATGATGAAGCAAAGCTTGTGGATGATGAAGTAGAAATTGCTGTACAGGTTGCTGGTAAAGTACGTGCGAAGATTGTTGTAGCAAAAGATGCGTCAAAAGAGGACATCGAAAAAGTAGCACTTGCTGATGAAAAGATTCAAGAATATATGGCAGGAAAGAGCTTAGTGAAAATCATCGTTATTCCAGGCAAACTTGTCAATATTGTCGTCAAATAAAGAGCTATAAAGTAAAAATGTACATTACTAAATTCAATTTTAGTAATGTACATTTTTTAATTTGGCGTTATATAAGCGATAAAATAAGGACTGCACCCATCTAACTGAGTGCAGTTCAATACAATTTAAATAATCAATCCCACAATAATAGCTGTTAGGATACTTACGAGTGTAGCACCGTACAACAACTTTAAGCCAAAGCGGGCAACGACATTACCTTGTCTTTCATTCAAACCTTTTACAGCTCCCGAAATAATACCGATGGATGAAAAGTTGGCAAAGGATACAAGGAATACAGAAATAATGCCTAGTGTACGTTCACTCATGGACGCTGAGACGTCGCCAAGGTTAATCATGGCAACGAATTCATTCGTTACTAATTTAGTTGCCATAATACCGCCAGCAGCCACAGCATCTGCCCATGGAATACCCATTAGGAAAGCGATTGGCGCAAAGATATAGCCTAATATTTCTTGGAAGGATATACCAATAATCATATCGAATAATGAATTGATTAAATCCATTAATGCAACGAAACCAATAAGCATTGCTCCAACAATGATGGCTACTTTAAAGCCATCCATAATATATTCGCCAATCATTTGAAAGAACGCTTGCTTCTGTTCATCTTCAATCGTTAAGATATCTTCTTTTTCATCCACAGTATATGGATTAATGATAGAAACAATAATAAATCCGCCAAACAGGTTTAATACAATGGCCGTTACGACATACTTTGGCTCAATCATCGTCATATAAGCACCAACTACTGACATCGAAACAGTCGACATAGCAGAAGCGCATAACGTATACATACGTTGTGGTGCAATCTTATCTAATTGCTTTTTAACAGTGATGAATACTTCAGATTGGCCAACCATAGCAGAAGCAACAGCATTATAGGATTCCAATTTCCCCATGCCACTTACTTTACTTAAAAATAAACCTACCCATTTCATTAAAAAAGGAAGTATTTTAAAATGCTGCAAGATCCCAATCAGAACAGATATAAAGACGATCGGTAATAAAACAGCTAAAAAGAAGGGTGATTCTCCTTCATTTGCTAAGCCTCCAAAAACAAATGATATACCCGCATTTGCATAGGACAATAAGTGATCAAATACTTTGGTGATTCCTTTAATTAGCACATAGCCAACCGTTGTATTGAGTAGTAAAGCTGCCAATAAAAATTGGATGATCAACATAATCACTATATATTTATATTTTATTTCTTTTTTGTTTTTACTCATTAATAAAGCTAAGGCAAAAACAAGTAACAATCCACAAAAGGATATTAAGTATCTCATAAGTTCCTCCATAAGTATCTGTGATATTTTGTCCTGATGTTCCAATTTCAGAAGAACAGCTAAAGATCTTAATTAGTCAGACGTCAGACAAACAATCTCACTATAACAGTTTTTTCGCTAGGTATTCAATAGATAATAGAAAAAAAGTATGCAACACAGCATACAAATAAATTCAGTCTAAAAATGTACATTATTTCTTTAGGAGTGACTATTCATAATTAAGGTTGCCAGAATAATTCATTATAAAATACTCTTTTATTGTGTGAAGTTTTTCTCAATTTATGACGATCGTGTTCATGAAACTTTTTGATTTTTTTTGAAACCAACTAAGATCGAATGACGACTATAGGGTGAATGTTTAGAGGAGGTGTTTGGGTGAGTGAGCATTTAGTAGCCATTATGGAAGAACACGGAGAATATTGCTTACGAGTGGCTTATCTTTATGTAAAGGACTGGGCAATTGCTGAAGAAATTGTACAAGATGTCTTTTTTTCTTATTATCGGCAGCAGGATCGCTTTGAACATAGAGCATCTCTAAAGACCTATTTAGTTAAAATCACGGTACATAAAAGCCATGATTATCTTCGAAGTTGGAAAAATAAACGCCATCTGCTATTGGAAAAATTACATATTGGGGCAAGTAAACGGACACCGGAAACGATGTTAATAGCACAGGATGAGCGGAAAACATTAACGAATGCGTTATTTGAGTTACCTATTACTTATAGAGAAGTCGTCATTCTTTATTATTATCAAGAATTAAAGGTTAGAGAAATTGCAGATATTCTTACATGTGCAGAAAATACAGTTAAAACCAGATTGCATCGGGCAAGGAAAATGTTACAGGAGAAATTAGCGACTAGTGAGTGGGAGGTGTTAATGGATGACAGCTTTTAAAGAAAAATTGGATCAAGAACTTGGCGAAGCACCACGATTTACGGAATCCTTACAGGAGGATATTTTACGGCAAGTGCAACATGAAAAAAAAGCAAAACGCTGGTCTTATCCATTGATCATCGTAGGCACGATCATCATGTTTCTATTAATAATAGAAATCGGTCCATTAGGGCAGATAGAGCAAACGCAACATGCTTCAATTGTTCAATTAGCACAGCAGCAATCAATAAAAAAATATACAATGATTTATAATTCGGATGAGGAGATTTTTAAGGCTGGGAGACCTGGGTGGGTTATTGGTCAGCAATTAATGGAGCAAAGTTCAGAAAAAGAGCTTTTACAACAATTATTACAGCAAGCTACTATGACGCATATGAATGAGGATATTCGATTTAGATTACAACGTGATGTCTGGGTAGAGTTTGAAAAGGGGCAGATAATTAAGCTAAAAATGTTCATCGGCGAAGAGTATATCATAATTGTTGATTATAACAACAAATCATCTTACAAAGTAGAAAATAAAGATCTGGCAAAGGCTTATATAGATCTTGCTCTCAATGATGATGCTAAATTTGGAATGTCAGGTTTACTCGTTATGCTAGTTTTTATCATAGCTATCCAAATGCTTGTCGATAAACTAATGAGGAAAAAATTTAATATACCAAAGGAATATGTTAATAGTGGACATCGACGTGCTGTTTGGGCTATTAAAATGTTGAATATCATTATGCTTCTGGTGATCGTAATTAAAGGGTGGATTTTATTTACTGTTATCATTGGAGGATATTTAGCGGTCATCCTTTTCAGCTCTATATTTATTGACTATTACTATGGTCGAGAGGAAAAAAGACATTATCTTTCCATTAGTTCGGCCATTGTTGGATTGCTATCACTCATCCTATTCTTCTTTTATATCAGTTAAATAAACGTATAAACCTGAACCCGAAATAATCTCGAGTTCAGGTATTTTTTTCTATCGTTTCAGTCTGAAGCATTAATTGATAAATACTTGAGATGATAAAGCTGGTAGCTAAACCATATAGCGTATTAAAGCTTAAACCAATACCAATTCCAATGATGATGGATAGAAAAATGACAAGCCAGCTATGTTTATGAATATGGCGATTCGTAAATAAAAGGATTAACATAAACGGTAACATGGTAATGTGCAGGAAGGCAAAAGAATAAATAACACCTAAAATCGTTAAATCGATAGATAAGAAACAGGTAAATAAAATTATCATCAGACCAATCAAATAGAAATAATAGGGTCTTTTCGTCACAAAAAAACGTTTCGTTGCCCGCATGTCTACAAGCAAGGTTGTGACAATGGCTAATAGGACAATGACGAGAAAAGCAAATGTAAGAAAGCCTGGCTGCACTTCATATAAAAACGTAAAAATCAATACTTGGAACTGGCCAAATGATCCGCTGTATAGGGCAATCATTAAAATCGCTGTAAATGATAGCGTTAATAACGCTAAAATTAAACCTGAGGAAAACAGACTGCGGCGTACTTTTTTAGGTTTTATAAAGGCAATTAAATACCATGTCGATTTATCAAAAAATACTTGTCCTAAAACGGCTAGTTGAATAATGACATAGAATAGCAGAATTTCGCTATTTTTAAAATAAAATAAATAAGGGTGATATAAGCGAATCCCCTCATATACAGTGTTTGCCCCATTTTGAACAAAGTAATAAATAGGGATAAAAATAAGTAATGAAAAAAGAGCAATAATAAATAAAATTTCCAACCAGAGTATACTTTTCACTGACATGATGCGATCAAGAAATAAGATGCCGATTAAAAAGAAAAAAAGTGTAATAGGTACTGGAATATTTAACATAATTTCAGATAATACACTAATGCTTATTAATTGAATAAGCCAAATTTCAATACCTGTCAGCAGGTAAAATAGCCGTATAACCTTTAAATTCATACCAGACAATTTACGCTGTATGGTAAAGAGCAAAAAACTTTGTGTATGCTGATTTTGTGTGTAATCGCTCTTATTCAGCAATGAGCCAAGTATAATAAACGAAAGAGCTGTTGCTAATGTATAACAAATGCCCGCCATAAAACCAAAAGAAATAAGGGCTGAGGGAGAGGACAATAATAAATTACCATTAATCCATCTCGCTAAAAGAATAATGACTCCTGCTGCTGTGCTTAAACTTGCAAATGGAACGAGCAATGAATATTTCCTTAACATACGATTAAAGGCCTTTACTCATTTTAGAGGATTTATATTGACGTGGTGATTGATTGTATTTTTTCTTAAACGCAACACTAAAATAGTGCTGACTATTAAAACCACAGCTCTCAGCAATCGCAGACATACTTGTGTCTAGATTTTCATTGATTTTCTTTACGGCCATTTCTAAGCGATAATTATTAATATACTCATTAATGCCAATAGACTGCTCCTCCAAAAATTTACGACTTAAATAGCTCGGATTCAAATGAATTTTTTCAGCAATAATATTGAGACTTAGTTTTTCATAATAGTTTTCATGAATATAGGAAAGTGCGCTTTGAATCGCATCATGGTTAGAACTCCACACCTTATATTTCTCCACGATAGCATCTAATTCACTTGCAATGACCGGTTTTGTAAGATAATCCTTTACCCCGATACGCAATGCCTGTTGGGCATATTCAAAGGTTTGATAAGCTGTTACCATGATGATGTCTACCTCATAAAGCGCTTTTAATTCCTTGCTCAACGAGATACCATCTTTCCCAGGCATTTGAATATCCAAAAAGGCGATAGTCATACGATGCTTTTTAGCTAATTGCAGAGCCTGTGAGGCATCTTGGGCAGTATGGAAGGTCCAATTTGGAAAATGTGGCTTTAATAAATAAATCATTTGCTCAAGCTCTAATGGCTCATCATCTGCGATTAAAATATTCATGGTGAGATTCTCCTTTCTCCTTCCAGTTGATAGAAAGCCTATGCGGGAACATGGATTGTAACAGTGTAATGCTGTTCATTGTTTTGAATCGAGAATAAAATATTTTCAAGCCCATAAATGAGCTCAAGTCGTTTTCTAATATTTTCGAGACCATAACCTTGCTGCAATTCGTCTACTACCTGTTCAATTTTTTCTAATGGCTGTGTATTTTTAATTTCAATTAATAAGCTAGTATCCATTTTTTTGATTATAATGGAAAGCTCTGCAGGTCCTATATGTTTTTCAAAGCTATGTTTATATGCATTTTCAATAATGGTCTGCAGAATAAATGGAGGTATTTGGACAGATAGAGCTTCATCATCAATATATTTATTTACAGTCAAACGATGGCCAAATCGCAATTGTTGAATATTTAAATAACTATCGACAAATTGGACCTCGTTCTTTAACGCAATTAACACCTCGTGATTATTGTATTTAAATTTAAAAAATGTTGCCAAAGCCTCAATGCCCGCAACCAAATCTTCCTTTCGATTGATGCGAGCTAGGCTTAATAATGAATTTAATGCATTAAAAAAGAAATGTGGCTGTATTTGCTGATTCAACTGGAGAATATTCGCTCTTTGTAAATCCTGCTCAAGCTCTAAATTTCTTTTTTCCTCCTCAAGGCTATCGATTTGCTTTTCGAAAATAAAGATAAAAGTAAGCAGAAAAGCTCCAATAATTGGAGCAATTACACATAGGAGAATATATATGTTGAAGGTTTCTGGTTGTAACATAATGACCTCTCCGATTATTTTATAAGTGTAAGATACATTAAACTAAATTTTCTGCGAAATGGCAAGCTACCTTATGTGTTGCAGTGATCGCTCGTAAAGCTGGCACTTCTGCTTTACATTTATCTGTTGCGAATGGGCAACGTGTGTGAAAGCTACAGCCAGTAGGAGGATTAAGAGGTGATGGTAGGTCACCTTTTAAAATAATGCGCTCCTTACGATGCTGCTTATCAATGACTGGTATAGAAGAAAATAGTGCTTTTGTATAAGGATGATGTGGCTGTGTGAAAAGGGAATGCTTATCAGCAATTTCTACAACCTTTCCAAGATACATCACCATAATACGGTCTGAAATATGTCGAACAACACTTAAATCGTGTGAGATAAATAAAAAGGTTAAATCTAAATCTCGTTGTAGTTGCTTCAGTAAATTGAGTATTTGAGCTTGAATGGAAACATCTAGGGCAGAAACAGACTCATCACAAATAATAATTTTAGGATTAACAGCAAGGGCTCTTGCAATGCCAATCCGCTGACGCTGACCACCAGAAAATTCATGTGGATAACGCTCTAAGTACTCAGGACGTAACCCAACAAGGGACATTAATTCGAGCATGCGTGCTTCTTGCTGCTCAGGTGGTACAATTTTTTGAATAGACATGGCCTCTGTTAACATTTTACGAATGGTTCTTCGTGGGTTAAGGGATGCATAGGGATCTTGGAAAATAATTTGAATGTCCTTGCGTGCAGCACGAAGCTCTTTTTTGTTCATATTCACTAAATTTTTACCAAATAACAATACCTCTCCAGCAGTAGGCTCATCTAATCTTAAAATAGAACGACCAGTCGTTGATTTACCACAGCCAGATTCTCCAACAATGCTGAGTGTCTCACCAGGCATGATATCGAAAGAAACACCATCCACAGCTTTTACAACTTGCTGTGGACCGAAAAGCTTTTCTTTTTTTAAGAAAAAATGCTGCTTTAAATCATTTACTTGTAATAGTGGTTGGGTGTGTTGTGCTGTTGTCATACTGTCAGCTCCTTCATGAGTGTTTCTCCTTGCCATTCATTACTGTACATCCAGCATCTTACCTTTTTTCCTTGCTCGACAGTCAAAAGTTCTGGCTGTTGGTCACGACATAAATCTGTAGCAAATGGACAACGTTCTGCATAACGGCAGCCAATTGGGTAATTATAGGGACTTGGGACAGTTCCGTGAATAGTAGATAGTTCTTCTTGGTCTTCGTATAGCTTTGGTAATGATTGAATTAATCCGTTTGTATAAGGGTGTAACGGTTTTTCAAAAAGACTTTCTGTTGTGCCTTCTTCTACAACCTGACCTGCATACATAACGGCAATCTTATCGCAAATTTCTGCTACAACACCTAGATCATGGGTAATGAAGATAATGCTCATGCCTAATTGTTTTTGCAGGTTTTGAATAATATCAATAATTTGGGCTTGAATGGTTACATCTAAAGCAGTTGTCGGTTCGTCAGCAATTAAGACATCTGGTGTACAGGCTAGTGCCATGGCAATCATAATGCGTTGTCGCATCCCACCACTTAACTGATAAGGCTCCTGCTTCGCTCTTTTTTCTGGTGCAGGAATCCCAACTAGGCGAATCATATCGACAGCCTTTTGCCATGCTTCTTTACGTGATAAGCCTTGGTGCAATCGAATGGATTCAGCAATTTGCTCTCCAACGGATAATACAGGATTTAAGCTTGTCATAGGCTCTTGGAAAATCATCGATATTTTATTGCCCCGAATTTTACGTAACTCTTCATCTGAGAGCTTCAAGATATCAGTATTATTTAATAAAATTTCGCCATTGATGATTTTACCAGGAGGCGACGGTACTAAACGAAGTAATGACAGCGAAGTCATGGATTTCCCACAACCAGATTCACCAACAATGCCCAGTGTTTCTCCTTTTTGAAGAGTAAAGGACACCCCATCTACAGCTTTGGCAACCCCTTCACTCGAATAAAAATAGGTTTGTAAATTTTTTACTTCCAGCACGTTTTCTTGTTTCATCCGTTTTTCCCCTCCTTAGTTTAAATCCATTCGTTTATTAAAGAATCGATACAAAATGTCTACAAAAAGATTAATGAAAACAAATATTAATGAGGCAATAAGTACGCCACCTTGTACGACTGGTATATCACGTGTTCGAATGGCATCTACAATCATTCGTCCTAATCCGTTTACAGCGAAAACAGATTCAACTAAAACTGTTCCGCCAAGTAAACTACCAAACTGTAAGCCTACTACTGTAATAACTGGAATCAAGGCATTGCGTAATGCGTGCTTTAAAATGATGATGTACCCTTTTAAGCCTTTTGCTTTCGCTGTTCGTATATAGTCTTGATTTACAACCTCTAACATACTAGAGCGAGTCATACGAGCGACGATAGCAGCTCCACCAGCACCAAGTGTGATAGCTGGTAGAATAATATGTTTGGCACTATCCCAGCCTGCTACAGGAAGCCAGTGTAACTGTACAGAGAATACATACATTAATAAAATTCCTAACCAGAAACTTGGAAGGGAAATTCCTAATAAAGCGACAACCATTAAGCCTACATCCATAAACGAATAAGGACGGATAGCAGAGATAATACCAGCAATAAGCCCCAGAACAATGGTAATTAAAATACTATAAAAGGCTAGCTCTATTGTAATTGGTAATCGGGAGGTGATTTCCTCGAATACTGGTTGATTATTTTTTAAAGAGTTACCCATATCTCCTTGTAGAAGATTTTTAATATAGTCTGTATATTGAACTGCTAATGGTTTATTGAGCCCTAAATTCTCGCGTAATTCTGCAACTGTTTCTTGAGAAGCTCCTTCTCCTGCTAAAATAATCGCTGGGTCCCCAGGAATCATCTGCATAATTAGAAAAACAACAAGCGTTACACCAAGTGTCACAGGAATAATTTGAGCTAGTCGTTTTAAGATAAATAATGTCATGTGTCTTCTCTCCTTTAATTTTTCATTCTTGGATCTAGTGCATCGCGTAAACCATCACCAAATAAGTTAAAGCCTAATACGAGTATAGAAATCATAATACCTGGGAATAGCGCCATATAAGGAGCAGTAAATAGGAAATCACGTCCGTTCGAAAGCATAGCACCCCATTCAGGAGATGGTGGCTGAGCACCTAAACCTAAGAATGATAGACCTGCTGCAGATAGAATAGCTGTTGCTAAGCGCATGGATGCTTGTACAATAATGGGTGATAAAATATTTGGAAAAATATGCTTTATTAGAATCGTCATATCATTTGCTCCAAGAGTTTTGACTGCATCGATATATTCTAATTTTTTAACTTCCATTGTTGAGCCACGTACAATACGAGCAAACATAGGAATAGAGAAAAAACCAACAGCAATTGTGACATTGATAAGGCTTGGCCCCAATGCACTGACAATAGCTAAAGCTAGTAAAATACCCGGGAAGGCAAGCATGATATCTAAAATTCGACTAATAATAGAATCAACCCATTTGCCATAATAGCCAGAAATAAGGCCTAAGAAGGTACCGATTGTACCACCGAATAAAACAGCTGAAATACCAACACCAATGGATAAACGTGATCCATATAAAATACGGCTTAAAATATCTCGCCCTTTGTCGTCTGTTCCCATTAGATGATCAAAACTTGGCCCTTGTAATTTTTGATCTAACTGTACGTCGTATGGATCATAAGGGGCTAATATGGGCCCAATCAGAAACATCAATATATATAGAAGAATGATGATGCCTCCTGCGACAGCTGCTTTATTTTTCTTGATTTTGTTTAGGAAAGAAACAAGATTCTTTTTTCTAGATGCCTTGCGTGCATTCACTAAAACAGAATGATCGATAGTAGTTGTTACTTTATTCATATCGAATACTCCTTTTCTATTTGATTTGATTTCAATTTAGTGAAAAGCGTAAAGAATGTAAATATTTTATGGCTTATTAGTCAGAAAATTTAAAAAACACGTAAATATTTTAAAAAACAAGTGAATTTTATTTCTTTATAATTCGAAATGTAAGGAACAAATCACACAAGGAGGAAATGTTGATGAAGAAAATGAAGTTGTTTTTATTCCTAGCACTAATGACTGTACTTATCCTGCAAGCATGCTCTACCGCTAGCAATAATAGTACGGAGGGTTCCAAAGAGGGATCAAAAGGCGTAGGAGGAGAATTAGTCGTTCTAAGAGCAGCAGATGCGACAAGTCTTGACCCTCATTTTATTACAGATATTCCATCAGCGAATATTATTCATGGCAAGGTATATGAAACACTTGTCGCTTTTGATAGAGATCGTAAAATTGTTCCATTACTCGCAAAAGAGTGGGAGCAAAAAGATGAAGTCACATGGACATTTACATTGAATGAAGGCATTAAATTCCATGATGGAGCAGATTTTAATGCAGAAGCTGTAAAAGCGACATTTGACCGAATTCTAGATCCTGCAACTGGATCACCACAGCGTGATAAATTATCGATGATTAATGAAGTAGTAGTAGATGATGAGTATGTTGTAACGTTGAGGTTAAAAGAACCGTATGCTCCACTTCTTTCTATTTTAGCAAGTCAAGAGGGTAGTATGATGAGCCCTAAAGCAATTGCTGAAGCAGCGGACGAATTAGCAACACACCCAGTAGGGACAGGCCCATTTGTATTTGAATCTTGGAAATCTGGTCAAGAAATTACATTAATTTCGAATAAAGACTATTGGGGAACTGTACCGAAAGTAGATAAAGTAACATTTAAAGTTGTACCAGAGGATTCTACTCGTCTAGCAATGATTGAAAGCGGAGAAGCGCATATTGCTGAACAAGTACCTGTAACAGAGATTGATCGTATTGAAAATTCTTCAACGATGAACTTATTCCGTGCAGAAGGACTAGCAGTAGAATTTATCGGCTTCAACGTGAAAGATAAATTATTATCGGATGTAAAAGTACGTCAAGCTATTAGCTATGCTGTTGACCGTGAAGCGATTATCAGCGGTATTTATGATAACGTAGGAACACTTGCAAATTCTGCAATGAGTCCAAAAATTATTGGATATTCTAGTGAAACGAAACCGTATGACTACGATGTAGTGAAGGCAAAAGATTTATTAAAAGAAGCTGGTGTTCAAGAGGGAACAAAAGTTAAATTACTGACAAGTGATCGTAAAGAGCGTATCAATATGGCGGAGGTTATTCAATCTCAATTAAAAGGAATCGGATTAGATGTTGAAATTCAAGTAATGGAGTATGGTGCATTTATTTCTGAAATTACGAAAGAACAGCACCAAATCTTTATTAGTGGCTGGGGTAATGCTACTGGTGATGCTGATTATAACCAATATAATCTATTCCACACTGCTTCTATGGGGCCTCCAGGAAACCATTTCTACTATTCAAATCCAGAAGTAGACAAGCTAATTGAGCAAGGACGTTCTGAAGCAAACCAAGAGGCACGTAATGAAATCTACAAAAAAGCAATGCAAATCGAGTTAGATGAGGCTGTGTATATTCCAGTACGTAACTACGAGCATTTAGCGGTTTATAGTAATGCTGTAAAAGGTTTCTGGTTAGATGCATCTAACTACACAATGATCAGTGGCGTTGAAATTGTAGAGTAATCAAATTTGGTGATAGACGGAAAATACCAATTGGGAGGAAACTATGAGTAAACTATTGCTGAAAAATGTGAGATTAGAAGAAGCATATGAGCGCGAAAATGAACACATTGTTGCTACTCGTACAGGTATTTATGATGTTCTAATAGAAAATGGGCATGTTCAACAAGTAGATAAGGATATAGTGGTTGATGGAGATGTAGAAGTGATAGATGCGCAACAGCAGCTATTAGTCCCTTCATTCCGAGAGATGCATATTCATATCGATAAAACGTATTTTGGCGGGGAATGGCAGGCACCGAGGCCCATTACTAAAGGGATTTTAACACGTATTGAAGAGGAAAGAACTCTATTACCACAACAATTGCCGACAGCTGCTTATCGAGCAGAGGAAATGGTGAAGTGGCTCATTTCACAAGGGCACACACATATTCGTTCTCATTGTAATGTGGACCCACAAATTGGGACAAAGCATATTGAAATTACAAAACAGGTTTTAGCAAACTTTCAAGATCAAATCACATATGAGATTGTGGCCTTCCCACAGCATGGCTTATTACGCTCCAATGTGGAGGGACTGATGCGTGAGGCAATGGCAATGGGGGCAACGCTTGTTGGTGGCGTTGATCCATCCATTGTAGATCGCAATATCGAAAAGTCATTACAAACAACAATGGGTATTGCACAAGACTATCATGCAGGGATCGATATTCATATTCACACCGCTAACACACTAGGCGAATTTGAATTTTATAAACTGATAGAGTTAACGAAACAAGCGAAAAAAGAAGGACAAGTCACGATTAGCCATGCAATGGCACTTGCTGATTTAGAACAGTCACGCTTAGAAAATTTAGTTCAAGCGATGGCTGAGGTGCAAATGGATGTTACGACAACTGTCCCAATCGATTTGAATCGTTCGACAATACCAATTCCTTATCTTTATAACAATGGTGTAAAGGTATCTGTAGGACATGATAGCTTAACAGATCATTGGTCTCCATATGGTACTGGTAATACGATTATGAAATTAAATGTCATGGCGGAGAGATTCCGTTTTATTGATGAATATTCATTAAGTCGCGCTTGGAAATATGCTTCTGGTGGTATCACACCATTGAATGATGCTGGAGAACGGGTTTGGCCTCAAGTTGGTGATAAAGCCAATATGCTGTTAGTGGATGGCGTGAGTACTGCCCATGTGATAGCAAGAAGATGTCCAATTACTACCGTCATTTCACGAGGTAAAATGATTCATCAACAGGATGTAGGAGAGTTGAAAGGAGAATTCAGATGAAGCACTGGCTTACAAATGTTCTACTTGAAACAGGAGAATATCTAAAGGAAAATGATACAGTTGGAACGAAAGTGGAGCTTTTTCACCTTGAAATTACAGATGGCTTCATTTCCCAAATTGTACCTGCAACAGAGGCAATCGATTCTCCAAATGAAGTCACAGATATGAAAGGAAAGCTGCTATTACCTGCCTTTAAGGAAATGCATAATCATTTAGATAAAACATACTTATCTTTACCGTGGAAGGCTTGTGTGCCCGTAAAGAATTTAAAGGAACGACTTGATCGGGAAGCACAAGAGCTAACCGTTCTTGCTACAACAGGTAAACAACGTGCGGCTGCAATGATTGAAAAAATCCTTAAGAACGGTGCGAATCACATTCGTACACATGTCAATATCGATCCATACATTGGATTAAAAAATTTAGAATGTGTACTAGCGGCATTGGACGATTATAAAGATGTCGTGACATCCGAAATCATTGCCTTTCCACAGCATGGTCTATTAAGAGATGATGTCCCTAAATTATTGCGTGAAGCTTTACGCAATGGAGCGACGATGATTGGTGGCCTAGATCCAGCGGGCATCGATAACTCGATTGAGCCTTCTCTTTATGAAGTGATGGATATTGCACAGGAATTTAATGTTGATGTCGATATTCATTTACATGATGGTGGCCATGTTGGGTTTTATACAATCGATAAATGGATAGATATTGTGGAGGAAGCCAAATATCAAGGAAGAACGGCGATAAGTCATGCCTTTTCACTTGGTGATGTATCAGTCATGGAACAACATAAAATTGCAGATCGTTTAGCGCAACAACAAGTAAAAATAATGTCAACAGTGCCATTTGATTTGCGACGATTAATTCCACCGATTGAATTACTATCAGAGCACGGCGTGGATGTCCACTTTGGTTGTGACGGCTTTTATGATTCTTGGAGTCCTAATGGCTCAGGAGATATTTTAGAAAAAGCGACTACTTTTGCAGACATTTCTCGTAAACTTGACGAACGCTCTATTCGACAAACATTAAAATATATTACAAGTGGTGTCACGCCATTAGATGCAAATGGTCAGAAGGTCTGGCCGAATGTGAAAGATGAAGCAAGTTTTGTATTCTTTGACGCAGTTTCAAGCGCTGAAGTTATTGCACGTAAACCATCCAACCGAGTGGTTATGTCTAAAGGTAAGTTTATTAACTAAGTATCAATCTAAATCCCCCTTATTTAGATAACATAGCAAACTAGAAAATTTCTAGTTTGCTATACTTATGTTTTAATAGAAAAGATGAATAAAGGAAAGGAAAGTAGATTTGTCATTACTTATGTAGAAATCTCTTTATATGCAGGTGCGATAAAATATGAAGCAATTAACAATCTATATGATTTTATTTAGCTGTGTATTTTTTTGGGCCAGTAATTTCATTATTGGCTCTATTTTAATTGAACATTGGGATCCTTTAACGGTCGCCGTTTTTAGATTAATTGTCATTGTTCTATTTTTAGGGGGGATTAGTTGGAAAGCAATTTGCCAAACAACATTTACGAGAAATGATCTATTGTTATTGATCCTTGCAGGAATATTGGGCGTTTCTATTAATCACTATAGCTTTTATGCTAGTCTCCAGCATACTTCTCCTATCACTGCTGCCTTAATCTTAGCCTGTGCACCGATTGTCACATCTCTACTGAATAAAATGATTTATCATGAATCACGTAACGGCATATTTTGGCTAGGTGCGATACTTTCATTTGTTGGTGTTGGCCTCATCATTACAAAGGGGGCACTTATCACCATTTCAATCGGTAAGGGTGAGGTGCTGAGCTTAATTACAATGCTAAGCTTTGCTTTGTTCCTCATTATTGTCAATCATCTTAGTCTGAAAATGTCTGCCCAGTCGATAACGTTCTATACAAATTTAATAGGTTTACTGGTGCTTGTGCCATTTTCATTTACTATTTTGCCGCAGACGAATTGGCAAGTTGCAATGCCCTACTGGTTATTGCTCATTTTATCAGCAATTATTATTCACGGGGTGAGTAATTTAATGTGGAATCAGCAAATGAAGGAGATTGGCTCAACGAATGCGTCACTGTTGTTAAACTTTGAGCCAGCTATAGCTATGCTATTAAGTGCATTATTTTTAAAACAATTCCCTACAAGTGTTCAAATATATGGTTCTTTATTAATTTTAGTAGGAATTTTGTTGTGTATTTATTATAAAGAAATTAAAATTTTGCTTTTGCTGAAAAGAAAAGCAAATTAAAAAATGCACTTTTCTGTACAGCATGTTAGAAATGATTTCTAGCATGCTGTTTTTCTGTAGATTGTATGTATTGTTTTTGTGCAAAAATAATATTACTTCAAAAAAATCCTCTTTTAGAATATTTCCATCATGTAGAAGCAATTGATACCGAGTTAACAGAATTTTATCTCTTATTCTTTGTATAAAAAATATATATTTGGATAATAAAAATCTTGTTGTATTGAAAGCATTTTATAAAATATTCATCCGCTGTATTGTGAATAATTTGTTATTTTATTAATTTAAGTAAAATTAAATTTTTTTATAAAAAATTCTGACCATTACTAAATAGAAAAATTTTGTCTATTACATTTATAAAATGCTCTTTTGTTCTATAAATTTCTATATACTACATATTTACTGTGCTTCTTTTTATGAGAGATACACATAATAATACTCCTGGTAAAATAAGACGTATACATTTATTGAATGTGAAAATATGCACAAATTTCATTATCTTAATATAATTAAATATTGTTTGAGGAATAGATCAGAAAAGTAATATTAGCTAAATGGTGTTATGTTTTTTGTAAAATAAACGTAGTTATACTTAGAGACTGTAAGGTTTGTGGGATATAACATATTAATAAAAAAGAGAAAAACTTTTTGGAGAAATAATATTTTTTAGAAAAACATCTTGCATTTGAATAATTCTAAGTGGTAAATTGTTTTACATGGACGTTCATAGAATTTTCACAGGTAGCAAAAGAGGGGAGAAATGAGAATTTATGAATAAAAATAGATGGTTAATTGCATTATCTGCAATCGCTATTCACCTTTCGATCGGTGGAGCCTATGCATACAGTGTATACAAGCTACCGATTGTCACAGAAATGGGATGGAGTGAAACAAAGGTAACGATTGCCTTTACCATTATGATGGGATTAGCTGGTTTCTCAGCTGCATTATTTGGTAGTTTAGTAGAAAAAATGGGACCACGTAAATCGGCGATGGTAGCAGCTGTCTTATTTGGAGCAGGACAAGCTGGGGCAGGTGTAGCCATTTCAATGGATTCTGTTGTTATGTATTGGTTAACGTATGGTGTTCTTAGTGGATTAGGAATGGGGATTGGCTATATTGCACCGGTATCAACACTTGTAAAATGGTTCCCAGACCGTCGTGGTCTAGCAACAGGTATGGCCGTACTTGGTTTTGGATCGGGTGCACTTATTACAGCACCAGTCGCAGCCAACTTAATGGAGGCAGTTGGCATTTCTACAACATACTTTATTCTAGGAGCAAGTTACTTCACGTTAATGATTTTAGGGGCTTCATATATAGCACCACCTAAGCCAGGTTATATGCCTGCTAATATGAAAGCGGCTGCTAATAATGGCAAGGATGTAGTTAAGAAAGATTTAGCTGTTATGTCAGCACGAGAAGCTGTTAAAACAAAGCATTTCTGGATGCTTTGGTCCATGCATTTAGTCAATGTAACGGCAGGGATTATGATGATTTCTGTTGCTTCACCAATGGCACAAGAAATTGTTGGTCTATCTGTTGCAGGTGCTGCCGCAATGGTAGGAATTATGGGGTTATTTAATGGTGGTGGCCGTTTAATTTGGGCTGCTGTGTCTGATTATATCGGACGTTCAAACGTTTTCGTTATTTTCTTTACAGCACAGCTAATCACATTTATCGTTTTACCACATACAACTAACGTAATTATTTTCCAAGCACTTATCTTCTTAGTTGTTAGTTGCTATGGTGGTGGGTTCTCAAATCTACCTGCATTTGCAAGTGATTTATTTGGAACAAAGCAACTTGGTGTGATTCATGGTTATTTATTAACAACGTGGTCATTGGGTGGAGTTTTTGGACCATTGTTAGTAAGTGCAATCAAAAATGCGTATGGAAGCTATATTCCTGTATTCTATGTATTCGCAGGTTTAATCGCTGCTTCGTTAATTATTTCCTTAACGTTACGTGCAGATGTTCGTAAGCAAACAGCTTTAAAAGCAGCGCAAAATGTTGGAGATGTTTCTGCTACACAATAATATGAACTTTCTTACTATATAGGTGTCATTTCGTGAATGGCACTTATATAGTTATTTTTTTGAAGTGATTGTTATATAACAATCATTATTTCTTTGTTTAATGTATAACAGCACATGTCTGATGTCAATAACATTACTGGAAATAAAGTGATTTCGTTATTAAAAGAGAAATTTTGTAACGAAATGCACAATGAGGGACAATCCGTTAAAAATTGAATCTTTTCTCAAAGATCAACGTATATAAAGTAATTAGGGAGGGATCAATCATGGGGAAATTTTCTTTAGATGAATTTGTTCATAAAACACAGCAGGACGATAATGACAATGATTATTTTGAATTGGAAACTGAACGTGTATTAGAGGTTAATCTCAACGGTGAAGTGTGGTCAAAAATGGGCGCTATGATTTCCTATACAGGTGATATTAAATTTGAACGTGAGCGCGTCTTGGAGCATGGTCTTGGCAAAATGTTTAAAAAGGCTTTAACGGGTGAAGGTACGCAATTGATGAAAGCTAGCGGAAAGGGCAGACTCTATTTAGCAGACCAAGGAAAGAAAGTAACTGTTTTTGATTTGAAAAACGACAGTATTTGTGTCAATGGCAATGATTTACTTGCCTTTGAGCCTAGCATCGAATGGGATATACGTTTGATGCGTAAAATGGCTGGCATCATGTCAGGTGGTTTATTTAATGTCACACTTCAAGGAACAGGGAAGGTTGCGATTACAACTCATTTTGAACCACTGACATTATTAGTGAAACCAGGTGAAACCGTATATACTGATCCACATGCTACTGTCGCATGGTCAGGCAACCTATCACCTGAATTTAAAACAGATATTAGCTTCCGTACATTTATCGGCCGAGGCAGTGGAGAATCCATCCAGATGGCGTTTTCTGGTGAGGGCTTTGTTATTATTCAACCATTTGAAGAAGTGTATATGGCTAGTGAAAGCTAAAAAAGCGCGTCCGTTTTCCACGGACACGCTTTTTCTTCTATTATAATGCCGCATGCATTCCTGCAATACGTCCTGTTACGAGGGCTGAAGTGATGTTATAGCCGCCTGTATAGCCATGAATATCAAGAATTTCTCCACAAAAGAACAGTCCCTCTTTTTTCTTTGAGGCCATTGTTTTTGGCTCGATTTCTTTTACAGAGACACCGCCACCTGTTACAAATGCCTTATCAAGTGACTGTGTGCCACTCACTGTTAACGTGAAGTTTACTAGTAAACGTGCTAGCTGACGAATTTTCTCTTGGGATAATTCAGCGCCCGTCAATTGAACATCAATATGTGCTCGTTCACATAAGAACAAGAGCCATCGTTCAGGTGCTATGCCTTTCCAAACATTTTTCACAGCTTTTTTCGGATCTTCTTTTATTAATTTATTTAAATATTGTAGACATGTTTCTTCATTATCATGTACCAGTGTTTGAATACGCATTGTCACGGGTTCATAGCCTGTTTTCATTAATTCTTTCACAACGAATTGACTACAACGCAAAATAGCAGGACCACTTAAACCAAAATGGGTAAAGAGCATGTCCATTTGATGGGTGACGAGTGTCTTGCCTTTTTTATTTAGCACGGAGACAGCAACATCACGCAGTGCTAGTCCTTGTAGCTCACGCGCTTGAATAAAATCTTCTTTTGAAATAATAGGGACTTCTGTTGGGAATAAGGTTGTGATTGTATGACCCGCACGTTCAGCCCAAGGATAGCCATCACCTGTTGAGCCTGTTTGTGGAACCGCCTTGCCACCAACGGCTACAACGACTGCTTGACTACGGACTTCGGTGCCGTCAGCAAGACGTACACCCAAAATTTTATCTTCATCCATTAGAAGCTTACTGACAGCTGTGTGTAAACGAACTTCAATATGAAGGCGTTGTAGCTGTCTAATCAGCGCATCCACGACATCTTGTGCGCGATTGGATACAGGGAACATTCTACCGTGGTCCTCTTCCTTTAGGGCGACACCAAGCCCTTCAAAAAATGCAATTATATCTTCATTATTATAAACGGTAAAAGGACTATAGAGAAAACGACCATTACCAGGTATATGCTTCACGATTTCTTCAACAGGCAAACGATTTGTAACATTACAGCGTCCTCCGCCAGAAATGGCCAATTTCTTGCCTAGTTTTGTGCCTTTTTCTAACAATAACACTTTCTTTTTACGCTCTCCAGCAGCAATCGCCGCCATTAAACCAGATGGGCCACCACCGATCACGATTACATCATACATAGTTAGAAACTCACTTTCTGTTCAAATTAGGAATCCTTCCTATTATACATGAAGTCTATATAGAGAGGGACTTTCTTTGACATTGAAAATAATAGAAAAGTGTTTTATAATTCTTTATCTCATCTTTTGAGATGAAGAGCTTATACAGTAGAATGAAACACAATATTCTTTGTTATACAAATGGATGAATGAAAGTTTTCCTTTATTAGCATTGTCAGCATGAAATGTATGTCTTTTCGTGCTATTATGGTAAAGGTTATGCACTAAATTATGAGGTGAAAAATAGAATGTGCGGATTTATAGGTTATATTAATGGAACAAATGTGATTGATCATCATCAGACGATAGAAAATATGATGAATACAATTATTCACCGTGGACCAGATAGCGGTGGTATTCATAGTGACGATAAAGTGACGTTAGGTTTCCGTCGATTAAGTATTATTGACTTATCAGACGTAGCGAATCAACCATTATATAGTGCAGATGGAAATATTGTGCTTGTATTTAATGGAGAAATTTTTAACTTCCAAGAGCTGCGTGCAGATCTTATTGAAAAAGGTCATACGTTTAAAACGCAGTCAGATAGTGAAGTCATTATTTATGGCTATGTAGAATATGGCGTAGATTTTGTGAAGAAACTGCGTGGGATGTTTGCCTTCTGTATTTGGGATAAAAAGAATGATTTACAATTCATTGCGCGCGATGGCTTTGGAATCAAACCATTGTACTACTCTGAGCATACAACAGACGGTACGTTTATTTTTGGCTCTGAAATTAAATCGTTTTTACCACACCCATCATTTATTAAAGAGTTAAATAAACAGGCACTTCGCCCCTATTTAACATTCCAGTATTCATCTATGGATGAAACATTCTTTAAAGGTGTCTTTAAATTACCACCAGCACACTATATGCTGATTCAAAATGGACAAAAGCAAATCGTGCAATATTGGGATAAAAAATTCCATGCAAAAGAAGCACCAATCGAAAAATATATCGAAGAAATTCGTTCAACTGTGAAAGAATCTGTAGAGGCTCATCAAATCAGTGATGTAAAAGTTGGTTCATTCTTATCGGGTGGTATTGACTCTAGTTATATTACGTCTTTATTACGCCCAGATAAATCCTTCTCAGTCGGGTTTGCGGACTATGAAGATATGTTCAATGAGACAAATCTTGCAAAAGATTTATCAGATACGTTGAATATTCAAAATGAACGTAGATACATTACCGCAGATGAGTGTTTCGAAGCTCTTCCTAAAATTCAATGGCATATGGATGAGCCGCAATCCAATCCATCTTCAGTGCCACTTTACTTCCTTTCAGAGCTTGCTTCAAAAGATGTAACGGTTGTCCTATCAGGTGAAGGTGCCGATGAAATTTTTGGTGGGTATGCTTGGTATCAAAACTCAGGTAGAATGCAAAAATACGAAAAATTACCATTAGGTCTTCGAAAAACATTACGTGGAATGGCAGAAGCCCTACCGAAAAATCAATACACGAATTTCCTTATTAAAGGTGCTCAAACAGTAGAAGAACGGTTTATTGGGGAAGCGGTAGTTTGGGATGAAGTAGATGCTATTAATGTTTTAAAGCCAGCTTATAAAAATGCCCCATCTGTAAAATCGATTACAAAACGTATTTATGATGAAGTACCTGGCGATGATGATGTGACAAAAATGCAGTATCTAGATCTAAATCTTTGGATGCCTGGTGATATTTTATTAAAGGCAGATAAAATGAGTATGGCGCACTCAATTGAATTACGTGTACCATTTTTAGATAAAGAAGTAATGGAGTTAGCTAAAAATATTCCATCAAGATACCGTGTGAATGATATCGATACAAAGTATGTTCTACGTCAAGCCGCACATCAGGAATTGCCAGAAGAATGGGCAAAGCGTCCGAAACTTGGATTCCCAGTGCCAATCCGTCACTGGTTACGTGAAGAAAAGTATTACAACATGGTAAAAGAAATGTTTACAACTGACTTTGCAAATGAATTTTTTGATACCAAACAATTAGTTGGCTATCTAGATGAGCATTACGAAGGGAAAGCAAATCGTGGTCGCTATATTTGGACGGCTTATGTATTCCTAGTATGGTATAAAAAGTTCTTTGTGGACATGGTATAAAGAAATACCTTAATCGGTGGGGATGTTCAATTCCTCACCGATTATTTTAAGGTCTTTTTTCATCAGATTTTCTTTGGAATGAACTTTTTGATGTATTTATGCGTCTCATTTCCTATAAATATGTTAAGATTACAGTTGGTTTACTTTTATTGCTCTTAGAGTGACAGCGCTTGCATAGGTGTTGTTTCAAAAGAAAAAGTTTTATAAGTATTCTTTGAAGTGTTACGATAATAATATTGATTTTACAATGAATGGATGGGTATGATGTCCAATTTAATGAAAGGTACTGCGATATTAACAATGGGGATGTTTTTATCGAAGGTACTCGGATTAATTTATATTTTTCCGTTTTATGCAATTGTTGGCGAGAAGAACATTGCGCTTTACCAATATGCATATATTCCCTATTCAATTATGTTGGCAATCGCCATTTCAGGTGCGCCAATAGCCGTCTCTAAATTTGTTTCCAAATATAATGCCATGGGGGATTATCAATCAGGTCGCAAGCTGATGAAATCCGGCATTCTAATTATGATGGTGACAGGTTTCGCAGCATTTATTGCCCTCTTTCTACTTGCAACGCCAATAGCAGGGCTTGTTATTAAGAGTGAGGAACAGGTCTTTACTGTTGAACAGATTGCTTCCGTAATACGATGGGTTAGTTTTGCACTAATCGTAGTACCATTTATGAGTCTATGGCGTGGCTTCTTCCAAGGCTACGACAAAATGGAACCTACCGCCGTTTCACAATTGGTGGAACAAATTGTGCGAATTGTTGTGTTACTTGGCGGATCGTTCTTAGTGGTTATTGTGTTTAAAGGGAAACCAGAGACAGCCATCTCCTTTGCTGTGTTTGCTGCATTTATCGGGGCAATCGGTGGATTAGGTGTTCTTTATTATTACTGGAAAAAATATCAGTCTGAATTTAACTTATTACGTAGTCAAAGTGTGACTTCCACACAGCTACCAATGTCCAATATTTATAAAGAAGTGATTACCTATTCCATTCCAATGGTGTTTGTAGGGGTGGCAAATCCGTTATTCCAATTAGTCGACATGCTTACGTTTAATGGAGCAATGACGTCTATTGGTTTAGCAGAAGTAACAGATACTTATTTATCGATGATTAACTTTATGACACATAAAGTGGTTATCATCCCTGTTATGCTAGCGACTGGATTTTCGATGGCGCTTGTACCAACGATTACAAAGTATTTTACACAGGGAGAGTATTTAGCGCTCCGCCATGCAATGGATAAGACCTATCAAATTTTAATCTTTATTACATTGCCAGCTGTTGTTGGTATTTCTCTGTTAGCCAATGAAATTTATTTTATGCTTTATTCGGAAAGTGAAATGGGAGCAACCATTTTAGCGCATTATGCACCTGTTGCGATTTTATTTGCGTTATTCCAAGTCACAGCAGCCTTACTTCAAGGAATTGATTTTCAAAAGTGGATTGTCTTCAGTTTATTATCTGGGATTTTCGTGAAGCTAGCATTAAATATTCCTTTAATTCGCTGGTTAGAGGCAGATGGTGCTATAGTTGCTACAGCTATTGGCTATAGTGTTTCAATTATCATTAATATGCTTGTGTTACGAAAAACGTTAAATTATCGATCAGAAATGGTTGTGCGTCGTGTCATGCTAATTGCTTTATTGACAATGGCGATGGCCATAAGCGTGCTGATTGTGCATAAATTATTAGAATTACTAATGGGTCCAGTTGATAGTAAATTCTCAGCATTACTATTCTCAATTATTTGTGCGGGTGTGGGTGCGGCTGTCTATGGCTTTTTATCATTACGCCTAGGCTTAGCCCAAAAGCTATTAGGTGAACGATTAACCCGTATTATGAGTAAACTGGGATTGAAATAGGAGTGGAACGATGCGTTTAGATAAATTACTAGCAAATATGGGGTATGGCTCTCGCAAGGAAGTGAAGCAGCTACTAAAACAAAAAGCTGTCTCAGTAGACGGTGCTTACGTCAAGGATGCAGCTTTACACGTAGACCCAGAACAGCAAATTGTATCAGTGTTTGGAGAGCGCGTTGTTTATACAGAGTTTGTTTATTTTATGATGAATAAACCGCCTGGTGTTATTTCTGCCACTGAAGATTTAAGAGATGAAACAGTTATTGATTTATTAGAGCCATTACATCAGCATTTTCAGCCGTTTCCTGTTGGTCGACTAGATAAAGACACAGAGGGCTTGCTTTTATTAACTAATGACGGTGTGTTGGCTCACAATTTATTATCTCCTAAAAAACATGTGCCAAAAGTTTATTATGCACAGATTGAAGGCGTTGTGACAGAAGAAGATGCCGAGAAATTTGCAAATGGTGTTGAACTAGATGATGGCTATGTTACAAAGCCTGGAAAGCTTGTGATTTTAAAGTCTGCACAGCAATCTGAAATAGAGCTAACGATTCAAGAAGGCAAGTTTCATCAGGTAAAGCGAATGTTTGAGGCGGTAGGAAAGCGTGTAACATATTTAAAGCGTATTTCTATGGGAAGCCTGACATTAGATGAAAATCTAGCGTTAGGTGAATATCGTGAGCTTACTACTGAAGAGCTAAACGGTTTACAAAACAATGATTAAACATATTAATCCTCGATGCCACACATAGCATCGGGGATTTTTATATACAGTAATAGGACTGTAACTGTATAATATGAAATGAGTTATTGTGATATAGTCATAGAATGTATCATATTTGAAATGTTTCCGAAAAGACGATGGTATAAATAATTAGAGGACAATTAAATGAAGAACCTGCGTATTAAATTATTACTATCTTTAATAGCATTTGCAGTCATACTTGTTGCTGTTATTTCATATGTAAACCGACAAATACTGGTAACAGAGATAGAAAAGCAAGTGAGCATGAATAAAATATTAATTGAAAATCATATTTTGACAGATATGCAAACTGTCGATAATGCCCATTTTTATTTTGATAATAATATTTCAGATAAAATGGAACAGGAGCTTAGACAGTTAAAAAACTATTACCATGAAAATCCTAATATAGCTACTTGGGATTTACAGCAAATGAAAAAGAAACATGGTATGGATATTTACATAGTGGATCAATCTAATACAGTGGTTTACACGACTTTTACCAAAGATATTGGCTTGGATTTCTCGCGTTGCTGTCAACGTTTTTCTGCTTTATTGGATGAACGGCGCGCTAGTGGCGAATTTTTTACAGATGGAATTGATATTTCAACATCAACAGGAGAATATAGAAAATTTGGCTATCTGGCAACACATGATAAGAAATATTTGCTTGAGTTAGGTATAGACCTACTAAATGATCCTGTCTTCCAAACCTTTAATTTTGAGAAAACTGCACAGTACTTAATTGGTAAATATATTGATTTAGTGGATGTGCAAGCAATTAATGCAGGAGGCGTTTTCTTTAATGATTCGAGATCGAAGAGAATCACTGTACAGGAGCAATCTAAGAAATTTCAAAAATACTTCGAGCTGGCAAAGAAAACAATGGAGCCAGTGGAGTATGAAAAGGTTTTAGACAATGGTTATATAGAAACCCATCGTTTTCTGCCCTATGAAGCAGAGACAGTGAGAGGGGAGTCTTCCAAAAGAATTGTCTATGTGAAATTTATCAATATCACTAAAATGGAAGCACTCCAAAAAAATTCAAAACAATTTTGGAGCTTACTGTTCATCGCCTTACTAACATCGTTTATTATGTTGCTAGTCATTAATAAAATTCTATCTAAAACAATACAGCTAGCTACCTTCGATCCGTTAACTGGGGTCTATAATCGTGCTACATATATCAGGAAAATTGATAATTTATTAAGAAAAAGAAAAATAAATGTGCCGGGTTTATTGTTAATTGATTTGGATAACTTTAAACAAGTGAATGATCAATTTGGGCATGTAGAAGGAGATCATATCCTCGTTGAAACAGCGAGAATTTTAAAGCGTGTTGTGAAACAAAGTGGCTTTGTCGTACGCTTCGGTGGGGATGAATTTGCCATTGTTTTATACGATACAACAGAGGAAAAGATGCAGCACATGGCAGAGGCCATTTTGACTCAAATAAGGTCCGTTAAGTATGATGACCATGCTAGCGAGAAATGGTCTGTATTATCTGTAAGCATGGGTGGAGCCATTTATAACCATGCTGAAGATACAGAAATGAGCTTATTTGAACGGGCCGATAAAGCGCTGTATCAATCGAAAAATGCTGGTAAGGATCAATACTCTAGTTATGCAGAGGTCGCTGCTGACGAAGGCTATAATAGTTAAAAAAAACGCCCCATTTTATCGATAGCAGCATTAGCTATTTTGATAGAAATGGGGCGTTTATTAATGAGCTGCTGTTTTGGTTCTATAAAAGATACAACTACATAAAACAAGTACAGCGATGACAGGAAACATCGCATTCATATAATGAGTCAATAGCCAACCGCCTATTATTGGGCCAATAAAGCCACCTAAATTTTTAAATTGCGCAGCGCCTAAATAGGTTGCCTTTTGAGTATCTGGCGCAATTTCATCAATCATGACGTTCATCGTAGGGAAGGCAAAGATTTCACCTATGGTAAATATAATCATGCCAATGATATAGAGCGTATAATTAGTGGAGAATCCAAACATAAATAGTCCAATAGCAAAGAACAGTACACCTACTACTAATGTTGCTGTAGATGAAAAACGCTCTGATATTATACTAATTGGTAATTGTAGTAGTAACACAACTGCTGCATTGAGAGAGATTAATAACGAATAAAGTTTTGCACCCTCATCAATTTTTAATTCGATAATTTGTGGTAGCGTTGAGTCAAATTGCGAGTAACCGATATTGATTAAAATGGCTCCCAATATGAAGCTAAGCAGCACACGATTTGTCAAAAGAATTGTGAATGTACTGAGTATCTTTGTTTGTGTAACCGCTTTGGGTTGCTGCATTTGATAGCGATTTAACACAAAAAATAAAAAAACAGCGTAAATAATATACATAAGCCCTGTCAGCATAAAAGGGATACTTGGACTGGATAGCTGTGAGATATACACGCCAATAATAGGACCAATAACCGCTGCAATATTGATGGCTGTGTAACGTAAGGAAAATAGTCTTTTTCGTTTATCAGCAGGTGTAAAATCAATCATCAATGCCTGTGTAGAAGGTTCAAAAAATGAACGACAAAGTCCATTCAAAGCATTGAATAGGATAAATAGCCAAACAACATGAACCGTTGAGAAGCCAAAGAACACAAGACTCCAAACAATAATTGTTAATAGAATAACGCTTTTTCTACCAAAACGATCGGTTAGATAACCCCCGAAAAATCCACCTACTGTGGAGATGAGTGGCGCGATACCAATTGTCAATCCAATTTGTAATGGAGAGGCTTGAATTTCATTATGTAAATAAATAGCTAAAAAAGGCATTGCCATAAAACTTGCAATACGCGTAAAGATTGTTCCACCTAAAATAATCCAAACTAATGGATGAAACAACTTCGACAAAGTCATAGAAAATCCTCCTCTCAACATTTAGAATGTTTCGAGTTTAACGGATTGTTAAGCAACTGTAAATAGTCAAAATAATCTTGAACGAGAACAACGCAGATAATGGCGCGTATATTTTTGTCGCTCTGCTAAAATGTGAAGCACAGATTGTAGGGCAAAAGTGAATGCTCTGGTAGGTGAGCGGAAGGAATATGTAAATGATCGCTTTATCAGATAGATGAACTCACTCTCCCCCTATAGAAGTCAGTAAGTAAAGTGGGAAAAAATCTAATAATCTTCTAATGACAAAAAAGAATGACCCCGACGAAAAGGTCATTCTTTTTCCATACACAATGCTTTACGTACAAAACGTAAAACTAAGACGTTAATTTTACTTTTTTCTTCGTCGTTGTCCATCTGCCTCGACTTGGACTCGTCACCAAATCGTTAAAGGCTAACACGTTCAAATCTCTTTGAACGGTGCGAGGAGTGATACTAAACTCTTCGACTAAATCCTGTGTAGACACGGTTCCTTTGTCTAAAATAAACATGTACACGTCTTTAATACGATTAAGCATTCGATCAGTAGTTGGTTTCATTAAATGAACCACTCCTTCATCTTAATTCTCTTGGCAAAGACTAGCGGACGACAATATGTGCGGAGTGCACTTAGGCTAATAAGTAGCTGCCTTAGACATCCCCTTTTCTAATTTTATAGTCAGAACAATTATTCTGATAACTTTATTATATAGAAAAACTACTTGATTTTCTAGTGAATGCAAGAGAAATTTACAATTGATATAAAAAATTTATACTGTATTTTGTGGGAATAGGTGAAAAACATGCTATATATGGTAGTGGCAGTAGAAGTGACTGAAAAATAGTTGTCAGAAAGCTGATTGTCATATATGTTGTAAGGTGTAGAATTATGTTAATACTTTGAAGGAGGTACATGGTATGGATTGGTTACAAGCTGCAAGAGAAAGGCAAGATGAATTAATACAAGAGTTACAGGAGCTTGTGCAAATTAATAGTGTGCTCGATGAGAATACAATAACTACTGAAGTACCTTTTGGAGAGGGTCCACTTCAAGCGCTTGAATGGTTACTAGCAAAAGGCCAAAATGAAGGCCTACTCACGAAAAATGTTGATAATTATGCTGGGCATATTGAAATGGGAACTGGTGAAGATTTACTTGGTATTTTATGTCATGTTGATGTTGTTCCGATTGGAGAAGAAGCAGATTGGACATACCCTCCATTCAGCGGAACAGTAGCTGATGGTAAATTATTTGCACGTGGTGCGATTGACGATAAAGGGCCTACGATTGCGGCATGGATGGCCATGAAACTTGTGAAAGATGCAGGTATTCCATTAGAAAAAAGAGTACGAATGATCATTGGGACAGACGAAGAAACAGGATTCCGCTGTGTCGACCACTATTTTAAACAGGAGGAAATGCCGACTATTGGTTTTGCGCCAGATGCGGATTTCCCGCTCATCAATGCAGAAAAAGGCATTGCAGAGCTTGTGTTCTCTCAAAATAAAGTAGGTGATGCAACGAAAGAACAACTACTATTATTTAATGCAGGAAAGCGTCCAAATATGGTACCTGATTTTGCAAAAGCAACGATTCAGCATGTAACAGCATCATTCGAACAGAATTTTCAAACATTTTTAAGCAAAAATCAGCTAGAAGGCTCTTTATTAATGGAGGAGTCTCGCTATATAATAACTATCAAAGGTAAAGCAGCCCATGCAATGGAACCAGATAAAGGTGTCAATGCAGCTGTTTATCTTGCAGCATTTTTACAACAAGAGTTGACGACAGAAGCAAGTAAACAATTTGTCGACTTTATTGCAGATGTTTTTTATCAGGATCATTATGGTAGTCAGCTCGATTTGCAGTTTGAGGATACAATGTCAGGACAAACAACATTAAATCCAGGGATCGTAAGCTATGATGTCCATAAAGGCGGTAGTTTAGTAATTAGTATGCGCTATTCTGTTTCCTATCCATTCGATGAAAAAATAACAGCAGCACAACGCTTAACCGTAGAAAAAGGGTTTTCTCTAGATATACAAGACGATTCTAAGCCTCATTATGTCAGCGAGGATGATCCATTCATCCAGACATTAGTAGCTATCTATAGACGTCAAACGGGAGATACAGAAACACCTTTATTATCAACTGGTGGTGGGACGTATGCACGTGTGATGAAAAAAGGCGTGGCGTTTGGCATGCTGTTCCCAGGGGAGCCAGATGTAGCGCATCGAGCAGATGAGTTTGTTGTCGTTGAAAACCTCGTAAAGGCAGCGGCAATTTATGCTGAAGCAATTGTTGAACTTGCAGGAAAAAAATAACTCAAAGACGAAAAGGATGAACAAAACATGGCATATTCATTATGGAATGATCAAATTGTTGAAGAAGGATCCATTGCGGTATCACCCGAAGATAGAGGCTATCAATTTGGTGACGGCATTTATGAAGTAATCAAAGTTTATAACGGAAATATGTTTACAGCACAAGAGCATATTGATCGTTTCTATGCAAGCGCCGAAAAAATTCGTCTTGTTATTCCTTATACAAAAGACGTTTTACACAAATTATTACATGAGCTCATTGAAAAAAATAATCTAGACACAGGGCATGTTTATTTCCAAATCACACGTGGTGCCAATTCACGTAATCACGTTTTCCCGGATGCAAGTGTTCCAGCTGTATTAACGGGTAATGTAAAAGCTGGTGAACGTGCATATGAAAACTTTGAAAAAGGGGTTAAGGCTACGTTTGTAGAGGATATTCGTTGGTTGCGCTGTGATATCAAATCTTTAAACTTACTTGGTGCAGTATTAGCAAAACAAGAGGCGGCTGAAAAGGGCTGCTACGAAGCTATTTTACATCGCGGGGATATCGTAACAGAATGCTCATCCGCAAATGTTTATGGGATTAAAGACGGTAAGCTTTATACACACCCAGCAAATAACTTCATTTTAAACGGCATTACACGTCAGGTCATTTTAAAATGTGCAGAGGAGATTAGTTTGCCTGTCGTTGAAGAACCAATGACAAAAGCTGATTTATTAACAATGGATGAAATCATTGTATCGTCTGTATCTTCTGAGGTTACACCTGTTATTGATGTGGATGGCAACCAAATCGGTACTGGAGTGCCAGGTGAATGGACGCGTAAATTGCAACAAGCTTTTGAAGCGAAATTACCACTTTCTTTGAATACAAAATAAAAGAACTATTTAAGAGAGCTATCGATAGGTAGTTCTCTTTTTTTATGGATGTAATGTTTAGTGTCGTCATGTAAAATAAGAAGGATAGTAATGAATAATTTTACAGATTGAAATATGTAGAATAATTGTCGATGTATTGAATACAATGCCTCTTTTCTACCAAAGCAATCAAGATAAAAAGAGAACTATAGATATGGTGAGTAAGAATGGAGTGACCTTTACATGGCACAATTAGTGAAATTACAAGATTATATTTCACGTTATCAAATTGATTTAGCGAGATACCCAACACAATTTGTACGCCTAAAGAAAAACCAATGGGAGCGCATTAAACGACAGTGGGAATTGGGAGAAGATATTAGCGAGTGGCAACATGTTGATAATGAGGCAGAAGCGGAGGCTTACGAGGAAAAAGAACGTTTTTCTTTCATAAAAAAATTGTTTGCTGGAAGACAAAAGGAAGCAACGGAGGATGTTGAAGAAGTAGAAATATCAAATGAGCTTGTTAGTGATGAGGATATAATTCCTGAAGAAGAAACGACGCTCACATTTGAACCTAAAATTGTCTATGCACCACAATCCATTCATGAGCTAAAACGAATGTTTATTGATCAATTTTTTCATTTTCAAATGAAATGGGCCAGTTCAACATTACGAGAAAAATCATATGTAGATCCTCGTTTTATGCGTGACTCCTTGCTTCGTATGTTATTGCAAACATTGCCAGATAATTATCTATTGTTTTATTATCCGATACTACAAATTAGAAAAGCCCCTATAGAGCTAGATGTAGTGTTAATGTCGCCGACAGAGTGTATTTGTATTACGGTCTTAGAGGCTGAAAATCAAGCTGTATATGTAGGTGGCAGTGATCGCTTCTGGATTAAAAAAGTAGGGACGAAGGATTCTAAAGTTTTGAATCCAACAATTAACTTAGGGCGGATGGAATCGGTACTGTCACAATTATTTAAACAGGAGGATATTGATATGCCCATCCGTAAGGTTGTGCTATCTCGTAATGGGTATTTTGATTATCCTGGTTCACCATTTGGGGTTCGCTTTGTTGATCGTCGAAATTACCATGAATGGATAGAGCATTTAAGAAAAGTTTCCTCCCCTATGAAGCATATGCAAATCCGAGCTGCACAGACCATTTTAAATACAGTCCAAACGACCTCCTTTAACCGAGATATTTGGCAGCAAGCTCCACAGCCAACAGAGGACTGATTATGAACACTCTATTTATTGTCAATGAGGCCGCAGGAAATGGAAAAGGGAAAAAGGTTTGGCTGCAACTTCAACAGCAACTCACGATTCCTTATCAAGTGGCTTTTACTGAATATGCAGGACATGGACAGGAAATCGCTCAACAATGGGCACACCAGCAACAAGAGAAGAAATTGCTTGTTGTTGTTGGTGGTGATGGCACCATTCATGAAGTAGTTAGTGGTGTTATACATAATAAATACATCATAATTGGTGTAGTTCGTGCTGGCTCTGGTAATGACTTTGCACGTTATTTTCACACCTTTTCCAATGCCCAGCAAATCGAGGATTATGTAAAAACTACCTTGGCTAATGCGAGAATGGATGCAGGGATCGTTCAGATTGGTAATCAACGAACAGAAATATTTGTTAATAATGCTGGCATAGGCTTCGATGCATATGTGACAAAATCAATTAACACTTCTCGTCTTAAGTTTTATCTCAATAAGATTGGGCTAGGGAAACTTTCGTATGCTGTCGCTGTAATTAGAGGATTATTTCGCTTTGAACGCTTTGATGTAATGATACGTTCAGGGGAACATGAATGGCAATTTCAGCAGACATGGTTTGTGGCGATGAGTAATCAACCTTATTTTGGAGGAGGCATGAAAATATCACCTGCCGCAAAAGCGGATGATGGTAAAGTTGATATAACGATTGTACATGGTATTTCACGTATCAAATTATTACTTGTATTTGTCACTGTCTTTTTTGAAAAGCATACAAAATTTAAAGAAGTTACTTTTTTACAGGGGCAGGACTTTGATCTTATCGTAGCAAATAAGGTTGACTATCATGCGGATGGTAATTATATTGGCATTGTCAATCAAGGGACAAATATTCACTGTACAATACAACAAAATGCTTGGCAGGTTATTGTCAAGGATTCATAAAAAATATCATTGTGCAATAATTTCATGCGAATTATAAGGGAATACGTTATACTATTAAAAAATCAATAATTTCACAGGAAAGAAATGAGGAACAACATTGAGATTAAGAAATAAGCCTTGGGCAGAGGAAATGATTACAGATCACCCAGAGGTGATTATTCCAAATCCTGAAGACTTTAAAGGAAATTGGCAGGCTGTTTTCGGCAATGACAACCCTATCCATATTGAAGTAGGCTCTGGAAAAGGACAATTTGTGACTGGTATGGCTTTGCAAAATCCTACGATCAATTATATCGGCATTGAACTTTATGATAGTGTGATTGTTTGTGCATTAGAAAAAGTGTTAGAGGCAAAGTCTCCAGCGAATTTACGTTTGCTAAAAGTAAATGGCGCAGATTTATATAAATTCTTTGACAAAAACGATGTATCACGTGTATACCTGAATTTCTCAGATCCTTGGCCAAAAACACGACATGCAAAAAGACGTTTAACGCACGGGGATTTTTTGAAATTATATGAGTCGATTTTAGTGGATAACGGGGAAGTCCATTTTAAAACGGATAACCGAGGTCTGTTCGAGTATTCTTTAATCAGTATGTCTGAATATGGGATGTTATTAAAGTATGTATCTCTCGACCTACATGCAAATATGCCAGAGGATAATGTGATGACAGAATATGAAGAGAAGTTTTCTGCAAAAGGGCAGCCGATTTATCGCTTAGAATCGCAATTTATCACTAAATTGTAGGGGGAGTATGGATGGATCAGTTACAGTTTCACAATATGTCATTATCATGGCTAAACGGGGGTGTTACATGCCTAGATGGTGGTGCGATGTTTGGTGTTGTACCAAAGCCACTTTGGTCTCGCAAATATCCAGTCAATGAAAAAAATCAAATTGAATTACCAACAGAACCTATCCTTATTCAATATGAGGGCAAAAACTACCTCATTGATACGGGTGTAGGCTTTAACAAATTAAATGAAAAGCAGCTTCGAAACTTTGGTGTAACAGAAGAATCTTCGTTAGCAGATAGCTTACAAGAGTTAGGATTAACGACATCAGATATTGATGCAGTATTAATGACGCATTTACATTTTGATCATGCTGGTGGTTTAACGCAGTGGGAAGGGGATGTACTTGTACCAACTTTCCCAAATGCCAAAATTTTTGTAACACAAATTGAATGGGATGAAATGCGTAACCCAAATATCCGTTCTAAAAATACTTATTGGAAAGAAAATTGGGAACCAGTTCAGCATTTAGTTGAAACCTACGAAGGGTCATTGGAAGTAGTACCTGGAATCGAAATGATTCATACTGGTGGTCATAGTGAGGGACATGCTGTCATCAAGCTAACGCAAAATGATGAAGTGTTATTGCATATGGCAGATATTATGCCGACTCATGCTCATCAAAATCCATTGTGGGTATTAGCCTATGACGATTATCCAATGACAAGTGTATTTGCAAAAGAGCGACTGATGAAAGAAGCCCTTGCAAATAACTATGGCTTTATTTTCTATCACGATGCTTATTATCGTATGATTCGATGGGATGAGTCAGGCAAAGAGATTGTGGATAAACTAGAGCGTAGTAGACAAGCTGTTATTACATTTTAATAGAGCAAGCTAAGGCGAGGTAGTTGGCATATAAAATGTCAATACCTCGCGTTTTTGTTCGTGAACAGGATAGAAAATATGATACACTTAACACGATACTAAAATACAAAAGAGAGTTGAAATAAACATGGCAACTGAACAACCATTTTTACCCGTTTTACTTGGATCAGATATGAATGCATATGGTATGGCACGTGCGTTTTATGAAGCATACGGTATTAAACCACTTGTCTTAGGACGTTCTCATTTAACAGCAACACAAGATAGCCATATCCTACAATTTCAAGAAATAGACCGTTTAAATGAACAAGATGTTTTTGCACCTGCCCTTGCAGAAGTTGCAAAAAAATATGCTGATAAAAAACTATTACTTTTAGCATGTGGGGACGATTATGCTAAGCTGATTATCAAAAATAAGCCAGCGTTACAAGAGCATTTTACCGTACCGTATATCGATGAATCGTTGATGGATGAAATTTTATTGAAAGAAAATTTCTATAAAATGTGTGATCAATATAATTTTAAATATCCAGGTACAACAACGGTGACAGCTGATAACTATGAAAACTTTACACCACCATTTGCTTACCCGATTATTTTAAAGGCTTCAAACTCAGTAGAGTATTGGGCTTGTAAATTCCCTGGGAAGAAAAAAGTATTTGTTGCTCATGATGAAGCGGAAAAAACGGCTATATTAAAAGCTATTTATAGCTCGACTTATCAGGATACAATGATTATTCAAGAATTTATTCCTGGGGACGATTCCTATATGCGTGTGTTAAATGCCTATGTAGGGAAGGATGGAAAAGTGAAGCTGATGTGTCTCGGTAATCCTATTCTAGAAGAACATTCTCCTGAAGGAATCGGAAGTTATGCAGCCATCGTGACAACCTATGATAAAGAATTAATGGATCAAGTACGTTTCTTCCTAGAGGATATCGGCTATACAGGTTTTGCGAATTTTGATATGAAATTTGATATTCGAGACAAGCAATATAAACTTTTTGAAATCAATTTACGTAATGGACGTTCTAGCTATTATGTAACGGCAAGTGGTCATAACTTAATGAAGTATGTAGCGGATGACCATATGTTAAATATCGAGCAAGATGTCACATATGTGCAGGACAAGCATTTATGGATGATTATTCCTAAAGGTGTATTGTTCAAATATGCATCGAATGAAAAGCTCAAACTAGAGGCAAAAAAATTAATTAGTGAAGGGAAATACACAAATTCTCTTTACTTTAATGAGGATATGAATGCGAAGCGTTGGGTGAAACTAACACTTAATAATTTAAATTATTATCGTAAGTATAAAAAGTACTTTAATAATAAAGGTTTATCTGAATAACATAGAAAAGCCATCTCCAATTCATGGGATGGCTTTTCTTGTATATACATAATTAAACTTCTGTTAGCTCCACGACAACACCAGAGCGTGCATCGGCAGCAAATTCGAATGTCTGCATCTTACCTTCATGCATACGCGAAATCCCTCCGCGATATACTGGGATAGTAATAATACCGTTTGTGAAATCTTCAGTTTTCATAAAAATCCAAGAACCATCAATCGGTGAATCCTTTTTAAATTCTCTTTTTATGTTTTCAAGTACTTGTCCTGCAGGTACGAACGGAGAAACTTTTTCACTAGCTTCTTTAATAATGACTGCGGCAGCTAAGCCAGTTGCGACACCAATTAAAAAATCACGTAATTTCATACTTTTTTCCTCCTTTTTCTATACCTTTATTTTAGCATAGCCTATAGAGTGAATGCACGTTCACAATTAAGCAGATTTAGGAAATGTATCAATATTTCGAATTCGGAAATAATTGTGTTACAATAGGCAAGGAAGAATATTCTACTTCGTGGGGAGAGAGTCATCATGAATGAGGAAACATTACAATTATTTAAAACATTAACAGAATTACCAGGCGCTCCGGGTAATGAACACGCAGTACGCGCGTTCATGCGTTCTGAGTTAGAAAAGTACTCGGATGAAATCGTTCAAGATAATTTAGGGGGTATTTTTGGTGTTAAGCACAGTGATGTTGTGGATGCACCGAAAATATTAGTTGCTGGTCATATGGATGAGGTAGCATTTATGGTTACTTCTATCACAGATAATGGAATGATCCGTTTTCAAACATTGGGCGGCTGGTGGAATCAGGTTATGCTTGCACAGCGAGTAGAAGTATATACGAAAAATGGGGCAATTCCTGGTGTTGTTTCATCCATCCCACCACATTTATTAACAGATGCAGAACGAGCGAAGCCAATGGATATAAAAAATATGCTTATCGATGTTGGTGCTGATAATAAAGAAGATGCTATGTCTATGGGTGTTCGTCCTGGACAATCCATCATTCCAATTTGTCCATTCACACCAATGGCAAATCCGAAGAAAATTATGGCTAAAGCTTGGGATAACCGCTATGGCTGTGGCCTAGCGATTGAATTAATGAAAGAAGTACAGCACGAAAAATTAGCTTCACATTTATACTCAGGTGCAAATGTGATGGAGGAAGTTGGCTTACGTGGTGCACAAGTATCAGCAAACATGATTAAACCAGATTTATTCTTTGCACTAGATGCTTCTCCTGCCAATGATATGTCAGGTGAAAAAAGTCAATTTGGACAGCTCGGCAAAGGCACTTTACTTCGTATTTTAGATCGTACAATGGTTACACATCGTGGTATGCGTGAATTTATTTTAGATACGGCCGAATCAAATCATATCCCTTATCAATACTTTGTCTCCCAAGGTGGAACAGACGCTGGTCGAGTGCATACGGCAAACGATGGCGTTCCAAGTGCAGTTATTGGTGTATGCTCACGTTATATTCATACATCAGCGTCAATTATTCACATTGATGATTATGCTGCTGCAAAAGCATTAATTGTAGAATTAGTGAAAAAAGCAGATCGTTCGACATTAGAGACAATTCACGCTAATGTATAAGAAGCAAGGAAGATGCCTTTTAGAGGCATCTTTTTCTATGGAAAGAAAGTGGGGATTAGATGAAGATAGCAATTGGCACAACTAATAAAGCCAAAACAGAAGCAGTTGAAGTAATTGCTCGAAAATACTTTGAGGATTCTCTCTTTACTCATGTCAAAGCTGCTTCAGAAGTATCAGATCAACCGATCAGTAATGAAGAAACTAGATTAGGAGCAATGAATCGTGCTAAAAACGCATTGATTTTAACGGATGCAGAATTATCATTTGGCTTAGAAGGTGGCGTAACTGAAATTGATGATGAAATGTATGTTTGTAACTGGGGTGCATTAACAGTGTCAGACGGAACAACATTTACAGCTGCTGGCGCACAAATTATACTGCCCAAAGAAATTGCCCAGGAAATAAGAACTGGTGGAGAACTTGGACCGATTATGGAGCAATATACAAAGCGTCGAGATATTCGTCAGGGTGCAGGTGCTGTAGGTATTTTTACGCAAGGTTTAGTAAGTAGACAGATGATGTTTGAGCATATTGTCTCGCTTTTAGTTGGTCAATATTTGTTCACATTTTCACAAAAATAGTTAAATGGAATTAGTGGTAAGAGGATAGTTAGGTTGCATCTTATGAATAATTTTTTTAAAATAGAAAAAAGTTAGTAGTGAAAGGAAGAGAGATATGCTATTTTCATGGCTAAGAGCAATTGGCCTAATGCTTTTACTTCTTGTCCTTTCTGGCTGCAATCAATCTATTGATGATCAAATTGCTAATGGGCTGCAATTAACGGAGAAGGTTTTTGCTGAAGAGCCAGAAGAACATACAGTAGAAATTGGGGATATCAAATTATACTTACCTTCAAACTTTAAAGTTGAAGACAGTTCAGATGCTTATAATATTGTAATTTCAAAAGGAAAAGAAAGCTACATTCTTTTTATCAATGATCGTGAAGCACAAGACAGTAAACTTTATTATAGTCTTTTAAAAGAAAATGAGGCGGACAAAATTATCGAAGAGTCGACTTTTGATAAGGATGGTCGTTTTGGTTTCACAGCGGTTCTAAAAACGGACCAAGAAAATGAAATGGAGCTCATTGTTAGTAGCGGTGGTGTGAAGATGTCAACCATTTCAAAGGCTAAACAAATTGAAAATAATTTGCGTGAGATGACGAAAATCGTTCATTCGGTTAAGATGAAGTAAATAGAAGGATTGAACAGAACGGTTCACAAACATGTGAGCCGTTTCATTTTGAAGTTAGGATGTGAAAAAGATGAAGCAAATGAAGTCTGAACAACTAGTCGAGCTATTAAAAAAGCAATTAACTGAAGAGAAATATGAATTTCATTTTGATAAAAAGTACGATAAATTACGCTTGAATCATAAGACGATTGGAAAAGGGATGGAGCTCTCCTTACCTGGGATCTTAGCAAAATATAATGAGAAGCAAGAGTCGGCGATTGAAGAAGTTTTATATACAATTGAGCAAACCTTTAACGCGATGGTACAAGAAAAGGAACAGGGTTTCCAAACGACTACACATATTTATCCCGTAATTCGTGCCACTTCTTATCCACAGGCATCGAAAGAAGGGCATGCCTTTATTACAACTGAGCATACAGCTGAAACGCGCGTCTTTTATGCGCTCGATTTAGGTAAAACCTATCGCTTTATTGATGAATCTATGCTAGAAGCCTTACAATTAACTGTAGAACAAATTCGAGAAATGGCACGCTTTTCGGTGAAACAACTACCAACCGCCTATAAAAAAGATGAAGTAGCAGGTAATATTTTTTATTTTGTCAATGTGAATGATGGCTATGATGCTAGCCGGATTTTAAATGAGAGCTTCTTAAAAGAAATGCAGGCACAAGTGGAGGGCGATATGACACTATCTGTGCCGCATCAAGATGTATTAATTATAGGTGATATTCGTAATGAAACAGGGTATGATGTATTAGCACAGATGACCATGCATTTCTTTGCAGTCGGGACTGTACCGATTACGTCATTATCTTTTATTTATGAAGATGGGGAACTAGAACCGATCTTTATCTTAGCAAAAAACAGAGTGAAAAAGGAGCAAGAATAACAATGAATGTATTTTACAACAAAGAGCATGTAGGAGATGTCTTACTAGTTCAACTAGCAACAGAGGCTATTGTGAAAACGGAAGTAGAACGTGCTGGTGATATTGCTATTTTAAAGGAAGCTCAAACGGGAGAAATTAAAGCCTTTAATTTATTTAATGCGAGCAGTTACATCCAAACAGATGCAAAAGGCTTAGTAGAAGTGACACCAGAATTAGTAGCACAGCTAGCAGTGGCAATCGAAAAAAATGGAGCTAATATTAATCTTGATGTTGATTTTTCACCAAAATTTGTGGTTGGATATGTAGAAACAAAGGACAAGCATCCTAATGCTGACAAATTGAGCATCTGTTCAGTGAATGTTGGAGATGAGATATTACAAATTGTGTGTGGTGCCCCTAATGTTGAAGCTGGTCAGAAGGTAGTTGTAGCGAAGATTGGTGCCGTAATGCCTTCAGGTATGCTTATTAAAGAAGGAAATTTACGCGGTGTTGAGTCTTACGGCATGCTTTGTTCAGCACGTGAATTAGCGATTCCTAATGCTCCATCTGAAAAAGGAATTTTAGTATTACCTGAGGATGCTATTGTAGGTAGTGCTTTTGAAGCACCAACTAAATAAAAATCCCTCTATTTAAAAAAGAAATTATTAAAATTTAAATGTTTTATCATGATATTATTCCTTGTATCAAGGTTAAATGCCCTAAATCGTTATGTTACTAATATGCTAGTAGCATAACGATTTTTTTGTTTAGAATGAGCCTCTAAATGCAAGTTTCAAGACCGTTTTTATGGTATGCTTTTTGGTGTAGACATTGAGCTATTGAATAATTTAAAACTAGACAATGCTATAAATGAAGTGTAAGAGAAATGAGTGAAACGAAGTGAACTGGTTTAAAAAACAAATTAGTAAATTTATTAATAAAGATGATGAAGACTATGAGTATGAAGAATATTATGAGGATTATGGAGAAGTTCAGTCGGAGCAATTACATACACAAAAAGAACCAACAATCGCTAAGCAAAAGACTTTCCGTTTCCCTTTGATTGACGATGATGAAGGTGAGACATCCTACACGTCCTCAAAAGACATGTTTGATCAAATGGAAGATGATGATTATGGACAAATTCGGGATTTATCGTTACCAAAGCATTTAAATCATCATATTGTCGATTCTAGTGTTTATGATGTAGAGGTTTCAGGAATTCGGGATTTACTAGCAAATCGCTCTAAACGTACAGGTCGAAAAACAATGATGAAAAGTCAGCCTTTAGAACAAGAATTTCGTTCAAGAGCAAGCTTAGTGTTTCGAGATGCACAAAATGAAACAGCTAATTTAAAGCCTATGACTGCACCTACACCAAAAGAAAAGAGTCAGCGAAAAGAACAAAAAGTTGAAAATATTGTACCAGAGAATCGCAAACGATTTGTTCCAACAGATGTGCCTTCACCTGTCTATGGTTTTGCAAAACCAAGTCCAATCAAAGAATTATTAGATAAAAGAAAAGAAGAATATGAGAAGCAAGAAACCGATGTACAGGCAGTTGAAAAGGTAACTGTTGCAAAGCCTTTAAAAGAAGCGACAACAAATGAGGTAAATGAAAATATAATAGAAGAAAAAGAGCCGGCTAGCACAAACCAAACGGTTGTAACAGAGCACCATGCAATCATTCAACCGAAAGAGCTATCGACAGTAAATGAACCAATTATTTTTGAGGAAGAAGTGTTAGTTGAAGAGAACGATGATAAGGAAGATTTATTGTCAAATGTAGCTGTACCTCAAACGACTTCTTTTGCTATGGAGTTTGACGAGCAAGTGAAGGAAGCTGTTGGGCAAGATCAAACAGTTCAACAGCTTTCAGCAGATCAGTCTGAAATCCATGTCAAAGAAATGATTGTGGAACAAGTTCAAATTGAAAATTCTACGATCCATATTGGAGAAGTTACTGTCGTTCAACCGTCAATGGATGACCAATCTCCTGATACTGCATCGAGAGAAGAAAAAAGTCGAATTCCATTTAATGTACTAATGTTAAAAACAGATAAAGAAAAATGGAGAATCCAACAGCAATTGAAGATGGCTCAGCAGCCTCTACGTGTAGAGAGCGAGCCAGAAACAGAGAAAAACAAACTAGTGGATGTGACGGTAGAAAAATCTTCGTCCTTAGACAGCATGACAACAAATGAAATATACGTCTCACAACCAGAAGATGATCATGATTTGCATATCACAGAGAATGTTCAATCGAAAATAGATTTCCCAGTGCAACTTGATGATGTAGAAAATGTTACTTCAAAAAGCAGTACTCAAGAGCCTGTGGCTGTGATTACAATGGCTCCTGTTACATCAATGCCAGATATCTCAACAAATGAACGAATAGAAATCGAAAAAGCAGCTGCTGCTGAAATTTCTGCAACTATTGAGCCAGAGCTTGAGTTAGAACCAGAACTCGAGTTAGAACCAGAACTTGAACTAGCTTCAGAACTGGAACAAGTATCAGAACCAGAACTAGCTATCGAACCTGAAGTAGTTTCAGATATTGTAGAGTATGTTCCAGTAGAATCTGTTGAGAATCAAGTAGTACCACAAGTAGTGGAAGCTGAGATACCAGCAAAGCCTGTACACGTCTATCAAAAGCCTACGGATGAATACCTAGAGCCACCAGAGGAAAAAACACAGGATACGGATTGGATGGAGCAACAGGGCGACACATTAGTCGAAGCACTATCTTATTTCCAAGTTTCTGCGCAAATTGAATCGATTATGCAAGGCCCTGCTGTTACTCAATTTGAAATAACGGTGAGCCATGGTACAAAGGTTAGTAAAATTCGAAACTTAGCAGATGATCTAAAACTTGCCTTAGCAGCAAAGGATATTCGTATTCAAGCACCCATTCCTGGGAAAAGCTCGATCGGTATTGAGATTCCAAATCGAGTATCACGAGCTGTTCGCTTATCTGAGGTAACAAATAGTGCCTCCTTCGTTGAGTCAGATTCACCATTAGAAGCAGCACTAGGACTTGATTTGACTGGAAAGCCTGTTACGTTAGATTTACGTAAAATGCCACATGGTTTAATTGCTGGTGCAACGGGTTCAGGTAAATCCGTTTGTATTAATTCTATTTTGGTTAGTTTATTATATAAAGCTGCACCACACGAGCTAAAACTCATGCTGATCGACCCTAAAATGGTAGAGCTGGCGCCATTTAACCATATTCCGCATTTAGTTAGTCCTGTCATTACAGATGTAAAGGCGGCAACGGCTGCGCTGAAATGGGCAGTAGAGGAAATGGAGCGTCGCTATCAGCTCTTTGCTCATGCAGGTGCACGTGATATTACACGGTATAACGCCATAGCGGATAAAAATAAGGAACATAGCCTAAAGTTGCCTTATATTTTAATTGTCATTGATGAGTTAGCTGATTTAATGATGATGTCTCCAGCAGATGTAGAGGAGGCCATTTGCCGTATTGCTCAAAAGGCACGTGCATGTGGTATTCATTTAATTGTTGCAACGCAAAGACCTTCTGTGGATGTTATTACAGGGTTAATCAAATCAAATATTCCTACACGTATTGCCTTTGCTGTTTCCTCTCAAATTGATTCTCGTACCATTTTAGATGGGCAGGGAGCAGAAAGGTTACTTGGTCGAGGGGATATGCTATATTTAGGTAACGGTATGTCAGCGCCAGTGCGTTTGCAGGGAACTTTTGTTACAGATGATGAAATTGAATCGATTATTGAGCATGTTCGTGAACAGGGTGAACCTGATTATATTTTCGATCAAGAGGAATTATTAAAGAAAACAGAGGTTTCTGCAGAACAGGACGATTTATTTGAAGATGTTTGCCGATTTGTCTATGAGCAAGGGGGGGCTTCTACCTCATTGATTCAACGAAAGTATCATATTGGCTATAATCGTGCTGCTCGTTTAATTGACATGTTAGAATCACATGGTTTTGTTTCAGAAGCAAGAGGAAGTAAGCCACGTGAAAGTTACATTACAGAAGAAGATTTAATTACTATGTTTGAATAAGAATTGCATTGTTTTCGTCTAGATTATCTAATTTACGTCGAATTTAGTTTTTTTAGAAAAGTTACACATCTATCCTTGTGCATAAAAAGTGCTATAATAGACAAGATGTGTTGAATAGTACGTATTTTTTAACACTTGTGAAGGTATTAATACCTAACCATTCGTGAAATAATACGATACACCTAATAGATGATAGATGGGATATTGAAATTCCCGGGGGGTTTAATTAATGACAGTTTTTCATTTCACAGGCATTAAAGGTTCTGGCATGAGTTCGCTTGCACAAATCTTATTTGATGCTGGTGAACAAGTACAAGGCTCAGATGTCGATAAATATTTCTTCACGGAGCAACCGTTACGTGAACGTAATATTCCAATTTTTACATTTAATGCAGATAATATTAAAGAAGGTATGACAGTGATCGCAGGTAATGCATTTTCTGATGATCATCCTGAATTAGTACGTGCTCGAGAAATCGGTGTAGAAGTCATTCGTTACCATAAATTTTTAGGTGAATATATTGGCAACTATACATCCATTGCCATCACAGGTGCACATGGTAAAACATCTACGACTGGTTTAATGGCACATGTGGTAGGTGGCTATAAACCAACATCTTATTTAATTGGTGATGGTACTGGTGCAGGTCATGAAAATGCTGATTTCTTTGTGATGGAGGCGTGTGAATACCGCCGTCACTTTTTAGCATATAATCCTGATTATGCTGTGATGACGAACATCGATTTTGATCATCCAGACTACTTTGCTAATATAGAGGACGTATATTCTGCATTTCAATCATTAGCATTACAAGTGAAAAAAGCAATTATAGCATGTGGTGATGATGAACAGCTTCAGCGTATTCAAGCAAAAGTACCAGTTGTGTATTATGGATTTGGTGCTGAAAATGATTTTGAAGCACGTAATGTTGAAAAAACAACTGAGGGTACAACATTTGATGTTTTTGTACGTAATGAATTTTATAGTACTTTCTTTATCCCATTATTTGGAGATCATGCTGTTTTAAATACATTGGCGGTTATTACGCTATGTGAATATGAAGGCATTTCTCCAGATATTATTCAGGAGCGTTTACACACATATAAAGGTGTAAAAAGACGTTTTACTGAGACCGATATAGGGGATAATGTTTTAATAGATGACTATGCACACCATCCAACGGAAATTCGCGCGACGATTCAATCAGCACGCCAAAAATTCCCTGACCGTGAGCTAGTTGCGATTTTCCAACCACATACATTTACACGTACACAAGCTTTTTTACAAGATTTTGCGGATAGTTTGAGCCTTGCAGATACAGCCTATTTATGTGATATATTTGGCTCTGCGAGAGAAACGCAAGGCGCGCTTTCTATCCATGATTTAGCGTCACTTATTGAAGGCAGTGCAGTGATTACCACTGAAGGAATTGATATATTAACAAAACATAATGGCGCTGTATTCTTATTTATGGGCGCTGGTGATGTTCACAAGTTCCAAGATGCTTTTGAAAACGTGCTTAAAAACAATGAAACAGCTTAGTCCGTAGGGGTTAAGCTGTTTTTTCTCAAATTTAAGCAGGAATTCCGTTTTTTTTGTCGAAGATAGGGAAAGTAATAGTAAAGACAATTTACTAGCAGGAGGTCAACTTATGGAAGTGATTTTGTATATTGCAGCCATTATTGCTGCAATCGGTTTTTTAATTTTATGTGTGAGCGTGGGCATGACATTATTCTCGCTTAAGTCCATCCTAAACAGCTTAGCTGGAACATTATCTGGGATTGAAGGCCAAATGGAAGGCATTACACGCGAAACAACGTCCTTATTATCAAAAACAAATAGCTTAGCAGAGGATATTCAACATAAATCTGAACAATTAAATTCAGTGGTTCAAGCTGTTAAAGGTATTGGTGACTCCGTTAATGGTTTAAATAATTCTGTTCAGCAGATTACTACTTCTGTTTCTAAAAGCGTAGAACAAAACGAAGAAAAAATTGCACAAGTTGTACAATGGAGTAATGTTGCGATGGGTATTGCGGATAAATGGAAAAAACGCAAAATCATCGAGCAGGAATCGGTATCACCAGATGCCTATGCATTTGAAACTGTGCAAGTAGAAGAAACACCAAAAAGAAAATGGGGTCGTAAAAAATGATAATTATTCAGTGAGTATTCCATGCTGGCTGAATAAAAATAAAGTCTTAGACATATAAGTTGAAGATGCATCTGTGAAAGTAGATGGACAACCAGTCTAGACAAATTTGATAATTAGATGGGGAGGAATTGTTGCATGACAACTCAAAAGCCAAATTTTAACGAAGTGAAGGAACAGCAGCTTGAAAGTTCTTTGCCTCAGCTTTATCATCCGCAAGACTCTATTTATGAAGAGGAGCGTGTAAACATGAAGGATTTTGTGATTGGCGCATTAGTTGGTGGAATCGTAGGGGCCGCGGCAGGTCTACTGTTAGCTCCAAAATCAGGAAAAGATTTACGCAGTGATGTGGCAGTACAAGCTGTTCAGCTAAAAGATAAGAGCGCAGACTTCTCGACAACTGCAAAAGATAAAACAGTTCAACTTTCTAAACAAATTCAAGAGCAATCTACACAATTAGTAGAGAAAGTAAAAACACTAAAAACGGCAAAAGCACCAACTGTTTTTGATGATGGTACGGTTTCCTTTGAAGGGGAAGAACCATTAGAGGATTACATGCCAAGTGAGGAACCAAAAGCTGAAGAAAAGACAGAAAAAGCAGATCAAAAAGAAGAAACAAATGAAGAAGTACGTGCATAATGCATAATATAAAGGGATACGTTACAAGATAAAGTTGTAACGTATCCCTTTTTTAAATGATAGGTGTAGCTTCTAATATTATTTCTAATTGATCTCCACCAAATATTTCTGTATCAAAGCTCGCTGGCTGACCATTTCTTAAAATCGTAAAATTCCCCTTAAAGGCACTCGGTAGCTGCCAATTAGAGAAGCGGAAAACATCTTGATAGATCCAACGACTGCGATCCTTTTCTTTAAATACTAAAGTCGCTCCATTGTGTACAGTGGACTGTGGTGACACAACCATTTTATTAACAATCGCTTCATTTGCAGTCTTCTTTAATTCTAAAACTTCCTGTTGGAAATGAATGATGATTTTATCCTCTAGCAAAAGATTCATGTGGTCCGCGATATGTTGTACGGTTGGTAGAGATGGTTGGTGGAAGCTTATCACGTCCCCATTTTTTACAGCATAGCTCAATTTGGCTACCTTTCCATTAATCATTAGCTGTGGAGAAAATTCTGGTAAATATAAAGGTTGTCCATCAACTTGAATCGTATAGGATTCAAATTGCTTTAATAAATGCCAATTATTAGTGATTTTAAATACATCCTCAATTGTTTCGGCTATATCAAAAACGACGGTATCACGATCATTTAAAACTGTATCGAGTGATGCAGAAGAGCTATTGACTGTAATTTTTGGCTCAATCACATATTTGGTGTTTTGGATTGTCACTGTCTTTATTGCTGCATCATCGATAAGATCTCTTACTGTAGCCGTCGCCTGCTGCCCATCTTGGCCTTCTATTAACTGAATGGCATCTCCAGTTTTAATCAGGCTTTTTGTTGATGCCTGTTGTCCATTTACCAATATTTCAGCAGGCTGGCCATGCCCACCTGGTATAAAAATGTCCTGTCCGTTAACACTGATCGATAGCCCATGCCCTGGTTTTCCATATAATTGCTTTGCGCGAATATTTGCAGCTAGAAAGGCATCAGCCACAGTCATTTCTTTTAGTTCAAAAAGGCGAACCACTTGATTATTGACTGTTAAACTCATATATTGAATCGGCATCTTTTTAGCAGCAATGGCAATACCAATAGGCGTGACTAATTCAGGTGAGGCTTTAATGTGTTCTTCTTTTGTTAAGTTTTGAATAGCATCAATACCTCGAACAGCAATACGATTAGCTGGTAAATCTAGAACTTGACCTAGTTCTGTAGTTAGGTTGGGTGTTAAGCTACCTCCACCAACCAGCATAACGGCTTTGGGTGCTACTCGGTTATTGAGTCGTAAAATTTCTTCTCCGATAGACTTCGCCAACTGTTTTACTGCAGGTTCAATTGCTAAAAAAACTTCTTCCTTAGGATAGAACTGATCAAAGCCTAGAATATCTTGAATCAATATCTCTTCAGAGGTTTGTAGTTGACGTTTAGCCTCTTCGGCTACAGGGAAGTCTAGCAAATAGTAGTCGCTTAAAGCTTCTGTTATTTCATCGCCAGCTGTTGGTACCATGCCGTAAGCCACAACTGTACTTTTATCCGTAATGGCAATATCCGATGTTCCTGCTCCTATATCAACAAGTGCCACATTTAAGCGACGCATCGTTGGAGGAATCAACACATTAATGGCAGCGATCGGTTCTAACGTCAATGCTTCCATCTCTAAATCAGCTCGTTTAAGAGCGGCAATCAGTGATTCCACCACTACCCGAGGCAGAAACGTTGCAATCACTTCGATTTGGGCTTCATCTCCTTGTTGATCCAACAGGCTTCCAATTTCCTCGCCATCCAAGCGATAATACAGGACTGAATAGCCTACACAATAATAATGGCTAATTTTTGCATCCTCTTTCTGTTGCAAAAGTTGCTGCTGTGCTTGTTGAACAGCCTGAAGTTCCAAGCGACTAATATCTTCTTCAGTAAAAATAGGTCGATTACGTATATTGATGGTCACACTCGCTTGTTCAGTTTTCAAAGATCGACCTGCTGCAGCAACACTTACCTTTGTGAGCGGCCCGTGTTTCTCTTCAAGTTCACGTTTTATTTCATTAATTAAATCTGCCACATACATGACATTATGTATTTGTCCATCTACCATGGCACGTTCTTTATGCTCTTTTACTAAAATATCTTCCACATGAAAATGGTCATTTTCTTCTTGGAGAATAATCCCGACCACTGAGCGTGTGCCAATATCAAGTGCGAATAATTTAGAACTCAATGTAATCGCTTCCTTTCGCGTCATACTTGAAAATAATTTAGCGAGTTGAAGCGCTAAATTAAAAATGCGTGACATTCTGAACAACATTGATTATAATAATGCTATTATCTAAAAATGTAACATACATTTCAGAGTTCTGAAAGTGTCTGTCATGAGGAGAGGAGCAAGAAAGCATGAGCCAAAAAGATTTAGAAAGCTTACGTAGTCAAATAGACGGTTTAAACTTAGAAATTCTTCGTCTAATTAATGAACGTGCAGCTGTAGTTGATGAAATCGGTAAAATTAAAGAAAAACAAGGTGTGAATCGCTATGATCCACTGCGTGAAAGACACATGCTTGATCTTATTAAAGAACACAATCAAGGTCCATTAAACCAAATGACGGTTGATTATATATTTAAGCAAATCTTTAAAACAGCTTTAAAACAACTTGAAGCTGATAAAAAGAAAGAGTTGCTAGTATCTCGTAAAAAGAAATCAGAAGATACAATTATTAATATCAATGGTGAATTAATTGGACAAGGAAAGCCATCTTTCGTATTCGGTCCTTGTGCGGTTGAATCGTATGAGCAAGTAGCAGCAGTTGCCGCTTCTATTAAAGCAAAAGGTGAGAAGCTAATTCGTGGTGGTGCTTATAAGCCTCGTACTTCTCCTTATGACTTCCAAGGTCTTGGATTAGAAGGTCTGAAAATCTTAAAACGTGTGTCAGAGGAATATGGTTTAGCTGTTATTACAGAAATCGTGACACCAGGTCATTTAGAGGAAGCATTGGATTATATTGATGTCATCCAAATCGGTGCACGTAATATGCAAAACTTTGAATTATTAAAAGCAGCAGGTGCAACAAATAAACCTGTTCTATTAAAACGAGGTTTAGCTGCAACAATTGATGAGTTCATTCATGCAGCAGAGTACATTATGTCTAAAGGAAATGAAAACATTATCCTTTGTGAACGTGGTATCCGTACTTATGAAAAAGCAACTCGTAATACATTAGATATTTCAGCCGTACCAGTTTTAAAACAAGAAACGCATTTGCCAGTATTCGTAGATGTTACACATTCAACAGGACGTCGTGATTTATTATTACCATGTGCCAAAGCAGCTATTGCAATCGGTGCTGATGGCGTCATGGCAGAAGTGCATCCAGATCCATCTGTTGCATTGTCTGACTCACAACAACAAATGGACATCCCAACATTTGACGCATTCTATGAAACACTACAAAAATTCATGAAAAATCATGAAATTCATGCTTAATTGTTAACAGCGAACACCGCTTGCTTACTTCGGCAGGCGGTGTTTGTTATATCGTGACAAAATAATGTCTAGAATAGGACTATTAGTACTTGGTTTTTACGTAGTTCTTCTTGAAAATAATATGAAAATTATCGTATGATAAGGCTATAATAGGAAAAAAGGGAGGCACGTACGATGACTGTTACAATTTATGATGTTGCAAGAGAAGCAAATGTTTCTATGGCAACGGTCTCTCGTGTAGTCAATGGTAATCAAAACGTAAAACCAGCAACACGAAAAAAAGTACTAGAAGTAATTGAACGATTAGAATACCGACCAAACGCAGTAGCGCGAGGTTTAGCAAGTAAGAAAACAACAACAGTTGGCGTGATTATCCCAGATATTGCAAACAATGTTTATGCGGAGCTGGCTCGTGGTGTAGAGGATATTGCCACAATGTATCGTTATAATATTATTTTAGCCAACTCAGATCAACATGAAGATAAAGAGTTACAGCTACTGGATACCATGCTTGGAAAACAGGTTGATGGTATTGTGATGATGAGTGATGAGGTTACAGAAAAAATGCAGCAAACGATGGATCATTCGCCAGTACCAATTGTGCTTGCAGGCTCTGTGGATGAATCTCAAACAATTGCAACTGTGAATATCGATTATTTCCAGGCGGCTTATGAAGCTATTTCATTACTTATTCAAAATGGCCATACACGGATTGGTTTCGTAACTGGCCCACTTTCGTATACAATTAACGGAAAATTCAAGCTAGCAGCCTATAAGAAAGCATTGCAGGATGCTGGTTTACCAATAGACGAGGCATTAATTGCCGCAGAAGAGTCCAGCTATGATATGGGCTTAGAGGCTTGGGAGATTTTATCTGCTCTTGAACAGCCACCAACTGCTTATTTTGCAGGAAGTGATGAATTGGCCATCGGTTTAATTCATGGCGCTCAAGATGCGGGCAAAAATGTTCCAGAGGATATTGAAGTTATCAGCTTTGAGAACTCTAAGTTAGCACGAATGGTTCGCCCACAGCTAACAAGTGTCGCGCTACCGCTTTACGATATTGGGGCTGTTGCAATGCGCCTGCTGACAAAATTAATGAGTAAGGAACCTGTCGAGGATGAGGCGGTCATTTTACCACACCGTATTGAACATCGACAATCTGTCAAAAGTAAATAATGATACCTAACACGTAAATCGCTTATGAAGGATTTGCGTGTTTTTATTTGCTGGATGGAACGTCAAAAATAGAGGATAGTGTTTCAAAAGTGAGGGATAGAACAAAAGAATAGATGGATATACGACCAAAAGCAGTGGAAAGCTCTTCCATCCAATAAAAAAGCCCCACGAATATCGTGAGGCCAAGAAATTAATCCCGTCTTTCATTCCGAATAATATGTAGCGATTTGGCTAACATTTGAGCATTCTTTTCTTCTATTTCTGCTTTACGAGGAATCGGCTCATATAAAGGAATCGGGTCCTCCCAAGTTGGAATAAAAGGAACAGGAGCTTCTGGTTGCCAGCGATCAAGCCATGCTTGAGGGAGTGGCCCCATTGGTAACGCTTGGTCTGTCATTTCCAACCATAACATGGACCAAGCACGAGGCACCACTCGCCAAATATCGTAGCCACCACCTCCAACTGCAATCCATCGACCTTCACAATATTCATGTGCTAATTGATGAGCAAGCTTAGGAATTTCACGATAAATATTCATTGTTCCATGTAAATGTGTTAATGGATCAAAATAATGGGCATCTGCCCCATTTTGCGTTAATACAACATCTGGCTTGAAAAATTCAAAAATCTCTCGCATTGACTGTTCATAGATCTCTAGGAAACTTTCATCCTCAGTAAATGCATCCATTGGAAAATTAAAGGAGGTTCCATAGCCTTGACCATTGCCACGCTCGGTAATATTTCCGGTTCCAGGGAATAGATAACGACCAGTTTCATGGATGGACAGTGTACAAACAGTAGGATCCTCATAAAAGCTCCATTGGACACCATCCCCATGATGAGCATCTGTATCTACATAAAGTACACGAGCGTTGTACTTTTCCTGCAAGTAACGAATAGCCACTGTGCTATCATTGTAAATACAAAAACCTGATGCACGACCACGGAAACCATGATGGAGACCTCCACCAAGGTTAAGGGCATGTTCGGCTTTTCCTTCCATTACATAATCAACAGCCGTTAAAGTTCCACCAACTAGCTGTGCACTTGCTTCATGCATATTTTCAAAAATGGGAGTATCTTCAGTGCCAATTCCATAGCTTTGACATTGAGCTTCTGATAATTCACCATGCCCTGCTTTTTTTACGATATCTATATATTTTGAATCATGTGCAAGCAATAGCTCTTCTTCCGTTGCAACACGTGCCGGTACAATATCTACATCATCGAGAGCATTAATATTTTTTAGTAGATCCATAGTTAGCGTCAAGCGTTTATGATTGAAAGGATGTGTATCTGAAAATTTATATCCGAGTTGTTCTGGCGAGTATACGAATACGGCCTTTTTCATTATAGCGAAACACCCGGTAAATTTGGCCATAGGACATCAAAGCCCTCTTTGCGTAGATCTTCAATCATTGCTAAAGGATTTAGTGTTTTTACTCGGACGCTTAAAATTTTGTTTTGTGTATTTTCAGAGTCAGGATAAACTAAGACGCTTTGAACATTGGCATGATGTTGATGAAATATTTTTGTGATTTCAAATAAAACTCCCGGTGTATCGGATACCCGAATCTCGATTTTTGACCCAGGCTCTGTAGCACCAGTCAGCTCTATATATGTATAGAGTAAATCGGTTGTCGTAACAATGCCTACCAATTTTCCTCCAGAGACGATAGGTAAACAGCCTATTTTCGATTCGTAAAACGTAAGTGCTACCTCTTCAACAAAATCTAGTGGATGACCTATCAGGGGGTCTTTCACCATGATATCCTCTACTTTTGCATTAAAAATAGGAGAGTTTGGTTCATCCTGCAAAGATGAGGGCAAGACCTCTTTAATATCTCGTTCAGTAATTACACCTAAAACGTGGCGTTCTTCATCTACAACTGGTAAATGACGCACTTTCTTTTCACGCATTAACTTTAGTGCCTCCTGCACTGTATTGGTAGGAGCTAATGTATAAGGCTCATCATTCATAATTTCTTCTACAATCATATATGCATCCCCTTTGTATTAGTTTTAATACATGAAACGATTTCTAAAACGAAGTCTATCAAATCTTTCCATTGTCTCAGGAGGCACCCGTTTTCCTTCGCGTGCCATCAGGCAATTGGCTGGATGTGATGTAATTTCAGGATCATCTGTTGCAAAATATTCGAAACCAGCGGAGCTCATCATTTTCTCCATCATTTTGCGGTAATCCCAAACATTTAAACCTGTGCCTTTTAAATCCCAATGCCAATAATACTCGGTAGTAATCACAAGATAATCTTCCATTTCATCCCCCATAAATGAAACGGCTAGTAGTGCCTTACCAGCACCGGTACCACGGTAGTCTGGAATGACTTCAATGGCACCTAATTCAATCATGTCATCGATACGATCTTCTGCCCATCGTTCAAGTGGATCAGGGTAGAGATAGGTAACATAGCCTACAATAATATCTTCGTTTCGAATAATAATAATTCGGCCTTCGGGTAGTCCTGCAATTTCTATAATGGCCTGCTGTTGCTGTTTTGGAGGTCTGAAGGCAACCAAGCCTTCATGGAATGAATATGTAGCTAATTTTTCTGGAGGCACAGGTCCTTCCACATACACAGTACCATGCTTTGTTTCCTTTGTGACAGAAAAAAAAGTTTTTTTATGTTCCATAATTACACCACCTGAGTTTAATAATTCCATTATAGCTGATTTCTTGCGTAAAAACGCTTATTTTTGCAAAATATACCTGTATTTTTGGAAAAATAAAAATATTGAGACAATCTATCCAAATTCGTGTAAAATAAGATTATATTGCTTCTGTTATTTAACAGCTAAAAGTAGTGCTATAAGGGATTCGAACATTAATACTACGGCTAACTGTTATATAACAAATGCTACATATCAATTTTGCTTTTGAAGAATTCTCTGAATTTCAACAGGGGGGATTGTTGAAATTTAGTCAAAAACAAAAGCAAAGAAAGGGGTATTTTCATGGGGATGAAAATGAAAGAGAAGTTAATGGCTTTACCTGGTCAACATCATTTAACAAATTATGAAGAAGTGGCAAAATCTCATAATTGGGCAGATACGGAAAAGGCATTTAGTTGGAGCGAAACAGGTTTAGTGAATATGGCATATGAGGCTATTGATCGCCATACAGAAACACATCGCAAAAATAAGGTGGCACTGTATTTTAATGATGGTAAACGGAAAGAGGCATATTCATTTAATGAAATGAAAAGGTTAACAAACAAAGCAGCGAACGTTTTTAAAACCACTACTAATCTGCAGAAAGGTGATCGTTTATTTATTTTTATGCCTCGTTCACCTGAGCTTTACTTTTCATTATTAGGTGCATTGAAAATGGGGGTTATTGTTGGACCATTGTTTGAAGCTTTTATGGAAGGCGCGGTGTATGATCGACTTGCAGATAGTGAGGCGAAAGTATTAGTCACGACACCGGCATTACTGGAACGTGTACCTTTAGCAAAATTGCCTAAACTGGAGCATATCTTTTTAGTAGGGGAGGATGTTGAGGAAACAGCTCAAATCCTTGACTTTAGTAAACATTTAAAAGAAGCTTCAGCTCATTTTGAAATAGAGTGGGTAGACAGAGAAGATGGGATGATTCTTCACTATACCTCTGGTTCAACAGGTGCTCCAAAGGGCGTATTGCATGTCCATAATGCAATGATTCAGCAATATCAATCGACACAATGGGTACTTGATTTACGTGAAGATGATATTTATTGGTGTACTGCCGATCCTGGATGGGTTACAGGAACAGCCTATGGCATCTTTGGTCCGTGGTTAAACGGTGTAACAATGTTAATCGTCGGAGGAAGATTTTCACCACAAGCATGGTATCAGGCTATTGAAGATTATAGTGTGACAGTTTGGTATAGTGCACCAACAGCGTTCCGTATGCTGATGGGGGCAGGGAGTGGCTTGCTTGAAAGCTATGATCTAACATCTTTACGCCATGTGCTATCTGTTGGTGAGCCTTTGAATCCAGAAGTTATTCGCTGGGGAGTAGAGGAATTAGGGCATCGTATACATGATACATGGTGGATGACAGAGACAGGAGCCCATATGATTTGTAATTATCCATCAATGGATATTATGCCAGGTTCAATGGGGAAACCTCTTCCTGGTATTCATGCGACGATTGTAGATGATGCAGGTAATGAGGTGCCACCTTTTACAATGGGGAATCTAGCTATTCGTCGTGGCTGGCCTGCCATGATGCGCCAAATTTGGGGCAATCCAGAGCGCTATGAATCTTATTTCCTCAAAGGAGAATGGTATGTATCTGGAGATTCAGCCTATATGGATGATGAAGGTTACTTCTGGTTCCAAGGGCGTGTGGATGATGTCATCATGACGGCGGGAGAACGCGTAGGACCATTCGAAGTGGAAAGTAAACTACTTGAGCACCCAGATGTCATTGAAGCAGGTGTTATTGGGAAACCAGATCCAGTGCGTGGGGAAATCATTAAAGCGTTTGTATCCTTACGTGAGGGGGTTGAACCCTCTGATGCATTAATTGAAGATATACGTGATTTTGTGAAAAAAGGTTTATCTGCACATGCAGCACCACGTGAAATTGAATTTAAAGATAAATTGCCAAAAACACGTAGTGGTAAAATTATGCGTCGCGTATTGAAAGCTTGGGAATTAAATTTACCAACTGGTGATTTATCAACCATGGAAGATTAAGTAACTATCTAAGACAACAATTGATATTTATACAACATGTGCATAAAAAGAAGGCAGGGATTCATTCGATGAACGAAAGGATTCTTGCCTTCTTTTTTCTGAAATTACAATGATATAGAAGTGGTGTAAGGTCGAATAATATCTATTTAAAAAAATAGTTAATTTAATAAAAATTCAGTTGACTTAATAAATATGCAGACGTATACTATTTTTAACTTATTTCAGAGGTGAGTGCAGTGAAAGTAGGTATTGTTGGAGCAACTGGATATGGTGGACTAGAGCTTATTCGTTTTTTACATAATCATCCAGCTGTAGAGCAGATTGATTTATTTACTTCTTCAGAAGAGGGTGTTCAATTTTCTTCCAAATTTGGTCATCTTGTTAAGATAGCTGATACACCGTTACAAAAGATAGCGTATGACACTTTAGCAAAATTTGATGTTGTTTTTACAAGTACACCATCTGGGGTGACAAGTGAGCTATTACCGCCTTTGGTTGGGAAAGGACCAAAGTTAATCGATTTATCTGGTGATTTTCGCTTAAAAGATCTCGCAAGCTATGAAACCTGGTATGGCAAAAAGGCTGCACCGTTCCATAGTGTTCAACAAAGTGTGTATGGTTTAACAGAATGGAATACAGAGCTTATACGTCAAGCAACACTCGTTGCCAACCCGGGTTGCTACCCAACCGCAGTTTTATTATCCTTACTGCCACTTGTAAAAGAGCGTTTAATTGATCCTAGTTTTCTAGTTATTGATGCAAAGAGTGGCATTTCAGGAGCTGGCAATAAGCCCTCACAAACTACCCATTTTAGTGAGACAAATGAGAATTTCTCGATCTATAAAGTAAATACACATCAACATATTCCCGAAATTGAACAGGCACTTTCCATGTTTGCTCAAGCAGATACAGCAATTACTTTTAATACGCATCTGGTTCCAATGACCAGGGGAATTTTGGCGACATCCTATGCACCGGTAATGCAGGGAATTACAGAGGCGCAATTGATCTCTTGCTTACAGGCAACCTATGAAAATCATCCATTTGTTCGAATCGTTACGGATGCATCTAGTTTAGGGACAAATCGTGTCAAGGGATCAAATTATTGTGACATTCTAGTAAAAGTAGATTCTCGTACAAATCGTGTCACAATTGTTAGCGTAATTGATAATCTTGTCAAAGGAGCAGCAGGGCAAGCTATCCAAAATATGAATGTGCAATTTGACTTACCACAAACGACAGGGCTAGATGTCGTACCGTTCTTTATTTAACAGCATGCAGGAAACTGTATGCTTCTCTTATTTATTAATCTAAGGAGGAATTTCGGATGACAGTTAACACTTCAACGAATGTAATGAAAAAACTATCAAGTAAAAATATTGTTTCACCAAAAGGCTTTAAGGCAGCAGGATTACACTGTGGTTTAAAGCATAAGAAAAAGGATTTAGCTATTTTAGTAAGTGAAGTCCCAGCAAGTGTTGCAGGTGTTTTTACAACAAATGCTGTGCAAGCAGCGCCATTAAAAGTCACGAAGGAAGTTGTTTATGCAACTAAGAAAATGCAAGCGATGATCGTCAATTCAGGCAATGCGAATGCTTGTACAGGTAAACAAGGTGTAAAAGACGCCCAAACAATGCAAGCGCTAGCTGCTGAAAAATTAGGGATTGCGCCAGATTTGGTGGGTGTTTGCTCGACAGGTGTTATTGGAGAAATGATGAAATTAGAGCCAGTAGCAAACGGTATTCTACAGTTAGAGCCAAAGGACAATTTAGAAAGTGCTATTGACTTTGCACAGGCTATTTTGACAACAGATACCGTCATGAAAAACACAAGCTATAGTACAACTGTGGATGGCAAGGAAGTTATTATTGCAGGTGTAGCAAAAGGCTCAGGTATGATTGAACCTAATATGGCAACAATGCTAGGCTTTATTACAACAGATGCCAACATTGAATCTGATGTATTGCAGGCAGCTTTATCGACGATTACTAATTTAACATTTAACGCTATTACAGTTGATGGGGATACATCTACTAATGACACAGTGGTAGTGTTGGCTAATGGCTTGGCAGGGAATGATTCTTTAACACCAGAGCATCCAGATTGGCAAAATTTCTATTACACTTTACAAACAGTAGCGGAAGATTTAGCAAAAATGATTGCCAAAGATGGTGAAGGGGCAACGAAGCTTATCGAAGTGGAGGTTGTTGGTGCAATTTCAGACGAGGAGGCACGTAAAATTGCAAAAACAGTCGTTGGTTCACCACTTGTAAAGACTGCTGTTTTCGGCTGTGATGCTAACTGGGGGCGTATTATTGCAGCAGTAGGGTATAGTGGCGCAACAGTGGATCCAGATAAAATTACCATCCAAATCGGTGGTGCTACTATGGTAGAAAACGGTGAGCCAATTCCTTTTTCTGAGGATGAGTTAATTCAAATTTTAAAAATGCATGAGGTAAAAATCTATGTGTCTCTTGGCGTGGGTGATGGTAAGGGGCATGCTTGGGGATGTGACTTAACATATGACTATGTCCAAATCAATGCATCATACCGCTCGTAAACGTATGGTCATAAAGCTTGGGGGCAGTACACTGGAAGGTTTAAATGAGGCTTTCTTTGATAATTTTAAAAGATTACAAGAGAGTGGAGTAGAGCTGATTATTACCCACGGGGGTGGGCCAGCCATAAATCGAGAACTAGCTGCTCAAGGCATACAATCGCATACATTAAATGGAATACGTGTCACGAATGAGGCTGCTATTAAGGTTGTCCAGTCGACCCTAATAGGCCAAGTGAACACTGCATTAGTTCATGAGTTAACAACAGCCGGTATAGCAGCCATCGGATTAAATGGCTTTGATGGTCAGCTAATGGTCGTAGACTTTTTAGATCAAGAGACTTATGGCTATGTTGGAGCTATTAAAAATATCAATACTTCCTTATTGGAAGCTTTAATGGGTGTAGGGATTGTACCTGTTATTGCCTGCGTAGGTGCGACCGAAGCAGGTCAGGCTCTTAATATTAATGGCGATACGGTAGCAAGTGAAGTTGCTTTAGCGGTCGGAGCAGATAGCCTATTACTTGTTACGGATGTGAGTGGAATCCGTATTCAGGATGAATATCAAGCAATAGCTACACCTACTCTTATAGATCAATGGACAGAGCAGGGTCATATTTACGGTGGAATGATTCCGAAAGTACAAGGAGCGATCGACTGTTTAAGAGCAGGGATTCCTTCCGTACAAATCGTGGGCGCAACATTAATTGGTACAACGATTGTAGCTTCAAGTGAACTTCATTCTTTCTAGTGTTCTAATAGGATAGCTTGAGAAGTATAGTTGTTGAAAGAAACTATTTTAAATGATAGTGGAGATGATAACATGAGTGTTTTATTCGAGAACTACGGCAAGCGTCGTGCACAAATTGTCAAAGGTCAAGGGACAATTGTTGAGGATTCAACAGGGAAGCAATACTTGGATTTTACTAGTGGCATTGCTGTGGTGAGTCTTGGTCACGCCCATCCAGCTATTGTACAGGCACTTCAAGAGCAAAGTGAACAGCTATGGCATATTTCAAACCTTTTTGATATACCAGGTCAGGAAAAGGTGGCGGAAAAATTAATTGCTAATACACACTTTTCACATGCCTTCTTCTGTAATAGCGGGGCTGAGGCTAATGAAGCGGCCATTAAATTAGCTCGTAAGCATACAGGCAAACATCATATTATTACATTTGAAAAATCATTCCATGGTCGTACCTTTGGAGCTATGTCTGCAACAGGTCAAGGCAAAGTACATAATGGCTTTGGTCCACTCGTAGAAAAATTTTCGATTTTGCCATTTAATGATGCTGTTGCACTTGAAGCAACCGTTGATGATTCTGTGGCAGCTATAATGCTAGAGATGATTCAGGGAGAGGGGGGCGTCAATTGTGTATCAGCAGAATTTGCAGCAGCTATTGCAAAAGTCTGTAAGGAGCGAGGTATACTACTAATTGTTGATGAAGTGCAAACCGGTATTGGACGAACAGGAACACGTTATGCATTTGAACAAACTGTTCTAATGCCACATATCATAACATTGGCAAAAGGCTTAGGTGGCGGTTTCCCTGTTGGTGCAATGCTAGGAACTGCTGAGCTTCATGCTACATTTAGTCCGGGAACACACGGTACAACTTTTGGTGGAAACCCTCTTGCGATGAATGTTGCACAAGCCGTTTTGAGTCATGTATTTGAGCCAGATTTTTTACAGCAGGTACGAGAAATATCTGCCTATTTTGTGGCGCAACTAAAGGCTCATTTACCTTCTAGCTATACTGTTCAAGGAAAGGGTCTCTTGCTAGGGATTGGTTGTGGGGACACGGAAGTAGCGCCTTATATCGCGGCAGCAGAACAAAGTGGCCTTTTATTAGTGGGGGCAGGGCCAACTGTTATTCGTCTCTTGCCTCCATTAACGGTCACAAAGGAAGAGATTGATAAAGCAGTAGCTATTTTAAAGAATATATTACCGTGATACACTTCAGTTTAGCAATGAAAGTGAAGCATCAGTGGCAAAAAGATTGAGACATAATGGATAAACAAAGAATCTGCTAGAAGCTAGCAGATTCTTTGCATTATCAATGCTATTGTAGCTGTTTTACTAATATTGACACTAATTTTGGTAGCCAATCCTCCAGCTGACTAAACGTAAATCCTGCCTTCTCTGCCTTTGCATTGGACATATACCAATCAGCAGGCACCCCATAAGGAGACTGGGACTCCTCGTCACCACCAATGAGGGAAATTTTTGCGCGCTGACCACTTGCTTCTTCGATTAGAGCAATGAGGTCTTTGAGAGATATGGCCCCAGATGCCGTAGCATTGTAGGGTCCCTCAATAGGGGTAACACCCGAAAAGTATAAAAATTCAGCTGCTTCCTCATCTGTAATATAGCTCATCTTTGCATCAATGTTTGGTAAAGTAATCGGCTGATTCTGCAAAATACGTTCAACGTGGAAATGTAAACGACGTGTATAGTCATCTTCGCCCATCACAATTGGGAAACGTACAGCTACGACTGGGAATGAAGCTTCTTTAAATAAGACAGCCTCCGCTTGTCGTTTTCCTTCCCCATAAGAAAATTCCTCTTGATGTCCCATGCGTATTTGATATTGGTATGGATCAAAGTCTTCTTCCTTTTTCACCTTACCATCTACCTCATATGTTGAAAGAGTAGAAGTAAAGACCAGCTTTTTCGTTTTCTCTTTTAATATCTCGCAAATTGCTATTGCCTCATTGGGCGAATAGCAAATATTATCATAGACAATGTCCCATGTTGTATTGGCTAGTGCCTGTGCTAACGCATCCCGATCATTACGATTTACTACTAACTGCTTAACATTTGTACCAAATGGATTGCCACTTTGACCTCGTGTTAAAATCGTTACATTATGTCCATTTTGAATACAAAGATCCACTAGCTTTTTTCCAAAAAAACGTGTGCCTCCTAAAATCAATATGTTCATATATTTCCACCCCTTCAAAATAGTAGTCCTCTTTATAATGACAAAAAAACAGACTTACTACAATTTATAAGTAATATGCAGTAAGTCTGTTAAATTGATTATCTAATACAAATGCTTTTCCCTAGGAGGATAATAGACTATCGCCTTGACGTTTCAGATGGAGTAGTAGTATTACCATTGTCTGCTCCGTTTGAGCCATCTCCTGGGTTACCAGTCCCATCACCATTGCTTCCAGACCCATTACCATTATTGGAGCTATTGCCGTTATTACCAGATCCATCACCATTATTAGAACCGTTACCGTTATTACCAGATCCGTTTCCATTAGAAGAGCCATTGCCATTACTACCCGAACCGTTGCCATTGCCATTCGTAGGTGGCGTTGTTGGTGGTATTGGTTCTTGGTCGTTTTCCTCTGGGTCAGGTTCCTTTTCACTACCGCCAGTAGACACAACATTCGATTGTGGTGATGTTAAGCCTGTAATATCTACAGCGACCACTACATAAGCTTGTCCACTAGCAACCGTAATGCTTTGTGTTGACTCTAGTACGGATTTTACAAGCGTATTACCACCATTCGTAACGTTGTAGATACGATAACCAACAACATCATTCGATGACTCTGACCATGATAATGTAGAGCCATTTACTGAAGCCGAGACTGCTGCTGGAGGGCTACCATCTGCTGGGAAATCAACAGCTGATACAGATGAATTCGACAATGTTGAATTCTTTGGTAACAGACTAGCAGGGTTACCGCCAAGTCTTCCTAACATTCGTTTAATAAACTCTTGATTAATGCCTGCACCACCTGCTTTTACAAATTCTGCTGGTGTATTTGGCAACGCATTATAAGTTTTTCCTTTAATCGTCACAACACTTGAAGAGGCTAAGCTATCATCAGGTTGAGATGGTAAAAATACCTTCGCATTAAATAAATCTGAGCGTACAAGACCTGCGCTAGCACATGCTGCAGAAGGAGCCATGCCAGAAATGCCACAGAATGACGCAGTTACAACATTTTTAGGCGCCTTAAAGCTTGTTGGTGGATCGATTAGCTGAGGGTCCGCATCGTAAACCGCATTCATTAAAGTACCCCATAGCTTATTCACACGAACGCTTGGCTGTAAATAGGTGTTGTTAAATGCATAAAGTGAACGAGGTTGATCGTAACCCATCCAAACACCAAGAGATACATTTGGGTTATAACCAACTAACCAAACATCTTTATATTCTTGAGAAGTCCCTGTTTTTGCAGCGAAATCAGAAGAGAATTTTAATGTATTTCGTGCCATTGTCCCTGTCCCTTTAGTGAGAACATCACGTAACATATCTGTCACGATATAAGAGGTTTCTGGACTAAATACTTGAACAGGCTCTACTTCATGTTGGTAAACAATATTTCCTTCTTGGTCTTCAATTCGATCAATCATATAAGCGTCAATGAATTGGCCACCATTTGCAAAGGTAGCGAAGGCATTTGTATTTTCTTCAACAGTAGTTCCTTCCCTTAAAGCACCGATCCCAGTTGCAAGGTTAGTAAAATCGTCTGGATGTAATTTTGAGAAGCCCATTTTTACTAATAAATCTGCAGGGCGTCTACTAATAATATCGTTATATAAACGTAGCGCTGAGATGTTTTGAGAATCTGCTAAAGCTTCACGTGCTGGGATAAGACCTCTCTCATCACTCGTAATATAGTTACTTGGACTCCAAGAACCGATAGAGAATTTCACGTCAACTAATGGGCTACCCGCACCGATTACACCATACTCAATGGCAGGACCATAAACAAGTAAAGGTTTCATTGTAGAACCGTTAGAACGATAAGCTTGTGTTGCATGGTTTACTTGAGTTGTTTTAAAGTCTCGACCACCAACAAAGCTTAAAATGCGACCTGTCGTATTTTCTATTAAAATACTACCTACTTGTACTGGCATCTCAATATCAATCTCTTCACCAGTAACAGGGTCCTTCCCTTTACCAGTATACGTATGACCATAATACTTGAAGTCCTTTGCTGCTTTTTGCATCGCATCATACATATCTTTATTAATGGTTGAGTAAATACGATAGCCTTTTGAACGAACATCACGATCTGCTAAAATCGTATACTTATCTTTTAATTTTTTTTCTGACTTTAAGCGCTCTGGGTCAATCCCATCATCTTTTGCTAGTTTTTCTGCAATAATGTCTTTTGCGCGAGCTTCAAGCTCATAAGTCAGCCAAGGATAACGATCCTCCGCGCGCATTTCTGGTCCGCGGAAATCTGCAGCAATATCATAGTTTAACGCTTCATTATACTGTGCATCGTCAATATAGCCAGCTTCTTTCATACGATAAAGTACTGTTTTCATACGATCAATACCAGGTTTCAAAGCTTCTTCACTTTTCAGTTCACCAGTATTTGTAAATGGTGTATAAGCGAATGGCGCCTGTGGAATACCAGCTATGTACGCAGCTTGAGGAAGAGACAATTCTTTTGCTTTTACGCCAAAAATCCCTTCAGCAGCTGTTTCAACACCTGCAATATTTCGTCCTGAAGAGTTACGACCATAGGGAATAATATTTAAATAAGCCTCTAATATTTCTTCCTTCGTCATAAAGTGCTCTAAACGCATCGCCAGTAAAATTTCCTTAGCTTTACGTTCATAGGATACTTCATTTGTTAGTACTTGGTTTTTAATAAGCTGTTGGGTAAGTGTAGATCCACCTGTCTGCGTAGCAGAATTTGTAACATCTTGTAATAACCCACGAATAACCGCTTTTGGTACAATTCCATTATGCTCTCGGAAATATTCGTCTTCTGTTGCCAGAACAGCATTCACGACCTCTGGTGCCACATTGCTAAGCGAAGTTTCACGTCGGTCTAAATCTGTCCGTAATTTCCCAATATAAATATCGTTGGCAAAATAAATCTCACTGGTTTCCTCATAGCTAAAAATTTGATCACGCAGCTCTTGTTTTGAGCGTAACGGTTCTTCTTTTACAAGAGAAGCAAAATAACCAGCTCCAACTGAACCGACAAATACAGTGCCAACCAATGCAAAGACTAAAAATAGTAAAAATAAGTTCCAGGTAACACTACCTGAAATACGTAATTTCTTCATCCATTTTTGTTCAAGTAATTCATCGATCTTTGCATTGATTTTTTCAATCCAATCTTTCAATGTATCGACCTCCTAAAATCTTGTCTATTATAGCACATATTGTTTTAGCACGAACATAGTTATTGACATTGAAAAAGAATCGTATAGAATTATGTTTATAGTTTTCTGGTGATGAAAAGTTTGCAGTAGTGTCTATATTCCCTGTTTAGAGAGCCAGTGGTTGGTGAAAACTGGTCATAATGTAGAGACGAATTACGTGCTTGGAGCTTAGACGTGCGCGCCTGCGATAAAGGCGGTTGAATGAAGTGGAAGGTGGATGACATCTTCAAGCTGGGTGGTACCGCGTTAGTTTGTAACTTAACGTCCCTGCATGCAATTGTTTGCGTGTAGGGACTTTTTTTATTTAAATCTGTCCATGCACGTAACGAATTTTAACCATTTTAGGAGGAATGAACATGACAAACGAATTATTACAAGATTTAGAATGGCGTGGTTTGCTCTACCAACAAACAGATGCAGAAGGCATGGCAAAACTATTAGATGAGCAATCAGTATCTTTATACTGTGGAGTAGATCCAACAGCTGACTCCATGCATATTGGCCATATTGTGCCATTGTTAACACTTCGTCGCTTCCAAAAAGCAGGTCACCGTCCGATTTTACTTGTCGGTGGTGCGACAGGAATGATCGGTGATCCATCTGGTCGTTCAGAAGAGCGCCAATTACAAACAGTCGAGCAAATTGATAAAAACGTCCAAGGAATTCGTAGTCAATTAGAACGTATTTTCGAATTTGCGGAAGATGGCAATGGAGCTCAGCTGGTGAACAATCGTGACTGGATTGGAAATATAAACACAATTGAATTTTTACGTGATTACGGGAAATTAATTAACGTAAACTACATGTTAGCGAAAGATACGATTGCTTCTCGTCTTGACACAGGAATCTCGTTTACAGAGTTTGCCTATACGTTAATTCAAGGTATTGATTACAATCATTTATATAATCACTACAATTGCCGTATTCAAGTAGGTGGCTCTGACCAATGGGGGAATATTACAACTGGTTTAGAGGTTATTCGTAAAACACATGAGGAAGAAACAAAAGCCTTTGGTATTACGATTCCTTTAGTAACAAAAGCAGATGGTACAAAATTTGGTAAAACAGCGGGTGGTGCTGTATGGTTAGATGCGAAGAAAACATCTCCTTATGAGTTCTACCAATTCTGGATTAATGCTGCGGATGCAGATGTCATAAAATACTTAAAAATCTTTACGTTCCTTTCTCGTGAAGAAATTGAAGCTTTAGCCGTTTCTGTAGAGGAGGAGCCACATTTACGTAAGGCACAAAAGGCGCTAGCTGAAGAAATGACTCGTTTAATACATGGTCAAGAAGCATTAGAGCAAGCTATCCGTATTACGGCAGCTTTATTCTCAGGAGATTTAAAAGCACTGTCGGCTGAAGAAATGAAGGATGCTTTTAAAGATGTTCCTTCTATTGAAATGGCGAAAGAGGACAAAAATATTGTTGATCTTCTTGTGGAAGCAGGCATTTCATCTTCAAAACGTCAAGCACGTGAGGATGTATCAAATGGTGCAATTAGTGTAAACGGTGAAAAGGTAACAGATTTAGAATATGTAGTCGATGCGAAGGATCGTTTAGAGGATGCATTCAGCATTGTCCGTCGAGGTAAGAAAAAATATCATATGGTGAAATTTGTATAATTTCGATGAGCAAAACCACATCCCCAAAAAAGAGGGGATGTGGTTTTTTTATCATAAAAAGCTTGGAGATTTTATTTCTTCATATTGTTTAGGATGCAGTATTTTTGCAAGCTTGATAGCACCTTCAATAAGTCGTGGAGAAGGGCGACAATACAGCCATTCTTCCATTACATGAAGCTGTTCTAATTGAACGGCATGTAGCTCTTTAGCATATGGACGTTTTAATAAATTAGCAGGTTGGATACGTTCAAATGCTACACCAACCCAAGCCATCATGATATAGTCGGGCTTGCGTTCAACAACATCAGTCCAATCTGTTTGAACACTAGCAAGTTCAACATCTTGAAATAGATTAATGCCACCAGCAAGAGCACTAATTTCTGTTAGCCAATTTATTTTTCCAGGAGTGAAAATAGGGTTTGGCCACCATTCCCAATAGAGGGTAGGCTTCTTCGAAATTGTTTGTGCAATCGAATACATTTTTTCGATGGAATGCATGTACTCTTCAGCAATTGTTTTTGCCTGTTCCTCCACTTGACAAGCTTTACCAAGGGTCAGAAGATCTTGCGCAATTTCTTCTAATGAGTTTGCATTAAAAATAATATGAGGAATATTTCTTTCTTTTAGTGCCTCAATGTTTTTTTCCATACCTGGTACACTCAAGGAAGCCAGAACAAGATCAGGCTGTAATGCCTCTAATGCATCCATGTTAATTGATAAATCTGGCCCAAGCTGTGGCAGATCTTTAACTGTTGATGGCCAATCGGAATAATCATCGACTCCAATGAGCTGGTCTGTCAGCCCTAAATAGGCAACTAATTCTGTATTACTAGGACAAATTGAAATTAAGCGCATATCGTATTCTCCCATCCTTTTTAAGAAAAGTATAGCGAGAGTTTCCATGATAGACAATGTGTGTATTTCGAGCCCATAAAAAAGTGGAGAAAACATTTGTTTTCTCCACCCTATGTCATAGGCTTATAGGAAACCGTCGATTAAGAAAGGGCAACTGCCTCGAGTGACTCTTCTTTTTTCACAATAGGTCCCATTGCATTTGTGATGATTTGTTTGATATCCTCTAGTGTTGCTTTACGAGGGTTCGTCTCAGCACACACATCTAACAATGCATTTTTTGCTAAGATCTCAATATCCTCATCTTTTGCCCCTAATTCACGGAAGCCACTAGGAATATTTAAATCTTGTGATAATTTCTCAATAGCTGTAATAGCCTTTTCAGCGGCATCGCGCTTACTTAAACCTTCTACGTTTTCTCCTAATAATTCAGCGATACGAGCAAAGCGCTCTGTACGTGCTGTAACATTAAATCGACAAACATGTGGCAATAAAATAGCATTACACACGCCATGCGGTAGGTTATAGAAACCACCCAATTGATGAGCAATTGCATGAACATAGCCAAGTGATGCATTATTAAAGGCCATTCCCGCTAAAAATTGTGCATATACCATTTGTTCACGAGCTTCTATATCAGCTCCATTTGCATAGGCACGTGGTAAAAATTCAGGAATCAGTTGCAGTACTTTTTCAGCACATGCATCTGTAATTGGTGTAGCATTCGTAGAAACGAATGATTCGATGGCATGTGTTAATGCGTCAACGCCAGTAGCTGCTGTAAGAGCAGGAGGTAAACCAATCATTAGTTCTGGATCATTAATAGAAAGTAACGGAGTCACATGTTTATCCACAATCGCCATTTTTACTTTACGAGCTGTATCCGTAATAATGGTGAAACGAGTCATTTCACTTGCAGTGCCTGCCGTTGTATTAATTGCAATTAATGGCACAAGTGGATTTTGTGATTTATCAACGCCTTCATAATCATGAATGCGTCCACCATTCGAAGCAATAAGTCCGATACCTTTTGCTGCATCGTGTGCGCTGCCTCCTCCAAGAGAAACAATAGAATCGCAGTTTTCAGCATGATACACTGCAATACCATCTTCAATGTTTTGATCTGTTGGATTTGGTTCTGCTTTAGGGAAAATTGCTACATCAATTCCAGCAGCTGTAATGATGTTTGCAATTTGTTCTGAGAGACCTAATTTGTGTAGGCCCTCATCTGTTACGATTAATGTCTTTTTCACTTCTAAATCATTTAAGCGCTTACCAACTTCTTGAATTGCTCCAGGTCCAAATAAGTTTGTTTTCGGCATAACAAATTGCTTTAGAACGTCTGACATATTTCCAACCCCTTTTAAAAAATTATTATTGCTTGAATGATGGTGAACCACCTTTCGCAATTCATCGTATTCTATTTTTTGTAAAAGTTCAACTCGTATTTTTATTAAAAATGTTAATTTTCTTCATGTTATTATTTTACAAAAAAGTTAAAGCGATGAAAGGGGTATGGAATGTTGTTTTGTAGTAGAATATTGAATTTAAAAAGGTTTTAAAAATATTTTATTATGAAAGTAAAATATATTTTTTGGAAAACAGTTCTATTTTGATGATCTAATGAATAGTAAATAACTGATATTTTGTTTTTATTATAAAGGTAGTGATTATGTTATTTTGAAACTATGTAATTGCTATTTTAAAGTACATAAAATTGTCACAATAGTAAGAGAGAAAAATTATTGTTGGTTATAATTGGGGCAATGCGTCTGCGCTAAAAAAGTAGTGCATCATTTTGAAGAAATTAGTGGAAATAAAAATTCTTGCATTCGATAATCTAATTAAAAGGTGATTTTATTGACAAAAAGCAAGAAAACGTACACACATAAAGATGATTTACCAGTATTAGGGGTAGGGCCGTATATTCAGATGTCTTCTTCAAGTGATACAAATCAAGATGCCAAGCTGTGATTAATGTTGTTATGGTTAAGTGATTATGTGTTGGATGTAGCAAACAATGAGTTAGCTTCTTTGGGCATTACAGAAAGTAAATTAGACTTCTTATTATTGCTGACTCTACATAAAGTTAAACGAGCGACTCCATCCGCTGCTACATTCGTTTCAGCATTAATGATTCAAAGCAAAAAACGTAGGTTTGAATTGTTCAGAGGAGTTAGAATCATTTAGATTAAATGGTAAAAAATAAAAAAGCCCTGAAACCTTGATATACAAGGGATTTCAGGGGTTTTGTTGGCATCATTTGCAGAGCAAATTGATTAACGAGAGTAGAACTCTACGATGAATGCTTCGTTGATTTCAGCTGATAATTCAGAACGCTCTGGAAGGCGAGTGAATGTACCTTCTTTTTTGTCAGCATCGAATGTTAAGTAGTCAGGTACGAAGTTGTTTACTTCGATTGCTTCTACTACTACAGCAAGGTTTTGAGATTTTTCACGAAGAGAAATCGTTTGACCTGGTTTTACGCTGTATGATGGGATATCAACGCGTTTGCCATCTACTAAGATGTGACCGTGGTTAACTAATTGACGAGCTCCACGACGAGTACGAGCTAAACCTAAACGGTAAACTAAGTTGTCAAGGCGAGTTTCAAGAAGGATCATGAAGTTTTCACCGTGAACACCTTTCATTTTACCAGCGCGGTTAAATAGAGTACGGAATTGACGTTCGTTCATACCATACATATGACGAAGTTTTTGTTTTTCTTGAAGTTGTAAACCGTATTCTGATAATTTTTTACGTTGGTTTGGACCGTGTTGTCCTGGTGCGTAAGGACGTTTTTCGATTTCTTTACCTGTACCGCTTAGTGAGATACCAAGACGACGTGATAATTTCCAAGATGGACCTGTATAACGAGACATATTGTTGTCTCCTCCTTTAAATTTGGTTTTTTTGTTGTAAAACAAAAACCAGTAGTACCCGTTCTTACACGCATTTTATTTTCATGTACTTTCGCCTATGCAGCCGTTAGGTTACACAATACACCATCTAATTTTCATTACTGATCATCTAAGTAGTTGTATATAAGAAAATAGAGGAATAAAATACAATCATAAGCTTATACCACTGCTGCGTTTATTTTACACAACCTCCATTGTAACTGCTTAGGACAAGGACGTCAATTATTAGCTAGTAAAAAAATATAAAAGAACATAGTAGGAA
>NZ_JBAHYH020000001.1:1266986-1561029 GCF_036698265.2 Lysinibacillus sp. IITD104
GTTTTTTCAAAGTGTCGAGCACAATTTCCATTGTGATGCTATCTGCTACTTCATACGCCAAAATCTCATTCGTCTCAGCGTCTTTAATCGTTGATAAATAAGCACGTTTACCATTTTTATATGTCAAATATGTGATATCCGTTAAGAGGACTTTACCAGCCACGCCTTGTTTAAATTGGCGTTCGAGCAGATGTGGACACGTACGATGTTCTTGTGTGGCTTTGGCTAGACGACGATAAGGATTTGCTTTACGAATTGGACAGATAATCCCGAACTTCTTCATAATGCGGCGAATTCGCTTCAGATTATAGGTAATACCATATTGATGGTGAAGCGTCATTTTGATTTGACGGGCTCCTTTGTGACGTCGTCGGAATCGATATTAGTTCAAATTTCAGTTCTGGTGCGAGTTTTATTTCTTTTTCAACATCTGCCTTTCGAGTAAATCGATCTTTTTTAATAGTTCGTTTTCCGCTTCTAGTAAACGCATTTTTGCTTCAAGTCGTGCATACTTTTCCTCTATACTTAATTCTCGCTCGATAGGACGTCCTGTACCGTGTTTTCGAGAATCTTCTAAACCGGTGATTCCACGTTTTTTATAAGCTGTTCTCCACCTAGTACCTGCTCTGTGAATACGTGTTATACCAATCGCTTCCACGTCAAATCCCGCTTCTTCAAAAATTTCTCTTGGTAATTTTCCTGTTTCAGATTGTGCAATAAATAAGCGTTTAAACTCATCCGTATACGTAATCGAAATTCCTCACTACCTATTTTAAATAATATGGGAATAGTTAATGATACGCTGTGTTATGTAAATTGTAAAAGTAAGGGATAATTACATAGTCAAAATGACACAAATTATGTATAATATATTATAAGTTAATAGTAATTGATTTGGACGTTATATAGAAAAGGTGATTTCATGACAGACCATTTACAAACGCTAAAATATATAAAATCTGATGTTTTGAGCTTTTGGGTGAGTTCTTATGAAGAACAAACTAGTTTTAATGGGTATTTTTGTTCATTGAAACAGTTTCTAAAGAAGCGCTTGAAAATTGATAATGCTGCTTTTCTTAGTTTTGAAGGTAATTCCTTAATCCCAATAGAAGAGATGGCTTCATTAACAATTGAAACAAAGCTAAATGCTGTGTCATGGCTGATGATCGAAGCTAGTTTTTATCAACAAAAAGTAGTGAAAATTCCTTATATATTGAAAGCAAGACAGGCCTATTCAATGATGACAGATATGGTGCTTTTCCAAGCAGAGGGCAAAAATCCCATTGGTGTATTACTTGTGGAGGCAACAGAGTCTTGGACAGACTTTATGACCTCGGAGTATGGTGAAGAGTGTATAGAAATACTTTCAAAGGTTCTTCAAATGATTAAAGACAATTTAGATGTCAAAATAAATGAAGACCAATATAGAAAACTATATAACATGACTGATTTATTTCATTCAACAATGGATATTGATTTAATTTTAGAAAATGTATTAAAAAATATACGGGATAATTTTCCTGAGTTTAATGTGGAGCTTATTTTATCGAATGATCAAGATCGACACACGACCATCGATATTAAGCTTTTTGATTATTTATCAGAAAGACCTGCTACTATTGAAGCCTTTGTATCAGGAGAGTTAACCACAGAGCTAGCGAGCGATTTAAATTGTCGGTTGTTAAATGCACCGATTAAGGGCAGGCAAGCTATTTATGGCATCTTGCAAGTAAGTGCTCCCACCACTTATCTTTTTTCAACAACCGAAAAAGATTTTGTACGGATGCTGGCACAAGCTTCAGGAAATGCTCTTGAAAATGCAAAATTATATCATCAATCGCATCGCCTCGTAAGTGATTTACAACTCATCAATGAAACTTCGCATCGTTTAAATATGCGAATTGACATTCATGAAATGTTACTTTTCCTACAAAAGCAGTTACTGAAATCCTTTCAGCCAATGGAAGTTTGTTTCGCATTTAAAAAACATGATACATTTGAAATAACAGGTGCAAGTACCTCCCTGTTCCATTCAGAAAATGGTCAAAGTTATATAAAACATGTTGAACAGCACTTTGCTCAAACGAATGATCCACTATTTGTTGCCGATTTCAGCCGTCTAACTCCTAATCAAATTGAGTATCGCTCGATTATGGCGATTCCTATACTTATGGAGGAAAAGATTAATGGTTTCAGTATTGTTTTACATAAAGAGCCATATTTCTTTTCATTCGATAGTTTCAAATTAATGCAATCTTTAATTCACCACTCATCATTAGCCATTGCAAACTCAATTTTACGAACACAGCTACAGGAAATGGTCGATTTGGATCATTTAACGAAACTGTATGCCCGCAGTTACCTCGATCAGTTTGTAGAAAAATCACTTGAATATGATCAATCGGGTATGTTTTTGTTAATTGATATTGATAATTTTAAACGTATTAATGATACGTATGGTCACCAAGTTGGAGATAAAATTCTTGTTCAGATTGCGGTTCAATTAAAAGAGACTATTGGAAGTCGTGGGATATGTGCAAGATGGGGTGGAGAAGAAATGTCTGTCTATGTGCCTAACATCGATGAAAAAGAAGCTTTAGAATTAGCATCAACCATTGTGGAAGTCATCCCAAGTGCCACAGATCCACAAGTAACCATTTCTGCGGGTCTTATAACATGGGATGAGCGAGATCGACCAGCATTCCAATCTGTGTTTTTGCATGCCGATACCGCCTTGTATGAAGCGAAAAATAGCGGGAAAAATCGCTTTTGTACTCACAATGGTTCGTACCAAACGAATTCATAGGTTTGATAAATGTAAATGGTTGTTTAAATAAATTGCCCTGAAATGACAATATAAAACATTTCAGGGCAATTTTTAATATTGTATTATAAATGGTTAAGGAGTGTTTTAACAAATTTTTCTAAGCCATTGCGATCTTCCGCTGAAAATCGATTCACAATAGGACTATCGATATCTAACACACCAAGAATTTCACCTTGCTTCATTAGCGGTATAACAATTTCAGACTGCGATGCAGCATCACAGGCAATATGGCCTGGAAAATTGTGTACATCTTTCACGACAACTGTTTCTCTTGTTGCCACAGCTGTACCACAAACACCACGCCCAATAGGGATTCTAACACAGGCAGGCAGGCCCTGGAATGGTCCTAACACAAGCTCATTTTCCTGTAAAAGATAGAAACCAACCCAGTTAATGTTCGTTAAAAATTGATTTAACAGAGCAGAGGCATTACTTAAATTGGCGATTTGATTGGTTTCGCCAGTTAATAGTGCATCTAATTGTTTTGACAATGTCAGATATTGGTCAGCAATTGATCCTTCGTAATTAATTTGTGTAAACATACTAAGCACCTCGTTTAAAAGTTATTTATATTGGTAATATAACGTTATAGTGTTGATGTAAGTCTTCTACGCTATGTGCATCTGAACCAAATACATATGGTAGTTTAATAGCTTGACTATAATTGATAAGGGCAAATGGTGGATAGGGCTCCTGACAATATTGTTTACTTAAACCAGCACTATTTAAATCTAATTCATAGCCCGCGAATTTCATGCTGTCTAATATTTCTTTGATACGTGGGGTGTCATTGATTTTTTCGTTGTGCGCTAGTTGAAATTTATGAATAAGCGATGGGTGCCCAATCCGTTTTGGTTTGTAAGGACCAAGATCTGCTTTAATCGATTGTAGGACTGTATCATAATATAAATCATAAACCTGTTCAACAGAGCCAACTTTTTTTGAAAAATCAATAAAGCATTCAGAAGAAAAGTCGATACATACAAAGGTATCTTGCCATTTTAAAAAATGAACTGATAAAATAGCGTCATCTAAAAAATGTCCATATGTATCAAGGAATTGACGAGTTTCTTGTTCGTAGCCTTGGATGTAGTCAACTTCTAGTCCGATGCGGATGCGAATATCCTGTGCATACTGTTGTTGCAGATGCTGCAATTCTTCAATGTAAGGCATGAGATCATCGGAATTCATGCCACTATCTTGTTGTGGGGTTGGATCGACAAAACTTTTAGGCAATGGGGCGTGTTCTGTAAATGTTATATCTGTGAAATGTTGAGAAATCGCTTTTTCAATATATTGGTTGAATGAGTCCGTAGTACCATGTGGACAAAAAGGACTATGTATATGCCCATCACGTTTCATAATTTACCACTCCTTTAGCTCTATAGATACGCTATTTAAATATTTCACAATAGCGAAAATACAGTTTTCTGAAAAACACTTAAATTTTAGTACAAAAGGCGAAAACATAGTATATAATAAATACAACTAGCCAATTCGTTTATTGTAGAATAGGAGGCTTACGATGGAGTATATCATCATTCCGATTATCCTACTATTAATTTTAGCCATAGTAGGATTTATGATGCGAAGAAAACATGTTGCAATTATTGCAAAACTTGAAAATGAAAAATTACAAATACAACATAATCCTATAAATGAAGAAATTTCAAAAGTAAAATCTTTAAACATGAACGGTGAAACGGAAGAAATGTTTGAACGATGGCGCAATACTTGGGATGAAGTCATCGACGTACATATGACGAAAATAGATTCTCTTCTATTTGATGCTGAGGATCAAATTAATCGACTTCGTTTTAAAAGGGCAACTTTAATAGAACGTGAAATTGAAGATTACATTGAAAAATGCGACCAAGATAAAAATAAAATTTTAGAAGAACTGAATGAATTAATTGGCAGCGAAGAAAAAAATCGAATTGAAATCGAACAATTAAAAGAATACTATCGCTCTGCGAGAAAAACATTGCTGGCTCATCAGCATTCATTCGGTGTAGCATTACCTGCATTAGAGAAGAAGCTAGAGACATTTGTTCAAAAATTTGAAGAGTTCGATGTACTGACAAATGAAGGTAATTATTTGCAAGCACGAGAAATAGTCATTAGCTTAAATCAAGAATCCCAGCAGACATTCGAATATATTAATGATGTTCCAAGTATTTTAACGGAAATTCAAGTAAAGCTACCAGGTGCGGTTCAGGAATTGCGTAATGGTCAGCGTGAAATGGAAGACCAATCGTACTATTTACAGCATTTAGAATTGACAGAGGCACTTAATAAATATGAAAAAGAATTTGATGCATTAAAACAGGAACTTGCAGAGCTGAATTTAAAAGTTGTGAAACCTCGTGTGACAGAAATAAATGAAGAAATCGATCATTTTTATGATTTACTTGAAAAAGAAGTTATTGCTAAAAATTATGTAGATCAAAATTGTGATCGTTTATTAAGTTCTATCACCAATGTCATTTCTTCAACAAAATTAGTGAATGACGAGGCAACTTATGTACAGCAAAGTTATCATTTAAATGAAAAGGATGCAGAAATTCCAAAAGCTGCTTTAAAACAATTGGAAGCACTGCAACGTCGCTATGATCTATTAGCTATGCGAGTTAGGGAAGAAAAATCGGCTTATTCTAGCTTACAGGAAGAGTTAATCGAAATTAGTGAAGAGCTTGAACGAATTCATGAGGAACAAGGTCATCTATCAAATACAATGAAGAAACTTCGAATAGATGAAAATAAGGCACGCGCTCAAGTCGAAAACTTAAAGAAAATATTACAGGATACTGATCGTTTATTAAACAAGGCAAATATTCCTGGAATTCCTGAGGAGATGGATGCACGTCTTGATGAGGCAGCAGAGCACATCTATGTTGTCATGCAAAGCTTGCAAGAAGTACCGCTTAATATGGGTACTGTTCATAATAATCTAAATGCAGCAACACTTTGTGTAGAGGATGTTAAAGCAAAGGCACATGAGTTAATAGAAAATGTGATGCTCATTGAGCGTATTATTCAGTACGGTAATCGCCACCGTGCGTCAAACCCAAAATTGAATGGACGTTTAAGAGAAGCAGAAGATGCTTTCCACCAATTCCGTTATGCAAAGGCTTTAGAAGAAGCAGGTACTGCAGTGGAAGAAATGGAGCCAGGTGCCTTAAAGCGTATTCAAGAAATGGTTGCCGAAGAATTCACAGCAAAATAATTTAAATAACCTTTTGAGCTGTCTAAAAAGTATAGCGATTACTTTTTAGACAGCTTTCTATTTATTGCTTAGATTAGGATGTGATTCAGTATGAAGCTGGCAATCAAAGAAATGAATGAACAGTTCGCAAGTGAAATTTTACAATGGCAATATGTAGCACCTTACGATTTTTACAATAATGAATTATCAGATGACAATGTACAAGAAATGCTTGATAATCCTTACTTTGCGATCATTAATAATCAGAGTGAATTAATCGGCTATTATTGTACAGGTACGGCAGCACAAGTACCAAAAGGACAAGATGTCGGGGCATACGTAGAATGCTGTGTAGATATTGGAATTGGTATGAAGCCAAATCTAACGGGTCAAGGATTAGGAACGGCATTTTTTTCGTTTATTGTACAAACAGTTCAAGAAGAACATCATCTACCGCTACGTTTAACAGTGGCCCAATTTAATAAGAGAGCAATCCATCTTTATGAAAAATTAGGTTTTGTTAAAGCGATCGAATTTAGTACACCAACAGAGTTTGTCACAATGCTGAAAATGTAGGATATCATTAAAATTGAAAGAATCGTTAAAGTTAGTGGTCAATCGCCAAAGATTGCGTTATGATAAATACCGTTAAATCAACGTTTTGAAAGTGTGTGAAAAGTTATGGTTAATACAATTTATTTTGATAATAGTGCAACAACTAAGCCTTTAAAAGAGGTTATGCAGGCATTTATGGTTGTGAATGAGCAGTATTATGCCAACCCTGCTTCTATCCATGCTATGGGTGTTGAAGCAAATGATTTATTAATGCGTGCGCGTGAGCAAGTAGCAGATATTTTGCAGACAGAGGCAAAAAATGTGCTATTTACTTCAGGTGGTACAGAATCAAATAATGCAGCTATTTTTGGCATAGCACGTAGTAATACGCATATAGGAAAGCATATTTTAACGACTGAAATTGAACATCCATCCGTGTTAGAAACAATGAAGCAACTTGAAAAGGAAGGCTATGATGTTGAGTATCTTCGTGTTGATCAAAATGGAGTGATTTCTCTAGACGAGCTTCGTACTAAAATACGAAAAGACACAATATTAGTTAGCATCATGCATGTGAATAATGAAATGGGTGCGATTCAGCCTATAAAGGAAGCAGCAAAAATGATTCATGATATGAGTCGTGCAGCCTTTCATGTTGATGCTGTGCAAAGCTTTGGGAAATTAACAATATCCTTTAAAGAAGAAGAAGGACCTGATTGTATTTCTATCTCGGGTCATAAAATTCATGGCTTTAAAGGCTCAGGAGTATTAGCATTCCGTAAACCTATAAGATGGCAGCCTTTTGCGCTTGGTGGAGGTCAGGAATTTGGTATGCGCAGTGGTACTGTAGCAGTTCCACAAGCTGTTGCTTTAGCGAAAGCGGCTCGACTGGCTGTTGAAACAATGAACGAACGCGCAAATAATTACCGTCAATGGCACGATGAAATCCGAACTCAACTAGAAAGTTATGGCGAAGCAGTGCATATTTTATCAACCCCACAGGGAGCTGCACATATTGTGTCATTTAGTGTTCGTGATTTAAAAGGGGAAGTTATTATTAATGCTATGCAAAAACGTGGTGTCATTGTCTCAACATCAAGTGCGTGTTCTTCCAAGCAAACGAAAACAAGTCATGTTGTCGAGGCACTTCACCTTGACGAGCATTATAAGAAAGGCGTAATTCGCCTTAGCTTTGGCGCACATAACACAAAAGAAGATATAGAAAACTTTAAACAAGTACTAGCAGAAGTAATGTTGGAACTCAAAGGAGAAAATAAGTAAATGATTTGGAAAGAAATTTTAATACGATATGGTGAGCTTTCTACAAAAGGTCGCAACAAAATGGATTTTATCCGCCGCTTACGTGAAAATATTCGTCATGCCTTTGCAGATTTAGGTCAATTGCATATTCGCACAGAACGCGACCGTATGTTTATTGCCATAGAAGACGAAGCACAAATGCAAAAGCTAATTACAGGCTTACCTAAAATTTTTGGAATTCAATCATTTAGCCCTGTAGCTGCATGTGAAAAAGATATGGACAGTATGAAAAAGCTCGCTATCACGATTATGGAGACATTTAAAGACGAGCAACATACTTTTAAAGTAGAGGTAAAACGTACTGATAAAACATTTCCTTTAGAATCTCACGCCATTCAACGTGAGATCGGAGGCTATGTATTACCGCAATTTCAAAATTTATCTGTCAAAGTGAAGCAGCCTGATATTGAGCTACGCGTAGAAGTTCGCCACGATGCAACTTATATGATGGCACAAGTCATTCCTGGTGCAGGTGGAATGCCTGTAGGATCAAATGGCAAGTCATTATTAATGCTATCTGGCGGTATTGATAGCCCTGTCGCAGGTTATTTAATGATGAAGCGTGGTGTGCGATTAGAGGCAATTCACTTCTTTAGTCCACCTTATACAAGCCAAAATTCACTGGAAAAAGTTAAAGTGCTTGCCAATGAATTAACAAAATTCGGTGCTAGTATTCGTTTACATGTCATTCCTTTTACTGAAATACAAGTTCTTATTAAAGAAAAAGTACCTTCTAACGTATCGATGACGACAACACGCCGAATGATGTTGAAGGTTGCTGATCAGGTGCGTGAGGAAATTGGGGCACTTGCCATTGTAACAGGCGAAAGTCTTGGGCAAGTAGCGAGTCAAACACTTGAAAGTTTAACAGCGATTAATGCTGTAACGAACACACCTATTTTGCGTCCGTTAATTTCATCAGATAAACTCGAAATCATTGATATTGCAGAAAAAATCGGCACATACGAAACATCTATTCAGCCATTTGAAGATTGCTGTACGATTTTTACACCAGCAAGTCCAAAAACAAAACCAAAGCTTGAAAAGGTTGAGCATTATGAAAGCTTCTCTGACTTTGATGAATTGATCGAGCGAGCAGTGAAAAATCGCGAGGTCTATATTTTCCCTAAGAAAGAAGAACAACAACAAGATAAATTTGCAGATCTTCTATAAGGATTTAAAAGCCGTCTCAAAGCCGTTTTGAGACGGCTTTTTTGCATGGATATCGTTATTCCAATGGAGGTACAATTTACCTCTAATTTTTTTGTATTAAAAATCTAATATCGCACATTCTATATTCACAAGGAGGTGAGAAACATGGCTTCAAACAACAACCGTAGTTCAAACCAGCTTGCAGTACCTGGTGTACAACAAGCACTAGATCAAATGAAATACGAAATTGCACAAGAATTTGGTGTTCAATTAGGAGCTGAAGCTTCAGCTCGTGCCAACGGTTCCGTTGGTGGTGAAATCACTAAACGTCTTGTACAAATGGCAGAATCTCAATTAAAAGGTATGCCAAACAACAACCAATAAATGCTGATTAAGCATTTATAAACTTAAAACCAGTGACCGTAAAAGGCACTGGTTTTAGTTTGTTTATTGTTCATTTATTTATACAAGATAAAGATCTAAATGTATTTACTGTATGCTCCACATCTTCGCTTTCACAGATAGCTGAAATTACAGCAACACCATCAGCCCCAGTTTGAAATACAGTTTGTGCATTTGTGCAGTTTATTCCACCAATCGCTACAATCGGTAATTCAGGATAAAGAGAACGAGCCTGCTGTAAAAAAGATGTACCACATGGTGGTTGTGCATCACTTTTAGAGGATGTTGGAAAGATTGGACCGATCCCAACATAATCAGCTTGATGGTTAATAGCTATTTGTAATTCTTCCTCGCAATGGACAGAAACACCAAGAATCATGTTCCCAATTTTTTTACGAGCTTCACCTACAGGCAAATCATCTTGCCCGATATGAACTCCATCAGCTTCCAGTCGTATCGCAAGCTCAATATCGTCATTTACGATAAAGGGTACATTATATTGATGACATAGTTTTTGACATTGGCGTGCAAATTGTTCATAGGCAAGATCAGTTAATGCATGAGGGCCTTTTTCACGAAATTGAAACATTGTAATGCCTGCTTGTAAGGCTTTTTCTAGGATATAGATAGGTTGTTGTTGAGGAGACACGTTGCTGGTACCCATAATAAAATAAAGCTGCAAATCCTCACGTTTCATGAATCATCACCTCACAGGCATCCTTATACTGTTGGTAAGCAAAATGATTAGTGGGTCCATGACCATTTCCAATCGATAAATCATACATAATTGCTAATTGGATAAACTTTTTAGCTTCAATAATAGCTTCTTCCATAGCAAATCCTCGCCCAAGAAAAGCAGTAAGTGCTGCCGAAAATGTACATCCAGTACCGTGCGTATTTTTTGTTTGGATTCGAGGAGACTGCATCGAAAAAGAAGGTCCATTTTTGATAAATACGTAATCAATAGCATAAAGTGGATTTGCTAAATGACCACCTTTAATGATGACACATTGTACACCTAGCTGTAACAAGCTTTGAGCTACGTCTTTTATGTCTTCAAAATGCTGAATAGTTCTCCCTGTAAGTGTCTCTGCTTCGGGTATGTTGGGCGTAACAACCGTAGCAAGTGGTAGTAAAGTTGAGCATAAGGCATTGATAGCTTCTTGCTGTAATAGGCTTTCTCCTCCTTTTGCGATCATCACTGGATCAACAATCAGTGGAATGTTTAGCTCACCGATCATGCGTGCAATGGCTTTGATAATATCTGCCGAATAAAGCATTCCTGTTTTAATCGCAGCTATTGGAAAATCTTCTACTAAGGCTTCAAATTGTTTTTTTATAAAGGAAACGTCAATTGGACAAACACCTGATACACCCAATGTATTTTGTGCAGTTAAAGCAGTAATCACAGAAGTACCAAACACTTCTAATTCCTGAAATGTTTTTAAATCAGCCTGTATACCTGCACCGCCCCCACAATCTGAGCCGGCGATTGTCGTTACAATATGCATGAAGTTGCACCATCCTTTGACAAACGATGTATAGCATTGAGGAAAGCTATTTGAAAATCACCAATGTCTGCAGTAAATGCTGATGCTAGTACACCTGCTTTTTTATAGTAAGTTAGGGTCTCCGTTAATTGTTGGTAAGGGCTATGGCTTACACTATAGGCTGCACCACAAATTGCGCTAAGTAAACAACCTGTACCCGTAACTTCTGTCATTTGTGGATGACCACCAGCGATCCATTGGCTATGCTTGCCATCAGTTATAAAATCACGCTCTCCCGTTACAATAACAATGCATTGATAGCGTTGAGCTAATGATGTGGCTTCTACTTCCATTGCGATAGTGCCTTGCCCACTATCGACGCCTTTTTGTTGCCAATCTACACCAGCTATTGCTGCAAGCTCGCCGAGATTACAGCGAATCACGGCAAATTGTATGTTCTCAAGTAAGTTTCTTACGGTTTCCTTACGATAAGTTGTGGCTCCAACTCCGACAGGATCTAAAATAACAGGAATACCAAGTGCATTGGCTTTTATACCTGCTAATAACATGGCACTTTTTGTGCGATCATTGAGTGTTCCGATATTAATTAATAATGCTTGAGCAATCGCTACCATTTCCTCTACCTCTTGACAGTCATCGGCCATTACTGGTGAAGCACCTATCGCTAATAAACCATTTGCTTGAAAATTTGCCACTACATAATTGGTGATGCAATGGATAAGTGGTTGCTGTTGACGAATTGTTTGAAAAATCATTGTAGTCCTCCTTTTGGGATGGACGTAAGCATGCAAAAAAGGCCCTTTTTGTGTAAAAATGCACGAAAAAGAGCCTTTCATCTGAAAAAACGATGTTATTGCTCCCTACGTCAGTATTAACTAACAGGTTCAAAGGGTCAGGTTTTACCTTCTCAACTCTTACGAGTCCCCCTGCAATCTTGCTTATAGTTGACCAAAATGTACCATACTTTTCATTTGTATTCAATAGCAAGTTTTCCTATGGATAAAATGTGACCGATGCCATATAGGAGAGTATGATAGTTGTCATGACTTTACCGAAATCAAGCACAAACCATTGAAAATGCTGAAAAAAGAGTTTTATAATGTGTCATAGCAAAAGGGAGGCAATTGCCATGAAAAGACAAGATTTAATTGCACCAGAATGGTATAACATAGCAGAGGAAATTGAAAAATATGCTCAGGATGCAACCAAAAATGCTTTAATCATTTATGAAGAAAACCAAGACATCCAATGTATTACATATGCACATTTATTGGAAAAGGCAAATCAAGCAGCACATGTTTTCACCAAGCAAGGCTTAAAGAAAGGTGATGTCATTTTAGTGATGGTCCCACGCTCTGTGGAAGCATATATTGTATATATTGCTGCATTGAAAGCGGGTTTAACCATTATTCCAAGTTCTGAAATGTTAAGAACAAAGGATATTGAGTATCGAATTCATCATGCAAATGCTAAAGCAGTTATTGCATTTGAACCCTATATCGAACAGTTTGATCAAGTGGGAAATTTACAAGGCTTACTGCAATTTGTCATAGGAAATGCGCACAAACCTTGGCAAAACATACTTGAAAAGATGCATAATCAACCTACAACCTACATAAATCCTATCCCAACAAAAAGCACAGACAATGCATTTTTAGCCTATACAAGTGGAACAACAGGAAATCCCAAAGCAGCAGTGCATACGCATAGTTGGGGCTATGCACATTTACGAACAACAGCACCACATTGGATGGGTGTACAAGAAAATGATATTGTTTGGGCAACTGCAGCACCAGGATGGCAAAAATGGATATGGAGTCCGTTTCTAGCTATTTTAGGTAGTGGTGCTACTGCATTTGTCTACAAAGGTAAATTCGATGCAGCTTCTTATCTAGCATTGCTTGAGAAATTCAAAATTAATGTACTATGCTGTACACCAACTGAATATCGTTTTATGGCAGCGCTTGAAAATTTACATGAATATGATCTAAGTGCCATTCGCCAAGCCGTATCAGCTGGTGAGCCATTAAATAGTGAGGTCATTAAAGTATTCTTGGAAACATTCAAATTACAAGTACGAGATGGCTATGGACAAACGGAAAATACATTATTGGTGGGCACAATGGTAGGGATGGAAGCAAGAGTTGGCTCTATGGGGAAACCTACTCCCGGCAACACTGTTGAAATTATTAATGATTTGGGCAAACCCGTTACAATCGGAGAAGTGGGTGATATTGCTGTACATCGTGAAACACCAGCCCTCTTTAAAAAATATTTAAATGATCCTGAACGTACAAATTTACAATTTCGTGGGGATTGGTATATTACAGGAGATCGAGCCTATAAAGATGAAGATGGCTACTTTTGGTTTGATGGTCGAGGAGACGATGTCATTATATCCTCAGGCTATACAATTGGCCCTTTTGAAGTAGAGGATGCTTTAATGAAGCATCCAACCGTAAAAGAGGCTGCTGTCATTGCGAGTCCTGATAAAGTCCGTGGGAATATCGTCAAGGCATTTATCGTTCTACACAATGGTGAAAAAGGTGATGCAGCGCTTATTCAAACACTTCAAAGTCATGTAAAATCACTGACTGCCCCTTATAAATATCCACGTGCTATTGAATTTGTAGAGGAGCTACCCAAAACATCTTCCGGGAAAATTAGACGTGTCGAATTACGACAACAAGAAATTAAAAACCTCCAATCTTAATCATTTCCTAGGAAATAATGTCGAAAATCAAAGTTCATCAATGGTATGGACTTTGATTTTTTAAATTTTTTTAGGTAAGGTAATATGAGGAAATAAACAGCTTAAAGCTTTTTGCATTTAATTATTGCAAAAAAATGAAACAAATAAGCAAGTCATACGTATTACGTGTTGAGGAGGCGGAAAGACATGAATGTAAAAAGGTGGGTTGCTTTAGTAGTGGCAGGTGTTCTCTTACTATTTTCGTTAGGAATTAATACCATTTTTGCGCTATTTAAAGCAGATTTCCTAGGTAATTTTGATAGCTTAATGGCAGGTAATAGCTTAGATGTATATGAAAATGTCATTGAAGGGGAAAATTTTGATAAGCGAATTGCTTATTTAAAGGTAGATGGAACGATTCAAGATATCGGCTCAAGTACATTGTGGCAACCAGTTGCCTATGACCATCAATTTTTCTTAGAACAATTGGATAATATTTTATATGATGAGACCATACAGGGGGTTGTTTTAAGCGTTAATTCACCAGGTGGTGGTGTAAAGGAATCAGCAGATATCTATAAAAAGCTACTAAAAATTAAAGAGGAACGACAAATTCCGATTTATGTATCGATGGATTCTATGGCAGCTTCAGGTGGTTATTATATTTCGGCCCCAGCAGATAAAATATTTGCCCATCGTGATACAATAACAGGTTCTATTGGTGTTATCATGCAATCTATTAACTATCAAGAGCTGGCTGAAAAAGTAGGGGTCAAATTTGAGACGTTTAAATCGGGAGAGCATAAAGATATGTTAAGTCCAATGCGTGAAGTGACAGCAGAGGAACGTGCAATGATGCAAGATATGATTAATGAAACGTACGAAGAATTTGTAGATATTGTAGAACAGGGACGTAATATGTCTGAAGCAGAAGTGAAGAAGGTTGCAGATGGTCGTATTCTTGGCGGTACAAAAGCGCTTGAAGCAGGATTAATTGATGAGATTGGTGATGAAGAAGCGACCATTGCAGCTCTTCGTGAAGATTATGGACTTGAAGATGCGGCTTTATTTGAGTATTCATACGATATGGGCGGCTGGCAATCATATGTTGGTATGAAAATTGGCTCCATGTTTGGTCCATCTGCAGAAGAAAAAATGCTAATGAAAATCATGACGGACTATAGCGCACCGAAAATGATGTATCTTTATGGGGAATACTAAGGGGGGAGCACAATGACAAACAATGAAATTGTTATGCAAGGTTCACCCTCTATGGAAAATGGCTTTCTTATGAATATATCAGGAGAATCAGCAAATGATAAAAACTATGCATTAAAAACTGCTGGTTTTTGGGTACGATTTTGGGCATTTTTATTAGATGGATTCATCATTTCTGCTATAGGTGGAATACTTGTTAATCCAATCTTCTATTTAATGGATTGGTCCCTATCTGATTCTGTTTGGTATGCGCCGATTTCTATTATTACAGCAATCTTCTACTATAGCTACTTTGTGCTGATGACAAAGTTCTTTGGGCAAACACTAGGGAAAATGGTGTTTGGATTACGTGTAATTTCATTAAAGCACGATCAGCTAACTTGGTCAGATGTGTTATTCCGTGATTGGATTGGTCGTATCATCAATAATATTTTTATGCCACTGTATATTTTGGTAGTGATTTTGCCAGAAAATCAAGGTTTACATGATTATTTTGCTGATACAACAGTGGTGCATGAAAAAATCTTTATTGAAAAGGCTTCAACACCGACTACTTTACCAAAACAAGAAGAGCAAATAGAAGCTTTTGTGCAAGAAGAAAAAATAGATCTAGCCAAGCTAGAGGAAAAAAATGAACAATAAACATAAGACTGTCTCCTAATTTGAGACAGTCTTATCTATTTCTAAGTATGTAAGCTATGATAGTTGCAATTAATTCCCTCCATTTAGTAATATTATGTACATATGATGATTAGGAGGCGTTTATATGGCACAAGTAACATTTAAAAATGGTCCAGTGACACTAGTAGGCAATGAAGTAAAGGTGGGCGATCAAGCTCCAGATTTTACGGTATTAGCAAATGACCTATCACCTGTAACATTAAATGATTCAGAAGGAAAAATTCGTTTATTTAGTGTTGTACCATCATTAGATACTGGTGTATGTGATGCGCAAACACGCCGATTCAATGAGGAAGCTGCTAACTTAGGTGATAATGTAGTTATTTATACTGTATCTGTGGATCTTCCATTCGCTCAAAAGCGCTGGTGTGGTGCAGCAGGTATTGATGCAGTCCAAACTGTATCAGATCACCGCGATCTTTCATTTGGTGAGGCATATGGCGTATACATTCAAGAATTACGTCTTCTGACACGTGCAGTATTCGTTGTGGATGCAAACAATAAAGTAACATATGTTGAATATGTACCTGAAGCTACAGATCATCCAAACTATGAAGCGGCCATTGCAGCTGTCAAAGCACTAGCATAATAAGCTGCTTTTAGGCTAAGATAATACTAGACAAAGGGGCTGTGACAAGTGTTTGTCACGGCTCTTTTCTGCGTGAAAGGAAGTTAGAAATGGAAAATATCGAAAAGTTATTTGGTTTGCTAAATGAGCATGCCGAAAAAATCGAAAAAGAACAGAATATAACGTTACTAGAAGGGTTATTAGATGGGTTAGAGGCATGGCTTGATGGCGAAGTTGATTTTTCTCAAAAAGATGCAACAAAAGAGGATATACGTAAAGCTATTCAAATTGCTATTTTAAAAGGAATGCGCAAAGGCTCACAGCCGAATCATCAAATGACTCCTGATACGTTAGGGTTATTAGTGGGCTACTTTGTGGAGCAAATTTTTGCAGAGAGTCTTGAAAATGAAAAGATCTCGATCATGGACCCAGCAGTAGGCACAGGTAATTTATTACTGACGGTTATGAATTTATTAGATGGAAAAGTGGAAGCAACAGGTGTAGAGGTTGATGAGCTACTTATTCGCCTCGCTGCGGCAACTGCTGATTTAATAGAACAGCCTATTTCTTTATACCGTCAAGATGCCTTAGAAGATTTATTGGTCAATCCAGTTGATGCAGTTATTTGTGATTTACCTGTAGGTTATTATCCAAATGAAGAAGTGGCACTCAATTATGAATTATGTCCAGCAGAAGGGATGAGTTATGCCCATCATTTATTCATCGAGCAATCAATGAATTATACAAAAGATGGCGGCTATTTATTTTTCCTTGCACCATCTCATCTTTTTGAGTCAGAGCAGTCTAAGCAATTACACAAGTACATTCAAAAGCATGCGTGGATTCAAGCGATTATTCAATTACCTGACTCTATGTTTGCTAATAAGTCATTAGAGAAGAGCCTGGTGATTTTACAAAAACAATCGAAGGAATTGAAAGCACCTAAAGAAGTTCTATTAGCTAAAGTCCCAAATATGCAGAATAAGCAGGCTCTTGCACTATTCTTTGAAAAAGTGAAGATGTGGAAAGAGGGCAAGTAAGTGCTATTAAGTGCAAGTAAAAAGGTATCCTATACAAGGATACCTTTTTATGTATTACAAAATTAATTTTCTGGTGTACGGATAACTAGTACGTCACATTTAGCTGAACGTACGATAGCCTCAGATACAGAACCGATTAAGAAGCGTTCTACTGCATTTAGACCAGTTGCACCACAAATGATTAAATCTGCGTCTACGATGTTAGAAAGCTCTTTTGTTATGATATTTTTTGGAGAGCCATACTCGATGATAAGATTAACATTCGTTAAACCTTCATCTTCAGCTTGCTTTTTATAACCATTTAATAGTTCTTCAGAAAATGCTTGAGCACGTTCTGCGATGGAGCGGTCATATGCTTCGATAGCAGCAAATGAACGAGTATCGATTACATTTACTAGATTTAATACTGCACCTTCGTTTCGTTTTGCCACATCAATCGATTTACGAAACGCGTATTCAGCTTCTTTTGAACCGTCTACTGCAACAACAATGCTTTTATAATGATTAGCCATTTGAAAAACCTCCCTGATTTGTATATGTTGATTATACCAAATGATTTTCTAAAGGAAATACTTTCCGCAAGAAAAATTATGAAAATGTGAAGGCATTTCATGTAGATATGTGAATTAAATATAAATACTCAATTCCCACTATTTGCAGTGTGTAAACCTCTTTTGCTCATTTGAAACTGCTCATGAATTAGCTTCCTTAACAACTATTTATTCGCCTTTTTAGTTTTTTAATATAGTAATTTATAATGGTTTATAACGTTAGAATATTTGTTATTTTGGAAATCTTATAAATTTTATCTGTATTTGCATTAGTTAAAGCTTTTTTTGCAATTGTTTGGTAATATGGAAGTGCAAGGGGTGCATCAAATTTAGTTACATAAATGATGCTTATTTCTTACGTTATGGAAGGGGATAGGAAACAATGAAGATTGGTATTCCAAAGGAAATTAAAAACAATGAAAACCGTGTAGCAATGACACCAGCAGGAGTTGTCACTTTAACACATGCAGGTCATGAAGTGTACATTGAAACTGGAGCGGGGCTAGGCTCAAGCTTTACGGATGCTGATTACATTGCAGCTGGTGCTCATATTGTTCAAACAGCTAAAGAAGCTTGGTCACAAGAAATGATTATGAAGGTAAAAGAACCTGTAGCTTCTGAGTATGATTACTTCTACGAAGGTCAAATTTTATTCACGTATTTACACTTAGCGCCAGAGGTTGAATTAACTCAGGCACTTTTAAATAAAAAAGTTGTAGGGATTGCCTACGAAACAGTACAATTAGCAAATGGCTCATTACCATTGCTAACACCAATGAGTGAAGTTGCTGGTAAAATGGCTACACAAATTGGTGCACAGTTCTTAGAAAGAAACCATGCTGGTAAAGGTATTTTACTAGGCGGTGTATCAGGTGTACAACGTGGGAAAGTAACAGTAATCGGCGGTGGTATTGCAGGTACAAATGCTGCAAAAATCGCTGTTGGTATGGGTGCGGATGTGACAGTTATTGATTTAAGCCCAGAGCGTTTACGTCAATTGGAAGATATGTTTGGACGTGATGTTCAAACATTAATGTCTAATCCATATAATATTGCAGAATCAGTGAAAGATTCAGATTTAGTTATTGGGGCGGTATTAATCCCAGGCGCAAAAGCACCGAAGCTTGTATCTGAAGAAATGATTCAATCAATGCAAGCCGGCTCTGTTGTAGTCGATATCGCAATTGACCAAGGTGGTATTTTTGCAACATCTGACCGTGTGACAACACATGATGATCCAACATATGTGAAGCATGGCGTTGTACACTATGCAGTTGCAAATATGCCTGGTGCGGTACCACGTACTTCTACAATTGCTTTAACAAATAATACAATTCCATATGCACTTCAAATTGCCAACAAAGGCTACAAACAAGCTTGCCTTGATAATGCAGCACTGAAAAAAGGCGTGAATACATTAGATGGACAACTTGTTTATAAAGCAGTGGCAGATTCACAGGGACTACCATTTGTCAATGTGGATGAGTTAATTCAATAAACTTTGCTAGACATAGGAAAAGGAAGCACACTAGTTGCTTCCTTTTTTGCATTATAGAATGATTAAATCTTTCGGGAATTTTGTTAATACCTCAACGCCATCTTTTGTTACGACAACATCATCCTCAATACGTACGCCTGTTACATCTGATTTATAAATGCCAGGCTCAATCGTAAAGACCATACCTTCTTCCATCGTCATCTCATTAGCACCTGTAACAGATGGGAATTCATGCACAGAAATACCAAGACCATGTCCAAGGCGGTGCGTGAAATAGTCACCATAACCAGCCTCTGTGATTGTATCACGTGCAATTTTGTCTAAGTCCATCGCACGAACACCTGGCTTTACTGCTGCGACAGCATTTGTGTTGGCAGCTAAAACAGTTTGATAAATTTCTTTTTGAGCTTCACTTGGCTCACCAAAAGCAACAGTACGTGTAATATCTGAGCAATAGCCATCGTAAATAACGCCAAGGTCAAATAGTACCATATCACCTTTTTCAATTTTACGTGCACCTGGCTTCCCATGAGGAGAGGCAGTTTTTGGACCACTCAATACCATTGTTTCAAAAGACATTTTACAGCCTTTATCTTGAATGGCACTTTCGATCGCTGTTAGGATTTCCATTTCTGTTTTACCTTCAGCAATTTCCTTGCAACCGATTTCAATTGCATAATCAGCCAACTCTGCAGCCTTACGTAATTTTTCTAATTCACTTTCATCTTTGATTACGCGCATCGCATTAATCTTTTCATCAAGACGCACAAAGCTAGCTTGAGGGAAAGATTGCTGTAAAGCTTCCAAGCGCTCAACAATGAGTTGAGCTTTTTCAATTGCAAATGTAGCTGGGGTGATTTGGCGTGCTACGATCGCTTGAGCAAGAACTTCCATCGAATTTTCTGTATCTTGATGGCCGATTACCTCATAGGACCATCCAGCAGCCTTTGCATCTGGAATCTCCATTTGTGGACAAATTAGAAAAGGCTCCGCATCTTTAAAAATCATCACGCCTAGTAATCTTTCATGTGGATTACTTTTAAAGCCTGAAACGTAAAAAACATTGTCAGGTGTTGTTACGAATGCTGCATCGATATGATTTTGCTGCAAGTAACGTTGGATTTCTTCAACCTTTGACATCAATATGTCCTCCTTTTATTGCATGGGAAATTTTACGTAAGAAAGCTTCGACTGCCTAAAAAAGTAGCGAGGATTCTTATCTAGTACTGAATAATTGTGCTCTAACGGGGTATAAGGCTGTTAGAGAATACTACGATTATTCTCTGTACAAGCATATCAAAAAAAGGGAAAAAGCGCATGGGTAGCGAATTAAAATGTTGGACTGTACTTTGTTAAATGAGGAGGATTTTAGATGAAAATAAGTTATCACGGGCATTCAGTTGTCAAAATTCAAACAAATGGAAAAACGATATTAATTGACCCTTTTATTAATGGCAATGGGCAAACAGATTTAAAAGTGGCTGACGAAGCACCAGATATTATTTTACTTACACATGGGCATAATGATCATGTTGGAGATACAGTAGAATTAGCGAAGAAAAAAGATGCGTTAGTCATTGCGCCAAATGAACTGGCTAATTGGATTTCTTGGCAAGGTGTAAAAACACACCCAATGCATATAGGTGGAGCGAAGGAATTTGACTTCGGTAAAGTAAAATTTACACAAGCCTTTCATGGATCTTCTTATGTAACAGAAAATAACGAAATAATTTATATGGGCATGCCTGCTGGAATTTTATTATTTATTGAAGGATTAACGATTTATCATGCAGGCGATACGGCTCTTTTTGGTGATATGAAACTCATTGGTGAACGCCATCCGATTGATATTGCATTCTTACCTATTGGTGATAATTTTACAATGGGGCCAGAGGATGCAGCCTGCGCAGTTTCGTTTTTAAAGCCGAAAATTGTTGTACCGATTCATTACAATACATTCCCACCAATTGAGCAAGATCCACAAATTTTTGCAGATTTAGTGCAAAATACAGAAGTTCAAATTTTGAAAGCTGGAGAAAAAGTAAACTGTTTCTAATCGTTGGTAATGCTGTACTATATGAATTGACACCACGCTGGTAGTTGAAATGATGGGGAAAGTTAAACAATATCATCACTTTATATTAAATATTTTCTTAAAAAATATGGTACACTAAGAGCAGAATTGAAGCTTAGGAAATAGGTGATATTTTGTCTACAAAACATGAGAAAATTTTACAATACATCGAATCACTACCCGTGGGCGATAAAATTTCAGTACGTCAAATAGCAAAAGAAATGCAAGTGAGTGAAGGGACGGCTTATCGTGCCATAAAGGAAGCTGAAAATCGTCGCTTAGTAAGTTCTATTGAACGTGTTGGAACAATTCGTATTGAGAAAAAAAAGAAAGAAAATATTGAGCGCTTAACTTTTGCAGAAATTGTCAATATTGTAGATGGCCAAGTTTTAGGTGGAAAATCAGGTCTACATAAAACACTAACAAAGTTTGTTATCGGTGCTATGCAATTAGAGGACATGATGCGCTACACAGATGCAGGTAGCTTATTAATTGTTGGTAACCGTATTAAAGCGCACGAAAATGCCCTTCGCGCGGGTGCAGCTGTTTTAATCACTGGCGGTTTTGATACGACGGAAGATAATAAGTTGCTTGCAGATTCATTAGATTTACCAATCATTTCAACAAGCTACGATACGTTTACAGTAGCAACGATGATTAACCGGGCAATCTATGACCAATTAATCAAAAAAGATATTCTATTTATTGAAGACATCTATGTTCCAATGACTGACACTGCAGCATTAAAAAATGATGAAACAATTCATCATTTCCACAAGTTGAATGAACGTACGACCCATGGTGCATTTCCTGTTGTCACGCATCAAAATAAACTGGTCGGTATGATCACTGTAAAAGACGTCATTGGTCGTGAAGAAAATGAGCTTATTGAAAAAGTAATGACGAAAAATCCGATTGCAGGCTCCATGAAAATGAGTGTCGCTTCTGCAGGGCATCGAATGATTTGGGAGGGGATTGATCTCTTACCAATAGTAGATGATGATAATATTTTACAGGGTGTTATTAGCCGTCAAGATGTACTGAAGGCGTTGCAATTAGCACAAAGACAGCCACAGCATGGTGAAACGATTGATGATTTAGTGAAAAATGAAATGAAAGTACTAGGCGATGAAGAACTCATTGTTGAATTTAAAGTCACACCACAAATGACCAATCAATATGGGGCAATTTCATACGGAGCTTTTACAACTTTGCTTGCTGAGGTCGGCTCATTTGCATTAAAACGTCGAAAACGTGGAGATGCAGTGGCGGAGAATATGACTATTTACTTTATTAAACCAGTTCAAATGGAAAGTACGCTTACTGTTAAGCCTCGGATTTTAGACATGAGTCGTAAGTTTGTGAAAATGGATTTTGAAGTGTATAATCAACAAATACTTGTTGGTAAGGCAATGATGATGTTCCAACTATTAGAACGTTAAGTATTGAAAAGGGATGGCCTAGCGCAATTGCTTGGTCATCCCTTTGTTACATATATTATTGATTAATGCGGAATTCTTCCTCAACAAATTGTCCATAATGGCGTGCTTTTTTTATATTTTCTACAATAACTAAGATGCCGAGCGCGACAAGAATTGCTACAATAATAAATGTAAATAAGCCCGGGAATAAATAAGCTTGATTTAAAGCAAATGACAAAATTAAGGAACCTAAGCCGATGTTCGCCTTGCTTTTATACCAATTTTTGGCAATTGGTAATGGAGAACGGAACTGTTTTGTTTTAAAATAAAAATAAAAAACAAAAGATATGATTATCGCAAACACAAATATTAAATTGAGCATAGTAAACCTCCTAGCATAACTAGACATTATTGTAACGATAATTATGTAAAAATGCTAACGGTTCTTACTATCATTTTGGGGGAAATTATTGTGAAAAGACAAATCATCGACACAATTGAGGCCAATGAAACCATCATTATTCATCGTCATGTACGTCCAGATCCTGATGCTTATGGCTCACAGCAAGGTTTAAAAGAGATTATTTTAGCCAATTATCCTGAGAAAAAGGTTTTTGCTGTAGGGGAACATGATGCCTCGTTATCTTTTATGGCGCAGCCTGATGAAATAGCGGATGAAGTGTATGACAATGCATTAGTCATTGTCACAGACACTGCTAATACAGAACGTGTTGACGACCAACGCTACACAAAAGGGAAAATGGTGATAAAAATTGATCATCATCCAAATGATGATGCTTATGGTGATCTTTTATGGGTGGATACAACAGCAAGCTCTTGTAGTGAAATGATCTATGAATTATATGAAGAAGGCAAGGAAGTAGCAAACTGGAAACTTTCAGATGCTGCTGCACGCTTATTATTTGCAGGAATAGTAGGCGATACAGGTAGATTCCAATTCCCGAGTACAACAGCTAAAACATTTAAAGTTGCTGCGGACCTGATTACATATGATTTTGATCGAAATCAACTATTTGATGGCATGTACGAAATGGAGCAAAAGTTACTTAATTTACAAGGCTATATTTATCAAAACTTTACAATGGATGAGCATGGAGCTGCCTATGTGAAGCTAACAAAAGAATTACTAGCAGAGCATGATACTGTGCCATCTGAGGCCTCTTTATTAGTAGGCTGCCTTGGCAGTGTGAAAGATATATGCTCGTGGGTTGTTTTCATTGAAGAAGGGGATCAAATCCGTGTACGTTTACGTTCAAAGGGGCCCGTTATCAATACTTTAGCGAAAGAATTTAATGGTGGCGGACATCCGCTTGCTTCTGGTGCTACTGCCTATTCATGGGAAGAAGCAGACCTCGTTATTGCAAGATTAAAAGAGATTTGTAAAGCGTATCATTAACAAAGAAAAGGAAGGGATTCATTTGACACATGTATATACAAAGATGCATACGAGCGCGGATTTATTGAAAAGCACAATTCGGCTTGAGCAATTGATTCCTTTTTTACAAGAACAAAAGACACAAGCCTGTGCAATCGTTAATACGAAATTGTACGGGCTTTTGCCTTTTTGTAAAGCATTGCAGCAAGCAAATATCCATGCGGTCATTGGGCTTTCGGTTAACGTTCAATGGCGTGACAAAACCCTTCCCCTCGTCCTGTATGCGCAGACACAGGAAGGCTATCAACATTTATTAAAGATTAGTAGTGCGATTTCAATTAGACAAGATGATGTGCTGCCTTGGAAGTGGCTTGAGGGGTATTCAGCAGGCTGTATAGCTCTACTTTCTTCAGACGATTTAGCAGGTCTAGATGACTGGCAGGCAATGGTTTCTGCTTTGGTCCAGCTATTTAACCATCATTTCTATATGGGGATTGCTAGACCTGGAGGGATAAAGGCTGAACAGGAAGATGATATCGTTTTCTGGTGTGAAGAACAGGCCATTACACTTGTAGCCTCTCAAAGCTGTTATTTTTTGCGTCCAGAAGATCATTTTGCTTATGAAGTAGCAAGAGCAATTGATACAGGAGAAAAGCTTGGTACTACTATGCAAACAGCTGATGTACAGGGCTATTTTGCCCCAACAGCATACGAATGGCAACATTGGTTTGCTGATCGTCCAGATTGGCTTGATGCCAGTACGAAAATGCTCGCTTGCTGTAGAGCTGAAATACCAAAAATGCCTGTTCAAATGCCTAAATTTCCTGTACCTGAAGGGGAAACGGCTGAACGCTTGCTTGCTAAAGAAGCATTTACTGGATTAGAAGAGCGATTTAAGCAACTGGCAATACCTGTTGCTTATCATGAACGACTACAATATGAGCTTGAAATTATTTGTTCTATGGGCTTTGCGGACTATTTTTTAGTTGTGGCAGATTTCATGCGTTATGCTAAAGAAAATCGAATTTTGACGGGACCAGGACGTGGTTCCTCAGCAGGTTCCCTTGTGGCATATAGTCTTTCGATTACACAAGTAGATCCACTTGCCTATGGTTTATTATTCGAACGCTTTTTAAATCCTGAAAGAATCACCTTACCTGATATTGATATCGATTTTGTTGATAGTAAAAGACATCAAGTCATTCAGTATGTTGCCCAAAAATATGGTAAAGCAAATGTTGCGCAAATTATTACATTTGGAACATTGTCTGCAAAAGCAGTAGCCAGAGATGTTGCGCGGGTATTTGGCTTTGATGCAGAGATGCTAGAAAAAATTTCGAAGATGATTCCAAATAAGCCGGGAATTACATTACAAAGAGCTGTAGCTGAGTCACAGGTCTTTCAAGGCTGGCTAGCGGAGAATGATAAGCATATGCGTTGGTACGAGGTAGCGTTAAAATTGGAGGGGCTACCAAGAAATTCCTCTACACATGCAGCTGGTATTGTCATCGCTCCATCGCCTTTAGTGAATACTGTACCGATTGAAGAAGGGCATGATGGTATTTATAGTACGCAATGGCCAATGGGAGATATTGAAGCATGTGGTCTCGTTAAAATGGATTTTTTAGGCTTGCGCAATCTCACTATTTTAGAGCAAATACGTTGGTCAATTTATAAAGCCGGTGGCCCTTGGATAGAATTTGAAAGAATCCCTATGCATGATGACAAGACGTTTCAGCTATTACAAAGAGGGGATACGTTGGGGATCTTTCAATTAGAATCAGACGGTATGAAGCAAGCCTTACGTGATATCGGTCCTACGAGTTTTTTAGATATTGTTGCTGTAAATGCGCTTTATCGTCCAGGTCCAATGGATTTTATTCCTGTCTATGCAAAACGGAAAGCCGGCAGAGAAATGGTATCGATGCCACATCCAGTGCTAGAGCCTATTTTACAAGAGACCTTTGGTGTGATCGTTTATCAAGAACAAATTATAAAAATTGCATCAGTACTGGCTGGCTTTACTATGGGACAGGCAGATTTACTTCGCCGTGCAGTGAGTAAAAAAAATCGACAAGTTTTAGAGGAGCAACGTACTGCATTTGTTCATGGGGCGCTACGTCAAGGCTTTGACCAGCGTGTAGCTGAAGAGGTCTACGAATTGATCGTACGCTTTGCGGATTATGGTTTCCCTAAAAGTCATGCTGTGGCCTATAGTGTTATTTCCTATCAAATGGCTTATTTAAAGGCGCATTTCCCTCAAAGTTTTTATGCAGCGTTATTATCGAATGCAACGGGAAATATAGAAAAGATTCAACAACTTGTCCATGAGGCAAAAGATAAGGGCATCCCATTTTATCCACCTTCTTTAAAAAACAGTACGAAGTATTTTACTGTAGAAAATGAAGGCATTCGCTACAGCTTATCAGGAATTAAAGGTGTGCCTCATACATTTATAGAAAAAATGCATGGACTCCGTCAAACAAATCCAGAAGTATTAAATAACCTATTTGATCTGGCTGTTGCCTTAAGTGCGCAGCATTTTAAGCCAAAAGTGTTGGAATCATTGATATATGCTGGAGCGCTTGATTATCTAGAAAAGGATAGAGCAGTCCTCATCATGACAGTAGATGCAGCTTTGAAACACGCGGAACTTTTAAGGCCTACTGAAGATATCGATTTGGCATCAGCAATGGCATTTAGTTTTGGGAAGCCAAAATATATGCAGGCAGAAGCAATGTCCGAGAAGGAAAAATTGATGCATGAAAAAGAGAGCTTGGGCTTTTATATTTCTACCCATCCAGTCGCGCAGGAAAGACTATACTGGGCGGATATCAATTGTACTTGCCGAGAGTTAAAGCAGAAGCGTGATGGCTCCTCCATAAAAATGCTTGGTCTGATTGAAGAAGTGAAGAAAATCCGTACAAAAAAAGGTGAGCAAATGGCCTTCGTTCAGCTACAGGATGAGTTTGGTACGGTTTCTATTACATTTTTTCCACAAACTTTTCAATTGGTCCAAGACCTGCTGTTAGAGGAGGAAATGCTGTTGATTGATGGTGTTTTAGAAAGACGTTTTGGCAAGCCACAAATCAAAGTAAAACATGCGCAAACGACGAAAAAGATATAAAATAAAACAAGAATTTAGAAACTGCATTAAATTTTATGCAGTTTTTTCTTTACTTTTGAACAGTTATTTTGTAAGCTAGAGTCAACGTTAAAAAGTGGTCAGACCACTTTTTTGATAAGGGGAGTTAGTCGTATGGATAAAAAAACCGAACAAAAAAAAGTGTTTTTAGAAATCGTCCAACAACTACGTCAACTCATTAAAATGGAAAAAATTCAAGCAGGTGAGAAACTACCTTCAGAACGAGTTCTATCAGAGCGTCTAGGTGTCGGGCGATCCTCTGTGAGAGAGGCTTTGCGAAGCTTAGAGTTGCTAGGACTTATTGAAACGAGACATGGTGGTGGTACTTTTCTTGCGTCCACACATAAGCATCAGCTCGTAGAAATACTGTCGATGTTTATATTAGAAGATGAAAAATCAAAAAAAGATGTCGAATTGACGCGACAAATTCATGAAATGGAAGCAATTCGCGTAATAAGTTGTACAGAGACTCTTCGCACACTACCTGTGTGGGATAGTTTTTTTGTGAAACTAGAGATAGAAGGTACAATTAATTGTCGAGATATTTTACGAGAACTATTAATTACGACAGGTAATCGTCTTTCGTTAAAAATCTGGTTTCAATTAGCAGCTTATGATGGCGACCGTTTAAATCGAAACTCAACAGAAGATGAAAAATTAATCATTCAAACGATGTTGAAATCGATGCAGCTTGGTTACGAAAAAGAAGCATTAAAAGCTTATGAGCAGTGGATGAGTACTGTACAGAGCATTTAAACAACAACAAAGGGGGAGTCGAACATGGCAATACGTAGCTTATTTAGTGGTAATCGAAAAAAGAAAGAGGACGGGCAAGAAAAGGCATTTCCAGAAGGATTAATGACGAAATGTCCTGAATGTCGTCACATTCAATTAACAAAGGAATTAGAAAAAAATCATAAAGTATGTACAAAATGTAGTCATCATTTCAAAATGACAGCACAAGAGCGTGTGGCATATTTCTTAGATGAAGGTTCATTCGAATCCATGGATGATCATTTACAAACAAGTAATCCCCTTAATTTCCCAGCATATGTTGAAAAAATTTCAGCAGACCAAGAGAAAACAGGCTTGAACGAGGCTGTCCTAACAGGTGTTGGTACGTTAGATGGTGAAGAAATTGTCGTAGCGATTATGGATTCGCACTTCCGTATGGGGTCAATGGGCTCTGTTGTTGGTGAAAAAATTACAAGAGCAGTAGAAAAGGCTACAGAACTAGGTGTACCATTTATTATCTTTACCGCTAGTGGCGGTGCCCGTATGCAAGAGGGCGTATTATCGTTAATGCAAATGGCGAAAACTAGTGTGGCATTAAAACGCCACAGTGATCAAGGCTTATTATTCATTTCTATCCTAACACATCCAACAACAGGTGGAGTTTCCGCAAGCTTTGCTTCTGTTGGTGATATAAATATTGCAGAGCCACAGGCATTAATTGGCTTTGCAGGGCGTCGGGTAATTGAAGAAACGGTACGAGAAAAACTGCCAAGTGATTTCCAAACAGCAGAATTTTTATTAGAGCATGGTCAGCTTGATGCCATTTTCCATCGCAAGGATTTACGTAAACAAGTTTCTTTACTTGTAAAAATGCATACGAAAGGCGGCGTACAACATGTCTAAAAATTTAGCATTTGAAGAACCAGTCGTACAATTACGTGAGAAAATTGATGAATTAAAAACAATTGCTGCTGAAGCAGAAGTAGATATGTCTGGTGAAATCGAAAAGCTTGAAACACGTTTATCACAATTAGAGCAATCGATTTATGCCAATATGAAGCCGTGGGATCGTGTGCAAGTAGCAAGACATCCAGAAAGACCTACAACGCTTCAATATATTGAAGCAATGTGTGAAGATTTTATTGAATTACATGGTGATCGTACATTTGGTGATGATGCAGCCATTCTTGGTGGGATTGCCATTTTCGAAGGGCAACCAGTAACAATTATTGGACATCAACGTGGTAAGTCTACTAAGGAAAATATACGTCGTAATTTTGGTATGCCTCATCCAGAGGGGTATCGAAAAGCACTACGCTTGATGAAGCAAGCTGAAAAATTCAAACGACCAATTATTTGTTTTATTGATACAAAAGGTGCTTACCCAGGGAAAGCTGCTGAAGAACGTGGTCAAAGTGAAGCAATCGCTAGAAATCTTGTAGAGATGGCTGGCTTAACTGTACCTGTAATTAGTATCGTTATTGGTGAAGGAGGAAGTGGTGGTGCACTAGCATTAGGTGTAGCAAACCGTGTCTTTATGCTCGAAAACTCGACTTACTCTGTTATTTCGCCAGAAGGAGCAGCATCTATTTTATGGCGGGACGGTAGTCTGGCTAAGCAGGCAGCAGAAGCAATGCGTATCACAGCACCCGATTTGAAAGAACTTGGTGTAATTGATGGCATTATTCCTGAAATTATTGGTGGAGCACATCGCAATGTAGCAAAACAGGCCCTTTCTATTAAAGAATGCATTAGTGACACACTTCATGCATTAAATTCTTTAAATGGAGAACAATTAGTTGAAGATCGCTATGAAAAATTTAAAAAAATTGGACAGTATACAGAAGTGTAAATCTGTTTGTTAACAGATGATTGTTCTTTACCTTTACAGTGTATAAAAATCTAAAGCAATAAATTTGCTCGTTAAGAGACAAAATTTGTATCTTAACATATTAAAAAGCTATAAAAATTAAAGAAGATAATAGCGCATAATGAACGCCAGACTTCTTGAAAAAATGTTAGATTTAGGATGTTTTTAGGTGGAAAGAGTGTGTGAAAGCGCATTCTTTTCATTTTTTATGTAAAAGTTATGTTTTTGTATCCTCAGAACCCTTACATAGTTTGTTTTTTCATGTTAATGTGAATAATAATAGTAACTGCAGGAGGTTCGACAATGAAAAAAATTGCTGTATTAACTAGTGGTGGAGATGCGCCTGGAATGAACGCAGCTATTCGAGCGGTTGTTCGTAAGGCAGCATTTCATGGAATCGATGTTGTCGGAATTAAGCATGGTTATGAAGGCTTAGTAAAAGGTTATATGGAAGAACTTGATTTAGGTGCAGTTGGTGGTATTATTCAACGCGGTGGAACGCATTTGAATTCGGCAAGATGCCCAGAATTTAAAGAGGATGCTGTCCAGCAACGAGGAATTGAGAATTTACGAGCTGCTGGTATTGAAGGACTTGTTGTCATTGGTGGTGACGGGTCATATCGAGGAGCCATGGATTTAGTAAAAAAAGGCTTCCCTGTTGTAGGTGTGCCTGGGACAATCGACAATGATATTCCAGGAACGGAATATACGATCGGCTTTGATACAGCCCTAAATACAGTCGTAGAATCCATTGATAAAATCCGAGATACCGCTACATCGCATGAAAATTCATTCATTGTAGAGGTCATGGGACGTGATGCAGGAGATATCGCTTTATGGGCAGGTCTCGCTGCTGGTGCTGAAACTGTATTAATTCCAGAAGAAGATTATAATTTAGACGATATTGTCGCACGCTTAGATCGTGGTGCTGCACGTGGTAAAAAGCATAGTATTATTATTGTTGCAGAGGGCGTTATGTCAGGAAGTGAGCTGGCAAAACTGTTGAAAGAAAAGACTGGAAAAGAAACACGGGTTTCAGTGTTAGGTCATATTCAACGTGGTGGATCACCTACAGCAAGAGATCGTGTATTAGCAAGTCAGTTTGGCGCACATGCAGTTGAATTACTTATGGAAGGCAAAGCTGGTAGAGCGGTAGGTATTCGCAATCATCAAGTCATTGATTATGATATGCCAGAGGCTTTTGAAAAGAATCATGAGGCAGATGTAAGCCTTTATACACTAATGAAAGAACTATCAATATAATTTGTTATAAAACGGAGTGGGCAAAAATGAGAAAAACAAAAATCGTATGTACAATTGGACCTGCAAGTGAGTCACCAGAAACTTTAGAAAAATTAATCGAAGCAGGTATGAACGTTGCCCGCTTGAATTTTTCACATGGATCTCATGAAGAACATGCAGGGCGTATTCATTTAATTCGTGAAGTGGCACAAAAATTAAATAAACCAGTGGGAATTTTACTTGATACAAAGGGACCGGAAATTCGTACACACAACATGAAAAATGGCGAGCTTCATTTGTCAGCAGGTCAGGTAATTGATATTTCAATGACAGAGGTAGAAGGTACTGAGACGAGCTTCTCTGTTACTTATGAGCGCTTAATTGAAGACGTTGAGCAAAATTCGATTATTTTACTTGATGATGGATTAATTCAACTACGTGTATTAGCAACGGATATGGAAAAAGGATTAATTCATACCATTGTTGAGAATGCTGGCGTTCTAAAAAATAAAAAGGGTGTTAACGTACCAGGTGTTTCTGTACAACTACCAGGTATCACAGAAAAAGACGCACAAGATATTTTATTTGGTATCGAACAAGGTGTCGATTTTATTGCCGCTTCATTCGTTCGTCGTGCAAAAGATGTCCTTGAAATTCGTGAATTGCTTGAACAAAATGGTGGTAGTCATATTCATATCATCCCAAAAATTGAAAACCAAGAGGGTGTCGATAATATCGATGAAATCATCCTGGTATCTGACGGTTTAATGGTTGCTCGTGGAGATCTTGGTGTTGAAATTCCTGCAGAAGAAGTACCACTTGTACAAAAGAAATTAATTCTAAAATGTAATCAAGTTGGTAAACCGGTCATTACGGCAACACAAATGCTAGATTCCATGCAGCGTAACCCACGACCAACACGTGCAGAGGCAAGTGATGTAGCCAACGCAATTATTGATGGGACAGATGCGATTATGTTATCTGGTGAAACTGCAGCGGGTCTTTATCCAGTAGAATCAGTACAAACGATGAATAAAATTGCACAACGCACTGAAAATTCATTAGATTATAGATCAATTGTTTCTGCACGTAGTCGTGAGAAAGAAGCCAATATGACGGAGGCAATTTCTCAAGCAGTTGCTTATACTTCTATCAATTTAGGGGTGAAAGCCGTATTAGCACCAACTGAAAGTGGTAATACAGCGAGAATGATTGCAAAATATCGACCAGGAGTGCCAATTGTAGCCGTAACAGGCTCTACAAATACAGCTCATACATTAACACTTGTATGGGGCGTATACCCAATTGTGTGTCAACGCGTGACAACAACAGATGAAATTTTAGAACTAGCTGTGGATGAAAGCTTGAAGCATGGCTTTGTTACACACGGAGACGCTGTTGTCATTACAGCAGGTGTACCTGTAGGTGAAGCGGGTACAACAAACTTAATGAAAGTACACATTATTGGTGATTTACTTGCACGTGGACAAGGGATCGGAAAAGCATCAGTTGTTGGTAAAACAGTGGTTGCTAAAAATGCTGCTGAGGCACTTGCCTACGATACAGACGGATGCATCCTTGTAACAGTCGGTTCAGATCGTGATATGATGCCTGCTTTAGAAAATTGTGTTGGTCTAATTACTGAAGAAGGTGGGCTTACTAGCCATGCAGCAGTTGTAGGGTTAAGCCTAGGTATACCAGTTATCGTTGGTGTAAAAGAAGCAACTACATTAATTCGTCATGGTCAAGAAATTACAATGGATGCTGAAACAGGTGTTATTTACAAGGGGCATGCAAGTGTTCTTTAATTATTAACAAAAAAGCTCTAGTGCGGTTTGTTGTACTAGAGCTTTTTCATAAGGGTTGTACACACTATTTCTGGAAACTACTAATTTCTACCTTTAACAGAAGTTGCTTTCTCTTAGAATAGGTGTATTCATTTTTTTATGAAACTAATCGGGCTATAATAACGTATAAAAGGTATAGCTTTTCAAGTAGAAAGGAGAAAAATATGCGAAAAATTTTTCTTGGTTTCATTGTCTACGCATTAGCCGAATTGGCGTTATTAATAGTCATTGGACAAAATATTGGTGTTTTAAGTACATTATTGCTCATTATTGCTACGAGTGTTATTGGGATTTATGTCATGAAAAATAAAGGTATGAACTCTGTTCAAAATGTGAAAAATACATTAGCACGCGGAGAAGCACCAGGAGCTGCATTAGTGGATACTTTCTTAACTTTTGGTGGTGGTTTGCTTTTAGCGTTACCTGGATTTTTAACAGATGCCCTAGGTTTACTCCTACTCATGCCATTTTCTCGAAAAATGTTCCAACCCATTGTCTATTACTGGATGCGTAAAAAAATGAAAAAGGGCCAATTCATCATCGTTCAAAGATAGAGTTTTCCTTTAGTTTTACAGCTAGAAATAAAAAGATAGGGCTCAGTAATATACCATAAAAACCAAATAATAGAATAGAGGCAGCGCTGATAAAGAATGTATGGAACGTGCGTAGCTGAAGCGTATTGGACCAAAGCATCGAATCGGCTAGCTGCCTTGTTAATTGTACAAATAAATATAGTAGTAAAATGGCTACACATAAAAAGGTATTGCCATTGAAATAAAAATAAATGCTCATTGGCACAAGAAAAACGCCGATCCCGAAAAACGGTAGTACATCTGCAAATGCTACAATAAATGCTTTAATGATGGCTTGTTCAAATTGTAGGATCATAAACCCTGCACAAAGAATGAGTAGGGTAATCGTAAATAATTGAAACTCCACAAACAAGAAATAATGAAAAAGTTGCATGATTTTTGCAAAATGGGATTGCCACTCTTGACGATATTTTTTAGGCACATACTGAAAGAACCAATAGCGTGATTTACGTGTTTCTAGAAGCGCAAAGTAATAAGCGACCAAAAAGATGAAAACCTCAATGACATGCTTCATTAATAATTGGAAAAGATCTGCTGTATATACGAAGATGGAATCGAAAATGGACAGTGATTTTTCTTTTAAAACTTGTACAAACATGGATTCATATTCACTGAAAAGCGGGAAATTTTGTAATGTATCTCTAATTTCTGGGAAAATGACGATAATACTGTTAATAGATATGACAACTAGCAGAAAAATACATGTTAATATTAATACTTCCACAATAATGGCTGCAATCCAATACGCTATCCTACAATATTTATGTAAAAAATTTATGATAGGATACGTAGAAAATGATAAAAAAATCGCGAGTGACACAGGTAAAACAAACCAAAGTATGACTAAATAAAAAATAAACAGCAAAATACTTGTAGTTCTTTCGTATGAAAAATACTTTAAATTCCTCATTTTTACAAATTCACCCCAAACCAATTGATAAATTAATGTCAAAATATACAAAAAAATCTCTTTAGGACAATTATATAGTCGTTCGGACGTCTTTTTCTTTATTTGGAGGATTTTCATTCACAAAGCTGTCAAAAATGATTATAATAGCAATGTAAGCGATTTACTTAATGGTTCATATGAGCAAAATTCGTAAATGCAACATAAAAAACGCATTTGCAACAAAAAAATAAGTATGAGGGAGCGATAATTTATGTCAGCAACTAAAGGTTTAGAAGGTATCGTAGCAGCGGAATCTAAAATCAGTTCAATTATCGATGACACACTTACATATGTTGGTTACAACATTGATGATTTAGCAGAAAATGCGTCATTCGAAGAGGTAATTTACTTGTTATGGCATACTCGTTTACCAAAAGCGGACGAGCTAGCTGAACTAAAACAACAATTGGCAGACAACATGTCAATTCCGCAAGCGATTGTCGACCAATTTAAAACATACCCACTTTCAACTGTACATCCAATGGCTGCATTGCGTACTGCAGTATCTTTACTTGGTGTATTCGATGAAGAAGCGGATGTTATGGATCCAGAAGCAAACTACCGTAAAGCAATTCGTCTACAAGCTAAAATTGCAACAGTAGTAACTGCATTTGCACGTGTTCGTAAAGGTTTAGAGCCAGTTGCGCCAAAACCAGAATTAGGATATGCGGCAAACTTCTTATACATGCTAAAAGGTGAAGAGCCAGAAGCTATTGAAATTGAAGCATTTGACAAAGCATTAGTGTTACACGCTGACCATGAATTAAATGCATCTACATTTACAGCACGTGTATGTGTAGCTACATTATCTGACGTTTATTCAGGTGTAACTGCAGCGATCGGTGCATTAAAAGGACCACTTCACGGTGGAGCAAATGAGCAAGTTATGAAAATGTTAACTGAAATTGGCTCACTTGAAAATGTTGAATCTTATATTCAAAATAAATTAGACAACAAAGAAAAAATCATGGGCTTCGGTCACCGTGTATATCGTAAAGGCGACCCTCGTGCTCCGCATTTACGCGTTATGTCTAAAAAATTAACTGAACTAACTGGTAAACCAGAGCTTTACGAAATGTCAGTTAAAATCCATGACATGATCGTAGAACAAAAGAAATTGCCTGCAAACGTAGATTTCTTCTCTGCGTCAGTGTATGATTCTTTAGGTATTGATCATGACCTGTTCACACCAATTTTCGCAGTATCACGTACTTCAGGTTGGGTGGCACATATCCTTGAGCAATATGCTAATAACCGCCTAATCCGTCCACGTGCTGAGTATGTTGGACCAGGCATGCAAAAATATGTTCCAATCAGCGAGCGCTAATTTGGAAAATATGCTAGAATGTTTGGGACTGTGTTATCACTAACACAGTCCTATGATTATGAATTTAGGAGGCAACAGAATGTCAAACAAAATTGTAGTTGAAAATGGCGTACTTAATGTACCAAACAATCCAGTAATTCCTTTCATCGAAGGTGATGGAATTGGTCCAGATATCTGGGCTGCAGCATCACGCGTAATCGACGCAGCTGTAGAAAAAGCTTACAACGGTGAAAAGAAAATTGAATGGTTAGAAGTTTTAGCTGGTGAAAAAGCATTTAACCAAACTGGTGAATGGTTACCACAAGAAACTTTAGACAAAATTAACGAATACTTAATTGCAATCAAAGGTCCTCTTACTACTCCAATCGGTGGTGGTATCCGCTCTCTAAACGTAGCGTTACGTCAACAACTTGACTTATATGTATGCTTACGTCCAGTACGTCACTTTGATGGAGTGCCTTCTCCAGTTAAACGCCCAGAAGACGTTGACATGGTTATCTTCCGCGAAAACACAGAAGACATCTATGCTGGTATCGAATTCGAATCTGGCTCTGAACAAGCTCAAAAAATCATCAACTTCCTACAAACTGAATTTGGTGTAAACAAAATCCGTTTCCCAGAAACATCTGGTATCGGTGTAAAACCTGTATCTAAAGAAGGTACTGAGCGTTTAGTACGTTCTGCTATTGAATATGCAATTAAACATAAACGCCCATCTGTTACTTTAGTTCACAAAGGTAACATCATGAAATTCACTGAAGGTGGATTCAAAAAATGGGGTTATGAATTAGCAGAAAAAGAATTTGCTGATCAAACATTCACTTGGAACCAATACGATGCAATCAAAGAAGAGCAAGGTGAAGAAGCAGCAAACAAAGCACAAGCTGACGCACTTGCAGCTGGTAAAATCTTAGTTAAAGATTCTATCGCTGATATCTTCTTACAACAAATCTTAACTCGTCCAACTGAGTTCGATGTAGTAGCTACAATGAACTTAAATGGTGACTATATTTCTGATGCTCTAGCTGCACAAGTTGGTGGTATTGGTATCGCTCCAGGCGCGAACATTAACTATGTAACTGGCCATGCGATCTTTGAAGCTACTCATGGTACAGCACCAAAATATGCTGGTTTAGATAAAGTAAACCCATCTTCAGTATTACTTTCAGGTGTATTAATGCTTGAGCACTTAGGATGGCAAGAAGCTGCTGACATGATCACTCAATCTGTTGAGAAAACAATTTCTTCTAAAGTTGTTACTTATGACTTCGCACGTTTAATGGACGGCGCTACAGAAGTGAAATGTTCAGAATTCGCTAATGAGTTAATCAAAAACCTATAATTTTCTATTCTACAATAGAATTTATCGCTAAAGCGGATGCTTTTTTCTGCCGATATAATTAGGGTGAAAGTAAATTTTAATTTAATATTTACGATAAACTTGTTTAATCGAGGGAGTGAGATGGATGTCTCCTCCCTCTTTTAAAATATATAACCTAATTTTAAAGGAGCGTATTCAAATGTCTCTGAAACGTAAAAAAATCTCAGTAATCGGTGGCGGTTTTACAGGCGCTACTGCAGCATTTTTAGCAGCTCAGAAAGAACTTGGTGACGTTGTATTAGTGGATATTCCACAAGCAGAAAACCCAACAAAGGGAAAGGCACTAGATATGTGGGAAGCAGCACCAATACAAGGATTTGACTCTTATGTACAAGGTACTTCCAATTATGCAGATACGGCGAATTCTGACGTAGTTATTATTACCGCTGGTGTTGCACGTAAACCAGGCATGAGCCGTGATGACCTTGTTCAAATCAATCAGGGTGTGATGAAAACTGTTTCAAAAGAGATTGCTACGCATTCACCAAATGCTACAATCCTTGTACTGACAAACCCAGTTGATGCCATGACTTACACAGTATACAAAGAAACTGGCTTCCCTAAAAATCGTGTTATTGGTCAATCGGGTGTTCTTGATACGGCTCGTTTCTGCGCATTTGTGGCAGAAGAACTTAAGATTTCAGTGAAAGATATTACTGGTTTTGTATTAGGTGGTCACGGTGATACTATGGTGCCATTAACACGTTATTCATTTGCTGGTGGCATTCCGCTAGAAACACTTATTTCTGCTGAACGTTTAGAGGAAATTGTTGACCGAACACGTAATGGCGGAGCAGAAATTGTTAACTTACTTGGAAACGGCTCTGCCTATTATGCGCCTGCTGCGGCATTAATAGAGATGGCTGAAGCTATTGTAAAAGACCAAAAACGTATTTTACCATCTATCGCTTATTTAGAAGGTGAGTATGGCTATCATGACTTATACTTAGGTGTTCCTACTTTACTTGGCGAAAACGGTATTGAAAAAATCTTTGAGCTAGAATTAACGGACAAAGAAAAAGCAGCTTTAGATCAATCGGCAGAAGCAGTTCGTAATGTGATGAAAATTTTAGTGTAAAATATCAGTCTGAAACTTAAAGCGAGTAGGGAATGTCCCTGCTCGTTTTTTTATGTTTTATGTGTCTAGAAAGGTAAGGATCTTCTGCTTTTCATTGTACTTTTAGCATAAAATTGATACTATGAATGTAGTATGATAGAAAAGGGGTTGGCGTATCTTTGCTTCAAAAAAATAGTAAACTTGGTCTCACAATCGATGAAATTACAGTTGGCGAGAAAATCCATATCACTGAAAAAATTGAAGATAGGGATTTATTGCTTTATTTAGGGCTTACAAACGATAGTAATCCGCTTTATATTCAACATGATTATGCGGCTATGACACCTTTTCAAAAGCCAATTGTGCCGACGATTATGTTAAATGGTATTATTACATCAGCTGTGTCAAAGTATATTCCAGGACCAGGTGCACGAATTATTGAGCAACATTTAAAATATTTAGGACCTCTCTATCATTATGAATTGTTCGATACGCTATTAGAGGTTACAGCAATCAATAAATATGACAATACCATCACTGTATCTGTCCACTCATATAATGAGCAGAAACAGCTTGTAATTGAAGGTTTATTGCTTGTAACTCCACCACTTGCGCTATAGACGTCTTGAGATTTGAAATGGGGGTTTCAAATCACTAACGGAGGCATTAGACATGACAAAAACGATTTTAGTAATTGAAGATGAATTTTCGATTGCAACATTATTGAAATATAATTTAGAACAGGCAGGCTATGTAGTGGAAACGGCTGCTGATGGTCAGGAAGGGCTTGAAAAAGCAATCGACTTACAGCCAAATTTAATTCTTTTAGATTTGATGCTTCCAAAGCTCGATGGTATGGAGGTCTGTAAACAAATACGACAGCAACGTATGAATACGCCAATTATTATGCTAACTGCTAAAGATGACGAATTTGATAAAGTTCTTGGTCTTGAGCTGGGAGCAGATGATTACATGACAAAGCCCTTTAGTCCTCGTGAAGTTTTAGCGCGTGTCAAGGCTGTATTAAGACGTTTCACGCAAAACGTTGTGGCAGATGATAAGGATGAGGCGCAGGAAAAAATGTATGAGTTTGGACAGCTGCGAGTGTACCCAGAGCGATTTGAAGTATTTTTACAGGATGAGGCACTGGAATTTACCCCAAAGGAGTTTGAGTTACTCATCTATTTACTTGAAAATAAAAATCGTGTATTAACACGTGATCAGCTATTAAGTGCTGTATGGAAATATGATTTTGCTGGCGATACTCGAATTGTGGATGTACACATTAGCCACCTTCGCGATAAAATTGAAGAAAATAGCCGTAAGCCGATGTTTATTAAAACAATTAGGGGCCTTGGTTATAAATTTGAGGAGCCGAAAACGACATGAAATCAATGAGCAACCGCTTATTTTTGACATTCATGCTTTTACTTGGAACGATATTAGCTGTCCTAATGATTGTTATAGGTCAGCTTTTTCCTGTTTATATCGAGCAATATAACGAGCAAGCAACCACTGAAATACGGGCATCAATGGACCAAGTAATCGATGAACGCAAAATGGATTTAACGAAGGAAGATCAGGAAGCCTTGTATGCAGCCCAAGCTATGGAACGAGATGAATCCTTATTGAACTATGTACGTGCACGCCTTTATGGAGTGCTGGCTATTCTCTTCACAATCACGTTGATATTAATAGCGATTATAAGTCGTTATATGATACGTAACTTTACTGCACCGATTGATAATGTGACAGAAACTGCCCTTGAGCTTGCAAAGGGGAACTATCGTGCGCGTGCTCAAGAGAATGAACATGAACGCATGATACCGCTGAGTCATTCCATAAACATATTGGCACGGAATTTGCAAGATATTACAACGATCCGTGAAGTAGAGGAAGAAAGACTAAAGACCTTAATTGAAAATATGGGAAGCTCTCTCATGATGATTGGACGAGAGGGGAATATTTCCATTGTGAATCGTGTATTTCTGGAGCGCTTTGGAATGCAGCTTGATGATGTACAGGGGAAGGTATTTCGTACAATAGGCTTACCGAAATCATTAGAGCAATTTATCGATCATGTCTTTCTGACAGAAATGCCGTATCGACAACAAATTAAAATGGAAGTACAGCAGGAGCTATATAATAAAGAAGTCTATGGAGCACCTGTTATCGGGGATCATGGACGATGGCTAGGCGTTGTCATCGTTATGCATGATATAACGGAACTAGTTCGATTAGAACAAATTCGGAAAGACTTTGTTGCGAATGTATCACATGAATTACGCACACCGATTACATCTATTAAAGGCTTTTCAGAAACTTTATTGGATGGGGCCTATAAAGACGAGAAAATGCTGATCTCTTTCTTAGAGATTATTTATAAAGAAAGTAATCGACTCCAAATGCTAATTCAAGATTTACTAGAACTATCAAAGATTGAGCAGCATGGCTTTACTGTCAATATTATGCCGATGGGCTTGCAGGATGTTTTAATTCGTGGAGCGGAATTGACAGCACCGCGATTGGATGAAAAAAATATGAGCTTCCAGGTGGATATCGAACGAGATGTCCAGGTTATGGGGGATGCCAATCGTATTATTCAAATCGTGACGAATTTAATTACCAATGCGATTACATATTCTCCTGAAAATACGACTGTTTCTATTCGATTAAAGGAAAATGAAACACATGGTATTATCGAAATAGAGGATCAAGGGATTGGGATTGAAAAACATGAAATTGCACGCGTTTTTGAAAGATTTTATCGGGTGGATCGAGCGAGAAGTCGTAATTCTGGTGGAACAGGCTTAGGGTTAGCAATTGTTAAGCATTTAGTAGAGGCTCATCATGGCCGAATTCAAGTAGAAAGTGAAGTCGGCATAGGAACTAAAATGATTGTCATGATTCCGAAAAATTAACAAATCCTTTACATGAACAACATGTTATATTCATATTTGGGCACTATACTTATTTCTAGAAACCCCCAATATGATTGTTAAGACGATGACCATAAAAATCTAATAGAAGATTTTTAACTGCTTTATATTCCCCACAGAAAGAATTTAGTGTTTTTTAAACACTAGGTTCTTTTTCTGTTTTACAGGGAACGTAAATAGGTGTATAGTATAGTAGCATAAAGTTTAACAACGATCTTACCTGCGATTGTCTGTTAGACGAACGCTTTGACAGTCAGTGAATCAACCTTCTTATCATTCGAAATGTGTTTTCCTGACTGTTAAGGCAGAGAAATAAATGAGAGAAGGATGACCATGAAAATCGTCAAAAGTATCGTGCAAATCGGCTATCTTTACATCCTATTATTAATCGGAAATACTATTGCACGCCTACTTCACTTGCCGATTCCAGGGAGCATAATAGGACTCGTCCTATTATTTTTACTGTTACAGTTTCATATAATTAAGCTTGAATGGATTGAATTAGGAGCAGCCGTACTATTAAGTGAACTCTTGTTATTCTTTATTCCATCTGCCATCGGTGTTATTGATTATCATGCCTTATTTGGTGTGCAAGGAATGAAGGTTGTGCTGGTCATTGTTGTGAGTGCAATTGTGGTAATGTTTGTAACGGGCTATACAGCACAATGGCTAGAGCAGCGGAAGAAGGGTGATGCTGTATGACTTTATTAATCGCCATTGTCAGCTTACTTGGGACCGTTGCTATTTTTTATATTTGTAAAATGTTTTATAAAAAATATAAAAAAGAATGGCTGACACCTATGCTCATTACACCTTTAGTCATTATAGGTATTTTACTACTGACAGGTGTATCTTATAAATCCTACAATGCTGGAGCGAATGTCTTAACAAATTTACTAGGACCAGCAACCGTTGCGTTTGCCGTTCCTATATATAAAAATGTCAACCTATTAAAAAAACACGCATTTGAAATTTTCATCAGCATTGCTGTTGGTTCTGCGGTTGCTATTGTGTCATCCTTTATGATGGCTCTATTGGTGGGCTTAAATGATGAGTTGGTACATAGTTTAGTGCCACGTTCCGTAACAACACCTATTGCGATGGATATTTCCAATATGATTGGTGGTTCTCCTACGCTTACAGCTGTTTTCGTTATGACGACTGGTATTTTAGGAAGCTTGTTAGCACCAATCGTAATTAAAATATGTCGTTTCCACAGACCTTCATCTAGAGGCTTAATGCTTGGTATGGGTGCCCATGGAACGGGTACATCTAAAGCATTTGAATTTGGAGAGCTAGAAGGTACATTTGCTAGTCTAGCGATGATTGTTGCTGCATTAATTAGCATTGTATTATCCACTACCATTTTCCCAGTATTTGAACATCTGGTTATTAATATCCTGTTGCCATAAAAGGTAACAGGATTTTTTTACTTTAAAAAAGCTTCTACAAAGCGTAAGATACAGAAGATTCTCTCCCTTTCAATCATTATATGAAAATATTTTGAAACTTTTTATAAAGGTTCACCGTAAACAATAGTACTAAGCAAAAGGAGGAACAGACATGAGTGTGAAAAGGACACTAATGATTGTTGGACTTGGAATATTTGGAATTATTGCACTTATTACAGTTTTTACTTCATGGTACACGGTAGATGAATCAGAGCAAGCTGTTGTTATTACATTTGGTCGTGCCGATGATACAGTAACAAATCCAGGTCTTCATTTTAAATTACCTTGGCCCGTCCAATCCGTTGAAATTTTGTCAAGAGAAACCTTTAGTTTGCAATTTGGCTATAAGCAAAATAAAGCAGGTGAGTTAGAGGCATACGACGCCGAAACGAAAATGATTACAGGGGATGAAAATATTGTATTAACAGACCTTGTTGTTCAATGGAAAATTACAGAGCCTAATAAGTTTTTATTTAATTCGCAAGATCCAGAAAGAATATTACATAGCGCGACATCGAGTGCCATACGTTCTATTATCGGCAGTTCTTCTATCGATGCAGCGTTAACAGAAGGTAAAGCTGACATCGAAGCAAATACTCGTCAATTATTAGTTTCACTTATTGAAAAATACGATATTGGAATAAGCGTTTTAGGTGTCAAATTGCAAGATGTAGAATTGCCCAATAAAGATGTGCGTGCAGCATTCACTGCTGTAACAGATGCACGTGAAATGAAAAATACAAAAATAAATGAAGCTGAAAAATATGAAAACCAACGCATTAGTGAAGCTGAAGGCGAACGTGATGCTATTATGTCGAAAGCAAAAGGAACTAAAACAGCCCGTATAGAGCAAGCACAAGGGGATGTAGCTGTCTTTAATAAAATGTATGAGCAATACAAGGGCAATCAGCAAATTACACGAGAGCGGTTAATTATTGAGACGCTTGAAAATGTCCTACCGAAAGCACAAATTTACATTATGAATGATGATGGTAGTACGATGAAGTATTTACCACTTCAGCAACTACAGCCTCAACAGTCGCCACAGACACAAACAGAGAAAAAAGAGGGGAGCGGTAACTAATGGACCAAAAAAATAAGGATCTAGAAAAATTCCTCAATTTCTTATCTGGCAAAAGTAAAAAAGCTGCTCCTTCAGAAGGTGATTCGGGAGACAATGTAGTTAAAATGTCGAAGAAAGGACCGAAGAATCCTAAAAAATATATCTCTCTAGCTGTAACATTAACGGTCCTATTCGCTCTAGCGATTACTTTATTAACGAATATTTATATAGTTAAAGAATCAGAGTATGCTGTTGTTCGGCAGTTTGGAGAGGTTGTTAAGTTTGAGCGTGAACCAGGTTTAAATATGAAAATTCCTTTTATTCAAAGTGTCACAAAGTTACCAAAAAACCAAATGACATATGAGATTTCGGAAGAAGAAATTAATACAAAGGATAAAAAACGAATTATTATTGATAATTATGCTGTATGGCGTATTACGGATCCTAAGCTATTGATTTCGAATGCTGGTACGATAGAAAAAGTTGAATCACGTATGGAAGAGTTCATTTATTCTGTTATTCGCTCTGAACTTGGCCGAATTAACTATACTGAGATTATAAATGATGAGGATTCTTCTCGAGGCAGCATAAACGATCAAGTAACAGAACGTGTGAATGAACTTCTTTCCAACGATAACTATGGTATTGAAGTAGTAGATGTACGTATTCGTCGCATTGATTTACCAACTGAAAATGAGCAATCCGTTTTTATGAATATGATTTCAGATCGTGAATCAATTGCCCAAAAGTATTTGTCAGAAGGAGATGCACAGAAACGTCGTATTGAGGCACAAACGGATCAACACGTACAAGAAATGCTTGCTAAAGCAAGTAAAGAAGCTGCTTTAATTCAAGCTGAAGGAGAAGCAGAGGCTGCAAAGATTTACAATAAATCTTTCTCTCAAGATCCTGAATTTTATTCTTTATACCGCACATTAGAATCCTATAAGAAAACGGTTGGGGAAGATACAGTTATTATCTTGCCAGCTACTTCACCATATGCCAACATCTTGTCTGGTTATATAAAATAAACACAGTTTAAAGTCGTCTCAGTCTTGAAAGAGACGACTTTTTTGTTGCAATAGGATTATAATTATCCATGAAATCGAATTATTGTAGTATGAAAATAATAGAAATTTATAAGTTTGTATTCCCCAATCAACTATAATTTGATAGAATAATAATGTTTAAAAAAGAATAGTTGGGGGTAAGGGCTTTGAAATTACAAATTAGCAAATGGCTCCAAAATTTAGGGATCGCTTGTAGTATAGCATCGTTATTAACACTTTTCTTCCGTCTATCCGATTTTTCGTGGGTGACGAAGAGTGTCTATCATATACCAGTATTTTTTGTTTGTATCTTTTTACTCAGTATCATTATTGCAGAGGATGTAAGAAACCTTTTTAAGAAATTATTTTGGTATGAAAAAAGAAAGGTCAAGCGTCCTATTTGGCAAGTTGGGATTGGCTTAATTTTCTTTTTGGCACAAATTAGTACAGTAATGGTATTTAATCAAGAGCTAACATATCCACAATTAGGTGGCATGCCGTTATTCCTTGTATTTGCTTTTATGAATGCATTTATATTAACGGTCATATATGAAGAAGTTTTTTATCGTACTTCAAATCAATAACATCCATTAGGAACTTTCATTCACAGGGACCTTGTCCTCGAATGAAAGTTTTTGCTTTTTAGTAAGCGATGGAATACGTCTTATGCCTTGTTAACACGTAAATTATTAACATTTGTCAGTATTGCTCTTATTTAATCTGTAGTACAGTCAAGATATTGAGAATAGTCAATGACTAAACTTGATAAGCAGATATGCTACATACTATATTAAAAATTATATTTTTTAACCTTGTTTTAACCTTTAATAGGTATGATAAGCAAAGATTCATTTTAATAGGAGGTAATCAGGATGAAGAAGGTAGTGTTTGGAAGTGCTTTAGCAGTCGGATTATTATTTAGCGGGGCAGGGCAATCCTCTGCTAATAGCCAAATTCAACCAATTGATATTCAAGGCATGGATTTAGAATCGGCATTACAGGCAGTTCAATCACAGCGAGCACAACTGTTAGAAAATCAACTGAAGGATCAGCTAGAGGTTGTTCAACAACGAAATCAACAGCTAGTTGATTTGAATACACAGCAAATGGATATGCTCCGTTTTCAAGGCATGAATAATAAACGGAATGAGGCTTTTGATGTAATGACTAATTTTGCGAAAAAAATGCAGGATAGTCGTTCATCTATTATAGGGAATATACGTTAAGGATGTTGGAATATTTTAAACAAGTCAACCGCAGTGCGCGCGGTTGGCTTTTTTGTATGGATAGGAATGCTAAAGTGGCGGATAGAGCCTTAAAAGTGGCGGATAAACCATTAAAAGTAACGGATAACCTTGTGAATGGACGCCTGCTTTTTTTACTTGAAATGTATTGTTATGTTAAAGTAGAAGGAGAAGACAACGCAGGAGGATAAAATCATGACCAAGGAAAAATTACTATTATTGGACGGTAATAGTTTAGCGTATCGCGCGTTTTTTGCGTTGCCATTGCTAACGAATGATAGTGGCATTCATACTAATGCTGTATACGGCTTTACAACAATGCTACAAAGAATATTAGAGGAAGAACAGCCAACTAAAATATTGGTTGCTTTTGATGCTGGAAAAACAACTTTCCGCCATGAAACCTTTACAGAATATAAAGGAGGACGTCAAAAGACACCTCCAGAATTATCAGAGCAATTTCCTTATTTACGAAAGCTCATTGATGCGTATGGCATTAAGCAATATGAGCAGGAATTATATGAAGCCGATGATATTATTGGAACGCTTGCTAAAGAGGCTTCAACACAGGATATGGATGTCATCATCGTTTCTGGAGACCGTGATTTAACACAATTGGCGACAGAGCAAGTAACCGTTTATATAACGAAAAAAGGTATTACCGAAATAGAGAAAAATACACCAGCCTTTATTGCAGAAAAATACGGGTTAACGCCGCTCCAAATTATTGATATGAAAGGCTTGATGGGAGATTCCTCCGATAATATTCCTGGTGTACCAGGCGTCGGGGAAAAAACGGCTGTAAAATTATTAAAAGAGCATGGCTCCGTTGAAGCGCTTTATGAAGCGATGGATACATTGAAGGCTTCTAAAATGAAGGAAAAGCTAGTAGCTAATGAGGAGCAGGCCATCATGAGTAAGAAGCTGGCAACGATTTATACGGATGCTCCAATCACGATTTCACTGGATGATCTTGCGTATAATGGGCCAAAAGAAGATGAATTAATCAGTGTGTGGCGTGAGCTTGGCTTCAAATCGCTGCTTGATAAAAGTGACTTTATAATGCATGAGGAAGAGCAGGCACCTTTCGACTATGACCTTGTTCAGGAAATTCAGCCTGAGGACTTACAAGATGTGATGGCTGTGCATGTTGAACTGGAAAATGAACATTATCACACTTGTCAGCAGCTAGGGATTGCCTTATCAAATGGCACAAAGACGCAATATATTCCATTTGATAAAGCAGCAAAGTCAGATACTCTCCGTCGTTGGCTAGAAGATGCCACAAAAATAAAATATATGTCCGATTCCAAGGCAGCTCAAGCATCATTGAAGCGAGCAGGGATTCAATTAGCTGGTGTTGACTTTGATTTGCTACTTGCTTCTTATATTAATAATCCAGCATTAAGTGGCGATGATATTGCCACACTTGCAAGGGAATTAGGCTACTATGATGTCCAAGCAGATGAGGCGGTTTATGGAAAAGGTGCCAAGCGTGCAATACCTGACTTAGATCAACTTGCACAGCATGTTAGTCGTAAGGCTTTTGCAGTATGGTCATTACAGCCGAAGCTGGAAGCATTATTAAAGGAAAATGAACAATTCGATCTTTATAAAAACCTAGAGCTACCATTGGCAGGAATTTTAGCTGAAATGGAAAGCGAAGGGATTACGGTTAACCGTGCTACGTTAGAGAAAATGGGGCAAGAGCTTAATGATAAGCTTGTGGTAATTGAGCAAGAAATTTATGCGGAAGCTGGAGAAACCTTTAATATTAATTCACCAAAACAATTAGGTGTAATTTTATTCGATAAGTTAGGGTTACCTGTAATTAAAAAGACTAAAACAGGCTATTCAACTGCTGCAGATGTCCTAGAAAAATTACAGTCAGAGCATGCTATCATTGAGCATATTCTGTTGTATCGTCAACTTGGAAAATTACAATCCACATATATTGAGGGCTTATTAAAGGAGATTCATAAATCAGATAGCAAAGTGCATACACGCTTCCAGCAAGCTTTAACTGCGACTGGGCGTCTAAGCTCAACAGATCCGAATTTGCAAAACATCCCGATCCGTTTAGAGGAGGGCCGCAAAATTCGTCAAGCCTTTGTACCCTCAAAAGAGGATTGGATCCTATTTTCTGCTGACTATTCGCAAATTGAATTACGAGTTCTTGCACATATGTCAGAAGATAAAAACCTTGTTGAGGCTTTCCGAGAAGGAATGGACGTTCATACACGTACAGCTATGGATGTATTCCATGTGTCGGAAGATGAGGTTGATAGTAATATGCGTCGTGCAGCGAAAGCTGTTAACTTTGGAATAGTCTACGGTATTAGTGATTATGGACTTTCACAAAACTTAGATATTACACGTAAGGAAGCGGCCAATTTTATTGAAAAATATTTCGCAAGTTTCCCTGGCGTAAAACAGTATATGGATGATATTGTACAAAATGCGAAATTTAATGGTTATGTGACAACGATATTAAATAGACGCCGTTATTTACCGGATATTACAAGCTCTAACTTTAATTTAAGAAGCTTTGCTGAGCGTACAGCAATGAATACGCCAATTCAGGGTAGTGCAGCGGATATCATTAAAAAGGCAATGATTGATATGGATGCTCGATTGAAAAAAGAAAAGATGCAGGCAAAACTGCTACTTCAAGTGCATGATGAGCTAATCTTTGAGGCACCAAAGGAAGAGATTGCCTTACTAGAAAAGATTGTACCAGAAGTCATGGAAAACGCTATTGAGCTTGCTGTACCGCTTAAAGTAGATTTTAACCATGGCTCAACTTGGTACGAGGCAAAATAAGGAGGGGTTCAAATGCCTGAATTACCAGAGGTAGAAGGTGTCGTCCAGGCATTGAAGCCAAAGGTTGAAGGACGTACTATTCATCAGGTACAGCTGTCTGAACGAGTACATTTCTCTTTTAGTGAGGGGAAACAATGTATTATTAAACAAGCAGAGCCAGATACTTTTGAAAGTACTTTGTCCCAGATGACCATTACCAAAATTGAACGAAGAGCAAAATATATTTTCTTTCATTTGCTGAAGGATGATGCTCCATATGTTCTTGTCAGTCACTTAGGGATGACAGGTGCTTGGTTTGTTGTGAATTCACCCGAAGAAATTAATGAGGCGAAATTTCAAAAGCATATCCATGCGACATTTGAAATGGCAGATGGGGGATACTTGATCTATTCTGATATTCGCCGTTTCGGTGAACTTCGTTTTCTGACAAAAATTGAAGATCATGCGCCATTGACCAAAATGGCACCAGAGCCATTTGATGAACGAGCATGTGATTTTTTTATAACAAAATCTAAGCTACCGAAATATGAAAATAAAGCTGTAAAAGAAGTAATTATGGATGGGCAAGTCATTTCGGGCTGTGGCAATATTTATGCAACGGAGGCATTGTTTGCTCAGAAAATTCACCCCGCTCGCAAAATGAACCGCATTAGTGAAAAGCGGAAGCGGGCATTATTTGAGGAGATTGTTGCTATCCTACGTCAAAGCATTGAAGCGGGAGGTTCGACTATTTCTGATTATCGGAATATTAATGGAGAAGCCGGGAGTATGCAGAATCGATTAAAAATGTATGGGAAAAAGGTTTGTCCAGCATGTGAAACGGCAACAAGTCAAATGACAATTGGAGGGCGTACCTCTGTCTTTTGCCCAAATTGTCAACATTAAAGGGGAGTTAGCAATGATTATCGGACTTACAGGAAGTATTGCAAGTGGAAAAAGTACAGTAGCTAAAATGATGAGCGAACTGGGTTTACCGATTGTTGATGCAGATGTTGTAGCACGAGATGTCGTAGAACCTGGAACAGAGACATTAGCATTGATTGCTGAAAGCTTCGGACAAGCTATTTTGCTTGAGAATGGCAATTTGAATCGAACAATGCTGGGAGATATCATATTCCATGAGCCTGCCAAACGCAAAACGTTAAATGATATCATGCATCCAGCAATCAGAAAAGAAATGTTACGTCAGCGTGATGCCTATTTAGAAGCAGGACATGAGCATGTTGTGATGGACATCCCGTTGTTATTCGAAAGTAAGCTTCAACATTTTGTGGAACGTATCATTGTGGTATCGGTCAGTGAAGAAGTTCAGCTTCGACGTTTAATGGAACGAAATAATTTATCTAAAGAAGATGCATTGGCACGTATGCACTCTCAACTGCCGATGTCTGTCAAAGAAAAAGGAGCACATGCGGTCATTTATAATAATGAAAATATAGAAAGTACAGAAGAACAATTAAAAAAAATCCTACATTATTGGGATGTTATTTAATGAGTTCTTTTATGATGCGTAGCAAGCCGACCTTGCTGCGCATTTTTTTATGGTGAAACGCCATAATAAAGAATAATTTTTCAGAAAATAAGAACTTTTATATTCTCAATATATAATGTTCATCTTTTTTAAAATTGTGTTATACTAATCACCATAAAGTATATAATTAATTAATCTGAGTATGTACTCACAGGAGGATATTATAAATGACAGTATCAATTGCTATTAATGGTTTCGGGCGTATCGGACGTATGGTTTTCCGCCAGGCTATCGTACAACAAGATTTAAACATCGTTGCGATTAACGCAAGCTATCCTGCAGAAACGTTAGCACATTTGATTAAGTATGACACAAATCACGGAACTTTTGAAGGTACGGTAGAACCAGCAGGCGATGCTTTAGTTGTAAATGGTAAACGTGTTCAAATTATTAGTGAACGTGATCCATTAAAATTACCTTGGTCTACAATGGGTGTAGATATCGTGATTGAAGCTACAGGAAAATTTAATGAACGTGATAAAGCAGCCATGCACTTAGAAGCTGGCGCGAAAAAGGTAATCTTAACAGCACCAGGTAAAAACGAGGATGTAACAATTGTTTTAGGTGTAAATGATGACAAATTGGATATTGCTAAACATGATGTTATTTCAAATGCTTCTTGTACTACAAACTGCTTAGCGCCAGTAGCAAAAGTATTGAATGACACATTTGGTATTGAGAATGGCTTAATGACAACAGTTCATGCTTATACAAATGACCAAAAGAACTTAGACAATCCGCATAAAGATTTACGACGTGCACGCGGATGCGCCCAATCCATTATCCCAACATCTACAGGTGCAGCAAAAGCATTAAAATTAGTTTTACCTGAATTAGAAGGTAAAATTCATGGTATGGCTCTTCGTGTTCCAACACCAAACGTATCTTTAGTTGACCTTGTAGTAGATTTAAATACAGATGTAACAGTTGATGCTGTCAATGCTGCATTTGTAAAAGCAGCAACTGAAGGTCCAATGAAGGGTATTCTTAATTTCTCTGTAGAACCATTAGTATCTGCTGATTACAATACAACAACTTATTCTTCAACAGTTGATGGACTTTCTACAATGGTGTTAGGTAATCGCAAAGTAAAAGTACTTGCTTGGTATGATAACGAGTGGGGCTACTCTGCACGTGTTGTTGACCTTGTGAAAAAAGTGGCAAATGCTTTAGAAACAGTAAACGCATAATAATTTCTATAGAGAGCACATTGAAATCGAAAAGGTTTCAATGTGCTCTTTTTTGCAATAGCTTTCCTTATTCTTCAGGTGCTTTAGATTTATCATGAGCTCACAAACGTGAATGCACTTTTCTTACATGTAGGAAATTTGTTATAATAGATATATTAAATTGTTGTAAACCAGGAGAGTAATTATATGAGATGTCCATCTTGCCAATTTAACGGAACGCGTGTTGTGGATTCGAGGCCAGTAGATGATAATAAAGAAATTCGTAGACGTCGTGAATGTGAGTCATGTGGCTTCCGTTTTACAACGTTTGAAAAAATTGAAGAGACGCCATTAGTCGTTGTGAAAAAGGAAGGTTCACGAGAAGAGTTTAGCCGTGAGAAGGTACTTCGTGGGCTTATTCGTGCTTGTGAAAAACGTCCAGTGGCACTTGATGTGCTGGAGGAACTTGTTTTGTCCATTGAAAAAGATCTTCGTCGTATTGGAAATTCGGAAGTACGCTCAGAAGATGTTGGCGAAATGGTCATGGACCGCTTAGCCAAAATTGATGAGGTTGCCTATGTGCGTTTTGCGTCGGTCTACCGTCAGTTTAAAGATATCAATGTCTTTATTGAGGAAATAAAGGACATTATTCAACGTCAAACGGAGAAGAAATCATAGCAAAAAGAGAGGATGAATGACGTTGATTCATTTATATAAGGAATTGCAGCCTGGCGATCCTTTCGACATTCGTCTACCTCATGCATTTTCTACGCAAGAGCGTCAATTAGTTACATTATTTTATCAACCATTAACGGGATCAGAGCCAATTAGCCTCTATTTAACATTATGGGCAGAAGCAGAGCAAATGCCAAAGCAGCAAATGACACATTATTATTTAATGAATGTGCTAGGGCTACCAATTGGTAAAGTGTTTGAGGCTCGTATTGCATTAGAAGCTATTGGTTTGCTGCGTACATGGAAAAAGGAAAATGCTGGTGAGCGTAGTTTTTTATATGAGCTACAGCGCCCATTAGATGCAGATAGCTTTATGAAAGACCCGCTGCTGTCGATGTTTTTGTTTAGTAAAATTGGAGAGCAGGCTTATCGCAACTTACGTCAGCGCTTTATGTCACCTGTAAAGGACACGGCGTTTAAGGATGTATCTCGTGCTTTTATTGATGTCTATAAGCCTGTTCATGCCAATATTCCATCAGATTTACAAGTGGATACGAGTCATAAGGATAAACAGCAAAAAGTATATCCTTTTTATTTGGAGCAATTCGATTTTGATTTATTGCAAGCTGGTTTGTCTGAGCAATTGGTACCTTCCAATTTGTTGACATTTGAAGTGCGTGAAGCTATAGCCAAATTGGCATTTTTATATCATTTAACAGCCCTTGATATGCAAAAAGTAGTAATACTTGCTTTAGATGATGATCTAGGAATTTCTCAGGAACGTTTACGAAAGGCTGCTGCTGATTTTTATAAATTAACCGTATCCAAGGAGCCGCCAAAACTTGCGCGTGTCACTGATCCTTTACCAGTAGCAGAAGCTGGACAAAAAACCAAGGATCAGGAGCTTCAACACTATTTAGAAACAACGGCGCCTGTCCAAGTTTTAAGAGATATAAATAATGGTAAAGAACCATTACAAACCTCTGTCCAGCTTGCAGAAAATTTAATCGTTCAACATGGCATGCCAATTGGAGTGGTTAATGCATTGTTAGAATACGTTATGCTAACAACAGATATGAAGCTCCCTAAAAAATATGTGGAAACGATTGCTGATCATTGGGTACGTAAAAATGTCCAGACTGCTAAGGAAGCAATGGAACTTGCACGCCAAGAGCATGATAAATATACAGCTTGGAAAAACAAGCCGCAAACTCCCAATAAAACGAGTCAACAGTCAAAGGGACGTTCAAGATATCAACGTGAAGAAAAAGTGCCTGAATGGTTCTATAAACGAAATGAAAATCAAGAGGAATCTACCACTAGTACTATAGATTTTGAAAAAGAGCGACAAAAAATATTAGAGATGCTAGGAAAAAGCGAATAGTAAAGAAGGTGAGCAGTAATCGAACCTATAAATGGACCACTAAAGCGAGCAATTAATGTACCCTCGTTTCAAGAACGCTATGAAGCCATGCGACGTGAAATTTTAGAGCACCCACATGTGCAGGAATTTTTAGCACAGCATGCAGATGAATTAAACTATGACAATGTTGAGCGAAATTTACCTAAACTACATGAATTTATTAGTCAATCTACTGAGTGCTGTGGGTGTGATAATACAGAGCATTGTACAAACTATTTAAAAGGGTTCCTCCCGACACTAAGGGTTGTTCGGAACTCTATTGAAATGGACTATGTGCGCTGTGAGCAAAAGATCAGGGAAGAAGAACGCCGAGATGTTGCGAATATGATTGCAAGTATGCATATGCCAAAAGATGTGCTACAAGCAACAATTCATGATTTAAGTATTGATGATGAATCACGTGTGGCGATTGCACAAAAAGCAGCTCAATTTGTTAAATTAACAAAAGAAACTGGTCAATTACCTGCAAAAGGTTTTTACCTATATGGTAAATTTGGTGTAGGGAAATCCTTTGTACTTGGTGCATTGGCCAATGAATTAGCATCTATTAAAATCCGCTCTGTAGTAGTTTTCGTTCCGGAGTTTTTACGAGAAATGAAAAATGCTATTGGCGATAATACATTGAATGAGAAAATTGATTATATTAAAAAAGCACCTGTCTTAATGCTAGATGATTTAGGCGCGGAGACGATGACTGCCTGGACACGTGATGAAATTTTGGGGACTATTTTCCATTATCGTATGGCAGAGCAATTGCCAACTTTTATTACGTCTAATTTTAACTATGAAGAATTAGAGCATCACTTAGCGCAGTCACAAAAAGGTGATATTGAGGTTGTCAAAGCGGGACGAATTATGGAGCGAATTAAAGCCCTAACAGTGCCGATCGAAATGCGGGGTAAAAATCGTCGGATGTAACATTGATAGTTGCATTTTTCGACAATCGAGCGTATACTGACTCATATACTTAATATCAATATGCATTGATGAGGACATGAATTTTGTGTATCAGCTTTAAGAGAGGGAAGTCATCGGCTGAAAACTTCCTAGTATGGGCACATTATTTACTACCTACTGAGCAGCGAAAGGGATAATCTTTCGCCGGTCCCTAGCCCGTTAGCTAGCCTTGAGCTTCGTCTGACTTTATGTAAGTCGGAAGGAAGAAGGGTGGAACCACGAGCATACGCTTCGTCCCTTTTGTGAGGGACGGAGCTTTTTTTATTTTTCTCAGATTTCATTGAAATCGATGTGAGAAGTGGTGGCTTCGCTCAAACCAAGCCGTAGAGTCACACAAACATTGCTCATCAAGCATTATGTATTTATCAAAAACAAAGGAGTGCAAAGAATATGTCAGAAATGATTAAATTAACTTTCCCAGATGGCGCTGTAAAGGAATTTGCAAAAGGCACATCAACTGATGACGTAGCATTATCCATTAGCCCTGGCTTACGTAAAAAAGCTTATGCAGGTAAAATTAATGGTGTGTTAGTGGATTTAAAAACACCAATTGAAGAGGATGCAACAATTGCAATCATTACACAAGATGATGAGGAAGCACTTGAAATTTTACGTCACTCAACTGCCCATTTAACAGCTCAAGCTATTAAACGTCTATTCCCAGATGTAAAGCTTGGGATTGGTCCGGTAATTGAAGGTGGTTTCTACTATGATATTGACTCACCAACACCAATCACTGCAGAAGATCTACCTGCCATTGAAAAAGAAATGAAGAAAATTATTGCTGAAAACCTTGAGGTGGAACGCAAAAATGTAAGCCGTGCAGAAGCACAAGCGCTTTATGAAGAAATTGGCGATGAGTATAAATTAGAATTACTTGAAGCCATTCCTGCAGATGAGCAAGTATCTATTTATTATCAAGGCGAGTTTTTTGATCTTTGCCGTGGTATCCACGTACCATCTACTGGTAAACTTCGTGAATTCAAGCTTTTATCATTAGCGGGTGCTTACTGGAGAGGGAACTCTGATAACAAAATGTTACAACGTATTTATGGTACAGCGTTCTTCAAAAAAGAGGAATTAAAACACCACCTCCAAATGCTAGAAGAAGCAAAAGAACGTGATCACCGTAAAATCGGAAAAGAATTAGAACTGTTCACAACGTCTCAAAAGGTTGGCCAAGGTTTACCACTTTGGTTACCAAATGGTGCAACAATTCGTCGTGTTATTGAACGTTATATTGTCGATAAAGAATTATCACTTGGCTATAAGCATGTTTATACACCAGTATTAGGTTCTAAGGAGCTTTATCAAACTTCTGGTCACTGGGATCATTATCAAGATTCAATTTTCCCACCAATGGAAATGGATAATGAGACATTAATTATGCGTCCGATGAACTGTCCTCACCATATGATGGTGTACAAAAACAGCATGCATTCATACCGTAACCTTCCATTGCGTATTGCAGAGCTTGGCACAATGCACCGTTACGAAATGTCAGGGGCTGTTTCAGGCTTACAACGTGTTCGTGGGATGACATTAAATGATGCCCATATTTTTGTTCGCCCAGATCAAATTAAAGCGGAATTCCAAAAAGTAGTACAGTTAATTTTAGAGGTTTATAAAGATTTCGATCTTAATGATTACTCATTCCGTTTATCTTATCGCGACCCAGCAGATACTGAGAAATACTTCGATGATGATGCAATGTGGGAAAAAGCACAAAGTATGCTAAAAGAAGCAATGGATGAACTTGGCTTAGACTACTTTGAAGCGGAAGGTGAGGCTGCATTCTATGGTCCTAAACTTGACGTTCAAGTAAAAACAGCGATTGGGAAAGAAGAGACTTTATCTACAGTTCAATTAGACTTCTTATTACCAGAACGCTTCGACCTAACTTATGTTGGGGAAGATGGTAAGCCTCATCGTCCAGTTGTTATCCACCGTGGTGTTGTATCAACAATGGAACGTTTTGTTGCCTTCTTAATTGAAGAATACAAAGGAGCATTCCCAACTTGGTTAGCGCCGGTACAAGTTGAAGTTATTCCAGTATCGAATGAAGCTCACTTCGACTATGCAAAGCAAATTGAAGAGCAACTTACAGCGGCTGGTTTACGTGTGGAAATGGATGATCGTGAAGAGAAATTAGGCTATAAAATCCGTGAGGCACAAATGAAAAAGATTCCTTATATGCTTGTTATCGGGGATAAAGAGGTAGAGGCAAATGGCGTAAACGTGCGACGTTATGGCTCGAAAGATTCCGAAACAATTAGCTTTGAGGATTTCCTAGCAGCTATTAAAGCAGAAATTACAAAATAAGCTTCAACTAGAAACCCTCGCTTGCCAAAGTGAGGGTTTCTGTATAAAATAAATCTTGCATTTGTATAGAATAGCTTCATTTTGGTTATGTTAGCACTGATAAGAAAATAAATATTTGACAGCTTATCATATACATGCTAATATAATTAAGGTTAATGAATACAAAGTTTGTGGTTGAAGTAGAGGCTGCCCGCTTCTCACCTGATACAACGCTTTAAAGGCTGTGAACAGGTATGACACGTTGAATTGTTTTGCGTAGACTTGCGCATGCACATATAGCGGGCGGACATCTTCAAAAATGTCCGTCCTTTTTTTATGGACATGACGAGAGGATGTACCGTTCAACCGGGCAAGGCTTTGCCCAAACCATGTATTCGCGACAACTACTTGGAGGTGGATTACTATTAGCAAAGACATGTATGTAAACGAAGGCATTCGCGCACGTGAACTTCGATTAATCGATCACAATGGTGACCAGCTTGGTGTAAAGACACGTAATGAAGCGCTAGAAATCGCCGCTCGTGTAAACTTGGATCTTGTCCTTGTGGCCCCTCAAGCCAAGCCGCCAGTCGCTCGTATCATGGACTATGGTAAATTTAAGTTTGAACAGCAAAAGAAAGACCGTGAAATTCGTAAAAATCAAAAGGTCATCGTAATGAAAGAGGTTCGTTTGAGCCCAACAATCGATGAGCATGATTTCCAAACGAAGTTACGTAATGCGATTAAATTCCTTGAAAAAGGCGATAAAGTAAAATGTAGCCTACGTTTCAAAGGTCGTGCGATCACACACAAAGAGATTGGTCAACGTGTGTTAGATCGTTTTGCTGAAGCTTGTGCTGAAGTATCAACGGTAGAACAAAAACCGAAGATGGAAGGCCGAAGCATGTTCTTAGTTCTTCAACCAAAGAACGAGAAATAATATTAGACGAACAGTTTAGGAGGAATTCGACATGCCAAAAATGAAAACTCACCGTGGAGCTGCGAAACGTTTCAAAAAAACGGGTTCAGGTAAATTAAAATACGACCGTGCTTATGGAAGCCACTTATTCGCAAACAAATCTACGAAACAAAAACGTCACCTACGTAAAGCGAACATCGTATCATCTGGTGACTTCAAACGCATCAAATCTTTACTTGTTTACATGAAATAATTGACTACAAAAAAATACTAACATTCATTTTTTAATGAAAAGCAGGAGGTAATTCATATGCCACGCGTAAAAGGCGGAACAGTGACGCGCAAACGTCGTAAAAAAGTATTGAAATTAGCTAAAGGTTACTATGGTTCAAAACATACATTATACAAAGTTGCTAACCAAGCAGTAATGAAATCAGGTCAATATGCATACCGTGACCGTCGTCAGAAAAAACGTGATTTCCGTAAATTATGGATCACTCGTATCAACGCAGCTGCTCGTATGAACGGTCTTTCTTACAGCCGTTTAATGCACGGTTTAAAAGTTGCAGGTATCGAAGTTAACCGTAAAATGTTAGCTGACCTTGCAGTAACTGATGCTGCAGCATTCACTCAATTAGCAGACGCTGCTAAAAAAGCAGTAGCTAAATAATAGCTGACAACATCAACTATTATTTCTGCACCAAAAGCATAGCGACAGGTGTAAAATATCACAAGTGCAATAAAAGACTGATGGGTTTTTCCATCAGTCTTTTTTGTGTTAGATTAATAGTATCACGGTTTTAAAGGAGTAAGGAATGGGACAAGCATTATTAGCATATATGGGCATTGTATCAATTGTGTTGCTCATTTTAATGGGGATGGATAAATCGCGTGCAAAGAATCATGAGTGGCGTATAGCAGAGCGTACATTATTTACACTAGCCATAGCAGGAGGGGCAGCTGGTGGTGTATTGGGTATGTATTTATTCCGCCACAAAACACGTCATAATCGTTTTGCATTTGGTTTTCCCCTACTAGCAGCTATACAAATTTTTATCATTGTACAGTTGTGGACATAAATGAGAATAATTAAAAACACATCCTCATGATGAGGATGTGTTTCGCATAAGCTGTTCAATAGGCTGCTTCCAATTGATTTTAGCGCTTGGATAGTTCAATAATATTTCTTGCTGTAAATATTCAAAGTCGCTTTTGCTGAAGCCTTGTAATGTTGCAGCATCGCGCGCGCCGACGAAAATGGTTACAACCTCAAATGCATCCTCTGTTGTGCCTAGGTATTTTTCCCCTTCAAAAAGAGCACCCTTATAGGAAATAAAGAAATTTTTTCGGACATTTTTAACGTCATCATAGAAATAATACTGGCCTTTTTCATAGGCTTCATCAAGTTTGCGTTTAGGATCGGTTATATAACGAATCGCTTTGTAAAATACATAGATAATAAGCGCTATTACAGCAAGTCGAATTAGTAACGGCAACATGTTTAAATTTCCCCCTTGAAGAAAGGTTATTCTTTCCTATACGATTAGAAGGGTCAAATAGTTTCACTTTTTATAAAATATTTTTTTGAAATTTAGGAGAAGAAAATGAATTTACAACAATTGTTTACTATGCAAAAAGAGCTGGATGATTTTATCGAGCAAACACAAAATATTCAGCAAGATGTGTTTCAGGAAAAGGGCTTAGCCTTACTAGTGGAGCTAGCTGAGCTTGCTAATGAAACGCGTTGCTTTAAATTTTGGAGCACAAAGGGACCATCAGCACGTGAGGTCATTCTAGAAGAATATGTGGATTCGATTCATTTTATCTTATCTCTTGGCTTATTAAAGGGCTATACATCGATTGAAATGTGGCCTTTCGTAGAAGAAAACAAAGATTTAACGGCTACTTTTTTAGAAACACAAAGTGTTATTTTAGCATTTATTCATCAACCTACAGAGGAGCGTTATTTAGCTATTTGGCAATACTATGGATTACTAGCGTATAATCTCGGTTTTACATTTGAGGATGTGGTTGGTGCTTATCTTGAAAAAAATCAAGAAAATTATCATCGGCAGCGATCAGGTTATTAAATTAAGAAATACACCAATTTTCAGACGATTAAGCTAGGAATATTTCGGTAAACGAAGTATAATAAAATAGATACAAGAAGTAGGAGGAAAAAGGATGACACAACTAGATCCAACATTACAAATGTTTAAAGATTTGACAGATGCGAATGGTATCGCAGGTAATGAACGTGCACCGCGTGAGGTCATGAAAAAATACATTGCACCATATGCAGACACAGTAGAAACAGATAACTTAGGTAGTGTCATTGCTAAAAAAGTTGGCGATGAAAACGGTCCTAAAATTGTCGTAGCAGGACATTTAGATGAAGTAGGCTTCATGGTTACACAAATTGATGACAAAGGCTTTATCAAATTCCAAACAGTAGGTGGCTGGTGGAGCCAAGTTATGCTTGCACAGCGAGTAACGATTACTACACGTAAGGGCGATGAAGTGATTGGGGTTATTGGTTCAAAGCCACCTCATATTTTACCTGCTGATGTACGTAATAAGGTAGTAGACATTAAAGATATGTTTATCGATATTGGTGCAGCTTCTAAAGATGAAGTACTTGAGTGGGGCGTACGTCCTGGCGATATGGTAACACCGTACTTTGAATTTAATGTAATGAAAAATGATAAGTATCTATTAGCTAAAGCTTGGGATAACCGTATCGGCTGTGCAATCGCGATTGATGTTATGAAAGCGTTACAAAATGAAAAGCACCCTAATATTCTTTATTCTGTAGGGAATGTACAAGAAGAAGTTGGACTTCGTGGTGCAAAAACGGCTACACATAAAATTCAACCAGATATTGGATTTGCAGTGGACGTAGGTGTAGCAGGAGATACTCCTGGAGTTACCGCAAAAGAATCAACAAGTAAGATGGGTGCAGGCCCTCAAATCGTTGTGTATGATGCATCGATGGTTTCACACCGTGGCTTACGTGAATTCGTACTAGATGTAGCAGATGAGCACAATATTCCATATCAATTTGAAGCGATGGCTGGCGGTGGTACAGATGCTGGCTCCATCCACGTAACAGCAAATGGCGTACCAGCACTATCTATCGGTATTGCAACACGCTACATCCATTCACATGCAGGTATCCTACATCGTGATGATTATGATAATGCTGTTAAATTAATGGTAGAAGTCATTAAAAAATTAGACCGTGATGCGGTCAATAAAATTACTTTTGATTAAGTAGAAGAAATGGACTTGCCCTCTAACAAATTTGTTAGGGGGCTTTTCGTTGTTTTCAGTATTAAAATTTCTTCCTCTAATACTAATGGTGACAATACTATCCCTAAATAGCGGGTATTCTAAAATGGTCATTTATGCATAAATATTCGTTTAGACGAATTTTTGTCACATTTTATAACAAACGAATAATAATTAAGATTAATTATAAAAATTCAGTTGATTTTATATTTATGCATGTTATACTAATTTCAACAGCAACGATATAAGGAGCGAAGGCTATGAAATTACTCGAAGAAGTACAGTTAAAGTTAGTGTCTAGTTTAAAAGGAAAAGATCTACTAACTTTGCTAGACTATACAAGTCAAGAGGTTCAAGATCTTATAGAATTGGCAACACAGCTTAAAATGATTACAAAAGATGGGAAATGTCCAAGATTACTAGAAGGTAAAACGCTTGGTATGATTTTTGAGAAACATTCAACTCGTACACGTATTTCATTTGAAGTTGGTATGAATCAATTAGGTGGAAAAGGTATGTTTATGCATGCTCGCGATTTACAAATTGGTCGTGGTGAATCGATTTATGATACAGCCCATGTATTATCGGGCTATTTAGATGGTATTATGATTCGTGCAAACTCTCATGAGATGGTGAAGGAGCTTGCAGAGCATGCAGTAATTCCTGTCATCAATGGATTAACGGATATTTATCATCCTTGCCAGGCATTAGCTGATTTAGAGACGATTGCAGAAAATAAAGGCATGTTAAAAGGGCTTAAAATTGCCTATGTAGGAGATGGCAACAATGTAGCACACTCACTCGTAGTAGCTTCAGCACACGTTGGCATGAATGTAGCCGTTGCGACTCCTGTAGGTTATGAATGTGATGGGGAAGTCATCGCAAAAGCACAGGCGATTGCAGCAGCAAATGGCAGTACGATTATGATCACAAATGATCCTGTTGAAGCCGTATTAAATGCAGATGTTGTCTATGCAGACGTTTGGACATCTATGGGTCAAGAGGAAGAGGCAGCAAAACGCTTACAAGACTTTGCTGGCTATCAAATTAATGATGAGCTAGTAGCCTATGCAAAACCAAATTATATGTTCTTGCATTGCTTACCAGCACATCGTGAGGAAGAGGTTGCGACTTCTGTTATTGACGGACCTAATTCTTACATCTTTGAGCAAGCCGAAAATAGATTGCATGCACAAAAGGCAGTATTAGCATCGATTTTAGCTTAAATTTAGACATATGCTTTCTCGAGTTGAGAAGTACGATAGATAGAGTTTACATGGACAACAGAGGGTGTTCATGTGAATAACATACAAGTGGTAGGCAGACAGAGGGATGTTCACCACGTGCGATGTTTGTTGTCAAGATGGATGGCTACATCGCTACATAGCAAAGTAACCTGGGAGACGCTGGGTTGCTTTTTTTCTTTGTCAAAAAATATAAAACATAGTTTTCTTATAAGTTATAGAGAATATAAGAAATTATTTATATAATAGGTTAAATAAGTAATGAAGGGGTGAACTCCTCGTGAATATAGACCATATCGAGGCATTTTTATATGTTGTCCATTACAAAAGTATCCATAAAGCAGCCAATGCATTATTTCTTTCACAGCCAACTGTAACTGCACGTATTAAGTCATTAGAACGAGAACTAGGTGTTGAGTTATTTTACCGAGATAGAAGAAGTGTGAGCGTATCAGAGAAAGGGAAAGATTTTTTACCATTTGCTACACAAATTGTGCAAACATTTCAGCAAGGAAAGAAGCAATTAGAAGAAACGCAGGAGACTGATGAGGTATGTATTGGTGCAAACGGTGTAACAGCTCAGTATTTCTTAGCCTATGCATTGCCTAAATGGAAAGAGCAATTCCCTTATTTGCGTTTTCAATTATTTACAGGTTCCACAGCAAACATTTTAGAAAAGCTACAAAGCCACCAAATTCATCTAGGCTTTATTCAATATGTACATGGGGATGACATTGAGAACGAGCTTTTATTGAACAATACAGTGAAACTTGTTAAACATCGTGATCACCCTTTACAACTACATGAACTCATTCAAGCAAAAGAATTAGCTCAACAGAAAATGGTGTTTTTTGAATGTGGAGCGTTTGATTGGAATTATGTGCATAAAATGTTCGAGGTAGAGGGAGTAGCAGCCAATATTGAAGTACGAACAGATCATTTAGAAGTTGCCAAAGAATTTATCCGGACAAAAGACTATCTAAGCTTTTTACCACATCTTTGTGTCAAAAAGGAACTGGAAAGCGGTGAATTTGTGGAGATAGACGTCAAGCATTTGCTGGATATGAATCAACATATATTTTTAACCTATAAAGAGAAAGAGACGTTGCCATCAGCCTTTTGGCAGACAATTTGTGAAACAGCTAAGCAATTTGAAGGCATGGAAGACACGTATTGATAAAAAATTTTATCACCACATAAAATTTTTTCTATTACTGTACCTATTGCATATCGTCTTAAGGAACGGTAAGATCATTCTCAATCCAACAAAACATACTTAACCACTATGTTTAGTAAAGTAAAAATTGAGGAGGAATTGACATGGCTAGACAGGATAAAATTCGATTTGGAGCAATTATTCATGGGGTAGGAGGAAATATTTCTGGTTGGCGTCATCCAAAGGTGGCGAGCAATCAAAGTGTAAGTTTGCCTTTCTATATTCAACAGGCTCAGAAAGCAGAGCAGGGGAAATTTGATGTAGCATTTATTGCGGATGGTTTATTTATTAACGAAAAATCCATTCCTCATTTTTTAAATCGATTTGAACCGATTACAATCTTATCGGCTTTAGCAGTAGCGACGAAAAACATTGGGTTAGTTGGAACAGTGTCAACCTCCTATAGCGAACCATTTACAGTAGCAAGACAATTCGCTTCATTAGATCATATTAGTGCTGGCCGTGCTGGATGGAATGTTGTAACGACACCATTAGAAAGTACTGCTTTGAACTATAACAAAACAATTGACGAACATCCTAGCCATGCAGAGCGCTATCAAATTGCGGAAGAATACTTAGAGGTTGTCAAAGGCTTATGGGACTCGTGGGATGATGATGCGTTTATTGCAGATGTCAACAAAGATCAATTTTTTGATCCAGAAAAATTACACACATTACATCATAAAGGGCGATATTTTTCAGTCCAAGGACCACTCAATATTGGTCGAACAAAGCAAGGTCAGCCCGTTATTTTCCAGGCTGGGTCGTCTGATGCAGGCATTCGATTAGCTGCAAAAGATGCAGATGCCATTTTCACACATGGGGCATCTATTGAAGAGGCACGGAAATTTTACTCAAGAGTAAAAAAAGAGGTGGCAGCATTTGGACGAAATCCCGAAGAAGTAAAGATTTTTCCAGGTATATCACCAATTATTGGCGATACAGTGGAGGAAGCAGAGGCGAAATATCAAGAAATTGTTGAGTTAGTTTCCATAGACCGTGCTCTTGCTTATCTTGGGCGTTACTTTGACCATCATGATTTTACACAATACGATGTGGATGCACCGTTCCCTGAGCTAGGAGATATTGGAGCCAATAGCTTTAGAAGCACAACCGATTATATTAAACGATATGCTAAGCAAGAGGGTCTGACATTACGTCAAGTCGCTTTACGTGAGGCGACACCAAAAACAGCTTTTTTTGGGACAGCTGAGCAAGTAGCAGATCTTGTACAAGAATGGTTTGAAAAGGAAGCGGCAGATGGCTTTATTATTGGTGTGACAGTTCCTGGTGCTCTCGAAGATTTTGTTGATAAAGTAGTGCCAATTTTGCAAGCAAGGGAGCTTTATCGTAAAGACTATGAGGCGGATACTTTACGCGGGAATTTAGGTTTACCATTCAAGGAAAGTCGCTATGTTAAACAATCTGTCTAAAAACCTAGTAAATTTATTTGAATAAAAGAAATTAGGAGGGGTTGTATGAGTTATACATTAGGCATATTAGATCAAAGCCCTATTATTGAAGGAGCAAGCAATGAACAAACATTACAAAAAACGGTGGCCTTAGCACAACGAGCTGAGCAGTTAGGCTATTCACGTTTTTGGGTATCGGAGCATCATGATACAAAGTCATTAGCAGGCTCTTCTCCAGAAGTATTAGTTTCTTATTTACTTGCCAAAACCAAATCCATTCAAATTGGATCAGGAGGGGTTATGCTACAGCATTATAGCCCCTATAAAGTTGCAGAAAATTTCCACGTACTAGCCTCATTGGAGCCAGGACGTGTAGATTTGGGCATCGGTAAAGCCCCTGGCGGCTTACCACTTTCAACAAAGGCTCTACAATACGGCACACTCAATCAGGGGGAAGATTTTGAAGAGAGATTAACATTCTTACAGCAATTAATTGAGCAATCCATACCAAAAGAGCACGAATTATATGGCATACAAGCAACGCCGATTCCAAAGGCAAAGCCGACATTATTTTTGCTTGGCGCTAGCCCTGAAAGTGCTGCTCTTGCAGGAAAACTAGGCATTGCATTTGTCTTTGCTCGATTTATTAATAGTGATAATGATGTTTTGGCGCAAGCGGCTAGAATCTATCGCAGTCATCATCCAAACGGCACTTTTGCGATTTCCATTGCTGCACTTGCTGCTCCAAGTAAAGAGGAAGCGAAAGAACTAATAGGAGATCAAAAAATTACAAAGGTGCATTTAGCAAGTGGGAGAAGCCTGACGCTACAATCAGTAGAGCAAGCAGAGAAATTTGGTCAGGAATCTGGAGAGGAATATACAGTGGAACAGTATGAGGCTGATATTTTATACGGTACAGCAGAAGACATTAGAGCCAATTTAGATGATTACCATGTACGATTCCAAATTAATGAATTTATTTTGCATACGCCCATCTTGAAGGAATTTGAACGTCAACGTTCGTTTGAGCTTTTAAGTCCTGTCCATTTGCAGTTACAGCAAAAGGTGAAGGTAATCTAAGGAGGTCATGATATGACAAAAAGTTTAGATATAATCATTTGGTCGAAGCAAGGTTGTAGTTATTGCGAGGAAATAAAAGCATATCTACAAGAACGACATATTTCCTACAAAACAGTTGATGTCACGTCTAATGATAATTTTAGAGACATCCTTGATATAAAGTATGGTGTTCGACATGTACCCGTTGTAGAAATTGGTTCAAGTGAAACAGGTATCTATAGAGCCGTAACAGCAATTGGTTTAGAGCATCTACAGAAGGCACTTGCTGTGAATCTACCCTCATATGCATAACAGAAGGAGAGGAATTTTATGAAAAAAATATCATTTTATTTGCTACTTGTGCTAGCAGCACTATTAACAGCATGTGCAAACTCAGAAAAAACAGTTGGTGACGCAAGTGCTCAAAAAACAGCACAGAGCGGCAAGGATGTTCAAAAAATTATTGTTGGTACAGGAACACAGTTTCCAAACATCTGTTTTTTAGACGACAAGGGAAATTTAACTGGTTATGATGTGGAGCTTGTTCGTGCAATTGATGAGAAGCTACCCGAGTATAAGTTTGAATTTAAGACAATGGAATTCTCCAATTTATTACTAAGTTTAGAAACAAGAAAAATAGATTTTATTGCCCATCAAATGGAAGTTAATAGTGAGCGTGAAGAGAAGTTTTTATTTAATAAAGAGCCGTATAATGTTTTCCCATTAAAGGTGACAGTCAACGAGAAAAATAATGCAATTCAATCCATTGAGGATTTAAAAGGGAAAAATGTGAGTGTCTCGCCAACAAGTAACTCAGCTGTCTTTATTGAAAAATATAATAAAGAGCACAATTTAGGAGCAAATATCGTTTATTCTTCTGGCTCAGTTGATGTTAACAATCAACTTGCAACGGGACGAATTGATGCCATTATTACCACACCGTTTGCTGTAAGATACTATAACGAAAGCAATGAGGCACAGCAAAAGGTTGTAGGTGATGCATTATTAAATTCAAAGGTCTATTTTCTACTCAATAAAGATGAAGTGAAGTTACAGCAGCGCTTAGATGAAGCCATCGTTGAATTAAAGAATGAGGGGATAGTGAGTGAGCTTAGTAAAAAGTGGTTGGGTGATGATTATACAGTAGACTTCTAATGAACAGGAAAGGAAGATGGCAGTATGGAAAATAACTTTGATGTCGTGCTAATTGCGAAGGTCATTCCAACATTGCTTCAGTATTTACCCATAACTTTCGAGATTCTAGTATTCTCCATACTTTTTGGTATGATGCTTGGGATTGTGCTAGCCATACCAAAGCTACTTCACATACCGATATTGAAGCAAATTATTACAATCTATATATCCTTTATTCGTGGCACACCCATCTTAGTGCAGTTGTTCTTAGTATTTTACGGTATACCCGCATTGTTAAAGCTCATTCATATTGATGTGACACGAATGGATGCAATGTATTTTGTTATTATTACGTACACATTCAGCAATGCGGCAGCCTTTGCCGAAATATTTCGTGCAGCCATTTTAACCGTTGATCGAGGTCAAATGGAGGCGGCCTATTCAGTAGGCTTAAAAGGATCACAGGCTTTTATGCGAATTGTTTTTCCCCAGGCAATACGTGTTGCTTTTCCAAATATAGCGAATACAATGATTAGTTCATTAAAAGATACATCGTTAGCATTCTCCATCGGTGTAATGGATATGGTGGGGCGGGGAGAAACCTTGATTGCTTCTACAACACGAGCGTTTGAAATCTATGTAGCTTTGTCAATTGTTTACTATGTCATCGTGATTATCCTTGAAAAAGTATTTAAATTTAATGAACGCTATTTTAATCGCTATATGCCAAAGGAGCTTGCTTCACAATAGGGGGAATATGCCATGACCATTGATATCGCTTTTATAGTAGAAGCATTACGAGAAATTAGTAAAGTAATACCGTTAACCTTATTCATGACCATGACACCTATTTTATTAGGGATTGTTATTGGCATCATTGTAGCTTTCGTGCGCATTCAACAAATAAAAATAGTCTCATCTGTACTTAATTTTTATGTTTCCTTTTTTAGAGGAACACCTATCATTATGCATATCATGCTCGTTTATTTTGGCTTGCCAATTCTAGTCGATATTGTAGCTAATCTGCTTCAATTAAAGATACAATCAAACGCTATTCCTATTTTATTTTTTGTCATACTTGCCTTAACACTAAGTGCAGGGGCTTATGCCTCAGAAATTATTCGCTCAGGGATATTAGCTGTACCTAAAGGACAATTAGAAGCAGCTTATGCAATTGGTTTAACATTTCCACAAGCAATGCGACGTTATATTTTACCTCAAGCATTTGGGCAATCTATTCCCAACTTGACGAATGTCTTTATCGGTTTTTTACATGCCACATCATTAGCATTTTTCCTATCCATTAAAGAATTGACGGGTGTAGCAAATATTATTGCTTCCATGAACTTAAAGTTTTTAGAGTCATTTATTGCTGTTGGTATTATTTATTGGGGAATTTCAATCATAGTAGAATGGGTTTCACACCGTATTGAAAAAAGAGTAACAGCCTATAGTAAGGGCGGTTTTTCATCATAGAAAGGGGAAATTAGAATGACAGTAGCGGACATTGTGATTGAACATTTACAAGAGGAAGATTATGCAAGCTATCTTAAAGTTTTAGTTGAGAGCTATGCGCAATATGAAAAGGACTATAAGGACCCAGAGCACTGGCAATCATATTTAAGTGATATCCGTGCTTCGGTTGGTAATCCGAATGCAGAAACAATTCTGATTGCAAAACGCGGTGATGACATATTAGGTGGATTACAACTATTTACTGATGCAGGGAAAGCGTATGGCTTGCCAGAGCTCAATATTCAATCGACGATTGTGCGCTTATTAGGTGTGCATCCAAAAGGAAGAGGGCAAGGGGTTGCTAAGAAATTATTGCATGAAAGTTTTGCCTTTGCTAGAAAGAGACAGGATCAGGCACTTTATTTACATTCAGGTGATATGATGCAGGCTGCCATTAATCTTTACTTATCATTAGGTTTTGTGCGAGATGAGTCGAAGGAATTTTACAAGGGAGATATTTTAGTCAAGAGCTTCCGTTATGATTTATAATGATAAACCCGCTGATGCTCTAGTCAATCAGCGGGTTTAATGTTAATTATAGAGTGAAAATCTTTCCTGGATTCATAATGTTAAGTGGATCAAGTGCTGCTTTTATGCTTTTCATGACGACTAAAGAGCTACCGTGCTCAGTGGCTTGGTATTTCATTTTGCCAATGCCAACACCATGCTCGCCCGTACATGTGCCACCTCGAAGTAAGGCATATTGCACGATTTGTTCATTGAAGCGATCCGCTTTTGCCTGCTCCTCGGTGTCATTTGGATTTAACATTAAAAGTGCATGGAAGTTTCCATCGCCCACGTGGCCAACAAGCCCACCTGCGAGTCCAACATGATCAAGCTGTTCTCGTGCATATAAAATGGTTTCGGCAAGTACAGAGATTGGTACACAGACATCCGTTGACATGAGCTTCTTACCTGGATAAGCATGAATATATGCATAAGCTAAAGAATGTCGTGCTTCCCAAAGCTTATTACGAGCAGCATTATCTTGTTCGAATTCGACGGATAGACAGCTGTAGTCCTCAAAAATTTCTGTAGCAAATGCGATGTCCGCATGCATACCCGCTTCGTTTCCGTGGAATTCTAAAAACAATGTTGGTTTTTCGCTAAAGGATGTATCGTTATAGACATTAGCTTGCTTCATAGAGGATTCATCGACCAATTCCACTCGACCAATTGAAATACCAGCCTGTAATAAGGCTGTAACAGCACTAACAGCATCTCCAACTGTGTCAAAAACAGCTCGCCCCGCTGTCACAAATTCGGGTATACCATATACTTTTAACGTTAACTCCGTAAAGCAGCCAAGTGTTCCTTCTGAGCCGACAAATAGACCATTTAAATGATAACCAGAAGAGGATTTCGCGGCTAAATTACCTGTATGGATGACAGAGCCATCTGCAAGGACAACCTCTAAATCACGAACCTGATCACGCATAACACCGTAACGCACAGCAGTTGTACCACTAGCATTCGTCGCAGCCATCCCACCTAGTGTTGCATCTGCACCTGGATCTACTGTGAATTGTAGTCCGTGTTTTTTTAACTCCTTATTCAGTTGAGAGCGTGTGACGCCAGGCTGAACTTTTACAAGAAGATCGTCAGGGCGAACTTCTAAAATCGTATTCATTTCAGAGAAATCGATAGAAATACCATGTGCAATGGGTATCGAGTTTCCTTCTAGGCTGGAGCCAACACCGAATGGTACAACTGGTACACGTTGTGCATGTGCAATTTTTAAGATGGCACTGACATCAGCTGTGGAACGGGGAAAGACTACGATATCAGGTAAGCTCATCATATGATGAGATTCATCCTTTCCATGTAGCTGTCGTACCGTTTCGTTTGTTGACACTTGTTCTTCTAATAAAACCTGTTTGAGTTGATTGACAAGTAATTCTACTGCAACAGTCATTCCAATCCCTCCAAATTTTCTGATAAATAAAACTTTATCACGCATTTATTGGAAATGGAATGCACTGTTCATTAAAAATCAGTTAGCAAATACTTTTTCTAGTTTTTGAACAAATTCATCTTGTTCAGATGGACTGGATTGTTTCCACCATTTTTCAAAAAACACCCCAAGCCCTGGCAGTAAATGCTCTTCTCCACGATTAATAGCATCTTCCACAATATCTTTGAATTCTGCGGCAGATTGACCATGTACATTCGCTGTGATTGCGTCTCTTATTTGAAAATTCATCTATATCGCCTCCTTAGTAGTAATTTGTCCAACTATCATTTAAATATGTATGAAATACCAAAGAAAATAGATAATTTTTGCAATAACTTGCGGGAATTATGACTAAATATGACAAGCATTTTATTCATTATGCACGAGGAAATGATGAGAATGGGCATTAGCTCTCAAGCAACATGACGGACTAAGATTATGTTACCTAGGAATATTGAACTGTGCACAGTTGATAGGAAGAGTAGCATGTCCATTCAGAACAATCAAAAGCTTTCATTCACACAATCTTTTGAAGAAATTTTAGAGGCAGTGCAACCAATGATTACAGCCATTCTTACGCAGCTTCATATTTACAAGGATTTTGATTACTATCGTCATATTGCTTCCATTGCTGTATGGAGAGCATGGCTAAAAGCAGATTCAGCAAAAGGACAATTTTCTGCTTATCTATATTCTTCGATAAAAGGAGAGATTTTAAATGAGTTATCAAAAGTAAAAAACTATAGAGAACGAATGACTGTTGTGGATGATGAAACAATGAATTATATACTTAGTGAGCAGGAGGAAAGAGACAATCAAAAAAATTCTAACTCTCTTGAAATGATGTTAGCCGAGTTAAAGCAGATAGAAAGGAAAATATTACTGCTTTATTATGTAGAAGGTTACAGTGATCTAGAAATAGCCAATGCACTAGATCTATCTGTTGTTGCTATCAAAAAAAGAAGGGCCAGAATCATCCAAAGGCTGAAACATCAACTTTTCAGAGTGGAATAAAGAACTAAAAATATCAAAAGTATGCTAATATTGAAATAAAATGAATATTAGCATACTTCACATAGGTGCATACAAATTCCGATAAAAGTGTTATGATTTGTAAGAAGTCAAAGAAATATACAATTCAAATTTAAATAATCGAAATAGATAGATAAAATTTCCTAGTGAATGTTTATATAGTAGTATGGAGGGTTTGGAGTGGAGAGATGGTTTAATCAGATAGAGAAAAAAGAGATTTGGTACATGGTATTACCCTTATTACTTGTCATACCATTACTGAGCTTTAGCAATCAAATATACGGTGTTTTCCAAGGTGACATGTATCAAGATATAAAATTGGTGATACAAATATTAATCATTGTTTTTACAATGGCAATTGCGATCCAATCCTATTTAGTATTTTCACACTTATTATCCAATCAAACTTTATACATAGGAAACATGTTTTTCATTATTGCCTTATTAGAATTAGTTAGCTTGTTTTTTAGCCAATCTAGAGAATGGAACTTTATGAACGAGCCCCTACATATATTAATGCGTTTATACTTAGCCATTGGATTTATACTTATTATTTTAAATCCTAAAAAGCGATTAACCATGAATCATCGGATACTGACATATGGTTGTTCGATGCTTTTCGTTCTAGGAAGCGTTTTTCTGGCTTATAATTCAACCAAAATATTGCCTAAAAATTGGTTAGATACGATTGATACTATGGTACACCTAATTGCTATTATTCTTCAAATTTTAACCATTGCTATTGTTAGTACATATGTAAAAAAATTACCGAAGCGTTCCATGTGGTTAATCAGCGCAGCTATTTCCCTTATTGTGAGTGATGTCTTCTTTATCGTTAGTCATGATCAAAGTGCAATATGGGATTTCTCGGCATTAATCTATCAGTTTTTAGCATTCTATTTTTTCCTAAAAGCGATTTATTATACATCTGTGGAAAAACCATTTCAGCAACTGTTGAAAATTAAGAAGGATCTTGAACAATCACAACAGGAGCTTCGATTTCAAGCTTATCATGATGACATTACATTGTTGCCAAATGAACATTTATTACTAAAGACGTTAAAAGAAAATTTACATAATAATAAAGAGCAAAAGGCTATCATTGCCATAGAAATTGATCGCTTTGCGGCGATTCGTTCGTCCATTGGGATAAGTAACTCTAATAAAATGATGAAACTTGTAGCAGAGCGTATTCAAGCGATTGTACCACCTCATTATTTTGCAACTAAACTTCGTGAGGGACAATTTGTTATTTATATTGACCATGTAAAGACCATTGAAGAACTACTACAATTTTGCTTAAATCTCAAAAGTGCCATGACCGATCCTTTACAGGTTCAGTTATTTTCATTGAACGGCAATCTAAATATAGGTATAGCCCTCTACGAGGATCAATGGACAGGTGAAGAGCTATTAATGCATGCACAGTTAGCAATGCGAGAGGCTAGACAAATACCTCAAAGATTTCTTTTTTATAAACCGTATATGTCTAAAGGCATTGCAGATCGAATATTGTTAGAGCAAGACTTACATAATGCGTTAGCCAATAATGAATTTTATTTAGACTATCAACCACAGGTCAACTTAAAAACAGGCACCATTGAATCGGTCGAAGCTTTGGTACGCTGGCGTCATCCAACTCGGGGCTTTGTTCCACCTGATGTCTTTATTCCTATTGCTGAGGAATGTGGCCTTATTATCCCGCTAGGTAAATGGATTTTAGAAACCGCATGCACTCAAGCAAAAATATGGGAGAAACAAGGCTTACCTCCGATGAAAGTGGCAGTGAATTTATCACTTGGCCAGTTATTTCAGCAGGATTTAGTAGAAATGGTACAAGATATTTTACAACGTACCAAATTAGATCCGACATTTTTACAATTAGAAATTACAGAAAGCATGACGATGAACATTGATCAAATGACACAGCTATTACATGAGTTAAAGGCATTAGGCATTCAGATTGCTGTAGATGATTTTGGAACAGGCTATTCTTCTCTATCCTATTTAAAGGAATTTCCAATTGATTGTTTAAAAATTGACCGAACATTTGTAAGAAACGTGCCACATAATCCAAATGATGAAGCACTTGTTTCCATGATTATTTCGATGGCAAAACATTTACGGTTGAAGGTTGTGGCAGAGGGCATTGAAGAAGTGGATCAGTTATCATTTCTAATAGATGGTGGCTGTGATTATATTCAAGGCTATCTATTTAGTAAGCCAATCTCTCCACAGCAAATCACGGATACCTATAAAGATTTACACCATCATGTAGATGAAGTATTAACACAACTTCAATATATTGAGGATTATATTATATAAAAAAGAACCTGCTTATTCCTTTTGAGTAAGCAGGTTCTTGCTGTTTAATGAATGAGATATTCTTCTTTTAATTCGGATATAGCTACTTCAGATCGCTCTTCTAAAGAACGGCGTAGATGAACTGTCGCTGTTTTTTCATCATCGTGGAGCTGATCGATCCAGATGGAAACACCATTATAGCTCACTTCAAATTCTAAAGGTGAGGCGACAATTTCTTGTGCACGCTGAAAATCCAACTGAAGCCCCCCTTATTTTTTCTGCTTATTTTTATTTTGCGTGACTGTATTAATTAGCTCCATAAACTCTTGAGAAAATTCCTCACTCACCTTGTTTGGTGCAATCTTTTGGTTTTTTGGCGTTTGAGGTAACGAGCCTTTATTATTGCTTTGACCTTGTTTATTGTCTCTTCCCATGTGAGTTGCTCCTTTCCTGTTGATATAAATTAATATGGCTTTGAAATGAACTTTTTATCCCGCATCACAGATAGCACTTCACAAGGAAAAATTCGCATAGCTCTTTGTTTATTGCGAACAATAATGAGTATTAAGATTTTTTAACAGAAAAATTATCATTTAATAAAACCCAATTTTGAGGAAACGGGAATCCTAATGCCCAATAACTAATGCCACGTAAATTGTAATGTTTAGTCATGTCGAATTTGGCTTGTGCGCTTCTCGCATCTTCAAACCATACCTCATGCTGCCTTCCTTGCTCATCAACATATCGATAAAAGGGAGATTGTGCAGTTGGATCATATTGGATTGTTGCCCCGTACTTGATGGCCCTATTGAGTGCTTCCTGAGGGCTAAACGTTTCGGCTTCTTGGCCTTTGACATGAGGTAAGAGCCAATCACGCGCATACAGCTCAAAACCCAATAGGATTTTATCAGCTGGTATTTCAGTTAAAGCATACTCCACGACTCTGCGCATTTCATTAATGGGGGAAATAGCTTGTGGGGGGCCGAGACGATAGCCCCATTCATATGTCATTAATACAACAAAATCTGCTATTCTCCCATGTGCTTCGTAATCATGTGCCTCATATAATGTCCCTTTTTGTGAAGAACTTGTTTTAGGTGCGAGCGCTGTTGAAACCAAATAGCCCTTTGGATGAAGTGTATCCACAGCCAATTGAATAAAGGCATTGAAATTTTCGCGATCAGCAGGTAAAACATTTTCAAAATCAATATTTAATACTTGATAACCTTTATCTTGCATCACCTGTAACACATTATTCATGACCTTTTTACGTAACTCTGCATTGGACAAGACGACATGTGCTAAATTAGAGCCTTCTTCTGTAGAAGTAAAATTAGTGAGCGTTAACATAGGGATGATATGTTTAGCCTTTGCTGCCGCTATCATATTTTCATCATTAATGGGCTGTAATGTCCCATCTTCCTTCATTTTATAAGCAAAAGGGCTAAAATAAGTCAGTAGATGACCAATAGCATTAATGGAGTCTACAGCTTCTTCTGTAGGTTGGTAGGAATAAGCATTGACTTCAATCATTGGTAATTTTCTTGGGATCATCAATTGGGAACCGACATAAAGCATATCGGGATTGTTTATTTTATTTTCTACAGCAATGGCTTGAACGGTCGTACCATAGCGCTGTGCTATTTGCCATAAAGTTTCTCCGGGCTGCACGATATGAACAATGGGAGGAATAATTAATTTCGTTCCTGGTGTTAATTGATCGGGATTTGTTAGATGATTTTCTAATATGATAGATTGCAAGGGAACGCTAAATTTCTGTGCGATGGACCATAACGTATCTCCTTTTTGAACCGTATAAATTGTATAAGGAGAAGGGATAACCAGTGATTGTCCGATGGCTAATTGATCAGGAGTAGCTAATGCATTTAATTGACTAATAGATTGAACGGGTACAGCATAACGATTAGCGATTTGCCACAGTGTTTCGCCAGCACTTACCACGTGGATAAGCATAGAACACCTCCATCACGATCTTATTAGTGCATCATATGTTTCAAGTGTGAAAAAGAGTATTTTAGTATGTGTCCAGTAAAATAGTTGAAATGTCAAATTCTTTCTCAATGAGTTGCATAGGATAAGTATCATTGTGAGAAAGGGGCTTGATGTTGAAAAAGGCGAAGCTCACAGGAAGAATCGTCACGCCTGAAGATTTGGATTATGAACAAGCGAGAACGAATAATAATTTAAATAATCCCAAATATCCGAGTGTCATTGTGTTTTGTCAAGAAACGAAAGATGTGGTTAATGCCTTAAAATGGGCTAGAGAAAACAATGAACCTTTCAGAATTCGAAGCGGTCGTCATAGCTATGAAAATTTTTCTTTAGTAAATAAAGGACTTGTCATTGATGTAAGTGATATGAACGATATTTCGGTAAATCTCTCAGAAATGACGGCTAGGATTGATGCTGGAGCGAATATGGGAAATGTATACCGTACATTATGGGCGCATGGTGTTACCATTCCTGCTGGTACAGAAAGTAGTGTTGGAGTGGTCGGTTTGACACTTGGTGGGGGGATTGGAATGCTATCACGACCGTTTGGGTTAACTTGTGACAATCTTATAGAAATCGAAACGGTGGTTGCGAGTGAACATAAGGGTGCTCAGGTAATCAGAGCCAATAAGCAACAACATCATGATCTGTTTTGGGCAAGTCGTGGTGGAGGTGGGGGCAATTTTGGTATAGTCACTTCTTTGACATTCAAGCTTCATGCGATTAATGAGGTATCACTTTTCTCTATAACATGGGGATGGGATGATTTTGAAGTGGCCTTTGATGCATGGCAAAAATGGGCTCCCTATACAGATAAGCGTCTAACCTCACAGATTGAACTAAAAACAAAGGAAGTAGGTGAAATAGTCGCACAAGGTGAGTTCATAGGAACAGCAGCTGAATTAAAGAAATTGCTTCGCCCTCTTAGGAAAACAGGCATGCCAACAAGTATTTGGATAAAGGAAGTGCCATATATCAAGGCAGTAGAATTTTTTGATTTACCAAGTGGCAATCAGCCTGCTCTTCGAAAAAGATCTGGCTCATTTTTGGAGAGACCGTTTCCATATAAGGCGATTCAACGAATGAAAGAATTTTTAGCCCATGCACCTAATTTAAATACAACGATCTGGCAACAGTCTTTAAGAGGAGCGGTCGGTGAAATTGCTCCCCAGCATACTGCCTATTACTATCGCAATGCGATAATAGCCCAAGAATATAATACTTCCTGGAAAAACCCGAAAGAGGAAGAACAAAATATTAGGTGGGTAGAAAATTTACGTCGAGCATTATCACCTTATACGGCTGGTGATTATGTCAATTTTCCGGATCGATTTATTCAGGACTGGCATACAGCCTATTACGGACGTAATTTTAGAAGGCTTCGTGAAGTGAAAACAAAATATGATCCGTATAACGTATTTCAATTTCCGCAGAGTATCCCACCTATTAGAAAGTGGCTGTAGCTGGAGAAGGGGGCAGGTGAAGAGCCACTCCTGCTCCTTTTTGATTTTCACGTTTTAGCTTGATAAATACTGTTTAAGGGGTCACAATAAAACTATTACATATATTTCTAAAAGGATTGATTGGGATGGAAAATATTGTTGTTCGTAATAATGTAACAATACTCGGACAAGGAGATCAACCGCTTATTTTTGCACATGGATTTGGTTGTGATCAAAATATGTGGCGTTTCATTACGCCTGCTTTTATGGACAAATATCAGATTATATTATTCGATTATGTAGGCTCAGGTAACTCAGATATAAATGCCTATTCATCAGAAAAATATCAATCGTTACAGGGCTATGTACAAGATATATTGGACATTATTGAAACGCTATCATTACAAAATAGTATTTTTGTAGGGCATTCCATTAGTGCCATGATAGGACTGCTCGCATCTATCCAGCACCCTGACTATTTTAAGAAATTGATTATGATTGGTCCTTCTCCGTGTTATTTAAATGATGATGGTTATCGAGGGGGATTTGAGCGAAGTGATATAGCGGAGTTATTAGAAATGATGGAAATGAACTTTACAGGTTGGGCTAGCTATATGGCACCTATTGCTATGAGTAATCCTGAACAGCCAGCATTAACACAGGAACTGAAGCAAACCTTTATAGCAGCAGACCCTATCATTGCAAAAGAATTTGCTGAGGTTACTTTTTTATCTGATCATCGAAGTGAATTACCAAAGGTCTCAATTCCTTCGTTAATTATCCAATGCTCGGAAGATAGTATTGTGCCAATTGGTGTGGGAGACTATTTGCATCAGCATCTCAAAAATAGCACGTTACAATTACTGGAAGCAAAGGGTCATTACCCACATATTAGTCACCCAAATGAAACGATACAATGTATCGCCGATTTTTTGTAGGGAAAAATGAAAGGATTTTCAACAATGGAAAAACGACTCAACAATGCACCATGTGGATTTCTTTCCATCACACATGAAGGGCTTATTTCAGAAATCAATCAAACCCTTGTAGATTGGATCGGCTATGAGCAAGAGGAATTATTACATAGGCATCTAGAAATTCTTCTATCTACGCCCAATAAGATGATTTTTCATTCTTATTTTTATCCTATGATTAATCTAGAGGGGCGAGTAGAGGAATTATTCATTCATCTCAAACAGAAGGACGGAATGTCGCTTCCGTTTTTAATGAATGCTAAATTGTACAAAGAGGATATGGTAGAGCGCATTGATTGTATTTTAGTAAAGATGAAAAAGCGCATAGATTATGAACAGGAATTACGATCAGCCAAAAAACTACTTGAGGCTGCCTACCAAGAAAAGGATCATGCATTAGCTAATTTGGAGCAAATTCATGTAGAAATAGAACATCAGCAGGCGAAATTATTGGAAATGAATGCTGCTTTAGTAGAATTATCAATGACTGATAAACTGACTGGCTTGAAAAACAGGAGATTTTTTCAGGAACAACTCGAACATCATTTTAATCGTTTTCATGAGACTGCAGAGCCTTTTTCGTTATGTATTTTAGATATCGATCATTTCAAAAAGGTTAATGATACATATGGTCATCAAGTTGGAGACGATGTTCTCGTTCAATTGGCACAACTATTACAAAGCCAAGTACGTCTAGAAGATATCGTCGCTCGTTATGGTGGGGAGGAGTTTATTATCCTCTTACCAGAAACCGAAATACATGTGGCAAAAAAAATCGGCGAAAAAATTAGACACACCGTGGAGCAGGATGGTTGGCCAACAGGTCGTCTTACGATCAGTATGGGAATTGCCACTGTAACTTCAGAAGATACAGAGACGACATTGATAAAAAAAGCAGATGAAGCATTGTATGGATCGAAAGAGCATGGACGAAACAAAGTCACTCATTTTCATGAGATAAAGTGAATCGTTTTTACAATTCGTCTACTAATTTTTGGATAGAAGGAAGATCTGCTGGAGCAAATGGAAGGTTAAGCAATTGGTTGCGGGGAACCCATCTTGCTTCAGCATGTTCTAGTATTTGAGGTGTGCCGTTTATAATAGTAGCTTTGTATGTTTCTAAGTGAACGAAAAATTGTTCGTATTCATGGAGTGTTACGGCCACTTGCTTACCTACTTGAATCATACAGTTAAACTCCTCAAGGATTTCTCGATAAAGTGCCTGTTCTGGTGTTTCGCCCTGCTCTATTTTACCGCCAGGGAATTCCCAATAATTTGCTAATATCATTTGGGGATTTCTTAAAGCACAGAAAATTTCTTGTTGTTCATTTTCAATAATAGCCCCTACTACATGTATTGTTTTTTTCATTTAGATTCCTCACTTTGTGTCTTCATTAGATATGTATAATTATAGCATGTTTAAGTTGTACGCCACTTGCCACCACAGGAAAATAACAGTTTTCTTACTTAGCTATGAAATTTGCCATTTCGTAGGGTATAATAGTGGTCAATATATAGGAAAAAGGCGGTAAGAGGTAGCGATGAAGAGAATTGAATCTACGCAAAATGCGTTAGTGAAATATTGGAAAAAGTTAGCGACAACAAGAAAAGAGCGTGAACGTTCGGGTGAATTCCTAGTAGAGGGCTTTCATCTTGTTGAAGAAGCATTAAAAAATAAAAACCAAGTATTACAAATTATAGTGCGTGAAGGTATCGATTTGCCAATGTTATGGCCAATTGATGATGTAGCTATTGTAGAGGTATCGACTGCGGTAGCAAAGGAATTTGCAGAGACAGAAACCTCTCAAGGTGTTTTTGCTGTATGTAAACAGCCCATCTTAGAGGATAATGTGATGACCACTTGGCGAAAAGTGTTATTAATTGATGCTGTCCAAGATCCTGGAAACATCGGAACAATGATTCGTACAGCGGATGCAGCAGGTTTAGATGCTGTAATTTTAGGAAAAGGAAGTGCGGATATTTATAATCCTAAAACACTACGTGCTGCTCAAGGCTCACATTTCCATATTCCAGTAGTGCGTGGAGATTTAGCAGAATGGATTGATTTACTACAGGATCAAGGTGTACCAGTATTTGGTACTGCATTGGATGAGGAGGCGGTGCCGTATAGCGATATTCAGCATACAGGTGCATTTGCGATTATCATGGGGAATGAAGGAAGTGGCATTCAGCCTCAGTTATTAGCAATGACAGATCAAAATATGATCATTCCTCTTTTTGGACAGGCTGAATCATTAAATGTAGCAGTAGCAACAGGTATTGTTTTATATGGCTTTGCTAAGTAATTGACAGATCGTTATGGGATTGAGGCAGTTGTCTCTTGATTTGCCACAGTCCATTATTGTATAATTTATTCTAAAATGTATGTTTAAATAATAAATGCTTTGACCGAGAAGTAGTAAAGATTGTGAATGGACAACAGGGAGCGTCGGCCACAGATTGAGAGCCAGCGCCGTACCAATGCAGTTTTGAATTCAGCTCGCGAGCAGCTACCGGGACCAGTGTGATGCTGTAAAGGTAAGCCGGCTTTATCAAGTCGTTATGTTAATGAAGTGATTGTAAGGATTTGTCTTGCAATAACTAGGGTGGTACCGCGAAAATGTCCTCGTCCCTTTTTAGGGGCGAGTTTTTTTATGCCTAAAATGCAGGCATTTATTTTCTAAGGAGGTTTTAACATGGAAGAGCAATTAAAACAATTAGAGCAAGAAGCACTTGCTAAAATTGAAGCAGCTGCAAATTTAAAAGAATTGAATGAAGTACGTGTTGCGTACTTAGGAAAAAAAGGACCTATCACAGATTTACTAAAAGGGATGGGGAAATTATCAGCTGAAGAACGTCCGAAAATGGGTGCTTTAGTGAATAATGTTCGTGAAAACGTAACGGCGGTATTAGAAACAAAGATAACGGTTTTAGAAGAAGCGGCTATTGCTGAAAAATTAGCAAGTGAGTCGATTGATGTCACTTTACCAGGTCGTGAAATTAAAGTGGGGAACCGTCACCCTTTAACTCGTGTCATTGAAGAAATTGAAGATTTATTTATCGGAATGGGCTATGAAATTGCTGAAGGCCCAGAAGTTGAGAAGGATTACTATAATTTTGAAGCACTAAATTTACCAAAAGGACATCCAGCTCGTGATATGCAAGATTCGTTCTATATTTCCGAGGAAATATTATTACGTACGCATACTTCACCAGTGCAGGCTCGTACTATGGAAGCCAAAAAAGGCGAATCGATTCGCATAATTTGTCCTGGTAAAGTATTCCGTCGTGATAATGATGATGCAACACATTCACATCAGTTTATGCAAATTGAAGGTTTAGTCATTGGCGAAAACATTCGCATGAGTGACCTCAAAGGAACATTAGATACTTTAGCGAAAAAAATGTTTGGTGCAGACCGCGAAATTCGACTGCGTCCGAGCTTCTTCCCATTTACTGAGCCATCAGTAGAAATGGATATCTCTTGTTTCAAGTGTGGTGGAGCAGGCTGTAACGTATGTAAGGGCACAGGCTGGATTGAGATTCTAGGAGCAGGTATGGTGCATCCAAACGTATTAGAAATGGCTGGCTATGATCCAAAGAAAGTTTCTGGATTTGCATTTGGTATTGGTGCAGAACGTATTGCGATGTTGAAATATGGTGTTGACGATATTCGTCATTTCTATACAAGTGACACTCGCTTCTTATCACAATTCGAGCGAACAGAAGCGTAAGGGGGATAAAACATGTTAGTATCATTAGAATGGTTAAAAGATTATATCAATACACAGGACTTAGCACCTGAGCTATTAGCAGAAAAAATTACACGCTCTGGGATCGAAGTAGATGCAGTAATTGATCGTGCTAATGCTATGGATAAAGTTGTGGTTGGTTATGTAGTCTCTAAGGAGAAACATCCAGAGGCCGATAAGTTAAATATTTGCCAAGTTGACGTTGGCGAAGCAGAGCCTCAACAAATTATTTGTGGTGCACCAAATGTTGATGCTGGCCAAAAAGTCATTGTTGCTCGACCAGGTGCACATTTACCAGGTGGCATTAAAATTAAAAAAGCAAAACTTCGCGGCCATGAATCGAACGGAATGATTTGTTCCTTACAAGAGCTTGGAATCGAAGGAAAGCTTGTGCCTAAGGCATACTCAGAAGGTATTTTCGTCCTACCAGCAGATGCAGAAGTAGGCTCAGATGCACTGGCTATATTGGGCTTACGTGATACCGTATTGGAGTTAGGTTTAACACCAAACCGCTCAGATGCCCTTTCAATGCTTGGTGTAGCCTATGAAGTAGGTGCCATTCTTTCAGAGGAAATCCAATATCCAGAAATTGTATATCAAACTACTAGTGAAAAAGCACAGGATTACCTAAAGCTTCATGTAGAAGATTTACAAGCAAATCCTATGTATGTGGCAAAAGTAGTGAAAAACGTAAAAATCGGTGAATCACCAATGTGGCTTCAAAATCGTTTAATGGCTGCAGGAGTCCGTCCACACAATAATGTGGTGGATGTAACGAACTATGTATTAATGGAATATGGTCAACCTCTACATGCTTTTGACTATGATAGCCTAGCAACAGGTGAAATCGTTGTTCGTAAAGCAACAGAAGGTGAAAAAATTACAACATTAGATGACCAAGAACGTACATTAAAAGCTTCAGATTTAGTCATTACAAATGGCAAAGAGCCAGTAGCAATTGCTGGTGTAATGGGTGGTGCTAATTCAGAGGTAACAGATTCAACAACGACTGTTGTCATTGAGTCAGCCTATTTTGATGGTTTAACAGTGCGTCAAACGTCTCGTCATCTTGGCCTACGTTCAGATGCATCGGCTCGTTTCGAAAAAGGGGTAGACCCAAACCGTGTCTTACCAGCTGCTGAACGTGCTGCCGCTCTACTTGCCGAATTAGCAGGCGGTGAAGTATTAGAAGGTACATGTTTAGTAGATGAGTTAGATAAAACACCAGCGCGAGTAGTCGTTTCCCCAGATTTTATTAATGAGCGCTTAGGTATGAAGATTGCATTAGAAGATATGCTTTCTATTTTAGAGCGTTTAAAATTTGGTGTAGAGGCAGCAAATGGTTTATTAATCATCGATGCACCAACACGCCGTCAAGATATTAAAATTGAAGAGGATATCGTGGAGGAAATTGCACGTCTTTACGGTTATGATGAAATCCCAATGACATTACCAGAAGGTGCAACACAAGTAGGTAATTTATCACCTTACCAAGCAAATCGCCGTGTTGTTCGTCAATACATGGAAGGTGCTGGTTTGTATCAAGCAGTGACATATTCATTAACATCAGATGCATTGTCACAACGTTTTGCCTTAAAAGCAGAGCCAGTAACTCGTTTACTTATGCCAATGAGTGAGGAGCGTTCTACATTACGTCAAAGCCTTATTCCTCATTTAATCGAAGCAGCCGCATATAATGTTGCTCGTCAAGCTGAAGGCGTGGCTTTATATGAAATTGGTTCCGTATTCCTTGGTCAATCAGATGAGGGGCAACCATATGAGGAAGAGCATGTGGCAGCTGTACTAACTGGCAAATGGCTAGACCATGCTTGGCAAGGCGAGAAAAAAGCCGTAGATTTCTTTGTGCTAAAAGGTATCGTCGAAGGTGTCATTGGCAAACTTGGCTTAGAAAATCGCATGACATTTGTGAAATCACAAGTGGATGGCTTACATCCAGGACGTACGGCTAGCATTTTATTAGATGGCGAGCAAGTCGGCATTATCGGTGGACTTCACCCTGCTGAACAAAAAGCATGGGGTGTAAAAGATACGTATGTGATGGAAATGAATTTAGTGGCGCTATTAAATGCAACGGCACAAGAAGCACCACTTGCTTACACACCAGTACCTCGTTTCCCAGCTATGTCTCGTGATATCGCACTTATTATGGACCGTACTACAACAGCGGGCGAAGTAATGGAAGCTATCGATACAGCGGGTGTGAAATTATTAAAAGATATCCGCGTATTCGATGTTTACGAAGGGGAGAAAATGGAACCAGGTAAAAAATCGGTTGCCTTCTCTCTCACATACTTTGATCCAGAACGTACTTTAACGGACGAAGAAGTAGTGGCTGCACATAACAAAGTGTTAAAAGCCATTGCTACGATTGCAGGCACAGAAGTACGCTAATATATGAAAAAAGACTGTCTAATGAGGCAGTCTTTTTTTGTTTGAGAATGGTGAAGATGATGATCTAAAAGGTGAAGAATCTGCTCAAAAGAAAGTGTGGAGTGAGCCAAAAAGTTAGGAAAGTGCTCATATGGGGAACTACAAAAAGGAATAATACAGTCATAGAGATTAGACAATTCTACCAGAATCGAATCTACTAAAAATATAGACTGAAAGATATTCACAAAAATTATTAAAAAACTAAATTTAGTGCAGCAAAGTTGATCAAAAAATTAGTTTCGTAAATAGTCTAGGAATGGATAATTTTCCTTGCTATAGTCATTTGAAAAAGGAGTGATGAAATGTTTATTAAACCATATGAGGAAGCGAAAATGACATTAGGTTTGCGAGCTTTAGTGAGAAGACTCATACCAACTCATCCATCTCTTGATCAAATGAAGAGGGAGTTATTACAGGCGGAAGCAGGCGAATACGGTGAAAAATTTATTATGAAACAACTGGAGAAATTAACTTTTACGAAGAATTTCCAAATTTTACATAATATCACTTTTCAGCATCCATACTCATTACAGTTAGATGTTGTGGTGATAACACAATATGAAGTAATAATTATTGAAAGTAAGAATATTGAGGAGAAGTAGAATTAAAAAATCGACCACGTCAAATGATTCGGACTCTTGAAACAGGTGAACAGCGTGTATTTCATCATCCTGAAGTGCAGCTCGAGGAATATGTATATAATTTAAAGGGATTTTTCAAGCAACATCAAATTGAAGTACCTGTCAACGGTATCATTGTTTTTCCTTTTAATAATGCACGAATCAATTATGAAGATGGATTATTTCCAGTATTGATGGCAAGAGAGTTAACGAGCTTTTTGCAACAACGTCCAATGAAGACAAAAACTATAGATTGTCAATATATTAGTGCATTACTTGTGCAACACAACAAACCATATGAGAGGTTTCCTCTAAGTCGATACTATGGGATAGAGGTTGATGCGATTCAAACAGGCGTGATCTGTCCAAAATGCGAATTTGGACAGATGCATTGGCTTAAGATGAATTGGACCTGTTCCAGCTGTCATTATACGAGTAAAAAGGCACATTTATCTGCTCTGCAAGATTATGGGATGCTCATCAATAAAAAGATTACGAATGCACAAGCCCAGCATTTTTTACAGTTAAACAATCGCCATACAATAAAAAGAATGCTAATGGCTAGTTGTTATCGGGAATCGGAATTAAAAAGATCAAGAGATTATCAAATTTTTTTATGACCTTTATAAGAATACTAGAAGCGGTTTATCTAATTGGAGATCTGCTCCCAAAGGTGCCAGAAGCGCTCATCCCAAATAGGAAACCGCTCCAAAAGGTGCCAGAAGCGCTCATCCCAAATAGGAAACCGCTCCCAAAGGTGCCAGAAGCGCTCATCCCAAGTAGGAAAGCGCTCCAAAAGGTGTTAGAAGCGCTCATCCCAAATAGGAAAGCGCTCCAAAAGGTGCCAGAAGCGCTCCCCCAAATATAAAACCGCTTAAAAAGGTTCCTAAAGCGCGCTCACGCTCCTTAGGAACCCCAAAAAATCTTTTTTAAGCAACCAGTATTACGATTTACTTCATCTTGCGTGCTTTATCAGTGTTGGCGAAATGCCATTTTGTAATGGAGCGTAGAAATTCTTCTCCTTGATTACGCCAGATTCGGGCTGCTTGCACATCTACCTTGTTAGAGGCGCCCTTCATTAATGTAAGCCCTGCAATATCACTCAAACGGTCCATTTCCTTTAAAAAGGCAGCACGAGCTAAAATAGATGCTGTAGCCACAGCTACATGTAATTGTTCTGCTTTAGTAGAAAAGTAGACATTTTCTTGTACTAGTTCACGTTCACTTTTTAAATAATTATAATAGACACCACGTTCTGCAAACTGGTCAATTAAAATAAATTCAGGTTTTTCAGGTGCCATTTTAGACAGGGTGTTTTGTAGGGCCTTATTATGCATCATGGCTTTCATTTTACCTTGAGAATAGCCCTTCGCTTGTAAGTTGTTATATTTCTCGTTGCGTAAGACGAGAACACTATGAACACAGGCTGCACGTAAATCAGGCGCAATTTTTCGCATATAATCATCTGTTAGCATTTTTGAATCTTTTACGCCAAGCTCATTTATGAGTTCAATTTTGGAGGTAGGCACATATACTGCCGCTACTGTTATTGGACCGAAATAATCACCTGTGCCTGTTTCATCTGAGCCTAAGACAGACATTGTTGCGAAATTGTTAGGCAGTACATCCCCTTTTGCCCCGATAGAGGAGGGTGGAGTAGCAGCTTTTTCAATAGTTCCCCAGCGCGCCGCCTCGCGTTCAGCACCGCCCCCCTGGAACATTAATTTTCCTGATTTATACATAGTTATGGCTGTATCTGGTAGTTTTGCCGCAAAAATGACTCCTGGAGCCTTTCGTTCTATAAAGTGCGGTCCATAGTAAGCCATCACCTCTTTTTGAATATTTGTTGAAATGGAAAGCACAATATTTGCCATTTAATCGTTCCTTTCTGTCCTCATTGTTCACAATTTTATACCTTTCATGGTATGATAATAAATAGCTTTTTTGTGTGATGGTGCTCACAAGCCTCTAAAATCATGTGTGCATCGAATTTATAGGAGGGTGCGACTATGGAAAAACAAGAAAAGAATAAAATTTCTGTTGAAATATATGGTCATACATACAAAATGGTCGGCTCTGAATCCATTGGCCATATGCGACTTGTTGCTTCGATTGTTGATGACCGTATGCGCGAGATGAACGTACATAATCCCTCACTTGATAGCACAAAACTTGCTGTTCTGACAGCAGTAAATACAGTTCATGATTATTTACTATTAAAAGAACGAATGGAGCAATTAGAAGAAGAATTGAAAAAGTTAAAGGGTTGAAGAGAATGTTAGATTTAATCATATTAGTGGTACTGTTAGCTGGTATAGGCGTCGGTGCAAAACGAGGTTTTATTGTACAGATGATGCATATTGTCAGCTTTGTAGTAGCCCTAATTGTTGCGTATATTTATTATAAGCCATTAGCACAAAAATTTGTATTTTGGGTTCCATATCCAGGCGTCACTGACACAGGTAGCCTTGGCGTTGTCATTGATAGTCTAGATTTAGACCGTACCTTTTATCGGGTAATTGCCTTTGCTGTTATTTTCTTTGCAGTAAAAATAACGTTGCAAATCGTGGCATCGATATTTGATTTTATCGCTTATTTGCCTGTACTAAATACAGTGAATCGTTGGCTTGGGGCGTTACTTGGCATGATTGAAAACTATTTAATTATGTTTATTTTGCTATATGTGTGCGCCTTATTACCAATAGATGCCATACAAAATTTAATGTCGAAGTCATTGTTAAGTGGTCTGATGTTGGAGCATACACCGATTATTACAAAGATGTTCCAAAACTGGTGGTATATTTATATGCAATAGTAACTGTGCACTTCTCTCTGTCTTGAGGGAAGTGTTTTTACGATAGGAGGAATTACCAATGAATAAAAAAACAATTATTCGCACACTCGAAAAAATTGCTTTATATATGGAACTACAGGGAGAAAATCCATTCAAGGTATCAGCCTTTCGAAAGGCAGCGGCAGCACTAGAGGGGGACGAGCGTTCATTAAGCGAAATGGATGATGTAACAAAACTCAAAGGGATTGGCAAGGGTACTGCGGCTGTAATAGAGGACTTAATGGCAACAGGTGAATCGAGTTTGTTAAAGGAGCTAGAAGAGATTGTACCTAAAGGGTTACTGCCATTGCTAAAATTACCTGGTTTGGGAGGAAAAAAAATTGCGAAACTACACCAAGAGCTTGGTATTGACTCTGCCGAAAGCTTGAAGGCTGCTTGTGAGGCAGGGAAAGTACGTGAATTAGCTGGGTTTGCTGTAAAAACGGAGGAGAAGATTTTAAAGGAGCTAGCCAATTTAGCAAATCGTTCAGAACGACTACCAATTTGGCAGCTTGAGCCTGTGGTTTTACAAATTGAGGCGCTTCTAGGTAGTATGAAGGAAGTAGACCGGTTTTCAGTTGCTGGGAGTTTCCGTCGAGCGTTAGAAACTAGCAAAGATATTGATTTTATTGTTGTGACAGAAGCAGTTGAGGAAGTACGAGAAAAGTTGTTAAATAGCTTGGCCATTCAAGAAATAGTGGCGGCGGGGGATACAAAAATTTCGGTGATTTTAGACTTAGATGAACCAGTTAGCGTTGATTTTCGTTTAGTGAAGGACAATGAATATGCGACTGCGTTGCATCATTTCACAGGTTCAAAAGATCATAATGTTCGTATGCGGCAAATTGCCAAAGCCCGTGGTGAAAAAATAAGTGAATATGGTGTGGAACAAGAAGATGGTACTGTTTTAACGTTTCAAGATGAAGCGGCATTTTTTGCTCATTTTAATCTACCTTGGATTCCACCAAGCTTACGTACTGGAACAACAGAATTTGATAAAACAAATATAATTCAAAAATTAGTTCGACTAGAGGATATTAAAGCTGATTTGCATATGCATACGACTTGGTCGGATGGTGCATACTCTGTTGCAGAAATGGGCGAGGCGTTACTAGCACGGGGCTATCAATATAGCGTTATTACAGACCATTCGCAATTCCTAAAAGTAGCAAATGGATTAACGCCAGAGCGCTTAGAAAAGCAGCGTGGAGAAATTGAGGCGTTTAATGCGGCACATCCAGATTTTCATTTGTTTAAAGGGACGGAGATGGATATTTTACCAGACGGTTCCCTTGATTTCGAAGATCAGGTGTTAAAAGAGCTCGATTTTGTTATTGCTTCCATTCATTCTAGTTTTACACAATCACAAGATAAAATTATGGCACGTTTACTAACAGCAATGCAAAATCCCTATGTTCATATGATTGCCCATCCGACTGGTCGAATTATTGAAGACCGTGATGGTTATAATCCTGATATGAAACAGTTAATTGCCTGGGCCAAGGAATATGGTAAAATTTTAGAGTTAAATGCAAATCCGTATCGTCTCGATTTATGTGTAGAACATTTAGAAATGGCCTGCGCTGCAGGTGTGCCGGTAGCCATCAACACAGATGCTCATGATATTACGCATTTACGTTTTATGGATATTGGTGTTCGCTATGCAAATAGAGCATGGTTACCGAAAGATATGATTGTGAATACATGGACGCGTGAACAGTTTGAAGCGTTCATACGACGAAATAAATAGGCTGAGGAGGTGTTCTCAGTGATAGCAGATCGCGCATTGAAAACACTAGAATACGATAAAGTTAGGCAACAAGTGGCTTCCTATTGTACTTCCTCTATTGGTAAATCTGCCATTGAGGAGCTTGTGCCACAAACAGATTTTGATAAAGTAGTACAATTATTAGAGGAAATGGATGAAGGATTATCCATTTTGCGTGTGAAGGGTAATGTACCAATGGGAGGCATTTTCGATGTCCGTCCCTCTGCCAGACGTGCTCAAATAGGAGGCATGTTAGCAGCAGTAGAACTAATGGAAATTTCGAGCACGATTCGAGCAAGCCGAATTTTGCGCAATTTTATTGAAGATTTAGAAGCCGAAGAAGTGATTGCTATTCCTCATTTCATCTCCAAAAAGGAAGCAATGCCTGTCTTAACAGGGCTGCAACATGAAATCAATAACTGTATTGACGACAATGGAGCTGTCTTAGATTCTGCTAGTCAAACATTGCGCTCTATTCGCCAATCTTTGCGTGCTGAAGAAGGGAAAGTTCGCTCTAAGCTGGAAAGTCTAATTCGTGGAAGTAATGCAGCAAAAATGCTTTCGGATACACTTGTGACAATTCGTAATGATCGCTTTGTTATTCCTGTAAAGCAAGAATACCGTCACCATTATGGCGGGATTGTCCATGACCAATCTTCTTCTGGTCAAACCTTATTCATTGAGCCAGATTCTGTTGTCCAAGCAAACAATGAAATTCATCGTTTGAAAATGAAGGAGCAGGCAGAAATTGAACGTATTTTACTAGCATTAAGTGCAATGGTGCAAGAAGTAGCATCAGATTTATTTAACTTAGTGAAGGTATTAGGTGATATCGATGTCATTTTAGCAAAGGGTAAATATGGCCAAGCCAATAAATGTACAATGCCTAAAATGAATCAGAATGGCTATATCCGACTAATACGAGCGCGTCATCCACTGTTACCTATAGAATCAGCTATTCCCAATGATATTGAATTTGGTAAAGATATTACAGCTATTGTCATTACAGGTCCGAATACAGGTGGTAAAACGGTGACATTAAAAACGGTTGGCTTGTGTACATTAATGGCGCAAGCAGGATTACCAGTGCCAGCATTAGATGGCTCAGAACTTGCTGTATTTGAGCAATTATTTGCCGATATTGGTGATGAGCAATCAATTGAGCAGTCACTTTCTACGTTTTCGTCCCATATGGTCAATATTGTAGACATCCTACAAAAATTTGATCACGAATCACTTGTTCTTTTTGATGAGTTAGGGGCAGGTACTGATCCACAGGAAGGGGCAGCCTTAGCCATCTCAATCTTAGACGAAGTACATGGGCGCGGTGCTCGTGTAATGGCTACAACACACTATCCTGAGCTAAAAGCTTATGGCTATAATCGACCAGGTGTAGCCAATGCCAGTGTAGAATTTGATATTGAAACGTTGAGCCCGACCTACCGTCTACTTATCGGTGTGCCTGGGCGCTCAAATGCATTTGAAATTTCCAGTCGTCTCGGTTTACCTGAATCCATTATTGATCGTGCTAAAGGCTTTACTGGAACCGATCGACATGAGGTTGAATCGATGATTGCCTCATTGGAAGAAACACGTCGCCAATCCGAAGATGATGCAGAGCGTTCGCATGCATTACTATTAGAATCAGAGACATTGCGTAAAGAGCTTCAAGATAAATTGCAAGCCTATGAGGAGCGCAAAGAGGCGCTTGATAAGAAGGCGAAGGAAAAGGCGCGTAAAATTGTTGATGAAGCGAAACGTGAAGCAGAAGCGATTATTGCGGAGCTTCGAGAAATGCGTAAAAATGCGGATCAAGTTGTCAAGGAGCATGAATTGATTGAAGCACGTAAACGCTTGGAAGAAGCAACACCACTTGAAGACAATAAAGTGCTAAAAAAGGCGGCACAAGTTAAAGCTCGTGCACAAAACTTAGTTGTCGGAGACGAGGTAAAGGTGTTAAGCTATGGTCAACGAGGTACTTTGTTAGAAAAGGTGTCGAATACCGAATGGGTTGTCCAAATGGGGATTTTAAAAATGAAAATCTCAGATAGTGATTTGGAGTATATTAAACCTGAAAAAGAGCCTGTATTACGAACAGCTGGTGTGAAAAATAGAAATAGTCATGTGAAATTAGAATTAGATTTACGTGGTGAACGCTATGAGGATGCAATCGTAAGAACAGAGAAATATATTGATGATGCATTACTCTCTAATTATGGTCGTGTATCCATTATTCATGGAGTTGGTACAGGGGCGTTACGTCAAGGTATTCAAAGCTATTTGAAAAAGCATAAGCGCGTAAAATCCTTCCGTTTTGGTGAAGCCGGTGAAGGGGGCTTAGGCGTCACAGTTGTTGAATTGAAATAAGCTATAAAGGGGACGGAGAAAAATGCTGAATTCTGGCTTTTGGCGATATCCAATTATCGAAACGGCAGGATATTTTAGTGTTGTAGTATTATGTTTAGTCGTCTCGATGGCATTGTTCGAAGTCGTTACGAAATATAAAAATTGGGAAGAAATTAAAAAAGGTAATGTCGCTGTGGCACTTGCAACGGGGGGGAAAATACTAGGGATTTGTAATATCTTCCGCTTTTCCATTGCACGTCATAGCACATTAAGTGAAATGATCGGCTGGGGCCTTTTTGGCTTTACATTATTAATTGTAGCGTATTTCTTATTTGAATTTATGACACCTCGTTTTAACGTTGATCAAGAGATTGCCAATGATAATCGCTCAGTTGGTTTCATTTCCTTTACCATTTCAGTCGGTCTTTCGTTTGTAATTGGGGCAAGTATTGCATAGGAGTGTCATGACATGGAAAAATTAGCAAAAGTACTAATCGTTGTCTGTATTGCATTTTTGGCAGTAGGTGTCTACTATATGTTAACGGTTTAAAAAAACGCATTCTCTTTATGAGAATGCGTTTTTTATTTATTAAACATTACATAAAATTCTACTACAACCTATTAATTTTCTCTCATATAACGCTATTAAAGGGTAGAACAAATTATTTTTATAATATAGGAATATGGTGATTATTTTTTTATGGAGTAAGTCAAGAATGAATGAGTATTCATAAGGTCTATTCAAACAAATCCCGATAAATACCAATCATATTAATGTTGTAAATTGCATAATAATTAATCGAAAATGCATTTATTTTCTATTTTCTGTTTGAAACTGTATTTCTTTTTCATTATAATAAATATAAGAATTGACAAAGTTTGGGACAAAGGGGAGAGGACGTATGACAGCAAAACCATGGCTAGCAAATTATCCTGAAGAAGTACCATCGTCTTTAACGTTTGAGGAAATTCCAGTGCAAGAGTTTTTGACACGTGCCTATAAAAAGAATCCATCCAAAGTAGCGATTCATTTTATGGGAAAGGATTTGACGTACACCGAGCTATATGAGTCAGCTTTAAGGTTCGCAAACTATTTACAAGCACTAGGTGTGGAAAAGGGAGATCGAGTAGCCATTATGCTGCCAAACACGCCACAAAGTGTAATCGCTTACTATGGTGCCATGTATGCAGGTGCTGTTGTAGTACAAACAAATCCACTTTATACTGAACGTGAGCTTCAATATCAAATGGGTGATTCAGGAGCAAAGGTTATTCTCGTAATGGATATTTTATATCCAAGAGTCATGAAAATTATGAAAGAGACAGCACTTGAAAATGTCATTGTGACAGCTATTAAAGATTATTTACCATTCCCAAAAAATTTAGTCTATCCATTTATTCAAAAAAAGCAGTATGGCTTTAGTGTCAAGGTTGAACATAGCGGTCAAAATCACTTGTTTACAGAAATAATGCGCTCAGCACCGATTAAGCTAATTGACAATATGCCATTTGATTTTGAAGAAGACCTAGCACTCCTTCAATATACGGGTGGGACAACAGGTTTCCCAAAAGGCGTTATGCTGACACATAAAAATTTAATTGCCAATACAACAATGTGTGATGCTTGGATGTATAAATGTGTTCATGGTGAAGAAACCATTATGGGCATTCTACCATTCTTCCACGTTTATGGAATGACTACTGTTATGCTTTTATCTGTATTCACTCAAAATAGAATGGTGCTTTTACCGAAGTTTGATGCAGAGACTGCTTTAAAAACGATTGATAAACAGAAACCAACACTGTTCCCCGGCGCACCAACCTTATACATTGGCCTTTTAAATCACCCAGACATTGCGAATTATGATTTATCATCTATTAAGGCATGCCTAAGTGGCTCTGCTTCATTACCGATTGAAGTGCAAGAGAAGTTCGAGGCCGTTACTGGTGGAAAGCTAGTAGAAGGATATGGATTAACTGAAACCTCTCCTGTAACACATGCTACGCCAATTTGGGGTAAGCGGGTGATTGGCTCGATTGGTTTACCATGGCCAAATACAGAAGCAGTTATTTTACGTACAGGGGATACAGAAGAGCTACCTATTGGTGAGGTGGGTGAAATTGCTGTTAAAGGACCACAAGTAATGAAGGGCTACTGGAACCGTCCAGAGGATACAGCTGCGACATTTGCTGACGGTTGGTTTTTAACAGGTGATCTTGGTTATATGGATGAGCAAGGCTTCTTCTATGTAGTAGATCGTAAAAAGGATTTAATAATAGCTGGTGGCTTTAATATTTATCCTCGTGAAGTGGAAGAAGTGTTGTATGAACGTGAAGAGATCCAAGAGTGCGTAGTGGCAGGCATACCTGATCCGTATCGTGGTGAAACAGTAAAAGCTTATATTGTGTTAAAAGAAGGATATTCGATTACTGAGGACGAATTAAATAAATATTGTCGTCAGCATCTAGCGGCTTTTAAAGTTCCGCGTTATTATGAATTTAGAGAAGAGCTGCCAAAAACAGCTGTAGGAAAAATTTTACGTCGTACGTTAGTTGAAGAAGAAAAAACAAAATTAGCGAATAAAGAAGCGAAATAAATACGTGTGAAAGTATTGACAAGCAATGCTGTAAAATATAATATGAAAATATGAATGAATGACCATTCATATTTTCATATTTTTTTAGGTTCACACGTCATATCGACGTGCGCATGTTTTTTAGGTGGTGATATAAAAGTGAAACGAGATAAGCCAAAATATAAACAAATTATTGATGCAGCTGTCATCGTTATTGCGGAGAATGGGTATCACCAAGCGCAAGTATCGAAAATCGCCAAACAGGCAGGGGTGGCCGATGGAACAATCTATTTATATTTTAAAAATAAAGAAGATATATTAATTTCTGTCTTTAATGAAAAAATGGCTGTTTTTGTAGAGTCATTACAAGATATAATAGAAAATGGGAGTACGTCTAAAGACAAACTTTCACGAATGATAGAAAATCATTTTAATGTTCTAGCGACAGATCGATACCTAGCAACTGTCACACAATTAGAGCTTCGCCAGTCAAACAAAGACTTACGATTAAAAATTAATTCAGTATTGCGTGAGTATTTACAGCTACTTGATCAAATTTTAATCGAGGGTATGCTTACAGGTGAGTTCAATCAGACGATGGATGTACGCTTGGCACGACAAATGGTTTTTGGAACAATTGATGAAACTATTACGTCGTGGGTTATGAATGACTATCGATATGATTTGATGGAACAGGTTCCAAAGGTTCAGGCGTTAATCCTGAACGGCATTAAAGCTTAAAAGGATGTGGAGAAATGGAATTTCTAAGTTGGAAAGTAGAAGATGGAGTAGCGATTATTACAATTGCACGTCCACCAGCAAATGCATTATCTCGCGGTATTATTGCAGAAGTTAACGCTGTACTAGATGCTGTAGAACACGATGATGCTGTAAGAGTCCTTGTACTTCATGGTGAAGGCCGTTTCTTCTCTGCAGGGGCAGATATTAAAGAATTTATTGGGGTAGAATCTGGAGAGGAATTTACAAAGCTAGCTAGCAACGGGCAACAGGTTTTTGAGCGTGTTGAATCGTTTTCTAAGCCTGTCATTGCAGCTATCCATGGTGCGGCATTAGGCGGAGGCCTAGAGTTAGCGATGAGCTGTCATATGCGATATGTCACTGAATCTGCAAAACTTGGTTTACCTGAATTACAACTAGGGCTTATTCCTGGTTTTGGTGGTACACAGCGTTTACCACGCTATGTTGGTGTAGCAAAGGCTGCTGAAATGATGTTTACAAGTGAACCAATCTCTGGTACCGAAGCTGTTCAGTGGGGCTTAGCGAACCGTGCATTCTCAGATGAAGCACTGCTAGAAGAAACGTTAAAAATCGCTAAGGGCATTGCTAAGAAAAGTCCAATCGCTTTAAAAGCGGCTATTCAAACATTGCAATATGCAAAACATGCATCATTCTATGAAGGCATTGAAGCAGAGGCGAAATCGTTTGGAACAGTATTTGTTACAGAAGATGCCAAAGAGGGAATTCAAGCATTCATTGAAAAGCGTGAGCCTGTGTTTACTGGCAAATAATTTTCCAAATGTCGATAGCAACCTTCAGTATGTTATCGGCGTTATCGAAACTGAAAATATATAATATTTATAAGTTTACTTAGAATTATAAAACGTTCCAGGAGGTATGGATATATGAACATTTTTGCATTAATTAAACGTACGTTTGATACAGAAGAAAAAATCGTTGTGTCGGGTGGTAAAATCCAAGAGGACGGCGCAGAATTCATTATCAACCCTTACGATGAATATGCCATTGAAGAGGCGATCCAAGTTCGCGATGCTGCTGGTGGGAAAGTAACAGTAGTGACAATTGGTGGCGAGGATGCAGAGAAGCAATTACGTACAGCACTTGCTATGGGAGCAGACGAAGCAGTGCTTATTAATACAGAAGATGATTTAGATGAGCTGGACCAACATGCAGCAGCTTATCTACTAGCAGAATACTTAAAAGATAAAGATGCAGATTTAATTTTAACAGGAAATGTTGCGATTGATGGTGGTTCAGGGCAAGTTGGTCCACGTGTTGCTGATTTATTGGATATAAATTATGTAACAACGATTACGAAACTTGAAATTGACGGAACAACTGCGAAAATTGTTCGTGATATTGAAGGAGATTCAGAGGTAATTGAAACTTCTTTACCGTTATTAGTAACTGCTCAGCAAGGTTTAAATGAGCCTCGTTACCCATCTCTACCAGGTATTATGAAAGCGAAAAAGAAACCGCTTGCAGAGCTTGAGTTAGATGATTTAGATATCGATGAAGATGATGTAGAAGTGAAGATTGAAACAGTTGACATCTTCTTACCAGCTCAAAAAGCAGCAGGTCGTATTTTAGAGGGTGACCTATCTGCACAAGCAAAAGAACTGGTAAATCTACTTCACACAGAAGCAAAAGTTGTTTAATTATTGGATGTCAATCGAATCTTAAAGGGTAACGGAGGGAATATGCTATGTCAAAAAAAGTATTAGTATTAAGTGAAGTTCGTGAAGGAAGCTTACGTAATGTTTCTTTCGAAGCAATTGCAGCTGCAAAACAAATCGCTGATGGTGGCGAAGTTGTTGGGGTACTGTTAGGGGATGCTGTAGCAGGTTTAACAGGTCCATTATTTGAATATGGTGCTGATCGAGTAGTAACAGTGGAACACCCACATTTAAAACAATATACATCTGATGGCTATAGTCAAGCACTATTGGCTGTTATCGAGCAAGAGCAACCAGCTGGTATTGTCTTTGGTCATACAGCAAATGGGAAAGATTTATCGCCAAAAATTGCAAGTAAACTGCAAGCAGGTTTAGTATCTGATGTCACTGCTATTGAAGGTGCAGGCGATGATGTGGTATTCATCCGACCAATTTACTCTGGTAAAGCTTTTGAAAAAGTAAAAGTGAAAGAAGGCATTGTTTTAGCTTCTATTCGTCCAAATAACATTACACCTTTAGAGAAAGCAGAAGGTAAAACAGGGGATGTGTCTGCAGTCGCTGTAGAGATTACAAACCTGCGCACAATTATTAAAGAAGTTGTTCGTAAGTCTTCAGAAGGTGTAGATCTTTCAGAAGCAAAAGTAGTTGTTGCTGGTGGTCGTGGCGTGAAGTCAGAAGAAGGCTTCGAGCCATTAAAAGAGCTAGCAGATTTACTAGGCGGTGCAGTTGGTGCATCACGCGGTGCATGTGACGCTGAATATTGTGATTACTCGCTTCAAATCGGACAAACAGGTAAGGTTGTAACACCAGATCTTTATATTGCAGCAGGTATTTCAGGCGCAATTCAACATTTAGCTGGAATGTCCAATTCAAAAGTCATTGTTGCCATTAATAAAGATCCAGAAGCAAATATTTTCAAAGTAGCGGATTATGGTATCGTTGGAGATTTATTTGAAGTTATTCCGCTTCTAATTGAAGAATTTAAAGCATTAAAAGTGAACGCATAATGCAGATGCAGGAAGGGATACCCTTCCTGCTTTTTTATATTGGTTTCCTTTTCAAGAAGCACTATTTGAAAATTATCGCAAAATAAAATATTGACATAATTAACGATAGACATTATAGTGATGGATACATTAATGATTTGAAACGCAAAGATTAGGAGTAGTAAAAGCTCATTATTCGGTGAAGAGAGCTGCGGGTTGGTGCAACGCAGACCAATAAGACTTTGAACTTGCCTAGGAGTGGTAACACAAATGTAATTATCAGATTATTCCATTTGTTTGACGATTAACCTTCGTTACAAGGTTTTAAGCTGGGTTCTCATGAACCAATTAGAGTGGTACCGCGGTTTGCTGATAGCATATCGTCTCTTCTTTCATTTGATGATGAAGGAAGAGATGGTATGCTTTTTTGATTTTTTAGGAGGTAAGAAAGTGGAAAAAAACAAGCAACAATTGACAAGAACAATGACCTCGCGTCATATCACGATGATGGCGTTAGGTGGTGCCATTGGCGCGGGATTATTTAAAGGAAGTAGTGCAGCCATTGATATGGCAGGACCATCTGTGCTGATTGCGTATTTAATCGGAGGCATTATTTTATTATTTGTCATGCAAGGCTTAGCAGAAATGGCTGTACGTAATAAAGAAGCAAGAACCTTTAGAGATTTAGTGCAATCAGTGTTAGGCAAATACCCCGCTTATTTCCTGGATTGGATTTATTGGAAAATGTGGGTTTTAAATATTGCGGCAGAATCTGTCGTTGCAGCTATCTTTATTCAATATTGGCTACCAGATTATCCAATTTGGATACTCGCACTTTCTGTTTCAGTGTTAGTAACAGCCATTAATTTACTATCCGTAAAAATATTTGCAGAAACAGAATATTGGCTAGCATTAATCAAAATTACCGTTATTATTGTCTTTATCATTGCAGGACTTATTTTATTGCTTGTTACGTTTGGAAATCATAATGCTGTTGGTTTTGCTAACTTAACAGAGCATGGTGGGTTTTTCCCTAATGGCTCGACGGGATTAATTGCAGCTATGCTTGTAGTTATCTACTCTTATGGCGGGACAGAAATCATCGGGATTACATTAGCTGAAACGAAAAATCCTGAAAAAGTAGTGCCAAAAGCTGTTCGCAGTACATTAGTACGTATTGTTACTTTTTATTTACTGCCATTCTTTATTATCGTAAGCTTGATTCCTTGGAATGAAGTAAATGGGGTTCCTGAAAGCCCATTTGTCATGGTTTTTAAAATGGTGGGTATTCCAGGGGCAGACCATATTATGAACGCTGTTGTTTTACTTGCCATTATTTCATCAATGAATTCTGGACTGTATGGTTCATCACGCGTACTCTATACACAGGCTGTAGATGGACGGGTGCCTAAAATATTTGCTTATTTATCGAAACGAAAAGTACCAGTATATGCAATTTTAATGTGTACTTTAGCGATGTATCTAGGGGTCATTTTATCTTTATATGCGGGAAGCAAGACCTTTGATTTTCTAATGGGATCACTTGGTTATACTGTGTTATTTATTTGGTTAATTATTGCGATTGCACATTTAAAATCACGTAAAAAACAAGCAAAGCACACAAGTGCCTATGAAGTAAAATGGTTCCCTTATACAACTTGGGTAGCTATACTAGCGTTAAGTGCGATTCTCATCGGGATTATTTTTACCACATCAATTATTGTGACAGGCATTACGTTAGCTATTTACCTTTTTATTACGTTAACCTATGTATTGAAAGGTCGTTATCAAGACAATTAATGGCTGTGATTTGATTTTTCGATATAGATTTGCATAAAAAATACATTGTAGGCAGATTGTTCGCTCAAGTGAATTTATCCATGCTATACTACAGTCATAGTAAGTTTAAGGAGGATTTCAAATGGCAATTGTACATGCAACAGATGCTACGTTCCAGGACGATATTAAAGAAGGGTTAGTACTAGTAGACTTTTGGGCTGCTTGGTGCGGACCATGTAAAATGATTGGGCCAGTTCTTGAAGAAATGGACGCTGCGGGTAGTGCGGCTAAAATTGTAAAAGTTGACGTTGACAATAACCAAGGTACTGCAGCTCAGTATCAAATTATGTCAATCCCATCTTTACTATTATTTAAAGATGGAGAATTAGTTGACAAAACAGTAGGCTTCCAACCAAAAGAAGCTTTAGAAGCATTTATCGCAAAACATGCGTAATGAATGAAGTTCACAAAGCCGAGCCATCAATAGATGTGTTCGGCTTTTTTTCGTTATATAATAAAGAAAATAACTAACATTATTCTAATGAGGGGAATTTTTACTTAGGGGGCAGGTAGGTAATGAATGATTTAATCAAACGAAAACTGGATATTTTACCAGATCAGCCTGGCTGCTATTTGATGAAGGATCGACAAGGGACAATCATTTATGTCGGTAAAGCAAAAGTTCTGAAAAACCGTGTCCGCTCTTATTTTACTGGAACACATGAAGGGAAAACGCAAAGGCTTGTAGGTGAAATAGAAGATTTTGAGTATATTGTGACGTCATCCAATATTGAAGCACTTATTTTAGAGCTGAATCTCATCAAATTACATGATCCAAAATATAATGTCATGTTAACGGATGATAAGACCTATCCATATTTAAAAATTACGAATGAAAAACATCCTCGTCTAATTACGACACGGAAGGTAAAAAAGGATAAGGCTAAATATTTTGGTCCTTATCCAAATGCCTATGCAGCAAGTGAAACAAAAAAGCTATTGGATCGATTGTATCCGCTGCGTAAATGTGTACAATTACCATCGAAGGTTTGCCTGTATTATCATATGGGTCAATGCTTAGCACCATGTGTGAAGGAAATTAATGGTCAGGTTTATCAAGATATGATTGAGGATATGACGAAGTTTCTAAATGGTGGTGTGGAGGCAGTCAAAAAAGAGCTTGAAGCTAAAATGCTAGCAGCTGCAGAAAATCTGGAATTTGAGCGAGCGAAGGAATTCCGAGACCAAATTGCCCATATTGATACGGTTATGCAGAAACAAAAAATAGTTTCAAGTGATACAACAAATCGAGATGTATTTGGCTATGCAGTGGAAAAAGGATGGATGTGTGTTCAGGTTTTCTTTGTGCGCCAAGGTAAGCTGATAGAGCGTGATGTCTCGATTTTCCCGATCTATCAAGATGCAGAGGATGAATTTTTAACTTTTGTTGGACGCTTTTATGAAAAACCAGAGCATATTAAGCCAAAAGAAATCTTTATTCCACAAGCCATTGATGCAGCTATCTTAACTGAATTATTAGAGATCAAAGTGCTTACACCGAAAAGAGGTCAAAAGAAGGAATTGGTTGAATTAGCAACCAAAAATGCCGAAATTGCTGTGGCAGCTAAATTCCAGCTAATAGAACGCCAGGAGGAACGTACCATTGGTGCTTGTGAGGCACTTGGTGAAGCAATGGGTATTAGTACACCTTTACGAATTGAAGCTTTTGATAATAGTCATATGCATGGAACGGATGCAGTATCTGCCATGGTAGTGTTCATTGATGGGAAGCCTGCGAAAAAGGAATACCGAAAATATAAAACACGTACAGCAGCCAAGCATGATGATTACGGTGCAATGCAGGAGGTTATACGTCGTCGCTATATACGTGTTTTAAAGGAAGGTCTCCCATTACCAGATTTAGTCTTAATTGATGGTGGTAAGGGGCAAATGGAAGTAGCCCGTGAAGTACTAGAAGATGAGCTAGGTCTTGTCATACCGATTGCTGGTTTAGCAAAGGATGATAAGCATAATACATCTCAGCTATTGTTTGGTGATCCACCAGAAGTGATTAGCTTGAAACGTACAAGTGATGGCTTTTATTTATTACAACGAATTCAAGACGAAGTTCACCGCTTTGCTATTACATTCTTGCGTCAACAGCATGAGAAGCATGCCATTCAATCTGTATTAGATCATATTGAAGGGGTAGGACCAAAACGAAAGCAACAGTTGCTAAAACATTTCGGTTCAGTCAAAAAAATTCGAGAGGCGAGCGAGCTAGCATTACAGGAGGCTGGGATGCCCGCTAATTTAGCAAGCCAAATTTTTAGCTATTTTCAGCAACAATCATTGTCAAAGGAATAGGCATGTGCTATGGTTATAAATAACATTGTTTTCAATGTTATGGAGAGCCAACTGCGTGACTAGTTTGTTTACGCTAAAGCTTAATGAATTGAATACATTCACTTTAAAGTGATGATAGAGGTGCAAGGTTCAAGAGTAACACGATGGAGGATGGACAAATCCAAAGATATTGTGTGAAAGGGGAGCTTGCCGAAGTACAGTATTGTTGTTCCATTGCTGTACTGGTTTTGCATTTAAGAAATGTAAGACTGTCGATTCTAAACGTTTCGGAGAGCTATCACACATGCGCAAGTTACGATTATTGTACATGTTATAGGCAGCTTTCACGTTATGTGGAGGCTGCCTTTTAGTTTTTCTAGAAACCCATAATTAGGTGAAATACATGAACTGGAAGGGAGAACGAAAGAATGGCTAAAATCGTGATGAAGTTTGGAGGAGCTGCATTAGGTTCCACTGAACAAATCCAAGAGGCTGCTCGGAAAGCGATTGCTGAAAAGGACAAAGGTTTTGATGTAGTGGTGGTCGTTGCAGCGATGGGACTCACTTTGAAAGAGATGAAAATGATGGTACATCAACTAACAGACGATGTATCGAAACGAGAATTAGATGCAGTTTTGTCAACAGGCTCTCAATTATCTAGTGCTTTATTAGCCATCGCCTTACAGGAAGCAGGCTATAATGCTGTGTCTCTAACTGGATGGCAAGCTGGTATACATACGGACGGTATGTATCGACATGCACGAATCGACTATATAGATGTTAGTCGAATGGAAGAACACTTTACACAGGGACAAATTGTAGTCATTGCAGGAGAACAGGGGATTGACGAAGAGCACAATATTACCATGCTTGGGAAAGGTGGAGCTGAAACAGCAGCTGTAGCACTTGCTGTATCATTGGAAGCGGAGAGAGTTGATATGTATACAAATGTGGACGGTGTTTATACAGCAGATCCACGTTATGTTACAAATGCCCAAAAGCTACAGGAAATATCCTATGATGAAATGTTGGAATTATCTAACTTAGGATCTCATATCATACATCCACGTGCGGTGGAGTTAGCGAAGAAATTTCAAATGCCTGTTATTATACGCTCAAGTTTAGTTGAATCAGTAGGCACTTTATTGAAGGAGGAAGTAGAAATGGAAAAAAATTTAGTCGTTCGTGGTGTGGCATTTGAATCGGATATTATTCGTTTAACAGTAGGGTATGATGCTTTTTCCAATGCTTCATTAGCAGACATATTTACGGTTCTTGCAGAGAACCGTATTAATGTAGATATAATTGTCCAAGCCATTATTGATGGGTTGAAGCCAACTGTATCGTTTTCCATTTTAAAAGAGGAATTTGCGGAAGCATTACGTGTGTTAGAGGAAAGTAAATTATCACTCGGATTTAGTTTTGCTGACTTCGAAATTGGGCTAGCAAAAGTTTCTATCATAGGTTCAGGCATGGCTTCTAATCCAGGCGTTGCTGCTCGTATGTTTGATCGGTTACGTCGTGAAAATATCCCTGTAAAAATGGTAAGTACCTCTGAAATAAAAGTGTCCGTTGTTGTCCCACAGGATGATATGATCAAAGCAGCTAATGCTCTCCATGATGAGTTTAATTTAGAGCAAGCACTTTACATATAATAATAGAAGAAACAGCATTTTATGTAATTGACCGAAATAAAAGGAAGAAAAAAGAAGGATTGTCCTCCCATTCTTTAATGGGAGACAATCCTTTTTAATTATTCTAAGGGAATGGTATTCATAATACGTTCTTTAACATCCCATTTGACTGTAAACATGACGTATTGTTGCTTTTCCCGTTTTTCATTATAGCATTCTGTCAGGTAGCCTTTCGCTAGTTGAATTTGCTCTGCTATAAATCCTGCTTCAAGTTTAAAGCTACGTTGCTTAATTTGCAGAATTTCAGGGTCATTTGTCAACTGGAAAATGCGTCCATCTTTTGATTCCTTTATGAGTTCTAATGTACCCCAGCAGGCATCTGCGAAAAATGCGATAAGTTCATCTTGACTTTTACATGGGAACTTGCGAGCAAGCTCCTTACCTGCCCAATAAAGGACATCATCTTCATGTTTACCGAGTATAGAAGATAGAATATGATCACGAATGATCTCATAGCCAAATGATGAGATTGTAGGAGATGGAGTGTTTAACATTGTTATCCTTCTTTCTTAGAATTTTCTTAAAATTTAACGGTAATAAAGTAATGATAGATTTTTCGAGAAAAAACGACGCATCATGTACTAGATTAGTTCTTTAATAAGCTCTATGAAAAACTCCGAGTTGCCTTGACGCTCGTAGCTCTTGAGAGTACAATAAACATGTCATAATATTGTACCATGATGAAATACACAGTCAATGAAGTATCATTTACAAAATGATGACTTCTTTTGTTGTGCTATTTTAAGTACTAAGGGGGGTAACAGTCTTGTCGAAAGATCGAGAGTTTTTATGGCGTCGCTTACATTCTCTACTTGGGATCATTCCAGTAGGTCTGTTTTTAACGATGCACCTGTTCATTAACTTTACAGCAACAGGCGGGGCAGAAAGTTACAACGATGCTACCGCAGTAATGGAAAAGATTCCATTCCTTATCCTAGTTGAATGGATTGTCATCTATATTCCATTAATGTTCCACGCATTCTATGGTGTCTACATTGCATTCACTGCTACACCAAACACAGGACGTTTCAGCACGTACCGTAACTGGATGTTCTCTTTACAACGTTTTACTGGTGTATTCTTAGTGATATTCATTGCATGGCATATTTTCCAAACTCGTATTCAAAAAGCACTTGGCACACACGTTGATTACGACATGATGGCGAATATCGTTGCTAATCCATTCATGCTTGGATTCTACATTGTTGGTATTTTATCAGCAACTTTCCACTTATCTAACGGTTTATGGGCATTCCTAGTAAGCTGGGGTATTACACAATCTCCTCAGTCTCAAAAGATCGCTACTTACGTAACAAACATTCTTTTCGTAATTCTAAGTGTAGTTGGTGTGGCTGCTATTTTAGCTTTCGTATAATTCAATAGAAGCTACGATAGAGCACATGCAATCATTGCAATTTTTTAAGAGGAGTGAGAAATAATCATGGCGAAAAGCAAAATAATTGTTGTCGGCGGTGGTCTTGCCGGTCTGATGGCAACGATTAAAGCAGCTGAAGTTGGTACTGAAGTTGATTTATTCTCATTAGTTCCTGTAAAACGCTCACACTCTGTTTGTGCGCAAGGCGGAATTAATGGTGCGGTAAATACTAAAGGTGAAGGGGATTCTCCATGGATCCACTTTGATGATACAGTATATGGTGGGGACTTCCTAGCGAACCAACCACCAGTAAAAGGTATGTGTGATGCAGCACCTGGCATTATTCACTTAATGGACCGTATGGGTGTTATGTTCAACCGTACACCAGAAGGACTTTTAGATTTCCGTCGTTTTGGTGGTACTTTAATGCACCGTACAGCTTTCTCTGGTGCAACAACTGGTCAACAATTACTATATGCGCTAGATGAGCAAGTTCGTTCTCATGAAGTAGCTGGTTTAGTAAATAAATATGAACACTGGGAATTCCTTGGTGTTATTATCGATGAAGACGGCGTTTGTCGTGGTATCGTAGCGCAAGATATGCGTACAGAAGAAATTAAATCATTCCGTGCAGACGCTGTTATTATGGCGACTGGTGGCCCTGGTATTATCTTCGGTAAAACAACAAACTCTGTTATTAACACAGGTTCTGCTGCTTCTATCGTTTATCAACAAGGTGCTTCATATGCGAATGGTGAATTCATTCAAATTCACCCAACAGCGATTCCTGGAGATGACAAAAACCGACTAATGTCAGAATCAGCTCGTGGTGAAGGCGGTCGTATTTGGACTTATAAAGACGGTAAACCTTGGTACTTCTTAGAAGAGAAATACCCAGCTTATGGTAACTTAGTACCACGTGATATTGCAACACGTGAAATTTTCGACGTTTGTGTAAACCAAAAACTTGGTATCAATGGCGAAAACATGGTATACCTAGATCTTTCTCATAAAGATCCACATGAATTGGACGTTAAACTTGGTGGTATCATCGAGATTTACGAAAAATTCGTAGGTGATGACCCACGTAAATTACCAATGAAAATTTTCCCAGCAGTTCACTATTCAATGGGTGGATTATGGGTTGACTACAATCAAATGACTGAAATTCCTGGTCTATTTGCAGCAGGTGAATGTGATTACTCTCAACATGGTGCAAACCGTCTTGGTGCAAACTCACTATTATCTGCTATCTACGGTGGTATGGTTGCAGGACCAAACGCAGTAGATTATGTAAAACATCTTAAAAAGCATGCTGAAGATCTTCCACAAGAGATTTACGATGCACGTGTAAAAGAGGAACAAGCGAAATGGGATGCTATCATGAAAATGGAAGGCACAGAAAACGCTTACTTACTGCATAAAGAGCTTGGTGAAATGATGACTGCTACAATGACTGTAGTACGTTACAATGATCAGCTTGAAGATACATTGAAAAAACTTGATGAGCTTACTGAGCGTTGGAATAATATCAACATCAATGATACGCAAAAATGGAGCAACCAAGGCGCACACTTTACACGTCAGCTTAAAAATATGTTAGTGCTTGCAAAAGTAATGACAAAAGGTGCACTATTACGAAATGAATCTCGTGGTGCACACTATAAACCTGATTTCCCTAACCGTGATGATGAGAACTTCTTAAAAACAACAATGGCGAAGTTTGACCCAGCTACTGGTAATCCAATCATCACGTACCAAGAAGTCGACGTTTCATTAATCCCACCACGTAAACGCGACTACTCTGCGAAAGGAGACTAAAAGTTATGCAAATCGCAGCTAATACTGGAAGAATGGTCAAAGTGGAAATCTTACGTCAAGATACACAAGGCGGCAATAGCTACTGGCAAAAATTCCAAGTGCCTTACCGTCATGGTATGAACGTAATTTCAATTTTAATGGAAATTCAAAAAAATCCTGTTACTGAAGATGGTGTAAACACATCACCAGTATCATGGGATATGAACTGTTTAGAAGAAGTTTGTGGTGCATGTTCAATGGTAATCAATGGCCGTCCACGTCAATCATGTTCTACACTAGTAGACCAATTGACAGAGCCGATTAAATTGGAGCCAATGAAAACATTCCCTGTTATTCGTGACTTACAAGTTGACCGTGAACGTATGTTCAATGCACTTAAAAAAGTGAAAGCATGGGTACCAATCGATGGTACGTATGATTTAGGTGAAGGTCCACGTATGCCAGAAGGTAAACGTCAATGGGCTTATGAATTATCTAAATGTATGACTTGTGGTGTATGTATGGAAGCATGTCCAAACGTGTCTGAAAAAGCTTCATTCATCGGACCAGCTCCATTATCACAAGTACGTCTTTTCAACACTCACCCAACAGGTGCAATGATTAAAGATGAACGTTTAAATGCGATTATGGGTGATGGCGGCCTTGCAAACTGTGGTAACTCTCAAAACTGTGTTGCTGCATGTCCAAAAGGTATTCCTTTAACAACATCTATCGCTTCATTAAACCGTGCAACTACTGTGCAAATGTTCCGTAACTTCTTCGGTTCTGACCACTATGTAGACTAATATACGGACAAGAACTCCCTTACACTTCGTGTGAGGGAGTTTTTTATAGTTATAGAAATGAATAGTTATCAAATTGAATATTCGCGTTTTTTCTATGATAATATAGCATTTTCTTTTATAATGAATATGTATTCATTTTGTTTGCCGTCGATTGATAAAAGACGGGCAATTACATGACAGGGGATGGTATATCATGAAGGCAAATTATATCGATAATTTTCAAGAGTGGGAAAAGGGTTTTTCATTTTTTAGTGAGGTACGAGTACGATTTTCAGAAACAGACATGTATGGTCATATGAACAATACGATTAGCTTTACATATTTTGAGCAAGCAAGAATTGATTATTTCCGTCATTTAGGAATTTTAATGCCCTCAGTTGGAGAAGAGGATGTGAAATCTATACCAATCGTAGCCGATTTACAATGTGATTATGTAAAGCAGGTTTTCTTTGATGACGTTCTACGAATTTATACAAAAATCGCGCAAGTTGGGAATTCATCGATGGACATTCATTATCTAGCAAAAAATCAAAAGGACGAAATTTGTTTCACTGGTCGTGGAACGATTGTGCAAATGGATCCTCGCACAGGCAAAAGTGTACCGATTTCAGAGGAAGAAAAAACGAAATTAAATCAGTTGGCTATGCTATCTCACTAGCTCAATATGTAACTGTATGTAAATTTATTAAAATAGTAGGAATTGCATTTTACGTAAAATTTACGAATGTATCAATATAATTTTCGAAATTTTTAAGGAAACATGGAATAATCATGCAAATAGCCGTCACCGCTTCCTGCCCCTTAACATAAGTTACAATACGTGCGGGGGAGGAGGGTGTAACTGAATGAATGGCTCTCATCATCGTTCTCTTTTAACAAACCGAGAACGTGAAATATTTGCGCTTTTATTAGCTGAAAAAACAACGAGAGATATTGCAGAGCAGCTTGGTATTAGTGAAAAAACAGTGCGAAATCACATTTCCAATACAATTCAAAAGCTAGGTGTAACGAATCGATCTCAGGCGTTAATTGAGCTGTTACGCTTGGAAGAATTTAAATTAGACTAATGGACACTTGCTATTTCGTGAAAAAAACGACAAAATAGAACTATTCAACGTATTTTTAGGAGTGAAATAGTTATATGTCGGATGAAGTAACAAAGCACTCACCTGAAACCGTTGCAACGGTTGAAAAGGAATTACGCTATATAGCGGCCATCGTGAAGCAAAAGGGAAGAGAAATTGTTTCCGATTATGCGATTACGCCGCCACAATTTGTTGCATTACAGTGGTTAGAAGAGCTTGGTGATATTACAATTGGCGAATTATCAAACCGTTTATATTTAGCTTTTAGCACAACAACAGATTTAGTGGACCGAATGGAGAAAAATGAATTAGTCAAGCGTGTGCGTGATGAAAATGATCGCCGTGTCGTTGTCGTTCATCTTCTCGAAAAGGGCGAACGTATTATTCAAGAAGTTATTGAAAAAAGACAGCAATACTTGCAAGAGATGCTTGTTGGTTTTAATGAACAAGAAGTCGCGCAATTATCAAGCTACTTAGAAAAACTACATGTACACATGAAACAGGATTGAGGCGGAAAGTATGAATGCCCCGATAGGCGTTATTGACTCAGGAGTAGGCGGTTTAACCGTAGCAAAAGAAATCATGAAGCGATTGCCAAACGAAACGATTTATTATATTGGCGATACAGCAAGGTGTCCGTATGGTCCAAGAAGTCGTCAGGAAGTACGGAATTTTACTTGGCAAATGGCAAAAGCACTCGAAAAAATGAATGTTAAGATGCTCGTTATAGCTTGTAATACAGCGACTGCAGTAGCACTCGAAAGTTTACAAAGAAATATGCCTTTTCCAGTACTAGGTGTTATCAATGCTGGCGCACGTGCAGCTGTAAAAAAAACGAAGCGACATGAAGTCGTTGTGCTTGCAACAGAAGGAACAATTAAAAGTGGGGCTTATGAAGAAGCCTTATTGTCACTCAATACGTCAACACATATTATTCCACTAGCTTGTCCAACATTCGTACCACTTGTAGAAAGTGGCGAATATAAAGGTGACTTTGCAAATAATTTAATAGCAGAAGGCTTAAAGCCGTTGAAAAATCGACAATTTGATACGGTTATTTTAGGGTGTACACATTATCCTATTTTACAAAAACAAATTGAAGCTGTTGTCGGAGAAGATGTAAACGTACTATCTTCTGCGGAGGAAACAGCAAAGGATGTTCAGGAAATGCTAGCGTATAATGGCACTTTAGCGAATGTAAATGCGGTGCCTGCTCATAAATTTTTTGCAACTGGTTCTGTACCAATTTTCCGTTCGATTGCTGAGAATTGGTTAGAGCAAGGTACTCTTGACATAAAACGTATCACATTAAAATAAAAAATCAGCTTAGCAACAGGCTAGGCTGATTTTTGCCGTTTTTAGCATGGTACATAAACTGCTATCGAGTACTTTTTCGATGACATAAATTATGTTAAGATGAGGGCGCGAAAGTTTTTAGGAGGAACGAATTATATGACAAGATTTGATGGTAGAAATGCAGATGAGCTAAGACCTGTGAAAATAGATAGTGAGTATCTATTACATCCAGAAGGCTCTGTGTTAATTCAAGTAGGTAATACAAAAGTAATTTGTACAGCAACGATGGAAGACAAGGTACCTGGCTTTTTACGTGGGCAAGGGAAAGGGTGGATTACAGCCGAGTATTCCATGTTGCCTCGTGCAACCGCTCAACGTACACCACGTGAATCCTCTCGTGGGAAAGTCAATGGTCGTACAATGGAGATTCAGCGCTTGATTGGGCGTGCATTGCGTGCTGTAGTCGATTTAGAAGCGCTAGGCGAACGTACTGTATGGATTGACTGTGATGTCATTCAAGCGGATGGGGGTACACGTACAGCATCCATTACGGGAGCATTTGTTGCCATGACACAGGCTATTGCTAAATTTGCTGAAGAAAAACCATTCGAAAAATTCCCGGTAACAGACTTTTTGGCAGCAACAAGTGTTGGGATCGTAGTGGAACAAGGTGCTATTCTTGATTTAAATTATGTAGAAGATGTGGCTGCAGCTGTTGATATGAACATTGTGATGACAGGTGCAGGACGATTTGTCGAACTACAAGGTACTGGAGAGGAAGCTACCTTTTCTCGAGAAGAACTAAATGAATTGTTAGCATTAGGTGAAAAAGGCATACAACAATTAGTTGAACTTCAAAAAATAACGCTTGGTGAACTGGCAAACAAGATTGGAGGGAATCAATAATATGAAACAAGTAGTCATCGCCACAAAAAATAAAGGGAAAGCAAAAGACTTTGAAGCATTATTTGGACCACTTGGTTATGAAGTCGTGACAATGTTTGAAGTGGCCCCAGATATGGAAATAGAAGAAACAGGAACAACATTCGAAGAAAATGCCATCCTAAAAGCAGAAGCATTAGCGAAGGAGCTTGGAACCATTGTTATTGCAGATGATAGTGGTTTAGCAGTAGATGCATTAAATGGTGAGCCAGGTGTGTACTCCGCTCGCTATGCTGGTGACCATGACGATGAAGCAAATATGATTAAACTATTAGAAAATTTACAAGGTGTCGAAGATGACAAACGTACAGCACGTTTTTGCTGCTGTATTGCAATTGCAGGACCTGATTTTGCAACAACAACAGTATTTGGTACATGTGAAGGCGTTATTGCCCATGAAAAGCGTGGAACGAACGGCTTTGGCTATGATCCAATCTTTTTCGTGCCAAGCTTAAATCGAATGATGGCTGAGCTTTCACCAGAGGAAAAAGGCTCAATTTCTCACCGAGGCAATGCCATCCGCAAGTTAAAGGAGCAATTACCGAATCTTATCAAATAAGAGGTGATATCCATGAAAATGCTTGTTATGAGCGATACACATGGTGATAGCCATGTCATCGAAAAGGTTAAAGGTTTTTATCCTGAAATAGATGTTGTGGTTCATTGTGGAGATAGTGAACTTCCCTATTCACATGAGGCATTAGAAGGATTGAAAAAAGTACGTGGAAACTGTGATCGTGAAAAAGCTTTCCCTGAAGAAGAAATTTTCACTGTCCAGGATGTGAAAGTTTATGTAACACATGGTCATTTATTCAATGTGAAAAATTCCATCTTATCATTGTCCTATCGTGCAAAAGAAGTAGGTGCACAGATCGTTTGTTTCGGTCATTCTCATATACTCGGTGCCGAAATGATGGATGGCATCTTATTTTTAAATCCGGGCAGCTTATTAAAACCACGAGGCCGTAAAGAGAAAAGCTTTGCTGTTGTGGAAATCAATGCAACATCTTTTAAAGTTGATTGCATGACAGATGACAATCAATGTATGGCTACATATACATTTGAGCGACAATAATAGGGGAAATCCGCATGACTTCAAAGTATGCGGATTTTTATTTGGGCTGCTGATAATGGTAAAATTGCCTATGAATGATTAATGCTGAAATAGCAAAAATAAATCGTAAAGGCAATAAAGGAGAAAACATGAAAAAAACAATTGGTTGGCATTTTGATAATAGTTACGTTCAACTACCAAGTATTTTTTATTCCGACATATCGTTAAATCCTGTTCGTTCACCAAAATTGATCTTATTAAATGAATCAGTTGCAGCCTCACTTGGGTTAGACATTCAGGCTTTAAAGAGTGAGGAAGCATTAGCCGTTTTAGCTGGTAATACAATTCCAGAAGGTGGCGAACCGATTGCACAGGCTTACGCAGGGCATCAATTTGGTCATTTTAATATGCTAGGTGATGGTAGGGCTCTATTATATGGGGAGCAAATCACACCTCAAAAGGAACGGTATGATATTGCTTTAAAAGGATCAGGTAGAACACCTTATTCTCGCGGTGGAGACGGGCGAGCCGCATTAGGTCCAATGCTAAGGGAGTATATTATTAGTGAAGCGATGTTTGCACTAGGGATCCCAACTTCACGTAGTCTAGCAGTAGTCACTACAGGTGAAATGATTATTCGAGAAACAGAACTACCAGGCGCTATTGTCACAAGAGTTGCAAGTAGTCATTTGCGGGTAGGGACATTTCAATATGCTGCGCAATGGGGGACAGATGAGGAGCTACAGCTTTTAGCTGATTATGCAATAGAACGACATTACTCAGCTAATATTGGCAATCAAAATCGTTATCTTTATTTGTTAAATGAAGTCATAAAGAAACAAGCCTCCCTTATAGCAAAGTGGCAGTTAGTGGGCTTTATCCATGGCGTCATGAACACCGATAATATGACCATTAGCGGTGAAACCATTGATTATGGTCCTTGTGCATTCATGGACATCTATGATCCTGCGACTGTGTTTAGCTCGATTGATCACCAAGGACGCTATGCTTATGGAAATCAGCCCAATATCGGTGGCTGGAATTTAACGCGCTTAGCAGAGTCCTTACTACCTTTAATTGATGATGATCAAGAAAAGGCCATTCAACTGGCACAAGAAACGCTACAACAGTATCCAAAATTATATGTAGAAAATTGGTTGGAAGGAATGCGTGCAAAGCTAGGCATTTTTAATGAGGAGCAAGAGGACATCAAGCTTGTTGAAGAGCTTCTTCAGCTTATGCAGCAATACCAAGCTGATTATACGAATACATTTATCGCCTTAACGTTTGAGCAATTGGAGGATTCGCTATTTAACGCATCAGCTTTTAAGGACTGGCATCACAAATGGCAAGCTCGATTAGCGAGACAGCCGCAAACAAAAGACATGTCACAGCAATTAATGCGTCAACATAATCCAGCTGTTATTCCGCGTAACCACAGGGTAGAAGAAGCTTTGGAAGCGGCTGTAGAACGAGGCGATTATAGTGTGATGAACAACCTACTAAAAGTCCTAGCTCAGCCTTATGCCCATAATAAAGAGCAACAAGAATACGCTTCATTACCTGAACCGACGAATCAACCATATCGTACGTTTTGTGGCACATAAGTAAAAACGAGAGTTATTTATTCTCTCGTTTTTTATTTGTATAAAGGCACTCTACCGTATTCAAACGCATATTCTATGTATGAATAAAGATAAAGGAGAATAGGGTCGGTGCATAAATATTCAAAGGGTTGGTTTGTCAAAGTATTGCGTGCTCATGGAATAATGGTTCATCCTCAATTTAAAAGTCATTTAGGCTTATATAAGGAATCTGAATTACGAAATTTATATTATCGTTATGTCGAAATAAAGTCTGCTGAGCAAAATCAATAGACCGTTTGTTTGAATAACTCCTTTCTAGGAAAAACTAGTGATTAGAAAGGAGTTTTACGATGTGGATGATGACTCAAACATGGCAAGATGTTCTATTTTTACATTGGCCGATAGACCCTCAAGAACTCGAAAAACATGTACCTAAAGAACTGAAGCTTGATCTCTTTGAACAAAATGCCTGGCTTAGTGCTGTCCTTTTTAAAGTTTATCGACATCGGCTACGCTTTCTACCACCTCTTCCGGGGATGAATACCTATTTACAATTGAATGTCCGAACATATGTGGAGTATAACGGCATGAAAGGCATCTATTTTTTTCATTTAGATGTGACGAATAATTTCTTATCAAAAATTACGGCAATAGGTAGCTTGCCATATCGCCATTCCAACATCCTAGTAAAACAAAGAGGGAATCACTATTCATACACAAGCCATTACAAAGCATGTGACGAAAGATTGAGGGTTATTTATACAATAGGAGACAAGACCAATACTAATTTTGACCGATGGATTGTAGAGCGCTACCATTCATGGGCGAAATGGAAGGATACACTTTTTCGCATTGATATTCACCACTCCCCATGGGAATTAAAAAGAGCCAACGTAACGATTGAAAGCAATACATTAGCCTCTTTTATGAAGGGGAAACTTCAGGGCATGCAGCCTCGTGCTCATTATGCTAAAAACAAAACAGCGAGAGTTTTTCCTCCAGCAGTTGAGCATAAAATGATCATAAATCCATCAAGATTTTTGCATTAAAAGAGGTAACAAAATTGCATAACGATGGCGCTGGCTATCATATCTGACATCGCAAGTGCCTCTGCTTCAATTTCATCAAATACCTCTACATCAGCCTGATAATCTTTTTGTATCATCGTGACAGCTTCATTTTTCGTTAAAGCTAAATGCGTATAAAACATTTTTTGTACGGCCTCTCTAGTTAGGTATGGATTGATTGTATGCAAAAAGAAAGCAATATCATCTGCATTACGATACCATTCCCTCTCTTTAGCTTCCGCTGTGGTAGCGTCACCTTTCGCAGCAGCTGTCACTAATTGAGCCGCAATTACCAGATGCTCTTTAATTAAAGCTGCATAACGATCCGCCACGGAGTCACCATAAAAGGGGCGTAAACAATTCCCTAAATCGGTTGCATTGCGTAGCAAACGCTGCTGCACAAAGGGTAAATCAGGCAAATTAAACACAATGCTTATAATAGTCATCCGTGTCCAATTCACATGCTCCATCCAAAGTAAGCGGTTCATAGCCATAAAGTCTGCTTCGCCTTTACTAATACAGCGTCGGTAATCATTTGACTGTAAAAAGTGACGAATCGGAGCCGTATACTGCGTATAGGGGGCATGATACAGCTGGCTTAATGAAAAACCATTTGAATAGGGGTACAAGGCTTCACTCCTTCTTGTTCTATCTCCTACAGTAGCATACTCCAAGGAATCTTAGAGTATGAAGAACAAGAAAGAAAAGAACAGACGACAAAATTACGCTTCATACATCATTTTCTTCGTCATGCCACCATCAACTGTAAGATTAATACCTGTTACAAAGTTATTCATCGGGTTTGTTAAATAGAGACAAGCCTGTGCAATATCTTCAGGCAGACCAACCCTTCCTGACAAATGCTGCGCATGATCGATTGGCCGTAGTGCCTCGTAATCACCTGTTTCAATCCACCCAGGTGAAATACAATTCACCGTAATTTGATCTGGCCCTAAAGATCGCGCTAAAGCATGTGTTAACGCTATGATACCACCCTTTGTAGCCGCATAAGCTTCTGTATGAGGCTCCGACATTTCAGCACGCGTAGAGGCCAGCGAAACAATAGAACCACCCTTTGCATTATGCCGCATCACTTTTGCAGCCTCTCTGGCACAGAAAAAGGTACCCGTTAAATTCGTCTGCAACAAATCCTGCCACTCATCAAACGTCACCTCATAGGGAGATTGATGCTGAAACTTCCCAGCATTATTAATTAATATATGAATGGTCCCATATTGCTCAACAGCTCGCTGCATCAAATGAATGATATCCTGTTCCTTTGTCACATCCGTTGGAACAAATAATGCAGAGTAGCCTTGAGCAAGCATATCCTGTTCTAACTGTTGACCTAAGCCTGCATTCAAATCAGCAATCACCACTTTTGCGCCTTGTTGTGCATATGCGAGTGTAATGCCCTTTCCAATCCCTTGTGCACCACCAGTGACAATAACGACTAAATCTTTAAACATCCTCATACCTCCTACTTTTTTATCGCCAATAGTGTAGCAAATATTTTGCTATCCGTCCTGCTAAGTGGGTGAGGAAATGGTATAATGGATGCTGTAGCAACATATGATAAAAAATATGAGGCAAACCTTGCCTGCATAGTAAAATTAATGTTGACATTATGCTATAAAGTACATATAATAAATATTGTCCTTCCTATGGAATACATAAGAAACGACATCATGTCTCAGTAGCTCAGCTGGATAGAGCAACGGCCTTCTAAGCCGTCGGTCGGGGGTTCGAATCCCTCCTGGGACGTCAATAACAAATCAAAGGTTAATTTTTAACAAAATTAAAAAGCGCTTGAAACCTTATCAATATTGGGTTTTAAGCGTTTTTTGTTTATATAGATAATTTTAATAACCGCATAGAATAACATATAAAAAATAAATTTGGTAAACAAAATTGTAAACATGGTGAGCAAAAAAATTAAGAAGAATAAACATTAATCGCTATTTCTCCATCTCGTTCTTTCACTTATTTTAATAAGTGAGAATAGTGATCAAGTGTTGTTTGAATATCCGAATGTCCTAATCGTTTAGAAACAGGATGAATATGATATCCCTTTATAGATTAAGAAACAGGCATGTGTATGTAGTAGAATAATCAGTTGTTTGAGGTATTGAAATATGTTTCCAAAAGTTGGTACTAGATAAAGTGTGAGCTAATGAAGCAAAGATGGATGTTATTGCGGTAGCGTAACAATAAGCTGATGTGCTTTTCTTTTACCACCTGATTAAACTATTAAACGAATTTATGACGAAGAAATAAGGTTAATCAAAAAAAGAATTTCTATATTACGAAGGTTATGGTATGTATTTGAATAGGAAGAATAATTGTAAAAAAAGACCATCTCTAATAGAGTGGTCAAAAATACTAACTTGTCTTACATTATAATGAAGTTGACTTCCCTTTTTTCTCATCCATAATAAGGTCTTCTTCACGTTGTGGGCGAGGGGCTTCCGTACGCCCATTAGGTTTTTTTGGGTCTGCTCCACTAGCAAATGATTGTTTTGTTGGCTCGTCTGTTGCAAACTCTGTATTTTTTTTGTCTCGTTTCATGTCGACACCTCCTAAAGATATTATTTATCTTATCCAATAAAATATCCCTTGTTTATTTCTACTCCCTATTTAAATATTTCAGATCATCCCAAGACTATGTAAGGAAAATTTGGTAGGAAATTTCTGATGTTTGGATTTTACATAAAATAATTGATTATTTAGAAAAAATAAATTTTTATGTTAAAATAAACCAAAGAAAACATTTTAGAAAAGTATCGGCGCTTTGATTGGAGGTTGAACAGGTGGATGAGAAGAAGAAGGGGAAATTACAAATCCTCGTAATAATTTTAATGATATTACTTTTGGTTGCAACGTTTGTTTTATTTTTCATAGGTAAATATATGTTGGCATTTATTTTATTTGGAATTTTTATGCTAATACTAAATTTTATTAGTAGCTGGAAAAACCTAGATAATGCAGATTACGTTTATAGAAAAATTCATAAGAGTAACCAGAAGTGGTAATTACTAAACATTTAGCTTAGGAATGTTGTTATACTTATGTTACTTGTAGTGCTTATTTGGATAGCTGAAAAGAGCAAAGAAGGGATCCACACTTTATATGAAGAAATAGTGAGTTATAATATTTTTTCAACAACTATGGAGGTGCTTTTTTGCAAACATTTTTTAAATATAATTGGCTAGTTAGGGAAGACTGGTTTCGTTGGTGTGAAGAGTTGACTGAAGAAGAACTTTTGCAAAAACGAACTGGAGGAATGGGCAGTATATTACACACACTTTTCCATATCATTGATGTTGAATGGAGTTGGATTCGTCTATTACAAGGGAAAACTGATTTTCAGGAGAGCTTTGATGAATATAATAGCTTGGAAAAGGTTCGTAAATTGGAAGCAGCATTTCATTTAGAAGTCGAAAGCTTTGTAAATCAATGGGACGACAGTATGGAAGAGCGTATACTTCATAATTCATTAGCCGATGGTAGCATTGAGACGCATACATGGGGTGAGATCATTCGTCATACCATTGCACATGAAATTCACCATATAGGACAATTATCAATTTGGGCAAGGGAGATGGGGAGAGCGCCTGTTTCAGCGAATCTAATCAGACGAGGTCTTTCTTCATCATTGAAAAATTCAAGTAGGTGCTCAAATAAATATAGAAACGTCTAAATAGTGTTCCAGAAAATCTTCCAATTCATTTGAAATGGAAGATTTTTTGATGCCCAAATAAGAGAAATTGCGAGGTAAATTTCATATAGATATTTAAAGAACCAACCATCTCTATTATGGCGTAAAATACCCAGTAAATATTAGTTAAAAGCTAATGTTTACTGGGTATTTTTTGGACAATATTTAGGTTAATTAGAAATATTTATATGAAGAATAGCTAACAACTTGACAGAAGTTTAAATGGGGAGTACTATACATTGGTCGCGAAAAAAACTATTGTAACGTAACATTTTTTAAAGTGCAATACAGTACTTATCAGTTAAGTTCATATATATCTAGATTTTAATTTAATCAGTAAAAGGTAGGTGCAGAAATGAAAAATCTAGTAAATAAAAAAGATAACCTATTACAAAACTTTTTAGGAATTTATATAGTAGCAGTATTAATGTTATGGAGTAAAACATACATCTCTCAACTATCACAATTTGACTTAGGTGTAGAAGGAGTCATGCAACAATTCCTTTTACTAATAAATCCACTAGGCTCAGCAATGCTATTTCTAGGATTTTCATTTTTATTTAAAGGAAAAAGAAAATACACATCACTCGTTGTAATTTATACTTTGATGTCTATTCTTTTATATGCCAATATTGTTTATTACCGATTCTTTAGTGATTTCATTACATTACCTACACTTTCTCAAACACAGAATTTCGGTGATTTAGGTGGTAGTGTTCTTTCTTTACTAAAGCCTTATGATATTTTGTTCTTTGTAGATGTTCTTGTTATGTTTTATCTACGATTCTCTAAAAAAATTCAAAAAGATACGAAACGTTATGGCTATAAAAAAGGAATGGCAATCATTGCTATTGCATTAGCAGTATCCGTCCTTAATTTAGGATTAGCTGAAACTAATCGTCCTCAACTATTAACACGAGGTTTTGATAGAAACTATATTGTGAAATATCTAGGAATGTATAACTATACGATTTATGACTCAGTTGAAACGATGAAAGCATCGTCTCAGAGAGCTTTGGCGGATAGTAGTGATATTACTGAAGTAATTAACTATACAAAATCAAATTATGCCAAACCGAATGCCCAATATTTTGGTGCAGCAAAGGGAATGAACGTTATCTATTTACATTTAGAATCATTCCAAAACTTTTTAATCGACTATAAATTAAACGGTGAAGAAGTAACACCATTTTTAAATTCATTAGCAAAAGATAAGAATACCTTGTATTTTGATAATTTCTTCCATCAAACAGGTCAAGGGAAAACGTCTGATGCAGAATTTATGCTTGAAAACTCTTTATTTGGATTACCACAAGGATCTGCTTATATTACAAAAGCACAAAATACGTATCAGGCAGCTCCTAGTATTTTAAAAGATTATGGTTATACATCCGCTGTATTCCATGGTAATAACGGAAGCTTCTGGAATAGAAATGTGATTTATAAATCATTTGGATTCGATAAATTCTTTGATGCTAGCTACTATAACACAGGTACTTCAGAGGACATGGCTGAATATGGTTTATTAGATAAACCATTCTTTGCACAATCTCAAAATCTTTTAAGCTCCTTACCACAACCTTTTTATACAAAATTAATTACGGTAGGGAATCACTATCCATATAAAATGAATCAAGATTTAGTGACAATTGATAAAGCCAATACGGGAGATGCAAGCGTTGATAATTATTTCCAAACAGCTCGTTATGCAGACGAAGCAATTCAACAGGTCTTCCAGCAATTAAAAGAATCAGGTTTATATGATCATTCAATGATTGTTCTTTATGGTGACCATTATGGTATTTCAGATAATCATAACGCTGCAATGAGCCAAGTAATAGGAAAAGATATTACACCATATGAAAGTGCTAATTTACAACGCGTTCCATTATTTATACATGTTCCGGGTATGGAGGGTGGTACTAACCATACGTATGGTGGGCAAACAGACCTTCTTCCAACATTATTACATTTACTTGGAATTGATTCACAGCAATTTGTTCAATTTGGTTCAGACTTATTATCAGAAGAGCATGATGAAATTGTTCCATTTAGAAATGGCGATTTTGTCAGCCCTACTATTTATTCAATTAATGAAAAATATTATGATAATAAAACAGGCTTACCATTAGACGAGAGTCAATTAGAGGAAGCAAAAACGATTAAAAATGAAGTAGATCATAAATTGGCGTTATCTGATAGAGTCGTAAATGGTGACTTATTGAGATTCTATACGCCAACAGGTTATACGCCAGTTGATCCTTCTCAATATAATTACTCTCCTGATGAAAATGTAGAGTCTAAATAATTTAAGGCAGTTCAAGGAATTGTGTACGATATCAAAGTCTATAGGATATCATACCATTACCTTGAATTGCTTTTTTATTGGTCATTTTTGAATAAGTATGGCAATACCAAGGTTTTATATTCCCCTTAAGGTTCAAATAGAAACTTGGACTAACGGAAAAAGCGATTCAAATCCTTTAATAGTAAGGGTTTGAATCGCTTTTATTAGTAAGGAGAGGAAAGAACAAACATGGTGGCACTCATCATCCTTACTTATTTCTTTTTAAAGAATAATTTAGATGAAAAAAGGAAAGAAATAGGTGTAAATTTGAGGAGTTGATCGGGATGGAGTTTTATAAAGACATAGTCATTTACTGTTATAGTTGTCGTAAAAAGACTGTGTTTACATGTCAAGATACACATGAAAAAAAGGGTGTAGATAGTCACTGCAGTGAATGTACAGGTATTTGGTTTGAATGGCAAAACCGAGCTGTCGAGAGAGAAATGGAGAAGTGGATTGCATATAATAAAGACTTAGTAAATATAAACCACTGATCTAGTTAAGCTGAATACACCTAAAAAGTGTAATTATCAAGTAAGTACGATGAGGCGTTGAAGTGCCATTTTCTTTTAAGAGAGTGGTTCTTTTTCTTTTGCTTAGACAAAAGCTCTAGCTAGAACAAACAAAATTACTATTTCTTTATCTCATTTGATAAAGAGAGGTGAATAATAGAATTATTGAATCTAAACTATGATTTGTCCGTATACATATTATTATGATAATTAGGGGGGCATCATGGACGTTTATAAAAAAATAGCAATTATCGGGGGAACAGGTAAAGCGGGGCGATACATTGCTTCTAAAGCATTAGAGAAAGGGTATCACGTACGGATGCTTGTTAGAAACCCAGAAAAGTTAGTTTTCAGAGACAGTAGGATTGAGGTAATAGAAGGGAATGTACAAAATATCGAGGATCTTCAAAAGCTATTAAAAGATTGTCAAATCGTTATCAATACTTTTGGTCAACCAATGAAAGAAAAACAAATTTATAGTAAATTAACGGAAAATATATTGGGAGTCATGTCTGATTTACATATGGATCGTTATATTGGGGTAACGGGTGGATCGCTAACCATTGCTGGAGATACAAAGAGTATTATAAATAGAATGGGTGCAAAGATATTTGAAATTATTTATTCAAAAATGATGATGGATAAGAAAAAAGAATGGCATCTCCTTAGCCATAATCAAGTTATCAAATGGACACTAATTCGGCTTCCATTTATCGTAGAGGGAAATGAAGTAGGGTTCATAAAGGAAAATCTTAGAGATATGCCAGGTACAAAAATAACAAATCGGGATATAGCTACATTCATCATTAACCAAATAGAAAATCAAAAGTATGTACAAAAAGCACCGTTTATCTCCAATTAATCTAATTTAAAGGAGAGGGATAGGGTCAGCGCCTCAACTAAATGACTTTATCCCTTTTGAATGCCCAACAAAATTTTCCTTTGCCTCAATCGTATTGGTACAAAAAATCAAATGATATCCTTTTGAGCAGTTTTTTAATTAAAACCTTCTCCAATAAACCTTCCAACGCCTCTCAACAACCAATAAATGATTCTAAATGGGAGGAAAAGTAATTCTGGTATCCAAATTAGTACGTCAAGAAATAAGTCAATTAATGAATATTGATCTTTACGTCTCTTATCTCTTCTCTTTTTGTTTTTCCTTCCTTGCAACCATTCCCTCACATTACTCGACCCCTTTTACAAAAAAAGTGCTGGCTTTTCTTAAGTAAGTATACGATTCATTGCTTTAGGTGGTTTCATTTTTAAAAAACTTTATGATGTAAAAGCGGATATGGGGCGTAAATGGGAGTAAAAATGTTGGCTTATTATATTTCTTTAGCGATGTGTATTACCGCAAATGTGAGAAATGGAGAATTTAAAATTAAATAAGGTGAAAGACAAGCAGGTTTAAAAAAGGGTCACATAGGCTGGAAGTGACCCTCTTTGCTGTGGATGTATCGACATTAATGTGAGCTGCTATTAATGAAGATCATCCCTTTTTCATGTTTATCAATAAATATTAATATTCTTTTTGCACGAATGTTGCTCCGACAATAATCAGAAGAATGAATAGCACAACGATTAAAACGAATGTTGAACTATTGTTTTTGCCGCCATAGTCCATGCCACAACAACCCATACTATAACCGCCGCTATAGTCATTACCATAGCCTCCATAACAACAATTGAAATTACCCATGTTTCCAAAGTATCCCATCAAGATCTCTCCTTTCTTCAGTTTATTGTATGAATGCCGTTGAAAGAGAAAAGGGTATTCGTCTAATGAATCGTATTTAGGTAATTTTAAAGAGAATCTTGGGTGAAGGATGAGTATCACTAAACACTTGATAGGATGAAACTCAAAGGCGCTTGTTACAGCCTGATGATTAGTTGTCAATCCAGTCCATAAGATAAAAAATCATTTTTTGATGCATGATGATGGAGCGGGTTTGAAACAGTAAGTCTATGTTTTTCCGTTTCTATTTTTAGCTACAATGTGTTGCGGAAGGAATCATTTGTTTTTTTATTTAAATAATGTGAGAGTTTTCTTTCATTTGCTCGTTATTACTTGTAGAGAAGAAAGGAAAGGAGGTTTTCTAACTTCGTGTATTCATTAATTAATCAGCTACAAAAAAAGGATGAACAAGCTTTAAGAGAAGTGATTAACAAATATGGAGGTTATGTTAAAGCCATTGTAGTGAAAGTGTTACAGCCCAATCAAACAGCTATTGAAGAATGTATCAACGATGTATTTCTAACCATTTGGCAAAAGAGTATTCAATTTACTGGCGATGAGATTGATTTTAAAAAATGGATTGGCGTTATTGCAAAATATAAAGCGATTGATACATATAGAAGCCTTCAAAATAAGCCTAAAACAGTCGAGTTACTTTCATCAATTTCAAATAGCAAGGATCTACCAGAAAGAATCGTCGAACAAAAAGTACAAAAAGAGCAACTATTTATCAGTATTTTAAATTTAAGTAAAAACGATCAGGAAATTTTTCTCTTGAAATACTACTTAGGATATTCCAACGGAGAAATCGCTGAGATATTTGGTCTATCTAAATCAGCTGTAGAAAATCGTTTATATCGAGGTAAGTTAAAGTTAACAGAAGAGCTGGGAGGTATCTAAATGAACGAAAAGGACTTCATCGAAATAGATATTGAAGAGATTGAACCAATTGAATTATCTGATTGGGAAAAGATTAATATTGAAAAAAGTGTTTTACGGTCATCTTCAACCAAGAAGTATGTATTTAAAAAATGGAAGTGGGTTAGTATTGTCGCCATGCTCACATTTATTTTTACTAGTAGTAGCATTTGGCTACCTGTAGTGGCTAATCGAGTACCAATTGTACAGCAACTATTAAATAACAATGATAATCCCCAATTACAAGTATTTAGTGATAATGCATCAATCATCAATCAAATAGACGAAAGTAACGGAACCTCCATTGAATTAGCTGAGGCTTTTTTCGATGGAACGATTGTATCGGTTAGTTATGAAATGAAACACGAACAATCGATAGATGAACCCCCTCTATTTTGGAAGGGCGATTTAGAAGTCAACGGAAACAAGTTAGACGTACTTAGTCATCAAATCGTTAAAAAGAATGAGGCTACTTGGATTGGTATGTTTACAGCGAGAATTTCAGACAAAGTAATGGATGAAAAGGTAAATGTTCAATGGCGTCCTCAAGATTTTATAGGTATGGAAAATACGACTCTTGTAGAAGGAGCTTGGGATTTTCAGTTAGAACTTACACCAACCCGAGCCTATTCAAGAAAAGTAAATATACCATTTGGTAATGATCAATACCAGTTATTTTATAATCAAATAACAGAGGGAAAATATATAACCACTCTTTATTTTGAGGGAAATCTTGATTGGGAGACAGAATTTTTAATGGTAGACATAAAAGATAATCTTGGAAATGTATATGAAAATGTAGGAACAACAACTATTAAAAGCGGTTCTGGGCGAGTAAATGGTTATGTTGAGGTTTTTATACCTGATTCTACTATTCGAACGCTAATCATTACGCCAACTATAAGAATTGTTGATGAAAAAACATTAGAGCGGAAAGAGCTTGTTCCGCTCCCAAGTTTTACTATTTCTTTAAAATGATATGGTCTTTGTTCCTCCAACTAATTCTTACTTTCAAAGATTGATGTAGAGTATTCAATCTAGATATAGTTACTCAATTTCTTTAAATATTCTTTTTAGTACCAATAATCATAAAACCTAATAATAAATAGAGAAAACTGGCCGAAATGGAGCTATACAACAGGAATGTGATAGAAGTTGGTGCCCAGACTTTAATAAATCTCCAATTTAAGCCACCAAGTACGATGTTAGGCGTGATAAATATCGCTGTTAGCATTGTAGCCACAAGTACAGTATGAGCAGATATTAACAATATTCTTTTGTAATTTAGCTTTGCCATACCACGTTGTTTGTTATAGAGGCTACGTACATTCTTCACTAGTAGATAACAGAAAATAATACTGATTACGTTGATGATGGCACATATGATTGTGACAATTTTATCTAGCTTTTGATAGCTGCTGATATGTTGCATGTCAATCGTTTTGCCCTCCCATAAATTCATGACACCTTGTCCAATCGCTGTTGTAGAGCTAGTATTCATATTGGCTAATATAGCCACACCGATTTGTTCGTCAGGTTGCATAATGAAATACGAGGAAAAGGTTGGATTTTCACCAGCATGGTAGATATATGACCTTTTGTCCTTTTCCATAACTGCCCAACCATTTGCATAATAGGTATTCGTATCAAAAGGCTCCACTGTTAAATCTGGAGTATGGGATTCTTGAATTGAATTGTTACTGATTGAATAAATGTTACTGTTTCCTAACTGTAATTTTAACCATCTGGCTATATCATTGGCATTACTGATGATATAGCCAGCAGGGATATTGCCACGATAGATTGGTGGTATGTATGGCTGTGCTTTCAAAAGACCTATTTTATAGCCAGAAGCCATATGTGTGGAATGTACTTGGTGAATTCCTACAAAAGATTGATGCATACCAACAGGTTGTAAAATTTTCTGTTGAATATACTGATCGAATGGCTGTTTTGCAACTTGTTCAATGACGAGGCCTAAGACATCATAGTTGATGGTTGCATATTCAAAAGAACTCCCTGGTTGACGATTTAGTGATTGATCCAGCAGTGTTTTAACTGTTAATTCAAGGGCATTATCTGCTGTGCTTTCTGGAATTCGAGTAATGGAATTTGAGGGAATTCCGCTAGTATGAGACAATAGCTGCTGTATTGTCACAGCTTGATCCTCGCCATTATAGGATAATGTTAACCAAGGGATATACTTTCGGACATCATCTGATCGTTTTAACAAACCTTGTTTTTCTAATTGTAAAATAGCGAGTCCTGTAAATGCCTTAGACGTGGAGCCCAACTCAAAAAGAGTATCAGAGGTAACAGGCGTTTTTGTTTTCGTATCTGCAAAGCCAAAGCCCCGTTGATAGACGGTTTTCCCTTTATCAACAATAATTACTGAAATTCCTGGGATTTTACTAATGGTTTGCTGCTCCTTAATAAACTGATCAATTTTACTAATTGTATCATTTGATGCTGCGTGTCCAAATCCGGGTGTGAACGTAAAAAATAGTAACATTACTGTCATCATCACCGATTTCTTCATGAATAATGTCATGTTGTTTTTCTCCTTAGAACGTAATGTGCTTGTGACAACATGGTTTACTGTAACAAGAAAAATAAGGGTAAACCATCGATTAACATGACTATTTCCGGGATAACATGACAAAATTGTCACTTCAAAAAGGGCCACTCCTAAAAAAACCAATAGGAGGGCCCTTAAAATTTTATTTAATTTGTTTCTGGCTCTGGCGTAAAATCTTGACCGTTAAATGTTAATTTAGATGGTGAGATAAGAATTTCTCTGTTCGCTTCGTAGTAAGGGTCTAAAACTTTATAAAAGGCTTCCCATTGCTCGCCAGCTTTTTCATCTTCACCCTTTTGTTCAAGGGCAACTGCTTCTTCATAGTGTTGTTTTAATTTTGCGTAATCCGCATTACTAATGCTGAATTCGATATCTGCCATATATTCCTCGAAGGGAACTGGTTTAAAGTGTGGGCGAAGTATTTCATAGAATTCATCCCATTTCTTCATAGCCAATTCTTCGTCTTTATCTTTTTCAGCTTTTTGTGCCTCTTCATAGATTGTTTTAAGTTTTGCAAGTTCCTCTTTTGTTAAATCGACGTTCATATCCGCCATATACTCTTCAAAAGTTAAAGGTGGATATAATTCTTGGTAATAAGGTTCAAGAATAGTGAAAATTTTATCAATGTTTTCTGATGCCTCATCCGTTTTATTTTCTTTTACATACTTAATCCAGTTACTATAAAGTGTTTTTAGCTGTTCTTTATCTTGTGCTTTGATAACAATATTTTTTTCAGCGAATGCGGCTTCATTAATAAATTCTTCAAAAGGCTCAGGTTGCCAATTTGCTAATTCGTAAGGTCTTGTGATGTTATCCATCGCCTCATAGATTCGTTCCATTTCCTCATAATTCTCTTCTTTTTCAGCCTTTTTCATGTCAGAAAAGAGTTTCTCTAGTTGGACTAATTCTTCTTTTGTTACTTCTTTAGGTAAGCTTTTTTTATAGACGGCAAAGGTAAAGAAATCTGAGTAATCTTTCACAATACTACCCTCAACTAAAATTTCCTGACCCTCTGCTAGCTTTAACTGCTCAATTTGTTTATCTGAGAAATTGTGTAAACCGATGTAGTAGTTTTTTCCATCTGTTCCTTTAAGGGTAATGCTGCTACCATCAAAATATTTAATGGTACCTGTTATTTTTTGTTCTATTTGAATCGTTACATTATTTGTTGTATCAATAGCTGTTGCACCAGCTTGAAGCGGTGTTAATACAGCCATCCCAAGTGTTAATGCTGAAGCTAATAGCCATGTTTTTTTAGCAGGTTTTTTCATATTTATCAATTCTCCTTTAGGTTAACTTCTGTTACCAATTATTAGACGTTTTACCAATTGAAAAAGTTTTAACTTTTTGAAAAAAATTTTAAGAAATTAAAGAGTGGAGGATTCATGATAAGACTCACTGTTTTAGTATCTGTAGTCTTTGAAAAATAGCTATTATTTACAGCACAGACCATGCAAAGGGTTGATTATCGAAGCAAAGATTTTCAAGGATTAGTGCGCTTCCAGAGAAAATTCATGGGCACGAACTAAGGCATTATTGCAGCTGATACTGTTTTAAGCTCTTTTTCTCCTTATTGAAGATTTTAGGAGAGACGCTGTCATTCTAATGCTTAATCTCATAAGATAACTTGCATCCGTTTAATCCAAGCTCTTCTACTGTTCATCCTGAAAATAGATTTTATAGAATTTGCGATTCGTTGCCTCATCATAGCCTACTTCAATTAATTCATCTATTTGGTCGATATGTTGAATATTTACTTGAATTTCAATATTGGAATCGAGTTTGATTTTACGTTTGTATTTCTTTTCAGCCTTCTCTAGCGCACTATCAGAAATAATAGTCTCATAGGGTTTAACCGAGTTAATGATGACATCTTTTTGGGTAGTGTCCGCTTGCTCAAAAACAGTTTCAATATAATGATTTACCTGAAACTCCTCTTCATTTCTAAAGTAATCCAGTGTTTTGTTCAAAAGCCCAAGTTTTTCTGTGCTAGTATAATTTTCTTCCTTTAAAATGAATTTTTTGCATTCTGTTAGTGCTAAATTGGTTTTATAATAATGCTCATCCGCTGCTTGTATTTTTAAAAATCGTTCTTGCCAATAAACGATATCTTCTTTACGCTTTGTTTTAATATACACGGCAGGAGATTGATCTGGTCCCATATCAACAATAATAGCCATATTATTAATCTTCTTCACGTTAATGCCATCCACACCGTTCACGATCATTTGATTGTGTTCATTTTTCACATCTAAAAACATTTCCTTTTCATCAATTTTGACAATAGCGAGGATTTTTTTAGCCTCATTCAATAGTAAACAATTTTCAAATAGGCCAATAAAGAGTTCTCCGCTTTTGATGTTTGGATGCTGTGACACACTATGTAAGTGCTTGGCTATATTTTGTGATTGTTCTAGGAAGTTATTTTCCTGCTCGAAAATCGCTCTTGAATACGTAAAAACTTCATTGAGTGCAATATTGCTTTCATGGAAAAATTCATATTGCTGTTCCATGTCAATTTTATTAAAAGCAAGCTGTGTAAAGGCTGCTTCTAACATGACCTCAGGTTGTGTAAAAACTTCTTCTCCTAAAATAAGCGTCTCGCTCAAAAAATGCAGACTATAGTGTGCTAATTTACTTTCACTGACTTCTAGCATAAATCTCACCTTCTAATTTTTCATAGTAGCTAGTATACCATAACTTAAAGATCGCTTTTATAAGCACCAGTACTCATTGGAGGCAGATTTTTATAACCACCGAATGTTAGTGTTTTGTTATGAAAGAATGTTGAGGGTTGGAAGTTTAAAATACTGTTGCTTAGATAAAGATAAAAACATGTAGGGATACTCTGTACAAGTGTACTAAAGAGGGTGATCAATATGTGGGAAAAGGTTATTTCCTACATGCCACATTGGCAAGTTTTTTTACAAGGCTTTTTAGCATTTTTTATTCCATATTTAATTTATAAATTATTTCATGTTTTTTTATTTGTTAATAAGAGCAATGGCAAAATTGAGATGATAGAAAATAGTGAACAAGGTGAGATGATACACATACCTGTTCAAAAAACGTTAGAGCAATTTACAGGCGATTATAATAAAGATCTTTTACAAATGAGGAAAGAACTTGGCCATAATTGGGATATTCATTTTAGAGAATTTCAAATAGGGAATACGGATACTCGTGCAGCGATCGTTTTTCTTAAAGGATTATGCGATAAAGAATTGATTGACAAACATATTTTGAAATCATTAATGAATGGACATACAGAAAAGTCATCAGTTTTAAGAGGGCATGAACTACAGCAATCGATTATTAATGAAATGCTACCAGTGAGTGATCTGTTAGAGGAAAAGAAAGTTATGAAAGCTGTTGGGAAAGTACTAACGGGTTCCACTGTATTAATTGTGGATGGCATACAGCATGTATTGATCATTGGTACGTCACATGGCAAAACTCGTAATCTTGAGGAGCCTGTTTCTGAGGCATTAGTACGTGGGCCTAGAGTGGGCTTCACGGAAAAATTAAGTGTAAATACCTCTTTATTAAGACAGCATGGTGAGAATCGAAATTTATCGATTATTGAGATGGAAGTGGGCGAGCGTACAAAAAAAGAGTTGGTTTTAGCCTATATAGATGAGATTGTGGAGCCTAATCTCGTCAAAGAGGTGAAAACACGAATTGAAACAATCCATTTGGATGATGTAGCTGAATCGGGCTATATTGAGCAATTGATTGAGGATAATTATCTTAGCCCCTTTTCGCAAGTGCAGAGTACCGAGCGTCCTGATCGTGTTGTTGCAGCTTTACAGGAGGGACGAGTGGCAATTCTTTTAGATGGAACTCCCTTTGCATTAATTGTGCCAGTTACGTTTAATATGCTTCTACAATCACCAGAGGATTATTATGAACGTTGGTTATCGAGCTCTCTTATTCGCTTGCTTCGCTATTTTGCTGCAGGCATCTCTTTATTTGGCCCGTCGCTGTACATTGCTTTTGTATCATTCCATCAAGGGTTAATTCCCACGAAACTAGCGCTGTCCATGATGGCCACAAGGCAGGGGGTACCGTTTCCAGCATTGATTGAAGCCCTCATTATGGAGGTCGCTATTGAGATATTACGAGAAGCAGGACTTCGCCTACCGAAGCCGATTGGTCCGACAATGGGGATCGTTGGAGGGCTTGTTATTGGAGAAGCCGCCGTACAGGCAGGAATTGTTAGTCCAATCATGGTCATTGTGGTTGCATTAACAGCAATTTCCTCTTTTGCTATCCCTCAATATAATGCTGGTATCACGCTTCGAATGCTACGTTTTGTCGCGATTCCTTTGCAGTCATTTAGTGAAGCTAAAGAGCTTTGGTGTATCATATGTGAGCCCAACTGTTCCGTATCGAGCAGGTGATTGGAAAGATTTTATGGTTCGCATGCCGTTAAAGATGATGAAGCATCGCCCAAGATTGTTAAAGCCAAAAGATTCTGTCCGCAAAGGGGAATAAGGGAAAGGGAGCAATGCAGCCATGAACAGCACTTTAAAAGATAAAATAACACCTTCACAAGCAGTTGTTATTATCATTAACTATATTCTCGCAACTGGGATTCTTACCTTACCTCGTGCCTCTGTAGAAAAAGTAAAAACGCCAGATGTTTGGATTAGTGTATTTTTAGGTGGAGTCGTTGCAATGATTGCAGGTGTAATCATTGTGAAGCTAAGCCAACAATACCCTGACAAAACATTTTATCAATATAATCAAGATATCATAGGGAAGTGGTTAGGCTGGTTTATAAGTGCGTGTGTAATCGCCTACTTTTTTACCATTTCTGCCTTTGAAGTTCGCATCATGGCTGAAGTAACTTCTCTCTTCTTATTGGAAGGAACCCCCACTTGGGCAATTATTTTGCCTTTTTTATGGGTTGGACTTTACTTAATAAGCGGTGGCATCAACACAATCGCTCGCTTATTTGAAATCATTTTTCCTATTACCTTTGTTATTTTTTTACTTGTTGCCTTTTTAAGTTTAGGGATTTTTGAAATCGATAATTTGAGACCAGTACTCGGTCTGGGCGTTGTTCCGATGTTAAAGGGAATAAAAACAGCGACACTAGCCTTTTTAGGGCCTGAAATTATGTTGCTACTTGTGGCATTTATGTATCCATCAGATAAATCAAAAGCTGTAAAGGTTGTACTGGCGGGTATAGCCATACCCTTGCTCTTTTATGTCATTACGGTTGTGATGGTCATTGGTGCTCTATCCATTGAGGGTGTTTTGACAAGGACTTGGCCAACGATTGAACTGATGCGAAGTTTCGAAATTCCTGGATTAATTTTTGAACGCTTTGAGTCATTTCTTCTTGTAATTTGGATTATGCAAATATTTGCTACCTTTACGATTACTTATTATGCTGCTTCTTTAGGATTAGCACAACTTTTTAAGAAAAATATGCATCCTTTCTTATATGGATTGTTGCCAATTATCTACATTATTGCGATGACACCTAAAAATATTAACGATCTTTTTACATTTGGCGATAAGATTGGACATGCTGCATTAATTTTATTTGGTGTAGTACCGATAACCTTACTCCTTATTTCGAAATTGAAAGGAAAGAAAGCATGAAGCGAATACATTGTTGTGTACGTTTACTTCTAGTTGCGACGGTAACCTTACTTCTTACTGGCTGTTGGAGTAGTAAAGAGATTGAAGATTTAGGCCTTATTGTAGGTACATCATTGGATTTAGAAACGGGTGATGTTTCCTCTGAAGAGCAACAAGATGCTAGGTATGCAAACAGGCAGTTGCTAACTATTACCAATCAATTTGTTACGTCAGAGACAACGGTTTCTGGAACAAAAGAGGGAGCATTGCCAGAAAAAGCGTATAAAAATGTTTCTGAGACAGGTGATGCGGTGTTACCAACTTTACGAAATATGCTGTTAAAGGTTGATAAACGTTCCTTTGCTGAACATTCCAAAGTAATTATTATTGGTGAGGCATTAGCTAGTAATATCAATCTCCAACAAACGTTGGATTTTTTTCTAAGAGAATTAGAAATACGGCCGAGTGGACTACTCTTTATTGCTCAGGATCAGGCAAGTCAGGCACTTGAAACAAATGAACCAACGAAAATTCCTGCCTTTCAATTAGTAGAAATGATGGAGGGACATGAAAGGACGACAAAAATTTTGCCTCCGATGACCGTAGCCAAACTAGAGGGGAAGCTGTATTCAGACTCTAGCTTTTTATTGCAAAATGTGAGTACGGAAAATGGAGAGGTAAAATTTGCAGGCGCTGCTATCATTGAAGGAAAAACCAAAAAGCTACGAGGATTTTTAAATGAGAGTGACCTAGAAGGAATTGCATGGATGTCTGGCGATGCGAAAGGTGGCCTTGTCAAAGGCTACGATGAGAAGTCAGGTACACCCATTGTGTATGAAATTATTTCAGCTAAAAGTAAAATTATTCCTCATGTAAAAGGGGAACAAATCTCCTTTACGATAAAAATTCAATCAGAGGGAAGAATTGCTGAACATTGGGTTCTCTCCGATAAAGCATTTGACAATCAATTTTTGAAAAAAGCAGAGAAAGTATTTGAAAAAGAGATAGAGCGATTGGTGAGGAAAGCATTAGATAAAACGCAGCATGAATTTCAAACAGATGTTTCAGGGTTTGGCAATAAACTAAGAATCGATTACCCGAGAGTATGGCAAAAAAGAAAAAAAGAATGGGATCAAACGTTTAGTGAGGTTCCTATTACATGTGAAGTGAATGTTTCCATTAAGGATTATGGCACGTCAGGTGATTAACATCGTTAATCATCTTTTTTTCTGTCCATTTAAGTATATACTGGAATTAAAGGTAGGATAGTAGATATTCGAAAAGATGGGGGATAAAGGCATGCAATTTACCATTCAATCAATCGCTACAGTTCATAACAATCGACAAATGATACAAGATGATCACTGGGGAGAGATTATTTCAACTATTGAACTTGCTGATCATATCCATGAGGCATCCTTAAAAGGAATAGAAGATTTTTCTCATCTAGAAATTATTTTTTATTTTGATAAGGTTACAGACGATCAAATCCAATATAAGGCTAGACATCCTAGAAATAATCAAGATTATCCTGAGGTAGGCATTTTCGCTCAAAGGGGTAAGAATAGACCCAATAAATTAGGAAGTACAACCGTTGCGTTGTTAGAGGTCAAACCTAGAGCATTAATCGTTCAAGGGCTAGATGCCATAGATGGCACACCTATACTAGATATAAAGCCTGTGATGAAAGAATTTTTACCTAAGAAGGATGTTAAACAGCCCGCATGGTCAGTAGATTTAATGAAGGCTTACTGGGGGTAATAACATTGTTCATACGAAGACAATTGTGGATTTCTTGCGAAGGGGAGTAGCGTGCTCCCCTAATTTTTTAAAGAATGATTCCCTCTTGGTAAAGAATGCTAATGGCATGAGAGCGATTTTTGGCACGCAATTTTTTAATAGCAGATTTTACATATTGTGTAATGGTTAATTCACTTAAATTCATAGCATCTGCTATTTCCTTTGTACTATCTCCCTGCGCTACCTGTCTCATTACCTCTAGCTCACGCTTGCTAAGAAAACCCTCTTTTTTGCTATTTCTAGCTTGCATGATAAGCTGCCCAATCATGTTTCCAAAGGTTGTCATGTCATCTAACAGCTTTTCATTTATATCGATTTCCTCTTCTAATTGAGTACTACAAATATAACCAAAAACATATTGCCCAATGTAAATCGGGACAATTAAAAACGAATTATTTTGCGAGGGAATAGAATATTTAATACTGATATTTTTTAAATAGTCCATACCTGTACAAAATTTAGCCTTTTTATCTTCAATAGCAGCATAAATAATAGGGAAGCTACGAATCTCCTCACGAATTTCACCAATATGACTACCACCCGATTCATTCAAAAAAATGATTCCTTCAGCGACAAAGCCTATTGGAGAATACCTTAATAAATAGGCATCCTTGATAGGAAAAGAATCTAAATATACCTGCAAAATGTGTATCAACAACTCTTCATGGGTGGCATAACTTTGTACCGTGTCGAAACGTTTTTGAATGGTATAAAGATTGGACATGACCTATCCCCTTTTTTAAGTATATACTACGCTTAAAATAAGGAATTTTCAATATTTTCTGTAAGTTGTAGTATTTAAGTTAAGTAAATCCATATTTTCCTATTTTGATGTGAGGAGGAGCAGCAGATGAGTAGTCAAACAATTAAAGAGGTGGATGCAGTTGTTCTAGGTGCTGGGTTCGCAGGTCTGTATATGCTACATCAGTTGAGGAGTAAAGGCTTTTCGACCATTGTATACGAGGCTGGGGATGGTGTAGGAGGTGTTTGGTATTGGAATCGTTATCCTGGTGCAAGATGTGACATTCAAAGTATCTACTATAACTACACCTTTTCAAAAGAATTATATGAAGAATGGACTTGGACATCTAGATTTCCAGAGCAAGCGGAAATATTACGCTATTTAAATTATGTAGCCGATCGTTTTCAATTGCGAACAGATATTCAATTTAACACAAGAGTCACTGCAGCTCATTTTGATGAAGAACGACATAAATGGATGATTTATCTAAACGATGGCCAGTACATTTTAACAAAGTATTTTATTACAGGAATAGGCTGTCTATCTGCAGCAAATGTTCCTAACATCCAAGGATTGCAGCAGTTTAACGGAAAATGGTATCACACGGGGCATTGGCCACATGAAAAGGTTGATTTTACTGGGAAGCGTGTAGGAATTATTGGGACAGGCTCAAGCGGGATTCAGGCAATACCTGTTATTGCAAAAGAAGCAGAGCAGTTAACGGTGTTTCAACGTACTCCCCAATATACGATTCCCGCTCGTAACCATGCATACGATGAGGACTTTATCAAAGAAACCAAGCAAAATTTCGAAGCGATAAAGCATTCCATGAGAAATTCTGTTTCAGGTACACCTTTTGCACAAAATCAGCAATCTGCAATGGAAGATCGTGATGATAGGAGGCAGGAGGTTTTTGAGAAAGCTTGGGCACAAGGTGGCTTTGCCTTCTCAGCTACTTATCATGACTTGTTAACGAATGAACAGTCCAATGAAAAAGCGGCAGAATTTATTCGCTCCAAAATACGACAGATTGTGAAAGACCCTGTGGTAGCAGAGAAATTATGTCCGAAGTATATGTATGGCACGAAAAGACAAGTGTTAGATAGCGATTATTTTGAAACCTATAACAGGGAGAATGTTTTACTGGTTGATGTCAAAGAATCACCCATTCAAAAAATTACAGGAGAAGGTATTCAAACGGCAGATAACCATTTTGATTTAGACATCATCATTTTTGCGACAGGCTATGATGGCATGACAGGGCCATTATTTAAGATTGATATCCAAGGAAGGAATGGCGTGTCATTAAAAGAGAAGTGGAAGGATGGGGCAGCTGTTCAAACCTATCTTGGACTCACAACAGCAGGTTTTCCTAATTTATTTATGATTACGGGACCAGAAAGCCCTTCTGTTCTCGTGAACATGCCGATTGCTATTGAGCAGCATGTCGAATGGATTGCCGAGTGCATGCATTATTTGCGTGAGCATGACATTGATCTTGTGGAACCAACAATAGAAGCAGAGGAAGCTTGGAGCACACATTGTCGAGATGTTGCTAATGCAACACTCTACGTCAAAGGTGATTCCTGGTATACGGGAGCCAATATTGAGGGCAAACCTCGAAGTTTTTTAATCTATCTAGGAGGATTTGATTATTACACAAAACATTGTAATGAGGTGGCTCAAAACAATTATGTAGGCTTTAAGTTAATGAAATTAAAATCAATATCATAGTTTGTGAGAGGGGAGCATATATCAATATGGAGCAACAAGTAGTCATTATTACAGGTGCTGGAAGTGGTATAGGAAGAGAGACTGCAAAATTGCTTGCCACTATGGGCAAAGCATTAGTTTTAGTGGATTTTGATGAAAAAAGTGGACAAGACACACTACATGCTGTTAAGGAATATCACCAACAAGCAATTTTTGTCCAAGCTGATGTTTCACAAAGCAATGATGTCAAAAAATATGTGGACGCTGCAAAAGAAACATTTGGCAGGATTGATGCTTTTATCAATAATGCAGGTGTTTTAAGCCCACCTACACTACTGGGAGATTTAGAAGAGGAAACGTTTGATAGAATAATCTCGGTCAATCTTAAAGGGGCGTTTCTCGGCTTAAAGTATGTATTAAAAGAAATGGAGCAACAGCAATCAGGTGTCATTGTGAATACATCCTCAGCAGCTGGTATACAGGGACAACCCTATCTAGGTGGTTATGCGGCAAGTAAGCATGGTGTAATTGGATTAACTAAAACGGCGGCCATGGAATATGGACCTAAAGGGATTCGAGTGAATGCAATTTGTCCCGGTGGCGTGATGACAAACATGACAAAGGGATTGGCATCGAGTCCAGAAGAAAATGGACCATTACGTAGATTAGCAGACCCTACTGAAATCGCAAATGTAATCGCTTTCTTAATTTCGCAAGAAGCTTCTTATGTGAATGGCGCTATCGTTCCAATCGATGGCGGTCTAACATCGTATTGATTCAGAGCTAAAAGAAACGTTAGCAATTTTTCCACCATTAGATTTGGATAATGTACAAGCTACAAGAGAAGGAATGGCAGCTGTTGCTGTACCAGCTCCAATAGAAGAGCATATCACAATAGAAAATAAAGTAATTCAAGGACCTGACAACCATTCTCTTCGTATTCGAATCTATAAGTCAAAAGAGCAAAAGGAAATTTATCCAGGCCTGCTATGGATTCATGGTGGGGGCTATGTCTTAGGAGCTCCCGAGGGAGATGATGTGCTTTGTCAGCGCTTTGTCAATGACGCGAATTGTGTGGTGGTATCTGTAGACTATCGACTTGCACCTGAACATCCTTATCCAGCTCCGCTTGAAGATTGCTATGCAGCGTTAAAATGGGTCGCGGATCATGCGGATGAATTACGAATTGATCCTACCCGCTTAGGAATTGCTGGAGCTAGTGCTGGAGGTGGACTCACAGCTGCACTTGCATTACTTACACGTGATCGAAATTATCCGAAGCTTAGTTTCCAAATGCCGCTCTATCCAATGATTGATGATCGCAATAATACACCGTCTTCATTAGAAATTACGGGTCATATGATCTGGAACCACTCACTTAATCAGAAGGGCTGGGAAATGTATTTGAATGGAGCAAATGGTAGCGACAATGTGCCACCATATGCCGCAGCAGCTAGAGCGGATGATTTATCAGGTTTACCATTTACTTATACATGTGTTGGTCAACTTGATCCGTTTCGTGATGAGACTTTACAATATGTAACCAAGCTATGTCAGGCTGGAGTAGATGTCGAATTCCACTTATACCCAGGCTGCTATCATGGCTTTGAGAGTATTGTTCCGACAGCCGCAGTCAGTCAAAGAGCTGTCACAGAGTATGTAGAAGCCGCTAAATATGTGTTGCATCGAAAGATTTCAGTGCCTTTATAAAAAAACTTACGAAAATCCCGAAACCATAATTTACTCAGGTTTCGGGATTTTTTTGTTAAGCAAAAAGGATTTTATAGCAAGTTTGTAATAGCGTCTTTTAGGTTAAACTTTTATCGAGTGAAAGGAGGAGAAGATAAAATGCTACAATTTGATTCAAAAATTGTTGGTAAAGAGATAGGTTTTGGCTATTTACGAGATAAAATTGCCGATCGGGGTTTCACGATCGGCGGGAATTGGGAGTACTATAAAGGTAGCTTTGACTCGGTTTTATGGAAAGAGGCAGGAGAAACTATTTATTTACGTGTCCCTTTTATCGTCACATCAGGAGAGCTTGATAATGAAGATGCTCAAATTCGTTTTCAAAAGCCATTTGTCATTAAGCATGTTGAGAATATTGGTCTAGATTATGATGAGGGCTCCTTACTAGATGCAACTGGTGTTAGTCAATTTCAAACTCCGCTTGATAAAGATGGCTACATTCATGATAAAAGTAGATGGATTCAAGCAGGTGAACAAGCTGTGGAAGAAAAAGTACTACCATTTTTCATTCATTAGTTAGATAAATTTAAATAGCTGCTGCAAGAAATTATATGTCTTTTATCCTTATTATTTTGGGAACATATAATCAAAAATATAAATAGAATTGTCGTAAGAATTTTCCAACATTATAATGATATTAGCACGTACTACTATATGAGGTGAGTTTATGGATAAAATAGCTATAGATGATTTTCAGCATTCCTATCAGAAATTGCACCAAGAACGACTCATCCATCGTAAAGAAGCCTTTCTAGAGGTGTTAGAGAAAACAAGAACATTTGGTGAAATAATCCTGTTTGAAAGTATAAAAAGTAAGAGAGGCGTCTAGGTGACGTCTCTTTCTATTTTTCATAAATGAGAGGATGATTAATCATGAGACGATATATGCCTTTATTACTGCTAACAATGATTCTATGTGTTGCTTGCACGTCAACGAAGGATAAAAACAATAAAAGGTTAGAAGGTGAGGAAAATCAAGCTATAGATGCCATGAATGCCTCAATTGAAATAATAGCAGATCAATTGCAGACACCTTGGTCGATTCAAAAAAGTGGAGATGACTTTTATATAGCAGAAAGGCCAGGAAGTATTGTAAAAATTGCGGAAGGGGCTGTTACTAGACAACAGATTACCCTAAAAAAGGAGCTATCATCCGCGCCAGAAGCTGGTTTGTTGGGATTTGTTTTAGCACCTAATTTTCCTACCAGTCAGGTAGCCTATGCATATTATACGTATGTCGAGAAAGAGGAACAATTTAATCGAATTGTTACGTTAACGTTAAGCGATAATAAATGGCTCGAACAGGATCTTATTATTGATCGAATAAAGAGTGGTACATATCATCATGGGGGACGTTTGAAAATAGGTCCTGATGGCAAGCTGTATGCAACGGTAGGAGATGCAACACAACCTTCTTTAGCACAGGATGTGACTGCTTTAGAAGGGAAAATTTTGCGTATCAATTTGGATGGCTCCATACCGAATGATAATCCTTTTCCTCAATCCTATATATACAGCTATGGACATCGAAATCCACAAGGCTTAGCATGGTCTACTGATGGTACGATGTACGCCAGTGAGCATGGCAATGCAGCAAATGATGAAATTAATATCATTGAAAAGGGGAAGAATTATGGCTGGCCTCTTATTGAAGGAACGGAGAAAAAGCACGGGATGATAACACCTCTCTTTACATCGGGTACTTCTACCACATGGGCACCATCAGGCATTGCTATTGTAAATGATCAATTATATGTCGCTGCCCTAAGAGGTACAGCAGTCTTAGCTTTTGATATAAATAAGAACAAACACAATGAATTACTATCAGAATTTGGTAGAATTCGTGATGTCTTTGTGGATGAAAAATTTCTTTATTTTATTAGCAATAATACAGATGGCCGTGGAAATCCGCAACCACAGGATGATAAACTATATCGAATGCCATTGTGATATAATATTTGAGAAAACATGGAATGGTAGGATGAATGGGGAGGACAAACATGGCAAACTATCTTAAGATCGCAGTAGCAATTGATTTCTCAGAACAGTCATTAAAAGCATTGGATAGAGCGAATCAATTAGCAAAGGAACACAATGCTATTTTGCAATTGGTGAATGTCATTGATACAAAATCGTTTGGAGCAGTTTCAGCATATGACTTAAAATATGCCGAGGAATTGAAGAAGGAAAACATTCTTAAAATGGAAAAGCTAGAAAAAGAGGCGTTACAGACAGGAGTCAAAGCTGTTGAATCCATTGTGGAAACAGGGTCACCAAAAGGTATTTTAACACAATTACCTCAGGTTGATTTAATTGTTTGTGGTGCAACTGGATTAAATCGTATGGAGAAAATGATGTTAGGCTCTGTTGCAGAGAAAGTTGTACGACATGCGCATTGTGATGTGTTGATTGTTCGTTAGTTGTTAAAATAGCTGAGAGTAAAAAACCTGCTTGTGCTAGTAGACAAGCAGGTTCTTTTATTATTGGATTGTTTGAGCGTTATCAATAATGCTTTGAGGTATATCGATTGTTTTTAGATGATTAAATTCAGTATACGTTACGACTGATTTTGTATTCATTAACAATTCGTCACCTTCTACGGCCATTTTTAAATCAAAATTCATATCCATTTTGTTCGTATCGAAAGTCTCTTTATCGATGTGTAGCACGTAGTTAATTTTTTCAATTGATAGTTGATCCATTGGATTTTCTTCTAGACCCATTTCTTGCATAGACTTATTAATCTCAGAATCGATTAGCTCTTTGAACTTATCGCCTTTTGCATCTAATGTAAGGACATATTCATCATCCGTTTGTTCAAATGTAAAGTCCTTAATGAATTTTTTCAATTGTTCTAGCTGTTCCTTTGCATCCGCAGAAGCCGCCGTTTGATCTAATATAGCATCAAAGTTCTCATCAGGGAGCTTTAACCAGCTATCTGTCGTCGAATCCTTCATAAATAAGCCTGCATCTTTTTTCATATACATTTCAATCGGCATGTCCATTGTTTTGTCACCTTCATTCATCATATCAGGCATTGTCATAGATCCTGATAAATGCATTGCAAGTGGATCAACGATGATATCCATCTCCATTTTGGAGTCGATTGAAAACTCCATTGCTTCTTCACCAGACCCAACCTTTGTCACCTGTGTCATATCCATTTTAGCACTTGCACTTTGAATATCAGCCTGGCGATCTACTGCTTTGTCATACACTTGTTCTAAAGTGAGCTTGCTTTTATTAGTTGTGTCTTTCGTAGGCGTAGCACTTGAATTACAAGCGGCAAGTGTCAACGCTAGTGTTCCGACTGCTAATACTTTAAAAATTTTCTTCATTACTTTCATCTCCTATTCTTGGTAAAAAACACTATCTACTACTATACGCACTAAAAAAGGAAAAGTTTCATAAATTGTTAGAAAAGAACTAATTTTTTATTAAAAAAATAACATTTTCCCTACTTCTACAAGTTGTAAACGCGAAAATTATCAAATGAATAGGGATAAAACAAAAAAGCTGTCACGAACTTATCATACAAGGACGATAAGCTCAGACAGCTTTTTCTTTACACTGTGGTTTCAGGGATCAATTATAACCCCAGATCATAGCAAATAATGTACCAATGATTGTCACAACACCTACGAATACTGAGTATAAAATTGTTGTATATAATGTTTTTTTATCTTCAGATTCACCGATGTGCATGAATAATACTAATTGTACAGTTGCCTGTGCAAGAGCCGTTACTAGTAAAATTCCAAATGCCATGTTAAGAGACATATCGAATTTAACAACTGCTAAAGCTACGATTGTTAGTAATAGTGAGAAGCCGAAGCCCATCACATGTTGTTTTGGGAATAATTCCTTCATCAGCTAATCAGTCCTTTCAAGTAGACGAAGCTGAAGATGAAAATCCAAACAACGTCTAGGAAATGCCAGTACAGTGAGAAGATAAACGCTTTATTAGCCGTTTGTGGGTTTAAGCCACGTTTCGCTACTTGGATTAAAATAGCTACGCCCCAGAAGAAACCAAATGTTACGTGGGCTCCGTGCGTTCCAAGTAAAGTCATCAAGGACGATAAGAATGCGCTTGTTTGAATCGTCGCACCTTCGTGTACATATGTGACAAATTCATCAATCTCAATGGCTAAGAAGCCAAGACCTAGTAAAAGAGTGATGATAAAGAATGTCATCATCGCTTTTTTACGACCGATACGCATTGCATGAACACCAAGACCAATTGTGAAACTACTTGTTAATAATAAGAATGTTTCCCATAGAACTGGAGTTAATTCGAAAATTTCGGCACCATCTGGTCCACTACCTGTACGTGTATGAAGTGTGAAATACACTGTAAATAATGTGGCAAATAACACGATCTCGGCGCCAAGGAAAATCCAAAAGCCAAAGATCTTTAGACGGTTTTCCTCTGTACTATATTCTAATGGAAGTGAAGAATCGATTTTCATATTATTTATCACCTCTCAAGCTTTTCTCAGTTGCCATTACTTCCTCAACTGAAATGTAACGACCATGATCTTTTTCGAATGAACGATGAATCATGAAGCCAAATACACCAAGCATACTGATGATGGCTGGAATCCATAGATTGAATACAGCGAAGAATGCTGCAAGGAAGAAGAATCCACTCATCCAGAATGGTGTGCCTGTATTATTTGGCATGTGAATTTTTTCGATTGTACCTGCCGTAATATCGCGACCTTCTTTTTTCGCGAACCAATACTCATCTAAGCGAGTAACAGTAGGCACTACGGCAAAGTTATATTCTGGTACTGGAGAATGAGTAGCCCACTCAAGTGTACGACCATCCCAAACATCCGCCTTTTCATTGCGAGGCATATGCTTCCAGCTGTAATAAATATTGTAGACGATTAACGCAAAGCCGACTGCAAGTCCTAGAGCACCCACGAACGATAACATGTTCAATGGACCATAGCCAGTAGACTCAGAATAAGTGTACATACGACGAGCATATCCATCTAAACCTAAAATGAATAGTGGGAAGAACGTTACGTTGAAGCTGATGGCAATGAACCAGAAACCAGCTTTCCCTAATTTTTCATTTAGACGGAAACCGAACATTTTTGGCCACCAGTAGTGGTAACCTGCAAGCACACCAAATACTGTACCTGGAATTAATACATAGTGGAAGTGGGCAACTAAGAACATCGTATTATGATATTGGTAGTCAGCACTTGCCATCGCTAGCATTACCCCTGTAACCCCACCAATTGTGAAGATAGGAATAAAGCCAAGTGCATAAAGCATCGGTGTTGTAAATTGAATTTTCCCGTGCCTCATTGTGAGTAGCCAGTTGAATATTTTAACCCCAGTAGGAACGGCGATTGCCATTGTTGTAATAGAGAAAACACTGTTTACCATTACACCATGACCCATTGTATAGAAGTGGTGGGCCCAAACTACGAATGATAGTAGGGAAATGACCACCATACTCATCACCATTGATTTGTAACCGTATAAGTTTTTACGTGCGAATGTTGCAATGATTTCTGAGAAAATACCGAAAGCAGGTAGGATAACGATATAAACCTCAGGATGTCCCCAAACCCAGAATAGGTTGGCCCAAAGCATATCCATACCACCGTCTTGCATCGCAAAGAATTTTGTGCCGAATTGACGGTCAAACATCATAAGAGCAAGCGCTACAGTTAATACTGGGAACGCGAATACGATAATAATGTTTGTAATTAAAATTGACCAAGAAAACATTGGCATTTTCATTAATGTCATACCAGGAGCACGCATTTTAATGATCGTCGTGATAAAGTTAACACCTGTCATTAAAGTACCAATACCTGATAATTGAAGGGCTAAAGAATAATAGTTATTCCCTACAGTCGGACTAAAATCCGTACTTGCAAGAGGGAAGTAGGCTGTCCAACCAGCGTCTGGTGAACCACCGATAATGAATGATAAGTTTAATAAACCAGCACCTGCTGCAAATAGCCAGAAGCTGACAGCGTTTAGACGTGGGAAAGCAACGTCACGTGCACCGATTTGAAGTGGAATGACAATGTTCATTAAGCCGATAACAAATGGCATCGCCATAAATAGAATCATTAATAAACCGTGTGTTGTGAAAATTTCATTATAGTGTTGTGCATCAAGAAGTCCGTTATCTGGAACGGCTGTTTGTGCACGCATTAATAGTGCATCGATACCACCGCGGAATAGCATTAATAAAGCTACTGCGATATACATAATCCCGATTTTTTTATGGTCAACAGTTGATAGCCAGTTTTTGTAGAAATAGCCCCATTTTTTGAAATAAGTAAGGCCTGCTACGATAACCACTGCACCAACTACGATACTAATAGCTGCCGCTAAAATCATCGGTTCTTGCATTGGATGGAATAATTCTTCCATACTCATTGGATGCGCTCCTTTCAGAATTAAAAATTAATGTCTCGATTCGTTCAACGATAAAATCAAATTAATGACCAGAATGTTCATTATTCATGTCTTCTTCAGACATGTCCCCATGATCCATTTCATCCATATTCATGTGTTTACCATGTTCCATTGGAGCTGGTCTAAAGTCTAAGTGTGTAGATGAGAAGCTTTGGCGCCCAACATGTTCTGCCTCTAAAAGCTCATCAAATTTTTCTTCTGTTAATGGTGCCTCTTTCGATTTAACATCAGCAACCCATTTATCGAAGTCTTCTTGTGTCATAGATTGTGCTTCAAATTCCATTTCTGCAAAGCCACGTCCATTAAAGTTAGAGTTACGTCCCATAAATGAACCAACTTCATCTGCTGCAAGGTGAATTGTTGTTAACATATCACTCATAGCATATTTTTGACCTGCTAATTGAGGAATCCAGAAACTTGTAATTGGACCAAATGAGTAAAGCTTAAATTCGATTGGACGATCCACCGGAATGTTTACATAGTTAACTGTTTCAACACCTTCTTCTGGATAACTAAAGTGCCATTTCCAGTTTGATGATGATGCATAAATCACTAAAGGCTCCTTATCGTCATAACCTGCTGGTTGAGCTTCTACTGTAGATGTTGTTCTTACTGTCACTACAGCTAAAAATGCTACGATAATAATTGGAATTACTGTCCATGTAATTTCAAGCAGATGACTTCCTTCTTCATGAGGAGGCTCATAATCTGCAGCTGCTTTTGATGCACGATATTTTGTAAGCATAAAGGCTAAAAGCACATACACGACTAGCAATATAAAGGCCATTGTAATAATGGATAAGATAATTGTGTTTGATAATGTTTCAGCATTAGGTCCTTTTGGATTGAACACTGTTAATGGTTCACATCCAGCAAGAAGAGCAATCGCACTCAATGCTACTAACATTAAACTTAATTTTTTCTTCATGTTTGACTCCTTTCTATAGAACGGCTATTCATAAAATTCATGTGTTTTTTGTCAGTGTCACATTTACAAATAGTTGATACTGAGGTCACCTCTTTTATCTTGGCGTATCAATCAACAACTTAAGAAATTACAATGGCATGGTTCAATATGAAACATAAAATCTAGTGTTGATTGATCTGATGCAAGCGTTAGCAAAATCAATGATTTGCGCAATCGTTTTAAATACGTACTTGGTTCACTCCGATTGTCACAATCTCTCGTTGTTTGCACATTGGATTATACGCCCTGTTTTTAAGAAAAAACATAATTTTGTTATGAAAATGATAGTATAGCTGTGTTGATTTTGAACATTTCTTGAACAAAAATCGTTATTTTAGTATTGGTATTTATAGGTTTTTATTATTAAACACTGTGGAAACGTTGAAAATACTGCATTCTCAATGTTTACCTAAGTAAATAATTTATATTATGAAAAATGGCATTTCACATTTTGGACGCTGTTTTGTAATAAAATCATTGTCATAACAGACGTAACGGGATTTTTTATTTGCCTTTTATCCGAAAAAGGAGTACATGGAATGACGCTTTATGGAAACAATAGGTTGAATTTTCAATGTAAGGAATGAGTGGAGAGGGAATAAATGGAGTGAATTATTAATTATGTTAACATAATAATTGTTTTTCTTTAATATCCATATTTTTACTTCGTTTGTTTTATCTGAAAAGTAAAAAGCAAACTAAGATAGTACTTAGTTTGCTAGTATTTTAGAAAAAAATTATGTTATGAAGAATTAAGCGGAGTAATTCAGCATTTTTAAGATTACCTGTCAATTACCAAGCTTTAGCCATTTGGCTACTTGTCCATAAATCGTATTTTGTAGCTGTGGAGCTTTATTATTCATTTTCAAAGAAAAATACAGTGTTTTCATAAAGTTTAAGGTACAAGTTCTACCGCTAAAGAAATGTTCATTATAACCTTGTGTCAACAAATGCATTTCAAATTTATCAAAAGCCTGCTCAACAAATTCGATCAAGGCTTCCTCTGAGTAATTTTGAAGCAATAATGCATCCACTATATTAATTAAACGTTCCTCTTCATCGTTAACAAAGACTGTTTCTTTCCAAGTGACAAGTTTTAATGCATGTAAAATGGATGGTGCATACTGTAAATCGAATTTTGGATGTTTTATTGTTGTTGTAGCTAAATCTGCACCATGTGCAATACTGTGTGCCCATCCTTTTCCCTGAACATATCCTCTCGTATCCTGTTCTAATAACAAATAACGGCCAATTTTTTTAAAGAACACTTGTAGGTCTTCATCTCTTAAAACAAGTAATTCAGCGTCCTTTGCAAGAAGACCTGCAACTAGTAAAGCAGAAAACGAACGAGTAAAGACACTATCCTCTGTTTTATCTCCGATATGTAAATATAAAAAATCCTCACCTGTAACTGTATCAAACAAATATTGAATTTGTTGAGAACTCAATAAATTATCACTTAGTAAATCAACAAAGGTGCGATAAATGAGCTGGTCTCGTAATTCGGCATCAACTGAGCCAATACGGGCTAACATCTCCTGTAATAGCCAATCACTATGTTCGAACATAAATGTCTGACGCTCAGACAGTGTCATTGTAGAAAAAGACTGTAATGTTTCTTTAATATCCATGTAAAAAAGCCCCCAACTTATTTTTGTATTTTATATTATAGCGCCATTTCATTTCGAAGGGATAAATTTGAAACCTTCATTTTAAATAAGCACTGTTAGAATGTCCTTATTAAAACATAATATTATTTCCAGAAACTATAAAAAGTTGTTATGATAGAAACGCATTAAAATGGTAAAACTTAAATGTGAACAATAAAAAAGACATACCTATTTAAGTATGTCTTTGTCTAGCTAAATAATGACTGCGGATTTAATGCCGATTGGCCATTCAGTGAGCGTGTGTTGATTTGTCTTTAGCTCGACAAGAATATTGGCATTTTTGATTGCATCAATGAGCCATTCACTATAGTGACGATTTGGTTCAGGATGCTGTAAAATTTGCTGCATATCTTTTTTATCAACATGTAACAGCTTGTAGTTACATTCTATGTTTACTTTTTGAGGAATAATGGAAAGAGACTCATTTTGATGACCAAGTGCAATAGATCCAGGAATACACCCTTGAATTTTTAAAATGTAGGTGCTGGCTTCTTGTGTGTAGACATCAATTTTGGTGCGTGTTAAAAGTTCAAATTCTATCGGCTTATCTTGAAAAACGCCGTCCGTTGTAGAAATTGAAATGACTTTAATCGATAATGCCTCGAATGCAGATGAGATACAATGATCAAATTCAGTAATTGTATCAAGTAATTGCATGGATTCCACTCCTTGTTAAGAACTTGATTTTCTAGGTGCAGACAACAAAAGGGAACGTCTGCGAATTGTGATAAATTTTAGACTATTCTAATTATAATACAATTTATTACAAAATATGAATGCAAAAGCAATAGTTTTTTGTTAAAAACAAGAAAGTTGTGGATTTTTTTAGTAAATAGCAGAAATGAAAAATTAGAACAATGAGGTGAGAAAAATGACAAAAAGAAAGCGTCATGTCATTAAACATGACAATATTGTTGTTTTTCCAGGCGCTGTCCAAACTTTAATACGTGAAGGACATATGTTTGCTGAAAATTTTCAGTATGAAAAAGCGGTGGCAAGTTTTGAAAAGGCATTTGTGTACGAAGCAGGAGATGAATTTGCTCTTAGTGCCTATGCCTTTGCTTTGTATGAATTAAAGGACTATAGCAAGGTTAAGAATGTTTGTGAGCAATTATTTTCGATGGGTACGTCACTTTATGTAGAAATCATGGAATTGTACATTACCGTATGTATGCAGTTAAAAGAATACCATCAAGTAGAGTCATTAATTACAACCCTACTTGAAGAAAATGTTTTGCCTCAGGATCAGATTGAAAAATTTGAACGCTTAAAAAATTTGAATAGTGAAGTGTCTAAGAATCTAGAAAAAAAAGAAAATGCACAACGTTTAATAGAAGAACAGGAATATGAACTTGAGAAATTTTGTGCACTTACTTCAAATGAGCAGTCTATACGCTTGCATCGACTTATGGACACAAATGTAAGACAATTAAAAGAGCCATTAAAAGAGATTATTGAATGTTCAAGCATCCATCCGTTCGTCCAGAGCCTAGCACTCATATTATTAGTGGAACAAGAAGTAGCTATGAAGGTTAGAGTAGCTAAATTTAAACAAACAAAAATCGTAAATCCTGCTGAGTTAGTATTGCCTAACCAGCTACCGCAGTATGGAGAAATAAAAAATATAGTAGAAGTGAAGTTAGAACAAGACCCATCTACGTTGGAAATGGTACAATATTTAATGGCAAAGCATGCCATTGTAACGTATCCATTTGAATGGCACCCGTTCGAAGCAGATGATGTTGCCTATAGTTATATTGATTTTGTCTTAGCGATGCTAGGAAATGTACAAGAAATGGATTATGAAATCATTGACTTTTTACAAATGTTAGAAAAGCTAACAGAACTACATTAGGTATGAAATAAGTTGAAACTATACACATCTATGTTATACTAAAATGGTTGTCAAAATCGTAGTTACGAATGAATTGTCTAACATCTAAACTTGATTATTTATTTGGAGGTATTTATACATGTCAGCAAAATGGGAAAAACAAGAAGGTAATATCGGTACTCTTACAATCGAAGTACCTGCTGCAGAAATCGACGCAGCAATGGACCAAGCGTTCAAAAAAGTTGTAAAACAAATTAACGTACCAGGTTTCCGTAAAGGTAAAATGCCTCGTAAAATGTTTGAACAACGTTTTGGTATCGAATCTCTATACCAAGATGCATTAGAAATCATCGTTCCTGAATCTTATGCAAAAGCAATTGACGAAGCTGGAATTATGCCAGTTGATTACCCAGAAATCGCTGGTACAGAGAACTTTGTACACGGCCAAGATTTCACATTCACTGCACAAGTAACAGTGAAACCAGAACCAAAACTAGGAGACTACAAAGGTCTAGAAGTATCTAAACTTCCAGTAGAAGTAACAGATGAAGAAGTAGATGCTCAAATTCAAGACCAATTAGCTCGCAAAGCAGAGCTTGAAATCAAAGAAGACGAAGCAATCGTAGATGGTGATACAGCTGTAATCGACTTCGAAGGTTTCGTAGGTGAAGAAGCTTTTGAAGGTGGTAAAGGTGAAGACTATCCACTAGAAATCGGTTCAGGTTCATTCATTCCAGGTTTTGAAGAGCAACTTGTGGGTGTTAAAGCTGGCGAATCTAAAGATGTTGTTGTTACATTCCCAGAAGAATACCATGCAGCTGAATTAGCTGGTAAAGAAGCTACTTTCAAAGTAACTGTGAAAGAAGTTAAAACAAAAGTTCTTCCTGAGTTAAATGATGAATTTGCAAAAGAATTAGATCCAGAAGTTGAAAGCGTTGAAGCTTTACGCGCTAAAATTAAAGAACAAACTGCAGCTCAAAAAGTAACAGAATCAGATGCAGCTCTTCGTGACGAGCTTGTAGAAAAAGCTGCTGAAAACGCTGAGTTTGAAGTACCAGCAGGTATGATCAACTCTGAAACTGATCGTATGTTACAAGAATTTGGTCAACGTTTACAAATGCAAGGTATGAACTTAGACCTTTACTACCAATTCTCTGGTCAATCAGAAGAAGACTTACGAGGCCAAATGAAAGAAGAAGCTGAAAGCCGTGTACGTGTATCGTTAACACTTGAAGCGATTGCTGAAGCTGAAAAAATTGAAGCATCTGAAGCAGATATTGAAGCAGAATTAGAAAAAATGGCTGCTCAATTTAACATGACTAAAGATCAAATCACAAGTGCTTTAGGTGGTACAGCAGTACTTGAAAACGACATCAAAATTCAAAAAACAGTTGAATTTTTAGTAGAAAACGCTAAAATTACTGAATAAGATTTTGAGTAATTAGATAGCCCAAAAAAAAACAAGGTACGGCATTCATCCGTGCCTTGTTTTATCACATAAACTCTTAAAAATTAGTCCCCTTAACATTTATTTCACTTTATACTTCACTTATACATAGTATTGTTTTAGTTTTTATCTTCATTCAGCAGATATTTTTTGTAGCCAAAGTATATCGTCAGGTACAAAAAACGCCCATCTCACATAGATGGCGAGCTGTATGCCTTTTAACCTTTTTAGTGTGTGTTTAAACCACGACTGGATGAAGATAGTGCCTACTGGCAAGTGTCAAGGATTTGGATTGAAGTCCAGGCGCTATTTGAGTCAAGGCGAAATTGATACGATGCTATACTTAACTTCATTCAGAAAGGTCCTAATAAATTTTATTTTTTGAGTGATATACCCTTGGTTGAATGTAGTAGATTTATAAATAGAGATCGGTAGTTTGTAGTGTGTCGAAAGTGAATAAATGTAACTTTATAGCAGTATAAGGTGGCGAAGTAAGCAGGTTCCTATAGCATGCTTCGAAAGTTAAATGAAGTAAAGTACATGACGATGCGTTATAATCTAAACATGCATAATTGCTGAGGCGTAAATGATGCAGACAATTTATTTGATAAAGATTCAATAATCTTGTAAGATTGTTGCTTGAATAGGGGTGAAACATATTGTTCAAATTTAATGATGAAAAAGGCAATTTAAAATGCTCATTTTGTGGAAAACCACAAGAACAAGTGCGTAAATTAGTTGCAGGTCCAGGTGTTTATATTTGTGATGAATGTATCGAGCTTTGTTCAGAGATCGTTGTAGAGGAACTAGGTGTAGAGGAGGAAATTGAATTCCAAGATATTCCGAAACCGAAAGAAATCTTAACGATTTTAGATGAGTATGTAATTGGACAAGAGCGTGCTAAAAAAGCATTGGCAGTTGCAGTTTACAATCACTATAAACGTATCAATACGAATAGTAAAATTGATGATATTGAATTAGCAAAATCGAACATTGTGTTAATCGGCCCAACTGGTAGCGGTAAAACTTTATTAGCTCAAACGTTAGCACGTATTTTAAATGTTCCGTTCGCAATCGCGGATGCTACCTCCTTAACTGAAGCAGGTTATGTTGGTGAGGACGTTGAAAATATTTTATTAAAGTTAATCCAATCAGCTGATTATGATATCGAACGCGCTGAAAAAGGGATTATCTATATTGATGAAATTGACAAAGTTGCACGTAAGTCAGAGAATCCATCAATTACACGCGATGTTTCTGGCGAAGGTGTTCAGCAGGCACTCTTAAAAATTCTTGAAGGAACAGTTGCAAGCGTTCCACCACAAGGAGGACGAAAACATCCTCATCAAGAATTCTTACAGATCGATACAACCAATATTCTTTTCATAGTGGGCGGTGCATTTGATGGTATTGAAACAATCATTAAACGACGTCAGGGTGAAAAAGTAATAGGATTCGGTTCAGATCCGAATAAAGTTGATGTAGATGAAGGTTCTATCATGTCCAAGCTGATTCCTGAGGATTTATTGAAGTTTGGTTTAATACCAGAGTTCATTGGTCGATTACCTGTACTTGCAAGTCTGGAGCAATTAAACGAAGCTGCACTAGTACAAATTTTAACAGAGCCGAAAAATGCACTAGCCAAGCAATATCAAAAAATGCTTGAATTAGATGGCGTTGAGCTTGAATTTGATGAAGATGCTCTTGTGGCAATTGCTAAGGAAGCAATTGAACGTAAAACAGGTGCGCGTGGTCTTCGTTCAATTATTGAGTCAACAATGCTTGATGTAATGTACGAATTACCTTCACGTGAAGACGTAAAAAAATGTATCATTACAGCAAAAACAATTACGGATAAAGAAAAACCGAAATTGCTTCTTGAAGATGGCACTGAACTCGATGAAGGTAGCGACACTAAAACTTCAGCATAATGAATAGACGTGGCTGTCTACCGTTGTGAGATAGAGAGTAATTAGCTGACTTCGATTGTGCAATATTCGCACATATCGACAGTCAGCTTTTTATTCATTCCTACATAAAGCCAGCTGTAACTTGAAGAAATTTTTGGCTCGCTTCAATATCTAGTGTGAATCAACTTTTTAAACACATACTAGTAGCGCGGGATGTTAACATGAAAATTTTGACGGAGGTGAATGCCCGCATGGTGACAATACAAAAAACAACAAATGTACCATTATTGCCTTTGCGTGGACTTTTAGTATTCCCATCGATGGTGTTACATATTGATGTGGGTAGAAATCGTTCTGTAGCGGCGCTTGAGCAGGCAATGTTAGAGGACCAAATGATTTTATTGGTAACACAAAAAGAAATGCACGACGAACAGCCTGAAGAGCAAGATCTGTATTCAGTTGGTACAATTGCATATGTCAAACAAATGCTAAAATTACCAAACGGCACGTTACGCATCCTTGTAGAAGGTGTTGCGCGTGCAACGTGGAAAAATTATCGTGCGTTAGAGAAGTATACTGTTGTGGATATTGAGGTTAAAGAGGAGTCAACAGAAAAAGATGTAGAAACACAAGCATTGATGCGGACATTGTTGACGTATTTTGAAAAATACGCCAAATCCTCCAATAAAATTACAACTGAGACGATCAATACTGTAACGGATATTGAAGAGCCTGGCCGTTTAGCAGATATTATTGCTTCTCATTTGCCGTTTAAAATTGCTGACAAGCAAGAAGTATTGGAAATGCTTAGCGTTAAAAAACGACTTGATCATTTAATTATTCGCTTGCATGATGAACAGGAAGTTTTGGATTTAGAAAAGAAAATTAATTCCAAAGTAAAGCAGTCAATGGAGCGTACGCAAAAGGAATATTATTTACGTGAGCAAATGAAAGCTATACAAACGGAGCTGGGAGATCGCGAAGGGAAAACCGGAGAAGTTGCAGAATTACGGAAGCGTATTGACGAAGCTGGTATGCCAGAATCAACAAAAGAAGCAGCACTGAAAGAATTAGATCGCTATGAAAAAATACCAGGAGCTAGTGCAGAGAGTGGTGTTATTCGCAATTACATTGATTGGCTTATTTCCTTACCGTGGACAAATGCTACAGAGGATCGCATGAATATTGCCCATGCTGAAAACATTTTAAACCGAGATCATGATGGATTAGAAAAAGTCAAAGAACGTGTTCTGGAATATTTAGCCGTACGTCAGCTGAAAAATTCACTGCGAGGACCTATTTTATGCTTAGCAGGACCTCCAGGCGTTGGTAAAACATCATTAGCTCGCTCCATTGCGGAAAGTTTAGATCGAAAGTTTATTCGTATTTCTTTAGGTGGTGTTCGGGATGAATCGGAAATTCGTGGACATCGACGTACGTATGTTGGTGCAATGCCAGGACGTATTATTCAAGGAATGAAAAAAGCAGGTACCATTAATCCGGTGTTTTTATTAGATGAAATCGATAAAATGTCGAATGATTTTAGAGGGGACCCTGCAGCAGCGATGCTTGAAGTTTTAGACCCTGCACAAAATAATACATTTAGTGATCATTATATTGAGGAACCATATGATCTCTCTAATGTGTTATTTATTGCAACTGCCAATGATTTAAGTAGCATACCAGGGCCATTATTAGATCGTATGGAAGTAATTTCTATTGCAGGCTATACTGAAATCGAGAAAGCTCAAATTACCAAAAACCATCTCATACCAAAGCAGCTTAAAGAACATGGTTTGAAAAAAACACAGGTAGTAATCAAAGATGAAGCAGTCACTGATATTATACGTTATTATACACGGGAAGCAGGAGTGCGCGGTTTAGAACGACAAATCGCTACGCTTTGCCGTAAAATTGCCAAAGTAATTGTATCTGGTGAGAAAAAACGCGTAACGGTTAGCTCAAAATCATTACAAGATTTACTTGGTAAACATCGTTTCCGCTATGGACAGGCTGAAAAGGAAAATCAAGTGGGTGTCGCAACTGGACTTGCTTATACAACAGTTGGTGGAGATACATTACAAATTGAAGTTTCTTTAACGCCGGGTAAAGGGAAGTTACAACTTACTGGTAAGCTTGGTGAAGTAATGAAGGAATCTGCTCAAACAGCATTATCCTATGTTCGTACAAAAATGGAACACCTAAATGTGGATGCAGAATTTTTTGATACTCATGATATTCATATCCATGTACCAGAGGGCGCTGTACCTAAAGATGGACCATCAGCTGGTATTACAATGGCAACAGCTATCGTTTCGGCTATTCTACATCGCCCGATTCGCCGCGAGGTAGGTATGACAGGTGAGATTACCTTGCGTGGCCGTGTATTGCCAATCGGCGGCTTAAAAGAAAAAACATTAAGCGCTCACCGTGCAGGATTAACGACAATCATATGTCCTAAGGATAATGAACGTGATATAGAGGATATTCCTGATAGTGTACGTGAGCAATTAACATTTAAACTAGTGACATCGGCTGATGAAGTTTTAGCCTATGCGCTGGACGGAGGTTTTTAAAAAAATGAAAGTCCATAATGTCGAAATGGTCATTAGTGCGGTACGACCAGACCAATATCCAGAAGATGGACTGCCAGAATTTGCATTAGCAGGTCGTTCGAATGTAGGAAAGTCTTCCTTCATTAATCGAATGATCGGACGTAAAGCTTTAGCACGTATTTCATCTAAGCCTGGTAAAACACAAACCCTTAATTTTTATAAGATTGAAGAGCAGCTATTTTTTGTAGATGTTCCAGGGTATGGTTATGCAAAGGTTTCTAAAACAGAGCGTGAGGCATGGGGAAAAATGATCGAGCGCTATTTTACAGGACGCCAGGAGTTAAAAGCAGTCGTACAAATTATAGATTTGCGACATCCTCCAACAGCTGATGATCGTATGATGTATGATTTTTTAAAGCATTACAATATTCCTTGCATTGTCATTGCAACCAAGGCAGATAAAATTCCAAAAGGTAAATGGGATAAACATAAGAAAATTGTCAAAGAGACGCTGGAGATGGAAAAAAGTGATCCTCTTATTGTCTTCTCTTCAGAAACAGGTCTTGGCTTTGAGGAAGCTTGGAAAACAATCGAAAACAAAATGTAATAAAAAACATCTATTGTGTCTAAGGCGTTAGGACAATAGATGTTTTTGTATTTTCAATCGTATAGAAAATTAGGGAAAAATACTTGATGATGAAACTATTTGTCCGATAAATTAGATAGGAGGTGGACTAGATGGATATCGCAGCTTTATCGATGGCAAAGAACCAAGCAACACTTATGCAAAATGTATCTTTAGCTGTTACGAAGCAGGCAATGGAAATGCAACAGCAAAATACAGAACAGTTAGTTGAAATGTTAGATGCTCCACATCCAACAGCTGGACATACAATTGATATTCAAGTATGAAGTAGGCAAGGTAGCTTGAGGTTAAAAGCTACCTCAACTTTTATTTTTAGAAAAAAATTCAAGAAGGCCTAAAATGTAACTTTTCGAATAAGAAAAACTACCAATAATACGATATACTAATAATTAGTAAGGAGGCAGGGTTTTTTGAAAAAATATTCATACATACTGATGATTACGTTACTGATGATAGTAGGTTTTTCCTTTAATCAATCTGCTAAAGCTGCCCAATTAGTGACAGGGACCTTTGTCGATGTAACGTTTTCAGAATATACGAAGCCAGATGGCACGATAGAAAAGCAGCTTAGTAAAATAACATTGGAAAATGATCGTGGACGAACAGTGACGTTTAATATTAATAAAAATACTAGATTATATATTAATAATACGTCTACAACGATTGAGGGCTTTAAGATGGGTATGGAAGTCGAGGCTGACATTTCTCTCAGAAGTGTTGTTGAACTTCGCGGTACCTCTAATACACCAACAGAAACAAATGTACCCTCAACAGGAAGCAGTAACGGTAAAACAACGGCTGGTGTCGTAACGAGTATTGATCCAAATGGGTTATTTATTATGGTGAAACCAGATGTTGGTGCAGAAACGACGTACTATTTAAACAAAGAAACCAATTATCAAAAAGGTTCTTCTGCAACGGATATTAGTGCATTATACGTCGGGGATCGAGTTAAATTAAGCTTTAAAAATAAAACTTCCTCGGTCATCTCAAAGGTAGCTATCAGTGAAACAGGTACACTAGTAGAAAATTTATATAAAGGTGAGATACAAGCGGTCAATCCTAATGCCAATAAGCTTACCGTGAAAAATCAACATGCCTTTGTTAACTGGCAATTTGGCTCTCAAACAACAAATGAACTTTCCACTATGCCTTTTACATCCAAAGTACCAATATATGTTGGGAATACGAAAGTCGAGAAAGGTCAGCTAAAAAATTATATAGGTAGCGAAGCATACTATGCGACCGTTAAACAATTTGGTAAGGAAGTAATCGAGAAAATTGTCGTATTGAAAAATAATGAAAGAACATATTACGAACCAATGCTGTCTGTAGATACAGATTACCAACTATTGAAACTGAAAACAGCAGGAACAATGTATTTCCATAATGGGACGATTTTAATTCGAAATGGGCGATTAATCGAACCTACTGGTCTTATGGCATATGGTACTGCTTTTGTCGTGGCTGATGGTGCTACACGCGATCACTATGCTCAAGTAATACAAGTAACAAGTGATAGTTTTATGTCACCTAATCTTGCTGGTCATGAATTATATTATGGACGCTTATCTCAAGCTGATGGATATGTAATTGAAATTGATGATGCGATGAAGATTGAATCAAATGTTTTCAAAAAAGCAGATCGTACTGTATTGTCAGTTAGTAATTCCACAAAAGCTATGGTAGATGACGGCAATAAAACATATAGTGTCATGCCAGATATTGAACTTTACTTATCAGAGGGTGACTATGGTTATTTCTATGTGAAGAATGGCCATGTACAAGCTCTTCATATTTTAGACAATGCTAAACCTGTTGCCCCTCTAATGCTCGCAGGGAAGCTACAGTCTGTGAAATCTACGTATCCTGCTGTTATTAATGTCAAGAGTGTTAGTCAATGGCAAAATGGTCGTTGGTATGAAGCAGGTGAAATGGTTAATATGAATATTGACCAAGCGACACTGATAAAAGCAGGTAAGGTGATTCAAGCTTCTGACTTACAGTCATCTGATCGTTTAGTTGTATTATCAGATCGATTTGTTAAAGCTCATTTTATTTTGGTAGATTAGTATGAATATGAAACTAAAAAAATTTGCGAGTCTTAAGCGAATATATTTCATAAGCTAAAGATGAAAAAGTTACTTTGAATACATTCGCAAGACGAGCAGATTTTTTTAGTGATAGTAGAAACAAGCTTCATTATGCACGCAAATGCACAGTGAAAGAGAGGAAAAGCGAATGCAAAAAAAATTATCTAAAGTAATGCTTCTAGTTCTGACTATTTTTTTGATTGGAACTACTATTCCGTTCAATGCATCAGCTGCTTCATTAGAAACAACGGGTGCTGTAAAAAACGAGTATACATATGAAGAAGCCGTGTTCCTGTCTGGGACACCTGTTATTTTTAAAGGGACAAGTAAAGATATTAAAATTGCACAAAAAGAATCAAAAGGTAAATTAACTGAAACGTATAACATGAAGTTAACTGCAAGCAATGGCGCTACATTGACAAGAAATATTGCCTATGAATCAGATGTAGTGGATTATGCAGTTCTTGGTCAAAAAACATCCAATGGTGAAGTAAAGAAATACACTGAAAAAATTACAATCGGTGCCATTACTTATACGTTAGTCGATTATCAATTTTCACAAGGAACTGTTACTGATAATCGTGCAGCCTCTGATTATTACTCAGGAAATATTATTTCTAGAAAAACCTATGCCTTTGAAACAGGAAAAGGAAAAAATGCTGTTCAAAACACAGTAACAATTGAAACAGATAGCCGACATGCAGGCTATGAGAACTTCTGGGGTGCGACTGAAACTCAAATCACGGAGTCTGTTTATTCCTATAGTGATGGTAAAACAAGTCATGTGAAAAATCGTTTATCTACAAGTAAATCACGTGTTTTAAATTATGAGGAAAATCTCGGTAGCTTAGGAAGTTTTGAAGGTGGATATGCAGTTGTAAGTGAAAAGGATGTTATTTCTGAATATACATACGACCTATCTTCAGGACAAAAAGGTACACTTGATTTAGATACAGAGTACATGCCAACAATTGAACGTCTTATCATTCCTAAATTCAGAGATTTAACAACCCATTACGCGAAAGAAGCAATTGAAAAACTTTATTCTCTAGGTATTTACTCAGATTCAAGTAACTTCTTTTCTCCTAATACACCAATGAAGCGTATTGATTTTACGACGGCTATTGGTAAAGCAGTTGATTTACGTGTGTTTGAAGAAAAGAAATCAAAAAAGACACCTACTACAAGTGTTTTTAAAGACTTGAAGCGTTCTATCAAGGATTACGGCTATATTGAATCAGCGTTAAATAAAGGGATAATTAAAGGTGTATCAGCTGATTACTTTAAGCCAGATAATGCGATTAATCGAGCACAGGCTGCAACTATCTTTGTTCGTGCTTTAGGACTTGAAAATAGAGCACCTGATCCTGGCTACTTAACTAAATTTACAGATGACAATCAGATTCCAAATTATGCGCGAGATGGCATCTATATTGCAAATGAGCTTGGCCTAATGATTGGTGATTCTGCTGGTCGTTTTAATCCAAATAAACCGCTAACGCGTGCGGAGGCGTCAGTTGTTCTAGAGCGATTCTTGAAATATTTAGAAGATGACTTAAAACAAAACTATCGTGATGACATATTGTTCTTTAACTAAAGAAAGGATGGAACAAAAATGACCTATGTAAAAAAAGCATTGCTTGCTATGCTTTGCTTCATGCTTCTACTGATGACAGCGACACCTACTGTCACGCAAGCAGCTACAACAATTAGAGATGTTCCAACAAATAGCAATAATTATAAAGCTATTTCCTGGGCGGTGGATAATGATCTCATGTCCTTAAATAGCGCAAATAATTTTTTACCAAATGATCAAGTGACAGATCGCGATCTTGTACTAATGTTTGCCAAGCTAGATCGTAACTATGCGTTATCTTATGTAGATAGTGTTGCTTATAATTTCTATAGCGATTTTTATTTACCATTTAACGGCACACATGTGAATACGAATCGAACAAAAGCCGTAACGCGCGGCCAATTTGCCCAAATTTATGCTGCTTTTAAAGGCTTAGATTTAGATGAGCCACAGGCAGTACAATATTTATATTCAAATGATTTATCTACAAGTTCTACAGGCAAAAAGACATTTGCTAGCTTCAATCCATCTACAAAATTAACACGTGGTGATGTTGCTGAATTCTTATATCGTGCTGTTCAAAATAGCACTTTTGCAGTACAAGGATTAAAACGTAGTCCAGCGGGTCGTGATAATGATAGCATTACGTTACCTCCAGGTTTTATGGGATCTAGTAGTGCTGATTTTGAAGAACCGAAGGATAATTCAAATGATTTTACTGGACCGAACAATGTCAATAATGCACTGCAAAGTATTGTGGTGGAAAAACCTGATTTAATTGCAAATAATGTGGATACAACACTTGTTACGGTGTCTTTAAAGGCTTGTAATGGTGATCCTATCGCAGATGATAAATCCTATTCATTCCGCGTGAAGGCATCCTACGGAAATATTGTTGATACTTCAGGTGAAGCAGTTGATATTGTCCAATCGGATGGTTCAACTGTGTCCGCTATCGTTGTAGCACCAAAATTAACTAAATCGGTACGTGATACCATCACTTTTGAGCTAATTAATAATACAGACCCAGCAATGAAGTGTCTTGTTGGAGAGAAATTAAATGCAGAAGTGCGTTACGCACCACAGCCTGAATTGCGTATTGATTACCAAGTATACGACCCAGGAAATACGGATGATAATGGCAGCGTGATACCTGAATTTCCAAAAAGTGAAGATATCCCAGAGTTCTTTACGCAAAACCTAATTGATGTGTATAGCCCAGTTCCTTTTGACTTTGATGGGGATAGAAAGCTATTTAGTATTGGACAGCAAACAAATGTAACAGATGTTTTAGGAAATGTGCAAAACATCTATTTACGTTACGGTGGATCTGATCCTAAATATCCAGCATTAGGTTATGAAAATGCTATTCTACAATTTGAAAACTATGATATTTCTGTTCACTTATTTGAGGAACTTTTAAAGACGCGTTTCCAAAACTCTGTTACAACTAAAGATAATACAGCTATAACGGAAATCATGTATATGATTGCTGACGATGGTCGTCCTATTTATCGCGTTCAAGGCATTGATGATGATATTGCCTCACAGGTAGAAAACATTAATCCAGTCGGCGCTATTATTCAACTTATGAAAAAGATGCCAGACGAAAAGGATTTAACATTAGAGCATTATGATAGTGTTATGAAGATTTATACGATCTTCACAAACTTAAGTAACTATGACCGTACAGTATTATTAAAATATCAAGGCGGTAAATTACTTGGGCAAGTAGAGGCCTATAAAAAACGAGTAGAGGCATTAAAGGAAAGTGCCGATGCGGCATCAAGACCATCAGGAAAAGATCGTTATACAAAAGTGATGGTGACTTTAGTGCGCCCAGGTGGAGAGCCTATTACGGATTATCAAGGGACAGTCAAAATTAAGTATGATGGAGTAGAAAAAACAGCTTCATTCATTACGAACACTTCAGATCCATTAAATAACACAGGAAATCCAGGTACTGCCGTAGCCTACTTTGATTCCGTTATTTATGGAAAATCTAAAGTGGAAGCAATACTCGTCAATCCAATAGATCCTCGCTATGCAACATCCTTGAAGGGTTTAAAAGATAAAACAGTGACGAAAGATATTTTTACGAATCCATACTTCAGTAAAAACTCTTGTTCTTTAGCAACAGAAATTGCCTATGTAGTGGATTATTCTTCTTCCATGAAGGCAGTTGATCCAACAAACTATCGTGGTAAGAAAATGATTGAACTAATTAATCAATTAAAGGCTAAAAATAACATAGTCATTGAAACGAATACAAAAGCAACAATACTTGGAGAAGGCACTACAGAAAATGTGTTGAAAAAAGATCTTTATAAAGCATCGAAAGAAAAGGGTGCAACCGATATTTTTGCAGGCATTGATATTGCTTTAACAAAATTCTCGAATGATTCGAAAACATCCAAAGCGATTGTCGTTGTATCTGATGGAAAAACTAGTAAATCAAAAATGACAAAAGTTATAAATGAAGCGAAAAAACAAGGCGTCAAGGTATACACAGTAAGTATGGGCAAGAAATCACAAGTAAATGACGCCACTTTAATGCAATTATCTTCAGAAACAGGCGGAACGTACTTCCATGCGATTGATAATTTACAATTGCATCAAGTCTTCCAGAAGCTAATTGATACAATTTTATGTAAAACGTCCGCTTCAAGCTGTATCAATCCGGAAGATTTATTTGAAGAAACAAGTGTTTCACTACGAAAAGGTTATATTACAATGAGCGCTCGTGTTGATAGTAACTGCCCAAATGTTGCAAAGATGAATGTACGTTTTAATTCCATCAGTGGAGATGTCCAATTTGATTTGCAAAAGCGTAGTGATCAAGTTTATATGTTAACGAAAACTGTTCAAACTATGCAGGACTTTAAAGTCAATGATGAGATTGAGTTTATAGCATACGATAAAGATGGAAATATAATTGCAATAAAGACTGTTACAATAACAAATTAATGAGAAAACTGCCTCCGATTGTGGGGCAGTTTTTTAATTTGAAACAACACGTATAATTTGTTACACTTAGTTTATAATAATTCTAATGTAGATGACGAATTGCAGTTCTTCATGACATGTTCACAAATTATTGATGAACTATTGTCGAACTGTGCTATAATGAGATTTGTGAATTAGAACGTGTGAGGTGTTATTCATGCATACCATCGTAGTAGGCTTGAATTATAAAACAGCGCCTGTTGAAATACGTGAGAAGTTATCATTCATTGAGAGTGAACTGCCACAAGCAATGGAAGCGCTGCAAAAGCAAAAAAGTATATTAGAAAACGTAATTGTTTCGACATGTAATCGTACAGAAATATATGCTGTTGTGGATCAATTGCATACTGGACGTCATTTTGTGAAACAATTTTTAGCCAACTGGTTTGATTTGCCTGTGGAGACATTTTCTTCGTATTTAACGATTCGTGAAGAAGATGAGGCAATCGAACATTTATTTAAAGTGACAGCTGGAATCGATTCAATGGTTCTAGGTGAAACACAAATTTTAGGGCAAGTAAAAAAAAGCTTTTTAAGTGGACAAGAGATTGGCACAACAGGAACGGTATACAATCAGCTATTTAAACAAGCAGTAACATTTGCAAAGCGTGCTCATAATGAAACAGCAATCGGTGAGAATGCGGTATCTGTTTCCTATGCTGCCGTAGAATTAGCAAAGAAAATTTTTGGCTCTTTACAACGCAAGCACGTAGCTATTTTAGGTGCAGGAAAAATGGGGGAACTTGCGATTGAAAACCTTTACGGTAGTGGTGTAGGGAAAGTTACTGTCATTAACCGTACATTTGAAAAAGCAGAAAGCTTAGCGGCTAAATTCCATGGTGAAGCTAAATCAATGAAGGAATTACAATGTTCTTTGCTAGAAGCGGACATTTTAATTACTTCAACAGGTGCAACAGATTATGTTATTGATTACGAGCTAATGCAATTCGTGGAACGTTTACGAAAAGGAAAACCATTATTCATGGTAGATATAGCGGTTCCTCGTGATATTGATCCACGAGTTGGCGACCTATCAAATGTTTTTCTATATGATATCGATGATTTACAAGGTATTGTCGAAGCGAATTTAGCAGAGCGTGAACGTGCTGCTGCTGATATTACTGATATGATTGGCAAAGAAGTTGTGCAATTTAAAGACTGGGTAGCAACGCTTGGGGTAGTGCCAGTCATCTCAGCATTACGTAAAAAAGCAAATCGTATCCAAGAAGAGACAATGACAAGTATCGAAAATAAAATGCCTGATTTAACGGAACGTGAACGTAAAATTTTAAGTAAACATACAAAATCTATTATCAATCAATTGTTAAAAGAGCCAATCTTACAAGCTAAAGAAATGGCTAATTCTCCAAAAGCAAATGAACAGTTACGTTTATTCCAACAAATTTTTGGTATAGAGGATGCTGTGGAAGCTGAAGTTCATGAGATGACAAAGCAAGAGCTTGAGCGCAAAGAACGCTCACAGGTATCTCAGACTTCTACTGAACCAAAGTACTCTTTCTAAATTATCTATTGCGCTCATATAGATAGCCATGGTTGTACAGAGGTATTGTGCGCAATTGGATTTTCTACTGATATTACACGAGGCGTTTTCGTATCTGTATGGTAAACTAAGGATACGAAAACGTTTTTTTTGTTTTCTATATTAGAATAGTTTATTAATTTCACGACAAAGAAGGGATGTCTATTGGCTGATTTGACCATGACGAGGCTCTATGAAGTGATGATCGTCTTGTATGCGATCAGTCTAGTTTTTTACTTTACTGATTATTTTTATAAGCAAGTACGTGCAAGGCGCATTGCTTTTTGGCTTGTTTCATTTGTATGGATGATTCAAAGTGCCATTATCATTTTAACGTTTGTGGAAACGAAGCGTTTTCCGATTTTATCCTTGTCTGAGGGAATACTTTTTTATTCCTGGTTACTCGTGACGTTATCCATTATCCTTCATTGCATAGCAAGGGTGGATTTACCTGTGTTTATTATTAATATACTAGGATTTTTGTTCGCTAGTATATTTACTTTTATGCCGAAACGTCCTACAGGAGCTGTCGGGGATACTTTAATTTCGGAGTTGCTTTTTATTCATATATCATTTGCAATACTGTCTTATGCAGCATTTACTTTAACATTTGTGTTTGCCATTTTGTATCTCGTGCTATATCGTTTGCTGAAAAAGAAAAAATGGTCGCATTTATGGACTAGGTTGCCTTCCTTGCAGCAGACAAGTAGCTGGATGAATATTTCATTTTTTATTGGGATTCCGATGTTATTTATAAGTTTAATATTAGGCTTTGAATGGGCACTATTAACATTAGAGAGTCTTTCGATTTTCGATGCGAAAATCATAGGGTCCTTCATTATTTTAATTTTGTATTGTTTTATCTTATATGTGAATCGCAAAAGCAAGCTGACAGGTACAACTTATGCATGGGTACATATTTATGCCTATCTATTAGTTGTTGTGAACTTCTTCCTAGGAAGTAGTTTATCGCGATTCCATTTATGGTATTAGAAGAAAGGTTGGAGACTGTTGAGAAAAATTATTGTAGGTTCTAGGAGAAGTAAGCTAGCGCTAACGCAAACAAATTGGTTTATTAATGAATTAAAAGCGGCTGGTGTACCATTCGAATTTGAAGTAAAAGAGATTGTAACCAAAGGTGACCAAATTTTAGATGTTCAGCTTTCAAAAGTAGGTGGGAAAGGGTTGTTTGTGAAAGAAATTGAACAAGCCCTTTACGATAAAGAAATTGACTTTGCTGTTCATTCTATGAAAGATATGCCTGCTGTATTGCCAGATGGGCTAGTGATTGGTTGTATTCCACCACGTGAAGATGCGCGTGACGCATTTATTTCGAAAGGGCATGTTAAATTTGCTGACCTTCCTGCAGGAGCAGTCGTTGGCACAAGTTCTTTACGTCGTAGTGCACAGCTTTTAACAGTACGTCCTGACATCGAAATTAAATGGATTCGTGGAAATGTTGACACACGTTTAGCGAAGCTTGAAACAGAAGAATACGATGCTATTATTTTAGCTGCAGCTGGTTTGAAACGCCTTGGTTGGAGTGATGATGTAGTCACTGAATTTTTACCTGTAGAACATTGTCTGCCAGCTGTAGCACAAGGCTCTCTAGGCATCGAATGTCGTGCCGATGATGCGGAGCTTTTAGCCGAATTAGGTAAGCTGACTGATTCATTTACATGGCAAGAAGCACATGCAGAACGTGCATTTTTGGCAGCAATGGATGGTGGTTGTCAAGTACCAATCGCAGGGTATGCTACTTCAAATGGGGAAGAAATTACATTAACAGGCCTTGTTGCTGCTCCAGACGCATCTGTTGTATATAAGGAAACAGTAGTTGGCACAGATGCACAAAAAATTGGAGAAGAGCTAGCTGCAATTTTAACAGAACAAGGTGCTTTCGATTTAATTCAGCGTGTAAAGGCAGAGCAAGATGCCAAGTAATTTACCTCTAAAGGGTAAAACCATACTTTTAACAGGCACATCTAAGACAACAACCATTGTCGAAAACATAACATCTTTAGGTGGACATGCCATCATAGCCCCATTAATTGAAACTTGCGAACGATTAGATAGTAAGGATGCTGAACTATTGAATCACGCGAAGCAATATGATTGGTTGATTTTTACTAGTCAAAATGCTGTCGAAGCTTTTGCTAGTAAAATGCTTCGACATCAATTGAATGCGGATCATTTCCAAGGAAAAATAGCTTCCATTGGCACAAAAACAACGACAGCATTAGAAAATTTAGGATTTCAAGTAAGCTTTATGCCTTCCGTATTTAGTGCTGATATTTTCGTTAAAGAATTTCCAAACGTAGCGGGTAATCATCCGAGATGTCTGTTTATTCGAGGCGAAAAGGCGAAAAGTACGCTGAAGGATGGACTGCCTTTTAAGTTAAAAGAATGGACAGTCTATGAAACAATAGAACGACATGATCAAACACCTGTTATTGTCAATTGCATCCAGCAACATCAAAATGTCACAGTGATTTTTGCTAGTCCTTCAGCAGTTGACGTGTATGCAAGGGATGTTGTGCCACATATCGGCTGGCATGCAGCTCGCATTGCAGCCATCGGCCATATTACGGAAGCGGCTCTTGAACAATACGGTGCTACTGTGGATATTATGCCAAGTGTTTATACAATGCAAGCAGTCATCGAAGAAATTATGAAAGTAGGGGACAAATCATGACAAAACTACAATTTCAAAGACATCGTCGTTTGCGTGCCAATGCAACGATGCGATCAATGGTAAAAGAAACATACTTACATAAAGAGGACCTGATCTATCCTATTTTTGTAATAGAAGGCGAAAATATTAAAAATGAAGTACAGTCAATGCCTGGCGTTTTTCAATTTTCATTGGATAATCTAGAGGCAGAGGTGGATGAGGTTGTAGCTTTAGGTATTCCTGCGGTTATTTTATTTGGCTTGCCAGCTGAAAAGGATGCGGTTGGAACAGGTGCATTTCATGATCATGGTATTGTGCAGGAAGCGACTCGACTCATTAAAACACGTCATCCTGAGTTATTAGTCATCGCGGATACATGCTTATGTGAATTTACGGATCATGGACATTGTGGCTTAATTGAGGGCGATCAAATTTTGAATGATCCTTCATTAGATGTTTTAGCCCGCACGGCGATATCACAAGCAAAAGCTGGCGCTGATATTATTGCTCCTTCTAATATGATGGACGGCTTTGTAACGGCAATTCGTGCTGGTCTAGACGAAGCTGGTTTTGAACATATTCCGATTATGTCCTATGCAGTCAAATATGCATCCAGTTACTATGGACCTTTCCGTGACGCTGCAGATGGCGCTCCACAATTTGGTGATCGTAAATCCTACCAAATGGATCCTGCAAACCGTCTAGAGGCATTCCGTGAGGCAGAGTCAGATATTGAAGAGGGCGCAGATTTCTTAATTGTCAAACCTGCTCTTAGCTATTTAGATATTATTCGAGACATGAAAAATAACTACCCATTACCGCTTGTTGCGTATAATGTGTCAGGTGAATATGCAATGATTAAAGCGGCTGCTATAAATGGTTGGATTGAAGAGAAAAAAGTTGTGCTTGAAACATTATTAGGTATGAAACGTGCAGGCTCTGATTTAATCATTACGTATCATGCAAAAGATGTTGCACGTTGGTTGGAGGAGAAATAAATGACACGTTCTTACGAAAAATCAAAACAAGCCTATGCTGAAGCTGTTCAATTAATGCCGGGGGGTGTAAGTAGCCCAGTACGTGCATTCAAATCAGTAAATATGGACCCGATTTTCATGGAATCTGGTCATGGGGCAATCATTAAAGACATTGATGGCAATGAATATATTGATTATGTATTGTCTTGGGGTCCGCTAATTTTAGGACATACACATCCAGAGGTAGTGAAAGCAATTGCAGATACAGCTGCGAAGGGTTCTTCGTTCGGTGCTCCAAGCTATACAGAAAATCGCTTAGCCCAATTAGTATTAGACCGTCTACCAGGAATGGAAATGATCCGCTTTGTTTCTTCAGGAACAGAGGCTACTATGTCTGCATTACGTGTAGCACGTGGTGTTACAGGGCGTGATAAGATTTTAAAGTTTGAAGGGTCTTATCATGGTCACGGTGACTCCTTATTAATTAAAGCCGGTTCTGGTGTTGCCACATTAGGCCTTCCTGATAGCCCTGGTGTGCCTGCAGATATCGCACGTAATACGTTGACAGTTGCCTATAATGATTTAGAAGGGGCAAAAGTGATTTTCGAGAAATTTGGCGCAGAGTTAGCTGCAGTTATTGTGGAGCCAGTCGCAGGAAATATGGGGGTTGTTCCACCACAGCCCGGTTTCCTAGAAGGCTTACGTGCGCTTACTTCAGAGCACGGTGCATTATTAATCTTTGACGAAGTTATGACAGGTTTCCGCGTAGATTATGGCTGTGCACAAGGGTATTTTGGGATAACACCAGATATGACTACTTTAGGTAAAGTAATCGGAGGGGGTCTCCCTGTAGGTGCGTTCGCTGGGAAAAAAGAAATTATGGAGCAAGTAGCTCCTGCTGGACCAATTTATCAAGCAGGAACATTATCGGGGAATCCATTAGCGATGACAGCCGGTTATGAAACGTTATCACGTTTAGACCATGGTACGTATGATTACTTTAAAAAATTAGGAGATCAGCTTGAGGCTGGTTTCCGTGAAGCAGCAACAAAATATAATATCCCGCACACTGTCAATCGTGCAGGCTCTATGATTGGCTTCTTCTTTACAAATGAAAATGTCATTGATTTTGCTTCTGCTAAAACATCTGATTTACAATTATTCGCTGAATACTTCCGTCTAATGGCAGAGGAAGGTATTTTCTTACCTCCTTCTCAATTTGAAGGACTATTCATCTCAACAGCCCATACGGAAGAGCATATTGCGAAAACAGTGGCTGCATTCCATAAAGTATTTGCGCAATTAGCCAAATAAAATTTGATAGAGCATGCTAGAATTATTTCTAGCATGCTCTCATATTTTTGAAAAACAAAGCCCTTCGCCCGTCAAACTTGCTTTTTCTACCGTTGTACTTTTTTAATGGATCAAGCAGAAAGCATTATAGTGCTAGAGAAATGTAAGGACAAAAAGAGAGAATAGCATATATTTACTAGTAAACAAGATCTTCTATACTGGATGAAGGACCTGCTTTTGTCAAAATTACATCTTTCAGCATAGCCAAATTGTGGGCGATATCGTTTATAATATAGCTATTCATAAAAGAAAGTAGTGAATTGATATGGCAACAGGCACACACACGGTCGAAGTTCCTGTAGGGATTGAGGATGTATGGGATTTCGTTAGTGATATGGAAAAATGGGCAAAGCTTGTCCCAGGTTATAATGCACATGAAATGATTGATGAAAAACACTCCACTTGGACTTTTAAAGGCAATGTTGGCGTTTTGAAAAAAACAGTTGAAGTAGAAATTACAATCTTAGAATGGTTAGCACCATCAAAAGTTACATTCGAATTAAAGGGGCTTTCTGATAACTTCACAGGAAATGGCTATTTCCTCGCAGAAAGTATTGATCCTGAAAATACAAAAATGACAGGATTCTTAGAAGTCGTTGCGGGCGGGTTAGCTGGCCCTGTTTTAAATCCTATTTTTAAACCGATTGTACCAAAAGCAACGCAAATGCTAACAGATCGTGTAGCGAATAAAATTAAATTAGTAAATGTTTAAAGATATGAACATTCATGAAACTGGCATGCTAGAATATTGCTTCTAGCATGCCAGTTTTTTAGTAGTATCTATTTTTAAATGTGTTCAAATGGCAACACCCTAGCATACTCTCCTTTAAATCGTCATATGATGCAAAGGGAGGGATTATTATCGAACACAAAACTTGGAATATGCGCGAAGCATTTTGTTTTCCTGGATATGGCTGCCCAACTGAAATAGCAGCTGTACAAATTAAGCCACAGTGGCAGGCAATGCAATTAGAAGATTCTTTGCGACTTATGGGCATCTATCATATCACCGCACACGTTCGCTTTGATTTTCAAGATATGCAAGCATTTGCAGAAAATGAAGATTTAATTACAATTGATGCTCTAGACATCCAAGGAGATACTGGTTATTTTGAGTATGCTGTACCTTTACATGTGGATTTACCAAAAGAATCCGATGTCAAAGATTTAATGGTCAAGGATATTCGCCCTAGTCTAACAAATCAGATGTGTCAGCTTGAGTGGACCGTTACAAGTGTTTTTAATGAATATGAACCTGTTGATGAAAAAGTTGTGTTAGACAATCCGCACCTATCAACACATGCTTTCGAACAAGAGGAAACAATGGCCGTAATCGAAGAAAGTGTTCAAGTGAAACAACCTGCCGCAGTAGCAGCAGCTTCACGCCAAGAGAATTCTACAACAGTTGACCAAAAAGCTGTATTAAGAGAATCCTCAAGCCATATTGTTGTACGTGAATCCAGTACTTGGCATGAAGTGCCTTCTATGATTTGGGATCTAACAGAAGAATATACACCGCTTAAAGTTCGTGTTTCAAATGATATCTTTCAAAAGTAAATAGCAGAGAAGTAGCAGAAGTAATAAGAAGATTAAATCACCTGATGTTGGCACAATAATGACACGGATAAACTGAAAAGCACAAATCGGCACGATAATGGTTCTACAATAAAAACGAACTTGCCGTAGCCAAGGTGGTAAAAGCCAAGGGTTATACTTGCGTCGTCGCATTTGAATTGTCACTTCCTTTTCTATTTACTTTCCTCTTACTAAAAGATGACTAAATCACTTGAAAAATGACACGATCCTGCGGTACAATTAGGAAAATCAAATACAGATGCTATGATAGGGAAGAGTAAATTTTGTCTACATTTTCAGAGAAGAAACGGTAGCTGTGAAGTTTCTATTTGTACGGAATTGAAGGTAGCCCTTGAGCAGCTTTAGTGAACTAATAGTAGTTAAAGCCGGTTAAACACCGTTACCGAATTGAGAGCCAGTAGGGTAGGCTGAGAAAATATGTCATTGAACATTTATCTTAACCACTGCTGGAATTAAAGGTGGTACCGCGAACTAAAACTCCTTCGTCCTTTTAGACGAGAGGAGTTTTTTTATTGGGTAAAAAATGAACAGCATTTCTTTACCTACAGTTTTCAAACAATAGGAGGAGTCAATATGACAGAAAACATTTCAATGCCAACTAAGTATGACCCACAGTCCATTGAAGCTGGTCGCTATGAATGGTGGTTACAAGGGAAGTTTTTCGAGGCGCAGCCTGAAAGTGGGAAAAAGCCCTATTCAATCGTTATTCCACCACCGAACGTAACAGGTAAACTACACCTTGGCCATGCTTGGGATACAACATTACAAGATATCCTCATCCGTATGAAACGCATGCAAGGCTATGATGCCCTTTGGTTGCCAGGTATGGATCATGCAGGTATTGCAACACAGGCAAAAGTAGAAGCAAAGCTGCGTGAGGATAATATTACACGTTATGATTTAGGACGTGAAAAATTCCTTGAAAAAACATGGGAATGGAAAGAAGAGTATGCTGGACATATTCGTGATCAATGGGCAAAGCTTGGTCTTGGATTAGACTATACGCGTGAACGTTTCACGCTAGATAAAGGTCTTTCAGATGCGGTAAAAACAGTTTTTGTTCAGTTATATGAAAAAGGTTTAATTTATCGTGGTGAACGTATTATCAACTGGGACCCAGCAGCAAAAACAGCATTATCTGATATCGAGGTAATTTATCAGGATGTGCAAGGTGCCTTCTATCATATGAAATATCCATTAGCTGATGGCTCTGGCTATGTAGAAGTTGCTACAACACGTCCCGAAACAATGCTTGGTGACTCTGGGGTAGCTGTTCACCCGAACGATGAGCGTTATCAGCACTTAATTGGTAAAAACGTTATTTTACCGATTGTAGGTCGTGAAATTCCAATTGTTGCTGATGAGTACGTTGATATGGAATTTGGTACTGGGGTTGTAAAAATGACACCAGCCCATGATCCGAACGACTTTGAAGTTGGTAATCGTCATAATCTAGAGCGCATTCTAGTAATGAATGAAGACGGCACAATGAATGATCTTGCTGGCAAATATAAAGGAATGGATCGCTTCGAATGCCGCAAGCAAATTGTTGCTGATTTACAAGAAGCAGGTGTGTTAATTCGCATTGAAGAGCATATGCATTCAGTAGGACACTCTGAACGTTCTGGTGCTGTTGTTGAGCCATATCTTTCAGCACAATGGTTCGTTAAAATGCAACCACTTGCTGATGCTTCCCTAGAGCTGCAAAAGGACGAAGAAGGGAAAGTAAACTTTGTTCCTGCTCGTTTTGAAAACACATATTCCCGCTGGATGGAGAATATACGCGATTGGTGTATTTCTCGTCAATTATGGTGGGGCCATCAAATCCCAGCCTGGTACCATAATGAAACAGGCGAAATATACGTAGGTAAAGAAGCCCCAGCAGATGCAGAAAACTGGACGCAAGATGAAGATGTACTAGATACATGGTTCTCTTCAGCACTATGGCCGTTTTCTACTATGGGTTGGCCAGATGAAGCAAATGAAGAATATAAACGTTATTATCCAACAAATACATTAGTAACAGGCTATGATATTATTTTCTTCTGGGTTTCTCGAATGATTTTCCAAGGTCTTGAGTTTACAGATCAACGTCCATTTAAAGATGTGCTAATTCATGGTTTAGTACGTGATGGTGAAGGGCGTAAAATGAGTAAATCACTTGGCAATGGTGTTGATCCAATGGATGTCATTGAACAATACGGTGCAGATTCATTACGCTACTTCTTAGCTACTGGTTCATCACCTGGTCAAGATTTACGCTATACAACTGAAAAAGTTGAAGCAGTATGGAACTTTGCCAATAAGATTTGGAATGCATCACGTTTTGCGCTTATGAATATGGATGGTATGACATATGATGAGATCGATTTAACTGGTGAAAAATCAGTAGCTGACAAATGGATTTTAACGCGCTTAAATGAAACGATTGAACGCGTTACCTCTCTTGCAGAGCGTTATGAATTCGGTGAAGTTGGCCGTGAATTATACAATTTCATTTGGGATGATTTCTGTTCTTGGTATATTGAAATGGCAAAATTACCTCTTTACGGTGAGGATGAAGCAGCTAAAAAGACAACTCGCTCTATTTTAGCTTACGTACTAGATCAAACAATGCGTCTATTACATCCATTTATGCCTTTCATTACAGAAGAAATTTGGCAGCATTTACCACATGAAGGTGAATCTATTACAGTGGCAGCATGGCCAACAGTACGTAAAGATCTTCATTTTGCTGATGAAGCAGATAATATGAAGCTCCTAATGGATATTATACGTTCAGTACGTAATATTCGTGCGGAAGTAAATACCCCAATGAGCAAAAAAGTACCGTTGTTTATTTCAGCGAAAGATGCAGCAACAGCAGCTGTACTTGAAGAGAATCAAGCATATTTAGAAAAATTCTGTAATCCTGATACTTTAACAATTGGTGAAGGTTTAGAGGCTCCAGGACAATCAATGACGGCTGTTGTGACAGGAGCACAGGTTTTCCTACCTCTTGTTGGACTGATCAATCTAGAGGAAGAAATTGCTCGCCTTGAAAAAGAATTAGAGAAATGGGCAAAAGAAGTGAAGCTTGTTACAGGTAAGTTATCGAATGAAAAGTTTGTATCGAAAGCGCCGGAAGCGTTAGTTAACGCAGAACGTGAGAAATTAGCAGATTATGAAAGCAAGCATGCAGTTGTGTTAAAACGTTTAGAAGAATTGAAATAAATGTAAAGTTGAAGCAGTGGATGACGAAAAAGTCATCCATTGCTTTTTTTTTTATAGATCTAAAGATATGCATTGTATTAGGAAAAAATATATAGTATTATTTAAAATAAATCAGACTAATAGATGTCGTGCAGGGTTGATTTGGTAGGAAACAAAACCTAATTCCGTATTATTTAGCCGTGAAAAAAGCTTGGGAGAATGGACGGTTTTTTTAGATAGACAGTCTTTTTCATTAAAAAAATAAGAGCCAATGGGGGTGTTGGGAATGTCAGGAAATATTGCAACCATTATTACAAAAGTCAACAAAGCATGTGATGAACTAGACTTTGTAAGCGCGAGAGTATTGATCGAAACGAATCTCTTAAAATTATCCGAAGCAAAGTATTATCGTTTATTGAATACAAGTGGCCGTGTCCTTATTAAGCACATATTAGCAAATAGTAATCCTCAGCAGGATAGCATTAAATTATCAAGGACTGATTTATTAACAATCCAAAAAATTAATGAGTATTGCTCAGACTTTGATATATCTATGCTAAAAAGAACGTTAAAAAACGCTTTTGAATTAGTGCAACGTCCAGATGTACATCCGTTATTAAATAGTGATGCAAAAACTATTTTAAACAATATGGGTGCTTTATTAGGTGCTCACAAGGTACACTAATATAATATTAATATGAACACGCAGTCGCTAGCTGCGTGTTTTTTGTATTTTACCATTTTGCTATGTTATTAAACGTTACTTGTACTAAAATAAAGATATTGCAGTAAGAGGGAGTGTTTATTTTGTTTCACACAATGAACGAATGTACAAAATTTATTTTTACATTAAAAGCAGTTGATCATAAACGTGCACCACTTGTCCTTATGCGTGAAGTACTAGGACATTTAGATGAGCCTCACAACAAGCTAAGAGTAATCCATGTAGCAGGTTCAAACGGTAAAGGCTCTACGGTGAACGCATTAAGAGAAATGCTACAACATGCAGACTACACAGTAGGGGCATTTACGTCTCCGCATTTAGAGCGAGTCAATGAACGTATGACCATTAACGGCCGCCAAATTTCAGATGAGCAATTTCTCTACTATTTCAATAAACTTGCGAAAATTATAGAAGAGCACTACAATGGCGATTTTCCAAGCTTTTTTGAGGTAGTTACATTGATTATGTTTCAATATTTTGCACATGAAGGAGTAGATATAGCACTTATTGAGACAGGGCTTGGAGGACGTTTGGATGCGACAAACGTCGTAAGGCCGCTTTTATCTATTATTACAACGATTTCGCTAGAGCATACAGCCTTTTTAGGTGACACCTTCGCAAAGGTTGCCACTGAAAAAGCTGGTATCATCAAAGAAGGCATCCCAGTTGTTGTAGGCGTTCAAAATGAGGAGGCATTGGCTGTCATTAAAGCTACTGCAGAGGAACGACATGCATCATGCTTTGTTTTAGGACAAGGCTTCACGGTGACAAATAGTTGGCAGAGCACTGACTATCAGCACTTTACATATGAAAAGGCTCATGTCTTGATGAGGGATGTACCATTAAAAATGGCTGGTCAACATCAAATAAATAATGCAAGTTTGGCCATCACAGCCATGCTAACATTACGTGAACAGGGGGCAATTGCCATTGCTGATGATTCTATTTGTCAGGGTCTACAGTGTGCGCAATGGGCAGGTCGCTTCGAGCAATGGCCGAATCAAATTGTGCTAGATGGTGCTCATAATTCCGAGGGTACAGCTGCTCTTATCCAAACACTAAAAAACGTCTATCCAAGAAACAATTATCACTTTATTTATGCGGCATTAGCAGACAAGGATCATGCCAACAGTATAGAACTAATGGATGCTGTTGCCACCTCGATCACTTTTACACAAATAGACCTACCGAATGCAATGCCTGCTGAAAGCTTAGCGAAGTTGTCGACACATGCCAATAAAACATATCATACAGAGTGGCTAAAAAGCCTTCAAACTATATTACAAGGACGCCATAAAGAGGATATTATTGTCATAACAGGCTCTTTATACTTTATAGCACAAGCTCGACAGTGGCTACAGGAGGAAGGACAATGATCCCAAACTTTGATCATTATAAAGAGAAATGGCAGGTTAAAAGTGATGATGTAATTAAACCAGGTCTTACAGCGATTGAAGAGGCTTTATCATTAGTGGGTAATCCTGAACAAACTTTGCATGTCGTCCACTTAGCAGGCACAAATGGCAAAGGCTCTACGTTAACGTTTCTAGAGGCTATTGCACAAGAACATGGCTTACGTGTGGGCAAATTTATGTCACCCTGTATCGTAGATGTTCATGACCAAATTCAAATAGCTGGTCAACCTATTAAAGAAGCTGAAATGGATCGAGTTTTTCAACAGATGCATGAGGCTGGGCTTAGTAGTAAACTAACCGATTTTGAATTGCTGACGGTGGCGGCATTTTTACATTTTGTGAATGGCAGGGTGGATATAGCACTGATTGAAGCGGGAATGGGTGGCTTATTGGATAGCACAAATGTGGTAACACCCATTGTCTCTGTTATCCCAAGTATTGCTTTAGAACACACAAAGTTTTTAGGGAATACGCTTGAAAGCATTGCTCACCATAAAGCAGGTATTATTAAGCAACAACGTCCAGTTATTATTGGTGATTTGCCAGATGAGGCGATGCGTGTTGTGGATGAAGTAGCCAATCAAAAAAAAGCCACGCTATTTGCATTAGGTAAGCATTTTGCCATAAAGCCGACAACTGATGGAGAAAGCTATACGAATGACGTACAGCAGTTCCAAATTGCGAACCTAACTCGTTCTATGAAGGGAGCACATCAGGGGAACAATATGGCACTCGCCATTACAGCCTTTTTCGAAGTGGCGTCAGTATTAGGCGTGTCTATGGATAAAACAGCTATTCGTCAAGCTGTGCAAAAGGCCTCTATTTTGGGACGCTTTGAAGAAATAATGCCTTTCGTTATTTTGGATGGTGCACATAATCCTGCAAGTGCCGAAAAATTAGTAGAAACGATCCAGTGTGAATATCCAAATGAGCAGATAACATTTGTCATTGGCATACTAGCAGATAAAGATGTTCAGCAGATTCTCAGGCTTTTAGAGCAGGTGAGTGATGATTTTTACTTCGTTGATTTTGCTAATTCACGAGCAATGCCAGCCCATCAAATGGTCAAACTTTCTCATGCAGCATCGAAAACAACCTTGGTTGACTATGCATCCTTTATACAGGCACAATCATATAGACAGCAAAGAACCATTGTATCAGGCTCGTTATATTTATTAACAGAGGTTCGTAATAGATTAAAACAATGAAACGACTAGGACTCTTGATAGTGAGTCCTAGTTTTTTTTATAAAGGAGCCTTTATCAAAAAATAATAAATTCGCATTTACCCTTCGGAATCTACATATACTTATACCATATGAAGTTGGCAACGTTACTAGTGCATAGATAGGTGGAAGGATGAGGTGATAGTTGAATGAAAATTGTAAGTCATGTGATGAAAAAACAAATATTTCGAGCAATGATTATTGGTGGATTTGTTGGTCTATTAGGTGTAGCCATTTTTTTGGGCGTTTTACAAGCCAGTACACAGTTACCATTAAAGAAAAATGGCAGTGAAGTGGCAAATAATCAATCACAAACAGAAACGATTCCAACTGCCGGTGAGACAACCAATACATCTAATGCATCAATGTTTTATGCTAGCCAGGCTGGCGTGTATTCAAACTATGAGAGCGCTAGTTCATTTGTTGCTGAGTATCCTGCCTTAAAAGAGAGCGCGATTGTTCAAGTTGATGACAAGTTTTATGTTTGGACAAGCATGGTGACGGAGGAAAGTCAGCTCCAATTTTTACAGGACCCTGCTACCTTTAAAAAGGCATTTAGCATCAGTGGTGAAAGCTGTAAAGAGCCGACCCTTGCAGAAATCCCAACTGCTTTAGCAGATAAAAATGCAGCAAAATTAAATTTTAAGGAAAATGGCAAGGACTCAACACTACCAGAGGATTGGCAGTCCATTGGAGCAGCGGCCTCTACTATTTCCAACGATATCAACATCATTCGTCTGCATGTTTTTGCACATTATCAATCTAAAAATACGTGTCTTCAGGTGAAATTTTAACGTCAAATAATAGCGAAATCATCATTATCTTGTTTTTTTGAAAATTTTCAAATTGTCCATTCTTCTGTATCATAAGGATAAGGAGGAATGATCAGATAATGTTGAAAACAAATCATAAGCTTGTCCTTGCTTCTGCTTCCCCTAGGCGCAAGGAATTGCTAAGCATGCTAGCGCTTCCCTTTGAAGTCTTGACAAGTGAAGTGGAAGAAACAAGTGTACAAGCTAATACAATGCAGGATTATGTAAAAGAAGTAGCTTTATTGAAGACGCGTGATGTAGCCAAAAAAGCAGCTAATGCCACGATTATTGGTGCAGATACGATTGTTGTTTACAATCAAGAGCTACTACATAAACCAAAGACGCGTGAGGAAGCTATTTCTCACTTATTACGTTTGTCAAATAACAAACATAGTGTGATGACAGCCGTCGCCATAATCGAACCGAATGGAAAGGAAACGACCTTTGTGGAAGAAACCACAGTTGTTTTCCACCGCCTATCGCAGGAATTAATCGAAGCTTATGTAGATTCAGGAGATCCTTTTGATAAAGCGGGTGGTTATGGCATTCAAACGATTGGCACACTATTAGTTAAACGAATTGAAGGAGATTATAACAATGTTGTAGGTCTACCACTTGCAGCTTTGTTTTCGCAATTGGTGGATCTACAGATAGTCCAATTTGCGAAGGAGTGAATATTTTTGCTGGAAGACGCTTTACCAACTTTGATGATACGTGATGTCAATATAGAGGATCGCCCCCGTGAACGGCTATTACGACAAGGGGCTGAAAGTTTATCCAATCAAGAGCTACTCGCTATTTTATTGAGGACAGGTACAAAGGAAGAATCTGTGCTTGTTCTTGCAAACAGGGTATTAAATGTTTTTGAACGACTCCATCATTTGAAGCACGCAACCATCGAAGAAATGGTGGCTATTAAAGGAATCGGTGAGGTGAAAGCCATTCAATTAATAGCTGCCATTGAACTTGGTAGAAGACTGGCTCAAAAACATAATGATGAGAAATTCACAATACGTTCTCCTCAAGATGCAGCAACTTACTTAATGCCTGATATGACTTCGCTTAATCAGGAGCATTTTGTTGTGCTTTTTTTGAATATTAAAAACCAAATTATTCATAAGCAGACGATTTTTATTGGCAGTTTAAACGCCTCCATCGTTCATCCAAGGGAAATTTATCGAGAAGCTGTCAAAAGGTCTGCCGCTTCCATTATATGTGCCCACAACCATCCAAGTGGGGTACCAACACCAAGCACAGAGGACATTGAAGTAACAAAGCGAATTGTTGAAGCAGGCTATATTATAGGGATAGAGTTAATTGATCACGTTATTATCGGCGATCATCAATATATTAGTTTAAAGGAAAAAGGATATTTTTAACTCTGCATACAATATGCAGAGTTTTTTATGATGAATTCATTTTGTTGTATTGAAGATTTTATTGCTATAATGACCTTATTTACAATCAGTCATAAAAATTTTGTATTTTTTTGTGGTATATTGGAGAACCTTTTTTCTTACATAACGTTAATGTATTCATAGAAAAGCAATTATCTTCACAAAAATTGGTAGCCTGATACACATTGTCTTATGAGAATAAAAATTATATGCTAATCTATACGTACTATTTTTAGTTTAAGAGGGAATTAAAATAGTATCTTTTCTGTGAGATGAAGTATGTGATACTACAAATTCTTGCGTTTTTCCGTTATAATGAACGGTATGAATTTTATCTTTATTTCAGGGAGGACTCCCATCGAAATTGGTGGTGAGGTGAATGAGTGTGTAGTTTTTTCAAGGGTGTAAACCACCAACTGATGAAGATGAAAAAACTTTGACAGATGTTATGGACTTTGAAAGGAGTCAATTGTGTATTTACACAATTCAATTTCCTATACATTGTCGTCAAATATATTGGATGTCAACGAAAGTATGGCTTATATAGAAAGGGAGTACACAATTTGTTTGGACTAGGAAGCAAAGATGTCGGGATTGACCTCGGCACAGCGAATACATTAGTGTTTATTAAAGGAAAGGGAATCGTATTACGTGAACCTTCAGTTGTAGCAAAAAATACAAAAACAGGGGATATCGTTGCCGTTGGTAATGATGCGAAAAATATGATTGGTCGTACACCTGGCTCAATCGTAGCGATTCGTCCAATGAAAGATGGGGTTATTGCTGACTTCGATATTACAACAGCAATGATCGAGTATTATTTAAAAGAAGCATGTAAAAACTCGGGAGGCAATTGGAAAAAGCCGAATGTGATGATTTGTGTGCCTTATGGCATTACATCCGTTGAACAGCGTGCTGTTATTGATGCAGCACGACAAGCAGGTGCAAAAGAGGCATTCACAATCGAAGAGCCATTTGCAGCAGCAATCGGTTCAAATCTTCCAGTGTGGGATCCTACTGGTTCAATGGTTGTTGATATCGGTGGTGGTACAACAGAAGTAGCCGTTATTTCTTTAGGTGGTATTGTAACAAGTGAATCTGTACGTGTTGGTGGGGATGCGATGGATCAATCCATCATCTCGTATATTCGTAAAACGTATAATTTAACAATTGGTGAACGTACAGCGGAAGCCGTAAAAATGGAAATCGGTACAGCATTGGCAGAAGGACCAGAAGCACGAATGGATATTAGAGGACGTGACCTGTTAACAGGTCTACCGAAAACAATCGAAATCTCTTCACAGGAAATTTCTGAATCATTGCGTGAAGCGGTTGCCTCTATTATTGACGGTGTTCGTAAAACATTAGAACAAACACCTCCAGAATTATCTGCTGACGTAATGGAGCGCGGTATTGTATTAACTGGTGGTGGTGCACTGTTAACAAACTTAGACAAAGTAATCAGCCAAGAGACAAATATGCCAGTATTCATCGCAGAAGATCCTTTAGACTGTGTTGCAATTGGTACAGGTAAGGCATTAGATCATATCGACTTAATTCGTCAACAACAAGTTAAAGGGTAAGGAGGTTTAGGCAATGCCACACTTTTTTTTCAATAAGAAAGTAATTTTGCTGCTCGTAGGCATGGTTTTTCTTGTGGCATTGATTAGCTTCTCATTACGTGATCGGACGAATGCAACTTTACCAGAGCAAATTATTAAAGATACGGTCGGCGTCGCGCAATCCATTGTTGCGAAGCCGGCGAATTATATTAATGGTATTTTTAATAGTATTGACTCCCTCTTAAACACGTACGAAGAAAATAAACGTTTAAAAGCACGCTTAGAAGATTTTGCAGTTGTACAAGCTGAAGCAACGGATTTAAAATCAGAAAATAACAAGCTTCGAGAGCTATTGGATAAAACCGAGAGCTTGAAGGCATTTAATCCAATTCATGCAACAGTGATTGCTAGAAATCCTGATCAGTGGGAAGAGAAAATTATTTTAGATAAAGGATCTTCTCATGGTGTCCAAAAAAATATGGCAGTTATGACGGCGAAAGGGTTAGTGGGAAAAATTACACTAGTAACACCTTTCACATCTGAGGTAGAGCTTTTAAATACAAATAATCCAAACTATCGTGTATCTGCGATGGTGCTAGGAGAAAAAGAAGCATACGGTTTAATCGAGGGCTTTGATGAAGAACGTAATGATCTCATTATGAAGCGAATCGATTCTAGCTTGAAGGTGAAAGAAGGCGAGCTAGTAGTTTCTTCAGGGCTAGGTGGTATTTTCCCTAAAGGTGTCCCAATCGGAGAAATTACAGAGGTTAGTACAGATGATTATGGCTTAACAAAAATGGCTTATGTCAAACCATCAGCTGATTTTTCAATTTTAGAACATGTTGTGATTGCTAAGCGCACATCAACAGTTATTGATGGCTCAGATGGCAACGCAACGAATGAGGATTTATCGAATCCGCAAGAGGCGAGTAAAGAGGAGGCGGAGTGATGGTTCGATTTCTCATTCCCTCTGTGGCGGTTTTACTATTCCTGTTAGAACCAGAATTTGCTATGCTTTCCCCGATTGAAATTAAAGGGGAAGTCTATTTTTTGGTACCGCGTTTTTTAATCTTATACCTAATTTTTATATCCATCTATTACAGCCGTCAACGAGCGGTAATGTATGGACTTTTTTTTGGTGTCTTGTATGATGTGTTTTACATTGATATTATTGGATTATATTCCGTACTTTATCCACTTATATGTTTTTTGGCAGGGTCTATCGTGAAAGTTATACATCAGCACTTAGTTGTAACAACTACAATTTCAGTTGTACTAGTAGCGATTTTAGAATTTATTCTCTATCAATTCTTTTTCCTAATCGATTTTACAGCAATTCCTTTAGCGGATTTCTTACGTTCACGACTACTCCCAACAATCATTGCGAATGCTTTATTTTTAATGATTCTTGGTTGGGCCTTCAAGTATCTAATTAATGCGCGTGTCTTACAGAGAGCACGTGAGGTTTCTTAACAAAGAACAACGTGAGGTGAGGCATTCATGAAAAAACAGTTAGTTAATATGAAGGGAACGAAGGACGGTTTTGTACTACGCCTAGACGACCAATGTGCGTATGGTGAACTAGTGGAAGAATTAAAGAATAAGGTTTTAGAGGGCGGTATCGATGGTAAAGTTGATGTACAATTATACTTAGGCTATCGATACTGTACTGAAGAACAATTAAATGAACTTATAAAAATTATTGAAGAAACAGAGCAGCTTATTGTATCGAAGGTGCAAAGTGAAGTACTGACTGTCCACGAAAGCAACCAGAAGATGTTTGAAAGCCAACAAGATACATATATAGGAGTGGTCAGATCAGGACAAATTCTGCGTTCATCAGGAGACATTACCATCATAGGAAATGTGAATCCAAACGGTCGTGTTGAGGCTGGAGGTAATGTATATGTCCTAGGTAGACTTAAAGGGATTGCACATGCGGGTGTGCAAGGCAATAAAGAAGCAATCATTGCAGCATCTCGATTTGAAGCTACGCATATCATGATTGCCGATCAAGTTCAGGTAATGTCAGATGAACATGTAAAAGCGATAAATCAAGTAGAAATGACTTGTGCATTTATTGGCTACGATGGACGCATTACGTACGATCAAATTCATGCCTTAAAAAATATTCGACCATTGTTAAATGTGTCTAAGGGAGGAAGCTAGTGTGGGAGAAGCGATCGTCATAACTTCTGGTAAGGGCGGTGTCGGTAAAACAACGACAACGGCTAACCTTGGGACTGCATTGGCTCTACAAGGTAAAAAAGTATGTTTAGTGGATACAGATATTGGCCTACGTAATTTAGATGTGATTTTAGGCCTTGAAAATCGTATTATTTATGACCTGGTTGATGTGGTGGAGGGACGCTGTAAAATTCATCAAGCATTGATTAAGGATAAACGCGTAGACGAAAAACTATTTTTATTACCTGCTGCTCAAACAACAGATAAAAATGCTGTTACCCCTGAGCAAATGAAGAGCTTAGTAGAGGAATTGAAAAGAGACTATGATTATGTATTAATCGATTGCCCTGCGGGAATTGAACAAGGCTATCGTAACGCTGTTGCAGGTGCAGATCATGCGATTGTAGTCACAACACCTGAAATTTCTGCTGTTCGTGATGCTGATCGAATTATCGGTTTACTGGAGCAGGAGGAGATCACAGCACCTAAGCTCATCATTAATCGTATTCGACAACATATGATGAAGAGCGGTGACACGCTGGATGTCAATGAAATTACAACTCATTTATCAATTGATTTATTAGGCATTATTATAGACAGTGAAGGCGTTATCTCATCTTCTAATAAAGGTGAACCAATTGTGATGGACCCTTCAAATAAAGCGTCATTGGGCTATCGAAATATTGCCCGTCGTATCCTTGGTGAGTCCGTGCCATTAATGGCTATTCAAGATGAGCAAAGAGGGATGTTTTCCAAACTTAAAGCGCTTTTCTCAAAATAAATTAAAACCTTTTCGTGCGAGTGTACGAGAAGGTTTTTTTCTTGTGCATGTTTGGACATGCAGTCACATATAGTGAGGAAAAAAGGATGAGGGCTTGTTTAAAAAATGGAAATGGTTCGTCACGATACTTCTTGTGGCAGCAATTATGCTTGTAATTCGTTTAGAGGATCAGGGCGTAGTGGATACCCCTGTTCGGAAGCTTGTAACAACCTCTGCTGATTTAACGTATTTAAGTGAGCTCGGTCAAAGCTGGTTCGAGAAAGAAAAAGAGACCATCATGGTTTCTAGTGATGTAGGGCAAGCAGATCTTTTAACATTTGCGAATGCCCAAGTATTTAAAGAAGGCTATCTTTTGCAATATGATGTAGGCTTACCCATCTATGCTGGTCAGAATGGGTTAGTCGTTTTTACTGGCCATACAAAATACACAGGTAAGACCATGACCATCAGCTATGAAGATGGTACAACTGTTTCCTATGGTATGTTAGATAGTTTAGCTCAACTACCCTACACATCTATTCAAGCAAATGATTTAATTGGCATGAAAGAAGCGGGTCAACTTTATGTGTCCATCGAAAAGGGAGATGCCCATTTTGATTTAGAGCAAATTGTACAATGGCTTGAGACCTCGGAGACCAATGAGGATTAAATTACATCTTTTGTGTATCCCTCTCGTATTTGTCATGATTTTTAGTGGTCAATTAGCATATTACGCGATTATTCTATTTTCATTACTGTGGCATGAGGCAGGTCACTTAGTTGCGGCAGTAATGTGCGGAGTAAAGGTGAAATCCTGCGTAATTACACCATACGGGGGAGAAATTCAATTTGAAAATCCAGCGGTTGTGCAAGCTTCGTCACTCCTATGGATTGCATTAGGAGGACCAATCGCTACGATTATTGGGATTGGCCTCGCTTTTTTTATGCCTAATTTACTCGCTACTAAGCTTATAAATGTACAATTCGTGTTATTGGCTGTAAATCTTGTACCCATCATACCGTTAGATGGTGGAAGGATATTGTTAGCCGGGCTATTTTTAAAATATCCAAGAGCTCCTATTGTTGAGCTTTATTATTGGTTATCTTTCATCATAGCTACTATACTATTACTAGTTACTTTCAAGTTCTTGCCACAATCTATTTTTTTAGCCATCATAAATTTATTCATTTGGTTGCAAGTATTGAAAGAATGGCGTTATCGAAAATATCGAGTGGCCTTTGAAAAATATGTTATGAATAGATTGACTTGAAAAAAATCATGTGGTAATATTTTAATGTTATTGTTTGTAGCACCCGTGCTACTACAACCGCTCTGTAAAGGTTTAAGTGTCTAGTAAGATCACCTTATGAAACAGGCGAGTCTGAGTCTAAGAGGAGGTGCAGTAAAATGTACGCAATTATTGAAACTGGTGGTAAACAAGTCAAAGTAGAAGCTGGTCAAGAAATCTATGTTGAAAAATTAGGCGTAGAAGCTGACGAGGTTGTAACTTTTGATAAAGTATTATTCGTAGGTGGCGAAAACGTTAAAGTTGGCGCTCCATTCGTAGAAGGCGCTACTGTAACAGCTAAAGTTGTTAAAGAAGGCCGTGCGAAAAAAATCGTTGTTTTCAAATTGAAAGCTAAAAAGAACTACCGTCGTAAACAAGGTCACCGTCAACCTTACACAAAATTAGTTGTTGAAGCAATCAACGCTTAATTGTGAGGTATAGCGAATGATACAAGTTACGATTCATCACGATGAAAATAGACATGTGTCAGCATTCGAATTTTCAGGACATGCTGGTTATGATGAATCTGGTAAGGATTTAGTATGTGCAGGAGCATCAACTGTTGCCATTGGTACAGTAAATGCTATTTATGCATTATTACAAATTCAACCAGAAATCGAACAAGCTGCTGAAGGTGGAGGCTATCTCAAGGTAGATTTACCATCAGATTTAGAGCCTGAAGTAGATGCAAAACTACAGTTAATTGTTCAAGTAATGACTGCCCAAGTGTATTCTATGGTGCAAAATTACGGACAATACATCCAAATCAACTACAACCAAGTAGGAGGTGGAACTCGATGAAATTATTATTAGCATTAGATCTTCAACTTTTCGCATCGAAAAAAGGGGTAGGTTCTACTAAAAACGGACGTGACTCTGAGTCTAAACGACTTGGTGCTAAACGTGCTGATGGCCAATTCGTAACTGGTGGTTCAATTCTTTACCGTCAACGCGGTACAAAAATTTACCCAGGTACAAACGTAGGTCGTGGTGGTGACGATACACTATTTGCTAAAGTTGACGGCGTTGTTAAATTCGAACGTTTAGGTCGCGATCGCAAACAAGTATCTGTATACCCAGCAACACAAGAAGCTTAATCTTTTATAAGATAACATAAAGCGGAGGACTGCATTTATTGCAGTCCTTTTTTTGGCTAAATTTCAACACAGCCGATTTTGGACGCAATGACACCAAGGTATAATTGATTAAAGAATTAAGGGAAAAATACAGCAAAACTTGTTATACTAGTAAGGATAACTTTATTGGAGTGAATGGGATGAACAATCAATCACTAACCATTAGTGAAGTATTACGTTTTGCAAATCATGATTATGTGAATCAACTGCAACTGATTCGCATGAATTTAGATTTAGGTAGAATCGAGGAATCGAAAAAACTTATTCAACATTATTCAGAACAATTACGAGTGTTTTCTATCCTCAATCGACTACAATTACCACAAACAATTGAATGGCTTCAAACAGCAGGATGGCGTTACCCATCATTAGCGTGGAAGCTAAACGGTGAGATAAAAAAGCCTGTGACCAATGATATTGATCAGGAAGTTGTAGATTATTTAAACAAAACAGTTATGCATGTTTATGATACATTAGATCCATTTACAGAGCAGATCCTAACGCTTGATGTACGTGTTGACGATCATACATTTGCCGTGACATTCACGCTAAATGGGTTATGGAGTGCTGATGCATTCACCGAAAAAGGTTTGAAACAATTCGACATTCAAACAATTGAGCAGACAACTACACGCTGGCAATATGTCTTGAGTGCAAATAGGGAGTGAATTAAATGTTTGTCGATCACGTAAAGATTTATGTTAAAGGTGGCGACGGCGGAGATGGTATGGTTGCCTTTCGTCGAGAAAAATATGTACCCAATGGTGGTCCAGCTGGTGGAGATGGTGGACATGGCGGTAACGTCGTATTTGAAGTAGAAGAGGGCTTAAGAACATTAATGGATTTCCGCTATAAACGCCATTTTAAAGCACCTCGTGGCGAGCATGGGATGAGTAAAGGCATGCATGGTAAAAATGCGGAGGATTTAATTGTTAAAGTACCACCAGGCACAGTGGTTATGAATGAAGAAACAAATGCCGTTATTGCAGACTTAGTCGAGCATGGGCAAAGAGCAGTTATTGCGAAAGCAGGCCGAGGTGGACGAGGTAATTCTCGCTTTGCTACACCTGCCAACCCGGCGCCAGAACTTTCTGAAAAAGGTGAGCCAGGACAAGAATTAAATGTTATATTAGAGTTAAAAGTATTAGCAGATGTAGGGTTAGTTGGTTTCCCAAGTGTTGGTAAATCAACACTTTTATCTGTTGTTTCCGCAGCTAAGCCAAAAATTGGTGCTTATCATTTCACAACAATTGTACCGAACTTAGGCATGATTGAAACGGATGATCATCGAAGCTTTGCGATGGCTGATTTACCTGGGCTTATTGAAGGAGCACATCAAGGAGTTGGATTAGGTCACCAATTTTTACGACATATCGAACGTACACGTGTAATCGTTCATGTCATTGATATGTCAGGGATGGAAGGTCGAGATCCATATGAAGATTATTTAACAATTAATGAAGAGCTAAAACAATATAATCTTCGTTTAACAGAGCGTCCACAAATTATAGTAGCCAATAAAATGGATATGCCAGAAGCAGAAGAGAACTTAACAGCATTCCGTCAGAAGGTAGGAGAAGATGTACAAATTTTCCCAATTTCTGCTGTTTCACGTCAAGGATTAAAAGAGCTTCTGTTTGCCATTGCTGATCTATTAGAAGTAACGCCTGAATTCCCGCTATATGATGATCTAGAGGAGCAATCAGACGCAACCGTAATGTACAAGCATGAGGCAAAAGGTGAAGATTTCGAAATCACACGTGATGATGACGGTACATTTATTATTAGTGGTTATGCAATTGAGCGTTTATTTAAAATGACAGACTTCAGCCGTGAAGATGGTATACGTCGTTTTGCTCGTCAATTGCGTGCAATGGGTGTGGATGAGGCTCTACGTGAGCGTGGAGCACAGGACGGCGATACAGTACGCCTACAAGAGTTTGAATTTGAATTTGTCGATTAAGACATGAGTTTTAGGGGGAAGCGTATGAAGAATGTTGCGAATCAGCGATATTATTTAGTTCGTGAGGATGTTTTAACGGATGCAATGCAAAAAACTTTGGAGGCGAAACACTTACTATCAAGTGGTTCAGTATCTTCCATTTGGGATGCGGTAAAGCAGGTGGATTTATCGCGAAGTGCGTTTTACAAATATCGTGATGCGGTTTTTCCTTTTCATTCAATTGTGCAGGAACGCATTTTAACAGTCTTTTTACAGCTTCAAGATAGAAAAGGAACACTTGCCAAGCTTTTAGAAACTGTGACAATTACACATTGTAATGTCTTAACGATTCATCAAACAATCCCTATTCAGGGACGTGCAAATGTTACATTGTCATTAGATGTAACAAGCATGACCTGTGATCTTGATGATCTTATCCAGCAATTAAAACGCTTAGATTTTGTAGAATCTGCGGAAGTGATTAGTTCTGGAGCATTATAATCACAGTGAGTGTTCAATCCTTTAATTTTTGACAAAATGACAAACATCGTGTTGTATAAGCCCAATGGTTAAAGATACGATAACAAAGCTCAAATAAGGAGCTGTCCCAAAAGAGATTCATCACGAGGGACTGCTCCTTATTGTGCCATAAAGGAGGTATTTGCAATGACAAAGCAACAATGGGAAAATCGAATCGCCTATCTAGGACCAGAAGCATCATTTACATACTTAGCAACAAAGGCTACTTTTCCAAATGAGTGGCTCGTACCGTGTGCCACGATTCCAGAATGTATAGAGGCTGTTGCAGAGGGAAAGGTAGATTTAGCTGTCGTGCCGCTAGAAAATGCTCTAGAGGGCTCTGTATCATTAACATTAGATTACTTATTCCATGAGGCAACACTTTATGTAACTGGAGAGTTATTGCTGAAAATTCAGCAGCATTTAATGGTCAATAAAGCGCAAAAGGATCATTGGCAGTCAATCGAAGGCGTTTATTCTCATCCGCACGCACTAGCTCAATGTCATAAATATTTATTTTATCGTTTTAGCCATGTACCATTACATCAAACAACTTCAACTGCAGCAGCAGCAAAATATGTATCAGAGAATCCACAAGAGTGTATAGCAGCAGTCGGCAATGCAGCAGCAGCGGAAAAGTATGGCCTTGAAATAGTTGAGCAAAATATCCATGATTTCCATTTTAATCATACACGTTTCTTTGTACTTTCTAAGCAAAATAAACGGTTGCCACAAGAACTGTCAGACGGGCAAGCAAAAACAACGTTTATGATTACCCTACCAACAGATCGTTCAGGTGCTTTACATCAGGTGCTTTCTGTTTTTGCATGGCGTCAGCTGAATTTAAGTAAAATCGAATCACGTCCATTAAAAACAGGTTTAGGCGATTATTTCTTTATGATTGATGTATTAGCAGATGAAAAGGAACCAATGATGCGTGGTGCAATGGAAGAATTAGCTGCGCTAGGCTGCAAAGTAAAGTCATTGGGTACCTATTTTACGTATGTAACATCAGACGAAGCATAATAACTTGAAAGTGGAGGGATTGTAATGGGTGGTATTATTTTATTTGATGGTGTATGTAATTTTTGTGATAGCACTGTTCAATTTATCATCAAACATGATCAAGCTGGCTATTTTCAATTTGCATCGTTGCAAAGCGAGATTGGTCAATCGCTTCTCGCTCAATATCATATACCAAAGAATATAGATAGTGTAATTCTTATTGAACAAGGGAAAGTGTCTGTTGAATCTACAGCTGCGTTAAACATATGCCGTAAATTTGATGGATTGTGGCCTTGCTTCTATGCCCTCATCCTTGTACCACCATTTATTCGCAATGCGTTGTATCGCTTATTTGCAAAGCAACGCTATCGTTTGTTTGGGAAAAAAAGTGAATGCCTATTGCCTACGCCCGATCAACGACAAAGATTTCTATCCTGATAGGGAAATTGCCGCCTTTAAGGGAGCAATAGCTGCGGTGAAAAGAGAAATACCCATGCTTAACGACACAATACCTGCATTAAAAACAGAAAGCACCGTTTGAAATTAATTTTCAGACGGTGCTTTTGCTATTCATTGATCTGTCACTAAGTAACCCTTTTTTTGTAAAGCTCGCTCAATTAATGTTAAAACTTCAACAGAGGGTGCTGTGATGACATGTAAATGAATGCCACCAGTGAGAGCAGATAAATAATTGGCCTGTGTTGCATTTACACGTTCGATAAATTGTTTCACTTCATGACGGTTGGATACCATGATTGAGGCTGTCAGTTCACTATATATCGGATGTTCAACAATGACATTTTTGACGGTTCCACCACAGTCTACAATCGTCATTAATTCATCTTCTGTCTGCTCTGATGTATGCAAGCAAGGGAATGTTCGTTCAACGGTTTGCTGTATTTGTTCTTGATGCATATAAAGATAGCCCTGGCTTGTGGCAATAATAGGCTCATTTCTTGCCTTTAATAAAGTCATATCATTGACGATTACTTGTCTAGAAACATTGGCGAACTTAGCTAAGTCTGTCCCAGTTATAGGTGCTTTATTTTTTTTTAATTGCGCTAATAGTTGCAGTCGGCGTTCTTCGCCTAACATTTTTTTCATAAGAGATCACCCCTGCTCGTAATAAAGGAATCCGTATTCCTTATGAATTAGTGTACCATGAAGCTTTTCGAACTTGCTGAAATTTTTGTATCCAAATGAAACATTGAACATATGATACGTAGAGAGGAAGGGAGGAAAAAATTGCGTATTCATATTGTTCAAAAGGGAGATACATTGTGGAAGATTGCGAAGGAGTACGGCATTTCGTTTGAAGATTTGAAGCGGCTCAATGTCCATCTTGCCAACCCAGATTATATTGTTCCAGGTATGGAAATTATATTGCCTGAAAAAATAAACAAAGAGCCGCATAGAGATTCACATAAAGAAATGCCGAAAAAGGAAACACAAGTGCATAAGGAGGCACCGAAGGAAAGTCCTAGAAAAGAGGTACAGCGACCAATGCCACCACCGCCGCCAATTGTACCGCCACCACCAGCTCCTATGCCGATGCCAGAACCACAAATGATTCCGATACCTATACCGATGCCGATGCCAATGCAGATGCCACAACAACCGATGTGGGTACCGCAGCCTGTGGAAATGAATTGGCACCAGCAATTGGTGATGCCACAAATGGAGCAAAATGTTACAACACCGCCTATACAAATACAGCCACCACCACCGCCAGCACCTACACCGCCACCACCACCTGTAGCTAAACCGAAGCCAATGCCAATGCCACAACCAGCACCACATCCACCAATGCATATCATGCCACAAATGCCTGCCGTACCACATTGTTCAAGTTGCCATCAGCCAATCTATCATCAGATGTGGTGGCCAATGCCAATGCAGCCGCAGGTCGAGCATTATACGATGCCACAGCAGCCAATGTCCTATGACATGCCAGATCATAAAGTAGGTGGAATGGAAGACTTTTTAGAGTCCACATCACCATTCTTCCATACGCAAGATCAACAAAAGCCACAAATGGATATGATGCCTGATATGAATATGGGGCAATCCTGTGGCTGTGGAACACAACCAATGATGATGCCTGATATGAACATGGGTCAATCTTGTGGCTGTGGCACACAACCAATGATGATGCCAAATTGGCAAATGGACCCTTGTCATTGCCCGCCACCACCATGTCCGACACATTGTCCACCACCATGCCCATCAGCAGCAGGTCCTTGGATGTCACCGCATTATTTCCCAGGCGGGATGACGCCTTATCGATGGTGAAAAAGCGTATATTGTAGAAGAAGTAAAGCCAAATATTTGGAAATATAAGTATCAATCGAAAAATTATTTTGTCAAACGTGCAAAGCAAGTGGAAATTGCAGAGAAGGTAAAAACCATTCATCGCCAATTAGGACGTATGGAGCCTTCGTTGATCTTACCTTTAGTTCAGAGCGATGATGAGCAGTTAATTGTGCAAATGTGGCAAGAAGGAAGCCACGGTGCTAACTTCGCACATAAAAAAGATCGTAAGGAATCTCTAAGACTATTAATTGCTTTACACGACACACATAAAAAAATTGCTTGGCAGCGAATGCCAGGCTTGCATACCTACTCACAGCTTTTAAAATGGCAAATGCGTCATATGCGTTTTAAAAGTAGAAGAAATGAATTTCGAACATTTTTAACAAAAGAAGAAATTGATCAAATACTGCATTATAGTGATAAATCATTACAATTGATTGCATTGGAAGATGCACCTGAAAAAGAGATTACGCTATTGCATGGGGATGTAGTCCATCATAATTTTTTATGGTGCTCTGATGGACAATTACGTTTAATTGATTTTGATTTAGCACACCTTGGTGAAGCGGATGACGAGTATATTTTATGGTTACATCGTGTGTTGCCTGCTGTAGATTATGATCTTGGAAAGATTTTTGCAGAGTTACCTGAGCTGAAACGACTAGATAAAAGAAAGCTTCATCGCTTGAAATATCCGAATGAGTTATTACGAGAATGGCTGTTTGCTATAGATTTACCACTCGAGCAGCAGCTAGTATTTTTAGATTATTTAGTGCCATTTACAAAACGAGCCCTCACCTATTGGCCAAAACTGTGGTACGATATTGATAGATTTGTCAAGAAATGACCGTCAATTGGCGGTCATTTTTGTCTGCGAACGGCGTTTCGGCGCTACTTTTTGTCGAGCATTCGTTCGCTATATGCTATAATCGAAGACGATGATTGTGAGGGATTATAGATGTATGATTATTTAAAAGGACAAATTACTCGTATTACGCCTGAATTTATTGTGCTAGAACAACAGGGGATTGGTTGGCAACTTAATACGCCCAATCCGTTTGCTTTTCGGACATCTGCCCTTGAACAACAGATATATGTTCATTTGCATGTGCGAGAGGATGCACAAGTTTTATATGGTTTCCCTAATTTAGATCAGCGTGAGTTATTCCGTAAGCTTATTTTAGTGTCGGGTATAGGACCAAAGGGCGCATTAGCTATTTTAGCGACAGGGAATCCACAGCAGGTTATTAGCGCAATTGAACGGGAGGACGAAGCATTTTTAGTGAAGTTCCCCGGAGTTGGTAAAAAAACAGCACGTCAAATGATCCTCGATTTGAAAGGCAAGCTTGGTTCATTATTAGATACATTGGAGTTACCTAGTGCAGAAGATGAGTTACCTTTGTTTGGTGTGAATGCTTATAAACATGAATTAGAAGAAGCCTTACTTGCCTTAATGGCACTTGGCTATTCTGAAAAAGAGCTCGAAAAAATTAAACCACAGCTAGAAGATAACGACAAACTAGAAACGACAGATGCCTTTATGAAACAAGCATTGCAACTACTGCTAAAACTAAAATAAGGAAAGGAGGGAAGGTACATGTCTGAACGTATGATGGCAAGTGAGGCAGGTAGCTATGATGAGCAGTTTGAGTTATCTTTACGTCCTCAAAAATTAGCACAGTATATTGGGCAACATAAAGTAAAGGAAAACTTACAAATATTCATTGAAGCAGCAAAGCTTCGCCAAGAAAGTTTAGATCATGTGTTGTTATACGGACCTCCAGGACTTGGTAAAACGACCTTAGCTGCTGTTATTGCGAATGAGATGAATGTCAACGTACGGATGACAAGTGGCCCTGCGATTGAGCGTCCAGGAGATTTGGCAGCTATTTTAAGTTCACTAGAGCCTGGGGATGTTTTATTTATTGATGAAATTCATCGACTTCCCCGTGCTATTGAAGAAGTATTATATCCAGCAATGGAAGACTTCTGTTTAGATATTGTGGTAGGGAAGGGTCCTGAAGCACGTTCTGTACGACTTGATTTACCTCCCTTTACCCTTGTAGGTGCAACGACAAGAGCGGGTGCCTTATCAGCTCCTCTAAGAGATCGCTTTGGTGTGTTGCTGCGCCTAGAATATTACGATGACCAATCACTTGCTGAAATTGTTGTCAGAAGTGCTCATTTATTTGAGGTGCAAATTGAGCAAGTAGCAGCAATGGAAATGGCGAGACGCTCACGTGGAACCCCCCGTATTGCCAATCGTTTATTGAAACGAGTGCGAGATTATGCACAGGTGCTTGGAGATGGTATGATAACGGAGGGCCTTGCACAGCAAGCATTAGAGCTGCTACAAGTAGATCCTAGAGGGCTTGATCATATTGATCATAAACTTGTAACTAATATGATTGAGCGATTCCGAGGAGGTCCAGTAGGCTTAGATACGCTTGCTGCATCGATTGGTGAGGAACGGGTTACGATAGAAGATGTATACGAGCCTTATTTGATGCAAATTGGCCTTATCCAACGTACACCGAGAGGAAGAGTAGCCACACATTTAGCCTACGAACATTTTGGATATGAGTATCCCCAACAAACATAAAGAAGGAAGTTTTTTTCATGCGTGTAGAAGATTTTGATTTTGAATTACCAGAGGAGCTTATTGCCCAAACACCATTAGTCGATCGTACAGCGAGTCGATTAATGGTCGTAACACCAGGCTCAAATAAAGTGGAGCACCACCATTTTGCCCATGTACTAGAGGAGCTACATGCTGGAGACTGTCTTGTACTAAATGATACAAGAGTCTTACCTGCTCGTTTAATGGGTGTAAAAGAAGAAACTGGTGCACATATAGAAGTATTGCTATTGAAGCAATTGGCTGGTACAGATGAGTGGGAAACACTTGTAAAACCAGCAAAGCGTGTAAAGGTAGGAACAGTCATCACATTTGGAGATGGTTTATTAACAGCTACTTGCACAGGTGAGCTTGAACATGGCGGACGTACATTTGAATTTCAGTATGATGGTATCTTTTATGAAATATTAGAGCAGCTTGGTGAAATGCCATTACCTCCATATATTCGGGAAAAACTAGAGGATAAAGATCGTTATCAAACCGTTTATGCCAAAGAGCGTGGTTCGGCTGCAGCGCCTACAGCAGGACTGCATTTTACAGAGGAGCTATTAGCACAAGTGAAGGCTAAAGGCGTAGAGGTTGTTTTTATTACGCTACATGTAGGTCTCGGCACTTTCCGTCCCGTTAGTGTTGACTCGATTGAGAATCATGAAATGCATGCGGAATTCTATAGTGTTACAGAACAAGCAGCAGATACGATTAATCGAGTAAAACGTAATGGTGGCAAGGTAATAGCTGTTGGGACAACCTCTACTCGCACATTAGAGACAATTGGTTCTAAATATGGGGGAGAAGTGCGAGCAGAACAAGGTTGGACGTCTATTTTCATTTATCCAGGCTACAATTTTACGGTGGTTGATGGGTTAATCACAAACTTCCATTTACCAAAATCAACATTGGTCATGCTTGTTAGTACGCTAGCCACTCGAGAGACCATTTTAAGTGCTTATCAGCAAGCCGTAGAGGAAAGATATCGCTTCTTTAGTTTTGGTGATGCTATGTTTATACGTCCAAAAAAATAATAGGGATAAAATCGGAGTACTGTTTTTACTTCAGATAAGAGAGGATTATTTATTTTATGACACAACCAGCAATTCGATATGAACTACTTCATACATGTAAACAAACAGGAGCACGCCTTGGCATCGTGCATACACCGCACGGCTCCTTTGAAACACCCGCATTTATGCCTGTTGGCACACAAGCAACGGTTAAGACCATGTCGCCAGAAGAATTAAAAGAGATGAATGCAGGTATTATTTTGTCCAATACGTACCATTTATGGCTACGTCCTGGTAATGATATTGTCAAAGAAGCAGGCGGACTTCATAAATTTATGAACTGGGATCGTCCAATTTTAACGGATTCAGGTGGTTTCCAAGTATTTTCACTTAGTCAATTCCGAAAAATTGAGGAGGAAGGTGTTCATTTCCGTAATCACCTCAATGGAGATAAATTATTTTTGAGCCCAGAAAAGGCAATGGAAATTCAAAATGATTTAGGCTCTGATATTATGATGGCCTTTGATGAATGTCCACCATATCCTGCGACACATGACTATATGCTGCAATCAGTTGATCGTACAACACGTTGGGCAAAACGCTGTAAGGAAGCACATCAGCGTCCAGAAGAGCAAGGTTTATTTGGGATTATTCAAGGCGGAGAGTACGAGGATTTACGCCGCCGCTCAGCAGAAGCGTTAGTAGAACTAGATTTCCCAGGCTATGCCATTGGTGGATTATCTGTTGGAGAACCGAAAGATGTGATGAACCGCGTTTTAGAATTTACTACGCCAATGATGCCTGAAAATAAACCACGTTATTTAATGGGTGTAGGCTCACCAGATTCTTTAATTGACGGGGCAATTCGAGGTATTGATATGTTTGACTGTGTATTGCCAACACGTATTGCACGTAATGGAACACTGATGACATCAGAAGGACGTCTAGTGGTGAAAAATGCAAAATATGCACGTGACTTTGGTCCAATTGATCCGAACTGTGATTGCTATACATGTAAAAATTATTCTCGTGCCTATGTTCGTCACCTTATTCGCACGGAAGAAACGTTCGGTATTCGTTTAACATCTTATCATAATCTACACTTCCTATTAAAATTGATGGAGCAAGTACGTGAGGCAATTCGTCAAGATCGTCTTGGTGATTTCCGTGAAGAGTTCTTTGAAAAGTACGGCTTTAATGGGCCAGATGCAAAAAACTTTTAATCTAGACGGATTATTACATGCGCATAATTAAAAAAGGACATTAGGCATCCCCTAATGTCCCATCATCAATAGCAATTGTTTTGCAAATCATTCAAAACTTTGTAAAAAGTGAATATTTCTAGCAAAATATTGTCAATCATAGAAAAAATATTAGTAATTGAGAAAATTTTTGGGCTTGTCCATCGCTTTTTAATGGTGGAATAGTCTATACTAAAAAAGTGAGATTTGGAAAGGGGGCAAGATGCTATTATGGATCAATTATTAGGATTAGCACCAATATTATTAATGTTCGTTGCAATGTGGTTTATCTTAATCCGTCCAGCTAAAAAAAGACAGCAGGAAACACAAAATATGCAAAGTAGTTTGCAACGTGGAGATAAAGTCATTACAATTGGTGGTTTACACGGCGTTATTGATGCAATTGAAGACACAGCAGTGACATTAAAAATTGCTGACAATGTACGAGTGAAATTTGACCGTCAAGCAATTGGACGAATTGTCAATGACAATCAGTAATACAGAAGAAAAGGCTTACAATAGGCAATAGCTATATTGTAGGCCTTTTTTATACAATATTGGATGGCTGTGCTTACGTGTTTTTGGCAGTTTTTAATTTTTGAATAAATGCCTCACCAGTATCATTGCCATTAATAGTGATTCTACTTAACGTAAATATGGAATCGCCCTTTTTCACATGCTTATTTTGTATGACAAAGGCCATCTTAAAACCAGCTTCCTTGGCTAATTTGATGGTGGAGGGTGAATAAATCCCATAAGGATAGCTTATTGCTATTGGCTCATACCCTAACTCTTCTTTGATTCGTTTTCTTGAATGAATAAAATCATTTCTTACCCTTTCTTCATACTCAGCCTGACTCTCTAGTTGCCCATTCACAAAACTAGGGCCAAATACTGCGCCAATAGGTTGACCGCTTTTTGAAGGTAATTTATAATGTAAATCCCAAGTATGACTCTGGATTGTAATATAATCCTTCATTTCCTTCAATTGATCCCAACTCATCTTTACTGTTTCATTTGGATAATAATTGTTACCATTCTTCTCTAGGATTCGGCTTGCAATAACAAAGATTTCTGCATGCATATTATATTTTTTCAATATCGGGTAAGCTTTTTCATAATTACTAAAATACCCATCGTCAAAGGTAATTAAAACAGGCTTTGGAGGTAACGGCGCTTGGTCGTTTAAGTAATCATATAATTGCTGAACAGAAATGGCCTGGTAACCTTCCATTTTAAGTAATTTCATTTGGCTTTCGAAGTTCTCGGGTGAAATAACTGTAGTATTGTTTATATTGTCCTCTAAATGATGGTACATAAGAATAGGTATTTCCTGTTCTTGATACCCGTAAATAGGATAAGGCCTAATAAGAAAAAGGATATAAACAAAAACGAAAACAATTATTTTCCTTGTCATGTTCTCACCTTGTTTGCATTTTATAGTGGTAAGCATCTAGCTCCTTGTTAGTGTGTACGAACTATTTGGGACTATTCCTTGTAAATTGTATAAAAAACAATAAGTAAGGTCACCTTGATAGTATGGGGGTGTTTTTTATGGAAGAATATTACCATATTATTTTTAGAACTTGCTTTTTGTATGTGTTTATCATCATCGTTTTCCGTTTAATGGGTAAACGAGAAGTGGGTGAATTATCTGTCATCGATTTAGTCGTTTTTGTATTAATTGCAGAAGTGGCAGCCTTTGCCCTAGACGATTATAAAAATCCTCTCTTTAATGCCATACTACCTATCATTATTTTGCTCTTTATTCAAATTTTAAGTGCCTTTTTGTCTTTAAAGTTCAAAAAAATACGTGACCTAGTAGATGGTGACCCTGCTTTATTAGTAAAAGACGGTGTTATTTTAGAGAGTGAGATGAGAAAACACCGCTATAATTTAGATGATTTATGTCAGCAATTACGAGAAAACGGAATCGCATCTGTGACAGATGTAGCCTTTGCGTATTTAGAGCCTTCAGGCAATCTTTCTGTCTTTAAAAAAGATGAAAAAGCCTTTGTGTATCCATTGATTATCGACGGTGATATTCAAGAAAGACATCTATTTACCATGCATAAAGATGTAGATTGGCTAATGGGTGAGCTAGCGAAAAATAATATTACTGACAGTGAAACGGTATTTTTTTGTATTTGGGAAGACAGTAAACTGCATATCCAATTAAAGGAATCTTAAACTTTCTTCGCCAATTTTTTGATGTAACGGAAATCTGTAATGCGCAACTGATTGGTAAATAATAAAAAGGTAAATAGTAAAAATAATGTGACACCACTACTTAAAATAAATGGTAGTGATAATAAGGGAATAAGGAAATACTGGGCGACGCAAACGGCAATAAAGCAACTATATGGTACGACAAACATTCTGAAGCCTGCACGCAGGTTTTTTCGTTGTCTAACTGTTGCAATATGCAAGAAGGACGTTAGTAAAACCCCAAAGCCAATGGCTACAACAGCTCCTTTTTCCTGGATACCTGGCTGAGAGGCAAGTACAAACATCACAAATAGTTTACCTAGTCCACCATAGATGGAGTTCATCATGGCAGCTCTTGCCTCACCAATCGCCTGTAAGATGGAGTGTAGAGGGCTTTGAATATAATAAAAATAAAAAATAGGTGCTAAAATTTTAACGTACCCACGATTTTCTTCTAAATGGAAAAGCTTCATAGCTAATTCATCACCGTGCACAAAGAAATACGTAGCAGCAAAGCAACCCACTAGGGAAGACAATCTTAGGGACACCGAAATTCTTTCCTGCAATAGGGGGATGTGCTGACGAGCGACGGCATCACTAACCGCTGGAATGAGCACAATCGATAAGGCTGTTGATACAAACGCAGGAAATAATAATAATGGCACCAAAACACCTGAGATGACACCGTATAAAATAGTGGCAGCAGAAGCGGTTAAACCGGCTACAGTCAAGGCTTTTAAAAAGATAATCGGCTCTAAAAACCAAGTGAAAGAGCCAAAAAGCTTACTGCCAGCAGAGGGAAGGGCAACACGCAACATTGGTGATGCAGGATACCCTTCAATTTTAGTTTTTCGTGTCAGTAATTTCTTTTTCGAGACAATATAATGTAGCCATAAATATAAGAATGCTACAACTTCAGCAAGAAGCGTAATACCCATTGCTGCAGCAGCTGTTACAGCGGCATTATTGTAATTAGCCACATAAGGAAGCATTAAAGTAATGAAGCTAATACGTACAATTTGTTCGATCATTTGTGCCCAAGCAGTCGGTGTAATTTTAGCGACACCTTGTAAATAAGCACGTAATAAGCCAGATCCAACTGATACTGGTACAGCAAAGAGTGCAATCCATAGTGTAAATGTTGTCTGTTCATTATGTAATAGCGTTGTTGAAATATATGGTATTGTTAATGCAACGAGTGGCATAAAAACGATCATGCCAATGAATGACCAAAGAATGGCTGTACGCATGACACCAAAGATGTTTTCACGTTTATTTTTTGCTAGTAATTCAGCCACTATTTTAGCCACAGCGATAGGTAGTCCTAGTTGAATAAGTGAGATGAAGAAAATAAATGCTGGATAGACGGTCATATAAATACCGACAGCCTCTTCACCAGCAATTCGCATAAATTGCATTCTATAGAAGAAGCCAAAAAGTTTAGATAAAAAAATCACAAACATTAAAAATAATGTACCTCGTACAAAAGAACTCATGCCATCCGTCCCTTCTCAAGCCGCAAAAATTCATTTACACTATTTGTATGCAAGCATGTCTTACGTTACGACTTTGATTGGAGATGATTCAAAATGAGTATGCAATATGAGCAACTATTTGAAAAGATTCGTCCGGCAATTGATAGTAAGATAGCAGAGTTCCATCATTATCAATACAATGCTATTACAGCAGAAGAACTCTGGCGCTACTGTATTGAAAAAAAATGGCGTAAAAAGAAAATTGAACAACTACGATTACATGAAGTCATTTCTACCATTTTTTCCGTTTCACCATCTGATATCGTCTCATTTAATCAAGTAGAGTTTTTACAAAGTAATAATTGGTTTGGAGAAGTCAATACAGAAGAGTTACAATTACTGCTTGGTCCAGTCAGAACGTAAAATGATGTGTCAAATTTTACAATAATTCAAAGAATCCTATACGTGTTGAATTGACACCAAGCGCAACCTGTTTCATAATAAGTGTGTTGCGCTTTTTTTATTTTGAATAAGTTCTTACTTACATAAGTCTTCTATGCTTTTATTGACATTTAGAAGGCTAGTACCTAATAATACAAAGATAAACTTGCGCGTTATGAACGATTGAAATAAGTAAAGCAACCTTTTTGAAGCACAGGTAACACGATTCTAAATGAAAAGGAGGATTAAACGTTTCAAAAGGTATTGCTAGTTACTTGTTTGGCGTGTAAGGACAGCCCTTACACCAATTCGAGGAGGATTTATTGATGAAACTAAAAAGTCGTATAGTTGCATTCCTACTGATTATCGTGCTATTGGCAGCAGGTATTAGTACGACTGTAAACGGCGTCTTAAAGGACATCAAGCTTGGTCTTGATTTACAGGGCGGGTTTGAAGTGCTTTACGAGGTAAATGAATTAAAAGAAGGACAAAAAATTACACCAGAAATTGTCACAGCAACATCCACTGCACTTGGTGAACGTGTAAATACGATGGGGGTTAGTGAACCGAGTATTCAGGTTGAGGACAAAAATCGTATTCGTGTGCAATTAGCTGGTGTTGAGGATCAGGAATCGGCACGTAAGTTATTGTCTACTTCTGCGAATTTAACATTCCGTGATGTGGATGATAATTTATTATTAGATGGAGACGATTTGAAAGCCAACGGTGCTAAAGGCTCTTTTGACCAACAAAATCGTCCGATTGTATCCTTAACTTTAAAAGATGCGAAAAAATTTGCTGACATCACAAGTAAAATTGCGGCAAAACCCGCAGGTCAAAATTTACTAGTTGTATGGTTAGACTTTGAAGAGGGTGTCGATTCCTATAAAGCGGAATCACAAAAAGCAAAGCCTCGCTATGCATCTGCAGCAACAGTTAGTCAAACGTTAAATACAACAGATGTTATGATTAGCGGTAATTTCTCTGTTGAAGAAACAAAAAATTTAGCAGATATTTTAAATGCTGGGGCATTACCTGTAAAGCTAGATGAAATTTATTCAACTTCTGTTGGTGCTCAATTTGGTGATGCAGCACTGAAAAGTACTATTTTTGCTGGTATTGTCGGCGTAGTAGTTATTTTCTTATTTATGCTATTCTACTATCGTTTACCAGGCTTTATTTCCATCATTACACTGGTTGTGTTTACATTCCTAGTATTGGTGGTCTTTGACTGGATTAATGCGGTATTAACGCTACCAGGTATTGCGGCCATTGTCCTTGGTATAGGGATGGCAGTAGATGCCAATATTTTAGCGGCAGAACGTATACGTGAAGAGCTGCGAGTGGGCTATTCCGCTAAACAAGCCTTCCAAATTGGATCTAAACAATCTTTATCAGCCATTGTCGATGCACAGTTGACAACTTTATTAGCTGCAGCAGTATTGTTCCAATGGGGAACAAGCTCTGTTAAAGGATTTGCTACAACATTAATTATTAGTATTTTATTGAGCTTCTTAACAGCTGTATGGGGTTCACGTGTCCTATTAGGACTACTTGTTAACAGTGGGTATTTCAACAATCCAGCATGGTTTGGTATCGCAAAATCAAAACAGCATAGTCTCGATGAAAATATTGGTACATTAGATTTATCAACGAAATTCGATCGATTTGACTTTGTTCACAACCGTAAGAAATTCTATATGTTCTCTTTAGCCATTTTAGTGGCTGGTTTAGTGGTTATTGGTATTTTCCGCCTAAACCTAGGCATTGATTTCTCAAGCGGTACTCGTGTCCAAATTGAATCTGACCAAACATTAACAAAAGAAGAAGTTTCCAAATATCTAGATAGCATTGATTTTTCATCAGAAGATATCATACTCTCTGGTGAGAAAAGTAATACAGCAGTCATTCGCTATAAAGATGACCTTACACAAGCAGAAATTTTAGAATTTAAAAAAGAAGCTGGCGAAAAATATGGTCATGAACCAGCTGTAAGTACTGTATCGCCTACAGTTGGTAAGGAACTTGTAAAAAATGCAATTAAGGCTTTATCTCTTGCAGCAATAGGGATTATCATTTATGTAGCAGTTCGTTTTGAATGGCGCATGGGTATTGGTGCAATTGTTTCATTATTGCATGATGTATTCTTAATTGTTGCCGTCTTTAGCTTTATGCGTTTAGAAGTAGATATTACGTTTATTGCGGCTGTATTAACAATTGTTGGTTATTCCATCAATGATACGATCGTTACCTTTGACCGTATGCGTGAAAACTTAGATCGATATGATACAATTAATGACCGTGAAGTATTGGCGAATATCGTGAATAAATCGCTACGCCAAACAATGGGTCGTTCGGTTAATACAGTATTAACGGTTATTATAGTTGTTGTAGCCCTATTAATTTTTGGTGCACCATCTATTCAAAACTTCTCAATCGCGTTATTGATTGGTTTGATTACAGGTATGTATTCTTCAATCTGTATCGCAGCTCAAATCTGGTATTCATTAAAAATTCGTGAAATGAAAAAATCAGATGGAAAGCTACGCAAAAAAGAGAAAAAACAATGGGGTACAGACGAACCTACTGTATAATCTAGTGAGCAGGGAATGGAAAACGAATGGTTTTCTATTCTCTGCTTTTTTTATGCAAAAAATCTGCTACCTTTTATAAAAAGCAGCAGATTTTTCATATAGTATTTACAATTTAAATTGCTGAATTAAGCCTTGTAGCTGTTGCGCATTTTCACTTAATTCTTCAGCAACAGTATTTACTTGCTGCATCGTCGCAACTTGCTCGTCAACGGATTCTGCAATCATTTGAGAATTAGTTGCTGATTGATGAGAGACATTTGCGATTTCCGTGACAGAGGCAGCAACCTGCTCAGCACTGGCAGGGATTTCTTCAGATGTGGCAGAAATTTCTTCAATTTGCTCTGTGAATGCTGCAACTGCAGAGGTGATGGAATAGAAAGCATCTCCAGCCTCATGAATTTTGGCTACACCATCCTTTACAGAGGCTAAACCATTGTCTACTGATGCTGCAACATTTTGCGTATCTGTTAGAATTTCTTTTGTAATAGCAACGATTTGATTGGCAGATTGATTTGATTCCTCAGCAAGTTTTCGTACCTCATCCGCTACAACTGCAAAGCCTTTCCCGTGTTCTCCAGCTCTTGCTGCTTCAATGGCAGCATTCAGTGCCAGTAAATTTGTTTGTTCTGAGATAGCTGTAATCACTGTTGTAATTTGTCCGATTTCTTCCGATTGCTTACTTAGTTTTTGCGTTAGTGTTGCAATGTCAGAAGTTGAGAGTGCAATTAAATCCATCTGTTCTTTTGCGGTTGTAATCGTTGCACTACCTATATGGGCAAGTTGAGTCAGATTTTCAGCATTGTGATGAAGACTTTGTGTCGCCTCCGCAATGCGTTGGACACCTGATGCGGTTTCATCCATTGCCACAGCACTTTGCTGAGAGGCACTAGCAGAAGAAGTGATATGTGTTACATTATCTTGAATTCTTTGCGCAATATTATCAGAGGTTGCCGTTACTTCCTCTGTACTAGCGGAAAGCTCTTCTGAGACAGCCGATAAATGGGATGCGCTATCTTGAATGTTAGTCATTAAACCAGCTAGGTTTTGTTTTAATGTATTGACTGCATTTGCAAGTGTACCGATCTCATCTTTTGATTGATGGTCAAGCTTAGCGATTGTTAAATCACCTGTTGCTAATGTATCTGCTGCTCCGATGGCCTTACGTAGTGGTAGAACAATGGAGTTTTTGACAAAATGCATAAAATATAAACCGATAATGATACTAGCAATTAGAAGGCTAATAGCAATGACAATAGCTCGTGAAACGGTTTGATTAACAGATTGGTCAACCTTTTGAAGCTGTTCATCGTGATAAGCTAATAATTCGGTTGTTAACTTAAAAATGTCTTTATTGTATTTTGTAACATCATTATTGATGATAGAGAGTGCTAGATTCGTGTTGCCACTATTAAACGCTTGTATTGCTTTCTGTGAATTTGAAAGTAACTCTTTTTGCAATTCCGTGATTTGCTGCATAATATTTTTTGTATAATCTGATCGAACAATAGTAGAAAGTTCATTAACTGTTTCAGGTAACAACTTTTCATAGCGCTCTAAATTGGCCTTAGCTGCTTCATCCTTATTATTTAAAATATAGGAGCGTAAAAATAAACCTTGGGACGCAAGTTGTTGTTGGATTTTATCTGTTAATTGGATTTGCACCATCCGATGCTTCAGTACTTCTTCTAAATCATTCTGTGTTGTTTTAAATTGAATAAATGAAACGATGCTTGAGATAAGTAGTAAACATGTTAAGGAAATGAAACCAATATTTAATTTTTTGCGAACGGACATAAACTTCCTACTTTCTTTTATTATATGGAAAAATTGATGTTCTGAAATTACTATAACTTGATATATTTACATGGTCAATACTCCAGGAATTTTCAATAGTAGGAAATCTTATTCTCCAATAAGATTTTATAGAAGGATAATATACCTACTTTTAATTCTTCAAAATAAAATAGGAATATTAACTTTTTTCGTCAGAATTGATTGACAATAGTATTGGATTGGCTTAGAATTAAGGCTAACTTTTTGTTCGGTCAAGGTAGAAGGTCTCGGGAGCGAGGTCAGCCGAAGAACAGATGAGCTGAGTTTAGATGAGAATAGCTGAGAAATTGTTGAATAAGAGTAGTAGCATAAGTGTGTAATAAAGAGAGTCAGTGGATGGTGTAAACTGATTTACAGCTTATGTGAATGGACTTATGAGAGTCGCTTATAAAAAGCGAACGTAATTCCCCACGTTATAGGGGTGCTTTCAAGGTGTGGTTTACCATACCCATAATGAAAAGCACAAAAGTGAGAGCATATGCTCTAATATGAGGTGGCAACGCGGTCATAATCGTCCTCTGCAATTAGGAATAATCCTTTTTGCAGAGGGCTTTTTTATTTTCAGTCAGCATTCGTCTAGACATTAGCTAAAGGAATCTTTGAAAAAGGAGCAAAATAGCTATGCAAACAACGAGTTCAAGAACAAAAATGAAAACGATCAATGGCGATTCTTTAACACCTATTTTGATTTTCAGACGTTTACAGGGAAAACATAAATTTTTATTGGAAAGTTCTGCTCAACATGAAGGAACGGGAAGGTTTTCCTTTATTGGGGCTAATCCACGAAAAACATATAAAGGTGTGGGCCAAGAAATTCAGGAGGTTTCCTATAAAACTGGAAAAACATATGTGCATCAAGGAGAACTCTTTGTTCTTCTTAAACGCCTTATGCCACGTATTTCCAATACGACACAATTTCCTTTTTCAGGTGGTGCCGTTGGGTATATAGGCTTTGGCGGTACAACGATGTTCGTAGATAAAAAAATAGAATTACCTGATGCTTATTTTCATGTCTATGAAACGATTATTGTCTTCGATCATCAAACAGATGAAGTGACATTGATTCATACAAATATTGATGCAGAAAAGCAAGAACCTGATTTGGAAGAATTGGCTCAACAAATAGTAAACGGGCATATCAGTGACGAAGCATCTTATCGTTATCAACCGCTTGATGCTACAACAAATGAATCATTTGCAAAGGTTTTACAGACAATGCAAGCTAACTTACCTGATGATATAACAAGGGTAGTTTTGCCGAATCATTATGTAGCAAATTTTCAAGGTGATACGTTGGCTTTGTATCGGCAGCTACGCAAAAAAAGGCCTGCAGCCTATATGTATTATATAGAATTTGAGGAGCATGTTGTGTTAGGTACTTCTCCTGAAAGTCTAATTCAAGTAAAAGGTGAAAGAGTTATTGCGACTCCTACAGAGGGAACATATCCGCGAGGGGAAACAAAAAATGAAGACCTAGAAAATGAACACAAATTATACAACCATGAAAGCATTAGACAATCCCATGCACTTCTTGTTAGTGCTGTTCAGCAAGAATTACAGTCGGTTTGTTTCCGAGATTCTGTTCAGGTCATGGAGGCAATGCGTATCCAGCGGTCCAAAAAGGCACTGCACATGACGACTAGGGTTGAAGGAAAGCTTTTACCAATGCTTCATGCCCTTGATGTTTTAGCAGCAACCATATCTCCACTTTCAGCTACGAAGCTTCCGCATACAGCTGGTAATTTTGGTGCCCTTGGCTTTATTGGATTTAATGGTCATTTGGATTTTGCTTTAACAGGGAAATCTATTGTAGTTAAACAGGATAGCATGACTTTACAAGCAACAATAACTGTTACCAAATATACAAATGTGCAAGACGTTTTACACCAAGTGCAAGAGGAAGAACAGGCATTTTTACAGTTACTGGTGAACAATGGGGGGCAAAGCTAATGGAACGATTACAAAGGAAAGTACTGCAGGGAACACATCTCATGTACGAAGAAATGTTACAGGCAGCGCAATGGTTATTTCAAGATGATACACCTAAAGAAGAAATAGCAAGCTTTTTAACAGCTTTATCGGCGAAGGGAGAAACTGCACATGAAGTAGCCGCATTAGCAACTATTATGCGATCTTTTGCTCTTGATATAGCCGTAAAAGAAGATAGCTATATGGATAATTGCGGTACAGGTGGAGATGGTCTTCATACCTTTAACATCAGTACAGCTTCTGCTTTTGTGTTAGCTGGAGCGGGTGTCAAAATTGCCAAGCATGGGAACCGTAAAATCTCTTCCTCCTCTGGTAGCTCAGATGTGCTAGAGGCACTAGGTATTCATACAGCTATTTCTATCCCACAAACAGCTCATTTGCTAGAGAGAGAGGGGATCGCTTTTATTTATGCACCGAATGTCCATCCCAAATTAAAGAGGATTGGTGAAATTCGCCGTTCATTAGGTAAACCGACAATCTTTAATCTTGTTGGTCCTTTAACAAATCCGGTCCCATTATCCACACAATTTACAGGTATTAATCGTCCGAATTTTGTCATGGAATATGCCTCAGTATTACAAATGCTTGGACGTGAGCGGGCGATTGTCGTTTCAGGACCACAGGGCTTGGACGAGGCTTCATTAGCAGGACAAAATACATTGGTTTTAGTAGATAAAGGTGATTTAATTCCATTTTCCCTAACTGCCGAAGATGTTGGTCTTCAAACGGCACCTTTAGAGGCCATCCGTGGTGGCAATGCAGATGAAAATGCGGTGATTATGCAAAAAATATTGGCTGGGGAACAGAGTCCTTATTTAGATACAGTAGTATTAAATGCTGGTATCGGCTTATTTGGTTATGGTCAAGCGGAAACCATCAAAGAGGGTGTAGCCATGGCAAAGGAAAGTGTTTTTAGTGGGAGAGCACAACAAAAATTAGAGGCGGTTGTTACGTATAGCAAGCAAATTAAAGAAGTGGAGGTAGGATAATGAATATACTCAATAAAATTTTGCAGCAAAAAAAGATTGAGGTGGGCGCTTTGTTAGAGCAGCCAGACCCTTTAGCAAACTTTACAGATACGCCACGTCGCTCGTTAATTGAGTCATTGCGACAAGCCCATACACTGCAAGTCATTGCTGAGATGAAGCGTGCTTCGCCTTCCAAAGGGTTAATAGCTGGCGGGGCAGACCCAGTTGCACAAGCACAAATCTATGCACGAGCAGGGGCAGCAGCTATTTCGGTCTTAACCGATAAGGAATTTTTTAAAGGCTCCTTTGAAGATTTAGCAGCAGTTGCTGGTGCAGTCGATACACCCCTTCTTTGTAAGGATTTTATGATCGATCGGGTACAAATTCGATTTGCCAAGGCAGCAGGTGCATCCATTATTTTATTAATTGTGGCTGCTTTAACGGACGATGCCTTACGTGATTTATATAGCTATGCAACGGGCTTAGGCCTAGAAGTTTTAGTGGAAGTACATGATAGTGAGGAGCTTGCACGCGCTCTTGCAGTAGATGCAAAGTTAATTGGCGTTAATAATCGAGATTTACGTACCTTTGAAGTAAGCCTAGAGCGTACAAAAGAAATTGCTAATACGTTTCCATTTGATGAGAATCGAGTATTAATTAGTGAGAGTGGCATATGGACACGAGAAGATGCGAAGCAAGTAGCCTCGATGGGGGTTAGTGGTGTCCTTGTAGGTGAAGCTTTAATGCGGAGTGGAGATGCGGGGCAAGCACTACGAGATTTGAAAGTAAGTAAAGAGGGTGCGTCGGTATGACAAAGGTCAAAATTTGTGGTCTACAGGAACAAGAACATGTCAAAACAGCTATTCATGCGGGTGCAGATGCGATAGGGTTTGTTTTTGCACCGAGTAAACGCCGTGTATCCATTGAGCAGGCCCAACAATTAGCGAAGCATGTACCACAAGGCGTTTTGAAAATAGGAGTCTTTGTCAATCCAACGCCAGCTGAATTAAAGGAAGCGGTTGAGCGAGTGCCCTTAGATTACGTGCAATATCATGGAGAGGAAACGCCAGCATTTATTCAGGAGCAAGGTTATCCTGCCATTAAGGCATTATCGATACGAGGAACAGAGGACGTTCAAGCAGCTGCTAACTATCAAGTAGATTATTATTTGTTCGACGCGCCTGGTACAGAGTTTAAAGGCGGTAGTGGTCACACTTTTGATTGGACACTGCTTGAGCAAGTAGGTATTCCTAAAGCAAAATTATTATTAGCGGGTGGTCTCAATGTAGACAATATTGAAGCAGCCATTACAGATGTAGGTCCTTTTATGGTCGATGTATCAAGTGGTGTGGAAACAGATGGAATCAAGGATTCTAGCAAAATACAAGCTTTTTTACAGGCAGTAAAGAGGGGGAGCAGATGATGGGAATATCAATAGCAAATAGTGTACCGACAAAAGAAGGGCGTTTTGGACAATTTGGTGGTCGGTTTGTGCCCGAAACATTAATGACAGCCTTGCTTGAATTAGAAGCTGCTTATGAGCAAGCATTACTAGACCCTGCATTTACAGAGGAGCTGTCCTATTATTTAGAAGACTATGTTGGCCGTGAAACACCGCTCTATTACGCAGAAAATTTAACGAAGGCGCTAGATGGAGCAAAGATTTATTTAAAGCGTGAAGATTTAAACCATACAGGTGCACATAAAATTAATAATGCGATTGGGCAAGCACTTCTAGCCAAACGTATGGGTAAAAAGAAAATCGTTGCTGAAACAGGAGCTGGGCAGCATGGTGTGGCAACAGCTACTGCATGTGCATTATTAAATCTAGAATGTGTTGTATTTATGGGAGCAGAAGATATAAAACGTCAGCAGTTAAATGTCTTTCGTATGGAGTTGCTTGGCACAAAGGTTCAATCGGTGGAAAGTGGTTCTAAAACATTAAAGGATGCTGTGAACGCTGCCCTACGTTACTGGGTGACAAATGTTGAGGATACCCACTATATTTTAGGCTCTGCCTTAGGTCCTCACCCATTCCCAAAAATTGTTCGGGACTTTCAGCGTGTCATTGGAGTAGAAACAAGAAGGCAAATCGTGCAAAAAGAGGGGCGTTTACCTGATGCAGTTGTTGCCTGTATTGGAGGTGGCAGTAACGCAATCGGTATGTTTCACCCATTCGTTGATGATGAATCAGTTGCCTTATACGGTGTTGAAGCAGCAGGAAGTGGTCTTGAAACTGGGAAGCATGCTGCGGCCATCGCAGGTGGACAATTAGGTGTATTACATGGCGCCTACATGTATTTATTACAGGATGAAAACGGCTTTGTCCAAGAAGCACATTCTATTTCAGCTGGGTTAGATTATCCAGGGAAAGGACCAGAGCATTGTTATTTACATGATATTGGTCGAGCGCAATTTGACTCCATCACAGATGCTGAAGCACTGGAGGCACTACAATTATTAAGCCGAACGGAAGGGATACTACCTGCACTTGAAAGTTCTCATGCCATTGCTTATACGGCAAAACTTGCAAAGACTATGGCGAAAGATCAGATCATTGTTGTGTGCTTATCTGGTCGAGGAGATAAAGATGTTCACACAGTTCGAGCAGCACTAGGGGGGGATGTAAAATGACAACTTTACAGCAAGCGATCGAACAGGCAAATGCTGCAGGTCATAAGGCTTTCATACCATATATCATGGCAGGTGACGGAGGGCTAGAGACCATTAAGCCAATTATCTTAAAACTGCAGCAATTAGAGGTAACAGCTATTGAAGTAGGAATTCCTTTTACAGATCCTGTTGCTGATGGTCCAACGATCGAACGAGCAGGAGAACGTGCTCTCATAGCTGGTGTGACATTAAGAAACGTGTTGCAAACACTCGCGTCATTTAAAGATGAAATAACAGTGCCTCTCGTAGTCATGACTTATTTCAATCCAGTATTAGCATATGGCTTAAAGTCTTTTGCGCAAGCCTGTGTAGCTGGAGGAGTTAAGGGGTTAATTGTACCAGATGTCCCTTTGGAAGAGAGCGAGTTGTTACGTGATGCATTAAATCCATATGGCATTGATGTGGTACAGCTTATCTCATTGACAAGCCCTCCAGAGCGTATAGCACGCATCGCAGCAGCTAGTCAGGGCTTTGTTTATGCAGTGACCGTTAATGGGATCACAGGAGCAAGATCACGTTTTGCCGATAATTTAGAACAGCATTTTGCCAGCTTACGTCAAGCAAGTCCAATCCCTGTGCTTGCAGGCTTTGGTATTTCAACACCTGAGCAAGTGAAAAAGATGGGGGCTTTGGGAGATGGTGTAATTGTCGGTAGTGCCATTGTGACGGCATTGCATCAAGGAGATTTGGCAATGGTGGAAGCATTAGTAGCCGCCTCGAAAGGTTTGTTAGAAAAGTCTACTCTTTAGAAGAGTAGGCTTTTTTTGATGAAGTGCTTTAATTGGCGGAAAGAAATGGAAAAGTGACGGATAGAAATTAAAAACCCATGGATAAAACTATCAATCTAACGGATAGTGCGCAACCAATAGAAATTCGGTATAATAGCTTTCGTAAGGAAGTGAGCAGATGATTCTATCGAAAAAAAGATGGCAGGTGGAGCGTCCTGACGCAACACTTGTACAAGCATTACAAAATGACTTACAACTTTCTGCGATTGCAGCAAAAATTTTAGCAGCACGAGGCTGCGAAACAACGGCTGAGGCAGAAAGCTTATTAAATATGACTGAGGCAAATATCCATGACCCATTTCTTATGCATGGTATGGCTGAAGCGGTAGCACGAATTGAACAAGCACTAGAAAATGGTGAGAAAATTTTAGTGTATGGTGATTATGATGCGGATGGTGTGACAAGCACAACCGTTATGTTACATGTTTTACTAGATCTTGGAGCAGACGTCTCCTTTAAAATTCCGAATCGTTTTATCCATGGCTATGGTCCGCATGAAGCCCTATTTCGGGAGGCCTATGAAGATGGTGTACAGTTAATCATTACAGTGGATAATGGTATATCTGGTATTGAGCCTATTCGAGTAGCAAAGGAGCTTGGTATGGATGTCATTGTGACAGATCACCATGAACCAGGTGAGGAGCTACCACCAGCAGATATTATTCTTCATCCCCGAATACCAGAAGGGCAATATCCATTTGGCGAGCTAGCAGGAGTAGGGGTAGCCTTTAAGCTGGCACATGCTCTTTATGGTGAACTACCAAGCCATCTAATAGAATTTGTGGCGATTGGCACTGTAGCAGATTTAGTTCCGTTGGTGGATGAAAATCGCTATCTCGTGAAGAGGGGCATACAAGAAATGCGTCGTTCCCTTAGTCCATGGGTACAAGCGATGTGTGACATAGCCAGTACAGAGCAGACGAAAATTACAGAAGAAACGATTGGCTTTTATTTTGGTCCACGATTGAATGCTGTTGGTCGTCTAGGTGAAGCAGCTCCTGGTGTTGAATTATTAATGGCGGAGGATAATGCTAAAGCAACCGCATTGGCAAAAAAGCTAAATGCCTGCAATACCGAGCGCAAAGATATTGTGAAAAGTATTACAGATGAAGCCATCGCACTGATTGAAGCAGATGAAAAAATCGGCAATTCCTTAGTTCTTGTTGTTGCTGGCGAGGGCTGGAACGCAGGTGTTGTAGGAATTGTAGCCTCACGTCTCGTTGAACTGTATTACCGTCCAACGATTGTGCTGTCACTCGATCCAGAAAAGGGCATAGCAAAAGGTTCTGCTCGAAGTATTGAAGGTTTTCATCTATATAATGAACTAGCTAAAAATCGAGATATTTTACCACATTTTGGTGGACATCCTATGGCTGCAGGTATGACCTTATCATTAGAGCATGTGGATGAACTACGTACTCGCTTAGATGCTCAGGCAAGAGCCTGTTTAACAGAGGAGCAATTAACACCTGTAGTGCATATTGATATACCGCTCAGCATAGATGAAATTTCAGCGGATGCTATTGAGGAAATTTCAACACTAGGACCATTTGGCACAGATTTCCCTAAGCCTGTGTATGTGCTGGAGGATGTAGAAATCGCCTCCATGCGTAAAATTGGAGCGGGCGAGAATCATATTAAAATGGAAATAACAAACGGCTATGATAAATTGGATAGTGTTGGTTTTAACAAAGGGCATTTACATGATGAATTAACGTATGGCATCAAAGTTTCCTTTATAGGCGATTTGCAAATTAACGAATGGCAGGGGCGTAAAAAAGCCCAATTTATGATCGAGGATGTCCAAACTACAGAATGGCAGTTATTTGATATTCGTGGTATCCGTCAAACAGCTCGATGGCTGAATACCGTACCGAAGGACGTGGCCCGGTTTATCGCCTTTCGTCCAGAAACGATGACCTATTATCAATCATTAATAGGTGCATCTATTACACTGGTTGACCCAGCCCTTTCAAATATTGAACAAAGTGATTACATCGTGCTCTTAGACTTGCCACACAATGTTCAAAAGCTAGAGGACGTTTTACAGAAGACAGCCCCTTCACGTATTTATGCTCATTTTTATATGCCTGACTCACAATACTTCAGTGGTCTACCTACTCGTGAGCAATTTGCTTGGTATTACAAGTTCTTAAAAAATCGACCAGCCTTTCCGCTTGATATGCATATCGCAGATTTAGCGAAGCATACGGGGTGGCCATTAGATACATTAAAATTTATGACACAGGTGTTTTTTGAGCTTGGTTTTGTTAAAATGGAGAGTGGACTGACGACTGTCAACGTGAATGCGCCAAAACAAGCACTAACAGAGGCACCGTCTTACAAACAACGTTCAGAACAGATTGAAATGGAGCAAAAGCTTGTCTATGCTCCTTATATAGAATTAAAACAATGGTTTGATGAACGATTAACATAAACGGACGAATAACGTTTCGTAGAAGGAGCAAGAATATGGATTTAAAGCAATACGTTACAACGGTTGAAAACTGGCCAAAAGAAGGCATTACCTTCAGAGATATTACGACAATTATGGATAATGGACCTGCCTACAAATATGCGACAGATCAAATTGTAGAATATGCAAAAGAAGTAGGAGCAGAAATTGTAGTTGGCCCTGAGGCTCGTGGGTTTATTATCGGTTGTCCAGTAGCTTATGCACTTGAAATTGGCTTTGCACCTGTTCGTAAACCAGGTAAATTACCGCGTGAGGTGATTAGTGCGGACTATGGTCTAGAGTATGGAAAAGATACATTAACAATGCATCACGATGCAATTAAGCCTGGTCAAAAGGTGTTAATCTGTGATGATTTATTAGCAACTGGGGGAACAGTTGAAGCAACAGTGCGTTTAGTGGAACAATTAGGTGGTCAGGTAGTAGGCTGTGCATTCCTAATTGAACTTTTAGAATTAAATGGTCGAGACAAGCTTGGCGATTTAAATATTAAAACACTTATTCAATATTAAGAGCATTGCAAAAGCGCCCTACAATGAGGGCGCTTTTTATACTTCATCATAGGATTGAATGATTTGTTGCATTGTTCGCAAGGTATCATAGAAATCTGCGTATTTCTCCATTCCAATGTCCTCAATGATTCTATCTTGAATTCCTTGCCAAATAGGTGCTGCTTCATGCAGTTTTTCTAATCCTTTTTCAGTAAGTGTAATTTTTTTGGTACGAGCATCATTTGTATCTCGTCTTAATTCAACATAGCCATGTTGCTTTAATAGATTAATATTACGTGTTACAGTGGTTTGATCCAGCTGTAAAATTTCACCTAAACGGCTGATTGAGACAGCTTGTTGAAGGTCGATATGTGCAAGCATTGAATATTGTGTAACCTTTAAACCAGTAGGCTGTAGCAGCTTATCATATAATTGTGTGACGACCCTTGTTTTTTTTCTAAGGTTTGCACAAACACAAATTTGTGTATAATCAATATTTTTAAGTTGATTCTTCATCGACAGTACTCCTTTAAGGGGATTCTACTAATTATCAGTATACACCCAATAACTAGAAATTCCTTCTTGACAGCTTTATGAACGATTACTATGATTATACATGTATATACATATAAATGAAATAAGCAGACTTAAACATGTATATACATGTTTTGTAGTCTATCAAAGAAAAGAAGGTGTTGAGGTGAAGCGTGTTCATTATAGTTGGTTTATTTTAATCGTCACATTTTTCTCGATAATTGTCGCAGGGATTACAATGTCATCATCTGGCGTGTTTATCGATCCTCTTGAAAAAGAATTTCACTGGGATCGTTCAACCATTGCTTTAGCTTTTGCTGTAAGTTTGTTTTTATATGGCATATCTGGTCCATTTATGGCTGCATTGCTTGAAGTCATTGGCCTAAAGAAAATGATGCTAGGTGCCATGGCAACTTTAGTATTAGGAATGACTTTAACATTTTTGATGAATCAATCCTGGCAGCTAATCGTTATTTGGGGTGGAATTATTGGTCTTGGTGCGAGTCTTTTTTTAACTGTCCTTAGTCCATATGTGGCGAATCATTGGTTTGTAAAGCGCAGAGGGTTAGCGGTTGGTATTTTAACGGCAAGTACAGCTACAGGCCAGTTAATTTTATTACCAGTTCTAGCTATCATTATTGAACACTATTCTTGGCGATGGGCTATCACATTAATGCTACTCCTTAGTATTATAATGTTTTTCATGATTGCGCTTTTTATAAAAAATAGACCCCAGGATATGGGGTTAACTCCTTATGGACAAGAGGAGGCTATAGAGGAACAACAAATACAACAAAAGAAGAATCCAATAGCTATGGCTTTTAAAGGTTTATATGAGGCGATTAAGGTTAAAGCATTTTGGCTCTTAGCAGGCAGCTTTTTTATTTGTGGGCTATCGACAAGCGGATTAATTGGTACTCATTTTGTTTCTTATTGTATTAGCTTTGGCGTTCCTTTAGTCACAGCAGCATCATTTCTTTCTTTTATGGGCATTTTTAATTTATTAGGCACGACTGCCTCTGGGTGGTTATCTGATCGCTTCGATAATCGATGGTTATTGTTTTGGTATTACCTGTTAAGAGGCGCATCTCTTTTATTGCTTCCTTACGCACTCGCACAAGGATCATTTGTTTTATTAACGATTTTCACCATCTTTTACGGACTAGATTGGATTGCTACAGTGCCACCAACTATCAGTATGACGCGACAAATTTTTGGTATGCAAAAAAGCAGTATTATCTACGGCTGGATATTTGCCTCACATCAAGCAGGAGCGGCGGTTGCTGCGTATGGTGGAGGGCTAATTTATAAATTTTTTAATTCCTATACATGGGCATTTTTCCTTGCAGGAATGTTTTGTGCAATGGCCAGTTTATTCGTCATCATTGTTAAAAAACAAACACCTCAGCAAACATAAACAAAAAAAGTTGAGCCTCAGTAAGATGAGGTTCAACTTTTTTAATAAAGAATCTTTTGACATAATGTAAACAAAAGTTTATAATATAAACAAATATAATAAAAGGTGATGCTATGAATGAAAGAGAACAGGCGGTGCTTGCTTTAATTCGCCAGAATCCGTTTATGTCTCAGCAAGAAATGGCAGATGCAATGAATCTGTCGCGTCCCGTGCTTGCTAATTTAGTGTCTAGTTTAACGAAGCAAGGAAAAATTGTAGGTCGTGCTTATATATTACCCGAGGAAAATGAAATTATTTGCATCGGTGGAGCTAATTTAGACCGCAAATTCCATGTTAAGGGCAATGTTCAATTTGGAACATCTAACCCTGCCAGTTCTTCTTTTAGCGTAGGTGGCGTTGGTCGAAATATTGCTGAAAACTTAGGCAGATTAAATCATCAAGTGACGTTACTAACAACGGCAGGTAAGGATGCTGATTGGCAAGTGATCCAAGAGGCTTCGGAATCCTTTATGAATCTACGTTATGTAGAGCAGCTTGCAGAGGCTTCTACAGGTTCTTATACTGCCATCATGGATGAACAAGGAGAGCTAGCACTAGCTGTAGCAAATATGGAGGTTTATGACCTTCTGTTACCTAGCTTGTTGAAAAAACATGAAACGATGCTTGTAAACGCAGGCTGTTTTATTTTGGATTTAAACTGTCCAAAAGAAACAGTGGCGTATATCCAGCAAGTAGCCATTGCTCGTGATATTCCACTCGTCATTGTGCCAGTATCTTCGCCAAAAATGAATCGACTACCTGAAACATTACAAGGCGTAACTTGGTTTATTTGTAACACAGATGAAGCGGAAACAATTGTTGGACATAAAATTGAAAACGCTACCCATTATGAAAAAGCATTACAACAGCTCCTACAACTAGGTGCGGAGCATGTCATTATCACAGCTGGCAGCAAGGGTGTTTATGCAGCATCTGCAACGATTGCACCTCGTCATGTTGCCGCTAAAGTGATTGACAAAATTGAAGATGTGACAGGAGCAGGAGATGCCTTTGTCAGCGCTGTCATTCACAGTTGGCTGACGGGACAATCTTTTGAGACATGTATTGATGCTGGATTAACCAATGCAAAAAATACATTGGCATCTCCTTATACAGTAAGACCTGAGTTATCAGTAGATTTGTTGAAACATGAAATGGAGGAATAACAACATGAAAGATTTCATCGTATTATCAGAAGAAGTAAAAGCAGGACAAGCAAAAGGTCTACCAATCGTTGCATTAGAATCAACAATTATTTCACACGGTATGCCATATCCACAAAACGTGCAAACTGCGCTTGAAGTTGAGCAAATTATTCGCGATAATGGTGCAGTCCCTGCGACAATTGCATTAATTGATGGGAAAATTAAAATTGGTCTATCAGATGAAGAGCTAGAAATGTTCGGTAATGCTCAAGGTGTTGCGAAAGCTTCACGTCGTGACTTAGGCTACTTATTAGCAACGAAAAAATTAGGAGCTACAACAGTTGCAGCGACAATGATCTGTGCAGAGCTTGCAGGTATTGAAATCTTTGTTACAGGTGGTATTGGTGGTGTACACCGCGGTGCAGAAACAACAATGGATGTCTCTGCTGACCTAGAAGAATTAGCTCAAACAAATGTTGCCGTTATCTGTGCAGGTGCAAAATCTATTTTAGACATCGGTCTTACATTAGAATATCTTGAAACAAAAGGTGTGCCAGTGGTTGGTTATGGTACGGATGAATTACCAGCGTTCTACACACGTCAAAGTGGATTCGATGTAAACTTCCAGTTAGATACGCCGGAAGAAATTGCAGCAATGCTATCTGCGAAATGGCAATTAGGCTTAAAAGGTGGCGCTGTCATTGCAAATCCAATTCCTGAGGCGGAAGCATTAGAGCATGCATTTATTACAAACATTATTGAAAAAGCTTTAGTTGAAGCTGAAGAGAATGGCATTCAAGGTAAAAACGTTACACCATTCTTACTTGGCAAAGTTAAAGAATTAACAGAAGGTAAAAGTCTTGATGCCAACATTGCATTAGTGAAAAACAATGCAGTTGTCGGCGCGAAAATTGCTGTAGCTTACAATCAATTACACTAATCCATTTGTCGAAACAAGGACTCTTTGTGACGTGAAGTCGCAAAGGGTCTTTTTTATTAAAAAGAAGGATATTTTTTCCGTTTTTCGATCTGTTCACGAGATTAACTAAACTAAATGATACAGTCTCTTTACAATAGGCCACAATATTTTATACAATTAAGTTTATATCTAATCTGAAAAATTTGACGAGCAAGGTGGACATGTTATGGCGAAAGAGCAAATTTTGACTCCTGAGGACGTTTTTGAGTTAGTCAAATCCTACATGAATGATGAAAATGTCGCATTCGTGAAAAAAGCATATGAATTAGCAAGGGATGCCCATATTGAGCAATTCCGTAGCTCTGGTGAACCGTATATTATTCACCCAGTACAAGTAGCAGGTATTCTAGCTGAATTACAAATGGACCCGGAAACTGTAGCAGCAGGTTTTTTACATGATGTTGTCGAAGATACGGATTTTACGCGGGATGATTTGGTACGTGAATTTGGCGAAGAGGTAGCCGTGCTTGTTGATGGTGTTACCAAACTAGGGAAAATTAAATATTTATCAAAAGAGGCGCAGCAGGCAGAAAATCATCGAAAAATGTTTGTGGCTATGGCGCAAGATATCCGTGTTATTCTCATTAAGCTAGCAGACCGTCTTCATAATATGCGTACGTTAAAGCATTTACCTGCTGAGAAGCAACGACGCATTTCGAAAGAGACGCTCGAGATTTTTGCACCACTTGCTCATCGTCTTGGAATTTCGACTGTAAAATGGGAGCTTGAAGATACAGCACTGCGCTATTTAAACCCACAACAATATTATCGTATTGTCAGTCTGATGAAGAAAAAACGTGATGAACGTGAAGCTTATTTAGAAAATGTGATGGCTGAGATGAAATCACAACTGAATGAGGTTGAAATTGACGCAGATGTCTATGGTCGACCAAAGCATATTTACAGTATCTATCGAAAAATGGTGTTACAAAAGAAACAGTTTAATGAAATTTATGATTTATTAGCCATTCGTGTTCTTGTCGATAGTATTAAAGATTGCTATGCCGTATTAGGAATCGTGCATACACTATGGAAACCAATGCCAGGACGCTTTAAAGACTATATTGCTATGCCAAAACAAAACCTGTACCAGTCTCTACATACGACTGTTATTGGGCCTTATGGTGACCCGTTGGAGGTACAGATTCGTACAAAGGAAATGCACAAAATTGCAGAGTACGGGATTGCGGCGCACTGGGCGTATAAAGAAGGCAAAAACGTCGATCATCAAAAGCAGAATGTCGATCAAAAATTAACGTGGTTCCGTGAAATTTTAGAGTTCCAAAATGAATCTTCCAACGCAGAGGAATTTATGGAATCCTTAAAATTTGATTTATTCTCTGATATGGTTTATGTCTTTACACCTGAAGGCGATGTCATTGAACTGCCAGCAGGTTCTGTTCCTATTGATTTTGCCTATCGCGTTCATTCCGAAGTGGGAAATCGTACGATTGGAGCGAAAATTAATGGGAAGATGGTACCGCTTGATACGCCATTAAAAACGGGTGATATCATTGAAATTTTAACTTCGAAACAATCCTTTGGTCCGAGTCGCGATTGGCTAAAAATAGCTCAATCCTCGCAGGCGAAGAATAAGATAAAGCAATTCTTTAAACGACACCTGCGTGAAGAAAATATTGTCAAAGGTAAAGAAATGATTGAAAAAGAAATCCGTGCTCAGGATTTCGATTTAAAGGAAACGCTGTCCTCTGAAAACCTAAAACGGGTATGCGACAAATTTAACTATACGAATGAAGAAGATTTGTATGCGGCAGTTGGTGTGAATGGGATTACTGCACAGCAGGTTGTGAATCGTTTAGCTGAAAAACGTCGTAAAGAACGTGAGCAGGAAGAAGCACTAGAAAAAATCGAACAAAAAATGAAAAATCCAATTCCACAAAAACGTACGGAATCGGGCGTTATTGTAAAGGGTATTGATAATATGCTCATTCGACTTTCTCGCTGCTGTACGCCCGTTCCTGGCGATGATATTGTAGGCTTTATTACGAAGGGTAGAGGTGTTTCTGTCCATCGTGAGGACTGTCCAAATATTCAAATTGAGGATGAGCAGGAACGCTTAATTGAAGTGGAATGGGAGCATGGTGTCATTCCTGAGAAAAAGGAATACCCTGTTGATATTGAAGTTTCAGCCTTTGACAGACCTGGCATTTTAAATGAAATCATGCAAATTGTTAGTGAAACGAAAACAAATATTTTAGCAGTAAGTGGTCGTGCTGACCGTGATAAAATGGCAACAATTCATTTAACAATTTCTATTTCAAATATTTCACATTTGCATAAAGTTGTTGAGCGAATTAAACAAACACCTGATATTTATTCGGTACAGCGTGTCATTAACTAATTGATAGGCAATATAGAATTGGGGTTTAGTACATGAAAGTAGTATTACAGCGCAGTAAAGCTGCCTCTGTAACAGTGGACGGAACGGTTACAGGAGCAATTGATTATGGCTATGTTCTTTTAGTGGGAATCACACATGAAGACACACAAGAGGATGTTGCCTATTTAGCAAAAAAAGTAGCTAACTTACGTCTTTGGGAAGATGCAGATGGAAAAATGAATCATTCGATCTTAGAGCATGGGGGCGCTATTTTATCCGTCTCACAATTTACTTTGTATGGGGATGCAAAAAAAGGGAATCGTCCAAGTTTTATCAACGCAGCTAGACCAGAAGCAGCTGAGCCACTGTGGGAGGCTTTTAATCAGGCATTACGCGAGCATGGCTTACATGTGGAAACAGGTATTTTTGGTGCAATGATGGATGTAGCACTAATTAATGATGGTCCAGTCACAATTCTTCTAGAGTCAAAATAATGGAACATTTCCTATAATTCCTTCATATACTAAAGAGTATGGTTAGTTTTATAGGAAGGAGTGTCTTAAACATGACGCAGACGAGAAGTATAACCAATCCATATTTATACGAAACTCTTAGCATGATGATTGGTCAGGCAGTAGTGGTGCAAACAGCAAAAAATATTCAACAAGGTATTTTATTATCCATACTACCTGACCATATGGTTCTTGAGATGAATCGTACGCCTTTCTTCATTCGAATGGAGGAAATTGTATGGGTTACATTGGAAACTACAAAAAAATGAAAAAATATGAGCCTTCAAATCATAATAAATGATAGAAGGTTCTTTTTCTTTTTTTATCTGTTTATTGCAAATAGTAATCTCATAATAGTAAATGTAGTTCCAGAAACTAAAAATTATCAAACAGTTGAATATTATTTTCTAAAAATAATAAATCATTTGATTCCTCATGGATAGCTAACCTCCAATTTTTTCATCCTACATACAACCTTTGATGCCTTTCATGATTGATTTTTCTCATGAAGTTCATGGTTGAAAAATCGAAGGACAATCATATCAACTCTATCTTCTCCAACACCACTGCACATTGCTTCTGTCTTAATAAGAAACAATTTGTGTCATCGAGATATAATTATTATTTTAGAAAACAAAATATGACGATGGAAATGCACATTAGTATTCGATTATGTGTATATAACTTTCTGTGTTTGTAGGAGAGGAATAAGAGGTTTAATAAGGAACGGCAGCGTGTGCTTTCTGAAATAATAGAAAATTAATACTTTACAATAAATTTAAACTCATGTATATTTATTTTCAATTAGCGACAAATAGCGACAATATACTGCTAATGTCTAAATCAGAAAAAGGAGCGTGATTTAATGGAAAATGAGCAGGGGGTAAAGAAGAAAAGCTGGTTGAAAGTACCTCATACATATACGATTATTTTTGCTATTATTTTTTTAGCAGGTATTGCAAGCTATATCATACCAGCGGGTGAGTTTGAACGTGTAGAGGATGAAGAAGGGCGAATGCTCGTTGTAGATGGAAGCTATCATCATATTGAGAGTGAACCAGTTTCCTTTTTTGAAATGTTTACAGCGATTCCAATGGGTCTCGAAAAAGGGGCTCAAATTATTTTCTACATTTTTTTAGTCAGTGGTGTTTTTGGTATTATTCGTTCTACAGGTGCTATTGAGGCAGGTGTCTATAAAGGAGTAAAAGCTTTAGAGGGCAGAGAGAAATTACTGATTCCTTTATCGATGATTTTATTCTCTGTTGGTGGTTTTACAATGGGGATGGCGGAAGAAACAATTATTTTCGTACCGATTGGTGTGGCCATTGCACGTGCGATGGGCTTTGATGCTGTAACAGGAACAGCTATGATTACACTTGGTGCCGCCAGTGGATTTTTCGGAGGAATGCTTAATCCCTTTACGGTAGGTGTTGCACAATCATTAGCTGATGTACCATTATTCTCAGGGATTGGCTTCCGTGCTGTTGTCTATGTTTTTGTGTTGGGTTTTGCTATTTTCTATGTATCTCGCTATGCTTTTAAGGTGAAAAAGAACCCACAGGCAAGTGTCATTTATGATATTGAGCAAAAAGCTAAATCCAATGTTTCTGCGATTGACATTCCTACATTAACTGGAAAGCATAAATTTGTATTTATTGTTATGGCTTGTGGAATTGGCTTTAATATTTATGGTGTCTTTAATTGGGGCTGGTTCTTAACACAGCTAACGGCATCCTTTTTAATTATGGGATTAGTTGCAGGATTAATTGGTGGTTTAAAACCTGCTACTATCTTTGATTCCTTTATTGAGGGAGCCAAGGCTGTAACATTTGGTGCTTTAATTGTAGGTTTTGCCCGTGCTATTACGGTTGTTTTAGAGCAGGGGAAAATTATTGATACAATCGTTTATGCAGCCTCAGAAACAATTGGACATTTGCCACATGCTATTAGTGCAATCGGTATGTTATTTATCCAAGCTCTTTTAAATTTATTTATTTCATCTGGTAGTGGACAGGCAGCAGCAACAATGCCAATTATGATTCCAATCACTGATTTATTAGGATTAGAGCGACAAGTGGCTGTTTTAGCCTTCCAATATGGAGATTCCTTAACGAACTCTATTATTCCTACCTCGTCTGCATTAATGGCGTATTTAGCTGTTGCAGGTATCCCTTATGAAAAGTGGATTAAGTTTATCTGGAAGATGATTCTTGGGTGGGCAGTGATTGCCTGTCTGGCGCTAATTGCTGCGGTAGCATTAGGAATATCTTAAATATGAAAAAGCTGTGGATGTTATCATCCACAGCTTTTTTTGCTTATTCATCTTGTTCATTAAAGTAGTTGAGAATTCCCTGATAAATACCAAGAGTCGCTTGTTCACGGAATTTAGCTGTTGTAATAACGCGCTCCTCACTTGAATTACTTAAAAAGCCTAACTCAATAAGGACGGCCTTTTGACGATTTTCTCGTAATACTAAATAATTCCCTTGTTGTGTACCACGGTCTCTTAAATCTAGTTTACTGGAAAGGCCGTCATGAATTGCTTCAGCAAGCCCTTTTTGATTGCTATTCATATAATAGGACGTGAAGCCGTTAATGGAGCTATCATCTGTTGCATCGTAATGAAGGCTAATAAAGGCATCTGCCTCATATTGATGGGCAATCGATACACGCTTACGCAATGCCACATATTCATCCGATTCTCTTGTCATGACAACGTTTGCGCCAGCAGCACTTAGCTTGGAAGCTAGCAAAGTGGCCGTTTTTAAAGTAATGCCCTTTTCCTCAGTACCACGTTGACCAGTTGTACCATGGTCATTTCCACCATGACCAGCATCAACAACGATCGTTAATCCACTTAAAGTACCTTTTTTACGGGGTTCTTCTATTTCTTTCTGTGGATTTGTCGCTTTATTGGAACTTGTTGTGACCACCCAGTTCGCGACAAAGGCTGTTTTTTCGTCGTCTATTTGTATTTCATAAAAATCATTTTTAACGCCTACTATCGGGTAATTCCCACCAGCATCTACACGTTCAACCACCTCTGCTGCTGTTGAGGCATCCGTTCGTAGGTTTGTCCCATTATAGATAATCGTAACAGACTCTAACTCTTTGGAAGATGATGTTTTTGAGGTACTTTTTACTTTATTGGAGAATGTACCATAAAAACTATAGACCCAACCAACTTTTTTATCATTGTACTGAATTTGTACCCAATTATGCTCATGTGCGAGTACTTTAAAGGCTTGTCCTTTTGTTGCGGTGCCGATTTTTTTAGCGTTCAAATCTGGCTTCTTACGAACATTAAGGGTGTCCACTAAAATGGTGAAGGTTGCATCTTTATTAGCGGATGCCGTGGTTGTAGTAGTTACTTCTACAGCATCTTCCTTGGGTTCCGTTTCTTTTTTAGGGTTATCGTTGATCGTGACATAATCCTTCGACACCCATCCTGTTAGTCCATTCCAATCGATTTTTGCCCATTCTCCATTTTCTTCAACGAGGTTTGCTTGGTTACCTGTAGAAAGTTGACCAAGAACAGCTGAAGAGATATCTGGTTCTGTTCGAATATTTAAACGGTCAACTTGTGAAATGACGGTTTTGTCGATCACTTGTTTAGCATTAGTAGGTGCTGTCAGCCAAGAGGCAACCCATCCTTCGTAATTACCTGCTTTGACTTGGTACCAATCACCTTCTCGACCGATTGAGGTTAAAGGGTCACCTTCTTCTAAAGTCGTAATAATGGGATAAGACAATCCAGGACCCTCACGCAAATGAAGAATCGTTCCAGCGACTTTTAGATCACTGGTGTCAGCGGAAGCTCTTTGAACAAAGTTCTTATTTGGAATCGCCATCGTTACCATTAGTACGAAGATGATTATACTATGTAAAATTTTTGTCCTCATCAGATTCCTCCTATTCCTTGTGCTATTTTACCATGCTTTTATCATAAAATTCGTGGTAAAATGGTAACAGAATTAGTTATTTTCAAGATAGACGGGTGAAAAATACAAAAATAGTTGACATTGCTTTGGCTAGTGACTAACATAAAGGGTAATCGAAAAATGATTAATCGCTTATGACCAAGCAAGTAGCGTATACCACTATTGGAAAAGAGAGGGAAAGACTTAGGCTGCAATCTTTCCTACAAAAATGTATCACGTGAATAACACTTGAGAGGCTTTTTTCTGAAAAGCAGTGCCTAGTAGGAAAAAACGGAATCGGCCGTTATCCGATTAAGAGGAGGACACATGTAATTATTTTGTGTCAACTAGGGTGGAACCGCGGAAGCTTATACAGCTCTCGTCCCTTGCATTAGCAAGGTGACGAGGGCTTTTTTTGTTGCCCAAAAAGTAATGAGTTTTTTCGAGGGATTGCTGTTTTTGCTAAGAGAAGAGGGGAAGGCGCTCCAACTAGTGTGAAAAGCGCTCATCAGAGGTTGTAACCCGCTCAGAACGGACAGAAATCCGCTCAATCAAAGCATGCATTCGCTCAAAGTGGTACAACAGCTGCTCTATCATAAGCAATCAATATAGGAGGGAATTACATGAGTTTTAAAGTGCCACGAGGGACACAAGATATTTTGCCAGGTCAATCTGAAAAATGGCAAAAGGTTGAAGCGATTATTCGTGATATTTGTCGTGTTTATCGCTATAACGAAATTCGCACACCAATTTTCGAGCAAACGGATCTATTTGCACGTGGGGTTGGGGAAACAACTGATGTTGTACAAAAGGAAATGTATACATTTGAAGATCGTGGAGGGCGTTCATTAACACTACGTCCAGAAAATACGGCTGGTGTCGTACGTGCCTATGTGGAGCATAAAATGTTTGGTGCTCCAGATCAGCCAGTTAAGCTTTCTTACTTAGGACCAATGTTCCGCTATGAGCGTCAACAAGCGGGTCGTTATCGTCAATTTGTACAGTTTGGAGTAGAAGCAATTGGTTCAGCAGATCCTGCGATTGATGCAGAAGTCATTGCTCTTGCTATGGACGTCTATGAATCAGCTGGTTTAAAGGATTTAAAATTAGTGATTAATTCACTTGGCGACAAAGAAACACGTGATACACATCGTACTGCTTTATTACAGCATTTTGAGCCACATATTCATGAGTTTTGCTCAGACTGTCAAAATCGTTTGCAAAAAAATCCATTGCGCATTTTAGATTGTAAGGTAGATCGTGAGCATCCGTTAATGCAAACGGCTCCAGCGTTAACTGATTTCTTAACAGAAGAATCAGCTGCTTATTTTGCTCAAGTGAAATCGTACTTAGATACATTGGGTATTTCATACGAGGTTGATCCAAATCTCGTGCGAGGACTTGATTATTATAATCACACAACATTTGAAATTATGTCCACAGCATCAGGCTTTGGAGCGATTACAACACTATGTGGTGGTGGACGCTACAATGGATTAGTGCAAGAAATTGGCGGTCCTGATGTACCAGGTATAGGTTTTGCATTAAGTATTGAGCGATTGTTGCTGGCACTTGAAGCAGAGGGTGTTGAATTAGACACAGCTTCAGGGCTAGATGTTTACATTATTGCAATGGGCGATGAGGCGAAGCAAAAGGCTGTTGAGCTGACAAGCACTTTCCGAGCGAAGGGACTTGCGACAGAGATGGATTATTTAGACCGTAAAATGAAGGCTCAAATGAAATCAGCGGATCGTCTAGGTGCAAAATATACCCTTGTTCTTGGTGAAACGGAACTTGAAGAGCAGGCAGCAGCTGTCAAACATATGGAATCTGGGGAGCAGCACAAAGTGGCATTCTCAGAGCTAGTGAACTATTTAACACAACAGGCATAAATCAGACAGAGGGCATTCCTAGTGAAATGCTACATAAATTGAAGATATTTTGGAGGAATTTAACAATGGCTACAAGAACACATGCGAGTAACGAGCTTTCAGAAGCGTTACAAGGCGAAAAAGTCGTATTAAAAGGTTGGGTACAGCGTCGTCGTGACCTTGGTGGTTTAATTTTCATTGATTTGCGTGACCGTACAGGTATTACGCAAGTTGTTTTTAGTCCAGACGTTGCAGAAGCACATGCATTAGCGGATAAAGTGCGTAGTGAATATGTGATCGAAGTGGAAGGCACTGTCATCCTTCGTACAGAAGATCAAATCAATCCAAATGTGCCAAACGGTAAAATCGAAGTGGAAGCAACAAAATTAGTGGTGATTAATACAGCAAAAACAACACCATTCCAAATCGAAGATCGCACGGACGTATCAGAAGATTTACGTTTAAAATATCGTTATCTAGACTTACGCCGTCCCGTAATGTTCGATACATTCAAAATGCGTTCTGATGTCACACGTACAATTCGTAACTTCCTACAAAATGAAGGATTCTTAGAAGTTGAAACACCAATTTTAACAAAATCAACGCCAGAGGGTGCTCGTGACTATTTAGTCCCTTCACGTGTTCATGAAGGTGAATTTTACGCTTTACCACAGTCACCTCAATTATTTAAACAATTATTAATGGTTGCTGGTTTTGAGAAGTACTTCCAAATTGCGCGTTGCTTCCGTGACGAAGACTTACGTGCTGACCGTCAACCAGAGTTTACACAGGTGGATATTGAAACGAGCTTCTTAACACAAGAAGAAGTATTAGAAATGAACGAGCGCTTGATTCAAGCGGTTATGAAAGAAGTAAAAGGAATCGACATTCCTGCACCGTTCCAGCGCATGAAATACCAAGAAGCGATGGATCGTTATGGTTCAGATAAGCCAGATGTACGTTTTGGATTAGAGCTAGTGGCGTTAAATGATATTTTTGAAGGCTGTAACTTCAAAGTATTTGCGGATACGGTTGCACAAGGAAAACAAGTGAAAAGTATCAATATTAAAGGTGCAGCTGACAAATATTCTCGTAAAGACATGGACGAGTTAACAAAATTCGTTGGGATTTATGGAGCAAAAGGTCTTGCTTGGTTAAAGGTAACAGAAGAAGGCTTAAATGGTCCTATCGCTAAATTCTTTGATGAAGCATTAGCTGCAGCCTTAATCGAGCGTATGGGAGCGGAAGTTGGCGATATTCTAGTATTTGTAGCAGATAAAGCCGCTGTTGTAGCAGCTTCTTTAGGTGCTCTACGTACGAAATTAGGACAAGATTTAAATCTAATCGATGAATCACAATTTGCCTTCCTATGGATTACTGACTGGCCGTTATTCGAATACTCTGAGGAAGATGGACGCTACTATGCAGCACATCATCCATTCACACGTCCGTTTGATGAAGATATAGCGTTAATGGACACAGATCCTGCAGCAGTACGTGCACAAGCATATGATATCGTTTTAAACGGCTACGAACTTGGTGGTGGTTCATTACGTATTTACGAACGTGACCTACAAGAGAAAATGTTTGAATTACTTGGCTTCTCAGAAGAAGAAGCACAAGCACAATTCGGCTTCCTATTAGAAGCGTTTGAATACGGCGTACCACCACATGCAGGTCTTGCATTTGGTCTTGATCGCTTCGTTATGCTATTAGCAGGTCGTACTAATTTACGTGATACAATTGCATTCCCGAAAACTGCTAGTGCAAGCTGTTTGATGACAGAAGCACCAAGTGAAGTATCTCCTGAGCAACTAAGTGAATTAAGCCTGGCCATCAAACCATTTAGAAAATAATGTGTAATACAAAATACCTGGAATTCCTAGCAAATACTGTTGGGAATCTAGGTATTTTTTGCGTTTTCTTAAGAAATTATAGATTATTAGAGAAAATCGTTTGAATTATCAGAAAAGTGGTGGTATGATAACTGTAATACGAATCCTGATGTGTTTGTCTAACTGCTAACTCTACTTCACAGTTTTGACCGAACATTATAGAATCGGGAGCCTTCATTTTGTAGTCGCAAACATGCCCCTAACGGAGCGGGACGTTTAAAGTTGCAAAGCGGGCACCCACCTGCGAATTGCGGGTTCAAAACGAATGTTTCTTGGCATTACGGCACAATTGGGATTCGTCCTATACATAGGATTGAAAGGAGCTTATCATAGCTCCTTTTTTATATCAAATTAAACAGGATCAAGGTTGCTAAGAACGAGTATAGAATTTTAAATAAATATTTAGAAAATACAAAAGATTACTTTTTATTTCTGATGAAGCATCATATAATTGGTATAGACAACTATACCTTTATGAAGAGGCTATCTGTTCTTAAGATTAATAATCTTCTAAGTTCTGGTTATCCTATAGGTGGATAATACTTGGATGAACTTTTTTGAAAGCGTTTTAATTATGGATGATGGAAGTAACTGTTTAAGAGAAAGTAAATTGTATCAATATTACGAGTCGATGATTTGTCAGTAGAGAACATAATGGGTACAACGATTGAACGCAGATGCTACAATGATAGAGGGGCGCTCAGTATGCCATCATTAGCATACAACAAGCAACGATGTAAATATGTCCCTTTCACACTGTCATGCAGATGTTGTTAGTGGACAATATTGAGCTTTACTTAATCAACAATGCGATATACAAAATGCGATCTGAAGAGGTAAAGTTGTATGGAGAAATCATAAAGGCGATAAGGAAGGTGCAAGAATTGTTAGAGAAAAATTCTCATATACCTATTTATATACAAATAGAAGAGATTATTAAACAACGAATTTATTTAGAAGAATACAGAATTGGTGAGACCATCCCATCAGAACGAGAACTTTCTGCACAATTTGATGTAAGTAGAATGACTGTTCGTCAATCCATTACCAATCTAGTAAATAGTGGTCTATTATATCGAGAAAAAGGGAGAGGTACATATGTTGCAAATCCAAAATTAGAGCAACCGTTAAAAGGCTTAACGAGTTTCACGGAAGATATGCGAGCAAGAGGAATGGAACCAAGCAGTAAGGTGTTACGATTTGAGAAAATCATACCACCAGTGGATATTGCAAGAGATTTAATGATAGAGCCTGGCGAAGAAGTATTTTTTGTAGTGCGTATTAGAAATGCAGATGCGCAACCAATGGCAATCGAAAGAACATATATCCCCGTTAAAATTTATCCAGAGTTGGATGAGAAGCAAATAATGGGTTCGCTTTATGCCTTAATCGAAGCAAAGTTCCATCAAAAAATTGGAAATGCAGTACAACAGATGGAGGCAGCCATCGTATCGAAAGAGGATAGTAAGTTTCTACAAATTAATCAAACAGCACCAGTTTTAATTATCAAACGTACAAGTTATTTATCAGATGGTAAGCCCTTTGAGCTTGTACGCAGTACGTATCGAGCTGATCGTTATAAATTCATAAGTGAAATTAAAAGGTGATTTTATGCATGCATATTTTTCTGAAATCGAAAAGCTTATCCAGATTGTGAAGGAGCAGGAGGCATCCCATATAGGTGAGGCGGCACAACTCATTGTCCAACGTCTCCAAAAAGGTGGGATAATTCAATTATTTGGTTGTGGTCATTCACAGCTATTGGCACAGGAGGCATTTTATCGAGCAGGTGGTTTAGTACCCGTACGTCCTATATTTATTGAACCTTTAGCTTTACATGCTGGAGCATTAGCTTCTTCAATCAATGAAAAAGATCCAACTATTATTGAACAGCATAAGGAACAGTTTGACTTTCGTGAAAATGATGTTTGCATCGTCATTTCAACCTCAGGGAGAAATGCAGCACCTATTGACGTCGCTTTATTAGCAAAGGACTCAGGGATATTTGTGCTATCCCTCCAGTCACTCCTCTATAAGGAACAGTCTACACGGCATTACAGTGGGCTACGGCTAGAAGATGTGGTAGATTTCGTCATCAATACCCATATACCGATTGGCGATGGTGTACTAAATATACATGAGATGCAGTATGCGCCAGCATCCACTGTTATTGGCTCATTACTATTAAATGCTTTATTCAGTGAAATCATAGAAACGTTAGCAAAGTCCTCCATAGAGTTACCGATATTTGTCAGCAATAATGTTGATTCCGATTGGACGCATAATGAGAAAATGATTGCCAAATATCAACATCGGATTAACTTTACTTGAAAGAAAGGAGGTATGGTAAATGAAGAAAATGTATAAGATTACATCTCCTGAAGGTATTCATGCCAGACCTGCTGCATTACTTGTTACTGCAGTGACACCATTCCAAAATGATATTAAATTAACATACAAAGAAAAATCCGTTAATTTAAAGTCTATTATGGGCGTGATGTCATTAGGTGTTAAACCAGAAAGTGTAGTGGAAATTTCAGCAGAGGGGCCAGATGTGGCAACATTATTTCAAACTGTTACCGAAGTCATGTTGTCTAACGCAATAGGAGAAGAATGGCAAGAGGAATAAAAGATTCTTGCAGTGGTTACGATCATGCCACTGCAACAGAATCTTATAACTAATTGTCTGAATATTGGAAATTAAGAGGTGGTTAAATGGACATTCACATCGTCTCGCCTAATGATTATGGGCAGATTCATCGACTGAGAGACTATTGCTTTCCAAATAAGTATACAGGGGCTCGTCGAGAAGATTTTCATTATTGGATTGAGCAAAGCACGACATTAGGTGCTTATGATCATAATAAAGTTGTTGGTCAGCTTTTAATATTGCCGTTAAATATAACGGTTCATGGAGTTTCTTATAAAATGGGAGGCATCGGCTTTGTTGCAACGTATCCTGAGTATCGACAGCAGGGTATTATCAAAAGGCTTATGACAGAAGCGCTACAAAAAATGCGAGACAATGGACAAACGATTTCAGTATTAGCACCATTTTCTGTGTCCTTCTATCGTTATTTTGGTTGGGAATTATTTTTTGAGAAGCTCCATTATACAATTCCTCAGACGCTTTTTCCCTCTTTAGGGAAACAAGTAGACGTCATGAAAAGAATGAGCTTTGAATGGTTAGATCCTGCACTTTTTCAGATGATTAAAGATTTTCATAATGCACTGGCAATTGTTCAAAATGGTGGCATGGTAAGGGATGAAGGATGGTGGAAAAGAATTGAGAGAAGGAGCCCAGATAGTCACTTTGCAGTCTATTTTCAAGACAATAATATAGAGGGCTATATTCGTTATACGATTCAAGATGGGATATTTACTATCCAAGATTTTGTTGTAGCAAATCACTTAGCCGAACAAGCTATGTGGCGTTATATGACATCTCATGCAGCGAGTGTCAGTAGCATAACTGGGGTTACTAGTAATCATTATCCTTTTGGCTTTTATTTCAAGGAGCCACAATTCAAAAGAGAAGTCAAACAGGATGTGATGATTAGAGTAGTAGACGTTTTCGCATTTATGCAGCAGTATCCGTGGAAGGATATTCAAGAAACATTAACCATTCGTATTGAAGATCCATTTTGTCTCTGGAATGAGCATGTTTATCAAATAAATAAAAATGGTCAGGTCTCAATAATTGAGACAAATTCAGTCTCTGACAAGCATATGCTAACACTACCAATTAATCTTTTTTCTGCGATGATGGTAGGATATCTTTCCGTCAAAGAAACGGTTGTCTATGCTAATCAACCTACGGCAGAAAAAATTATCGAACAGTGGCAACGGGCACTCCCTACTGAAAAGCCAGCATTTTATGAGTATTTTTAGGTAGTGAATAATAAGAAAATTTGAAATTTTTTTGGCTTTTTTTCTGGACTATACCAGTTGAGTATAACCATTAATTTTACGATAAAAATAACGTAGCCCAATTTTGTAAATAACTTGATTAATATAAATTTAATGTAAAATTTATATTGTGGTATATACCAATAGGTGCTATTCTCAAAATAAGTAAGCGATTACACAATCGAAGAAAATAAAAGGAGTGTATCGAATGAAAAACATCATGTTAGTGTGTGTAGCGGGTATGAGTACTAGTTTATTAGTGTCAAAGATGCAAAAAGCAGCTCAAGAGCAAAATATTGAAGCCGATATTTTCGCCATTGCTGAGGGAGAGGTTGAAAAGATCCTAGCGACAAAGAAGGCTGATGTTCTTTTATTAGGCCCACAGGTTCGTTATTTAAAAGGATCCTTTGAAACAAAATATAAGGATAAGGGCTTTCCAATCGATGTGATCAATATGGCGGATTATGGCATGATGAACGGTGAAAATGTCCTGAAACAGGCACTACAACTAATTGGATGAAAGAAGGGCAAAGGGGAATGGAAGATACAGCATTAATGGAGTCCATTATGGGACTGATTGTGCATAGTGGAAATACGAAAAGTGAGTGTATGGAAGCTATTCAACTAGCAAAAAAGGGGCACATTGAGGCAGCAAAAGAAAAAATTAACCTAGCGAATGAGTCATTAATTGATGCACATCATTCTCAAACGGGCTTACTGTCTCAAGAAGCAAGGGGAGAAAAAGTAGAGGTTTCGATGTTATTAATTCATGCGCAAGATCATTTAATGAATGCCATTACTTTTCGCGATTTAGCACAGGAAATGATTGAGCTATATGAACGAATCAAAGGGGAGTAACATCAAATTTTGATGTTATAAATAAAAAGCAAAGGGAGTGTATGTGAGTGTTCCGTTTTTTAGAAGAAAAGTTTGTACCGGTTGCTGCTAGGGTAGGGAATCAGCGTCATTTAGTTGCCATTCGTGACGGATTTATTACGATTATGCCTTTAACGATTGTGGGATCTTTGGCTGTACTTATTAACAATTTGCCTATCGATTTTTATCAAAATGCACTCGATGCCATTTGGAAACATGAGACATGGACTCAATTCGGCGGTAATATTTGGAGTGCTACATTTAATATCATTTCACTGTTACTTGCCTTTACCGTTGCTTATCATCTTGCAAAAAGTTATCAAAAAGATGGGCTGTCTGCTGGGGTCATTAGTCTATCAAGCTATATGACATTTGGAACTTTCGGGGAAGGCGGATTAACCGGCTTAACAACAGGTACCGGTGGAATATTTATTGCTCTGATTGTTGCACTACTTTCTACAGAATTGTTTTGTAGATTGTCTGGCAATCCTAAGCTACTAATTAAAATGCCTACGGGTGTACCACCAGCTGTTGCCAAATCATTTGCTGCGTTACTTCCTGCCATTATTACGATTGGAATATTTGCTATAGTACGTACAATTATTTCAGCAGGTTTTGATATACCTGATATTGTCGGATCCTTCTACTCTGCGGTTCAAGAGCCATTTATGGGTCTAACAAATACATGGCTAGCCGCTTTAATTTTGGCATTTATACCTACATTTTTATGGACACTTGGCGTACATGGAGCAAATATCATCGAACCATTTATGCAAACGATTAATTTACCCGCTATTAACGAAAACGTTGCAGCTATCTCTGCTGGTAAAGTTGCGCCTTACATTGTCAATAAACCATTCTTTGATGCTTTTATTAATATGGGAGGCTCTGGCACGACAATAGCACTTATTATTGCGATTTTCATATTTGCTAGAAAGAATAAGCAATATAATACAGTTGGGAAATTATCTGCAGCACCTGGGATTTTCAATATTAATGAGCCATTACTTTTTGGGTTACCAATTGTATTAAATCCGGTTTTATTCGTACCGTTCATTTTGACACCAATGATAAATGTAACCATCGCATTCTTTGCAACGAAATGGGGCTGGGTGCCAGCTGCTACCGTCTCACCACCATGGACAACACCGCCGATTATTAATGGATTTTTAGCAACTCAATCTTGGCGTGGTGCTGTTTTGAGCATGGCCTTAATTGTCATCGCTGTTTGTATTTATCTGCCATTTATCTCGATGGCAAACCGTATGGCAAGGCAGAATGAGCAAAAAGCTGCTTTAGAGGCACAGAGTGAGGAGTCTGTAGTGGAATCCAGAGGACAAAAAGTAGAAGTATAAGCGTCAAATTAACGGAGGGTTTGAAGTGAAAAGATTAGGAATCTCGCTATATCCGCAGCATAGTACGTTTGAGGAAATGAAGCGCTATGTTCAGCTGGCTCATGACAATGGCTTTGATCGTATTTTTACATGCCTAATGTCATTAAAACAGGATGAGGAGCGTCAAAAGTTACAGCAAATCAATGAATTTGCCCAACGCCTCGGCTTTGACATATCCGCTGATATTGCACCAGGTGTTTTTGAAGATTTAGGGTTAACCTATAGGGATATTGGCTATTTAAAAGAACATTATTATTTGGCAGCCTTACGTTTAGATATGGGGTTTTCAGGTCAGGAAGAAGCGTTGATGTCGCTTGATGCAAGTAATCTAAAAATAGAATTAAACATTAGTAATGGTACGAAGTATGTAGATAATATTCTCTCTTATCAGCCCAATAAGGAGAACATTATTGGCTGTCATAATTTTTATCCAAGACGCTTTACTGGGCTATCTCGTCAGCATTTTTTACAAACGTCTCAACACTTTAAAGCACACAATGTGAGGACAGCAGCGATGATCTCCTCGCAACATGGTCAATTTGGACCTTGGGAGCAAACAGAGCACGGGTTACCTACATTAGAGGAACACCGTCATCTCCCAATCACTGTACAGGCGAAAGATTTATGGCATACGGGGTTAATTGACGATTGTATTATTGGCAATATGTTTGCTTCTGAGGAAGAACTACATGCATTAGGACAATTAAATCGTAATAAGCTTGAGTTAAGGGTTGTCCAGGATGAAGACACGAGCATTTTAGAGGAGACGATTCTTTATAAAGAGCCTCATTTTAATCGAGGTGATGTGTCTGAATACGTGATTCGGAGCACCCAATCCCGTGTGAAATATAAAAATGGAGATTTTCCTGTGCATGATATACGGCCATTAAAAACAGGAGATGTCACGATTGATAATAATTTAGATGTTCGTTATAAGGGAGAGCTACAGATTGTGCTAAAGGACATTCCGAATACGGGATCGAGTAATGTCGTAGCTCGCATTGTGGAGGAAGAACAATTTTTATTGACACATATTCAACCATGGTCAACATTTGGATTTACAAAGTAAAGAAGAGAGAAAAAGAGATTGAGTCATCAATCTCTTTTCTTTATGGTGGTCTTACATATTCCGTAGGCAATTTGGATTTTTTCTTTATATTTTTCTCTTGAACAATAACATGATAAAATGTAAGATAGGTTTTGATTTTATCTTAGTATATAACTAGGTTTACTAATAAAATTTCATAGATGGAGAGTGTCAGGATGTTACATCAATTTTCACGTAACGAGCTCGCAATAGGAACAGAGGGTCTCGAGAAATTAAAAAATACAACGGTTGCCATTCTTGGTGTGGGTGGTGTCGGTTCATTCGCGGCTGAGGCATGTGCACGAAGCGGAATCGGCCGTATTATTCTAGTCGATAAGGACAATGTAGATATCACAAATGTCAACAGACAACTTGTTGCATACTTATCAACAGTTGGTCAATCAAAATCAGCTGTCATGAAAGAGCGTATTGCAGATATTAACCCAGCATGTGAAGTGATTGACATGCACATGTTTTATACGGAAGAAACCTATGAAGAATTTTTTGCACAAGGCATTGATTATGTGATCGATGCAAGTGACACAGTGATGTATAAAATTCATATAATGAAGGAATGCTTAAAGCGTAATATCCCTATTATTTCAAGCATGGGTGCAGCAAATAAAATGGACCCTACTCGCTTCCAAATTGCAGATATTTCAAAAACACATACAGACCCATTGGCTAAAATCATTCGTACAAAGCTACGTAAAGAAGGAATTCATAAAGGTGTTACGGTTGTATTTTCAGATGAAAGTCCAATTGTCGTACGTCCAGATGTTGTCGAACATGTAGGTAAGCCTGATGCAGCAATTCGCAAAGCAAAGATGCCGCCTTCATCTAACGCCTTTGTACCGTCCGTAGCGGGTTTAATTGCAGCAAGCTGGGTAATCAATACCATCCTAAAAGATGTAAAAATTATGCGCGTACAAGGTTAATACCATTTACGTGCTTTGGTAATAGTCAAAAAACAGCATAAATGTTCATATTCGTAGAAGTAGCTGCCTTAATTGTATTTAGAGGTAGCTACTTTTTCTATGTTACAATTAGACCGTTGTAAAAAAGGAGGCGTATACAAATGGAAAAAATTTATCAAATGGAATATAGAGGTTTAAATCTTTTCGACGAGATTAGCACAGTAGAGTTAGCTATTGATGAAGAAAACCAAACTATACATATTTTTGATGTTGGACAGGTTGTCAGCCCCATTTTTAATTTTGATGTATCAGCCTACGAATTGTCAGATGGTTTTTATAAAATGGCTGATGTTCTGCGACATAAAAAAATCTTAACAAATCAACAAGCAGGTAGTGATTTAACATTAAGTGAATGGTTAATTATGAACAATGCTTATTTTTATATACCCCAAAAGCGCATTAAAAAATATGTGTATGGAAGTATTATCGAAATCATCGATCGAGCAAAGGATCCATGGTTATTTGATGAATATGTACAAAGGGTATAATTTTACCAAAATAGTTCCTCTTATGTACATAAAATGCTATTAATTCACGAAATTGTCTTATTTTTTTCATGTCCACACTACTTCATATGGTTTATTGCTATAATTTAAATCATCCATTAGATAATCGATCAGTTTGTTTGGTATGCTTGGTGCTACTCAGTGAATAGCCAGGAAGTTAAACAGCAAATGACATATGGGAGAGTGGGGAAATGGAAATTCAAGTAATTCGTGATCATTTAGATATTGTCAAACTTCAAGAGAAAATGAATGCCATTGTATTTGACTATTTGGATACATCCAACAATTATCCGAAAGCCATGAGAGAATTGAATCCTTTATATATACAAGTCATAACCTATTATAAGGAATATGTTAATCAGCGGGCAGGGGAATTACCAAAAGCAAATACGTATTGGCATTTATTTATCGATTGTTGTGCAAAATTATGCTACTTTTTAGCTGCATCGACCTATTATTCTTCGAATGCTTTACAAAAAACGCCTGAAAAAGTAGAGCATTTATTAAAAATAGCAGCCTATTCCTTACCAAGTATTGAGCAGGAAGAGAATGAGCAATTATTAGAAGATATCATTGCTCTTTTAACTGAAGTGCTAGAGGATGAAGAACAAGCAACAATCATACGCAACGAGGTGCTGTCACAGAAAGGTGAAGTGAAGCAATGTCTTCAACAGTTTAAATTATTTGTTGATCAGGAACTTTCTTCTTAGACCTTAGACAATAATAGACTATCTATTTTCTGAAAATAGCCTATACGTCAAGAATCTACGTAACTAATTGTAAATAAATCAGTTTTTTCTACAATGTTCGATGTGGAAAGAGAGTGATTTACTTGCTTTTTTAGTGGCGTGGATTCTTTTTTTTATTGTGGGGAAAGTAAAAAGACATATTTTCTTGAAAGGTATTTATGTATTTTTGTCGAATTATAGTTAGAAAATTGGTAATATATGTGCTCGCGCTGTAAGAACTTATTGGAAGGGGGCTAAGCAATGATTGTAAATGGAATAGAAATAGATTTGGCGAATTTGGAAAAACCTCTTTTATTAGTTAGTGAGGAAGATGAACTATTATTTCAACAGCTTATCCAACCGACAATTGAACAGGAGCTTATTCAATGTCAATTAGCGCTCTCAACAAGGAAATCTATTTCATTGGTCAAAGATATTTGGTTGGCTATGTATAGAGATCGGGAAAAGCTGTACATCAATAGCGGCCATGCCATGCTTTATCCAATTCGTTTAATTCTTTTTGAACTAGTCACACAAGCAGAATATTTCCAACGCTTGGCAAAAAAATCACGTGGCGATGAATGTCTTTCCCTTATCTATGCAGTGATTCTTTTGCAATTTGTCTTGCAGTGGTTAAAAGATCGATTTAGTGGAAATCAAGAGGTCTATGGTGCATTAAAACGGTTATACAGAGTGTCGGATGATGAATTAAGTACGGACCCCTCCTGTGAAACAAGAGAACAAAAAATTGCACAAGCAATTGCTGTAAAAGCAATTCGCTTTGAGGTAAGAGAAAACAATCAAGAGTTCGCGAGCTTATTGTATCAGTCGTATAATTTAATTGTCTTTTTGCATAGTAAGGCAGATAAAGGAGATGTAAAAGAATCCATTTTGCCATCACTTCGACATTTAGCAGAACCATTAAATTTGTTTTACCAAGAACGCTACACAACAAATAACCCGAGCTTTACAGGTTGATTGCTAGAGCAGCCTATCCTGTTGTTAGATAAAAAGCAAAGTCATTTCAATTCCTTGAGATAGTGACTTTGCTTTTGTGTTTTATTATTTCTTATATTGAAATGATTTGAGTTTGTCGTAGATACTGGCCATGCGTTTTTCCTCACCAGCAATAACAGGCTTGTAGAATTCAGTGCCTACAAGTTCGTCTGGCAAGTATTGCTGGTTTACCCAACCACCAAAAGTACCAATCGGTGTGTTATGAGGATATTGATAGCCAACATGTCCTAAATCTTTGGCACCCTCGTAATGAGCATCTCGCAAATGATGTGGAATATCGCCTGTTTTGCCTTCATGAATAGCCTTAATGGCAGCATCAATTGCCACAATGGCTGAATTGGATTTTGAGGCAAGGCACATTTCGATGACAGCACTTGCAAGTGGGATACGTGCCTCTGGTAATCCAAGTCGTTCGGCTGCTTGAATAGCAGCTAACATATGAGGTCCGACTTCGGGATTAGCCAGACCAATATCCTCATAGGCCATAACAAGGAGGCGTCTGCTGACAGCCACTAAATCGCCTGTTTCCAATAAATGCGCTAAATAATACAGAGCAGCATTGGTATCACTGCCACGCACAGATTTTTGCAGGGCTGATAGTAAATTATAAAAATGTGATCCTTTTTTATCGCCATATACACCAATTCGACTGATGAGATGTTCAATGACATGGTCTGCAGCAATCGTTTGCCCATCCACCTCGTCACTGGCATAATAAATGGATTCAAGCAAAGTTAATGCCTTTCGCGCATCTCCGTTTGCTGCGGCTGCAATTTGTTCAATTTGTGATGGTGTTAAGGCAAAATGATATTTGCCTAGTCCCCGTCTTTCATCAGCTAATGCTTTTTCGATTAATTCGATTAAATTTTCCTTCGTTAAGCGTTTTAGCTGATAAATTTCGCCACAGCGTGAACGAATCGCTGGATTAACATCATGATACGGATTTTCTGTCGTGGCACCAATTAATACAATCGATCCATTTTCTACATGTGGTAACAGCGTATCCTGCTGTAATTTATTGAAGCGATGAATTTCATCCAAAAAAAGAAGCACTTTCCCTGAAATTCTGGCTTCTTGGACAATATCTTCCACATCTTTTTTGCCAGCTCGTGTGGCATTAAGTGCGAAGAAAGGGAGCTTGGAACTTCCTGCAATGGCATTGGCAATGGATGTTTTACCGATTCCAGGTTCTCCATATAGCAACATGGAAGGGACATGTTCATTTTGAATCATTTTATAAAGGGCGGTGTTGGGACCAATGAAATCCTGATGACCAACAATCTCATCAAGGGTTAAAGGTCGCATTCGAAAAGCGAGTGGTTCATTGTGCAAAATAACTTCCCCTTTCAGTCGTTGTCATTTTTTTGCTTCATCCATTTTTTTACGCTAAAATAAAGCACTCATATAGCTTTTGAACGATTTTATATCGCTTTAATTAGTATATCATATCCTTCTAGGTGTATTTCCGAGTTCATCAAGAGGAGATTATGATATACTGTTGGTAGTATTTTGACTAGACTAATTGAGGGTGATAAAATGAAAATTTCAACAAAGGGCCGTTACGGGCTTACAATTATGATTGAACTAGCAAAGCATTATGGAGAAGGACCAATTCCTTTGCGTAAAATTGCTGCGGAAAAGGAGCTTTCAGAAGCATATTTAGAGCAATTAGTATCTCCGCTTCGTAATTCAGGCCTAGTAAAAAGTGTACGTGGTGCTTATGGTGGTTACATGCTAGCTAATCCACCTAGCGAAATTTCAGCGGCCCATGTTATTAGTGTGCTAGAAGGACCTATTCAACCAGTAGAGGGCATTGAAAATGAAGAAGCACCTCAACGTGAGTTATGGCTACGTATTCGCGATGCAGTAAAAAATGTGTTAGATACAACGACCATTGAAGATTTAGCACAATATACAGAAGAAAATGTAGTGGAAGGCTACATGTTCTATATTTAAAATAGTTTAAGCTAAAGCGCTACTCCTGCATTCACTTCATCTTTTAGGGAGATTGTGAACGATTCACATCTCAATAACTATTTTACGATGAGTGATGTGGGTTTTGTGCTTTTATCTCGATTCAGAAATGTTTTTTGTCCTAAAATGAACCACCAAGTACGGAAGACTCCCCTCTCATAGAGGAGCGAGGTATACTTGTATTGATTTTGCAAGCATTAACTGAATCAAGCGAAAGCCTCTGGCGGATGTCACAGAGTTTGAAAAGGGCTTTTCGAGCGAGCTCGAAAAAATCCTGACTTAATTATGCCGAGGTGTAATTGATAAAAAGGAGTTTTCAACATGAATTCATATATCTATCTCGATCATGCGGCCACGTCTCCGATGAATGGCCAAGTAATAGAGGCGATGACGACTGCTATGCAGGAGGTATTTGGCAATGCATCGAGTATTCATAAAGCAGGTCGAGAGGCAAGAAAATATCTAGATGATGCACGTGAGCTATTGGCGAAATCAATTGGTGCGCAAGCAGGGGAAATTATTTTCACAAGTGGTGGCACAGAAGCTGACAATATGGCAATTTTAGGGACTGTCTATGCCCGTGCAAAGGAAGGAAAACACATCATTACAACGCAAGTAGAGCATCATGCAGTATTACATACTTGTGAAAAACTTGAACGTGATGGCTTTGAGGTGACCTATTTACCTGTCGATCAAAGAGGGCGTGTCGCGGTTGAGGATGTCCAAAAAGCCCTTCGTGAAGATACTATTCTAGTGACAATTATGTATGGAAATAATGAAGTTGGAACGATTCAGCCAATTGCGGAAATTGGTGAGCTATTGCGTGAGCATCCTGCCACTTTCCATACAGATGCGGTTCAGGCTTATGGCTTAGAGCGCATTGATGTAAATGAATTACAGGTGGATTTATTGAGTGTATCTGCTCATAAAATCAACGGTCCAAAAGGTGTTGGATTCCTTTATCAAAAATCAGGAACACCGTTAGCAAGTTATGCTCTTGGAGGCGCACAAGAGAAAAAACGTCGTGCAGGTACTGAAAATATACCTGCCATTATTGCTTTTGCGACTGCAGTGCAAGTTGCAAATGAGTTGCGTGAAGAAAAGCGTTCACTATACAATCACTTTAAGCAAATTATGCTTGCTGTTTTTTCACAGCAAAAGCTAGCATTTCATGTAAATGGTGATGAGGTACATTCGTTGCCTCATGTTTTAAATATTAGCTTTGCGGGCATGGAGGTAGAATCGTTTTTAGTGAACCTTGATATGGCAGGTATTTATGTTTCGAGTGGTTCGGCATGTACTGCAGGATCGATTGATCCTTCTCATGTGTTAGTAGCAATGTTTGGACAAAGTGCAGAGGAGCTACGAAACTCCATCCGATTCAGCTTTGGGCAGGGTTTAACGGAAAAGGATATTCGAGATGCGGCAGAAAAAACGGCTCAAATTGTGAAAAAGCTAGCTAAAAAATAATTTGCAAAATACCAATGTTATGTTTCGGTAGAATATTGAAACATAAACTGTAATTAGATAAAAGAAAAGGTGACCACAATGAAAGAAACACGTGACCCCTCACAAATTCGAGTTGTTGTCGGCATGTCAGGTGGGGTAGATTCATCGGTGGCGGCATACTTGTTAAAACAACAAGGATATGAAGTAATCGGGATCTTTATGAAAAACTGGGATGATACGGATGAAAACGGTGTTTGTACAGCAACGGAAGATTATGACGATGTGATAAAAGTATGTAATCAAATTGATATCCCATACTATGCTGTCAATTTCGAGAAACAATATTGGGATAAAGTTTTCACATACTTTTTAGAAGAATATAAAGCAGGGCGTACACCAAATCCTGATGTTATGTGCAATAAAGAAATTAAATTTAAAGCATTTTTAGAGCATGCCATGAACCTTGGTGCTGATTATTTAGCGACAGGTCACTATGCACGAATTGATCGTAGTGGTGATGGTGAAGTTAGAATGTTACGTGGCGTTGATGATAATAAAGATCAAACATACTTTTTAAATCAATTATCACAAGAGCAATTGGCGCATGTAATGTTCCCAATTGGTGATATAGAGAAAAAAGAAGTACGAAAAATTGCAGAAGAAGCAGGACTTGCTACGGCCAAGAAAAAAGATTCAACAGGCATTTGCTTTATCGGTGAACGTAATTTCAAAGAGTTCTTAAGTCAATATTTACCAGCTCAACCTGGGAAAATGGAAACAATGGATGGCGTTGAAATGGGCCAACACGATGGTTTAATGTACTATACACTTGGTCAACGACACGGGCTTGGTATTGGTGGGGACGGCGAGCCTTGGTTTGTGCTAGGAAAAGATTTAGCGCGTAATGTTCTACTTGTCGGACAAGGCTTTGACAATGAATATTCGTATTCAACATCATTAACAGCAGTGAAAATGAACTATACTTCGACAAAAAAATTGCCTGGGAAATTTTCTTGCACAGCAAAATTCCGTTATCGTCAAACCGATACACCAGTAGAAGTTGAAATTTTACCAGATGGGCGTGCCCATATTACCTTTGCAGAGCCTGTCCGTGCTATCACTCCAGGACAAGCTGTTGTTCTTTACGATGGAGAAGAATGTATGGGTGGCGGAACAATTGACGAAGTCTTTAAAAGTAATGAAAAACTAACATATGTTGGATAAATTGCGTTAAGACTGCTTTTATGGCCTCTTGGCTTCCTAAAAGCAGTCTTTCGCTACATAGAGGTGAAGAATAAATGAATTATAATGAACAGGGCATCCAAGCATTTCAAGAAAAACGTTATGAGGATGCTGCTCAACTATTTACAAAAGCAATTGAGGCAGAGCCTGAAAATGCTCTTGGCTATGTAAATTTCGGCAATTTATTAGCCGTATTAGAGGATACTGAACGTGCAGAACGTTTCTTCCAAAAGGCAATTACTGTGGATGAATCAGCAGCTACAGCCTATTACGGTCTAGCCAATTTATATTACAATGCTGAACGCTATGCTGAGGCTGTGAAGCTATATGAGCAAGCGCTAAAACATCATATTGAAGGTGCCGATGTCTATTATATGATGGGGAAATGCTTTGAACGTATGGATAACACAAAATTGGCATTACCTTATTTACAACGTGCTGTAGAAATTGCTCCAGAGGATACACAGATTCGTTTAGCCTATGCGATCGTACTATGTGCATTAGAAATGTTTGAGGAAGGGAAGAAGGAACTGGATCTCTTGATTGAACAGGATTGGAATAATGCAGATGCACATTATAATTTAGGTGTACTATATGCCGTGTCCACTGAACAAACAGAAGATGCAATGTATCATTTGAAACAAGCCTTTACATTACAACCTGAATATGACCAAGCGCGTTATATTTACGATATGATTGCTCAACGATTTAACTGATTAGATAATAAGCAGCGAGTGAATGTTGATTTACATTCTTGCTGCTTTTTTATTGATTTTATCTAGTAAAACAGAAAAACATCGTTTATTTTTTCATAAATTGAATCCCTTCTCTTTTATTTCTAGTTCAAACTTGGTAATGTATGTCATGCAGGAAAGGAAAAGGTGACAGAATGAATAAAGTATTTATGGCACTATTACTTGTAACAGCACTTGCTGCAATTGAAGGAACGATTGTAAGTACTGCTATCCCAAGTATTACGGCTGATTTATTAGGTGTAGACTTAATAAGCTGGATCTATTCCGCTTATTTACTAGCCTCAGCCATTGCGGCGATTATTTTTGGTAAATTAGCCGATTTATTTGGCCGTAAACGAATGATTATTACAGGTATCATTATTTTTTTAGTAGGTTCTATGTTATGTGGTTTAGCTCAATCCATGGAGCAATTAATTGTTTTTCGAGCAATTCAAGGTATTGGCGCAGGTTCAATTTTGCCCATCACATTAACAATGGTTGGTGAATTGTTTAAGACTGAAAAAGAGCGTGCCAAAGGACAAAGCTATTTAAGTATGGTATGGGGCGTTTCTGGTGTTGTAGGTCCATTATTTGGAGGGTTTATTGTTGACCAAGTATCTTGGCATTTTATTTTCTTCATTAATGTACCGTTTGGTTTAGCCTCTATTTATTTAATTGCTAAACATTATAAAGAACAACTAGAGGCAGTGAAGCGTAAAATTGACTACCTAGGTGCAGTATTTTTTACAATTGGCATGGTTGCGTTACTGTTTGTGATTATCGAAAACAGTAAAACACAAACTTGGTTATCAGGTCAATCGCTGCTAATGTACGGTGTTGCCCTTGTATTCTTAAGTATTTTTATCTGGGTGGAGTTGCGAGCAGAGGAGCCAATTATTCCGTTAACACTGTTTAAAAATGGACGACTAATGGTCATTAATGCATTAACTTTAAGCGGCATGTCTATTGTCATTGGTGTGACGGTTTATATTCCAATATTTGCCCAAAGTGTTTTAGGCAAAAATGCAACGCAGGCTGGTTTATTATTAACACCAATGTCTATTTTTTGGACGGTGAACTCGATTATGGCAGGTTATTTAATCGGTCGTTTAACAAATAAACGCATTATCCAAATGGGTACGATTTTACTTGTTACGGGTACATTATTGTTGGCAAGACTATCTTCCGGTTCTAGTGATTTCAGCGTTTATTTCGCTTCATCATTAATTGGACTAGGGATGGGCTTTATTATGCCGATGTTGATGATCTCTATACAAAAGGTGGCAGATCCGAAGCAACTTGGTATATCAATTGGTTTGAACTCCTTTACGAATACATTTAGCCAAGCGATTGGGGCAGCACTATTTGGTATGATTTTCAACCTAGCAACGAGTGAAAAAATGGCTTCATTAGGAAAGGGTGAAATTCAATTAAATGGTGAATTTGCAAAAGGTGGCTTTAATTTAGAAGAAGTAAGCTTTTTAAAGGACACTATTGCGAATGGCGTCAGTTATGTATATATAGCTACCTTTATTTTTGCTATTTGTGCTCTGATTTTCTCCTTTTTTGTAGCAACGAAATCCATAAGGAAGTCGCAATAGCGAATAAACAGTAAAATCCACCTCACATTCTGTGGTTAAGCAGTGTGAGGTGGATTTTTCATTTGATAACCAAGTCTAAGCATGGATTTACTTTTTGAATAGAGCATCATCCATTATTTTATTGCCAGGTAGTTCCGTTAAGTATTTCGCTAGATGTGCGATTGGGGTACTGTCTAGCAATGAAGGTTCGGCTTCATTTTCTTTTAAAATATTGATTTCCTTGTTCAGTCGCTCCATTTTTCGATCTAATTCAGCTGCTTGTAGGGCAGCTTCCTTTAATTCATGTCGAATATGCTCAGGTACTTCTTTATTGTACTTATAATAAATTTTGTGTTCTAAGCTTGCCCAGAAATCCATTGCAATTGTACGAATTTGAATCTCTGTATAGACCTTTTCCATATGGTCTGACATAAAAATAGGGATTTTAATGATGAGATGTAAGCTTTGGTAGCCATTTTCTTTTGGATTGGCTATATAATCCTTCACCTCAACAACTTCCATGTCATGCTGTGCTTGTAACATGGCGCTTACCTTGTAAATATCCTCCACGAAGGAACAGGTGATGCGAGCACCAGCAATATCACGAATATTTTCACGAACAGCCTCTATTGATGGAGAAAGCTCTTTTTTCATCATCTTCGTTAAAATACTTTTCGGTGATTTTACACGTGTAGAAATATGTTCAATTGGATTATATTCATGAATTAACTTAAATTCTTCTTGTAATATATTAATTTTCGTCTCCACTTCCTGTAGAGCAAATTTGTAAGCTAAAAAGAAGCGTGTTAATTCAGTTTGAAATGATTTTAAAGTGTTTACTTCTAGTTCAGTTTTCATCGTTTGTAAATCCTTTCTTTTTCGGTTTGTTCGATTTTTATTTTTGTATGGCTGTGATGGCAATGAGATAGCCGATAATTGGCGAAATTCCATAGCCATATCAGCCACTAAAAATAATTTGATCCACATCTAGGACTGGAGCTAAATAAAGGCTAATATAAGTAGTGAAATGTACTGTCATTTCGAATTTACTATAGCTCTCCATAATATAATGGTGGATAAACATGCAAACCCAGTGATTTGCGCTATATTTGGTTGCATTAATAATATACCTTCAATTGAGGAACATGAATCCTATCATACATGATAAATGTTTATTTATTGAAAGCATCCATAAATAAACAATTAATATAGGCAAAATAAAACTAGCCAGATAAAAATGAATCGGACCTAAAGTTATCTATCAATGAACACCCTCTATACCATTAAACCAAAAGGGCATAATGCGTAAAATGATTAAAACAGATAGGATAGAAAGAGGGCTTACATCTAAAGATTTAAGGGTAGTTTTTGTTGAAATAACATAGCAAAAACTAATACCTGAACATTTTCTGTATTCAAAATAAAGCCTATGCCATGAGAGATCATGGTGAGAGCATCCCTATAAGAAGGGTGGAAGCATAAAAAATAATGTAGGAAATGTTGAGTATGTAGTTTAGTGATAGAACCCCCCTATGGTTTATGCTATATAATATATAACTCACATGACAATGAAAAGGTTTCGGTAATAGGGGAAAGGAATTATGCAGAAGGGGGTTTGAGGGTAAAACAAGGGAAGCTTTCCGTCCCTTGTTTTAACTAATTATTTCAGCATTTAAGTTATAACGTTTATTAAACTCATCAACGAAAACTTGTAGATCAATATAGGTTCCGATATAAGGCTCTGTTTCTTGATCGCGTAAGAACCCACATGTTGCCTTTAGTGATTTTGAAAATTCCAATAGCATTTGTTCGTTGTCAAGCTGCACATGAATCGCAAGAGAATGATCTTTTTTATTCACTTTAAAATACTTACCATCTATGATTCTCTCTAAATTTGTTTCGTGAAATGGAAAAACATAATCCTTATAAATAAGCTTCACAAGATCCCGCCTTTTTTACAATATTCTACTACATCTGTATAAGGTAAATTGCCCCCAAAAATAGAGAGCGCACTTCCTATTGTTACATGAAGTTTTCCATTGGCTAATTGATTAAACTTTTCTAAGTCTTCAATTGAACGAACGCCGCCTGCATAGGTAGTCGGAATAGATGTCCAGGCAGCTAAATCCTGTACCAAGCTTTCCTGCATGCCACCCTTTTTTCCTTCAACATCGACAGCATGTATTAACAGTTCATCACAAAAATCTTCAATATAGGCAATGGACGCTGCATTGACTTCGAAATGACTAAATGTAGTCCATTTATCTGTCATGACAAACCACTTCCCGTCACGCATCTTACAGCTGAGATCGATGACGAGGTGCTCTTTACCTATTAATTGATTTAAATGCTTTAAACGAGCTAAATCGAGCTGACCATCATGGAAAATATAGGATGTGACAATGACATGCGAAGCACCTGCGTCAATATACTTTTGGGCATTGTCAGACGTGATGCCCCCACCAATTTGTAAGCCTTGAGGATAGGCTGTTAAAGCGGATAGGGCAGCATCTTCATTACCTGAACCGAGCATGATAACGTGTCCACCTGTTAAACGATCTTGGGCAAACATTTGTGCATAGTAGCTAGCGTCATGCTGAGAAATAAAGTTTTCTACAACTGCTTGATTCGTATACCCTAAAGTACTCCCTACAATTTGCTTTACTTTGCCATCGTGTAAATCGATGCAAGGTCTAAATTCCAATAATTTCACAATCCTTCCGTGCAACTAATTCTTCTTAATCATAGCATGGAATGGAGGATAAAGGCAGAGAATTGTCATTTGTCAAAATAATGTAAAAATAATAAAGCGAATATATATTTGTCTGCGATATTTTCATGAGGCTATGGTAAAATAAAAAGATTGAAAACTATAGAAAGGACGGACCGAACATGACAGATCATTTAGATTTATTTGAACTTAATAAATTTTTTATACTCGGACGTCCGATCGTCTCTATCTTTCATAATGCGCAAAATATGTATTCGATTGTACGTGTGAAAATTCAAGAGACGAATTTGCAATATGAAGATAAAGAAATTATTGTTGTTGGTTATTTTCCCCCACTACAAATGGATGAGCAATATCGATTTACAGGTATTTTAAAACAGCATCCTAAATATGGTGCTCAATTTCAAATTGAGACATTTACGAAAGAGGTACCTGCCACCGAGCAAGGAATTATTCATTATTTATCTAGTGACCTATTCGTTGGAATCGGGAAAAAAACAGCTGAAACGATTGTTGAAAAACTAGGTGCTAATGCACTCCGTGTTATTTTAGAAGATCCAAGTGCTCTCGATGCTGTTCCGCGGCTATCCGCTGAAAAAAAAGAAGTTATTCATCGCACTATTGAGCAAAACTTGGGCTTAGAACGGGTCATGATACAATTGAATGAGTGGGGATTTGGTCCACAGCTTGGGATGAAAATTTATCAAACCTATCGAACAGAAGCCATTGAATTACTGACAGAAAATCCATACCGCTTGATTGAAGATGTGGAAGGGGTTGGTTTCTTTCGAGCCGATGAGCTAGGTGCGAAATTAGGTATAACCGGTAAACATCCTGATCGTGTCAAAGCAGCGATTTTACATATTTTAAATACAGCGGCTTTATCGGATGGACATGTCTATCTAGATGCAGAACATGTTTTACCGCTCGTTAAGGAAATGCTTGAACAAAGCCAACGACAGGAGATACCGTTCGAGGACATTTCTCAAGCCTGTATTGATTTGCGTGAAGAAGGCAAAATTTGTGGTGAAGAGACAAGGTTATATTTGCCATCACTCTATTTTTCAGAGGTAGGGATTGCATCGAAAATCTTATCGCTTATCGAGCGGAATAATAAGGCTGAACATTTTAGTAAAGATGAAATTCGAAAAGCCATTGGAGAAACAGAGGAGTTACTCAATGTTACCTATGCAGAAACACAAGCGAATGCCATTGAACAGGCTTTAAATTCAGCTGTTATGATTTTAACGGGTGGTCCTGGTACGGGGAAAACCACTGTTGTACGGGGAGTCGTGGAAGTTTATGCAAAGCTTCATGGCCTATCCTTAAATCCAAAAGAGTATGCCCAAAAAGAGGAGCCATTTCCGATCATTCTTTGTGCGCCGACTGGACGTGCTGCTAAACGATTAGCTGAATCAACAGAGCTTCCAGCGATGACCATCCATCGACTGCTTGGCTTTACAGGGCAAGAAAAAGAGGAAGAGACAGAGCGGGAAGTGACAGGGAAGCTGATTATTGTGGATGAAATGTCCATGGTTGATACATGGCTAGCCCATCAATTATTAAAAGCTTTACATGAAGATGTCCAGGTTGTCTTTGTAGGAGATCAGGATCAGCTCCCACCAGTGGGTCCAGGACAGGTGTTAAAGGATTTATTAGCATCCAAGCAGCTACCAACTGTTGAGCTAACAGATGTTTACCGACAAGCAGAGGGCTCAACGATTATTGAACTTGCCCATCAAATAAAAAAAGGAACGATTCCAAAAGAGTTAACAGCTAAAACTTCTGATCGTTCGTTTATTAAGGCTTCAGCCGATCAAGTTGCCAACGTTGTTACACAGGTTGTCAAAAGTGCTGTCGCAAAAGGTCAGGAAATCCGTAATATTCAAGTGTTGGCGCCTATGTATAAAGGACCAGCTGGTATAGATAATTTAAATAAAATGATTCAAGAGCTTATTAACCCAAATGATACTGGAACACGAAAAGAGCTGGTCTTTGGGGATGTAACCTATCGAATAAAAGATAAAGTCCTTCAATTAGTCAATCAACCTGAAAGCAATGTCTTTAACGGAGATATGGGTGAGGTCATTAGTATTATTAAGGCAAAAGAGACGGTAGAAAAACAAGATTTACTGATTGTATCCTTTGATGGCATTGAAGTGACCTATCAACGAAGCGATCTCAATCAATTGACACTAGCTTATTGTTGCTCCATTCATAAATCTCAAGGCTCTGAGTTTCAAACGGTCATTATGCCTGTCGTTAGAGGGTATTCCAAAATGCTGCGTCGTAATCTATTATACACAGGGATTACACGTGCAAAAAACTTTTTGATTTTATGTGGGGAACCAGATGTGCTTGCGGATGGTTTACAACGTACAGATGATCTACAGCGTTTCACCTCTTTACGTGCAAGACTTAACCCAATGGAAATTGTTGAAGAACTTGTGGAAGTCGAGGCAGTTTCTTTAGAAAATGAAGGGATGCAGGAGCCTGTTTCCATTGAACAAAAGCTAACAGTAGAAACAGCCCCTTATATTCATCCAATGATTGGTATGAATGATGTCTCTCCATATGATTTTTTAGATGACTAAAATAAATATCTATCTATAAGTACCCGATTAGACTGTCTAATCGGGTTTTTCTAATTGATCATATCGTCACCTAATATTTGGACATTTCATATACTAGATAAGTACAAAAACATAGGGAATGTATAGGGGTGACAGAATGCCAATAATGACAGGGCAGCAGTATATTGAACGAATTGATGCTTTAAAAACGTATATTTCGCTAGATGGGAAAGTCGTAACAGGAAAGGTGTCAGAACATCCTGCCTTTAAAGGAATTATGCATAGTCAAGCGAAACTTTTTGATTTACAACATCAAGAGGCACTTCTTGAAAAAATGACCTATGAATCGCCAACTAGTAAACAGAGAGTTGGCATGTCCTTTCTTCAAGTAATGACGCCAGAAGATCTTGTGAAAAGGCGCCATGCAGCAAGGGAATGGGCATTATCTTCCCATGGCTTTATGGGAAGAAGTCCTGATTATATGAATACAACATTAATGGCCCTGGCATCAGCAGCAGACTTTTTAAAAGAAAAGCCAAATTGTTTTCCAGAGCATTTGCTAAAGTTTTATGAGTATGCTCGCGAGAATGATATTACGATGACACATACCTTTATCGAACCACAGGTGAATCGCAAGCGCTATTACTATGAGGATGAAGAAGTGACCATTGCTGCTAAAATCATTGGGAAAACAAGTGAGGGCTTAGTCATTAAAGGGGCAAGATTACTAGCGACACAGGGTGGCATAACAGATGAGCTTCTTGTTTTATCTACAAATGGCTATGATGAAGGAAAGGGATTTGGCTTTTCTATACCGAGTAATACGAAGGGGTTAAAATTTTTATGTCGACAGTCTTTTGTAGGTGGACCTTCTACTTTTGATCATCCTTTGAGTGCTCGTTTTGAAGAAATGGATGCGATCGTTGTATTTGATGATGTAGTTGTTCCATGGGAGCGCGTTTTTTATTATGAAAATGTCGACGTGGCAAATCAATTTATGAATGTCAGTGGCTTCCAGGCTTATGGTTTACATCAAGTGTTGTCTCGCCAAATTGCCAAGACTGAATTTGTACTAGGGGTTGTACAATCGATTGTGGACACTATTAATATCGGTGACTACCAACATGTACAACAAAAAGTAGTGGACGTAATTGTACCATTAGAAACGATGAAAGCATTGTTAATCAAATCAGAAGTGGATGCACATAGGGATATGTTTGGCTTTATTCGACCAGATCTCTCAACATTACAAGTGGCTATTCAAATTTTCCCGAAAGTATATCCAACTTTTACGGAAATTATCCAGCAACTAGGGGCAAGTGGCTTGATGTCCATACCAACTGAACATGCATTTGCAGCAGATGAGGGTGACCTTGAACATTATTTGCAATCATTCAAAGATAAAGGTGAGGAGCGAGTAAAGAAATTCCGTTTAGCTTGGGATTTAACGATGAGTAGTTTTGGCACAAGGCAAACATTGTACGAACGCTTTTTCTTTGGTGATCCTGTGCGTTTATCTAGCCTTCTCTATCAATCTTATCAACGAGAGCATTTAGTGCAACGAGTGGAAGACTTTTTAAAAAATGATTGATTGACAGTTTTGAGGCAATCCGCTATGATGTGTAGGAACAAAAAAATAACATCCCTTCGTTAGGTGAGGCTCCTATGCTGGAGATACGCTACTACCCAAAAATGTCGAGAGACGCCAATGGGTCAACAGAAATCATCGAAATAAGGTGTTTTTTAACGTAGCTGGACATATTCCTATGCCGCATAGTGCTAAAACTCAACGTTTGAAGGTAACAAGCATGCAATGTTTTTAATTGCTATTTTTTGATATGTGTATTCAACACGCCTTCATTCGTAGAAGGCGTGTTTTTGTTATGAAAGGAAGGTGATGAGAAATGGATAGTAGTCCTGAACCGAATAAGTATCCTTTAGGCAAACGGAAACACATAAAAAGTCATCGATTTCTGATCACCAACGCAAACAAAAGGTGATAAAGGATGACCTTTTGTTTCCCTCAATAACAAAACACGAGGTAAAATGCAATGATTAAAATCCACTATTATAATAGCGGCAGCAAGACAGTCCAACATGATTTCAATATGATGGATTTCCAACTTCCTATTCATAACGGAGACTTATTATGGGTAGATTTATATGCGTATAGTTATAATGAATTGAATAATATAGCAGATGTATTTGGCTTTCATCCACTAGCTGTGGAGGATTGCTTACATGAGGGCTCACGTCCGAAAATGGATAGTTATGGTGATTATAAATTTTTTGTGCTTCATGCACCAATCTATAATGAAAAAAGTAACAATGAAATTACAACCGTTGAATTAAATATTTTCATGGGTCCAAACTATATTGTGACTGTGCATAAACAAAAGTTGCAATGGCTAGGCAACATGGAGAATGTTTGTATCAATAGTCCAAAATATTTGGAAAAGGGTACTGATTTTTTATTGCATACCATTATTGATGGAATTACAGACGAATACTTCCCCGTATTAGAACGAATTCGAGCACGTATAGATGAACTGGAAGAAGAGATTTATGATTATCAACCAAAAGTGGTGACTGAGGAATTTCTTGCACTGAAGCGGACAATCATTTTAATTCGTCAGGCCATAATGCCACAAAGAAGAATTTTTTCAACAACCAATGGCCAGTGGAAATTTGATATTCAAGAAGAAAATATTCCATTCTATAAAGATTTGAATGACCATCTAGAACGGATTGTCGACTCTACAGAGACTTACCGCGATTTAGTTAACAGCACGCTTGATACGTATTTTTCAATAATCAGTGGTAAATCTATTGAAAAGCTGAATTTATTAACGGTCATTTCGACAATTATGTTGCCGCTATCTGTAATTACTAGCTTTTTTGGTATGAATGTACCTTTACCTTATCAGGATTCACCCTATACAACTATTGCTATCAGCGCCTTTTTAGTCATTTTCACGTGGGGTATGTGGGCATATTTCAAAAAAATGATTGCTTAGTTTGTGTTAGTCATACTAGTACTAATTGACAGCGCAATAGATTTTTTTTATAATTTTCGATAGAAAAAGTAAAAACGATGATGGAAAAAGTACGTATTTGTGTGTGGACAAGAAAGGGATTTCTAGGCTGAAAAAATCCTCACAGCAGCAAATGCCGAAAGCTACTCCAGAGTGCAGCTAATCCCTGCCGTTCACTGACGTTACAAGTGCTAAAGAGGTAAGTAAAAATTTTTACTTACAACTAGGGTGGTACCGCGAGACTAATGACAAGTCCTCGTCCCTTTTTTGGGGATGAGGGCTTTTTTTATTTTCTTCGGTAAATCGCAGGATTCGTATCGTGATTTTACAATATTAAATAGGAGGAATTTATCCAATGAAAGCAGTAGATATTCGCCGTATGTATTTGGAATTTTTTAAAGAAAAGGGGCATCATCATGAGCCATCAGCACCACTTGTGCCGATAAATGACCCATCACTCCTTTGGATCAACTCAGGTGTTGCAACATTGAAACCATATTTCGATGGCCGTATTATTCCTGATAATCCACGTATTACAAATGCACAAAAATCGATTCGTACCAACGATATTGAAAACGTTGGGAAAACAGCTCGTCACCATACGTTCTTTGAAATGTTAGGAAACTTTTCTATTGGTGACTACTTTAAAAAAGAAGCAATTCATTACGCTTGGGAATTTTTGACAGATAAAAAATGGATGGGCTTTGATCCAGCGTTATTATCCATTACGATTCACCCAGAAGATCAGGAAGCATATGATGTTTGGCATCAGGAGATTGGTATTCCAGAAGAACGTTTAATTCGTTTAGAAGGAAACTTCTGGGATATCGGAGAAGGTCCATCTGGTCCAAACTCTGAGATTTTTTATGATCGCGGTGTAGAATACGGCTCAGATGAGAATGATCCTGAAATGTATCCAGGTGGGGAAAATGAGCGTTATCTTGAAATTTGGAATCTTGTGTTCTCTCAATTTAACCATAATCCTGACGGTACTTACACGCCACTACCAAAGCAAAATATTGATACAGGTATGGGCTTAGAGCGTATTGTATCAGTCGTTCAAAATGTACCAACGAACTTTGATACAGATTTATTCATGCCAATCATTGAAAAAATCGAGGAATTTGCCAACCGTAAATATAAGCGTCCTGGTGAAGTGGATTTAAATGAAATCTTTGGCTCAGAAGAAGATATTAATACACCATTTAAAGTGATTGCAGATCATATCCGTACAGTAGCATTTGCAATAGGCGATGGTGCCCTGCCATCAAACGAAGGACGTGGCTATGTATTACGTCGCTTACTACGACGCGCTGTTCGTTATGCTAAACAAATTGGTATTGAAAAACCATTTATGTTTGAACTTGTACCAACTGTGGGTAAAATTATGGAAGACTTCTATCCAGAAGTTACGGAGAAATGCGAATTTATTCAACGTGTCATTAAAAATGAAGAAATTCGTTTCCATGAAACATTAGATGGTGGTTTGACTATCTTTAATGAAGTAGTGGAATCTCAAAAAGCTGCCGGTCATGATTACATTCCAGGAGCAGATGCTTTCCGTTTATATGATACTTACGGATTCCCAATCGAGTTAACGGAAGAATATGCAGAAGAAGTAGGCATGAAAGTAGATCATGAAGGTTTTGAGGCAGCAATGGAAGAACAACGTGAACGTGCGCGTGCTGCTCGTCAAGATGTTGACTCTATGCAAGTACAGAATGAAGTATTAGCAAACTTAACGGTGGAAAGTGAATTTGTTGGCTATGATACGTTAACAGCTAGTACTGAAATCGCTGCAATGATCGTCAATGGTCAAGTAGCAAAAGTCGCTTCAGAAGGTCAAGAAGCATTGGTTATTTTAGCGAAGACACCATTCTACGCTGAAATGGGTGGCCAAATTGCCGATAGTGGAACAATTTCAAATAATAGCTTTACGGCTATTGTAAAAGATGTTCAAAAAGCACCGAATGGTCAACCGCTTCATACGGTAGTAGTTGAATCTGGTGAAATGCATGTGGAAGATGCAGTGCAAGCAGTGGTCAATCGTGATGATCGTAATTTAATCATTAAAAACCATACAGCGACACATATTATGCAACGTGCATTAAAAGATGTGCTAGGCGATCATGTGAACCAAGCTGGATCATATGTAGGCCCTGATCGTTTACGCTTTGACTTCTCTCACTTTGGTCAAGTTACAAAAGAAGAATTACAGCAAATTGAACGTATTGTAAATGAAAAAGTGTGGGATGATATAGAGGTCGTTATTGAAGAAAAAGGCATTGATGAAGCAAAAGCAATGGGTGCCATGGCCTTGTTCGGTGAAAAATATGGAGATGTTGTACGTGTAGTATCAATCGGAGATTATTCAATTGAGCTATGTGGTGGTATCCATGTTAAACGCTCTTCTGAAATTGGCTTCTTCAAAATTGTTTCAGAAGGTGGTATCGGTGCAGGTACTCGTCGTATTGAAGCTGTTACAGGAAAAGTGGCTTATGAAGCAGTAAAAGAAGAAGAAGCATTATTAAATGATGCAGCAGCATTACTAAAAGCAAATGCGAAAGATATTGTCACAAAAGTACAGGCATTACAAGCCGACTACAAAGAATTACAACGTGAAAACGAAGCATTATCTCAAAAAATTGCCAATGCACAGGCAGGGGCAGTTGTGGATGCCGCTCAAACAATTGGAGATGTAACAGTGCTATCTACAAAAGTGGAAGCGAAGGATAACAATCAACTTCGTCAAATGATGGATGACCTGAAAGCGAAGATGCCAAAAGCAGTCATTGTTCTTGGAGCAGTTGATGGTGAGAAAGTTATGTTATGTGCTGGCGTTTCAAAAGAATTAGTTGGTGGCAATTACCATGCGGGGAATATTGTGAAAATGGTTGCAGAAGCATGTGGTGGTAAAGGTGGCGGTCGTCCAGATATGGCGATGGCAGGTGCAAAAGATGCATCAAAACTTGATGAAGCACTACTTTCTGTGTATGATTATGTTAAATCCATTTAATTAATTCACCAAAACATGTTATAATAAAGAGAAATTGGAGATGAGCTTGTTTGCACATCTCCTTATTTCTGAAAGCGAGGTGCTGGTCATGAGTTCATTTGATCAAACGATGAAATTTAATTTTCCAGAAGAATCAATGGAACAGGAAGTCAAGCAGGTAATGTTGAAAGTTCATTCTTCGTTAGAGGAAAAGGGATATAACCCTATCAATCAGATTGTTGGTTACTTACTTTCTGGTGATCCGGCGTATATTCCTCGCCATCAGGATGCTCGTAATTTAATTCGCAAGCTTGAGCGTGACGAAATTCTAGAGGAGCTTGTTAAATTTTATATTAAAAAGAATAACGAGGACTAGAAATGAGAATTATGGGATTAGACGTTGGGTCAAAAACTGTGGGTGTTGCTGTAAGTGATGCACTTGGTTGGACTGCCCAAGGTATTGAAACCGTAAAAATTGATGAGGCTAATGGTGAGTTCGGTATTGACCGTATCGCCGAGCTAGTAAAGGAATATACTATAACAGAATTTGTTGTAGGATACCCAAAAAACATGAATAATACGGTAGGACCGCGTGGTGAAGCATCCGAGAACTATAAAAAGTTGTTGGAAGAAACATTTTCACTACCCGTCAAGTTATGGGATGAACGTTTAACGACGATGGCTGCAGAACGTATGCTGATCGAAGCGGACGTGAGTCGCAAAAAGCGCAAGCAGGTCATTGATAAAATGGCAGCTGTGATGATTTTACAAGGCTACTTAGATAGCAAAAATTAATTGATGAGGTGACAATGCATGGCACACGAGCATAACCATGAAGAAGAACTACATGTTCAACACATTACAGTGATTGACGAGAACGGAAACGAGCAGCTTTGTGAAGTGATTCACGTTCATGAATCTCCAGAGTTTGGCAAATCATATGTATTTTACTCAATGGTAGGCGCAGAGGAAGACGAAGATGGCTCCGTTGAAATTTTCGTATCTTCATTTGTACCATCTGAAAATGGTGAAGATGGTGAATTAACACCAATCGAAACTGAAGCAGAGTGGGATATGGTAGAGGACGTTTTAAACGCTTTAGAGGATGAATACGAAGACTAAACTTCTAACTCAAAGCTTGGAACAAGGATCGCAGCTTGCAGTCCTTGTTCCTTTTTTATTGACACTCTTCTATATGTAGAAGAATTGTTGGGACCTGCTCATAAAGTGAGGGGATTCGCTCAGAAATAGAGTGAAAGTGCTCTAAGAATGTGAGAACCCGCTCAAAAGTAGAGAAAAAGCGCTCCTAAACAGGGAAAACCGCTCAAAAATTGGAGAAGCTATCTAAAAAGTGCCTAACCTCAAAAAACGATTTAATAAATGACATCAAATTGTCATAAAGGAGGAAACTGTATGAATGAAGAAACGCAAGAATTTATGATCATTGGGAAAGATGGTAAGGAACAGCAGTGTCGTGTGGTCTTTACCTTTGATGCGGAGGACAAGTCCTATGTGTTATTTTCCCTTGTAGATGAAACAGGTCAAGAAATCCCAGGAGACCTTTCGGCGATGACTTTTGATTACGATGATAATACAGGTGAGATGACCAATTTACAGCCTGTTGAAACAGATGCAGAATGGGAAATGATTAATGAAGTGGTGTTAACACTACTTGATGAATTTGAGGAAGAGCCACAGCTAATTACCGTGACGGATGAAGAAGGGAAAGATCAAGTTTGTGAAGTCATTCATACGTTTTCATCTGAGCAATTCGGTAAATCGTATGTTTTGTATGTACCAGCGACGGATGAACCTATGGGGGAACGAGATATTTTTGCGGCTCAATATCTGTCTGGAAATGACGGTTCTATAGAAGAATTATTACCAATTGAAACTGATGAAGAATGGGTATTTGTTGAAGATGTATTAAACGAATTGTAAAAACTCTGAGTGGCTAACAACCACTCAGAGTTTTTTGTTTATTAATAGAAATTTTCTATCAATGGTCTAAAAATATTCTATCTGTAAATGGAATTTTTGTATTTTTAAATGAATTTAAGGGATTTTCGAGAAAAAACATGTATTTCTCCTCTTCGTTTTCTGAATTTTTTAATAAATAGAATAAAAGAGGCATTGACCAATTCTGAGTAAATAGATAAGATTTTTTTAAATTAAACCAAGTAAATTTATTAACTAAGGAGGAAATTTAATGAGATTAGGTTGGAAATTGCTTATCGGTGCATTGGTAATAGGCTTGTTGGCTGGTTGCACAAACAAAGGAAAGGCTAGTAAAGAGGACATTGTAACATTAAAAGTAGGAGCTGCCAGTGTTCCTCATGCGGAAGTATTGGAGTATTTAGCAAAAGATCTTGAAACGGATGGAGTGAAACTAGACATTACCATAATAAAAGATGCTGTTCAAACGAACCAACAAACGGCAGATGGCGAGCTGGATTTTAACTATTTTCAACATGTTCCGTTTTTAGAACAGACGAATAAAGAAAGTCATTTAGATTTAGTCAGTGTAAAAGGAATTCATATTGAACCATTTGGTGTGTATTCGAAGAAAATAAAAAAAATTAATGATTTGCCACAAAATGCAAAGGTTGCTGTACCTAATGATGTTGTCAATTTTTCACGAGCGTTATTACTTTTTCAAAATAATGGCTTGATTGAATTAGATAAAACTAAGAAAGGTGATTATACAGTCGAAGATATTACGAAAAATGAGAAGAGTATTCAATTTATAGGTGTTGATTCTCCATTACTTGTTCGTTCATTAGATGATGTAGAAGCATCTGCTATTAATACAAATTATGCCTTAGAAGGGGGCTATAATCCTGTGAAGGATGCCCTCATTATAGAAGATTCTGAATCACCCTATGTCAATATAATAGCATCGACAAATGAAAAAAAGGATGATCCAGCTATACAGACAGTTGTTAAGTGGTTAACAAGTGAAAAGGCGCGTTCTTTCTTTGAAGATCAGTATAAGGGTGCTGTTGTCCCAGCATTTTAAAGCTTTGCAATCAACATAAATGCTAAGGAGGTAGACGTGCATGATTGAGTTTATTGAAACGACAAAAGAATTCCAGGTCGGTACTTCGACTGTAACGGCCCTAAATCATATCAATTTAACGATTCAGAAGGGGGATATTTTTGGTGTTATCGGCTTTAGTGGTGCTGGTAAGAGTACACTGATTCGGACAGTAAATTTACTGGAAGAGCCAACTTCTGGACGAGTACTTGTGAATGGCAAAGAATTAACTACGCTCACTAAAAAGCAGCTTCGAGAGGAGAAGAAAAAAATCGGTATGATTTTTCAACACTTTAATCTTCTTCATTCTAAAACTGTATTTGAAAATGTGGCAATGCCTTTAATCATAAGTGGCGTAAAAAAATCGAATTTGGAAGGTCAAGTTAAAGAGGCTTTAGCATTTGTTGGCTTAGCGGACAAAACTGATCGTTATATTGACGAGCTATCAGGCGGGCAAAAACAAAGAGTCGGCATTGCTAGAGCACTAGTGACAAAACCAACTATCCTTTTATGTGATGAAGCAACTTCGGCTCTCGACCCACAAACGACCAAATCGATTTTAGCTTTACTAAAGAAGGTCAATATAGAGTATGGTATTACAATTTTGATGATTACGCATGAAATGGAAGTTATCCGGGATATTTGTAATCGTGTAGCTGTCATGGAAAATGGAAGAATCATTGAAACAGGTAATGTACTTGAAATTTTTTCTACACCAAGAGAAGAGACAACTAAAAATTTTGTCCAATCAGTTGTTCGGGACGAAATCCCATCTTCTGTTTATGAACAGTTAAAAAGTATAGATGCCTCTAAAAAAATTTACAATTTAAAATTCATAGGAGTAGACGTCGGACAGCCGATTGTCTCACAGGTAGCTAAGAAATTTGCTGTAGATGTCAATGTTTTATTTGGCAATATCACTGAGTTACAAGGAATCCCATTCGGCCATTTAATCGTGGAGCTCGTTGGTTCTGAAAAAGATATACAAAAAGCATTTCTATTTATTCAGGCTAAAAATATTCAAATAGAGGAGGTTGTTGCACGTGAAAGTGAGCACACAAATTATTATCAACGCGGTTCTAGATACGCTGTACATGGTTAGCCTTTCTTTATTTTTTGGTGCCATTTTAGGCTTTATTTTAGGGATCATCTTAGTTGTGACGAGAAAAGGACATATTCTTGAAAATAAATTAATCTTCTCGATTGTCAATCCGATCGTCAATACATTGCGTTCCATTCCATTCATTATTTTACTTGTTGCAATCATTCCATTCACAAGATTACTCGTTGGCACCGCTATTGGTACAACTGCTGCCATTGTGCCGTTAGTCTTGCATATTGGACCATATATTTCAAGATTAATAGAAAATTCATTATTAGAGGTGGATGAGGGCATTATTGAAGCAGCCAAAGCAATGGGAGCTTCTCCATTTCAAATTATTCGAAAGTTTTTGTTGCCTGAAGCCTTTCCATCCTTAATTTTAAGTGTCACGACTGCAACGATTGGACTTATTGGTGCGACGGCTATGGCAGGAGCTGTTGGAGGCGGTGGTTTAGGTGATGTTGCTATTACTTACGGATATCAACGTTTTGATAATACGACGATATTAGTTACAGTGGTCATTTTAGTTGCACTTGTACAGATTATTCAAAGCATTGGTAATAGTCTTGAACGAAAAATACGTAGGGTGTCTTAAGGGAGAATGTGAACATGAAAAAGCTGAAATATGTAATAGGACTTTTTACATTATTATTTTTACTAGCAGCATGTGCAGAAGCAGATGAAAAAGATACTGTGAAGGTCGGTATCCGTAGCTCAGAATTGAAAACATGGGAGTATGTAAAGGAACAGGCTAGTAAGGAGGGCATTAACCTGGAATTAGTAACATTCTCTGCGCAATATGACCCGAATCAGGCATTGGCGGAGGGTGAAGTCGATATTAATGCTTTTCAACATGTTGCGTATTTAAATTTATTTAATACAAACAATAACTCGGATTTACAGGCAATTGGCACAACGATAATGGCACCAATTGGCTTATATTCAAACAAATATAAATCGCTAGATGATATAAAAGAAGGCGCAAAAATCGCTGTGCCAAATGATCCTTCCAACTGGGGTAGAGCTTTGCTGCTGCTTCAGGAGCATGGACTACTAACCGTAACAGACAATTTTGATGGTAACGGTGGAGAAGATCGAATTAAAGGTAATCCCAAAAACTTAACAATTTTGCCTGTTGATGGTGCAACAACGCCACGTGTGATGGAGGATGCTGATTTTGCCATTATTAATAATGGTGTTGCTGTAGAAGCTGGTCTTTTATTGAAAGATGCCATCATACATGAGAGTAAAACAGCTAAACCATTTATTAATGTTATCGTGGCAAAGGCAGAAGATAAAAATAATGACACATTGAAGAAAATAGTGGAAATTTATCAGCGCGATGAAACGGGGAAATTTATTAAAGAAGTATCGAATGGCAATTATATTCCAGTGGAGATGCCTCTGGATGAATTAGCAACATGGAAGGATTTCTATTCATATTAGGGAGGAGAATCATAATGACTAAGAAAAAAGAAATAAAACTGGCCTTATATTTAATTGGAGCAGGTATGCATGTGGCTGCATGGAGGCACCCATCTGCCCAAGCAAATGCAAGCATCGATATTCAAGCATTACAAAAAGTAGCGCAGATTGCGGAAAAAGGAAAATTTGATATAGCTTTTGTTGCCGACAGTTTAGCCATTAATCATGAGTCACACCCACATATTTTAAATCGCTTTGATCCATTAATTCAAATTACGGCTTTAGCAGCGGCAACAACTAAAATTGGACTGGGTGCAACTGCTTCAACGACATACAGTGAGCCATATGTGCTAGCAAGACAGTTAATGTCCATCGATCATATAAGCAATGGGAGGGTTGCTTGGAATTTAGTAACCACAGCAGATGCCACAGGGGAAACGGCTTTAAATTTTAGTCGCGATAAGCATTGGGAGCATGACCATCGCTATGAACGTGCAGAGGAATTTATCGATGTTGTTCAATCATTATGGGATTCATGGGAAGACGACGCTTTTCTTTATGACCGAGATAATAATCTATTTTATGATCGTCATAAAGTGCATGAAACATCATTTAAGGGCAACTATTTATCTGTCAAAGGTCCATTAAATATTGCTCGTTCTGTACAGGGGCAGCCTGTAATTGTAGAGGCTGGTGCATCTAAACCAGGCCAACAATTAGCTGCACGTACAGCGGAAGTTGTATTTGTCCATTGGGATGATATTGAAAAATCGAAAGAACACTACCGTCAACTAAAGGCACAGCTTATTCCATTTGGACGTAAGGAGGAGGAGCTTCTTGTTTTACAAGGAATTTCCCCAATAGTGGGTGATACAGAGGAGGAGGCAGTTCGTAAATTTAATGAGTTACAGGCATTGATTGATCCATACGAAAGCTTAAAATTTGTTTCTGGGTACATGGGAAATGTCGACTTTTCAAAGTACTCACTTGAGACACCTGCTATCGAAGTGGAATTCCCAGAAGTTAATAGTATTCAAAGTCACTTTTATGAACACTTAGAGATTATTAAAAAGGAAAATTTAAAAGTTGGTGATTTGTATGCACGCCTTTTTGGACCTGCAAAGCGCGATGCTTTTGTCGGAACACCAACACAAATAGCAGATGAGATGGAGCGTTGGATAGTAGAGCAAGCAGCAGATGGCTTTATGCTACAGTTTTCGTTATTACCACGCGATTTAGAGGATTTTGTTGACAAGGTTGTACCGATTTTGCAGGAGCGAGGTATTTATCGTAAAGATTATACAGGCACAACGTTAAGAGAGCATTTAGGATTGAAAAAGCCGCTGAATCGTTTTGCTAAAAGTAAGGTGACTCAGGAATGATTGATATTTTTATTCGAAATGAACGAGAGCAAAAGCTTGTTCAATATGCTCAGAATTTAGCGAAACAAATTGAGAATACAGCTAATCAATATGATGAGAGTGGAGAATTTCCATTTGAGCATTTTAAGATTTTAGAAGATGCAGGTTATTTTCGGTTAACAGTGCCTTTAAAATACGGTGGAGAAGAAATTTCTCTATACGAAATGTTATTAGTCCAAGAACAATTAGCTAGAGGTGATGCTTCTACTGCATTATCTGTTGGCTGGCACTTATTGACGTTTTTGAATGTTCGTGAGGCGAAAACATGGCCAGAGCCTATCTTTGCAGAATTATGCCGAAAAGCAGTAGAGGAAGGCTCACTTTTGAATATTATTAACAGTGAACGTGGAAAGGGGAATATTTCTCGAGGGAGTTTACCTGGTACAATCGCTAAAAAGGTAACGGGAGGATATTGCATTACTGGTGAAAAGGCATTTGCTTCATTAGCGCCGATTTTAAAACAATTCACCATTATTGCTTATCTGGAAGAAGAAAATCTAACAGCTGAGTTTCTCATTACTAAAAATGAACAAGTGGAAATTGTTGAAACATGGGATGCGATGGGCATGAGAGCAACGGGCAGTCATGATATTATTTTTCATGACACGTTTGTACCAGAAGCAGCGTTACTTTACAGACATCGTCCAAATGAAGTTAATCGTTTTTTAGCTGATGGTCGCGTGTACTCGTTAGAGGTTCCAGCCGTTTATTTAGGGGTGGCAGGAGCAGCAAGAGATTATGCCATTGATTTTGCTAAAAATACGTATTCACATAGCTTAGAAAATACAATCGCTCATGCTGGTCATGTTCAGCAAAAAATTGGTGAAATAGAAGTACTTTATCAAACTGCACGAAGAACATTGTATAGTATTGCAACACAGGTTGAACAAAATCCAGTTCTTAAGGAGCAACTATCGGAGTCTGTTAGTATTGCAAAGTATGTTATTTGTAATTACGCCATTGATATTGTAACAAAAGCTATGCAGGTTGTAGGGGGACGAAGTCTATCTAAAGAAAACAAAATCCAGCGTCTATTTAGAGATGTTCAATGTAGCCGTTTTAATCCGCCAGCAGATGATGTGGTTATATCTCAACTTGCGATGGGATTACTTGTCGATAAGAAGCAAGAAACTTTTCAATTATAGTATATATAATGAAGATTCTGAACCGTAAAAGGTTTATAGAGAGGGGATCTGCCAGCAAAAATAGCTGGCAGATTTTTTTACATATACAATTTCTCCTGAATTGTCGATTTCTGTTTGTCGTGAAAGTTGATTTCTAGTATGATATTGAATAGTGATAGGGGGGAAACCCGTGGATAACGGTTCTAAAAAACAAGAAATGTTTTCAAAAATGCAAGAAAGAAAATCTGAGGTAAAGATCGTGAGAAAAATCGTCGCAATTATTGCCATTGTTTTCGTACTAATAATTGGAGTTGTTGGTTTATTTGGGTACAATTATGTAAAAGGTGCTTTAAAACCACTGGACCCTAATGCAACGAAAACAATTGCGGTAGAAGTACCAATTGGCTCTAGTTTGTCCTCCATTTCAACACTACTAGAGAAAAAAGGTGTCATAAAAGATGCACGTGTTTTTAAATACTATGCAAAATTTAAAAATGAATCACAATTTCAAGCGGGGAATTATGATTTAACACAGGCAATGACATTTGATGAACTCATTGAAAGCTTGAAAACAGGGAAGGTATATCGTAAGCCTGTCTTTACGATGACAGTCCCAGAAGGCTTAACACTTGAACAAATTGGGAAAGTGATTGAAAAGAAAACACCGTACACACAAAAAGAATTTATGGATCTTGTGACGAGTGACACATTTGTTCAACAAATGATGGCTAATTATCCTAAGCTAGTTACAGAGGCTGTTTTAGCTGACAACATTCGCTATGACTTAGAGGGCTATTTATATCCAGCTACGTATTCTTATTATGAAGAAAAACCATCTTTACAAGCGATTGTAGAAGAGATGGTAGCAGCCATGAACAATGTGGTGAAGAACTATAGTGATGTTTTAGCTGAAAAACAAATGTCCGTACATCAGCTGTTAACATTTGCTTCATTATTGGAAGAAGAAGCGACTGCTCAAACGGATCGAGAGACTATTGCAAGTGTCTTCTATAATCGAATCAATGAAGGGATGCCACTCCAAACAGACCCAACCGTGCTCTATGCACTGGGTGATCACAAGGATCGTGTTCTATATGAAGATTTAGAAGTGGATAATGCCTATAACACTTACAAAAATAAAGGTCTACCACCTGGTCCAATAGCGGGGGCAGGTAAAACTTCGATTGAGGCATCATTAAATCCAAGTCAAACAGATTATTTCTACTTCCTAGCAGATAAAGAGGGTGTCAACCACTTCTCAAAAACCTATGATGAGCATTTGCAGAAGGTAGAGAAATATTTACGAAAAGAAGAATAAACGTATAGGAAGAACAAAAATCATATAGCAAACAGATGGATAGAAGGAAAGAAAAATAGCTTTCCTTCTATTTTCATGCTATTATAAAGTGTGATTTTTGATCAATCCGTTCATTTATGCGGGACAAATATGCGTGGTGGCAATTGTTTGAGCATATCGAAGCAATTGCTCATTTTTGTATGGCAAAGTACCAAGACATCACGTTTGGTCTTTTTCTTTTTGTTGATAAATGATGAAGTACAGACAACGACAAACGCTCGTTGCCTTTTAAATGAGGGTGGAAACAATGGAATTATCAGATGCATATATACAATCATTTATACAGCCACGTAATGAATTGCTTTTAGAAATGGAAGCATATGCGGAGGAGAATCATGTACCGATCATGCAACTAGCAGGTATAGATGCATTAAATCAGCTGTTGCGTATTCAAAATCCGTCAAAAATTTTAGAGATAGGTACGGCAATCGGTTACTCTGCTATTCGTATGGCTGAGGCATTGCCTAATGTCCAAATTGTTACAATTGAACGTGATCAAGATCGTGTAGCAAGGGCAAAAGCCTATATTAAACGTTCGACTGTATCAGATCGAATTACGGTCATTGCGGGTGACGCTTTAGAAGTGGATGACGAGGCTATTAACACAACATTCGATGCTGTCTTTATTGATGCTGCGAAGGGACAATACCAACGCTTTTTTGAAAAATACGCGCCTTTAGTAAAATCAGGTGGGGTATTATATATCGATAATATGTACATGCATGGTTTGTCTGATTTAGAGTTGAAGGATGTTCCACGTCGTAAGCGTACAATGATTCGCAATTTAAAAAACTTCACGGATTGGATTATGCAGCACCCAGATTATACGAGTGCTTTTTTACCAGTCGGTGACGGTTTATTACTATGTTTGAAGAGGTGACTACTATGAAAAAACCAGAATTGCTTGTGACACCACAATCATTAGAACATATAAAAGCACTTTTAGCAGCTGGAGCAGATGCTTTTGTTATTGGTGAACAACAATTTGGTCTACGTCTAGCAGGAGAGTTCTCAGTTGAGGAAGTTGAAGAAGCGACGAAGCTTATTCACGAAGCGGGTAAAAAGGTGTATGTTGCAGTCAATGCACTTTTCCATAATGAGAAACTAGAGGCACTTGCTGATTATTTAAAAGAAATGCAACGTATCGGAGTGGACCGTTTAATTTATGGTGATCCAGCGGTACTTATTATTCGCCGAGAGCAAGGTGTCACAATTCCGTTACATTGGAATCCAGAAACGACAGCCACAAACTGGTTTACCGCTAATTACTGGGGGAAACGTGGTGCAACGCGTGCCGTGTTAGCACGTGAACTTTCTCTTGATGAAGTATTAGAAATTAAAGAAAATACTGAGATGGAGATTGAAGTACAGGTACATGGGATGACATGTATGTTCCAATCAAAGCGTCCATTACTCGGCCATTATTTCTTATATCAAGACAAAGTAATGGCTATTGAAAATCGTCAAGAAAATCGTAATATGTTCCTACATGATGATGAACGGAATAATAAATATCCAATATACGAAGATGTAAATGGTACACATATTTTTAGTCCAAATGATATGTGTATTATTGATGAGCTTGGCGAATTATTTGAGGGTGGCATCGATGCGCTGAAAATTGAAGGGGTACTTCAAACGCCCGACTATGTAGTAGAGGTAACTGAAGCTTACCGAAAAGCAATCGATACGTATTTTGACGAGTCAGAAGAAGCATATGAAGAGATAAAAGATGATTTATTAGCAAAAATTGAAGATATTCAACCAGCCATTCGACCATTAGATACAGGCTTTATCTTCAAGGAAACAGTTTACTAGGAGGGGGCAATAACATGGCATTAGCGTTAGAGCAAAATGACAAAATCCGTGAGATTGTCGACGGTAAACGTGTCATTACTAAAAAACCAGAGCTACTTGCCCCAGCAGGTAGTTTAGAGAAATTAAAAGTAGCTGTCCATTACGGAGCAGATGCTGTATTTATCGGTGGGCGAGAGTTTGGTCTACGTTCGAATGCGGATAACTTTTCAATTGAAGAAATGCGTGAAGGTGTAGAATTTGCCAATCGATATGGTGCGAAAATATATGTAACGACTAATATTTTTGCCCACAATGAAAATATGGATGGTTTAGAGCGTTACTTAAAGGACATTGAATCAGTCGGGGTAACTGGTATTATTGTAGCAGACCCGCTCATTATTGAAACATGTCGCACAGTTGCACCTAAGCTTGAAATTCACCTTTCCACACAGCAGTCACTGTCCAACTGGAAGGCCGTGCAGTACTGGAAAGAAGAAGGCTTACATCGTGTCGTTTTAGCACGTGAAGTAGGCGGAGAAGAAATGAAGCTGATGAAGGAAAAGGTCGACATTGAAATTGAGGCCTTCGTTCATGGTGCAATGTGTATTGCCTACTCTGGGCGTTGCGTTCTTTCTAATCATATGACAGCTCGTGACTCAAACCGTGGGGGATGCTGCCAATCATGCCGCTGGGACTATGATCTATATGAATTAGAAGATGGTGAAGAAAAAGCACTTTTCGATGATAGCCATGCGCCATTTGCAATGAGTCCAAAAGATTTAAAATTAATTGAAGCAATTCCTCATATGATTGAGCTAGGTATCGACTCGTTAAAAATTGAAGGTCGTATGAAATCCATTCACTATGTAGCGACAGTCGTTACTGTGTACCGTAAAGTGATTGATGCTTATTGCGCAGATCCTGATAACTTTAAAATTAAACGTGAGTGGCTAGAGGAATTAGACAAATGTGCCAACCGTGATACGGCTGAAGCATTCTTCCATGATGCACCTGGCTTTGAGGAGCAAATGTTTGGTGTGCATGGTCGTAAAACAACCTATGAATTTGCTGGTCTTATTTTAGATCATGATCCAGAGACAAAAATAGTGACAATGCAACAGCGTAATTATTTTAAACCTGGAGACGAAGTAGAATTCTTTGGTCCTGAAATTGAAAATTTCCGTATAACAATGGGCGAAATTTGGGACGAGGATGGCAATAGCCTAGATGCAGCCCGTCATCCATTACAAATTGTTAAATTTAAATGTGATACACCATTGAAGCCGCATAACATGATGCGAAAGGAGAATAACTAATGGCAGTGAAGCGCCCTGTTGTCATCGGAATCGCGGGTGGCTCATGCTCGGGAAAAACGAGCGTGACGCGCGCCATTTATGATGTTTTCCGTGAGCATTCTGTTGTGGTAATTGAACAAGATTTTTATTATAAGGATCAAAGTCATTTAACATTTGAAGAACGCTTAGGAACTAACTACGATCATCCGTTAGCTTTCGATAATGATTTATTAATTGAGCACATAAAAAAGTTGCTAGTGCGTCAACCAATTGAAAAACCTGTGTATGATTACGTCCAGCATACAAGGGCAGAAGAAGTTATACATGTTGAACCAGTAGATGTTATTATACTAGAAGGTATTCTAGTCCTTGAGGATGCTGATTTACGTGATTTAATGGATATTAAATTATTTGTGGATACAGATTCAGATTTACGTATTATTCGCCGTATTATGCGTGATATTAAAGAGCGTGGACGTACAACGGATTCGGTGATTGAGCAGTATTTATCAGCGGTTCGACCGATGCATAATTTATTTATTGAACCAACAAAACGTTATGCTGATATCATTATTCCTGAAGGTGGGGATAATGAGGTGGCGATTGATTTAATGGTAACGAAAATTAAAACTATTCTTGAAACCGACAACGTATTGTAATAAGATAGAGTGGTATTGACAATATTTACATGCATATTTTGAAAAAGCATGCATACTATTAGGTCAAAGCGTAATTTGAAAACGTTTAAAAATAATAAAATTCGATTAAATGCATCTTCCGTGCATTTAGTCGAGTTTTATGTTTTTATATTGAAGAAACAAGGAGTGAAGGACTTTGGCAAATGAAAAACAATACCCTATGACAGCTGAGGGAAAACGTAAATTAGAAGAAGAATTAGTAAAATTAGAAACTGAAACACGAAAAGAAATCGTTGAACGCATTAAAATAGCACGTGATTTTGGAGATCTTTCTGAAAACGCTGAGTACGATTCTGCTAAAGAAGAACAAGCCTTTTTAGAAGGTCGTATTTCAACATTAAAATCAATGATTCGCAATGCAGTGATTATTTCTGAAGACGAGACAGATAACAGTGTAGTATCACTAGGGAAAACGGTTACATTCGTAGAAATCATCAATGGTAAGCCATCAACAGATGAAGAATCTTATACAATTGTTGGTTCTGCTGAGGCAGATCCTATGGAATTCCGTATTTCGAATGAATCACCAATTGCAAAAGGTCTACTTGGTCGTGCTGAAGGTGAAGAGGTTGTCGTTCAAACACCTGGCGGCGAAATGAAAGTGAAAATTGTCTCAATTAAATAATATGTATATGTACAAGCAGTTAGCCTTTGGCTGACTGCTTGTACCATTTTTAGCGTGATAACTATGTAGTAAAATAGTGAGTAGAATTATTTTGCAAGTGCTGTCGAACTTGATAGAATATTGCCTAGAGAGGGGGAGACATTATGAGTGAACGACAAACTCGAAGTGGTCGTCATTTGCAGCCATCTCGTAATAAAAAGCTAGATAAACTATTGAATGTTCTAATTGGTGTTGTGGTTGTACTCATTATTATCACAGCAACCTATGTGTTTAAATGGCAAGATGATGCAGATCAAGCAGTGAAAGAGGAACCCGTTCAAGAAGAACAGAGCGGTGATGATGAAAAAGAAGTAGAAAAAGAACCGACGGATGAAGAAAAAGAAGATCTTGCTGTAGAAGAAGATAAACCTTCAGAAGAAGAATCAGAACCTGAGACATCCCAGGAAGAACAAGGCACAGCAGAAGAATCAGCATCAGATAATCCAATTGTTGAGAAGGTCATCACGAATAAAAATTGGCAACCAACACCTACAACTCAAACAGGTCAGCATGTGTCTTCATATGACGACACGTCTGTAGACTGGGCTGAGAAAGTAGCAACAGTATCTACTGTGACAGGTATTGACCAAAGCAATATGATCATCTGGCGTATGCAAAATAATGGTGGTCCTAATTCATCCATTGCAACTGTTTCGACCAATGATAAATCTCAAATGTATCGTGTAAGCATGGAATGGGTTGATAATGAAGGGTGGAAGCCTGTGAAGCTAGAGCAACTAAATACATTAGAAGGCGCCTATTGACGAAAATCACTCTTTTGATTATTTTTAATAGAGTTGATAAAAGAAGGGAAGTAACAGTACATGAAAATTGCAGTAATTGGCGCAATGGAAGAGGAAGTGGAGCTTCTAAGAGCAGCATTAGACGATGCACACAGCACAACGATTGCAGGTAGTGAGTATACAACAGGAACTTTTGAAGGCAAGGAAGTCGTATTATTAAAAAGCGGTATTGGTAAAGTAAATGCTGCTATGTCTACGACAATTCTTTTACATGAGTTTAAACCAGATGTTGTCATTAATACAGGCTCTGCAGGTGGATATGATGAAGCTCTTGAGGTAGGCGCTGTCGTTATTTCTGATGAAGTTCGTCACCACGATGTGGATGTCACAATCTTTGGCTATGAAATTGGACAAATGGCTGGTATGCCAGCAGCATATAAATCAGATGAGAAATTGATGAAGGTAGCTGAGGAGGCTGTAAAGGCAGTTGGAGAGCACCAGTATGGCGTTGGTTTAATTTGCTCTGGGGATGCTTTTATGAATGATCCTGAACGTGTAGAGGCTGTTCGTCGCCATTTCCCTCAAATGAAAGCTGTAGAGATGGAAGCGGCTGCAGTTGCACAAGTTTGTTATCAATTTGCTACACCTTTTGTAGTCATTCGTGCATTATCAGATATTGCAGGTAAAGAATCGAATATTAGCTTTGATGAATTTTTACCAGTTGCTGCAAAACATTCGACACAAGTCGTATTAAAAGCAATTTCCTCACTATAAACTACACAGAATGGTCAAAATGTGTGGTTTATTCTGTGAGAAAAATCACAGTTGATACAAAAAACAAATGCTACACTGACATTAATAAATCTCTTCATAATAGAATGGGAGGCATTCATGATGTTATTTTTAACAGCAGGTGTAGTGATTATTACAACTTTAATAGGTACGTTGATTTCAGCAGAACTCTCTGAATCAGCACACTAGTATGACGGGAAAGCTCCTTTGCGACATAGTCATGTCGCAGGGGAGCTTTTTATATGCCATGAAATAGGCATATTCTTCCGTCATTGAAGGATTGAATTTTTTTCATAACCATTTTACAATATATTATTCAATAGTTTTTTGGTCTCGTTTATATAGTTGATAGAGTTTAATAAGTGCCCGTTTTTCAATGCGAGATACATAGCTACGTGAAATATTTAAGCGTGCTGCAATTTCCTTTTGCGTAAGTGCATCCTGTTGATTTAATCCATAACGGAGTGTCACAATTTCGAGCTCACGTTCATCGAGCATATGCAAATAGTGGTATAGTTGTGCTACATGCTCTTTATGCTCTAGCTTCTCTGTGGCACTTTCTTCATCACACTGAAGTAAATCGCGAATTTGCAGTGCGTTCCCATCTTTATCAGTTCCAATCGGCTCAAATAGCGAAACGTCTTTTTGCACTTTCTTTTGGGTGCGTAGATGCATTAAAATCTCATTTTCAATGCAACGAGCTGCATATGTGGCAAGTCTAGTTTTTTTATCAGGGGTATAGCTCTCAACGGCTTTCATTAGTCCAATTGTTCCAATAGAAATATAATCATCGAGTTGCTCATGTTTTGGATGGAATTTTTTAACGACATGTGCGACAAGCCTCATATTACGTTCTATTAGATCAAGACGCGCCTGCTCATCGCCACCTAAAAATCGTTCAATACAAGCAGCTTCCTCTTCTTTTGAAAAGGGTTTATGGAATGTTTGCCCCTTTAAATAGCCAAGCAACGCAGGGATTTCAAGCCATAACTGCAACATCGATGTAAAAATTCCGCTCATTGAATGATTTCATCCTTTCCCCATTTTTCGACAGTATATGTTTAAAAGCCGTGGGAAATGAAAAAAGTGCAACAGCAAATGTGCTGTTACACTTTTTTTAACGTAAATGTACTAATCATGAGAAAAGCTAAAATGGGGAAAAGGAAAAGATAAAATGCCGGATGGAACGTATAAGCTGCGAAATACGTTAAAGTTAAGAACGTACCTGCGGCTGTAATTGGTAAACCTGTGAAATAACCGTTCGCTTCGCTAATATTGAAGCGAGCTAAACGCATCGCGCCACAGACGATAAATAATACGGCCATCATCATGCCGACAAAACCAAAATCAACTAGAACAACTTCATACATTAATAATGCAGGCGCCACGCCAAATGATATAATATCACTCATAGAATCTAATTGTTTACCTAATTCAGACACTTGTCCGAGCGCTCTCGCTACCTTACCATCGTAGCGATCAAGAAGAGCTGCTATAAAGATAAACAAGACACTATAGCTATAGTATTCATGTAGAGTGGCCATAATAGCCGCGCCTCCAAAGGACATATTACTAATTGTTATGAAGTTAGCTGCGTGCGATTTCATTTTCTTAACCGTGGTATCCACCAACTTGTGATAAAAAAACAAGGGGGATCACTCCTTTGCACTTAAGATATTGTACCATTATACTTCGAATGCGAAAAAATTGACAGTCTAAATTAATGGATAGGGGTTTTACTGTATGAAAGAAAAACTATATCAACGCTTGATAGAACTAACGAATGGAAAGCAATCTTCCAATCTTTTGCAAGCAATTGCAAAAGCGAAGTGGAGTAAACGTATAATTCCAAGCTACATGAAGTTATACGATATTAACCTTGAAGAAGTTTCAAAAAAACAACAACAATTTTCGTGTTTACATGATTTTTTTACAAGAGAACTTATTGAAGAGGCTCGACCTATTGAAAAAAATCCAACTGTATATGCAAGCCCTGTGGATGCTAAAATAGAATCCTTTGGTCGTATTGAATGGGATATGACATTTCTTGTGAAGGGTAAGCCTTATGCATTACAAGATTTACTCGGCAATACAGAACGAGCTGCACAATATGCAGACGGACATTTTATCGTTTTTTATTTAAGTCCGGCTGATTATCATCGTATCCATAGCCCGATAGATGGAGAAGTTTTACGCCAATATACACTTGGTCAGAAATCTTATCCTGTGAATCAGCTAGGTCTTACATACGGTAAAAAACCAATTTCTCATAATTATCGTTTAGTGACTGAGCTGAAAGCAGCTAATAATCAGCATGTTGCCTTTATTAAAGTGGGTGCGACCTTTGTGAATTCAATTGTACTCACAAATACAACAACGAAATGGCGTAAGGGGCAGGAAGTTGGTTATTTCTCATTTGGTTCCACTGTTGTGATGCTATTTGAAAAAGATACCATTAAATTTACGGATAATGTTGTAAAAGGAAGCCCAATTCGAATGGGTGAAGCCTTTGCAAATATGCTATAATGGTCGAATAATACGTTAAGATTAGGGGTCGCTATTTTGTATAATTTTTTATTACCGAACGAATTTGTGACGAATATTTTTGAAATTACGCCAGAAAAGTTACAGGAATTAGGGATTAGAGGAATCATTACGGATTTAGATAATACGCTTGTTGAATGGGATCGTCCAGATGCAACAGAAGAGCTAATCATTTGGTTGCGCATTATGAAAGAATCAGGTATTCGTGTTATTATTGCGTCAAATAACAAGGAAGCTCGTGTAAAGCATTTTGCTGAACCATTAGGTATCCCTTATATTCACAAGGCGAAAAAGCCACTTCGTAATGCTTTTTATAATGCGCTGATTCAACTAGGCCTGCGTCCAAATGAAGTAGTAATGGTAGGAGATCAACTCCTTACGGATGTAATGGGAGCAAACCGCTTAGGCTTACACACGGTGCTCGTGAAGCCTGTTGCACAATCAGACGGGCTTGTAACAAAATTGAATCGTTTCATTGAACGTCGCGTATTTAATGATTTGAAACGAAAAGGAATTATAACTTGGGAGGAACAAGAATGATTGAAATGCCAAATTGTATTGGCTGTGGTACAACAATTCAAACAGAAGATAAAACAGCAGTTGGGTATGCACCCCCATCATCATTAGAAAAGGATGTAGTCATTTGCCAGCGTTGCTTCCGTTTGAAAAATTACAATGAAATTCAACCAGTATCATTAACAGATGACGATTTTTTACGTATTTTAAATGGTCTTGGCACACAGCAAGGCTTAATCGTAAAAATTGTTGATATATTTGATTTTAATGGCAGTTGGCTACCAGGGCTTCACCGTTTTGTAGGAAAAAATCCTGTCCTATTGATTGCGAACAAAGCAGATTTATTACCAAAGTCAGTGAAACCGAAAAAAGTTATTAACTGGCTGAAACGAGAAGCAAAGGCTCTTGGGCTACAGCCTGTCGATGTCCTACTAGTCAGTGCCCATAAAGGCAAAGGGATGGCAGAAGCAATGGAAGCCATCGATGAGTATCGTAAAGGACAAAATGTATATGTTGTTGGCTGTACAAATGTTGGGAAATCCACGTTCATTAACAGGATTATTAAGCAGGCAACAGGTGAGGGTGAAGTGATTACAACCTCGCACTTCCCAGGTACGACTTTAGACATGATTGATATTCCATTGGATGATGGTAGTGCATTATATGATACGCCAGGTATTATTAATCATCATCAAATGGCACATCACATTGATTCCAGTGAATTAAAATATATTATGCCGAAAAAAGAAATTAAGCCGAAAGTCTACCAACAAAATGCTGGGCAAACCTTATTTATTGGTGCATTGGCAAGATTTGATTTTATTCAGGGAGACCGTTCTGCCTTTACAATCCATGTGGCAAATGATTTACCAATTCATCGTACAAAGCTTGAGAAGGCAGATGCGTTATATGAAGAGCATAAGGGGGAATTATTGGCGCCACCAACTGCGGACTTTATCGACCAGTTGCCACCATTGGTTCGTCATGAATTTTCCATCAAAGAAGCGAAAACAGATGTTGTATTTTCTGGGCTAGGCTGGATTACCGTTCAGCATGCGAATGTAGTAGTAGCAGCTTACGCACCAAAAGGTGTACAAGTTTCAATTCGTCCTTCGCTAATCTAAATGGAGGACATAGTAGAGAGAGGGACTAGAACATGAAGAAGTGGTTTGCAGTTATGGGTGATCCAATTGAACATTCAAAATCACCTGCCATGCACAATGCTTGGTTCGAGGACATGTCAATTGATGCGACATATATTCCTTTACATGTAAAGCCTAATCAATTAGAGTCAGCTGTTGCTGGCTTGAAGACGTTAGGGGCAAGTGGCTGGAACGTGACAATTCCTCATAAAACAGCAATCATTCCATATCTAGACGAGCTAGATGAGCTGGCACAAAAAATGGGCGCAGTGAATACCGTCGTACGAACAACAGAAGGAAAGCTGAAAGGCTATAATACAGATGGTATTGGATTTGTTCGATCACTCGAAGAAGCCGTTGGGGTATCTCATAAAGACAAGCCTGTATTACTTGTTGGTGCTGGTGGAGCAGCTCGTGGCATTGCCTTTGCTATGCAGCAACAAGGCTATTGTCATGTAACCATTGCCAATCGTACGGTGATGAATGCACAAAAGATTATTGATGAAATGGGTATGGGACATGCCATTTCTTTACAACAAGCGGAAGAGACGCTAGCTGATTTCAGCATTATTGTGCAAATGACATCAGCTGGCCTTTCCACGGGCAATTTTTCAATGCCATTTTCATTAGATCGGCTGATGAAAGGAGCAATTGTTGCGGATATTGTGTATAATCCATTAATGACGCCTTTTTTACAAGCGGCTGAAGAAAAAGGAGCAACGATTGTTACTGGCTTAGGAATGTTTGTCCATCAAGGAGCCATCGCTTTTGAACACTGGTTAGGAAACTATCCAAATACAAATTCAATGATTGCGCAACTGAAGGCGCAATTAGGAGGAAACTAATTTTTATGTTAACAGGTAAACAGAAACGTTTTTTACGTGCAGAAGCACACCATTTAACACCTATTTTCCAAGTAGGAAAAGGTGGCGTTAATGATGAAATGACAAAGCAAATTCGTGAGGCATTAGAAGTACGTGAATTGATAAAAGTACGTATTTTAGATAACTGTGAAGAAGATAAACATGAAGTCGCTGAAGCATTAGCAACAGGCGCTCATGCGGAGCTTGTCCAATTAATCGGTCTGACAGTTGTTTTATATAAAGAGTCCCGCAATCATAAAAAGATTGTATTACCAAAAGTAGCGAAATAAGGTGAGACGATGAAAAGGGTCGGTTTACTAGGAGGTACATTTAACCCACCACATATGGGTCATCTTTTGATAGCAAATGAAGTATTTCATGCGCTAGAACTTGATGAAATCCGCTTTATGCCTAATGCCATCCCACCACATAAGCATGCACGTTTTGATGCTAGTAGTGTTGAACGGCTTGAAATGGTAAAACGTGCGATTCGCCCATTTCCTTATTTTTCAGTAGAGTCGTATGAGCTGGAGAAGGGTGGCGTATCCTATTCCTATGAGACACTTTCTGCATTGTGTAGAAGAGAGCCGAATGTGAAATTTTACTTTATCATCGGTGGCGATATGATTGATTCGCTACATACATGGCATTGTATAGATGATTTAGTGAAGCTTGTTCAGTTTGTCGGAGTAAAGCGTCCAGGGACAGCCGCGGCAACAGAGTACCCTATAAGTATGGTGGAAATACCCCAAATCGATTTATCGTCCACACTGATTCGTGAACGCCTGGCTACAGGAGGAACGGTGACATTTCTACTACCAGAAGCGGTAGAGACGTTCATACGAGAGGAAGGTCTTTATGGAACGCGAACAGTATTTAGCGGCGATTAAGCCAAGAATGCCTGAAAAACGTTTTATTCATACAGTCGGAGTGATGGAAACGGCCATCAACCTAGCTCAAAAGTATGGCGAGGACGTAAAAAAAGCTGAAACAGCAGCTATCCTCCATGATATTGCTAAATATGCTGATATTGAGTGGATGGAGAATATCGTTCGTGATGAAAATTTAGATGAAAGACTCATTGGATGGGGTAGTGAATTACTACATGGTCCAGTAGGTGCATATATAGCACAAAGTGAGTTTGGCATCACAGACGAAGAGCTGTTGAATGCTATTCGTTTCCATACTACTGGGCGTGCTAGTATGAGCCGTTTAGAAAAAATTATTTTTGTCGCAGATATGATTGAACCGAACCGTCGATTTGATGGTGTGGAGCGTCTGCGCAAAAAAGCACAAAAAAATTTGGATAAGGCGATGAGTGCATGTGTACGCCATACTTTGGCATTTTTAATTGACACCAAGCAGCCAATTTATCCTTTATCAATAGAATGTTATAACGATATGATGAACAGAGAGGATAGTGAAGGATGACTTCAACTTTATTACAAGCAGCGTACAAAGCAATTGACGACAAACATGGTGAGGATATTGTCGTTTTAAATATGCAAGGAATTTCCCTTTTAGCAGATTATTTTATCATTGCTCATGGTAACTCAGATCGCCAAGTGCAAGCCATTGCACGTGAATTACAGGATGTAGCTGAGCAACAAGGCTATGAAATTCGCCGTGTCGAAGGATTCGATGGAGCACGTTGGGTACTAGTTGACCTAGGCGATGTTGTGGCACATGTATTCCATAAGGATGAGCGTGCTTATTATAATTTAGAGCGTCTTTGGGGCGATGCACCGCAACTAGACATGCCAGAGGCCTAAGTGAGTTACGAACGCTTTGCTCATGTCTATGATGAGCTGCAAACGGATATTCCTTACAATCTTTATATAGATTGGGTTGTACAGCATGCACCGAGCAGCCAATACCCAAAACTTTTAGATATTGGTTGTGGCACTGGTGTACTTAGCTTGTTATTTGCAAAGTCTGGCTATCAAGTCAGTGGAATTGATTTATCAGAAGAGATGCTGTCCATTGCAGCAGAACGCTTTGCTGGTGCAGGCTATCATGCCCCATTATACTGTATGTCTATGGTCGAACTAGATGGCTTTGAGGAAATCGATGTTGTCACAATCACAATTGATTCCTTGAATTATGTGATAGAGGAGCATTCTGTTTATACGACATTAGAACGTATCTATTCGGCGTTGCGTGATGGAGGACAGCTGTTTTTTGATGTTCACTCTTTATTTAAAATGAATGAGATTTTTTTAGATGGTCCGTTCACATATGATGATGGTGATATTAGTTATGTATGGCATACGGAGCCTGCCGACTTCGAGCATTCGGTTATTCATCAAATGACCTTTTATGTACGAGATGACGCAAGTGCATTATATGAACGCTTTGATGAGGAGCACGTGCAACGTACTTTCACTATCGAGCAGTATATGACTTGGTTACGTGCTATCGGTTTTAGTTATGTGGAAATCACAGCAGACTTTTCGGATGAGGCACCTGATGATGAAAGTGAACGCATTTTTATTCGTGCGGTGAAATAAAGAAAAGAGAGCTACACTGTGTAAGAGGCAGTGTGGCTTTTTTGATGGATAGAAACGCTAAAGTAGCGGATAGAACACTTGTACAGGCGGATAGAACACTTGTACAGGCGGATAGAAACGCTAAAGTAGCGGATAGAACACTTGTACAGGCGGATAGAAACGCTAAAGTAGCGGATAGAACACTTGTACAGGCGGATAGAAACGCTAAAGTAAGTGGATAGCTCTCTTCAACAGGTAATTGAAACTCTGATGTTTTTTTATCATTTTCAACAACCCATCCATAGTGTAAGATATATGTAACTCCATATGATGATCTTTCATAAGGAAAGGATGGTACTGTGCTACAATCTTTATGGCAAAAGTACAAAAAAAGTATGTTATTCCCCAGCATACTAGTCGTCAGTGGACTTTGTTACTTCTATTTTTCGAGTTCTGACTCTTCACCTCCCCAAGAAGAGCTCATCGAAACAATCCAACCTATTGAAGAAAAAAATTTGAGTGAATCTGCTGAGGAAGCGGTTATGCAGCAGGTATTTGTGGAAATAAAGGGTGCTGTAATGTATCCAGGCGTTTATGAGCTTCAGCAAGACCAACGTATAAAAGATGTTGTACAGCTCGCTGGTGGCTATACAGAGAATGCTGACACACAATTTATCAATCATGCCCAAAAGGTACAGGATGAAATGGTGATCTATATTCCTATCAAAGGCGAACAGCTAGAGGAAGGAGCCCCTTCTCTGTTAACGCTACCTACTGAAAGTAATAATAAAGAGCAAAAGATTAATATCAATAAAGCTGATGAAGCAATGTTAGCAACATTGCCAGGAATCGGTCCTTCCAAAGCTCAAAGTATCCTGACGTATCGAGAGGAAAATGGGCAGTTTCAAACCATAGAAGACTTAAAAAATGTTAGTGGTATTGGTGATAAAACATTTGAGAAGCTAAAGGATGCGATTACCGTAAAGTAATACCTTAACACGATGGTATATTGACGCCCCTTTTCTAAAAGGGCTACACTATAGTAGAAAAGCAAGAGAAAGTTAATTTGTTAGATAATTTTTGGAGGTAGTCATATGGAGCGAATTACTTGGGATCAATTTTTTATGGCACAAAGCCATTTACTCGCATTACGCAGTACATGTACAAGACTAGCTGTAGGAGCAACTGTTGTGCGGGATAAACGTATTATTGCAGGTGGTTATAACGGTTCCATCACTGGGGACGAGCATTGTATCGAAAAAGGGTGCTATGTGGTTGATAATCATTGCGTGCGTACCGTGCATGCTGAAATGAATGCCTTACTGCAATGTGCTAAATATGGAACACCGACAAAAGGTGCTGATTTGTATGTAACACATTTCCCATGTTTACCATGTACAAAATCTATCATTCAAGCTGGCATAGAACGTGTGTATTACGCAACGGATTATAAAAATAATCCATATGCACAGGAGTTATTTGCAAAAGCTGGAGTGGAAGTTGTTCATGTACCCTTTGATGAACGTAAAATCGATTTTTTACGAGATGACAAGCTAGCTTTGTATACAGAAATGCTGCACGAGCTTCGCGAGAGTGGGGTATCTGCTGAAAAATTGCTCCCATATGAACAGAAGGTGAGTGCATTATTTGGCATCAAGCTTTAAAGCATAGATGGATTATGATAGCTCTTGCTGTACTGATAGCTACTATTGCGGTATACAAATCAGTATGGCTACTCATTTTTTTACTGCTACTAGCCCTGTGGCTCATCATAAAAGGTGAGTCACGTTTCCTTGCAATTTTTGTACTAACTAGTGGTCTACTAACTTATTTTTTCCTTTCTATCAATCATCTGACGGAACCTTCCCCATTACCGTCAACCTTCCCTATAACTTGGTCAAATGACTATAAAATAAACGGGCAAAAACTCCGTGGGTTTGCGACAACAACAAATGGCGAAAAACTTTACGTGGTTTATACCTTTTCTTCAGAACAAGAGAAAAATTTTTATGAAAATACCTCATTAACAGGAATGACATATTTGGCAAAAGGTGAACTTGTGACCCCCTCACCATCTGCACATGCTTATGCCTTTTCCATGTCAAACTATTTAACAAGCAAAGGAGCAACAGGCGTTGTAGAAATCACGAATTGGCATTATGTAGGAAAACGAACCACCATCTTCACGATTCTTGCCGAGGTAAGACATAATATGAAAAAACATATAGAGAGGACTTTTCCCAAATCGCTTGTAGCAGAGGCTCAAGCACTTCTAATAGGGGTGCAAGATCAGATGGAGGATGAACTGCAGCGTGCCTATCAAAAGCTCGGTATTACCCATTTATTTGCGATTTCTGGGCTCCATGTCGCGCTGATGTCTTGGCTCTTTTTTGAAGGATTACTTAGAATAAGAATTCGCAAGGAAATGGCTACTGTCGTGCTATTGATCCTCTTACCCGTTTATGGAGTCATTGCAGGTGGAGCACCTTCCGTATGGCGTGCTGTTTCTGTAGTAGAGTTGATGCTGCTACTGCGCTTTTTTAAGTGGGTTCTTTCGATGGATGATGCGTTAGCTATTAGCTTTATCGGCTTTGTTTTGCTTGAACCAGGTGTTATTTTCCAAATTGGTTTCCAGCTATCCTATTTAGCAACCGTTAGTCTTATTTATTCTGGTATTATTTTTAAGCAGACAAGAACTTGGCTAGGTCGTTCTTTTTTTATCACGTACGTGTGCCAACTGCTCGTTTACCCACTATTACTCCATCATTTTTATGAATTATCTTTATCCTCGTTTTTTGTCAATATTGTTTTTGTTCCACTGTTTTCCTTTGTTATATTACCATTTAATATTGTAGCCTTTGTGTTATCCTATCTTTCCTTACCACTTGCCAACATCCTATTTGCAGGCTATGAACCACTGCGTAATTGGCTGACCGAAATAATCTTTAATATGCAAGAGCTCCCTTGGCAATTATGGTCACCAGGTAAACCATCTATTTGGCTGAGCTGCATTGCAATGTTAAGTGTTTTAGTAAGCTTCTACTATTTGGAAATAAAACGGTTCAGGAAAGCTATGATGGTCCTTGTCATTCCTGCTATTTTGACTCATTTGGCACCCATGTTGTATAACGAAACAAAGATTACCTTCTTAAATGTAGGACAAGGAGATAGTATCGTCATTGAATTGCCATTTAGACGGGCTGTTTATGTTATAGACGCAGGTGGAGTATTGCGCTTTGAGCAGGAATCATGGAAGAAAGCAGATAGTCCTTATGAGGTAGGGAAGCAAGTTGTCGTGCCATTTTTAAAAGGCAAGGGTATACGAACTATCGATATTTTTATTGCTTCGCATGCGGACGCAGATCATATTGAGGGAGCAGAGGAAGTATTACAAGAAATAAACATAAAGGAAATCCATGTTACACCTGGCTCATTGAATGAGCCTTTAATGCATGATTTATGGCAAGAAGCAACTAAGCGCCATATTCCTATTAAAGAAAAAATGAAGGGGACCTCGTGGCGTGTAGGGGAAACAGATTTTTATTACTTATGGCCTGATGACACCTTTTATGAGGGAAATGATGATTCTCTTGTCCTCTACATGCAGCAAAAGGGGTTTACAGCGTTATTTACAGGGGATCTGGAGCAATATGGCGAACAACAGCTGATCAAGCGTTATGGACCTTTATTGGCCAATCTCACATTGCTGAAGGCGGGGCATCATGGGAGTAAGACATCGAGCTCAGAAGCCTTTGTCGAGCTGCTGCAACCCCAATTAACCGTTTTTAGTGCAGGTCTTCATAATCGTTATGGTCATCCACATGAAGAAGTAGTACAACGTTTTGTCAGTAGACATTTAGTGACATGGACAACAGGGGTGAATGGATCAATCGAAGTACGTATTCGTGATAATCGCTGGTCTGTTAACATAAATGAAAAGAGCCTTGTCCAATGACCAAGGCCCTTTTCCTGCATAAGTCCAATTACTGTGATACAAATTCTACTATAGTTGCAATAATAAACATTAGCGTGAAAACGCCAAATGATACACCGAAGCCAACACCAGAATCGATGGCATCGTTACGTCGACATTGTATGTTTTTTCCTTCAAATGGATTCATTGTTATCCCTCCAATTCTGTTATTTATTATAAGACAACATGGTCATAAAAGCTATATCGAAAAGGTGATTTCCCCGTCTGGCAAGGAATCGACACAATTCGGTCAAAGACACAAAGGACTATGAAATCATGTATACTAATAGTATTGCTAGATGGAGGGGAAATTATGATTTCAACGGTTTGGAATACAATAAAAAAAGGTGAGCTTGCACCAGTATATTTGCTTGTTGGTGAAGAAAGCTATTTTATAGATGAAACCATTAAACGTTTAAAAGAGGCAATGGGTCCAGAAGAAGATCTGGAGATGACTACATTTGATTTAGAAGAAGTACCTGTAGATGCGGTCATGGATGAAGCAGATACCATTCCTTTTTTCTCAGAACGTAAGCTTATTATTGCTAAAAATGCATCGTTTTTAAAGGCAACCGAGAAAGGGAAGGAAAAAATTGATCATGATGTGAAACGATTGGAAACATGGTTGTCGAATCCTTCTGATTTTTCCGTAACGGTTTTTATTGCCCCTTATGAAAAATTGGATGAACGCAAAAAAGTGACTAAAATGATGAAAGAGCATGCACTATTTATACAAGCAGAAACACCAAAAGAGCAGGATTTAGCTGTATGGATTCAAGGCATTGTCAAAGCTCAAGGTAATAGCATTACACAAGATGCTATTGAATTGCTTGTTACGATGGTCGGAGCCAACATGCTACAATTACAGATGGAAATTGACAAGCTAACTCTTTATTTAGGTGATGGTGGCGAAATTACAACTTCTTTAGTGGAGGATTTGGTGGCAAAAACATTAGAGCAAGATGCCTTTAAAATGCTCAATGCCTATTTGGCTAATGACTCTGTCAGAGCCTTGGCCATCTATCATGATTTATTGCGACAAAAACAAGAGCCTATTATGTTAGTAGGCTTGCTAGCATCCAATGTTCGTACCATGTCAAATGTTTTTTATTTATTAAAAAAAGGTTATCACCCACAACAAATCGCTAAAAATCTAAAAATTCATCCATATCGCGTCAAACTTATGATTGAGCAACGACATCGGCCTTCAGAAGAAAATTTGCTACGGGCATTATATCAATTAGCAGAGGTTGATTTACAGCTAAAATCGACTGGTGGGAATCGAGAGCGCTATCTAGAGCTATTTTTATTGCGCCAATTATAGGCAACAAAAGCTGTCCGATAAGGGCAGCTTTTTATGTTCGGTTCTCTATAAAATTAAAAAGATCAGCTACTCCTAATAGAGTATCTGATCCTTTAAACAATTACGCTTTTTTAGCAAGGCGAGACTTTTTACGAGCCGCCGCGTTTTTGTGGATAAGTCCTTTTGAAGCTGCTTTATCTAAAGATTTGAAAGCTGCTTGTAAAAGTTCTTGTTTGTTTTCAGCGTTAGCAGCAACAGCGTTTTCAGCTTTTTTCACTGTAGTACGCATTGCAGATTTAGCTTGAGAATTAGCAATGTTAGCTTTTTCGTTAACTTTTACGCGTTTAATCGCAGATTTAATGTTTGGCATATATTTCACCTCCTAAATTAGGTACGAGATGATATCTTCTCATTGATTTCTTGTGTCAATACAACAAAAATCATTTTAACAAACGCTTGGCTAAATTGCAATAGATAAATGCAAAGAATATTTACTTGACAGTTTGAACAAACTACAGCTTGAGGTGAACTGTATGCAAAATTTTAATTGGCAACGAACAGATTTAATCGATGAATCAGAAGAGGTAGTTGTCCATCAGACCAAAGAGCAAAAAGAAAAGCTTGAACAATCAAGTGGCATTCAAATTGAAGATCGGAATGCTGGTAGGGTAAAAATTACAGATGTTCTAGTAGACGCTGAAGGAGAAAAGCAAATTGGCAAAAAGGAAGGGCAGTATATTACCCTGTCTGTCCCAACGCTAACATTAGAAGATCAAGAAGGCTTTGCACAACTTGAGCAAGAATTGCTAGTAAATTTCAAAAAAATGCATGAGGCACTTTCTTGGCAAGAGGACGATAAAATTTTAATAGTTGGTTTAGGTAATCGCACCATTACACCCGATGCAATAGGTCCCTATTTAATTGACCATTTGCATGGTTTAGATGTCATTGATGAAAAATTTGTCATGTATGCTCCTGGGGTAACAGGACAAACAGGCTACGAAACAGGTGAGTTTGTGGCTGCTATTGCTGAGCGTCTGCAACCGAAATTAATCATTGTAGTAGATGCACTTGCTACAAGAGCGAGTAATCGACTCTGTAAAACCATTCAATTAACTGATACAGGCATCCATCCAGGTTCAGGAGTAGGCAATCAACGGCAAGAAATTTCCTATGAGATGCTTGGCATTCCCGTAACAGCAATAGGGATCCCTACTGTAGTAGATGCACCTGTATTAATTGCGGATGCGGTAGAAACAATGCTACGTTCGATAGCTGCTCGTGTAGCTGAACGCAGTAAACCGTCATCAAAGCTTTCATTATCCTCATGGCAACCAGATATCAACAAGGAACTGGATATGACATTAGTACAACCTATATTTGGAGAATGGGCGACATGGACGAAGGAGGAGCGGCAGCAGCTGTTTGAGGAAACCTTCGCTGGCTCCCACACACAATTGATGGTTACACCAAAAGAAGCAGACTATTGGATTGATCGCTATGCAAAATTAGTGGCTTCTATGCTAATGGATTGGGCAAGTGATTTATAAAAAATTAAGAAGCAAATGCTAAGAGTAGTCCTCCTAAAACACGCCTATTTATGCGTAAAACAAGAAAATTATTTTCGTTCTAATTAACATCCCCCCTCCATACGATATGGGGAGGAGGGTGTGACTTTGCTAAAAAAACTACAATGGTCATTTGGTATATTATTGTTCTTTTTCGTATTACCTGTCATTGCTGGGCAACTTCCGTTCAACAAGCAAGCATCGACTCCGATCAAACAATCAGAAGATAAGCAAGTCGTGTTTGCTGCTACCAATTTAGCTGAACAAAGTGTACTGGAACAAACGAAAGAACCTGAACCAGATCAAGCCCTAGACCCGGATCCATTTAAAGTGTTAGTGTTATTTACTCATACGCATGAAGCATACGAACCGATGGTAAAAGCAGTGAGTGGTAAGGTAGCGACTTCTCATGAAACGGTCAATATTATGAGCCTGAAGGATAAGATTGTGAATCATTTTAATGTAAATGGTTTAAAGACGAATGTTCTTGATGTAGATATTATGAAGAAATTACAAGAAGAGGGTAAAGGCTATCATGAGTCTTATAATGTGATGAGGCCATATTTAAGTAAGCATTTAGAAACAAATAATTATGATTTAATACTTGATTTACATCGTGACTCATTAAAACATGATCTTACAACGATCTCATATAATGGGGAAAACTATGCGAAAATCGCTATTGTCGTTGGTGCAGAGCATGCTAATTACCGCTGGAATACAGCCTATGCTGAAAGTTTATCATCCACACTAAATGCCATCGTTCCAAAAATATCTAAAGGGGTTATTTCTAAAAGTGGTGATGGTGTTGATGGTCGATACAATCAGGATTTAGCAAAGCAAATGATGATTATTGAAATAGGTGGAATTGGTAATACAGAGGAAGAGGTTAATCGTACGATTGCTGTAATTGGTAAGGCTATCTCAAAAGCGTTTGTAAATGATTCAAAAAAATAGACCAATCATATTAAAAAGTGGGACTCTTGTGGGCTCACTTTTTTAATATTGTATGATAATAAAATTTCCAGAAATAATTCTCATTAATTGTCTTTCCATTGCTCCATTCTTGTCTTATAATTTTCAAGTTGGCTCTCGAATTTCATGATAAAACGTTAAATGAAGGCATATGCAAATAAAGCAAACATACTTTTGAAGTATATACCATTTTTGGGAATGCCTTTTTAAGTCTATAGCAAACATACATATGAATTTTTAAAAGACAAAAAGTGATAACGTTTCATTTTTCTCTCAAACTTTTATCGTATTTCAAACGTCAAACATATAAGTGAACAAGCAAAAAATAATAGAGAGGGGATGGTTATCAATTAAAAAGTTCTACGTGACAACAGGTTTTATCTTGATGCAGAAGGGAATACCTTCAAAAAGCGTTACTTCTTGTGGCATTAGATGTAACTAACATCTTCTCTCCAAAGTCTTGGGCGGTTGTCAGAGATCGTGACGGCTTTTAGATTAATTTCTCACTGAACAGCTAGAAAAACCACATTTTACCGAAACGAAATTGAGAGATTATTGAAGGAAGGAATAGTATGTCAGGCAAGTCATTAAATCATCGTTATATTCCTGGACTAGACGGGATTCGAGCATTAGCCGTTTTAGCAGTTATTGCTTATCATTTTAACTTCAGTTGGGCTAGAGGTGGCTTTTTAGGAGTAGATATCTTCTTTGTATTATCAGGCTATTTAATTACCTCTACCATCTTACCTTTAAAGGGCAATCAATTAACAGTCAGCCTAAAGAAATTTTGGGTGGGACGATTTAGAAGGCTACTACCAGCAGCCTACGTTATGATTGTTACATCATTTGTTTGGGCAATGCTCTTTCATAAAGAGCTTCTCCATACTTTGCGAGGGGATGCACTGTCCTCTATTTTTTATTCAAGTAATTGGTGGTTCATTTTTCATAAACTCTCTTATTTTGATAGTTTCGGTTCTCCATCACCTTTAAAAAACCTATGGTCATTAGCTATTGAAGAACAATTTTACTTGATTTGGCCATTACTCTTAATGATTGGACTTTTTGTTGTTAAAAAACAAAGTAAACTAGCAAATATTGTCTTTTGTGGTGCCCTTTGTTCAGCATTCGTAATGGCGGTACTTTATCAGCCAGGTGCTGATCCTAGTCGTGTCTATTATGGAACGGACACACGTTGTTTTGAATTATTAATAGGCTGCTGGCTAGCCCTTGTTTGGCCAATGAAAAGACTATCTTCTCAAAAATTAGCAGCAAACCATGTGAAGAAACTAAATACGATGAGCTTCATTGCACTTACTATTTTTTTAGTAAGCATAGTGTATGTTGATGAATATCAATCCTTTCTTTATAGAGGCGGTATGTTTTTATTTTGCTTAAATGCTGCGGTGTTGATTGCATGTATTTGTCATCCAGTCAGCGTACTAGGAAAAATATTAGCATGGAAGCCATTATGTTGGATAGGCTCTCGTTCCTACGGTATTTATCTATGGCATTATCCTGTCATGGTTTTAGGGACACCCATTCATGAAATTGGTAATGCCCCCTATTGGCGAATCTTCCTGCAGCTTTTACTAATCCTGATGATTGCAGAGCTATCCTATCGCTTCATTGAGATGCCCATCCGGAAAGAAGGATTCCGAGTCTATTGTCAAAAATATCTGATTTGTAATAAAAATAAATGGGGAAGCCTAACTTTCCCACGAAAAATATCAACGGTTATGGTGCCACTTTTTCTGCTTGTATTTTTCACAGGAATGACAGGTGTAGTGGGTGAAAGCCAGCAAAACCCATCTAAAACGTTTCCAACAACGATAAAAATTAATGGCGATGAACCCACAGCCGAGTTGAACGAGCATGACAAACAAGCTGAAGCCTCAACCGACAAGCCCTCTCCAAGCAAGGAAGAGGGAGTAGAAGATGTTCAGGACATAGAAACGCCTAAACAAGAAGAAATTAACACCATTATAGAGCCTGAAAAAGATGATTTTTATCGTGGCATACTAGCCATTGGTGATTCCCTAATGATTGATATTGCACCGAGCTTACATAATATGTATCCGACCATTACAATCGATGGAAAAATAGGTCGTCAAGTTTCACAAGCTGTCAAACTTGCACCAAATTATGCAAGTTTTAATCAACCTAATTATGCAGTCATTCTACAATTGGGGACAAATGGTTTTTTTACCACTGACCAAATGGATGCACTCCTTGGCGCTTTTTCAAATGCTGATATATATTTAGTGAATACACGGGTGCCGCGTTCATGGGAAGCAAAAGTGAATGAAGCTTTACTGCAAAAAGCACAGGAACATGAGCGAATTACACTCATTGACTGGCATGCTGCAGCAATCAATCACCCTGAATACTTCGCCCCTGACGGTGTACATTTAGAGAAAAAAGGGGTAGAAGTTTTAACAAAGCTAATTCAACAATCCTTAAACAAATAAAATGAAAAAAGTCAGTATACACAGTGTTTTCTGCGTAGCTGACTTTTTCTCTATCTTTGGAAGGGGAACTATTTGTACTACCTATATTTATTCTAAAGCTGATTTGTCTGCATTTATATACTTAATACTGTAAAATTTAAAAACGTCATGAAACACTGAAAGTATTGATATTATAGGCTTTCAAGTCTAGTTGCTGTTGTACTTTGCGTTATGTTCATAGTATAATTCATTATAGTTTAATTAGGAGTGGAAAAGATGAACCGAGAAGCACGTTTAAAACGACAAGAGAATATACGAAATTTCTCTATTATTGCACATATTGACCATGGGAAATCAACGCTTGCTGACCGTATTTTAGAGCAAACAAAATCTTTAACTTCCCGTGAAATGAAGGCACAGCTCCTCGACTCAATGGATTTAGAGCGTGAGCGAGGCATTACAATTAAGTTAAATGCAGTTCAATTAAAGTACGAAGCAAAAGACGGCGAAGTGTATACATTCCATTTAATCGACACACCAGGACACGTCGATTTCACATATGAAGTATCACGAAGTTTAGCTGCTTGTGAGGGTGCCATTTTAGTTGTGGACGCAGCACAAGGTATTGAAGCACAAACACTAGCAAATGTTTACTTAGCACTAGACAATGATTTAGAAATTTTACCTGTAATCAATAAAATTGATTTACCTGCAGCTGACCCTGAACGTGTACGTCAAGAAGTAGAAGATGTTATTGGATTAGATGCCTCTGAAGCAGTATTAGCTTCTGCGAAAGCAGGTATTGGTATCGAGGATATTCTAGAGCAAATCGTAGAGAAGGTACCAGCGCCAACTGGTGATCCAGATGCACCACTACAAGCTTTAATTTTTGACTCTGTTTACGATGCCTATAAAGGTGTTATCATTTCGATTCGTGTCATCAATGGTACTGTTAAGCCTGGCGATAAAATTCGCATGATGGCAACAGGTGCGGAATTCGAGGTTATTGAAGTTGGGGTACATACACCAAAAGTTGTGCCACAGGCTGAATTAACAGTGGGTGATGTAGGTTACTTAACCGCATCTATCAAAAATGTAGGTGACACACGGGTAGGGGATACTGTAACCTATGCAAATCGTCCTGCAGCTGAGCCATTAGCTGGTTATCGTCGCTTAAACCCAATGGTCTACTGTGGTTTGTATCCAATCGATACAGCCAAATACAATGATTTACGTGAAGCGTTAGAAAAACTAGAGTTAAATGACTCTGCGCTACAATATGAGCCAGAGACATCGCAAGCACTTGGTTTTGGTTTCCGCTGTGGATTCTTAGGATTACTACATATGGAAATTATTCAGGAGCGTATTGAGCGTGAATTTAATATCGACTTAATTACAACAGCACCTTCCGTAATTTACAATGTTCATATGACAGATGGTACTGAGCTGAAAGTCGATAACCCTTCCTTTATGCCAGACCCGCAAAAAATTGATCGTGTCGAGGAACCATATGTGAAAGCAACAATCATGGTACCAAATGATTATGTGGGAGCGGTAATGGAACTTTGTCAAATGAAGCGTGGTAATTTCATGACGATGGATTATATTGATACATCGCGTGTAAGTATTATTTATGAAATGCCATTATCAGAAATTGTCTATGATTTCTTTGACTATTTAAAATCAAATACAAAGGGCTATGCTTCATTCGACTATGAACTTATTGGTTACCAGCCATCGAAATTAGTGAAAATGGATATTTTATTAAATGGTGAGCAAGTCGATGCCCTAAGCTTTATCGTACACCGTGACTTTGCCTACGATCGAGGCAAAATCATCGTAGAAAAATTAAAAGAATTAATCCCACGCCAACAATTTGAAGTACCAATTCAAGCAGCAGTTGGACAAAAAATCGTGGCGCGTTCAACAATTAAAGCCATCCGTAAAAACGTATTAGCGAAATGTTACGGGGGAGATATTTCCCGTAAACGAAAACTTCTTGATAAACAAAAAGAAGGTAAAAAACGTATGAAACAAGTAGGCTCAGTCGAAGTCCCTCAAGAGGCATTCATGGCTGTGCTGAAGATGGATGATTCGAAGTAATATTGATATAACAGGGTTTATAGGGGTTTAAGCAAATAGTTTTGTATCAGTTGGGTGGAGAATGCCACCGATTTGCTACTGCATTGAAATTGTGCAAGCAATTTAAAAATCTTTAGCGATGGAATCAAAAATATCGGCAGCATCTATCTTCTGTGATAAAAGGACATAGCAGTTTTCAGTAATAGCTGATCTGCTGTGTCCTAATCTTTTTTGAATAGT
>NZ_JBAHYH020000001.1:1561129-1586447 GCF_036698265.2 Lysinibacillus sp. IITD104
AGTTTTTATTGTTTCCATTATCATGTATGTCGTAAAGAATGGTACACAACGTAGTAATTAGTAATAATAATGCCCAGTTACTCGTTTTTATTGAGTTTGGCTACTATCAACCAACTGCTTTCTTTTCAGATAATTTACAGTGAATCTTTTCAAAGGTCTCGAATCGCCTGCTTTTAATTAAGTTATCTTTCCTTACTCTTTTTCTTTTTCTATTTTTCTGAATAATAAATAAACTGTTGAAATTATAATATAAAGTATAACAAAATTTAGAAGCACACTATTTTCATTTTTACTGGCTATGTATACGTATAACCCTACTACCACTGCTAAAATTAATGATTTGTATATTGAATTCATATTACTTCCACCTTTTCTTAATACTAGAAATAATTTTATAATACTTTCATATAATTTTATATTAATATCCCTTTTTAATTACAATCTCCCTAATTTTAAAAAAATGAATTATTTGCAAATGCAATTATTCATCCAGATTATTTCTATTACTATGTAGGAGTTTATGACATGACTATTAAATGGCACAGAGAAGAAATACTTTTCGATACTCTATATGAAGCCGATACTTGGGCAGATTCAATAGCAAATGAAATATACGGAAGAATTTATAACGGATATGATACTCCAGATTACAAAATAGCATATTCGCTTGCTTTTAGATTAGCTTCTATGAAAGAGTGTAGGATTTATACAGAAAGTAGTATTGAAGGTAGATATAAAGTTTGGGTCATTTTTGAAATTGAATAGTAAAGACCAAGTGCTCATTTAAAACTGAGTAGCTGGTTTTTGGTAATTCGAGGTTCTTCATTTTCAATTATATAAAAGTAATGGTGTAGAAACTAACGAAGCAACAGTATGTCCTGAGTTTCTCTCACTCTCTCTTACATTACATGGAGCTTTATGGTATATAGGCACCCACTACTTCAAACGTTAGTTTGTCATCAACTATAATATATTTTATATCTATTTCTTTATTAGGCTGGAACGACGGGATGTGTACTATTTGGATAACTGTTTCTACCGCAGCGTATCGCAATTAGGTATGGTCACAGTTAAGTAGAGTTATCAATGCTTAAACGTTTCTATGATAAATTTATTAAATAATAGAACTGTAAGCATGAGTACCTGAGGATTAAAATATTTAGATTATTATTGAGTATAGCCGTCAACTATAAAAGGAATCACTGTTTATACTAATTCCTTTTATAGTTGACCAATTTGTTTGAACCTTATTGAAACAATAGGAAAAACTTTGCTAATAAAAAAATGGGGACTCCTACAATTATTACGCCTGCAAAGAAATAACAAAACAACATAAAAACATCGAAAACCGCACCGGCTAAATCATCAATGAATTTTAACATTTCATTTCCCTCCAAACATAATAAGTATTAGCATTTTTAATCTCTTTATTGCTTATCAATCATCATTGATTTAACGTCTTTTTTAGAGTCTTATTCCACTTAATCGAGAGTCACGTAAATTTTTATTAGAATGATTTTCATCAGATGGTAACGCTTGAAAGCTAAGTGTGTCAACTTTAATGAAGTCACACTGAGTATTCATTGTAATTTGTCATACCCTAACCACGAAGCTTGTGTGTAATTCCTAATAACGACCCTGTAAATCTTTTGCGAAAGTGTTTTATATTGTATGCAAAAAGCATGTTATTGTCTAAAGATTTGTTTTTACATGTGTATTCTGATAGAGCATTTACTTCTAAAATCGAAAGGGTAATGCGCGTTTCCATATCATATGATGATTATTTGCTCCCCAATAGTTTTCAAGTACAAAATCTGGCTGGCCAAATTTTTTCTGCCAGATGACTTGTGCTTGTTTATACCCACTATCTAAACAAAAAGCAGGAACCCTTCGATTTTCTAACGTCATTAGCATTTTCTGTAGTAGCATGGTGCCAATACCGCGATTTTGGTAATCTGGATGAACAAATACGGTACCGATTTCTGGACAATCGAAAAGATTTTCTTTAATCGTCTGTTGAATGATTTCGTTGGCTTCACCATATTCGATAGTGCCTATTATTTCATTTGTTTCTTCGTTCAAAGCTAACCAGAAAAATCTTTTTTCGCCCTGGCTCTCTAAGTCCATTGCTACGTACTGTTTTTTCGTTTCCCATTCATGCTGTTGATCGTCCACTAGCTCGGCAATCCCTTCCTTTGCATAAGTATCCTGAATGACAAGATAAAAGAATTGGTGTAACGCCTGGATGTCCGATTGTTCTGGACGTCTAATAAGTAATTTCATGATTGCTTGCTCCTTATGGTGAACGTCTTCTATTTTTTAATAAAGATTGAGCTCGTTCCACTTCAACATTTAGTAAATCACCCATATCTAGCTGAAGTGCGGACAATCGATCAAGTGCCAGCTGTAACCAATGATCGGAGGCATCATATTTTTCAGCATGCCATAGCATCTCTCCATAACAAATTGCAGCACGAATAAATGTGATATGATCATTCACCAGATCTGCTAAATGGATGGCTTGTTTGAGACATTCTTCCGCCTGTGATACCTTGCCATAATCTAAATACCGAAGTGCTTTCAAAAATTCCGTGTTGGCTTGCTGTATTGTCTGTTCATTCATATGTTGTGACATGACAAATCGCTCCCATCCGTTATTTTTGTTCAATTATGCCTACTACTGGTCTATTTTAATGATTATATCATGTTCCCCTAAATTGGTTAATGATGGGATATGATAAAATACGAAGAAAAACACTTGATAACGAAAAGGAGAGAATTCCATTGAAAGATTTAGAAGAGAAACTCGATGCAATATTACAGCAAATGCGTGATTTTATTGATGAGCTTCAGGAGCGGGGGTCAGCCTATCCAATGTTTTTTTATCATCAACCTGAAGAGGATATTAGTCATTTTGTGGATAGTGGGTGGTTATTGCCAGCGGAGTATGTCTATTTTTTGAGACATTATGTCGTTGAAAGGGTTACATGGGCTACAGGTGATTATATTAATCTAAATATCTATGGCGCAAGAGATTTAATACGTGGGCAGGAGGGCTATAATTATAATCCAGTGACAGATGAGATGATTGAGGATTGGCCACATGATTATTTAGTCATTGCCACAGATGAAGGCGATCCCTATTGTCTGGATCTATCAAGAGGAGATACAGCTATTTTTACTGCTCCTCATGGGACAGGCAGTTGGCATTTTACAATGGCTTACGACAATCTAATTATGTTCCTGGAAAGTGTACTAATTCCATCTAGTTGTGAGGATATGTTGCCTGTAGACATTCCTGTAGCGTACTATGAACTAACGATTACTGGGGAAGGAAAAGAGAAACTAAAGACATTATTGTTGCTAAAAAAAATTCTATCTTATGATTATTCGCAAGCAAGAGAGGCTTTAGAGCAACCCCCACTAGTGATTTATAGGGGAGTTGAAGCTGGTGCCTTAAAGTTAGAGGCCGAGTTACAGCATATCCGTGCAGATTACCAAAAAAGGAAAATTAGCTTAGCTGAATTTATTGGATGAGGGAAATTAACAAGAATCATGGACATTCCTCCTCTCAAATATATTTCACAAGAAAGGAAGAGTATGGATGAAAATTAACAAAGCATTAGCACCACACTATCAATGGGGAGCACAGTGTGATGGCTGGCATCTTGTACAAAATACGGACCTTAGTGTTATACATGAACGTATGCCTGCTCAAACAGCTGAGGTAAATCATTACCACCATCATGCACAGCAGTTTTTCTTTATTCTTTCAGGCACAGCTACAATAGAACTGAATGATCAAAGAATTGAGTTAAAGCAACATGAGGGAATAGAAATTCCTCCAAATTTACCACATCAAATGCGAAACGATTCACAAGAAGATGTAGAATTCCTCGTGATATCACAGCCAAATAGCAAGGGAGACCGAGAGCTACTTTAACTGCACTAAAGTAAACTTCATTCTTTCGCATGAAGCCATTCTTATCAGCTACTTGTATAGTAGGGAGTGTAAAGGGGTGCTTAAAGATGAAGATTACGAAGGTCAAATTATATGTTCACGATGTGCAAAAAATGCAGCAATTTTATGTTGATCTGTTAGGCTTTGCTTTGTTAGAAAGAACTGCTGACCATTTTACAATAGCCATGGGGGAAAGCAGGATGACATTTGAGAAGCTTTCTTCTAAAATCCCAAAGCAATATCATTTTGCATTAAATATTCCTAGTAACCTATTTCAACAGGCAAAGATTTGGGCAAAGGAGCATGTAGGCTTGGTGGATTCAGAGGGGCAGGATGACGTCTATTTTGAATTTTTAAAAGCTTACTCATGTTATTTCTACGATCCTGAAGGCAATATAGTGGAGTTTATTGCCAGACAGGAAATAAATCCAAAACATGCTGACGTTAATTTTTCTGTAGAGCAAGTGTTACATATTGGGGAAATCAATTTAACGTCAGATGACATTCCAACAATTGCTGAAAAGTTAACGAAATTTACTATAAAACCTATGGCAAACAAGGAAATCCAACTAGATGGTCTTAATTTTCTAGGAAACTATGAAGACGGAGCCAATATACTATTAGGGCCTAGTGAACGTCTTTGGTATTTTTCTGATAAAAAAGCGGTAATCAGCCCGATTTGTATTGAAATAGACGAAGCGTTACAATTAAATATGGATGAAAAAGGTCAACTAACCCTTATCCAACTCTAGCATCATAAACTTATTATTTTGTATATTTATTCAATATAAGGAGTGTGTTAGATGTATATAATCAAAGAAACAAATCCGACGATAGAGTCGTATAAAGCATTGCATCAAACAACAGGATGGAATGCAAAAGGACTGTATACGTATGAACAATTATACAAGGCTATTTGTAATAGCTGGTTCAGTACGTCTATTTATGAAGACGACAATCTAATTGGTTATGGACGTATTATTTCTGATGGGATCTATCAAACATTTATCTGTGATGTGATGGTGCACCCGGATTATCAGCGAAAAGGGGTTGGCACAATGGTGATGGATGCTCTTTTAGAGCAATGTCAGAAGGAAAATATAAAATGGGTTCAATTATTTTGTGCTAAAGGTAAACAAACTTTCTATCAGAAGCTTGGATTTAAGGAACGTGAAATAGATGCTCCTGGTATGATGTTGTTTTATACGTAATGAATAAAGGAGCTAGAATCGTTGAAAGCAAAATGCCTGAAAATTTATGAATTTGGAAATCCGCAAGAGGTTGTAAGGCTAGAGAATAAAACCATCGCGCCTCCTCAAGGTCAAGAAATTCTTGTTCGCATGCTAGCCAGACCGATCAATCCTTCAGATTTAATACCAATATGGGGGAAATATGCTCATAGAATCACTTTACCAACTATACCTGGCTATGAGGGTGTAGGAATTATTGAAGAGGTTGGACCGCTTGTTTCACCAAGGCTTATTGGCCAGCGCGTATTACCTTTACGGGGAGAGGGAACTTGGCAGGAAATAGTGAAAACGCAAGCAGATTTTGCAGTGACTATTCCTGACACAATGGATGATTTTACAGCCGCACAAATGTATATTAATCCAATCACAGCTTTCGTAACATGCTCAGAGGTACTTAATTTACAATCAAACGATGTCTTATTAGTAAATGCCTGTGGTTCTGCCATTGGACATCTCTATGCTCAACTTGCGAAATTGCTAGGCTATCAGCTTATTGCAGTGACACGAAGTAATCAGCATACTGAAGAATTACTGCAACTTGGGGCAGCTTTTGTCATTGATACCTCTCAAATGCCACTTTACGAAACCGTTATGGCATTAACAAATGGTAAGGGAGCAGATGCAGCAATTGATTCGATTGGCGGAGAGGCCGGCAATCAGCTTGCCTTCTGCGTAAAGCCCGAGGGTATTTTTTTAGCTATTGGTCTTTTATCGGGTATTCAGGTAAATTGGACAAACATTGTGAAGGAAGCAAAGGTGCAAGCGAGGATCTTTCATTTACGTCATTGGCAACGTCAGACGTCAATTGAAAAATGGCAACAAACGATGCAACAACTTATATACCTTGTACAGGATGGTTCCTTAAAAATGATGAATGTACATGCTCATTTTCCATTATTGGCTATCCATAAGGCAATCGATGCTGTTGAGGGAACGAAAAAAGGAAAAATATTTTTAACGAATGTTGATTAAGGAACATACTACCATCGTAGTTGAGCTACTACGGGTAGTATGTTTTTTTATAGGGACATGAGTGTTTTTAGCTCTGGAGAAAATAGTTCATACATTGTCCTGCTCCAAAAAGTGAGCAAGTCGCTCAAAAGAAGTGAGCCTCCGCCCAGATTAAAGAATTCACTAGCAATAGTAGTAACATATCATTAAAACTAACTAAATTAGTAATTTGAGGTAATAAAGAGGTATGATTAGGCTAGGTGTTTTTAAATAAAGGAGTACAGATGATGAAGAAGATCAATCAACTAAAAAAGTCAATACAACGACTGAGTGAAGCTGATGCAAAGAAGATGCTGCTTTTAACTTTAATAAATGAACAGTCAAGAGACAGCATGTTACAGTTTTTATTACAACAAGCTGAGGAGCGGGATCCTTCAAAGGTACAAACGGTGCATATTGTATTCGGTCATTCACCTGGGGGGAGCTTGAAAGCAGCCTTTCGTAATCCTGACTATGCTAAGTCCGAGGAGATTATTGTTGTGCCAGGTAATTTTTCTGTTGGTCCTTTGAAAGATGTACATACACGGGACGGAATTGAAGCTCGTTTTCAATGGTTGGAACAGCGCTATTTAATAGAAGACGATGGATTGATGATATGTGAGCGGGAGATGAAGGAAGCAATAGAGAAAATTAAAAATATTCCCCCTCATCAGGATATAATCGTTTGGACTTGTCAAAATGCTCATGAGCAAATAGGACTTCGACTCGTTTTGGCGATGCTCAAACAGAAAACAAATGATATCTATGTATTAGACACTTTTCAGTTATTTCATGAGTTATATACTTTACCACAGTTAGCAGAGGATCATTATCCAAGATCGACTGGAGAGGTCAACACAGAGGATTTACTTTACTTTTATGAACATTTCCAAAGATGGCCATTAAAAGAAGCATTGAGGCACTCCCTATGCAAAGAAGGGCTAAATCTGTTAATGGATGATTACGATTGCATACATACATGGAAATATTATGAACTTTGGGGAAATAATAATGAGGATAGAGAGGATGACTTGATCATTACCTGTGCTAAACGTTTACAGGAAGAACAAGAGGAAATTCATTACCAAGTTGCAGCTAGGTTAATTGGAGAGGTACTGGGGCATATGGAAGAATTGAGAGAGGTTGAATGGATTGACTATCGTCTGCGTCAATTAATTCAGCAAGGCATTTTTTCTTATGAAGGTGAGTTAAAGGGAATATTACACTATAAAGTAAAGTTAGCAGATGCAACGAACTATAATCCTTCATGATTTTTATGATATAATTTTTTTGATATAGACGGTTAGAAGGAGTGAGGTCATTGTTAAAAACAGAAGTATTTGAACAATTAAAAACGGCAATGAGAGAAAAAGATACGTTAGCGAAGGGTGTATTATCTCTTTTAAAGTCAGCATTAGATTCAGCTGAAAAAGAAAAGGGAGAGGCTTTAACAGCTGACGAAGAAATAGCTATTATTAATCGAGAGGTCAAACAAACAAATCAGGCTTTAGAAGGTGCACAAACGGCTGGGCGAGCAGACCTGATTGAAAAAGAGGAAGCCAAATTGACACTTTTGAGATCCTTTTTACCAAAGCAATTATCAGAAGAAGAAATTGCAGAGAAATTAGTGGCAGCGGGTGTTGGAAAAGGAATGAACATGGGAGAAGCCATGAAAATTGCAAAACCATTGCTGACAGGTCAGGCTGAAGGTGCCGTTATTTCAAAAGTTGTGAAAAATATTATTGCCTAAACTTTTACCATTTTGGTAGGAGAGTTTTTATGGAAAGAAGAATCCGCTATGCCGAAAATGTGCATAGCGGATTTGTTATTTTTATAACTGGAATTTTTGAATGATATTGCGAAGCTGTTGAGCCATTTCAGCTAAGTTATTAGAAGAGGCTGTTATTTCTTCGATACTTGCGGATTGCTCCTCAGAGGCAGCTGCTACGTTTTGAATATTGCCTGAAGCTTGTACAGCTACAACCCCCACTTGTTCAACAGAACTAGCAATACTGCTAACACCTTCATTGATATTGGACATCACGTTATTGACATGGTCCATTTCTCTCGTCAGTGCAGTGACTTGGGTATAAATTTCAGCAAATGCCTCTCCGGATGCATTGAATGTTGTTGAGCTTTCAGCAAGATTACTGCTACTGATAGCCATTGATTTGACGGCTTGTGCAGATTCTTCTTTAATCGTTTCAATGCGTGTACGAATACTGTTAGTTGCCTCTAAAGATTGATCGGCTAATTTACGGACTTCCTCCGCTACAACTGCAAAGCCTTTACCGTGTTCGCCTGCACGCGCTGCCTCAATCGAAGCATTTAATGCAAGTAAATTCGTTTGATCTGTAATTTGGGTAATCAATGTCACAATATCCCCAATTTCATTTGTGTATGTGCTTAAACGTTCTACTACAGCTGCTGACTCTTGAATAGCCTGAGATGTTACGGCCATTTTTTCAGTAGCATCTTGGATTGTTGTGTTGCCTTTTTCTGATATAGCAGATGCTTGGAATGCCTTATCTGTTACATCGGTTACACTTGTCACTACCTCTGACATTTTGTTAGAGATGGTTGTAATATGACTATCCACTTCTTCAATCGAAGAAGTTTGCTTTTCTGAACCCGCTGCAACCTCTTGCATAGAAGAGGTTATTTGCTGAATGGATGCACTTGTCTGTTCAGAGCTTGCTGTTAATTCCTCCGACATGGCGGCCACTTGTTCAGCATTTTGAGCGATTTGTTTAATTAACGAACGCAAATCTTCCGTCATGTTTTCAATGCCTGATGAAAGCTGGGCAATTTCATTGGAACCTTTTATTTGGAGAGGTTCAACAGCCAAATCTCCCCGTGCAACTTGACCAACATAACGCGTCATTTTTTTAATAGGCTTCGTAATGCCCACACTAATAAAGTAAGCAACGATCACGCCAAAAATAATAAATATAACTGTAAGAATAATACAGATCCATAGTGTTTCCGTTTGTAGTTCAGCGATGAAGGAAGCATCCATATCTAAACCGAAAATAATATCTGTATCTTTAAATGGGATAAAAATGGATTTATGGATACCATATTCATCCTTATAAATATCACTTGTTTGTGTGTTACCACTAGCTACGGCTTCATGCATTTCTTCACTAAATACATAATCTTGCTGATGATTGTCGGTATTACTTAGAGCGACGATATGTTCCTTACCATTTGCTTTAGAAAGGATATAGGCGTTTTCAACATCATATTTTTTAACCGTTGCATTCAATTGATCTAAAAGCTTTTTGTATTTGTCAGGGCTACCATTATCCGCTGCCTTTACATCATTTTTCTCAATATCTTCAAAAATCGTTGTCGATGTAATCTCTAAAGTAGATTCAAATTGTTTAATAACAAAGTTGTCAATAATGCGGTAAGAAACGGCAAATAGCACAATACTAAAGAGCAAGGAAATAATCGCTATTGGAATGGTGAAACTGGCAATATATTTGTAGAGTAAAGAACTCTTAAATTTAGTGACGATACGCAATGTGGGACGCCTCCAGTACTTTAAGCTTTTGCTGTAAGAAATGAATCATATTAGAGATGTGTTCTGTCTCCGTATAAGGTGAGATAGAGAAAAATTTTGCCGCTGCAACTGGTACTTGTTGTGTTGTATCACTAGTACTAACCGTGCAAACACGCGTTGTGTCACCAAAGAATACTTCGTCTCGACCTTCTCCAATAATTTCAAAGAATGAAGCATTGATACCGTTTATGTGTTCTATTTGGTCTTGTGTATAGTGACCAGCTTGTTCAGCTTGCCAATTCATGCCATCTGGATATAAACGAAACGCTGTGACTGGCCCAATATTGGATTCATTAACCACCTGTAGCATTGGCGTTTTCGCAGCTAATTGAGCACGGAATGCTAAGTTTACACGTACATAATTAGCTAATAATTGTTGATAACCTTCCTTACCGAATGCCTGCAATGCAGCAAAAATTGCAATGGAGCTACCCATACGAGAGCATTCTAATGTATAGCCAGTATGATAAGAGCCATAACCACGATTGCCTACATATGGCGTATCAAAGTTCTCAATATCTAGTAGCTGTAAACTTTTACCTTCCTTAATTAAAAATAGACTAGTTAAATAAGGTGTTTGGCCAAGCTTTTGGAAATCAAAGCATAGGCTATCCGCAATGGCTAGATGTTGCATACGTTCACGGATTTGTGCTAATCCCTGTAAAACCTCTGACTCGAATTGGAGTGGGTTTTTATTAAAATCATAATCATTAAAGAAGGCATAAAAACCACCTAAAGCCGAATCAGCATGAATATGTACTGGTTGTAAGTTGTATTTCTTCTCAAGCGTTGTTGTGACTTCTTTGATGGCTTGGACATCATCAATACCAAATTGATCAGTAGCACCTGTTGTCGCTACTACATAAACAGGAATACCGCCATTTTCGATGACGTCTGTCATGCGTGCACGTAAGTCTTCTACATCCATCGAATGATCTTTACCTGCTTTTACACGCACTAAATGTTTACTGCCGATACCCACGGCTTCTACTGATTTTAAAAGACTGTAATGGGCATTCTCTGAAGCAAAGCAATATAAATTAGTAGGAACACCATCTTCTTTTGCTTGAGGGAATTGTTTTGCAATGGCAAGACGAAGTCCACTAAAAACAGCACCTTGTCCACCCCATGTAGTATAGCCAAAACTTTTCGTATAATCATAGCCTACTAATTTAGACATCATTGCTACTACTTTAACCTCACACTCAGCAGCAGCAGGACCATAAACATCCCATAAATTATTGCCATTCAATAGCGCATTTGTAAACTGTCCTAACACTCCAGGAATACTTGCCATCGGTAAAACATTTGTTACAAAGTTACGTGTATGATAAGGGTGTCCTTGCATTAAATGTGTCAATTCTTTTACAACTTGATCGAGTCCGATCCCAGTTGTTGGCACTTGATGCTCTTGCATAAGCTCTTGATAAAAATTAGCAGATCGCTCTTTCATTGGACCAAGAGTTGTCTTATTTGGGTTCTTTAATTCATCTAATGAGGAAACAATTTTCTCTAATAGGGACAAAAAATTCTCTCTTTGTTGGATATTTCCATCTTCGCTTTGGAATAATTGTTGGATATTTTGCATATTCATCATCCTTTTATAGTTCATATTTCCTCTATTTTTACTTTGATAAAAATAGGACATTATACTAAAGGTATAATAGCATATTTTAGCAGAGATGGTGATTATATTTTACTGAAAAAATATTTATAGACATTTCTGAAAAATTAAACATCTAATGGCATTATATAACTGTGATGTTTTAATTAAGGAGTACAGGGGTTTATGCGATGTAGGAAGCAATAATTAGAAGAGTGTGGGGAATTATATAAATTATAATGATGATACTATTAATGAACTGATGCTTTTTAACTATCCTTATCCTATTGTAGGAATCTGCACAAAAGGGAGTGCAGATTCTTAGCGGCGACATGTATTATTCGGAATATTTGAGCAGTTCATCTACCGTGACAAAGGTATAGCCCTCATCCGTAAGGGACTGAAGAATTCCTTCGATTGCCTGTAGTTCATTGTCAGTTTGATCATACATAGGATGCATTAAAATGATGGAGCCTGGTTGAATATTTTCTTTTACATAATTGATTTTATCCGCTGCCTTTGTAAAGAACGTATCAGGCTCTAAATTCCATGTGATGGTCTTACGTTGATGTTTATTTAAGTAATAGGGAAAGCCGATTAGCTTTTTACCATATGGTGGTCTTACAACAGGTATTTCTTGATCCCCCATATCGGCAATAAGGGCATCGGTTTTTTCTATTTCATTTTTAATAAAGGAAGGGCTTTTTAATACCATACGTTGGTGAGAATACGTATGATTACCAATTTGATGTCCGGCTACCACTATTTTTTTAGCCTCTTCAGGATGTTGTTCGATGTCCTGACCAATGAGAAAAAATGTGGCTTTTACTTGGTAGTCATCCAGTAACGATAGGATAGCGCCAGTATTATCAGTTGGTCCGTCATCAAATGTCAATGCCACGACCTTTTCCTGCGTTTCAACCCGAGAGGTAATAGAACCAAACAATTGATAGTCACGTGCATTCATTAATTTATAGGCTGAAAATGCGAATGCAAGAATAAAGAAAAGTCCGATGCCGATATAAGATAGTTTCCTTTTCATTCACTGTCTCCTCTCTTTTTCACCATAAAAGATGTATGGTGTTAATGTATGTTATCTCGAATACAATATCAATGGTGTTACGTTTTGAACGTCAATTATCTGTTTGAATACCAAAAAAATAACCATACTACAGTGGAGGTGAGAATATGTATAAATTATTATCACATAACGATTTAGACGGAGTTGGGTGTGGGATATTAGCCAAGCTTGCTTTTAACGATAAAGTGAAGGTACGCTACAACTCCATTACGGCACTTGATCGTGAAATCGAATTCTTTTTGGAAAACGACCAACAGAAAACATTTTTGTTTATTACGGACCTTTCTCCGAATAAAGAGAATGAAGAAAAGCTTCATGATTATTATCTGGCGACGGGTAATGTGCAATTGCTAGATCATCATAAGACAGCACTCCATTTCAATCAATATGAATGGGGAAAGGTGTTAATTGAGGATGAGCAAGGCTCTTTAACGTCAGCTACATCTCTGTTCTTTCAATACCTAATGACCCATGGACTATTAGAAAAAACAGCCGCCATTTCAGAATTTGTAGAGTTAGTAAGACAATACGATACATGGGAATGGGAAAAGAATGGGAATTTCCAAGCGCAAAGATTAAATGCACTGTTTTTTCTAGTGTCAATTGAAGAGTTTGAAGAGAAAATGCTTGAGCGTTTAAAAACAAGCGATCATTTTGACTTCGATGAATTCGAAAAGAAAATTTTAAGCATGGAAGAAGAAAAAACAGAGCGTTACATTCGGCGTAAGAAACGTGAGCTTATTCAAACAAATTTGGGCGATTTCTATGCTGGGGTTGTCTATGCAGAATCCTATCTTTCTGAGCTTGGCAATGAATTGGGAAAGGAAAATACGCATCTTGATTATATTGCGATGATCAATATGGGCAGTAAAAAAATATCCTTTCGAACAATCCATGATCATATTGATGTGTCAGCTATTGCCGCCAAATATGGTGGAGGTGGTCATCAAAAGGCTGCTGGCTGCTCATTAACGCTGGATGCATACAAGCAGTTTGTAGTGGACACCTTCCATATAGAGCCTATTCCAGAAGATGCAAAAAGAAATCGTTATAACGTAAAGGGGTCTACGTTTGGGACTTTCTATAAAAACCAGCAAGATGAAATGTTTATGCTCTATTCAAACGATAAAGTTGACTGGATAATTGAAAAAAATAACACGCCACTAACACAAATTTTTGCAAGCTTTAATGAAGCGGAATGGTTTTTAAAGCGAAACAATCAAGTGTGGCTAGTCAGAGATGATCTCTTTGTGGACTATTTAATGCGTGAAGTCAATAAAGTTCGTCATCTACATAAAGGGATGTAATATCCTTTTATACATAATGAATCTTCAACATAGAAGGTTATATAATGCATGATTGAGCACTACAATAAATCATAATGATTTTTATAAAAATGAGGTGTACGGTTGTCCAATGATATGATTCGAGTTGTGGATTTGGATAAGGAAAATCGGAAAAGTAAGAAATGGTTTATTGTTGTAATCCTTTTATTAATGATTGCTAGTGGATCGATGCTGTATTTGTGGTGGGATCAGGATGTGAATTTTGAAGCCTATAAAACGGATGTAGGAAAAACAGCTAGCAATAGCTTAGGGCGGTTAACATTAAATGAAGTGATTATAGATGACAATCAAATTTTATTGAATGCAACTTTCGAGCCTGGAAAAGAGTTTAAGCCAGGCCATCAAGTATTTTTCTTTCCGCAAATTCTCGTTAATGGTCAAGATTATATGGTTCGTAATGGAGGACAGTCCATAGCGAAGTCTGCCAACGTTTATACGATATACAATAGCATTAAAATGGATGATTTTCCGTCAGATGAACAATTAGAATTAGATATTCGTTATAAAGATTGGAATGTGGAAACACCAATTGATAAGCCATGGGAATTTCAGGTAGATGCTTCACAAGAGCAATTACAACAAGACCGTGAAACCTTTTCCGTTAATAAAAAAGTGAAGCATGTTGATCAGCAAGAAATAACCATTGACAAAATTGTCTCCACCCCTATTTCGACAACGATTTATTTTCATGCTGAACAAAGTGTGGTCAATGATGCGTTGCACTTCAAAATCCAATCAAAATCAGGACAATCATGGAGCTTTGCAACACCCTATCCATTAAATAAAGAGGGTACAAGGTGGGGGAGCCGTGTAGATGCACTATACCTAACAGAAAGAAATTATACATTAATTCCAATCAATAGTGAGGGCAGTAAAGTAGATTCTGCAATTAAAATAAAGAAAGATTAATAGTGAAGGAAATTTTACAAACTCTTAATCTAAAAAAAATAGCTTTCCGTGTAAGATGAAATAAAAGATATGGAAAGTAGTTGAGAGTTTGAAAAGGCTTTGGGAGATTTTTTTTGTTGCTTTAAAATTGGGCTGTACCTCGTTCGGAGGCCCAACAGCTCATCTAGGTTATTTTCAACAGGAATATGTACAGAAGCGTAAATGGCTTTCTGTACATGATTATGGTCAACTTGTTATGTTAAGTCAGTTTTTGCCTGGACCTGCATCCAGTCAGGTAGGGATGGGGATTGGTTTACTAAGAGGTGGAGTTTTAGGAAGCTTTCTATCATTTCTTGGTTTTACGTTACCATCTGTGCTGATACTTATTCTTTTTGCCTATTTCTCCATGTTTACAGAGCTGAAGATGGATTGGATTCATGGTTTGAAGTTAGTAGCAGTAGCGATTATCGCCCATGCTATTTTGGACATGAGCAAAAAAATACTGTCAACAAAATGGCATTGGTTGATTGCTTTCTTGGCATTGATAACAGTATTGATGTGGATACATCCACTTGCACAAATCGCAGCAATAATAATAGCTGCTTGCTTAGGCTTTCAACTACTAAAAAAAACCGACGAGGGCAATACCTCAAAATTAGTATATATACCGATTTCAAAAACTACTGGCATTGTTTTACTAGCGCTCTTTTTCATGCTACTCCTAGGTTTACCTATATTAAGCGCTTTATGGCATCATGAGTGGTTTTCATTGATGGAGAAGTTTTATCTTGCAGGTGCCTTAGTATTCGGTGGTGGTCACGTTGTCTTACCTTTACTGGAAACACAATTTGTTCAAAGTGGTCAAATAAGTACCTCAGATTTTCTAGCTGGCTATGGTATGACACAGGCAGTTCCGGGTCCTTTATTTACATTTGCTGCATATATCGGTATGGTCATTGCTGGCGTTCCAGGGGCTATTATTGCTACTTTCGCAATCTTTCTACCAGCATTTTTGCTAGTAGTTGGGGCGCTACCATTTTGGATTAGCCTAAGTCGTATTGCCCGTCTGAGAGGTGCGATGGCAGGCGCAAATGCGGCGGTCATTGGTATTCTAGCCGCTGCTTTTATTCATCCAATTGTGACACAAACCATCCTCAGCGCGTTAGATATTTTCATAGTGGCTATCTTTTTATGGTGTTTAATTCGATGGAAAATACAGCCTTATTTATTGGTGCTGTTAGGAATTGCTGTGGGCGTCATTTTTTATACATGAAAAAAATCTGCACTTTCGATTGTTAGATGCTTACTAATAATCGGAGGTGCAGTTTGTTTTGTAATGACAGAATCAATATTAATGAAAAGCACCAATGGGTTTCATAGCGTTCCTTCTAAGGATTCGTTATAATGTAGAAATGGAAAAGACTTAACGCGAAAGAAGGGATTGCTATGGCACGAGGTGTTTACATTCATATTCCTTTCTGTCATCAAATCTGTAATTACTGTGATTTCAATAAATTTTATTTTAAAAATCAACCAGTGGATGAATATATAGAAGCGCTTGGAAAAGAAATGGCCCTGACAACAGAAAAACATCCTGAAAAATTCCGTAACATCGAGACGATTTTTCTTGGTGGCGGAACACCGACAGCTTTATCACCTGAGCAATTGGACAAACTACTAACGTATATTCATACGTATATTCCAATGAAGAGTGTGACAGAATTTACATCAGAGGCAAATCCTGATGAATTGTCTGCTGCGAAATTGCAGGTATTGTTTGACGGTGGTGTTAATCGTTTAAGCATGGGGGTTCAATCTTTTGACCAAGGATTGCTACAGAAGATTGGGCGCACGCATAGCAATGATCATGTCTATGAAACAATCGCCTTGGCTAGAAAAATTGGCTTCTATAATATCAGCATTGATTTAATGTATGGTTTGCCTGGGCAAACGATGGCTCAATGGAAGGATTCATTAGCCAAAGCTTTTACTCTTGATTTGCCACATTTCTCTGCTTATTCTCTTATTGTGGAACCGAAAACGATTTTTTATAATCAGTACGCAAAAGGGAAACTGTATTTACCGACAGAAGATCTAGAAGCGGATATGTATGATGTGCTGATGCAACAAATGGCTTTACAGGGGCTTCAACAATACGAAATTAGTAATTTTGCAAAGCCTGGGTATCATTCAGAGCATAATAAGATTTATTGGGATAATGATGAGTATGCGGGGTTTGGCGCAGGGGCTCATGGGTATTTAGCAGGTATACGCTATTCCAATCATGGTCCATTAAAAAAGTATATGGAAGCTGTTGAGGCAAATGAGCTACCAATTGTCCACGCACATGAAGTAACCCAGGTGGAAAAAAGAGAAGAACAAATGTTTTTAGGGTTAAGAAAAACAGAGGGCGTTATGCACTCTATATATGAAGAGAAATTTAAAACATCTATGTCTGCCCATTATGATGTGGTAATAAAAGATCTTGTGTCAAAGGGGCTTTTAGAACTGGATGAGCTTGGTGTACGCCTGACAAGAAAAGGACGTTTTGTGGGCAATGAAGTATTTCAACAATTTTTGCTAGAAGATTGAGCGATATCGTTGACATAAAATGTGGGATTTGATAACTTAATAATAGTATTAGCACTCCTCTTAGTTGAGTGCTAACAGAGGTGATAATCATGCTAACAAATCGGCAGTTACAGATATTGCAAGTCATTGTAGACGACTTTATTGTGTCTGCTCAGCCGGTAGGTTCTCGCCAAATCTCCAAAAAACAAGGGATTACATTTAGTCCAGCCACTATTCGAAACGAAATGGCGGATTTAGAGGAATTAGGCTTTTTAGAAAAAACGCATACCTCCTCTGGTCGAGTGCCTTCGGAAAAGGGTTACAGATTTTATGTAGATCATTTGTTGAGTCCTCAGGGTATTAATTCCAAGGACATTCAACAAATTCAATCAATTTTTAATGATCGACTAGTAGAAGTAGAGCATATTATCCGAAAGTCAGCCAACATTTTATCAGAGCTGACATCGTATACTTCCATACTTTTAGGACCTGATGTCCAAAGGCATCGTGTTAAACGATTTTCAATTGTCCCCCTTTCTAGCGACACAGCAGTAGCGATTATCGTGACGAATAATGGGCATGTAGAAAATCGCATGTTCAATCTACCACCTGACTTTACCGCTTCTGATTTAGAGAAAATGGTGAATATCTTAAATGAGCGTCTTATTGGTGTTTCATTAGAAGATCTCCATAAAAGCCTTGAAGCTGAAGTGCTAGCCGTGTTACAGCAACATGTTCGATCAGCGGATGATTTTATTCATGCACTTGTCACAGCAACAATGCATAATTCAGAAAGTAAAATATTCTATGGTGGGAAAACGAATATGTTCAACCAACCAGAATTCCATGACTTAAATAAAGTCAGGATGATTTTGGACTTAATGGAGACGACTAGCCAAGTGCAGTCACTTTTCCATCCAAACGAATCAGGTATTCATATTCGGATAGGCTCAGAAAATAAACAACTAGAAATGGAAAATTGCAGTGTCATTACCACTACCTATTCCATTGGTGATGATCAACAGGGAGCCATTGCTATTATTGGTCCTACACGCATGGATTATAAACGTGTTGTGGCTTTATTAGACATAATGCGCTTGGATTTAACACAAGCCTTTATGAAGAATCGTAGTGAATGATAATGAGGAGGATTCAAGTGACGGAAACAACGGAAAACAAAGATTTAGTTCAAGAAGATGTACAAGCTGAAACGGCAACTGAGGAAGTAGAGCAAACAGAGGTTCAGGAAGAAGTAGAGTTAACAATTGAAGAACAGTATGAGGCTAAGCTGGCTGAACTACAGGCAAAGCTAGCTGACGAAGAAAATCGTCACCTACGTTTACGTGCCGACTTCGATAATATGCGCCGTCGTAATCAGTTAGACCGTGAGGCAGCTGAAAAGTACCGCGCACAAAGCTTACTATCTGATTTATTACCAGTCCTTGATAATTTTGAGCGTGCTTTACAAGTAGAGACAACTTCTGAAGAGACTGCATCGATTATTAAAGGAATTGAAATGGTGTATCGCTCTTTAATTGAAGCAACAGAAAAAGAAGGTCTGCAAGTGATTAAAGCTGAAGGTGAGCAATTTGATCCAACGATTCACCAAGCTGTTATGCAAGAACAAGATAGTGAAAAAGAAACGGGTATTGTCTTACGCGAGCTACAAAAAGGGTATATCTTAAAGGATCGTGTATTACGCCCAACAATGGTATCTGTGAACGAATAGTCTTTGCGCTATTTAGTCAATTAAAATTAGTTAGAAAACGCATCCCTTGCGTTGACATAATAGGAGGAAATTTTAATGAGCAAAATTATTGGTATTGACTTAGGAACAACAAACTCTTGCGTTTCTGTACTTGAAGGTGGAGAACCAAAAGTAATTCCAAACCCAGAAGGAAACCGTACAACACCATCTGTTGTTGCCTTTAAAAATGGTGAACGTCAAGTTGGTGAAGTGGCGAAACGTCAATCAGTAACAAATCCTAACACAATCATTTCTATTAAATCAAAAATGGGTACGGCTGAAAAAGTAACAATAGAAGATAAAGACTACACACCACAAGAAGTATCTGCGATGATTCTTCAATACTTAAAAGGCTATGCTGAAGACTACCTAGGAGAAAAAGTGACAAAAGCAGTTATTACAGTTCCTGCTTACTTTAACGATGCACAGCGTCAAGCAACAAAAGATGCTGGTAAAATCGCAGGTCTAGAAGTAGAGCGTATCATCAACGAACCAACTGCTGCAGCTCTTGCTTATGGATTAGATAAACAAGATCAAGATCAAAAAGTATTAGTATTTGACCTTGGAGGCGGTACGTTTGACGTGTCGATCCTTGAGTTAGGTGACGGTGTCTTTGAAGTACTAGCTACAGCTGGTGATAACAAACTAGGTGGAGATGATTTCGATGACGCAGTTATCGAATATCTTGTAGCTGAATTCAAAAAAGAAAATGGCATTGACTTATCAAAAGATAAAATGGCAATGCAACGTTTAAAAGATGCAGCTGAAAAAGCGAAAAAAGATTTATCTGGTGTAACATCAACTCAAATCTCTTTACCATTTATTACAGCTGGCGAAGCAGGACCATTGCACTTAGAAATTTCTTTAACTCGTGCGAAATTTGACGAAATTACTTTACCATTAGTAAATCGTACAGTAGGTCCAGTACGTCAAGCATTATCTGATGCAGGTCTTTCTACTTCTGAAATTGACCAAGTTATTTTAGTTGGTGGTTCAACACGTATTCCAGCGGTACAAGAAGCGGTACGTAAAGAAACGGGGAAAGAGCCTCACCGTGGTGTAAACCCTGACGAAGTTGTTGCAATGGGTGCAGCAGTACAAGGTGGCGTATTAACAGGTGATGTGAAAGATGTTGTATTACTTGACGTAACACCTCTTTCACTTGGTATTGAAACAATGGGTGGCGTGTTCACAAAATTAATCGACCGTAACACGACTATTCCTACTTCAAAATCTCAAGTTTTCTCTACAGCAGCTGATAACCAACCAGCAGTAGATATTCATGTTCTACAAGGTGAGCGTTCAATGGCAGCTGACAATAAAACATTAGGTCGCTTCCAATTAGCGGATATTCCACCAGCACCACGTGGTGTACCTCAAATCGAAGTAACATTCGATATTGATAAAAACGGTATCGTATCTGTAAAAGCAAAAGATCTTGGTACGAACAAAGAGCAAACAATTGTAATTCAATCTGATTCTGGTTTATCAGAGGAAGAAATTGAACGCATGGTAAAAGACGCTGAAGCTAATGCTGAAGCAGATGCTAAACGTAAAGAAGAAGCAGATCTTCGTAACGAAGCAGACCAATTAGTATTCCAAGTGGATAAAACAATTGCTGACCTAGGTGAGCAAATTACAGAAGATGAGAAAAAGTCAGTTGAAGATGCTCGTGATGAATTGAAAAAAGCGCTTGAAGCTGGTGAATTAGAAGGTATTAAAGCAGCTAAAGAAAAATTAGAAGGCGTATTACAGCCACTAGTGATGAAAGTTTATGAACAAGCGGCAGCAGCTGCTCAAGCAGCTCAAGGTGGCGATGCAGGTGCAGACACTGGCGCTGGTAAAAAAGATGACGGTGTTGTAGACGCTGAATTCGAAGAAGTAAAAGACGATAAATAAGAAGTAGCACAGTTAAGTGATAAAGCCAAAGACCGCTTGCGGCTTTGGCTTTTGTCATGATGTGAGGTCACTTCACGTAAATGGCACCATTTATGTGTTAGTTGCATACGTTAGCTGCTAGGAAGTGAGTATCTTCAATCTTATGGAACTTATAGAACCTTTAATCTAAAAAAAGAGGCAGTTTTTTCAACTGCATGTTACAATAGATTTTATGCAAACAGAGCGGAGTGTGAATCATGGAGAAACGCGATTATTACGAGGTGCTTGGTTTAACAAAATCGGCTACAAAAGACGAGATTAAAAAAGCATACCGTAAATTATCAAAACAATATCACCCTGATCTTAATAAAGAGCCGGGTGCAGATGAAAAATTCAAAGAAATCGCTGAAGCATATGAAGTATTAAGTGACGACCAGAAAAAAGCACGCTACGACCAATTTGGTCATGAGGATCCGAATGCTGGTTTTGGTGGTGGCTTTGGAGGAGGCGGCTTTGGCGGCTTCGAGGATATTTTCAGTTCATTCTTTGGCGGTGGTGGTCGCCGTCAAGACCCAAATGCTCCACGTAAAGGGGATGATCTGCAATATCGTATGAACATCCAATTTGAGGAAGCTATTTTTGGGAAAGAAACAGAAATAGAAATCCCAAAAGATGAAACGTGTGAAACATGTCACGGTTCAGGAGCAAAGCCAGGCACGCAACCTGAAACATGTTCAACATGTAAAGGTGCTGGACAAATCAATCAAGCAGTGGATACACCATTTGGTCGTATGATGAATCGTCGTACATGTTCAACATGTCATGGAACAGGTAAAATCATTAAAGAAAAATGTACGACTTGTCGTGGAGAAGGAAAAGTCCAAAAACGTAAGAAAATTAAAGTGACGATTCCAGCAGGTGTGGATGATGGACAACAAATTCGTGTATCTGGTCAAGGTGAGCCAGGTATAAACGGTGGGCCTGCAGGGGATTTATATATTATGTTCCGCGTTCAAGGTCACAAGGATTTCGAACGAGATGGAGACGATATTTACTTCGAGTTGAAATTAACATTCCCTCAAGCTGCACTTGGGGATGAAATTGAAGTACCGACAGTTCATGGGAAAGTAAAATTACGTATTCCAGCTGGAACACAGTCAGGTGCTCAATTCCGTCTAAAAGATAAAGGTGTGAAAAATGTTCATGGTTATGGTATGGGTAATCAGTATGTGACAGTAAAAGTTATGACACCAGAAAAATTAACGGAAAGACAAAAACAATTACTACGAGAATTTGCCGAAATTAGTGGCGATATCCCTGAAGAACAAGGTAGTTCACTATTCGATAAAATTAAGAAAAAATTCCAAGGTGAATAATTAGAGGAGCTGAAGAGCTACGTGAAGTGGTCAGAATTATCCATTCATACAAAAAATGATGCGGTAGAAGCAATTTCGAATATTTTGCATGAAGCAGGTGCAAGTGGTGTTGTCATCGAAGATTCTGCAGAGTTTGCGAAGCCACGTGAAGATCAATATGGTGAAATTTATGCGCTAAATGAAGATGATTTTCCGAAAGATGGCGTGATTATTAAAGCTTATTTATCGGAGTCTAGTTTTTTAAATGAAACAGTCGAAGAAATTAAAGCAGCTATCACAAATTTAACGAACTTTAACATTGATATCGGCGAAAATGTGGTATCCATTGTGGAAGTCAATGAAGAAGATTGGGCAACTGCCTGGAAGCAATACTACCATCCTGTTAAGATTTCTGAACGCTTTACTATCGTACCGACATGGGAGGAATACACACCTGTTTCAACAGATGAACTAATTATCGAATTAGACCCTGGTATGGCATTTGGTACAGGTACCCACCCGACGACGGTGATGTGTTTACAAGGACTTGAAAAGATCATTAAAGAAGGGGATACAGTTGTTGATATTGGTACAGGATCAGGTGTATTGTCTATTGGTGCAGCATTACTTGGTGCCAAAAGTGTGCATGCGCTCGATTTAGATGAGGTTGCTGTACGTTCAGCGCGAGAAAATGTAGCATTAAATAAAGTGGAAGATAAGGTGGCAGTATTCCATGGTAATTTATTGGATACTGTAAAAGAGCCAGCAGATGTGGTAGTCGCTAATATTTTGGCTGAAATCATCATGTCCTTCACAGATGACGCGTATACAATTGTAAAACCAGGTGGATTATATGTCACTTCGGGCATCATCGGTGCAAAACGTGATGATGTTAAAGTAGCACTAGAAGCTTCAGGTTTTGTGATCGAAGAAGTATTATTAATGGAAGATTGGGTAGCCATTATTGCCCGTCGTCCACTATAACATGACTGAGGAAGCGCCAAATCGTGAGCCGTGTGCTTGTGATTTGGCGTTTTCCTTTCTTGCTAGAAAGGACTGTGTGGCATGCAACGTTATTTTATTGAGACAGCTATAGAAAATGCACGTATTAATGGAGAAGATGCACGGCATATTGAACGAGTGATGCGTATGAAGCAAGGCGACAAAATTGTAGTTGTTGCACAAAACACTGCGCATATATGTACAATTGAAGGGTTTGAAGGGGATGAGGTCGTCATTGAAGCGACAGGTCAAACAATCCCCTCTCCAGAGTTACCCATTCAAGTAACAGTAGCCTGTGGTTTACCAAAGGGTGATAAGCTGGAGCTTATTACCCAAAAAGCCACAGAGCTGGGGATGTTTGCTTTATTACCCTTTGAAGCTGAACGCTCCATTGTAAAATGGGACAAGAAAAAAGGGGCAAAAAAGCAAGAAAGATTACAGAAAATTGCTAAGGAAGCTGCGGAACAAGCTCACCGCACACATATTCCAACAGTTTTTGAACCCATCTCATTTAAACAGCTAGTACAACAAATAGATCATTTCGATGCCGTTTTTATTGCTGATGAAGAGGATGCAAAAGCTGAAAAGCGCACAAGGTTTGCGGAGAAGCTAAAAAACGTGTATGATAAGAAGTCGAAATCAATGCTAATTATCTTTGGTCCTGAGGGGGGCATTTCTCGTCAAGAGTCAGAAGCGCTATTACAAGCAGGCGCTCAAACGATGTCATTAGGACCGAGAATTTTACGAGCAGAAACAGCGCCATTATACGCACTGTCTGCCATATCGTATGAATTTGAATAACAGCTATGTATAATTTACTATCAACATAACCTAGAAAAACCACTTAATATTTGAACTGCCCCGTAAAAGCTAGACATCAATCTAACTTTTACGGGGGTTTTTTTACTTAAATCATATTTGAAGGGGGTCTGCGTTAAATCCCTGCTTAAATGGAGTTTTACCCCGTCGTGTAAGGTAACGGGGAAAATCACAACCTCAAACATTCCAAATAAAATAATTAAAAGAACAAGTTCAATGTCCATACATAGATTTAATTGCGACATACTCTAGCGATAGGAGAGCTCACTAATACTATAAATTGAAATGAGGGAATTTTTTGAGTGAACAATTTATTAATCAGATTCAACCTTGTCCAGTAACATCAACTGAACAAATCCCCTTAACGAATGAGATTACACCACTAGTTACTACACCGCTTACGACGCCAACTATTAAAATTCCAGTTGTACTGGCAGAACCAACACTGCAAATCGTTGTCGAGTCTGATATTACACTTAGTCCTGCAGCGACAGAGATTAAACGAGTGAAAAAGAATGTCTTCCTAAATCAAGTGAAATTGGTACCGGTTAGCTTTGCTCGTATTGCTGGCACTGATTTCTTTAGAGTAACACGAGCTAAATTATTTGTAGCAGGACATATTCGGAAAAATATCGAATATGCTTCATCAGCATGTAATGGGGCACTTCAGGATAGAATTGCTGATGTTCCGTTTTCTGGTTTTACAGATCTTATTTTTCCACAAACAGCAGGAGGCGCTACACCAATCTTAGGCATTTCTGAGTTTGCCGAAGCGAACTTCCTTAACGAAAGAACACAAATGGATGCTCGATTAGATAAGGCTTTCTTCCAAAATCTCGTTAAATACAATGAACAACCATTTGGTGAATTAGTAGCAGCCAACTTCTTTGAACTTGATTTTTCACCGATTATGGCAGCTCCAGAAGGGACATTCAGCACATTACGTGAAAAAATTGTCTTAGAACTTACTGTAAAAGTATTGCAAGTTCAACAAATCCGCCTTGGTGCTGGCAGTAGCGTAATAACGCCTGTTCTTTTAGGACTTACACCTCCTACTAGTCCTTGATAAGTGCTAGTTTAGAGTACAGGAGAATATTATAATATACTAACAAAGCTAGTAGTACAGAAGGATATTTTGTTTGTACTACTAATTTTCTTATAGGAGCTGTAAATCTTTAAAAGCATCTTTCAATATTATGAAAAATCAAATACAAGTGAATGATTAGCTTCATACAAGGAAAAAGGGTTGCCTATATAAA
>NZ_JBAHYH020000001.1:1586547-1851816 GCF_036698265.2 Lysinibacillus sp. IITD104
AAAATGGGCAGCCCTTTTTTCACTATTTATTTCACTGTTTCTAAAACGCGTACAAATTGTCCTTTTGAGTGAGGGTAGCCTGCTTGTGTAATTTTTACTTTTACAAGTTGTCCGATTAGACTTTCTGGACCCTCAAAAACTACTTTTAAGTAGTTGTCTGTATAGCCTGTTAGAAGGCCTTCTTCTTCACTGCCATCATGCACAAATTCTTCAGGAATAACTTCTAGCACTTGATCTTCAAAACGAGAAGCATACTCTTTTGCTAGTTGATCATTTAAAGAGATAAGTCGGTGGACACGTTCATTTTTAATGTCTTCATCAATTTGATCTTCCATACGTGCAGCTGGAGTTCCTGTCCGAGGAGAGAATGGGAAAACGTGTAGCTCAGAGAATTTATGATCACGGATAAAGTTGTACGTTTCCATAAACTCTTCTTCTGTCTCGCCGGGGAACCCAACGATTACATCAGAAGTAACAGCTAAATCAGGTAAAGCCTCATGTAATTTTGTTAAACGTTCACCGAAGAATTCCATTGTATATTTACGACGCATACGTTTTAATACCGTATCAGAACCAGATTGAATCGGAATATGTAAATGATTCACGACAATCTTTGATTCACGTAGTACTTCAATTACTTCATCCGTTAATTGACTAGCCTCAATGGATGAAATACGAAGACGCTTTAAGCCTTTCACATTGGCCTCTAAATCACGTAGTAATTGAGCAAGATTATAATCTTTTAAATCTTGTCCATAGCCACCTGTATGGATACCAGTTAAGACAATTTCAAGATAACCAGCGTCGACTAATTGCTGTGCTTGATGTAATACTTCTTGTGGGTCACGAGAACGCATTAAGCCGCGTGCCCATGGAATAATACAAAATGTACAGAAATTGTTACAGCCTTCTTGGATTTTTAACGAAGCACGTGTACGGTCTGTAAATGCTGGTACATCTAATTCTTCGTATACTCGGTTTTTCATAATATTACGTACAGCATTAATCGGTTGACGTTCCGCACGATATTGTTCAATATAACCAAGTAATTTCGTACGATCTTGTGTTCCGACAACGATATCGACACCAGGAATAGCCATAATTTCTGCAGGGGAGGTTTGTGCATAGCATCCTGTTACACAAATAACTGCATCCGGATTTTGACGAATTGCTCGACGAATGACCTGACGAGATTTTTTATCTCCAGTGTTCGTAACTGTACATGTATTAATGACGTAAACGTCTGCTTGTTGATCAAATTCTGTACGATCATAGCCCTCTTCTTTAAACAGCTGCCAAATTGCTTCTGTTTCGTAATGATTTACTTTACAACCTAGAGTATGAAAACTCACGATTTTTGATCGCTCGTTACTCATGATATATATCATCCTTTCAATTCACATTACCTTGTGTTTCCAAACATTTAATAAGTTTTTCGTTGTACATATTTTAGATACGTGATTTATGATAACATAAACCTTATAAAATCAGTACATATAAGATTTTTTTGTGAAATAATAAGTGATTTGTCTTCTGATGACTTCTATGTTCTTAAAAGTTTACATTTCAGCTTTTATTATATAGAAAGAAATTAGACGCCAACGTGAAAAAATGGTATGATTCGAAGAGGTACGTACATCTTGTTTAATGAAGGAGCGGTCAACAATGGAAAAGAATTTTGCACGTATGATTGATCATACATTATTAAAGGCTGAGGCAACGAAAGAACAAATTGACAAATTATGTGCAGAAGCTAAACAATTTAACTTTGCTTCTGTTTGTGTAAATCCTACTTGGGTAAAGCGTAGTAGTGAATTATTAGAGGGTACAGACGTTTTAGTTTGTACGGTAATTGGGTTCCCGCTTGGTGCCAATACGCCAGCAGTCAAAGCATTTGAAGCAAAAGATGCTATTGCTAACGGTGCAAAAGAAGTAGATATGGTTATTAATATCGGTGCGTTAAAAGATAAAGACTATGAACTTGTACAAGCAGATATCGCCGCAGTAGTAGAAGCAGCTAAAGATAGCGCACTTGTAAAAGTTATTATTGAATCATGCTTACTAACAGACGAAGAAAAAGTGAAAGCATGTGAGTTAGCTGTAGCAGCGGGTGCAGACTATGTGAAAACATCTACAGGTTTTTCTACTGGTGGAGCCACAGCAGAGGATATCGCACTTATGCGTAAAACTGTAGGTCCAGAACTTGGTGTAAAAGCATCAGGTGGTGTTCGTAGCTTAGAGGACATGAAAAAAATGGTAGAAGCTGGTGCGACTCGTATTGGGGCTAGCTCTGGTGTAGCTATTATGAATGGTTTAATTGCCGACTCCAACTATTAATTTTATCCTTTTATAGAGCCATAAGCTCATGTGTACATTGACATGAGCTTATGGCTTCTTTGTGTTTAATCAGCATAATAATTTTCTGTGCACATATACTCCACTGATGAATGTAAATACAGAAAGGAGGATGTCATGTTTACACAGTATAAGTCTTGGAGGCCCTATATTAGCCCCTTTGATCCTTGTAAGCCTATAGAAGTTAAGTATTATGCAACACCCCCACAATTATATATGGGTTTTCAACCACCTGGACTACCACAATTTCCAACCGCAAGAGAAGCGCTGAAGGCAGGCACGCTATGGCCACAGTTGTTTAGCCCATACCCATTTCCCCTAAAAGGAGGGAGGAAGCATGACTAAAAAGATGCCGCCCGAATTTTATAAGCAATTAGAAGAAATTCAAGCAATTGATTTCGTCATTGTTGAATTAAACCTCTATTTAGACACTCATCCACACGATTATGACGCCATTCAGCAATTTAATGAAAATACAGAGAAAAGTATGAAACTTAAAATTGATTTTGAGCAAAAATATGGACCACTCATGAATTTTGGGAGAAGCTATTCGAATTATCCTTTTAACTGGATTGATACACCATGGCCATGGCAAGTCTAAACAAAAGACTAGGAGGAATAATCTTTGTGGTATTATGAAAAGAAACTCCAGTATCCGGTAAAAGTTAGTACATGTAACCCAATGCTTGCTAAGTTTTTAATTGAGCAATATGGAGGGGCGGATGGGGAACTGGCAGCAGCTCTACGCTACATGAATCAACGCTATACGATTCCTGACAAAGTAGTAGGGTTATTGACCGATATAGCAACTGAGGAATTTTCACATTTAGAAATGATTGCCACGATGATTTATAAGCTAACAAAAGATGCAACACCAGAAATGCTGAAAGAAGCTGGCTTGGGTGATCATTATGTAAATCACGATCGTGCTCTCTTTTATCAAAACGCCTCAGGGGTACCATTCACAGCAACCTATATTCAAGCTAAGGGTGACCCTATCGCGGATCTGTATGAGGATATAGCGGCTGAAGAAAAGGCACGTGCCACATATCAATGGATTATTGACTTATCAGATGACACGGATTTAAATGATAGCTTGAAGTTTTTACGTGAGCGAGAAATTGTTCATTCCCAGCGATTTAGAGAGGCTGTTGAAATTTTAAAAGATGATAGAGATCAAAAGAAAGTTTTCTAAGACGAAAAAGGCTGTATCAAGTAGATAAACTGTACCCTTTGTAAAGGACATTTTAAAAAAGAGAACTTGAAACAGCTTTTTTGTGATTACTGAATATTTGAGAATAATGTAAGATCTTTTCGATGCCCAATCATTACTAATAAATCTTCCTTTTCAATAATCTGCTCAGGAGAAGGGGAAATAATAATTTCCCCTTCTCGCACAATTGCAATTACACTGACGTTATATTTTGCGCGCAAGTCTAAATCGCGAAGGTTTTGTCCAGCCATTTTAGAAGGAATCATAATTTCTTCAATACTGTATTCCTTTGATAATTCGATATAATTCAACATGTTTGGGGATAGGAGTTGATTAGCCACACGTTCACCCATATCTCTTTCAGGATAAATAATCCAATCAGCTCCAACTTTATCTAACACTTGCCCATGTCTTTTACCTAGTGCCTTTGCAATCACTTTTTTGATCCCTAGCTCTTTTAATAAAGAGACGGTTAAAATACTAGATTGCATATCATTACCGATCGCCACGATAACACAATCGAAGTTACCAATACCAATCGATTTTAAGGCTTTTTCTTCTGTTGTATCTGCTACCACAGCGTGAGTCACATAGGGTTCGGCATCCTCTACTCTTTCTTCATTTATATCAATTCCTAATATTTCCTGTCCAGCTTCATGCAATCTGCGAGCGACGCTTGTTCCGAATCTACCTAAGCCAATCACAGCGTATTGTTTAATGGTCATAGCGTTCTGTCTTCCTCTCATTTGGTTATCCAATCATAATATTTCCTTTTGGGTGGCGGAAACTCTCTTTTTTTCTTCGTTTTGCAATGGCAAAAGCAATGGTTAGTGGTCCTACTCTTCCTGCGAACATTGTAATAATCAGAAGAAGACGACCAGCAGGTGTTAGCTCTGGAGTTAGGCCCATCGAAAGACCAACAGTACCAAACGCAGAGGTAGCCTCAAATAAGTACATCATAAAGCTATGATGCTGTTCCGTGATACTGAGAAGAATCGTCACGACTATAACAATTAATCCTCCACACATTGTAACCGTCAAAGCCTTTAAGATAGTTTCAGTAACAATTCTACGTTTAAAGAGAACGACATCTTCTTTTCCTCGAATTTGTGACCACATAGTAGCTACTAAAACAGCAAAGGTTGTGATTTTAATACCTCCAGCAGTCGACCCAGAGCCTGCCCCAATAAACATGAAAAGAATCATTAAAAATAATGTAGAATGCGTTAAGTCCCCAATAGCCAGTGTATTGGAGCCAGCAGTTCGTGGTGTAACCGCTTGGTAAAGGGAACCTAACACTTTACCCCATTCGGATAATGGTCCCAGTGTCTTTTGGTTGCCATACTCAAACAAAAATATCAAAATGGTTCCACTAACAGTTAGCAAAAGTGTCGTTACTAAGACAATTTTTGAATGGACAGAAAGCCTTTTAGTCACACGATATTCATACAATTCATTCATAACAATAAAGCCTAATCCACCGATAGTAATAAGAGCACAGATGGTGAAAACAACAAAGGGGTCATCAACATAGGCAGTCATTCCGTTAAAACCACCCATTAAATCAAAGCCCGCGTTGTTGAAGTTGGATATGGCATGAAAAAATCCAAAATAAAGGGCTTTTCCAATAGGCATATCAAATGAAAAACGAACCGATAGAATAAGACCACCGATTATTTCAATACATGCTGTAAAGAGTAATATTCTTTTCACTAATCGAACTAGACCAGCAATGGAGATATTATTAAAGGCCTCTTTAAGCAGCAGTCTTTCTTTTAATGAAATTTTCTTACCGAGCAGTAAAAATAATAAGGTGGCAAATGTCATGAATCCTAAACCACCAATTTGGATCAAGAATAAAAGGACCACCTCGCCAAAAATAGAGAAGGTATCACCTGTATCAACTACGATTAAACCCGTGACACAAGTAGCTGAAGTAGCAGTGAATAAGGCATCTAAAAAGGTCAAACCCTTCCCATCCTCAGTAGAAAATGGCATTGTTAAAAGAAACGTCCCTATGGCAATGATTAGGGCAAAGCCCAATACAAGAACTTTGGGAGGGTTTAATGCTCTTTTAAAATTGTTCATTTAATTTACCTCAATTCTGTAAGTAAACAACTGGTTGTTAAATGGCATAATAAAAAGACCTACGATAAAAGCATGAAAAAGGCAGAAAGCATGCTAATAATGGTGGTCAATAACGACCTCCTTCGCTTTAGCCGACGAAGTTAGCTGACGGGTAGGATGGCGAAAGAGCTTTCTCATCCCTTCTGCTACTGCAGAATTAACCCCAAAAGATTGGTTCCTCCGTTCTCAAATAGTTGAGATTTGGCCGATTTGAAATTGAATGTGATTATTCTACGCCCTTATTCTATTTTTTGTAAACCCTTTAATTGTTAGGAAAATGTAATTATTTTTATTGTGGGTGAATTGGGTATGAATAATTCACACAAAAATAAAACCAAAAATTCACTTGATAATTTCGCATACTTTCTATTGACCATTATTAGACAATACGATATAATTTTTTAGTACACAACAGAAGGTTATTTGCCTAATTGTGTATTGACGTGTGTTCGGAGGGAGGGAAAGAGAGATGTCAAAAACTGTCGTTCGCAAAAACGAATCGCTTGAAGATGCTCTTCGCCGCTTCAAACGTACTGTATCAAAAAGTGGTACAATTCAAGAAGTTAGAAAGCGCGAGTTCTACGAAAAACCTAGCGTAAAACGTAAAAAGAAATCAGAAGCTGCACGTAAACGTAAGTGGTAATTTAATTTCCCATTAAAAATCCCTACGTTCATAACACGCAATTGTATGATTCACTGAGCAGACAAAGTTATACCTGAAACTAATCACATTTTTGATTAATTTCAGGTATTTTACATTGCTCAACTTTACGTACATATGAAAAAGCCGAATGAATCAAAATGATTTCATTCGGCTTTTTTTCACATACTAAGTGTTGATAATTGGGATTAGATCTAGTGATAAATAAGTGAATAAATTTTTAAGATTTGTGAAACTTTTCGCATGATTGACCGTATATACAGAGGAGAGGCATGTTAGAAGGGAGGGAAAAAGATGCGAAAACGGAGAATCCTCAGCTATTTACTAGTGATATGGATGACTTTTTTGTTAGCGTTTCCATTAACTTCGGCTTTTGCCAGTAATAAGGTCTATCATGTTCCGATTCATAATGAAGTAGAGCGAGGACTTCATGCATTTTTAGAACGAGCTTTTAAAGAGGCTGAAGAAAACAATGCAGAGGCGATTATCTTAGAAATACATACGCCTGGCGGTTTTGTGAATGCAGCAAGCGATATCGCTATGCTTATGGATGCAACGCAAATAAAAACGATTGCTTATATTAATAAGGATGCGCACTCAGCAGGAGCTTTTTTAGCCTTACATGCGGATAAGATCTACATGGTTCCGAATGGAACAATTGGTGCAGCGGCAGTTATCGATTCAGCAGGTAATGCAGCCGACCTTAAGGCCAATAGCGCTTGGCTTGCTCAAATGAAAGCAGCAGCAGAAACGTCAGGGCGCGACCCTAAGTATGCATTAGCAATGGCAGATACCAACTATGAACTACCAGAATACCGTGCTGGTGGAAAGAATCTGTTAACCCTATCCGCCTCAGAGGCATTAAAGGTTAAATATTCTGAAGGGACGGTTAAGGATTTTCAGGAGCTTCTAGAAGTAACCAACTTGAATGGTAGTGATGTTGTTTCAATTGAACCGACCTTTTCTGAAAAATTAGCTCGTTTTATTACAAATCCCATCATTGTACCTATACTGTTGTCAATCGCTAGCTTAGGACTTGTGATGGAGCTTTATTCGCCAGGATTTGGTGTTCCAGGTATAATGGGCTTATCAGCACTTGGGTTATTTTTCTTTGGACATATGGTGGCCGGCTTTGCGGGATATGAAACGTTATTGTTATTTATTATTGGCTTAGCCCTTTTAATTGCAGAGTTTTTTGTCCCTGGTGGAATTGTTGGTATTTTAGGTGGTGTCTTAATAGTACTAAGTCTGATACTGGCAGGTGCAAATATGATGCAAATGATAGTAGCAATTCTCATTGCGCTTGTGATAGCGATGATAGGAATGGTGATTCTGATGAAATTTTTCGGAAAAAAACTGCATGTCTTAAACAGGCTTGTGTTAATGGATGCAACGACGACAGAAGAAGGGTATGTATCCAATGTGAATCGCACAGAACTGTTAGGAAAAATTGGGAAAACGCTTACGCCACTTCGTCCATCTGGAACTATGGTACTTGGTAGTGAACGCATTGATATTGTATCAGAAGGTGGCTATATCGATGCCAATCAACATGTAGAAATTATTAAAGTTGAAGGCTCACGCATTGTTGTGAGACAAACAGATAAAGAGATGGAGGAATAGAAAATGGGTTTTGATTTAGCTTTGATTGGTCCTATTGCCGGACTAGTTATTTTATTCATTGTGCTTGCGGTATTCTTTACCTTTGTACCCGTAGCACTGTGGATTTCTGCATTAGCAGCAGGTGTACGTGTTAGTATTTTCACATTAATTGGGATGCGCTTACGTCGTGTTATTCCGTCTCGAATTGTTAATCCGTTGATTAAAGCACATAAAGCAGGTTTACCTGTAACGATTAACCAGTTAGAGAGTCACTATTTAGCAGGTGGTAATGTTGACCGTGTAGTGAATGCCTTAATTGCGGCTCACCGTGCCAATATTGAGCTGTCATTTGAACGTTGTGCAGCAATTGATTTAGCTGGGCGTGATGTATTAGAAGCTGTTCAAATGTCTGTTAATCCAAAAGTTATTGAAACACCTTTCATTTCAGGTGTAGCAATGAACGGGATCGAGGTTAAAGCAAAGGCTCGTATCACAGTGCGTGCCAACATCGAGCGTTTAGTCGGTGGTGCTGGTGAAGAAACAGTTATTGCTCGTGTTGGTGAGGGGATTGTTTCAACTATCGGTTCAGCGACACATCATACAGAAGTTTTAGAAAATCCAGATATGATTTCGCAAACGGTTTTATCTAAAGGTTTGGATTCAGGAACAGCCTTTGAAATCTTATCCATTGATATTGCCGATGTAGATATCGGTAAAAATATCGGTGCAGAATTACAAATTGAACAAGCACAAGCGGATAAAAACATTGCGCAAGCAAAAGCTGAGGAACGTCGTGCAATGGCTGTAGCAAACGAGCAAGAAATGATTGCACGTGTTCAAGAGATGAAGGCAAAAGTAGTAGAAGCAGAGGCAGAAGTACCGCAAGCGATGGCTGAAGCCTTACGTTCTGGTAATCTTGGTATTATGGATTATATGAACTATCGCAATATCCAAGCAGATACAGCAATGCGTGACTCTATTTCAAAAGTAAGCAATGATAAGCCTGAAAAAAATGAACCCAATGCTTAATAACGGAAAGGAGCGGAACTAACATATGGAACAGTTAATAATCTTCGCCATAATTGCCATAGTCAGCTCTATTTTCGGAAAATCAAAAAATAAAAAGCCTCAGAAGCAGATGCCTCCTTTTAATAAAGACACCGCGGTGGAGCCTCCAGTTACGGAGAAAGCGCCACATCGTAGTGGGAAAGCACAAAGTTTTGAAGATTTTGCAAGAGAATTTATCGGAGATTGGATTCCAGAAAATGAGAAGGTTGAGGAGCCTAAAAAATTTGTTGAAGAACAAGTGAAAAAGGAAATACCAAGCTATGTTGCCCCAGCTGTCATTCCAACTGATATTCCTAGCCGTTCTTCTAATCGAGAAGGTCGGGGACGATTAGCTGCTGGAAAAAAGGAAGTGCAATCTGTTGGCGCTCATTCGACTTTACAACTACCTCAATCTAAAAATGATCTTGTGCAAGCAATCGTGATGGCCGAAATATTAGGGCCACCAAAATCAAAAAGAAAATAACTAGCATGTCCTCCTTTTTCGATGCATATATTGCCGAAGAAGGAGGCATTTTTTATGAAAAAATTATTTCAATTAACGCCACTACTTGAGTTGTTAGAATACGAATCATTAAAAATTATTGGACCTTACCGTTTTATTCATGCAGATGCGACGACCTGTTCGTTTGTCTATGCAGATTATCATATTACTGTCAATGCGGATTCAGTGACAATCAATGCGCTTAAAGAAGAAATGCTACATCTATCTGTTAACAATCTACAGGAACTTCATATGAAAATGACAAAGAATATGGGTGTGAGCTAAAATGTGGAATAATCGGCCAATTATTATACGTATAAAGCGCCATGAAAATGTTCATCCTTTTATTCAAGCATTGCACGCTCAACATGTCCCATTAAAGCGTGTTGTCTTTCGTGAGCAGGAAGTTTCCTTTGAAACGACAATGCATTACCTACCAAAAATTCGCCGTGTACGAAGACGTTTTCGCTTAAAAATGGCTGTTTTTTATGCAGATGAGCTTCAAGTTTTTCGTGCACAAATTTGGACTCTATTGGGCTTAGCCTTCATGATTGCTATTCCAATCCTTTGTGCACAAGTCATATGGCGAGTGGACATTGAAGCCGCGACACCAGAACTGGAGGAGCGTTTAGGTAAGACCTTTCATGAAACCTTTCAACTAGAAACCCCTTTATCTCAAAAAAAGTTACCTTCTAATACGGTTATACGACAAAAGCTGTTAGAGCAACACCGAGAACTATCATGGGTCCATATTGATAAGCACGGCGGACGAGTAATTTTGAGACCACAAGAATCACCGAAACAAACAGAGCAAACAACTGACAAATTAGCCTCCCATATAGTAGCAACGAAAAGTGGTGTCATTACCCACTTCAATATACAGCATGGCGAGCGAAAGATTTCAGTGAATGATACAGCCTATGAGGGTGACGTCCTCGTAAGTGGTGTATTAGAAAGTGGCACAGATCAAGTTTTTGTTGGGGCAAAAGGTGAGGTTTATGCAGATTATTGGCTTGAATGTTCATTTAAAATTCCAACAAAAATTACCGTGGAAACCTTGCAGCAAAAGCAATGGCGGGTGTTGATAAAGGGTATACATGAGGAAAAGGTGGATTATGTTCAAAAAAAGGATTTACCGAATTGGCTAGCCCCCTATGTTTCGATTGTGGAGGAGCAACAGACGAAAACCATGCAAGTGGAGTTGGATGAATCGAAAATTGAGACATTGCTTATTCCTTTATTGCATGAAAAAGTATTACGCTCGTTGCCTGCAAAAACAATCATCAAGAAAGAAAACCTTTTACAGGCAAAGTGGGGGAATGGTACAGTTGAAGGGAAAGTTCTATTTTTAGTCAATGAAAACATTGCAAGTCCAATACAAGGCCTACAAGGAGAATGATTATGTCAGAACAGTTAACTGTATTACAGGTGGATAATCCAAACGAAGCGGTTATGCTACTAGGTATTTCCGATGCAAATATGAAATTAGTTGAAGAAGCACTTAATGTTCATATCATTACGCGTGGCGAACAAATTCAACTTGCGGGTGAAGAAAATGCTAAGGAACAGGCAACATTTCTTCTGCAAGCTTTATTGAAGGTCATTCGCAAAGGAATTAATATTGATCAACGTGATGTTACAACAGCTATTGAAATGACACAAAAAGGAACAATCGAATATTTTGCAGAACTATATGATGAAGAAATAGCACGCACGACGAAAGGAAAGTCAATTCGTGCGAAAACAATTGGTCAACGAGAATACATACAAGCAATCCGTCATAAAGACGTTGTTTTCGGTATTGGTCCAGCCGGTACTGGGAAAACGTATTTAGCGGTAGTCATGGCAACACAGGCACTTAAAAACGGCCATGTTAAGAGAATTATTTTAACTCGCCCTGCTGTTGAAGCTGGAGAGTCTCTAGGCTTTCTTCCAGGAGATTTAAAGGAAAAGGTCGATCCATATCTACGACCTCTCTACGATGCTTTAAACGACATCTACGGCTCAGAACAAACACAGCGGCTAATTGAACGCGGAACGATTGAAATCGCCCCTTTAGCCTATATGCGTGGCCGTACATTAGATGATGCCTTTGTTATTTTAGATGAAGCACAAAATACAACACATCAACAAATGAAAATGTTCCTAACACGTCTGGGCTTCGGCTCTAAAATGGTCATCACTGGTGATAAAACGCAAATCGACTTACCTAAAAATACAGAATCTGGCTTGATTGTTGCGGAGCGTACATTAAAGTATGTTAAATCCATCCATTTCCAAGTATTAGAACAAGGCGATGTCGTACGTCACCCAATCGTAGCCAAAATCATCCAAGCCTACGAAGAACAGCAACTTTAGAATTGCGTAGCAATTCTAAAGTCTGCCCCGAAAGCGAAGCGACAGGGGCAACGAGGTTTTAAAGTCTGCCCCGAAAGCGAAGCGACAGGGGCAACAGGGGTTAAAGTCTGCCCCGAAAGCGAAGCGACAGGGGCAACAGGGGTTAAAGTCTGCCCCGAAAGCAAAGCGACAGGGGCAACAGGGGTTAAAGTCTGCCCCGAAAGCAAAGCGACAGGGGCAACAGGGGTTAAAGTCTGCCCCGAAAGCGAAGCGACAGGGGCAACAAGGTATTAAAGTCTGCCCCGAAAGCAAGGGCAGACTTAAACATCCATATAGCTAAAACCTAAAGCACGAACTGAATCAAAATATGGAAAAAAATGTGACAGCTATGCGAAAAAGCATAGCTGTTTTTTGCTTTCTTATACATTTTTCGAGAAAAATGTATGTTGAATTGGTATGATAGTAGGTAGATAGAGGAGGTGCCAAATGGAGAAACAACTTCGAAAATTTACAGAGCTTATCGGTTTTCGCTACTTTCTTATCATCATTCTCATTTTAACAGGTGGCCTACAATTTGCATTCATGTATGGCAATGTTAAAGGAGTTACATATGATTTCAAACCATTACAGCTTGCGCCTGAAACCGTACGATCTACTAAAACGATCGAAGACACTTATAAAACACAGCTAGAGCGTGAAAAAGCTGCTAATGCAGTGGATTCGGTCTATCAATTTTCGGAGGATGTCGCCAAGCAAAGAGCAGCGATTGTAACATCATTATTTGATTATGTTTTAGAAGTGAAAAAGGATGTTGCAAATAGTAAGGAACCTATACCTATTGCAGATCAGGTTACACAGCTTCGCAAAAAATTTGAATCCATAGACGAAGACCAGATGCCGTTAATTTTTACAGATTCCCAGCTGGAAGGTCTGTTAGTGCAAAGTGAAGAAGATTTAACTAGAACAAGTACGCAATTATCCAAATTTGTAGAGGAATATTTACAAAAATCCATCCGACCAGAGAACGTCTTTGTTGCTCAAAATGATTTTGAGACAAAAATTCGTGGACAACGCGGATATCCCGATAAAATATTCAATACAGTCGTGTTAATAGGACGTACAAGCATTATAGAAAATGAAACAATTAATGAAGAACAAACAAAGATTCGAAAACAGCAGGCCAAAGAAAGTGTAGAGCCGACACGCATTTTACAAGGACAGATTATTGTTCAGGAAGGTCAAATTATTGACAATGAGGCCTTTAGACAATTAGAGCTATTGGGGATGGTTAGTAATAAGGCCTCCTTGAAGCCTATTGCAGGACTTATTATTTTAACGCTACTGCAAATGATGTTTATGTATATTTTATTTGAGCGTTGGGAGGCTAACGAACGAAAAAAACGTAATGCACTGTTAGTGACAGTGATTGTTTATAGCTTGTCTATTTTGCTAATGAAATTTATTAGCTTAATTTCTGGTGGCTTTGATGTGACGATTGCCTTTTTATTCCCGACAGCACTAGCTACGATGCTTGTACGATTGCTAGCGGATGAGCGAGCGGCTGTATTAATTACCGTTATGACGGCTGCTTCAGCAGGGGTTATTTTTCAAGAAGGCTATTCGTCTGTTATGCAAATGGAAATTACGCTGTATATCATATTCGGAGGGTTTGCCAGCTTATTCTTTTTGCGTAGTGTAGAAAAACGCTCACATATTTTACATGCAGTTGGTGTGATTTCCCTTGTAAACATGGCATTTATCGCGTTTTATTTGTTGATGACACAATCATCCTATGGCCTACCAGAATTAGTATTTTACTTAATAGCAGCGATGTTATCTGCTTTGCTTTCAGGGGCATTAACGATGGGACTTTTACCATTCTTTGAATCGGCGTTTAGCTTGCTTTCTTCTTTACGTTTAATTGAGTTATCCAATCCCAACCATCCATTATTAAAAAAATTATTAATGGAAACTCCAGGGACATATCATCATAGTGTGATGGTAGCGAACTTAGCGGAAGCTGCCTGTGAAGAGATTGGTGCTGACGGTTTATTAGCACGTGTAGGTTGTTATTATCATGATATTGGTAAAACCAAACGACCGTCCTTTTTCATCGAAAATCAGATGTCGGGCATCAATCCGCACGATTCGTTACCACCTGAAACAAGTGCAGAGATTATTATCGCCCATACGACAGATGGTGCCAATATGTTAAAACGTTATAAAATGCCTCAAGAGATTATTGATATCGCTTTACAACATCATGGCACAAGTTTGTTAAAATTCTTCTTGTTTAAAGCAAAGGAAGAAGGAAAAAATATTGATGAGGCAAAGTTCCGATACCCAGGGCCCAAACCACAAACAAAAGAAGCAGCTGTTATAAGTGTTGCGGATAGTGTCGAGGCCGCAGTACGTTCTATGAAAGAGCCAAATGCAGAGAAAATTCAGAAGCTAGTACGAGCGATTATCGATGATCGTGTCCAAGATAATCAGTTTGATGAATGCGATATTTCAATAAAAGAGTTAAAATGTATAGAGAGAGTACTTTGCGAAACGTTGAATGGGATATTCCATTCACGTATTGAATATCCAAAGGCAGATAAGTAGGAGGATCTATGATTTTAACAATTGATTTTACGGATGAAACAAATGAAGTGGGAGCACAGCATATCGAGCTTGTTGAAAAGCTATTACAGCATGCTGCTAGTGTAGAAAACATTGAGCCAGAAACAGAGGTTTCGGTGACGTTTGTAACGAACGAGGCTATTCAAGATATTAATCGTGAATATCGTGGTAAGGATCAGCCAACAGATGTCATTTCCTTTGCACTAGAGGAGCTAGGGGAAGGGGAAATGGAAGTAACTTTTGAAGGAATGCCACGTATATTAGGTGATATTATTATTTCAACAGACCGTGCCAAAGAGCAGGCTGAGGAATATAATCACTCTTTTGAGCGAGAATTAGGCTTTTTAGCAGTACATGGTTTTTTACATTTACTTGGTTATGACCATATGGAGCCAGAAGAAGAGAAAGTGATGTTTGCAAAGCAAGATGAGATTCTCCAAACTTTTGGCTTAGGTCGAGACTAGATGGATTTGCGCAAATACTTGCGATCTTTTGGCTATGCGTTTGAAGGCATCATAACTGCAAGTAAAGAACAAAATTTAAAATCACATATAGTAAGTGCAATCATTGTGATACTGGCTGGTTATTTGACAGGTTTATCTCGTATGGAATGGTATATTGTGCTACTATTAATAGCACTAATGTTTGCGCTGGAAATGATGAATACAGCTATCGAGCGGGTAGTCGATTTAGCTTCCCCAGAGATACATCCACTTGCTAAGCAGGCAAAAGATATTGCAGCAGGTGCAGTGCTTGTATTTGCGCTATTCAGTGCTATAATCGGATTACTCATCTTTCTGCCAAAATGGTTTTAATGGAAATGAGTGTCTTCTAAATGAAAATAAACCATAAATGTGAGGGAGAATTAGTATAGATGACAATGGATATGCATGCATTATTAGAGGAATCAAAAAAAGCGCGTGAAAAAGCCTATGTTCCTTATTCAAAATTTAAAGTGGGGGCAGCTCTATTAACGAAAGATGGAGAAGTTATTCACGGCTGTAATATTGAAAATGCAGGCTATAGTATGACGAATTGTGCTGAGCGTACAGCGTTTTTTAAGGCAGTATCGGAGGGAATTTACGATTTCGAAGCCATTGCCATTGTAGCTGATACGGACGGGCCCTGCGCCCCATGTGGAGCATGTCGTCAGGTCATGATGGAGTTTTGCGCTCCAACTATGCCTGTCTATTTAACGAACTTAAAAGGTGATGTGACGGTAACGTCAGTAGGCGAATTACTACCGTTTGCATTTACGACGGAGGATTTAGAGAATGCAGGAAACTAAAAATGGCTATAAATCAGGCTTTATCTCCATTATTGGTCGTCCAAACGTTGGCAAATCGACATTTTTAAATCGTGTCATTGGCCAAAAAATTGCGATCATGAGTGATAAGCCGCAAACAACACGAAATAAAGTACAGGGCGTACTGACAACAGATGATAGCCAAATGATTTTTATTGATACACCAGGGATTCACAAGCCAAAACATAAACTAGGCGATTTCATGCTGAAGGTTTCTAAAAACACATTGCGTGAAGTGGACGTTATTATGTTTATGGTCAATGCTGAGCAAAAACTCGGTAAAGGTGATGAATTTATTCTAGAAATGCTAGCAGGAAATCCAACACCTGTCTTTTTAGTCATCAATAAAATTGATGCCATTCATCCAGATGAACTAATAGGAATTATTGAGAGCTATAAAGAGCGCTATGATTTTGCTGAGATAGTACCAATTTCGGCTCTACAAGGTAATAATGTAGAAAATTTATTAATGACATTAGAAAAGTACTTACCAGAAGGACCACAGTATTACCCAGCAGATCAAGTGACAGACCATCCTGAACGATTTATTATATCAGAACTTATTCGTGAAAAAGTCCTGCATTTAACACGTGAGGAAATTCCTCATTCGATCGCAGTGGTAATTGATAAAATTCGTCGTGATGAAGAAAATGAGGATAAAATCCATGTAGCGGCAACCATTATTGTAGAGCGTGATTCTCAAAAAGGGATTGTTATTGGGAAACGTGGAGCCTTACTAAAGGAAGTAGGGACACGTGCGCGAAAGGATATCGAAATGCTATTAGGTTCTAAAGTCTATTTAGAGCTATGGGTAAAGGTACAAAAGGATTGGCGCAATAAATCAACACATTTACGTGATTTCGGATTCCGTGATGATGAATATTAAGTTCTTTTCCTGATTTGTATCGAAAGCGAAGCGTCAGATACAGAAGACTCCCACTTATTCGGGAGATGAACATAAGTTTTTTCAGCAGGTGTTTAGTGCCTGGTGGATCAGGATATAGACGCCAGATTTTGAGGTGACGGTTTTAGGTTAGCTTCTTCTGTAAGCACAAAATCTGGCAGTATTTGATCGTTTTATTTTTGAGCTGTCCAAAATTATTTGGGCAGCTCTCTTTTCATGGATAGTTCTTTTAAGAAAGGAGGGGGATTATGCTTCATAAATGGGAAGGTATTGTATTAAAGGTTCGCGCATATGGCGAATCCAATAAGATTGTTATTTTGCTTACACGGGAAGCTGGCAAAGTGGCTACGATGGCTCGAGGGGCAAAAAAACCTTCTAGTAGATTGGCTTCCGTCACGCAACCCTTTACCTATGGCATGTTTATGGTTCAACATCATACGGGCATGGGAACTTTGCAACAGGGAGAACATTTGAATTCAATGCGCCATATTCGTGAGGATATTATGGCTACTGCTTATGCTAGCTACATTATGGAATTAGTGGAGCGAGTTGTGGAAGAAGGGAAGCCAGAGCCCTTTGCGTTTGATGTTTTATTACATGCACTACAAGCAATTGAGGATGGCTATGATCCTGAAGCCATTACGCTGTTTGTTGAATGGAAGATGTTACCCTATACAGGTGTACAACCTATTTTACATGCCTGTGCTGCGTGTGGCGCAGTAGATGGGGAATTCGCTTTTTCCTTTGCTCAAGGAGGATTCTTATGCCATCGCTGTTATCAGCATGACCCCTATATCATTCGCTTAACGCCAACACAGCTGAAACTTATCAGGATGTTCTACACTGTTCCTATCGACCAAATTGGAAAAATAGAACTAAAAAAAGAAACAAAATATTTCATTAAAAAAATTATAACAACCATCTATGAAGAACAAACCGGTATTCGGTTTAAGACGAGAAAATTTATAGAGCAACTAGAACGTACCCCTGAACTGCAAATACGCTCGAAAGACAAAATGCCAGATGAATCATAATGTTCATCTGGCATTTCACGTTATTTAAAATTCATCCTCATCCTCTGTCACTAAAAAGGCCCAGTGTCCAGCAATTTTTTTACTTTCAATATAAAGGTATGCTGTTTCATTGTTTTTACCTGTTAAATGGAGAATCGCTAGACCTTCAGCTTTTGGCGTAATATGTAGTTGCCCGTCAAGAATTGTCGCTTTTACAGGCACTGGCTCAAAACCAAAGCTTTCGAGTGCTACATGTGTTGGTTCGAAAGGTAATTCTTGCGCTGTCAGTATTAATTCATCTGTCAAATGATATAAATCAATGCTGCGAACAAAATCATAGGAATACACATCTGCGGCCATCTTTTGTTGTTGCGTCCCATCTGAAAATGTAACAATGTATTGTCCATTTTGCGAGATGGACAGTGTTTGATCTTGTTGATTAAAGTTATAGAAATTTGAAGCGAGTGGCTGTCCATTCGCGTTTTGAACCGTCACCTCTGTTGGCATGAATGGTAATTTGCTTTCAGACAAATCGAGTGGTAAATTTTCGATATAATCATCTTCTTTTACTTCTTCAAGTGTTACCTTCAGCTTACCATTTACATTTTTGACATGTACTAAATAAAAAATGTCAATAAAGTCCTCTGAATCATCCGTCAATCCAGTAATCACTAATTTACCCGTACCTTCTTTTATAGGGGTAATCGTGATAGACTCTGTCATATCTTCCTCTTCATTCCATGTGAAAATATCCTCTGCTGGCTCAAGACCACCATAAGAGGCAAAAATATAGTCCTGTTTAAATTGACTTGCATAGACGGTTGCATTGCCTAGCAACTTTTCAGCTCGTACAACAAAAGCAGCCAGCTGAGAGCGCTTTACATTGCTTTTTGGGCCGAAAGTCGTTGCAGATGTTCCTTTGGTAATCCCATTTGCAAACAATGCTTTAATATGTGGCTCAAATTCATTCCCCTTTTTAACATCTGTAAACGGTAATTGCGTGTTACTCGTACTTATTAATCCAAAGCCTTTCGCAATCATTTTAGACATTTGCTCGCGAGTGATATTTTGAGTAGGGTAGAAATAACCATTTGCACCATTAATAATGCCAGCATTTGCTAATGCTGCAATGGCTCCGTAGTTTTCATCGCCAGGTTTGATGTCTTTGAATTGGGGATTTTTTACGTGAACTGTATCTAACTTTAAAATTCCTGCTAAAATCTTCGCAGCCTGTGTACGTGTAATAGGATTAGCGGGTTTAAATGTCCCATCCATATAGCCTGAAATAATGCCACGCTCTGCTAATTGAATAATAGCCTTACCTTCCTCATTGGTTGGGTTGATATCAGGAAAAAATGATGCTGCATGTGCGGGTGGTGCGATAATAATCGCACTTGTTGCTAAAGCAGAAGCCATAGCTAGTTGAAATAAACGTTGAGACTGCAATTAAATTCCTCCAAAAAGTACAATAGAAAATTTTATAGTATATATGTTTCTGGTCAGACCTTCCTATGTATCAGTTCAAACTTCCGGACGAATGAATGTTAAAAGGTGATGAGTCTATAGCTTATTAAATAATCATTATTTAACAGCTAATACTAACTATAATAACTTATTTATACCAAAAAGATGGAACAGCGAATAGAGGGAATTTCATCCATATCATGACGTGTTTGGTAATCGATGATGCCTAAAAAGGGTGAGCTAAAACTAATTAACTTGCATAGCGTAGAACTAACTTCATTTTATCTTTTAAATAAAAAGAAATACCTTTGATTTTATAGGAGGATGCAACTATATTACCTTTCTTTTTAATGAATAAATTTCAATTTTTACAAAATAAAATTATTGCTGATATTTAATTTTATTTGTTATTTTTCTGTCTTTAAATAAAGAATATGAAGTCTGATTTATCTATATTTTTATTTATATCTATATTTATAAGTATTTTAATAGGTAAAAAGATTTGTATTTTTGTTTAGTTTTCATTATATAAGTGGTAGAAACTGTTCATTCGAGACCCATATACTAGTTGAAAAGGCATTTTAACCTATGATATTGTAAATGGTATAGATAATGGTAATTATATTTTTTAAATATAATTAAGTCGTTTAATCTCCATCGAAACTGATGTACGCTTGATCACTTTAGACATGCCTATGAAATATAAAAGCCTCTATCAGCAAAACGTATTGTTATACGTTTATCAGAATAGCGCAGTCCTATGGAAGAAGGAGGGAGTCACATAGTGCTTAGTACATTGCGTATGTGGCAAAATATATGCTACGAAAAGTAACCTTAAGTATTCATGAAGTTGAAGCAAATGATATATTAGCAGAAGATATTTTTTCAGAGTATCGTTTATTGGCTAAAAAGGATTTAGTTTTAACGGAGCGAATTATTGCCTTACTTAAACTTCGTAAAGTAGATGAATTATCTGTCTATTTGCCATCTGATTCAGTTCGAGTTGTCCATGATTTAAGTGCTCAACGAACAAGAGAATATGAAGATCTATTTGCCCCATTAATTGAAAAAAGAGATCCTGTGGATGATTATAAAGAGACAGTTAGTCAGCTTTTTATGACAACGTTGGAGAATGTCGTGCACGAATTACGCTATGGACAAATTCTTAAAAGCATACAGGATACGGCTTATGTAAGAGGTGTTTTTGAAAAGATTTTGGAAAAAAAACATCGCTATGAGCTACTTATGCGTTTAAAGGAATGGGACGAGTATTCATTTGTCCATTCATTTGATGTATTTGTATTAGGTACAATTTTTGCTAGATACCTAGGTTTAACAGATATCGAAACACTAGCTAGGGGCTATTTGTTCCATGATATCGGGAAGGTTTTTATACCTCAAGAAATATTAAATCTGAAACGCAAACTCTCTGAAGATGAGTTCGATATTGTAAAGACACATACAACAAAAGGCTACGAGCTACTCATGGAACATAACGAGGAAGACATTGCCTATTTGGCAAGAGATCATCATGAACGCTTTGCGGGAAAGGGCTATCCCAATCAACTTTGCGCGGATGATATGAGTGAGGGTGTACAATTATTACAAATTGTTGATGTATATTCAGCGATGACATCCAAGAGAGTCTATCATGTTGGCTATGGTGCTACAGATGCTTTAGCTGTCTTATACAGAGATCGTCATTTATATAATGAGAGCTTTATGCATAAATTTGTAGAATGTTTAGGGATTTATCCAGTTAACTCTGTTGTTATGTTATCAGATAACCGCAGTGCGCAAGTAGAGCTTGTTTATGATTTATTTCCTACATTACCCAAAGTAAGGTTGTTAGATGAGCAGAAATCAATGAACTTACCTTTAAACTACAGTGTGAGAATTGCGAAAATGATCGACTATCGAGCTAATAGCTTTGAAGAGATTTTCAACTTATTTGTTGAACAATTAATCCGCTGTGACGAAAATAATCTGAGAATTCATTTTAATAAATTAATTGACCATTTACATCCTAAAGAAATTGTCTTAAAAATTTTCTTACCAGCCTTTCGTATTTTACGTTTATTAACAAGAGAAATCCAAACAGATATGACGAAATATCGCAATTCTATTGGTATTTTAAAAACGCTACTAGAGGAGCAATTAAACGTTTTATATATGGATTATCAACATGAACAAACGACCATATTAGTTGTGGAGACATCGCTACGTGAAAATTTCTTCATTAAGCTTGTTCAAAGTATTTTGTATATTGATAAAATTGTGCCATTCTTTATAAACCCAGGTGATGATCAACGTATTACGCAATTGATGGAACATTGTGATGTTAATGTCGCTTACTTTATTGAAGAGGAACTAACTTTTGACAAACGGGTTCGTCCAATGCGAGAAGGTACATTCCTTTATTACTCACTAGCGGATATTGAGGAGCTATTAGTGAGCTTAATAGGTTTGAGCATGAAAAAGTTTTCATTCGAGGAAAAAATGCAAGAGCGCTTATTTTCAACATTTAAAGCATAAGAAAGAGGGAGTTGCCGGCTGGCTACCCCCTCTTTTTTTAAGTGATTAGAATTGTAGGTGTTTTTCAATATATGCTTTTACTTCAGCAATAGGCATACGAACTTGTGTCATAGAGTCACGATGACGTACTGTTACTTGGCCATCCTCTTTTGAATCAAAATCATATGTGATACAGAATGGTGTACCAATTTCATCTTGACGACGGTAACGTTTACCAATTGATTGTGATTCATCAAAATCAACAGGGAAGGCTTTACGCAGTTCAGCCCAAACATCTGTAGCTTCATCAGATAATTTTTTAGAAAGTGGAAGAACAGCAGCTTTGAAAGGTGCTAAAGCAGGGTGGAAACGTAAAACGGTACGCTTATCGTCACCTTCTAGCTCCTCTTCATCATAGGCATCACATAGGAAGGCTAATGTTACACGATCAGCTCCTAATGATGGTTCAATACAATAAGGAACATAACGTTCATTTGATACAGGATCAATGTAAGTGAAATCTTCACCAGAGTGCTCCATATGTTGTTTTAAGTCGTAATCTGTACGATCTGCTACACCCCAAAGCTCTCCCCAGCCAAATGGGAATTTGAATTCGATATCTGTTGTAGCGTTAGAGTAGTGAGATAGCTCATCATCCTCATGGTCACGAAGGCGCATCGAATCTTCTTTCATGCCTAGGTTTAGTAACCAATTTTTACAGAATTCTTTCCAATATGCATGCCATTCAAGGTCTTCACCAGGTTTACAGAAGAATTCAAGCTCCATTTGTTCGAATTCACGTGTACGGAATGTGAAGTTACCCGGTGTAATTTCGTTACGGAAAGATTTACCGATTTGTGCGATACCAAATGGTGTACGTTTGCGCATAGAACGTTGAACGTTTTTAAAGTTCACGAAAATACCTTGTGCCGTTTCTGGGCGTAAATAAATTTCATTTGTAGAGGATTCCGTTACACCTTGGAATGTTTTAAACATGAGGTTGAATTGGCGAATATCTGTGAAATCTGCCTTTCCGCAATCAGGGCATACTACGTCATATTTAATCATTGTTTCTTTCATTTGGTCGAATGTCATACCATCAACAATGATTTCATCGCCTTTCGCTAATGCAGCGTCTTCGATAATTTTATCTGCACGGTGGCGGGCCTTACATGATTTACAGTCGATCATTGGGTCATTGAAGTTTCCTACGTGACCAGAAGCAACCCAAGCTTTTGGGTTCATCAAAATAGCAGCATCAATACCTACATTGTATTCAGATTCCTGAACAAACTTTTGCCACCATGCTTTTTTAATATTATTTTTTAATTCGACACCTAGTGGACCATAATCCCATGTGTTTGCTAAACCTCCGTAGATTTCAGAACCAGGGAAGACAAAGCCTCGATGCTTCGCTAAAGATACGATGGTTTCCATTGATTTGTTAGCCATAAAATAGCCTCCTTTAAATTTTTAATACGTTGTTTTAGCGGTAAAAACGCCATAGTTTTTTCATTCAGTTGCAACTAAATGAAAATAGCACCCGTCTCCGGGCACATTGTATGCCCAGGGACGAGTGCTAATACCCGCGGTTCCACCCTGATTGTTTTAAACGAGTAGTTTAAAACCTCTTTTCAAAAAGTTAGCTCAGGGAGTGCCTTTTCTCTGTTGCTGTGTAGACTTTCACCATCTTCTACTCGCTATAGAATGGAACAGATACTTTTTTCCCATCATCGCCTGTATAACGCAATTTGCTCGAAAATACTGATAGAGCAAGCGTATGTGTCAATATTGTAGCATGTAGTTCTTTAATTCGCAATAATTATTAAAATAGTATATAATAATTGAGCATAAGTATAACACTATTAGATTTGAGGCGGTGAGTCCAATCGAACTCAATAAACGTCAGGAAGACATATTACAAATTGTGAAAGAAAATGGCCCAATTACTGGGGAACATATTGCTGAACGTCTCAATCTGACAAGAGCAACTCTAAGACCAGATTTAGCAATCCTAACTATGGCAGGATTTCTGGATGCAAGACCAAGGGTTGGTTATTTTTATTCAGGTAAGAAGGCATCTGTTACATTAATAGATAGTATTCACAATTTAAAAGTGAAGGATTTTCATTCTGGGCCAGTAGTTGTCCCTGAAACAATGACGGTTTATGATGCAATTTGCTTTATGTTTTCAGAAGATGTTGGTACACTCTTTGTCGTAGATAAGAATGAGTTTTTGACAGGCGTACTATCTCGCAAAGATTTACTGCGTACAAGTATTGGCACGCAGGATTTAAATAAAATTCCAGTACATATTATTATGACGCGTATGCCAAATATTTCGTACTGTGAAAGATCAGATTCTTTAATTGTTGCAGCGAACAAACTTATTGAACGTGAGGTTGATTCACTACCAGTAGTTGAACCGCAAGAGGGTGGTTTAACGATTGTTGGTCGTCTTACAAAAACAACGATTACACGGGCTTTCTTATCTCTTGCACAAAATGTCTAAATGAAGGAGAGCTGCATGAAAAGACTACGCGTATTTGTTGTATCTGATTCTGTCGGTGAAACTGGTGATCAAGTTGCAAAAGCGGTTATTAGCCAGTTCCGACCGGGTCTTGAAAATACTGTGATTCGTCGATTTCCACATATTCAATCAGAGGAGCTTATCCGTAAAATTGTTTTTCTTGCTTCGCAACAGCGAGCATTCATTGTTTATACACTTGTTCGCCAAGAAATGCGTAAATTATTACATGATTTATGTGAACAAGAAAAAATTCAGGCTGTTGATATTTTAGGGCCAGCCTTACAATCAATGGCAGCTTTTATGGAAGAAAATCCATTGGAAACGCCTGGTATTGTTCATCTGCTGGATGATGATTATTTCAAAAAAATTGAAGCGATTGAATTTGCGGTAAAATATGATGATGGTAGAGATCCAAGAGGATTATTACAGGCTGATATTGTACTAGTTGGTGTATCACGAACTTCTAAAACACCACTATCACAATATTTAGCCCATAAAAAATATAAAGTGGCGAATGTACCTTTAGTGCCAGAGGTAGAACCACCAGAAGAGCTATTACAGATAGACCCTAAAAAATGCTTTGGATTGATTATTTCCCCTGAGAAGTTAAACTCAATTCGGAAAGAAAGATTAATGTCTCTCGGCTTGAATGATGATGCTATCTATGCACAGCATGAAAGAATTCTTGATGAGATTCAGCATTTTGAAAAAATTGTCGGTAGAATAGGTTGTCAAGTTATCGATGTGACAAATAAAGCTGTTGAAGAGACAGCAAATACGATTATCGAACATATTTTGACCTGTAAATAAGGATAGAATTTTAAACCACCTCGGTTAGCAGAGGCGGTTTTTTTGAGTGGATTTTGAAAATGGTATAGATAAAAACTAATTTTTGTTTTATAATAATAAAATTGTGGTAAAAATATTTATAAGAGAAAAATCCTAATTTTTTGTCGAGAAATAAAGGAATTTTAAAACGAATAGCGAATTGTGTTTCTAGAACGCAAATATTAAAGATGGTGATGGATTTGGCAGGGAAGATTCCAGAAGAAGTAATTGAGCAGATTCGCACACAATCAGATATCGTTGATGTTATTAGTGAATACATGCAGCTTACTAAGCGTGGGCGAAATTGGTTTGGTCTCTGTCCATTTCATGGAGAGCAAACACCGTCTTTTTCTGTATCTACAGACAAGCAAATTTTTCATTGCTTTGGTTGTGGTGCAGGGGGCAATGCCATTACTTTTGTAATGGATATTGAAGGCATTTCTTTTCCTGATGCAGTTGTGAAACTTGGGGAACGTGTTGGCATACACTTAGATGTTGAGCCAAGTTTCCCTGGAGGAACGAAAAAGATATCTAAAGCGGAAGAAAGGATGAAAGAAGCACACGCTTTTGCAGCAGATTTTTTTCATCATTTACTGTTGAATACAGAAGATGGTGAAGAACCTTTAAATTATTTGCTAGAAAGAGGATTTACAAGGGAACTTATCGAATCTAATAACATTGGTTGGTCTCTCCCAAGCTTTGATGCATTAACAATATTGCTTGAAAGAAAAGGTTATAACTTACAAGAAATTGCCGAAAGTGGCTTAATCATCAAAAGAGAGGGAGAAGAGCGTTATTTTGATCGTTTTAGAGGACGTATCATGTTTCCTATTCGAGATGAGAATGGTAAAATTATTGCCTTCTCAGGACGTATCCTTTCATCCAATGGTGAGGAAGCAAAATATTTAAATAGTCCAGAATCACCAATTTTCCAAAAAAGTGAAGTGCTGTATAACCTAGATAAAGCACGAACTTCTATCAGAAAAAATCGTCAAGTAGTATTGATGGAAGGATTTATGGACGTTTTAGCAGCCAACTCTGTAGGTGTCATGAATGTTGTTGCGACAATGGGTACTTCGTTAACAAATCAGCATATCACAAAGCTAAAGCGCTTAGTAGAGCAAATTACGATTTGCTATGATGGTGATAATGCTGGATTTGATGCAGCGAAACGAGCGGCGCAGCTACTGCATACAGAGCGAATGAAAGTTGATATTGCCGTGTTGCCAGAAAAATTAGATCCTGATGAATACATTCACACTTTAGGTGGACAAGCATTTAAGGAACAAATTTTGGAAAAACCTCATGCGTATATTGCTTTTATGATGATGCATGCTAGACGCAATAAGAACTTTCAATTTGAAAATGATACGCTTCAATATATTCAAGAAGTTCTTGAGCAGCTAGTGGGAAGATCTTCACCAGTTGAACGAGATTTGTATATACGACAGCTATCAAATGAAACAAACATCTCGGAAGAAGCCATTTATGCCCAATTCCGAAAACTGGAGGCTAATCAGGTACGTTCTGCTAAAGTAGAAATGCCTACACAGATACCTTCAATGCCAGTCACGCAACAACAAAAGCCTATGGACGCAGCCGAACGTGCCGAACGTTTATTACTGGCTCATATGCTTCATAATATAGATGTAGTGGACAGGGTATTACGTAGTGAGCAAAAAGAGCCATTTGTACGAGATGCCTATATGGCAGTTTTTGTTCGCTTAGTTGGATTTTATGAGGAGTATGGTCATCCTGATTATCAACGTTTTGTGGAAATTTTGGATGACGCTGAATTACGAAAAATTGTCATGGAAGCGGCTTTAGTTGAGCGAGATCCAGATCAAGCAGAGGCAGAGGTTATGGACTCTATCCGTCAGCTTCAAAAATATAGAATTGAGCAAGAAATTTATCAAAAGATGCATGAGTCAAAGGAAGCGGAGAAGATGCATGAGTATGCACGTGCACTTGAAATCGCCCAACAGATTATTCATTTAAGAAAATCGTTATCGGCGATTTAACCCGATTCGGTTGTTTAGAAGGAGGAAGGTTTATGGCGGACAAGTCAGAACGTTCAAAAGAGATAGAAGTAGAAATTACATTAGATGATGCAAAAAAATTCCTACAAGAAAAAGCAAAAACAGAGGGTGAAATTTCAATGAAAGAAATTTCAGAGAAACTAACACCTTATGAATTGGAAAACGAAGAAATTTTCCATTTTGCTGAGGATCTTGAAAAGCATAAAGATATTCAAATCATTGGAAAAGAAGAATTTGAAGAAGAAAGTCTAATGAAAGAAGAAGCGAACGAAGAAACTTTCGACTTAAATGATTTGAGTGTGCCACCAGGTGTTAAAATCAATGACCCTGTACGTATGTATTTAAAAGAAATCGGCCGAGTAGATTTATTATCTGCTGAGCAAGAAATTGCACTTGCTGAACGTATTGAGCAAGGGGACGAGGAAGCGCGTAAACGCCTTGCGGAAGCGAACTTACGTCTAGTTGTATCGATTGCAAAACGCTATGTTGGTCGTGGAATGCTATTCCTTGATTTAATTCAAGAAGGAAATATGGGTCTTATTAAGGCTGTTGAAAAATTCGATTATCGTAAAGGATTTAAGTTCTCGACTTACGCTACATGGTGGATTCGTCAGGCGATTACACGCGCAATCGCTGACCAAGCGCGTACGATTCGTATTCCTGTTCATATGGTCGAAACCATTAATAAATTAATACGTGTACAACGTCAACTTTTACAAGATTTAGGTCGTGAGCCTTCTCCAGAGGAAATTGGAGAAGAAATGGATTTAACACCTGAAAAAGTACGTGAAATTTTAAAAATTGCACAAGAACCAGTATCTCTTGAAACACCAATTGGAGAAGAAGATGATTCCCATTTAGGAGACTTTATCGAGGATTCAGAAGCACAATCTCCTTCCGACCATGCAGCCTATGAACTGTTAAAAGAACAATTAGAAGATGTACTAGATACGTTAACAGACCGTGAGGAAAACGTACTTCGTTTACGTTTTGGGTTAGACGATGGTCGCACACGTACATTAGAAGAGGTTGGGAAAGTCTTTGGCGTAACGCGTGAACGTATTCGTCAAATCGAGGCGAAAGCACTAAGAAAATTACGCCATCCTTCTCGTAGTAAACGTTTAAAAGACTTCTTAGAATAAAATTTAAAATAGCTGGAGCTATCCAAGTAGTGAGAAAATGACTAATTGGTATAGCTCCTTTTTTATAGAATTGAAAAGTCAACAAAAAAGAAATTAGCCCTGCTATTCACCTATCGATGCTATGCAATCATAGATAATTAGAATGAGGGAAATGCTAGATTTGCGACTTTATACAGATGTGTTTTCAAATAGTGTGAGATAAAATTGTAATACAACCATTATTAAGCAATGTTTGGAGCTAACACTATGACAAATCCTCGCAAAAAAATAATCCTTAATGAAATTTTGTTTTGGAAGCAAAATAAACTTTTACCTGAGCACTATTGTGACTTTTTAGCAGCTCTTTATACGGAGGGGGCTGACATAGAGGAGTTAGAACCAGTGCAACATCCTAAACAAGCGGTCTTGCCATCAGAAAAAAGAAAAATGATCCTATTGGTAGTGGGTCTATGTATCGCCATAATGGCTGTTTTGGCACTCTATTTTACAATGCAATCTTTAACATTGATTTTTACAGTAATCGTGGGAGTAGGTGCATGCATCTTATTTATTGCTGCGTGGCAAATGGCTCGAAAAAAAAATCTACTAGCTCCCATTTTTCATGTACTAGCGGCCATCCTGTTATTTAGTATGTCGATCCGAATTTGTACTACATATTTTAGTGGAAATAATACGGTTTTATTTTGCTTGATTGCAGCAAATTGTGTCATTTGGCTGTTGTCAGGTATTAAAATGAAACTTCTATATTTCACAGTCTCAGGTGCTTTAGGATTAATAGCACTAGTTGGGTACTATATCATAAATTTATCCTGATTTAGCAAATGGTATTTCTATCGATGTACAAGGAACTCCATCTACTAAATCAGGTTAGAAACTTAATTGATCTTTAGTGTTTATATAAAACCATAATTTGTGACAATTTATCTATAATAGGGTCAGTATCATGTTAAAGTTTTTACCTCAGAAGATTCAAAATCTGTACGCTAATTAAAAACGTACAGATTTTTTAATTTTGGGTATATCAATGAGTGAAAAGGGTATGATAACAGCATAAATATAATGAAAAAGAAATTGTATAAAAGGATAAATTTGACCAATTTTGGATGTTGGCAAGACATATTTTATCCAATAGATACAGAAATGTCGAATTTGTTACAAACAAAGGAAAACTTAGCGAATAGGGCTTTTCGTTTCTTTGTTAATGAAGTACAATATTAGATGTTGACTGATTCTATATTATAATAGAAGTAGACTTAAAATGAGGAGGGGAAACTTATGAAAAACAATCCAGTCGTTCCTTACATCTTAATTCTGGCATTTGGTATTGGTCTTATTTTCTTCATGTCTTTACAAGGTGCAGATAACAAGAAAGAAATTGCTGCTGAACATGAGGGTGGTGGCGAAACTACTACAGAAACAACAGATGCAGAAGCTGATGGTTCAGCACTAGTACAATCTTGTATCGGTTGTCATGGTGGTGACTTAACTGGTAGTATGGGTCCAAATCTACATGGCTTAGATGAAGCACATATCGTAGAAGTTTTAACAAAGGGTATCGAAGGTACTCCAATGCAACCAAACATGAAAACTGAAGAGGAAGCAAAAGCAATCGCTGAATACATTTCTACTTTAGAATAGTAAAACTGACAAGTAGCTGTACTGAAATAGTACAGCTACTTTTTAGATTTAAGCATCATGAAGATGGGGTTGTCCACATAGAAATGTGAGACAACTCCATTTGTTTTTTTTCACGACATCATCCATACTATTAATGGACTCTATTGAAGATAGGCGGTATAAAAATGAACGCACAAAAACTTTCAAAGCGATTAGAAGCAGTAGCGAAATTTGTTCCTACAGGAGCAGTCATGGCGGATATTGGTAGTGACCATGCCTATCTACCATGCTATTTAATTCACAAAGGGACTGCCTCATATGCCATAGCAGGGGAAGTTGTAAAAGGACCCTATGAATCGGCGGTAGGACAAGTACAGAAGGAAAACTTAACTGAAAAAATTACAGTACGCCTTGCAGACGGTTTAGCAGCGATAGAAGAAGCTGACCATGTGGATACGGTGACAATAGCTGGCATGGGTGGACCATTAATTGTTTCCATTCTAGAGAAGCATCCAGAAAAGCTTCAAGGTGTCACACGTCTAATCCTACAGCCAAATATTCACGCCAAGGTTATCCGTGAGTGGGCTTTAGCACATCAATGGGCGATTCTTGATGAAGAGATTTTAGAGGAAGATGATAAAATCTATGAAATCCTTGTGTTACAAAGAGGGCAAATGGAGCTCTCTACAGCAGAGATTTTGTTTGGACCTAAGCTAAGCCTGCGTAAATCACCAGCATTTACGAAAAAATGGTTGCGTGAAAAAGACAATTGGCAACGTGTACTACAATCCATTGAAGGAGCAGAACAAACACCTGAAATTGAAGAAAAGCGTGCAGAGTTAACGGCTCTGATACATTTAGTAGAAGGAGTTTTGTAAGATGAAAACGGTAAATGGCCAAGAAGTTATTCAAGTGTTCGAAGCATGGTCGCCCAAAAAACTAGCTTGTATGGACAATGATCCAATTGGACTAGCGATAGGGACCCTCAACAAACCTGTAAGTAAAGTTTTGGTGACGTTAGATGTCAATGAAGCCGTGGCAAATGAGGCAATAGAAAAAGGCTGTGAGCTGATTATCGCACATCATCCACCAATCTTTAGACGCCTAGCGAATATCCGCACAGATCATCCAGCAGGGCGCTTATATGAAAAGCTCATTAAACACGATATTGCTGTATATGCCGCTCATACAAATTTAGATGTAGCTGAAGGTGGGGTAAATGATTTATTAGCAGATGCCCTACAGCTAAAAAACCGTTCTATATTAGAAGAAACGTATGCAGAGAATTTATTGAAGCTAGCAGTCTTTATACCAACTGCTAATGCAGAAGCATTACGTGAGGCGCTTGCAAATGCTGGGGCGGGTCGTATTGGCGATTATGAAGCATGTAGTTATACAACGACTGGAGAAGGTCGGTTCCGTGCATTAGCAGGAGCGAATCCGTTCGTAGGCTCTGTTGGCGAATTACATGTGGAGGAAGAAGTAAAGGTAGAAGTTGTTTTTCCTGAATCTATTAAAGGCCGCGTGTTAAAGGCCATGCTTACTAGTCATCCTTATGAGGAGCCTGCCTATGATGTGATACGTCTTGAGCAGCAAACAAATGTGATGGGATTAGGGCGTGTAGGTTACTTAACAAAGGAAATGACGTTACAGCAATTTGCTGAATTCGTTAAACAGCAACTAGATGTGCCAGCTGTTCGTGTAGTGGGTGATTTACAATCGAAGGTCAGCAAGGTTGCGCTTGTTGGTGGAGATGGTAATAAATATATCTATGCGGCAAAACGTGCAGGAGCTGATGTTTTCTTAACAGGCGATATGTACTTCCATACAGCCCAGGACGCACAAGCTATTGATTTGCAAATAGTAGATCCTGGTCATCATGTAGAAAAGGTAATGATTGCAGGAGTAGCAAATAAAATGACTGAACTATGTAAGGATAAAAAATACTTGGTTGAATTCATCCAATCAACGATCCATACAGAACCATTTTTATTTGTATAAGTGAGGGAACAAATATGGCTAATGAAAGACCAGCTGGTAATAAAGCCGGCAAGCTATGGATCATGATTGGTTTATTCATCGTTATTTTTGGTATTGGTATGACGGTGATGACAAATATGGTCAATGATAAGAAAATCGATGCAATGACACAGCAATGTGAAGATGATGGTGGACAAGCGATTGTAGCAAAGGAGAAAAACTTTTTATCCACTAGCTACTCATTTGAATGTAAACAATGAGGTGGAGGCTGAACGCTAGCAGTACTAGTGTTTCAGCCTTTTTGAATGCAAGAAATCTATAAATAGTGATAAGATGAAGAAAAAATTGATTAACAGAAGTGGAGAGGGTTGTCTTGTTTATTCGTTTATCTAAAGATCAGCAGGAAATGATTCTTGCTGATATTCAACGGTTTTTTTATAATCAGCGTGATGAAGATATTAGTGAATTTGAAGCCGAACGTTTGTTAGATTTTATCAAGGAGCATATTGCCCCCTACATTTATAATGCTGCCTTATCAGATGCCAAGTATGTTGTGGAAAGACAATACGCCTCTATTGAAGAGGAATTAGAGGCATTAGAGCAGCCCATTAAAATAAAATAATCCTCTTTATCCCTCTAGTTTAAATATTTGACAGGAAAGAAAGATTGATGGTACCTTAATCTTGAATTAGAGATAATTCAATTCTAACTATTCAGAGCTAATGAACGGGTGATGAATAAAGAGATATTTTCCTGACCAAAATGATTACGAGTGGCGAGCACGTACGATGAACCGTGATGGAGTCACAAGAATGGATGATAAGAGGAGGCGTCATATGTTAAAAATCGGTATTATTTTAGGAAGTACGCGAGAAGGTCGTGTAAGCCCACAGGTTGGAACTTGGGTAAAGGAAGTTGCGGAAAAACGTCGTGATGCGGAATATGAAATAATTGATATCGCTGAATTTAAATTACCATTTTTAGGGGAACCAGGTGGAGACACTTCTGGTGTAGCTGCATGGTCAGAAAAAGTAGCAGCTTGTGACGGCTTTGTCTTTATTGTTGCGGAGTACAATCACTCCATTACAGGTGCATTAAAAAATGCATTAGATTATTTACGAGTGGAATGGAATAATAAAGCTGCTGGTATCGTCTCTTATGGTTCTGTTGGAGGTGCACGTGCAGCAGAGCATCTAAGGGGAATTCTCGGAGAATTGCTAGTTGCTGATGTTCGAGTGCATCCAGCATTATCATTATTTACTGATTTTGAAAACGGCTCTGTCTTTAAACCAAAAGAGGTGCAAGCAGATTCTGTACATCAAATGTTAGACCAGCTCGTGCCATGGTCAACTGCTTTGAAAACAATTCGATCCTAAACTTAAAGTTTTGATTCAGACGGCCGCTTTCAGAAAGCGGTCGTTTTTTGATGAGGTAAAATCCATTAATGTTTGATTTCTTCAAGGACCTTTTCCTTTAAATCATTTTCCATCGATGATAATTTTACTGTATTGGTGAGGCGCTCTTTTAGTTCTTTATCTGTCATAATGCCACGTTCCTCTAAGATTTGTACAAGCAAATTTAATGTCAGTATATTTTTAATATCCGCTGCTTTTGAGTCCATACAAAACCCTCCAAAATGATAGAATTACTACCTCTTAAGTGTACTCCTTTTTGAGACGTATGACACAGAAAGGTCAAAACAAAGCAAATTTATTTCGCATCACGGAATATATGGGGAAAAATAAGCGATACAGGATCTGATAGTCCAGTGTTTGAACACTTGCAGATTTCCTTTATGAAGGAGGGGAGATCCTGTATGTGACACTTCGTTTTTTAGTATGAAAAGTATGTGCTGTTTCAAGCTAGAAAAGCGAATATTGTAGTAAAAGGGGACATACCTTCCTATCAGGAGGGATTCAATGGGTAAACGGTTTGGACTTGTCATCGGACTGTTAGTAGTCATTATATCTATGTTGATCCTATTTGATATATTTGCAGGAGAGAAAAGGTCAGAAGCAAATAAAGAGGCTCAATCGCTTATAACAAATGAAGAGTTAAGTCTAGCTCGATTGAAGGATAAGCTCCTTGAAAAGTATGTCGGCATTGACGTTAAAACGACGGAAGAAAAGGAATTAGTAATTCAAGTTGTAGGCGGAGAAGACTATTTCCAGTCAATTAAAAAAGATATGGAATCCATAGCAAAAAATGCTATAAGAACGTCTCCATTAAAGGACTATCCGATAGTTTTTGAAAGGTGGGAGTTTACCTCCTTACTTGATAACAACAAGGTAATGGGAGATGATATGAACCTTTTGATGGAAGAGTTAATCGCAGGCTTAGAAGCTTTTGATGTATATGAATATTTAGTCATTGAAAATCAAACAACCATTACCATACAAACAACGATAAAGGGCGCTACGAATGAGGCACTTGCGTTAGCTTTAAGGATGGAAGAAGCCATCAAAAAGATTGTACAAGCAAAAGTATCACAAAATGATTCCTATGTTATTAACATATTAAATGCACAACGAGAAAAATTAAATTAGCCGTGTATGATGACACATGATAAAGACATCGAGAATTTGACACTCGATGTCTTTATCATGTTTAAATCCAGCTATGTAGTTATGGCAAAGAGTGCTTGATAAAGGGTTGCTAGGAGTGCAACAAAGTGCATATCATCCGCTTGGAAAAGCTTAAACTGTATGCCTGTCTGTACTAGTTCAGTTTCAATAGAGCTTGCACTAGCAATCTTTTCATCATTGCAATATAAATAAGCAGTAGAGGTAAAATCCTTTTCAAAACGAAATTCTATATCGTCCATTTTGAAAGAATAAGAGGATTCTAATAATTGCACTGTTTTCCGTTGTATCGGTATCAAGCTACCATCAGGCATGACAATTTGATGGCTGACTCCTTTTGTTAACAGGGTAGATTGTACTTGAAAAAGTGGTGCACCTAAAGTAGTTCGTGTCTCATAACGGTACGGTAATGTTTGCTGTGCAGCTACCAGCAAGACAGCATTCAGTACTTTACCAGCAGAGGTACGCTCCATTTTTTGAAGTACACATACTGTTTCGTTCTGTTCATTCACGATTGGAATATCAGTGAAGCTTTTAAAGCCCTTCGGATAGGTAAGTGTAAAAGTTGTCATAAAGAAACCTCCAGTCATTATTTATACGAGTAGGTAGTCGATGAGGTTTCAAGAAACTAGCTCTACGGTGTTTTTTATCTACTTACCTCTTTATAAATAAAAGAACAGGCTGCTGAAGTAGCAAATTATTTCCGCTTTCAGCAGCCTGTTCATTTTATGACATTTGGGTATGACCGGATAGAGCACGCTTTTCCTGCTCTGTATCAAATTCTTTTTCCATTTTTGACACGACCACTGTAGCTACACCATTACCAATTAGATTTGTAACTGCACGTGCTTCTGACATGAAACGATCTACGCCGATTAAAAGGGCAATCCCCTCAACAGGAATCATCGGGAATGCTGCTAATGTCGCTGCTAGTGTAATAAAGCCAGAGCCCGTTACACCAGCTGCCCCTTTAGAAGTAAGCATTAAGATGGCTAATAACGTAATTTGATGCCAAACATCTAAATCCACACCATAGGCTTGTGCAATAAAGATGGCAGCCATTGATAAGTAAATGGATGTTCCATCTAAGTTAAATGAGTAGCCTGTGGGAATAACTAACCCTACCACTTGCTTCGAACAGCCATAGTTTTCGAGCTTACGCATCATGGAAGGTAATGCAGATTCAGATGAGGATGTTCCGATAACGATAAAGATTTCATCTTTAATGTACTTGATAAATTTAAAAATACTAAAGCCGAAGTAATGGGTAATCAATCCAATAATTACAACAATAAAAATAAACATTGTAATGTAAACAGATAGCATTAAAAATCCTAAGTTTCCTAGCGATTTAAGTCCAAAGTTTCCGATTGTATAGCTCATGGCGCCAAACGCACCAATAGGCGAAATTTTCATTACCATGTTAACGATTTTAAAGAAAATATCGGCCACTTGCTCGAAAAATTTAATAACAGGTTTAGCTGGTTCTCCAATTGCCGCAGCGGCTAATCCAAATAAAACAGCTGAGAATAAGACTGGTAATAATTCACCATTTGCTAAAGCACCTACTACATTTTCAGGAATAATTTGCATAATAAATGCACCTAAACCATGTTCTGCAGCTGCCGCTTCTGTATATTGAGAAACATCGGCACCGCTTGCAGCATCTGTATTAAAACCTTTACCGGGTTGAACAATATTGACAACGATTAAGCCAATTGCAAGGGCAAAAGTTGAAACAATTTCAAAATAAATTAAAGCTTTTCCACCAATTTTCCCAACCTTTTTGACATCCCCCATACTACCAATGCCGATGACGACTGTTAAGAAGATAATTGGTGCTATTAACATTTTAATAAGTTTAATAAATATATCCGCCAAGATTTTGAGCTTTGCCCCGAATTCTGGGAAGGTTGCTCCCACGATAATCCCTAGTACAATGGCGATCAAAACTTGTACTGTCAAGTTTTTAAAATTTATCCGCATATAGTTCTCCCCCTACAACAACGATGAATATTGTGTGAACGCTTTCATGTGGTTATCATAGCTGAAATTTTCCGACAATAGTGTTTATGACCGTAATGGTTGTATTGTTCATTTTGTTCATTCTGAGAGAAAGAGGAGTTAGTGCTAGTGATATCAAGGGTTTTAAGCTGTTTTATAGTAGATTTAAAATTGGGGAAACTATTATAATACAAAAGAAAAAATCCTTACGTTTTGTAAGGATTTTTCATTAATGAACAAAAGTATTAGGGATCAACGATTTTTTCAATCTCTGCTAAGATTTGATCGTTTTGAATATGGGCTCTATAAAAATCATAAACAGGTGCAAGTTGTTCCTTAAAGCGTTGTCTTTCTTGGGGACTCATTGTATACACATCAAAATCATCTAGCTGTTTCAGCTTGTCCATATCTTGTTCATTCATAAGTTCAGCCTGCTCAAATTGCCAATCGGTTGTTTCTTTCATAGCATCCAACAACTGATGCTGAATTTTGATAGGTAGAGAATTCCAAAAGGTTTCATTCATTAACACAGCATAGCCTAAAATCCCATGCTGAGTGATAGTCATATGCTTTTGTACTTTGTAAAAACCCTTTGAATAGATATTAGAAGCGGTATTTTCTTGTGCGTCTATTGCATGCTTCTCTAAATCCGAAAAGACCTCACTAAAAGAAATAGGTATAGGTGTTGCTTTGACCACTTCAAATTGCTTTTCTAATGTTTTACTTGGCATCGTACGCACTCGTAAGCCCTGTAAATCTTCAAAAGTATGAATAGGCTGCTCAACAGAGGTTAGATGCTTAAACCCATTGTACCAAAAGCCAAGCCCTTTAATATGGAACGGCTCTAGCTCATTAACCAATTGTTCACCAATAGAACCCGTTAGGACTTCCTTTACTTCCTCATTTGTATTAAATAGAAAGGGTAAATCAAGCACCTGCCAATTAGGAACATAAGCCGTCATTTTAGAAAAAGTAGGGATGATCATTTCCACTTCTCCCTTTTGCAATGCCTGAAATTCATTTTCATCATTAAATAAAGAGGAGTTGGAGTAAACATGTACTTTGACCTTCCCGTTTGTTTTTTCTTCTACTAGCTCAGCAAATTTGTTGGCAGCTTGGCCTTTAGGGGTATTTTCAGCGACGACATGACTTAAATGAATTGTTATCTGTGTGTCTAAACCCTTTTGCTCATCATCATAGGGAAGTGGCTTGGCGAATAGTAATCCTTGTTGAACACTGATAGTGAGGATTAACACAAGCACAGTTATAATCGTACCAATAATAAATTTTTTCATTGTATACACCCAATTAATTCGTATTTTCTGATGTTTTTGTTATTCTAACATATGGAGTAAGCTAAAATATAGTAGGAGGGAGGCGGTCAGTTGAAATTTCAGAAGTTATCCATGCAAAGAAAAATTATGTCTCTGACTTTTTTTATTCTCATGCTTTCCTTTAGCATTGGCGGTACTTTTTTGTTAGGTTTTGTCATGAATGAGCAAAAGACCAAACTAAGTGATCAGGCACTCCTTGTAGCAAAAACCGTCTCTCAGCTTCCTGAAATAAAAACATATATTGCTAGTGAAAATTACTATGATGCCGTACAGCATATTAATCCTGTTGTAGAGGAAATCCGTGATATCAATGGGGCAAAATATATTGTTGTTCTTGATATGCAACGACGAAAATATTCCCATCCAAATAGCCAGGAACTTGGTCGAATATCTCAATCTGGAGATTTAAACGCCGCTTTTTCAGAGCATTACTATACGTCGATTGCACGTGGAGAACACGGTAATATGGTTCGTGCGTTTGTCCCGATTATGAACCATGAAGGACAACAAATAGGTGTTACAGTAGTAGGGTACAGTGTTCTTACGGTAGTGGAGTTACTGCAAACAATGCAAACCGAACTAATGGTTACTGTACTATTATCGTTACTATTTAGTGTATGGGGAGCACGAACATTGGGGCTTCATATGAAAAAGCAAATGTTTGGGTTAGAGCCGCATGAAATTGCCAAAATGTATGTAGAACGTACAGAAACGTTTAATGCCATGCACGAAGGCATCATTGCTATCGATAATGATTTGACCATTACGATTTTTAATGAAAAAGCCTGTGATATCTTAGGCGTTTATGAAAAACCCTCTACATTGATTGGACAGAAAATCTTTCATGTCTTGCCAGATACACGACTTCCTGAAATTTTAGAGCTGGATCAGCCGTTATTTAATCGTGAGCTGTATATTAATAATCATAGTATTATGAGTAATCGAATTCCGATACAGGTTAATGGCGAAACTGTTGGGGCAGTGGCCATGTTTAAAGACCGTACGGAAGTGAAAAAGCTTGCCGAAGAATTAACAGGCGTTAGAGCATTTGTCCAAGCCCTTCGTGTACAAACACATGAACATAAAAATAAACTGCATACGATAGCGGGTCTTTTACAGCTAGGTCATCATGAACAGGCACTTTCTTACTTAACACAAGTGAAGGAAGAGCATGATGAAATCACTAACTTTTTAAACGAACGAATAAAAAATGAAAATATTTCTGGGCTATTGCTCAGTAAAATTTCCTATGCGAAGGAACAAGGAATTCGATTGGAAATTGACCGTGAAAGCCGATTTACATCATTTCCAGCTAATTTGGATCATCATGATTTCGTCATTCTCTTTGGTAATTTGATAGAAAATGCGTTTGATGCATTAAAGGATGTACAGGTCGAGGAGAAGGTGATTCATGTTTCTGTGGATGAAGATGATGACGTATTAGCCATATTAGTAACCGATAATGGTGTTGGCATGACGGAAGAGGTCAAGCAGCACATTTTTGATAATGGTTATTCTACAAAAGAGAAAAACTACCGTGGAATAGGGTTATTTTTAATAAAGGAAATTGTCGAAAAAGGGCAGGGTGACATCGAAGTCATCAGTGAGCCTAACAAAGGAACAAGTTTTTTAATCACCTTTTATTATTCATAATGGATGGAGGGCTAGCAGTGGCACAGATTAGAGTATTATTAATTGAGGATGATCCAATGGTACGAGAGGTAAATCGCCAATTTATTGAAAAGGTAGAGCATTTTCAAGTGGTTGGACAGGCACCTAATGGGTTAGAAGGCATTACGCAAATTTGCCAACTGAAGCCTGATTTAGTTTTTATGGATATTTTTATGCCAGAGCAAGATGGTATTACAAGCTTACGCAAAATACGTGAGCTCGATCTACCAGTAGATGTTATTACCGTGACAGCCGCAAATGATATGGAGACAGTGAAACAGATACTGCATCTAGGTGTTTTTGATTATATTATGAAGCCTTTTTCTTTTGAACGTGTTAAAGGGACACTTGACAATTATTTACGCTTTAACAAGCAAACTCAAACAGAACGAGAGCTCACACAGGGAGAATTAGATCAGTTATTTCATTATCGTGATGGACAAACTATGTTGGATCAATCTGTTACATTGAAATCCGAAAAAAATCTCCCAAAAGGTTTTAATCGTACAACACTTGAAAAGGTTGTGCACTTTTTACAATCGGTGGATGGTGCCTCAGCGGAAGAAGTAGCCAGTGGAATTGGCATTGCCCGCGTAACAGCTAGAAGATATTTAGATTACCTTGAAAAACAAGAGGAAATCACAATGGATGTCCATTATGGTGGCATTGGTCGTCCTATAAACTATTACTTTAGTAAATAAAGAAAATCCTGATTGTCATAATAACAATCAGGATTTTTTGCGATTAACTAATAAGGCATGATTTTATCAACAGGTGTTGGTGTCTTAATCTTTGGCAGAATTTTATCTAGTGTTACTGTACGCTTAATCTCGTGTGTAGATGGATCATTTTCATCAAATTGATCAAGGAAGTTAATAACCTCTTTTACAATTGGTGTTGGCGTAGAAGCACCTGCTGTTACAGCAACGATGTTGATACCTTTTAACCATTCTACTTTTAGCTCTGAAACATCTGCAATTCGATAGGATGGTGTTCCTGCAATTTCTACAGAAACTTGTGTTAAGCGGTTCGAGTTATTGGATTTAGGATCACCTACAACAATAAGTAAATCCGCTTCACCTGCTTGCTGTGCAACAGCCTCTTGACGTACTTGTGTAGCTAAACAGATCTCTTTGTGTACCTCAATATGTGGGAATTTTTCTTTTAAACTATCCATTAAATGGGCGACATCCCATTGGCTCATTGTCGTTTGATTTGTGACAAGTAATTTATCATTCGTTAATTGTAAAGCATCAATATCATTAGAAGACTGTACTAAGTGGACATGATCCGGAGCAACGCCAATAGCACCCTCTGGTTCGGGATGTCCTTTTTTACCAATATAAATAATGTCATAGCCTTCTGCAGATTTTTCACGAATTAAATCGTGGGTAACTGTTACATCAGGACATGTAGCATCAATGGACACTAAGCCTTTTCGCTTCGCAATCTCACGAATTTCCGGTGAAACACCATGTGCTGTAAAAATGACAGTACCTGTTTCAACTTGTTTAATAATTTCTAGGCGGTTATCACCATCTAACGTGATGATACCATCCTCTTCAAACGCATCTGTGACGTGTTTATTATGCACAATCATCCCTAAGATGTAGATAGGTCTTGGTAATGTTTTATCAAGTGCGGCGTTACGAGCGATCACCATCGCATCCACAACACCGTAGCAATAGCCACGTGGATTAATTTTTAATACTTGCATGGTGGTTGTGACTCCTTTCAAGCTTACCTATCTACATTATAACGGACAGTGACTGTGAATACAAAGAAACGTTCATTTACATTGGTGGTTGGAAAATACGTGGTTTAGATGGAAGTGGCTCGGGAGGCGTAAATGATGCACTTTGCCTAGATGACCGTCTTCTTCCAGCAGTCTTACTATTGCCTCCAGCAGCCTTACTATCGCTTCCTGCTGCTTCAGTTGCTCCACCGCCAGCGGAAGGAAGTCCTTGGAATCCTTTATATAATTTTAAGAGTGATGGAATATTTTTCACCATCGGCATAGCTTGTTGGATATAAGGGGTATAGGTTTTGGCTGTATTAAATAAACTGTTGGCTTGCTGTAAAAATGAACCGACTTTCGAAGCTTCTTGCACAGGTGGCATCGGCATTTGCCCTCCAAATGAACCTATTCCATTAGCCATTGGAAAGCCGCCTGGAATTCGTGGTTGAACAGGGAAGCCTCCAGGCGGGAAAAAGGACTGTGGCGACATCTGTGGAGGTGTTTGCATGGGCATGGGCATTCTCATGCCACCCGGATACATTGGGTATGGATAAGGTGGTCGAAATACCATAATGATCTCCTTTCTACTTGTTTTTCATTGATGACATACCTGACTATAGCTATGATATGCAAAGGCTAATAGGAGGGTTCAATAAAGCTACATAAAAGCAAAATGTAATATGGAATTTGTAAAGTAGAAGTCCAAATACAGCTAGACCTTAGGTTACATATTCATTCATCCTCTTCATGATAGCGAAGCATTCGATAGCCTACCCGTACATGTGTCTGAATAAGTTTGGGCTGTGCTGGATTAACTTCTATTTTTTTTCGAAGTGTAGCCATAAATACTCGTAAACTTGGAACATCTGATTGAAGAGCGTTTTGCCAGATTTCCTTTAAAATATAATTATGTGTTAGAACTTTCCCAACATTTTTGGATAAAACAATTAAAAGCTTATATTCAATCGGCGTCACATGTATTTCTTTTCCATTTACAAATACTGTATGATCAACATAATTAATTTGAAGATAACCATTTGTGAAAATGGGATTCTCTTTTTCAAGTGGTTGTTCATAGGCCATTCTTCTTAAGGCAACCCGAATTCTTGCTAATAATTCTTCCACACTAAATGGCTTTGTTACATAATCATCTGCACCTGCATCCAAAGCATTAATTTTATCATGTTCTTCTCCACGAGCACTTACGACGATAATTGGTGTTTGATTCCAACTTCTAATTTTTGTGATTAGTTCTACGCCATCTATGTCTGGTAGACCTAAATCTAAAATAAAAACGTCAGGTTTTATGGTAAGAGCCTTTTGAAGGGCACTATTACCATCACGTGCAATGTCGAATTCATAATGGTTTGTCGCTAATGTCATTTTAATTAAATTGGCAATTGCTACATCGTCCTCAACTACTAGAATTCTTTTACTCATCAAATTTCATTACTCCTTTTTTCAGCGAAAAGTTAAAAATCGTTCCTTGTGGTTTATTATCTGAAACGTTTATGCTGCTACCATGTAATTTTAAAATTGTTTGACAGAGTGCTAAGCCTAAACCAAGACCCCGTCTACTATCACTGCGTTGTACTTTTCCAGTTGTAAATGGCTCAAACAAGCTACTTTTTAAAGCGTCATCGATTCCAGGCCCATTGTCAGAAATACTAAAACTTACGAATCCATCTGATTCTTTCACTATGATCGTAATGGCACTACCTGGTGGGGTGTAAGTCAATGCATTATCGATGATATTAATGAAAACTTGTATGATGAGTCGAGCATCCATTAAAGCAAATAAAAACTCAGGTTTAATTTCATAAGATATTTTATGTGTATTGTTTTGACGAATAACATGGGACAGTGCCTCTTGAATAATATCTTCTACTAGTTCAATTTGCATTTCTAACGCAAATTGCCCATCCTCTAACTTAGATACAGCTAGTAAATTTTCAACCATTTGTACAAGCCATTTTGAATTTTTATAAATATCTTCATACAATTTATTTTTTTCGATCTCTGGTATTAGTGGTGCATTGTTGAGTAAGATATCTGCATTTCCAGAGATAGCAGTGAGTGGTGTCCTAAGGTCATGAGAGATTGCACGTAAAAGGTTAGCTCGCATCTGTTCCATTTCAGCTTCTCGCGCTACTTCCTCATTAAGTTTCTGTAAATACCATTTATCCAAAGCGAATGAAAAATCATTAATAATGGCGTGCAAAATATTGCGCTCAAATGCAGGCAATGGGGAGACTTTAGATAGGGCAATACCTATAACACCCTTCACATCTCCATTAGAAATAACAGGTATATAATAAGCGTTCACTTCAGGAAAGATGTCTGTAGATACACCTGCTACATGCCTATTATTTGTAACCCAACTAACAACACCACATTCATTTGGATTATCGAAAAGTACAGCTATTTTTTGATTTTCACTACTAGACATTGTTTCAGTACGAAAGAAAGATGATTTCTCAATTACCTGGTTATTTATTTCGAAAAATTGTACAGGCTTTTCTACTAATTTAACAATTTGAGACATGCCTTCAACTATTATTTCTTCAATAGACTTAGCATGTTGAAGCCTACGATTTGTTTCAAGGAGCACCTCCATTCGATAAGATTTACGAATGGCTATAATGGTTTGCTCCTTTATCTTCTTTGTTAAGCTACTCGTAATTACGCCAGAGATAAACATGATAAAAAATGTCATTGGATAGTCACGATGATAAGCATCAAATGAAAATCGAGGCTCTGTAAAAAAGTAATTAAAAAGTAAGACAGCAATAATGGAGTTAATAATACTCATCATCGATCCAGTTGACCAAATAGCAAGGATGAGGACCCCTAAAATGTAAATTGTAATGATGTTTGACTCGCTTATACCAATTGAATATAGATACAAGCCGACAATTGATATGAAGCAAAATACGATAAACATTTTGAACAAATCAAGCCATTCAAATGATAATTTATTACTTATACTAGGAAAATAAAATGGTTCATTTTCTTGATCTGGTACTATGTGTAAGGCTAAGTTCGGAACAAATTCATTCAGGCGGTCACTTATTTTTGTGCTTGGTCGCCACCATTTTTTCCTCATACTTGTTCGTCCGATAACAAGTTTCGTGACCCCACTAATTTGAGCATAATTAGCAAGGGCTGCTGCTACGTCGTCTTCTTGAACGATGACGACATGGCCGCCAAGCTGTTCCACAAGTTTAATGTGTTGTTGTAATCGTTCTGAATTTGCACTACTTCCTTCTTGCTCCTGCAGGTTTTGTACATAAAGAGCAGTAAATTTACCGTGTAATGCTTGTGCAAGTCTTGCAGTGGTTCTAATAACTTTTGCATTTGTAGGAGAGCTACTGATACCAACTAGTAGGTGTTCTTCAATTTGTACAGGGTGTTTGACAGATTCATGGTTGTTTATTTGTTTATAGTTGATTGTATCCGCTGCTCTACGTAATGCGATTTCTCGTAATGATACTAAATTTTGTTTACGGAAAAAAGAATGCAGTGCTTTTTCCGCTTGTTGTTTTGCATAAACTTTACCTTCTTGTAGGCGTTGTATTAGTTCATCTGGTTCAATATCTACAACTTTTATTTGAGATGCTTGATCAATTAAGTAATCAGGGATACGCTCTCGTACTTTAATGTCAGTAATTTCTTCTACTAAGTCATGAAGGCTTTCAATATGTTGAATATTTACAGTTGTATAAACATGAATTCCCTTTGACAGTAGTTCTTCAACATCTCCAAAACGCTTCTTGTGCCGCATTGTTGGAACATTGGAATGTGCCAATTCATCGATAAGAACAATTTCTGGCTTGCGCTGCAATACGGCATCAATATCTAATTCATAAAAAGCTTTTCCTCTATAGGTTATTTTTTTCGTCGGAATTTGCTCAAGCCCTTCTAGTAAAGCTAACGTATCTGGACGAGGATGTTGTTCTACATAGCCAACCACCACATCTTTACCTAATTTTTGAGCTTGATGTGCTGCATCTAACATTGCGTAAGTTTTACCTACTCCAGCAGCATAACCGAGAAAGATTTTTAAATTCCCTAAAATTTGTTGCTCCTGTTGAAGTCTTGCTAAAAACATCTCAGGAGTTGGACGTGTATTTTCCATCCTCGTTCACCTCATTTGTATTATAGCGTTAACTCCCATTAAGAAAGTATAAAGATTTTGCCTCTTTATGCTTTCTTAATAGAAAAGTAGATTTCCTAACACTACATTAATTTGAAAGTCAGTATGATGAGAACAACCTAAATGAAGGAGGGGTATTTTATTGATGGACTTTTATATGGTTGTATTGTTACTGATAAGCTTCGGAAGTCTTTTGTCATTAACTACATGGTGCTTCAAACTAGTGGATGAGCAATAAGGAGGAGATAGGAATGTGGATTTTTATCGGGATTGTACTTGTATTCTTGTTTGGTTATCTAGGGCATGCATTACTTTGTCCTGAAAATTATTAAAGGCTGTTAGGAGGTAATGCACTATGTGGCAAATAGCCATAGTATTAATTATTTATTTACCGCTCGTTATCTTAACTGGGCATTATCTATATCGGGTAACATTACATCAAAAAACATGGCTTGATCCTATTTTAGACAAAGTTGATGCAGTAATTTATAAATTGTGTGGCATTAAACAAGTAGATATGAATGGTAAAGAATATGTACTTTCATTAATACTTACAAATGCAATTATGGTTTTTATTGGATATTTTTTGTTGCGCATTCAATCATTCCTGTTTTTAAATCCAAATAATATTAGCAATATGGAAGCTACACTTTCATTTAACACGATTATTTCTTTTATAACCAATACAAATCTTCAACATTATAGCGGTGAATCTGGACTCAGTTATTTATCACAGATGCTAGTCATTATCTTCATGATGTTTACATCTGCAGCTACTGGTTATGCAGCTTGTATGGCGTTTTGTCGTCGCCTTGTTGCGAAAACAGATACTATTGGGAATTTCTTTATTGATTTTGTTCGTGTTATTACGCGTATTTTAATGCCTATCTCCATCATTGTTGCCATTATTTTAGTATCTCAAGGGACACCACAAACCTTAAGTGCAAATAAAACAGTACAAACGATCGAAGGAAAATTACAAGATATTGCACTTGGACCTGTTGCTTCTCTAGAATCGATTAAGCATATAGGTACGAATGGTGGGGGCTTTAACGGAGCCAATTCAACAACACCTTTTGAAAATCCAACCGTTCTCTCAAATATAGTGGAGATGTTATCGATGATGCTATTGCCGGGCGCTTGTGTAGTTGCCTTTAGTTTGATGATTGCTTATAGAAAAAAGAAAACTATTTTTGGAAAACAAGGTTTAGCTATTTTTGCAGCAATGAGTATATTGTTTCTACTCGGATTAGTGACTGTGTACATAGCAGAGAAGGCTGGTAATCCAATTATAAGTGAACTCGGTATAACACAGGAGCTAGGGAGCATGGAAGGAAAAGAAATGCGTTTTGGAGTAGTACAATCAGCATTATTTACCACTGTCACTACTGCGTTTACAACAGGATCTGTTAACAATATGCACGATACATTGACGCCTCTTGGGGGTCTAGTACCGATGTTTAATATGATGCTAAATGTTGTGTTTGGTGGTAAAGGGGTCGGCCTGATGAACATGATGATGTATGTTCTACTAACAATTTTTATTGCCTGTTTAATGATTGGGCGATCTCCTCAGTTTTTAGGTAAAAAGATTGAAGAGAAAGAAATGAAATTAATTGCTCTATGCATTTTGATTCATCCGTCTATTATTTTGCTATTTTCAGCACTAGCAGTTGTAACACCAACAGGAATAGCAGGCATAACGAATCCAGGTGCTCACGGATTATCACAGGTTTTATATGAATTTGCTTCAGCCTCTGCCAACAACGGCTCAGGGTTCGAAGGGTTAGCAGATAATTCCACATTTTGGAACGTGACAACAGGACTTGCAATGTTCTTTGGACGATATTTAACCATTATCATTCAACTTGCGATTGCGTCACTACTTGCCAAAAAATTTTGGCACAGTGATTCAATAGGAACATTAAAAACGGATAATACTACTTTTACTTTTTTACTAGTGGCTATCGTTTTAATGATTGGTGCATTAACATTTTTACCAGCTTTAGCACTTGGTCCAATTACAGAGCATTTACAACTTTATTCTTAATGGAGGAGTGAGCATATGGAAACAGTAAGAAAGAGTTTTTTGACAAGTAAGATGCTGAAAAATGCAATGATAGACGCTTTAAAAAAGTTTAGTCCCACTTATATGCTAAAAAATCCTGTTATGTTTGTTGTAGAAGTAGGATTTTTGTTTGTGGTGCTATTAGTTCTTTTTCCAAATATGTTTGGGAGTGTAGTAGAAGAACATGCTCGATTATACAATGGAATAGTTGCTATCCTACTTTTTGTTACAATTCTATTTGCTAATTTTGCAGAGTCAATTGCAGAAGGAAGAGGTAAAGCACAAGTTCAAACTTTAAAAAAAACAAAGACAGTGACACAGGCTCGTGTGTTGCTTCATGATGGTACGGAAATCCTTAAACAGGCCAATGACCTAAAAAAAGGAGATATTGTATTAGTTCAAGCTGGAGAGGTAATTCCAAATGATGGGGAAGTCATTGATGGCATTGCTACTGTGGATGAATCGGCAATAACAGGTGAATCTGCCCCTGTTGTAAAAGAACGAGGTGGAGATTTTTCATCCGTTACGGGTGGTACGACGGTTACGAGTGATTGGTTGATGATTGAAATTACTTCATTGCCTGGCGAATCATTTCTGGATAAAATGATTACGCTAATTGAAGGGGCTAGCCGTAAAAAAACACCAAATGAAATAGCCCTTAATACACTTCTAGTAAGTTTAACAATTATCTTTCTGTTAGTGGTAGTGTCCCTCTATCCAATGACTATGTATTTGAATGTGCCAATTTCTATCGCAACATTAATAGCACTTACAGTTTGTTTAATTCCTACAACGATTGGTGGATTATTATCCGCAATTGGTATTGCAGGTATGGATAGGGTAACACAATTTAACGTCATTGCAATGTCTGGAAGAGCGGTGGAAGCCTGTGGAGATGTGGATACATTAATCTTAGATAAGACTGGCACGATAACATATGGCAATCGAATGGCAGCTGAGTTTCTACCAGTAAAAGGAGTTGCCAGGGAAGAGTTAATGCAAGCTGCATGGCTTAGTTCTCTAACAGATGATACACCTGAGGGAAAATCTATCTTATCGCTTGCTTGCGAATTAGGGGTGAATACGGACGGTGAAAAAAGCATTATCCAGACAAGTAAACATATTCCCTTTACTGCACAAACACGAATGAGTGGCTTGGATAGGGTGGATGGCACAAAAATTCGAAAAGGTGCCTATGATACGATAAAAAGAGAGAGTTTGAAGGCAGGGTACAGTATTCCTTCAAATCTAGAGTTGCTGGTTCAACAAGTATCTACAGTAGGGGGGACGCCTCTGGTCGTAGCACTGAATGATAAAATTTTAGGCGTTATTTATCTAAAGGATATTGTCAAGGCTGGACTAAAGGAACGTTTTGAACAGCTTCGTGAAATGGGGATTAAAACCATTATGTGTACAGGAGATAATCCACTTACAGCAGCAGCGATTGCAAAGGAAGCTGGAGTAGATAGCTTTATCGCAGAAAGCAAACCTGAGGACAAGATTCAAGTCATTAAGGATGAACAGGCACAAGGGAAGGTAGTAGCAATGACTGGTGATGGTACAAATGATGCACCAGCGTTAGCGCAGGCCAATGTTGGGCTTGCAATGAATTCAGGTACAAATGCAGCAAAAGAAGCAGCTAATATGGTTGATTTAGATTCAAATCCAACTAAAATTATTGAAATTGTAGAGATAGGGAAGCAGCTTCTGATGACACGTGGCGCTTTAACAACATTTAGTATCGCTAACGATATAGCAAAATATTTTGCCATCATACCTGCTATGTTGATGGTGGCTGTACCTGAGATGAGCGCATTAAACATAATGAAACTTAATTCTTCAACAAGTGCGATTATTTCTGCCTTAATTTTTAATGCAGTCATTATTCCCTTGTTAATTCCAATTGCAATAAAGGGTGTAACGTATAAACCAATGAGTGCTTCAAAACTTTTGAATAAAAATTTATTCGTCTATGGTTTAGGTGGTATTATAGCCCCTTTTATTGGGATTAAGTTAATTGACATACTAGTTGGTCCACTTTGCCGTAGTTTTGGGCTATAGGAGGAAGGTACATGCGGAAACTATTTGTGAACTTAAAGCAAGCAATTCTTATTACAATAACAATGTTTATACTGTGTGGGCTAATCTACCCATTTGCGGTGACTGCTTTAGCTCAAGGATTACTCCATCATCAAGCAAATGGTAGTTTACTAGAAATCAATGGTAAAGCTGTTGGTTCAGAACTGATCGGTCAATCCTTTTCAGCACCATCATATTTCTGGGGACGTGTTTCAGCCATTCATTATAATGTTTATACTGAGGATGATACGGTACCAGACAAAAATGGTCAGTTAAATTATAGTGGTGTGACTTCTGGAACTTTTAACTATGCACCATCTAATCCAGAATTGAAGAAGCGAATTGAAGCAGATATCAAGAAGTTTCTACATGCAAACCCAACAGTAAAACGCCAAGATATACCTGCAGATTTAATGACAGCTTCTGGCTCAGGGCTGGATCCACATATTAGTGTGAAGGCTGCAAACATTCAAGTGAAGCGCATTGCCCTAGCAAGCGGTCTTTCAGAAGAAGAGATTGAAAAAATCATTGAAGAAAATACGGAGAAACGAACACTAGGAATCTTTGGAGAAAATAAAGTGAACGTTCTAATGGCGAATTTAACTATCATGAAAAAAATGGATAATAGACAAGAATAATAACTATAAAATCAGGTAGAGAAATGCTTTATTCTCTACCTGATCGTATTTTATGCTTGTGAATTTACAAGAATTTTAATATGATTACGTTCCTTCATTAAAGCTTCAAAGCCTTCTGTTACCACTTCATCAAGAGCAATTCGTTTCGTAACAAGCTTGTCTGCAGGGAAGTAACCTTGGGTCATCAGCTCCATTACGGCTGGGAAAATATCGCGGTAGGCAATAATTCCTTTGACTGTTCGCTCTGATAGAACGATATTGTTCGGTTGGATAGCAGCTGTAGACTCCCAAATCGACACGATGATTGTTTCACCTTCAAAAGTGGTTGAGTCAATAGCTTGTTGTAATACCACAGGAACGCCCGTTACTTCAAAGGCAACATCTACACCACCATTTGTTAATTCATGTAGACGCGCAACGGCATCTTCCTCTTTAGGATTAATGACGGCTGTTGCACCAAGTTCTAAAGCTTTTGCGGCACGCTCTGCTGAAAGCTCTACAGCATAGATTTCTGATGCGCCCGCTGCACGTAATGCTTCAATAACAAGAAGCCCGATTGGTCCTGTTCCAAAGACGGCAGCTTTGTCACCGGCTTTTAATTTACTTTGACGCACGGCATGTAAAGCGACTGCCGCTGGTTCTACAAGTGCTCCTTGCTCATAAGAAAGCCCTTCTGGCATTTTGTGAACCATTTTTTCATCTACCATTGTATATTCGGAGAATCCTCCGCCACCGCCTGAAAGACCGTGGAAACCTAAATGTTTACAAATATTATATTTACCTTTTTTACAAGCAGCACATTCGCCACATGCAAGGATTGGTTCTACTACTACAGGATCTCCTATTTGAACAGATGTTACACCATCGCCAATTTCAACTACTTCTCCTGAAAATTCATGTCCCATCACAATGGGTGCGATGTCTTTACTTACATAGTGAGGTTGCTCCACTGGAATAAAGATTGGCCCAGCTGCGTATTCATGTAAATCACTGCCACAAATCCCTGTCCAATGTACTTTAATTTTTACTTTTCCAGGTGCGATGACTGGTTCTTCAATGTTTTCTACACGGATGTCTTTTGCTTTATACCATCTTGCTGCTTTCATAATCTACCAACCTCCCATAATATCTTACAGCTCTATCATAACATGTGGGAAATCTGCTAATCATTAGTTCCCTATAAATTGACATAAAAATTACATATTACAAGCGTTTTCGAACATTGTTGCAGCGCTTTTTTGATTGCATATTCTGCGTATTTCAAGTACCTTTGATAAGGGCTTTGTTACGGTTATAATAAAACATTAAAAATATGTTTATGCTAGTAAGAAATAGAACGTAAATATACCTTAAAGTTCGAATCATGGTACAATGAAAAAGATGTTAGGAGGAACGAATGATGTCAAAATATACTGATTATAATTTTCAGCCATTTTTGCAGGACGCCATTGCAAATCTAGGCTTTACAGAACCGACACCAATTCAAAAAGAAATTATTCCGCTTTTATTAAAAGGAAAAAGTGCTATTGGACAGGCACATACAGGAACAGGGAAAACACATAGTTTTTTAATTCCGATTGTTCAACGTATTGATGTAGAAAAACAGGAAGTACAGGCTGTTATTACTTCTCCTACTCGAGAGTTAGCACAACAAATTTTTGATGCATTAAATCAATTAATAGAAGGAACTGCGATTCAAGCAAAACTATTTATTGGGGGTACGGACAAACAACGCTCCATTGATAAATTAAAAACACAGCCACAAATTGTTGTTGGAACACCAGGACGTATTCGTGACCTTGTTTCAGCACAAGCGTTATTTGTGCATACAGCACCAATCTTAGTTGTTGATGAAGCGGATCTAGCTTTTGATATGGGCTTCATTGAAGAGATTGATGGCTTTGCTTCACAGATGCCAGAAAAGCTTGAAATGTATGTTTTTTCTGCAACAATTCCAGAAAAACTTCAGCCATTTTTAAAGAAATATATGGAAGCGCCAGTGCACGTCCATATGAATGATAAACGACCAGTGGCAGAAGGCATCGATTTTGTGCTTGTACCAGTGCGCTCAAAATCGCGTAATAAACGTTTATTAGAAGTCATTGAGGGCATTAATCCCTTTTTAGCTGTTATCTTTACCAACACACGTAAAACAGCAGAACATGTTGCTGGCTACTTAAATGAGCATGGTATCCGTTGTGGTCAAATTCATGGTGACTTAAGTCCACGTGATCGTAAAAAAATGATGAAGCAAATCCGTGAGCTTGACTACCAATACATTGTAGCAACTGACTTAGCTGCTCGTGGTATTGATATCCAAGGCATTTCTCATGTTATTAACTACGAGATTCCAGAGGACTTAGAATTCTTTATTCACCGTGTTGGTCGAACAGCGCGTGCAGGCAATAAAGGGACAGCCATTACATTATTTGAGCCATCAGACGAGGATGCAGTAGTTCGCGTAGAAAAAATGGGCATTCCTTTTGTACAAAAAGATGTAAAAGATGGCGAATGGACAGAGTTAAAAGAGCGTCATGCACGTAAAAATCGTGTGAAGCAAGAAAATGAAATTGATGTGAAAGCAAAAGCGTTGGTACGTAAGCCTAAAAAGGTAAAACCTGGCTACAAACGTAATATGAAGTGGGAAATGGAAAAAATTAAAAAACGTGAACGTCGCTTAAAAGCACGAGGTAAAAAATAAGGGGGCTTTAACATGTTACTTGGCTCACATGTTTCGATGAGCGGGAAAGAAATGCTACTTGGCTCTAGTAAAGAGGCACTGTCATACGGAGCCAATACATTTATGATTTATACTGGAGCACCGCAAAATACGCGTCGCAAAGCCATTGCTGACTTAAACATCATGAATGGACTCCTGCATATGAAAGAGCATGGTATGACCAATATTGTTGTACATGCACCTTACATTATTAATATTGGCAATACAGAAAAACCAGAAACATTCCGTCTCGGTGTAGATTTCCTACAATCGGAAATTGAACGTACTGCAGCACTGGAGGCAACGCAAATTGTGTTACATCCTGGTGCCCATGTAGGAGCTGGTGCTGATGCTGGTATTGCTAAAATTATTGAAGGTTTAAATGAGGTTTTATCTCAAGACTATCCCGTTCAAATTGCATTAGAAACCATGGCAGGGAAGGGGACAGAATGTGGACGTTCCTTTGAAGAGCTTGCTAAAATTATTGATGGTGTAACGAATAACGAGCGACTATCTGTATGCTTTGATACTTGTCATACACATGATGCTGGCTATAATATTGTGGAAGATTTTGATGGGGTATTAAACGAATTTGATAAAATAATAGGCGTGGAACGCATTAAAGTATTGCATATCAATGACTCCAAAAATGTGCGCGGTGCAGGTAAGGATCGCCACGAAAATATTGGCTTTGGTCATATTGGCTTTGATGCCCTCAACTATGTAGTACACCATCCACAATTAATGGATGTTCCTAAAATTTTAGAGACACCGTTTGTCCCTCTCACTAGTGACGCTAAATCTAAGGTAGCTCCGTATAAAGTGGAAATCGATATGTTACGAAACGGTACATTTAAGCCTGAGCATATTGAAGCTTTAAAGGGCTAATATAACTAACCCGAAATCAGGCTGGTTCTGATTTCGGGCTTTTTTTATTTTGTAAACAAGGCAATCAGTTGGCGAGAGCGCTTTCTCCCTAAAACAGCTTCCACTTCAACAAGAATATCTTTAGGAATACCTAAAAATAGCCAAGAAAATGAGAATTGCTCCAAATAAGGTCGAAGTTTTTTTACTTCAGAAGTCGTAATGCTAAAACCTTCTTCACGAGCAATCGCGACAATTTCCTTATCCGTGCTTTGTGCTAATTGCTGTAAAAATTGAATACTCAAAGTCAATCCTCCTTTATCCCATTTTATTTTCACGAAATCATTTACACACTTGCCATCAGCCTATTCGAAAAAGCATCCATCTTCTTTTCTTTACAAAAACTGCACTTTCCTTTATACTTACAATTTGTAAATCGTAATGATTTTGAATTAGAAAGAAGCGATCATGCATGAAAACAACACTTATTGACATTGAAAATGTGTCATTTCAATATGACTATACGCAAGTTTTAAAAAACATTTCTTTTCGTGTAGAAGAGGGAGATTTTTTAGCACTTCTCGGTCCAAATGGTTCGGGAAAATCAACATTATTAAAAATTATTTTAGGTTTGTTGAAACCTTTATCCGGTGAAATAAAGCTATTTGGTGAAACAAGCGCAAACTTTAAGCACCGTGAATGGATTGGCTATGTCTCACAAAAATCCAATGCCTTTAATTCTGGGTTCCCAGCAACCGTGCAAGAGGTCGTGAAAAGTGGATTAACAAAAAAATTAGGGCTTTTTAAAAGACCTGGCCGAGACGCCAAAGACAAAGTTCAAGAAGCTTTAAAGGCAGTTGGCATGGATGCTTATATGAATCGCAATATTGGAGAATTATCTGGTGGACAACAACAACGTGTTTTTATTGCAAGAGCTTTAGTCAGTGATCCTAAACTGCTCATTTTAGATGAGCCAACTGTCGGCATTGATCACGAGAACGTGCAGTCATTTTATGATATGCTGGCGAAATTAAATCGGGAACAAGGAATTACGATGATTCTTGTCACACACGATGTCGATACGGTATCAAATCGTATTAGTCATGTGGCATGTTTAAATCAAACCATTCACTTCCACGGCTATAAAAATGAATTTGATAATATTTCTCAGGACGCGCTAGATGCTTGGTATGGCCATTCCGTGAGAAAGATTCATTAGAAGGAGTAGGCACATGATTGAAGCAATTTTACATTATGAATTTTTACAAAATGCCTTTTTCTCTGGATTATTAATTGGCATACTTGCACCACTGCTGGGGGTGTTTATTGTTGTACGTAGGCTGTCCTTGATTGCCGATGCTTTGTCACATGTAACACTCGCTGGAATCGCTGGGAGTTTATACATCAGTCAATCTGTATCAGCCTTAGCAATGCTCAATCCTATTTATCTAGGAATACTAGCCTCTGTGAGTGGCTCTGTCTTGATTGAGCGTTTAAGGCGTTTGTATAAGCACTATGAGGAGCTTGCCATTCCAATTATCATGTCAGGTGGTATTGGGATTAGCGCCATCTTTATTTCACTTGCCAGTGGTTTTAGCACAGATTTAATGAGTTATTTATTCGGCTCGGTTTCTGCTGTATCTCGTCAAGACTTATGGGTAGTGATTGGCATTGCTGCCATTGTGATTATCTTTTTGTTTTTATTTTTTAAAGAATTATTTGTTTTGTCTTTTGATGAGGAATATGCAAAAGCTAGTGGACTTCCGGCTCGTTGGGTTCATCTTTTATTTATGATTGTAACAGCACTTGTCATTGCGGCAAGTATGCGCATAGTTGGTATTTTACTTGTATCATCTCTGATGACATTGCCTGTTGCAGCAGCAATGCGCTTGGCAAAGGGCTTTAAACAAACCATCATTTTTGCCATTGTTTTTGGAGAAACAGCTGTACTAATTGGTCTAATTAGCGCATTTTATATGGATTTAGCGCCAGGAGGCACGATTGTTGTCACTTCTATTCTGATTTTGTTACTTGTAATCCTAGGGAAGAAAGTAGCACTTAAAATGGCTGCAAAGCAGGGGGAGGTAGCGCAATGAATATTTCAAGAGCGTGGGAAATATTAAAGGAAAATGGCTATAAAAAAACAGATAAACGGGAGTTAATATTAGATATGTTTGCAGCAACAGATAAATATCTAACAGCCCGTGATTTATTGGATGTTCTAAAAAAGGATTTTCCGGGAATGAGTTTTGATACCATTTATCGTAACCTTGCTACTTTTGTGAAACTTGGGATATTAGAAGAAACAGAGCTATCAGGGGAACGTAATTTCCGTATGCACTGTGAATCTGCGCATCATCACCATCATTTTATTTGTATGGATTGTGGCAACGTCAAAGAGCTTAATCTTTGTCCAATGGAAATGTTAGGTGAAAAATTACCTGATTATGAAATTGAAAATCATAAGTTTGAAATATATGGTAAATGCCCGGATTGTAAGCATGAAACGCTGTCACATTAAATATGACAGCGTTTTTTCTATGTAAGAAGAGGGTACCTGTATAAGGCTACCCTCTATATTAATTAAGCTACAGCCACTCGACGAATCGCAACAATTTTATTGCAATCTACGATTAAAGGAGAAGCAGCTGCTGCACCTGGCTCAAGGAAGTATGCACAGCAATTTCTTGGATCAAGGGAAATGAAAGTCACACCTAAGAAGCTAACACCTCCAGATAAGAAGATATCTAGTGTAGTAGCTAGCTCTAATTTTCTTAATTGGTGACAAATACAGCCTCTACAGTGGCTGCTCATTCTTGGTGTACATTTTTCTTCTTTTTTACAATGGCATTTTTCCTCTTTTTGGCAATGACATTTTTCAACTTTACGTTGACAGCATTTTTCCTCTTTTTTAGGACATTTACAGCCTTGCCAGTTCATATGTGACATATATCTTTTATCTTCCATTGTCTAGACCTCCCTTCTTCTAGTTTCGTAAAGGTAACCCTTACAGTAATAATCTATGTTTGGTGCATAGCCAGAGACTGGCGATATGTCCGATAGGCAGCTTAAAAATCTATATTTTTCTCAAAAACTTTTGCAATGTGTAAAGCCCTAAGCTGAAATATTGCTATAAACATCTAATCAAGCTAATTGTATGGGGATAGATTTCATATTTCCTTCTACAAGCGCGAAAAAAAGATGAGTCTTTACCGAAATGGAAAGACTCATCTTTTAAATAGAAGTTTATTGATGTTTTTGTTGGAAATTTACCATGAAATCTCGTAAAGCTTCGCAAGCCTCAAGTGGCACTGCATTATAAGTGGAAGCACGACAGCCGCCAACAGAACGATGTCCATTTAGCCCAACAAAACCTGCTGCCTTTGCCTCTGCAAGGAATTGTTTTTCCAGCTCCTCATCTGCAACACGGAATGTAATGTTCATTAAAGAACGGCTTTCAGGTGTGGCATGGCCTTTGTAGAAACCATTACTATTGTCAATGGCATCATAAATCACTTTTGCCTTTAATTCATTATGTTTTTCAATTGCTGCTACGCCGCCTTTAGCTTCTACCCATTTTAATACCTCGCCGAGCATATAGATCCCGAATGTCGGAGGTGTATTATAAAGAGAATTACTATCAGCATGTGTTGTATACTTTAACATCGTTGGTATATTTTTATTTGCTTTTTCAAGTAAATCTTTGCGAATAATCACGACCGTTACACCTGAAGGGCCAAGGTTTTTTTGAGCTCCTGCATAGATGATACCGAATTTTTCAATATCAACTGGTTTTGATAGGATGTCACTTGACATATCCGCCACTAATGGAACATTTCCTGTGCTAGGGAAATTTTTCCATTGTGTACCATATATCGTATTATTGGATGTGATGTGAACATATGCATCATCTTCATTGAATTGAATATCTTCTAAAGCAGGAATATTGCGGTATTGGTTTTCTTTTGTGCTTGCAGCTTCAACAGGTGTCCCAAATAATTTAGCTTCCTTAAAAGCTTTCTCAGACCATGAGCCTGATAATACATAGCTAGCTTTTTGCTCAGTTGTTAAGAAGTTCATAGGCACCATTGTAAACTGAAGGCTTGCTCCACCCTGTAAGAATAGTACCTCATAGTTTTCTGGAATAGCATAAAGTTTTTTTAATAAAGTAATAGCTTCATTATGTACTTCATCGAAAATGGCACTTCGGTGACTCATTTCCATAATGGACATACCTGAATCACGGAAGTTTACTAATTGCTGTTGAGCATTTTCTAATACTTCTTGTGGTAGAGCAGATGGACCTGCGTTGAAATTGTATGCACGTTGTGTCAAAGTGGTACACTCCTTGTTTGGTTAATAACAGAACTTTACTGGATTATAACCTAATTTTCAAGAGAAAAAATAAAATTCTTAATATTTGAGCAGAATGGCGACAGGCTCGCAACAAAATGTACACATTTAAGCAGGTATTTTTCATTAAAAACGAACAAACAGAAGGATATTTTTGAAATTAAGTTATATTTTCCGTATATTAAATATTTTTCATTGCAATAAAAATGATATTGTTCGTGTTTTTGCTTGCAAATTTTTCCTTGGTAGAAGCGTGAAACGGACAGGCTAAAGCAAAACTATCCAATCGATTGTTAGAGAAAGTTCCTTATTACTTTACGAGAGGTAAGCAAGTTTTTGTATAATATTATTAAGAAAAGAAAAAGAGGTGTTCAGGATGTTTACTGTAGAGAAAGCTTGTTTAGTAGTTGTAGATGTGCAAGGAAAGTTAGCAACAATTGTTGATGACAGTGAAACGGTAATTGAAAATGTAGCAAAGCTAGTACAAGCGATGAAGGCACTCGAAGTACCTATTTTGTGGCTAGAACAAAATCCAAGTCGATTAGGCGGAACGGCACTTGATATTGCACAGCATTTACAAGGGCAACCTATTGCCAAAATGGCCTTTAGTGCGTGCCAAGAAGAGGCATTTGTAGAAGCGATGAAGGAAAATGGACGTTCTCAATTCATTGTCACAGGTATCGAAACACATATTTGTGTGTATCAAACGGCTAGACAACTGAAAGAACAAGGATTTGAAGTAGAGGTTGTTGTAGACGCCGTATCTTCTCGAACAAAGGCAAATAAAGAAATTGGGCTTACGAAGATGAATGCCCTTGGTATTTATCCAACTAGCACCGAAATGATCTTGTATGAGCTATTACAACGTGCAGATCATGAACATTTTAAAACCATTTTGAAGCTTGTTAAATAACGCAAATTAAAATTGAAACAATTGGTATGTTTATTCCATTCATTGTAATAACAATTTTGCTTTCAATAGAAATGTATAAAAATATATTGATTTTATATAAAAAATAGTAGATGTTTGATGGGTCAATAGACCTTTTTCGAGCATCTTTTTTTATTAAATCTGCATAAAGCGTGACATTACTCATATAAAAACTTAGCCATTCTAAATGTTGTATACTATAATAAAAAACCGGGATTCATTATAGGGAAATAACTATTAATGAGGATGATGACGATGATAAAAAATGTTAGATGGTGGCTGTTAATCGTGAGTGTAGTTTTTCTTTCAATCAGTTGTACAGGTAAAGAAGTAAAAGTAGAAAAAGATCCTCTTTCATCAACGGAACAATTTGTTATTGAAGATTTACTGAATGATAAGGGACTATTAAGGACAGATTTAACAAACCAAAAGGACATATTTTTATCAGAGTCGGTAGGGTTATGGTTGGCGTATTTATTAGAAAAAGATGATCAGGTTCGTTTTAATGAGCAGATAAATGTTATGAAATCATACTTTTTAGCAAATGATTTTATTGTCTGGCGTATAGAGGGGACTAGAAAGGCTTCTGTTAATGCATTAATTGATGATTTGCGAATCATTCGTGTTTTACTGTCAGCAGGTGAAAAGTGGCAGGATGCAACTTACTTACAATTGGGTAAAAAAATTGGAGAAAACTTAGTTCGGTATGGAATGAATAAAGAACTGTTTGTTGACTTTGTCGATGTTGACAGTCATGACAAAGCCAATACGCTAACGATTAGCTATATCATGCCTTCAGCTTTTCATGAGATGGAAGAAAACGGTCTTTTATCCCAACAGCAAGTCCAACATCAGTTAGCTATTATACAAAATGTGCCACGAGCTAACGCAGGGTTTTTTCCAAAATATTATGATATTACCACTGAAAAATATGTATTTGACAAAGAACTACACATGATTGATCAATTATATACAGCTTATCATCTTGCCTCTATCGATGGGGACACTGCAGTATTTAAAGACTGGCTATTAAACCTTCTGAAAAGAGACAATAAATTATATGGTCGTTATAATCCTCAAACGAATCAACCAACTGTTGACTATGAGTCACCAGCTGTTTACGCCATGGCAGCGCGATATATGCTTGCAATAGACGAACAGAAAATAGCACAGGAGTTTATTGAGAAAATGGAAAACTTAAAGGACCCTACAACAGGTTATGTTGATAAAAGGTCAACGCATAGTTTTGATAATTTGCTACCACTATTAGCCGAAAGGGAGGTAAAAAATGCACACAACAATGACTAGAAATAGAGCTATTTTTGTCTATGGAACCATCCTTATTTTACTCTTACAAATACCTACTTATTTTTTATTGCGTTTGGATGCTGACCTCATACATCTGAGCAGCTTATCTCACAAGGGTTTTTACCTGAGGCAATTGGCCAATATGTGTTTATAACCAAAAATTTCTGGCAGCTTAAAGAGCCTTTATTATGGATTCATTCATTAGAAAATACTTCTGTAAAAGGTGACTTTTATACTTACTTGAAGGAGACGAATTCACAGGCAGACGCTGCGATTGAAACAAAAGAAGGGCAATTTGTTGTAGCCGTAAATCAAAATGCTGATAAGGAAGATGGGAAAGTAGCGAAAAAAGGCGACATATCCTATGTTTTAATTGCAGAATTTGTTGGGCTCATCCTTGTCATCGCAGTCATATTGTTTATCATCCTTCGTAAACGAAAGAAAAATCAACTGAAACAATAAAAGCAAAGTCGCGAATGTGCGACTTTGCTTTTTTATGCAGGCATGTCCGTTGGTGTTGGTTTTGCATAGCCCTCTTTATACGTGTCATCAATGAACTGACGAATTTCTTTTAAGCTCTTGCCTTCTTTGTGCAGTTGTGCCGATTGGACAGCAATCTCTAAGCACACTAAACAGCGTGTCCCATGATCATCCCAAACAATCGAACCATCCTCACGTTTTTCCTGAATAAAGCAATTTAAATTACTTTTATGGCCAGCAGATTCACCACAGCCGCAGTAGCACGGCATCCATTCAAGAATCTCTGTCGATTGTCCAGCTATTTGATAGACCAAGCGAATATTTTCTTGTTTGCCCTCTAAAAAGGTCGGTAGGACATCAGCAGAAGCCGTTTCTTCTTGGATATCACCAGATGCCTCCGCATGGTCATGGCCTTCATGTGAAGCATCATTTGCTTTAGGAGTGGTTTCAGCACTGTTCTTATTTTCTCCACAAGCACTTAATAACAGTAACGCCAATACAACAAAAATAGTAATCGATTTCTTCAAAAATAGCGCCTCCTACATGTTTACAATGCTTCCATTATAACATCGTTTTCTTAAACATTTACAGGCACAACGTTGAAAATCAGTGAAATATATCTAATCCACGTGTTTTGTTCATGAAATGTTCCATTTTCTCGCTCAATAATTTTTTTAAGAAGAATCCGAACAGGATAAAAATGAACCAGAAACCTAATAGGAAGATGAGGTCCATCCAGACAGTTGACCAGATAATTCCACCGACTGCTTCACGCATCATTTCAATCGCATACGTAAAAGGTAAAAATGGATTGATTAGTTGGAAGAACCTTGGTAATAACTCGACAGGATAGGTTCCACCAGAACCTGCAATTTGTAACACAAGCATCACAATCGCTAATGCTTTTCCTACATTACCGAAAACGGCTACGAGTGTATAGACAACTGTTACAAATACGAGACTAATGAAAAGTCCAAATAAGATAAAGTAGGCAGGTGCTTGAATGGAGCCGTCTACTAAGAAAATATCTCCAATGGTAATAATAAGGGTTTGAATAAATGAAAAAGTTGCAAAGGTTAAGAGTCGACCAAAGTAAATTTCTCGAATACTATATGGCGTATCTCCATGAAGATTCACAGATAATAATGAAATTAATAATAGACAGCCTACCCAAATAGATAGTACTGTGTAAAACGGTGTCATGGCTGTTCCGTAGTTCGCAATAGGGAATACGCGATGTTCCTTCAATTTAATAGGCTCCTCAAAGAAATCACGTTCGGCATTGACATCATTTTTTAGTAATTGCACAATCTCTGCTATATCTGCTTCTTCTTCTAATGTTCGTAGCTTATTCGCTAATTCTTTGATTTTAGCACTTAAAGTTGGAAATTCAGTTTGTATCTTTTGAATAGCATGATTCGCTGTTCCTAGCGTGTTTTTGGCCTGTGTCAATTTATCTGTTGCCTGAGGTATGAATTGTTTTACCTTTGTCAGCATGGCAGAAGCGTTAGTTAAAGTTTGTTTCGCGCTCGATAGGGTGGAACGAATTTGTGGCTCTAGACTTTCGTTATAGTAGGATAAGAATTTTTGTAAGTTAGCTGTAGCATTTTGTGCGATTTGTTGTATAGCTGTAATATCCTGCTTAATGACATCTTTATCAATGGGCTTTAATTGATCCATTTTATTTAGTAAATCGTCATGTAGAGTCTGTAATTGTTGTAATGAGTTAAGCGCATTTGACGTTGAATCAATGAAGTTTGGAGGATGCTCCAAGGCTTCGCGAATGGCTGTAAGCTGTTCAATGATTGGCTGATTCGCTTCCGCATTACTTTCCTGCAAAGAACCGATAATGGTTGTTAAAGAGTCTTCTAATTGCTTACGAGTCGAAGCATCTGCCTGAATTAATTTTTGCAGTGCCTCCAGCGTCTGAATACTATTGGTTATGCTGTCTTTGGAAGTAGACAATTGATTTTTAAGTGCCTCTTTCGTTTGTGTAATAGAGGCAGGGTCAAAATTTATGCTATTGAGCTTATTGATGATATCTGTAAAATGTTGGGCAATATTTTGGACAGTTGTGACATCCTTTTTGATGACAGGAGATAGTTCATTAAATAAAGCATCTGCTTCATTCACTAAATGTAAACCCTTCTGAATGGTTGTTAAACCATCTGTTGTTAGTTGTTCCACCTGGGGAACTTGTGTCAGCGCCTGATTAAGTAATTGATTTGCCTCTTTTCCTTGAGTAGAGGCTTGAGTTAAAAATGAATTAATATCAGGTAAATGTTGTTCTATAGTAAAAACATAATTTTCGAATTTGCGGAAATCAGGAATGTCACGTTCCATTTCTAGGCCAATTGTGTTAAAAATAGAAAAAAGTGTCCCATTGACGGTCGATACAAATTCATTGGAAACTTGCTGTGTAAGTACGCTCGCTCCTTTACTTGTAATTTTAGGGGCTATAGGATTCTTTTTTTCGTTTACATAATAATCAATATGCGCCTTCGTTGGTTGATCGGTAAGAATGGATGTTAGTTTTTGCGAAAAATCATTTGGAATGACAATGACTGCAAAGTAATCACCATTTTTCAAATGCTCCTTAGCTTCCTTTTCCGTCTGTAGCACCCAAGTAAAGCTTTTATTCGTACGTAAAGTCTCAATAACCTCATTCCCGACATTAATTGCTTCATCTCTTACGGTGGTTCCCGTATCTTCATTGACAATTGCGATTTTCATATTAGAGGTGTGGGCGTAAGGGTCCATAGAGGCATAAATATTTAGCCAGGCATAAAGAGAAGGAAGAAAAATTAGTCCACCTATAATAACAGCTACGACCCAGTTTGTAACAATATTACGGATATCTTTTGTATAAATTTGAAAAACATGCTGGAACGAGTTTTTCATCATAATCACCCCACATTCAAATTTGCATGAACTCTCATTATGTATGTTCCCAAATATACTTAAAATTATGTTATAAATGTGAAATATCTTCATTTAAAGGCGAATTAGTTTACTAGGTTTTCAAAACAATTTATAATCAATCGCGAATGCACTAAAACTAGGGCTTTTAGTGTAAAAAAGGAGGTCACTGCTTTAGTGAAAAAACTATTAATTATTGGTTCAGTGATTGTTGTTTTATTTGCAGCAATTATTGTGCTTACCAACATCTCAAACAAAAGTAAATTAGAAAGCGCAAACAATCCTTATGGCGATAAAAAGCTAAAACAAGAAACAATTGATCAATTGGATGATGAAAACTATCAAAACATTATGTTACCAGACGAACTAGAAGCTAAAATTAAAGCGGGCGAACCGGTTAATGCTTACTTCTTCAGTCCAATCTGTGTACACTGTCAAGCATTTACACCAGTATTAATGCCAATTGCCGATGAGCTTGGTGTTGATATTGCTCAATTGAATGTCTATGAATACGATGATCTATGGGAAAAATATAATATTAAGGCAACACCAACATTCATTCGTTTCGAAGATGGTAAAGAAGTAAGTCGTTTTGTAGGAGCTCAAAAAGAAGAAGATTTACGAACGTTCTTAAATACAGTTGTGTTAAATAAATAGAAAAGGAAGAGACTGTGTCAAAATTATTTAGATACAGTCTCTTTTGTTTTTGTGGTGTATACTAAAAATACTGAATAGTTGTACACTGGAGGAATTCTGAATGTCAATGGATGATTATTTTTATAATGGTGAACTGATGAAATGCTATGAATTAGCGAAGCAGGTGAAAAACGAAGAGGACAAAGTATTGGCACAAAAATATATTCGATTATTAGAAGAATATGAATATGATCGTTATCCAAAGCCAACTGCTCATATCGAAGTACAGCATGTGGAACGAGCTGATGAAAGCTATCCAGAATCAGATCTAGTTGTAGAAATACGAGCAATAAAAGATGAAAAGGCATTTGCGAAGCGTATTCAGCAATTGGAGGAAGTCGCAAAAACTGGAGCATCAGCTGACAAAGCGCAATCCTTTTTTACACAAGGAGAGCTGTTCTTATTCGCACATCATTACAATGAAAGTGTTCACTGCTTTCAGCAAGCAGTAAAGGAAAACCCAAATAAGGCTGTCTACTGGGGGATAACAGGGCAGACGATGCACCGCTTTGGCTGGATGCCATTTGATGCCCTCGGTTATTTGGAGCAAGCGATTCAGCTAGATCCAACAAATCCTCGTTGGAAATGGAATAGAGCCCTCGTACTTATTCAATTGGCAAAAGATTTGCAAATGGCTCCATTTATAGCGAATGCTGCACTGACATTGGAGGATGCGCTAGCTTCTTGTGGTGAAGAGCAAAAATCGTTGAAAGCTGCTATTCAAAATACAATCGACAATATGGATAGCTATGTTTTCTCATAAGATAATTGGATGTCTCCAAAGTATATGGAGTCATCCTTTTTACTTAAAAATCTAGTGAGCGAGGTTCGTTGCCATATTTCACAATCATGGTATGATAAGAAAGAAATTGATTTGTTGATATAAAGGACGGATTTTTTATGGCACAAGAAGTGGCAAATAAGTTTATAGAAAACGTATGTAACCATTTAGTTCGCAATATGAATATTACAAAAGTGGAAGAGCATTTTAAGGAAACGATTGCCATGCAGCGACAATCAGCTTCAACATCTGTAGACTTTTGGGACATGTTGATGATTAATATGCTCTATTTTACTGAGAATGAACAGGCTTGGGAGCAAGAATTTCTAAAAATGCTTCGAGCTAAAGAGTGGCTAAAGCCATCAGCTCTTGAAGAGGAATTATTAATGCATCAGATGCGAATTCGTCAACAAGTAGCAGAGCAATCGGATGCTGCAAAGGATTTATTCCATCAGCAATATGAGTCAGAAGAGATGACAGAGGAAGCGATTATTTATGATTATGCCTATAGCTCTGCTGGGCATTCCATGCGCATGGATTTATTAACCGTGCTTGTTTCCACGCCAGAGCAATCAAAAATACTCTTTGACGCAGACCCTCAAGAAACGATACGAATTGTTAATGGCTATATTGCCTACCATACAGATGGATTAATTAATAGAACAAAATTATACTGATTTTGTTACGAAGCTTTACACGAAAGGAATTTGATTGAATGAATACACCATTTACTTTTAACCATACACAACCAACAAATATGGACCCTACGAAGAAATACCCCGCTATTTTTTTGCTTCATGGCATGGGCAGTAATGAGGATGATTTACCACAATTAGTGCAGGATTTTCAAGAGCAATGTCATATATTTAGTTTACGAGGGCCAATTACGCAACATCCTGGCTATGCTTTTTTTACCATTCAAGACGTAGGGCAACCAGATCGCGCTATCTTCGATAAAGTGTTGGTAGCCTTGCAACGATTTATATTAGAGGCCATCGATGAATATCAAATTGATCCTCATAAAGTATTTGTTTTAGGCTTTAGCCAAGGCGCGGTTTTAGCACAATCACTTGCCTTTGTCATGGGGAATTTAGTGACAGGGATTGTTGCATTAAGTGGGTATATGCCAAAGTTTGTGACAGAGGAATATGCTATTCGCTCTGTAGAACATTTACATGCTTTTATATCGCACGGCGATTATGATTATGTAATACCTTCTCAATGGGGTATGGAAAGTAAAGAGATCTTTGAACAATTTGGTGCTAAGGTGACCTTTAAGCAATACCCAGATGGACATGGTGTAACACCTGACAATCTTCGTGATCTAGTGGCATTTTTAGCCCAGCAACTACAGGAAGAAATTCAATAAAAGGAAATCCGAGGCAAAAATTTGTCTCGGTTTTTTTGGGTACTGTAATATGACCTATTATCAAATTATTTTTCTCCAATAGTGATTGGAAGAATCGAGGCAAGAAGGTTCAATTTCACGTCAGTCGGTGGTATCATAGAAGATGTTGTGAATGAGCGTGCTTGTTAGATAAAACATGTACTTTATGTGAAAAGAGAGACAGAACAGATCTAAAAGGGGTAAAATAATAATTTGATGTGCTAGATGCAAATTTTGTCGCTTTCTATCGATGGAAGCGTGTAGAAATTATGGAGAAAAGGAATTAAGCTGAATGGAACAAAATCTGAAAACGGAGCATAAACCACTAGCCTCCGAAAAAACAAGAGGGAAGTTATCACGTTCTTCTATTTTAGCGCAAACCGTCAAAACAGGGATTATCAAATCCAATTTAATACCTATGTGGGCTGGTTTAACGCTAGGCATGTACAAAAATAAAATGACGTTTGTAGACAATATACCTGAAATCATTTTTTCAACAATCGGTTCCGCCCTTGTCATTGGAGCTGCAGGGGCCTTTAATAATGTCTATGATCGTGATATTGATGCGATTATGCCTCGTACACAAAGCCGACCAACTGTAACAGGTGAAATGTCAGCGAAATCGACTTTATCATTAGCTGTCGTAATGTTAATTATTGGAGTAGCTGTGTTGGCACTTGCGTCACCTTTAGCAGCGGCATTTGGTTTATTAGGGGTATTCCTATATGTAGTCCCATATACAATGTGGACAAAGCGTCGTACGATTTATAATACAGAAATCGGTAGTATAAGTGGTGCGGTACCACCATTAATCGGTTGGTCTGCTGTATCTACAGATATTACACACCCAGCGATACTTGGATTATTTTTTGTGATGGTCATTTGGCAAATGCCACATTTCTATGCGATTGCTATTCGCAAACGTGTAGACTATGAAGCAGCCAGTGTGCCTATGCTACCAGTTATCAAAGGGATGCGTCGAACGTATTATCAAACCAACTTCTATTTAATACTATTGATTCTATCAAGCTTCTTATTTGGCTCGTTAAGTGTAGGGATCATGCTTGTGGCATTAATCTTAAGCGTTGCTTGGCTGGTGATGAGTATTTATGGCTATCATAGTAATACAGATCAAGTAAAATGGGCTACCAAAATGTTTGTTTTTTCACTATTCCATATGACGATACTATTCTCAACAGTCATTGTGTACTCTCTCGTAGGAGTTATCTTTAAGCTTTATTAATTATAATGACGAAAATAAAACCAACAAGTTTACTCGTTACTTGTTGGTTTTTTATTTTCGACTGAAACGATTTGACGACTTGGCCACTCGAATGCATGTAACTGTCCACCAAACACTGCTCCACCGTCAATGCCAATAATATTATTTTCTCCGAAATAAACACGATAATCAGTTGGATTATGATGTAGGTTAAAGGTAGGGGTATGGCCGAAGATTATTGTTTTTTCCCCTTGATAGCCTGCGTGAAATTCCTCGCGAATCCAAAGTAAGCGCATGGGGTCAGTTTCGGCTATTGTAACACCTGGTACAACGCCACCATGAACGAAAATAGCATCTTCTAATTCAATATATATTTCAAACGTCTCGAGTAACTGTAAATGTTCTTCGAGCTTAGGGAGCGTTTTAATAAAGCTAGGCAGAGTATTACTTTCGATAGCTTCCTCAAAGTCTTCCAATTGATAGCCATAGCTTGCTAATGTTGCCTCACCACCACAAAGCCCTACCCAATGGTTCCATGGTTTTGCAAGACCTGAACGGCATGCATTGAGCATGATCGCCTCATGATTACCTAGCAAAACGCGTGCACCCTTTGCCTGTAGTTCACTCACTAAATTTAACACACCACTAGAAGAGGGCCCTCTATCAATATAATCACCAAGAAGAAAAAGCTGGTCGTTCATTGGGTCATAGTTTACTTTTAATAATAATTCTTCCAGTAGCCCTAATTCTCCATGTATGTCACTAATTGCTAGTATTCGGTTCATTTACGAGCATCCTTTCTAATAGTACAGCTTTACCCTTAAGTATAGAGAATTATTCTACAAATTTCGACTTTTCCAGCTTCTTCTGGCCTTTTTCATAGGACTTTGAAAGAAACAATTCTCATACTACTCTTTTTATCATATGATAGGTGATTTTATATCTATATTCATTTGTCTAGAGAGGATGACTTATGAGAGGAAGGGAAAGGGAAACACAGCAGAAGCAAATAGCAATGCTCCTACTGTTTGATTGAAAGATTATAGCTGTAGTTTTTCCCATGCTTGCTTTGCTATTTGTTCATCAAATGTTGAAATGAGGCGAAAATTATTGCTGTCTAATATGCGATAATGCTGACTGATGACGTTTTGCTGTAGCCGAAAACCACCATATTCCTGAATGTTTTTCCACCATATGTATCCACCCATTGTTTTCTCTTTTGGCTGCAATGTTCCATTATTCGCGATTAAATCCACAACCTCTAATGGATCACCACCAAGTTCATGCTGTAATATCGTACTGTCTCGGCACAATGTGCAAACTGTAACAGTGGTTGTCCAGCCAGCTAGTATACGGCCTTTTTCAATTTGGACAAGTGTTTTTTTTGATAATCCTAGTAAATCACTCATTTGATCCTGTGTGAAAGCTTTTTCTGTACGGATTAATTTCAGCTTTTCTGAAACGAGTGTGATTAATTGTTCACGATTCATCCTAACACCCCTTATTTTCAGATTGTTAAGTTCCATTATACATGAAAGTAAAGAAGCGTGTTTTTCTTTCAACTTGGGAAAGGGAAGAGATCGTCGTGTAAAATTGAAACAGACTGCCCATAGTGGACAGTCTGTTCCATGTTAGATTTCATATTTTTTCGTATCAGAGATCACCCTGAAGTGGATGCCTTTAATCTGAGCGCTTACTTTATGGCGAAGTGTATCAATATCCACAAGCTCCTCTTTATTTTTAACACACACAGCAATCTCTTGTAATAGCTTTGTAAATGATTCTTTAAATAGAGAGCGCATATTATCGAAATCTAAACTACGAAAACTCCCATCAATATCGAAAGCTTCAACTGAATTTAATTGCTTGGAAGCTCCTGCAAAACGATCATCGTAGACTGTGTAATTTTCATCTGTGACCACGATAATAAATAGAACTTCCCCCGTGATTGTTTTTAACTCAATATTTGTTTTGTGTTTTTTTACATCAGTAATAATGTGAATACCATCTGAATGATATAGCTTAAATAATGTCATGTATATGGCCCCCTGCAACTAAAATCATTTTTCTCTATCATTATATAGTGAAATGGCTAATAATGGAATAAGGTTTCTTGCCTTTACGATTGAACCTCTGTTTGGAGAGGTAGACTTTTTCGAAGAGGACGAACCTCGATATAATGAATTTGATGACCTTGCTGCTCATAGATGCTAAAGATATAGGAGCCCAGCTCAATATTTTTTGATGCTTTAATACCGTTATTCACAGTTAAGAACCAACCACCTAATGTTTCCACTTCCTCAGCATCTAGTGTAATGTTTAATAGATTTTCCACATCTTCCACAAGCATTTTTGCATTTAATAAATAATGATGATCTGTAATTTTTCGAATATCCGCAATTTCATCATCATCAAATTCATCTCGTATTTCACCAACAATTTCTTCTAAAATATCTTCAACCGTTACAAGACCAGATGTACCACCATATTCATCCATTAGGATGGCCATATGGATTCGTTCCTTTTGCATGCGTACAAGTAATTCTTGAATTGGAATTGTTTCAATTACTCGAATGACAGGATTAATGAAATCTTCTAGAACTAAAGAGTCGTCTGTAAGTTGTTCAAGTAAACCGTGCGTTAATAGTTCTTTCGCATTGATGAAACCTAGTATATTATCTCGGTCCCCATCATAGATCGGGTAACGCGTATATTTTTCAGCAGCGATGTAATGAATAATGTTTGTAAAAGATTCATTTTGTTCAATTCCAACAATTTCTGTTCGGGGAACCATGATTTCACGAGCAATACGTTCGTCAAATTCAAAGACGTTATTGACATATTTGAGCTCAGATTTATTGATTTCACCACTTTTAAAGCTTTCAGACAGTAATAATCGCAATTCTTCCTCTGTATGAGATAGCTCATGTTCGCTAGCAGGTTTCATACCGAATATGCCAACTAACACGCGTGCAGAACCGTTCAAGAACCAAATAAATGGATACATGATCTTATAGAAAAACATAATCGGTTTTGCGAAAAGAAGTGTAATGGATTCAGCTTTTTGAATGGCAGCTGTTTTTGGGGCTAATTCGCCGACCACTACATGTAAAAACGTAGCGATGGCAAAGGCTGTTCCAATTGTAAAAATCGTCATATATTTATCAGAAATGCCGATCATCTCGAATAGCGGGTGAAGCATAAATTCAAAAGTTTTTTCACCAACCATCCCGATACCAAGAGCGGTTACAGTAATTCCTAATTGACAGGCTGATAAGTATTCGTCTAAGTGTTGAACAACATGTTTAGCAGCAATTGCTTTTTTATTGCCTTCAGCCACCAGCTGATCGAGTCTTGAGGAACGTACTTTTACAATGGCAAATTCTGTTGCCACGAAAAAGCCTGTTAAAGCTAATAAAATGGTAAAAATCGATAGGTTTATTATGGTCTCCAAATAGTCGTTCTGTAAAAACAGAACGTCACCTCCTAATTATGAATGAGTAATAATAAGGATTGCATTAATGCAATACTTTCGGGTGAAACATTTTTCTTAATCGTTTCAATTTTTTTATCATCTTGCTTGTTCATTTGTGCTAGCAGAGATGTAACATCATGCTCTAAATCTTGCATTTTTAAACGAAGCACCTGTACATCGATTTCTTCATAGGGTGTGATGTTTAACTCATGTTGGATTTGTACAAGTGAAAGCCCTTGTTGTTTGCGCTGTTCAATAAATTGAAGCCGTTTAATCATGGCTGGATCATAGTAGCGATAATTTGCTGCAGAACGTTCTGCATCTAGCAAACCAATATTTGTATAGTAATCGATTGTTCGTTTAGTAATGCCTGTTTTTTCTGCAAGCTCGCCAATTTTTAATTTTTCTGTCCCAATGCAAACACCTCCAAACCATCACGTGATACTTTGATTATAACGTGATGGTTTTAGTTTATTCAAATGATAGCCTTTGATATTTCGAAATGATAAGAATTTTTTCAAAAAAAAGAACGTTTCTGCCATTAATTAAATGGTAGAGACGTTCCTAGGTTTACGGAAGTAAATAAGTATCATATAGGTGATGGAGTGCTTCCTCACCATTTTTTTGTAAGAGAATTTCTTCATTATATGTAAGTGTTATGCTCGTTTGCTCGCTATCAATTTTGTCGTCAATTATTTTACAGGTAATAGTCACAAAGCCTGATTCAGCAAGCTTTTCTTTCATGTCTTCACGCCACGCCTGATCAGAAAATAGTGGGGGCTGCCAAGTACCTCTCACATGTAGCTCATTTTTTTCGGGGTCATAATCCCAGCGTATGTCACGTAAAATAGTTTTAAATAGGTCATTAACCGTAAACGACGTATCTTTATAGTTAATGTCTAGAGCACGTATTGCATGGACATCTCGGCTAACTGCACTTGCTGCGGAATTAGCAGCTGAATTGATGCCTGAAGCAGCATCTTTAATTTCGGAAAATCGATCACCACAGCCAGAAAGTAGCGCGCAGATGCATGTGATACAAGCAATCTTTGTCATCCATTTCACAAGTAGTCCCTCCAGTCTAGTAAGTTGTTATTACTATCTTATCGAAAAGAAAAATACGAAGAAAGGGCATGAAGGCGGCAGATTGTGACGGTTTTGCAACGATGCGACCTCCACTTGATTGTTCGGCATTTGGGAAGTATAGAAGTCTGAAAATTTAGTAAAATATTAAGAGAAGGGGAGCGGTTTGTGGTGAAAATTAATGATGAAATGCTTGATCGATTAGGAACATATTTTGTATATCATGCTGTTTATGATAATTATGGCATTACGTTTGAAAACTTTGTGGAGCGTTGGCTACGAGGCATACTTGACATATAGCGAGCTGGACTTTAAAAACTCCTGGAAACAGGAGTTTTTATCTATAAAAAAGACATTTATTAACCTTGTTTAGATACTTTATTCTTGATGACTGATGCAATATTACTTTCTATCTAAAGGGGATGAAGTATATGAAGAAAATTCTCGCACTGTCCAAACAAAAAATTTAACGATAGAAACAGCTCCAAAAATGGAACAGGCAAAGACATCTGATAAACCTACGATTCAAATTTAATAAACAAGCACTCGATGCCATCTTACAGCATATCGTTGATACTGTAGGGCAAAGTGACAACTGCCTCTTATTTAATTCAAAAGGGAAACAGTAGAGGTAGTACGAGCCATAGAAAACATGACAGCTGTAAGCGAACAGTCCTCACCAGGAACACAGGAGCTATTGGCAACGATGGAGCAGCGAAACATCGCGGTTCATAACATCAATAGCAAGACCCACAATGAGCAGCTATGACCGACTCTTTACAGGCAGCACTAGCTAAATTTCAATAGTAAATTAAAAGAGCTGTAGGGAAGGTGAAGTTTCCATCCAACCTTGCCTACAGCTCTTCTACTTATTTAAAAAATTGTGTAATAAATTGATTTGCTTCCTGCCAGTTATAGACCCTTACAACATTATTAGGAACGGCAAGCCGATTGTAAGGTGTATCAAATAATACAACAGGTATTTTTAACTCCTCTGCCAGCATCACTGCATTATCATGCTTATCCTCAAAAAAAGCTTCTACATGATGTTTTTTTGCAGCGGCTAGTTTATCATGGCTGCCGAGAAGCTCGATATGGTCGTACGGTATAGCTTGCGATTTAAACCAATTGACTGTGATGTCTGCTACATTTTCACCTCGTGCAGAAATATAATACAGCTCAAAGTTATTTTTCCAAGCGGTTAGAATATTTTTTGCATCTTTTGCGACCTCAGAGACCTCGTACATGTAAGGTTCATTTTCCTTAAACCAAGTATTAAAGGCACTTCGGTCAATAGGGTGTGGAAATGCAGATAAGAAATCATATTCACAAACATCATCCAGCGTAATATTTACATTGTATTGTTTATTAATATGTGGAATGAGTGTACTTGGACATGTCACAGTCCCATCAATATCAATACCAAAGCGGGGCTTTTTCATGCTAGCACCTCCTTAGGCATTCGCTTTTTGAGCTTCTTCCGCTGCACGTTTTTCTTCCATTTCTGCTGCTAATTTATCAATTTCTTTCTTCAGTTCTTCTACCATTGTTTCTTCTGGCACTTTACGAACTGTTTTCCCCTTCATAAATAACAATCCTTCACCACGAGCACCAGCAATCCCGATATCAGCCTCACGTGCTTCTCCAGGACCGTTTACTGCACAGCCTAGAACAGCTACTTTTAACGGTACATTTAATTTTGAAATATATTCTTCTACTTCATTGGCGATAGAAATCAAATCAATTTCAATGCGTCCACATGTTGGGCAAGAAATCAGTGTGGCCATATTAGAAGCTAGACCAAAGGATTTTAATAATTCTCGTGCTACTTTAATCTCCTCTACAGGGTCAGCAGAAAGGGAGATACGTAATGTGTTTCCAATACCTTTTGAGAGGATAGCTCCAAGACCTGCTGCTGATTTTACAGTACCAGCAAATAATGTCCCTGATTCTGTAATCCCTAAATGGAGCGGATAATTAAAGGCTTTGGCCGCTTTTTCATAGGCTTCAATGGCAAGATTAACGTCAGATGCCTTCATTGACACGATAATATCGTGGAAGTCCAAGTCTTCCAAAATCTTAATGTGGTGTAGAGCAGATTCTACCATCCCATCAGCTGTAGGATAGCCGTATTTTTCTAAAATATGACGCTCTAATGAACCGGCATTTACACCAATACGAATTGGTATACCTTTCGCTTTGGCTGCATTAACAACAGCTTCCACTTTTTCTTTACGACCAATATTACCTGGATTAATACGTACTTTATCAATACCATTTTCAATGGCTTTTAATGCTAATCTATAATCAAAATGAATATCAGCTACTAATGGAATATGAATACGTTTTTTGATTTCGGCAATCGCGTCCGCTGCGCGTTCATCTGGTACAGCAACACGAACAATTTGACAGCCCGCTTCCTCAAGACGAAGAATTTCTGCAACTGTTGCTTCTACATCATGTGTTTTGGTTGTACACATACTTTGAATGAATAATTCATTACTACCACCAATTGTTAAGTTACCGACACGCACAGGGCGTGTATTTGAACGGTGACAAATTTCACTCATTAACTTTCTCTCCTTTTCGGGCCTCTATTTTCAGCCGTCACTGTCATTTATTTTAGCAGTGTAAGAAAATAAGGACAAGGAAGAAACGCTAACTTTTCATTTTCCGCATTTGTTTTCAAGTTCAAATGAGAGAGGAAGCTTGATATTTTCACCTGGAACTAGTGCTTGTAATTGTAAGTGTGGGTTTAAGTTGTAAAAAAGTTGTAAGCGTTCTGGAAAGGTCATGGGAACTTTAGCAGGGTGTAGGGCAAATAAACTATGAATGGTATCTCCTTCAATCGTTTGTACGGTAATATAATTTGGCTCACGTTGTTTTTCACAAAGTCCGTTTTCTGAGCTCTTTGTGGATAAAGCCGCAAGTGGGATGGACCCTTCTGTTAAATCTACTTTGACGACAAAGGCAATTACGATGATGATCGTAGTTAAAATGAATGCTCGCAAAAAATCCCCTCCTTTTCTACACTATATTGAGAAGAGAGGGGATTCATGCACATTATTTTATATTTGGTTGTTTTGGATATTTTGTAAAGGCCACAATTAATAGAGTAATGGTTAAAAATAAAGATAGTACAGTGATAACAGTACTGTTAACGGGCAAATAGTCTGCTAGCATCGAAAGTAACGTAGCCCAAGTGATAGCAAAGGTAGTTGTTCTCCAGATGTGGCGATATTCACCACGACGCTTCATCGCTTTCAAGATAAATAAACCTGCTAAAGCATAAAGGGCAATTTGTGCAAAAATAAGCATTGTTGTCACAACGAAAAGCATTAGGAAAGTGAAAGGGTACAAGAGCCATTTAATGCCCTCTATGTAATCAGTTAAACCAGTTAAACTATCCATATCAAATGTATCAACTGACATACCTGCTGCAAAACGACCTAAAGAGAATACGGACACAATGGTAATCAGTAGAAAAGTATATTGAATAACCTTTCCAATAGGTAACAAACGATAGGCTGCTAGTTTTTTAGGATGTATAAGACTATCAATAAAAAGCTGTGAGTGTTTCATGCTATATCTCCTCCAATCGATATTTTAACATGTTCAAAGAGGACAAGATATGAAAGAAGTATAAATGAGGAGGGTCGTGATGTTAAAATGTTAACATTATGTAAAGAAGTTAAAGGATTTCTTTACTTTTTGTTTGGAATCATTTAATGATTAGAACAGTAGTAGAGATGTAGGAATTGGAGCGAAAACAATTGACAATAGATTGGCAAAGCATTCTCTTTCAGTTTTTAGGTGGGTTAGGGGTCTTTTTATTTTCCATTAAATTCATGGGGGATGGGCTTCAAAAGTCAGCGGATGATCGGCTACGCGAATGGTTAAATCGCTTTACCACAAACCCAATTATGGGTGTCCTGGTAGGTATATTTGTAACGATTTGCATACAATCAAGTTCTGCCACAACAGTCATCACTGTAGGGTTAGTGAGTGCTGGCTTTTTAACATTGCGTCAAGCAATCGGCGTCATTATGGGGGCAAATATCGGTACAACTATTACAGCATTTATTATTGGTATTAATATTGGACTCTATTTTTACCCTTTATTGGCAATTGGTGCGGCCTGTTTATTTTTCTTAAAGAAAGCAACGTATCAACATATTGGTCAGATTCTATTTGGCTTTGGCGGTTTATTTTTAGGGCTAGAGTTGATGAGTGCTAGTATGCAGGCGTTACACCAGCTTGCAGATTTTGCATCGTTAACGCTTCATTTAAGTAATCAGCCGATATTAGGCATATTTTTAGGAACCATTTTCACCTTACTTGTACAAAGCTCTACTGCAACAGTGGGGGTGCTGCAAGGTTTATATGCAGAACAGTTAATTGGTTTAAATAGTGCCTTACCGATTTTGTTTGGTGAAAATATTGGCACGACCATTACAGCTGTTTTAGCTTCTCTTGGAGCTTCTATTTACGCTAAGCGAGCAGCAGCGGCTCATGTACTATTTAATGTGATTGGGACGATTATTTTCATGTTATTGTTTACACCGTTTATGCAATATGTACAGTGGATCAGTGGCGTATTTCATTTGGAGCCTCGCATGCAAATAGCCATTGCTCATGGCTCATTCAATGTATTTAATATGATGATTCAACTGCCCTTTATTGCTGGACTCGCAGCATTGGTTACAAAGCTACTTCCAGGACATGATGGCAATATCAATGTAACAACAAAGCATTTAGATCCATCATTCATTGATTCCTCTCCTGCCATTGCGCTGGGGCAAGCTAAAGAAGAAGTATTACGAATGGGTGAACATGCATTGCGAGGGTTGGAAGAAACGTTTTTATATATGAAATCTGGAGAGGCACAGCATATTCCAACGGTGCTACAGCTAGAAGTCGGGCTTAATCATCTAGACAATGAAATTACTGATTACTTAGTAATGGTGTCTAAGCAGCCTCTTTCTCGTGCAGACTCAGTAAGACATCATACTTTATTAACAAATGTAAGAGACTTTGAACGAATTGGAGATCATTTTGAAAATATATTAGAGCTTTTACAGTATAAGGATCACCACGAGGTTAGCTTAAGTAAATCAGCGCGACAGGACTTGATAGGGATGTTTAGTTTAGCCATTGAGGCAGTACGTAAAAGTATAGAAGCATTAGATACGGCAAGTTTAAGCTTAGCTCAAGAAGTAACAGAGCTAGAAAGCCTGATTGATGATATGGAAGATAAACTACGTCAAAAGCATATTGCACGATTAAATACGAATGAGTGTAGTGGGGCTGCTGGGATTGTTTATATGGATATTGTGAGCAACCTAGAACGGATAGGAGACCATGCAGTAAATATTGCAGATTCTATTTTAGGTATTCGTCATTAATGAAACTTTTCACTTTGTTATTCCGTATGAAAGGCAATGCACGTTAAAAGGAGAGAAACTTTATGGAAGTTGTTGGCTGGATCTTAGTGATTGCCTGCTTTATTATTTCATTTGTTGGTTTAGTGTATCCAATCATTCCTGGTGTACTGTTTTTAGTTGGTGGATTTTTGCTCTATGGCTTATTTTTCTCATTCGCAGAGTTAAGCTGGTGGTTCTGGATTATTGAAATATTATTTGTCGTGCTGTTATTTGGTGCGGACACACTGGCAAATGCATTTGGTATAAAAAAATTTGGTGGCTCCACCGCAGGAATGTGGGGAAGTACCATTGGCTTATTATTCGGTCCATTTGTCATCCCTGTGGCTGGGATTTTAATTGGCCCATTTTTAGGGGCAGTGATCGCTGAATTAATTGTAGAGAAGCGAACATTTAGCGAGGCTGTGAAAAGTGGCGTAGGCTCATTAGTAGGCTTTTTAACTTCTACTATTGCAAAGGCTGTCATTCAAATCGTGATGATTATTGTATTTTTTATCGCCATTTAATGTCTCATTTTTAAGGTTTAGCGTAAGGGATGAAAGGGTAAGATAGTAAACGTATCGGTATTTCGGTCAAAAGGCTGAAATCTTCAAATTGAAGTATTTTTCGTTGAATGGTTTGACCAATTTTGATAATCTAAGGATGTACTAATTATTTCTTATTTTAGGGAGGAACTTAACAATGGCTTACGAATTACCACAATTAACTTACGCTTATGACGCATTAGAACCACATATCGATGCAAAAACAATGGAAATTCACCATTCTAAACACCACAATACTTATGTAACAAACTTAAACGCAGCAGTAGAAGGTACTGAGTTTGCAGAAAAAGACATCAACGACTTAATCGCAAATCTAGATGCTCTTCCAGCTGACAAACAAACTGCTGTACGCAACAACGGTGGCGGACATGCTAACCATACATTATTCTGGGAAGTAATCGCTCCAGGCGGTTCAAATACACCTGTTGGTGAAGTAGCAAAAGCAATCGATGCTAAATTCGGTTCTTTCGATGCTTTCAAAGAAGAATTTGCTAAAGCTGCTACAACTCGCTTCGGTTCAGGTTGGGCTTGGTTAATCGTTGATGGTGACTCAGTTGCTGTTACGTCTACTCCAAACCAAGACTCTCCAGTAATGGAAGGCAAAACACCAGTTTTAGGCTTAGATGTATGGGAACATGCATACTACCTAAACTATCAAAACCGTCGTCCAGATTACATCGGTGCATTCTGGAACGTAGTAAACTGGGATGTAGTAGAAGCTAAATTCCAAGCTGCAAAATAATAACGAATACTTGGCTATGCCTAAAGTGAGCAATCACGGAGGCATAGCCTTTTTTTATTGGATAAAACAGCAAATTAAGGGATGTGAGCTAGAGATTTATGGATAGAGAAGCCGAAATATATGGAGAGCATAAAATAGGGCAACCTTTCTACATAAAGTACCGTCAAATAAATGATGTTTTACATAAGAAATCGTAAGTGCGTGCTTTTCTGTCATACCGTCGAATGGTATACTAGGTATCGTGTATTGAAATGATCAGAAGATGAGGAGGGGAATACATATGCGCAAAGCACCCGGGAAAAATCGCGCGGCGAGTGTTAAAGCAAAACATCATTCTAATTTAACATTTCGTATGAATATCCTTTTCTTTGCAATATTTATCGTATTTTCAATGTTAATTTTTAGACTTGGCTATATGCAGATCGTCAAAGGGGAAGATTATGTACGTGATTTAGAACGTAAAGAAGAGGTACCTGTTAATACAAGTGTGCCAAGGGGACGTATGTATGATCGATACGGGCGTATTTTAGTAGATAATCACCCAGAGAATGCCATTACGTATACGAAGATGCAAACAACCACAACAGAGGAAATGCTTGATATCGCGAAAAAGCTGGCACAATTAATTGAACAGCCAACAAAGCGTGTCACATTGCGTGATAAACAGGATTTTTGGATACTACAAAATCACGATGCTGCCTATGAAAAGATCACCAAGGCAGAAGAGGATAAAATCCGAGCACAAGAAAATATTACAACAAGCCAAATCAATGCAGAGATTGATAAACTGGTACGCGAACGTATAACAAATGATGAACTTTTACAATTAACAGAGGCAGATTTAGAGGTATTAGCGATTTATCGTGAGATGGTATCTGGCTATAATCTATCTCCTCAAATCATTAAAAGTGAGAATGTATCAGCAGATGAATTTGCACGTGTATCTGAGCGTTTAACTGAACTACCAGGTGTTAATACAACAACAGACTGGAAACGCGTCAAATTATCGTCTTTATCTATTCTTGGCCGCACAACGGTTCCAACAAAAGGGATACCGAAAGAGAAGCTCAATTATTATTTAGCACGTGACTACTCGCGTAATGACCGTGTAGGAGAAAGTTACATTGAAGCACAATATGAAGAATTACTACAAGGTCAAAAAACCGTTGTTAAAAACATTACCAATAAAAAAGGCCAGGTAGTCGACACAGTAACAACCTATGAAGGGGAGCCGGGTAAAGACTTAATCCTATCATTGGATAGTGAGTTGCAAGCTGCAACGGATAAGATTGTAGAAGAAGAACTGCTTAATTTAAAGGCACTTCCTGGATCGTACTTATTAGATCGAGCCTTTTTAATTATGATGGACCCGAATACTGGGGACATCTTATCTATGGTTGGTAAGAAAATAGAAAAAGATCCTGACACAGGAAAAAATATGATCGTTGACTATGCTTATGGGTCATTTACAACGGCTTATGAAGCAGGTTCATCCGTTAAAGCAGCGACAGTTCTTACAGGTTACAATCAAGGTGTAATTTCGATGGGTACTTCAATGGGAGATGAGCCGATTATATTAGCTGGCACGGATCCGAAAACGTCTATTTTTAACAGGGGTGGATATATCCCGATGAATGACTTGTTGGCATTAGAACGTTCTTCCAACTCCTATATGTTTAAAATTGCGTTGCTGCTTAATGGAACACCTTATAGTTATGGTATGCCATTACGCTTAAAGGACGATACGTTCTCAAAAATGCGTAATAATTATGCGCAATTTGGTTTAGGTGTGAAAACAGGCATTGATTTACCAAATGAATTTAGCGGAGTGCGTGGTCCATCAGGTCCAACAATGGGTGGTAAAACACTTGACTTGGCGATTGGTCAGTATGATACGTATACACCACTTCAACTTGCGCAATATATTTCAACAGTTGCCAATGGTGGCTATCGTATTCAGCCACATGTTGTAAAAGAGGTTCGTGACCCATCGCAGGATGGCAAACAATTAGGCCAATTAGTGACAGAAGTAGGACCAACTATTTTAAATCAAATTGATAATCCAAAAGAGGAAATCGATTATGTAAAAAAAGGATTGCGTCGAGTATATACTGGTAATCAAGGTACAGCAAGAGCTCAATTTGCGGATACTCCATATACAGCTGCTGGGAAAACTGGTACTGCAGAGGTAGTATACTATGGTCCACTACGTGAATACTTTGGTACAAACACGATTAACTTAACGCATGTTGGTTTTGCACCATATGAAAATCCTGAAATTGCCTATGCAGTTGTGATCCCATGGGTTAATACAAATTTAGCTCCACACTACTATCAAAATAATGTCATCGCTAGACGTTCTTTAGATAATTACTTTGAATTAAAAGCAAAATACCAAGCTGAAAAAGTGACAGATAGTAATGTAAAACAGCCAATTTTACCAGCGATTACAGAAGAAAAAATTGGTGAGGATGAACAGGAATAAAGGGCATGGGGTATGCTCTAATACAAAAAACAGATTTGGAAAATTTATTTTCCAAATCTGTTTTTATTTTAACCTTTTCAAGACGAATCATTAATTTTAAATGATGGGCTAATTCATTAACTATAAAAACAACAAGGGTTGCTGAGATGAGGGGCGTATACAGAAAAAGATGACGCTCTACTTTTTTAGTAGTCTTCATTATTTCTATATTGATAGCATGGTCGACTTATCGTTCTTCAGTGTATTGAAGAATCTTTAAATGTAGCGGGAAAGACATTGTGCATAATTCAGAGGGACTTGTCAAAATTGATGAACTCAATCAGTCAGTTGCGAAATTTAAACTGAACTATGTAGTGAAAGGGGCGTTTGCATAGCAAAACGCCCCTTTAAGATATTAAGTGCCTTTATGCGGATAATTGCTGAATGGCTAATTCAAATTGCTCTCTTGGTTTTACCCCATAAAGTTCTATATTGTTATAGAAATAAGAAGCTAGCATAAAATCAATCGCCTCTTGAAGTGTGTAGTCCCGATGTTCCATTACTAATGATAAATATGTTTTAAAATAATCAGCATTTTGTACTTTTGCATGTTTCATGACAAAGGTCAAACTCTCCTTATCATTAAAATAAATATTTCCTGACACAATTGCTTATTATAACACCTTTCTAATAGGAAGCAAGTTTCTACAATTGTAAATGCATCTTTACAATCGTTTACAAAGCATTACATTCCTTTACATCTCTTTTACGAACCGTTTATACGACTTCAACATTCAGTCATTATAGTAAAGATTGTAAGACAAATAACTATAAAACAGTTCATGACGGAGGCAAATGAGATGAAAAAGTGGAAGTACTTAACGATGACAGCAGTAATGGGTTCTGCATTAATGCTAGGTGCATGTGGTAGCGATTCTGCACAAAACGGAAACAATGCAGAAACGAACGCACCAGCAAGCTCAGGACAAGAAGCTGCTGATGAAAAGCTACAAGGGGCTGTAGCTGGAGATGGCTCATCAACAGTAGCACCAATCATTGAGGCAGTTGTTGAAGAGTATGCAGGTACACAACCAGATGTCAAAGTATCAGTGGGGGTTTCTGGTACTGGTGGTGGTTTTGAAAAATTCATCGCAGGTGAAACAGACTTTTCAAATGCATCTCGTAATATAAAAGATGAAGAGAAAAAGAAATTAGAAGAAGCGGGCATTGATTTTACAGAGTTAGCTTTAGCATATGACGGATTATCAGTAGTAGTGAATCCAGAAAATGATTGGGCGAAGGATTTAACTGTAGAACAACTACAAAAAATTTGGATTGAAGATGGGAAAGAGAAAAAATGGTCTGATATTGATCCATCTTGGCCAGATGAAAAAATCGTTTACTATTCACCAGGTACTGATTCAGGCACATACGACTACTTTGATGAAGTGATTTTAGATGGAGCAGATCTAGTAAGCTCAGCAACATTATCAGAGGATGATAATATGCTAGTGCAAGGTGTGGCTGGTGATAAAAACGCTATCGGTTTCTTCGGTTATGCTTACTACCTTGAAAATAAAGATAAATTAAATATTGTAAAAATAAATGGCGTAGAGCCAACAAGTGAAACAATTGAAGGTGGCGAATATAAACCACTTTCACGTCCACTATTCACATACGTGAAAAATAGTGCGATGAAGGACAATGAGGCAGCATACGACTTCATTAAATTTACACTTGAAAACGCAGGTGATATGGCTGAAGCAGTTGGCTATGTTCGTTTACCTGAAGAAAAATATACTGAAGGCTTAAAAACTTTAGAAGGCTTAAAATAAGAAGACATGCATAGAGGGAAAGAGATGTATGCTCTTTCCCTCACTTATTTGAAAGGAGCTCCCAATGGTTTCTCAAAAGGAAGATAAGACATCATCTGTGCAGCAATTAATTGCAAATTCGCGCAATCAAAAAACGAAGAAAATAGTGGAAAAAGCCATGCCAGCTCTATTATTTTCTGCAGCTATTATTTCGATATTAACAACATTTGGCATTGTTTTCACCCTTATTTTTGAAACGTTTGAATTCTTTAAACGTGTGTCGATTACGGATTTCCTTTTCGGTACAAAATGGTTACCATTTTCAGGTAACGAACCGTTGTTTGGGATATTGCCATTAATCGCTGGTACATTAAAAGTGACACTTATTGCAGTTGTAGTAGCTGTACCATTTGGAATAGCTTCAGCTATCTATTTAAGTGAATATGCAAGTGAGAAGACAAGACGTACAGTGAAACCAATTTTAGAGGTATTAGCAGGTGTGCCAACAATTGTTTATGGCTTCTTTGCCTTAACATTTGTCACACCAGTTTTACAAGAAATTGTACCTGGACTCAAACTATTTAATGCCTTAAGTCCTGGTATTGTTGTAGGAATTATGATTTTACCAATGATTACATCTCTTTCAGAAGATGCCATGTCATCAGTACCAAATAGTATGCGTGAAGGAGCTTTAGCTCTAGGTGCGACGAAATTTGAGGTAGCAATCAAAGTAGTACTACCCGCTGCACTTTCAGGGATTGTGGCTTCTGTTGTGTTAGCTATTTCCCGGGCAATTGGAGAAACAATGATTGTATCACTAGCAGGTGGTTCGACACCGAAATTTGACCTCAGTGTGACAGACTCTATTCAAACAATGACTGCATACATTGTACAGGTTTCAACTGGTGATGCGGGCTATGGTACAACTATTTATTACTCTATTTATTCAGTAGGATTCACACTATTTATCTTTACACTAGTAATGAATTTACTTGCTCATTATATTTCGAAACGCTTCAGGGAGGTTTACTAGCATGCGCTATATGGATGACACGGTCGTCATGAAACGAATGACAAAGCGTATTACAGCAAATAAAGTTTGGAAAACCCTATTTTTCTTAGCTACTACATTTGCACTTGTTACTCTAGCTGTTTTACTGTACCGCATTGTGACACAGGGAATTGATTACTTAAACATCGATTTCTTGACGAATTTTGCATCACGATTTGCGGATAAGGCAGGTATCAAAGCTGCTTTAATCGGTTCGCTTTGGTTAATGGCAGTTGTGGCACCCGTATCGATTATTTTAGGTGTAGGTACTGCGATTTATTTAGAAGAGTATGCTAAGAAAAATAAAATCAATGACTTTATTCGTATGAATATATCGAATCTAGCAGGTGTTCCTTCCATTGTTTTTGGATTACTTGGATTAACAATTTTCGTACGTATGATGGGTCTAGGAAAAAGTATTTTAGCAGCTGGTTTTACAATGAGTTTGTTAATTTTACCTGTTATCATTGTAGCGGCTCAAGAGGCCATTCGTGCAGTGCCAAATGAACAACGTGAAGCTTCGTATGGCATGGGTGCAACGAAATGGCAAACGATTTTGCGTGTTGTCTTACCAGCAGCAATTCCAGGTATTTTAACAGGAAGTATTTTAGCCTTGTCTCGTGCCATCGGAGAAACAGCTCCACTAGTTGTAATCGGAATTCCAGTTATCCTGCAGTTTTTACCGAATGGTTTATTGAGTCAATTTACAGCACTACCGATGCAAATCTATGATTGGGCAAAACGACCACAAGAAGCCTTTCAGTATGTAGCAGCAGCAGGTATTTTAGTGCTTATGACAGTGCTGTTATTGATGAATTCTATTGCCATATATATTCGAAATAAATTCCAAAAACGTTATTAATGAGGTGACCTTATGGTACTAGATTTTAAAGAGGAAAAAACAATTGTCAAACGGAATCAAACAACGACGAAGTCTATAACAGATGTGGCGAAAAATATTGTCTACGATACACGAAATTTAAACCTATGGTATGGTGATCACCATGGCTTAAAAGATGTTAATTTAAGCATCTATGAAAATGAAGTAACGGCGATTATTGGGCCATCTGGCTGTGGGAAATCTACGTATCTAAAAACATTAAACCGCATGGTTGAACTTGTACCAATCGTTCGTACATCAGGAGAAATTTTATATCGTGAGCGTAATATTTTAGATAAAAACTATACGGTAGAGGAATTAAGAACACGTGTGGGAATGGTGTTCCAAAAGCCAAACCCATTCCCAAAATCTATTTATGATAACATTGCCTACGGACCAAGAATTCATGGTATTAAAAATAAAAAAATTCTAGATGAAATTGTGGAGAAATCACTAAGAGGGGCAGCCATTTGGGATGAGGTAAAAGATCGTTTGAATCAAAATGCCTACGGATTATCAGGTGGTCAGCAACAACGTATTTGTATTGCACGCTGCTTAGCGATTGAGCCTGATGTCATCTTAATGGATGAGCCAACATCTGCCTTAGACCCGATTTCTACGTTGAAAGTGGAAGAGCTTGTACAAGAACTGAAAAAGGATTATTCGATTGTCATTGTGACACATAATATGCAGCAAGCGGCACGTATTTCTGATCGTACAGCATTCTTCCTAAGTGGAGAGGTTGTCGAGTACGATAAAACGGATGTTATTTTCCAAACACCAGCAGATCAACGTACAGAAGACTATATTTCAGGACGTTTCGGCTAAGGAGGGCAATGAATGATCGTACGTGAACGTTTTGAACAAGAGTTAAAAGAGGTACAGGGGCAATTTCTTGCAATTGCCAACAGTAGTATCATAGCTTTAAAAACAGCGTTTGAAGCATTGGTGGAGCAGGATTTAGAAAAGGCCTTAAAAATTTTAGAAGACGATTTAATCATTAATCGGCTTGAAGAAGAAATTAATGACCATGTAATCTTAATGATTGCCAAGCAACAACCAGTGGCAACGGATTTACGCCGTCTCATGGTTCTTGTAAAGGCAGCATCGGATATGGAAAGAGTAGGCGACTATGCGGTTAATATAGCTAAAGAAGCAATTCGAATTGGCAAAGAACCGATGATTTTTCCTATAACGAATCTCCAAACCATGTGCAATAAAACAGTAGAAATGCTAGAAAGTATCATGAAGGCCTTTACTGAGGAAGATACGGTACGTGCTAAAGAGATTGCAGAATTAGATGATTATGTGGACGATTTATACGGGGCAACGATTACACTTTTACTTCGTGCTGGGGTAGAAAACCCATCCCATATTTCACAGATTACGCACCTAACATTTATTTGCCGCTATTTAGAACGTTCTGCTGATCATGCAACAAATATTGCAGAGCATCTATTTTACTTAGTAAAAGGCAAACATTATGAGTTAAATAATTAAGAGAGAAGAGCTGTTTTTTAGCTCTTTTTTTCATTTGCATAAAAATATTCCCTGAAGGAGCAACATTGTCTTTTGTTGTAGCGTCTTTATAGCGAGCGTTTTTGTATTGTCAAAAAAAAAATTTGGTTATACTATAGACATTATCCAAAAAATGTGGTGCTTAGGAGGTGCTGCTATATGAATGATGCAATGGAAACCCTCATCAAGCAATTTGACAAGCAGTTGACAATAGAACAACTTGACTATTTACGTTTTCTCTATGAAAACCTGCATATAGAGGAGTTAAGTGAAGGGGAACAACATTATTTTATCGATTATTTTTTCAAGAGTGAGCCATTACGAAATATGGCAGCATTTGCTCTAGAATTGACAGATATAATGCATGAAATCCAAGAGAATATCCCTGCAATTGAGCAGGCTGAACGCCTAGCAAACGGCAAAGAGCAACGCCAGTACTATGAACGAAAATGGTCAGAGCTCAGACGTCAAAAGCTCAAGCAACAGACAACAAAAAGCGGAAATATTTACTATGTACCCTTTCATGATTATCAACAAGACCCTGGTCCGATGATTATTTGTTTAGAACAAACGACAGGCATGGCTGCTTATTCTGAAATTTGTAAAAGTATGATTTTAGCGTTATTTATGAGTGCACATCGAGAAGGCCGTGATTTATATATCGTACCGTATGATCGACAAATTCATGTCCACTACCGCTTTGAAAATGGTCATTTAAATTTAGCTGATTTTAAAAGTTTTATCGAATATAAGGCAAAGGGAGAGGCAGCCATTTTACCTGTTTTACAGTTTGTGAAAGCATTGTTACAGGAAAATCAACTAGGCACAGAGGCAGATGTCATTATTTTTACAGAAGGAACACCTATTGATGGGCAGCATCTCGTTGGCAAGCAAGCTAAAAGTATGCTAAAGGAAATGAAGCAAAAATATCATGCTGAATTTTCGGTGATTGCCATGCATGAACATAATTTTAATAAACAGCAATTTTGGTTTGCTAGCAAGGCTTTTTTTGCAGATGATGCCATACAATAACAAAAAGGGGCTAACCATTACTGAAGGTCGGCTCCTTTTTGCTGGCGATACATAGGTAGTTAAAGGAGAAATACATGGATTCATTACATTGGTTATTACCTAAATTTACAGTCCCAACTTGGTTAGATGGCTTAATTGCCATCATTATTTGTTTAGTCGGGTGGCTTATTCAACGTTTCATTATCAAAAAAATTATTCATCGTGTCGTAATATTTTTAAAAGATCGTCAGCGCAATTTTCAGGCAAATGTCCTTGCGCAATTTAGTAAAGCAATTGGCTATGCCTTTATGACGACGGTCATTGTGCTAAGCTTATCTTATTTAATAAAAGTTCCTTTATTTACGCAGCCATCAACAAAGAATTTTGTATTGTCTATTATGGTGTTTTTTGCTTTTAAAGGAATTTATGATGTGTTAAATTTTTATACGAAACAACCATTTGAATTAACGAGCGAAGAGGATCAGAATGTTTTATTACCGTTTTTCCTACGAATCGGTAAAGTACTTATCATGATTTTTGCTATGTTTACCATTGCTTCCTTTTGGGATTTTAATCTGAATGGCTTTTTAACAGGCATCGGTTTAACCGGAGTAGCGATTGCCTTTGGGATTCGCGATACACTAGCGCATGTATTTGGTGGTATGTCCGTAGCCTTAGATAATCCATTCCAAATAGGAGATTGGATCGCGACAGAGGATCAAAAAATTGAAGGAACGATTGAGGATATCAATTTAAGAAGTACCTTAATTCAAACAGGAGACAAAGGGCTTGTGTATGTACCGAACTCCTATTTAGTGAATCGTCCACTGTATAATTTATCTAAACGAGAAAAACGGAAATGTGAGCAATTTTTATATGTCACTGCCGATAATGACGAGGACGATCTACGCAGCGCTTTAACGGCTATTCATAAGGAAATTTATTTACATGCTAAAACAGAGAAAGACATGATTCATGTATTTATAGATGAATTTCATCATGATTCGTATCGCGTGCTTGTTCGATTCTTTGTTGCGACAAATGATACCGCTGTTATGCTGGAAGTGCGGCAGGATATTTTATTTGCCATTCGTCAAATAATGGGGGAGTTATCGATTACGTTAGCTAGCCATCATGAAGATGAAAATCTACGAAAGAAATAAATTGAATTGTAAGATACTTTGCTTTACAATATTACCAAGAAATCAGCTTTGATGAAGAGTAGTAGCTAGTACAATTTGTCATAGAGAGCTAGTGGTTGGTGGAAACTAGTACAAATGTTTAGTGAATGGACTTCGGAGCTCTAATCCTGAAAACAGTATGGATTAGCGGATGCCTACGTTATAAGGCTTAAAGAGGGTCTTCATATCAGAAGACCAATGAAGGTGGCACCACGGCTTTTCCGTCCTTTTGTGATGGAAAGGCCTTTTTATATTTTTATCTTTAGACAGCAAATGTTTTAGCTGAATGAAGAGAAAGACTTTGGCAGATCACTGTTGCTAAAGATAGATAAGGTGTAGAAGAGCAGAGCTTAGAGAAGGAGAGAAGAGTATGACAGTTGAGCTTAGAAAGTATGCTATGAAAGTATTGCAGGGGGATATGATGACCCCAATCTCTGTGTATCAATCACTTAAAGGGCAGCATAAAATGTTGTTCGAATCATCAGCGAAACATGAGGAAAGTGGGCGCTATTCCTTTATCGCCATCAATCCAGTGGCTGAGATAAAAGGAAATAACGAAGAATTCGTTTTCTCAAAAGGAGCAGAAAATGACAAGGTTAAAGGCAATGTGCTTGATCGATTAAAAGCCATAATACCCTTTCATGAAGAAAACTATCCTTTTGCTTTCTTTGGAGGAGCCATAGGTTTCTTTGGCTATGAAACGGCATTTTACACAGAAAAAATTGGTGACTATTTACAGGATGATTTAGCGATGCCTGATGTTCATGTTTTTTTCTATGATACATTTATTGTTTTTGATCATGTAACACAGGAAATTACACTAGCTTCAATTGACCTATTTCAGGAGGGACGTTCCTTAGTGGAGATGGAAGCTGCTATTGCGACAATGGAGCAACAGCTTTGTGCAGGTACGACCTTTGAGGCATTAAAGGTGGATGAGCTACAGTTTAAGCCAATGATTTCAAAGGAGCGGTTCGTGACCTTAGTAGAACGTGCAAAGCGGCATATTTTACGAGGTGATATTTTCCAAATTGTGTTATCGCAACGCTTTTCAGCACCGTTTACAGGTTCGCCCTTCTCACTTTATCGTCAATTACGCACATCCAATCCGTCACCCTATATGTTCTATATGGATTATGGAGACTATGTTATTTTAGGAACATCCCCAGAAAGTCTTGTAAAAGTAAGAAATCGAAAAGTGACAACCAACCCAATAGCAGGGACAAAGCCACGTGGCACGACAACAGAACAGGATGAAGCAATCGCAAATGCCTTGTTAGAAGATAGCAAGGAAATAGCTGAGCACCGTATGTTAGTGGATTTAGGTCGTAATGATCTTGGACGTATTGCTAAAGTCGGTTCCGTCAAGCTAGTCAAATACATGAATATTGAGCGCTATAAATATGTGATGCATATGGTGTCTGAGGTTATTGCCGAATTACGAGATGACCTCCATGTACTGGATGTACTTCGCGCTTGTTTACCTGCTGGTACAGTATCAGGGGCACCTAAAATACGCGCCATGCAATTGATTAATGAATTAGAACCAGTAAAACGTGGGGTGTATGCGGGAGCAGTAGGTTATATTTCGACAACTGGTGATATGGACTTGGCCCTCGCGATTCGCACGATGCTCATCAAAGATCAAAAGGCACATGTGCAGGCAGGAGCAGGTATTGTTTACGATTCGATTCCATTGTCAGAATATGAAGAAACGCTGAATAAGGCCCGTGCCCTATTGGAGGTAAAAAAATGATTTTATTAATTGATAACTACGATTCTTTTACCTATAATTTATTTCAACAAATCAGTATGCTTGGAAAAAGCGTCAAGGTTGTGCGAAATGATGCCATTACTATAGAAGAAATTCAAAAATTATCGCCAGAAGCCATTATTTTATCACCAGGACCAGGAACGCCAGATGACGCAGGTATAACGATAGAGGTCATCAAGGAACTCTATCAAAAATTCCCTATTTTAGGTATTTGTCTTGGACATCAATCTATAGGGCAGGCTTTTGGCGCAAATATTGTGCAAGCCACAAACATTATGCATGGAAAGCTGTCCCCATTACAATATGAGAAAACTGGTTTATTTGCCCAATTAGATGGAGATATCGAGGTTATGCGGTATCATTCACTTATTATTGAAGAGCAAACATTACACAAGGATTTTAAGATACTTGCAACATCGGGTGATGACGGGGAGATTATGGCCATTCAACATAAAGATTATCCTCTCTATGGGCTGCAGTTTCACCCCGAATCAATCGGTACAAAAGAAGGCAGTAGTATGATGCAAGCCTTCCTAGAAAGTATAGCGTAATAAAAAAGCTGTCGCCTAATATAATGGGCGACAGCTTTGTAAGTTATTGTTTCTTGCCTGTAATTAAATTAGCTATTTCTTCTAAAGTCATGGAAGAATGGACCTCATAGGAGCCGATTTGTAAGCTTCTCGCATATTTAGGATTAGCGAGTAGTAACTCCATTTCCACACTATTGGTAATAATGCCACCGTCTTCAAGCTTTTGTGCCACACTATACGGTGTGATACCACTATAGATTTGCAGTGACATCGTTGTAACATTCGTATTCGTTTCTTCACCAGCTTGTTCAGTTGCATCTGTCGTAGAAGTTTTTTCAGTCGTATGTACTTGCTTTAATTGATCCTTTAACGAGGCAATTTCTTGATTGGCCTTCTTTAGCTTGTTTTGTAGTGCTTCTACCTGTTGTTGATTGGAAAATTCCTTGGTAGGAAGACCGATATTTACATCGAAGCGACTTGCGAGTGCGAGTAATGCCCCAACAAGAAAAATAGCTATGCCAAATGCACGAATGGCAGACTTATTCATCAATCAACGCCCCCCGTTTGCAATCACTTGCCGAACTTGCTCTTCTGTTAAATTTGAGCGTATGCTAATATCTGCTACAGAAAGACCCTGTTTATTTAATTCCAGTACCTGACTAATGATGATTTGATGAATCGGTTTTGCTGGTGCTGTTGTTTGTCCAACTTTTGAAGCCTGTGCAGCCTGTTGAACAGCCTGCATGACTTGGTGCACTTTAGGATCTTGACCTTTTGGAGGTATACTTGTTTTTGATTTCACTTGGAACTCGGGCTCTAGTAAAAGTTCTTCCTCGACAATCTTAAGGCGACGCTTTAAATTATTCGTTTCTTGGAAAATGGAGATAGATAATTCTTCGACATCTTGTTCGATTTTTTTCGAGCTATTTTTGAAAAAGAACGAAATAATAATCAGTAAAATGCCAATACTCATTAATACGATGGATAAATCCAATAGTTTCACCTCAATGTAGTATGTAATTATAAGATATTTTACCATATGCAAACTTAATATGAAATGAAGGTAGATTTTTTTTCAGTTTATGTTATAATAGGTTAGTCGTATAAATCATGCTCAAATTTAAATTCTTGATATAGAGTGGGAGGGTTAATGATGCGCGTAAATATTACTTTAGCTTGCACAGATTGCGGCGAACGTAACTACATTTCTAAAAAGAACAAGCGTAACAATCCAGAGCGTCTTGAACTTAAAAAATATTGCTCTCGCGAGAAGAAATACACTCTTCACCGTGAAACTAAGTAATCGCTCATTAAGCCAAAACCACAAGTGGTTTTGGCTTTCTACATTTTATGAAATCATTCGATGAAACGATTCCAAGAGGATATGAAGTTTTCCGATAGAGGAGGTAGCCTAAATGGATAAAACAACCTTACGAAACACGGTACGTCAAGCCCTTGCAACTATGACGGATGAAGACTATCATCATCAATCATTAGCTGTGTTAAAAAAGGTGCTACAGGAACCATATATAATAGAAGCAAAAACAATTGGCATGACTATTTCAAATATGCCAGAAGTCGACACAATTCTTTTAATTGAGGAATTATGGAAACTAGGTAAAAAGGTCGCAGTTCCTAAGTGTCACCCGAAAACAAGAGAAATGTCATTTTACGTCATTGAATCATTTTCACAGCTTGAAACTGTATATATGCATTTGCGTGAGCCCATTCCAGCAATATGTGAGTTTGTTGACGCAAATGAGATGGATATCATTGTTGTACCAGGCGTTGTTTTTGATCCATACGGTTATCGAATCGGCTATGGCGGTGGTTATTATGACCGCTATGTATTAAACTATAATAAGGGTAAGCTAATGTCGCTGCTCTTTGATGAGCAAATCATTGATTGTGTTCCTACTGAAGCACATGATTGCCCAGTAGATATCATGGTGACGCCCACAAAACGTATTGACTGTGTTGCACAACGAGGAGCGAATGAAAATGGATAAAATGCTAGATATTTATGAACTCTTGAAAACATATGGGACCTATATTTATACACGTGATCCAATTGGCGATTTGATGTTGATGGAGGATGAAATACGTGAGCTCTATAAAGCGAATGTACTAGATATAAAAGATTATCAAATGGCCTTGCTACTTATTCGACAAGAAACAACAAGACTTCGTATGGAAGAGCATAAAAAGTAATGTTTGAAATATAATGTAATTGGGTATTGTAAAATTAATGTAACATGTATGTAATATTCTGAAAAACAGTGGGTTTCCGCTGTTTTTATGTTTTTACGAAACTTTTTACAATGCAAAACGTATATATAGATATCTGGTGCATAGAAAGAGCAAAGAGAAAAAATTTTCCATAAGATATGTGTTGATTATCTGTTAAAAAAGGATTAATATATATTTTGTTTCCGTAACAAAATGTAAATAATTATTATTTTTTTGTAAGGAAGTAGGGAGGATGTTAGGAATGAAATCAATAAAGTGGCCTAAACATTCATTTATGATACTAGCAATTATAGCAACTTGGATCAAAACGGTCATTGTTTACCACACAAGCTTTGAAATGAAAATTGAAAATGCAATGCAACAGTTTATTTTATTTATTAATCCATTAAGCTTCTTGCTATTTACGTATGGTTTATCACTATTCTTTAAATCAGCAAAAGCTAGAAATCGTTATCTGATTACAGTCAGCGTTATTTTATCCATAGTTTTATACGGAAATGTAGCGTTCTATCGATTCTACAATGATTTTATTACGCTACCAGTATTATTCCAAACAAGTAACTTTAGTGACTTAGGAACATCAGTAGCAGCCATTGTTGAGCCTTGGGATGTATTATATTTCGTTGATGTCGTTATCTTAATCTTAGCGAATAAATTTTTACCGAGAATGAAAGATGCATTTAAAGTGAATATTGAATTCCGTCGTGCATTTTTTGTGCTTGCAATAGCAATGACATTCTTAAATTTAGGATTAGCAGAAACGGAGCGTCCACAATTACTAACACGTAGTTTTGACCGCGAATTATTAGTAAAAAACATTGGTACGTACAATTACCACTTGTATGACATTTATATTCAATCTAAATCATCTGCACAACGTGCGTTAGCCGATGGTAGTGAGCTAGTAGAAGTAAACAACTATATACGCTCTAATCAGGCTGCTGTGAATCCAGAGATGTTTGGCAAATATAAAGGTCGTAACCTAATTGTTGTGTCAATGGAGTCATTACAAAACTTTGTCATCAATAATGACATGAATGGTCATGAGATTACGCCATTCTTAAACTCTTTAACAAAAGATAAAGATACGTATTATTTCAGTAACTTCTATCACCAAACAGGTTTAGGAAAAACATCTGACTCTGAGTTTATTGTTGAAAACTCATTGTTTGGCTTAGGTCGAGGTGCTGTATTCTTCACGCATGGTGGAAATACGTATAATTCAATGGCTGAACGCCTTGGAGAAAATGGTTACTTTACAAATGTCATGCACCCTAATAATAAATCATTCTGGAATCGTGACATGATGTACCAATCGTTAAAAATTAATAAATTCTACGATATAGATTCATATACTGTGGAAGAGGGGCAAGCTGTAAACTGGGGAATGAAAGATGTTCCATTCTTAGAGCAATCAGCTGCTTTAATGAAAGATATGCCACAGCCATTCTACTCTAGACTTATTACATTAACGAACCATTATCCATTTACATTGGACCCAGAAGATATTATGATTCCTGAATATGATTCAAATTCAGGTACATTAAATCGTTACTTCCAAACAGTACGCTACATGGATGAAGCTTTAAAAGACTTCTTCCAACAGTTAAAAGATCAAGGTGTCTATGATAACTCTATTATCGTGATGTATGGGGATCACTATGGTATTTCTGAGAACCATAATAAAGCAATGGCACAATATTTAGGAAAAGATCAAATTACACCAATGGATAATGCAATGCTTCAAGAAGTACCTTTATTCATCCACATCCCAGGAGCTGGCGATGGAAAAGAAATGACTGAGATTTCAGGACAAATGGATTTACGTCCAACGATCTTACATCTTCTTGGCGTTGAAACGTCCAAAGATATGCAAATGGGTGCAGATTTATTCTCTCCAGAGCATGAGGACTTTGTAGTCTTCCGTGATGGACGCTTTATTACAGATAAATACGTCTATGCTGGTGAAGCTTGCTATGACAAAGCAACTGGCGAAGAAATAGATGTTGAGCCATGTCAGCCTTATGCTGATCGTGCCACTATGGAGCTAGAAAACTCCGATGCCATCATCAATGGAGACTTACTTCGCTTCTATGACGAAAAAACAGGTAATTTAAAGCAGGATTCAGTAAAATAATCAAAGAGAGATCTCGTGTAGAGATCTCTCTTTTTATATTGCAGATAAAAAGGAATTAGTCACATGCAACCATTTATAAAATTTATTTGTGAATCTTATGCTTAAGAAAACACCCTTCACAATGTTACTACGCTAGGCAAGTGAAAACACTTTATTGACCTTTCTCTATTGACAAAGAAAAAGAGATGATTATAATAAGTGTAAATATCTGCATAACGAAGATTTGTTTTTCGCATTTCGGAGTATAAGAGTGAAAGGCATCGAAAAGAACGAGTAACTTTAATGGAACTGACAGAGAGTAGCCGGTTGTTGAGAGGCGAAAGGGATATTAAAGTGAATACATCTTGGAGCTGCGTACCGAAACTTAAGTAGGCTACGACGGGGTTGCATCCGTAATCATTGCAGAAGTATCGCTACGGCTGTACTTGTTGAGGAGGGCTATGTGAATAGCTCTCGAAAAAAGGTGGTAACACGTTTATCTACGTCCTTTAGGAATTTCCTAAAGGCGTTTTTTTTATGCCTTTTAAGCAGTGGATTTAGATAAAAGTTAGTAAAGCCTTGTCAACAGTCAGTACCTCATGAACTCTTATAGAGCTTGCAATATTAATATTTAATATTACAAGGAGATGTTTCGTATGTTTTTAACACCAAAGGAGCAAATAGCAATTATCAAGAAAGGCGCTAGCAAGATCGTAGATGAGCAGGATTTACTTGGAAAATTAGAGCGATCGTATAAGGAACAGCTGCCTTTAACGATTAAGCTAGGGCTCGATCCGTCCGCACCAGATATTCATTTAGGTCATGCTGTTGTTCTACGAAAAATCAAGCAAATGCAAGATTTAGGCCATCAAGCAGTTATTGTGATCGGTGATTTTACAGGACGAATTGGCGATCCTACAGGTAAAGCAAAGGGGCGAACAGCCTTAAACGACGATACAGTAAAGAAAAACGCCCAAACATATTGTGAGCAAATTTTTAAAGTGTTAGATATAAACAAGACAACGGTTCGTTTTAATAGTGAATGGTTAGCAAAACTGTCCTTTGAAGAAGTCATCAAGCTAGCAGCCACAACATCTGTTGCTCGACTTTTAGAGCGCGAGGATTTTCAGAAACGTTACCAACAGCACATACCAATTGGCATACATGAGTTTTTCTACCCACTTATGCAAGCGTATGATTCGGTAGAGCTTGAGGCAGATATAGAGTTAGGTGGAACGGATCAGACGTTCAATATTCTAATGGGGCGCACCTTACAAAAGCATCGAGGATTAGAAAAACAAATTGCTATTTTTATGCCCCTACTAGAGGGATTAGATGGCATTGAAAAAATGAGTAAGAGCTTAGGTAATTATATTGGTATCAATGAAGCACCTGAGATTATGTTTAAAAAAGTGATGGAAATACCAGATACTTTAATTATCAAATATTTCGAATTAGCAACAGATGAGCATCCACTAAAAGTGCAGGCTATTAAAGAGAGACTACAAAGGGGAGAGAATCCCCGCGATTTGAAATTTCTATTAGCAGAAATTATAACGACTTTATATCATGGACCTACAGCAATGGAGGAAGCAAGAGCTTATTTTGAAGCAGCATTTCAAAGAAAGGAAATACCCAAAAACATTCCCATACTGCTCTTAGAAATTGATAAGGAAAGAATAATGGATATCATTCCACAACTAGTGGAAATAGGTTTTATTCATAGTAAGAGTGAGTTTTTGCGGTTAATCAAGCAAAATGGAGTCTCCTTGAATGGAGAAAAGATAGCGATGGATGATTTATCACAAGTATTAATGAATAATGATGTCCTACAATTGGGCAAGAAACGATTTCTTCAACTCAATAAGTAATAACAAACAAAAAAAGAGCAATCTCCGAGGAGACTGCTCTTTTTTTGTCTGAATTTTAGTGTAATTTTGGTGGGTAACCGCTGTGAACAATCGTCATGATGACGAACCATCCGAATACAGCAGCACTTAATAAGTTGAAAACAACGCTTAATAGGTTCTTTTCTTTAATTGCTTGGAATGTACCAACTACAGCTAAAATCGCTACTAGACCAAAAATAACCATTAATAAGTTCATTAAAAATAGACACTCCTTTCGACATCAGAAAATGAATGTCGCAAACAATATTCCTCCTTAATTGTAAACGTTCTACTTGTTTTTGTCGAGGACTAAAATACTGCAAACTATGAACATTTATCGTCAAATTGTGGCAAAGTCTGTATAATAGGAAGTTGAGGTGATAACTATGATGAACGTACGAAGTTATTCTCTTGGTCCCGTCCAAACGAATTGCTATATCGTATCGAATAAAGAAAAAGAATGTATCGTATTTGATCCAGGCGAGGAAGCGGAGCGTCTCATTAAAACAATCCGTAGCAACGGCTTAAAACCTCTTGCTATCTTTTTAACACATGCCCATTTTGATCATATAGGGGCAGTGGATGCAGTGCGTGAGGTATTTGATGTGCCTGTATGGATTCATGAAAAGGAAGTTAGTTGGCTAGCGGATCCAACGAAGAATGGCTCTAGTAAATATGCTGCATTACCAGATTATAGGGTAGCTGCACCAGCACAAGACACAATCATCAAAAAAGAACAGCAATTTGAAATGAGTAATTTTGTTTTTCAAGCCGTTTTTACACCAGGGCATTCACCTGGGAGTATTTCCTATATCTTTGAAAAGGACGGTTTTGCCATCGTTGGAGACACATTATTTGAACAGGGTGTAGGACGTACAGATCTATTAGGTGGATCAACCAAAATCTTATTGGAATCTATCCATAATAAACTGTTGACATTACCTGAGGATACTATTATTTATCCTGGACACGGTAATTATACTACTGTAGGCGCAGAAATGGAGACAAATCCTTTTTTAAATGGATTTTAAAATTTGACTAATAAACTGTTTTAGCACATAAAAAAGCGTATCTCACCGAAAGTGAGATACGCGATTTTGTTTGTATTAATGACCGCCACCAGGTACGTGAATGAATGTTGTATAGTACGTGAAGCCAGCGAAGAATACAGTTAAATATGCTCCGAAAATGTACATGTACATACGTTCTGAAAGGTTTAAGAAGCCTAATAATAAGAATAAACCTGTATTACCTAAGAATAATAGCGATACCTCGTTCATACCTCCAAGGTAGAACATAACGGCAAAAATACCTGTCCAGAATGCCATAACTTTATACATATTATCCATGAAATTTCCCCTCCTTTTGCCCACGACACAATAATCTCTTACTCATTATAAATGATATGAAAGGTGTCTGTAAACTGGAACTTCTCCATGTTTGTGACAAACAAATGGATTTTTAATCTAGCTATCGATTTCTGTCACGTTTATTTCATATTTACATAAATCGCAATTATGTATCATACTTTCCATTTGCACAAATTCATTGTTCGTAAACAATGCATCTAATTGCCCTTTTAAATAGGATTCATGTAATGAACAAACAATTTCAGAATAGGATGTCAGTTGCTCCTGGAATGGACAATTGAAAATGGAGAAGATTACTTTTTTTCCATGCTCAGTTTGTTGAATTTGTGGAATATAGCCAATTAATGCGGCATTGTCCGTTAATAGCTGAAGTTTTTCATCGAAGGAAAGAGAATTACTTAATGTCAATTCAGCACTCATATAATTTTTCATTTGCTGGTAGCCGTCTTGGTAGCTAATTTCCTGGCACTTTGTTAATGCAGATGGACCAAAGTCTTCAATTAATTGAATCGTCCATTTTAATAAACGATCTTCCTCACGTCTTGGAAAAGTGAGAGATACACCCTTTTCTGAAGCTTTATAAACACGTCCAGGTCTGCCACCTTTACCTGTTTTTACATAGTCAGCTGTAATAATGTTTATTTCTGAAAGCTTCGTTAAATGAAGTCGAGCAACGTTTGGATGGATACCGAATTTATCAGCAATATGTTGCACAGTAACTGTTTTTTTCTCTTGCAATATGTACTCATAAATAGAGTATCTTGTTTCATCGGCTAGTGTACTAGTAATTTTTAATGGATGGATCATGAGCTTCACCTCTTTAAATTATTATAAAAATTATGTTCGTCTACCAAGTGTTAGGAAAATAATCATGTTGATACTATTATATTGTATTATTGAAAAAGATACAGTTCATTTCGGCATAAATATTAATTTTTTCATGTATTTATATTCTTTTTTAGTGGAAAATTGCACTTTATCCACATTTTTATAGCAAAAAACATTATTGGTGGAAAATTATCTTATAAATTTTTATTTTCTGAAAAGGGCTTTTCTCGTGGCGAGTTCCTCCTTATACTAGGAAATAACGAATAGAGCGGTCCTATTCGAATGAACTAAAAGAGAGGTGCATATATGCAGAGTTTTGAAACAGTTGTCGAACAAAAATGTGAGCAACTTTTACTAAAGGCCTATCATTTTGGAGCATCCGATTTATTGCTGGTTCCAGGAAACATAAAGTATCGGATCTATTTTCGGAAATATGATAAACTTCTCCACGCGGGTGAGCTACAAAATGAACTTGCAGAAAGAATGATCTCTTATTATAAATTTCTTGCTCAATTAGATATTAGTGAGCGTCGTAAACCTCAAAGCGGCGCGTTTCAAAAAGCAATGGAGCAAAATTCATATTCGTTTCGAGTATCCACACTGCCTTCTGCATTTTTAAAAGAAAGCTTAATTATTCGTTTACTTCTCCAAAATCATGCATTTCCACTAACTTCCCTAAGCTTTTCCAAAAGCGCTGCTCACCAACTCATGGAGCTAGTACAAAACAGACAAGGTCTTCTATTTTTTACGGGAGCAACAGGCTCTGGCAAGTCTACTTCACTTTATTCCCTAATCCACTACTGTTCCACAGAATTGAATCGACATGTGATTTCTTTAGAAGATCCTGTAGAAAACAGCCAAGCGAATTTACTTCAAATTCAAGTAAACGAGCGAGCGGGCGTTACATATGCTACAGGACTAAAAGCCATTTTACGTCATTCACCTGATGTCATTATGATTGGTGAAATTCGCGATAAAGAAACAGCGAATATTGCCATCCAAGCCTCCCTAACAGGGCACTTAGTAGTCTCCACTATTCATGCAAAAGACTCCATTAATTGTCTCTATCGTTTAATGGATTTAGGTGTGTCGATAGATGAGCTTCGTCAAACGGTTATCGGCATAGTTGCCCAAATGCTTGTTCAGACTTCAGGTCTACATGAAGAACGTCGAGCTGTCTATGAAATATTACATGATGATCATCTATCAAGAGCCATCACCGCCATTCAGGATAAGGGAAATTACAAACTTCCTTATGACTTAACATTAAGGGGGCAAAAAGATTTAGTGGAGAGCCTATATGCAGTTACAAACATACATCGATAAAATTGTTCTTTTTTACAATCGGGCTACGAAATGGCGGGTAAAGGAGCAAGCTCAGCTTTTCAATCGATTATGTGTGTTAATGCAGGAAGGATATTTATTTCCACAAGCTATTTCCATGCTACTACCTCATCATATCGAAGCTCATGAGGACATACAGCTGCAAATTGATGAAAAGCTCAGACAAGGAGTAGGTGTTGCAGAGATATTTGAAATCTTACAGCTAGGGAATCATTATTTAATGGCAATTAAGGTGGCAGAAAACAATGGTCATATGATAGAAGCGTTTAAAGGTGTGGCTAAGCAGATAACAGTAAGTGAAAAGACTAAGAAAAAGCTAATCAAGCTGCTGATCTACCCTGTCACACTGATGTTCTTTTTATTGTTGTTATTTTTTGTGTTTCGTACATTTTTTTTACCGAACATTGAAAGAATGGTCGTCAGTCGTACCTCTGAAACAGAAGAGACAAGTATTGCATTGTCCAATATGTTATTACATGTCCCAGATGTAGTCATCTTGACCATGTTCATAGTAATAGGCAGCTTAATCATTTTTCGATTCTATCTCAAACGACAAGCTGTTGCGCATCAACTAACAATTTTATTAAAAATCCCCTTTATACAGCGCTATTTTAGGCTGGCATTGACAAGGCAGTTTGCTGCTTATTTAGGCAGCTTACTACAAAGTGGATTTTCATTACAAGCAAGCCTTCAGCTATTAGAGGAACAGCAGCTACAACCATTTCTCCAAGTTCTTTCACAGCGTATAAAAGAAAGAGTCATCTTTGGAGAATCACTGACACAGGCGGTAACGATAATGGCCGTTTTTCAAAAAGATTTTCCAATGTTCGTTGAGCATGGCGAGCACAGCGGATATTTAGGAAAAGAATTAGTATTGTATAGTGATTTATTAATGGAAAAGCAGGAGCAGCTTTTACAAAAAATATTAGCTTTTGTGCAGCCTAGCTTCTTTATCCTTATAGCTGCTTGTATAATAGCAGCTTATATCAGTTTATTATTACCCATCTATCACATGATTGAATTAGTTTAGGAGGTAAATGATGAAACGTATCAACCAACAAGCTGGTTTTACTTTAATAGAGATGCTTATAGTTTTGCTAATTATATCTATCCTCATTTTAATTACAATCCCAAATGTTACAAAACATTTCGCCACAATAGATAAGAAAGGCTGTACGGCTTATATATCCATGGTGCAAGGTCAAGTAGAGGCTTATCGTGTAGATAATATGGCCTATCCTACCTTAGATGATTTAGTGGCAAAAGGCTATTTAAAGGAAAATGAAACAACCTGCCCCAATAAAGAAGAAATAGTGATTACTAATGAGGGAGAGGTACGTCCAGCCAATGTCAACTTGGAAACAGGTACGGATAGCTAATGAATGTTCATAAAAATGGTGGTTTTACAATTCTTGAAATGCTGATTGTCTTATTTCTTGTTATGAGTTTAACAGCGATTGTTAGTAAATTTTCATTGAAAATAGCAGAAACCAAGGAAATAGAACGATTTTTTACGCAATTACAACTCGATATTCAATATATTCAAACCTATAGTATGAGCCAACGGCAATATATAGCCCTGAAGGTGGAAGGTTCAACAAATCGTTATAGTATTCAAAAAGATTTTTTTACCCATTTATATGAACGCTCTTTTCCGAAGGGGGTTGAATTTTTGCCCGCAGAGAGTTCCATTCAAACACTTGTCTATAATTACAGCGGCAATGTGATGTCCGCTGGTACTATGGCGTTTAAAACTCCACAGGGTAAGAAAAAAGTAATCATAACATTAGGGCGAGGGAGAGCTAGGATTGAATGAGTCAGGCTATTCTTTTGTAGAAACTATTTTAGGTGTGGGGATTTTAATGATACTTTGTACCTCGTTAATTCCCATTACCTATACGATGAAAACAAATCTTGCTAATAAAAAAATGGAGCTAGTTGCAGCTGAAACAGCATATGAAGGTTTAAAACAGTATCTTGCGATTCAAGTAACAGAGGGCACTCGGACCATTGAACAGGTTGCTTATCACTGGATAGTTGATGAACAACAAGTTTGTGTCGAATTTCAAAATTTACAGGAGCCACGCCAAAAATGTATCCAAGTGACAGGTGAAGTACATGAATGAGAAGGGCTATACATTAATAGAAGCTATGTTTCAATTAGTTGTTTTTGTGCTTATTTCTCATTTTTTTGTCCTTATCATGCTGTGGTTTGCTGAAATGAGATTCACTATGCTAACAGATGAACAAACAAAGTGGGAACTATTTGTTTCTGATTTAAATCTCTCTCTAAAAGATATTTCCACCTTTTCCGTTCGAGACGATCAAAAAAGAATGACTTTCCAAACAGCCGATACGCTCCATCATATTGATTGCTACTCGAATATTATTCGTGAGCAGGTAAAGGGTGGACATGTTCCCATGCTAATAGGAATCAATAAATGCCAATTTAGCTATTCCGAAAATAAGCTGACGGTGGCTGTAAAAATGACTAGTGGTATTCAAAAGGAGCGAACCTTTTATGTGCCAATTATTGAAAAATGACAGAGGGGCTATTTTTTTGATCGCAATTGCATTATTATTTTTTGTAACTACTTTTGTTCTTGCGTATTATATGTCTTATGAAATGCAGTATCGAACATATGATGGGCTAGAAAAATTGAATGTTCGAGCTACGATAAATTTATTGGGACAAATTTTGTCAGACAGTGTAGAATCGTAGTTATAAGAAGGTGAATCGAATTGCGAAAAATATATTTAGTTGGTTTTATGGGTAGTGGAAAAAGTGCGTTAGGAAGACGCTTAAGCTATTTATTGAAGATGCCATATTATGATATGGATCATGAGATTGTGCGACAGCAGGGGATGACAATTCCACAGATTTTTGAAAAATACGGTGAGGCCCACTTTCGAGAAATAGAAACAGAATTTTTGAAAAATTTTAGGGACGAGGCTTGTATTATTTCGACTGGTGGTGGCGTTGCCATCAATGCTGAAAATCGAAAAATTATGAGACGCAGTGGACTGGTATTTTTTTTAGATGCGTCGTTTGAGGATATTTATAAACGAGTTCAGCATGATCCAAATAGACCCATTGTACAGAGCTCTACAAAGGAGGAGCTAGAAGGTCTGTATCACTACAGAAGGAAGTTTTACCGTGATGCAGGTCATATTCAGGTACTGACAGAAGGTAGGACGATTCGCCAAATTCTAGAGTATTTAGTATTTCAAGTGAAAAGGTTGAAAAACGAACGATAATCATTTTTTGTTTCTTTAATGTTCGTCTTTTATTATCTTTTAAAAAATGATTGCCTTTCCAATGCATTTAATGTTAGGATATAGACAAATAAGTAACTAAATGTTCATTGAATACTAAATAGTACCAAGATTTATCTTGGGCGGATGATTGTGCGGGGAGAGAGCGTGGAGACGCCACCGAAGGAGCAAGTAGCAATGGGCTATGAATCTCTCAGGTAAAAGGACTCGTACAAGACGCAACTCTGGAGAGAGCTGTAGTATAACAATAACAGCCACCAAAGGGGAAAGCCGACTGATTGGCAATAGTGAAGCTTGCGAGCCAGTCTGGTGTAACTTTCAGGTGCAAGGACAGAGAATCCCGAAAAGGGGTTCGTCTGTCTTTTTTTATGTCTATAGCCTGTTTTATGCGATTGACTGTAGGAATACAAAAAGCAGACGAACTACTACCAGTAAAAATGTAACTAACAATAAGGGGGCAAAAAAGAATGGCGAATGAATTAAAACGTACACCTCTATTTGAAGAATACGCGAAATATGGTGCAAAAACAGTTGACTTCGGTGGATGGGAATTACCAGTTCAATTCTCTTCTATTAAAGAAGAACACGATGCAGTGCGTAATCGTGCAGGCTTATTTGATGTATCACATATGGGAGAGATTTTAGTAACTGGTCCCGATGCATTAGATTTTTTACAAAATCTGTTATCAAATGATGTCTCAAAAATTGTCGACGGTCAAGCGCAGTACACGGCAATGTGCTATGAAGATGGTGGCGTTGTTGATGATTTATTAACATATAAATTAGCTGACAATCACTATTTATTATGTGTCAATGCAGCTAACATTGAAAAAGACTATGATTGGATGATGGAAAATCAGCATCAATATGATGTGACGATTGATAACCAATCGGATGCCTACGCACAAATTGCTCTGCAAGGACCATTAGCAGAAGAAGTTCTTCAATCCCTTACTTCAACTGATGTAAGTGCCATTAAATTTTTCCGCTTCCAAGAGAATGTTGAGGTTGCAGGACATAAAGTATTAGTTTCTCGCAGTGGCTATACAGGAGAAGATGGCTTTGAATTATATGGCGCTCCAGAAGACATCAAAGCGCTTTGGGGGAAAATTTTAGAGGCAGGTCAAGAAAAAGGTGTTGTTCCAGCTGGACTAGGATGTCGTGATACACTTCGTTTTGAAGCGGGGCTACCACTATATGGTCAAGAGCTATCAGCAACAATTTCTCCACTGGAGGCTGGTATTGGCTTCGCTGTGAAATTAAATAAAGAAGACTTCATTGGTCATGAAGCGTTAGTAGCTCAAAAGGAAAATGGATTACCACGCAAACTTGTAGGCATTGAAATGATTGATAAAGGCATTCCACGCCATGGCTACAAAGTGTTTAAGGATGGTCAAGAAATCGGTGAAGTGACAACTGGTACACAGCTTCCTTCATCTAAACGTAATGTTGGTCACGCATTAATTGACAGTCAATTCGCAACAATCGGAACTGAGCTAGAAATCGAAATTCGCGGTAAACACTTAAAGGTAATAACAGTAGAAACACCGTTTTACAAGCGTTCAAAATAATAGTTGAAAAGAGGGACCTACATTTATGAAACATCGTTATTTACCTATGACGGAGCAAGATCAAAAAGAAATGTTAGACGTAATCGGTGTATCCTCAGTCGATGAGTTATTTGAGGATATTCCTGAGAAAGTCCGTTTTAAAGGCCTTTATGATATTAAAGAAGCTAAATCAGAATCTGCTTTATTAAAAGAATTAACGGCACTTGCTGCTAAAAATAAGGATACAAATGCCAATGTATCATTTTTAGGCGCAGGTGTTTATAACCACTATAAACCAGTGATCGTAGACCATGTTATTTCTCGTTCAGAGTTCTATACGGCTTATACACCATATCAGCCTGAGATTTCACAAGGTGAGCTACAAGCCATCTTTGAATTCCAAACGATGATTGCCGAGCTAACGGGTATGGATCTTGCAAACTCTTCTATGTATGACGGTGGTACAGCTTTAGCAGAGGCAGGTATGCTGGCAGCTGGTCATACGCGTCGCAAGAAAATTTTAGTGTCTGAAGCAGTGCACCCAGAATATCGCGATGTTGTTGCTACATATGCCTACGGTCAATCCATTGAGATTGTGACTATCCCGCAAAAAGATGGTGTGACAGATGTGGATGCATTAAAAGAGTTGATCGATGACAACACAGCAGCTGTTATTGCACAATATCCAAACTTCTTCGGCCAAGTGGAAGACATCCAAGTGATCGGGGATATTGCACATGCTGCAAAAAGCTTACTTGTTGTATCTTCTAACCCACTTGCATTAGGAATCTTAACGCCTCCTGGCAAGCTTGGCGCTGATATTTGTGTAGGTGATGCGCAAGTATTCGGTATTTCTGAAGCCTTCGGTGGCCCACACTGTGGTTTCTTTGCAGTAACAACAAAATTAATGCGTAAGGTCCCAGGACGTCTTGTTGGTGAAACTGTTGATGGTGAAGGCCGTCGTGGTTACGTTTTAACACTACAAGCACGTGAACAACATATCCGTCGTGATAAGGCAACTTCAAATATTTGCTCAAACCAAGCACTTCTTGCACTTGCAGCTTCTGTAGCGATGACAGCTCTAGGAAAACAAGGTATCCGTGAAATGGCTACTCAAAATATTGCGAAAACACGTTATGCAAAAAATGCCTTTGAAGCAGCAGGCTTTACAGTAGCATTCCAAGGTGCACACTTTAACGAAATCGTTGTGAAAACGAATAAATGTGTGAAGGAAATCAATAAAGGCTTAATCGAAAAGGGTATTATCGGTGGCTATCCTTTAGGTCAAAATTATGACTCTCTTAAAAATCATGTGCTAATCGCAGTAACTGAATTACGCACGAAGGAAGAAATTGATGCACTTGTTGCAGAAATGGGGGCTCTTAATGCATAACGAAAATCAATCACTCATTTTTGAAATTTCAAAAGAAGGTCGCGTTGGCTACAGTTTAGAAGCACTAGATGTGCCTGAAGTAGACCTAGCAGATTTATTACCTGCAAACCTAGTACGTTCAGAGGCAGCAGAACTACCTGAAGTATCTGAGCTTGATATTATGCGTCATTATACAGCACTTTCTCGTAGAAACCATGGGGTAGACTCGGGCTTCTATCCGCTTGGCTCTTGTACGATGAAATATAATCCGAAAATTAACGAAACAGTTGCACGTCTTTCAGGCTTTGCAAATGTTCACCCATTACAGGATGAATCAACAGTCCAAGGGGCAATGGAACTTCTTTATGATCTTCAAACGTCTTTAGTAGAAATTACAGGGATGGATGAAGTTACATTACAACCAGCAGCAGGTGCTCATGGTGAATGGACAGCGTTAATGATGATTCGTGCCTTCCATGAAGCAAATGGTGAAGGTCACCGTAACAAAGTAATCGTGCCTGACTCAGCTCACGGTACAAACCCAGCCTCAGCGACAGTAGCGGGCTTTGAAACAATCACTGTCAAATCGGATGAAAATGGCTTAGTTGATATCGAAGACCTTCGCAAAGTAGTAGGTTCTGATACAGCAGCACTCATGTTAACTAACCCGAATACACTAGGGTTATTTGAAGAAAACATTATCGAAATGGCAGAGCTAATTCATTCTGTAGGCGGTAAAGTGTACTATGATGGTGCGAACCTCAATGCTGTAATGAGTAAAGCACGTCCTGGCGATATGGGCTTTGACTGTGTGCATTTAAATCTACACAAAACATTTACAGGCCCACATGGTGGCGGTGGTCCAGGTTCTGGTCCAGTAGGTGTAAAAGCAGATTTAATTCCATTCCTACCAAAACCAGTATTAGTAAGAACTGAAGAAGGCACATACCACTTTGACTACGATCGTCCACAATCAATTGGACGCGTAAAACCTTACTATGGTAACTTTGGTATCAATGTTCGTGCTTATACGTATATTCGTACAATGGGTCCAGATGGCTTAAAAGCTGTTACAGAATATGCTGTATTAAACGCCAACTATATGATGCGTCGCTTAGAGCCATTCTACGATCTACCATATAACCGTCACTGTAAACATGAATTTGTCTTATCAGGTCGTCGTCAGAAGAAGCTAGGCGTTCGTACATTAGATATCGCAAAACGTTTGTTAGACTTTGGCTACCATCCACCAACAACATACTTCCCATTAAATGTGGAAGAGGCGTTAATGATCGAGCCAACTGAAACAGAATCTAAAGAAACATTAGATGCATTCTGTGATGTAATGATTCAAATTGCGAAAGAAGCAGAAGAAAATCCATCAATCGTTCAAGAAGCACCTCATACAACAGTCGTATCTCGTCTAGACGAAACACGCGCTGCTCGTACACCAGTGCTTCGTTATCAAAAAGCATAGTCTACAAAACCGTTCACGTTTAGGTGAGCGGTTTTTTTTGCACCTTAAATTACAGGCTAAACGAATCTTCAGTTGATTATGAAAATCTGAGTATCTTACAAGAGAAGTGCCAAGTAATGCAAACTTAAAAGTTGATGGAAGTTTCGTTGATAAGTATATAAGATTGGTGTTAAAAGACTCTGATCTTGATTTATTTCCATTAAACGATTTAAACTGGGTAGATACCTGTTTTGTTCAGAAAAATTTAAATCTGTGAAAAACTCCATCTTAAAGGGATTCAATTTAAGGACTTAGAGTTAGTGCCTAATTATCTACAATCGAAGTATAATTAATAAAATCTTTGCACCTTATTAAGCACAAAAATATGATAGGTTGGTTCTATTAAGGGGGTTAAAGTGGTGGAAGAAGATATCAAGTTTAGTAATAGTCTATTATACTATAAATGTGATAATATTGAATTTTTAAAAGGTTATGGACAATTATATACAGAATTTGATGATGGCGTTGCAACTAGGCAGATCAACATAATAAATAATGATATATATAGTTCTTCATCATTGCACGATTGGAACGAAGATATGGGATTTTTATTGTATGACGGACATATCGATAGTTTAGATTTAAGCGAGAGTGTACCTATTACTCAATTAGAATTTGAGAATAAATGGCAGGAAGGGATTGTAGCTAACAAATCCCACATAAACTACTTAAAGGGTGATGCTTCTCTTCCTTTCGAAGAACATACACTCATCATTCATGTTGTTAATATTTTAGGAAAATGGGGAAAAGGCTTTGTTTTATCTTTATCAAAGCAATTCCCTTTTGCCAAAAATGAATATATAAAATGGTCGAAGGATAAAGAAACTTTTGGGTTAGGAGAAGTTCAGTTTGTATGTGTAGACCAGCAGAAAGCTACTTTTGTTGCTAATATGCTCGCACAACACGGTGTGAGGAAAAATGATAAAGATCGTACAACCTATACTGATTATGATGCACTTCGTTTATGTTTAAGAAAAGTTGCGAGATTTGCATTAAAAAATAGATTATCGATACAGATGCCTAAAATTGGTTCAGGTTTAGCTGGAGGAGATTGGGAAGAGATTGAAAAAATAATAAATGAGGAATTGATTTATTATAAAATTAAATGTACTGTTTTTGAATTGTGATAAATTAAATAAAAGTTAGGGGTGGCATCAATGGTAGATACAAAATTGAGGGAGCGTGTGTTTGACACTTTATACGGTGGGATTATCGGTGATCTAATGGGCGTACCAGTCGAATTTAAACAAAGAGGAACTTTCCATGTGCAAGATGTGATGGGGTATGGTACTTACAATCAACCACCTGGTACTTGGTCTGACGATACTTCGCTAACTCTCTGCCTGGTCGAAAACATTATTGAAAATGGTAATACCAAAACATTGATGAACAAATTTGTGCAATACATGGAGCATGGCTATCTTACACCATTTGGCGAAATGTTTGATATTGGAATTACTACAGCGGAAGCCGTTTCCAACTATAAAAAAGGTGTTCCGCCAGCACAATGTGGTAAAACGGGCGAGTTTGATAATGGCAATGGTACGTTAATGAGGATAGCTCCTTTAGTATTCGTGGTCATGCATGAGTTAGATTTTGCTAAAAGAAAAGAATTAGTACATCAATATACAGAGATTACTCATGGTCATCCGCGTTCCATAGTAGGATCCGTTATTTACATTGAGCTATTATTAAGCTTATACCGAAATAATTCACTAGAAGTGGCCTTAAAAGAGGTTTTTGACTTACTGCAAAATCATTTACAACATGAAATGAAAGCGGAGTTAAATGCTTACACACGGATTTTTCATGAAAACTTTTTCAATACGCCTGAAGACGAGATTCAATCAAGCGGCTATATTGTTCATTCATTAGAGGCGGCCATTTGGTGTGTAGGTAATTCTACAACATTTAAAGACGCCATTCTGAAGGCAGTTAATTTAGGAGAAGATACGGACACAGTTGCAGCGATTACAGGATCGATAGCGGGTATGTATAAACAGTTGGATGAAATTCCAGAAGAATGGTTGGGTAAAATTGTCAATAAACAAAAGGTAGATGACTTAATCCTAGCATTTTATGAATTTTGTACAGCCCAGATGTGAAAAAAATATAGAGGAAAGGACGGTGACGAAATGTTACCTATACATAATAGCTATACGGCATATCCTCCAGCAACAGATCGCCAAATTTTACACATAGAAAATAAGTTGAATTGCCAACTTCCGAGTGCGTATATACTTGTATTAAAGGAAAGTAACGGTTTATCGTTTACGAATGGTGTGTTCATTTATGGCACGGAGGAAATTGTAGAAAGAAACGAGACTTGGGAAGTGGCGGAATATGCAAAAGGCTATATTGCTATTGGGGATGATAGTGGAGGAATGATCTTTTTAATGGCGATAAAGGCAGAGGATTTTCGTGTTTTTGCAGTAGATAGTGGAGATATGACCCCGGAGCATGCAACATTGATTACTTCTGATTTAAGCAAGTGGCTACAAGAAGGATGCCAATATGAGTAAGAGATATAAATGAAAAGCTTCTTCCTACTATAAGGAAGAGGCTTTTCATTTGATTTTTATGTCTACTCTTGGAGAAAAATAATTGAAAATAAAGCAAAATTATTACGTATTCTATTATTTTTTGAATTTTTTAGAAAATAATGTTGAATTATTGGAGAGTGGTAGTATAATGAAAATATAGTTACATATATGGTTAATAATTCCTTTATAGAAGGATTTATTGGTAATTTATAGTGACTATAAAATTACAAAATGAAGAAATGAGGCGATTTAATGATTAACATGATTCAATATTTAGAGCAAAATCCGACGTTGGTGACATTGTTAAAAGAAAAAAAAGCTTCTCTCATTGGTGTAACAGCATTAGAGCAAAAGGCAATTTTGGATTCGTTTGATGAAGATTTCTGTTCTCAAAGTTTAATTTGGTACTAAAATATTTTATAAATAAACCTATATGGATAGCTATAAGTTTATATTTATTTATTGGTTTATATTTAATTAATGTAACTTATAGCTCTCCTTCAATAAATATTGAAATTCAAGAAGAAGACGGCCAATGGTTCGTAAAGAAGCCATATTTTAAAAAATGGGCAGATAATCATCAAATAATGCTAGGGGATATTGTTTTAGAAGTTAATGGTACGCACACAGAAAATGTTTCTAATCTAAAATATGATTCTGTGATTAGAGCAGCAAATGAATTAGTAATAAAAAAGCCAGATGGCCAGATATTTGTGGTGAAAATAAGGCATTTAGATATTCCTCAACAATTCTATTATGTGTTAGTTATTCCTTCTTGTTATTTTCTACTCACTTTATTTATTACTTTATATATTAAATACAAACAAAAAAATTCTAACTTAATTAAATTACTTATTTTATTTATCCTTACTGTTTCTTTGGCATATGTTAGTAGCGGTGCTTCAAGCCGATTAGATCCTATTGGAATAATAGTAAATAGAAGCAGTATGTTGTTATGTTTAGTAATTTTAATACATTTTTTAAAAGAGTACTTTTATTTTTTGAATCTCAAATGGATATTTTTTGAAAATGTAAAAATACTTTATTTAATTCCTATATCTGCTGTTATACTTAGTTTTTTTAGTATAATAATTCCATATACACATTACTACCATTCTTATATTGTACTTGGTATTTTCTTTCTACTCTTGGTGAGCTTATTAACTATTATGATAGTGGGGTATCTAAAATATAAAATACCTCAACTAAAAGTTCTATTGAGTAGTGTTTTTATACCATTTTTGCCTTTTCTTTTTATGTACGCTTTACCTGTAATCGTATTTAATAGGTATATACTTTCTGCAGAAATTTGTTCTCTATTCTTAATGCTTATTCCTTTTAGTTTTATCTTTACACAACTCACTGAACGTATATTTGATATGGAGTATTTTATTTCACGATTACGATATTACTTCAATTTCTCATTTGGATTTACTATGTGGTTGTTAATAGGCCTATATTTGCTCACTGATCTTTCAATTACGCGCATGACGGAGATTTTCTTTTTTGCCTTTCTGTCGTTATTGGCGTTGTTCTACATTAAAGAGCGGATTGATTATCGTAAGCGGAAAATTTTATTTTCTACAAAAGGCGACTACATCCACCGCTTGTATACGACCGTTGAGAGTATTGGTAGAGTGGTGAAGATTGAGGATTTATTGGAGAAATTTGTACAGGAGGTTGTGGTTCAGCTTGAAATGGAAAGTGTGTATGTGCTCACTTACGATTTTCAAACACATCAAGTTACCTTAACAAATAAATCCAAAGAATATACACAGCATCAAATAGATGAGGTGCTAGTCGAACGCTTAGGCTTAGGGGATATTAAAAAGACAGATCATTTCTATATCGCCTTTATTCATCAGGATGTGAACTATAAACGGATCCTTGTTGTGGACCATAATAAAACAATTTATCTCAAGGATGAGGAGCTGCTATGGCTAGAATTATTGCTGCTCTATTTAAATAATTTTATCGAAAACACAAAAATGGTTGAGGAGCTTTTAAATCAGTTAAAACATATGAAAGAGGCCGATAATCGACAGCTACCATGGCTCAATAAATTACTCTGGCTACGGTTCGAGGAAGAAAAATATCAGTTAGCACAGGAACTTCATGATACGATTTTGCAAGAACAACTGCACATTGCAAGGGAAATGGATGTCCTCATGCATACCAAAGAAAAAGAGGAGATCCCATCTAAACTTATGAAGCTTCATGAACATATGATTATCTCACTGAATGACTTGAGGGGCTACTGCGAAAACTTAAAGCCACCTCTATTAGATACATTGGGCTTAAATGCAGCCCTTGAAAAATTAATCCAAAAAATTCATAAACGAGCTAATTTTGTTTTGATATATACGATTGACCGCCTCTATTTAGAGGATGAGCGTTTAAATTTAATGATTTATCGACTGTTCCAAGAATTATTAAACAATGCGTTAAAACATTCCTATGCTAATACAGTTGAAATCCATTTACTGGGTACTGAAGAGGGGTTCCAAATTTTGTATAACGATGATGGTGTAGGCTGTAATATAGATGATATTCTACTTGCTGATTCGATGGGCATACAAGGAATGCAGGAACGAGTTCAAGCTTTTAATGGAAAATTCGCATTAGATAGCAAAGTAGGAGAAGGGATGACGATTCGTATCCAAGTAAGTGAAACCCAACATACGAATCCCTATACCTATAAGACCCTGACCCGACCAACTTATATGATACGAGGATAACCAGATGAAGCGGAAGCATAAGTGCATACATTTTTTTAACACCTTTTAATCTCTTCGTAGATGCTACGAATGTGGATTAGAAGGCTTTTGTTTGAAATTGAGTTTATTTATATATATGAATAAATCAAAAATAATAAAATATTATCAAAAGTATATTATTTGATAAATAGTAAATCAGGAAGAAATACACTTTTTGGAGTATTTATCTAATATTCAAGGAAATTATGGCCATATGACCGATATAATTCATGAGAAGGATTGAGGAGGTCAATAGATTTGAATAAAAAATTATTTTTAACAGCAGCAGCCATTCCTGTTACACTTATTGTTCCCACTGTAGCAAGTGCGGCTGAAACAGTTTCAGTCACGGGAGATAATATTGTTAACGCAACATTAAAAGTGGATAAATTACCGAATGATACAATTGTCAATGCTTATCAATGGTATTATCTAGAGGAAATTACCGGTGAAGAGGGATCAACAAATAAGCCGATTTCTGGTGCAACATCTATTTCCTTAAAAGTACCCGTTGAAGCAGCTGGAAAAAGCATTTTTGTGGAAGCAACGACGACAGACGGTAAAAAATTTAAAAGTGAACCGCGCACTATTCAGCCATTAGAGCTTGATATCACCATTCCAACGTTAGAGGGTCAATCTGCTGGCTTTGTAGCACCTGGAGAAACAGTGAAAGTAGCTGGAATTACTGTAACTGATAAGAATGGTGCAAAATTGCAAAGTGATCAAATTACATATAGTTATCAATGGTTTTATAAATTAGGTGATAACTCCTTCACTATCATAGAGGGAGCTTCAGGTAGTACATATACGATTCCGAAGGATGCCATTGAAAAGGATATTAAGAATATTGCTGTCACAGTCAAAGCAAAAGTTGGTCTTTCTTTTGCAGAATCTAAACTATCGGATACCATCACTGTCTCTAAAGAACCCACTGATACTTTAACGAAAGAGATTAAAGATTTACTGGTCAATGATAATAAATACAATGTATCAAGCTTTGCAGAATTTGGTGCTAAAGTTGCGGAACTAGAAAAAAACTATCAATCTTTATCAACAGCGGCTAAAGGTAATGTGTCTAATTATGATGTCTTAAAGCGAGCACTTGCTGATGTTGAATTAATAACTAAGTTAAATGAAAAATGGAGCAAAATAGAGACTAGTAATGAAAAAGAAATAAAGGAACTAGAAGAGGCTTATAATAAGCTAGATCTGTTACAGCGTAGCTTAGATGTAGATGAGACCTTATATACGGGCATTAAAAACCTATTAAAAGAGCCAAATGATCTTGAAGAGATAAAAGAAGTGCGAAGACTCAATCAAGCTATTATTAATTTATTATCTTATGAGCATTCCCTTGTGAAATATGTTGCTTCTGATATTGATTCCTTACAAGAGGCAGTGAAGACAATCGAAGCAGATATTGAGAAATTATCACAAAGCTATCGAGCTGCTGTTCAAAATCAAGCAATTTTGACTGAGGCTAAATCAGATATTAAAAAGGTCGAGCAATTAATTAAATCATTTGATAAATTAGCTACAAATCTTACACCTAATAAGCAAGTGACAACTGCTAAATCTATTCGAACAGCCTATGAAAAATTGACGTATAAACAATTAAAATTAGTGCCAGATGTGTATGTGCAGCGTTTGACTACTGCAGAACGTGCAGAAGAAAGCCAAATTATAAATCTAAATAATGTCATAGATAGCTATATTGGTGATGATGTTTATCCATTCGATCCGTCTGCTAGTTCATGGCAAAGTCATGTCAATAATGTCAATCAAATAATCAAGGAATACAAGAGCTTAACGAAAGCCTCAGCAGCACAAATTATTGGCTACGATAATCTTGTTACCTTACAGAAAGATTTAAAAGCAGCTGAAAAAGTAATTAAAGATATGGATGCCTATCAAAAGTTATCTGCAACAACTGGTGTAACGGAAAGTAAACTTAATTCAAGCTATACAAGTACTTTAAAAGCTTATAATAATCTTACAAATTTACAGCAATCCCTTGTATATAATGCTGATGAATTTTTACTTAACACGCCAAAGATTTCAGTTGATGGCAATGGTAAAGTGCCTACTGATAAAGCAGCAGCAGAGGCGTTAAAGGCGGATATCGCCAAATTAGCGGATGTGACGAAATATTCATTCAATCAATTAGAAACCGCTGTTAATACAGCTTCAGAATCCTATAAAAAATTGTCTTCAGCTGCAAGAAAATACGTGACAAATTATTATTTATTAACAGCAGCAAATAAGGATATTACAGGTGTAAAATCATTCTATAAAAAAATACAGACCGCTAGAGAAGAAACAGATGCTGCAAAAAAGGCAAAAAAAATTGAAACAGTGCAAAAAGCTTATGCGAAATTACCTGCGAATCAGCAGCATTTAGCAAAAGAACAATATGAAGCTTTATTAAAAAATCAAAATATCGATGAAAATGCATCGAAAATTACACAGCTAAATAATGATATTGCCACAATTGTTTCCAATAATCACTATGTCGTAACAATTGAAAGTATTAAAAATCTTTCTACACAATATAGTAGCCTTAGTTCAAGTGAGAAAAAACTGATTACGAACTATGATATTTTAAAAACTGCGCTTGCAGACGTGAAAAAAGTGGAAAGCTTTATGAAGACCTATGAGAAATCCTTTGCTTCAAATCCAAGCACAGTGATCAAGGCATATGAAAAGCTTACATCGAAACAAGTGAGTCTAATTGATGCAGGAACTAGACAATTGATTATTGATAAGCAAAAAGGACAACAGCAAACGAATGAAAATGCGTTGTCGCTAATTGAATCCATCAATTCACTCCTTGTAAAAGGTGAATATATCGATGGTTTACAGGAAAAAGTAAGTGAAATCCGTAAAGCCTATGATGCTTTGAGTGACGCTGATAAAAAGGTTGTTAAAAATTATTCGAAGCTTACACAAGCAGAAGGTGACTTGAAAAAGGTTGAAGAGGTGCATGCTATATACGAACCAGCAGGGAGTAGCAATGATACAGCACGTAAAGCATGGCAAACTGCCTTTGGAAAGCTCTCTAAAAGATTAGAGTTACTCTATACAAACATGTACCCAACTGAGCAATAATATGACTTCCAGATGGCCTCGAACAGTTTTCGGGGCTTTTCTTTATCCAAAAAATTTGTCTAGTAATTTGATTGTCCGCTATACTAGGTATAACAAGGGAAGAAATATTTTACATAAGATTGAAGTTTCACAAAGAAGGTAGGAACAAAAGATGTATAAAATAGGTGTTGTTGGACCCATTCAATCCGTTGAAAGAATCATTGCCTTAGCACGTGAAATCGAACAGGATATGGAATTTATTCCGTATATATATGAAGTGGCGACAGAAACAAAGCATCTTGTGGAGACACATAATCAGGCTGTCGATTTCTGGCTGTTTTCTGGTTACATACCCTATAAGCTTGCTAGTCAAACGAATGTATCCAAAGATAAATTGACCCATATTATTTTTTCCGAAGCGGCTATTTATCGGGGGTTTTTAGAGCAGTCCTATCAGCAAAAAAAATTTATAGAAAATGTTAGTATCGATATTATTCCTTCGCCTTCTCAAATGGCTTCAGAAAGTCTTGCGGAGATTCAGCATAATGTCCATCATATGTATCTAAAAGAATTTGATGTGGCGATTGATCCACAAGAGCTATTTGATTTCCACTATCGTCTTTGGCAGAAGGGCAAAATTGATTTTGCGATTACTTGTTATCCTTCTGTTGATGAAGAGCTGAAGAAACGTGGTGTGCCATCTTATTGGGTTTCCCCGACAAAAACAGAAATTTATCATATGGTTCAGCTTTTTACTGAAAAAATCAAAACGTCCTATTATAAAGAAACGCAAATTGGTGCAGTCATGCTTGAAATAAAGGACTTCGATTCATTAAAAGAGCGCATGAAGCAAGGCTATCGTATTCAATATTTAGAGTTGCGTACAAAGGAAAATCTACTACAGCTCTGTGAACAGATTGATGGTTCTCTTATTGAAGAGGGGAATGGCAAATATACCATCTTTAGTACAAGAGGTGCGATTGAAGGACAAATACGATTTTTACAAGAAAAAATGTATCAGTTGTCGATTGAAATGGAGGCAAAGGTGACAGCAGGTATTGGTTTTGCTCAAACAGTGTTCAATGCTGAGTTACATGCCCACCGAGGACTAAGACAGACGAAGGAAAATGAGGCTATTGATATCGTAATGATACAGGATGATGGCACCATTATTGAATCGGTAGGGAATGTAGAAGAGCTATCCTATTCCTACCGAGCTGAAGACCCTTATATTTTAGAAAAACTAAAAAAAGGGAATATTAGTATTAAAACCTATATGAAAATCCATGCACTTGTACAAAAAATGCACTGGAAGCATTTTACGACAAAGGATTTAGCGACACAGCTGCAAATGAGTGAAAGAAATGCCCAACGAATCGTGGCAGATTTATGTAATGTAGATTTAGCGAGAATTTGTGGAGAAGAGTTGCAGCATACTCGAGGCAGACCGATAAAAATGTACCAACTTGTCTAAAAAATTATAAAAATGTCCCATGCCAATAAGTGGTGTGGGACATTTTTTTTTCTGCTATTTCTTAGAAGAATCTCTTTTTAAAAATACAGATAAATCAATGTTTTCATCGGTTTATTAGGTAAATAATATGGATTTGCGAACACGACTATTTATTAGAAATTTTCAAAAAAATATTGTCTTTTTATTGAACTTTGATTATTATACGAATATATAACGAAAATGTCGGTATATAAGAGGGGATTTGTTGGGGGGCATTGATAATCAAGTAAAGTCATGGCAATTAAGAAGGATTTTTATATATGGGAGGGATATGAATGACAACAAATGAAGTAACGAAGAAATCTAGAAATGTCATCCTTGCGCTTTTATTTTTAGGCTGGTCTTTAGGGAATTTGGATCGCTATATTATGAACTATGCAGTGGTTTCGATTACAGGGGATTTGCAGCTGGATGCATCTTCTACGGGTATTATTTTAAGCGCTTTCTTTTTAGGCTATGCCATTATGCAAATACCAGGTGGCTGGCTTGCGGATAAATTTGGCGCAAAACGAGTTTTATTAATGGCTGTTATCATGTGGTCTATTTTTACGGGCCTAACGGCTATTGCTTGGTCTTTAACAGCAATGATTGTGATTCGCTTCTTATTTGGCATTGGCGAGGGTGGTTTCCAGCCATCAAGCTCTAAAATTATTGCTACGATCTTCCCGAAAGAGGAAAGAGGCAGAGCGATGTCCATCATGCTTACTTCTGGTGGGATTGTTTCACTCATCGTCCCTTTGCTAGCTGCTTATTTATTAGGAACGATTGGCTGGCGCATGATGTTTATCATCATTGGGGCAATTGGAGCAATAATTGCCTTTTTATATTGGAAATACATTCAACTCCCGCAAGATGAGGCAGCTACAGTTGGAACAGAAGATACTTCGAACAAAGTGAATTTTAAAGAGTTATTGAAAACACCCCTAATGTGGAATTTAATCATTGCTTATTTCTGTATTTATGCAGTGAACTGGGGATTAGTTTCTTGGATTCCAACTTATCTTCAAAAAAACAGAGGCTTGGATTTAATGTCCATTGGTTGGGCACAAACAATACCTGCCATCACAACGATTATTGGTGTATACGGTAGTGGCTATATCATTGATAAGCTACCTAAAGGTATGGAGAAAGTGTTAGGCTCCATCTCCTGTGCAGTCATCGGTCTTTTATTGTATTTAATGTTTACTGCCAAAACAGTGACGTTATTTATTGGTTACCAAACAGTCGTTTCGATCTTTATCGCGTTCGTCATTACATTATTACCTGTTATTGTACTCAAGAAGCTACCTTCTTCTATCACAGGTTCTGCAATGGGGATTGCCAATACAGGTGGACAATTAGCAGGGTTTGTTACGCCAATGGCGATTGGATTTATGGTTGATGCCTTTAATGGCTCCTTTGATGCAGCCTTTTGGATGTTAATTGGCTTTGCGCTTATCTGTATTGTGTCGCTTGTCACACTAAACGACCAAAAAGGAACACTGTTAAAAGCATAATGAAATGGGAGGAACAAGAATGAGTTATCATGAAAAAATTTCGGCGTTAATTGAAGCAAAAAAGCAAGCTACGGTGGCATTAAGCGATGCGATTTGGGCTGTGCCTGAGCTTCATTTTCAAGAGAAGAAATCGATGCTATATATGAAAGAGGCACTAGAGAAAGAGGGCTTTCAAACAGAAGTCGGGGTGGCTGGTCTTGAAACGGCGCTTGTTGGAACGTATGGTTCTGGCAAGCCTGTCATTGCCTTTCTAGGTGAATATGATGCGCTTCCAGGCTTGAGTCAAAAAGGTGGGGCAACACAACATGAGCCTCTTGTGGATGGTGGAAGCGGTCATGGCTGTGGTCATAACTTATTAGGTACAGGTGCATTCGCAGCTGCTGTAGCTGTAAAGGATTATTTAGCGCAACATCATCAGTCAGCAACAATCCGTTTTTATGGTTGCCCTGCAGAGGAGAATGGGTCTGGTAAAGCTTATATGGCAAAGGCTGGACTTTTTGATGATGTTGATATCGCGATCTCTTGGCATCCAGGTACATTTTCAACTGTGATGACGTGTAGTTCTCTAGCAAACTATGCTGCAACGTTTAAGTTTACAGGCAAAAGTGCTCATGCGGCGGCTGCACCACATCTTGGACGAAGTGCTTTAGATGCTGTTGAGCTTATGAATGTTGGGGTAAACTACTTACGAGAACACATCATCCCAGAAGCGCGTGTGCATTATGCGATTACGAATTCAGGCGGAACTTCGCCAAATGTCGTTCAACCATATGCAGAGGTAACGTATCTTGTTAGAGCACCTAAAAAGCAGCAAGTACAGGAAATCTATCAGCGCGTTGAGGACATTGCAAAGGGTGCCACAATGATGACAGGGACGTCAGTGGACATTGAGTTTGAAGGTGCTGCTTCGAATCTTATTACAAATAAAACACTTTATGATGTAATGTATCAACAAATACTTGAAATTGGTATGCCAGACTATACAATAGAGGATGAACAGTACGCACAGGCTATTTTCGATACATTTACGCCAGAAGTACAAGCTGCTTCATTAGTGGGCTTACGTAAAGAAGATGCCAAGCAATTACAAGGAAAAGTGATTGCTGATCATGTTCCAGGCATGCTACCTGAATTTGTTATGGGTGGCTCTACGGATGTTGGAGATGTCAGCTGGAACGTACCAACCGTACAGTGTACAACGGTATGTATGGCATTAGGGACACCATTACACACATGGCAGGTAGTGTCTCAGGGAGTTACGCCAATCGCGCATAAAGGTATGCTACAGGCTGCTAAAATTATGGCTTGTACAGCTTTAGCGTTGCTGGATAATCCTCTATACATTGAAGAAGCGAAAAAGGAATGGCAAGAACGTCTTGATGGAGAAACATATCAATCTTTAATTCCAGAGGGTACACAGCCACCTAAGCGCTAACAGGATAGAGTCTTCATAGGAGAACTATGAAGGCTCTGTTTTTGCCTCATTTTGAAAGGAGAACGCGACATGTCAACACAACCCAATCACCAGCATCAACTTTTAGCACAGTGGGTAACACAGTATCGTGCTGCTGCCAAAGAAGGGGAATGCGCTAGTTATATCCCAGCTTTAGCCCAAAAAGATCCCAACCAATTAGCTGTGGCGATTATTGGGACTGAGGGCCACGAAATCAAAGCGGGAGATACTGCAGAACTATTTACCCTGCAAAGCGTTTCCAAGGTCATTACCTTTATTTTAGCCTGTATGGATCGAGGCTTACCATATGTTTTAGAAAGAGTAGATGTTGAACCAACAGGAGATACCTTTAACTCAATTATTCGCTTAGAAAGCCATCAGCCAGGAAAACCCTTTAACCCGATGATTAATGCAGGGGCTATTACGGTATCCTCCATGTTGGCTGGTCATTCTCCACAAGAGAAGGTCACAAAGATTCTACAATTTTTAGAACAAATCATCGGCAAGCAATTAAGTATCAATGAAGAAGTATTCGAGTCAGAGTGGCATACAGCTAACCGTAATCGAGCATTGGCCTACTACTTAATGGATTCTGGGTTTCTAGATTGTCCAGTAGAAGCGGCACTTGAGGTTTATTTGAAGCAATGCGCAATTGAGGTTAATGTATCGGATTTAGCTATGATTGGCTTAGTTATTGCCAATGATGGCTATCACCCATTGTTAAAGAAACAGCTATTCCCTAAGCAAGTGGCGAAATTAGCGAAGGCTTTGATGGTGACATGCGGTATGTATAATGCCTCTGGGAAATTTGCAGCATTCATCGGCCTCCCTGCCAAAAGTGGTGTATCAGGCGCGATTCTTGCGGCTGTTCCAGGACATGCAGGCCTACACTCGCCGTTTCCTACTGGCTGTGGCATTGGAATTTACGGACCAGCGATTGATCCAATAGGAAACAGTGTGGCAGGTGTAAAGTTGCTAAAACAGCTAGCAACAGAATGGGATATGACTATTTTTTAATGAGTAAAGATGATTTCAGCGCTTAGTCTGAAGTCATCTTTTTTTCATTTTATAAATAATAAATAAAGCGATAAACCAAATTGGTGTTAACAGCAGTGCTGTTCGCGTAGCCTCAGAAATAAACATCACAATTAATAAAAAGGCGAAAAATACAAGTATGACATAGTTGATAAAAGGTGTCAGCGGTGCTTTGAAGATTGAAGCTTCATGTAAGGCACGGTTTTTTCGTTTGTAGATAATGTGGGAAATGATGATAATGCTCCACACCCATATAAAACAAATCGCACTGATTGTCGTCACAATACTAAAGGCGTTCTCTGGCATCAACTTACTTAGCAGCGCACCAACTGATACAACAATAGCAGAAATAACGAGTGCATTACTTGGCACACTGTTTTTGTTGAGCTTTGCGAAGGCTGGAGATGCCTGTTTATTGTTACCAAGATTATAGAGCATTCGACTTGTGGAGAATAACCCGCTGTTACCTGCTGAAGCCGCTGAAGTAAGCACAACAAAATTTATAATACCAGCAGCAATCGGGATACCTGCTAATGTAAACACTTGGACAAAAGGACTGCTTGAAGCAGACATTTCATACCATGGGTTAATACATAAAATGACAAATAATGCCCCTACATAGAAAAGCAAAATGCGAAATGGAATTTTATTTATGGCAGAAGGAATATTTTTTTGAGGATCTGCTGTTTCAGCTGCTGAAACCCCCACTAATTCCACACCAACAAATGCAAAGACAACCATTTGGAACGCCATTAAAAAGCCGTATATACCATTTGGGAACATGCCCCCATGTGCCCACAGATTTTCAACCGATACTGTTCCTGAGCTAGTTTGAAAGCCAGTTATTAACATAATAAGACCAATAATAATAAGTGCTACAATCGTAATAACTTTAATAATAGCGAACCAAAATTCTAACTCACCAAAAAGTTTAACGGTTAATAGATTTAGTAGTAGTAACAAGACGAGGCAACCAATGGCTGGCACCCATTGTGGGATATCAAACCAATATTGTGCATAAACCCCCACCGCAATAATGTCCGCCATCGCCGTCATAATCCAACAGAACCAATAGGTCCATCCTGTTACATAACCCGCCCAAGGCCCTATGTATTCAGATGCAAAATCTGTAAATGAAGTGTAGCCTGCATTGGATAGTAACAATTCACCTAAGGCGCGCATCACAAAAAATAGCGCGGTCCCTACAATTAAGTAGGCTAGAATGATCGAAGGCCCTGCTAAGGCAATGGCTTTCCCAGAGCCTAAAAATAATCCAGTCCCAATTGTTCCACCAATGGCAATAAGCTGCACATGGCGATTTTTTAAATCTCGTTTTAATTGTTGCTGTTCCACGTTAATCCCCCTCAAAGATGCATAAAAAACTATGACTGGAAAAATAAAAAGAGACTAGTTGTGACACTAGTCTCGGAAAAACGTCAGAATAACAAATACCATTTATTCGCAGATGTCTACATGAAATAGTGTAGCATCGCTTATAAAAGCTGTATTACTCCTCTGTCCTTTTGCCTGAGATAGTGAACCCTTCGGCGACGCAATGTGCGCTCTCTCCAGAACTGCTCCTGCTATAGTTTGATCCATAGCATTCATAGCTTATTAACTTGATAATCAATTATTATTGTAAGATATTATACATCCTAACAGTGCTTAAAAAATTATTCAACAATAAATTTTAACTATTTTCAGAAAAATAGAAGAATAGGGTTCGTAACGGGTCTATCCCTAACGAAAAATAGTATTTTTGGTCATAGAAAGTGTTTCATGAAGGGGTTTTTAAAATATGAGGTGAATTGGCTAATTTTATGGAAGCAAATAGGGTGATAATGCGTAATCTTATGGGGGAATTAGTGTAAAGTGCTCTTTTTTATTGGAGGATTGCTCAACATAGCTGTCGAAGCGGTCATTTTATAAGGAACCTGCTCCAAAAGAAGATAAACGTGCTCAGCTGAAATAGATATAATATAGTAGAAACTCTGAATTTTTTAAAAAAGAAGCCGTCTCATAGTTCTTTGAGACGACTTTTTTTCGTGAGAGAATTAATATTTTTTTGCTTTTATTTTACCTGTCCAAGTTTTGAAGCCACCTTGTAGTTGGTAAATTTGGTTGTACCCACGTTTTTTAAGAAATAGTGCAGCACGTGAGCTACGGCCTGTATTTTGACAGTATAGATATACTGGTAAATCTGGGCGGATTTCTTTATAACGTTGACGTAATGTTGTCGAAGGAACATTTCGTGCACCAAGAATATGACCAGCATCAAATTCTTTTTGCTCACGAACATCGATCAGCTGGGCTTTACGATAGCCTTCTATGAATTGCTCTTGTGTTAGGTTGGTTACGGCTTTTTTGAGTCGTAGTGCATTAATTCCGATATATGCAATTGTGACTACTAAAACGACACCGATTGTGATAAGTATGTCCAAGATTTTCTTACCCCTTTCTATCTTCTCTATTATTATAAAAGATGCGCTAGCGATAGTCCAATGAGTTTGATAAAATTAACTAGGTTGTGGCGAAATCGTCTTTTTCGTTACAAAAGCAATCGTTCGCAACTTGAACAATAGCATAATATTCGTTAAAGTTGAACCACAGGTGGGGCCTGATGGATCATTTTATATTTGTAGGAGATGAACATATGACAACTTGGTATTTTTTAAATTCAGGGAAATGTAGTCCTTCTTTTAATATGGCACTAGATGAAGCATTACTTGATTGGCATAGTGAGGGGTTAATTCCACCAGTAATTCGTTTCTATGAGTGGGAGCCTGCGACATTGTCCATAGGTTATTTTCAACAAGCCAAAAGAGATATTAATTTAGATGCTGTACGTGAACAAGGCTTAGGGTTTGTGCGACGTCCAACTGGTGGACGAGCTGTCCTACATGAACATGAGCTAACTTATAGTGTCATTGTGACGGAAAGCTATCCGAATATGCCAGAGTCTGTGACAGAGGCATATCGTGTGTTAAGTGAGGGAATCCTGCAAGGCTTCCACAACTTAGGTATGGATGCCTATTTTAGTGTACCTGATACAGAGGAGAAAAGAGCTGACCTGAAGAGTCCGAAAAGTGCTGTTTGCTTTGATGCGCCAAGTTGGTATGAACTTGTCGTAGAAGGAAAAAAAATAGCGGGAAGCGCCCAAACACGTCAAAAAGGTGTCATTTTACAGCATGGCGCAATTTTATTAGATTTGGATCAAGAGAAATTATTATCCGTATTTAATTTCTCCAGTGAAGAAGCGAAGAATCGTATGCGTAGAAAGCTACCGGAAAAGGCTGTTGCCATCAATAGTCTTGTAAAAGAGCCAGTGACAGTTGAGCAATGTGTGACAGCTTTTAGAGATGGCTTTGCAAAATCGTTGCAAATTGAACTAAAACCATTTACACTTTCTGAGGAGCAATTAGAATATGTCCGCGCTTTAGAAGAAAAAAAATATGCTTCAGATGAGTGGAACTTTAAAAAGTAAAAAATGGTATGAAAAAAATATTTTTTAACGTTCAATCCTAGTCATAACAAGTAGTTCTGAATCTATTAAAAAAAGCAAGAGTTGAATTAAAAATCTATATATAGTATCTTTTTTAAAGACATATACACAATATGTAGTGTTTAACAACACAAGATATTGTGTATTTATTTTGTAATGAAGAAAACAAGGGAGGCAAAACGATGGTACTCACAAATCATCAACCCGAAGTAAACAATCAATTTGAACAGTTAAACAAAGATATTGAACAATTCCCGCAGGTACACCCCGTAACATCTGATATGCATATTACACACAAAGGTGTATCGAGACTTGTCATGATCGATCGCTATTCGTTTAAAGACACAGAAAAGAAAACATTGAAAGCCGGCGACTTTGTTGTATTAACGGTAAAAGCTGATCCGAAATTTCCTGCACGTGGTTTAGGGACAATTCAAAAATTGGATCTGTCCACAAAAACAGCAGAGATTTTAATTGAAGAGGATTATCGTAGCGCATTAGACGATCCGCAAGAGCAAGAAACGGGAGTGATTACGCGTTCAATTGACGTGTTAGAAAAGCCTCTTGAGATATTTTATGAACAAATTGCAAAACGAAATGCAACAGGCCTTGCTGCTGTTGAAAAAACACCAGAAAAACGCCAGGAGTGGTTTGAGAAATTTTATAACCAATTAGTCTCTTTAAAATTCATCCCTGCTGGGCGAGTGATTTATGGAGCTGGTTCTGAAACAGATGTAACTTTCTTTAACTGTTACGTGATGCCATTTGTCGCTGACTCTCGTGAAGGGATCAGTGATCATCGTAAGCAAGTAATGGAAATTATGAGCCGTGGTGGTGGTGTAGGAACAAATGGTTCAACATTACGTCCACGCAACACATTAGCTCGTGGTGTAAACGGTAAATCATCTGGTTCTGTCTCATGGTTAGATGATATTGCGAAGCTGACTCATCTTGTCGAACAAGGTGGTAGCCGCAGAGGTAAGCATAATCTAGGTGCTTCTGCGTAAACAAACCTCGTGAATTGCTGGGAACTCTTTAACGGAAATATTGTCACTTTAATCGAGGTGGGAAATATGGATGTTTATGATGCGATGCAACCACAAACTTGTATAATATGTGGTTTTACAATAAATCATAATAAACAAGGATGGTTTACGTCTCATTTGAAAAATGAGCATAACTTAACATTAGATAATTATTTAATATCTTATTTTTACCCAATAGAAATGGTGATCTGCCAATATATTTTATGTAATAAAAAGGTTAAACTGAGGCGAGGTATTCCAAATCAATTTTGTAGTAGAAGCTGTCGAGGAAAAGGTGAGCCATTAACTTGTGTAATTTGTGGAAAACTATTCGATGAAAAAAATCGGCAGACTAAAACTTGTAGTAAAGAGTGTGCAAGTAGACTTCGATCACAAAATACAGGTAAGTGGCATAATGACATGCCAAATGAACAAAAAAAGGTTCATTTTAAAAATATCATTTCAAAAACAGCTAAAACTAGAAAAATAAATGGAACGCCTTCATGGAATAGTGGTAAAACAGGAGTTTATAGTAGAGAAACCATTGAAAAGATTCGACAAGCTGCATTAAAGCAAATAGAGAGGGAAACGTTTAGAAAAACTAGTATTGAAAAAGCTTTAGAGAATTTCTTAGTTGAACAATCAATCACCTACAAATATTCCTTTATATTTGAAGGTGCGCAGTTTGATTTCTTACTAGTTGGGACAAATATTCTAATTGAATGTGATGGTGATTTTTGGCACGGGAATCCAAAATTTTATTCCTCTTTTTATGAAGTACAAAAGAGAATAAAAGCTAGGGATATCGAAAAAAATCAAATTGCAGCAGCTAATGGATACACTTTACTCCGTTTTTGGGAAGATGAGATAAAAAATGATTTTGAAAATGTTAAAAAACGCATTATAAATGCACTGCTAGCTACAACGTAATCGGAAACGGTAAACGTGAATGCTTGAAAATAGTAGTGGGATAAAGACAATCAGCAGCCAAGCTCCTTTTAAAGGGGAAGGTTCAACGACCATCGAAAACACGCTAAGTTAGCGGAAGTGAGTAGAGTAGGAGTGAAGCCACTCCGAAGTGCGAGGGCATCTAATAAGATGTAAGATATGGTCTCAACTTCTATGGTGACATAGAGAGTGGGTGTAGCGAACCCGCGTAAGAAATCGGCACAAATGATTATGCTAGCAGATTGGCATCCAGATATTGTGGAGTTTATTATTTCCAAAATGCAAAATCCACGTATTCTGCGTTACCTGATTGAAAATACAACGGATGAAACAATCATTCGTCTAGCCAAAGAAAAATTAAACTTCAAGCCACTTTCTATGCAAGAAGAAGCGATGTATCAAGGCATCGTGAATTATAAAAACATTGAAGGCTTAGGTGGATTTGATACAGCGATCATTCGTGAGGCTGAAAATAAATTACGTGATGGTGGCACGTACACTGTTCATAACCCAGAGTTTTTAACAGGTGCCAACATTTCTGTGACATTAACAAAAGAATTTATGGAAGCAGTTGAAAAAGACGCTGACTTTGAGCTTCGTTTCCCAGCCGTTGAAGAATATACAAAGGAAGAAATGAGCGTTTACAACACGAAATGGCATGAAGTTGGTGATGTTCGTGAATGGGAGAAAATGGGCTATAAAGTCCGCACATACCGTACAATTAAAGCAAAAGAGTTATGGAATTTAATTAATGTATGTGCAACATACTCGGCAGAGCCAGGTATTTTCTTTATCGACAACGCCAACGACATGACAAATGCAAAGGCATATGGTCAAAGTGTTGTAGCGACGAACCCGTGTGGTGGACTTCGCCTCACGTTAAAAATTGCGGGATAAAGCGGGAAGGCTGAGATGCTAATCCGAACCGAAGGCTAATGGTAAAGCTTTAGTCAGGGGCAACGCATACCCGGTGATCCTACTTAGTAGACTATAATCCGGGCACGAGACCGCAACATTACACATTCATTAAAATCCAAAATTGCCTAGTGTAAGAAAGGCTGTGATAGAAATGAATAGAGGTTATGCAGGCTTTTATAAATCATATTATTTAAGAAGTTCATATGAGTATGCATACGCCAAATTTCTAGATTATCATTCCATTTCTTGGGGCTATGAGGATAGAGTATTTAATATAGGATACAAATTTTATAAACCTGATTTTTTCTTTTATAACGATGCCGGCAATCTTGTAAAGATTGTAGAGATTAAGTCTCGCGATTACGAGGCGAAAGAGAAAGCTCTAAAGGACCTAAATGTTATTAAAACAACTTATGGTATTGATTGCGAATTGATTTCCTATGAAGAGTTGCTCGATATGTATAAATTTGTTCCATTTTCACTCACATCAACGATTACAGAATGGATAGAGTCGAATAATACAACAATAAACAAAGCTGTATTTGGTAAATACAACGGACATTTCAATCAAAAACATACTGACCAAACAAAAAGAAAAATCGGTCAGCACACTAAGAAGTTGTGGGAATCCAATAGTCCAGCAAAAGCTAGAATGATTGAAGGTTTAAGAAAATCTGGCTTGGTACAAAAAGGTAAGCAGAAGAAGCCCAGAGAGCAAAGAATTTGCAAAAGTTGTGGGCGTGAATTTGAAGTAATTGTTACTTCATCCAAATTGTTTTGTACTCAAGTGTGCGCTGGAAATTCAAATATAAAAATCGCCACACAAGTTTATGTTGAAAATCGAGCAAGTATACATCAAGAAATCAAACAAACTGTCATACAATGGGCAATCGATCATACTGAAATAATAACGGTAACACCCTTGAATAAAATAAAATCAACGCTTAATCCATTAATTGAGCATATTTATCAAGATTTTGGTGTTAAAGATTTTAGAGTAATTTCAAAAGCAGTCTTTGGTGAAGATAGAGGAAGAAAAGAATTATTAAGGTTTATGAAAAAAGTGTGTAATGAAAATGTATGCTGAACTTGCAGGAATTGAACTGTAAGAACTAAAGGATAAAAAGCCTTTAGGATAACAATTATTGGAACAACCACTTGCACCATATTCTGTGTGTAACTTAGCTGCTGTGAATTTAGCACAGTTTGCGAATAAAGAAAATCAATCTGTTGATTACGAAGCACTACGTGAAACAGTTCGTGTTGGTGTTCGTATGCAGGATAACGTGATTGATGCGACACCGTACTTCTTAGAAGAAAACCGTGTACAAGCTCTTGGTGAGCGTCGTGTTGGTTTAGGCGTTATGGGCTTAGCTGATTTGCTGATTTACTGTGAAAAAGAATATGGTTCAGATGAAGGTAATGCGTTAGTTGATGAAATCTTTAAAACAATCGCTGAAACTGCGTATGAGGCGTCTACAGAGCTTGCGAAAGAGCGTGGTAGCTTCCCATTCTTAGTAGGTGCTACAGACGAAGAAACAGCTCGTTTACGTAAAGCCTTTACAGAGACAGGCTTTATGCAAAAAATGCCTGCTCATATCAAAGAGCAAATTTTAGCGACTGGTATCCGTAACTCACATTTATTAACGGTTGCACCAACAGGGTCCACAGGAACAATGGTAGGGGTAGCAACAGGTCTTGAGCCATACTTCTCCTTCACGTACTATCGTTCTGGTCGTCTAGGTAAATTCATTGAAGTAAAAGCTGAAATTGTCCAAGAATATTTGAACCGTCATCCAGAAGTAAATGAGCAAGAGCTTCCAGAATGGTTCGTTACAGCAATGGAGCTAAAACCAGAAGCGCATGCGGATGTGCAATGTATTATTCAAAAATGGATCGATTCATCTATTTCTAAAACTGTAAACGCACCAAAAGGGTATACAGTACAGCAAGTTGAAAAAGTGTACGAGCGACTATATAAAGGTGGCGCTAAGGGTGGTACGGTTTATGTTGACGGTAGCCGTGATTCACAAGTACTTACACTAAAAGCAGAAGAAAATGATATGGATCAACTTTCATTTGAAGAGGAATTGGTTGAAGAACATACAAGACGTCCAGTCGTATTAGTAGATACGATTCAAGCGTTAGAGTCAACAACGGTTATTGGCTCAGACGTTGGGAATACATGCCCAGTATGCCGTAAAGGCACAGTCGAAGAAATGGGCGGCTGTAATACATGTACAAACTGTGGCGCACAGTTGAAATGCGGTCTGTAAATTAAATTTAATAACAGTTGTTGTATCTTTAAAACAAAGTTTAACCGTTTGTAATACAGTTGTACCGTTTTGAAAAAAGTTATACCGTTTTGAAAAAAGATGAACTGTTTTTTAGATCTTAGAATAATAATTTATAATAGTTTGATCAAAAATCCTGTTAAATGCAGGATTTTTTCCTTATTCAGCAATCGGACCAAATTGTTGAGGAACGTTTTCAATGGATTTATTGTTGAAATATAGAGTTAGATAAAGATAAACTCCATTTTGACCAATCTTTTTTCAAAATGGAGTTTTTGCATTTGCTGATAAATAAAGTCTGAAGGTAAATTTTTGATCAATATATATTCTGAAGCTATATTCACTTATTTTTTATTTGTAAGTAAATCTTTATTTGGTTGGGAAAATGAAGCAAGGAGGTGAAATAATCCAGGTAAGACAATTAACATACCAACAATCGCATATATTTGTCGCGTACTTAAATCTAAAAATGTTGAGGAAGCAAATAATATCCCTAATGGCATGGTAACTCGAATGAATAGTAATCGAACTGCACTTAGTTGGGTTAAACGATCTCTAGGTGCTTCACGCTGAAAAATTGCTGCACTTTGAGCATTGAATAAAGGAAATACCATTCCTCCAAGCAATTCACACACCCATGCAATAGGAACTGAATTTACAAAAAACAAGAGTACGAATGAAAGACCTCCTCCTATTAAACCTAGGTACATAGTTTGATAAGTTTTTGGTAACTTCGTAAGTAGTACCATACCTACAGCATAACCGACCGGGAAAGACCCAGAAAAGATCGCATATTCCCAAGAATGACCATTAAGGTCTCCTCGTATAAAAGGAATACTTAAAACCATCGTTGCTCCAACTGCAAACTGTACCGTGGAAGAAAGAATGGTAAGTCGAAAAAGATTTGGATATTTAAAGAATGTTCGATAGCCTTCCTTCATTTCTGCCCACCAAAATTTCTTTGTCCAAGTTGCCACTTTCTTCTTACTTGATTGAGGGATACGTGAAAGTGCGAGAAAACTGACGAGGAACAGTACAGATGAAAATCCATATATAAAATGTATAGGACTGACCAACAGCAATAATGAAGTTGCTCCAGGAGCGATAAAACTCATAAGTCGAATAGTTCCATCTAGTAATGCATTTGCTTCGACAAGTTCTTTCTCTTTACAAATTTCTGGTAGAAGTGAAAAAGATAGACTTGCGTAAATTGGTTGCATCAAGCCTAACAAACATTGTAAAACGACTAATCCTAAAATGGTCCCCACGTCTGTACCAATTAAATAACCAACAATTGGAAGGATGTAGGCTCCAGCACGAATCAACTGTATGTTTTGAAGCATTTTCTCCTTCACAACATGGTTTAGGAAAGGCGCACTAATGCCTTGCAAAATTAAAGAGGGGATAAAATATACAAGCCAAAGTACACCCATCCATTCCCTTGAACCTGTCAATTCATAAAGTAACAATCCATTCATGATTCCTCCAGCTGCTCCACCAAATTCGGATACAATTTCACCTATCCAAAGTGCTTTAAATGAATTAGAGAACTTATTCATTTGTGAACCCCAGGTACTGAGTGAGTCGTCCAGAAAAAGCGTTAATCTGCGTTAGATTTGCCGAATAGATACCTTTATCAACACGAATAAACTTTGCTGCTTTCAATATAGAAAGTTGGTGATGTAGTGTTGTTTTAGATGTATTAAACTGCACGCTCAACTCTTGAAGTGATAAAGGTCCCTTTAAAAGTTGATAAAGCAATTTCAATCGAAGTTCATCCCCTAAGGCCTTATGACCACGAATTAACTCATTTGATGGAACACCAGGCTCTATCAAATATTCTTCCTTTAAAGGATAAAAGAAAAGTTTGGTATCAGGTGTGCGTTTTTCTAAGATCCAAGGACGATAAGATACGTGTGGAATTAATTTGACATTCCAGACAGAAGGTTCAGGGAGATACTTGATTCCACCCGTAATTCGTTCGATTTCCTCAATAGGATTTGTTATATCCAATGATTTGTATTGTTTCTGTTCAAAAGAAAGCGCATGAGTCCATTTTTCCCATTCTTCTTGTTGACTTACCCACATGTACCACTCAACCAATGTATTGTTGAATAGGTCACAAATTTCTTGTTGTGTATAACGATTAAGATTACGCACATACTCACCTAAGTAATCGTGGCCTTCAAAATATGTCGCATACTTCTCAAATAATTCACCTCGATGATGTTCAGTGGCTGTCGCTTTTCTTATAGGTTCAGTATTCCGATCTTTGTACGGCAAAAGTATGTCATAAAAGCGAGCAATTGGAATTTCTGAAAGTTGATTCGAAAAATCTTGAACAGATAATGCAGATAGTTTATCTTGAAGCATAATCAGTCCATACCATAAATTGGTCTCCTCAATCACTTTTAAATGTTTTAATAATGATGAAGGCATTGAATCTTGCTCTGATAACCACTTTCCATCTAAATCGAATGTATGTCGAAGTTGCCTATGTGTGTAACCTGCAATACCAAGTATCACTTCCCAAACAGGTGAGGATTCTACTTGTAAGGAAATACTTTCAGCTGGATATGGGGAATAAAGGTGTTTCATAAAAGAGCCTCCTTATTATGTATTTCCTAAATTCTAATATAATAGAATTCATTATTCAATAAATTTAGAATAATAGTTTCTGCTCCTCCCTAAAGAAGATATTTGAGCATATTAAACTTATTCTATTAAATGGTGCGTTTATTTAGGAACGCGTCTTTTTCGTTTAAAGGGCCATTTGGTTGAATAACTGCCTCTAAAGAGATTTGTACATTTATGTTAAAATTTAGGGGTAGTTCTTGAAAACAACTTGGTTATTTAATAAGAGTTTTCCGTTATTGCAATAGATACTTTATTTATAGTAGAAGAAGTGAGGGATTAACATGTTCTTTGTTCAAATGTCTGGCTTTCCTGGGTCTGGAAAGTCTACACTTTCTCGTCAAATTGCTGAGCGTACAGGAGCAGTCATAATAGACCACGACATTGTAAAATCTGCTTTATTACAGTCAACAGAAGAAATTCAAATCGATTCAAAATTAACTGGTAAGATTTCATATAATATTGATTGGTCTTTAATTGAATTTTACTTATCACAAGGACAAAATGTAGTATTTGATAGCCCTTGCCTTTATCAAGAAATGGTAGATCGAGGAATTGCTATGTCAAAAAAATATAATGTGAAGTACAAATATGTTGAGTGCTACCTTGATGATCTTCAAGAGATTAATTTTAGATTGAAAAATCGAGAAAGAATGATAAGTCAAATAAGTGAGGTAACTTCCGAAGAGAATTTTAAATATACATTAGTCAATAGTAAAAGACCCACTGATTATCAGTGCATAGTTGTAAATACTGGCGAACCTATCGATAGTTATATTAATGACGTTGTAAATTACATAAAGAAATGAGTTGTAAATATTTTTATTCAATTAAAGGGCGCGATTGTGGAGCAACATAGGTTGAAAACAATCAAGCTTTTTTATAAAAACCTAACTTAAAACTGCTAAAGAGGTATTCCTTTTGATCAATCTTTTTTTCAAAAGGGTTTCTTCTTATTTATCATAAAATAAGGGTTTGCGAGGTATTTTTGCTCAAACTTTATTCCAAACCAACAAGTTGTAACTTTTTACCCCTTTAGATAAGATAAAATAAAGGGGTATTTTTGTTTAAATGGTAATATTTACTTATTAATTCGGATAAGAAGTTTTGAAATGAGAAGGGGGGATGTAAGTATAGATGTTTCACAAATAGTTGAAAGAATTAATGAACTTTTTAATGTAACGAATAAGGAAATCTATGCTAGTGAATCTGGGGTTACATACCATGCAGATAAAGAAGTGAAGAAAATAGGATACTGTGTTAACCTAACGCTTGAAACGATAGAGGAAGCAAGAATTCATGGAGTGGACATGATGATAACACACCATGATGCATGGGATGAAATCTATGGATTAAAAGAGGCATGCACTGAAAAACTAGCAGCGTATGGTATAAGCCATTACTATAATCACTTACCACTTGATGACTGTAACTTTGGCACAAATGATAGCTTAATAAAAAAATTGAATTTAGAGATTATTAAAAGAACCCATGAATGGGAAGGACTATTCTTCGGTAGAATTGCTCAATATGAGAAAGAAATTGAATTTAAAGATTTCGTAACAAAACTTGAATTTTTACTTGAAGAACCCGTTAGATTTTGGCAGTTCAATGACAAAATGGTGAATCGAGTAGGCTTAGTCTGTGGAAACGGAGGCACAACAGCTTGCCTGAAGGAAGCGGTTGAAAATAAATGTGATGTATACATTTCAGGAGAATGTAATTTATATACAATTCAATATGCTCAATTTAAAGGAATAAATCTTATCATTGGAAGCCATACCTTCACAGAATTCTTTGGCATTCAAAGTTTAGCATTAAAATTGAATGACAATAAAAAAGAACTTGAAGTAGTCAGACTAAATGAAGAACATTATGAAGCGAATATTAGAATAAAGCTTAAGGAGACAAGCATATGACGTTATATTCTGTCCTAGTGGCGAACAGTGCTTTACAAACAGTTGATTGTACAGGAATTGCTGAAATAACAGTAAGAGAATTAAAAAAATTATATCCAATTACAGAGAGTACACCAACACAGCCGTGGCATTTGATGGATGATGATGCACGAGTTTTACATGCAGCAGATGAATCGGCTTTTGGAAATTTGAATATATTCGAATGGAATAATCCACTTTACGACTTAGAGTTTTATAATGAAAAATCCTTTGTATACGGCATCGAGGGAAATTGGGGTCCTCAATTTTTAGAAGATTTTTTAAGTTATTTGAAGGAACATATACAACCAGAGCAAGGTGCTGAATTAATTAGGTTCTGGGCAGGGGATTATGATAAAAAACTAAAAAGCCGTCGTATCACGATGGAAGACCTTGAATTGCATCACCTTGAAAGCTTAAAGAACGAGGAATACATACGTGTCGCTTTTGTATAGCTACCTCTGAATGATGGAACTCCACATAATAAAAAGCAAAAACATAAAGCAATAGATGAAAAGGCAAATCAAGCACTATTTCCAAATTCAGAAGATGAGGTAGAAATTTTATCAAAAGAAGAAGATGAATTATTTCAGGATAATTAATCTTAACTATCTACATGTTAGCAAGACAAAATTGATTAACCTCATTCATAGAGTGGTAGAGGTTAGAAAATGGGATAGGTATAGTTACTCGCCATTATCAAATCCACCTCCAATAATATAGCGGTAGGTTTGAGGGAACAGATACCTAATCGAAAGCTGTCATTTTGTTTCAAAAAGGCAGCTTTCTTAGTGTTGAAAAATAAAACAGTCAATTGAAAGGTAGAAATGGATTTCGTTGCAAGCTACTTGCTTTACTGTGGGCGACCGCCAAGCCGCTTCCTCCACTACCGCTCCGTTTAGTGGCTCGCCTGTCTCTCTATCCCACGGGAGTCAAGTAGCCTTCCACTCCAACCCACCAAAGTGTTACCTTTTTAGCGAAAGTTTTTTAGTAAATTGAAGGTGTTCACTACTCTTTATGAAATGGTGTTGTCAAGCATCACATCTCCACATTGAAAATAACCGATTTGATCGCTCCACTACTATGAAAAAAGTAAAGACATTTTGCAGAATAGTTGATTGGAGTGGAGCCAGCGTCACAGATGAGACCCTGCAGCTCATCGGACGCCCCCTGGAAAGGACGCTGGCGGAACGGAAATCAACCTCTCACCTTGCAAAGTTACTTTTTCTGCTGTTGACATCATCTTTTTTCAACAACATGAAAGCTGTCATTTTGTTTCAAAAAGGCAGCTTTTTATATACAGCACAATCAATGCTCTTTACATTTAGGAATTACAACAGGAAGGTCTTTTTATTTGATGATAGATTTTAGAAGGAGTATTCTTCAAAATGTGGAATTAAAATAAAGTTCGCTAAAAAGATGCATTTTACTATTGTCGATACTCAGTTTTAGTGGTTTGGCACATCACTTTATTAATCATTACATGTTTGGAAACAGAATGAACAATAAAAGGAGAGAAAAACATGAGTATAGAAATTTTTAATGGAGAACGATCTGTAGAGAGTGTGCAATTTGAAAAATTATTGTTTTCACAAAGTAATAAAAAGAGCTTTTCTAGTATTGAAAATGCTCAACAATTTATTAAGCAAAGAGGAACAGAAAATATTCACCCCTATGTGATTGGGGAGGATGTCAATCTTTTAAGTGATTTGAAGGAGCAAACATTCGAGGATATGCAGGTTTTTATTTTAAATGACCAAAAGTCTTCATCACAAATGGTGATTCTTTATATTCATGGTGGAGCTTGGACGAATCAACCTTTAAATTTACACTGGTTGTTCATGGATAAAATGGCACAAGCCTTAAATGCAAAAGTTATTGCGCCTATCTATCCAAAAGTCCCTCATTTTAGCTATCAAGATACGTACCCAAAGATGCTCAGCTTATATAAAGAGATTCTAGCATCTATTGAAAGCTCCAATCAATTAACCATTATAGGAGATTCAGCAGGTGGAAATATAGCACTTGGTCTAATTCAACTGTTGAAGCGAGACGGTCTGCCTCAACCACAAGATATTATTTTATTGTCGGCATGTGTTGATATGAGTTTAGAAAATCCACTTATTCAGGAATATGAAGAAAACGATCCCATGTTAGCTAGTGAAGGAATGGAAGTCATAACAAAAATATGGGCAGCTGATAAAGCTCTAAAGGATCCAATAATTAGTCCAATTTACGGCGATTTTCAAGGAGTTGGCAAGATAACTCATTTTATTGGGTCCCACGAAAGCTTATATCCAGATGCAATACAGTTTGATGAAAAGCTAACAGAACAAGGCGTTGCAATCAATACCTTTGTTTATCCTAAGATGAATCATGTGTTTGTTGTGATGCCAATCCCTGAGGCAGTGGATGCGCAACAGAAGATTATCAATACCCTAAGTAAATAATTCACAGAAAAACGTGTTTTGAGCCATTCAAAATACGTTTTTTTCTATGTACATTTTTAGCAAGGTTTATTTATCTGTAGATGTTTGAAAAATAAAAGTGTCTCAAAACACTCAATCACTGCAATTGATTTGGGAAAATTTAATCAATCATTAGAGCTTACCTCCAATATTTTAAAAGCTCCTGAATATGATGGGTGTTTTTACAGCCCTACTAGTAAGTAAAAAAAGATTCTAAGTAAGCTAAGTTGTACCTTTAACCCCTTTGGATAGGCCTATCTAAAGGGTGTTTTTATTGTTCGCCAGAATCTTTGAGATTACCACTTATTCCTTGATAACGACCAGTTGTCGATAATCCATTTACAACATGTATGGAAAAATTTATAGTGAGGCGTAGAAAGGACAGTGATCATATGAAGGTGGAAATATCGATTGACCCTACATATAAAGAACCCAAAGTAATCATTCTCACAGATAAAATGACTGATGACATTGAGCATCTTATGCAAATTATTACTACGACAGCAGAAAGCACTTTATTAGCTTTCTCCCATAAAGGCGTTGAATTGATCGATAGTAAGGAGATTGTGCGTATTTATACAGAGCAAAAAAAGGTTTGTGTCCAGAGCATTCACGGTGTTTATACGGTACGTTTGCGTCTTTATGAGCTGGAGGAAAAGCTCAATCCTCAAATGTTTCTCCGTATTTCAAATGCTGAAATAGTCAATCGCTACATGATCAAGCATATGGACATTAGTAGAACAGGTACAATCGGAGTTGAATTGAAGAATGGCACGAAAACATACGCTTCTAGGCGTTATGTAAGCAAAATTAAGAAGCAATTAGGAATCTGAGGTGATAAATATGCGAAAAGACATTTTAACACGTATTATTGGTGGATTTTTGATCGGTATAGTGATGGGACAAATTGTGCAATTTTTTGTATCAATGGGCATAGGGCAAGGAAAATATGTTTGGGTGGTACCAGAATTTCGTGCTTACTTTACAGATGAAATAAGTGCAATAATTACTCAAATTCTATTAACGGGTGTTATTGGCATTACCTTTGCTCTTGCTGCACTTATTTTTGAAATGGCTAGCTGGGGAATGTTGAAGCAATATTTCGTCCACTTTTTCATAACGGCAATGATTTGGATACCGATTGTAACGCTACTATGGATGCCAAAAACGATGGCTAATATTTTTTCTCTCGTATCCAGTTTTCTCGGAACTTATATTGTGACATGGGTTTTACAATATAGATTTTCACAACGTGACATAGAAAAAATTAATGCGATTCTTACCAATCGAGGTGAAGAGCAGGATGATTAACATAAGAGATTTAACAAAGCTTTATAAAGAGCGTATAGTCGTTAATCAATTAAATTTACAAATCCATCAAGGTGAACTTTTCGCTCTTTTAGGACAAAATGGTGCTGGCAAAACAACCACAATCAAAATGTTGTGTGGGCTCCTTTCACCTACAGATGGGGATGCCACAATAGATGGAAAAAGCATTGTGCAAAATACACAGGCTGTAAAACAAGTTATTAATATTTCTCCTCAAGAAACGGCCATTGCGCCTAATTTAACGGTATATGAAAATCTATTATTATTCAGTCAGATTTATGGCTACGAAAAAGAAAAAGCACAACAACAAGTATATGACAAAATGGCCTTATTCGGACTGACACCATATCAGCATGACAAGGCTAAGACACTATCTGGCGGCTACCAGCGTCGTTTAAGTGTAGCAATGGCTTTAATGTCAAACCCAAAGGTATTGTTCCTCGATGAACCGACTTTAGGGATGGACATACGGGCAAGGAATGATGTATGGAACATATTGAAGCACTTAAAAGGACATGTCACGATTATTTTGACCTCCCATTATTTGGAGGAGATAGAGGCTTTAGCTGATCGTGTAGGAATTATGCATCATGGGCAAATATGTGCACTAGGCACGATCCAACAATTGATCAGTGAAACAGGCAAGCATTCTTTAGAAGAGGTATTCTTGGAAAAAACAGAGGAGGCGTTATTGTGAGGGTAGCTGCGTTTGCAACAAGGAATCATAAAGAGATTGTCCGTGATCCAATCACTTTATTATTTGGTATAGGCTTACCAATTCTTTTATTGGGCTTATTTTCTGTTATGCAAAAAAATATGCCATTTGCTTTATATGAAATGAATAACCTAACACCGGGCGTCATTGTATTTAGTTTTTCTTTTCTCACACTGTTTTCAGGAATGCTACTAGGAAAAGATAAAAGTTCATCCTTTTTAATGAGGATTTTTGTTTCTCCTTTGTCTGCCGCTGATTACATTTTAGGGTATATGATACCTTTACTACCAATAGCTCTGCTACAAATTTTTGTTTGTTTAGCTACCGCCATGTTTTTAGGGTTGCCATTTAATAAGTCTATCCTCTTTATGATTCTTGTACTTCTAATAATTTCACCACTCTATATTAGTTGTGGATTATTATTTGGGACATTATTTACAGATAAGCAGGTAGGAGGGATATTTGCCATCTTTGTTAATGTGACAACTTGGTTAAGTGGAACATGGTTCGAATTAGATATGATTGGTGGAACATTTCAAAAGATTGCGCAACTTTTACCTTTCATGCACGCAGTCAATGCAGCTAGGGCTATCTTACATGCAGAGTATGCTGATGTGTTTTATTCACTTATTGTTGTCATTGGTTATTCAATAATTATGACAATTCTCGCCATCTTTATGTTTAAGCAGAAAATGCAAGGTAGTACAACATGAAAAAAAGGCAGCTCCGACGTCGTTGGGCTGCCTTTTTTATTAATCATGATTTAATGTCGCAGCAATTTCAGGTTGCTGCTCTACTTGGCGTAGCATATTAAAGGAAGCAATCGCTACTTCTACTTGATCGTCCTTTGGTTCACGAGTTGTTAGTAATTGTAGCCATAAGCCTGGGTAGCCAAGGAAGCGTAGCACTGGAATATTACGACAAGCATTTGTTGCTTGTAAGACTTCAAATGAGATACCCAAAACAACAGGAATTAATAGAATACGATCTAAAATACGAAGCCACAGTGGATCTGTAGGCACAAAGAAATATAAAAACATGCCGACGAACACTGTAAATAGAATGAAGCTACTGCCACAACGATAGTGGAGGCGGGATTGAGCTTGGACGTTTTTTACGGTAATGTCTAAGCCAGCCTCATAGCAATTAATCACCTTATGCTCTGCACCATGGTACTGAAAAACTCGTTTAATGAGGGGCGTTAACGAGATAAAATATAAATAGGCTAGCAGTAATAATAGTTTAATACCGCTTTCCAGTAAAATTTGTCCCGTTTTTCCTTCAATCCATTTTGAGAAAAAATCAGCTATAAAAACAGGAATTAATGTAAAGGCAAATTTTCCAAATAAAAAGGAAAGAATACCTACTACAGCAACGCCCAGTATCATTTGAAGTTTAGAGCCTTCTTCTTTATGATCTTCCTCTTCCCCAGGTGTCACATCATAACGATCCCCAGCAAATTGCATGTGACGAGAACCTAAGCCAGCGGATTCAATTAGCGCGACAACGCCTCGTACAAATGGAATTTTTTTAAGCTTTTGTAACAAAGGTTTTTGTACTTTTTTGAAATGATAATAATCAATGGAATCATCGTTACGTCGAATGGCTGTAACAGTATGTTCCTTTCCTCCGAACATCACACCCTCTAATTGTGCTTGTCCCCCGTATACAGGTGAATTGCTCAAGGCTAACACCACTCTCTTTATATATTTCAACTGTACCATTGTACTAAATTTAGTGAAAAACCTCTACCGTTACGCATAGTAAATTTTCTATATGGCTACACTAATCGTACATTTTAGGAAATGATTAGTATGCATAAAGGAGGTATATAGTGAAAGTAGCGACGATTACAGCACTTGTCAACGCGCTTGTTTTAGCGCTGTGCTTAAAGGGTTTACATTATTTCCATCTCATTAAATGGCATCCGATAGGGTTTTATAAAAAATGGAATTGGTTTGAAGAAAGCTCCAAATTATTTCAATGGACCTTTTTTATTTTTCTACTATTTATTATCGGCTTATTTTTATACATGACTATGCGCTATGTATATATCATCCCGGCTGTCTTTTCTTCCCTTTTATTAGGTCTTTTGGTGACCATCACATTGGAGTGGATTGCTTTAGATTTGCCATTACAACTTACGTCTTTTAAAAAACTGTCGATTCCATTTATGGTGATCGTCATTTGTTTATTACGTTTCTTGCTGGAAACCGCCAATTTCCATCAGAGGGAACATACGGCACAAAAACAAAATTAAAGGTACAAAATATCCCCTTCGTTTAAGGGGATATTTATGGCACCACTAGTTGAAATTAGTTGCTGAATGCACGGTGTATGATAAAATAAATGGCAAGTACATAGAAAGAGGCGAATAGAAGCGTGAAGTTATTATGTTTGAATGGACCTAACTTAAATCGACTTGGTAAACGAGAGCCACATATTTATGGACATGAAACATTGGATGATGTTCGCGAAAATGTTCAAAATCTTGCGGCTTCTTTAGGTGCTACAGTTGAATTTCGTCAATCCAATCATGAAGGGGTACTAATAGATTGGGTGCATGAAGCAGAGGACGAAAAATATGATGGTATTATCTTTAATCCTGGTGCATATACCCATACAAGCATCGCGTTACATGATGCGATAGCAGGTATTTCTGTGCCGGTTATCGAAGTACATATTTCCAATATCCACAAACGTGAGGCTTTCCGACATCATTCCTATCTTGCTCCGGCCTGCCTTGGTCAAATTTGCGGACTAGGTACGAAAGGCTATGAACTGGCACTACGTACATTTATCGAGAGGGAGAATTGATTATGTTGAAATTACAAAAGCTACGTAAAGCACTTCAAGAACAAAGCATCGATGGTATTTTAATAACGAATGGGTACAACCGTCGCTATATGACAGGTTTTACAGGGACAGCAGGCGTAGCAATTGTGTCTCAAAATGATGCTGTATTTATTACAGATTTCCGTTATACAGAGCAGGCTGCTGCACAAATCCAGGACTTCCGTATTGTTAAGCATGAAGCCACAATTATTGAAGAAATAGCTACTCAAGTAAATAATATGGGTATCAAATTATTGGGCTTTGAGAAAGATACTGTAAGCTATGGCACTTATGAACTGTATAAATCGAAGGTCCAAGCAGATTTAGTGCCGATTTCTGGGCTAATTGAAAAAATTCGCTTGATTAAGACGGAACAAGAGATTAATATTATTAAGGCTGCGTGTGAAATTGCAGATCACGCATTTACACATATTTTAGGCTTCATCAAGCCTGGTAAAACCGAGCTTGAGGTTTCGAATGAATTAGAATTTTTCATGCGTAAACAAGGAGCAACTCAGTCTTCGTTTGACACGATTGTTGCGTCTGGTCTTCGTTCAGCATTACCACACGGCGTTGCAACGAATAAAGTGATTGAAAAAGGCGACTTTGTTACATTAGACTTTGGTGCGCTTTATAATGGCTATATTTCGGATATTACACGTACTGTGGCTGTGGGAGAACCATCTGAAAAATTGGTAGATATGTACAATACAGTCCTTGCTTCTCAACTGTTAGCACTTGAAAAAGTGGGTCCTGGATTAACAGGCATTCAAGCGGACGCGATTGCACGTGACTACTTAAAAGAAAAAGGATATGGCGAAGCATTTGGTCATTCTTTAGGACACGGTATTGGTCTTGAAGTACATGAAGGCCCTGGCTTATCGATGCGTTCTGATACAGTGCTAGAGCCAGGTATGGCCGTGACGATTGAACCAGGTGTTTACTTACCTGGAATCGGTGGTGTCCGTATCGAGGATGATATTTTAATCACAGAAACGGGTAATGAACTACTTACACATTCGTCAAAAGAACTCATTATTTTATAAACTTTGGAGGAACACAAATGATCTCAGTAAACGATTTCCGTACAGGTCTAACAATTATTGTTGATGGCCAATTATACCGCGTGTTAGATTTCCAACACGTGAAACCAGGTAAAGGTGCTGCATTCGTACGTTCTAAATTACGTAACCTACGAAACGGCTCAGTGAATGAAAAAACATTCCGCGCTGGTGAAAAAGTTGAAAAGGCACAAATCGATAATCGTAAAATGCAATATTTATATGCACAAGGTGACGAGCATGTATTTATGGACTTGGAATCATATGAGCAAACTGAACTAGCTTCATCTGCTATTGAGTATGAATTAAAATTCCTAAAAGAAAACATGGAAGTGCATATTCAATCTTACCAAGGTGAAATGTTAGGTGTTGAATTACCAAACACTGTTCAATTAGAAGTAACAGAAACAGAACCAGGAATCAAAGGTGATACAGCTTCTGGCGGTACAAAACCTGCTACTCTTGAAACAGGTCTAATCGTACAAGTACCATTCTTCGTTAACCAAGGTGACGTTTTAATCATTAACACAGATGAAGGTTCTTACGTTTCACGTGCCTAATGATCAGCCTACTCTTTTCATTAAAGAGTAGGTTTTTATTTTTTTCTTATACATATACTGTCAAATCGTTCATTTAATGTGATAATAGATAGAAGCACTATTTAATTTTTATTGAGGTACTATCAAGTTTCTATCATCAGATAGATGGTCATTACTGGTAGAATTGTTTACAATCAGAGTAAGGAGTGAAAGGTATGCTACAAACAACATTTGATATGCGATATCCAATTATACAAGCACCAATGGCAGGCGTGACATCACCTAAATTTGTGGCGGCTTGTGCTGAGGCAGGCCTATTAGGTTCAATTGGTGCAGGTTACTTAGATGGTGAACAAACAAAGCAGTTTATTCAAGAAGTGAAGAAATTAACGACAAAGCCCTTTGCGGTCAATTTATTTGTGCAAGAAGAACCCAAAATTGATGTCGAGGTTTTACAACAAGCCAGAATGGCACTGCAACCTTTTTACGATGAATTAGGATTATCCCCTGTACAGAGCGTAACATCAAAGGAAGTTTTTGCAGGACAGGTTCAAGCGGTGATTGAAGAAAAGGTAGCGATTTGTTCATTTACATTTGGGCTGCCATCTCCAGCTATTCTCAAACAATTAAAGGATCATGGTGTCTATACCATTGGTACTGCAACGACATTAGAGGAAGCTATACTAGTGGAACAAGCAGGTATGGATGCAGTTGTATTACAAGGGGGAGAGGCTGGCGGTCATCGAGGCTCTTTTATTGACCCTCTGCAATTAATTCCATTACATGACTTACTACAACAAGTAGTGGGAAAAGTTGCGATTCCGATTATAGCTGCGGGTGGCCTTGTGAACAAAGAGGATATTCAAAAGGCACTTGAAAGTGGGGCACAGGCAGTTCAAATTGGGACGGCTTTACTAGTGGCGGATGAATGCGAAATTTCACCGCTCTATAAAAATGCTGTATTGGCATCGAAAGAACAACAAACGACGATTACGCTTGCATTTACTGGGAAGCCAGCAAGAGGTTTAGCGAATGATTTCACGAAACGTATGGAGGATGCGACAGTAGCACCCTATCCACTACAAAACTATCTAACGACTACCATTCGTAAGGAAAGTGCAGAGCAGGGTAATGCTGAATATTTATCCATGTGGATGGGTGAAAATAGTCATCTTATACAGCAAACAGATACGGTCAAAAACATTGTGCGCAAACTATTATAATTTTTAATCATAGAAGAGCTCTATACATCTGTATAGAGGTCTTTTTTTTTGTAGAGCGACATATATTGCTGTACACGAGGGGGCGTAGGAATGGAATTACAAGACGTATTAAGAGTTGCTGGAGTGGGACTAGTCGTTGCGCTTCTTCATGTTTTCTTTGATCAAACAGGGAAGAAGGAGTTTTCATTTTTCCTCTTTTTCATTGCCTACTTATATATGACAGCAGAGTTACTTCGATTTTTACGTCTATTCTTTAATGAGATTTTAACATTCTTCCAGTGGCTTACCTCTTCAGGGTAATGTAAATGGAAATAGTCATCGTCGCTGTTGTCATGCTGCTTTTATTATTGCTGATAAAAGAAGTTATACAGCCACTCCATGCGCTAATCAGTGTGATGTTTTCTTTTTTGCTTTTTGGCATGTTGTTCTCGACACTTTTATTGCCTTTCGCCAAACAACTGTTAGAAACACTTGCGTTTTTACCTTATGCGAAGGCTATTTTAATCAGTGCAAGTATGTTCTATGTCGGGCAGTGGGTGGCATTGCTTCTGGCAGAACATAATTATAAAGTGCTCGGGAACATCGTTTTTGCTGCAGTAAAAATTGTAATTTTACTGTATTGGTTCAAAGAATTTTTGGCTGTTCTACAGGAGGTGTCGGCCATTTTAAAAAGGCTAAACTAAGGAGCGAAGCCATTGCAGGAGCAAATATTATCGTTTTTAATCGACCCATTCTTTCTCTTGCTCAAGATGACGCTCATGCTTTGTAGCTACGTCATCATCATTTTGATTGTGAACATGCTATTACCAGAGTTTGAAAAAGGGACAAGGATACTTTTTTTTCTTATCGTTTTAGCAACAATCGGTCCTGTTGTTGTCAACTCCTTTACATTAATTGATGAAATTGCACAAGGACTAGCCCATCTATTTACAGCATTTTATCCCATTCTTACATCAAGCTTTTTATTATCCAGTAGTATTACAGCGATTGCTTCCTGGCAGCCTTTTTTACTGTTTTTTGTACAAGTCCTCACCATTATCAGTAGTAAGTGGCTTATTCCTGGCGTGCTTTTGGCCATCGTCTTTGATGTATGCAGTGTGATCGTAAAGGAAATATCCTTTACTCGAATAGCTGAATTGATTCGATTTACAATTATGAGCATCGTGTCGGCCTCAGTTATTTGCTATGTCTTACTGATGACTGCAAGCGGTGTAGCAGCATTTAGTGTCAATGCGGCTGTAGCGGAGCCTGTGAAAAAGCTCATTGAAGAAAATATTCCAGTTGTTGGCTCCTTTATTGTGGATAGCTTTTCGATTTTTCAGCATATGACGCAATTTACATCTTCTCTTACAAGTATTAGTGCCTTTATCGCTGTCATTACGGTGTCTTTTATCCCAACCATGCAGCTTGTAGTCAGTGCCTATTCATTGAAAATGCTCGCTGCTATTTTAGAACCAATTGCCTTTGATGATATTTGTAGACTACTAGATCAAGTTAGCAAATCGCTATTTACTTTATGTGCTGTATCATTTTTAATTGCTTTTTCATTTATGTTTTCTTGTTTTTTCCTCATTGTGTTCGTACAAGTTATGGCAGGGGGTAGATAGATTGATTCTTTTATTGGCATTGCTCTTTGTCTGTCAGATTTTTGTGTTTCTAACGGATGATAAGGAAATAATTTCACTAACAAAGTTGGTCATCACGTTAGTATTTTTGCAATTGCTATTAAAGATTCCATTTATCAATTCATAGGAAGAAACAAGCGTACATACACTTGAAAAAGAGAAGATGAAAGGAGGCAATGTACAAGTGATGTGGAAAAGACACGCAAAAAAACAACGTCATTGATGGTTTTAATTTTAATAGCTGCCTCCGTGGGAATATTCATCATTTTACCTATGTATCAAACGAATTCAACAAGCGACAATGGTTCACCGCTCACGAATGAAGAAAAACTTGAGCAAACACTGAAGGCAATGCAAGGTGTTGGGGAGGTTAAAGTCTACTTTTATTATGGAGAGATGACAGATGATCAGGATGCCAATAAACTATTCAGCCAATATTTTCGAGGGACTGAGCAAGGCGCGAAAAACGTAACAGGAATGCTCGTTGTGTCAGAAGGTGCTTCCGATATCTTTGTGAAAAATGAAATTCGTGCTGTTGTCAGTCAAGTGATGCAATTACCGATTCATCGAATTATTATCGTTCCAATGGAAAATAAGGAGGAAAAGTAAATGCGCGTACGTAGAAGAACAGTTTGGTTTATGACATTATTAAGTTTAGTAGCAGTCATTTCAGTGTATTATTTGGTTGATCCAGCAAAGCAATTCAATGGTCTTACTATTTTTACAGATGATACACTACAACAAACAGCTGTCACAGGTGTTACAGATCAGAAAGCAACAAATGATATAACACAAGAAGTATCTTCACCAAGTCACTTATTCGAAGAAATGCGTATGCAGGTTAGTGATGAGAGAAGCCAGCTTCGTGAACAGTTAACACAAAAAATTGCTTCTCAGGAAGCTTCTGCTGAAGAAAAAAATGAGGCATTTAATGAAATGGATGGGCTGATTAAACGAGAATCAGCGGAAGCTATGCTGGAGATGCTCGTTAAATCATTAGGCTACTCGGATGCGTTTGTTCGTGCTGAGGGAGAAAAGGTGTCGGTGACAGTGATGGCAGAGGAATTGTCAAAAGCACAAGCAAACGAAATTATTTATCTGGTAAAAACAGAGATGGAAGGCGCAAATGATGTGAAAGTAAAGTTCAGTGCAAATAATTATTAAAAAATAGAGAAAAAAATAAATTTTTAGTTAATTCATAAAAGGTTGTTATATATCAGCTTCATGAAAAGGCTTTCGCTTAGTAAAGGAAAGCCTTTTATTTTGTTCATATTTACTTAATTTTCATTTAACTATTTCAAATTGATACGAAAAAATATAGAATAGTTATTGTAGTAGATTTTAATTCATAAGGAGAGTTAGAAATGTTCAAAATTCAAGAAATTCGTGAAATTATCAAATTAGTGGATTCTTCTTCAATTGACGAGTTTGTGTATGAAGTAGATGGCGCAAAAGTAAAACTTAAAAAGAATAACGTTGTTGTTACAGAAACTGTAGCACCTAAAAAAGAAGTAGTAGCCCCTGTTGTACAACAATCTGCACCAGCAGAAGCTCCAGCAGTAACACCTGCACCAGCGAAAGAAGAAGCGCCAGCACCAGCTGCAGCGGCACCATCAGTTAACGACCCATCGTTACATAAAATTGTATCTCCAATGGTCGGTACTTTCTATCAAGCACCAAACCCAGATTCTCCTGCTTACGTAAAAGTGGGTGACAAAGTAGGGGACGAAACAATCGTATGTATCGTAGAAGCAATGAAACTATTCAACGAAATCGAAGCAGAAGTGCAAGGGGAAATCGTTGAAATTCTAGTTAAAGATGGCGACTTAGTAGAGTACGGCCAACCATTATTCCTTGTAAAAGCTGAGTAAGGAGTGCAAAACAAATGAAAAAAGTTTTAATTGCAAACCGCGGCGAAATCGCTGTGCGTATCATTCGTGCTTGTAAAGAGTTAGGCATTCAATCGGTTGCTGTATACTCTGAAGCAGATGCTGACGCATTACATGTGAAGTTAGCAGACGAAGCTTATTGCATCGGACCGAAGCTATCAAAAGATTCTTATCTTAGCTTCCCAGCACTACTTAGCGTAGCTGAAAAAACAGGTGCTGACGGCATCCATCCTGGTTATGGCTTCGTATCAGAAAACGCTGATTTTGCTGAAGCGTGTGAAAACGCTGGCATTAAATTCATCGGTCCGTCATCTGATTCTATTAAAATTATGGGTATCAAGGACGTTGCACGTACAACAATGGAAGCAGCAGGTGTTCCACTTGTTCCAGGTACTGGTATTGTGCCAGATATCGAAACAGGTAAAGAATGGGCTGCTAAAATTGGTTACCCTGTCATCATCAAAGCAACTGCAGGTGGCGGTGGTAAAGGGATCCGTGTAGCACGTACAGAAGAAGATCTTGTAAAAGGTATTGAAATTACGCAAAAAGAGGCTGCTGCAGCATTCGGTAACCCTGGCGTATATTTAGAGAAATTTATCGAGTACTTCCGTCACTGTGAAATCCAAGTTTTAGCAGATGGCTACGGTAACGTGGTGCATTTAGGCGAACGTGACTGTACGGTTCAACGTCGTATGCAGAAGTTAGTAGAGGAAGCTCCATCTCCAGCCCTATCTTCTGAGCGTCGTGCTGAAATGGGTGCAGCTGCAGTAAAAGCGGCACAAGCATGTAACTATGAAGGTGCTGGCACAATCGAGTTTATCTATGACTATCAAGAGGACAAGTTCTACTTCATGGAAATGAACACTCGTATTCAGGTTGAGCACCCAGTAACAGAAATGATTTCTGGTGTAGATCTTGTACAACAACAATTAAAAATTGCATCTGGTGAGAAGCTTCCATTCACACAAGATGATATAAAATTAAATGGTTGGGCGATTGAATGCCGTATTAACGCAGAAAATGCCTATAAAAACTTCATGCCTTCAGCAGGAACTGTTGATACGTATATAACACCAGGTGGCTATGGTGTACGTATTGATTCTGCTGTCTATGCGGGCTATACAATCCCACCATATTACGATTCAATGGTAGCAAAACTAATTGTTCATGCGGATACACGTGAAGAAGCGATTGCGAAAATGAACCGTGCCTTAAGTGAATTCGAAGTATCTGGTCCTGGAATTAATACAACAATTCCATTCCACCAAGCATTGATGAACAACGACGTCTTCAAATCAGCACAATTCAATACGAAGTTCCTTGAGGAGAACGATGTATTGGGTGTAGCAGAAAAAGTGAAGTAAGCGTTCGCAAGTTTAAACCTCCTAGCTATTATTAGATAGGAGGTTTTTTATGTCTAAGCTTAAATAGATAGAGGACTTACTTGCAGGTAGGAAGATCAATCATAGAAGAAAGATTGACCGTTATAGAAGCTTAAATCGTTAATAATTGAAGTGTGGTGAAGTATATAAAAGTTCTATTTTATAGATAGAAGATCGTTATCAGGTGTTAACATACCATTCTTTGTTGAATAGTCTCCTATGTTTCTGTAAAGCACAGCTGTCTTTATCGCATGGCCTTCTTTCGCAAAGACAAGAAGGAAAATATCTTCCCGTACATCTAATCCACTAATACTACCTTTAAATTGAATGTCCAGTGTTTCTTCAATCACCTCTTTCGTTGTATAAGGTCCAAAAATTTGCGCTTTTTCCCAATCAAAATCCGTTAATTTATTTAGTGAAACTACTGTTGTACCACTATTTGCTTTTTCCATTATATTTTTCGCAAGCAATGTATCTTCACTAGCACTATTCCCCAAAAATAAAAAAAGCATTGTAAACATGAGGACAACCCCACCGATACCAAACAACCATTTTTGTAACATACTCTACCTCTACTTTATCTCAAATCAATTCTATATTATAGAAAGAATACTATATAATAGAAGAAAGAAATAGTCATCCCCCTGAAAAGGAGTGAAACAATGGATGCCAATATACAATAAGCTAGTGAGGGATAAAATTTTGGAAGTAATTGAAGCGAAGGGTTTATCCTATCATGCACACATTTTAGAACCTAGTGAGCTGGTAAAGGCGATAAAGGCTAAAATGATAGAAGAAGCTACAGAATTTTACGAAGCCCAGCACAAAGAAGATAGTGTTGAAGAGCTCGCAGACATACTGGAGCTTATTCATTCGGCTATCGGTGTGCTAGGTGTAAGCTTTGAGGAGCTAGAAGCGACCCGTGTACACAAGAGGAAAGCTCGTGGGGGATTTGAAAAGGGAATTTATTTAATCGATGTAGAGGATCTGTAAAGTCGGTTTTAAATTAAAACGGCTTTCGACAGCCAAACCTTCCTTTTTATAGTATAATAAATGTAAGTACAGCACTTGTTTGTGATGTGTAAGGAAAGGATGATATTTGTATGGCAGAGAAAGTAGGACAATCTTTCGTACAACCAACACCTTCTGGTAAAGAAGAGCTTGGAAAAATTGAGGTAGCGGCAGAGGTGATCGAAGTTGTGGCTGGGATTGCTGTTAATGAAGTAGAAGGCATTGCTGCAACTCGTGGAAATATTGCGACGGGTGTCGTGGAACGTTTCGGTAAAAAAGTACACAATAAAGGCATTAAATCAGGTGTAACGGAAACTGGTGAAATTGCGATTGATGTATTTTGCTCTGTGAAATATGGATATGCCATTCCTAAGGTAGCAAAAGAAGTTCAAACGCAAATCCGTCAGGCTATTTTTAATATGACGGCACTAGAAACAGCAGAAGTAAATGTGCATATTACAGGTATTCACTTTGAAAAAGAAGAAACAATAGTGCATGAATAAAAAAGAAAAGGATTGCCCGATGATGATTTGTTCATCAAAGGGCAGTCCTTTTTATATGGATTTCTCTAGGGTTCATGTGTGTATCGCTATTTTTATAATTCTATATGCTTTGGCTTTCTCCAGAATAACGCAAGTATCACGCCAAGCACCAATACGATTGTAGCAAAGTAGTATGGATAGTTCAGATTGATATCGAACAATACACCACCTAGGATAGGGCCAAAAATATTACCAAGACTTGTAAACATAGAGTTCATTCCACCAACAAATCCTTGTTCATTTCCGGCAATTTTCGATAAATACGAAGTAACGGCAGGTCGAATTAAATCGAAGCCTACGAAAATAAAGAATGTAACGAATAAGATGGCAAAATAATGACTCACAATCGTCATGGCGAATGTTAATACTGCGGAAAGGATTAGTGAGTAACGAATAACATTAATCTCACCCATTTTCTTTGTCAGCCAATCAAATAGTATTAATTGAGCTAGTGCACCAACAATCCCACTTCCTGTAATAATAATGGCAATATCCGATGGTGTAAATGCAAATTTGTGATCGACGAATAAGCTAAACAATGATTCGAATGCAGCGAGGCCAAATGATAACACGAAAATAAGAATGAATGGTATGAAGTAGAGTGGACTAAACACACGCTTGACACTACCTAACATGGATGGTGTTGCCTCTTCATTGTCTGTAGCACGTGTTGGCTCTTTTAAAAACAGGAATGACAGAATCGCTGCGAACAGACCAAGTACTCCAGCTGCATAAAATGGGACACGTGTACCAATTTCAGCCAAAAATCCACCGATCCCTGGGCCGATAATAAAACCTGTACTAATGGCTGCACTCATATAGCCAAGTGCCTTAGGGCGCTGTGCCAATGTCGTAATATCAGCTATATAGGCGGTTACGGCTGGCATAATGAAAGCTGCACTCACGCCACCTAACATACGAGAGACAAAAAGAATTTCAACAGAACGACCAAACCCAAATAAAAACTCAGAAAGTCCAAAAATAAAAAGACCTGCAACAATCATAACTTTGCGGCCAATATTATCAACAAGCTTACCTGCAATTGGTGATGCAATTAGTTGTGTAATGGCAAAGGCTGCCACCATATAACCAACAACAGAGCCTGAAATATGTAGCTCATTCATGATGGTTGGTAAAACAGGGATGACTAAACCAATCCCTAAAAAGGCAATGAAAAGATTAGATAATAAAATAGCTAAGGTTATATTTTGCTTCTTGCTCATAAACTTCTCCTTCGAATTGTTCGCGATACATGTTTTCAATCTACTAGAATATTTCCATGTAATACGATAAACCCTATAGTAACTATAGGGTCAAAAGATTTGTTTTTATTTTTTAAAATTTTTCTTAGTGTGGGAGTTCTGGTAAAGAGTTATACGAATGCGCCACTACTTTTTCGGAGGAATTTTGTGTCTCTTGTTTTTGCCTAATCTTTAATTCTACTATAAATTTCTTTTCTTGCTCCATAGTGAGCGTTGCTGGCATATATAGCTCATACACTTGCGACTCAAATAGCTCCTGCTGAGCCAATACATGATTTCTCAATTTTTCATAGTATAAAAAATAAGTATCAGGGTCGTAAATAAAGGCAATGCATACATATTTACCACCAGGAATAATAGTTTGTTGTATGTTTGGTGAAAGCTGCGAAAATGTGCGCTCCGTTAATAGGGGAGTGAAAATAGCATCATAAATGATGTCATTGACATCTTTATAAGGCTCTAGTGGATAAATACAGCCATAACGACTGTTTAAGACACTGCCTTCCTTTTCGATAATTTTAATTAAAGTGGCATAGTATGTACTCGTGCTCGATGTCGGTGTTAATTCAGTAGTGGTTACTTGAAGAACAGGCATTGCTTCCTCAATCTGCACATAAATCTCACCGAAGACTGGGATATCAATTTGCTCTTGTAATTGCTTTTTTGTTTTCAATAAAGTATTTTTTGCTTCGTTTAAACGTGAAATTTTTTCATTGATGCGTAGCTCCTGCTGAGCTAAAAAATCAAGCAATTCCTCGGAGGTTAATCTAAGTGCTTTTTTTATATCATCAAGCGTTACGCCGATATATTTAAGGGACTTTATAATGTCTAAATAGAAGAGCTGATTGCCTTTATAATACCGATAATTGGTGAAGGTATCGATATAAGCAGGCTTAAATAAATCAATTTGATCATAATAACGTAATGTCTGAACCGATAAGTTTGAAAGTTTGGCAACCTCACCTATCGTATAATAATGTTCCTTCATAAATGGCCTCCACTAATAAAAGCTAAAGACGTTTCGAAAGGCATCAAAACGAATTTTATGCTTGCAATCCTCCCAGTAAAATAGGAGCGGTTTGCGTTCCATCATTTGTTTACATTGTTCTTCACCTTCAACTGATTTAAATTTTTTATAGCTAGGGCATGTAGCTTCATGTTGCATAGTGAACACCTCTAAAGATTTTCATTTGCTTTATTATACCATTACGAACAAGAAACATTCATTTTTGAATACCACTATTCGATGAGAAGTAGGCTTAAACAAAAAGTTCCTTGAAAAAGGTTCAGATTATTGAAAACTTGCTTGAAATCGTGATTCTCGTGTGATTTTATGCTATTATAAACCTTAATGCCACTTAAGAAGGAGAGCTTTACATGAAACGACATGAAGCACGCGAAAAAGCGTTGCAAGTTTTGTTTCAGCTAGACAATACGGATCTAACAGTTGAAGAAGCAATGGGCCATATTAAAGGTCAACCTACCAATGCCTTCTACGAAAAGATCGTGAATGGAACAGCTGAACATTTGGAGGAAATCGATGCTACCTTAGAACAGCATCTTGAAAAGTGGTCACTTGCCCGTCTACCCAAAATTGAAAGAACGGTTTTACGTTTAGCTGTATATGAATTGTTATACATGCCAGAAACCCCAAAAAGAGTAGTACTAAACGAAGCAATCGAGTTATGTAAAACATTTGGCGATGATAGTTCATCTAAATTCGTCAATGGTGTACTTTCTAAATTTACAGAACAAGAATAATGTGTTGAATTGGAAGGAGTAACGAAGGTTTATGTCAAGTGCAATTATTAATGGTAAAGAGATTGGTCAAGAAATTCGTAATGCTGTAGCAGAGCGTGTCACTCGATTAAAAGAGCGAGGGTTAACACCTGGTTTAGCGGTTGTGTTAGTTGGAGACAACCAGGCATCAGCTACATATGTGAGAAATAAACAAAAATCTTGTGAAGCGATTGGTATGTTTTCAGAACTCATTAAATTACCAGAAGAAACAACACAAGAGGAATTACTAGCACAAATTGAGCTTTTAAATCAGCGTGAGGATATTCATGGTATTTTAGTTCAATTACCACTCCCAAAACATATTGATGAGGATACAGTCATTGCAACGATTGCTGTCGAGAAGGATGTCGATGGATTCTCACCTGTAAGCGTTGGGAAAATGATGCTTGGCCAAGAAACATTTTTACCTTGTACACCGTTTGGCGTGATGAAGCTTCTTGAGTATTCAGGAATTGAAATCGCAGGAAAACATGCTGTAATCGTTGGGCGTAGTCATATCGTTGGTAAACCAATGGGACAACTACTTTTACAAAAAGATGCAACAGTGACCTATACACACTCTAAAACACCAGATTTACCTTCATTCACAAGACAAGCAGATATTTTAATTGCTGCTGTTGGACGTGCAAATTTTATTACGAAAGAGCACGTGAAAGAAGGGGCTGTTGTCATTGATGTAGGTATTAATCGCGATGACAACAATAAATTATGCGGCGACGTAAACTTTGCAGAAGTGGATGGAATTGCGTCTCATATTACGCCTGTACCAGGTGGCGTAGGACCAATGACCATCACGATGTTACTATTCAACACAGTGCAAGCAGCTGAAAATACGCTTGTACAATAAAAAACCTTTTGAAATAAGTCATCTCAACATTGTGTGAGGTGACTTTTTTTGTTGTGTAAAATCCGAACTTTTCTTCGATTTGGTCGTCTAATGTAACGTTTGGGACATACATACTTAGAAGGAGGTTTTTATGGAAAATATCGATATAATGTTAATTGTCAAGCATATCATTATTGGACTTGTACAAGGCTTTACAGAGCCAATTCCTGTATCGTCGAGTGGACATGTGATGATTGCCAGCGAAATACTGGGACTAGGTGAACAAGGCTTTACTTTTGCCATCTTAACAAATACAGCTTCGTTACTCGCTATTATGTATATTTATCGTAAGGATATTGTTCGTCTAATCAGCCATTTTTTTCTTTACTTGAAAACAAGAGAAAAGCGGTATAACGCGGATTTTCGCTTTGCTCTCTATATTGTCATCGGTTCAATCCCTGCTGGCATTTTAGGGGTGTTATTAAGTGATGTTATTGCAGATAACGTAAGTATGACGACGATTGCGCTCATGCTATTTGTGACAGGGACTGCGTTATGGCTAATTCGTAATATGCATGGTAAGAAGCAAGATGCAGATTTGCGTGCAAAAGATGCCATCATTGTTGGGTTGGGGCAAGCAGTCGCTTTAACGCCGGGAATTAGCCGTTCAGGTGCTACGATTATTTCGGCCATAGCAGTAGGGATGAAGCAGGATACAGCCTTACGTTTTTCCTTTATGCTTTATATTCCTGTAAGTTTGGGTGGGGTAGTCCTTGGCATTACAGATTTTCTAGATGAGCCGAATAAAGGTGCCTTGGCTCTTCCTTATGCCGCCACTTTCTTGGCAACACTCATCATGACTTATTTCGCTATGCGTTGGTTTATGGGCATTATGAAAAGTGGCAAACTTAGCTACTTTACGTATTATTGTTTTATTGTCGGAACTCTTTTATTACTATTCTATTAAAATATAAAGTCTCATAACGTATGAAGTTATGAGGCTTTGTTTGTTATTTGTCATAATATACGGTTTCTAATAGTGAGAACGTGTAGGAATGTGTTATAGTTGTTTTTCGATAGAAGAAAGACAGTCATTTTTTCTAGCGAAACTGCATTTTAGCACGTCAACGACTGTAAAAAATGTTATGATAGGTGTAGTTTTGTGAAAAACTTGATTTTAGTAAAGGAGCCGAAAACATGTCCTCTGCTTCTTATTTAACAGTAAAAGCGTTAACGAAATATATTAAACGAAAATTCGATGCAGATCCACATTTGCGTGAAGTGTATGTAAAAGGTGAATTATCAAATGTGAAAATTCATCAATCCGGCCATATTTACTTTACATTAAAGGATGATGGTGCCCGAATAGCTGCTACGATGTTTAAAACAGCAGCTACCAAATTAGCGTTTGAACCAAAGGAAGGCATGCAAGTATTTATCCGTGGGGATGTAAACGTTTACGAAGGCTATGGAACCTATCAGCTATATGTACAGGAAATGCAGCCAGATGGCATTGGCAGCCTGTTTGTTGCCTTTAATCAATTAAAAGAGCAATTACAAAAAGAAGGTCTTTTTAAACCTGAATGGAAACAACCAATACCAAAATTTCCCGAAAAAATTGGTGTGCTTACTTCAACTACTGGTGCAGCTATACGGGATATTTGTACAACCTTAAAGAGACGTTACCCACTTGCTGAAATTTTGATTTATCCAACACTTGTGCAAGGAGCTCAAGCAGCACCGAATATTGTGCAAAATATTCAACGTGCTAATCAAGAGACAAGCTGTGATGTGTTGATTGTTGGGCGAGGAGGAGGCTCCATCGAGGATTTATGGGCATTTAATGAAGAGATTGTGGCACGAGCTATTTTTGAAAGCCGAATCCCTATTATAAGTGCGGTTGGCCATGAAACAGATACGACGATCGCCGACTATGTAGCTGATTTACGTGCACCTACTCCAACAGCAGCTGCTGAGATGGCTGTGCCAGATCAGGCGGAGCTCTACCAACGGGTGCTTACGCAGAAATCACAGCTTCATCAAATGGTTAGGTCGCAACTTATGGCAGAGCGACAGCGTCTAAATAAGCTCCAGCAGTCTTATCCATTGTCAATGCCAGAAAGACTTTATCGCCCTTTTACAGAAAGATTGGCACAGCTTGAATCAGGATTGCAGACAGCGATGCAAGTAAGCTTGATGAAAAAAACCGCCCAACTTCAACAATTACATAGTACGGTGGAGCAACATTCACCCAAAAAGGCACTTGCTTTTCATCAGAGAGAGCTTGAAGCGCGCGTCCAACAATTAACACGTGCGACTACGTATTATGTGGCGAAACAGCAACAACAATTTGAGTCAAACGTTAGAACATTAGAAGCTTTAAATCCACTGTCCATTCTAACAAGAGGCTTTACAGTAGCATATAAAGATCAGCAAATGATCAAATCATCCACTGAGGTGCAAAAGCAAGATCAACTGACACTGACCTTCCATGATGGAAAGGTTGTGGCTGAAGTGACGAATATCTTGCCAAAGAATGAGGGGGAATTGTTGTGACAGAAAAACAACAAACATTTGCAGAAGCCATGACGGCACTAGAAGAAATTGTTCGCCAGTTAGAACAAGGTGATGTGCCATTGGAAAATGCCATTGATTTATACAAGCAAGGAATGGAGCTATCAAAGTTTTGCCATAGTAAGCTGCAACATGCAGAGGAGCAGCTTGTATCAATTGTCCAAGAGACTGGTGAAACAACAGCATTTGATCCACTAAAGGGAGAGAATTAGGAAATGAATGAGCCATTAAAGTACTTTATTGAAAGCAATACACCACAAATTGAAGAGACGATGTTTGCACTTGTTGAACAAATTGATGCACCAGCAGATTTAAAGGAATCCATGCTTTATTCATTAAAGGCAGGCGGTAAACGAATTCGTCCACTTTTTGTGTTAGCGGTACTAGAGCTTTACCGTGAAAATCTCCAGGACGGTTTGATTGTCGGTTCAGTGATTGAAATCATTCATACGTATTCTTTAATCCATGATGATCTACCAAGCATGGATAATGATGATTTCAGAAGAGGCAAGCCAACAAATCATAAAGTTTACGGAGAAGCGCTGGCTACGCTTGCTGGTGATGCGTTAAACACACTGGCATTTGGCATTTTAGCACGCATGAATATCTCTGCTGAAAAGCGTATTGAACTTGTCCAATTGCTAAGCGTTGCAGCAGGTGCAGAAGGCATGGTTGGTGGTCAAGTACTAGATATGGAAGGGGAGCAACGTCAGCTTAATTTAGCTGAATTGGAACAAGTCCATGTCAATAAAACAGGTGCTTTATTGCGTTTTAGTATTGAAGCGGGAGCCGTACTTGCAGATGTATCAGAACAAGACCGTGCTACATTGAAGGAGTATGCGCACCATATTGGTTTAGCTTTCCAAATTCAAGACGATATTTTAGATATTGAGGGAACGACTGAAGAACTAGGAAAAACAGCTGGGAAAGATGTCGCTAGTGATAAAAGCACCTATCCAGCACTTCTAACATTAGAGGGAGCAAAAGAAAAGCTTGCTGAGCATTATCAACATGCCATTAACGCACTCGATCAATTACCAATAGATGTAAGCCTATTACGTGACTTTGCTGCTTATATAGTTCATCGTAAAAACTAAGAGAAAATCAAGGCGTTGAAGGAAAAGAATATGCTAGAATAGGTGGGAACGTTTGCAATATGCAAACAATGAAGTGCTCGTACTTTTAGCATATTGATAACACTGCTATAATGGTGGAAACACAATTGCGGTGAATATTTTATTGAAAAGGTGTGTGAGAAAGGTGGATTTAAATAAAATAACTAGTCCATCCTTTTTAAAAAACTTAAATAAGAAGGAGCTTGAGCAGCTTGCCCAAGAAATTCGTACCTTCTTAATCGAAAAATGTTCTGTCACAGGTGGGCATATCGGGCCGAATTTAGGCGTAGTTGAGTTAACGATGATGCTGCATAAAATGTTTGACAGTCCTAAAGATAAGTTTTTGTGGGATGTTGGCCACCAAGCTTACGTGCATAAAATTTTAACAGGTCGTGCGAGTCAATTTGACACACTACGTCAGTTCAAAGGGCTTTGTGGATTTCCAAAGCGCGTGGAGAGTGAACATGATGAGTGGGAAACAGGTCATAGCTCGACATCTTTATCAGCAGCCATGGGTATGGCTGCAGCACGTGATATAAAAAAAGAAAACAACTTTGTTATCCCTATTATTGGTGATGGGGCTTTAACAGGTGGTATGGCACTTGAGGCATTAAATCATATTGGCCATGCAAAAACAAATATGATTGTCATCCTCAATGATAATGAAATGTCGATTGCACCAAATGTTGGCGCATTACACAATGTTTTAGGTCGTCTACGTACAGCCAAGGAATACTCAAAAGCCAAGGAAGAGTTGGAATCACTTATTAATAAGATTCCAGTATTAGGTGGAAAGCTTGCCTCTACTGTTGAACGCGTAAAGGATAGCTTAAAATATTTAGTAGTATCTGGTGTGTTTTTTGAGGAGCTAGGCTTTAAATACCTTGGTCCAATTGATGGACATGATTTTGAAGCGCTTGAAATGACATTATCACATGCGAAAAAAGTAAAAGGGCCAGTCCTTGTTCACGTTATTACGAAAAAAGGAAAGGGCTATAAACCAGCCGAGGATGATACAATCGGGAATTGGCATGGAACAGGTCCTTATAAAATTGAAAATGGTGCCTTTGTGAAGTCTGAGACTACTGGACCAGCATGGAGTAGTTTAATTGCTGAGACAGTTCGTAAAATTGCTCATGAAAATGAGCGAGTGGTAACAATTACACCTGCCATGCCTGTAGGTTCAAAGCTGCAAGGTATTCAAAAGGACTTCCCAAATCGTTTCTTTGATGTAGGGATTGCGGAGCAACATGCGGCAACGATGGCTGCAGGATTAGCGACGCAAAAGATGAAACCATTTTTAGCGATTTATTCCACATTCCTGCAACGTGCATATGACCAAGTATTGCATGATATTGCTCGCCCGAATTTAAATGTCTTTATTGGTATTGATCGTGCTGGTTTAGTGGGAGCAGATGGGGAAACACATCAAGGTGTATTTGATATTGCTTTCCTTCGTCATATTCCAAACATGACAATCATGATGCCAAAGGATGAGAATGAAGGGCAACATATGGTAAAAACAGCGATTGATTATGATGGTGGTCCAATTGCACTTCGTTATCCACGTGGTAATGGAATTGGTGTACCATTAGATGATGAGCTTGTAGCTTTACCAATTGGTAGCTGGGAAGTTTTACGTGAGGGGAAAGACGCCTCTATCTTGACATTTGGAACAACGATTCCAATGGCAATGGCTGCTGCAGAAATGCTTGCGCAACAAGGGATCGATATTGAAGTAGTCAATGCACGCTTTATCAAACCGATGGATGAAGATATGCTCCACCGTATATTATCTAGCCAAAAACCGATTTTAACTATTGAAGAAGCTGTTCTACAAGGTGGATTTGGTAGTGGTGTATTAGAGTTTGCTCATGACCATGGCTATTTAAATGCGCTTATTGATCGAATGGGTATCCCAGATCAATATATTGAGCATGGCAACGTAGATCAGCTACTCGCAGAGATTCATATGACAGCGGAGGATACGGTTGCACGTATGCACGTATTACTTCAACAAAAACAGCAAGTGGGTTTAAATAAATAATGACAAAACAACCAAAAGAACGAGTAGATATTTTACTTGTAGAGCGTGGACTATGTGAAACAAGAGAAAAAGCAAAACGCTCCATTATGGCGGGCCTTGTCTTTTCGAATGAAATACGAATTGATAAGGCAGGCGAGAAAATTGCCATCGATGCACCGCTACAAGTAAAGGGCTCAGATTTAAAATATGTGAGTCGTGGTGGCCTTAAATTAGAAAAGGCGCTACAAATTTTTGATATGTCTGTAGAAGGGAAGCTGATGCTTGACATTGGCTCCTCTACAGGTGGCTTTACAGATTGTGCCTTACAGCATGGTGCAAGACATTGCTATGCACTAGATGTTGGTTCGAACCAACTAGCATGGAAAATTCGCTCAGATGAACGAGTGACAGTAATGGAGAAAACGAATTTTCGCTATACAACGGCAGCCGATTTATCAGAAGGTTTACCTGATTTTGCAACAATCGATGTCAGCTTTATTTCGTTATCACTGATTTTACCAGTATTAAAAACATTATTGCTGCCAGGCGGGGATGTTATGGCATTGGTAAAACCTCAGTTTGAAGCTGGGAAAGATAAAGTAGGTAAAAAAGGAATTGTTCGTGATAAAAAAGTCCATTTAGAAGTTTTGGAAAAAACGGCAGCAATGGCAACAGAGATTGGTTTTGTAGTGAAAGACGCTTCCTTTTCTCCAATCACAGGTGGAGAAGGAAATATTGAATTTTTATTCCATTTAGTGAATCCTATTGGACAAGAAGATCTACCTGCATATACAGCTTTTAATGCACTCGTTGAAGAAGCGCATAATTCTTTAAAATAACACGTGCTCGCTTATAGAGCCGTGTTTTTTCTTGTGCTTTTTTGTTGAAAATGGTAGTGTGATTATACACATATACAATTATTTATAAGAGGTGATTTCGTTGAATAAAGGACAACGACATATACGGATTCGGGATATTATCGCCAATCATGAAATTGAAACACAAGATGATTTAGTCGATTTTTTAAAAGATGCAGGCTATAATGTGACACAAGCTACAGTATCAAGGGATATAAAAGAGCTTCATTTAGTGAAAGTACCATTACAGGATGGGCGTTATAAATATAGCTTACCCGCAGATCAGCGTTTCAACCCAGTCCAAAAATTACATCGTGCATTAGCAGATGCTTTTGTAAGTATTGATGGAGCATCTCATTTTTTAGTCATGAAAGCTCTTCCTGGGAATGCGAATGCGATTGCATCCCTACTTGACCATTTAGATTGGCCAGAAATTTTAGGTACGATTTCTGGAGATGATACCATTTTAATTATTTGTCGAAATGAAAATGAGCGTGAAAATACAAAAAATCGCTTATTAGATATGCTTTAATTTGATTTAGAGGTGACATTTTGTGTTAAGAGAGCTTAGTATTCGAAACTTTGCCATCATTGAGGATTTGACTGTCAGCTTCTTAGAAGGCTTAACAGTTCTCACAGGGGAAACAGGTGCCGGAAAATCCATTATCATTGATGCGGTGCATTTACTTGCAGGTGGACGAGGCAACACTGAATTTATTCGACATGGCGCAAGAAAAGCAGAATTGGGTGGCTTATTTCAAATTTCGAGTTCAGCTCATCCTGTTCTGAAAAAGTTAGAAGAAGCAGGCATTGAAATTGAAGAAGATACGATTATTTTACGTCGTGATTTAAATGACACTGGTAAAAGTATTTGTCGTGTGAATGGAAAGCTTGTGCCCTTATCGGTGCTTAGAGACATTGGGGCAAGTCTCATTGATATTCATGGTCAGCATGAAAATCAAGAGCTAATGGATGAAAAGCAACACATCAATTTGCTTGACCAGTTTGCTGAAGAAGAGCTATTGCCCATTCAAAAAACGTATCGTGCCCAGTACGATGAATACCGCTTACTAAAAAAAGACTTAGCTTCTATATCCATTGATGAGCAGCTGATGGCACAACGTATCGATTTGTATCAATTTCAAATTAAAGAGTTGGACGAAGCTAATTTAAAGTTAGGTGAGGAAGACGAGCTTCTAGACGAACGCCGTCGTCTGATGAATTTTAATAAAATTTTTGAACGTTCTAGTGCAGCCTATGAGGCCATACAGGGCGAAACAAAAGGGCTTGATTGGATCGGAACAGCAATGGGTGCTTTAGAAGATGCTGCAATGGTTGATGAGCAATTCAAAGAATCATCGGAGGCAGTTACAAGTGCGTTTTATGCATTACAGGATGCAGCCTATCAGGTCAAAAATGTGTTAGATGAATTGGAATTTGACCCTGCACGTTTAAACGAGGTGGAGCAGCGTTTAGCGTTGTTGCAAACTTTAAAACGCAAATATGGTACGACAGTGGAAGAGATCTTGGCTTATTATGAAAAAATTAAAAACGAGTTAAATGAGCTGTTGAACCGTGATGAGATTTTGCAGGTGAAAGAACGACGTGTGTTAGAGATGGAAGCTGTACTCAATGAGCTGGCTAGTGAACTTTCAACTGTACGTAAAGCTGCGGCTCAACAATTGAGTGAGGCAATTATGGCAGAGCTACGTGAATTACATATGGAAAAAGCAAAATTTATTGTCAATTTCGATGAATTACCCTATTTCGACGCCAATGGGAAAGATCAAATTATCTTCTACATTTCCACAAACGTTGGGGAGCCACCAAAGTCTTTACCGAAAATTGCATCCGGTGGAGAATTATCACGAATGATGCTAGCGTTGAAAACCATTTTCTCTTCTTCCAATGGCATTACTTCCATTATCTTTGATGAGGTGGATACAGGTGTCAGTGGTCGTGTTGCGCAAGCAATTGCAGAGAAAATTGCTGCGATTTCAGTTAATTCTCAAGTTTTATGTATTTCCCATTTACCTCAAGTTGCAGCGATGGCAGATCATCATTACTTCATCAAAAAAGAAGTCGAGCATGATCGAACGTTTACTTCCTTATCAGAAATTGATCAAGATGCTCGTATAGAGGAAGTTAGCCGTATGATGTCTGGAACGGAAATTACAGCTTTGACACTTCAGCATGCGACGGAGCTTTTAAAAATGGCAGATGAACGAAAAAAACAAATGCGTTAACCATTATTCCAGAAACAGTTTCAGCTGTTTCTGGCTTTTTTCATTTTGCGCAAATATTTACCGCTTATAAGAACGTCACAACAACACATAGTAAAAAGACAAAAATGAAAAGGAGGTGTCGTATGAATCGTCATTGGCGTCAATTAGTCATTTTGCCTATGCTCATCTTTTTATTAGTAATGCCTATACAAGCTTTAGCCGCCAAAAAGCTTATACCAATGGGCGAAGCAATTGGAATTCAACTTCAATTGTCACATGTATTTGTCGCACACGATGTACTATTAGCTTCCAATCAGTGGATGAAAGGAGGCGCTGTTATTGAAAAAATAAACGATATACCAGTAAAATCCCTTGCTGAAGCCAAGCAGGCTGTGGCAAAAGATGGCCAACAAAAATGGACGATCAATAGTGAAGGCCAACAAATTACATTGGAATTACAAAACCAAGAAGCAGAGCATGTCATTTCCTTTTTAAAAGATGAAACAGATGGAGTAGGAACACTGACTTATATTGATCCAGAGACAAAAAATTACGGTGCACTAGGTCATCAAATTGTCGATTCAACCCTACAAGAAGCCCCTGTTTTTAGAGCTGGCTCCATTTTTTTAGCTTCTATTCAGCAAATCCGAAAAAGCACACCAGGCCAACCAGGCTATAAAATTTCCTCCATTGAAAAGCATCAAGAACGCCTAGGCAGTATAGATAAAAATACTATTTATGGTATTTTTGGCCGCTGGGAAGACGGTTATCAACAAAGATTACCCAAAGCGATAGAAATTATGCATGAAAAAGATATAAAAACGGGGAAAGCTGAAATCTATACAGCCATTGAAGGCAGTAAGGTGGAAACCTTTTCAATAGAAATTACCAAAGTGGAAAATGAACGCCTTGAATTTATAGTATCTGACGAGAAGCTCATTGAAAAAACAGGTGGCATTTTGCAGGGAATGAGTGGCAGTCCTATTATCCAAGACGGTCGTTTTGTCGGTGCTGTGACACATATGTTTGTGGAGGAGCCGAAAAAAGGTGCAGCGCTAACAGTAGCGGAAATGTTAAGAAGGTCTTCATAAAAAGGTATGAAAGGTAAAAATCCGTTTAATTTTCCCTAGGCAGGACAAAAGCCGCGGGAAACTACACGGATTTTTTACCTTTATTTCATCGAATCCAACATGTATTTCCGATAATTTCCTGAAGAAGGCATGATATTTAAAAAAACTGTAGTTTTATCTACTAAATTTATCTAAAATAAGTTATAAGAGCATTCGACAGGTCGCAGTTCTTTAGCATAACTTGTCGATATTAAAAGAAAGTATCGGACTACATACTCATTTTTGGAAATAGAAAAGGTTTTTAAAACAAAAATGTCGAAAATTCCACAGTGTGCCAAAAACGGCATTTAGGGGTTTAGGTTATCGCTTTGAGGTGTTCAAAGCAAGTCCAGAAGGAGGAATTGAAATGACAAAGGTAAAAGTAGCGATTGCAGATGATAATCGTGAGTTATTAAAAACAATGGAGCAGTATTTTCAAGGACATGCCGAAATAGAAATTATTGCAACTGCTTCAAACGGAAAAGTATGTCTACAAATGCTTGAGGAATTTACACCAGATATTTTACTTCTAGATATAATAATGCCTCATCTTGACGGTTTAGCTGTATTAGAGTCCATGTATCAAAATGAAAAAATGTCATCAATTCAAGTCATTATGCTAACGGCTTTTGGCCAAGAGGATGTCATGAAACAAGCGGTAGATTTAGGAGCTTCCTATTTCATGCTAAAGCCCTTTGAATTCGACCAATTGGTACAAAAGATTTTACATTGCGCTGGACAGAAGGCGACACTTCCGAAAAAGACAAGCGTACTACAACCGACAGTACCTCAAAAATTAAATCAGCATCAATTAGACAGTACGATTACTGCTATCATTAAAGAAATCGGTGTACCCGCACATATTAAGGGCTACTCCTATTTACGTGAAGCCATTCAAATGGTCTTTGAGGATATTGAATTATTAGGATCTGTAACAAAAATTTTGTATCCAGAAATCGCGAAAAAGTTTAATACGACACCATCTCGTGTGGAACGTGCGATTCGCCATGCCATTGAGGTTGCATGGAATCGCGGCAATTATGAATCCATTTCGTCGATGTTTGGTTATACTGTCCATCACTTAAAATCAAAGCCTACAAATAGCGAATTCATTGCCATGATCGCAGACAAAATCCGCATTGATATGATGGCTAGCTAGTACCAATATAATCATTAACATATACAGCAATTATACTTCGCATAGTATAGCGCCTTTTTAAATCATATTGTTTAAAAGGGCGCTTTTTTTGTTACTTCAACAAATACTATGGAAATTTCTGTGGCTGTCCTTTAACATTGAAACCGTTAAAAGAACGTCTAAATCAGATAAAAATACACGAAATACATGTAAGAAGGGCAATGGAGTTATTATTCTCATGGTAGGTGATCACAGTAAAAAGTGTAAATATTCAATTAGAGGGAATGAATTCGCTCGAAATCACTCAGATTGAGGAAGAGCTATTTGAGGTGCGTTTAGTATTCGATGGTAAAATAAGTATGCAATATATGAATCGACAGCAATTGAAACAACTAGGTTCTACTTTCCATATCGAAAGTAATATCAATAAAATAGTCTAAAATACCTAAATTACCTATAGTTTAGTGAGAAGCAATCCTCAATACCTGTCAATGGGAGATGTTTTATTTAAAATAGCCTAATGGAATTACTTTGGATTTATCGGTAATTTTAATAAAAAAACTCAAAAACAAACAATTAATTGGTATTAATTATCTATTTTTATTTATAAAAAATAAAATATTGGCTCATTTTTTAATGATTAGGTAGTACCATTTTCTTTCTCGGTAGTGACAATGGTCTCTAAACAAATGTAAGTGGATTGTATATACTTACATATAGAGGGAAGGAGGAGGTAGCTTGATTCTAGTTCGAAATGAAAACTTCGAAATTTCTGAGGAAAATGGCAAGGTATTTATGCTTACTTTTAGCCCTGGTTTCCCATTAAAAGAATTTGACAGCATCCTACGTAGTCATCCACGACTGAAATTATCTAATTTTTCAATTTTAAAAAATGTGTTATCAACCCAGAATACAAATCCTGTTGAAATTGGACGCTGGCTTCCGAACATTGAAGCAGAAGTGGCACGTGATAAGATGTCAGCCTCTGTTTTTATATATGAAACGCATGATTATATTCAAAATAATAAAGAAAAATTAACACAACAAATCCGAGAAACACTCAATGAAAATGGAATTGTACACGGAATATTGGATTTTGATATATTGAAGGCTGAACCAGGAAAAGCATTCTTAATTGCTCAAGGTGAGCAACCTATAGCGGGAATAGATGCACAAATTACATACTTACCTAAACCCGAGAGAAAGCCAGTCATTCGTGAAGACGGAAAAGCGGATTACTATGATATGAATTTTATTTCGGAAATTTCAGAAGGCTCTTGGCTAGGTGAAAAGATTCCTGCGACATTAGGTAAACCGGGGAAAAATGTGCTAGGTCAAGAAGTTGCTGCTGTACCTGGTCGAGATTATCCAATCAAATACGATACAAAATCGGCCTATGAAGTGGAAGAAGACGGAAAAATCGTCATTCGCTCGAAAATTGCTGGTGTTTTAGATGATGTCAAAGGCATGATTGGTGTAAACAGACACCTTCCTATAAATGGGGATGTTGGAGTGGAAACAGGTAACCTTGAATTTAATGGTTCACTTAGTATTAAAGGTACAGTAACAAGTGGCTATACGGTTATTGCAACTGGCGATATTTCCATTGAGGGAGCTGAGGGTGTAAGCGGTGCCAAGCTTATTAAATCCATTGAGGGTGATGTCTATATTCGTGGTGGCATCTTTGGACTTGGTTCAACAGTGGTAGAAGCAGGTGGCAATATATTTGTTAAACATGTGAATGAAGCAAATTTATTTGCAGCTAATAGTATTCATATTGGTTTTTACGCACTAGGATCACAGCTTTCTGCTCATTCGATTTATGTGGATGAACGAAAAGGTAAAATTATTGGGGGACGTGCAGTAGCCAAAAATACGATTGTTACGGCCATTTCTGGGAACCGATTAGAGCGACGAACAGATTTGATAATAGAAAGTATTAATAAGCAAGAGAATAACACCGTGATGCAGGAAAAAGCAGCACAGCTAAGACAATTGCAAACAGAGATTTCAGCACACGAGAGTAGCATGAAAAATTTATTGCCTTTTCTCAATCAAATGTCCAAAGAACAAGCAGCGTCCTTTGAAGTGACAAAGCAAGCCTTAACTAAATTAAAGGGCGAAGCGCTTACATTAGATCGTGAAATCAAATTATTAATGGATGAAATGCGTCATGTAGGGAAAGAAGAGATTATTGTGACAAAAGAGGCCCATCCTGGAACGTATATTCAAATTGGCAGAAAATCATCTTTATTAAGCAAAATGACGAATGGTAAATTCATCCTAGAATTTGGTGAGTTAAATGTCTAAGGCAGCTTTTATTCCTGTTTTTGCACATCGTGGTGCTTCTGCTTATGCATTAGAGAATACCTTTAAAGCTTTTGAAAAGGCATTAGAGCTAGGTGCTGATGGAATTGAATTAGATATTCAATTCTCAAAAGATGGTTTACCTGTAGTGTATCATGATCCACAATTATCGAGGTTAGTAGGCACCAATAAATTGGTAAGCGATTGTACGATCGAGGAGCTTCTGCGCTTTAAACTTGGTAAGCCTTGGAGACGTTTATTTTCGTCATATAAGATGCCAGCGTTTGAGGCAGTTTTAGCATGGGCAAATACACAGCAGATGCCGTTGAATATTGAATTAAAATCAACGATCTTGGACAATAAGAGTGGGCTAATTCATTTCCTTCGTGGGTTAGCTCTGCCAAAAGGTAGTCATTTTTCATCCTTTCACTATGAGCTTTTAGAGATCGTAAAAAAGCATAGACCAGAATTTGAAACGGCCCTTATTGCGACGAAAAAAATAAAATGGGATCTTCTAGCTGATTATAAAGCGGCTGATAGTGTGCATATGCATAAAAGGTACTACAAACCAAGATACTTGGAGGCCTGTGTTACAAGTGAAAAAGCATGTCGTTTTTATGCTATTGATGGTACAGAATCATTTTTAACCAATCCGCACCCTTCTGTCATTGGTTGGATTACGGATTATCCTGATAAAGTCCTTAGATCTCAGCAACGGGTATAAAAAGAGCTATCCAGTAAGTCTTTCCTGACTTATTTGGATAGCTCTTTTTATTTTTTTTGGAAGCGTGGTGCTACTTTTCCGTTTTTTCGATCGCGATGTAGTAAAAATCCAGCGAAAAACCCAAAGCCTATTACGAAGAAAATGACCCCAACGATAAATTGCAGCCATAAAAATGGGAATGGTGAAATGAGCTTACCAAATAATGTATCACGCATAAATTTAATGCCACCTGCAGCCATAAGACCTGGAATAAGCATTACAATAAATGCAGCTAAACGGGCCATGTATACCCCTCCTTATTCCTATGATTAATTTTACCTGTGGATGGTAGAATGTCAAGGAAGGGTATAAACCAATATAATATTTTTAGCTAAAAACGTAGCAGGACAGAAAGTAGCAATTGTAACTGAATGTTTAGAAAATTCTTACTTAAATAAGAATATGTAATAATAGTTGCGAAATTGTGAATTTGTCAGTATTGTAAAAATAAGTGGAGCAATATTATCCATTACTAAACAATTTCTTCTTTAAGTATTAGGGTCTAAACACCTACTGAATAATAGGAGCTCAGAATTTGCTGAGTGAGGACGCTACGAAGATTAGATTGTTAGATAAAACTTGATTGGATGGGCATTTGGGGATGCACTTTCCAAAGCAAAGGGGCGAGTTTCATGGAAATCTTCAAGTATATGGAAAAGTATGATTACGAACAATTGGTATTTTGCCAAGATGAAGCATCAGGGTTAAAAGCGGTTATCGCTATCCATGATACAACACTTGGACCAGCACTAGGTGGAGCACGTATGTGGACGTATGCGTCAGAAGAAAATGCAATTGAAGATGCATTACGTTTAGCACGAGGAATGACTTACAAAAATGCTGCAGCTGGTTTAAACCTTGGCGGTGGAAAAACGGTCATTATTGGTGACCCATTTAAAGATAAAAATGAAGAAATGTTTCGTGCGTTAGGTCGTTTCATCCAAGGATTAAATGGCCGCTATATTACAGCTGAAGACGTAGGTACTACGGTATCGGATATGGATTTAATCCACGAGGAAACAAATTATGTAACAGGAATTTCTCCTGCATTCGGTTCTTCAGGTAATCCATCTCCAGTAACGGCTTATGGTGTTTATCGTGGTATGAAGGCAGCTGCAAAAGAAGCATTCGGTTCAGACTCACTAGAAGGATTAAAAATTTCTGTACAAGGTCTAGGAAATGTAGCCTACAAGCTTTGCGAGTATTTACATAATGAAGGGGCAAAACTTGTTGTAACAGATATCAATCAGGCAGCAATTGATCGAGTTGTTAATGACTTTGACGCGATTGCAGTGGCACCAGATGAAATCTATGCGCAAGAAGTTGATATTTTCTCACCATGTGCATTAGGTGCAATTTTAAATGATGAAACGATTCCACAATTAAAAGCGAAAGTGATTGCTGGATCTGCAAATAACCAATTAAAAGATTCACGTCATGGTGACTACCTACATGAATTAGGTATCGTTTATGCACCAGATTATGTAATCAATGCTGGTGGCGTTATTAACGTTGCGGATGAATTATATGGCTATAATCGTGAACGTGCAATGAAACGCGTAGATGGCATTTATGATAGTATTGAAAAAATCTTTGCTATTTCAAAACGAGATGGCATTCCAACATATGTGGCAGCGAACCGCTTAGCAGAGGAACGTATCGCTCGTGTAGCAAAATCTCGCAGCCAATTCTTAAAAAATGAAAAAAATATTTTACACGGTCGCTAATTTACACGGTTGATACATGAAGAGAAGTCGCATTGTCGACTTCTTCTAATTTTCAACAAGAAATTAGGGCTTTCATGAAGTAAAGCTAAAGTTTCTAAAGCACTGACTGTTAAAAAATCACTTGGTTATTGTTTAATAGAATCCTTTAGCACTTTTCTCAATAGGGGGGAATAAACATGGCTCAAAATTATGATGTTGTCATTTTAGGTGGAGGTACAGGTGGTTATGTTGCAGCCATCCGCGCTGCTCAGCTAGGCTTGAAAACAGCCATTGTAGAGCGTGAGCGTTTAGGTGGTACTTGCTTGCATAAAGGCTGTATTCCAAGTAAAGCCTTACTACGAAGTGCCGAAGTATATCGTATGGCTAATAAAACAGCTAGCGAATATGGTGTCGATATCGAAGGTGTGACATTACAATTTGACAAAGTTCAAGCTAGGAAACAAGCAATCGTTGAGCAATTAAGTCAGGGTGTGAATACACTGATGAAAAAAGGAAAAATAGATGTTTATCATGGTACAGGGCGAATTTTGGGTCCATCTATTTTCTCACCTATGCCAGGTACAATATCTGTAGAAATGTCCAATGGCGATGAAAATGAAATGCTTGTGCCTACGAATGTTGTCATTGCAACGGGCTCAAAGCCTCGTGGTATGGCAGGGTTAACGATAGATGGGCAATATGTGCTGAATTCAGACCACGCATTACAGTTAGAAAGTTTACCAAAGTCACTGTTAATCGTTGGTGGCGGTGTTATCGGAATTGAGTGGGCATCCATGCTTTGCGATTTTGGTGTATATGTAACAGTTGTAGAATATGGTCCATCTATTTTACCAGCAGAAGATGCGGATATCGTTAAAGAAGTGACGAAACAACTTGAAAAACGAGGAGTTCGTATTGTTACGAATGCTCGCTTAGATACAAATACATTCAAAATCGAAAATGATAACGTTTTCATTTCTGCAAAAGTGAATGAAAAAGAAGAAATTTTTGAGGCTGATAAACTATTACTTTGTGTAGGGCGTGAGGCGAATACGCAAGGTATTGGTTTAGAAAATACAGAGATTGAAGTGGAAAACGGCTTTATTAAAGTGAATGATTCCTATCAAACGAAAGAGTCTCATATGTATGCCATAGGAGATGTGATTGGCGGCTTACAATTGGCACATGTCGCTTCTCATGAAGGGCTTTCAGCTATTGAGCATATAGCAACAGGGAAAACAGAGACATTGGATGCACTAAAAGTACCGAAATGTGTTTATTCCTATCCAGAGGTTGCTAGCATTGGATTAACAGAAAGTGCTGCTAAAGAACAAGGCTTTTCATTAAAGATTGGTAAATTCCCGTTTAAGGCCATTGGTAAAGCATTAGTAAATGGAGAAGCAGAAGGCTTTGTCAAAATTATTGCTGATGAAGAAACAGATGATATTTTGGGTATTCATATGGTAGGGCCTCATGTAACAGATTTAATTGGTGAAGCATCCTTAGCAAAAGTGTTAGATGCAACACCATGGGAAATTAGTCAGGCCATTCATCCACATCCATCCTTAAATGAGGTGTTAGTGGAATCTGCTCTCGCAGTGGATGATCGCGCTATCCATTTTTAATTTTCTGAATTTCATAACTAACATATCCAAAAGTGGGGATATAGGATAAGATAGTTATTTCTCTATAATACGAAAGGGGTGTTCGTATGCAAGATGTTCAAATCAAACATGAAGATTTAGGTTTGTCAAATGAAGATGTACTTGCTATGTTCGAAACAATGTTAATGGCCAGAAGATTAGATGAGCGTATGTGGTTATTAAACCGTTCTGGTAAAATTCCGTTTGTAATTTCCTGTCAAGGTCAGGAGGCAGCACAGGTTGGAGCAGCCTTTGCACTTGATAAAAATAAGGATTATATTGCACCATATTATCGCGATATGGGTGTTGTTTTACATTTTGGAATGACACCAAGAGAACTGATGTTATCTGCGTTTGCTAAAGCAGAAGATCCAAACTCTGGCGGTCGTCAAATGCCAGGTCACTTTGGCCAAAAGAAAAACCGTATTTTAACAGGTTCATCTCCTGTTACGACTCAAGTTCCACACGCAGTGGGTGTTGCACTTGCAGGACGTCTACAAAAAGAAGATTTTGTTTCTTTCGTTACGCTTGGTGAAGGTTCATCCAACCAAGGAGACTTCCATGAAGGAGCGAACTTTGCAGGTGTGCATAAGCTACCAGTCATTATTATGGTAGAAAACAATCAATATGCGATTTCTGTGCCAGTAGAGCGTCAACTAGGCTGTGCAAAAGTATCTGATCGTGGGATTGGCTACGGAATGCCAGGGGTAACAGTGGATGGGAAAAATCCGTTACAAGTGTATAAAGTGGTGAAAGAGGCCGCAGATCGTGCACGTAATGGGGAAGGTCCAAGCTTAATCGAAACGGTAACCTATCGTTTAACAGCCCATTCATCAGATGATGATGACCGTCAATACCGTACGGCTGAAGACATTGCAGAAGGTAAAGCAAAGGATCCAATTGTATTATTTGAAAAATATTTAATGGATGCTGGCGTAATGACAGATGCGATACGTACTGAAATCGAAGAGCGTGTCATGGCAGAAGTAAATGAAGCAACTGATTATGCTGAAGCGGCTCCATATGCACAACCAGAGCATGCACTTAAATATGTTTATGCACCAGTGGACGGAGGTGACATGTAATGGCAGTAATGTCTTATATTGATGCGATTACATTAGCAATGAAAGAAGAGATGGAACGTGACGAACGAGTTTTCATTTTAGGAGAGGACGTTGGTCGTAAGGGCGGTGTATTCAAAGCCACTACTGGACTATACGATCAATTCGGTGAATACCGCGTGCTCGATACACCTCTTGCAGAAAGTGCGATAGCTGGTGTAGGTATCGGTGCAGCGATGTACGGTATGCGTCCGATTGCTGAAATGCAATTTGCTGATTTTATAATGCCAGCTGTCAATCAAATCGTCTCTGAGGCAGCAAAAATTCGTTACCGTTCTAATAATGACTGGACTTGTCCAATGGTCATCCGCGCACCTTTTGGCGGCGGTATTCACGGGGCACTTTATCATTCACAATCCGTTGAAGCACTTTTTGCTGGTACGCCTGGTTTGAAAATTGTCATTCCATCAACACCGTATGATGCAAAAGGTTTATTGAAAGCTGCTATTCGTGATGAAGATCCGGTATTATTTTTCGAACATAAACGTGCCTATCGTTTAATTAAAGGGGAAGTACCACTAGATGATTACACATTGCCAATTGGTAAAGCAGATGTAAAACGTGAAGGAGATGACGTGACAGTCATTACCTATGGTTTAGCAGTCCACTTTGCTCTACAAGCGGCAGAACGCCTAGCTGCGGATGGTATTTCCGCTCATATCCTTGACTTGCGTACAGTTTACCCTCTGGATAAAGAAGCGATTATTGAGGCTGCAAGTAAGACAGGTAAAGTATTGCTTGTTACAGAGGATAATAAAGAAGGTAGTATCATGAGTGAGGTTGCTGCTATTATTGCAGAACATTGTTTATTTGAGCTTGATGCACCAATTCAACGTCTAGCGGGACCTGATGTGCCAGCCATGCCATATGCACCAACGATGGAGAAATATTTTATGATTAATCCTGATAAAGTGGAACGTGCTATGCGAGAACTTGCTGCGTTCTAATAGATCACAACAAGGCTGAATGAAAAATAAAAGCCTCAGACGGAACAACAGATTTTGACTTTGCACAGTTGAAAGTCAAAATCTGTCTAAATGCCTATCTACGTTTAATGTTTTTAGCGCTGCATCAGGTACAATGACGCCTAGGCTTAATTGATGGGAGGAATAAAGGATGTCGGTTCAAAATATTACAATGCCACAGCTCGGCGAAAGTGTAACAGAAGGTACAATTGAAAAATGGCTTGTAAAGCCTGGAGATACAGTTAAAAAATATGATCCATTAGCAGAGGTTGTTACAGATAAAGTAAATGCTGAAATCCCCTCATCATTTGAAGGGGTTATCACGGAGCTACTTGCGCAAGAAGGTCAGACATTACCAGTTGGAGCAGTCGTTTGCTCGATTGAAATAGCGGGAGAAGGTGAATTACCAGCACCGCCACCTGAAAAAAAATCAGCGGTAAGTACGGCTATTTTAAATGCAGGTGTTCAAAAGAAACAGGAGGCACCACAGCAGGTAAAAGCCCCTGTAGCTGCACCAAAAGAGGCACGTACAGGTAAAGTACGTTACTCACCAGCTGTTCTTCGACTTGCGCAGGAGCATGATATAGCTTTAGACCTTGTAACAGGTACTGGCGAGGGTGGTCGTATTACACGAAAAGACCTGTTAAAGCTCATTGAAACAGGTAATATCCCAACGGCAAATGATGTAGCACAAGCAGCTCCAACCGCTCAAACAACATCAGCACCTACAGCAGCTCCAGCACCACAGCAACAAGTGGAAAAAGCAGCTGCACCTGTACAACCTATTCATCCAGGAGATATCGAAATTCCAGTGACGAAGATCCGTCGTGCGATTGCGAATAATATGGTGAAAAGTGTACATGAAGCGCCACATGCTTGGATGATGATGGAAGTGGATGTAACAGATTTAGTGACTTATCGTGATAGCTTAAAGAATGAATTTAAGCAAAAAGAAGGCTTTAATCTTACATATTTCGCCTTCTTTGTAAAAGCGGTTGCTCAAGCTTTAAAGGAATTCCCAATGCTGAATTCGATGTGGGCGGAAGATAAAATCATTCAAAAACATGACATCAATATTTCGATTGCAGTAGCAACGAATGATGCCTTATTTGTACCTGTTATAAAACACGCAGATGAAAAATCCATTAAAGGAATTGCTAAAGAAATCCATGAACTGGCTATCAAAGTCCGTACAGGGAAATTAGCAATGGATGACATTACTGGTGGTACATTTACAGTGAATAATACAGGTGCATTTGGTTCTGTTCAATCAATGGGCATTATCAATTACCCACAAGCAGCGATTCTACAAGTGGAAAGTATTGTAAAAAAACCTGTTGTTTTACCAGGTGGAATGTTTGCTGCACGTGATATTGTGAATTTATGTTTATCATTAGATCATCGTGTACTTGATGGACTTGTCTGTGGTAAATTCCTAAATAGAGTGAAAGAAATACTCGAAAATACCAATAAATCTTCAACGTCAGTCTACTGATGACTTGTCGGAAACCTGCTGTATAAGGGTTTCCGATTTTTTTTATGCTTTTCGAGTCGCAATTTGTCATGTAGAATAACAAATAGAAACTACTAAGGGGGGAAGCTGATTAAGCGTCCGCATGTCAAACAACATGAAAAATATTGAATTTGAAATACCAGCCTATTCAGACTGGCAAGATGCAGCAATCAAAGCTTTAAAAGGGAAACCATTTGAGTCACTATTCACAAAAACAATTGAAGGTGTTACACTACAGCCGCTTTACACGCAAGAAAGTTTAGTAGCTAAGCTTGGAGAAGAGCTTGATTTACAAGTTGCCACAATCCGTTCCCTACAAAATGATCAAGTATTTCAGGTGGCACAACAAATTCACGCTGATTCAAGCGAAGCTTTTTTTGCACAACTTGAGGATAGCTTGGCTCGAGGCAATGAAGTTATTACGATAGATAGCCGAGTGAGCTTTGCTTGGACAGAAGAAGTATTGGTCAAATTAGCATCATATTTCTCAGAATATTCGTTTAAAATTACTATTGAAAATTCAAAAGACCCGTTATTAGCAGTATTCGACAACATTCCAGTAGATCAACAAGAAGCCATTAAAGGTTACATTATTTCAAAAGACCCTATCACTTTGACTGCATTTCCGAACGTGCGCTCAGTCAGTGCAGACACAACGGTTTATCATAATGAAGGTGCTAACGCTGTCCAAGAATTAGCCTATGCACTTGCATTAGCAGCCAAATTTGCAGAACAAGAAGAAAGCTTTGAAGCGTTTTCGAAGAAATTTTTTGTATCTTTTGCCATTGATACACAATTCTTTACGGAGATTGCAAAACTACGTGCTTTTAAAGTACTTTGGAAAGCGTTCTCATCCGCTTATGGCGTAACAGATCATATCAAAATCCCTACTGTTGCTGAAACATCATTAAGAAGTTTTTCTAAATTAGATGTGTATGTGAACTTATTACGTTCTTCAAATGAAGCGCTTTCTGGTTTAATCGGTGGTGCTGATCTCTTTACAGTTCATCCACATGACGTGCTAACGAAGCCTACGGATCAATCCGTTCGTATCGCCCGTAATGTGTCATTAATTTTAAGAGAAGAAACAAATGTCTTAAAAGTAAAAGATCCAGCAGGGGGCTCTTACTTTATCGAGTCGTTAACAGCAGATTTTGTGAAAGAAGCATGGGCACTATTTTTAGACATCCAGGCAGCTGGCGGTATCGATGAATATACAGCCTCTGGCAAGCTTGCAGAAGAAGTGGAAGCATCCTATCAAAAACGCATCAAAGCTGCCCAAACACGTAAGCAATCATTAATTGGAACGAATATTTATGCCAATCCAGCTGATATTCTTGAACAGGATACAAATCCATTATTTGCTGATATTAAGCGTATCGCTGCTCCATTTGAGGATTTACGTGCAGACATGACAGCAGGAGATGTAAAAACAGGTATTTTAGCATTAGGATCATTAAAAAGCTCTAAACCACGCGCAGATTTTGTAGCGGGCTTCTTAAACACAGTGGGTCTTGAACCAGAAAAAAGTGAGCCAGTGACAACTGTAGAAGAGGCAGTAGCTTGGCTGAAGGCGACAGAGGCTAAGTATGTAGTGATTGCAGGCAATGATGATGATACAAAAGCATTTGTATCAGCTATTTTAGCTGAAAAACCAGCGAATGTGCTTATAGATGTGGCGGGCAAATTTAAAGACGAAGAAGAAGCTTGGTTAGCAAATGGCTTAAACGGCTTTATTTTCGCCGGACAAAACATCATTGAAAAATTACTGTCCGTGTTTGCGAGCATGAAGGAGGTCCAACGATGAGCAAGCCAAATTTTAATGCAGTAGAAATAGAAAAGGTGTTAACAGCTGAAGCACCTCAAGCGTCTGAAGATAAGTTCATGACTAATGAGGGAATTGAAATTAAAGATATTTACACAAAAGAAGATATTAAAGAGGCTAAACATCTAAATGATGTAGCAGGGATTGCACCCAATACACGTGGACCATACCCTACTATGTATGTAGCACGTCCATGGACGGTTCGCCAATACGCAGGTTTCTCGACTGCTGAAGAATCCAATGCCTTTTACAAACGAAATTTAGCAATGGGCCAAAAAGGTCTTTCTGTCGCGTTTGATTTAGCAACACATCGAGGCTATGACTCTGATCATCCACGTGTAACAGGGGATGTAGGAAAAGCAGGGGTTGCGATTGACTCAGTTGAGGATATGAAAATCCTTTTCGATCAAATCCCGTTAGACCAAATGTCTGTTTCAATGACAATGAATGGTGCGGTATTACCCGTTCTTGCATTCTATATTGTGGCAGCAGAGGAACAAGGGGTAACGCCAGATCAATTAGCAGGTACCATTCAAAATGATATTTTAAAAGAATACATGGTGCGTAATACATACATTTACCCACCAGCTATGTCAATGAAAATCATCGCAGATATTTTTGAATATACAGCGAAGTATATGCCGAAATTTAACTCTATTTCAATTTCTGGTTACCATATTCAAGAAGCAGGCGCAACAAATGACATTGAGCTTGCCTATACATTAGCAGATGGCTTGGAGTATGTACGAACAGGATTAAAAGCAGGTATTGATATTGATGCATTTGCGCCTCGCCTATCGTTCTTCTGGGCAATTGGTATGAACTATTACATGGAAGTTGCTAAAATGCGTGCAGCACGTCGTATTTGGGCACAAATGATGTCTACGTTTAATCCGAAAAATCCGAAGACATTAGCGCTGCGTACGCATTCCCAAACATCTGGCTGGTCATTAACTGAGCAAGATCCATTTAACAATGTTGCACGTACATTAATCGAAGCAAATGCTTCTTCTATGGGACATACGCAATCCCTTCATACAAATGCACTGGATGAAGCAATTGCCCTTCCAACTGATTTCTCTGCACGTATCGCGCGTAATACACAGTTATTTTTACAAGAAGAAACAGCGATGACAAAAGTCATTGATCCATGGGGTGGTTCGTACTACGTAGAGAAATTAACAGAAGAAATTACGAAATCTGCTTGGGCGTTAATCGAAGAGATAGAAGCGCTTGGTGGTATGGCTAAAGCGATTGAAACGGGCCTTCCAAAAATGAAGGTTGAGGAAGCCGCAGCAAAACGACAAGCAAAAATTGATTCTAAAACAGAAACGATTGTTGGCGTGAATAAGTATCGCTTAGCAAAAGAAGAGCCGATCGATATTTTAGATATCGATAATACAATTGTTCGTCAAAAACAAATTGAACGTTTAGAAGCGATGAAGGCAGCTCGTGATGAAGCGGAAGTTCAAAAGCATTTAGCTCGCTTAACAAAGGCTGCTCAAGATGGACAAGAAAACCTGCTAGCGGTGGCAGTGGATGCAGCGCGCGCTCGTGCTTCTTTAGGTGAAATATCTGATGCAATTGAAGCTGTTTCTGGTCGTCATAAAGCGGTCATTCGTTCGATCTCTGGTGTTTACTCTGCTAACTTCTCTGATGAGGAGCAAATTGCGGAAGTGAAACAAATGACAGAAGAATTCCTTGAAAATGAAGGTCGTCGTCCACGTATTTTAGTTGCTAAAATGGGACAAGATGGACATGACCGCGGCGCGAAGGTTGTCGCAACTGGTTATGCTGATTTAGGCTTTGACGTAGATATTTCACCACTATTTATGACGCCTGCTGAGGCAGCTCAAATGGCTGTTGAAAATGATGTTCATGTCATTGGCGTATCTTCACTAGCTGCAGGACATAAAACATTGGTGCCTGAATTGATAGCTGAGCTTGAAAAACTAGGTCGTGAAGATATTATCATTATTGTGGGTGGTGTTATACCAGCACAAGATTATGATTTCCTTTATAATGCCGGTGCAGTAGCTATTTTCGGACCAGGTACAGTGATTCCTGTATCCGCACAAAAAATTATTGAAGAAATCTACAAACGTTTAGGCTATGAGGAAGTGTCTGAATAATGGACAAAAATAAAGGAATGGAAGAAAGTGCGCTATTTGTCATGGACGGAGTAGAGGCGACTCACGACGGGATGCAATATGGTACACCCAAAAAGTTCCGAAAGAAAAAGGCAGACACTCTAAATGTAGGAGAGCTTGCACAACAAGTATGTGCGGGCTCTCGCACACATTTATCAAAAGCCATTACCCTCATTGAAAGTTCAAACGCTACCCATAAAGTACAGGCACAAGAACTATTGCAGGAGCTTCTTCCACATACAGGAAATAGTATCCGAATTGGCATAACAGGTGTGCCTGGGGCAGGAAAAAGCTCATTCATTGAGGCTTTCGGTACAATGCTGTGTGACATGGGGAAACGAGTTGCTGTTCTTGCCATTGATCCAAGTTCTTCTCTATCAGGAGGAAGTATACTTGGCGATAAAACGCGTATGGAGGAGCTCGTTAAGAAGCCTAGTGCATTTGTGCGTCCATCGCCATCGGCAGGTACCCTAGGGGGTGTTCACAAAAAAACACGGGAAACCATGTTAGTTTGTGAGGCAGCAGGCTATGATGTGATTTTAATTGAAACAGTTGGTGTCGGACAAAGTGAAACCTATGTCCGTGGCATGGTTGACTTCTTCCTGCTTCTTGTTTTAACAGGAGCGGGGGATGAATTGCAGGGCATGAAAAAAGGCATCATGGAATTAGCAGATGCAATTGTCGTGCATAAGGCGGATGGTGATAATGTTCGTCTGGCTAAAAAAACGGTTGCAGAGTATAAACAAATTTTGCACTTTTTACAGCCAGCTACACCTGGTTGGATGTCAACTGCCATGCCTGTTAGTTCACTAGAAAAACGAGGACTTGATAAGGTTTGGGAAACAATTGGGGAATTCAAGCAAATCGTAGAAGCAAATCACTATTGGGCTACCCGACGCCAACAACAAACAAAAGAGTGGTTCCAATCGATGATTACCGATCATTTAATTGATCTATTTTATGGAAACCCGCAACGTAAAGCACAAGTACAACAGCTTGAACGTCAAATTTTAAGTGGACAGTTGACAGTTACACAAGGTGTTGATCGTTTATTTAGCGAGGAGCAGGAAGACAAGTAAACGAGTCATATTGAAATCGTAGTAATTTCAACTGAAATGTGTTGAGCAAGTAGGTGCACAAATTGCTTGCAAACTGCTATGATAAGAGATGGATAAGCGTCAAAAACCTACTATATGAAATAGAACTAAATTGGCGCAAACTTGAAAGGAGCTATCGCTATATGAATATGGATTACGATTTATTTATGCAGGAAATTTTAAAAACAGCACGTGCTGAAATTGAGGCAGCTGGTTATGAACAACTAACAACACCAGAAGCCGTGGAAGAGGCGTTTGCTCGTCCAGGTACAACATTAGTAATGGTGAACTCAGTATGTGGTTGTGCGGGTGGAATCGCTCGTCCAGCAGCGGCACAATGCGTTCATTATGATAAACGTCCAGATCATTTAGTAACAGTGTTTGCAGGGCAAGATAAAGAAGCAACTGCAGCAGCACGTTACCATTTTGGAGAAGATCATTTACCTTCATCACCATCATTCGTTCTATTAAAAGACGGACAAGTTGTCGCAGAAGTTGGACGTTATGAAATTGAAGGGCATGACCCAATGTCAGTTGTAACAAATTTACAAGCAAACTTTGAAGAATATTGTGACGAGCTTTAAGTCCATTCTTGCATAAGAAAAATCATTTTCAATCAAGTAGAAAAGCCTAAATAGATCATGCTATCTATGTAGGCTTCCTACTGATCCTCATGTATAGCTAGTTTCATTATTGTTAAAATTTTTGTAATATTGGCTAAATAATTAGCTGAATGCGTGAAGAGTACTAAAGGATGGGAGGCAGTCGGCCTGAAGAAGTTTTCAATCGGCTATCGAACTTTAAAAACAGCAATTGGTGCGGCCATCGCCATTGCCATTGCACAGTATTTTGATTTAGCCTCATATGCATCTGCTGGGATTCTAACCATATTATGTGTGCAGCCAACAAAAAAGAAATCCATTTATGCAGCCTATACACGATTAGTTGCAAGTATTGTAGCAATGCTTTTTGCCTTTGTAAGCTTTGAGTTATTTGCTTACCATCCACTTACACTAGCAGGCATGCTTATATTCTTTATACCTACCATTGTATCTTTAAAGGTTGCGGATGGATTTATCTCCAGTGTCGTGATTATTATGCATATTTACGCTGCTGAAGGGTACTCATTGACACTTGTTTATAATGAATTAGCGTTGATGGCTATCGGTTATGGAACAGGGATTGCCATTAATATGTATATGCCAGACATTCAAAAGGAATTAAATTACTACAGAGTCAAAATAGAGGAGCTATATAGTAAGATTTTTTTAGAAATTGCCAGCTATTTACGGCAAGGAGATACGTTGTGGAACGGTCAAGAAATTATCGATGCTATCAAAGCACTAGAAGAGGCAAAATCATTGGCGTTTAAAGATGTTCAAAACCATTTTACAAGACGTAAAAATGATTACTATGTATATTTCGATATGCGAGAGCAGCAGCTAGAAATTATCGAAAGAGTGCTACCAAAAGTGACGACATTACCTGTTATAGTACAAGAGGCTGAAATTGTGGCAGATTTTTTACAAGACCTAGGTGAGCATGTTCATTCGGGGAATACGGCTAGTCATTACCGCGAAAAGCTCGAACATGTTAAGCGCGATTTTTCTCAGCTTCCTTTACCACAAAGCCATGAGCAATTTATCGCTCAGGCAGCCCTCTATCAGTTTATAGAGGAAATGGACAGGTATTTAGAAATAAAGCAGTCATTTAAAGGGTTAAAGGTTAAAAAAGAGCGCCCACAGTAGTGTGGACGCCTCGTGCTTTGCCTTAAATTATCATAGATAATCCGAATGCTAGAGATGAGATTAGCATAATGGCGATCATACTATAAATAACGACTTTTTGAAATTTTTTATTACTCATATGCTCGTTCGCTCCTTCTTTTCTTATAAATAGTTTAGCAAATCTGAAAAATTTCTCAAGTAGTAGAGTTTTGACAAAAAAGTCTGTAAAATAGAGTATGTACCATAACAGAAGGAGATGTCACCATGGAGAAAGTAGATCATATTGGGATTGCAGTGCGCGATCTTGATGAACGCATTACATATTATACAGAAACTTTAGGCTTAAAGTTGATGAAAGTGGAAGAAGTAGAATCTCAACAGGTTCGTGTGGCATTTATCGATGCAGGGAACGTGAAAATTGAGCTATTAGAACCAATGAGTGATAAAAGTGCCATCCATGGTTTTATTGAAAAACGTGGAGAAGGAATTCACCATGTTGCGTTTGGTGTGACGGGAATTCGTGAACGAATGGCAGAGCTTCGTGAAAAAGGTGTACGTCTCTTATCCGAAGAGCCAGGGCCAGGTGCTGGAGGGGCAGAGGTTGCGTTTATGCATCCTAAATCCTCATTTGGGGTGTTATATGAACTATGTGATAAAAGTGGAAAAGGGGATAAGTGATTAGTATGGATATGTTCGACAAAATCAATGACTTGTATGACCGTAAAACGGTAATTGAACTTGGTGGGGGCTATGAACGCATCGATAAGCAGCATGAGAAGGGGAAACTTACTGCTCGTGAGCGTATCGACTTGTTGCTAGACGAAGGTACATTTTTCGAAATCAACCCATTTATTACACACCGTACAGTAGACTTCGGCATGGAAAAAATGGAGGGACCTGGTGATGGTGTCGTAACTGGATTCGGTAAAATTAACGGACGTCCAGTATACTTATTCTCTCAAGATTTCACAGTGTTTGGTGGGGCGCTTGGTGAAATGCATGCGAAAAAAATGGCAACAGTGATGGATCTAGCTGCTAAAAATGGTACACCATTTATCGGCATCAATGACTCAGGCGGTGCACGTATTCAAGAGGGTGTTCTTTCATTAGATGGCTATGGTCATATCTTCTACCGAAATGCCATTTATTCTGGTGTGATCCCGCAAATCTCTGTGATTATGGGACCTTGTGCTGGTGGAGCTGTTTATTCTCCAGCTATTACTGACTTTATTCTAATGGTGGATAAAACATCTCAAATGTTCATTACAGGACCTAAAGTAATCGAAACGGTAACAGGAGAGAAAATTTCCGCTGAAGATTTAGGTGGTTCGAAAGTAAATAATGCGGTTAGTGGGAATGCTCATTTCCGTGCTCCTTCTGAAGAAGCAGCGATTGATGAAATTAAAAAACTATTAAGCTACTTACCACAAAACAATAAAGAAAAGGCACCTCGTCAAGCTAGACCTGAAGGGGATGACTACCGTCCAGAAATCGTGGATACAGTGCCGATTGAAACAACACGTCCATATGATGTACGTAAAGTTGTTGAGCAAGTAGTGGATGAAGGTTCGTTCATGGAAGTACATGCAGAGTTTGCTAAAAACGTAGTAGTTGGTTTTGCACGTATTGCTGGTGAATCAGTTGGACTTGTTTGTAACCAACCAAAAGTTCTTGCTGGTGGCTTAGATATCGATTCTTCTGATAAAGCAGCTCGTTTCATTCGTACTTGTGATGCATACAATATCCCAATCATTACATTTGAAGACGTTTCTGGCTTCTTCCCAGGTGTTAAACAAGAACATGGTGGTATTATTCGCCATGGTGCAAAAATTCTGTATGCTTATTCAGAAGCGACTGTTCCAAAAATTACAGTGATTTTACGTAAAGCATATGGAGGCGCTTACGTTGCCTTAAACTCTAAATCAATTGGTGCTGACCTTGTATTTGCATGGCCAAATGCTGAAATTGCTGTTATGGGTGCTGCTGGCGCAGCTAACATCATTTTTGCCCGTGAAATTGCAAAATCAGATGACCCTGAAGCAACTCGTGCAGCAAAAATCGAAGAATATAAAGAAAAATTTGCTAACCCATATGTTGCAGCATCTCGCGGTATGGTAGACGACGTAATTGATCCACGAGATACACGTATCAAGCTGATTCAAGGACTTGATATGCTGTCCAACAAACATGAAACACGTCCAGAGAAAAAGCACGGTAATATTCCTCTATAATAGTCGTACAAGCCTAGCAGCTCAAAAGTTGCTAGGTTTTTCATTGCCAAAAAGTGAAACATTTTTGTTTGTCATCCGTACTGATAGATAAGAGGAGTTGAGATGAATGGAATGGCAGCAATTACAAACAGAGCAAGAAAAGATTCATGCACAACTTAGAAAAGCATCTAGATTAAACGAACAAAATCAGTTAATTGAGGGACAAATTAAACATACACAACAGGAAATAGACAACCATACAACAGCACTCCAACAAATTCGATCCAAACTGGATAAATTGGATGGTTTCTCATTTATGAATATGATTCGTACGTGGACAGGGCAACAAGATGAACTGAGGGCAGAAAAAATTGATAAGGCGGCAGTACTTGAATTAAAGCTGAATGAAGCTAAGAAAATGCAAACAGATTTAGCAGAGGACAGCGTGCAGGTGATGAACCAGCTAGCCCAAATTGATGAAATAGCGTTACAGCAATCACTTCAACAGGTTTATCTTCAAAAGAAGGCGTACTTACAGATTCATGATGCTGCCCAAGCAGAGAGGCTAGAGCATTTAGCACTTGAGGAAATGCTAACAAAACAGCTCATCACTGAAATTAAAGAGGCGGAGGAAGCGGGAGAAGTAGCCCTTACAAGGCTTGGGCAAGCAGCTGCTTCCTTACATTCGGCAAATGGGTATTCCACATGGGATACGTTTTTGGGTGGTGGGCTGATTGCAACACACTTAAAGCATAATGCACTCGATCAGTCAGAAAACTATTTACACAGTGCTCAAATTGCGTTACAGCGTTTTCACAATGAATTATTGGATGTTCAAGAAATGTCTACGAAATCGTTGCATGTTGAAACAGATGGCTTTGTTAAGTTTGCAGACTACTTTTTTGATGATATTTTTTCAGCATGGTCTGTTCATTCTAAAATTTCAACAGCAAGGGAACAGGTCTCACGTGTTCAGGATGATGTACATAATACGATTTGGCGCTTACAGGATAAACATAAGAAAGCAGTCAACTACCTACAATCATTAGAAAAAGAAAAAGAGCTTATTTTCAATCACTAAGGAAAGTCTGAGTTGTTCTCAGACTTTTTATTTTGGTCGTATTGTTCAATGATTTCAACTCTTCTGACGTTGTGCTAAAATAATACGTATACTATAACGTGGAAAAACACGTAAACTAAGGGAGTTTTACAACATGACAAGTCGTTTAGTAGAAGAGTTTTTTGAGCTCGTACAAATTGATTCAGAAACAAAACATGAACAACTAATAGCACCCATTCTTGTAGAGAAGTTAACTGCACTTGGATTTTCAGTGATTCAAGACGATGCACATACGCGTAATGGACATGGGGCAGGTAATATTATTGCCACATTAAAAGGTACATTGGATGTGGAGCCAATCTATTTTACATCTCATATGGATACCGTTGTACCGGGAAAAGGCATCAAACCGTCTTTGCGTGAAGATGGCTATATCGTATCTGATGGTACGACGATTTTAGGTGCCGACGATAAAGCAGGATTAGCAGCTCTATTTGAGATGGTCAAACGTTTGAAAGAGCAAAATATTGCACATGGCGATATTGAATTTATTATTACGGCTGGTGAAGAAAGTGGCCTTGTTGGCGCTAAAGAGCTAGATCCAGCTAACATTAAAGCAAAATATGGCTTTGCGGTTGATAGCGATGGCAAAGTTGGTGGCATCGTGACAGCAGCACCATTCCAGGCGAAAATTTTTACAAAGATTATTGGAAAAACGGCACATGCGGGGGTTGCTCCTGAAAAGGGGATTTCTGCCATAACAGTCGCATCAAAATGCATTGCTCAAATGAAACTAGGCCGTTTAGATGAAGAAACGACAGCGAATATTGGGCGTTTTGAAGGTGGACAAGCAACAAATATTGTTTGTGACGAAGTGACAATCCTGGCAGAAGCACGTTCTATAGACAAAGCTAAATTGGATGCGCAAACAAAGCATATGCAAGATACGTTTGAACAAGTATCTGCTTCTTTAGGTGCACGGGCAGAGGTTGAAGTGAAGCTGATGTATCCAGGCTTCCGTGTAACGGAATCTGATAAAGTTGTTCAGGTAGCTATGGCTGCTGCACGCAATATTGATCGTACTCCGACACTAGGTATTTCTGGTGGAGGCTCAGATGCAAACGTCATCGCAGGCTTTGGCATTCCTACAGTTAATTTATCTGTTGGCTATGAGGATATTCATACAACGAATGAAAAGATACCAGTAGAAGAACTTGAAAAATTAGCAGATTTACTAGTAGAAATCGTCAAAGAATCGGCGAAAAATTAACAGTCGAGTAAGGATGTGTAACCCTATGGAAAGTGTCAAAGCAGTCGTTTTTGCTTGTGGGACAGAGGAATACGCCGTACCTGTGGAACAAGCGATTTCAATTGAAAAATTAGAGCATGTAACACCTATTCCTCATTTACCTAACTATCTTCTAGGCTTTACAAGAATTCGTGGTGAGCTTGTACCTGTTCTAGATTTTGAGCGCATACTGTATAACCGCTTATCTAATCCATCAACCGCACGTATCATTGTGTTGAATACTGATGTGGTTAATTATGGATTACTTGTTACAGAAGCACGAGAAATTCTTGATTTCGATGAATCAGTACTTCAGCAATTGGGCCTAGTCAATTATAGTAAAACACGCTATTTTACTGCGGTAGCTAATCTTGAAAACCGAATGATTACGTATGTTGATCCCAAAATACTTGTCAATTCATTAGACGGCATTCGTGAGATTATCAATTATTTACACAAAATGCTTGAAAATGAAAAGGAAAATGTAGAGTCTTAGACACTCTACGTTTTTTTTATGTTTGAATAGTAAATTTAACCTGTATTTTGTCGTTTTTACCTGATCATACATGTGACAATTATGCATTATACCTACAGATAAACCATTGCTAACCGCGTATGATAATGATTAAGAAAAAACTGAAAAAGGCAAACTTCACCGAAAGGGAGGGACGCAAAGCCATGAGTCTAAACACTATAATTTCAGTGCAAGATTGTCAGGTTGCCAGGTTCTGTTCTAGGAGCCGTGGCGAGTAGAATGGAGTTAGTTCGTATGAAGAGACAATTAAAAGTATGGACCGCACTAATCGTCATCATAATTAGTTCATTAGCTTTATCAAGTGGAAAGGTTGATGCAATGTCTATACAGGAAAAGGCTACGTGGCTGTGGGATACATCCCTCATCATGGATGACCAAGAAAAAATATTATTATTTTTAGAACATAACGATGTCAATAAAGTTTATCTGCAAATCGATCAAGGCATAGCGAGCAATGACTATAAGCATTTTATTAGTAACGCTTCTGACAAAGGTATTCGCATTTATGCATTGGATGGTGCTGCAAGCTGGGTTTCAGCTGAGGGTAGTCAAAGCCAAGACGAATTGTTTAATTGGTTACATATATATAATAAGAATTCAACTGAATCTGAGCAATTTTCTGGAGTGCACCTTGATGTAGAACCTTATTTAAATAGTGGATGGAGCTTACATCAAGCACAAACGATAGAATCCTATCAAACACTAATAATGAAAGCAAGTGAGAAAGCAAGTCAGTTACAACTTACTTTAGAAGTAGACATGCCATTTTGGTTTGATGAAGTTCAGTATAATAACGAATTTGGAAAAGGGTTATTAGCTGATTGGGTCATTGACCATGTGGATAGTGTGACGATCATGGCCTATCGTGATGCTGCAAAAGATATTATCTCTATTGTAGAACATGAAATCGCTTATGCTTCCACTGTGAATAAATCAATTGTAATTGGTGTAGAAACAGGCGCTTCAGAGGAAGGGGAAAATATTACTTTTTATGATAATGGAGAAGCCTTTATGAATGAACAGCTTATACTTGTTCAGCAACATTTTTCAAATAACGATGCTTTTCATGGAGTAGCCATTCATTATGTGGAGAATTGGATGACCATGCGTCCATAAAAAAAGTCCTTCCAGTGTAAAACTGGAAGGGCTTTTCTATTGCTATTAAGACAGACGACCACTGTAGTCTTCAAATTTAAACTCACGGATCACTTTAATGCCTTCTTCATCGTTATACGAAACGATAGATGGTAAGTTGACACCGTTAAACATATGGTTTTTCACCATTGAATAATGAGCCATATCTGTGAATACAAGACGATCACCTGGTTTTAATGGCTGTTCAAACGAATAATCACCAATCACATCACCAGCTAGACATGTTAGTCCGCCTAAGCGATATGTGTGTGCTAATTCATTTGCTTGTCCAGAACCAATAATCATTGGACGGTAAGGCATTTCAAGTACATCAGGCATGTGACATGTTGCTGATGTATCTAAAATAGCAAGATCCATCCCATTTTCTTGAATATCAAGCACTGTTGCTACTAAGTAGCCTGTATTAAGGGCTACTGCTTCACCAGGCTCAAGATAAACAAGCAGGTTATACTTTTCTTGAATATAATTAATGATGTTCACAAGTTTTTCTACATCATAATCATCACGCGTAATATGGTGACCGCCACCGAAGTTTAACCATTTCATTTGGTGTAACACATCACCAAATTTTTCCTCAACTACTTCAATAATACGCTCTAATGTATCAGAATTTTGTTCACACATCGCATGGAAGTGTAAGCCATCAATACCGTCAAGCTGTGATTTATCAAAGTTAGCTAATGTTGTACCAAGGCGAGAGTTTGTGTAGCAAGGATCATAAAGGGCTGTTTCAATTTCAGAGTACTCAGGATTCACACGAATACCACATTCAATTGTTTTACCAGCAGATTTTACTCTGTCCTTGTACTGTGCCCATTGGTTAAATGAGTTAAAGACGATATGATCCACATAGCCTAGAAGCTCGTCCATTTCATGCTCAATATAAGCAGGAGCATAAACATGCACTTCCTTGCCCATTTTTTCATAGCCAAGTCGTGCCTCATGCAGTGAGCTTGCTGTAATGCCTGCTAAATATTCCCCGACTAAAGGGAATGTTGAATGCATTGAGAAGCCTTTAAGGGCTAATAAAATGCGGCAGCCTGTACGCTCTTGAATTGATTTTAAAAGCTCAAGATTCTTTGTTAATAATCGCTCATCCACTACATAGGAAGGGGATGGAACTTTTGAAAAATCAATTGGTTTCATCGGCTTATTTCCTTTGCATCTAAATCAAGGTCTAATAATTCTGGGTTATGGCTTTCTTGCCATGGTAGGCCCCATTTATTTAGTGCATCCATGAATGGATCTGGATTGAAATCTTCCACATTCCATACACCTGGTTTACGCCATTCACCGTTCATCACAAGCATTGCACCGATCATAGCTGGAACGCCAGTTGTGTATGAAATCGCTTGTGAACCAACCTCGTTGTAGCACTCTTCGTGGTCACATACATTGTACACATAGTACGTTTTTTCTTTGCCATCTTTTAGACCGCGAATGATACAACCGATGTTTGTTTTACCTTTTGTACGTGGTCCAAGTGAAGCTGGGTCTGGTAATACCGCTTTAAGGAAGTGGATTGGTTGAATCATTTGTCCTTCAAATTCGATTGGCTCAATTGATGTCATACCTACGTTTTCTAATACTTTTAAGTGTGTTAAGTATTTTTCAGAGAACGTCATCCAGAAGCGGATTTGTTTTAAACCTTTGATATTTTTTGCAAGTGATTCAAGCTCTTCATGGTATAGAAGGTAAATATCTTTTGGTCCGATTTCAGGTAGGTTATACACTTCTTTTTTCTCAAGTGGTGCTGTTTCAATCCACTCGCCTTCTTTCCAGTAACGACCATTCGCTGTAATTTCACGAATGTTAATTTCTGGGTTGAAGTTTGTTGCGAAATGATAACCATGATCTCCCGCATTGGCATCCACGATATCGATATAGTGGATTTCATCAAATTCATGTTTTTGTGCATGAGCTGTGAAAACGCCTGTTACACCTGGGTCAAAACCGCTTCCAAGTAATGCAGTTAAGCCAGCTTTTTCAAACTTCTCTTTATAAGCCCATTGCCATTTATATTCAAATTTTGCCGTTTCAGGTGGCTCGTAGTTTGCAGTATCCACATAGTGCACACCTGTCGCTAAGCAAGCATCCATAATCGTTAAGTCCTGATAAGGTAGGGCTACGTTAATCACTACATCTGGGCCGAAAGCTTTAATAAGCTCAATCACCTCTTCTGTATTGTCCGCGTCTACCTGTGCAGTATGAATTTTTGTTTTTCCGCCGTCTAGTTTTTCTTTTAGAGCGTCACATTTTGAAACAGTTCTACTTGCGATACAAATTTCCTCAAATACGTCCGAATTTTGAACACACTTGTGTACCACAACACTGGCAACACCGCCAGCTCCGATAATCAATGCTTTACCCAATTGTCTACCCCCAAGTTCATATAAAGTATTGTCAAACAAGCTGATTATACAGAAAATTGATATACTACTCAATCATTGTTTTAAAATTTTCTACAAAAAATTTTATTTTTCTACAACAATTAGACGTATACGGAGGGGAATGCCTCGGAAAAGAAGGGAATCGTGAATAAATCTAAGAAGCCATATTTGAAATAGCTGTTGTATAGACCCACATAATTTGTAAGGTTTAATCTCCATTCTTCCTACACTCTAGTATCTCTTCCGATTTGCTTTTTGATCCACGCTACTAAATCATTTCTACCGACCTTTACATAAAAAAATCCCTTGCATATAGAAAGGGAAGGAACCACAATAAACTTGCTACCTTTATCTTTGTAATGGCAAATGAGACATATTATTTCAGAAAACGATTGGATACTTGTTGTTTTTCTTCCCCCCATATATAGAAGAAAACCACAAGCAAAGTACTAAAAAAACCCATCACAAGAGCATACGTACTGAGGGCTACTCCCACTTGACTTTGCATGGCATAAATAAAAATGGCCCCTATTGTTAACAAGTTCCCTGTAACAATCGATACTAGATGAAAGCGTTTATTCATAGCAAGCCCTCCTATTAGATGAATTGGTAATGCTCAGGATTTAAGATAATTAACTTCAATTATCGCACAATTCAGAACTTTTTCCAATGTTTTTATCTTACTAGAATAATTAAAGATGCTTTTTTAATACATCTTTTTGTAGTATGATGAAACACAAAAGGAATATTCATAGATTATTACAAGAAAGGGGAGAGGATGGATCGTGAAATTACGCAATTCATTAACTTTTCAACTTGGGACGATTATCGCTGGTATTTTAGTGGTGATGCTAGGGATTACTTCGTTCGCTACATACATAACTGCTTACAATAAACTTTATGATGCTGCTGGTGTTGAGGCCTATGGCTGTGCCAATATTACGACAGGTTTGATCAATCCGCAACAATTGGACAAGGCCCTTCAAGGCGACAAGGCTGTACAGGAAAGCATCGGGAACGATTTAAACTGGACAACCGGTCATAAAGATATTTTCCAAACACAATATATATTATCATTGGATGGCACATTAATAGCGCTTGATGATCATTTGGCTGAGAAAGGCTATGCACCTGGTGATCAATTTTATTTAGACAAAGAAGCTATTGATATGTTGCTTACACATAAGCATCCGACATACTCACAGCCCTATACCTTTGCAGGGATGGACCGTTTATCTGGCTATGCCCCTATTTTTAAAGACCATGATTCCAGTAAAGAAATTATTGCCATTAGTGTCATTGACTTTGATGCCAATATTGTTAAGGAGCGAACATGGGATGTTGTACGAAATGGGATTTTAATTAGTATTTTCCCTATGCTAATTGCTTCCATCATTACAGGCTTTTTAATCCGTCGTAAAGTAAGACCGATTAGTGTGCTGATTCAGCAGGCGAAAGAAATTGCCAATGGTAATTTAGCTGTACCTGAAACAAAAATTAACAGTAAAGATGAAGTAGCGGATTTAGCGAACACATTAAATCGAATGACAGCCAATTTACAAAATATGATTATGACGATGCGTTCCACTTCTAATACGCTAACAAACAACGCGGATGAAACCGCTTCCACCTTGAACGATATGAGCAATACCATTCAAGGTGTCGCCAATAATATCGAAGAGGTAACAAGTGCCGTAACGGCAGGGATGCACCATGCTGAAAATGCGACAGATGTTCTTACTTCTTTAGCACAGGATCTTCAATTGATTCAAAGTAATGCCAATAACAGTGCTGATAATGCTCGACAAACAATGGCATTAGCAACAGAGGGTGAGCGACTAGCAAAAGATATAAGCAATGATATGGCATTAATTCACAGCGGATCAGGTGAGGTACGACAAACAGTAGAAAACTTGGTTGCATCTGCAACAAAAATTCAAACGATTACTACGTCTATTGCGAACATCGCATCACAAACAAATTTGCTAGCACTAAATGCTTCCATTGAAGCGGCTAGAGCAGGGGAGCAAGGCAAAGGCTTTGCTATTGTCGCTGAGGAAGTACGGAAGCTTGCTGAACAATCTAATCAAGAGGTATTGCAAGTTGAACAGCTTATTCAGGATATAATGAAGCATGTTCAGCAGGTCATGTCATCTACGAATGATAATACGCAATATATTGAAAAAGGAACAGAGACAGTGCGTCTAACAGCACAATCTTTAGGAAATATTTCGACAGCAGTGGCTACAACAGTAGAAGAAATGATTACCATTTCTAATGCTATGACCGCTGAAAACGAAAAATCTGCACGTATAGTGCAAATGATTCAACAATTAACAGAATCTATTCGTGATATAGAAGAAACGATGAATATGATTACCGTCGCAGCACAGCAAACAACTGCAAGCATTGATGAGGTGGCACAAGGCTCTAATGAAACAAATCATATGGCACACACACTCGAACAGCATGTAAAAGCGTTTAAATTAAAAGAATAATAAAAAGATTGGGACATGTTGGCTTTTGCTTATACTTCTTAAATGGTAAACTAGCAATAAGATTTTTCTTTTGCGAAGGTGAGGATTTTAATGGTGGTAAATCAAATGAACGAGCAAGTACAACAAGTCAATGACCTATTTTTGAGTGGTCAAGTAAAGGAAAGTTATCAACTAGCTAAAGAAATATTGGGCAATGATACAGCAATCGCAGAAGAGGCCTATCAAGTCATTCAGCAGCATGTGGCAATGCTAGAGGCAAATGGGTATGCAAATATGCCTCAGCCTACTGACGACAAAGTAAAGCAAAGTGTGGAACGTACAGATGGCTCGTATCCAGAACGAGATGTTCTTGCAGCTTATATAGGTAGTCAGGATGATGAGCAATTTGGTAAAGTGGTCGATGAGCTTTTAGCAGGGCCTATAGAGGCGCAGGCTAACGCCTATTATACAATGGCGGAATATTATGTCCTTGCAAAAGAACAGGACAAGGCATCAGTGCAGTATGCGGAGGCAATCAAATTGCAGCCCAATAAGGCATTGTATTGGGGAGCATTTGCACAGTTTTTAAATCGTCACGAAGGTAGCCCTTATTTGGCATTAAGACTGATTGAAGAAGCAATTCTCCTAGATGGAATGAATCCTCGTTGGCACTATATACAAGGTAATATATTTTTCCAGCTAGTAGCAGCGACAAAAAATTTAAGCTATTTACCTGCCTTGGAAGAAGCATGGGAGAAAGCTAAAAAACGTTGTACAGCTAAGCAAGTCACATTGAAATTGGATTTGGAGAAGTCAAAAGATTTGTTAGCGCAATGGAAAAAGCAAATGCTCTAACAGGTAAAAAGACATGAAACTATTAATAATTATTTCCTTTCAAGTATAATTATGCTATAGTGAAACCCTAAACGGACGTATGAAGCTTATCGATGACATGAAAGAAGTGTTTTTTTGAGTTTATATGTAGCGTATGTATTGGTAGGACTTGCCATTGCCATGCCTGTAGGAGCTATTACTGTAGAAATGACAAAGCAAGGACTCAAAAATGGTTTTATGCACGGCTGGGCAGTTGGGCTTGGTGGCATGACCATTGATATTGTATTGGTTTTTGCTTTGTATATGGGACTAGCCTCCATCTTGGCTATGCCTTTAATTCAACTACCTATGTGGATTATTGGAGCGGGCTTTTTATTCTTGTTAGGCTATGATTCTATCAAGAACGCTGACCATGATATTACATTGGCAGGAGAAAAAGTAACCAAATCGTTTTTTGCCTCTTATTTTAACGGCTTACTAGTGGCTGTTTCGCCAGGTAATCTTGTTTTTTGGGTCAACGTATTTGGTGTAGTGCTAGCAAAATCATATGGACAAGGGGAATCATCGAGCTTTTTAATTATTGCTGCTGGTGTATTAAGTGGAATTTTACTCCACGATATCGGTTTGCTCACCATTGTCTCGGTTACTCGTAAAGCTATGAATCGGAAGATGATTCGGACATTTACAATTGTCGCAGGCTTCTTATTAATTGGTTTTGCTTGTTATTTTATCTATGAATTTATACAAGGAATTAAGATTTATATATGAAAAGTGCGATCCCTAAAGATCGCACTTTTTTTATTGCGCAATAGCCTCAGTATGCTCTTTTATACAGGCTAAAATTTCTTCTGCTACTTCATGCGCTAATGCTAGTTCTGAAGTAAAGCCAACACAAGAACAATTCATCTCACCTAAAATATAGCAATCTTCTCCGACTTCATTGGTGTCTAGCATAAAGTCAGCCGTCCAGATTAGCGGTAAATCATAATTGCCTAGTAGGTTTGTTACTTGAGGGAGCTGCTTTAAAAAGTTTTGTACCAGCTCTTGCCAGTCTTCAGGTTTGTCATAGCGGTATTGAGCGCCAGAGAATAGAGTTGCACTAAAGGCATCCTCGGTAGCAGCTGGTTTTTTATGTACGACGTGTACGGGATGATCGCGCAACATGAATAAGCGGATTTCGCCTTCTGTAATCCTTGGAAGAAAGCGCATATCGATTAACATACCATTCGTTCCTGTAATATACTGCTCACAAAATGTCATAAAGTCGCCAAGCTGCCAATATTCTACATGATTATCTTTTGCTTCAGTACATTTAATTTGTGCATCAAGTGGCACTTCAGTGATACCCTCTGCTAGCGGTTCCACCAATTTTACACGCCAAATACCTTCTCCAGTTGAACCACGATTTTGCTTCAAAACACGCTCTGTTAAGGCTAAGGAAGTAGGGAATTGTGTTTTAAATGCTTCGATTGTGTAGTAGGCAAATGTATCGTCAGGTACTAAATTTGTTGTCGTCAGTTTTGATAATACATCTTTTGAGCCATAGCTAATCATCGCGTCTGGATGGGGCATTCCTATAACGCCAGCTTGGCATAGCTCTCGTAGCATAGCAAAGTACTCTTCCTCATGCTGTAAGTTGCCTGGGTTAATGCGAGATACATAGGCAACACCATGTTCCTTCACGTAGTGAAAGATTTCCTGCTTTTTTGTGATATCAAAGAAGAGTACCTCTGCATCCTGTCCACGTTGCTTTAGCGCTTCCACCATTGGCATTGTATCTGGGCGATAGCCATCTGGCCCTTTATCTGTGCCGCCTTCCACCTCGAAAAAAATAACTTTTTTATCCATAAAATACCTCCTTATATCTGTTATTATGTTCAGTATAGTAGACAAATAAGGAGAAAAGATAGATGAAATATGTAAATTTTATGTATAAATTCATATATTACTATCTCAGTAATAGGAGGTATTGACTATTAAAATCATAAATCTCTTAATTTTCTGTTTTCAAGGCTGCTTTTTCTGAAATACTGTGAGATATAAAATCATAAGTAGAATTAGCAATGTACCAATAAACTGATAGCCGCCAAAAGCAATTTTTAACCACCAAACACTTGTGATGACAGCCATTAATGGTTCAAGACTACCTAGTAGGCTCGACTCCTTTGGTGAAAGATAGTGCAAGCTAGCAATATAAAACCAAAAAGCGAGCATTGTCCCAAAAATAACAATAAAGAGAAAATAGGCAGTGGTTGAAAACGTCCAATCTGATAGATCGATAGCCCATGGTGGGTGAGCTATACTCATTACTATACCGCCGATGATCATCGACCAGCCGACAACTAATAATGAATGGAATTGCTGTAAAAGTGGAACGGCATAAATGGTATAAAATGCAACAGAGAGACCAGATAAGATACCCCACAACACAGCCATAAAAGGAACGGACAATGTTGAAAAAGAACCGTTTGTTAATAATAAAAAGGTCCCCACAAGTGTAAGTGACACAGCTATACCATCCTGCTTTGTCAATGGACTTTGCCTCGTTAGAAAATAATAAGCCATGATAAACAGTGGTGCTAAATATTGCAATAATGTGGCGACAGCTGAGTTACCAATAGCGATTGACATCATATAGGTGTATTGGACAGCAAGCATGCCGAGTAAGCTAAATAAAATTTGTCTAAAAGCATTTTGCTTTGTGCGCCACATGACGAAAATGGATTCATGCCGATGGGTTATTTTATAAATAGCTATTAGTAACAGACCTGCTAAAAGTAAACGACTAGAAACAAGCCAGCCGACCTCTAAATTGTCTTGCTGAAATAGTCGTTGGGCAACGGTCCCTCCGATTCCCCAGAAACTTGCTCCAAGAATAACTAGTAGAAAGCCCAGTGTACGTTTATTTTGGATAATTTGATTCATCTGTTTACATCTCCTAAACTATCAATATAAGATGATTATAAAGTGATTAAGTGGAAATAAATATCGATTTAATCCAATAAAATATCAATATATTGAGGTGTTATAGATGCCACTAACACATATTAAAGTTGCCAAGGATTTACAAGAGTTAACATTGCATGGAACAAAGGAATTTCCAGTTGCCTTATATGAAACGATTATGCGATTAGAAAGCATGGATTTTCTACCTCTCCATTGGCATAAAGAAATACAATTTGTTTTTATAAAAAATGGATGTGCACAGTATCGAGTGGGGACGGACGTTTTAGTATTGAAGCAAGGCGAGGGACTCTTTATTAATGCCTCAGGTTTACATGAAGCAAAGCCTTATCAAATTGAACAAGCGACCGTTTATTGTGTGAATGTAGATCCAAAGTTAATGGGGGGGCATGAGGGCAGTATCTTTTTCTCAAAATATGTAGAACCGTATATTACAAGAAATCGAATACCTTATGTCAAACTAACAGGAGAGTTAGCACAGAAAGTAGCAACGATTGCGGAATTAATGCGTGAGCAAGCTGCTTTTTTTGAGCTAAAGGTACGGAGAGAGCTTCTATTTATTTGGGAATCCATGCTAACCCAATCCTTGTTGACAGAACAAATAATGGATTCTGCCACTATTGTGCAGCATGAACGAGCAAAGGCTATGCTAGATTTTTTACACGCACATTATCAGCAGAAAATAGCATTAGAAGATTTAGCTAGCCATGTGTATATAAGTCGCGCTGAATGTAGTCGTTTTTTTAAGAAAATAGTGGGCATGACACCGTTTACCTATTTATGCCAATATCGATTGCGCAAAAGCATAGAATTATTGAAAGGTAATGAGCTATCGATAACAGAAATAGCTGTTGATACAGGCTTTAGTACTGTCAGTTATTATATTGAAAAGTTTAAAGAATACACTGGCTACCCGCCACATGTTTATCGTAAGAAGTTTTTAAGTGTGAAAAATAATTGAACGTGAATGGAAATAGGAACATCTTTTATACGCAAATTCTATACAAGATGAACCATTTGGCATAAAGTAAAATTAATAGTAGAGAGGGGGCGGAGTGAATGGTGGTCTTAAAAAGTAAGCAAAATATATGGCTAGTCTTATTATTAGTGGTATTAGCGTGTAACTATACACTCTATAACACAGGATTTGGCACATCTATTTTACCTATTGAAACAAATGGTGTTGTTATGGGTTCATTGATTGATTGTATTGTGGTGGTGCCTGTGCTATTTATGCTTTATAAAGGTAAATTTTCGTTCAAGCAAGCCATCCTATTAGCCGCAGCAGGCTGTATTGCTGCACGTTTGATCATTCCTATGGAGCACCTTCAGCCATATGTGGCAGTAACATGGGCTGGCTTTGCGATTGAAGGGTCTATTATTCTATTAGAAATTATACTAGTGGCAACACTTGTACGATACCTGCCAAAAATACTAGGAGAAGTGCGTAAAAGCTCTTTACCAGACCTCTTTTCATTTTCTAAGGCTGTAGAAAAACATGCACCCAAGCACCCAGTTATTCAGATGATCTGTGCCGATTTATTAGTGCTTTATTATGGTTTCGCGAGTTGGAAAAGACAAGAACGACAAGGCTTAACTTTGCATAAAAATTCCAGCTATATCGCTTTTCAGCTCATGATTATTCATGGGATTGCAATTGAAACGATCGGTATTCATTGGTGGCTACATGAAAAATCCATAATACTTTCCGTTGTGTTGCTTGTTCTCAATATTTATTCAGTAATCTTCTTTCTTGCGGATATGCAGGCTATTCGCCTAAATCCTGTTTATGTCACAAATGATACATTGTACTTATCTCTGGGATTAATGAAACGTACTGAAATTCGTTTTGATCATATTGCTGAAATCATCGAAGACAAGGAGCGGTTAGAGGGAAAATTATCAAAAGATACGATAGACTTTATAGCACGTGATTTTGGTGAGGCCTATCCGCATTTTATTTTGAAAATGAAGGAGCCTGTGGAAGTAACGTTTATGCTAGGAATCAAGAAGCGCTATAGTCACATAGCCATTAAAGCAGACCAGGCTCAAGAATTTAGACAAATGCTTGTACAAGGAATGGCAATGAGCCAACATCATTGACTATTTTCTTAGTGATAAAAAACAAAATAGTCAATTGAAAGGTAGAAATGGATTTCCGTTGCAGGCTACTTGTTTTCCTATGGGAGTCAAGTAGCCTTCCACTTCACCCCATAAAAATATTGCCCTGGTTTTCAAATAAAGTAAAGTGTTCGCAACTCTTTATGGAGAGGTTTGTCACGCATTACTTCTCTATATAAATAACACTTGTGCAGAATGGCTGAATGTAATGGAGCCAGCGTCACAGAGGAGTCCTTGGAGAGAATGGACGTGAGTGAAGCGGCATATCGGACGCTGGCGGAAAAGAAAATCAACCTCTCACCTTGCAAAGTTGCTTTTTCTGCCGTTGACATCAACTTTATTTAACAACATGAAATAGTCAATGTTTTGTGATCAAAACATTGACTATTTTTTTATTGATTGATTTTTAGCAATGCTTTCTGGATAAATTACTTCTGATTATCATCTCATCTGTTAGGAAAGGGAGTAATCCATTCCTTATAGTTTAATAAAATATTCAATTTACTTAGCTCGGAGATTGCATTTTAACAACAAAGGACCTAGTGATTCGTAATAGTGTGATTATTTTATCCTGCATTAGTAAAAGTGGTGAATACTATTTAACCTAATTTTAACCTTCGAATTTTATAGTTTTAATGTACTAAAATAGAAGGAGTGTTTATTTTGAAGGTAGTTCCAAGAAAGATTGCTGATTTACAGGAAGGCTTTGTTTTAGGGAAAGATTTATATGTTGAAAATCGTATGCTAATGAAAAAGGGAAGTGTATTAACAGCACGTATTATTACATTATTAAAAAACCGTAATGTTCAACATGTATATATTGAAGTGCCAATAGACAAAGAGGTTAATCAAATACAGTCTATTACAGTACAACCGCAACAAAATTCTTTGGTAAGTAGTGAATGGGATGAAATGCCTAAATTTCTGCAAGCACTAGCAGCATTGAGTACGGAGAGACGATATGGTCATGCTTTAAAAAATATGGCTGATATCGTATTTGTGCGAGATTTATTTGAAACGTATATGGAGAATCTAAGCTATCGAAGGCTATTGCAGACACTAAAAAAATATGATGAATATACTTATATGCATGCGCTTGACGTATTTACACTTGGTACATTATTTGCGAAAAAAGAAGGTATTTCTCATTTAGAGCACTATGCATTAGGCTTTTTATTTCATGATATTGGTAAATTAAATATTCCACATGAAATTTTATCGAAAGAGGAGAAACTAACTGTGGAAGAATTTACTATCATGCAGAAGCATACACAGCTTGGCTATGACCTATTAAAGGAACTTGGACTTGAATCCATTGCCTTTTTGGCAAAATTACATCATGAACGGATCGATGGCTCTGGTTATCCAGATGGATTAGCAGGAAAAGAGATTCCAAAGGTAGTATTATTACTACAGCTGATTGATATCTACTCGGCTATCACGATGAATCGCCCCTATAAACAGGAAATAGGGGCTGCAGAAGCTATAGCTACTATCTATAAAGAAAAGCATTTATTAGACGAAAAGCTTTTGGCTAAATTTGTTGATTTTATTGGTATCTATCCAGAAAAGTCCATTGTCCTTTTGTCAGATGGAACGCATGCTTTAGTAGAACATGTCAATCTTATGTTCCCGCTTCTTCCTACGGTTAGAAGATTAGATTCGAATACAATTTTTGCGTTACCAGTAAATCTTCAAATAAAAATTGAGAAGCTTATTACATATTATGTAGAAACACCGGATCAGTTGTTCCGAAAATTTTCTGAGTATTTAATAAAAGGCGAAGCGCATTTAATGGAGAAATATTATAATAAGCTAGTAGAACAACACACCATTTCTGAATGCATCACAAAAATTTATATCCCCGTATACCAAATCTTTGATGTGCTCAAAGAACAAGTAATGTTAGAAAATGTACGAGTAAAGTTAAGAGGGTTATTAAACAAGGCTATATTCCATTTACGAAAAGATACGAAAACAAAAAGCTCTGCCATCTTTCTAGTCGATCAAAATCTACGAGCAAGTATTCCTTTACTTTTACTAGAAGGTGTTTTTTATGTAAAGGGAATCTGTCCTATTATGATAGACACTACAACAAGCAAAGAGGAGTTATTGCGAATCGCAGACTATTGTGAAGCGACTGTCATCTGTTCATTTGAAGAGGAATATAACCCATTAATTGGTACAAACCGAAAATTGGAGCTCTATCATATTACACCAAAGAAGTTAGAGAGTCTCGTTTTTAGCTTTGCTGGACAATCAATTAAACAAATAAATCTAAAGGTAGCGTTGCAAAAATATAAAGCGGTTACAAAGATAATAAACAACTAGCATTGAAGAGGAGGGTTTGTGTGTGAATGATTGTATTCTTTTACAGTCTAGTCAAGATTGGCATCTACAAAGAATGTATATGAAGAAATTTAACAATCTGGTACTGGTAAAAAGTGTTCATCATAATTCAGCAGAGACAAGAGCCAAACTACAATATGAATTTTCTTTGTTTTCGAATGAGCAAAATCCTTGGTTATTAAAGCCAATTGCTATTGATTATATAGATGATCAATATGCCATCATCTATGAAAATTTTAATGGAGTCCCCTTAAAGCAATTCAGTAATAACTTGATTTCTTTGCATCAATTTCTACAGATTGCGATTGACCTTGTCAATATTTGTATGAAAATGCAACAAAGTGGTTTACTTTACCTACACCTACATCCTAATCAAATCTTAATCAATCCTAATTCTTTAAAAATAAAACTATTAAGCTCTGAATTTAGTACAAAATATGATGTAGAATCTCCAGTTGTGATTGAAAATCCCTATGAACGACTAGAACAGCTACCCTATTATGCACCTGAGCAAACGGGCAGACTTCATTTAGAGGTAGACTATCGGACAGATTTATATGCACTGGGCATCATTTTTTACGAAATATTGGGGGGGCAATTGCCTTTTCAAGCAAACGATGCCGTCGATTTGATTTATGAAATCATCACCAAAACACCAGAAGCATTGGTGAGTATAGACAGTCGCTATCATTCTTTGCTTTGGGAAATTATTGAAAAGCTATTAGCTAAAAATCCAGCTGATCGTTATCAAAGTGCCATTGGTTTGAGAGAGGATTTACTACATATCCAACAGAAACTTTTAGTAAACGAACCGCTTGAAAATTTCCTGCTTGGTGAACAGGATTTGCATCTGAATATGGGACTGTCTTCTAAGCTGTATGGGAGAGAATCGCAATTCGCAGAGCTTTCCTCTATTTTTCGTCAGGTTGCAAAAGGTGACAAAAAGATGGTTACTATATCAGGACAAGCAGGGTATGGAAAATCCAAGTTAGTTCAAGAACTAAAGGGTGAAATTGCGGCCGCAAAGGGCTATTTTATTACGACTAAGTATGAGCAATTGCAACTAGAAAATGATTATTCCATTGTCATCCATCCTTTAAGGAGCTTATTGAAATTTATTTATATGGAAGGGGAAAGGTCTGTCCATTTATGGAAAAAATTATTTCAAGAGGTTAAATTAGTTGTGACAGATGAACTTATCCATCTATTACCTGAACTCAAATGGTTTGTGAAGGAGGAAGTACACTTTCAAAAAGAAGTGCGCCAAAATACAAAACAGCTCCATTCCTATACGTTTATATCGATTCAAAAAATTTTATTAACATTTGCTATGCAGAAGAAACCAGTTATATGGTTTGTAGATGATTTGCATTGGGCGAATCAAAGTACGATTGAAATTATGACCCAAATTTTTGAGCAGCACCGAGCAGGATACTTTATGATGATTGGTACATTCCGAGTGAATAAGGACAGCGCTGAGGAAGAAAATCCGCAAAGAACTCCTAGTTTTTCGAACGGTCATCATATCCATTTACCCTTGCTTCAGGAGCAACATGTTCAACAATGGTTAGAGGCGTCTTTCCATGCAAAGCCACATACCATACAGATCATTGCCAAGCAATTATTTAATTTGACCAAAGGAAATCCGTTATTTGTGAAAGAAGTGTTTCGTTCACTCCAGCAAGATAACACGATTTATTTTAATGCAACAACAAAAGAATGGGAGTTTAATCGTAAGAAATTTAATTTATCGCGTTTAAATAACGAGCTACTTGCCTTTATTGAAACTAGAATGGCTAATTTAACAGCAGAAGCCCATGAGATTTTACGAATTGCTGCATGCTTTGGTCAGCGCTTTGAATTTACAGATGTCTTAAAGCTGGTGACCTTATCAGCTCAAGCGTTATTAAAACACCTGGAAACACTTGTTGAAAATGGCTTTATTATTCCATTAGATGCCCATTATAAATGGGCAAGTACATTAGAGCATGAAGGTATTTTGCATACATTTTCTACCAAATTTCGATTTGTCCATGATCGTATTCAACAAGTAGCTTATCAGGAATTATCAGGGCAATTGCGTGCAAAATTTCATTATCAAATTGGCCAGCTTTTAACAGATGACTCTCAAATAGCTGCAGATCATGATCGATTAAGCGAAATTGTCATGCATTTCAATTACAGTCGTCACTTATTGACTGGGGAAGAAAAGCAAAAGTTGGCTATCTGGAATTATCAACTCGGTATTGAGGCTAAAAGAATAGGGCTCTTTGATAATGCGCTAAAATTTTTTACAACTAGTAAAGAACTATTGACGCCTGATCATTGGGAGACTAGGAGAGAGCAGTCGGTTAAATTATATGCAAATTTAGGTGAATGTGAATATTTAACCGGCCACTACGAACAATCGGAAAGGCATTTAACAGAGGCTTTGCAGCATGTAGAGACAAAATTAGAAAAACTGATGATTAACAATTTGAAAACGGTATTATACATTGAGTCCGATAACCCTATTATTGGTCTAGAAGCAGGCTTGGCAGGTTTTCAAGTTGCGAATCTTAAAATTTCAGCTTATCCTAAAAAGTCACAGCTTCTAAGAGAGTATCTATTGTTGAAATGGGCATTGCGACATATGTCTGACGAAGACTTGTTGCAGCATCCACCAACGAATAGTAAAGAAATTGATATTTTGATTCATTTAATTATTAATATGACGGCAAGTGCTTTCCTATTAAATCCTAACTTAACAGGCATTCTTTTAATGAAAGGGCTGCGTTTACAGTTGAAGTATGGCGCTACATCGAAAAGCGGCATGGTATTGATTAACTATGCTATGCTTTTAAATGCAGGTTTTGCCAATATAAAAGAAGCCACTCGCTTTGGCAAACTTGCCATCATTGTTGCGGATAACCAAGAAAGCATATATATCAAGGGCCATACTTATTATGTGTATGGCGTGTTTATCAGTCATTGGACAGAGCCCTATGAAACCAGTATTCAATATATTAATGAGGCTCAAGCAAAAAGCCAAGAGCTCGGCTTATATCATTTAGTATCCTCAGCATCATGTTTTATTGTCACGATACGACTTATTCAGGGTGTTGTTACCCTAGAGGATTTGCAACAAGAAATTAAACGACAACAAGAGGAATTTTCTATTCATGCAAGTACCCTTTCGATTGACTTTTTAGCCGAAATGGGGAGATGGATGAATATCCTCCGTTCTCCACATCATCCTGTATATTGGGCCTGTCCCATCACAATACAGGATCAACCTGCTATTAAAATCATGCATTATACTGTGCGTTTACAAATGTCCTTTTTATTAGCGGATGAAATACAAGGGAAAGCGATTCTGGTGGAATTAAAGAAGCTAAGTAAGGACAGTTATACATTACCAATCACCACGGTCTATTATTTTTATCGAGCCATGTGGCAATTTCACTTTCTGCATAGTCAAAATTATCAGGTACAAGAGCAGAGGTTGTTTTTAACGGATATACGTCAAAGCCTCAAGAAATTTAAGAAATGGGCTGCTTATTCTCCAGAAAACTATGAGCATCTCTATGCTTTATTAATGGCAGAGAATTACCGTTTACACAACAACGACAATGAGGCAGAACTCTATTATGACCGAGCAATAAGATTAGCAAGTATGAATGGTTTTGTCCAGGATACAGCACTAGCATATGAACGAGCTGCAAACTATTATCTCGCAAAACAGCAAAAGAAAACGGCAAGACATTATATACTAAATGGTATTCAAAATATTGAAACATGGGGAGCAGAAACAGTTGCTAGAAGATGGGCAAGAGATTATCAAGTGCATCGCAAACTGGAAAATCAGAGCAGAGAATCACTCTCGTTTGATATGATGACGGTTTTTGAGACGACTCAATCTTTTGCAACAGCCATCCGTATGGAAGAATTACTGTATAAAATATTGTTTTCCCTGTTAAAGCACGTGGGGGCAAATAGTGGCTATTTCATTCATAAACAGCAGCAGGAATTATTGGTGTTAGCAAAGGCAGATGCTGCGGAAAAAACCTTTACGATGTATGATCAACAAAGTATGGAGAATTTTAATGCGAATATGCAATCGATTATACGCTATGTTTATAATAGTAAAGAGCATGTGATTATCGACAATGCACAAAAACCACAGCATCCTTTTTTCTCCTATTCAACGGCTAAATCTATTCTTTGCCTACCAATTATCCATCAAAATGAAATTATTTCGATATTGTATTTTGAAAATACCTTAATGACGAATGCCTTCCATCCATCTCATGTTCAGCTATTGAAAGTGATCGCTGCTCAAATTGCCGTTTCTTTTGAAAATGCAAAAATATATGGAGATTTAGAAAAACGTGTTCAGTTGCGTACTAGGGAGCTAGATGAGACGAATCGGCATTTGATAAAAATGAATGAACGTTTAGAAAAAAATGAACTGGAACGTAAAAAACTCTTGCATAGTATTTCCCATGAATTACGCTCACCGCTAACCTCTACATTAGGGTATATAGAACTAATGCTAGAGGGCGTGATAGTTGACCCAGTAGCCAGAAAGAAATATTTAATACGAAGCAAAGAAAGGCTACTATCATTAAATAGCTTAATACAAGATTTGTTTGATTTAGCAAATCTGGAAGCGGGTAGAGCAGAATTTTCTTTTACAGAGGTAAAGGCGAAGGAATTTTTACAAATGGCAACCCGTTATGAGGATGAAGTAAAACAATCAGGATTAACATACAGTGCGCACTTTTATGGTCATGAAGAAGCCCAGCTACTGATTGATAAAACGCGAATCAATCAAGTGATTGAAAATATCATGACCAATGCAATGAAATATACATCAAATGGTGGAATTCAAGTGTCCATCCATGTAGAGGACAAGCACTTGATTTGTTCGATAGCAGATAGTGGCATTGGAATTGCTGAGAGTGAACTTCCCTTTATTTTTGATAGCTATTATCGTGCAACTAACATCCATGAAGCACATTCGCACGGCATTGGCTTAGCGATCTGTAAACATATTGTTCACCAGCATAATGGTGAGATTTTTGTTGAAAGTCTTGAAAATGAAGGAAGCATATTTAGCTTTACATTACCACTAGTTAAGGTATTGGTAAAAAATTAAGAAGGGGTGGTGAGTGTTTTCTTACTTCTCACCACTCTCTTTTTTATAGACGAATTGGTAGCCAAAACCTCTCACTGTTTGAATCCATTTCGGCTTTGAGGGAATATCTTCAATTTTACGACGAAGCGTACTAATATGGACAGATACAGTTTTCAAATCAGTGACACCGTCATAGCCCCAAACATGATCAATGAGTTGATCAACACTAATCACTTGATTCGCATGCTCAATTAGAAAAAAGAGGAGCAGCTTCTCCTTCGTAAATAAATTTAAAAGCTGTCCATCCTTATAAACATTTTTCTCATCTAAATGTATGGACAAATTATCAATATGTACAATATTACTTTTCTTTGATGGGTTTCTCCGTTTTAAATTTGCTTGGATACGGGCCAATAATTCTTTTGGAATAAATGGCTTTGTCAAATAATCATCTGCCCCCACCTCAAAGCCCTCAAGCTTCTGTTCAATTAGATGATTGACGGTCACAAAAATGATAATGACATCCGACACATCCCGGATTCTTTTGGCTAACTCGAAGCCTGTTCCATCTGGTAGATTAACATCTAACAAGATTAAATCTGGCTGCTGCGTGACAGCGAGGTGCCAGCCACTGGATAGAGATGATGCCTTTAATACACTATAGTTAGCATTTGCTAGTGTGAGTGATAAAACCTCCATAATATCTATATCATCTTCCACTATTAAAATTTTCTCGTTCGACATATCTATCACCTTCCTATTTCAAATATACCAACTTTTGTCTAGGTTGGGAATTAGAAGACTTAGAAGTCGAATGATTTTAGAATCCCTCATAGCCCTAGTCAAAATAATCATGCGAGTTTACAAAATAAATAGAGACTTCTATTTCCATGAGAAAATGAAGTCTCTAAAAAATTAATCTAGGTGTGCGATAGCATGGAGTAGATCATCACGGATGGCCTCCCAAAATTGCTGTTGAACACTATCACTGTACATATAAAGCTCTTTATGTTGAACATGGTCATAGATGGCAGCAATCGTTTCTTGATGAAAAGAGAGACGATGGTTTAATAGCTCTCGTTCTTCTTCAATACAAAATAGTTTATAAATATCGGATAGGCGTTCAAACTTTGCTAATTTCTGTGACATCACTTCATATTGTGTTTGATGAAAACGTCCTACGGCAGAAGTCATTGAAATTTTTGCACGATGCTCTGCCTGTAATGTTCGAAACTCCTCCTGACGAATGGCCACACGATACCAAAATTCATAACGATTTGGTAATTCTCTTAGTTCATAGGTAAGTAATGATTTTAAAATTGAATGCACTTGTTCATATGTATCGATGATCTTCGCTGGTTCTTTAAAAATGCCAAACATACTACCACCCCCATGTAGTTTAATACTACGAGTGAAGATTAAAATCCTTTAAAATAATCATAATATTCAAAAGCGAGAACCTACTAATTATTGAAACCTTGACACAGCAGTTACGTAAAGATGTACAGGGGGTGAGTCAATGTATGCGTATAAATTTGTACAAACACAATTAGGCAGCCTTTTTCAGGAATCTACCTATCGGAAAACAATCGAAGAATACGCTAAGCAAGGTTGGCTTAGTGCAAGTATTGCCGATTGTTTATAATGGAAGGGGAAACCAACAGACTATGAAATCATTTTTGAGAGATTATTATCATAACAATCAATGAACGCTAGATTCTTGCCTTAAATGGTGGGAGTGTAGCGTTTTCTTATTTTAATACAAAGTTTGCTGTTTTTATTAACAAAAATAGTGTATTCAGAAAAATATAGAAATAGCATTTACAAAACAAAAATATATGTGTTAACTTAAATAGTGTTAATGGTTAACTTAAAAGAGGGAGGTTAACAATGCAACATTTTTGGGTTGTCGGTACAGATACGGATGTTGGGAAAACAATTGTCACCACCATGTTGATGTGTCATTTACAAAAACAAGGCTTGAAAGTTTCACCATACAAGCCTGTGCAAACAGGAGAGGTATACGAAAATGGTCGTGGCTATTATTATGATACAGCCATGTATGAAAAGTATTCCTTACAAAAGCTTCAACAAGAGCACCTTAATAGCTATTCATTTAGAGAAGCTGCATCGCCACATTTTGCTGCGCAACTGGAGGGGCAGCAAATTGATGCCAATGAGCTATTATTGCGTATTCAATTATTACAAGCATCCTATGATGTTGTGATATGTGAGGGAGCGGGTGGGCTTTTTGTTCCGCTTACTGCCCCCAATGGAATGACGCTGCTTGATGTCATCGTGAGTAGCAAGCTGCCAGTAGTGCTTGTTACAAGGACATCCCTAGGGACGATCAATCACACATTATTAACAATAGAGGCATTGCGCTTTCGTCAAGTTGACGTTCTTGGCATGGTGTTTAATGGGGACACGGGCAGCAGTATGGAGCAAGATAATATACAAACGATTTTACAGTACCATCCCTTACCCTATGCAATTATTCCACAGCTACAAAATTTGTCACAGCTAATGGATTATGCCATCACACACACCACACTGTTTGAAAGGCTATTTAACTATGAAACAAGCATTAACTGATTTACAGGTAAGAGATTTACGTCATGTTTGGCATCCATGCTCGCAAATGAAGGACTATGTAGCATTTCCACCAATCGTCATAAAAAAGGGGCAAGGTGTGTGGCTTTATGACGAACATGATCAGCGTTATTTGGATGCTGTCTCATCTTGGTGGGTTAATTTATTTGGACATGCCAATCCGCGTATTAGCCAGGCTTTAAGTGAGCAAGCATTTACATTGGAGCATACGATCTTTGCTAATTTTACACATGAACCAGCTATACAATTGGCTGAAAAACTAACCGCGCTAGCACCACAGGGATTACATAAAGTCTTTTTTGCCGATAATGGCTCATCTGCTATTGAAGTCGCATTGAAAATGAGCTTTCAATACCATATGCAGACAGGGAAACCAACAAAAAAGCGCTTTCTTGCCTTGACGGATGCCTATCACGGAGAAACCATTGGTGCTTTATCTGTGGGAGGGGTAGGGCTTTACAATGAAGTTTACCAGCCTCTGTTATTAGATACGGTGCGTGCCAAAGGGCCAGATTGCTTCCGCTGTCCATTTCAGGAAGACCCAGCAAGCTGTAAGGCACCATGTAGTCAATTTGTCGAGGAACAACTTCAAGCTCATCATGAGGAAATCACGGCAGTTATTATTGAACCATTAATTCAGGCTGCAGCAGGTATGAAAATGTACCCGCCTGTCTATTTACAGCGCTTACGGGCATTGTGCTCACACTATGATGTGCACTTCATAGCAGATGAAATTGCTGTAGGGTTCGGTCGGACAGGTACATTGTTTGCCTGCGAACAGGCGGATATCATGCCAGATTTTATGTGTTTATCAAAGGGGCTAACTGGTGGTTATTTACCTTTATCTGTTGTCTTAACGACGCAGCAAATCTATGACGCTTTTTATGATGATTACGGAACAATGAAAGCTTTTTTACATTCGCATAGCTATTCAGGCAATACATTGGCCTGTCGTGTGGCACTGGAAGTGTTAACAATGTTTCAAGAGGAACAAGTGATGGAGATGATTCAGCACAAGGGACAATACATGCGAGCGTTAGCCATGGAAGCTTTTTGTGATATGCCTTATGTGGGTGAATACCGACAAGTTGGTTTAGTGGGGGCGATTGAACTAGTGAAAAGCCGGCGGACAAAGGAAGCGTTCGCCAGTGAGGAGCGTATCGGCTATCAAATTTATCAACGGGCTTTAACGAAAGGCTTACTCATCAGACCGCTCGGCAATGTTCTGTATTTTATGCCACCTTATATTATTTCTGAAGAGGAAATGTCATTTATGATTCATACAACGAAAGAGACAATCGAACAATTTTTCCAGGACAGGGGGGCTAAGGTTGGGTAAGCGACATCAAACATTAGCGCTTGTTATGATTGCCATGTTTGCTGCTCTAACAGCAATCGGCGCTTTTGTTAAAATTCCATTGCCTGTCGTACCCTTTACATTACAAATTGTTTTTGTATTTTTAGCAGGCTGTTTATTGGGAAGTCGGAATGGTTTTTATAGTCAACTTGTCTATATCAGCGTGGGCTTAGTAGGCTTACCTGTTTTTACACAGGGTGGTGGTATCACATATGTCTTACAGCCAACTTTTGGTTATCTGATTGGCTTTGCCCTAGCCGCCTATGTGATTGGGTTCATTATTGAAAGGATTGAGACGCCGACGAAAAAGCATTTTATTGCAGCAACCATTATTGGGCTGGTTATTATTTATGCTGTGGCTGTACCTTATTTGTATGTAGCATTAAATTTCTGGTTAGATATGAAGTCAAGCTGGTCACATGTGTTTGTTGTCGGCTTTTTAAGTAGTATTGTCGCTGATTTTTGCTTAGCTATTACATCAGCGCTATTAGCTGAGCGCTTGTATAAAGTATTTCAGTCAGCAAGAAATGAGAAATTTTCACACGTAGAGGGGGAGAATGTAATATGAATTATTACCAATTAGCAAAAGAAGTAATTGCTGGGAAGGTTATTAGCAATGAAGAGGCACTCGCCATATTAAATAGTGAGGATGATGAGCTATTACAGCTTATGGATGGTGCTTTTGCGATTCGTCGTCATTATTATGGTAAAAAAGTAAAATTGAATATGATTATGAACGCCAAAAGCGGTTATTGCCCTGAGGATTGTGGTTATTGCTCCCAGTCCTCTAAATCGACGGCTCCTATTGAAAAATATCCCTTTATTACAAAAGAGGAAATTTTAGCGGGTGCAAAACGAGCATTTGACAATAAGATTGGGACGTATTGTATTGTAGCCAGTGGTCGTGGGCCAACACGTAAGGATGTCAATGTCGTGAGTGAGGCGGTTGCTGAAATAAAAGAAAAGTATGGCTTGAAGGTTTGTGCCTGTCTTGGCTTACTAAAAGAAGAACAGGCACAGCAACTAAAGGAAGCGGGTGTGGATCGCTACAATCATAATTTAAATACATCGGAACGTCATCATTCCTTCATCACGACCTCACACACATATGAGGATCGTGTCAATACGGTGGAGATCGTGAAAAGGCATGGCATTTCACCTTGCTCAGGTGCCATTATTGGGATGAAGGAAACAAAAGAGGATGTCGTCAATATTGCACGCGCCCTCCATCAATTGGACGCTGATTCTATTCCTGTAAACTTTCTAAATGCAATTGATGGAACAAAGCTAGAAGGGACAAAGGATTTAAATCCACGCTATTGTTTAAAGGTTTTAGCGTTGTTCCGCTACATCAATCCGACAAAGGAAATCCGTATTTCGGGTGGTCGTGAAATCAATTTAGGCTCACTTCAGCCACTTGGTCTCTATGCAGCTAATAGTATTTTTGTTGGGGATTATTTAACAACAGCAGGACAGGAAGCGAATAGCGATTATCGCATGCTGGAGGATTTGGGCTTCGAAATTGAATTAACACATAAACAAGAAGAAGTATTTTGTTAAACTTATGACATGTAAATCTACTACTACAGCAAAAACCGTACTTTTGTACGGTTTTTTGCTGTAGATGAAAAGAGACGGATAGGCTGTGAAATGTAGCGGATAAAAATTGAAAAGTGATGGATAGACCTGACATCACTGGCTGTTGATATACCTATAAAATCAAGGTTTTCACAAATTGTTCAATGAAAGCGTTTTGAAATTGAACAGTTTGTGAAGACCTTCACATAAAGCTTTCTTTTTGAAAAAATCAGCGTAAAATAAGAATCAAGTAAGGAATTGTTATAAAACAGTTGATGAGTCGTATCACAAATTTTGGTGGTTGTTATATTACAAAAATAATGAGTGAAGGGGGCTTTTCATATGTGGGTTATTACAGTTTTTGATAAAAAGGACGTTCGAATTTTTGAGTATGCAAGCAAGAATGAGGCAACAGAAGCTTTAGCAAAATTCAAGAAAAATGCCGTTTTAACGTATACAAAATAAGTTGCTGCTAAAGCAGCCCTCTACCGACAGAGGGCTGTTTTTTTAATGTACAACAATGGAAACAGCACTGTACAGTAATAATAGTGCCATGATGATGTTATACGGCTTTCGATATTGCTGTAGAACCTTTTGAAAAACGGAGCCACATAACGCCCAACTAAATGTACTGATTACACCAAATGGAACGTTAGACGCTGAGGCCCATAGAGAAGGAACGGAGGAATATATAACCGTTTTTGATGGGGAATTAATCATCCATATACAGGATCCGGATTATCGATTAACAAAGGGTGATGCCATACGATTTAAGGCTGACCGTCCACACACATACAGCAATCCAGGTAGTACAATAACACGACTTAGTATGACTATTTACTATCCACATTAAAAAACGTATAAACGCTTTTCACAGCGTTTATACGTTTTCGTTTTATAAAATACTAGCTAAACGTTTAATTCCCTCACGAATGACTTCAGGTGTTGCATTTGTATAGTTAAGGCGCATTGTATTCACATTCGTTTTTGATGTGTAGAATGGATCGCCAGGCACGAAGGCTACTTTTTGTTCCATCGCTTTATTGAATACATCAAGGGCCGGTGTACCGTCCTTCATTGTCGCCCAAATGAACATGCCACCCTCAGGTCGTGTGTATTCAACATGGGCAGGGAAAAACTCCTGCATCGCATCAAGCATCGCATCCGATTGATTTTTATATAAAGCAATAATTTTCTTTACATGTTCTGTATAATCATTACTTGCTAAGTAATCGTAGATAACATATTGTGAAAAAATATTTGTATGAAGATCAGATGCTTGCTTCGCTGTTTCAATATGCTGTAAAAGCTCTTTGTTTTTTGTGATAATAAAGCCAAGACGCATGCCTGGTGTGACCGTTTTAGAGAAAGAACCTAGTAAAATACTATTTTCTAATTTACCAGCACCGATATATGGAAGTGGCTCCCCTTGGAAACGTAGCTCCCCGTACGGATCATCCTCAATTAAAGCAACATCGTATTTTGCCACTATTTCGCAAATTTGCTCACGCTTTTCCTTCGAATATGTGAGTCCTGTTGGGTTTTGGAAGTTCGGCACCGTATAAATGAATTTTACATTTGGTTGTTGTAGAGCACGCTCTAACTCTTCTAAGTTAAGACCATCATTTTCTAGTGTAACACCATGGAAAGTTGGCTCTGTTAAAGTAAAGGCTTGGATGGCCCCTAAGTAACCTGGCTCTTCGATGATAATGCCATCGCCTTTATTGATCAGTACTTTACCAATAAGTTCAAGCGCTTGCTGTGAGCCTGTAGTAATAAAGACATCGTCAGCATGTACATCAAGTCCATGGAGACGTTGATATTTTGCGGCAATATATTCACGCAATGGTGCATACCCCTGTGTGGATGAATATTGGAATAACCTGCTGCCATTTACTGTAATAGCATGGTCTACCGATGTTCTCAATGCATCAATCGGGAAAGAGATAGGGTTTGGAAGCCCACCTGCAAAGGAAATAACGTCCTCTGCATCTGTCACTTTTAAAATATTTCGAATAAATGAGGATGGTGTTTTTAAGATTCTTTCAGAATATTGCATAATTATCGGTCCTTTTTTTCTGATTTTTTAAAAATTATATCATTGTCATCGTGTGCATACAATATTATCATTGTATGCAAGACAATTAAACTATTGTATGCAAATTAAGAGAAAGAAGGGCCTAGTGAATGCCTATTAATTCATTTGACGAGTATCCCATGAGTTGGAAGCCGGATATTAGCAATATATCTGCTCCGTTATATATAGCCATCGCACATCAGTTAGAACAAGATATTAAGGATGGAAAGCTAGTACCAGGCACAAAATTGCCACCGCAGCGCGAATTAGCTGATTTTTTAGATGTGAATTTGAGTACGATTACAAGAGCCTTTAAGCTCTGTGGCCAAAAAGGATTAATTTATGCCTCAATTGGCAGCGGTACATTCGTTTCAACAGATGCGGCTAGCAATAAAATGTTACTGCCAACCAACCATGCCACACCTATCATTGAAATGGGCTCTGTTTTACCAGACAATTTTGTTAATGATGATATTACACGCTTTATGAAGAAAATGATAAACGAACCTAGTTTTAGCATGCTATTTCAATATGGACGACCTGAGGGCAATGCGTGGCAAAACGAAGCCGTGATGAAGCTACTCGAACTAGTAAATTTTCAAACAGATCAGCCTATTCTTCTAGGAGCAGGCGGACAAAATGCCATTGTGGGAACCCTTGCAGCTTTATTTCAGCCAGGCGACCGCATTGGTACAGATCCAATTACCTATGCAGGCATTAAAACAGCTGCAAATATGCTTGGTATCCAGCTTGTGGCTATCCAACAATGTCAGGGTGAAATGACAAAAGAAGGATTACTATATGCGTGTAAAAATGAGCATATCAAAGGCATCTATGTGATCCCGGATTTTCATAACCCAACGACCCATACGATGTCAGTAGAAACAAGAAAAATGATTGCAGACGTGGCAAGACAGAAGGATTTGCTTGTGATCGAGGATGCTATCTATAGCTTTCTTAAGGAGCAACCGCTTGCTCCGATTGCTTCTTATGCACCTGATAAGGTTGTTTACATTGCTAGCCTATCTAAAACACTATCACCTGGTTTACGATTATCCTTCCTTGTGACACCACCTGCGCTACGTAAAAAAATAATGGAAACGCTCTATAATATCAACATTTCCGTTTCTCCTATCATGCTGGAGCTTGCAGCACGATTAATCCATGAAGGTGTTGCCCAAACGATATTAGAAAAACACCGAGCATATGCCAAGCAGCAAAATGCGCTTGTCGATCAGTATTTAGGGGATTATCACATATTAGGGGATGAGGAATGTATTTTTAGGTGGCTCCAATTGCCTGACAAATTTACGGGTGTTCAATTTGAATTGTTAGCTTCGAAAGCTGGTGTACAAGTCTATGCAGCGGAACGCTTTGCCGTAGGGAATACAAAGCCTGTCAATGCCGTTCGTTTAGCCATTGCAGCACCAGAATCTCAACTTGAGCAAGCGTTAATTATTTTAAAGGACCTCCTCGAAAGTAATGGTGATTATGCATTTGTTGATTAGAGGTTATGGGGCGTATAATAAGGCTAAGAAAGAAACGAGGTGATGAGCATGGCACATAAAGGGCGTGTTATTTTGCATGTGGATATGAACAGTTTCTATGCTTCTGTGGAGCAAGCACATGACCCAAGTTTAAAGGGGAAGCCTATCGCAATTGCAGGGAACCCAAAGGAACGGCGTGGCATTTTAGTAACTTGTTCATATGAAGCAAGAGCGCTAGGCATTTATACAACTATGACTGTTCATGAAGCGAAGCGTAAATGTCCTGAGCTATTGTTATTACCTCCAGATTTTCAAAAGTATCGTCATGCATCTAAAGAAATGTTCACCATTCTTCGAAGCTATACACCATTAGTAGAGCCTGTTTCGATTGATGAGGGCTACTTGGATGTGACTGAGCTAAGCAAGGAACGGCATGCCTTAAGTATTGCCCAGGAAATACAAGCGCGCATTTTAGCTGAGCTGGATTTACCTTGTTCCATCGGTATTGCACCGAATAAATTTTTAGCGAAAACAGCCTCTGATATGAAGAAACCAATGGGGATTACCGTACTACGAATACGGGATATTGAACAGCAATTATGGCATCGTGAGGTTGTCAACATGCATGGGATTGGAGCAAGTACTGCTAAAAAATTAAATGCACAAGGCATCTTTACAATAGGTGATTTAGCTAAGACAGAAGAATTTAAAATGAAGCAAATTTTAGGGAAGAATGGGGTACGGCTTCGAGCAAGGGCCAATGGGGTGGATCAGCGCATGGTCGATCCTGAGGCAATCTTTGATACGAAAAGCGTTGGGAATTCAACAACATTACCAGAAGATGTAACAGATGTTCGTACACTTCATAAAACAATCGAAGGTCTATGTAAAAAAGTGGTGGAGCGTCTTGATGCCAAGCGCTTAGCAGGTTCAACTGTGAGCATTCAAATTCGGGATGCTGATTGGCATAATCATACACGTTCGAAAACAATGTCCAATGTCCTGTATCGTTATGAAGAAATTTACGATATTGCTTGTACTTTATTTGATAAGCATTGGGATGAATCTCCTGTAAGATTACTTGGTGTAACGGTTTCCAATGTGGTGGATCGTAAAGATTATTCACAGCAATTATCGATATTTGATTTTCAGGAGCATGCGAAAGATGAACCGATTCTCAAGCTTGTCGATGAAATTGAGGGACGGTTTGGCAAGGGGATTATAAAACGTGGTGTAGATTTAGGGAAACGTTCCTCCTATCAATCACAAACAAGCTTTAGTAAAGATTTTTTAGATGACCATGAATGAGAAAGAATGAAAGTAGGTGTATCTATGCAATACAAGGAGTATGGGGATGCTAACAATCCTTTCATGATGTTTATTCATGGAGGGGGCGTTGGAGGGTGGATGTGGGATCAGCAAGTTCGCCATTTTTTCCATTATCACTGTGTTATACCTGAGCTAATGACACACAATCCATTTTCCATTGAACAAAGTGCGAAAGAGCTTCTTCTGCTTATTGAGAAAAAAGCCAATGGGAAGCCTGTTATAGTAATTGGTTTCTCTTTAGGAGCGCAAATCGCTATTCAAATGCTAAGTCTACAGCCTAGTTTAATCGATTTTACGATCATCAATAGTGCGCTCGTGATACCCTCTCCTACTGTGGAAAGGATGCTTCAACCTTTTATTCGGCTGTCATTTCCACTTATAAAAAATAAAACATTTGCGAAACTTCAAGCAAAAGCCCTGTACATTCAAGAAGACTATTTTGAGCGTTACTATCAAGAGAGTGCCACGATGAAAGTAGATACATTGATTCAAATTTTGCGAGAAAATATGTCGTTTTCCATCCCAGCTGACTTTAACAAAGCTCAAGGAAAGATCCTAATAACTGTGGGAGAAAAAGAGAAAAGCAACATGAGAAAATCCGCTAAAGCACTTGTGCAAAGTCATCCAAATAGCAAGGGTGTGTTATTGAAGAACATCGGTCACGGCGTCTCATTAGCCCAGCCTGCATTTTTTAATCGCTTTGTAGAGAATTGGATTAAGGATGGTCAATTACCTGAAGGGACAGTTATTCGGTAGGGGAACCCCATTACGAATCGTCATCCATAATGGAGTTGATGTATGGATCATTGAAAATAGTGAGGATATAAGTGTTTATGCTGCAATATCCATTCCTTCATCTCTATCATCATTTCTTCGTAGCTAGGGACAATAAATGAAAAGTCATTTCTTGTATTTATTAATGTTTTATTGATTTGAACAACGTGATGAGGAAGAATTTTTATACTGTTGTTCAGGAAGTGCTTATTAAATAGATGCAGTAGATCGTGTTTAGAAATATTTGTCGTATTGACGAGATGATAGAGTCCTGTTAAATCTTGTTGTGCAGCACGTTCAATGGCTTTAGCCAAAGTAAGTGTTGTCACTCCCGTCCAAATAGCACCCGAATAGCCATAGACGGGACTTTTTTGTTGCATAAACCAATTGAAGAGTCCGATGCCATCCTTTTTCAAATCAGGACCAATTATGGAATTACGAAATGTTATGTGCTTGTCGTTATTCACTTCCCCTATACCTTTGGTGCGGTCATAAAAGGTTTCCCCGTCTAGTACACTATTTTCATAGTAGGGAGCACTTTTGCCTGAAAATACGCAGTCGGTACTTAGATGAATAAGCTTTGTGTGACGATTTTCAAGGAGAGATACAATGGCATGTGGTAAATAGCTATTCAGTAAAACACTTTGGGCAGGATGAGCCTCACAAGCATTGTTTAAAACACCAATACAATTAATGACGACATCTACCTCATTGTCTAGTAGTAGCGACCTTAAAAAATGGGCGTCTGTCACATCACCTGTTCTATTATTGCCATAGGGAAAAGGGGTTCGAGAGTATGTTGTTACATCATGCCCTTGTTCACATAAATAGATGGCAATGGTATGACCAGCCATGCCTGTAGCACCGAGCACTAAAAATTTCATGGTTTTCCTCCTGTCCAATGAAGGAGCTCTTCTTGTATAAGAGGCAATGTTAATAGCTTTACTTTAATGTCAGCCACACTTAATTGTTGGGTATTGTTCGAGTTATATTCATCCGTTAATGTAATTTTTGGAGAGCCCTCATCGAGGTATTTTCCATAATTTAAATCCCGATTATCCGCAGGGATTCGATAGAAATGGCCCATATCAATAGCTTTTGCTGCTTCCTCCTTCGTACATAATACTTCATACATTTTTTCTCCGTGCCGTGTTCCGATAATTTGCATGGCGTTGTTTGCTTGAAAGATCTCAAGTAAAGCCTGTGCTAAATTTGCTATTGTGGCAGCAGGTGATTTTTGCACCATAATATCCCCGTTTTGAGCATGTGAGAATGCGTACAATACCAATTCTACCGCTTCCTCAAGGCTCATCATAAAACGTGTCATATGAGGGTCCGTAATCGTTAAAGGTTTCCCAGCCTTTATCTGTTCAATGAATAATGGGATAACCGAGCCTCGTGAAGCCATGACATTACCGTATCGAGTGCCACAAATTAGGGTATGGTGAGGGTCAACCATTCGTGACTTTGCAATAAACGTTTTTTCCATCATTGCCTTGGATATACCCATCGCATTGACAGGGTACGCGGCCTTATCTGTCGACAGGCAAATGATTTTCTTGACGCCAGCTTGAATGGCGGCTGTTAGTACGTGATCTGTTCCTAAAATATTGGTTTTCACAGCTTCTAAGGGAAAAAATTCGCAGGAGGGAACTTGCTTGAGAGCGGCGGCATGAAATACATAGTCAACATTATACATCGCATTGTGAATGCTTTGAATATCGCGGACATCCCCGATATAAAATTTAATTTTTGTATGCTGATAGTGTTTTCGCATATCATCTTGCTTTTTTTCATCCCTTGAAAAAATCCGAATTTCCTTGATATCTGTATTTAAGAATCGCTTTAATACGGCGTTCCCGAAAGAGCCCGTGCCTCCAGTAATCAATAATATTTTATCTGTAAACATTGTATAGTTCGTTACACCTCCTGCATGCTATTATTTCAATCCTCTTTGATGTAGGTCACATTCTGAGTTCTCCCTAGGGTAGTTGTACCAATAAGCAAATTCATTAGTATATTTACTTGTCGGATTTTTATCCATCAGGGCACAATTAAAATCCCAATCTCCTGCAATATCTTTGCGTATCGTAAATTTCGCATCTCCAATTAAACTTCTCCTGATAATCTTAAATTGCCCAGGTAAGGAATAGCGGTTGGATTCATCTTTAATAAAAGCAAAGCCATTTTTAATAATCATGTTGTAATAGTAAATATCAAATGTGCCATCCACCTGTGCTAGTACATTGCGAATAGCAGGTAAATAGTGGTCATCACTATCGATGATGGCTATATAATCTCCTGTTGCTTCTGCAATGCAGCGATTGTAGGCAACACTCGCACCTAAATTCGTTGGGTGAACGATGATTTTTAAAGCTGCACAGTTTTTCTGATAATCCTGTAAAATGGCTAGCGTTTTGTCTGTAGAGCCATCATCTACCACAATAATTTCATAGGCATATTCTTTAGGAATACTATCAAGCATCGTTACGATCCATTCTTCGCTATTAAATGCAGGTGATAAAAAACTAATCTTCATCTGATCCCTCCATTCTATGTTCATTAGTAGAGTTGTTCCATGTGACTGAGTAGATCCTTTAATACAATATGCGTAGACGTAGTGCTACTGTAGGCAATTGCTTATTTTAGGATGTTTTTAAGAGAGTGTTTTTAGATAGAATTTTTATGTTTACTAGAGATATGGCATAAGAAAGACGAAAATTTACTAACATAAGCACATTTAGCAAGAGAGGTCATAAACTAGCGAGAGCGCTTTTTTTAGAAAGAGGGATACGATGACAAAAAGAATAGCATTTATTTGTAGCGTGGAATCTTACAAACTTTCGGATGCCCATATTTTCAAAGATTTGTGTCTAGTGCCTATTTTATTGGGGGAACATTTAGGCTATGAGGTCACTATTGTCACGACAGAAATGAATGAAGCTCTACTTCAACAAGTCTTTCCCACTGTAAAATTTGAGTCTGTACCATTTGAAGATGATTATGTGGTGAATATGAATGCTTATTTAGCCCAGCATGCAAGGGACATCGACATTGCCTTTGCTATTGGACCCTATCCATCCTATTTAGCTATTTTGAAAACCTATAAGCATTTTAATCCAAATGGCAAAATTTATATGAAATTAGATGTTAATCGATTTTGGCTAAATCGATTAAAAACCTATCCCTATTTTTTAGAGTTGTTGCAGCTTTGTGATCTCCTTACCTCTGAATGCATATCTATTCAAACAGCAATCAAAGACTTTTCACAATTGGATGTGAAACATATACCCAATGGTTTTTATGAACATATTCCCACAGAGCCAGTGCCGTTTCACGAGAAAGAAAATAGAATTCTAACAGTTGGGCGATTGGATGCACCAGAGAAGCAAACAATTTTGACAGTCAAGGCATTTTTAGCAGCACAACTGCCAGATTGGGAGCTTCGTTTAGTAGGGCCGATGTCAGTCTCATTTCAAGAAGAGCTGAGACTATTACTAGATAGTCATCCGCTTGCCGCTCAAGTAACCATGGTAGGACCTATTGTTGATAAGGTCCAGCTAGAAGAGGAGTATCGTAAGGCTAAAATTTTTTGCTTAACGTCTTTAGTCGAATGCTATGCCCATGTCTTTGCGGAGGCAGCTAAAAATGGTTGCTATATCGTGACAACAGATGTGGATGGTGCTGCTGATATTACACAACAACAGCGTTTTGGTACAATCCATCCTACACATGATTGGGAGGCGATAGGTCAGACATTGCAACAAGTTGCAGCACAGGAATCATTATTGGCAGATACTTGTGTCCAGCTTCAAGCATTTGCCCGCAAGGAATTAAATTGGAGGCAGATCGTCAAGAAGGTTGCCAATTATTTAGGTGAATAAAAGTGAATCTTTTCTGGATTGAGAGGAGTATTCTTTTCTTTATACCAGTATTTCCTATATAATAAAAAATAGTTTTATAAAGCTAGACAATCATGGGTAGACACAAGGGGAGACTAGAATGGAAATACTACAAGCAACAATGGATGAACTAGAGGACTTAGCAAAACTGTTTGATGAATATCGTCAATTTTATGGAATTGAGTCAGATATAAGCAGTGCCAAGGCATTTTTACAATTACGATTGGCCTTGAAAGAATCCGTCATTTTTATCGCGCTGATGGATGACAAGATAATTGGATTTACACAATTATATCCAACATTTTCGTCCATTGCTTTACAGCGAGCCTATATTTTAAATGATATTTATGTAACAGAAGATGCTAGAGGCCTAGGGGTGGGCAAGGCATTGATGGAAAAGGTATTTCATTATTGTGAGCAACAGTATGCTCGCTATGTCACGTTACAAACGGCGGCTGATAATGTAAATGCACGTAAGCTTTATGAAAAGCTACAAATGAAGCAAGATGAATATTGTAATTATGTTAAATATTTTATGTAAGCCGAAGTGGTGAATCTCATCGTTGGATGAAAATGCTTCTTTCAGATCATAAATATCCCCTAGATCGTTTTGATCTAGGGGATATTTTTAATTCTAACTATTTTATTTCAAGCGTATAGGGTTGTGTGCTAGCTTTGCCATCAAACTCACTTACTTCAATATAGTATTTGCCTGCATCCAGCTCCACCGTACCAACCTCGGCATCACCAACACCGTAAAGATCGAATGTTTTGACGGTTTTTCCGTTTGCATCTAACACTCGAATAACACCATCCAACGCTTTTTCTGTTTGGAGTGAGAAGAAGACTTCGCGTTTCTGATCGTTATTCCATTCAAAATAGTCTTTATCACCAAATGGTATACCTGCATTTAAATATTGCGTTGCAACCCATTTCTCATCCTTTTTCACAAGAACAGATGGCTTGCTAGGTACTCCATTTACTAATTTTGAATCCGCATCTTCATCCACATGCTTATGATCAAACAATGTTAATGTATAAGGCTGAATCGATACTTGGCCAAGCCCCATGCTGTTGACTAGAATAAAATAGCCTCGATCCTTCTTCGCCTTAAACGATGTATTTACATCGTTTGTACCCATCATTCCAAGTAACATTTCAAGAATATTATCACCTAAGCCAAATGGAATTTCTGTCTCCATTTCTTTGGCATCAATCTTCATATTGCCGTTCGTATCTTCGATAATAGCTCCTGCAAATTTCAAGTCTTTTTGCAGTTCTTTAGGTAGCTGAGCCAATTGTTCATTAGTAAAAGGAACTGAAGAAAGAAGCAGACTCATGACCTCATCATTGCCTTGTTGCTTATAGTAGTAATAATCTACATCATCTTGATAAATCAGGTGGTCTCTATAAGTAGTACCTGGTTGAATTTTTAGCGCTTTTGCTTCCTCATGATTGTTTGGATTGTACTCTGCTGGAATATCGCCTATTTTCTTTGTTTTCAATGTATAAGGCTCAGCAGATCGTTCTCCAGCATTGACAACGGCTACCACGTATGTTTTGTCCTTTTTCAATGGTATGACCTTTGCATCGTCTTCGTTACCAGCTGAACCAAGTAGTAGTGCCAGTATACCAAGGTCATTAGTTAAGGAAGAAACGGGAATTAATTCTTTTGTTTCTTCATCATATTCAAACACTGTACCTGTCGGCATTTGGTTCATGCCTTTCAAAAAGCTGAAGCTATAAAGGGCGTCTTCCTTCGCTTTAAATAAGAAATAATCCTCATCATAATCTGTTTGGAAATAAGCTTTTTGATCGTCACCTATTTCAAAGCGGATTGCTTGCTTAATGATAGGGTCAACATTTTCTAGATTGCCTGAAGCCGTAGGATTCAATAACATACTCATCAGGCTGTCAATTTCATTACGTTTTTTTATGTTGTTTTCTATAAGCGGTAATGGGCTCTCTGGAACATTTTCTTCGATCATGGCTTCATCTACAGGTAGACCATCCTCATCAGGTGGGAGGGAAACTACTTCACCTTTTAATGTGTAAGGGATCATCGATTCACTGATCGTTTCTTCTTTTTCGATGCCGCCACTAAAGAACATCTCCATAGAAAACTCGCTATTACTTTCATTAGATACACTTAAAACGTACTCTTGATCTGGAACAGCGTCGATAATCATACGAACCGGTTCACCTTTTGCTGTACCATAAGCGGTCTGCATTGGATAGGCTTCTTCTTCACCTTCATCATTTTCAGCTTGATCGATTTCTTCTGGTGGCACAGGATTAAAGTCATCTTTTAGATAAAGCTCCATAGAGGCAGTGACACCAGGAATTCCCGATAGATCAAATTGTAACGTCGTCGGTTTTTTGACAGAGAACGTGAAGTAATCTTGATCTTGTTGTTGATCTTTTGACAGTAATGTATAGTTTTTACCTGCTGTACTATATGGGAACTTTTTAATAGGCTCCATCGTAGACTTGTCTATTGTATCAATTGGCAAGTCCTTCGTCGTTTGTGCTGTAAAAATGTAAGTAGATTTGCCTTTTAAACTATAGCTTCCATTATGATCTTTGACACCAATAACAAGCGTTCCCTTTTGATCTGCTTTAAATAGATAACCTTCTTTTTTTCCTACGCGAACATCATTGACATGGATAGGCTCTACATCTCCAATCCCGCTATTTGGGTAGAAATATAAATCAAAGGCATAGTCGTATTTGTCAGCGCCTTTTAATGTTAATTGAGCATATTCATTTTCTTCTAAATCGACTTTATACCATTTCTTTTCGTCTTGCTGTTCAAAAGCACCCTGTTCTGTATTTAGCTTATTTTTAGCAAGGATCTTGGCGTTCTTAATACGATCTTCCTTTGTCTCTGAATAATGCTTAGGCAATTTATTTAAATCAAATTGTAATGCTTTTACAGGATCAACTAATCCGTGACCATAAGTAAGATCATAGCCTTTCTCGCCCAAATCTTGTGCGGTCATTTCTAAAATCGCTTCTATTTGATGCGGTTTTAAAGATGGGTCTTTGGATTTAAGAAGAGAGGCGATACCTGCCACGACAGGAGAGGCCATGGATGTTCCACTAAACTTGACAAAAGATGATCCTTTCTTCGCATCATGAACGGTACTATAAATGTCTTCACCTGGTGCAACAATATCCACAGATGGTCCGTAATTGGAGTAGCTTGATAGTTTGTTGCGTTCGTTTGTTGAACCAACACTAATGACACCTTCGAAAGAAGCAGGGAAGGAATATTCATCTGTCGATTCATTTCCTGCGGCCGCCACAATTGTAATCCCACTATCAATCGCCTTCTGAACGGCTTCCTTCATCAGGGGAGATTCACCATAGCCTCCTAGACTCATATTAATGACGTCAACGCCCTGCTCAATTGCATAAAGAATACCCTGTGCAATGATGAAATCATTAGCACCTTCTTTGCCGTTAAATACATCAATTGGCAGTAACTTTGCATTCGGATTAATCCCATGCCCACCTACGCCATTATCTTTTGCTGCGGTGATAATACCTGCCACATGTGTTCCGTGATCGCCTGAATAGGTAGTATTAGCAGGTGCTGCTGCATTATAGGGTGGGAGTACTTGTGACTTTAGATCGGGGTGTTTAAAATCTACACCAGAATCAATGACAGCAACTGTGACATCATGGTTGCCTGCTAATTCTAGTGCCTTATCCATTTGCAGTAAGTTTAAATGATACATCTCTTGTTTTTTAGGATCAGCTTCTTTATTAAAAGAATGATAGATGTAACTAGGAGATACACTTGATATTCCGTTTTGCTTTAAATAGTAAGAGACGGCTTTTTCGATCGATACGCCTTTATTTAGTTGTACAACATCATACCCTAATGAAGGAATGGAGCGGATGACCTTGGAGCCAATTTTTTTATGTACGTTTTTATCAAGACCTGAATGCTTGATAACAATTGTATCCTTACTCATCCATTTTTCTTCATTCTTCTCTGTTTGTTTCGCACTGTTTGCCAGCATGTTTTTCGCTTTATGCTGAGGTGCCTCAGCAAAGGCAGAAGCAGCAGGAACCATGAGTGCAGCAGATGCTACAACAGCGACTGATTTTTTATACCAACTTTTCAATTGTTATCTCTCCTTGGTGTTATAAATTAAATCTCGACTATATTAATACGGACAAAGATTAGAAAAGTTTCGTAATGGAGGAAAATTTTTCTTTGCTATTTTAATTTTTGGTAGATATAACGAAAAAACGAACAGCTAAATACTGCTTGTTTTTCGTATACCTAGCATTGTTAAAAGCTTTAGATCTGTTCTATTAATTGTTGTAGCTCCTGCTTGGAACGAGGGATGTTGATATTTTCCTGCAATAGCTTCTTTTTTTGCAAAGCTATGACCATTTCAAAAATCCATGGACGTTCAAGATGCGCGCGATGTAACAATTCGTCTTCATAAAACAAGGTGATTGGATCACCGTTATAAATAATTTTTCCAGCCTCCATAACAATGATTAGATCTGCCCATTCATAGGCGAGAGGTATGTCATGGGTTGCTAGTAAAATGGTTCTCTCACCATCATCTAATTTGGCTAAGTATTGTAATACTTGTGTAGCATAATAATTATCAAGACCTGCTGTTGGTTCATCTAACAAAAGGACAGAGGGCTCCATCGCTAAAACACCTGCCATTGCTACACGTTTTTTCTGACCTACGCTTAAAAAATGAATAGGTTTATCAAGCAAATCTTTCACTTCGGTTTGCGCAACGGCCCATGCTATTTTTTCTTCCGTTTTTTCAGTAGACCAGCCGAGATTCAATGGGCCAAATGCTATATCTTGCTTGACGGTCCCTGAAAAAAGCTGATGATCTGCATTCTGAAAAACAATGCCGACTTTTTGGCGTAGGGCCTTTAAAGCTTTTCGACTATATTCCAGATCGTTGCCTTCGAATACAATCGTTCCAGCTGTAGGTTTTAAAATACCGTTAAGATGCTGAAATAAAGTCGATTTTCCTGCGCCATTATGTCCGAGTATGGCGATTTTTTTACCTTTTGGAATGTCTAATGTAATATCTGACAACGCCTTCGTACCATCCGCATAGGCATAAGATAATTGGTTGAGTTCAAAATAAAATGCTGTCATGTAAAATACCCTCCATATACGATGAGGACTAGTAAAATAGCTGCCATGCCTAGCCAATTTTTCTTGCTATAAGAGCCCATCTCTTGCCAGTAGACTGCATCGCCTCCACGTGATTGCATGGCATTGTTGAGCTCTCGGCTACGCTGAAACATTTCCACAAATAATGCCACAATAAGCATGGAGACAGAGCGTAGCCATTGCATCGGTGAATGATAGCCAAGACGTGCTTGCTGGGCGAGATGTATATTTTGCATACTTTCTAAAAACATAAAAATAAAACGATAGGTTAGTTCGACGAGCTCCACTAATAAAGAGGGGAGTCGCCATTGTCGTAGCACATAACATATTCCTTGTACGGAAGTGGTTAGAATTAAAAAGTATAAACAACTAATGCTGCCAAGGACAATAAAGAACAGCTGTTGCGCTGCTAACACACTTGCATTCCCAATAAAGACAGTCCAATTCCTAAATGTAAACGACCAAATATGGGCAGGGAGTGTATTCGTTGATGATGTAAAGGAAAGTAAAATAGATACGAGACTTGTTAATAAGAAAAAGCTAGGTAGCAATAATAATTTGCCGTAGTATGCAAGCGGAATTTTTGCACCTAAAATGATAAAAGCACTCATTACAAAAAATGTAATGAGTGAAAGTCGTTCATCTCTCATGATGAGCGTTATGAGAAGTAGTCCAAGTGAAAATATCATTTTTTCTAGCGGATGAACGGACGCTAGCTTATTCAGATAGGCATACTTATCAATGAGTAACATAATGGTTAACCTTCTTTGTGTTTGCCACGCATATAGCCGATGAAGTAGCCAATAAAGCCAGCTCCTATAGCTGCCTGTAGCACGAATAATAAGCTTTCGATTTCACCACTTGGTGGCTCCCATAGACTTTCAAACCATGGTTCATATTCCGCATTAATTTCACCAATAGCTGCTTCTGCTTCTCCATCAGCACCACCAAATTCAGCACCTTTTTGTATGAATAAGGGAATGATGGCTAACAACACAACAATTGCTAATAACAATAAATTTTTCTTCATTTGTTAATGTGCCTCCTTTGTTGAGAAAACACGTAACGTTTTTAATTCGCTAACATTGTATTTTTTCAAGAAATTCATCACAATGACCGTTAAAATTCCTTCACTCACTGCTAAAGGAATTTGAGTTAAGGCAAAAATACCTGCAAACTTTGTAAAGGATGCCATAAAGCCTCCAACCTCTGAAGGAAAGGCTAGTGCTAGTTGTACAGAAGTCACAATGTATGTACCTAAATCACCAAGCATAGCTGCAAAGAATATGGCTAGTGAAAATGACAACCCTACTTTTTGAGCCCCTTTAAAGACAAAGTAAGCAATAAAAGGACCAACAATAGCCATAGAAAAGGCATTAGCCCCTAAAGTTGTAATTCCTCCATGAGCTAATAATAAAGATTGAAATAATAAAACGATTGTTCCAATTACACTCATTGCTAGAGGGCCAAAGAGTACTGTCCCAAGTCCTACACCAGTTGGGTGAGAGCAACTACCTGTAACTGAAGGGATTTTTAGGGCGGATAGCACAAAGGCAAAGGCTCCTGAAAGCCCCAAAAGCATTTTTGTTTCAGGATTTTCATCAATGGTTTTTCGAATAGAACGCAATCCTAGAATGATAAATGGGATAGAGATCACCCACCAAAAAATAGCCCATTCGATTGGTAAAAAACCTTCCATGATATGCATGGCAAAGGCACGTTTTGGCACGATTAAAAAGGCCAGTAAAAAATAACTAAGTTTCCACCATGATAATTTCAAAAAGCTTTCCTCCTAACTAATTAATAGATTTTTAGAATATTGCGTGCGTAATTAAAAAAAGCACTTCTCCTTAGGTGGAAAAGTGCATAGCTAAAAAAGCAAATAACAGTCTCATCTGCTAAGCCGCACACCTATCCTCGTAGGTTGAAACGATCACTTATTTTTCGGCAGGTCTCCTGGCTCTAGTTCAATGCTTTATAGGTCTTCCCATCCGTTGGACAGTGACATATTCTATAAAGCTCCCTATTACAGTGGCGGGACCGCGCCGGACTCAAACCGGCTTCCCTTTTAAGCAAAATGACAAGCACTTTGCACCGAAAAACATTCAAATTGTGAGATTTCACGACAAAGTGTAACATGAATTTCCATAAATATGCTATACCTTTTATGAAATTTTTTAAATTAAAGGTCAACGGTGAATATTCTGATAAAATTTTGTGCGCAAATTATATAGATTGTATAAATTTCATACCTAGTTCCATTCAAAATTGATAAATTTGTCATAAATTTTTAAAGAAATATTGAAATTTTAAAATAATAAGATATGATAAAGACAGTTTTCTATTTAAAATTCTAATAAAAATTTCATATAAAACGTCAATAAGTGCTCGAATAGCTCGAGATAATAGGGAAATTGGTGAAAATCCAATACAGCCCCCGCTACTGTAATAGCTGATGAAATCGCAAAGCCACTGGTGCAAACTTGGGAAGGTGCGACAGTAAAATGAAGCTTAAGTCAGGAAACCTGCTTATTTGATTGTGCATGCAAACTTTTCGGAGGGAGAAGTTGAAGCGAAAGCGGGTACCTGTATTTCATTCTATTCGTTTTTATTTGGCTTCTACAAAACCTTTACTCTTCGTTATAGAGTAAAGGTTTTTCTTTTTCCAAAAAGCAAATGAGGGGAGACAGAAGATGACAACTTGGAATTTAGAGGGGATGAAAACACATCTCTTTATTTGCAATGGCAGTAGCTGCATGAAAAAGGATGGGGAGGAAATTACCTTAGCCATTCGAGATGAGATACAGCGGCAAGCACTCGATCAGGAAATACATACGACAAGAACGCGCTGTAATGGACGCTGCAAGGATGCTTGTGTGGTAATCGCTTATCCTCAAGGAAACTGGTATCGTGTGCCATCAACAGAGCATGCTAGAACACTAGTACAAGATTTACATCATGAATCCTTATACAACGAACATGTCTTTACACTTCGTGAAGGTACATTACAGCGTACTGCTCAAACAACTGCCATTAAAGGGATCGAAAAGGTGAAAGAGGGGTAACAACATGGCGCAAAAAGGAAAAATTTTCGTAGTAGGCTTTGGACCTGGAGATTTTAAGCATATTACGACACGTGCAGTAGAGGCTTTACAACAAAGTGATATGATTATAGGCTATAAAACCTATGTAGAGCTGATTCAAGATTTAGTAAGTGCAAAATCGATTGTTAGTACAGGCATGACAGAAGAAGTGTCGCGTGCACAGGAAGCCGTTCGTCAAGCCGAAGCAGGGAGCATCGTCTCAGTAATTTCGAGTGGTGATGCAGGCGTCTATGGCATGGCAGGATTAGTCTATGAGGTGTTAATTGAGCTAGGCTGGACAGAAGCAACAGGAATTGAAGTTGAAATTGTTCCTGGGATTTCTGCGATTAATTCATGCGCTAGCATACTTGGTGCACCTATTATGCATGATGCTTGTACAATCAGTTTGAGTGACCATCTAACACCTTGGAATTTAATTGCAAAGCGTGTCGAGGCAGCTGCAATGGCGGACTTTGTCATTGCTTTATACAATCCTAAAAGTGGACGTCGAACAAGACAAATTGTCGAGGCTCAACGAATACTCTTAGAATATCGTTCGCCAGACACACCAGTTGGGCTTGTGAAAAGTGCCTATCGAGAACGTCAAGAAGTGACCATGACAACACTAGCAGAAATGCTAGAACATGATATTGGTATGTTGACAACTGTCATTATCGGGAATTCGTCAACATTTTTCTATGACAATAAGATGATTACGCCCCGCGGTTACCAACGTAAATATACCCTGGGTGAAGAGAAACAGCCATTACGTCCACATCAACGTTTACGCGAAGAAAATGAACCTTGGGCAATGAACCAAGAGACAGGAACAGCGCGAAATGACTTTACGGCTGACCCTAATGCAGGGCGCTTTAATAAACCCAGTATAGCCGCTACGCCAAAGCCGAAAAAAACAGCTCTTGAAATGGCTACAGCGGCACTTGCAATGGTAAAAGGGACAAGCGCAGTCAAAGTAACACCGAAGCTTGTACAGCAAAAAATAGAATCTATTTTTGAATTAGCAGTAAGTCCTGGTGTAGCCAATAAGTTTTTTACTCCCCAGCAAATGATGATGTTAGCGGAGGTCGTTGGGGATGAGGGGACGATGGAATACACACCAGATCATCAAATTCATTTGAAAATACCAACGACTGCCCCTGAACAGATCACAGAGAAATTACAGGAAGTAGGGTTTTTATTAGCCCCGATTGGTGATGTGTTATCACTGAAGGCTTGTGATTTTTGCTACGGTGAAAAGGCTGATTCAATACCATATGCAGAGGAAATACAAGAAAAACTAGGCGGTATGTCCTTACCGAAGACATTAAATATTGGCTTTAATGGCTGTGGGATGGCCTGTTATCGGGCTGTATTTGATGATATTGGCATCGTCTACCGCAAAAGTAAATTTGATGTCTTTATTGGAGCAAAACCAGTCGGTCGTACAGCACACGCAGCACAGCCTGTTGTAGAAGGGCTGGAGCCTGAGCAGCTGATTCCACTCATTACAGATATTATTGAAGAATATAAAGCAAATGCTCATCCAAATGAACGCTTATTTAAATATTTTAAACGTGTGAAAAAAATACTGCATTTTACGTATCAAGATATGTCTTCCAAAATAAAAGTAGAGCCAGCTCCGTGCGGCGACTAGTAAGGAGTAGAGAGATGAAAGCTATTTTATTTGTCGGCCATGGGAGCCGTTTAGCAGCAGGAAATGATGAGGTTCGTACATTTATCGAACAAATGACACCGCGTATTGATGAACAATTTTTAGTGGAAACTTGTTTCCTTGAATTTGCTTCACCTAACATCGAAGAAGGTATTACAAACTGTGTGAAAAAGGGAGCTACAGAGGTACATGTAATTCCAATCATTTTACTGCATGCAGGCCATTCAAAGCTGCATATTCCAGCGGAAATCGAGCATGCACGTGAGCATTATCCAACGATTACCTTCACATATGGTCAAACAATTGGTATCCATGATGAAATCTTTGCCATTTTACAAGATCGCCTAGCTGAAATTGGCTTTAATTCAGAACAAGAGCAGGAAGACACAGCGATTTTATTGATTGCACGAGGTGGCAGTGATCCATCTGCTAATGGTGATTTTTATAAAATCACGCGACTTTTATGGGAAAAACTACCTGTGAAATACGTAGAAAGTGCTTTTATGGGTGTCACAGATCCACGAGTTGAAGAAGGAATTGAACGTTGTGTCAAACTAGGTGCAAAAAAAATCATCATGTTACCATACTTTTTATTCACAGGCATTTTGATGGAACGCATGCATGGCATGTGTGAGAAGTTTAATGAACTTTATCCAGATTGTGATATTCAAATTGCTAACTATTTTGGCTACCATGAACGGTTACAAAATGTTTTATTAGAGCGTATTGAACAGGCAATCAACGGTACATCAACAGGTATGCAAGATCTAGAAGATTATCGCGCCTATGCGGCAGTACATGGACATGCACATCACCATCACCATCATGATCACGATCATGGACATGCGCATCATCATCATCACGACCATCACCATCATGACCATCATGACCATCACCATCATGACCATCATCATGAAGAGGAGCCGGTAAAATGATTTTCATGTTAGCAGGGACAAGTGATGCAAGGGATCTAGCCCTTGCATTACAAAGCGCAGGTTATGCGGTAACCGCTACGGTCGTCACTGAATCGGCAGCCTCTAGTCTTGCTGACGTTGGTCTGCCACATTTAATCGGTCGACTGACAGCTGAGGAAATGGCGACCATCATGACAGAGCAGGGCTATCAATTGGTGGTAGATGCCTCTCATCCATTTGCGGAAGAGGCCTCTAAAAATGCGATGGCAGCGGCAGAGCAGGCACAGATTCCATATATTCGCTATGAGCGAGCTCATGAGCATTATGCCCATCCTTTAATTACTGTTGTAAAGGATTATGAGGAGGCAGCTCAGCTAGCTGCAGAAAAACGCGGTGTCATTATGCTAACGACAGGAAGTAAAACACTCGCTACATTTACGAAGGTTTTACACGGCTTAGAAAATACGAGAGTAATTGCTCGTATGCTTCCACGACTGGACAATATGGAAAAATGTGAGGCGCTCGGCGTGGCACAGCGAGATATTGTGGCCATTCAAGGTCCGTTTTCAAAGGAATTAAATGAAGCTCTATTTCGTCAATACGGAGTGACGTTGATGATTACCAAAGAAAGCGGTAAAGTTGGCTCAGTTGATGAGAAGCTAGAGGCAGCCCTTGCATGCCAGATCGAAACGATTCTTATTGCACGACCAAATATTCAATACGGCCAACAATATTCAACATTTGAAGAAGTATTACAGGCTGTTGAACATACAATTTAGGAGGCATTTTCCATGGATTTTAAAACAGATTTCAAACCATTAACGGTGGACCCAGATAAAATTTACGATTACAGTTTCTCGATAATTGCAGAGGAAATGGGCGAGCATGACTTCTCAGAAGATGAATGGAAAGTTGTACGTCGCATTATCCATGCATCCGCTGATTTCGAGCTAGGCCGTAGTGTCATCATTACACCAGGTGCTATTGAAGCGGGTATCAAGTCTATTCTTGCTGGACGTCATGTCATTGCAGATGTGCAAATGATTGAAAGTGGCTCTGGTAAAAAGCGTTTCCAAAAACATGGTGGCGATTTGCATTGCTATATTGCGGATGAAGATGTATCAATAGAAGCGAAAAAACAAAATACAACACGTGCCATCATTTCGATGCAAAAGGCTTCAAAATTACATGAAGGTGGTATTTATGCCATTGGTAATGCACCAACCGCATTACTGGAATTGATTCGTTTAATTAAAGAAGGGCTAGCAAAACCAGATTTAATTATCGGTATGCCTGTTGGTTTTGTGTCAGCAGCTGAGTCAAAAGAAGAGCTGCTTAAACTAGAAGGGATTCCGTACATTACAAATGTTGGTCGTAAAGGCGGTAGTACAGTGACGGTTGCTGCTTTAAATGCCATCTCACTTTTAGCGGACGAACAGGCGAAAAAATAATGGAGCGGAAGCCAAAAAAGGACCCCAAGGACATGCGTCACGGTTATACGACGGGAGCCTGTGCAACTGCTGTATCAAAGGCTGCACTGCTTGCCCTTATTACCAAGGAGGAGCAAGAGACAAGCACGATTCATTTACCTATTGGTCGAGATGCAACCTTTACAATTGAAAAATGCATATTTGAAGAAAATGCTGTCAGCTGTGAAACGATTAAAGATGCTGGTGATGATCCTGATGCGACCCATCAGGCACTCATCGTTGGCACAGTGAGCTGGGCAGATACACCTGGGATTCATTTAGATGGAGGTATTGGCGTCGGGCGTGTCACAAAGCCTGGCTTGCCAGTGCCTGTCGGAGAAGCAGCCATTAATCCTGTACCCCGTAAAATGATTTATAGCACGGTCCAAGGTGTGTTGGACGAATTTCACATTACACGAGGCGTGAATGTAGTGATTTCTGTCCCTAAGGGCGAGGAGATTGCTAAAAAAACGTTAAATGGACGACTCGGTATACTTGGGGGCATCTCAATCTTAGGCACTAGGGGAACCGTCGTGCCTTTTTCGAGTTCTGCTTATATGGCTAGTATTGTCCAAGCCATCAGTGTAGCGAAAGAGGCTGGCTGTGAGCATTTAGTGGTGACAACAGGTGGACGAAGTGAGAAGTTTGCGATGAAACAATACCCACATCTAGCAGAAGAAGCATTTATTGAAATGGGTGACTTTGTAGGTTTTACATTAAAGCATTGTAAGCGTCTAGGCATCAAGCAAGTTTCACTCGTTGGGATGATGGGGAAATTTTCTAAAGTCGCACAAGGAGTCATGATGGTGCATTCCAAAAGTGCACCGATCGATTTTAATTTTTTAGCACAATTGGCAGAGGATATAGGGGCAGATGAAGAAACGATAGCACAAGTTCTGGAGGCAAATACAGCTTCACAAGTAGGTGAGATGATGATGGAGAAGGGCTATGATGCGTTCTTCCATCGTTTATGTGAGGCCTGCTGCTATTCCTCTATCCATCATATTAAGGGCGGTTTAACGCTTTCCACATCGATCTATTCGATGCAGGGACAATTATTAGGAAGGGCTGATGACATTGCATCGATCGATGAAGTTGATTGGGATCGGGGATAACGGATTAGCAAGCTTATTACCCCAATACCTTCAGTGGATTGAGGACTGTGAGGTACTTGTTGGTGGTGAGCGAGTACTTGATTTTTTCCCAGACTTTAGAGGTGAAAAAATCCTGATAAAAGGAGGTCTTTCAACACTTGTTGAAAGATTGTCTGAAGAAACAAGAAATACCGTGATTCTTGCATCTGGAGATCCATTATTTTATGGCATCGGAGGCTATTTAGCAAAAAAGCTACAAATAGAGGTTTATCCATATATGAGCTCTGTCCAGCTTGCCTTTGCGAAAATGGGAGAGAGCTGGCAGGATGCTTACGTAACGAGTATTCATGGACGACCAATGAAGGGCCTGGCACAGCGAATTGATGGCAAAAAGAAAGTAGCACTTTTAACAGATGCAGAGAATAGTCCGAATGCTCTCGCTCAATATTTAAAGCATTTTGGTATGACGGAATATCGTGCGTTTGTAGCCGAAAATTTACAGGGCGAAAACGAAAAAAGTGGCTGGTACTCGCTCGATGAAATGGAAGTTACTCATTTTTCTCCTTTAAATGTCGTGATTTTAAAACAAACAATAGCACCGAAACGCTACACACTCGGGATTGATGATGAAGAATTTTCACAACGAAAGCCAGATAAAGGACTTATTACAAAGAAAGAAATTCGAGTTTTAAGTTTGCAAGCCATGCAGCTACAACAGGATAGCATTATTTGGGATATTGGCACATGTACGGGATCCATGGCCATTGAGGCAGGTAAGCTTGCGCCAGAAGGACAAGTATTTGCTGTAGAAAAAAATGCACCAGATTTAGAAAACTGTCTCCAGAATCAACAAAAATTCCGAGTTGATATGACAGCTATTCATAGTAAAGCACCAGAGGGCTTAGACAGCTTTCCAGACCCTGATGCCATTTTCATCGGTGGCACTGGTGGTGAAATGGTTGAGTTACTGCAATTATGCTGTCAGCGTTTAAAGCAAAATGGGCGCATTGTCTTAAATGCAGCGACTATTGAAAATTTATATAAAGCCGTTGAGGCATTTAAAGCTTGTGGTTTTGCTGTTGATATTTTGCAGGCACAGCTTGCACGTAGCAAGCCTATTTTAGACATGACACGCTTTGTGCCATTAAATCCAATATACATTATTTCCGCTTATCGAAAGGAAGAAAATTATGAGTAATCTAGGAATTTTATATGGCTTGGGCGTTGGTCCTGGCGATCCAGAATTAATTACAGTAAAGGCGTTCCGTGTGATTCAGGAGTCACCTGTTATTGCCTATCCAAAAAAGCTAAAAGGCAGTAAAAGCTATGCCCATCGTATTGTAGATGTGTATATTAATCCAGAAGAAAAAGATATGCTTGGTCTTGTATTCCCCATGACGAAAGATGAGGCTGTTCTAGAACGTGAATGGACAAAATCAGTAGAACTTGTCTACGAAAAATTACAAGAGGGGAAAGATGTAGCCTTTGTCACAGAGGGCGATCCATTATTGTATAGTACGTTTATTCATATGATGAAGCTAATGCAGGACAAGCATCCAGATGTCGAAATTCGAACGGTACCAGGAATTTCTTCGTTTAATGGCTCTGCATCACGCTTAGGCATTGCGTTAGCGGATGGTGATGATCGTGTTGCGATTATTCCTGCGTATGACAATTACGAAGCTATGCGTGAAGCGATTGAAACACATGATGCTGTTGTTTTTATTAAAGTGGCGAAAGTGATTGATTTAATGCTTGAAGTGCTACGCGGTTTAGATTTATTAGATAAAGCATCCGTAGTAACAAAGGTAACATCTGATGAAGAAATCATTTGGGATGTGCGTGAGTTGGATGGTGTCGATTTAGAATATTTAACATTAATGGTGGTGCGTAAATAATGAAGAAAATCTATATTGTCGGCGCTGGTCCTGGTGATCCAGATTTAATTACAGTCAAAGGTTTACATATGTTACAAACAGCGGACGTTGTCATGTATACAGATTCATTAGTGAGTGAGGATCTCATTGCGAAAGCTAGACCTGATGCGGAGGTCATTCGTACAGCAGGTATGCATTTAGAGGAAATGGTTGCCGTGATGGTGGACCGAGTCAATGCTGGGAAAACAGTGGCACGTATGCATACAGGTGACCCAGCGATGTATGGTGCCATTATGGAGCAAGTTGCGCTATTAAAAAAGGAAGGCATTGGGTATGAAGTCATTCCAGGAGTTAGCTCTGTATTTGCATCGGCCGCTGCAATCGGAGCTGAGCTAACAATTCCTGATCTAACACAAACCCTTATTTTAACGCGTGCTGAGGGGCGCACACCTGTACCAGAATTTGAAAAGCTACGTGATTTAGCGAGCCATCATTGTACAATTGCCTTATTTCTTAGTGCAACGCTGACGAAGAAAATTGTCAAAGAGCTACAGAGTGCTGGTTGGGCTGATGACACGCCTGTAGCAGTTATTCAACGTGCTTCATGGCCCGATCAAAAAATCGTACGAACAACTTTAATCGAATTAGATGAAGCGATGCGTGTGAATGGTATTCGTAAGCATGCGATGATTTTAGCGGGATGGGCATTAGACCCGAACATTCATGATAAAGATCAATATCGTTCGAAGTTATATGATGCAAGCTTTACACATGGCTTTAGAAAAGGTGTGAAGACAAGTGATTGAGTTACAAGAGGGTGTGTTACCAGAGGTTGATCAACGTAATCCTTATGCCGTTGTAGCCATTACGAAGCATGGTGTCCAAATAGGACGTCGTCTGCAGCAAACCTTTGCAGCAAGTGATTTATATTATATGAGTAAATTTGAACAAGGCGATGAAGCAGAAAAGCATATTCAACTATTTACAGGCTCAGTGCGCCTGCTATTGCCAACACTCTTTAAGCAATATAAAGGGTTGATTTTAATTATTTCACTAGGGGCAGTCGTACGAATGATTGCGCCGATTTTAAAAGATAAAAAGACAGACCCAGGTGTTGTGGTGATTGATGATCGAGGGGAAAATGTTATTAGCGTATTATCAGGGCATTTAGGTGGTGCCAATGAGCTAACACACGAGGTGGCAGCTGCACTTGGTGCAAATCCGATTATTACAACGGCTTCTGATGTGCAAAAGACGATTCCCGTTGATTTATTTGGAGCCCGCTTTGGCTGGGTATGGGATAGTGCGGATAAATTGACACCTGTTAGTGCATCTGTCGTAAATGAAGAACATGTAGCCATTGTACAGGAGACAGGTGAACGTGACTGGTGGATGCGTGATACACCGATGCCAGAGCAAATTAAAATCTATCCATCCACACAGGCAGCTATCCAAGCTGCTCCCCATGCCACATTATTAATAACAGATCGAATCATTGAACCTGAAGAAGAGGTTCTTCTAGAAAACGGTGTTATTTATCGCCCAAAATCCATTGTGCTAGGAATGGGCTGTAACCGTGGTACATCGTTAGAGGAAATTGAACAAGTAATCGATGAAACCTTGGCAGAGCTAAAGCTTTCGAAAAAAAGTGTGAAAGCCTTATGCACGATTGATTTAAAGAAAGATGAGCCATGTTTCCTAGAGATTACGAAGAAATATGATTGGGAGTTCGTTACGTATACACCAGATGAATTAAATGAAATCGAATTTCCATCACCCTCTGAAACAGTCTTTAAATATACAGGCGCATACGGAGTGAGTGAACCAGCAGCTATGCGCTATGCACAGGTACCATCACTCCTATTAGAGAAGAAAAAATCAGGTAATGCTACGATTTCAGTTGCTAGATACCTATTTTAAGGAGGAAGTCCATGCAAACAAATCGCTTTGTACTAGCTGGTACGGGTAGTGGTGTAGGCAAAACTACTTTTACCATTGGACTGATGAAGGCACTACAAAACAAAGGAAACGTGGTACAGGGCTTTAAATGCGGTCCTGATTATATCGATCCAACCTATCATACAGCTGTAACGGGCAGAGTATCACGTAATATTGATAGCTGGATGTTTTCGCACGAAGCAGTCCGTGATATTGTAGCACGTGCAAGTATGGATGCAGATGTGTCCATTATTGAAGGTGTGATGGGCTTTTATGACGGTAAAAGCCCTTTATCTGACGCTGGGTCTGCTGCTGATATTAGCGTAGTGACAGAGAGTCCTGTTATTTTAATTGTCAATTGTGCTAGCATGGCACGTAGCGTAGCAGCAGTTGTGAAAGGCTTCCAATTACTATCAGATAAGCCGAATATCGTTGGTGTTATTGCGAACCAGGTTGGTAGTGTCGGTCATTATGAAATTGCGAAGGCAGCTATTGAACAAGAATGTGGCATTCCTGTTATTGGCTACCTAAAGCGTGAGGAAGGGATTGATATCCCGAGTCGTCATTTAGGGTTAGTACCCGCTATTGAAAGAGGAGAGCTAGATTCATTTTTTGATAAACTAGGGAACCTTATGGAAGAAACGATTGATTTGGACCAATTAATACATTTAACAAAGGCTCCTATTTTGCAAGAATCAGGTCATTTATTCAGAGAGGAGCCTTCACGAAATATTTGTATAGCGGTTGCAAGAGATGCAGCATTTAATTTTTATTATGAAGAAAACTTGGCGTTGTTACGTGCGAAAGGTGCGACACTACAGTTTTTCTCACCGCTTGCGAATGAGCCTGTACCAGCTGAAGCAGATGGCTTGTATATTGGTGGTGGCTTTCCTGAGGAATTTGCAGAGTCACTTGCTACCAATACAGTCGTTAAAGACTCTATTCGGGAAGCTATTGCCAAAGGTCTTCCGACATTGGCTGAATGTGGGGGCTTTATGTATTTAACAGAGGCTATCACAAATAGCCATGGTGACCGCTATGCCATGGTAGGGGTAATTCCTGGAGAAGTGGCGATGCAAACAAAACTAGCAGCACTTGGTTATCGTGAAATTTTTGGCACAGCCGATAATTTCTTAATTGGTGCTGAGGAACAAGCGAAGGGCCATGAGTTCCATTATTCCAAATATAGTGGTTCTCACAATACAGCAGCCTATGAAACGATTGGTCGTTTTGGCAAAAAGAAAGAAGGCTATCAAGAAGGAAATTTAGTGGCTGGCTATACTCATTTCCATTTTGTATCAAACCCAAAGCTAGTTGACAATTGGTTAACAGCTTGTAAGAAGGTGAAAAGTAATGACTAATTATTTTCCTATTCATATCAATCTAGAATATAAAACAGTTGTGATTGTAGGCGGGGGTCACGTGGCAACGCAGAAGGTAGCATCCCTGTTACCAGCAAAGGCAAACATCGTGATTGTCAGTCCAACCTTACATAACACATTACAGTCACTTGCAGAGTCAGGGCAAATTACTTGGAAGCAAAAGGAATTTGAACCTCGTGATTTAGATGACGCCATTCTCATTATCGCTGCAACGAATGTGACAGCAGTTAACGAAGCCGTTCAAGAAGCAGCACAGCATTGGCAATTAATCAACCGAACAGATAAACAAAGTGAAAGTGATTTTATTACGCCTGCTACTGTTCGCCGTGGTCCGTTGGTGGTAACTGTTTCGACATCGGGAGCAAGCCCAAGTCTAGCCCGCAAGATTAAAGCAGATTTAGAAGAGCAATTCGATGATGCTTATGATGACTATGTATGCTTTTTACAGCAAGCTCGATTAATGATTGCTGCTAAGTATGATAAAGGTCCACAAAGACGTGCGGCATTACAAGCATTGCTAGAGCCAAACATCCTTGAATGGACACGTCATGGTGAGATCGATCGACGAGAAGCATATTTACAACAACTATTGATGGGAGCAACGCAATGAAGGATGGAATCGTATATATCGTGGGAGCAGGTCCTGGCGATCCGAAGCTCATTACTGTGTATGGACTGGAATGTATTCAAAAGTCTGATGTAATTGCTTATGACCGTCTTGTAAATCCTAAATTGCTTGATTTTGCAAAAAAGGATGCGGAGCTAGTTTATTGTGGCAAATTACCTGGGAAGCATCATCTCATTCAAGAGGAAATAAATGCATTACTCGTTGAAAAAGCACAAGAAGGTAAAATTGTTACACGCCTAAAAGGTGGCGATCCCTTTGTTTTTGGACGTGGCGCGGAGGAAGCTGAAATATTAAAAAATCATGGCATTGCCTATGAAATCGTTCCGGGGATTACAGCAGGAATTGCAGCTCCTGCATACGCAGGAATTCCAGTTACACATAGAGACTTCGCGACAAGCTTTGCCCTTGTAACTGGACATGGTCGTGAAGAAAAAGGACAAGATTTTTTGAATTGGCCCGCTTTAGCTACGGGTATAGATACCGTTGCCTTTTATATGAGCGTTGGTAATATTGCCTACATTGCTCGCAAATTAATCGAAAATGGACGGAAGGCAACAACACCAGTAGCGGTCATTGAGTGGGGAACAACTGCTCAGCAACGCACGATTACAGGGCCGCTAGATGAGATAGCCAGCATCATTGAGCGTGAAGGGTACCATAACCCTTCTATGATTGTTGTTGGCGAGGTTGTCAATGTACGGGAAAAAATTCAATGGTTTGAAGAGCAAGGTCTTACCTTTTCATAATCATTTCTTATAAGCGCACAAGGAGGAAGCACTATGACTGTCATTGAAGCATTAAAAAAACGTCGAGCAATTCGTAATTACACGACACAACCAGTAGAGAAAGAAAAAATTGAGCAAATTTTACAGGCAGCAACCTATGCACCAAATGACCGGATGCGTGAGCCCTGGCATTTTTATGTCATTCAAGATGAAGCCATGAAGCGTTATGAAGAAATGGCAAGTGCTTATTTACAAGAACGCTTTCCCACGAAGCCAAATTTAGTGGAAAGTTCATTAAAGGTTGTACAAACAACCCCTGTAGCCATTGTGGTGACAGCTGACATAGTAGAAGGGGACACAGATGCGACAGAAGATAATGTCTTTGCTGTATGTAGTGCCATTATGTCTATGTGGTTGACAGCAGAGGAGCTAGGTCTTGGCTTTGTTTGGCGTACACGTGGTGTTGGCCTCGTACATGATCCTCGTATGCATACGTTTATTGGTGCAAGCGACGCTCAAAAAGTAGTTGGTACAATATTTATTGGCTACCCACAGGAGCAAGAACAAACCGACAAGAAACGAACGCCGTTTGCAGAAAAGACAACATGGCTGTAAGGAGGCTATCAGTATGGCAAGAAAAGGCTTGTTTTTAGTATATACAGGTGAGGGTAAGGGCAAAACGACAGCATCTCTTGGCGTTACATTGCGTGCAGTTGGTCGAGGCTTAAATGTGCGTTATCTGCAGTTTATCAAATCCCCAGAACGTACTTATGGAGAGCAAATTGCCCTTCGTAAGCTAGGCGTAGAAATGGAACAAATGGGCATAGGTTTTACATGGACAAAAACACCTGAGGAGCATCGAGCTGCATTAGCCAAGGCTTGGAAAAAAACGAAGGCAGCTCTACAGGATGACAGCATTGATTTATTGGTCCTAGATGAACTCAACAATGCCCTAGCGATCACCAAGTTTCCAATCGATGATGTCCTTCCTCTAGCAGAAGTCATCGAGGCAATCCAACACCGCCCTTCTACAATGCATTTGGTTGTCACAGGACGAAGTGCGAATCCAGCATTACTAGCAATGGCTGATTTAGTGTCAACCATTGAGGCGACAAAGCATTACTATGATGAAGGGATTCCAGCGGTGAAAGGGCTCGAATTTTAAGGCCCTTTACAAGGCTGAATGAAAAATACCCGCGTTTCGCCATGGAATACCCGCGGAGTGAAGAGAAATACCCGCGCTTTGCCATGGAATACCCGCGGAGTGAAGGGAAATACCCGCGCTTCGCCATGGAATACCCGCGGAGTGAAGGGAAATACCCGCGCTTTGCCATGGAATACCCGCGGAGCGACGCCGAACATTACAGAGGAGAGTGACTATGCCAGCAAAATCAATCATGATTCAAGGAACAGCTTCCGATGTTGGAAAAAGTATGATTTGTACCGCACTATGTCGTATATTTTCAGATGATGGACTGAAGGTAGTCCCATTTAAATCACAAAATATGGCTCTTAATTCATTTGTTACGAAAGATGGCGGTGAAATCGGCCGCGCCCAAGGGGTACAGGCCGAGGCGGCTCGTGTTGTTGCAACGACTGATATGAATCCTATCCTGCTGAAACCGAAGCAAGATATGATGTCAGAGGTTATCGTTCATGGTAAACATTTTTTAAATATGGATGCCAAAAGCTACCGCAATAATTTTGTGCAAGAAGCGATGCCAATCGTAGAAAAATCAGTACGCACGCTACAAAATACATATGATGTCATTGTTCTAGAGGGAGCTGGTAGCCCAGCAGAAATTAACTTAAAGGATCGCGATATTGCTAATATGCGAATGGCTCACTTAGCAGATGCAGCGGTGGTCCTCGTTGCTGATATTGATCGTGGCGGGGTCTTTGCCTCGATTGTTGGGACACTGGCATTGTTAGATGAGGAAGAACGAGCACGTGTTAAGGGATTAATTATTAATAAATTTAGAGGCATGCGTGAGTTACTGGATGATGGTTTGGCATGGGTGGAGCGCGAAACGGGTATTCCAGTACTTGGTGTGATTCCTTATGTCGAGGTCAATATTGAAGCAGAGGATTCTCTTGCATTATCGTCACTACGTTTTAAAAAACCAAAGCCAGGCGAATTTGCTGTAGATGTAGCCATGATTCGTTTACCACGTATTTCAAACTTCACCGATATTGATCCATTTTTCGATGAGCCAGAGGTGGGTGTACGTTTAATTGGTCATGTCAATGAACTAGGTACACCCGATTTACTCATTCTGCCAGGAACGAAAAGTACAATGGATGATTTAGCTTGGCTAAAAGCACAGGGCTTCGATCAAGCCATTACACATTTACGTGAATGCGGTACTAAAATTATTGGCATTTGTGGCGGTTTCCAAATGCTTGGTGAAACATTACTTGATCCAGAAGCAGTGGAGGGGAATGGTGAATCTGCAGATGGTCTTGGGCTATTGCCGATGGAAACCATTTTTGTAGGCAATAAAAAAACGGTGCAAATGACAGGCGTAAGAGGGCAGGACACATTGACAGGCTATGAAATCCATCTAGGGCGTACAAAAATTTTACGTGATGCGGTATCACCGTTTTTACTGTTAGAGGATGGAAGAGAAGATGGTGCGGTTAGTCAAGATGAGCAAGTGATTGGCACGTATTTCCACGGCTTGTTCCATAATCGTACCTTTACCCGTCAACTTGTCAATGAAATACGAGTGAAAAAAGGGCTAGCAGCTTTACCAAGTGATGTGAAAAGTGACAAAGAACGAAGAGAAGATGCCTATAATATGTTAGCCGACCACGTTCGTGCAAATCTTGATATGAAAAAAATATATGAAATATTATCGTTAGAGGTATCTATATGACGAGAAAAGGACCGTTAGCCATTAACTATGAGGCATTATGGCAGGAAGGTATGAAGGACTGGCATGGCAATATGCCTGAACGAATGGTGAATGATCAGCTAGAGGAGCAATTTTGGGCCCAATCCGTGGCGCGAAAAAAAGTGGGACAAACAGATCCTTATGCTGCATTGATTTTTCAGGAGCTTCAAAAAAAGATTGAACCTCAGCATTCTGTATTAGAAATTGGTCCTGGGTGGGGCAATTATACATTTCCATTAGCTGATAAAGTAAGGAAGCTCACATGTGTGGATAGCTCTGAAAGCATTTTGAATTACTTACAACAGTGTATGCCGCAGGAGGAGCACGTTTCCTATATTCATGCGAAGTGGGAAAGCTTAGAGGATGATGAGATTGAACCACATGATATCGTCCTGGGCGTGAATTGTTTTTACCGCATGTATGAAATCAAAGCAGCTTTATATCACATGAATCGGCTGGCGAAGAAGCGGGCCATCATTGGGATGACGACAGGGCCCATCCAGCCACACTATGAACAATTGTATGAAAAATATGGTTATGACATTAAATTTCCCCGCAGAGATTATATCGAGTTTTTGAATCTACTCTATGAAATGGATATTTACGCGGATTGTCAGATTATCCCGCTCGAGCGTGTCTATGAATATGAAAGCTATGAGCAGCTTGTGGCAACACAGAGTAAAAAAATCCTAACGACTAATTTTCAGCGAGCCCATGTAGAGGAATCACTGCTACCTTTTATCGAAGAAAAGGATGGACGTTATTATTATCGTCATGATTTTCATGCAGCCCTTGTGTCATGGCAACCAAAATAATTAAGAAACCTTTGGAGAAACTGTACACCAAAGGTTTTTCTTATGGGAATGGATAAGGTACAATAAAACGATATAAATAAGAAGTGAGGTGGCATATGTGCAGCTACATTTTCTAGGGACAGGCGCAGGCATGCCTTCAAAAGAACGAAATACAAGTGCTCTGATGGTAAAGCTATTAGATGAAGTGAGTGAAATGTGGCTATTTGACTGTGGGGAGGCGACACAGCATCAAATCCTTCATACGTCGTTAAAGCCACGGAAAGTGACGAAAATTTTTATTACACATTTACATGGGGATCATATTTTTGGACTTCCAGGCTTTTTAAGCTCACGTTCCTTTCAGGGTGGAGATGAGCCGCTAACGATCTTCGGGCCATCTGGCTTACAGCAGTGGATTGAACAAACATTGGCCCTATCAAAAACCCATTTAACATATCCTTTGCGCTTTGTAGAAGTACAAGAAGGCATTATTTATGAGGATGCTCATTTTACAATTTATGCTAAGGAATTGCGCCATGTTGTACCTTGCTATGGTTATCGTATTGAACAAAAGGATTTACCAGGCGAATTATTAATTGACAAAGCGCAGGCACTTGGCGTTCCAAAGGGACCTTTGCTAGGGCAATTAAAAAATGGCCACGACATTGTACTTGAAAATGGTGATGTGGTACTGGCAAAAGACGTGGTGGCACCAGCCAAAAAGGGCTTTACGTTGTCAATTTTAGGTGATACGAAATATTGTGAAGAAGCGATCCAATTATCAATGGGTGCTGATATCATTGTCCATGAAGCGACTTTTGATGGTACAACAACAGATTTAGCAGCAAGCTATGGTCATGCAACAAATGTGGAGGCTGCAAAAGTCGCACAGCAAGCTGGTGCACACTATTTATTATTAAATCATTTAAGCGCACGTTTTCTCCCATATGACTTACCTCAATTTTTAGCTGAAGCACAGGAAATTTTTCCGAATACATTCCTAACAGCTGATCAAGCCGTCTATACATGGCAACACAATAAATTATTCTGATATAATTATAAAATAAAAAACATCTATTAGAGGAGATTCTTCTAATAGATGTTTTTAGTTTATCGTCCTAAAGGTTTATAGCTAATTTTGTTTAAATATTACTGTTCACTCATGAGAAATATCCTTTTTTGCATGCCTCTAATCGTACAAAATAGTTAAATTTTTCCTAAATGATCTGCTATTTCGAAATTTTTACAAATTAATGACAATTTAAACTACTTCAAAACTTATTATTTTATATTTAATAAATAGTTAATGAAATATATGGAAGTCATATTGTATGATGAAGTGGAAATAATCGTAATTTTTAGGGGGATCTCATCATGAGAAAGTCAATGAAATGGAAAATGCTTCTGGAGATTATGGGCATTGTGGTGTTCATTATAACGGCATTTTCTATTTATATTTATCAAGCTACATATAAAAGTGCAAAAAACAATGGAGAAGCAATCGCCAACTCCATTGTCATGGGGATGGAAGGAGCGATTCAATCTAGAGAAAAAGCGGAAGAAATCATGGAAAAAGAAATGATTGCCGAATCTGTAATGGCTTCTTACATCATTGACAAAGGTGCTACATATGAGGATTTAAAGGCCATTGCTGAGCGAGGTGGCATCGATGAGATTTGGAGTACAGATGATAAAGGGAATACAACGGTGACATCAGTAGCTCCAACTGTTGATTTTAACTTTGGCGCTGATCCAAACGGACAAGCGGCAGAGTATATGCAACTCTTAGACGGTAGAGCGAAAGAAATTATCCAAAAAGCACAGATTCGCGATGTCGATGATCAATTTTTCAAATTTGTCGGGGTAGGTAGCTGGAATCCAGCAACACCACAAATTGTACAGGTAGCTCGCCATGGACAGCAGCTACTAGACTTAGAAGCAAGTATCGGCAGTGAATCCTATATCGATCAACTGGATAACTATTTATCCTCGACCGTATTATTTGCTGCGATTGTAGATGAAAAAGGCCAAGCCATTGCCGCTACAGCAGATCAAGATTTAGCCGATATAGGTTTTGAGCCAGCCCAATTTTCAGCACAAAAGTCGACTGAATTTTCAGGGCGCTATGATGGCACACGTGTCACGCAATATGTGAAACCATTATCGAACGGTACATACTTAGCGATTATTGTATCCAATGCCGTCCTATCGCATATTTTAGTAGGTACAATTGTGGCTTCGTTGATCGTAATTTGTGTGATTTTCTTCACTACAGGCCTATCTATTTCCAAACAAGTAGCTCGTATTTTAAGCGTGCGAAATTCTTTAGAGGAAATTAGTAAAGGTGAAGCGGATTTAACGAAGCGCATTCCGATCAATGCCAAGGATGAAATTGGCCAATTAGTGACTTCATTTAATGGGATGATGGATAATTTCCAACAAATTATGTATGAATTAAAGCAAGGGGCCAATCAAATAAAAGAAGCTACCTATACGATTCAAGAAAATGCTCATGAAACACTTGAATCAGCCGCAATTATCCAAGGAGAATCAAGTCAGGTCGCTCAGGCCTCCTTTGCCCAACAGAATAATACGGCTGACAGTGCACACTCAATGGAGGAATTGGCACGCAGTATTCAATATATTTCGGAATCTATAGCAGAAATTTCTAGTATTTCGCGTAATACCGAGGAAAACGCAGATAATGGATTACAAATTATGCAGTCCTTACAAAAGCAATTAGTGACGATTCATGAGAAAACAAATTTTGCGGTGATTGGAACACAGGAACTTGAAAAATTATCTACTATGATTGGGGAATTTACCAATGTGATTACGGGGATCTCTGATCAAACGAATTTACTGGCATTGAATGCATCTATCGAAGCGGCGCGTGCAGGTGAAGCGGGGAAAGGCTTTGCGGTTGTAGCTGAAGAAGTTCGTAAATTAGCAGAAGATTCTAAGAGTGCGGCGGATAGAATTACACAGGTGGTGATAAATGTCCAAAAGGAAACAGCCAATATTGTAGCAACCATCCAAGCGACAGCAGATGTATTACATGCAGGACGTGCAATCGTACAACAAGCACAGCAATCGTTTGAAGGCATTCATAATGATGTACAGGTGTTAGCAACACAAGTGGATTTAGTATCAAGCTCCACCGAGGAAATTGCTGCAAGTACAGAGGAAGTAACAGCTACCATGGAAGATGTTTCACTCTTGGCTAAGCAAACATCTCAAAGTGTTGATGCCGTTGCCCAAAAGGCTAAGCATCAAGCGGAAAATATGGAAAGTATGACCGCATTTATCGATCAATTGAATACAACAGCGGAAAATCTCCAACTATCAGCAGGCAAATATAAAGTATAAAAGGAAAAATATAGTACGATAAATCACTAGATTCCCGTATAATTGAAAAAAGGGGTGTGGTTTAAATGAATCAACAAAAGATGCCGCCAGCATTATTACGATTAATCGTCATTTTTCCCAATGTGCTGAGCTATTTACTATTATTCGGTCTAATTATTTTTGTCATGACAAATTATGAAACATTAAAAGCAACAAATAATTTAACTGTGTGGATTATTTTTATTGTCGTATTAGCACCCGCTGCTGCCTACACGACTTTCAGCATCGTAAAGAAAATTCGAGCAGGGCATATGTAACTCACAAGTGTTGTTATTAGAGGATGTTCTAATAACAACACATTTTTTTTGACAAATTGGGTTCAATCCTCTATATTTTTGTTAGTCATAACTAACATTTAGAGGACGTGTAAAATGAAAAAAGATACAAAGGATAAAATTCTTGCTGCTGCAACAAGCTTAATGACTGAAAGGGGCTACTCCAATGTCTCTGTGAAAGACATTGCTTTAACTGCTGGAGTGAGTGAAATGACTGTTTTTCGTCATTTTGAAACAAAAATGGGGATTCTACAAGCTGTGCTAGATAGACATTCTTATATTCCATACTTTGAACAGTTATTTGCTCGAGATTTATCAGGAAATCTAGTGAATGACTTACAGCAAATTGCTAACGCTTATCTAGCTTTTATGGAAAAAAATAAAGCAACATTTCTCATTACTACACAAGATAGAAGTATACTACCAGGAGTAATGGAGCTTATTTCGGATAGCCAAACCAAACAATTACTAAAATTATTGGAAGGTTATTTTCAAGTCCAAATCCAACAGAGAAAGATGAAGGATATTGATACAAATGGGCAGGCCACTGTTTTTTTAACGAGCCTTTTCGGTTTCTTTGTATCCAATGCATTTTGGGATGATCATTTTTTAAAAAACCAAAAGGAAAGTTTTGTTGATCATTTAGTAGCTACTTTTGTGGGTGGAGTCTGTATTTAATGCTCTACCCACAAAGCTTTCATATATTTTTTAAATAAAATGTTAGTTATAACTAACTAACAAATTAAAGGGGATTCAAACATGAAGGAAAAAAGAAATGTTATAGTAGCAATTTTACTATCTGCAGCATTTGTGTCTATTCTCAACCAGACTTTATTACTCATAGCTATGCCGCCCATTATGGAAGATTTTAAGATTCATGCTAACTTAGCACAATGGCTCACGACGGTTTATTTATTGACGAATGGAATTCTCATCCCCATTACAGCATTTCTAATCGGTCGTTTTTCAAATCGATTGCTGCTAATCGTTGCCCTCACGTTATTTAGTATCGGTACATTTTTAGGTGCCTTTGCACCAACTTTTACAATTTTGCTTCTCGCAAGAATTATTCAAGCAGCTGGAGCAGGGGTGATTATGCCGTTAATGCAAACGATTTTATTAACGATGTATCCAAAAGAAAAACGGGGTTCGATTATGGGGCTAGCGGGTCTTGTAACAGGTTTTGCGCCAGCAGTTGGCCCAACTTTATCTGGCTGGATTTTAGAACACCTTACATGGCGACATTTATTTTTTACTGTCCTACCTGTTTCGGTCATTGTGTTAACAGTAGCGACGATTTTTATGAAAAATGTAACGACTACAAAAGAGGGAAAGCTAGATGCTCTTTCAATCGTGTTCTCTTCATTAGGGTGGGGAGGTTTGTTATATGGTTTTAGTATTGCAGGAACAGCAGGCTTCCAGTCAATGCAGGTTGGTGTCACATTAGGGATGGGTGGGACGATGTTAGCTTTATTTATTAGGCGACAGCTACGATTACCCAAACCCATGCTTGAATTTCGTGTCTTTCAATCTACTATGTTCTCTATCACAACCTTCTTATCAAGTTTGGTCTATGCCATTATGATTGGTACACAAATACTATTAACCTTTTATATTCAAAACGTGCGTCAACTTTCTGCACTTGAAACAGGATTAGTTTTATTAATTGGTGCTCTAGTGATGGGCTTTATGTCTCCAGTGACAGGGAAGATTTTCGATAAAGTTGGAGGAAAGGGCTTAGCACTAGTAGGATTCACATGTATTTTTATTGGAACAAGTCTGCTTACAGTGATATCAATGAATACGAACCTTTTGCTACTGGCAGGGGTGTTTACGATGATTTCATTTGGGATTTCAATGATTATGATGCCCCTAACAACGGCTGGCATGAATGCGTTACCTACATATTTAATGGCCCATGCAACAGCAATGACTAGCACATTGCGTATGGTTGGGGGTGCATTAGTGACGGCATTACTTGTAACGATCATGAGTACTGTGACTACTTTACAACATGAGTTGGGAGAAGCTGATGCGATGCTAAATGGTATTCGAACTGCTTTTATTGCCACAACGATTTTAAGTAGCATTGGACTACTATTGTCTCTATACGTAAGGAAAGGGCCAAGTACTCATTAACCTCTATTTCTAATACGCATAAAAATAGCCTAAATAGAGAAACTAAGGGGAGAAGAGGCTTCACGATTTTAGAAAAGAGGTGCTTTTTGTGGATCCAACAAATTGTGATTTTTCACCAATGAAAGAAACATTAAAAGATGAGCTTCTCCAAGTGATCCTGTCCTTACAGCACAGTGTGCAGGAAATGGATACAGATACAAATTGTCTCCTCGGTAATTTTGAGAAAATTAAAGAGAAGTTTATGACAATTGAAATGAAAGCTGCAACGTTCTATTTAAATTGTTATCTTTCCCCGTTTACTGAAAAGTATCCAGAGCTATCACACAGTGTGCAAAATATGTCTTTGAGAAGACATGGTGGTTTAATTGTCATCCAACGACAGGATACTTTAGAGAATCTGATTCAGCCTGGTATTCATATTGGGGCAGATTTAACCCATTCTTTATTAGAGTCAATTTTCTTCCCTGGTAATCCACTTCACGATGGCGCAGTACTTGTCAATCAAAATCAAATTGAGTCAGCAGCAAATGTACTGCCATTATCAGAGCGTTATACAGGGGAAAAGAAATTAGGTACAAGACATCGTGCTGCGCTGGGATTGAGTGAAGTAAGTGATGCACTGATAATGGTTGTATCAGAAGAAACGGGTAGAATATCTTTTGCTCTTAAAGGGAATTTATATCCTGTAACAACACCTGGCATTATATAGGGAGTCTCCCTATGTGAAAAAATATCTCGAATTCAAGATATTTTTCTTGCGGAAGTGTCACTTGCGTGGTAAAGTGATAACTGAAGGGAGGATGAAGTCATGAGAAGAAATCATACATTAGGTACCCTAACGTGGATTCGTATGATGCGTTTTACAACACAAAGTAATCAATTATCGAATGAATTTTTAAAGCGTTTCGACTTAACGACAGCTCAATTTGATGTGTTAATCCAAATCAAAACATATGCCCCGATTACACAGTGTCAATTAGCAGAAAAAGTAACTGTAACGCAAGGTGGCATGTCTCGTATGCTTGCCCGACTAGAAAAAGAGGGACTAATCGAGCGTAAACAAAATTGGAAGACAAAAACCATTTCGTTGACATCAAAAGGGGAGCAAATGATTGATGCGGCAACACCGAGTCAACTTCACTTCCAGTCTTCATTTTTTGAAGAAGTATTAACAGCTGAGGAAATAAAATCTTTATATATTGCGATGACAAAGCTTGAAAAACATAGCCGAGAAAAAAAATTGCCGCCCGTGTAATTTTTTTTGTGAAATCACTTGCTTAGTCAAGTGAAAATGATGAGGAGGAACAATTAGGATGAACAAATTAAGCGGACACCATCATATATCCATGCTAACGAAAAATGGTAAACAGAATAATCACTTCTACACAACTATTTTAGGGTTACGACGTGTGAAAAAAACGGTGAATCAAGACTCACCTTCCATGTATCACTTGTTTTATGGAGACTTAACAGGAGCAGCAGGTACAGAATTAACATTTTTTGAAATGCCTGTTGCAGGACGTACAGTGCGAGGGACGAATGCTATTACACGTATTGGCTTACTTGTACCTAGCTCCGAAAGCCTACTATATTGGAAAGAACGCTTTCAGCAGCTAGAGGTTAAACATAGCGATATCACTACTTATGCAGGCAAAGAGGCTTTATTTTTTGAAGATCATGAAGGTTTACGGATGGTATTGTTAAACCATCAAGGACAAGAAACGCCTGCTCAATGGCAACCATGGGATGGAAATGATATACCGGAGGAACATCGTATTTTAGGCATGGGAACGATTGAAATCACTGTGCGCTATTTACAAAGAACGGTCAATTTATTACAAGATTTATTTCACTATACAGTTATTGCAGAAAAGGACAAGGAAATGGTCCTACAATCGATAGAAGGGGAAGTGCTTGGCGAGATTGTTGTCAAAGAATTAGAAGGACCAAGCGAGAAACCTGGTAAAGGCAGTATTCACCATCTTGCGTTACGTGTTGCAACCGTTGAAGAATTACAGCAATGGGATACCAAAATTAAGGAGCTTGGATTGGATAGTACTGGTGTGGTTGATCGTTATTATTTCCAAAGTCTATATTTTAGAGATCGTAACGGTATTTTATTTGAAATGGCGACAGATGGGCCAGGGTTTACGGTAGATTCAGCAGTCGAAGAACTTGGCAAAGAGTTAGACCTCCCGCCATTTTTAGAAGAGAGACGTTCAGAAATTGAAGCTATTTTAGAACCGCTAGAATAAGGAGAGATAACACATGATGGAAAAATATCGTATTGATCAAGCACAAGGACTCGAATTCGGACTGTACTCTTTAGGTGATCATATCCCTAATCCACTAACGGGCGAGCGTATTTCTGCTCAACAACGACTAAAAGAGCTAGTCGAGGCAAGTCAATTAGCAGAGCAAGCTGGAATTGATGTATTTGGCATAGGTGAAAGTCATCAGTCTTATTTTACAACACAGGCACATACGGTCGTGTTAGGTGCTATCGCACAAGCAACTTCGACCATTAAATTGTCTAGCTCCGCAACCGTATTAAGTGTTTCAGACCCTGTACGAGTATATGAGGATTTTGCCACAATTGATTTATTATCAGATGGTCGTGCAGAAATTGTAGCGGGACGTGGTTCACGTGTAGGTGCCTATCACTTATTAGGTGTTGATTTACAAGATTATGAAGAAATCTTTGAGGAAAAATTAGAGCTTCTTATGAAAATCAATGACGAGGAGCTTGTGACTTGGGAAGGGCAATTTAGAGCACCTCTCCACCATGCACAAATTTTACCGCAGCCAAAAAACGGCTCGTTGCCAATATGGCGTGCGGTGGGTGGACCACCTGCCAGTGCCATTAAAGCAGGTTATATGGGCATTCCGATGATGCTTACAACATTAGGTGGACCTGCTATCAACTTTAAACCATCAGTGGATGCCTATCGCGAAGCGGCAGAGCGCAAAGGCTTTGACCCAAATGAATTACCTATTGCCACAACAAGCTTGTTTTATGTAGCAGACACAACAAAAGAGGCATTGCAGGGCATGTATCCACATTTAAACGGTGGTTTCCAAGCTATTCGTGGTGGGGGCTATCCAAAGCAACAATTTGCACAAGCGCCTGATACACGTGATGCTTTAATGGTGGGCAGTAAAGAGCAAATTATTGAAAAACTACTTTATCAATACGAACTATATGGCATGCAACGCTTTATGGCACAAATCGATTTTGGTGGCGTACCCTTCGAAAAATTGATGAAAAATATTGAAATCATTGGTAATGATATAATTCCAGCGATAAAAAAACACACAGCAAAATAAGGAGTGGCTCATTATGAAAATTGTCGCACTTGCGGGTTCTATTGTCGGCTCAAAAACAAGAACAGCTACGCAAAAAATTGTCGAGATGTTACAAGAAAAATACCCACAGCATGAAGTAACATTACTAGATCTTGCTGACTATCAGCTAGTTTTTAGTGATGGACGTAATTACTTTGAATATGAAGGCGATACAAAATACGTGACGGAAACCCTTATGGCTGCAGATGCAATCGTTATTGGGACGCCAACATTCCAAGCATCCATACCAGCTACCTTAAAAAATATTTTTGACCTTTTACCTGTCAATGCCTTCCGCGATAAAGTCGTCAGTGTTATTGTTACAGCGGGTACATCCAAGCATTATTTAATGGTGGAACAGCAACTAAAGCCGATCCTTGCTTATATGAAAGCGCACATCGTACCGACCTATGTATTTATAGAAGAAAAGGATTTTTTACGTAAAGAAATTGTCAATGATGATGTCCTTTTTCGTTTAGAACGGTTAGCGGAGGATACCGTGATGGTTACAGAGGCTTTTGCAGAAATTCGGGCCAAAAAAGATGCTGAATATGATTTTTAAAGATTAATAGAAGAAACGCTGTGAAGTAGTCTGACACAGCGTTTCTTTTTATGTCAAGGCTAGCTATTTGACCATTCAAACCATCGTGCATGCCCATCTGGACGCGCCATTGTACGAATGGATTCTATAGTGCCTTGATCTATAAAATCTTGATGAAGTTTTGTATCAAATAAATTGTTATAGCAATGATAAAGAGGTCGCTCTAGGCTAATTTCTTTTAATTGCTCTATTAATGTATGACGTAATTCAATTGGTATTTGATTTGCGACATGTGTATGATAAATCACTAACATCGCCTCTTGCTCTATTGTTCGACTGAGCTCTTTAATCAGTTGAATCGCATCCCCTTTTACCAACTGAATATCTAATTGATTGATGATGGGAAGAGCCTGATTGAATAACATTCTACGTTCATGATGTTCAGGCCAAATTAACGCTTGAAGCCATTGACTTTCTTCTTTATTACCAAGATCAATTGGGTGTAAATCGATTCCTATTCTCTGCCAAACAACAGGAGGCTTTGACAAAGAGGCAGGCAATGTTTCACCACGATTTTCTGAGATCAACACCATATCATTCTTAGTATTAGTAATCGCTACGTGTTGGTTATAGCAATAATTGTAGTGATCCATACCAAGCTGAAGACCTGCACTTGCGCCAATTTCGATGAAAGCCAATGGTTGTTGATGTTTGGCGTAGATTTCAGTCATCATTGGGTAGAGATACGCACAACGTCGAATTTCATTTGTTTGTACAAGCTTTTCTTGAAACAATGTCGTTAATTCATTTGTATGTGACAGTACAAATGCTTTAAAAATAGGGAACACCTCCTGTATTGGATGCGGGAAAGGTGTGAAAGATGCATAATAATTTGTCAAAGGATCATTGGATGTAGCTAATAAATAATGAACTGCTGCCAACAATAAATTGGGTGCAGGCTGACCCTGTGGGATCAAGGAGGCAATATCTAACAAATCTTCATCATCGGCAATTTTATTTGCTAAATGTTCATACAGCGGGCTTGAGCCTTGACATTCCTGTTGTGCAAACATCTGAAATTGACGACTTAATATCGTGTGCTGCATATGCTTCGCTCCTTTTGCATACATAATCTAGTTCATCATTAGTCTATTCTTATTGTATAATTTAGTAAATTAAATATATTTAATAAATTTAATTAAGATTATTAATCAATGAGGTGAGGTTTTGGAATATAAATGGTTACAGTCTTTTATCGTCGCAGCCCAGACCTGTAATTTTCGTACAGCAGCGGAACAACTTCATTTATCCCAGCCAAGTATAACGGTTCATATTCAGCAGTTAGAGGAATTTCTACATGTACAATTATTTAAGCGTGAAAAAAATCGTGTGCAATTAACAGACACTGGAAGGCTTTTTCAAGTAGAGGCACAGGAAATGGTCAAACAGTGGGAACTAAGCATTGAACGGATTCGATTAGCAAGTAAAGGTATTCAAGAAAAGGTTATGATTGCTATGACCCCGTTAATGGTTGAAACGATTCTACCACATGTGATCTATCAATTTATCAATGATAACCCTTCAATTGAGATCTCAATTTTAGTAGAGGATTCAGCTAAAATAGAGGATTTAGTCAATCAGGATCAAGCTCATATTGGCATTTCATTATTACCAACACGTTATCGACATTGGCATCAAGAACTGCTGATCGATAGCCCATTAGAGTTAGTAATTCCCCTTGATGCCTATGATGATGAAACAGGCACGTATATTGATTATGAGGAGTTATTTCAAACGTATACTTTATTTACGCACCATCATCCAACAATTTGGGGAGAGCTATTACGTAAATTACGAGAAAAATATGTTTTAACGAAGCAAGTATCCATTTCTCAATCCTATGTGGTGAAAAGGCTAATAAAGGATGGTTTAGGGTTGTCGTTTTTACCTCGTATGATTGTAAGAAAAGAACGCATGGAGGGCAGGTTTAATATAGTTCCTTTTGAAGATTTCCCATTACCGAGTGTACCCGTATACTTGTTTTATAAGGAATCTACACAAGTGCCAGATGGATTAGTAGATTTATTACAAACTAGAAATTATTTATAATTCACAAGATGGTCAAAAATGATAATGAAATGATGGTGTTCTGTGTAAGGGTTTTCATAGAGTTTATCGAATTGTGGTATGATCGTTTTTAGAGAGTAGGGGGGTCAATAAACATGGTATTTTCTCTTTTTAAAAAAAAGAAAGAGCCACAGCAGCTAAAAAATAGAGTGGAGTTTTGTATCACTAATTTAGCACTTGGTGCGGCAGATGCGTATGATGTATTAATAGAACGGGATGATATTGAGATAGAGGAGTCTGGTTGTACATCCCATTGTGAAATCTGTGAGCAAGGTATTTTTGCCATAGTAAATGGAGAAGTTGTGACAGCAGATGACGCAGAGACATTGGTACAGGCTATTGATGAAGAATTAAAACAAAATCCACTTTTCTAATGAAAAAACAGCTTGCTGGAGCACAAGCTGTTTTTTGATGGAAATGTAATTACCAACCACGAACGTATTGTACGGGAGGCTGCACGTCTTCTCCTAGCTCTTTAGCTGCATGTAGTGCCCAGTAAGGGTCTCGTAATAAAACACGCGCTAAGAATATTAAATCTGCACGATTATTTTGGAGTATCTCTTCGGCTTGAATGGCTGTGGTAATAAGACCAACTGCACCAGTAGGTAGATCGGCCCCATGCTTAATTGCTTCTGCATGTGGTACCTGATAGCCTGGAAAAACATTGATAGCTGCTGGTACAACGCCCCCTGTTGACACATCAACTAAATCAACACCCTGAGATTTCATCCAGCGGCTAAAAACAATAAAGTCATCCATTGTTGTACCATCTTCCGCATAATCTTCCGCAGAGACACGTACCAATAAAGGACCGTCCCATACACTGCGAACAGCATCGATGACTTGACGTAGAATGCGATATCGATTTTCCTGTGAGCCCCCATATTGATCTTGACGCTTATTCGTAGCAGGTGATAAAAACTCACTAATTAAATAGCCATGTGCGCCATGAATTTCTAGTACATCAAAGCCAGCCTTTGCAGCTCGAATAGCTGCTTGTTTAAATGCCTCGATGACATAGTGAATGTCCTCTTCTGTCATTTCTGTTGGGGTTTTATAGTCTGAACTAAAGGCAATAGCTGATGGAGCAAAAATTTCGCCATCTACTGTTGCTTTGCGACCAGCATGTGCAAGCTGGATGCCTGTTTTAGCGCCGTAAGCTTTCATCCCCTCAACTAATTGACTTAATCCTTCGATATGTGCATCATCCCAAATCCCTAAATCCTTATTTGAGATACGACCTTCTGGTACAACACCAGTAGCCTCTAAAATGATTAAGCCTACTTGACCAGCTGCACGTGTTGCATAATGGACGAAATGAAAGGGTGTCACCATGCCATCGTCTTGTGCTGAGTACATGCACATAGGGGCCATCACAACACGGTTTTTTAAGGTGATAGATTGCAATGTATATGGTTCGAATAATTTACTCAAAATAAAGCCTCCTAATTCCTAGTGATACACTCTATTTTGCACATAATGCTACCCATTTGCAAGTGAACGAGATCGTGCCTCCGCTTCTTTAATGCAGGCTTCGATGGCTTCATTAAATTGATATTGCTCTAATGCCTGTATGCCTGCCTCCGTCGTGCCACCAGGACTCGTCACCTTTTTGCGTAAGACATCTGGTTCATCTAATGACTGCTTGAGCATCTCAGCTGTCCCCGCAAGTGTTTGAGTCATAAGCAAGCGCACCGTATCTTTCGATAAGCCTACCTTCGTCCCTACTCGTTCAAAAGCCTCCATTAAATAATAGATATAAGCAGGGCCGCTACCTGAAAGGGCTGTGACAGCATGTAACTGATCCTCATCGACTTCAATAACAGAGCCAACAGCCTCTAATAACTGGAGGAAAAGGATACGCTGGTCTGCAGCTATCTCGTTATTGAATGCAATGCCACTTGCTGACATACCGATTGTAGCGGAAGTATTCGGCATCACCCTTGCTACTGGCCGACTCCCTAAAAATTCTGTGATCGTATCAATCGCAATGCCAGCTAAAATAGATAATACAGCCGTGTGCGCTGTAAGTTTAGGCTTTAAATCACACATAGCAGCAATAGCATCTTTCGGCTTCATTGCTAAAATAACCAGATCTGCCTGTTGAAAAATCGCATGATCAAACACACAATGGACACCATATGTTTCATGCAAGAAATGTAAGCGTTCTTTGTCAGAGCGATTGGTGACATAAATTTCCTGTGGTGTAAACACCTTTTGTTTAATCCAGCCTTGCATCAATGCTTCCGCCATTGAGCCTGCACCGATAAATAAAATTTTTTTCATGAACAATACCTCCAGTTCAAAATAAAAAAGCGCTCTCGTCCTTATCTAGAAGGACGAAAACGCTCTCGTTTCCGCGGTACCACCTTTGTTTGCCAATTGTTGGCACAACTCTTAGCCCTCTTATCGCAAGGGAAACGGTTATGTTTGCATAACTGCTCAGAAGTAGGTTCGGTAATGGGAGCGGGTGATGTTACTCTCAGCAAATGTAACACTCTCTAACACCTTCACCAGTTACGTACTCGTCTTCTTCAACGCACATAAATAATTAGATTATTCAAAATTATAGTGAGGAATAGGCAACCTGTCAACAGGAGGATGACGAAAACAGAAAAAACTTGTAAAATAGAATGAATCAGTATTCACAAGTGCGTGAAAAGGGGGAAACAACTTTGTCTATATACAAAATAGAAATACCAACACCCTATGCAGTAGGAGATGTCAATGCATTTATTGTAAAAGGCGATGCACTTAGCATTTTTGATGTTGGTCCAAAAACAATGGAAGCCTATGATGCTTTAAAATGGGGGATTCGAGCAGCAGGCTTTGACATGCATGATATTGAACAGGTTGTGTTAACCCATCATCATCCAGATCATGCGGGATGGGTCGATGCTTTTCCACATGCAGAAATTTTAGGGCATGCCTATAATGACAAATGGCTTCGTCACGATGAAGACTTTTTACGCTATCATGAACAATTTTACAGTGAACGTTTATTGGAGCATGGAGTACCACAAGAATATATTACAAAAAGTGTCCATGTTCGTCGTGAATTGGAGCTTGTAGGGGAACGCCCATTAACTCAAATTTTGGCAGATGGAGATGAAGTGCCTGGGCATCCAGGATTAAAGGCAATCGAAACATTAGGTCACGCACAAAGTCATTTCATTTTTTGGGATGAAAAAACTCATCATGTGATTGGTGGAGATTTATTGCTTGAAAAAATAACGCCCAATCCATTAATAGAGCCACCATTGGATCGTACTGTAGGACGTACAAAATCTTTACTACAATATAATGCATCCCTAGAAATTCTACGTCAATTACCTGTCAAAATGATGCATACAGGGCATGGAGCAGAGCTAGAGGATATTCCGTCGTTAATTGATAAACGATTAGAGCGACAGCACCAACAATCAATGAAGGTTTTTGAATTGTTAGGCGATGATCAATTAACAGTTGTCCAAGTAACAAAACGCTTGTATCCGGCTATCTTCCAGCATCAGCTTGGTTTAACTTTATCTAAAACACTTGGTCATTTAGATTATCTAGAGGCCAATGAGTATATTACGTCAACGAAGACAGAAGCAGGTATCTATTTATTTCAAAGGAAGTAGGTTTATACATGAAACATCCTAACAAAACGATCTTTGTGACAGGAGCTACAAGTGGGGTTGGCTTAAAAATAACTGAATTATTAGTAGCTCAAGGGCATACCGTTTATGCCACAGGTCGCAATGCCGTTGCACTAAAGGTGCTAGAGCGTTTAGGTGCTCAAGTGATCCAAGCAGATTTAACCAATCTACATACACTTGATGATGTTTGTGCCCAGCTACCACCGATTGATGTAGCGATTCTTTCAGCAGGTGTAGGAAAGTTTGCTGTAGCCCCTGCTTTACAGGATGAGGATATTGCGCAAATGATCGAATTAAATGTTAGTGTACCAATTTATCTTGCCAAACGATTAGCCTCTAAGATGATAGAGCGCAAACAGGGTCATTTAATATTCATTGGTTCTCAGGCTGGGAAGGTGGCTACACCAAAAGCGAGTGTCTATGCTGCGACGAAACATGCTATTGTCGGTTTTACCAATGGATTGCGTATGGAATTGGCTCCATACAATGTAAAAGTGACAGCCATCCATCCTGGTCCCATTGATACACCATTTTTAGATAAAGCCAATGATACAAGTGGCTACCGAGAATCCTTAGGGCGCTTTTTATTGTCAGCGGAGGAAGTAGCACAAGAGACAGTGAAAACGATTGATCGTCCTGTTCGTGAGATGAATCTGCCTAGAATTATGGGATTATCGAGTAAATTGTATGCATTAGCCCCAGCGACCATAGAATGGTTGGGCAAATCATTTTTTCATAAGAAATAGCAAACTGTAAACATGCTTCAAGGGCATGTCTACGGTTTTTTTTCATATTTATACATACGTGTAGATATAGTAGTGAAGAGGAAGCGATGAAAAGGAGACTTTGATGTATACAATTGGTCAAGTTGCAAAATTTTTAGGAGTTTCTAGAGATACCTTAAAATTTTACGAAGAAAAGGGATTAGTAAATCCCCAGCAAAAAAGTGAGAATGGCTATAGAATATACGATCATTTTGATATATACGATATCACAACAATCAATTTTTATAGAGAAATTGATGTTGAAATCAAAAAGATTCAGGAATTAAGAAAAGGCAAGAGTATAGATGACATCCAATCAATGTTAGTAGAAAAGGAACAAGAAGTATTAGAGGAAATAGCTTATAAAAAGCTCCAGCTTGTAAAAGAGGGTGGGAAAAACATCAAAAGGCCACGAATGTTGTGAAATTAACGTTTCGTGGCTGAATATTAGCTATATAGCTTTATATGTAGGAAACGCGAACACTTGATACATCTATATTTACGCGAATATGGCTTACCATTCAGTGTGCATGAAATCGTGTATATTTCGTGACATTGTAACTCCGTATTTTTCTAGCACTACCCCAATTAGATTATGTACTTGTCCCACCAGATGAAGTGCCACGACCTCAAGATCCTCTACATCGTCTATCATTGCTTCCTGCGCTTGATCTACTTGAGGGAGCTGGTTGAATTACACATAGAATTATTTTTACACCAAAACGTTCAGGCTGTCCTAATGTCCCATAATTAGATCTCCTTTTTAACTCCAGAGACATTGCATAAATATTTGATCCTCTATGTGTTTCTTTACAATCAAAAGGATATAGATTTTAATAAAGTACTAAGTATGCCACTATATTTAATAAACTTCGAAGTCCCAGCATATTACCCACATGTTCGATTTTTTGCTATTTCGACGTAAATGTAGTTTGAAATAAAGAATGTTTATACATACTGCAGTCAGTAACACAGCTAAAAAACGCTGTGAACTCATTTCATGAACTATTTTATTCCTTATTCATATACAAATTATTTATTACTTCATTAATATCTTTAACTAAATTTTCATTAATACTATAGGTTGTATGTGTATCACTGGCATCCATTATTACACCAGAATCATTATTAATCCAAAGATAAAATGTTTTCTTACCTAGTTTAACTTTATAATTAGGACTAGCCATATCTTTGATACCTTGGTTTTTACTTGCACTATTAAAAGCAGTTGAAAAAAGTTCTATATCTTTTAATTCTGTAATTTTCTTCATGGAATCCTTTTTAATTTCAGAAAAATTTACAGATTTATAAATTTTAATAGATTCATTTTTATTGCTTGAACATCCACTAATTAACGATATTGATAGTATAGTTATAAAATATAAGATTAAATATTTCTTCATTTTACGCCTCCTATGGATGAAAACAAATAAACAACAAAATTTATTCGAAATATGATTTTATTAAGTGAAAACAAGGTCATCATTATACTGATGACCTTG
>NZ_JBAHYH020000001.1:1851916-2078791 GCF_036698265.2 Lysinibacillus sp. IITD104
CAAGGTCATCATTATACTGATGACCTTGTTTTTAAATTTTAAAGAAGAAATTAATTAATTAATTTTGTATTACTAATTGATAAATTAAGTCCATCGATATCTATATAATATAAGTTACTCTTTTCATCAAAATAATAATTTATAGGTATGTCGATATAATTATTTGTCAATTTATTTACCTTTGGTATTGCCTGGATTTTAGCTTCTGGAATATCAAATTTAACTTCAGTTTTTTCTGTTATTTCAAAACCTTCAATTGTTAGAATGCTTTTAACAGCAACATCAAGGAATTCATTTTCGGAAAAATTATCTAAATTTATCTTTCCGTTATTTCTACTAATTATACTTAATTCATTTAAGCCATTATTTTTTGATAAATATACGATATATTTTTCTCCTTTTTGTAAAGCAGTATATTCCTCTACATGAAGATATTCATTTTGTGCAGTAATAGCTGCTGACTCATTAAATTTAATATTTGAACCTAAATCTAAATCATTTTTATAGTACTCAAGTACTTCAACTTCTCTTGTTGCATAATGATACATAATTGAAGGAGAGTTTTCTTCATAAACTACTGTACTATTACTCTAAGATAATTCATCTTTCACTTGAACTAATGCAATTACATCAGCAACATCAACTATTTCATCGTATTCAAAAACCTCATGGCTACCTTGTAATGGAATATCTATTGGTTTATTACTGGAATTTATATAATTAAATCCCACTATAAAGAACACAGAAAAGAATAAAATTATACTTAGAGTTTTTAATTTTTTCATTCTTATTTACCCCATTTCTGCTGTAAACTAAGTCTATCATATAGTTGTATAGAATAATCCGTTTTAACACCTTGTACCATAATAGAAAGTGTTGATTCTCCCGGCGGGTGAGCCATACTCAAAGCATGTCCCATTTCATGTGTAGCTGTAGCAGTTCGCTTAGTATCTGTATCTAAAAGAGTAGTTTTATATTGATAAACCATCGCTTTTACCCAAGTATCAGATAAAGTTGCAGAAGTTGCAGATGTACCAGTCCATGTCTTGTAGGGATACATAACCCCTAAATCCCCAGATAACGGTGCGTTAATAGAATTAAAATGTGTTACTACTTGTGCAGTAGAGCCATATTGATTTGACCCGCTAGAATATGTATAAGAAGCTTTCGAGGAAGCTCCGTTCCACTGGCTAGCTGCAGTAGTTGCTATTGAAGATGAGCCAGAGCCAACACCCCAAGTTAAGTGCCCCGATACAAATCCTCCACTCCATTCCGCTGCTTGCGTGTGGCTTGATAGATTTAATACACTAAAAGCCACTAAAGAAAAAATAAAATACTAATATTTTTTGATTTTAACATAAAATACCTCCCATTCCTTTTATGGCAACCATATATAAGTTATCTTTAATTTACTCACTACTTCGATTATTGTGTTTCTAGCGTACTGAAAGTATTGCATTGAAAATATTTCCTGTTTTATGAAAACTACTTTCGTGTTCTGATATTGTATTGATTTTTATCTATCCCAAGATTTATTTATGTAAGTATTAAATAAAGCCTACCGATAGATGGGCTTTATCGATCGGGGTTTATAAAAAACTCCCTAAATTTAGAATAGTTAAATCAGGAAGTTCATTTGCTTGTTTAAGAACTTTTTTAACAAGTCTATGTGAATCTGTTGACACCACATGTAATTCTTCTTTTTTTAGACATATTTAACCCCTTTAGAACTGGTCCACTATCATCAGTGGCTTAATCGTAACCACCTTATCACATTGTCCAATGGCTATCTATGCTTGAGTAAAATTGTGAGGCTTCACAAATATTATGTTAACTTATTGACTACGTATGAAGAAGGGCTTGAACGTATTTTTTTAGAAATGTATGTACCGATAAAATAATGGCAAAATGGGTTTGACCTGTGAGCAACCCCTAGGTTTATGCTGAAGATATTCAGATGGAATGGGGGATCTACTTGCCTAGAAAAAAGAAATTAAAAAAACCCGTAGCAAGCTTTATTGTTTTAACCAACATCATTTTTTGGCCACTTTTCTGTGTTGTAGGAGCCGTCAAGCTATTAGGCTATCCGACTTGGCTATTTGATATCGTACGCTGTCTATCAGCTTGGTCATCCACCTTTGCCTTTGCGCTACTTTTTCCAAGAATCTATCCTGAGCAACGTTTTATACACTTTGTCAAACAAAAATTCAAAAACAAACTGTCATTTTCAGTAATTGTTTTAATCGTGATGATACAAACAGCTATCTTTATCGTGATTTTGTTTCATATCAAGAATAATTATGAAGAAACCTCCATTTTTACGCTGTCCTCATGGGGCATGCTGAGCTTTTATTTTATTAAAACGCTTTTGTCAGGACCACTAGGTGAGGAGTTAGGATGGAGGGGCTTTGCACTGCTGGAGCTTCAAAAGAAGTACTCTCCATTAATAGCTTCTATTATCATAGGCTTTTGGTGGGGAATGTGGCATTTACCGATATGGTTTACAACAGGGTTTATAGGAATGGATTTGATCAAATACAGCTTCTTCTTTATGCTATCGATTATAGCTACGACCATCATCATGACAGTATTTTATACGATCAATCAAAATTTAATGATTCCTATTATTATTCATCAGCTCTTTAATTTTTTTATCGGCTCCATCAATGGAAACCTAATTGATTTAATCATGTATAATGCCATTTTATATTCGGCGGTGGCCGTACTACTTATTTTGATTAATCCTAAAAAAGTATTGTATAGGATACATCAGCCAAATAGCTAGAAAGAATCCATTTTGTATAATGGATTCTTTTTTTCTTCCGTTGCTAAATTTATATTGTATACATTTATATAGATAGTAAAAAAACGTTTTTTCGCGTGAATTGCCATGGATTTCTTGTCAACCTTATGCAAGGAGCGACTTACTTTTGACAATAAAAATAAAAGTCTATGAATTTATAAAAATACACTTGTATTTATTTTTATAACATGATACTATTCGTGTATAAACTTTTAAATGAATGTATAAACATACATATCGATAGAGCAATGGAGGCGCATTTTTAATGGCAAATAAAAAAGTGGTATTAGCTTATTCAGGTGGACTTGATACTTCGGTAGCAATTCCTTGGTTAAAAGAGCAAGGTTGGGACGTAATTGCAGTATGTCTTGACGTTGGCGAAGGAAAAGATCTTGAATTCGTAAAAAATAAAGCTCTTCAAGTAGGAGCGATTGAATCATATATGGTGGATGCGAAAGACGAATTTGCTGAAGGGTATGCATTAATTTCTTTACAGGCACATACTTGGTACGAGCAAAAGTATCCATTAGTATCAGCACTTTCCCGTCCGCTTATCTCGAAAAAATTAGTAGAGATTGCTAATCAAGTAGGCGCAGATGCTGTTGCGCATGGTTGCACAGGTAAAGGGAATGACCAAGTTCGTTTTGAAGTATCAATTAAAGCATTAAATCCAGATTTAGAGGTATTAGCACCAGTACGTGAGTGGGGCTGGAGCCGTGATGAGGAAATCGAATATGCAATGAAGCATAATGTACCGATTCCTGCAACATTGGATTCACCATTCTCAATCGACCAAAACCTATGGGGTCGTGCGAATGAGGCTGGCATTATGGAAGATCCATGGGTGTCGCCACCAGAAGAAGCTTATGGCTTAACTGTTTCAGTTGAAAATGCACCGAATGAAGCCGAATATGTGGAAATCGAGTTTGTAGCTGGTAAACCAGTATCATTAAACGGAAAAGAAATGAAGCTTGCTGATTTAATTCAAGAATTAAATGCAGTAGCAGGTGCTCATGGTGTAGGACGTATCGATCACGTTGAAAATCGTTTAGTTGGTATTAAATCTCGTGAGGTTTATGAAATTCCAGGGGCAAAAGTGCTGTTAACAGCGCATAAAGAGCTTGAGGACTTAACGCTTGTAAAAGAATTAGCACACTTCAAGCCAGTAATTGAGAAAAAACTATCTGAATTAATTTACGACGGTCTATGGTTCTCACCATTACGTGATGCTCTTGAAGCATTCCTTGCGCAAACACAACAATATGTGAATGGTACAGTACGTGTGAAACTATTTAAAGGACATGCGATTGTAGAAGGACGTAAATCACCAAATTCATTATACAGTGAAAAGCTAGCAACATACTCGAAGGAAGATCAATTCAATCACGCTTCCGCTGTAGGCTTTATCGAGTTATGGGGTCTACCAACTGTAGTGAACTCATCTGTAAATAAAAAGTAATGTTGAACAAGCAAGGTGTGGTGAGGCATTTGTGCTTATACTACACCTTTTAATAAGTAATCGAGGAAAAGGTGAGCTGACATGACAAAACTTTGGGGTGGACGTTTCCAAAAATCAGCAGAAGCATGGGTAGACGAGTTTGGCGCATCCATTGGCTTTGACCAGCAACTTGTGCTAGAGGACCTTGAAGGTAGTGTTGCACATGTCACAATGCTTGGTGCAACAGGAATTTTACCAGCAGCTGACGTAGAGGCCATTCTAGGTGGTCTTGCCCAATTAAAAGATAAGGCAATCGCAGGTGAGCTTGAATTTAGCGTTGCCAATGAAGATATACACTTAAATTTAGAAAAGATGTTAATTGATTTAATAGGTCCTGTCGGTGGCAAACTCCATACAGGACGTAGCCGAAATGACCAGGTAGCAACGGATATGCATCTCTTCTTGAAAAAGCGGGTGCAGGAAGCAATTGATTTAATTGTGACGTTCCAGCAAACGCTATTAGACAAAGCACAAGAGCATATTGAAACGATTGCACCAGGTTATACGCATCTACAACGTGCACAGCCAATATCCTTCGCACACCATCTAATGGCTTATTTTTGGATGCTAGAGCGTGATAAACAACGCTTTACAGAATCCATAAAACGTATTGATATTTTACCTTTAGGTGCTGGGGCAATGGCAGGGACAACTTTCCCGATTGATCGTTTAAAATCAGCAGAGTTATTAGGGTTTAGCGAGGTTTATGCAAACTCCATGGATGCTGTAAGTGATCGTGATTTCATCGTGGAATTTTTAAGTCATTCCTCCTTACTTATGGCACATTTATCACGCTTTGCTGAGGAAATTATTATCTGGTCTACAGATGAATTTAAATTTATCGAATTGGATGATGCCTTTTCTACAGGTTCGTCGATAATGCCACAAAAGAAAAACCCGGATATGGCAGAGCTTATTCGTGGTAAAACAGGGCGTGTATATGGGAATCTAATGGGCTTATTAACGGTATTAAAGGGTACACCATTAACGTATAACAAAGATATGCAAGAGGACAAAGAGGGCATGTTCGACACTGTTCATACGATTCTTGGTTCACTTAAAATCTTTGAAGGTATGGTTCGTACAATGACTGTCAACACGGAACGTTTACATCAGGCTGTTCACGCTGATTTTTCAAATGCAACGGAGCTAGCAGATTACCTTGCTACAAAGGGGATGCCATTCCGTGAGGCACATGAGGTGACTGGTAAGCTTGTCTTTACATGTATTCAAAAGGGCATATATTTATTAGACTTACCATTGGAAGAAATGCAGCAAGAAAGTGCGTTAATTGAAGCGGATATTTATGATGTACTGGCGCCAGAAGCGGCTGTTCGCCGCCGCCACTCCTTAGGTGGTACTGGCTTTGAACAAGTAAAAATCCAAATTGAGAAAGCGAAAGCCTGTCTTGTAGCCATTTAATTATTGCGTGCATGTCCTTGTGACTTTTTGCATAGATATTCATTAAAGCTGTCCTGTGAGGCACTATGAAAACCTTTATCCTTTTTCAACTGAGCCAGAGGGTGACGTGAAGAAGAGAACCTTACATATGTGAAGGACAATCCCCAATTCTGGAGACGCGGAATTGGGGTTTTTGTATAAGTAAATGTAGGAGGGATGAAGAAATGAATGAACGTTTTACAAAGGGGCTCGAAGCAATTAAACAATATGTGACAGAGGAAGAAGCAGCAAGGATGATTGAATCCGATGCATTAGCCGATATAGCACCCGATTTACGCAAAATGATTATTGAATTTGCTTACGGTGATGTCTATTCACGACCTGGGCTGGATGCAAAGAGTCGAGCACTCGTCGTGATCACAGCAGTTGTTACACAAGGTGCTGCACCACAAACCAAAACGCATATTCAGCGTGGATTACATGCAGGCTTGACACAGACAGAAGTGGTCGAGGCACTTTTACAATTAGTACCCTACATCGGTTTTCCAAGAGTGCAAAATGCTTTAACGATAGCCCAACAAGTCTTTACAGAAAAAAGCTGAAGCATGTATAAAAAAATAGGGAATGGCTCATAATAAGAGAGGAACCACTTATTAATCTAATCTGATGGGGAGGATGCAGAATGAGTAGTAATAGTCAAACACCCAAAGACCAAGAATCTCAGGAAAGTCCGCCACAACTGTTGAAGGTTGAAGCTTTTTAAATCTTAAGCCTAAAGGTGAAACAGAACATTCTGTTTTGCTATAGATTAAGAAGAAGCGTAAACCATACCAGTTAAAATCAAATAGAAGCAATAAGTGTCCATGGATCCAGAATTATTCTGGGTCCTTTTTGTTTCTTATTCTATAGTTCACAAGATCCGCTCTAAATGAAGTTCAAAGCGCTCCTAAGGAAGGAGAACCCGCTCTAAATGAAGTTCAAAGCACTACTAAGGGAAGGCTCCCGCTCTTATTGTGAAAAAACCTCTACTCAACACCATGAAAAATTCCTTCATTTGACATTAAAGAAAATCTGTATTACTCTATACATAACAGATTTCTGTTTGGTTACAAGCAATACAGATTGGAGGGTTATTATGCAAATACAATTAGATCCAAACAGTGAATTGCAGCTATATAAACAATTGGCCAATCAAATAATAGAATGCATTGCGCAAGGCGAGCTGAAAAATGGTGATACTTTACCGTCTGTGCGTGCGATGGCTACGGATTTAGGTATTAATGTTAGCACGGTCAGTAAGAGTTATCATGAACTTGAAGAGAAGGGCTTAATTGAATTAAAGCCGAAAGCAAAAGCGGTCATTATTGGTGGTCAAAAGAGAGAGCTGGAAGAAACGGAGGTTGAAAAAGTCGAAAATGCCTTGAAGCCTATTATGGCGGAGGCTTTTGCGCGAGGGCTCGAAAAAGAGCAAATGACAAGTTTGTTCCAGCGAATTTTAAAACAATGGAAGTAGGGGTAGTATGCTTATAATCTTAGGCATCTTTATAATCGTCGGGATTTTGGAAACGATGACACCGCATTTAACAAGAAAAACGATTGTCTTTGGTGTTTCCATCCCAGAACCTTATGTCAAACATCCACAATTAAAGCTGTGGAAGAAGCATTATAGCCAAGTCATCGCAGGGATTGCAGGCTTATTTTTAGTAGGTCAAATAACTCTCTATCTTTCACCTATACAAGAGGAGAAGGCGTCTTTAATATCCTTTATCCTATTGTATGTCATGCTTCTTTTATCATCAGGACTTTACATGAGTTATCATGTCAAAACTAAAAAATTAAAGGTGCAGGAGCAGTGGGAGGCACAAATTAAAGCAGTATATGTGACAGATTTATCGATCCGCCAAAATGAAGAAACATTGTCACCTATATTTTTTAGCGTACCCATCATCATCACACTTGCATTAATCGCTTTTACGTACATGAACTATGAGTCAATCCCAGAGGTTTTTGCGACACATTGGAATGGAGCTGGAGAGGTCGATGGTTGGACTCAAAAATCACGGCTCTCAGTCATCAGTATGCCGCTTATATTATTGGCAATTCAAATTAGTTTTTTCATGATGAATCAAGGCATGAAAAGTGCCAAAATCCAATTAAGTGCACAGGCCAAAGAAGCATCCATCCATCGGGAGTTAACTCAGCGTAAATACGGAAGCTGGTATCTGGCTGCCATTAATTTTAGTATGACAATTCTATTTGTTGTTTTACACTATACAACCGTTATTTTACAAGAACAAACGGCTCCCTACTTTTTCCCACTTTTTCTTGTCTTTAACGTCGTTACGTTAGGTGGTTTACTAGTGTTCATTTGGAAGCTCAGTAAAAGTAATGAACGTTTTGATGAGGTACATACAAATGAAACAGCTGTGACAGATGATCAATACTGGAAATGGGGTGTTTTTTATTGCAATAAAAATGATCCATCCTTATTAGTGCCTAAAAAGTTCGGGATCGGTTGGACTGTTAATTTTGCGAACAAATGGTGCTATATCTTAATTGCTATTACTTTACTGCCAATTTTATTGGTGATTTTCATATAGAAAGGAAGATTGGATGAAAAAATGGTTATTGATTTGCTGTACAATTTTACTTTTAGCTGCCTGTGGGCAAAAAGAGGTCACTGCTCAACATCAAGGAACAAAGGGGACAAATGCAATGAATGAACAGTTTATTGGAAAATGGGAAGGAACTATTGAAACGCCAAATGGACCATTACCGATTATAATCGATTTAAAGAAGGAAAGTGGTACATTATCCGTGCCAGCACAGGGCTTATCTAATTTTCCATTCCAAAGTGTGACGTATACAGGTGATAAAGTAAAAGTGGCCATTAATTTAAACGGCTCTGCTATTGCCATTAATGGCACAATCAAAAATGAACAAATAGAGGCTACATTTCAACAAAATGGTGGAAAATATCCTTTAACACTAAAGGCTTATAAAGAGCAACCTGTTACCTATGACACATTAAAAATTCCCGTTCAAAACGGTAACTTAACAGTAGCTGTACAAAAGGCTTCTCCATCTCCATCCCCAGTGGCACTGATAATAGCAGGATCGGGGCCAACGGATAAAGACGGTAATTCCGCTTTAGCTGGAAAAAATAATAGCTTGAAAATGTTAGCGGAAGGTTTAGCACAACAGGGCATTGCGACGGTGCGTTATGATAAGCGAGGACTTGGAGATAATCAAGCGCTCTTAACAAAGGAAGAGGATGGAACGTTTGACCAATATGTTGATGATGCTGTGCAAATTATCCAAACATTGATGGCTGATAAAACCTACACAAGTGTCCATGTGATTGGACATAGTGAAGGCTCACTCATTGGTTTGCTCGCGGCTCAAAAGACAGGCGTAGCATCCTTTGTCTCCATTGCCGGTGCAGGTAGACCATTGGATGAAGTGCTTTTAGAGCAATTAAAGGGTCAATTAGCACCAAAGCTTTTCAACGAATCCACGAATATTTTGACAGCTTTAAAGCAAGGGAAACAAGTGAAAAATATTTCGCCAGAGCTACAAGCCCTTTTCCGTCCATCTGTACAGCCTTTCCTGATTTCCTTGCTAAAGTATCAACCTGCTGATGAGCTAGCCAAAGTAAAAGGACGTGTATTACTGTTACAAGGAACTACAGATTTACAAGTGAAGGAAGCCGATGCCGAGGCATTGAAGAAAGGTAAAAAAGAGGCAAAATTACTTTATCTAGCGGGTATGAATCACGTATTGAAAAAGGCACCAGCAGATCGTGCAGAAAACTTAGCAACCTATGCAGACCCTTCGCTGCCACTGCATGAAGAATTATTACCAGCAATTGAGCAATTTATTAAAAATGAAAAGTAGGATGATTAACCTTGGGAGTTATTGTCTATTTAATTATCATGCTGCCGTTTCTCATCTTCGCCATTGTTCTATCGCAAGGTAAAGGAGCTTTTCTACTTGCAGGTTTTAATACAATGGCACAGGAAGATAAAGAACAATATGATGAAAAGGCATTGGCAAGATTTATGGGAAAAATGATGTATGGCTACTGTTTTTGTGTCCTTTTATGGATTCTAGACGAATTATTCCATACACAATGGTTATTTCACGTTGGTCTTGTGCTTTTTGTCGCACTCACGCTTTTTTTATTGATCTATGCGAATACAGGTAATCGTTTCAAAAAATAGCATGTAAGACAAAGTAGAACCATTTTATAATGGTTCTATTTTTTTTTGAAAGCGCTTTATGAAAATTATTTAAAATCTAAATATTTGGAAAACCGTAATTTTAGTGTCGCGAATATGCTCGTTCTTACATTGTTTTTCTTCTTTTCTGTAAAAATAGAATTTTAAGAATAATTAGTATTATTATAGATGACATTAAAAAATTACTAAGTTAGGAGAATTCTTTGATATGTCGCAAATGTTAGCACTGACGATAGTACTTGCTATTCTTTACATCGGAGATATTGTAGCAACAAGAACGAAGGCGTGGATTCCATCTGTGTTCGTCTGTGCGGTATTATTTTTAATCGGCTATTGGACATTCTTCCCGAAAGATATTGTGAGTATTGCCGGGATTGGTCCAGTCGTTGCCACGATGTTAATGTATTTACTAATTACGAACATGGGTACACTTCTGTCCCTTAAGGAATTGAAAAACCAGTGGAAAGCCATTGTTATTTCTTTAGCTGGTATTGTAGGCATCATCGCCATATTATTTACAATTGGTGCCTTGCTATTTGATTTAAAAACGATGATTGTGGCAGTTCCACCATTAGTCGGTGGTGTTGTGGCAGCGCTAGTGATGTCAGAAGGCGCTTCTGCGGCTGGCTTAGAGGATTTAGCCGTCTTTGCCATTGTGATTTACGTCATTCAAGGTTTTGCAGGATACCCCATCACGTCCATTGTATTGAAGCGTGAAGCAAAACGTTTATTAAAGGAACACCATCAGGGGAATTTACAATCGGTTACAGAGGTAGAGGAAGATGCTGAACAGTTATCTGAGCAACCGAAATTATTTAGGAAAATTCCTGCTAAGTACAATACAGAATACTTTAAATTTTTCCGTTTAGCGCTTGTTGGATTATTAGCGTATGGTACATCTACAGCATTAGCACCTGTAGTGACAGTCAATGCATTAGTGCTATGCCTAGTGTTTGGTGTGCTTGCATCGACATTTGGTTTTTTAGAAAGACAACCATTGCAAAAAGCAAATGGCTTCGGCTTTGCCATTATGGGCTTAATGCTCTTTATATTCGATGGCTTAAAACAGGCATCCCCTGAAATGCTGATGCGTATTATCGTGCCATTAGTTGTGTCAATTGTCTTAGCGGTCATTGGTATGTATATTTTCTCTTTCATCGCAGGGAAAGTTTTAAAGGTCAGCCCAAATTTAGCATTTGCTGTATCCTTAACAGCGCTCTATGGGTTCCCGGCAGATTATATATTAACGAATGAAGTAGTAAAATCGTCCACAATCGATCAAAAAGAAAGAGATATGCTGTTAAGTCATATGTTGCCACCGATGCTTGTGGGAGGTTTCATTAGTGTAACGATAACATCTGTTATACTAGCAGGTATTTTTGTCAATTGGCTATAAAGAAGGAGAGAGTCAGCATGAATAAAATGAAAGAAATTATTGCAGAATTAAATAGTGAGCTTGTGACGATTCGTCAAAAATTGCACAGCGAGCCAGAGCTTTCTTGGGAAGAGTATGAAACAACGAATTATGTAGCAGCGTATTTAGAGAACCTTGGTATTCCGTATAGACGAACAGAGCCAACAGGCATTATTGCGGAGTTAAAAGGGGGCAAGGAAGGAAAAACCGTTGCCTTACGTGCGGATATGGATGCATTGTCAGTTTATGAAATACGAGAAGATATTCCGTATCGCTCTAAAACTGATGGTAAGATGCATGCCTGTGGTCATGATGCACATACAGCCATGTTGCTAATTGCAGCTAAGACATTACATACGGTACAAGAAGAAATTGAGGGAACAGTTCGTTTTATTTTCCAGCCAGCTGAAGAAGTAGCTACAGGCGCAAAAGCGATGGTAGAGCAAGGAGCAATGAAAGGTGTAGATAACGTCTTTGGTATTCATATTTGGTCACAAATTGACACAGGAAAAATTCAGTGCAATAAAGGTCCTGCCTTTGCCTCTGCTGATATTTTCAAAGTACGCTTTAAAGGGCAGGGCGGGCATGCCGCAGTACCACATGATGCCATTGATGCCGTGATGATTGCTTCAACGTTTGCTTTGAATGTTCAAACAGTTGTGGCACGTACAGTCAATCCACTTCGACCCGCCGTTCTTACAATTGGAAAAATGGAGGTTGGTACACGCTTTAATGTAATTGCGGAAGATGCCATTTTAGAAGGGACAGTGCGTTGCTTCGATAAAGAGGTTCGTTCACATATCGAAGCGCAAATTCGTCATTATGCTGAGCAGATTGCGTCACTTTATGGTGGCACAGCAGAGGTTGTTTATGAATATGGTACACAAGCAGTCAACAATGATGTGGCGAGTGCCAGCTTAGTCGAGCGCCTTGCAGCTGAACATTTTGGCGCAGAAGCTTATCATATTGATGATCCGACAATGGGTGGAGAAGACTTTAGCTTTTACTTAGATGAAGTCCCTGGCTGCTTTGCCCTAGTAGGCTCAGGCAATACAGAAAAGGATACACGCTGGGCACATCATAACGGCCATTTTAATATCGATGAAGATGGTTTGCGCGTTGGAGCCGAATTATATGTACAATATGCGTTAACTTGGTTAAGCGAAAACAAATAAAGAGAAGTGGACAAGCTTCTTAGGAAATTAGTATAAATTCACCTTAGCTGGTCATAATAAAGAAGATTTCACTTATGAAATCTATAATGATGAGGAGGATGAAAAATGAGTAGGTTCGAACAACTAGACCCCAAATCTCAAAAAATCCACCGCAACTGGTCAAGGATTAAGCGATCAAAATCGCAAGTAAATGGTGAAACGGAGATTACTCTCCATAACCGTCTCTTGCGAAGTGAAGCAAAGGCCCGTCAGTTTTAATCATGCTAGAAAAGTAAGTGTCATCAAGCCCAGAAAAAATTCTGGGTTTTTCTTTATGAGTAAAATGAGAACGATGTATAATATAAGTAATTTCTAACAGAAAAGGAGAGGAATGCCATGATTACGCCTATTCCAATTTATCTACAGCCATTTGCAGAAAACGTGCAATTTATAGATGGCGTTGAATCACAGTTTCAGCTCCAATCTAGCGCAGGCAATGAACAATTTGAAATTTGGTATCACGGTGATTTGCTAATGATTGAAGGAGAGGAAATGATGCCTTTTATTACAGGCTCAACCGCTAAAATCGTTGCCAAAGATCCTTTAACAGCGGAGGAAATTTTGCTCTTTGATGCCACGCTACATGGTTATAATGCGCTATTTTGTGAGGCGTATACCGAGGCACATCATGACAACCGTCCACTGGAGAAATATATTCTGCCTGTAACAGAAGTGGTATTATCATTTTTCTATAATATCGACTATGACGAAGAAATAGACGACTATGAGGTAGATGAACAAGAAAATGTACGGCTCATAAATGGAGAAACCGCTAACTGGGAAACGATTAAAAGAAATGGCTATGATGCATTTGCTTTTTATTTCAAAAAAGAAGATGGAACACTTTTAGCATTTGTTGAAGAAGAGCTAGCCTAATAGGAAAGGATTTTCGCGAAATGCAAATCATACAATTTACACAAGATTTAGCAAATCCAATACATCAATACAAATCCGTCGATACATTTTATAGAAAAATCACGAAAACGGAAATGCCTACGACGATCGGTTTCATCTATATTGAGCCAGGTGGAGTGGTTGGTATGCATGAAGCACCCGTTCCACAGCTCTTTATCGTTATTAATGGCGAAGGATGGATTAGTGGTGTAGATGATGAAAAAATCACGCTAAAAACAGGGCAAGGCGTGCTATGGCAACAAGGACAGGCACATGAATCTGGTAGTATAACTGGCTTAACAGCACTTGTTATCCAAGCGGAGCAGATAAATCTTACATAAATAAAAGTGTAACGGTAGTTGCAAGAACCGTTACACTTTTTCGTATTGCTTCACCAATTTAACTGTCTTAAGTAGATGACCATCAAATTGTTCATCAAATTCTTCTATCGATACAAATCCCTTTGCTTGATAAAAATGCATACCAAGTTTATTTTCTTTCTCTACACAAACAAATAAAGACGATAGATTTGGGAGCATACGTAAGCCTTCCTGTAAGAGTGCAGTACCAATGCCCTTACCATGCATATCAGGATGTAAATAAATCGCATATAGCTCCGCCTCACCTTGTGTTACATTTGAAAAATTAGCAAAGCCTACTAGCTTTTCATCAAAAATTGCAACAAGAAACGGACTATTGATAAGACGTTCGATTAAACGTTCTCGACTATAGGCTTGTTGTATAAAACGATCTTGAATGTCATGAGGAATGATTCCCTCATATGTATAGTGCCAGCTTATTCTAGCAATTTCTTGTACAAAAGTAATGTCATTTTCTTGCATCTGTCGTATAATAAGTGTCAACACTTTTCACCTGCTATTCCAATTTTTTTCTTTATTGTAACATTTAATCATTCAAAGGGGGTCACTTTCATGCAAGTAGTTGAAAAAGCATTTGGCTATATCACGAGAACGCATGAGGATCAATTACAGGTACTCGTATTTGAACAGAATTTAGTTGGGGCAGGTATCCAGGTGCCCAAAGGTACGGTAGAGGAAGGGGAAACACCTTTAGACGCTGTGAAACGTGAAATGCTAGAAGAAACAGGTCTAACCACACTTGTCGTTCAAGCGTTAATAGCACAGGACTATTTTAATCATCCATCAGGTGTTTTACAGAAACGGTATTTTTATCATTTAACATCCGATGAAACACGAAATACATGGCAGCATCATCCAACTGGCTTAAACGAACGGGATTTACTCTTTTCGTTCTATTGGATTTCAGCTGAGCAAGATGCCTTGCTAGCAAAGGGGCATGGGGATTATTTATACCGATTGTTAGCAAAGGTGAAAAATTGAACCTATCATAATTAAACCGCGTCTAGTTGACGCGGTTTTTATGTTGATTCAACTAAGCCTTGGCAGCAATCTCTAGGGCTTGTGCAAAATCAGCAATTAAATCATCCACATGTTCAAGTCCTACAGAAAAACGTAGAAGGCCATCAGTGATGCCACGTTTAGCACGCTCCTCAGGCTCCATAGCAGCGTGACTCATTTTTGCAGGGTAAGACAGAATAGATTCTACTCCTCCAAGAGAGACCGCAAATACTGGAATTGTCATCGCCTCAACCAATGCTTTTGCAGCAGCATAGCTTGGTAGTCGGAAGGATAAAACAGCCCCAGGACTCGTGCTTTGACGCTGATGAATAGCGTAGCCAGGGTGTGAAGCAAGTCCTGGATAGTAGACCTGCTCAACTAGTGGATTACTAGCCAAATAGGCAGCAATTTTTTGTGCAGATTCAGCAGAACGACTAAAACGTACATCTGTTGTTTTAATGTTTTGTAGAAGTGTAAATGAATCCTGCACACCTAAAATATTACCGAATGAATTTTGGATAAAGTAGAGATCCTGTCCAAGCTTCTCATCTGCAGTAATCGTTAAGCCAGCAATAATATCAGAATGTCCAGATAAAAATTTCGTTGCACTATGAATAACGACATCCACACCAAGTTCTAGTGGGCGTTGATGTAACGGTGTCATAAAGGTATTATCCAAGAATGTAAGGCAGTGGTATTGCTTGGCAAGCGCCACTACACCACGAATATCTGTAATACCTAACGTTGGATTTGATGGTGTTTCCATATAAAGTAGTTTTGTAGCAGGCGTAATTGCCGCTTCTACAGCTTGTAGATCCGTAAAATCTACAAATGTATGGGAAATCCCAAAGCGAGGCAACACCTTTGTGACAAAACGATAGGTTCCACCATAAACATCCTCAGTCATGACGATATGATCTCCCTGCGATAACAGCATTAACGCTGCTGACACGGCAGCGATACCAGATGAAAATGCATGGGCACGAACGCCACCCTCAAGCTCTGCTACAGCTTTTTCTAACGCATCTCTTGTAGGGTTGCCTGAACGAGCATAATCATATTCTCCAAATTCATCTATACTTTCTTGGTGGAAGGTAGAGGACAGATACATTGGGACGTTAACAGCCCCTTTTTTATTACCATAGCCATCACGAACACCTGCGTGAATGAGGCTTGTTTCAATACGTTGCTTCATCAATTACGCCTCTTTTCTTAGGATATCAAACACTTGTCGTAAGTCTGCAATTAAATCTTCAGCTTCCTCAATGCCAACAGAGAAGCGTAATAAACGATCACAAACGCCACGCTCCACACGCTCTTCATACGGCATATCTGCATGTGTTTGTGTAGCAGGATACGTAATAAAGCTTTCGACACCGCCAAGACTTTCTGCAAAAGTAATTAACTTTAAGTTACGAAGGAATGGGTCAATCCACTCAGGCTTTTGCAAGCGGAATGACAGCATGCCACCTTTTCCAGTATAAAGGACATCTGTCACTAACTCTTCTTCCTCTAAGTAAGCAGCAATCGCCTTCGCATTAGCATCATGTTGTTTTAGACGAAGATGCATTGTTTTTAAACCGCGAATAAGTAACCATGAATCCATAGCTCCTAGCACCATACCACTGCCATTATGAATAAAGCCAATGCGTTCGGCTAATTCTGTGCCTTTAGCAACCACTAGCCCAGCTAATACATCATTATGACCACCAATATACTTCGTTGCAGAATGAAGCACAATATCTGCGCCTAATTCAATAGGGCGTTGGAAGTATGGCGTATAAAATGTATTATCCACAATTAGCCATGCCCCATGCTTATGTGCTAACTCCGCATACACTTGTAAATCAAATTCCTGCATAAGTGGATTTGTTGGTGTTTCAATAAATATTGCACGTGTATTTTCATTCATTAATGCCTCTACCTGTTCAACCGATTCAAATTTAGAATAAACAGGTTTGATATTATAAGTATCTTGGAAGAAATTAAATAGTCTATATGTACCGCCGTATAAATCATCTGGCACAACTAATTCATCGCCTGGTTTAAATAGGGATAACACCAATTGAATGGCAGCCATCCCGGAACTACAGGCAAAGCCCATATCGCCACCCTCTAAATCAGCAATTCCTGCTTCTAAAAGAGCACGTGTTGGATTTTTTGTACGTGTATAGTCAAAACCAGTAGACTCACCAATCCCAGTATGTTTATAAGCAGTCGATAAATGAATGGGCGGACTCACAGCTCCTGTTGCTGGGTCACTTAAATTACCAAGTTGTACAAGCTTTGTTTCAATACTTCTGTTTAATGTCATGACGTCACTCTTTTCTTCAATATTATTAAAAGCAACTAATTTTGCTTTCAATTTAATAGTATTCTCAATAATTGTTACCAATTTAACATGGATACTAAAGAAGAACAAGTTGATTTCTGAAAATTAGCTAGATTATTTAAAGTTAATCACCTAGGAATAGTAGGAGATTAATTTACTTCCTGTTATTTTCTAATGGAGTGATCTTTAGTAAGAACGAGCAGTTTCAAATAGAGCTAAAAGAAGTGGAGGATAGTTTCTAGTTAGCGGATACAAGATAGAAAGTAGCGGTTATAACGTGAAAAGTAGCGGATAGAACGTGAAAAGTGATGGATAGAGCAGGCATATTGAGGGATAGGTTCTAAAGTAGCGGATAAAACATGAAAAGCAGCGGATACAACATGAAAACTGATGGATAGAGCAGCCAAAGTGAGGGATAGGCTCTGAAGTAGCGGTTAAAACGTAAAAAGTAGCGGATACAACGTGAAAAGTGATGGATAGAGCAGCCAAAGTGAGGGATAGATTCTGAAGTAGCGGTTACAACGTAAAAAGTAGCGGATACAACATGAAAACTGATGGATAGAGCAGACAAAGTGAGGGATAGGCTCTGAAGTAGCGGTTAAAACGTAAAAAGTAGCGGATACAACGTGAAAAGTGATGGATAGAGCAGGCAAAGTGAGGGATAGGCTCTGAAGTAGCGGTTAAAACGTAAAAAGTAGCGGATACAACGTGAAAAGTGATGGATAGAGCAGCCAAAGTGAGGGATAGATTCTGAAGTAGCGGTTACAACGTAAAAAGTAGCGGATACAACATGAAAACTGATGGATAGAGCAGCCAAAGTGAGGGATAGGCTCTGAAGTAGCGGTTAAAACGTAAAAAGTAGCGGATACAACGTGAAAAGTGATGGATAGAGCAGCCAAAGTGAGGGATAGGTTCTAAAGTAGCGGTTAAAACGTAAAAAGTAGCGGATAGAGCAGGCAAAGTGAGGGATAGGCTCTGAAGTAGCGGATACAACGTGAAAAGTAGCGGATAGAACGTGAAAAGTGATGGATAGAGCAGGCGAAGTGAGGGATAGATTCTGAAGTAGCGGTTAAAACGTGAAAAGCAGCGGATACAACGTGAAGAGTGATGGATAGAGCAGGCGAAGTGAGGGATAGATTCTGAAGTAGCGGTTAAAACGTGAAAAGCAGCGGATACAACGTGAAGAGTGATGGATAGAGCAGGCGAAGTGAGGGATAGATTCTGAAGCAGCGCATAGAACGAAAAAGTAAAGGATACAAAATAAAAACATCTGCCTTCTTCAAATGAGAGACAGATGCTAATAGGTTAGGCTTGTTCTTTTTTAAGCAAGTCGCGAATTTCTTTGAGAAGCTCTTCTTTGGCATCGAGTTCAGGTGTTGGTTCTTCCACGACTGCCTCTTCTTTTTTACGTGTGAGCTTCGTCATAATTCGTAAGGCCATAAAAATGGCAAATGCTATAATTAAAAAATCAATGATGGATTGTAGAAATACACCAAAATTGATTTGGGCTTCACCTGAGCCAAAAACAAAACTCTTTGTTAAATCAATACCACCCGTTAAAACACCGACCAATGGCATGATGATATTTTCAACTAAGGAGGTAACAATTTTACCGAAAGCACCACCAATAACTACTGCTACTGCTAGATCGACAATATTGCCTTTCATCGCAAATTCTTTAAAGTCTTTCCACAAAATAAATTCCTCCCTATTATTATCCAAATAAATGAATCAATCTGTATTTTACTATATTTTTACCAAACCTTTCAACTGCTTTCATGGTGGAAATGATGTGTTTCTTCTAAGAGGATGACTTCAATCTTTCAAAATTGAAAAGATCTACTGCATATTACGGAAAATTTGGTAATATAGAAAAAGAATACTAGATTAGGTGTGACGTATGGCTAAGAAAAAGAATAAGAAACCCATGTTATCACCCGCGACAAAATTGGGTATGATAGCATTATTGATTCCCATTGCAATTACCGTGTATGTTCTCACATTTTTTGCGTGGAAGGAGCTTCAAACATTACCGATTTTTGAAAAGCTTGTACAGCAAAAGGCAATCGAGGAGATTCAACAGCACTTCGATATGAATATTCCTGAGCAATACATTCCCGTATATGTAGCTGCAGAAGAAAAATATGGTGTACCATGGACATTACTTGCTGCGCATCATCGTATTGAAACGCGGTTTTCTACGGTAGAATCAATGGTATCATCTGCGGGGGCAGAGGGGCATATGCAATTCATGCCCTGTACATTCGTTGGCTGGCAGCATCCCACATGCTCAGGTTTAGGAAAAGGAAGCATAACGAAAACTGAATTGATGAGTCCTGAGACAATTGCTAAATACGGAGGATATGGCGTTGACGCAAATGGCGATGGAATAGCCGACCCCTATGATATTGAGGATGCAGTATTTAGTGCTGCGAATTACTTATCTAAATACGGTGCTGCGACAGGGGATATTAAGAAAGCTGTTTATCAATACAACCATAGCAAGAAATATGTAGATGATGTGTTATATTACTACCAATTGTATAATGATTTTCACGATGAACTCCAAGCAGCAGTTCTTTTAAATGAAAAAAAATAAAGAGCCATCACAATGGATGGCTCTTCATTACATATTTAAGTTGCTTTACGCATACCTTTTAAAATAAGGCTGACGATAAAGATCAACACGATGGCACCGATTAGTGCTGGGAACACATAGAAATCACTTACTCTCCAGCCCCAGTTCCCTAAAACCATACTACCAATCCAAGAACCGACAATCCCTGCAATAATATTCCCGATGATGCCACCAGGTACATCTTTACCTAAAATGACGCCAGCTAACCATCCAAGAATTCCTCCGATAATTAAATACCAAATGAAACTAATCATTACTTTCATCTCCTTAAATTTAAGATATAATGGCGATTACTTAGTTATACCCTGAATGGAGTAGATTAAACACTGTGATGTTGTTTAGTAATTATTACATGTTGTAAATGAGACTGTAGACAAGTGAATGCAGGCTCTTTTGCTGTCCTCACTTTATAGCTAATCCAACTGCATAAATTACTGTGAAAATGTCCACATTAACTACAATTACTTCTATTTTGTACATAGACCAATTATCGCTTACTTCTATAGTATGTTCATGCATTTAATTCGTACCAGAAATGCTTGCAATGCCCAATCTCCATCAGCAATAAAATAATTAGCCATTTAACTAAATTATTTACTACAATCATCTTTTCATTCATAAAAAAGTCCACTATTTGTTGAAGCAGAATTTCAATCCCCCGTGCAGTCACATATTTCAGAGGGTGAAATTTTTTTGCGAAAAAGAAAAATGGGTAAATTTCCACTTTTTAATAGTTTGAAAATTCTGTATAAAGGGTTTATAATGTAGAAAAGGAGCGTGGTCATATGAATATGGCTGTTATGAAACGTTTAAATCGTCAAGGCTTTTTAATTGCGGGTTTGCATTTACTAGTGATGCTAAATCTTGCAGCTGATTTTTTATACGCATCGTAACCAATTAAATAGAAAGGTGAATGAAATGTTTATCCCATATTAAAACAACCGTGTAGTCTTATTGAATAACAGGCTCACGGTTGTTTTATTTTGCTCAAGTGATTAAAAAAGGAATTATTCTGTTAAATGTCAAATACATAGTACAGACAAGGGAGTGATTAAATGACGACAAGATTGGATCAAGCATTTTGTGATTTGGAAAGGCCATTTGCATGGTTGGACCTAGATGCACTAGATAAAAATATACAAAAGGTTCAAGAGGCTTGTGGTGGAAAACAAATTCGTATTGCAACAAAATCGATTCGTTCTATTGAAGTCCTTCGTTATATCCAGAAAAAGCTTGAGAATGTTGTTGGGTTTATGACATTCACTGCAGCAGAAACCCTTTTTTTATTAGAGCAGCAGTTTGATGATTTATTGCTCGGCTATCCAGTAATGGAAGAAGCACCGATTCGTCGATTGTTGCATTTTGTGAAAGAAGGAAAAATCGTCACCTTTATGGTAGATCGGCCAGAGCATATCGAACTATTGGCAAAATTAGGACAAGAAATTGGCGTACGTGTACAGGTTTGTATTGATATTAATGTTTCGAATGATTTTAAAGTATTGTATTTTGGAACAAAACGTTCTTCATTGTCTTCTCTTGAAACATTGACACCTTTTTTACAAGCCATTCAAAACACTCCTGCGATTGAAGTGGTAGGAGCCATGGGCTATGAGGCTCAAATAGCAGGTGTTGGCAATCGTCCAGCGAATGCTTTAAAAGGTAGAGTCATAGAAGCCATGCAGGTACAAGCCAAAAAGCAAGTAACACAATTTCGTCGATTAGCAATCGCCCATATCAAGGCTTATTTTCCAAATCTGCGCTTTGTTAATGGCGGTGGGTCAGGAAGTATGACATACACTAATCAACAAAAGGAAGTAACGGAAATGACAGTTGGCTCGGCTTTTTATGCGCCAGCATTGTTCGATCAATTTACACATTTACAGCTAGAAAAGGCTGCTGGATTTGCCTTACGTGTAACAAGAAGGCCTGAAAAAAATATCATTGTTTGTCATGGTGGAGGTTATACGGCTTCTGGAGCAATAGGGATGGATCGCTTGCCTGTATTCTATGACCCTACTACTTTTGCATATCTTAGTCTAGAAGGCGCAGGGGAGGTGCAAACACCAATTAAGGTCAAAGGGAAAAGTATCAATATTGGCGATACCATTTATTTTCGACATGCAAAGGCTGGAGAGCTTTGTGAGCGTTTTCAGGTCCTGCATGCTATTCGTGGGGACAAGTATGCAGGACCTTACACAACATATAGGGGGGATGGACAATGTTTTCTATAGAAAATTGGCGAAATGGGGAAAAGTGGACAAATTGGGCTGGTAATGTCATTTCCTATCCTAGTGAAATGTATTTACCACACTCTATTGATGAAGTTTCAGCAATTGTGAAGCATGCATGCCAATCAGGAAAGACAATCCGTGTCACAGGTGCTGCACATTCTTTTAGCGCTGTAGCTATGCCTGAGCATATAGCTATTTCCTTACATAATCTGCGTGGATTAATCGCTGTGAATGAGGAAAGACAGGAGGCAACATTATGGGCGGGGACCTATCTATATGAAATTGGACCAATGCTAGCGAAACACGGCTTTGCGTTAATCAATATGGGCGATATTCAGGAACAAACCATTGCAGGTGCAGTGTCAACTGGCACACATGGCACAGGGGTTACACTTGGTTCTCTTTCGTCAGCTGTCGAGGCATGGGGGTTTGTAGACGGCACTGGGACTTATCAGGAACATAGGAGAGGGATGGATGATTTATCTGAAGCGCTGCATGTATCTCTCGGAATGCTTGGTGTTCTTGTCAAAGTAACGATTAAGGTCATGCCACTATATGGTTTGCATTATATTGGGGCAAGAGAAACATTGACAAATGGTCTCTCGCTATTTGCCGAGGATATTCGTCAGCATCGTCATGTAGAGTGGTTTTATTTCCCTGGTAGTGAAACAATACAAGTAAAACGGATGAATGCAGTCGCGCCTGTCTTTCAAAGTGAATGGAATAAAAGAATAGAAACGTTAAAGCTACAAATAGTAGAAAATGGGGCCTTCTTTGCGATGTCAGAGCTTTGTAAATGGAAACCACGTTTAAGTGGTGCTATGAGCAAGATAGCGGCTGCCAATGTGGTAGAAAGTGAAAAAGTAGGGATAAGCTATGAAATTTATCCTTCACCTCGAAGCGTGAAGTTCCAAGAGAGTGAATATGCCATCCCTTTATCCCAATTTGAAGCTTGTTTAGAGGAAATCCATGCAACCTTTAAAAAAGGCACTTTTAATGTTCATTTTCCTTTAGAGTGTCGAACAACTGCAGGTGAAGCAGGTTTTTTAAGTCCAACACAAGGGCGTGAGTCGGCTTTTATCGCCTTTCATATGTATAAGGGAATGGCAGAAGAGCCTTACTTTAAATGGGTGCATACATTGATGCAAAAATATGAAGGTCGTCCTCACTGGGGGAAACAACATCATTTAACAGCGCAAATGGTTCATGCGTTGTATCCAGAGGTTGAGAAGTTTTTAAGCATTCGACACCAATATGATCCTGAACAAGTATTTTTTACAGGATACTTAAAAAAATTGTTTCTATTGTAAGCGTTATCTCTCTGATTCTGTGATTTAGCTTATTCAAATATATGGGAGATATTTATTTACTCATTTTTGTTTATTATTAAAAAATTAAAATTTGAACGAAATGTCAAAATTTTTATCAAAGCGAGATAAAACTGATGCTTAATCAGCATGTAAACGATTTCAATTTTGACAGATTTTTTGAATTGTTTAAACAATTCAAAAAATACTGTTGACGAGACCTTTTTTTCGTACTATGATAACAACAATTTAACACGTTCGTTACAGCAGTTATCATCTAAGAGACTGTTACTCTATAAACAAAAATTAAAAAGACAGAACATTTTGTCTATAGCGACGAACATAGTATGGATAGCAATGAGGGGCGTTTAAAATGAGAAGTGACATGATTAAAGTAGGCGTAGATCGAGCGCCACATCGAAGTCTTTTATATGCAACAGGCAAAGTAAAAGCAAAAGATCTAGGCAAACCATTTATTGGGGTTTGTAACTCTTATATCGACATAATACCAGGTCACGTTCATTTACGTACGTTCGCTGATGTAGTGAAAGAAGCTATTATTGAAGCGGGTGGTATTCCATTCGAATTTAATACAATTGGCGTCGATGATGGTATTGCAATGGGGCATATAGGTATGCGTTATTCCTTACCAAGTCGTGAAATTATAGCAGACTCAGCTGAGACAGTTATTAATGCACATTGGTTTGATGGCGTATTTTATATTCCAAACTGTGACAAAATTACACCCGGAATGCTTATGGCAGCAGTTCGTACGAATGTACCATCTATCTTTGTTTCAGGTGGTCCAATGGAGGCGGGAACTTCTGCAGCAGGGAAACAGCTTTCCTTAACATCTGTGTTTGAAGGTGTAGGAGCACACAAATCAGGAAAAATGTCTGCAGAAGAGCTGCTGGATATTGAGAATAATGCTTGTCCAACATGTGGCTCATGTTCAGGGATGTTTACAGCAAACTCAATGAACTGCTTAATGGAAATGCTCGGTGTTGCTTTACCAGGAAATGGTACGATCGTTGCCACTTCTGAAGAGCGTCACAAGCTGATTAAAGAAGCAGCTAAACAATTAATCCGCATGGTCAAGGAAGATATTAAACCTCGCGATATTATTACAAAAGAGGCAATTGATGATGCTTTTGCTCTTGATATGGCAATGGGGGGCTCCACAAATACAGTTCTCCATACATTAGCAATTGCCAATGAAGCCGAGATAGATTACAACATTGAAGATATTAATAAAGTAGCAGAAAGAGTGCCTTATTTAGCAAAAATCATGCCTGCTTCAGATATTTCAATGGATGATATTAATAAAGCGGGTGGAGTTAGTGCCATTATCAATGAATTAACATCTATTCCAGGTGCTATTCATCCAGACCGTCCAACCGTAGCAGGCGTTACAATGGGTGAGCTTGTCAAAGATTATCACATCACGAATGATCAAGTCATTCGAACAAAAGACAATCCATATAGTGCTGTAGGTGGATTATCGGTTTTATTCGGTAACATCGCACCAGATGGCTCTGTTATTAAAGTAGGGGCAGTTGATCCTTCTATTAAAGTATTCAAGGGCGAGGCAATCGTCTTTGATTCACAAGAAGCAGCGCAGGAAAACATTGATAATGGAACGGTGAAAGAGGGCCATGTAGTCGTCATTCGCTATGAAGGACCTAAGGGTGGCCCAGGGATGCCAGAAATGCTTGCACCAACATCTGCCATTCAAGGTCGAGGCCTTGGTACAAAGGTTGCATTAATTACAGATGGTCGTTTCTCAGGGGCATCTCGTGGTATTTCAATTGGCCATATTTCACCAGAAGCTGCTGAAGGCGGTCCAATCGCTTTAGTAGAAAACGGAGATATTATCGAAATTGATCTACCAAATCGTACGATTAATTTACAAGTTTCAGATGAAGTTTTAGCTGAACGTCGTGCAAAATTACCAGTCTTTGAGCCAAAAATCAAACGTGGTTGGTTAGCAAGATATTCAAAATTAGTGACGAGCGCTTCCACTGGCGGCGTAATGAAAATTTAACAACTAGATAAATAAAAACGTTGATGAGGTTAAAGGTTCTAGAGCCTTGTATCTACCAGAGAGCCGGTCGTGCTGGAAGCCGGCGATACAACTAGATCCGACATCCCCTCGGAGTGGGCTATTAAACGTGTTTACACCATTAGATAGCTCCGGGCATAATCGAAAGTGCTCGTTATTAATGAATAAATGTTTTATGACACTATATTGGATGCGATGTCTTTCGCATTGGTGCATAAATGCAGTCATTTATTCGCGAGGTAGCAATTATTTGCTATAAAAAAGGGTGGTACCATGGAAAGTCTTTTTCATCCCTACGTAAGGTAGTTCTTTGCGTGTGGAGAAAAAGGCTTTTTATTATTTTCACAATGCAATTGAACAGCCTCTCAACGAAAAGGATGAGAGGAATAGTCAATCCAGCTATTGACACTTCACTAATCTACAACACTGATGTGTGAGTTTGAAAGAAATGAAGGAGGCAAAATTTGATGAGTGCGAATGTTTCAATCAATGAACAAGAACAATTAGCTCCAACAGCAACAGCTGACCAAACCTATCAAGCGAAGGACGGTGCAGATGTATTAGTGCAGGCATTGCACGATCAAGGTGTTGAAATCGTCTTTGGCTATCCAGGAGGAGCCGTATTACAAATTTACGATGCGATGTATAAAAACCCAATTCGTCATATTTTAACAAGACATGAACAGGGGGCGATTCATGCGGCGGAAGGCTATGCTCGTGTTTCAGGTAAAACAGGCGTTGTTATTGCCACAAGTGGACCTGGTGCAACAAACCTTGTAACAGGTATTGCGGATGCCATGATCGACTCTATTCCATTGGTTGTTTTTACAGGACAGGTTGCGACATCTGTGATCGGAACAGATGCTTTCCAAGAAGCCGATATTATGGGGATTACAACACCGATTACAAAGCATAACTATCAGGTACAGGATGTCAATGATATTCCTCGTATTGTGAAGGAAGCTTTCCATATCGCTAGCACAGGTCGTAAGGGACCAGTTGTCGTGGATTTCCCAAAAAATGTTTCTCAAATGTTGTTTGATGTAGAGAATCCACCGCAAGCACCTGATGAAATTTATTTACCAGGCTATCAGCCAACATATAAACCAAATTATTTACAAGTCCAAAAGGCGATTCAAGCCATTTCATTGGCAAAAAACCCAATCATCTTAGCAGGTGCAGGTGTTCTTTTTGCGGATGCACGTGAGGAATTAACGACTTTCGCAGAAAAATACCGTATTCCAGTAACGAACACATTGCTAGGATTGGGCTCCATCCATGGTGAACATGACTTATTCCTTGGAATGGCTGGGATGCATGGTACAGCTACAGCAAATACAGCGATCACAAAATCGGATTTATTACTCAATATTGGAGCACGATTTGATGATCGTCTAACAGGTAATTTAGCTACATTTGCACCAAATGCAACGATTATCCATATCGATATTGATCCTGCTGAAATTGGCAAAAATGTACCGACAGATATTCCAATTGTTGCTGATGCCAAGGAGGCTTTAAAAGCACTGTTGAAAAAGGATTTCCAAGGTCCTGATACAGCTGATTGGTTAGCTTATTTAAGGAATCATGCGATGGAATATCCATTATGGTATTGCAAGGATACAAATACGCAAGAAATCCTACCACAAGAGGCATTGCAATTAGTGCACAAGATTACTGAAGGGAATGCCATTGTGACGACAGATGTTGGGCAGCATCAAATGTGGGCAGCGCAATATTATCATTTAAATAATGATCATGCATGGGTAACGTCTGGTGGACTTGGTACGATGGGCTTCGGCTTCCCGGCCGCAATTGGCGCCCAATTTGCGAAGCCAGACAAAAAAGTTATTTCGATTGTAGGAGATGCAGGATTCCAAATGACGGCACAGGAGCTATCCATCCTACAGGAATTTAACTTACCAGTAAAAATAGTGATTTTGAATAATAGCTGTCTAGGTATGGTGCGTCAATGGCAACAAACATTCTATGAAGAGCGCTATTCATCATCACTTATGCCGATCCAACCAGATTTTGTTAAGTTAGCTGATGCTTATAACATTAAAGGCTATCGTATTAACACAATCGATGAAGCAGAGGCTATTTTCCGTGAGGCACTGCTGTCTGATGAGCCAGTATTAATTGACTGTCGAGTGAAACAGCTTGAATGTGTTTACCCAATGGTAGCACCTGGCACAGGCTTACATGAAATGATTGGGGTGAAAAAGAATTGAAGCGAGTAATTACCGTAACCGTGATTAACCAAAGTGGTGTATTAAACCGTTTGACAGGTTTATTGATGAAGCGTCAGTTCAATATTGAATCGATTACAGTAGGTCATACGGAGCAACCGAATTTTTCAAAGATGACCTTCGTTGTCAACATAGAGGACGAACGCAAAATTGAGCAGCTAGTGAAACAGTTATCCAAGCAAATTGATGTGTTAAAGGTCAATGACATTACCGATAAATCGATTGTTCTGCGAGAGCTAGCACTAGTAAAGGTGATTTCCCCACCAAATTTACGCTTGGAAATGAATTCAATTGTTGAACCGTTCCGCGCCCAAATTATTGATACAGCTAAAAATGTTGTGACGTATCAAGTAGTAGGACATCCAGAGAAGATTGATGCCTTTATCGAACTCATTCGACCATATGGCATTAAAGAACTTACACGTACAGGAGCAACTGCCTCCGTTCGTGAAACACAAAAAGTCTCAAACCCGCAGCTCTCTATTTTAAAATAGTTTGCATATAAAAATGAATAGCTTTATAGACAGAGCAAGTATCTAAAGCTATAAAAACAAAACATATTCTAGGAGGAAATTAACTATGGCTACAATGTACTATGAGCAAAATATCAACGAGGACGTATTAAAAGGAAAGAAAATCGCAATTATCGGTTACGGTTCACAAGGTCATGCACACGCGTTAAACCTTAAAGAATCAGGTTTTGACGTAGTAGTAGGGGTTCGTCCAGGTGGATCCTTCGATGCGGCAAAAGCAGATGGCATTGACGTAAAAACGGTGGCTGAAGCAGCACAAGAAGCAGATGTTATCCAAATTCTACTACCAGATGAGCGCCAAAAAGCAGTTTATGAAGCGGAAATTGCGCCACATTTACAAGCTGGTAAAGCATTGATGTTTGCGCACGGCTTCAATATCCATTTCGGTCAAATTACACCACCAGCAGATGTTGACGTATTTTTAGTAGCACCAAAAGGACCAGGACATCTAGTTCGTCGTCAATTCCAAGAAGGTGCTGGGGTACCAGGACTATTCGCTATTCACCAAGATGCTACAGGTCAAGCAAAAGATTTAGCGCTTGCGTATGGTAAAGGAATCGGTGCTGCACGTGGTGGACTTCTTGAAACAACATTCAAAGAAGAAACAGAGACAGATTTATTCGGTGAACAAGCGGTACTTTGTGGTGGCGCAACACAGCTAGTAAGAGCAGGATTCGAAACATTAGTAGAAGCTGGTTATCAACCAGAATTAGCCTACTTTGAAACACTACATGAGCTTAAATTAATTGTTGACCTAATGTTTGAGGGCGGTATGGCAACAATGCGCTACTCAGTTTCAGATACAGCAGAGTGGGGAGATTATGTAGCAGGACCACGCATCATCGATGAGTCTGTAAAAGCTCGTATGAAAGATGTATTAACAGATATCCAAGATGGTACATTTGCTCGTCGTTGGATTCAAGAAAATGAAAATGGTCGTCCAGAATATACAAAATTCAAAGAAGCTGGTGCGAACCATCAAATCGAAGAAGTGGGCGCAAAACTACGTGCTATGATGCCATTCATCAACGAAGGTAAAGAAAAAGTTGTGAGAGAAGTGGCGACAAGTGCGAAAAATTGATATTTTCGATACTACGCTTCGCGATGGTGAACAATCTGCTGGGATCAACTTAAACACAGCCGAGAAGATTGAAATTGCCAAACAGTTAGAGCGCCTTGGTGTGACAATTATAGAAGCAGGATTTCCTGCTTCGTCACCCGGTGACTTTGATGCGGTCCATCGCATTGCAGGTACAGTAAAAAATTCCATTGTGACGGGGCTAGCTCGCTGTATCCAAAAGGATATTGATGCTACATGGGAAGCGATAAAAGTAGCACAACAGCCACATATTCATATTTTTCTAGCCACATCACCTATCCACATGGAATACAAATTAAAAAAATCCCCTGAGCAAGTGGTGGAGCAAGCGGTAGAGGCTGTTAAATACGCTAAAAAGTTCTTCCCACTTGTACAATGGTCTGCTGAGGATGCATTCCGCTCTGATCGTGAATTTTTAGTGCGCATTATGAACGAAGTGGTTGCTGCTGGTGCAACAACGATTAATGTTCCAGACACTGTAGGGTATGCATCCCCGCAAGAATATGGTGCATTATTTAAGTTCCTACTGGAAAATGTCAAAGGTGCTGACAACGTAAAATTCTCCGCCCATTGTCATGATGATTTAGGGATGGCAACAGCTAACACGATTGCCGCAATAGAAAATGGTGCTGCACAAGTCGAAGGAACAATCAATGGTATCGGCGAACGCGCAGGTAATGTGGCACTCGAGGAAATTGCTGTAGCACTTCATATTCGCAAGGACATTTATCAGGTGGAAACGGGCATTCAGTTGCAAGAAATTAAACGTACGTCTCAATTAGTCAGTAAATTGACAAATGTTGTGATTCAGCCAAATAAAGCGATTGTAGGAAGAAATGCATTTGCACACGAATCGGGCATCCATCAAGACGGTGTCTTAAAAAATCCAGAAACCTATGAAATTATTTCACCTGCTTTAATCGGTGAAGGTGAAATACCATTAGTTCTTGGGAAACATTCTGGTCGTGCAGCCTTCCGTGATCGTGCGGAAACAATGGGCTTCCATCTTTCTGATGAAAAGTTGAACAAAGCATTTGTGGAATTTAAAAAATTGGCTGATCGTAAAAAAGAAATTACAGAGGAAGATTTACTTACTCTTCTTACTGAGCAACAAATTCAAGTAGAAGATGTACCACTCTTTGATTTGAAAATGGTGCAGGTGCAATATGGAACTGAAAATATTCCTACAGCTACAGCTATTGTGTTTACACCTGAGGGACTAGAGAAAACCGTTGTGGCTACTGGCTCTGGTTCAGTAGAAGCAATTTTTAATACACTGGAGCAACTTGTACCTGGAGCTGTACATGTCATTGATTACCGTGTGACATCGGTTGGCAAAGGACGAGATGCACTAGGTGAAGCAGTGATTAATATTCGCTATGATGAAGTTTCGACTACAGGCCGTAATTCCTCTCAAGATGTTTTAGAAGCATCGGCAAAAGCTTATTTAAATGCTATTAATCGTCATTTAATACAAGCAAGCCTTCGCGCACATCCTGTATAGGTTGCTGAGGTAGTGAATTGTATGAAGTACCATTCACAAGTCGGATGCAATGATGTCATGGCGTATTGTATCAATTAACCCAAAATTACGCTTAGACGTAATGACTACGCTCATCTCGATAAAAGGTAGGTGAGCGTCTTTACTAAATTAGCGAATACGCTATACAAAGAAAGGTGTTTTGACGATGGAGAGAAAAATTACAGTACTTCCCGGTGATGGAATTGGGCCAGAGGTTGTTGCTTCTGCTGTACGTGTATTACAGGTGATTGGTAAACGATTTAATCATACATTTCATTTAGGATATGCAACAATTGGGGGTGCTGCAATCGACCAGCACAACAATCCTTTACCGGATGAAACAATCGAGATGTGTGAAAATAGTGATGCGATTTTATTAGGAGCTGTAGGTGGTCCAAAGTGGGATCAAAACCCTCCTGAATTACGCCCAGAAAAAGGGTTACTGCGAATTCGGAAACACTTCGATTTATTTGCTAATCTACGTCCAGTAAAGGCGTTCCCGAGTTTACTAGATGCTTCACCATTAAAGCGTGAAGTGGCTGAGAACGTTGATTTAATGATTGTACGTGAACTAACAGGCGGCGTATACTTCGGGGAACCACGTATGCGTACTGAAAATGGCGCAATTGATACAACCGTTTACTCTAAAGCTGAGGTGGAGCGTATCGTTGAAAATGCCTTTGAGCTAGCACGTTTACGTGGGGGCAAGTTATGCTCTGTTGACAAGGCGAATGTGCTTGAAACAAGTCGCTTATGGCGTGAAGTTGTAGAAGCAAAGAAAAAAGAGTATCCAGATGTAATTGTAGAACATAACCTAGTAGACTCTGTCGCAATGAAACTTATTACAAATCCCGGACACTATGATGTAGTCGTTACTGAAAATATGTTTGGTGATATTTTAAGTGATGAAGCATCTGTTATTACTGGTTCTCTTGGTGTTTTACCATCCGCATCTATTCGTGGTGATAATTTTGGCTTATATGAACCAGTACATGGCTCAGCACCAGAAATTGCAGGGCAAGGTGTAGCAAATCCTGCTGCAACCATTTTATCCGTAGCGATGATGCTGCAATATTCATTCGGCTTAAAAGAAGAAGCGGCAGAAATAGAACGCGCTGTAAGTGCAGTATTTGATGATGGCTACTTTACAGCCGATCTTGCTCGTGACGGCAGTCGCATTTTATCGACGAATGAATGGACAGATAAGGTAATTAACGAAATTGATACTAGCTTTGTATCACAAAGTATTATGACAACATATATTTAAAGAAACAGGTGAAGACAATGGGTAAAAATATAATTGAAAAGATTTGGGATAAACATGTTGTTTATCAGGAAGAGGGCAAACCGGACCTGTTATATATTGATCTTCATTTAATTCATGAAGTAACATCTCCGCAAGCTTTTGAAGGGTTACGCATGAACGGACGTAAAGTGCGTCGTCCTGATTTAAGCTTTGCGACAATGGATCATAACGTACCGACAAAAAATTTACCAACTATCCATGATCCCATTGCACGCAATCAAATCGAAACATTAGCTAAAAATGCTGAGGAATTTGGCGTTGAGTTAGCAGGCATGGGTCACCCTGACCAAGGGATTGTCCATGTTATTGGACCAGAGCTTGGATTAACACAGCCTGGTAAAACCATTGTTTGTGGTGATTCTCATACATCGACTCACGGTGCCTTTGGTGCCATTGCATTTGGTATTGGTACATCAGAGGTGGAGCATGTATTATCAACGCAAACGTTATGGCAAAATAAGCCAAAAACAATGGAGATTCGTGTTGAAGGGGAGCTACCAGTTGGGGTAGCAGCAAAGGATATTATTTTAGCTATCATTGCCAAGTTCGGTATTGGTGTTGGTACAGGACATATTGTGGAATTTACTGGAGAGGCTATCCACCAACTATCTATGGAAGAACGGATGACGATTTGTAATATGTCCATTGAGGCAGGCGCAAAAGCAGGGCTTATCTCACCTGACCAAACAACAGTCGATTATATTCGTGGGCGCAAATATGCACCGCAGGGAGAAAAATTTGAAGAAGCAGCCGCTTACTGGTTAAGTCTTGCTTCAGACGAGGATGCAACGTACGATACGGTTCGTATTATAAAAGCTGAAGAAATTGAACCAATCATTACGTGGGGAACAAACCCATCGATGGGTACAGGTGTTTCTGGGCATGTTCCAACACAAGCAGATTATGAGGATGAATCTGACAAGGCGGCACTTCAAAAAGCACTTGCCTATATGGGCTTAGAGGAAGGACAGCCATTAACATCCATTGACATCCAGCATGTCTTCATTGGCTCCTGCACAAACTCACGCATTAGTGATTTGCGTGCAGCTGCTGATGTCATCAAAGGGCGTAAGGTGCATGACAAGGTCACAGCCATCGTTGTCCCAGGCTCATATACAACGAAAAAACAAGCAGAGGCAGAAGGTTTAGATAAAATATTTATGGATGCAGGCTTTGAATGGCGAGAGTCTGGTTGCTCGATGTGTCTTGCGATGAATGATGACGTCGTACCAGCTGGAGAACGCTGTGCCTCTACCTCAAACCGCAACTTTGAAGGACGTCAGGGCGCTGGAGCTCGTACACATTTAGTGTCACCACCAATGGCAGCAGCCGCTGCGATTGCAGGTCACTTCGTCGATGTACGTGAATTTGTGAAGGAAACAGTGTAAGTCTTGCTTTACTGGGAAGGGATGATTGAAAAATGGAACCAATTAATATCGTAAAGAGTGTCATCACACCACTTGATCGAAAAAATGTTGATACCGATCAAATTATTTCAAAAGAATTTCTAAAACGTATTGAGCGTACAGGTTTTGGACAGTTTTTATTTTACCATTGGCGTTTCGATGCACAAGGTAACGAAATAGCTGACTTTGTATTAAATAAACCTGAATTTAAAGAATCTAAAATTCTCGTGGCACAAGATAATTTCGGCTGTGGCTCTTCGCGCGAACATGCACCATGGGCTATTTTAGATTACGGCTTTAACGTTGTGATTGCACCTTCTTTTGCAGATATTTTCCATAATAACTGCTATAAAAACGGTATCTTACCGATTAAGCTAACAGAATCGGAATGTGATGAAATTTTAGCAAAAGGCTTAGCACAGCCCTATAAGATGGAAGTAAATCTTGCAGAGCAAACCGTAACAGGGGAAGATGGTACAATCTATCATTTTACAATTGATCCATACTATAAAGAAACGTTACTGAATGGTTGGGATGAAATCGCCTTAACCTTTAAATATGAGGACCATATCGCCGCATATGAGGCGAAGCGAGTAGCCTATTAATTGAAATGACTGAAGACAAACTTGATGTTGTCTTCAGTTTTTTTGTGTTTGTAGTGCATTTCCCATATAAAATTCTTTATAATAAAGGAAACATCAAATCAAAGGTGGCACTATGGGACCATCGTAAAAATTTTTGTATAGTACAGGAGCAAGCCCAGCCAGCTTTTGGTAGCGTCATCTCAAGCATTGCTTCACATGAAGTACAGGAGGATAACCTGAGTGGCTAGATCGTTTTCATTTAACGACTAAAAGAAGCAGTAAGTGAAAGAATTTAGGCATTTAGGGAATTTTTAAGTTTATACGAATTTTTAAATTGTTAAGCTACTGAAATGATGCTGCTCATTTCAGTTGTTTTTTGTTTGATCAAAAGCTGAAAGGTAGGAATTCAATGATTACAGTTATAGGAAGTTTAAATATGGATTTAGTTGTACAAATGAATGCTTTTCCAAAGCAGGGGGAAACCATTCTAGGTAACTCGTTTCAAACAGTTCCAGGAGGAAAAGGGGCTAATCAAGCAGTTGCTGCTGCTCGTCTTGGCAGTGAGGTGGCGATGGTTGGCTGTTTAGGGAATGATCATTTTGGTGAGACATTACATGCTGCTTTACAGCAAGAGCAGATTCAGACAGATGCCCTTGTAAAAAGCACTACTGCTCCTACAGGCATTGCTAATATACTTATTTACAATAACGATAATCGAATTGTTGTCGTACCGGGAGCTAATTATGACTTAAGCATATCACATCTTGAAGCTTCAAAAGACTTGATACAAAAAAGCCATTTGGTAATGATACAGCTTGAAATCCCTAAAGAGACGACTGCCCATGCCATTCAATTATGTAAAGAAGCAGGTGTCCCTGTACTATTAAATCCTGCTCCAGCAGCCAATTTTGATGTGCAGTGGATGGAGGATATTACCTATTTAACACCGAACGAGACAGAATGTGCTGAAATTTTTAACGAGCCAGTGGAACAAGTTTTAGAAAAATATCCTAATAAATTAATCGTGACGCTAGGAAGTGACGGTGCACGTTATTTCGATGGCTCCTACCCAATTCATGTGCCAGGTTATATGACAACAGCCGTGGATACAACGGGGGCAGGTGATACCTTTAATGGGGCTTTAGCCTATGCTTTAGTAGAAGGGCAATCGTTGGATGAGGCTGTATATTTTGCAAATATCGCTGCCTCCTTATCTGTAGAGAAATTAGGTGCTCAAGGTGGAATGCCAACACTTGAAGCTGTTTATGCACGTATGGCTGGTTTGGAGGAATAGGACAAAGGTCGGCTACTAGACAACCTTGAATAGAAATAACCAAACCTAATACTTCTAAATTCATAGCTTGGACCATTCCCTTTAGTCTGTGTAACAATCCTATATCTAGCAGTTAGGAAAAAGGCGTAAGGATGAATTCCTATTTAGTTTATAAACGAATAAGTATATTGTCCTCTTTTCATCAATCCATGTATTAGAAAAGCCATAGTTTCATTTATAATGGTCTTATAGATACATACGAAAAGAGGTTTTGAGGATGACGAACATTGACAATACGCCAATCGAAAATACAACCTCAGCGAATAATATTTTGCCACAATTTGTTGACCAATTACGACACTTGCATGGCATCATTGTCCAAAATACATATGTGAAAGATACAGCAAAACATTTAAATCGAATCATTCAAGATGCCAATAACCAGACGATGATTTTAATCGTTGGAAAAGAGCGGGTGGGCAAAACAACACTTGTGAATGGACTTCTAGGACGCGAAATATTATCGGTAGATGATCAGCATCCAACAAGTGTCAATACGTTTATACGATACGGCGTGCAAGAAGAGATTAAAGCTTATTTTTTAGATGGTGTTGTCGCTGTATTTGATCTCAGTAAATTAGAGCTACTAACAACTGGCGATACGTTTGCTTCCCAGATTTTACGTGAACATTTAGATTATCTAGAAGTCTATTTGAAAAATGATTTATTAAAATCAGTGACTATTATTGATTCTGTGTCATTAGAGGCAGGCGGCGGAGAAATGGCTTATTTTTCAGAGGCACTTATGAATCGTGTTGATGAAATTTTCTGGGTGTTACGCGCTGGTTCGATGGCAATGGATGCTGAACTTCTATTGATCGAGACATTAAAAAATAAAGGGGTAGAACCTTTATGTGTCATCAATGGCATCGATGATGAGGAGCATGCCGCAGTATTTATGGACTCTGAACAACAACGTATTGGTCATTTGATGAGTGATTTTATAGGAATTTCAGCAAGGAGTGCACTAGCAGCCAAACAAACAGACAATCATGAGCTTTGGGAAAAAAGCCAGTATGATCAATTAATTGCTCACATTCATCGTGTAGCTGAAAATAGTGATAAAAAAACATATGCCATCCTAATCCGCTTCTTACAATGGCTTGAACGATTCCGCTTCGAATTAACTGTAATTCCACAACGAGATCCTTTTCAATCTGCTGTCGAGAATATTGAAAAATACGCAGGCGATACCCAATATGAATATTCTCGCTATCAACGTGACTTAGCGATTGTCCAAGAATATGAGCAAGAATATGAACAGGTTGCGAATACGTTTAAACAGGTTCAAACACTCTATCAGTTATTACAAACGATCGCGCAACATGATTATTTACACGATACCAAGGTGGAAAAATTTACTGAAATTGCTGTGCACTATCAACAAATGTTGCGTGAATACCGCAATATGCATAGTGAGTATTTACGCGAATATGAGCGTTTAGATGCACAGCATAAAAAAATTCATGGGAAAGGTCTTATGAAAGCTATTTTTGGCCAACATACGCAAAATGAATTTTTCAAAGAGCGTGTTCAAAAACTAAATGAGCAGCAAGAGGTTTGTATCGCCCAATATGCCATGGTACAACAGGCAGAGGTTTCAATGCTACAGGCAATTCGAGACACACAGCCTTTTTTGATTGACTTAGTGAAAGAACGCATGAGCCGTATTGAACAAAAGGTACAGAAACTAAATCAACAGCGTGCAAAAGATAAGCGTCAGTTAAAGCGCTATGCTGAAAAACTAAATGAATTTTCTTGCTTAATCGAAGCACAGGGCTATATAAAAGAGCATCTTCAACCATTTTTAATGAATGAGCAAATGCCGTTGAAATCGAAGGATATTGCCATGCTTGAGGAAACTGTTCAGGCTATTTTAGCCATTGATTTATCAAACAATGGCTTACTCGCAAGAAGTCAAATGAATAATAAAATGGAAAGTATTGCAATACCTTTTGAGGTGCAAGAAAAATATCCCCTGCAAATGCTTGACTTAAGGGAAGAAGATGTAAAATCAAATGATATACCCGAAATACCTAAAAAATTAGTTGTACAATATGAAGATTAGGTTTTCACCAAACGTTCTAAAAGTAGCATGCTTTTAGAACGTTTTCTTTATGATATGAAACAAATCATTCCAGTTTTACGTATAAGTAGTAAGGAGGGATACACTTGATTGAAATAAATGGACGCTTCACGAATGCAAAAATCTTTGCGCAAACAGCATTACAAACAGCTGTTGATCAGATTCAAGAACTAACAGACCAGGCTTTTATGGCAGGCACTAAAGTACGTATTATGCCAGATTATCATGCGGGTAAAGGATGTGTCATTGGCACGACCATCCAATTGCAAGACCGTGTTGTACCCAATCTTGTCGGCATTGATGTGGGGTGTGGTGTATTTGTAGCACAACTTGACGTAACAACAGTTGATTTTGCTCAACTCGATGCCATCATTCGCACATATGTACCAAGTGGGCAGGATATTCATAAAGAAGTATCGCCAAGCCGACATTTTGTAGAGTTTGAAGGTAAACAATTTCGAGCAAGCGGCTTGAAAGACGACTATACGAACTTGTCATTAGGTACACTCGGGGGAGGCAACCATTTTATTGAGCTTGCCAAAGATGAAGATGATCAGCACTATTTGCTCATCCATACGGGGTCACGCTATGTAGGGGCAAAGGTTGCTAATTGGCATCAAAAAAGAGCTTATGAAAATTTACGTCGAGAAGATTTGACAGAAAAAATAGAAGCAATGAAACAGCAAGGACGACAACAAGAGATTCAATCCATGATACAAGCCTATAAAGAACAAACACCGTTCGTTCCGAAAGACTTGTCATATTTAGAGGGGGAAGCTTTCCATGATTATATTCATGATATGAAGATTGCACAGCAATTTGCACGGATGAATCGTTGGACCATTGCAGAAACCATTGCTAAACAGATGGATTGGCATTTTACAGATACATTTGATACGATTCATAACTATATCGATACAGAAACAATGACGCTTCGCAAAGGGGCTGTTCGTGCAAATAAAGATGAAAAGCTAGTTATTCCAATGAATATGCGGGATGGATCTCTGATTTGTATAGGGAAAGGCAATGCGGAATGGAATTATTCAGCCCCCCATGGAGCAGGACGCATGTTTTCACGACGCGCAGCGAAAAAAGCTTTGAATATGGCCGATTTTAAAGATACGATGCAGGGGATTTGGACAACATCCGTCAATGAAGAAACATTGGATGAGGCACCAATGGCCTATAAGCCGATGACAGAAATTACTTCTGCGATTGGGGAAACTGTAGATATTGTCAAAGTTATTAAACCTGTTTATAACTTTAAAGCGAGTGAAGCTACAAAGCCATATGAGCGAAAGCGTTAAGGTAGAGAAAGAATCATCACTATAATCATTATTCTATAGATGATATAATATAGCTTCACAATGATGAAATGGGTGGTTTTTTTGGTATCTTCAAAAGATGTGGCGAAGCATGCTGGTGTCTCACAAACAACTGTATCTAGAGTATTGAATACACCAGAGCTTGTAAAGCCAAAAACAATTGAAAAAGTAATGCAGGCGATAGAGGAACTAAACTATGTGCCAAATGATATAGCAAGATCGCTTGTTCAGAAAAAAACAGGCATTATTACATTGATTTCGGGGCCCTTACACAACCCTTTTTTTGTTGATACAACTACAGCCATCGTGAATTATGTTAATGCACGTGGCTATAAAGTTAATGTCTATTTTGGCACAGAGGATAATCTTAATTCAATCTACAATGCCGTTTTAGAAACGAAAGCAGACGCAATTATATTGTCTTCTATGTTGTATCAAGATGATTTATTTTATAAACTAGAAAAACTAGCTATTCCATTTATTATGTTTAACCGTAAGCATAAAGAGAATAGACATTTTGTAGAAATTGATAATGTTCAAGCAGGTTACCTTGCGACCAAGCATGTCCTATCATTAGGGCATGACTCTTTATGTTGGATAGGGGGTCCACATCAAATGAGTACCTTCTATGGACGCTATCTGGGATTTGAACAAGCTTTACAGGATTATGGGCTAGATGCAAAATTAGTGCCTACTTTTTTAACGAACACCAATAAAATGGATATTGAACGTGCGTTTGCAGAGCTTTTACAACTCGAAAAAAGACCAACAGCTATTTGTGCTGCTACGGATGCCATTGCCATTGAAATATTGAATCTTTGTTTAGAGAGAGGTTTTCAGGTTCCGAGAGATTTTAATATCATTGGTATTGATAATGTAGAGCTTAGTAAACATCACTCTATTGCCTTAACAACAGTAGGTTTAACATCAGAAGAGAACTTAGGTTTTATTGCTATCGAAAAATTATTTGAGGTAATGGAGAAAAAAAGTACTTGCATTAGACAAACAGAGTCTGTTAAGATTTTCCCAAGAAATACAACGTGTAAAATAAACTGATAGACCATCAGTTTATTTTTTACACCAAAATGGTTACGTATTCATTTCTTTATTTTCTGAAATGAATACGTAACCATAAAAAGAAAGGAGTGAATTACGATTGAAAAAGGGCTTATGGATTAATGGAGAATGGAAGATGACTACTGAATGGATGGAGATCCATGCTCCCTATTCACAAGAGGTATTGGCACACTTTGCGATGGCCACTGAAAAAGATGTACAGGAGGCCATTGAAAGTGCGCATGCTGCAGCTCCTCAAATGGCTGCATTAACTGCTTTTCAACGAGCAGAGATATTAGAGCAGTTATCCACCCTTTTTGCAGAAAATAGAGATGAAGCAGCAAGTATCATTGCAATGGAATCAGCCAAACCGTTAAAGTATGCTTACGCTGAAATTGATCGCACAGTTGAAACCTATAAATTTGCGGCAGAAGAAGCAAAACGACTTACTGGTGAAATGGTTCCAATGGATGCATCAAAAAATGGAGAGGGGCGCTTTGCTTATACATTAAGAGAGCCAATCGGTGTTGTGGCTGCGATTACACCATTTAACTTTCCGCAAAATCTAGTAGCACACAAAGTTGGGCCAGCATTAGCTGCAGGCAATACGATTGTATTGAAACCTGCCACACAAACAGCATTATCCGCCCATTTTTTGGCAAAATTATTGGCGCAAACAAATTTACCAGCAGGTGCCTTTAATCTTGTAACTGGACAAGGTAAATTAGTAGGCGATGCATTTTTAGCACATCCAAATGTTAAGATGATAACGTTTACAGGAAGTCCAGCGGTAGGGATTTCTCTACGCAATCGTGCAGGCTTGAAGAAAGTAACTTTAGAATTAGGTTCCAATGCAGGCGTAATTATCGATGAAGGGGTACAGCTAGAGCGTATTATGGATCGCATTGTGATGGGGGCCTTTTCCAACCAAGGTCAAGTCTGCATTTCTTTACAACGTATCTATGTCATGGAAAGTATGGTGGAGGAATTTTTAATACAGCTAAAGGAAAAAATAGAGCAGCTTACAATTGGTGATCCAATGGATAATCAAACAGATCTTGCTATGATGATTTCACAAGCTGAACAACAGCGTGCTTATCAATGGATTAAAGAGGCAGTAGCTGAAGGGGCACAAGTAATTACAGGTGGTCACATTGACAATCATATTTTATTGCCCACTGTTTTATATAATGTTCAGCCACAGAGTCGTGTATCCTGTGAAGAAATTTTTGCACCTGTTGTTATCGTTAATACGGTATCCACCATTGATGAAGGGATAGCGGCTATCAATGATTCTCACTATGGCCTACAGGCAGGCATCTTCACTCCTTCTATTCAGACAGCTTTTCAGGCTACAAAAGCATTGCACGTTGGTGGAGTCATCATTAATGATGTACCTACTTATCGAGTAGATCACATGCCATATGGTGGTGTAAAGGAAAGCGGCACAGGCCGTGAAGGCATTAAATATGCGTTAGAAGAAATGACGGAAATGAAGCTAGTAATTTGGAATAACCAATAACTAATAATCACGAATGGAGATGGGAAAATGAAAATGATTAAACAACATCCAAAATTGTATGTGATGGACAATGGTACGATGCGAATGGATAAAAATTATATGATTGCGATGCACAATCCCGCAACCATCGATCATCCAAACCAGCCAAATGAATTTGTTGAATTCCCTGTTTATACAGTATTGATTGATCATCCAGAAGGCAAAATTCTATTTGATACTGCATGCAATCCAAACTCGATGGGTCCAGAAGGGCGATGGGGTGAATTTACGCAAAAAGCATTTCCTATTAATATGCCAGAAGAATGCTATTTACATCATCGTCTAGAAGAATTAAATGTTCGTCCAGAGGATATTAAATATGTTGTTGCTTCCCATTTGCATCTCGACCATGCAGGGTGCTTAGAACTCTTTACAAATGCCACAATTATTGTACAGGAAGATGAGTTTAATGGCACATTACAAACATATGCTAGAAACGTGAAAGACGGTGCCTATGTTTGGGGTGACATTGATATGTGGATAAAAAACAATCTACAATGGCGCTTAATCAAACGTGGCGAGGATCATGTAAAACTAGCTGAAGGGATACAAGTATTAAATTTTGGTAGTGGTCATGCTTGGGGAATGCTAGGTTTGCATATTCAAATGCCTGACACAGGTGGTATTATTTTAGCTTCAGATGCCATTTATACGGCAGAAAGCTTTGGGCCTCCTGTCAAGCCACCAGGCATTATCTACGATTCTGTAGGTTATAATGCGACTGTGGAACGGATTCGAAGACTAGCAAATGAAACAAATTCACAGGTATGGTTTGGCCATGATCCTATTCAATTTAAATCATTTAGGAAATCAACGGAAGGCTATTATGAATAGATAGGAGTAGAGAAGCCATGCATAAATTAACCTTTACGCCTGCTAGCTATACTGGCTGGGGCTGTTTGAGTCAGCTTCTGCTAGAGGTAAAGAAGTTTAACGCTCACAATATTTTGATCGTGACAGATCCATTATTAAAAGAAATAGGTCTAACGGACAATGTTGAAAAGCCTTTGATTGAGAAAGGCTATACAACAACCATTTATACGGATATTGCACCAGAGCCTCCGCTTGCAATTGGCGAAAAACTGGTTGATTTTACGAGAAAGCATCCATTTGATTTGGTGATTGGTGTAGGTGGGGGCAGTGCACTGGATTTAGCAAAGCTTGCCGCCGTATTAGCAAAACATGATGGAAAAGTTGCAGATTATTTAAACCTAACAGGAACGAAAACATTAGATAATAAAGGGTTACCTAAAATCTTAATTCCTACCACTTCTGGGACAGGCTCGGAGGTAACAAATATTTCTGTGCTATCACTGGATACAACCAAGGATGTCGTGACACATGATTATTTATTAGCGGATGTAGCGATTGTAGATCCTGCCTTAACGATTTCCTTACCATCGAAGGTGACAGCGGCGACTGGGGTAGACGCGTTAACTCATGCGATAGAAGCCTACGTATCAGTAAATGCGAATGCAGTAACGGATGCACTTGCACTACAAGCTATCCGATTAATTAGCCAGTCAATCCGAACAGCTGTCCATAATGGACAAGACAAGCAAGCGCGCACAGATATGAGTTATGGCAGCTATTTAGCAGGATTAGCCTTTTTCAATGCCGGTGTAGCAGGCGTCCATGCTTTAGCCTATCCCCTAGGAGGCCAGTTCCATATAGCTCATGGTGATTCCAATGCAGTACTATTACCATATGTCATGGGGTATATTCGTCAAAGCTGTGAAAAACGAATGAAAGATATTTTAGATGCCATGGGAATATCATCATCCTATTTATCGCAAGAAGAGGCTTCCTATAAATGTGTTGATGCCTTACAACAACTCGTTCAAGATGTGAAAATTCCCTCAACATTACAAGGATTCAATATCCCTGCATCAGCACTTGAACAGCTAACAGAGGATGCTACAAAACAAACGCGTATTTTAGCGCGAAGTCCAATGCCATTAGAGCGTGAAGATATCTATCAAATCTATCAAGCTGCCTTTGATGGAGTGGTAAGAGAACCATAAAGAACCTGAGAAACGTTGATTTTTCAACGTTTCTCTTTTATTGCATCTTTTGAAAATCCCACAAGCAAGATAGATACCTAAAAAAACCTGCCTTAATGGCAGATTTTTTTATAAGAACTATTATGCTTCTGCATCTGGTGTAAATGTACGTGTAGCCAATTCTGCATCTAGCATAAAGATAGCGTTTGAGTCCGTTTCGATACGCTCGATTTTACGAATTAATGTATCAAATGTAGACTCTTCTTCTACTTGCTCGTCGATAAACCATTTTAAGAAGGCCATTGTCGCATGCTCACGTTCATCTAAAGCAATGTCCGATAAATTGTAAATACGGCGTGTTACTTCTTTTTCATGTGATAGAGCCGTTTTAAAGGCATCTAAAATAGATTCGAAGTGATTACCTGGGCTTTCAAAACCTTGAATTGTTGCACGGTAGCCCATATCACTTAAGAAATTATAAAATTTCATGGCATGGAAGCGTTCTTCTTCTGCTTGTACTAAAAAGAAGTTAGCGAAGCCATCATAATCTTGATCAGTGCAATAGGCTGCCATTGCCATATAGGCATGCGCAGAGTAGAATTCAAAATTCATTTGTTCATTAAGAGCTGTGTGTAGTTTTTCAGATAACATAAAAGTTTTCCTCCTTTTGCAGTAAATGACTTCGTTATTAGTATACAGTGTAAAGGCAGTATCATACAAAAAAATTATTTTTCAAGGCAATATATGCAAAAGTTAATTGATATTGGTTATCAATTAGAGAATTTCTTCTTTTATATTTTTAAGGAAATAAGAAAAAATCGCCCCGATCGTAATCGAAGCGAAATTTATCATGCTTATTGTTCTTGTTTCTTTTGATTTTTGACACCGATTAGGTAGCCACCTAATGCGATAGCAATTAAGACAATCCAGAAAATAGCTTTCCAAAGAGTGGAGTGGGGGAATTCGTGTGGAATCACACCTAATTTTTCATGTGCTAATGTTAAGACAGCTAATTTTACACCAACCCAGCCGACAATTAGGAAAGCAGCTGTTTCAAGTGATGGGAATTTGTCGAGAACCTTTACAAACCAACGAGCTGCGAAACGCATCATGATGACACCAATAATACCACCTAGGAACATTACTGCGAACTGACCTGCGTTAATACCACCAATATCAAAATCACCGATATGTGGAAGTGTGACAGCAATGGCAACCGCCGCTAGAATAGAATCAACAGCAAATGCGATATCAGCAAGTTCTACTTTTACAACCGTCATCCAGAAGCCAGATTGTTTTTTCGGCTCTTGGATTTCTTCGGAGTTTTGGGATGCTTTCCGCGAATCATAAATATGCTTAATAGACATAAACAAAAGATAAGCTGCACCTATCGCTTGGATCTGCCAGAAATTAACAAGCGTTGTAATAAGGAATAATGCGGCAAAGCGGAAAACAAACGCCCCCACCAATCCATACAATAAAGCCTTTTGTTGTTGTGCCTTTGGTAAATGCTTAACCATAACAGCCATTACGACGGCGTTATCTGCTGCTAACAAACCTTCTAGTACAATTAATACGATAAGTACCCATGCGTATTCTAAAAATATTGCCTCCAAATTTATTGCCTCCTTTAATTGTTGAACAGAAATGAATGGCTTGCTAACTTATTCTTTCCCTAATTTTAAGCAAAAGAAAAAGACCCCTGCCTAAAAAATAGGCAAAGGTCTTGCTAAGCAATTAACTGTTCGTTGCACAGAAAGGTTTCTGTGTGACAAGAAATGCCATCACACCCGATGGTAATATACCATGTAATGACGAATGTGAATCAGATGCTTCGATCGCATCTGCTAGCTACTCCCCTTTGACAATAAAGTCAAAAGCTATTCAATTCTTACTAACATAGTAACATGCAACATTTTAAAAGTAAATAAAAATATACTGCTATGGAGAAAAAATACTTTTCCGTTACGTTTGCACAAATGGTACTATTAAAAGATAGGCGAAATTTTTACAACTTAGAGAGGAGACAAACATGTATAGAAAATTTTTTTCCTACTACAAGCCACATAAACGATTGTTTGTCATCGATTTTTCGAGTGCCATTATTGTAGCAATCTTAGAGCTTGCGTTTCCATTGGCTGTTCAATGGTTTATCGATGAGCTATTGCCAACAGGAGATTGGGGCATGATTGTGAAAATAAGTGTCCTATTACTGCTTGTTTACGCCATTAGTACATTATTGAACTTTATCGTTAACTATTTAGGACATAAATTAGGCATAAATATCGAAACGGATATGCGTCAAGAATTATTTACGCATGTACAAAGGCAATCATTCCGATTCTTTGATAATACGAAAACAGGTCATATTATGAGTCGCATTACCAATGATTTGTTTGATATAGGTGAGTTTGCCCATCATGGACCAGAGGATCTCTTTATTGCGATCATGACCTTTGTTGGGGCCTTTGCCATTATGTTTAATGTCAATCCAACACTCGCCTTGATTGCAGCGATTATGGTGCCATTTTTAACATGGCTTGTGACATTTAGTAATATAAAAATGAACAATGCTTGGAAAACGATGTATGGCAAAATTGCTGATGTCAATGGGCGTGTGGAGGATAGTGTATCTGGTGTACGAGTTGTAAAATCCTTTACTAATGAAGCTTTTGAAATTAGCCGATTTAAAGAACAAAATGGATTTTTCCGTGCGGCAAAATTATATGCCTATAAAATTATGGCAGGGACACACTCCAGTATCTACATGATGACGCGTCTTTTAACACTAGTTGTGCTTGTTGTCGGTGCTTGGTTAAGCTTTAATGGAAAGCTATCTTATGGGGAACTTGTAAGCTTTGTGCTCTATACGAATGTTCTGATTAAACCAATTGATAAAATTAGTGCTTTATTAGAGCTTTATCCGAAAGGAATGGCTGGCTTTAAGCGCTTCCGTGAATTAATTGAACAGGAGCCAGAAATTCAAGATCGTGAGGATGCCAAGGCTATTAAACATTTAGATGGAAATATTGCCTTCAATCATGTTCATTTTAATTATGATGCATCCAAACAGGTTTTACATGATATATCCTTTGATGTAAAAGCTGGCCAAACTATTGCCTTTGTAGGGCCTTCGGGTGCTGGTAAAACTACAATCTGCTCATTGATTCCTCGATTTTATGAGGTGACAAAAGGCGCTATTACGATTGATGGTATCGATATACGGAATATGACACAAGCGTCATTACGTGCTCAAATTGGTATCGTACAGCAGGACGTCTTTTTATTTACAGGTACGATTCGTGAAAACATTGCCTATGGAAAATTAGATGCAAGTGAAGCGGAAATTCGAGAGGCAGCGAAAAAAGCCCATCTAGAGGCATTTATTGCAGAGCTGCCCGAGGGCTATGATACACAAATAGGTGAACGTGGCTTAAAATTATCAGGAGGCCAAAAGCAACGACTAGCGATTGCGCGTATGTTCCTAAAGAACCCGCCGATCTTGATTTTAGACGAGGCAACCTCTGCCTTAGATACAGAAACAGAAATGATTATTCAGCAATCATTAACAGAGCTTGCTGAAAATCGTACAACGCTAGTTATTGCCCATCGCTTGGCAACTATTCGCAATGCTGATCGTGTATTAGTTGTGACACCAAAGGGCATTGAAGAGGATGGTACCTATGATGAGCTAGTGGCTCAAAATGGGATTTTTGCAAAGCTTCATCATATTCAATTTCGCAAGGGACAATCAGAACAAAGCGTTCAGAAAGATTTTGTGGAATTGACGTAAATAAAGAAAAGGGAGATTGTTTTTAAACAATTTCCCTTTTTTTAGTTGTTTCCCTTAGTTACTGTACTCATATTGTAGCCAAAGCACACTAACATACATATTAAAGGTTACGTAGAAAGAGGGGACGATTGAATGCTCATGCCAACGAATATTCAAAGGGTGCCAGATCAAATCATCCATTATGGCATGGATAGGGAAAATTGAACATTCATTTATGAGTACATAGAAGGAATGTTTAGCAAGTTTATCGAATAGAACTACAGTTCACTATAAAGGTCATAATATAGAGGTGAAGCAATGGATAACGAAAAAATCATCGGTCAAACGAAAAGTGTGGGCTTTCAAGTAGGGGTTAGAAGGACGTTACCCATTTCGCAGGAGCAAGCATGGGCATTGATTACGACAACAGAAGGGGTACGTACATGGCTGGGGGAAGGCACTTCAGTTATATTTGAACCTGGGCACAAATACCATTCAAAGACAGGGACAGGCGAAATCAGGATTGTTAAACCGTTAGAGCAGCTTCGATTGACTTGGCAAAAGGAAGAGTGGTCAAAACCATCTACCGTACAAATCCGTATTTTACCAAAAGAACGTAATAAAACGACCATTAGCTTTCATCAAGAACAACTTTCTGATCAGACAGTACGAGAAGAAATGAAAGGTCATTGGGAAAGGGTACTGGATGCTATTAAAGAAAGGGCACAAAATATTTGAACGGACAAAAATAGCACCCCTTTCAGTTTTGAAGGGATGCTATTTATTTTGGGAATCCTTATTTTCATGCCCCTTTGATGTTCGTGTATAATCCTGTGGAGCAAGTGCTTTATTACGTTCTGTATAGCCCTTAGGTGATAATCGAAAGATCGATTTTTTAATGGTTGCCCAATTTAGATCTGTTGCCAGGTTCATGTAAGAGTAGCCATAAATTCGAATATTACTTAAGTAAAGCAGCGTCAAATATAAAGAAACAAAGAAACCGAACAAACCGAAAAAGGCACTAGCAAAGATAAAGGCAACACGTAATATGCTGACGGAAGTAACAAGTGACTGATTTACCAATGTAAAGGAGGCAATCGTAGAAATAGCGATGACAACGATCATTTCAGGGCTCGTTACACCTGCTCGAATGGCTGCATCCCCGATAATTAATCCACCTACAACACTGATGGTCCCACCAATAACGGAGGGTAGACGCAAACCGGCTTCACGAAACAATTCAAACATCAGTAACATGAGCAACATTTCAAGCGAAGAAGGGAGCGGTAAGCCCACCTTCGCTTGCACCACGGTTGCGAGTAGTTGAAGGGGTAATTGATTTTGATGATAGGTTGTTAAGGCAAGCCAGAATGCAGGGAGTAGTAATCCAATTAAAATACCGAATATCCTCAATAAACGTTCGAGTGAACTGAAAATAATAGGATATTCATTATCCTCAGCTGATTTCAGTAAGAGAAACAAATTAACAGGGGTAACGATGGCATAGGCGACGCCATCTACAAAAATAATAAAACGTCCTCTTGCTAAGGCCTGAACCGCATAATCAGGTCGTCCTGTATAATCAAACTTCGGAAAAAGCTTGGAATTTTTATTCACCCGTTCCATCAATAAATCGCCACTAAAAACAATGTCTGTATCAACGGCAGCAAGCTGCTTTTTGATTCCATGTAAAATATCCATATCCACAATATCATCAAAATAAAGAATGGCTACGGTGGTTTTTGATCGTTTCCCAAGCTCTACTTTTTCCACACAAAATGAATTGGTCGGCAAGCGTTTTCTTAATAGTGCGATATTGATGCGAATATCTTCAATGAAATTATCTCTGGGCCCTTTAACAAGAACCTCCATGCGCGTTTCTTCAGGCTTGCGATTCGGCTTTTGGGCAATATTGCTTGCATATAAAAGATTGTCTTCATCAAAATACAACAACAAGAAGCCACTATAGACAAAAGTTATCAGCTGTTCCTTGTCTTGTACTTTTTGCATACTTGGAATATGAAGATGCCTTGCGATATTCTCTTCAAAGGGGACCTCATCCAAATGATCATATAAATACTGAATACGTTGAATAATCACTTCATTAAGCATTTGTTGATCAATCATAGCATCACACGTAATAAAGTGTACTTTCTGCTGATTAAACATATATTCCTGAAATTGAATATCTGCCGATTTTTGAAATAATTTTCTGAGCGTACTAAGATCTAGCGCCTGTTCTTGCTGAGGCATTATGATTCACCACTTTTCCTATCTTGTTTTTCAGTTTTCCCCTTTTTAGAAGATTTATCCGACAAGAAAGCTACGACTACGAAAAATATTGAGAGTAAAAAGAAAAAAATAAAAGTGGCTGCAAGAATATAATGTCCTTTAACTTTTAAAAATAGGCTTTCATTTAGCATGATTAATGGTAAACAAAGAATAAAGAAAGGTGGAGCAAGCATTTGCCATATACGCTTCGGATTTCCTGTCATCTTCAATAAATCGGCCACAATGTACAAAAGGAAACTAACACGAATAAAGGTTCCTGTCAGCCATTGATAAATGGAGAAAAAGTCAAGATGCTCGATATAGCGACCGATTGTCACTAATCCCCATTCTTCGTAGGCAGGATAGCGTTGCTTAGCCGCTTCATTCGGTCCAAATTCTGTAATGGCCCCAATTAATGGGCCTAATGTCAGTCCTATTAAAATGGCCAGCATAATAGCAAAGTGGTACCAGCGAATACGTTCCTTAAATTGATGCTGTAAAAATAGCAACATTAAAAGCTCAATAAAACCGGACGCAGGGAAAATCATGCCTCGCAATATAGGCTGGAATCCGTGTTCAAAAAATGGACGTAATAATTCATAATCTTTCACCTGCATGTTCGTAAAGGCAACGAAAAAGCCAAAGATAACTACTCCGAATAATACAAAAACGTTTAAAATGACGAGCGTCTGTAAGCTAGTCGTCACAAGAAGAATACACAGAATAGTGTAGATAAATAGTAAGATGATCACAGGGGTTTGCGGTAAAAATGTAGTATTAACCCATTGCAATGTTTCAACCATTGTAAAAGCAGCGATAATCATTAAAAAAATAGCAATTGTATAAATAACAATAGTAGAGCCAATTTTCCCGATTTTTGATTCAAGCCAATCTCGGATGGGCTCCTGATTCGATTTTGATTGAATATATACTAATAAAAATAGCCAAAAGAAAACAATTCCTCCAGCAAATAATACCGATAGCCAGCCATCTCTTTTGGCCACATCTAGTAGTGGAGGAATAATGGTTACATGATTTTTCAAGCCAATAACAGTCATTGATAGGAAGATGACATGTAAAATACTGATTGATCCTACACTTTTCATGTTGAAAACCCTCTAACATTGATTGATACATATTAGCTTTGACAAAAAAAGTCGGCTTTATAAGCAGAAAATGGTATGGTTTCATGAAAAAACGAGGTATTAGATGACACCATCATCCAATACCTCATCATAGGAAAAGTAAGCTAAATTAATGAATATATTTTGTGCTAACAAGGTCTTCTTTTAAGACATCTGTTGGGATTTCAAACTCTACAACGCCCATATAGCCAGGTGCTACTTCATATTTATCAAAGGAAATCACAAGCTTGCCTTTATCAGAAATGTAGAATTGCTGATCGGGTTTAATGGCTGTAAATTCCTCCATTAATTCTTCATCGGCAAGGCCAGCACCCTTCACCCAGTAAACCTTATCCTGATTCGATTCAGCTATTTGTGTACGCATTTGTTCTTTAATATTTTCACTAATTGTTTCAACATAGTGCTGATCTTTAAAGAGCATTGGTAAAGTAATTAAAATTTCGTTTTCTTTATCGATCGTATCGTATTCCATCACCGTTGAAGAAGAAGCAACGGTATTCACTACATAACGACCAATCGATAAAATTTGTTCATTATCGGTTTTAATTTCGTAGCCACTATCAATACCTAAATGACCACCGCCATTTAATTTTAAATCGCCCACTTCTGCCATAAATTCATCGTAAAGTGTTTTACCTTCTGCACGATACTTTTCATTTAATGTATTCGCCAAATCTTGATTTTCTAAGTTTTCAATAGAAGGTACTTTAATATTGGCATCATAATTATCTTCTGCCACTTCATATTCTGTCCAAGTCAATACTTTTATCACACTACCAACCACGGGAATTTCTGAAAGTGTGCGTGCCATTGCAGGGCTTACATTTAAACCAGCAGTAAATAGCATGGCTGCAGCGGCAGATCCAAGGACCCATTGAGGTGTCCGATTTTTTTTCTTTTTTCGACCTTGCTTAAGTGCTCTTTCAACCACGAAGTCTAGCTCTTTTGGAATCGGGACTTTCATATATTGTTTTTCTAACTCCTGCAATTTTTTATCCATGTGCAGTTTCTCCCTTCACATCTTCCAATTGTATTTTCAATAGTTTTAATGCTTTATAAAGACGCGATTTGGCTGTACTCAACTTAATGTCGAGGATGTTCGCCACGTCAGCGAGTTTTAAATCCTCGAAATAATGGAGAATGACAACCTCTCGATACATTTGCGGGAGTTCATCCAACGCATGCTCCAAGTCAACGTTCTCATAAACATCCTCTTGAGCAGGCGTCAAATATTGTAATGTATCATCATCTGTCACTTGTAAGCGTTTATGCTTACGTAAAAAATCTATGGCTGTACGGACAACTATTTTATAAAACCAGCTTTTCATATAGGTCACATTTTCAAGTCGATCTAATGAAAGCATGGCTTTTTGGATACTGTCTTGTACAACATCTAGTGCGTCCTGTTCATTTTTTGTATAGCTATACGCGAGCAAATAAAAACGCTCTTTTTGTTCTCGAATGAATTGGACAAACACCTCTTCATGTTGAAATGCATTTCTTGTTCTCATGTCCAAAGAAGCTCCTTTATTAACATTATCAAATTGTATACATTTACTAGACGTTCGAGGAGAGGGAAAAAGTTGATGCCATGAAAAAAACTTACCCCATTTGAGATAAGTTTGATCCTTCTATAGTATTGGCATACGTTAGTATAACGACTGATCATGAAAAATAGTCATATGTATTTTTCAAGAGTAATAGAATGGTCACAACGATAAATAATTTACGTACATAGCCACTGCCGCGTTTAATGGCAAATTTTGAACCAACAATAGCTCCTGCAATTTGCGCAAGACCCATTGGTAGTCCATAGGCATAATTGATTTGTCCTAAGTATATAAACATAAGGAGGGCAGCTACATTACTGCCGAAATTTAAAAATTTGGCGTTTCCTGCTGCTTGTAAAAAATCAAAGCCAACTATGAGAAAAGCAAAGAGTAGAAACGAGCCTGTCCCAGGACCTAAAAAGCCATCATAGAAGCCAATAAGTGTAATCACGAAAACAAAAATAATAGAACGCTTTGGCGTTAATTGTTTATAGGTGGTCATACTGCCCCAGTCTTTTTTGAAGATGGTATAGATGGCAACGGCTGCAAGCATAATCAGCATTAATGGCTTTAGTACACTTGGATCCATTAGGTGTACAATCCAAGCACCCAGCATAGAGCCCAAAAAGACGAAGGGGAAAAGCTTATAGACGGCTTTAATATCTAGTTTACCAGAGCGATAAAAAGTCACTGTGCTAGTAAGGGAACCCATTGTACCTGCCAATTTATTGGTTGCTACTGCAGCAGAGGGTGGAAGACCAACGAACATAAGAGCTGGTAATGAGATAAGCCCGCCTCCTCCAACCACTGAATCAATAAAGGCTGCTAAAAAACCGAAGAGGATTAAAATTAATAAAATATTTATATCTAAATCAAAAGGCACAAAAGGTCATCTCTTTTCTATCATAATAATCTGATAGTAGCGAACTGAGAATAGGCTGTAAATACTCTAGCTGCTATTTTTTAATAGAAATAAATGAAGTGATCCAATGCTAAATGACGATAATTTCTGCATAATTCAAAATAATTCTACTTGGAGTCATTATTTTGATGTATTATGTAGGTGATGATGTTTTTACGTAAAGGGGACGTGATGACATGAGTTTAGGAAATCATATACGTGTATTTCTCTGTGTTGTGTTTATGGGAGTACTTGTAGGGTATGTCTTTAATGCAAAAAAAGATATAACAGATCATGAGTATATTGATACCGTAAAGGAAGGCTATTTGGAGAATTTTTCAGATGTCACAGTTCGAAATGCGTTTAATTACGCTTTTTTTGAACCTTACTGGCGCTATTATGAAGCAAAAACTGGGGAGCAAGTTGTAGAATTATCAGGTGATATTACGTTTCAAGACGAAAAAGGACATGCTATTCTCCAATTTGTCGTGAACGAACAAACGCAGCAATTTTCCCTAGAGGCAATGAAATTTAAAGATGTAGTCTTAAACCAGCAGCAACAACAAAAGCTTGTTGGTATGGTCTATCACACATGGGAAAAGAAACAACTAGCTTATGAGTAAGGTTTTTTATTTTGTAAATCATCCAAACTGTATTACAGTAAAAGGGGGAGCTAGAGACAGAGAGGATGTTTTACATGAGATTAAGTATTTTAGATCAAATGCCGATTCCAAAAGGTCATTCTGCAGAAGAGGCTTTTCAACGTACAGAACAGCTGGCATTGCTAGGTGAAGAGCTTGGCTATCACCGTATGTGGCTTGCTGAACACCATAATAGTCAGTCATTGGCGAGTTCAGCTCCAGAAGTAACTGCTGCTTTTTTAGCTGCTAAAACACAGCGGCTTCGCATTGGTACGGGTGGCGTCATGATGATGCATTATTCACCCTATAAGCTAGCAGAGGTCTTTAAAACATTATCGGGGCTGGCACCCAATCGTATTGATTTTGGTGTGGGGAGAGCTCCTGGTGGTGATCATGCCGCTATCTATGCCTTGGCAGAGGGAAGACGACAACGCTTCACAGAACAGTATGATAAGCTAGAAATCATATTAAAGCTAATGAATAATCAAAAAACAGGTGAACATGTCTATGATCAAGTCGTTGCAGCGCCTGCTCATATTTCATTACCAGAGGCTTGGTTACTAGGTTCTAGTGGTCAGAGTGCAATGCAGGCTGGTCAGCTGGGAGTAGGCTATTCATATGCACAATTTTTCACGGGCAATATGTCAAAGGATATCTTTGATGCCTATAAAGCCTATTTTACGCCTTCTTATTATATGGATAAACCACAGATCATTGTGACCTATGCAGCAACAGTTGCCCCAACCTTAGAAGAAGCGGAATATTTAGCTAAACCGATTGATATTTCTCGTCTTCAATTAATGAAGGGGCAAATCATTCAAACAATGTCACCCGAAGAAGCGAAGGATTATCCATTAACTGAAATGGATAAATTGACGATTGACAATAATCGCAAGGCGAATCTTGTCGGAACACCACAAGACATTGCTTCTTTTTTAAGCGCTGAGCAAGAACGCTATGGCTTTGATGAAGTGATGCTAAATTGCAATCAATATGAATTAGAAAGTCGTTTAAATACCTATAGATTCCTGGCAAAGGAATTAATTCGATAAGAGGAAAAGCCATATTCATCATTTGAATATGGCTTTTGTGTATTTATTCGAATAGTGGCTTTACAATGAGAAAAACCCGGAAATTAATTTCCGGGTCTGATTACCACTTACATTTTTTGCTCCATGACACACTGCCTCGCTTCCGCATAGGATCTTAAGGATATTCCTAAGAAATCTGTACTTTAGCTTATTCAGTTTTGATGGTCCTTCTGAGTTATCGATCAATCGCACTCATCGGGTTAACCCTCCTAGTCATTGGATTTGAAGTGAAATCTTTAATAGTATAGCTCGACTATTATTTTTTATACATCTTGTGAACAAAAAAATTTTTTTTATCATAATGATATGGTGTTTGCGATGGACAGTGGTTGTCTATCGTTGATTTATGTACAGGTGGATTGATTTATGAAGGGAAAATAATTATTTCCGCAGACAAGAAAAATCAAGAGGCGGATTCCTCACTTACGATCGAACAATTATATACGATGCATTAAAGACCAGGTATACGGATAACCTACGATTTATAGCTCCATATGTAAAAAGAAACACCATGTTGTTCAACATGGTGTTTCTCTCATTAACCTATACGCGAGCAGAGCCACTCACAAAAGCGGTGTCTTGATAATACATATTTTTTACAAGGACATTTGGGCCTAAGCATTTGACTGCGGGACAATGGCAGTTAAGCGATTTTGCCAAGTCGGTTGCCATCCATTTATCAAAAATCAATGGTAGTTCGTCATGTACAATATTGCCGAGGGCTGGTGTATCACCAAAGTCGGTAACGATCACATCACCTGTAAAGATATTGATATTCAATCGTGAACGACCGTCTGGGTCATTACGCATTGTGACATTCTTCGCTGTGCGGAGACGTTGTAACAGCTTTTGATCCTCTTCATTCAGGCTACATGGGTAGAATGGGAGTGTACCAAACAACATCCATGTATTGTCATCACGAATATCTAACAGGTGATGAATGGCCTCACGTGTTTCCTCTAGTGATAAAGAAGTGAGTGCACTTGCAAAGTCGGATGGGTACATTGGGTGCACCTCGTGGCGTGCACATTTCATCTCATGGATGATTTGGTTATGGATATGTTCTAAGTATGGTAAAGTTTTTTTGTTTAACATAGTTTCCGCAGATACCATAACGCCGTGTTCAGCTAGCATTTTTGAGTTATCAATCATGCGTTGGAATAAGGCTGCACGCTGTTCATAAGTCGGTTTTCGCTCCATCATAGCAAAGCCTGTTTCAACGAATTCATCGATCGTACCCCAGTTATGTGAGATATGTAGGACATCTAAATACGGTGCAATCAGTAAATAACGTTCAGGCTCTAATGTTAAGTTGGAATTGATTTGTGTACGCACGCCTCGTTCATGTGCATATTTCAATAAAGGCAATACATAGTTTTGAACGGACTTCTTAGACATCATCGGTTCGCCACCAGTAATCGAAATCGTTTTAAGATGTGGAATTTCTTCTAGGCGCTTTAAAATTAATTCGATTGGTAATGACTCTGGGTCTTTATTTTGTAATGTATAGCCTACCGCACAGTGGGCACAGCGCATATTACAAAGTGTTGTTGTTGTAAATTCAATATTTGATAGTGTCATTTGTCCATGCTGTTCCACATCTAAATAAGCTTCCCAAGGATCAAAGACAGGTGTTATTTTTTGTAAGGTCGTCATCTTTCGTACATCTTCCTTTCTAGCAATCTATTGTCTCATATTCACCGATAATTTCAAATATGAAATTACAGAACGGGCTATTTTAGGGCTAGACGAACATTTTTTGCCAATATAGAAAGTTCCCTAGTTTCAATGGACGGATAAGCATCTGTATAAAGCGCCTATATGTTCTAATATTCTGTCATAGGACATTTTACTGTTATTTTTCATAAAAAACGTTATCATGATATAGAGTAAATAGTCACAATGCATCAAAGAAAGTGGGAATGAACATGACGAAATATGAGATCTTATTGTTTGACGTAGATGATACATTACTAGATTTTGATTTAGCTGAAAATGCAGCACTAGACCGCATGTTTAAAGAGGAAAACATAGCAGTTACTCCAGAGATGATTGCGCGATATAAAGAAATTAATGAGTCCATGTGGCGTGCTTTTGAGCGTGGGGAATTAACAAAAAATACATTACATAATACGCGATTTGCTGTTGCCTTTAAGGAATTTGGCATAGAAGTCGATGGAGCTTACTTTGAAGCACTGTTCCAAAAATATTTGTGTGAGGCCCACCATTATGTAGAAGGTGCCTATGAGGTAATTGCACAGCTTGCAAACCATTATCATTTATATGTGGTGTCAAATGGTGTCACGGCTACACAAAATAAACGTCTTGTGGATGCTAAGCTAGCGCCACATTTTAAAGACATTTTTATTTCGGAGCAAACAGGCTATCAAAAGCCTATGCCAGCATTTTTCGATTATGTTTTTGAACGGATCGATGATTTTGATAAAGATAAAACGCTGATTATTGGGGACTCGTTGACATCCGATATTAAAGGCGGTTTACTATCGGGTATCGACACATGCTGGTTTAATATCCGTAATATCGAAAACACAAGTGAAATTAAGCCACATTATGAAATTAACAAATTACACGACTTATTTGAAGTATTGAATAAACAGCTAGTTTAGTACTACCTAAGGTGGAACTATTGGACCAAATCAAAAATCATTGAGCACAGAGAAGATAATTATTTCCATGTACGGAATGAAATAGCTGGGAAGATATGTCCACTTTATATTAATACAAAGATTTAAGTACAAGCATGAAATTGTAAAAAAACAATTTCATGCTTGTACTTTTACCCAAACTTCATAAATTCGAACTGTTTCTTTAGTCATTTCTCTATCATTGTCACTGGTTTAAAGATAGCCATTTCTAATAAATCCTTTTACATAATTTTGTCTGCTTTGATCAAGGCATCAATTATGACACCACTTCATAAAAAATAATATCCAAGTCTTAATGATTATGTCATATTTTATCATAAGAATTGTAGAGGGGAGTTCACTTGCTAGCAGTCTCTATAGTCGACAAGCCTCAAATTTTTATGCTTGCTACTACTTATTTTTAATGGGATTCTTTGCTATTTTATGCCTTTTCCTAAGAAACATCATGATACTATTTTAATATGCCTAAAAACACATATGTGATAAGGTGCTCAAAACTTTTAAAGATTCAATTTCAAAGTTAATTATCAAAAATTGAAACCCAGGTGTTCAGAGACGAATTGAAATATTGTTTAACGAATAATGATATGTCTTACATGTAATTAGCTATGACAAACGTGTTGTACTTGTTTTAGAAAAAGAATATCATCAACAACTATTCGAGTTAGCGAAAACGCAGAACATAACCGATAGTAGGCTCGCACAAAAGATGATAGAGGAATATTTAGACAAGCATCAGAATTAAGGTATTTATTTTGAACAAAACCTGGTTAATTTAAAAAACCGAACTCCCCATTCATCTACACGATAGTGCAATTTATTTGCAGTCTATTTCGTGTGAATGAAGGGGTTTTTAGTTAGAAACAAACTATACATAATATCAAAATTTAGGGGTATAGGATTTATGGTTTAATCATTTATATGTATATACAAATAGTTCTTTTTGTATATTAATTCCCATAATGTACTACCTAAAACGGTTAGTTTAGCACCATCCTAATAGTGATTGTCTGTCTATAATAGATAATGTTTCAAAAATCACAAGTATTAGGAGGAAACAATTTGCTAAGGAAGATTTTCATTCAATTGATTGTTTTGGCAATGTTCATTGCCTTTATTCCTTTTGGGAATTTTGCAAGTGTTGCTGCCAAAGAAAATCCCCAAAAAAATATGAAAGGAAATGAGAAAACCGAAGTAGTAGGAAAACGTACGCAAACTTCTAAAACGTTTAACAATTCTGATGGTACTTATACAACTGAAATATATGAAGCACCTATTCATTTTAAAGATAGTAAAGGTAACTGGAAAGATATTGATAACGACCTACAAAAAAAGAAAAATAATGGCAAAGGACAATTTGAAAATAAAGCCAATACCTTTGCTGTGACATTTGATGAAAAACTTGAAGAGGAAACGAACAACGTACAAGTAGCGGATAACCATTACAACCTTAATATTGGATTAAAGGAAATTGAACAAAAAGGTGAAATAATTCCTGCTAAAGAGGTTATCGGGGTTGCTACAGATAACCAAATTGAGTACCAAAATGTTTTTGATAATATTTCGACTACATATTCTGTTGGAGAAGACTTTGTAAAAGAAGATATTATAATTAACAAGAAGCCCGAAAAAGGGTTACCACAAACCTTCTCATATCAGCTATCTCTAGAAAATTTGACATATGAACAAATTAATAATCAAATCTATTTGAAGGACGCCAAAACGGGTGAGATGGTTTATGTTATAGAAGCGCCGTTTATGTATGATGCTTATAAACCTGTAGGCTTTCAATCTATTGATGGTTCAAATTCTATACCAGAGGAAGCAAAGTCTTATGATATCACGTTAAAAACACGAAAGGAAAACAATACTCTATGGATTGATTTAACCCCCGATACAGCATGGCTACAGGATTCTAAAAGACAATACCCTATTGTTATTGATCCAACAATTGTACGTATCCAAGGAAACTCTAAAATGGTTGATACAACAATACGAAAAAAGTTTCCAACTCAAACTGGGGGAAATGATACAGAATTAGGTACAGGTACAGCCACAGATGGGAATATTGTAAGAAGTTTATTGAAGTTTGATGTAACACCTATTCCAGAAAAAAGCATTATTATGTCTGCAGATGTAAGTCTTTATCTATCTTCAACTAATGATCCAACTCCTATTAATTTAAGTATGCATGCTATGAAACGCTCATGGGATGAAAATACGGCGACATGGAATAACTATTCTACAGCAGGGGGCTGGACAACAGCAGGGGGAGATTTTAATACCACGGCTCTTTCAACTGTCACAGGAGTCTCTTCAGTGCCAAGTAATGTAGAAGAGGGTATTAAACGATGGTCTATTCCTACGAGTATGGTGAGTGGGTGGCTATATAATCCCGAATCAAATCTGGGTTTATTATTGAAAAGTACATCAGAAAATACAATGATTTACAAAAAATTCATCAGTAGTGAAAGTACAACCAACCCACTCCCTTATAAACCGAAACTTGTCGTTACTTATAAAACACCCAATCGTTTAGGGTTGGAAGACTATTGGGATTATGCCACACATGATATTTCAAATGGATCTAACTATGTAAATTTAGGCACAAATAATAATGTTATTCAATACACAGATTTTAGCTTATTCAACTATGGTGGATTTGGTTTAGATTTTACTAGAACTTATAATAGTAAGGATTTTGAAAAATCTCCATTTGGCTATGGTTGGAGTTTTACAGGTTCAGAGAAATTATTTTATAATGATAAATATTTTAATGTCGAATATAAAGATGCAGATGGTACGGTCCATGCTTACTCATGGGATGGAGATAAGTATATTGCACCAGCAGGTAATTATGATAGTTTAGATATGGTGGATAAATACACTTTTAAACTGACTAGCAAAACTGGTATCATAACAACATTTAAAGTTAGAGAAAGCACTAGTGATACAGATGTGGAAGTAGCATATGTAACAGAGCAAAAAGATTTAAATAACAATACAATCACTTATAATTATGATACATCAAATCAGCTTACTTCTATCAATACTAATCTAGGCACAAAATTAGTGTTAACTTATACTGATGGGCTTATTACAAATGCAAAATATAATGATCAGGATATTAAGTATACTTATACAGATGGTTACTTAACACGAGTAATGGTTAAGAAAGATAAGAACGATGACAAAACATCAACGCCTACTTCGTTCTACTACACAACTAATGGACAGTTAACAAAAATTATTGATAGTAATCAGAAGATTATGCTTTATGGATATAATAGTGAATTGGATTTAGTATCGGTAACAGAACCTTCATTAGATGGGCAAGTAGATTCTATCACTAATTACTCTTTAGATCGAACAAATAATATTGTGACAGTTACAAGCCCAGAAGGTACTGTTACACGCTATGGTTTAAATAACAATTTTAATGTAACGAAAATGTTTGATCCTTCAGGTGATACAACAACCTATACATTAGATGAAAAAAGCTATAATGTTCTTTCACAAAATGTTATGTATTCAGATGGATCTACTTATACTAAGAAATTTGAGTATGATACAAAGGGAAATTTATTAAGCACTAATGATTCAAAAGGTGTGACAGAATCCTATACGTATAATGAGTATAGTAATCTTTTAACTCAGACAGATGCCAATCAGCAAACAACTACCAACACTTATGAGAATGGTAATCTAAAAACCTCCACAACACCTAAAGGAGAAACAACAACCTATACGTATAATGACCATGGAGATTTGACACAAGTAAAATATCCAGATGGGAAAATCGAAACGTATAGCACTAGCTATGAGAATAATCAAAAACTAACAACCTATCAAGATATTGAATTAGGTATCACAACTAAAACTGTAACTGATTTTAATGGAAATATCCTCTCTTATGAAGACGGAAAAAAGGGGAAAACTAGGTATCAATACAATTTGAAAAATGAACTAGTAGAGGTAGAAGATGCTGCAAATAAAATAACGACTTATACGTTTGATGCCAACAGCAATTTAACATCTGTGACAAATGCTAATGGTAAAAAGCAAATGTCTCTTAGCTATAATGCACAAAATGCCATAGAAAAAGAAACAAATGCAGAGGGACAAGTTACATCTTACAATTATAATGCTGATGGTGATTTAAGTGAAATTATCAAAGCAGCAGGTGAAAAAATCGCCTATACTACTTCAGCTGATACCAATACACAGATAGTGAAAATAAATGGGGTTAATCAGTTTTCAACACAAGTAGATGGTTTATCTACGACAGTGACAAATCATACACTTAGCAATCAAAAAGTTACGTATACACTTTCAGAAAATGAACTATTACAAAGGGTAGACATTAATGCACCTGTAAATCGTTCAATAATGTACACTTATAAAAATGAGAAAGATTTAGAAAGCATTCAATATGGTACAAATACCATTGAGTATGAATCAGATGAAAATGGTCAAACAATTGCAGTAACACTCAATGGACAACCTTCAGCGAGCTTCGCAAGGAACACAAATGGCTTATTGGAGAGCACGACTTATAAAAATGGTGCCGTTATTTTAAATAAGTATAAAGCTGATCAATTACAAACAGAAACTTTGAAAACAAATAGTACAACAACTTGGCGTACAAATGCGTATGAGTATGATAAAAACCAGCAAATTACCAAAGTAACGAACAGTGATGGTACGGTAACTTACACATATGATGCTTTAAACCAACTAACCAAAGAACAATATAGTAATGGTTTATCCATTTCATACACATACGATTCAGTTGGAAATCGGACTTCTAAAACGACTTTGCATAACGGCAATACAACTACAACCAACTATAGTTATAATGATGCAAATCAAATGAAAGCTGCTGGTGATAAAACTTATACTGTAAGTCCTAACGGAAATGTAACTAATGATGGTGTTTTCCAATATGTTTGGAATGCCTTTGATCAATTAACAGAAGTAAAGACCCTTACTGGTACGACAGTTGCAACCTATCGTTATGATGAAAATGGTCGTCGTGTATACAGTAAAGATAGTAATGGTGAAACGTATTATCGATATAATGGCCTAACAAATGAAGTGCTGTTTGAAGAAGATGCAAGTGGCAATCTTACAAAAGCATACACTTACGGTGATAATGGGCATCTATTAACAATGACATATCAAGGTTCAACTTATTACTATTTAACGAACTATCGTGGAGATGTACTAGCCCTAACGGATTCAAATGGTGACATTGTGGCGAAATACACATATGATGCATGGGGTAATATTATGAGCGAAATTGGTACAATGGCAACTATCAACCCATACCGCTATGCTGGCTATCGTTACGATGAGAGTACAAAACTATACTATTTAATGGCACGTTACTATAATCCAGATACAGGTGTGTTCTTATCGTTAGATTCTGTACGTGGAGATATTATGAATCCTTTAACATTGAATGGTTATAGCTATGCAAACAATAACCCAGTAATGAATATCGATCCAAATGGGGAATATTGGAAAAATGCATGGTGGAATAATAAATCTTTTTTATCTAAAACAATAAATGCTGTAATATTTATTGTTTCTGTATCTTTTGGAGGAGGAATAGCAAAAATTTTATCTAATTATTCAAAGAAACAATTTAGTAAAGCTAAACGAATTCTTTTTGCAGATAAAGTAAAAAAATCATTAATCCGAAAGGGCGTTTCTGCGAAAATTTCTAGTAATATTGTTACTGCTTTAACCACAGCTGTTAACATTGCAGGGTTTTATACTGACCCTGGTACAGCTATTTTTAAGTTTTTAGATGCAAGAGATAAATATCCCAAAAACGGATATTTTAATGGATATTAGTATCTAAATTAATATATGGAGAACTAAATATGAAAAATCAATTTCTACGAATGCTTTTGTATAGTATTATTCTACTAGTATTATTGAGTTGGCATAAACTAAATTTTTATATTCTGGCAACTTTATATTTTCTTTTTATGGTGATAGAAGTTTTCTTGAATTCAAAAGAATATAAGAAGGAAAGTAAATATATAGTTTTAGGATATCGAATCCTCTTTATTCTTACAGCAGTGATAATTATATTTAATAGGGATAAGATTATGGGATAAATATTTAAAAAAATAAAAGGTTTATTACTAATAAATATAAAGCATAAGAAATGACAAAAGGTATGAGAATAAATCTCAGTGCCTTTTGTCCATTTAGTTATTCCCTTTATATTTACAGTGATAGCACTATATTTTGCAAACAGACTAACCGAAAAAATGGACTGGTAGTATTAATAATCAATTATGAATGTACAATTCAATATGGGGAAAATACACATAAATTAATAGATATAGAGTTCAAGTAGTGCTCTAATTTAGTTTACTTTACATATTGTGAGAAATAGTGTTAAAACAGTAGGACGACTAAACTGAATTACACCATAATACCAAGTAAATTTAAATTACTCTGCGCTTCTTACATAAAGCCCAGCCACTGATAGTTCAGAGGTTTGGGCTTTTATTATTTATCTTCTTTTATCCATCTCATTTAACACTTTTTCACCATCTTTAGAAGACATGTTCTTATACAATGAAGTTGTTTTAATATGGTATAGTACAAGCTATGAGAATAATCAAAAACTAACAACCCATCAAGATGTTACGTATATACAATCTGAAAATGAACTATTACAAAGGGTAGACATTAGTGCACCAGTGAATCGTTCAATAATGTACACTTATAAAAATGAGAAAGATTTAGAGAGCATTCAATATGGTACAAATACCATAGAGTATGTAACAGATGAGAATGGTCAAACAACTCAAACCACACTTAATGGGGCAAACACTGCTAACTTCATATGGAATAAAAACAACTTATTGGAGAGCACAATTTTCAGAAATGGTGCAGCTATATTAAATGAGTATAGTTTTAATCAATTACAATCAGAAACATTGAAAACCAATAGTGAAACGACTTGGCAAACAAATAAGTATGAGTATGATAAAAATCAGCAAATTACCAAAGTATCAAACGATGATGGTACAGTCACTTACACGTACGATGTTTTAAACCAGCTAGTCAAAGAACAATACAGTAATGGTCTATCCATTTCATATACGTACGATTCAGTTGGAAACCGTATTTCTAAAACCACTTTGCAAAACGGTAGTATAACTACAACCAACTATAGTTATAATAATTCAAACCAGATGATGGCTACTGGTGATAAAACTTATTATGTTAGCGACAATGGAAATGTTACAAATGATGGTGTTTTCCAATATGCTTGGAACGCATTTGATCAATTGACAGAAATTAAGTCTCTAACGGGTACGACAGTTGCCTCATATCGTTATGATGAAAATGGACGTCGTATATATAGTAAAGACAGTAACGGCGAAACGTATTATCGTTATAACGGTATAACAAATCAAGTATTGTTTGAAGAAAACTCAGAAGGGGTCATTTCAAAAGCATATACTTATGACGATAATGGTCATCCTCTAACAATGACTTATCAAGGTTCAACATATTACTACTTAACGAACTATCGTGGAGATGTACTAGCCTTAACAAATACAAATGGTGAAATTGTTGCAGAATACACATATGATGCATGGGGCAATATTATTAACCAAAGAGGTGCACTGGCAATTATCAATCCGTACCGTTATGCTGGTTATCGATACGATGAAGATTCAAAACTTTACTATCTAATGGCACGTTATTATAACCCAGATACAGGAGTGTTCTTATCGTTAGATTCTGTACGTGGAGATACAATGAATCCTTTAACACTGAATGGTTATAGTTATGCGAACAATAATCCTGTAATGTTTGTTGATCCAGATGGGGAATTCTCAATTTCAAAAAATTTAAAATCAATACTAAAATCATTTATTAAAATGATTTTCGCTGATTTACGTGAAAATACATTAACAAATTTTGTATTGTTTGTTGGTGGTGGTGGTGTATCCGCTTATGTTGCAAGAAAAATGGCCTTAAAGGGGTTTACTATGTTGAATAGAGCACCAAATAAAAAGGCAATTAAAGCTTTTATTACAGGTGGATTTAGCGCATATATTTCTGGATCCTTTCTTAAGGGAGCTGCAAGTACAGCAGTGAATTTAAGTGGAAAACTATGGAAATGGGATCCGTGGTTTGATACTACTAGGCTTGGAAAAACAATTGATAAAGGATTACTTAGTGCAGAGCGATATTTACTAAGTAAAATTAAGTAATAGGTGGTAATTAAAATTAATATATCTAAAAATCAGCCATCCAGAAAATATAATAGCATAGTAAGAAAAGCGAATCTTTATGATTTATTTTTTATGAAAAATAAAGCTATTAATACATTGGTTTCAGGGTTAAACTATTCTTTAACAGACACTGAAAAATCGAGTGCATTTATTTATATAGGACTTTTATATTCTGATTTAAAAAAATACAATAAGGCATCTGAATATTTTCATAAAGGTTTGAAAATCCTTGAAAATGAAGAATTCTATTACAGTCCTAATTTCAATAAAATCATTAAGGTTCTTGTAAAAAATAGAGATTTCGAAAAAGCCACTTACTGGTTAGAGAACTTTAATGGTAGAATATCCTATGATAAAAAATTTAGTAAACTAGGTAATCTTAATTCATATATAAAAAACATTAATAAGTAACCTGAGATAATATCAATTTTTTGAAAAACGTTCTAACAAGCAAGGGTTTAATACCTTGCTTGTTGTTTTTTATAGCGCTACTAGTAATAAAGCCCAAACACTATTGGTCAGTAGTTTGGGCTTTACTCTTTTATCTACGTTTATCCATCTCATTGAGTACCTTTTCACCATCTTTAGAAGACATGTTCTTATACAATGAAGTTGTTTTAATAGCTGAGTGACCTAATTGATCCCTTTATAAAATTATGTCTCCACCGCTCCGGGTAAAATCTATTGCAAATGAATATCTAAGTTTATGTGGACTTTTACCGTTTCTAAAGAAAGCTGCTGTATATTTATTTACGATATTTTGAATGGCTCTTCTATATAAAGGTCTTACAACACCACCATAAACGCTAACAAAAAGGAAAGGGGGATTTTTTAGCGCCTGGGTATCTAGATTCTCTAACATCCATGAACCGTTCTAAATCTACAATAGCACTTTCTAAAACGGAAACAGAGTCAGGTTTGTTACCTTTTCGTACAACATCTATGTATCTGCTGTGCAAATGTATATTGTTCATTTCGAAGAGGTATTTTTAATTATAGACAAAGGTATAAAAAATAGGGGAAAAGGCAAAACCTTTTATGAGACTAGTTTCCATGAAAGGGGAAATCTTCGATGAATATGGTTCTAACTGCTAATAAACGTCAAAAAGGGCGTCATTCGTCACTAACACAGCTTCGACAAAATGGGGCTATTCCTGGTGTTGTTTACGGTTTTCAAATGGAGCCGACAGCCATTACGTTAGATGCTAGAGCTTTTGCGAAAATATTGGCTGCACATGGTACGAAAAGTGTCTTTCAACTCGATGTGGAAGGAGAGCGCATCAATGCTGTTTTAACAGAAGTGCAGCGCTGTGCATTGAAGGGTAATGTAAAGCATGTTGATTTCAAGTCCATTAATATGTCTGAGGAGCTAGAAGTCGATATTCCGGTAACCGTGATTGGTGATGCTGTAGGAGTGGCAGAAGGAGGCTTCCTGCTTCAGCCTAATCGTGAGGTTCGCATTAAAGTGAAGCCAACTGAAATTCCAGAAACCATTGAAATAGATGCCACGAATGTTGCGATTGGCACTTCTCTTTATGTAGGGGATATTCGCCAACAGTTTCCGTTTGAAATTTTACATGAGGATGACTATACACTGGTGACCATCACACCACCAGCTGCTGAAAATGTACAGGAAGATGATACAGTCGACGATACACCTGAAGTGCTTGAAGCGACAGGGCAAAATACGGATGAAACAAGAGGATAGAGAAAGAGGGAGCCATCTTACATTTCGTAAGTGGCTCCTTACCGTTTATTGGTTAAACTGCTGTATCGATTTTCGGTAACGATAATATAAAGTGATGTAAATACTACAAGTTACTAAAAATAGCCATGGTGGGATAAAGCGCCCGATGGCAAAGGGTGTTTCAAATAAAAAGGCAAAAAGGAAAGAAAACCCTTCTTTCTCCCATAAACCAGGTGTAAAATACGCATTTTTTATACTGAAAAGGGAGTAGTAACTATCGTTGGCATAAAAAATCATTAAGAAGATAAATGACAGTATGGCCCAGTTGCTTGCTTGTTTCATTAAACGTTTATATTTCGCAATGTGGGAATCATGATCTGAAAATAATTCATCATTACCATCTTTACTTTTTGTCCAATAAAAAGTGCCATCATATGATTTTTCTTTTACTATACGCCAGCCAAAATCCTCATGTAATTGCTTATAGGTCGCTTTCTTTTCTTTGCGAAGCTCCTGCTGACAATCAATCCGAATAACTTGTTCAAGATCTTCAGTAGGCTGAAATGTATAAATACCTGCCGAGTTTATGTTGGAGCATATCCAACCCTTGGCTAACATTTCGTTTAACCAACGCTCTTCCTTTTCGATATCAAAAAAGATTTTAAACTTTATCATGTTCGCCAGCTCCCTCGTATAAAGATAAAATGCGCTGCAATCTTTGTTGCTCTGCGGCTAATATTTCTAGACCCTCTTCTGTCGTTTGATAAACCTTGCGTCTTGTATCCTGGGTTTCAACAGGTGTAATCCAATGATATTTCAATAAATTGTCAATGGCTCCATACATCGTACCTGCAGCAATTCGGACTGTACCAGCACTCATTTCCTCAATTTTTTGCATCATAGCATAGCCATGTAGCGGTTCACGTAAGGCCAGTAGAATATAATGCATGGTTTCGGATAAAGGTAATAATTTATGTTTTTTCACATCTTCACCTCAAATATACAGTTGGACTATATAGTTTGATTATATATAGTTGCACTGTATATTTCAACTGTAAAAAAAGACAATGCAAAAATGCATTGTCATTAAAGTTTAGACAACAGCGCTTTTCACGCCTGTCCATCGCATAAATAATTTTTCGTTATAGGATAAGGCAAATTGTACGATTGGTCCAAGTCCAAATGCCATAAACACCGTACCGATGCCTATAGGACCGCCAAGTAGGAAGCCAATAATTGCAACTGTTACTTCCATTGTTGTACGAGAGCGGGTCACACTCCAGCCAAGCTTATGGACCATCATCAGCATAAGTGTATCACGTGGTCCAATACCTAAATTCGCCACCATATACATCCCACAGCCCCAGCCTAGTAACACTAACCCTGTAAGGTAAGATATAAGTTGCATCCAAAAACCATCAATATCAGGTAACCAATAGTTGAAAATATCAATAAAAATGCCTGCCAAAAACATATCGATAAACGTTCCAGGTAAAGGGAACTTTTTCGTAATCAGCATATCAAACGCTAAAATAGCAAGTCCCAAAATAATGGACCATGAACCGATTGATAAGCCCAATGTTTTTGTTAAGCCAATATGTAGTACATCCCATGAGCCCACACCAAAAAGTTGGCCTTTAATTGTTAATGTGATCCCAAAAGAAAGCACGATAATGCCTGTTATGAAAAACAAACAGCGCGTGAAAAAAGCTTGTTTCATTTTTAACCCTCATTCATTCGAAAATTCCTGTTGTCCATCCAGTTATTATAACAATAGATTTTCAATATGCCCGAAGATTGTCATTTCACATTTTTCAAAAAAAGACGGTTAGCTTTCTTGGGAGAGGGCAAAATAGATATGTAGATGAAAGGATGGGATACTATGACTTCTGTACGTGATGAAATTTTAGAAGTGTTAAATCGGGAAAAGATTGGGACAATGGCAACTGTAGAAAATGGCAAACCGTACTCACGTTACATGACGTTCCAGCATGAAGATTTTGTGTTGTATACAGTGACGAATAAACATTCAGAAAAAATGGAAGAGCTACGCAAAAATCCATATACCCATATTTTATATGGCTACGAAAATGGTGGCTTTGGTGATACGTATGTGGAAATAGAAGGCAAGCTTACGGAAGTACATGAAGAAGGGATAAAAAATAAACTAGCCGAATTTTTTACAAGTATCTTTGTTGGCAATCAGGATGAAATGGTGACATTAAAAATTGAGCCTATTCGTATGCGCTTGATGAATAAAAAAGGGCAACCACCCAAAGAGCTAGAATTTTCGAACGACCATTGATCAATGGTCGTTTTTTTACTGACATAACGATAAATAGTTGCAATGATTAGTATCTTTTTGGCATGATAGTTCTTAAAAGAAAAAGGAGTATAGGTTATGTCGATAAAATTACAGCAGCTAACACAAAATGTATTATCATCTCAAGGAAAATTAGAGGCAGATTTTATACTGAGAAATGCGCAAATTGCGGATGTTTTTTCGTTAACATGGCAAAAAGCAGATATCGTTGTGAAGAATGGTATGATTGTTGCTCTAGATCGCACTAATAAGTTTCAGGCTAAACAGGAAGAGGATGCGGCAGGAGGCTATGTCATTCCCGGATTAATTGATGGTCATATACATATTGAATCTTCTATGTTGACACCTGGAGAATTTAGTCGCGTTTTACTTCCTCATGGTATTACAACCGTGGTGACAGATCCTCATGAGATCGCCAATGTCGCAGGAGCGGAAGGCATTCAATTTATGCTCGATGATGCACAAAAGGCAGATATGGATATTTTTGTGATGCTGCCATCAAGTGTGCCAGGTACACAGTTTGAAAATGCAGGCGCTACACTAACAGCTAAGGATTTGGCACCATTTCTACAACATGAGCAGGTTCGTGGATTAGCTGAGGTGATGGATTTCCCAGCGGTGTTAAATGGGCAAGAGGAAATGCTTCAGAAAATTTTGTTATCGCAGGAAGTAAATTTAGTCATTGATGGGCATTGTGCAGGCTTACAAAGCGAACAAATTACAGGCTATCGAGCTGCGGGTATTCACACAGATCATGAGTGTGTAACGGCTCAAGAAGCGATTGACCGTGTAGAGCAGGGGATGTATGTACTAATCCGAGAGGGCTCAGCCGCGAAAAACTTACGTGACTTATTGCCAGCTGTCCAGTCACACAATGCTCGTCGCTTTGGATTTTGTACAGATGATAAATATGTGGATGAGTTAATCGATGAGGGCAGCATCAATTATGATATCGCCATGGCAATAGCTGAAGGGATGCAACCATTGCAAGCAATCCAGTTAGCAACGGTAAACACAGCAGAATGCTATCGTTTATTAGATCGAGGTGTACTTGCACCAGGCTATAAGGCAGATTTTGTGTTAATAGAGGATTTGTCGACGATGCAGGCAAAGGCTGTATGGAAAAATGGGCAGAAAGTGGCTGAAAATGGTGAGATGCTGACAAATCGACAAGAGCCAGTTGTGCCTGCTCATATCTATCAATCTGTCCATTTACCGACCATTACAAAGGATAGGCTACAACTAGCATTCACAAAGGGTACAAAGGCGAATGTGATGGAGATTGTGCCAAATCAGCTGATTACAAATCATGTAATAATGGATGTCCCTGTAAAGGAAGGGGTCTTTGTTCCGTCTGTAGAACAAGATCTATTAAAATTAGCCGTAATCGAACGTCATCATCAGTTACACACGACAGGTCTAGGCATTGTCAAAGGCTTTGGCCTACAAAAAGGAGCAGTAGCCACAACAGTAGCTCATGATTCCCATAATGCCCTTGTTGTAGGAACAAATGATGAGGATATGGTCCTGGCGCTTACACGCATTCAGGAAATCCAAGGGGGCTTTGTGATCGTTGCGGATGGCCAAATTCTAGCGGAGATGCCATTAACCATTGGTGGCTTGATGACAGATGTACCAGCTCAACAGGCAAAGGAGCAGCTAGCAGGCTTGCACAGTGCATTAAAGACGCTTAATCCAACATTAGATTTCCATTTTTTATTAACGTTTTCTTTTGTGGCATTACCAGTTATTCCTACTTTAAAGCTAACAGATACAGGATTATTTGATGTGACAACCTTCCAGCATATCTCAGTAGAAGCATAGACGGTAGAACGACCTAATTGCGGTAAGCGATTAGGTCGTTTATTATCATTCTGTATACCGTAATTAGGTAAATCTTTTTACGTCGTGGAAATATATTTTCCAAGAGGCTACTTCTGCTCCTTCATCGAGCAATATGCAGCCATGCGATTTATCATGATGGGGACGAGGATAATGTTAGAAAATTGTCGGTACCATACCACCATCCATACGAATCGGTGATCCTTTAAATGCAGATGCAAATGGACTACATACAAATGTAGTTATTCTCCCTATTTCGATTGGTTTGATAAATCTTTGGATTTCTGATTGAGGTAGGTTTGTCATCATAAATTCTCTCTCTTTCTCAGAAAAACTCATGTCTTGGTTAGGAAACATACCATCAATTATTTGATACACATTCTCAGAGAGTGTTGGTCCTGGCATGATTGTATTAATTGTAACCTCTTTTCCTATTGTTAATTTAGAGAGGCTTTTTGACAAAGATAATAGCATCGTTTTTGTCATGCAATATTGAGGCATTTGTCCCGAGGGCATAATTGCTTCTTCACTGGCAATAAAAATAATGCGACCAAAATCATTTTCCAACATTTTTGGTAAGTAAAATTTAGATAATCCATTTGCCGCAAGAACATTAGTACGGAAGTATTTTTCCCAAGTATCATCATCAACATCTTCATATGGCATAATTTCATAGATACCCATATTGTTAATTAAAATGTCAATACACGGATATTTTTCAAATAAAGCTTCTCTTTGATGTATATCAGCAATATTGGCTGTAGCATTTTGTGGAAAAGTAGATGGATAAGCTAATTTAATTTCATTTACAGTGCGTTGTACCTCTTCATCATTTCGCCCATTTATTAGTACGTTCACACCTTCTTTGGCTAGTTCGATAGCGATTGCTTTACCTATACCTCTTGTAGATCCGGTCACTAAAGCTGTTTTATTGTTCAATCCTATATCCATATTACATTGCTCCTCTATCTATTTTGATTTTCTGGATGTAAAAATAAAAACGCCAACTTTTTTGAAAGTCTGACTATTGGTCTTGTGTTTCAAAATTTTATATTTATCTAATTTGTTCCTACATGTTTAGAACGCCAATTTGAAGGCGTATCACCTTCCCATAGGTGGAAGGCACGGTAAAATGAGTTTTGATCTTCGTATCCAATCAAGAAGGCGACATCTTTAATATCAAGCGAGGGGTCTGCTAGATACTCGCGGGCCTGATCCTGTCGAACTTGTGTTAACAAAAACTTAAAGCTCGTGCATTCGTTAGTAAGCCTGCGCTGCAAGGTACGGTCGCTCATTCCTAGCTCGCTCGCGACTGTCTGTATGTCAGGGCGTCCTCCTGCTAAGCTACGTTTTATTATCCATTTAACCATCTCAGTGATGGAGCTGCTATGTTGGTGCACATTCAACGATTGATCCAGAAGAGGGGTCAACATTTCCAGCAACTCCAAGTTATATGAGGCAAAGTGACGATCCAGATCCTCGCGGTGTATCGTCAACCGGTTACACTTTGCTCCAATTAGGATACTGCAACCGAAATAATCTTCAAGCGTCTGTACATCGCCCATTTCATGTGAAAATTCAACGAACTTTGCTGCGATCGGTTGACCTGTCCCCCGACGTCCAAGCTCAAGAAGAAATGCAAGTGTGATACCAATAAGCATAGGAGGACCAGGTTGCTCAGTATACGACCATTCTAGTTCGATTGTACATTCCTCACCCTCCTCAGTGATACGCAAGCTTTCAGGCGGACACAGTTGTTTGTACCGTGCCATTCTCTTTAAGGCATCACGATAATCACGTGCATGGTAGGCTACTAGGACAGTAGGGGGGTAATGAGTTGGTTCAAAGCTAGTCGCTAGTTTGATGATTCCTTTAGCAGTGTCGTCAATGATATCGGAATAAGCCTGCCAAATTGAAAAATATTGAGTTATAGAGACGACAGGTTCATTAATGATTGTAATAGGTAGTCGTGCTTTTCAAACCACGTCTTGCGGGGCTATCCCTACTTGACGTAACCCTTCCCAAAATCCCAACGGCATTTTAATGCGATTAGAGGTCTGTAACATCATCAATATGAGGCTCCTTCATCATGTATATTTATTGTTCATATCGTAAATTTTGTCCTGCTTTGTTTGAACGGGACAGTTTATATAGTATCTTTTCAATCACGCCTTGTAACTAGCAAACAGTGACTACTAACTTGCAATGTACGACAAATTTTTAGAAAACAAGAATAGTAGGCATCATTTTACGTCAAATAATTAAATAAATTTAATGCTTGGGTCAATAAAGCAACTATTGCTTCCCTTAACTTTAGCATATCTTTATCACGCGCATTGGCAGTATTCATTTTTCTCTCTTACAAGAGATATTTTGATTTTCCTCAAGATAATTAATACAGAATAGGGGATAGAGGCCACATTTTTAGCCACGCCCAGCCTATCTCAATACAGCCAAAAAAGTGTTTATAGCTTTATACATTTTGCCAAAGGAAGGCAAAACAGCAATCTCCTTTAAAATCACTTTTTTCGATTGATTTTATCGAAATAATCATCTTTATCGAATTGTAAATACATAATAAGATATAGGTATCCGGGAACAATAGTAAAAACTTCAAGGAAGCGGGGATCATCTAAATGTCAATAGCAGTTATTTACGGTGGCAATCGTCCGAATGGGAATGTAGAGACTTTAACAAAATTAGCCACTCAAGGCCTAATGATTGAAGAAATTTATCTAAAGGATTGTGTCATTCAGCCAATAATCGATAAGCGTCATGCTGAGGAGGGGTTCTCAGATGTCAGCGATGATTATAATGCCGTCATTGACCGTATTCTTCCGCATGATATTCTTATTTTTTCTACGCCTATTTATTGGTATAGTATGACAGGAGCGATGAAGAACTTTATAGATCGATGGTCACAAACCTTAAGAGACCCGAATTATCCTGATTTTAAAGCCTCAATGTCTTCTAAAAAAGCGTATGTTATTGCAGTTGGTGGAGATGAGCCTTATATAAAGGGGTTACCAATGATTCAGCAATTTCAACATATTTTTGATTTTGTTGGGATAACCTTTGAGGGGTATATTCTAGGAGAAGGAAACAAGCCAGGCGATATTATTCAAGATCTCAAAGCGTTGTCTGCAGCTGACCATCTTAGAAAAGAATTGCAATAGGTGCTGGTATAGAAAAGAACGAGCCAACTATCAGACGATCTTATTGGCTGTTAGATTATTTACTATTTTTATAGCAGTATACACAGAAACGTATTTGGATGAAAGAAGTCTCCAAATTCGTTTCTTTTTATATGATAAAAGGATTAAATGCCAGTCACTACATTTGGCAGCCCTTTCTTTCTTTCAGTTACAAACTAGTGTATATTGGATTTTATTATCGAAAAGGATGAATGTTTAAAAATAAACTATCGAAGAAATAGATAAAGGGGTTCAAGTGATGGATATTAAGCAGCTTCAAACGTTTTTTACAGCAGCTGAAACATTAAGCTTTACACAGACAGCCCAGCTTCTTGACTACGCTCAATCGAGTATTACAGCTCAAATCAAAACTTTAGAACAAGAGTTGGGTGTTCAACTTTTTGAGCGGCTTGGCAAGCGCATTATTCTCACGGAAGAGGGCAAGCGTCTACAGCATTATGCAAAAAAAATGCTTGAGCTAGACCGTGAAATGAAAAAAGCTATATCCAACGAGCAGGAGCAAGTCCTATTGAAGATAGGGGCACAGGAAAGTCAGTGTGTCTATCGATTGCCCAGCATTTTACAGCAATTTCAACAGGTTCACCCCCATGTGAAAATCATTTTTAAGCCAGTGCATACAACGGACATTGCTAAAAAGCTATTACAGGCAGGGGATCTAGATGTTGCCTTTATTACAGATACGTACCAGGAAACATCGATGTTACAGCGACAGCGATTGATTGAAGAGCAGCTTATTTTTGTCAGTGCACCTATCGAAAGAAGGGAGCCGCTATCCGCTCAACAACTAGCGCATGAAACGATACTGTTAACTGAAACAGGGTGCTCTTATCGTAATCATTTAGAAGCATTGCTTCAGCTAGAAGGGGTTAGGCCTTTACAAATGATTGAATTTGCCAGTATTGAAGCGATCAAACAATGTGTAATTGCAGGTCTAGGTATGACGTTTTTACCTAAAATGGTCGTAGAAAAAGAACTGACATTGGGACATGTAACAGAGATACCGTCCACATTAAAGCTAGCTCCTATTTATACAGATATTGCTTGGCATAAAGATAAGCATTTGCAACCGTGCCTCCTCGATTTTATTGCTATTGCCAAGCAGAAGTATCAAACGCTGGGGAATTAAAAAAAAGGAGCCTGAATGAATCAGACTCTGTTAAAATTATTGCTGCTTGAGGGTACCCGAAAAATTGGTGCCTTCATTACGTTCAGCACGACAATCAATCTCGGACACCTTTAGGGCATTATTGGCTAAACGTTCAAATTCAACGACACAGCGATTGCCGTTTGAGGACTTATTCATTAAGGCTTTTGAGCTGCTTGTTATCGTGGCTGTTCCATTGACGTTACCTGAAGCTGTCCCATCATTTGCTGTTAAAGCAATAGAGAAGCTGTTACTTGTAGCGTTAGAAATGACGGCATCGCGGCGGTTAAAATCGTTTGCACCTTTACCCCATTTGTAATAATACGTATAGACACCTTCCCAAGCACTTTTACCAGGTGTTGCTTGTTGCAAAGATTTATCGAGCTGACTTTGGGCATTTTTAGCTCTTGTCATTAATGAAACATTGTTGGCATTCTCGTGTATGGCTTGTGCATCCGCTGAAATTTCATAATAATTTCGCTCGTCCATACGATAAAGCATCGTGACAACTTGCGCACGGGTCATGTTGTTTGTCACGCCATAAAACTTTTGTAAATTACGATCTTCATACTGTGGATTTAGCCCAGAAGAAATATAGGTATCAAGTAAAAACTGAATAGATTGATCTAATCCCTTCTTACCGCTAGCTAAATGAGCAATAGCCTGTGCCACTACACCGCGCTTCACAGTAGCCGCTCGAATTCGGTTGTCGAAATAGCCATTTAAAGGCACCCCGTAGCTTGCGAGCTGGTTATAGAATTCATCCGACCAGTTTGCCGAAAGCGTTTGCTTTTTTAATTCGTCGATGGGCGTTTCGAGCTCATAAAAATTGGCTAATAGTTTTGCTAATTGCTGTTCAGTAATAGTAGCATTCGGTTTAAATGTACCGTCTGTAAAGCCATTAACAATATCATATTCTTCTGCCCATAAAATAGCTTCATAGGCATAATGATCCTCTGATACATCTCGAAAGCCAGCAGCTTGTACATTGCCTGCACTAGCGATAATCAGAATAGAAAATAATAATGTACCGATTAATTTTTTCATTCGTCGTCTTCATCCTTTCTTGCTCGCTTTAGTAATAGTTTGCAGGAAATGGATAAAAACTGCAAATTTTTCTAGTGAAAAAAATAATCGCTGCCCTTTGTCGGGAAGCGATTATTTTAAACGTCATTATTGGGCTGTGTAGCCACCATCTACTGTTAATGTGTTCCCTGTCATAAACGTTGAATCGTCACAAGCCATAAATAAAACAGCTTTTGCCATTTCCTCTGGTTGTCCTAGTCGTTGCATAGGTGTGATCTGACGTAATGGTTCCTTACTTTCTTCTGGGATAATCGGTGTATCAATAAAGCCTGGACATAGGGCATTAACACGAATACCTCGCGTAGCAAATTCCAATGCTAATGAACGTGTTAAATTAATCACACCCCCTTTTGCTGCATTATAAGCAGCTGATCCTGGCGAGCCAACCCAACCATACATCGAAGCTGTATTAACGATTGTACCACCATTCGCTTTTAGCATTTCTTTGATGGCAGCCTGCGCCATTAAAAATACACCATCTAAGTCTACATTTACAGTTTGACGCCATTCCGCATAAGGAAGCTCCTCAGTTGGCGTAACACGACCAATTCCTGCATTATTAAAAAGGACATCGACTTTGCCAAATGCCTCAATCGTTGTTTGATAAATAGCAGCTACTTCCTGTTCATCCGTTACGTTTGCTTTGATGAACATGGCTTCTGCGCCTGTTGCCTGTAGTTCGGCTGCAAATGCTTGGCCTTTTTCCTCGTTTAGGTCCACAAGCACCACTTTTGCTCCCTCTGCTACAAATAATTGAGCGGTTGCAGCACCGATACCAGAAGCACCACCTGTAATAATTGCGACTTTATCTTGTAATTTCCCCATACATGACACTCCCTTAAACAATCATTTTTCTTGCACACTGTGTAAATCACGGTGTACTTTTATTGTAAAACGCCTGAAAACGGAAACAATCATTAATGTCGTAGTAAATATCTAACTAGTAGACATATGTCCCTGAAATGTCTAAAAGGGGGAAGTAAAATTGCCAAAATGGACACAAAGACAAGAAAGAACCCGCCGTCATTTTTTTGAGGCGTTTGTCGATTTAATGAAACAACATGGTTTTCAAGCCATTACAGTGAAGGATATTGTAGAACGAGCCGGCTATAACCGAAGTACCTTTTATGTGCATTTTCGAGATAAATTTGAGCTGGCAGAGAATTTACTAGAACAGATGCTGAATGGTCTGGAAGTAGCAGTAGGTGAACCCTACCTATATGGGGAAAAGGTATATACGACAAAATTGAAGGCACCATCCTTTAATATTATTCATTACATTTATAAGCATCGTTTGTTTTTCGAGCTGCTGAATGTGGAAGACACGATTCCTGGGTTACATACTCGTATGCCCTTAACGATTACAAAAATTTATCAAGAGCAATTTAAATTTGAGACGATCAATCAGCAGCCTGTCAATATGAACATGTTCAAGCATTATACTTCCTACGGCTTTTATGGATTGATGATGCAATGGATTGCAAGCGGTTATGAAAAATCAGAAGAAGCTTTAATCAAGGATATTATTGAATTAACGAAAACACATATTTATGCCTTTGAATTTATAGGAAAACCGTTAGAAAAAGAAGAATGAACGTTTATTCACATAAATCTATGTATTAAAAAATCTCTAATGTTAGCATTGGGGATTTTTTGTTTGGGCCAAACTAATTTTTACATAAGAAAAAAATTTTTTAAAAGAAATTTTCATAAAGTAGTTGAATTTTCTTTTCATTAAGCATATATTTTTCCTAAGGGAAACAAAATATCTGTGGAGAAAGAAGAGTGTATGAATGAAAGATTTAGGTGATTTCAAGCTGACGATTCTTCCAATGGTCATTTTAATTATTTTAGCAATCGTATGGAAACTGACCGATTCAGTAGGCGCAGGGATGATGTTAATACTTTTCTGGATGAGCTGGCGCCAGCTTATCAGGAAAATGAATATAAATTAAGGCATTGTATGAAAAAAAGCTGTGAGATTAGCGTTCAAAACCATTAGAGGGCGGGCATGACAAACAATATACGGCTTGTCCGCCGATTGGTTACGTTGTTGTTTAGCACTTTTTTCAAACAATTGCTTAAAAATGAGAAAGTCGAGGTAGGAAAATGAAACAATGGTTAGGCGTGATGGTATTATCACTCTCATTTCTATTATTTGGCTGTTCAGCAGAAACAGAGGGTGAAAAAGAAGGCATTGTGGTCGCAACCACTGGACAAATTGCAGATGCGATTAAAGTAATCAGTGGCGATCATTTACAGGTATCGGCATTGATGGGTCCAGGCGTAGATCCCCATCTCTACAAGGCGACTCAAAGTGATTTATCGAAATTGGATAAAGCAGAAGTCATTTTTTATAATGGCTTACATTTAGAAGGACAAATGCTCGATATTTTTGAACAAATGGCGAAGGATAAAACGGTCCTGGCAGTGGGCGAGACATTAGATGAAAAGCAACTGCTTGCCAGTGATACGGATGCCATGCTCCATGATCCGCATATTTGGTTTGATATTGAGCTTTGGCAAGGTGTTGTCAAGGCAATCAGTACGCAGCTTCAGGAAGAATACCCTGAATTTAAAGCAGATTTTCAAACAAATGAAGCAGTGTACTTGAAAAAGCTAGATGATTTACAAAGCTACGCAGAAAAGCGTGTGAATGAAATACCACAGCAACAAAGAATATTAGTAACGGCTCATGATGCATTCAATTACTTTGGCAGAAGTCAGGGATTTGAAGTACGTGGCTTACAAGGACTAAGTACGGATTCAGAGTATGGTGTGAAAGATGTTCAAGAGATGGTTGATTTCTTAGTAGAAAATAAGATTAAGGCTCTTTTTATAGAATCCAGTGTGTCCGATAAGGCGATGAAAGCTGTCATTGAAGGGGCTAAGGAAAAAGGCCACGACATTGTCATCGGTGGGGAATTATTCTCCGATGCTATGGGAGCTGAAGGAACAACAGAAGGTACGTATATAGGTATGTATCAACATAACATCGACACGATCGTCGATGCATTAAAGTAGGTGAAGAAAATGTATGCATTAACAGTGGAAAATCTATCAGTGGCGTATGATAAAAAAACAGTATTGGAAAATGCCTGTGTAACAGTGCCTACAGGTCATCTAGCTGCCATTATTGGCCCAAATGGTGCAGGGAAATCCACATTCTTAAAGGCCATTTTAAATCAGCTTCCCAATAAAGTAGGAAAGGTAGAAATTTTAGGGAAGATGTTTGAGCCAAAGAGTTTGGTCGTAGGCTATGTGCCACAGCGTAATGCGGTGGATTGGGATTTCCCAACAAATGCGTTGGATGTGGTGCTCATGGGGCGTTATGGCCATACAGGCTTATTTAAAAGACCGTCTAAGCAGGATAAAATTGTTGCTCGACAAGCTTTAGCAAGTGTTGGCATGCAGGATTTTGCAGAGCGTTCCATCGGGCAGCTTTCAGGAGGCCAGCAACAGCGTGTATTCCTGGCTAGAGCCCTTGCACAAAATGCAGATATATATTTTTTAGATGAACCATTTGCAGGAGTAGATGCTGCGACAGAAAAAACGATTATTGATATCTTAAAGGATTTAAAGGCACAGGGGAAAAGTATTTTTGTTGTGCATCACGATCTTCAAACTGTCAAAGAATACTTTGACTATACGATTCTATTAAACAAAACGATTTTAGCATCAGGCGCAACAGAAGATGTTTTTACACCAGAGCAATTACAAAAAACATATGGTGGTAAACTTTTCATGATGCAGCATGTGTAAGGAGGGACATAATGTTAAGCGGTAACTTATTGTGGGTACTGAGCGGAACGATGTTACTTGGGATTGCAGCAGGCATCACAGGCACGTTCTCCTTCTTACAAAAACAGAGTCTAGTAGGGGATGCTGCTGCGCATGCAGCATTACCAGGCATTGCCCTTGCGTTCCTGCTAACAGGTCAAAAGGAATTGCCAATTTTAATGCTAGGAGCGGGCATTACATCTGCATTATCTGTGTATTGTATTCAATGGATTGTGTCATTTTCAAAAATGAAGGCTGACGCTGCCATTGGATTAGTCCTCACCGTATTTTTTGGTGTTGGTGTTGTATTTTTAACAGTGGTTAACCGTAGCCCACTGGGGAATCAGAGTGGTCTGAATAATTTTATTTTCGGTAAAGCAGCGACGATGACCAAGGCAGATTTAATGTGGCTCTTTATTAGTGCAACCATCATTATTATGGTCAGTCTCTTGCTTTATAAGGAATGGAAGCTACTGATCTTTGATCCTGTTTATGCAAAAGGGATTGGCTTACCAATAGAGGCTTTAAAGGCAACATTAACGGTTTTAATTGTCATGACAATTGTTACAGGTATACAAGCTGTTGGCGTTATTTTAATGTCAGCGCTATTAATTATTCCTGCTGCCAGTGCCAAGCTATGGACAAAAAAATTGAGCACAATGCTCATTTTAAGTGCCGCGATTGGAGGTATCGCTGGCATAACAGGAACCTTTATTAGTGCGATTCGAACAGGGTTATCGACGGGTCCTATAATTGTCTTAGTGGCAGCAGGTATATTCTTTCTATCGTATTTTATAAGTCCAGCTGGTCAAATTAGTAAATATCGTAGGAAAATGCAATTTCGAAAGCAGGGTGATGTAGGATGATCGAATTTTGGGTTGTATTCACGGGACTGTTAGTTGGGATAACTTGTGGAATTGCAGGGGTCTTCCTCATCTTGCGTAGAATGTCTATGATTGCAGATGCGATCAGTCATACAGTGCTCTTTGGTATCGTGATGGCATACCTTATTACCCAAACATTGAATGGCTTTTGGATGTTGGTAGGTGCCGCCTTTGCAGGGATTTTAACAGCCTATCTTGTGCAATTATTACATTCTTCTGGTATTCAAGAAGACGCAGCGATAGGCGTAGTATTTACATCTCTGTTCGCAGCAGGTGTTCTCCTCATCACCTTATTTGCAGGCAATGTGCACTTAGATGTTGAGCATGTTTTAATGGGAGAAATTGCTTTTGTTCCTTGGGATAAATGGACATTGCTTGGGCTGGCAATGCCTAAGGCTGTATGGATGCTTTTGCTCGTCCTCGTCATTAATATTGCGTTCCTACTCCTATTCTTTAAAGAAATGAAGCTTGCGACGTTTGATCCTGTGTATGCAGCAACCATTGGGATTCCCGTTGTCTTTCTTCATTATGGCTTTATGACATCGATTTCGTTTACAACAGTGGCAGCTTTTGATAGTGTAGGGGCCATTTTAGTGGTTGCCATGTTGATTGGGCCAGCTGCAACCTCCTACTTAATCAGCAAGACGATTAAGCAAATGTTCGTCTATAGTATGCTCTTTGGAGCTGCTGCTTCCGTCATTGGCTATTATTTAGCGAAATTGTGGGATACCTCTATAGCAGGTATGATGGCAACAACAGTCGGCTTCATTTTTATCGTGACGTTCATCTGTCAAAAAATCGTTGAGCGTAGGAAAAAAGTACTTGTTCATAAACTAGAAACTTCTTAATGAAAAACGTCGTTTGATACGCCCATCAAACGATGTTTTTTCTTTTGAGGACAAGTTCAAACTTTTGAATGAGTACTACTTCTAGGAAAAATAGTATACTCGTTAAGATAAACTAGAAAGAGAAAGAATAGTAGCATCTAGCAAATTTTTCTATATTTTTATGTACGAATATTTAAAATTTTGTTACGATAAATTTTATGATAGCAACAAGGAGAACAGCATGTGGAGAAATCGAAACGTATGGATTATTTTATTAGGTGAATTTGTCGTAGGTCTCGGCTTATGGGCTGGCATTATTGGCAATTTAGCCTTTATGCAAGAGGTAGTACCTTCTGACTTTCACAAATCATTAATTATTTCTTGTGGTATTTTAGCAGGCTTAGTTGTTGGTCCAATGGCAGGACGTATCATTGACCAATCGAAGAAAAAAACGGTTGTCCAGATGGCGAGTATCGGACGCATCATCAGTGTTTTATTTATGTTTATCGCACTTTATACTAATTCGGTCATTTGGATGATTCTATTTTTAATCACGCTGCAAATAGCAGCAGCATTTTATATGCCTGCCTTGCAATCTATTATTCCCATGATTGCGAAGGAACAGGATTTAATTACATTAAATGCTTGGCAAATGAATGCGAGAACCATTTCAAGGATCATCGGTACAGCCGCTGCTGGATTTATGCTCAGTTTTTTTGAGTTAAAATGGTTATATATTATTTCATTTATTGTCTATTTAGGCATGTTTGTCATTACTAGTTTATTGCAATTGGATGAAGCATCTACTGAAACGATGACAAACAAAGAAAAAGGGAATTTTAAAGAAGTGTTACCGATGATCAAAGAGCATCCAGTCGTCTTGATGACGCTTGTCTTAATGTTAATTCCTACATTATTTTTAGGCTCTTTTAATTTAGTGATTATGAAAATATCTGAAATTCATCAATCTACCACAATTTCAGGATTATTGTATACGGTGGAAGGTATCGGATTTATGCTTGGTGCAGCTGGTTTAAAAATGATTGCTGACCGTGTACAAATGGGTACACTGCTTTTTTCATTAGCCTTTATTATCGGCTCAATGGAGCTACTATTATTACTGGCAGATATTCCATTTTTCGCTTTAGTGGCATTTGGCGTTTTTGGCTTTTCAGTTGGCTGTTTTTTCCCAACGACAATGGTAATCTTCCAAAAGCAAGTACCAAAACAGTTCCATGGACGCTTTTTCTCATTCCGCAACATGATTGATTCGGTCGTCTTTCAAATCGTGCTTTTATCGACAGGCATGATGCTAGATTTAATTGGTTTAAGTGGTATGGGACTTGTATTCGGAATCATAAGCTTAAGTTTAACCACGTCTTTCTTATTTTACGCGAAGAAAAAGAAAGTCGTTATGCATGCACATTAATAGCATGTCCTTTATGTATTACACCAATTGGGGCATACGGTAGAGGTCTAAAAAGGTGGTAACAAAAGAAAGGAACTGTCTAGATGGAGACGGTTCCTTCTTCATTAATTCAAGTAATCTTGTTTTATATACATAGAGAAGGAAGGTTGAAAAATGGTTGAAAAATCTCAACAGTCAATTGCGTCCTATATTGAGTCACCAGAAAAACTAAAAAACCTATATAGGCGTGTACTTATAGTTGTTAGCTTATCCCAAATTTTTGGGGGAGCTGGACTTGCAGCGGGTATTACTGTAGGCGCTCTACTGGCACAACAAATGCTTGGAACGGATGCCTATGCGGGTGTACCCTCTGCATTATTTACGTTAGGCTCTGCGGGTGCGGCTTTCATTGTAGGAAAACTATCACAGCGTTATGGTCGCCGCATAGGCTTATCAACAGGTTTTATAGTGGGTGGACTTGGTGCAATAGGTGTAGTTCTAGCTACTTTAATGAACAGTATTGTGTTATTGTTTGCCTCTCTATTAATCTATGGAGCTGGTACGGCAACTAATTTACAGGCACGCTACGCTGGGACAGATTTAGCCAATAATAAGCAACGTGCTACTGCGATTAGTACAACCATGCTTATGACCACGTTTGGTGCTGTTTTAGGTCCGAATTTAGTAGAATGGATGGGAAAAGTGGCGCTGTCTATCGGTATTCCAGCTCTAGCGGGTCCATTTCTATTATCTGCTTTGGCCTTTATTATGGCGGGGCTTGTATTGTTTACTATGTTGCGTCCTGACCCGCTAGAAATAGCGAAAGCCATAGAGGCACATAAGCAAAAAATGAACAAAGAAAATCAAACACCATCCTTGCCTATATCTAGCAATAAAAGAGGCCTAGCGGTAGGAGCAACAGTTATGGTCCTGACACAAATTGTCATGGTGGCCATCATGACAATGACACCTGTACATATGAAACATCATGGCCATGGATTAGCCGAGGTTGGTATTGTGATAGGGTTTCATGTAGGTGCTATGTATCTGCCATCACTCGTCACAGGTATTCTTGTTGATAAAATCGGCCGTACGGCAATGAGTATAGCTTCAGGTATTACATTGCTTCTTGCTGGCGTAGTGGCTGCATTTGCACCAAGTGATTCAATGGTGTTACTCATTGTGGCACTTTCTTTACTGGGATTAGGTTGGAACTTCGGCTTAATTAGTGGAACTGCTCAAATTGTTGATGCGACGGAGCCTTCTACCCGTGCAAAAACACAGGGCAAAATGGATGTCTTTGTGGCATTGGCAGGTGCATCAGGTGGTGCGCTATCAGGTATGGTAGTGGCGAATTCAAGCTATGCAGCGTTGTCCTTAGCAGGAGGGCTATTGTCGTTAGTATTGATTCCTGTTGTCATTTGGTCTAGAAGAGCGGCTTAAAAAGGCGAAGGGGAAATTGGAAGCTAAGCTAATTATTATCCGAGGAAGGATGATCTATTAAAATTAATGGTAAAGCAACTGTAGTAACAAAAAACTTACCCTTTCTTAGGGTAAGTTTTTTCATAGTGTTGAAAAATTTCCGTGCAGGTTACAGCTTTCCTCTGGGCGAACACAGATCAGTTTAGAGGTCATCTGTATCGCTATTCAAGAAGATTCAAGTAGCCTTCAATTCTAACCCATTAAAATGTTTTTTAGAAAAATTTTTCAAATAAAACAAAGGTGTTTACTACTCTTTATGGCTAGGGTAGTCACTCATCACTTCTCCACATTGGAAATAATCAACCTCTCGCCTTTTATAATTACCTTTTATGGCGTGGACAGCACATTTTTTCAATTGGAACTATTTTATTGAATAAGCGTTACAATATTAAATCGTTAGAAAGCTCAGAGTAGGTACTTATATGGATTTAATAACAGAAAAATTAATCATGATTGCTTTATTTATTTTAATCATTCATGCGATTGAAACGCTTGCATATGCAGTACGTTTATCAGGAGCACGTGTCAAATTACTAGCTTCTGCTTTATCTCTTTTTAATGTAATGGTCATGGTGTCGAGGTTAGCAAATATGATGCAACAACCATTCACAGGGAGCCTTGTTGATACAGCACCTACGGATAATGCGATGACATTTGTAGAACATCAATTTCGACTAATTATTGGAGCGGCTTCGCTTGGAACAATAGTAGGAATCTTACTTATCCCTACCTTTGTAGCCATTTTTTCAAGAGCTATCGTTCATTTGGCTGAGGAAAGAGGTTCAATCCCGGCTTTATTGAAAAAGGGCTTTACATTTGACTATGTAAGACGAGGGATTAAGCATATTCATACACCAAATTTTAGTTATTTAAAAGGCATTCGTCTACAGGATATACCGATTAAATTATTTGTCATCAATATTGTTATTACAGCTATCTATACGATAGGTGTTTTATCTGCATTGTATGCCACATTATTAGTACCAGAATTAAAGACTACTGCTGTTATGGCATCTGGATTAATTAATGGCATTGCAACAATACTATTAATCTTATTTATTGACCCGAAAATATCCATTCTAGCAGATGATGTGATCAATAAGAGAGGAAGCTATCTAGACCTGAAAAGAATGTCTGTTATGATGATGTTTTCCAGGTTTTTAGGAACGATTATGGCACAATTATTATTGATTCCAGGTGCTCATTATGTTGCGTGGTTTGCCAAACTGATTGCTTAATCAAGAACAGTAATCACGTTGGATAGTGGACAATATTTACACCATACAAAATCACCAAAAATTGTTGAAACCTTAAGGGCGTTTATGAAAAATAAAATCTTATCTCTCCATTTTTAAAGAGGTAAGATTTTTTTTAGTTCGATCCCGACACTAAAAAAAGGGTAGTAATAAGCTGCTACAAAGTTACTTGGCTTTGCTATACTTTGTAATCCATATTTCGATAAGCATTGAAATACTCTCCGTTTATAATTAGCATATAACATGAATTATATGAGGAGCCAGAATATGAAAAACTATCAATTTATTGCTTTATTAGTAGTAACGACCTTTTTAATGGGTTCATCATTTGCCATTGTTAAATTAGGCTTACCGTATGCCTCGCCTCTATTATTAGCTGCACTTCGTTTTATATTGGCTGGTATCATCATGGCTATCGTTGTTATCATCTTGAAGAGACCTCATCCTATTACGAGGAAGGAGTGGTTCAAGTTATGTATGATCGGGCTCTTTCAAACGGCAGGTGTGATGGGGTGTATTTTTATAAGTCTACGCACTATCACGGCAAGTGAGTCTTCTATTTTAACATTTACAAACCCATTATTAGTTGTGATTTTTGCCACCATTTTTATGAAAGTACGCTATCGTTTCTATCAATGGATAGGGGTTTTATTTGGCTTAATCGGCGTGATCATCACAATGGGGGCACAAGTTGAATTGAAAGTAGGTATCCTTTTTGGCTTGCTATCAGCTGTTTTTTGGGCTACTGCCACACTATTGGTGAAAAAATGGGGCGTGTTATTTGATACGTGGGTTTTATCTGCTTATCAGATGCTATTTGGCGGCTTACTCTTATTACTTGGAAGCGCATTGTTAGAACAGCCATTTTTTATTGTGAATCCACAATCGTTATTGATTCTGTTGTGGCTTAGTATTTTTTCCTCCATCATTCAATTTGCAGGGTGGTATTATCTTCTGCAAAATAGTGATCCAGGAAAAACAAGTGCCTATTTATTTTTAGCTCCTTTTTTTGGCGTATTAACAGGCTGGGTGTTATTGGATGAACCGTTAAAACCATCACTAATGGTTGGCGGCTTACTCATCATCATGGGCATTTATTTAGTAAACCGTACTTTTAGTGAAGAAAGGGCTAGGAGATAACTCCGTGCCCTTTCCTCTTTTATAAATCCAAATGAAAGACCTCTTTAAAGCCTAATTTTCCTTTCTCCGTCACTTTAATGGCGCGAATAGAGGGAACTCGTAATAGCCAACCAAGGTTGAAAAATTGATTTAATAGCTCGCAGCCTAGTGCACCAGCTAAATGATAACGCCGTTCACTCCAATCTAAACAGGCATGGGAAAAGGAGCGCCGTTTTCTCTTTAAAGCAGTTAAATCGATTCCGAATGTCGTAAAAAATAATGTGCCCTCATTTGTCAGGACAAATTGTTTACCCTCCAATGTAAGATAGCCTGCCTTCAGCATCGATTCCGTTAATTGGACACCCAATTTACCAGCAAGGTGATCATAGCAAGTTCTAGCATCCTGTAATAACTTGATTTGGCTCGATTGCTTTAATGAACGTACTTCAGGTGGTGGAGAGATGGCTAGGAATGATTCTAAAAATTGAGCAATGTCCTCACCAGCCAATTGAAAATAACGATGACGGCCCTGTTTTTCAACTTTTATCAGCTTTCCTTCTACTAATTTAGCAAGATGAAAGCTAGCAGTTTGCGGTTTAATGGCAGCCATATAAGCTAGTTCACTAGCCGTATGAAAACGACCGTCCATCATACTAGCAAGTATGGTTGCCCTTGACGTTTCACCAAGAAGTGCTGCTATTTCTGCCATGTTTGGATTAATTCCCATTCTGTCACAATCCTTTCAGTGTCCTATATTTAGATTTTAGTCAAAGTCATTATGGTTTACAATAAAAGTAATAGAGGAGGAGAAATAAATGGAAACATATTATGCAGTGATTTTTACATCACAAAGAACTGAGCAAGATGGGGATGGCTATGGCAAGATGGCTGACCTAATCGATGCCTTAGCACAGCAACAGCCTGGTTTCATTCGTGTTGAAAGTGTTAGAAACGAGGAAGGAAAGGGCATAACGGTGTCTTATTGGGAATCACTAGAGGCTATCCAAGCATGGAAAGACAATGCTAAGCATTTAACAGCACAACAATTGGGTAAAGACAAATGGTACACAAACTATAAAGTGGAAATCTGCCAAATGATAAAAGATTATTCATTTGCCAAATAGCAATTGAGAAGGAGGCCTATTTTTTATGACGATTGTGGAAGAATGGCACGAACTAAGACAAAAATTTAATCCTTCCAATCCGATAACCATTAATCAAATGCATATTTTTAAAGATCAATTAAAGCAGGTTCAACAAACAGAAGAAACAGTAAGAATTTTAGTAGAGGTTTACTGTTTACTTAGAATGTATCCTGAGGCATATCAGTTATTTACTGTCATTATGAATAAAGACGATAAAAAGGATCGGAAAAAATATGGCGTTCTCCAGACCTACATAGATCAACCAAATTCGGTGAATCCTCTGCTGCCAAGAAAAATTAGAGACCATCAGCAGCTTAAAACGAAAATTCCAACGTTTAAATATCTACCAAACCCTCTAGAGGCTGAAATTTTTGAAACAGATGAAATCGTTGTATGTGATTGTTGCGAGCAAGAAGTGGATGTCTATTATACTGGTGGTATTTATGCAATTGAGGAAGTAGATTATCTTTGTCCTTCCTGCATCCATAGTGGGGAAGCGGCTCAAAAATATGATGGTTCTTTCCAGCAAGACTTAATGGATGATGACCAAGTTACGAATCCCACATTTGCCGAGGAAGTGCTCTTTCGGACGCCTGGCTATGTAAGCTGGCAGGGCAATAATTGGGTGGCACATTGCTCCGACTATTGTGCGTTTATCGGCTATGTTGGTTGGCCTGATTTAGTAGAGCGAGGAATTGAGGATCAATTTGATAATTATACCGGCTTTTCAAAAGAAGAACTTTCTGCATCCTTAATGAACAAAGGTCATCATCAAGGCTATTTATTTCAATGCTTGGAATGTGACCGTTATGTGCTTTATTCAGATTTTAGTTAATCGTTGTTTGAGGGGGTAGGGAAGTGGAACAATTTCTACAACGATATATCGATTCATGGCGTTTAAATGGTTGGTTTATCCACGATATTTTTTTCTGCATCGTGCTAGGTATAGGACTTCTACTAGTTTTGTTTATCGTCATGAAACGTAAACGACTCGTTACTTCTAGCATTTTGCTCATTGCTTTTTTATTGGTCAGTAATCTATTAATGATTGTTTTTGGCTTAGCGGGGAGAGGCTTTCCCATCAAATCCGATTCGCCGATTTATACTGATGATTCACAAAGCATTGCTGTTCAAATGGTGCAAGGCTCAGAAAATAATGGGACATCGAATGGGATTACGCATTTAATTGCACATCATCTCCTAGTAGCTGTGAATTTACAAACAGGTGAAAAGCAATGGACAAAATCAGCTTCCTATAAAGAAACACTGCTTGGGGAATTTATGGGCGGTGTTCTTGTCCATCATCGGGATGATGAGTTTGGTCAATTATCACTGTTAGATTTGGAAACAGGCAAAGAAATACTTTCTGAAAAAGAGTTTCGAACGCTACATCCGTCATTAATAGCAATATTAAGCAATAATGCATATCAAATGGCTGTCCTAGCGAACAATTTATATTTGGAAGGGGTCGATGGCAAATTCTATCGCTTTGATGGTAAAACATTAAATGAGGATGTGAAGGCTCAAGATTACCTATCGGCCCGTTTTTTCATCGAGACTGAGTTGCCGGGTTATTTTGCTACACATCCACAGCCTGTCGAGGATTATCAGGCCATTCGAGATTTTAGTCAAGCTGTCCTAACCGAGCCAGCCATTCAAGCCTATGCAAATTTACAACCAAAAGTGGTGGATGTAGATATCATAGAAAAAACGGCTCTTGTTTCATATAGGCAAACACAGCGAGAAAGTGCTGAACACATGTTATTGCACTATGATATGAACAAACATCAAATATTGTGGGAAAGCAATATTGGCATCATTAATTCCCAGCAACAACAGCCCGCTGTACGGACTTTAGAGAATAGCTATGTTATTCAAGCCGGTGATAGATTACTGGTATTGGACAAAAAAATGAAAAAGAGGGCTGTTCACTATCATCTACGTTGGAATCGTCCTATTGATGAGTGAACTATATTGGAAAAATCATTCTTTTTTTGATTCGCCAAAAAAGGAGTATAATTTAATAGGAAGAAACTCTGATTAAAAGGACGGCGTGCAAATATGGATGAGCAATTAATGGATTGGATTATACGCTTTCAAAGGGATAAGGATATTGAAGCACCGGCCCATTTAAAAGACTATTGTTATGAGATGATCGAACCGTTGATTGAAGAATTTACGATGAAGTATGGCGAAGAAGCAGGCGAGTTATTACGTCTAAAGTGGGATAAACGATTTTATTTTATATTTACAAAATATCAAGTGAATGTAGGGCTACCCCTCGAGACATTTGTAAAAAATACGTATCGTTTTTATTTCATGCAGGTGTTACAAAAAGCTGGTTATAAGTGATCGAAAAAACCCTTGATTTGCGTAAAAACAAATCAAGGGCTTTCTATTATTTATAGAGTAGATCTTCTGCTAAATGAGTAAACACTTCACCGATTATCGACTCTTCATCATAGACCGAGGAACCTGTATTTTCCTCAGGTTGAGCAAAAGGAATTTGAGCGATTACATCTGTCTGTAATAAATCTGCTAATTGTTCGGCTCCACCTTGTCCAAATAGATAGTTTTTTTGACCGTCAGCACTTTCAAAATAGGCCATGTTTTCAACAACACCAAGAATCCTGTGTTTCGTATGTTGCGCCATCAAGCCTGCACGAGATGCAACATGAGAAGCGGCAAGATGCGGTGTTGTCACGATGATTTCTTGGGCTTGTGGAATCATTGCAGCCATATCAATTGCAACATCTCCTGTACCAGGTGGTAAATCGATGAGGAGGTAATCTAAATCTCCCCATAGCGTGTTGACAAGGAAATTGCGAATCCACTTATTGAGCATAGGACCACGCCACATAACAGGCTGGTTGTCATTTGTAAAAAAGCCCATCGACATTATTTTTACGCTGTTACGTTCTACTGGAATCGCCGTTTGATCAAGCATGGTAGGCTTTTGATCAATCTTCATCATGGCAGGGATACTGAAACCATAAATATCAGCATCTAAAATACCTACACGTTTGCCAAGACGAGCAAGTGCAACCGCTAAATTAATGGTCACCGTAGACTTTCCAACACCGCCTTTACCACTTGTAATGGCAATGAATTGAACACCAGAATTAGGCAGTAGCATGTTTGGCATTCCTTGTTCAGTTACATTTTTTGCTTGTAGTGAGGCTGTTAATGTGCGTCGCTCCTGATCTGTCATAGCTCCAAAGCTAATGGTAGTGGAGGCACCAAGCGCTTGTAATGCCTCCTCCACATCTTGCTGTATTTTTGCCTTTAACGGACATCCAGGTATGGTCAAAATAATATCCAGTGCTATATGGTTGTCATGTATTTGGATGTTTCGCACCATATTCAAATCTACAATACTCTGATGAAGTTCAGGATCATTCACCTGTTTCAATGCGTTTACAACATTTTCTTTTGTTAACATTTAGGAACCACCTTATTCTTTTAAGCCTTTGCCGAGTCCCTTTAAGAAATGAACCCCAAAATTGAGCGCACGATTGACATCTGGATCATTTAACATTTTCATGAGCTTAAAGGCACTAACTTTTTCATTCGATTCAAGTGCTTTGCTTGCTTCATCTACGCCTGTATTTAAGCCTTCAATGAGCTTAGTCGTTGTTTCAGGATTGAGCTCCGTCAATGCTCCCGCAACACCCATTATATTGTTAATGATATTGGTTACAGGCTTACGTGTTAATTGTCCTAGTGCAATATGGGCTACTTCCTCTTTGGCTTCAAGTAGCTTCATTGCTGCTTCTAGTGCACCGATTTCATTTAATTCAGCCATAATACTAAACACCTGATTGACAGCTTCTTCATTTTCAGAAAGCAATTCTTTTAGATTGTCTAATTTTTGTTCCTTTAGTTGTTCTTCCGTTAATTGTTGTTTTTTAATGCCTGTAATGGGTACAGCCATGCTCTCACTCTCTTTCGTTTATGGTTGTTAAGTGAACGTAGCCAGGACGATTCCATTTTCGTTGTACCTCAACACCATTTTGAGGATGACGCTTTTTATAGCGTGGGTTTGTGCGAGGAAGTGGTGATTTACCTTTAGCTTTTAGCACTTCTACTCGTACTTTTGTTTGTTTATAAGCTGGTGTTGACGTATTCACATCTGCTGCAGGGCCAGTTAGGAAGTTGATGGCTGAATCTTTGCTAACAGAGTTCATTGGTAAGAATAATTCGTTTCCTTGTACGCGATCTGTAACAAGAGCATTTAGTTTCAAGGCACCATATGGAGACACTAAACGAAGTAGGGCTCCATCTGCAATGCCTCGTTCTTTCGCCAATTCTGGTGATACTTCAACGAAAATTTGAGGTACTTTCGATTGAATACCTTTCGATTTATTTGTTAGATTTCCTTCATGGAAGTGTTCAAGCATACGGCCATTATTAATATGACAATCGTATTGTGCTTCAAACTCAACAGGCTGCACCCAATCATTTAAAGCAAAGCGAGCTTTTTTATCAGGGAAGTTAAAGCCATCTTCATATAATAACGGTGTATCCTTACCATCATGGCTACCCCAACAGAAGCTTCCCCAGCCTTCAAGAACATCATAGTTGGCTTGTGAGAAGAGGGGAGACAGGCTCGCCATTTCATCAAAGATGTCGCTTGGGTGATCATAATGCCAATCTGCACCTAAACGATGAGCAACCGCTTGCAATATTTCCCAATCTGCTTTCGACTCACCAAGTGTTGGTAATACTTGATACAGGCGTTGAACACGACGTTCCGTATTCGTAAATGTACCTTCTTTTTCAAGCGAAGGCGCAGCAGGTAAAATCACGTCTGCATATTGTGCTGTGCGTGATAGGAAACAATCTTGGACAACGAAAAAGTCAAGCTGTGAAAGCACCTCATCTACATGGTTGGCATTACAGTCAACTAGTGCCATATCTTCGCCCACTAAATACATCGCTTTCATTTTCCCTTCCATAATCGCATCTAACATTTGCATATTAGTTCGACCAGGCTGTGGTTGAATAGGGACACCATAGGCTTTTTCAAATTTTGCACGTGCCTCGTCATCTGTGACTCTTTGATAGCCTGGCAATAGATTTGGAAGTGTCCCCATATCGCAGGCACCTTGTACATTGTTATGGCCGCGAAGTGGGTAGGCACCAGCACCTGGACGACGATAGTTCCCAGTTGCTAAAAGTAAATTTGAAATCGCTGCGGATGTATAGGAGCCACCAGTATTTTGTGTTACACCCATGCCCCAAAGAACACATGTACCATCTGCATCACGAATCATTTCAGCCACTTCGATCAATGTTTCCTTACTAATACCAGTCATTTCTTGTGCATAATCAAGTGTATAGGTTGCAAGTACTTGTTTAAAATCATCATAATGAAGGACGTTTTCTTGAATAAACGCTTCATCATGCCAACCTTGATCAATGATATATTTGGTAACAGCCATTAACCAAACTTGGTCAGTACCTTGCTTTGGACGCATAAAGATGTCGGAACGCTCGGCCATTTCATGCTTACGAATATCCGCAACAATTAATTTCTGACCATGTAATTTATGTGCGCGTTTCACACGTGTTGCTAAAACAGGATGTCCCTCAGCTGGATTAGCCCCAATAATAATGACAAGTCCAGCCTTAGCAATATCTTTGATCGTACCAGCATCTCCTCCCATGCCAACTGTACGTAATAAACCATCAGTTGCAGGAGATTGGCAATAACGAGAACAATTATCGACATCGTTTGTTCCAAATAATTGACGGGCCATTTTTTGAATTAAGTAATTCTCTTCATTTGTAATTTTAGAAGAGGAGATAAAGCCGACAGAGCCCGGACCATATTGTTGTTGAATACCACCTAGTTTTGTTGCAATTAGATCCAGAGCTTCATCCCACGATGATTCAACAAACTCATTATTTTTACGAATGAGTGGTTTTGTAATACGTTCCTCAGAATTGACAAAATCCCAGCCGAATTTTCCTTTAACACATGTAGAAATCGCATTTACTGGACCATCAGAAGGCTGTACTTTTAAAATTTTACGACCTTTTGTCCAAACTTCGAACGAGCAGCCTACACCACAGAAAGTACAAACTGTTTTTGTTTTTTTTGTGCGTTTACTACGCATGGCTGCTTCCACTTCAGAAACGGCAAATATACCGCTATAGCCTGGTTCAACTTCCTTAATCAAGCTGATCATCGGATCTAACATATCCTGTTTGAGGCCAGTCATAAATCCAGCCTCTCCAAGCATGGATTTTTCCATTAAGGCATTACATGGACATACGGTTACGCATTGACCACAACTTACACAGGAAGAATCATTGATAGCAACGCCTGTATCCCAAATGACACGTGGTCTTTCTGCTTCCCAATCAAGGGATAATGTTTCATTTACCTGTAGATTTTGACAAACCTCTACGCACTGACCACAAGCGATACATTGGTTAGGATCGTATCGATAAAACGGATGCGACATGTCCACTTCATGAGGTTCCACTTTTGGTTGATAGGGATATTTTTGATGCTCGATTTCCATCATTTCGGCTGTGTTGTGTAATGCACAATTGCCATTGTTGTTATCACAAACTGTACAATACAGTAAATGATTTTCGAGTAGACGGTCCATCGCTTCTGTTTGTGCCGCTTTTGCTTTGTCAGACGTTAGGAATACATTCATGCCGTCTACTGCCTTTGTAGAGCAGGAACGAACTAATTGGCCATTCACTTCCACGATACATGTATCACATGTTTCAATTGGGTCAACAGCGGGCACATGACAAATCTGTGGATGCGGAATGTCATGTTGATTAATGGTATCAAGGATTGTAGCTCCTTCTTTTACTTCATACGGTACGCCATTAATATTAATTTGAGTCAAGGTAACTTCCTCCTTTTGCACTTTGAGACGAAACGGCTAACATGGTACAGCTTAAGACAAAAGGGAATAACAAATCGAGTTGGTGATTGTTGAAAAGATTGTCTTGTTATCATTGTAATTCCCAATGGTTCTTGAAGCTACCTCAAAATAGGTAAATTGCTAGATCATAACATGTTATCCATGTCTCGGTTTTGAAAAAATAAAAAAATCCACCATGAAATCACATGTCCTAGACATGCTAATAATTCATGGTGGATAAAATTCTTAGCAGGTCTTGCTAAAAACTCAATCTACTTTTATTTTTTAATAACAATAGAATTCAACTATTAAAAACAGTATGCAACATCGTAACATAGAGTTCAAAATAAATTAATTCCATTTGATATGCATATTATAGCCCTTTCCTTCAAAATGAACAATATTTATCTAAAATTTATTAAATGAGAATTATTATCAAAAAGTATTTTCTCTTTTATTTTTTTAAAAGTTGCTATATCATTAACAAACTGTAAGGGTGGCCTACATAACCATTTGCCTAAAAAAGTTTAATTATGATGGGAGAATCGTTGCTATGTCTAAAAAAATCCATGAATTTAATGACATGATTCGAAAGTTAAGAAAGGAAGTATTCGGTAAAGGTCCAGAACGTATTCATACCGTTTTTGTCGAGAATATGGCTGTATCTACCTTATACGGAAATATCACTCCGACAGAAAAATTTATTGCCAGTACACCAGAAGGGCTGAAAATGGTGCATGCTGCAAGGACGAGTATGATTCAAGATTTATATAGACAATCGCCACCAGAGGGTATGGAAGAACTGATGGGCAGCAAATTACTTCACTTATTTTCAGATATTAAAATTGAAGAGGATTTTGCGATTTCCGTCTTTGTTTTTGAAAAGCATATCAGTGAATAAAGGAGATGCTTTATGGATCGAGCAATGACAAGAAAAATTGTGCGTGTTGAAGGACAACAAGTGACAGAAATGGATGATTTAATTGTTTCAGAATACGCTGTGACCGTAAAAATTAATCAGCAAGAATTTGTCACGATGGTATGTACACCAGAGTATGTGGAAGATATGGTGATTGGCTACTTAGCTTCTGAACGAGTGATTCGTAGTTTTGAGGATATTGAGGAAATTTGGCACCAAGAGAAAGAGGGTTTTGTGCATATTAAAACAAAGCATATTAATCCTTATTACCAACAGACGCAAAACAAGCGCTATATTACGTCTTGCTGTGGGATGAGTCGACAAGGGTTTGTGTTTACGAATGATGCATTAGTAGCGAAAAAAATGGATCAAGTCGATGTGCAAATAACGACTGGGGATTGTTTCCGTTTAATGCATGCGATGCAGGAGAGTGCCGATATTTTTAAGAAAACAGGTGGCGTGCATAATGCTGCACTATGTGATGTAAATGGCATCGTCCTAAGTCGCATGGATATTGGACGTCATAATGCTTTGGATAAAATTTACGGCTTTTGCCTACGCAACAACATCCGTATGGAAGATAAAATTATCGTCTTTAGCGGACGAATATCATCGGAGATTTTACTAAAGGTTTCCAAAATAGGCTGTGCCATCGTGCTATCTAAATCAGCACCAACCGAATTAGCATTGCAATTAGCAGAGCAGCTTGGTATTACGACGGTTGGTTTTATTCGGCAACAGACATTGAATATTTATACACACCCACAACGCATCCTATTACCAGCTAATGAATTGAAAGAAGGAGATTAAATGACGAATCTACAAGACCAATTACACAGACCGTTAAGAGATTTAAGAATATCCGTGACAGATCGTTGTAATTTTCGCTGTCGCTATTGTATGCCAGCAGAAGTATTTGGTCCAGATTACGCATTTTTACCGTCTGATAAAATATTAAGTTTTGATGAAATTGAACGATTAGTAAAAATCTTTGTTTCATTGGGCGTGAAAAAAATACGGATTACAGGTGGGGAACCCTTGCTACGTCGTGATTTACCCGAATTAATTGCCCGTATTCACCGCATAAAAGGGGTAGAAGATATTGCTTTAACAACCAATGGCTCGTTATTAAAAAAATACGCGCAGCCATTGGCACAGGCAGGCTTAGCTCGAGTTTCTGTTAGTTTAGATTCACTTGATGATGAGCGTTTTTTCGAGATGAATGGTCATAGAGGCAAGGTATTGCCAGTGTTAGAGGGAATTGAAAAGGCTGCAGAAGCGGGCTTACAAGTAAAAATTAATATGGTTGTTCAAAAAGGGAAAAACGAACAAGATATTGTTACCATGGCACAGTTTTTTAAAGAAAAGCAACATATTCTACGCTTTATTGAATATATGGATGTAGGGAATTCGAACGGCTGGCGCTTGGATGATGTGGTGTCCAAAAAAGAGATCATTGAGCAAATCCATCAGTTTACGCCGTTACAACCATTAGCGCCCAATTATAAAGGAGAGGTGGCGACGCGTTATCAGTATCAAGATGCTCAAGGTGAGATTGGTGTAATTTCATCTGTAACGGATTCATTCTGCTCCAATTGCTCACGTGCTCGCCTCTCTGCAGAAGGGTCATTATACACTTGTTTATTTGCAACAGAAGGCACGGATTTAAGGGAATTGTTACGTTCAGGGCAAGATGATGCTGCCATCATCAAGTGCATTACGAACGTTTGGGAAACAAGAAATGATCGTTATTCAGATGAACGCAATGAACAAACGATGGCAAAAAGAAAAACGTCAAAAATTGAAATGTCTCATATTGGGGGGTAGCGAGTAAAAAACAGAAAAAAATCGGCACAATAATGCCGAATTTTTTCTGTTTATTTGTGCACAAAAGTGCCACTTTTCCCACCCGTTTTTTCAACAAGATAAGTTTCTTTGATGACCATCGTCTTATCAACGGCTTTGCACATATCATAAAAAGTTAGTGCAGCGACAGACACAGCAGTGAGCGCTTCCATTTCAACACCCGTTTTTCCACTGCATTTAACAGTGGCTTGAATATGGAGCTCATAGCCATTCTCTGCTTTTTCATAGTCAAACTGGAAATCCGTGCCCTGTAGCATGATGGGATGGCACATGGGAATGATATCAGCTGTTTTTTTAGCGCCCATAATCCCTGCAATTTGCGCAACTTGCGTCGGATCACCTTTTTTAATGCCACCTTGTTGGATGGCTTCATAGACCGCATCAGATAAAAGAATCGTACTGCGTGCAATGGCTGTACGTGTCGTGCTTTCTTTTGCGGAGATATCGACCATTTTAGGGCGACCTTCTTCGTTCCAGTGTGTAAAATTATTCATCATTAAACTCCTTTTTACTTGTTTGTGACCAGTCTTGTTGTGCGTTGATATTGATAAAAGTTGAGCTATTGTCATCAAAAGGGACATAACAGACACGAAGTTGCTCTAAAAGCACTTTCATACTTCGTTTATTTTGTGCCGTTAATTGTGTCGCCTTTGGTAAAGCAGTACGTCGATATAATGCAGCTAATGGCTGATCGCGTAGTGCTTGCGTCGGAACAATGGCATCATAAGTGTCATTAATCAGACCTACCATTTTTTGGATAAATTTTGCATTCATATAAGGCATATCGCTCGCTACGACAAAAAACCAATCCACATCAGGATAGGCTGTCATGATATGATGTAAAGCAAAAAGAGGGCCTTGATGTGGCTGCTTTTCAATGACCCATTGGACATTTTCCTGTCCAAACTGATGTTGTAAGTGCGCATTTGTAGCGATAATAAGAGGATCTAGCTGATTTTTTTGCAGGGCTATGAGACTATGTTTATATAATGGCTGTCCAGCAAACATCTCAAACATTTTTGGCTGACCATAGCGAGAGGATTGACCACCAGCTAACACAATACCAGCAATTTTCATAAGCGCTTCAGCTCACCGACAAAATGTTGGACAGTAGGTACTATGAGCTTCGACATAGCCAAAGTCACTGCATTTGTGGAGCCTGGTAAAACATAAATGGCTGTTTGCTGAAGACTTCCAGCGGTGGCACGACTAAACATCGCCTTTGGGCCAATTTCTTCATAGCTGAGCATTCGAAATAATTCACCAAACCCCATCATTTCTTTTTCAAACAGAGGCAGAATGGTGTCATAGGTTTGGTCTCTTGGTGTAAACCCTGTTCCACCAGTAACGATAATGGTATTAATTGTTGGATCGCTGCACCAATTTTTAACATGACGAGCGATATCGAGCGGTTCATCCTTTGTTAGTTGGTAGTCTACAACTTCAAATGCAGCTTCCTGTAGAAAGGACTGAATACGCTGACCAGCATGATCATCTGTCTTTGTGCGTGTATCACTGACCGTTAAAATGGCAACTTGAATTGATTGCTGCTGATGTGTTGGATGCACAGTAAGACCTCCTTCAAATGCGTTTTTGCTAAAAAACATTGCTTTTATTATAATGCTATAAATGAAAAGGTCAAACGAAAATTCATAGAAAGAAAGGCCTCATACGTATGCAAAATAGATATTCTAGACAACAATTATTTCACCCTATCGGACAAACAGGGCAACAATCCCTCCAACAAAAACACGTCCTTATCATAGGGGCGGGGGCATTGGGGAGTGCTAGTGCAGAAGCGCTTGTGCGAGCGGGTATTGGCAGGCTGACCCTCATTGATCGTGATTATGTTGAGTGGAGTAATTTACAAAGACAGCAATTATATACAGAGCTAGACGCACAAGAAAAAATGCCCAAAGTTATCGCAGCTAAAAAGCGTCTCCAACAAATAAACACAGAGGTAGAAATTCATGTCGGCATTATGGATGCTTGCACAGAGACTTTGCTACCATTACTAGAAGATGTAGATGTGATGGTTGATGCGACCGATAATTTTGATGTTCGCTTTGTCATGAATGACCTTGCGCAAAAGTATCGTATTCCTTGGGTGTACGGCTCTTGTGTTGGTAGTTATGGTGCAACTTACACGGTTGTGCCAGGCAAAACGCCCTGTTTGCATTGCTTATTAAAGGTGATGCCCCATACAGGGATGACTTGTGATACCGTTGGCATTATTAGTCCAGCAGTTCAAATTGTTGCCGCTTATCAAGTGGCAGAGGTTCTAAAACTGCTTGTTGGAGATGACAAAGCCTTACGAAAAAGCTACTTAACGTTTGATGTTTGGCAAAATCAACACTATGAAATCAATGTGGAGAAAATAAGGCAGTTTGATTGTCCATCTTGTGGTGATCAGCCGACCTATCCCTATCTCTCCTATGAAAATCAAACGAAATTACAGATCCTTTGTGGCCGAGACGCGGTACAAATTCGACCACCTAAGCCTATTCACTATTCGCTCGACCAGCTAGCAAACCAACTCCGTTCCAATGGGGAAGTTCAGGTCAATCCTTATTTGCTATCTTGCCAAGCGGACGATTACCGAATCGTTATTTTCCAAGATGGGCGAGTTGTAATACATGGTATACAAGATATTCAGAAAGCCAAAAGCATTTATTATCGTTTATTAGGTTAAGGGAGTGTGCCAAATGGTAGAAAAAAGACAACCAATTCCTGTGGCAGAAGCCGTTCATCGTGTAATGGACTATGCCTTTCAAGCAAAAAAGGAGCATGTGCCATTAACGCAAGCACATGGACGTTTTCTAGCACAAGCTATTAGAGCCGATCATGATGTACCTGCTTTTGATCGTTCGCCGTATGATGGCTATGCCATTCGTTCCGTCGATAGTAAGGAAGCCTCCTCACAGCATCCAGTCCGTTTTCAAGTCGTTGGAGAAATTGGGGCAGGCTATGTTTTTGAAGAGGTAGTTGGCGATCACCAAGCTGTCCGCATTATGACCGGGGCACCAATACCTCAAGGCTGTGATGCAGTGGTTATGCTAGAATTAACCCATACATTCGAAGAAAATCATCAAAAGTATATGTCGATTAAACGACCTTTTGAAGCAGGAAGCAACATTTCCTATAGAGGAGAAGATATACAAAAAGGGACTGTCCTCATTGAGCAAGGGCAAACGATTAATCCAGGGGTGATGGCACTGCTTGCTACTTTTGGCTATGAGCAAGTACCTGTTTATCGTAAAACAGTTATTGGTGTGCTTGCCACTGGTAGCGAATTACTAGAGCCAGGTGAAGCTTTACAGCCAGGTAAGATTCGCAATAGTAATGCCTATATGATGATGGCGCAAATTGAGCGTGCTGGAGCAGAAGTGAAATATTTTGGCAAGTTGAGCGATGATCTTGCGTTATGTATTGATCGTGTTGAAAAGGCCCTACAGGAAGTTGATATTTTAATTACAACGGGTGGCGTTTCTGTAGGTGATTATGATTATTTACCAGCTATTTACGAGGCGATTGATGCAAAGGTATTGTTTAATAAAATAGCGATGCGTCCAGGTAGTGTGACAACGGTTGCTGCTCGCCACGGCAAATTATTATTTGGTCTTTCTGGTAATCCTTCAGCCTGCTATGTTGGCTTTGAGCTATTTGTACGTCCGATTATACGTTCTGCATATGGGCATTCTCAACCACATTTACGCAGAGAGCAAGCGATTTTAGGGGCTGATTTTACAAAGCCGAATCCCTTTACACGCTTTGTACGAGCTCGTATCGAATATGTAAAAGGGAAGCTCGTAACTGTCCCATCTGGGTTCGATAAATCGAGTGCAGTTTCATCTTTAGCGACAGCCAATGCGTTCATTGTTTTACCAGGTGGCTCTAGAGGCTATGAAAAGGGTATGCAAGTGGATGTCCTTTTGCTAGAAGATTTGCAAGGAAGTGAGTGGCCTTGGGACAATATCGAAAAATCTTACAGATAGTTGGCTATCAAAATAGTGGGAAAACGACATTGATGGAGCGATTGATCAAGCAGGCTACAATGGAAGAGCTAAGAGTAGGAACCATAAAGCATCACGGACATGGTGGTGTACCGATGATCGAAACCTCGAAGGATAGCAGTCGTCATGAGCAAGCAGGCGCAGCTGTCACAGCAGTGGAGGGGGCGGGTACTTTACGTATGAGCATTCACCAAAATAGCTGGCAATTGGCTGAAATACTAGCGATCTATGATTCTCTTTCTATGGATATCATGCTGATCGAAGGATATAAAAATGAACATTATCCGAAGGTTGTGTTGCTGCGCACGCCTGAGGACCAAATACTGCTACAGCAAGTAACCAATATCCTCTGTGTGATTTATTGGCCAAGCTATCCACTCGATCCATTCCTAACAATCCCTGCTTTTTCGATTCATGATGAAACACAATATATGGAATTTTTATTGGCAGAAATGAGGGAAAAACGATGACGACAGCGTTATTTGAAATTATCGATCAACCAATAGATGTGGAGGAAGTAAGACAAAAAGTCCTTAGTCGAAATGCTGGAGCCATTACATTATTCATCGGCACAGTGCGCGAAATGACGAATGGTAAAAAAACATTGCATTTGGAATATCAAGCCTATCCAGCGATAGCGATTAAAATGTTTGAACAGATTGCGAAGGAAATACAAGAAGAGTGGCCAGAAGCAAAAGTGGCCATCACCCATCGTGTTGGCCATTTAGCTATTTCTGATATTGCTGTCGTGATTGCAGTGTCATCACCGCATCGTAAAATAGCGTATATGGCGAATGAATATGCAATTGATCGCATAAAACAGATTGTGCCCATATGGAAAAAAGAACATTGGGAGGACGGGACAGGGTGGATTGGTGACCAATTAGAAAATGTTCCTTATCCGCAAGGGAAACCAGCTATTCAGGAGGAGGAAAACCTGTGATTAACATCTTATTATTTGCCCACCTACAGGAAGCACTTGGTGAGTCAAAGCTATCAATAGAGCTGTCAGATGTGACAGTTGCGCAGTTAAAAGAATGGATGGAAAAGCATTATCCTCAGCTATCATTACAACAGATCATGACAGCTGTTAATGAGGAATTTGCTACGGATACAACGATTGTCAAATCTGGTGACACAATCGCCTTTATTCCACCGATCAGTGGGGGATGAGCAAGAAGAGGTAGTTGGCTTAAGCCAACTACCTCTTTTATACTTTCAGGATATGGATACTAAGAAGCAAAAGGAAGGAAATAGCAATCATACACAAAACCCATGCCCAGGCAAGGGTCATGTTTCCAGAATCAATTGCCATATAAATTGCTAGTGGTGTTGTTTGTGTTTTCCCTGGAATATTCCCTGCAAACATGAGAGTCGCTCCAAATTCACCCAAAGCTCGTGTGAAACTTAGAATCCCACCAGAAACAAGTGCCTTTGATGCAAGGGGAATGGATACATAAAGAAAAACCTGCCATTCATTCGCTCCATCCACACGTGCCGCATTTTCAATATCTCGATCGACAGAGGCAAAGCCAGTTTTAGCCGATTGATACATTAATGGAAAGGCAACGATTGTAGAAGCGATGACCGCCGCCCACCATGTGAACATGATAGGTTGATCGAATAGCCAGATAATGAAATGTCCTAACATACTATTTTTCCCGAACATGACGATAAGCAGGAAACCGACTACTGTAGGAGGTAATACTAATGGTAATAGCAACACCGTTTCTAGCACTAGCTTGCCTTTAAAATCATGAGTTGCCATCCATTTTCCCATTAAAATCCCTGCTATAATAGCGATGATCCCTGCAACAAAGGCAATTTCGATCGAAAGCCTAAGTGGAGACCAAAAATCGGTACTCATCTTTTATTGAGCCCCTTTAAATCCATACTTTTCAAAGACATCCATCGCTTCATCACTTTGTAAGAAGTGATAAAAATCCTTCGCCTCTTGCGCATGCTTACTTGCCTTTAGAACACCTACAGGATAAATAATCGGTGCGTGCATCGCCTCATCGGCAGTTGCCACGACATTGACTTTATCAGAGACAAGGGCATCTGTTTTATAGACCATCCCAGCATCCACATTTTCTGTTTCTGTATAAGTAAGTACTTGGCGTACATCTTTTATATACACTACTTTTGATTCGAGTGCATCCCAAAGTTGCATCGTTTTTAATGTGTCCACACCATATTGCCCAGCAGGAACCGTTTCGGGCGTACCAAGTGCAATTTTTCCTGCTTGTTGTAAATCTTCAAAGGATTGAATTTGCTTTTCATTGTTTTTAGGCACGATTAATACTAAGTCATTGGCTAAAAGATCCGTTCCTAGCTTTAGATCGATCATTTCTTTCTCTACAAGCGCATCGAATTTATCCTCCGCCGCTGAAAAGAAAAGGTCTGCAGGAGCCCCTTGTAAAATTTGTTGCTGTAATGCACCTGAACCACCAAAGTTATAGAGGATTTTGATTGTATCGTGTTGTTTTTCATAAATTGTTTTCAGTTCTTCTAAGGCATCCTGTAGACTAGCTGCCGCAGAAATCGTTAGTTCCACAGGTTCGTTTGTTGCCGCCTCTTTTTCTTGGTTACCACAGGCTGCTACTAGACCAACTAGTACGAACAGTGTCGCAAATAAACGATAAAATTTTTTCACTATAAATATACTCCTTTTATAACTCGTTATAACAAGACATAACTAATTATAATCAGATATAAATAAAAAAGAAAGTTAGTAAGGGTACAAAATGTCAAGATGTTCATAAGGCTATAAATACGTTACCATGAAAATAGAGGCTTATAGGAGGAGAACTTTTACATGTCACAAGAACAATCCTATACGATTGAAGAGGTTGCACAATTTTTAAAGGTTTCAAAATTAACAATTTATGATTTAGTGAAGAAGGGTGATTTGCCAGTTTTTCGCGTAGGCCGGCAAATGCGGGTAGATCGTGCTGACTTGCAAGCCTATATACAAAAACGGAAAACAGGTAGTACGCCAGCTGCTGCACAGGCTTCCATAGCCACTCCGACTAAAAATCATGCGAAAATTATAGTGAGTGGGCAAGATTTAGTGCTAGATATTTTAGCAAAATATATCGAGAAACGGCGTTCTTCAAAAGTATTACGCTCACATGAAGGTAGTTTTAATGGTGTGATGGCACTGTATCATGGAGACTGTGATATTGCGAGCTTGCATATGTTTGATGGGGATACAGGAGATTATAATACCCCTTATGTAAAAAAAATCTTTGTCAGTCATGCCTTTGTTCTCATCAATGTTGTATCACGTAAAGCGGGTTTCTATGTTCAAAAGGGGAATCCGTTGGAAATTCGTTCATTTGAAGATTTTCAAACAAAGACATTCACATTCATCAACCGTGAGAAAGGCTCAGGTGCTCGTACTCTGTTAGATGAGCAATTGCGCATTCACGGTATCGCACCATCCACGATTGCAGGCTATGCCCATGAAGAAATGAGCCACCTCAATGTCGCCTCTGCTGTCGCCAATGGACGCGCAGATGTTGGGATAGGCATTGAAAAAATTGCCAAGCTTATTCAGGTCGATTTTATACCAATGGTCACTGAACGTTACGATATTGTGTTATTAAAAACACCAGAAAATCAACCACTCATCGATATGGTGAAGGAGATTTTAAAGACACCTGATTTCCAAGCTGAAGTAGCTGCATTAGGAGATTATGACGTCTCTTTAATGGGCCAAGTCATGTATGAAACGCTATAATCAAAAATTCATATTGAGTTTAATAAAAAAATCAATTACAATTCTAACTAGGAAATTTTATGGTCGTTGTGTCATTTAGTATGGCTCAGCCGCTATATTTTTTATGATACATGGTGAGATGGATAAATTAGTAGGTACTACTGCTAGGATATTAGCCCACCATAAAATAGCTTGCGTACTCAATGCGCAACTATTTTATGGTGGGCTTTTTTGTATAGTAAAAAGGAGATGGATGATGTGACATGGTCGGTATTACATATCATTGGCATTATTGCCTACGCCATTAGTGGAGCATTTGTAGCGTTACAGGCCAACTATTCTTTTATTGGCATATTTGTGCTTGGTCTGACAACGTCTTATGGTGGTTCCATTATCCGCAACGTTGTACTGGATATCCCTGTGTCAGATATATGGGAACGGCAATCCTTATTAGTCGTTTTAGTCACGCTGACGACCATTTTATTTGTCAAAAGGAACTGGATTCATCACTGGAACCGCTGGGGCTATTTCTTTGATTCGATTGGCCTAGCTTCTTTCGCAATACAAGGCGGATTGTTAGCAAAAAGCTTGCATCACGACCTCGGCATTATTATTATAGCGTCGATGTTTACTGGTGTTGGCGGAGGCATGGTGCGAGATTTGTTAGCTGGTAGAGCGCCGCTTGCATTACGAGAAGAAATTCATGCCGTCCTAACATTTGTATGTGCCCTTTGTATATGGTTGGGGTGGGACAGTCCGCTTGAATTGTCGATCATAGTTATTTTTATAGTAGTGATTCGCATGTTATCGGTGAATAATAAATTAAAATGGAAGCTTCCTTTTAAACATTTCTATAACGATGCAAAGGAAAAATAGGTTGATTGTCGAAATAGGTGAAGGTAGTTTTAATTCGAAAAAAGGAGGGGGAAAATGACAATAGAATGTTTACGTGAGTGGTTACTATCCTCAAATAATACAGTGATTCTAACAGGAGCGGGCATGTCAACGGAAAGTGGGGTTCCTGATTTCCGTTCAGCATCTGGTTGGTGGAAACAAATGGATCCAAGAACTGTCGCGACAACGGAAGCATTAACAGATCATTACTCATTATTTCATGAATTTTATAAAACACGTATCGAAAACCTAGAAAAGGTGGCTCCCCATGAGGGACATCATATATTAGCTGATTGGGAACAAAGAGGTCTAGTGTCTCTAATCGCTACTCAAAATGTGGATGGTTTTCACCAATTGGCAGGAAGTCAATCTGTCGAGGAGTTACATGGTTCGATCCGGTCTATTCGTTGTCATCGTTGCCAGCAGGCGGCTGTCATGGCAAGCTTCTTGAATAAGGCTAGTTGCGCCCATTGCGGTGGGAAACTTCGTCCAAATGTTGTGCTCTTCGGAGAAAGCCTACCACAAGCAAGTTGGCACCGTTCAATGGAGGCAATCAAAACAGCTGAACTTGTCCTTGTCATTGGAACGAGCCTTGAGGTATATCCCGTCAACCAACTACCTATGATGACAACAGGAAAAACCGTTTATATTAATTTAGATATTTCACAGCAGACAACCCCATTTGATCTGACAGTGAAGGGAAAAATAAAAGAAGTGTTGCAACAACTACAAATATAAAAAAGGCGCCCTTGCAAATTCAAGTGGCGCCTAAAACATTTGAGGTAGAAACTCCCTCATGAATCGTTGATTTTTTCGTAACCATATTTTCAAAATCATGCGATGTGTTAACAGCTTATGTCTTTTATTGGGCCTCGCCTTTGCTTCTATGAGGCTCTGTAAAAGAATACAAGTTTCAGTTGCAAAAGCTTGAGGTTCAACGAGAACATCTAGCTTGTAATCAATTAACTGGGCAGCCTGAACCTTGGCAAGTAATTGGGCAAATTGTGTATTCATGGTAGCGTAATTTTCTTCTAACTCTAGGTCAATCAATGAATAGAGCGTTTGCTCTATTTCAACTTCTAATTCCTGTAGTAACTCCTTTGATGGCTGTGTCACTAGTTCACCCTCTTTTATACGACTAGATAACCAATAGCTGCACAAAGTATGCCAATTAACAAGGTACTGGCAATATAGCTAATGGCTTGTCTCCATTTTTGTTGTTCTATAAGCTGTAGACATTCAAATCCAAAAGTAGAAAAAGTTGTGTAGGCTCCTAAAAAACCTATGCCAATTAATTGCCATAACCAATCACTAAGATGTAGGGCAAATAAGAAACCAAGGGCAAAGGAGCCTGTACTATTAATAATAAAAGTGGCCCATGGATAGGGATGTACAAGTAATTTTCCTAAATAAAATCTAGAAAGAGCGCCAAAAAAACCACCAATTCCGACTAACATCATGCAATACGCCCCCTAGCAAATCGTATTCCCAGCCATGTGCAGGCTAATCCACCTAAAACACTTACTGTAACATAGAGTACAGCCTGTAGCCACTGGCTATTTTCTAGGAGTAATAGTGTCTCTAAGGAAAATGTCGAAAAGGTAGTAAAAGCTCCACAAAACCCTGTACCTATTCCTAGTATAATAGGTGTGCGTTTTATAAAAGAAGTAAAAAGCCATGCTAGGCAAAAGCAGCCTAGTAAATTTATAAACAGTGTTGTGAATGGAAATACTTCTGTATTTGGAACGGCGAGACTAAGGCTATATCGCCAGATGGCACCAAGAATTCCACCAATTCCCACCGCTAGAAATGACCTCAACATAAAAACCCCTTACTGAAAATGACTATAAAGAAAGTGTATCATGAGACAAAAATTTTAGAAATATTTCAATTCAAGTTATGTCCCAAAATCGACTTTTAAAATGTATATAGTGTATAGAAAGGTATAAATGCTCACGAAATAATATTTCGAAATATTATATATGGAAAATGAAATAGATTTTATTACATGGACATTTCTTTATCCATCTTATGTGAACCCGCTGACGGAAAACCCGCTGACGGCTAAACCATAAACGGAAAACCCGACACTACTAAATAATAATTAACTAAATAATAATTAACTAAATAAATAAAGATGATGAGATAAGCATATTGAAGGAGTGCAACAGACGCAAAGAGAATTTTCTATTGTCTGCTATTTGGTATCAAAATCACTAGTCTTGTATTTCAGTCTTTAGGTTAATGTCTGTGCCGTAGATTTATTGTAAGGTTATAGACAACACAGTAATTTTAAGCATGTTCTCCCTTTGATTCCTTAGAGCATTTTAATGCTTTAAAGCGCTAACTATTTCCTGAAAATGATAAAAAATAACAGGGTGATAGTTGACAAATATTTCTATAGTGTGATAATCTTCAAGAACACTATAACAAATAAACTAAAGGAGGGCATGACAATGTTAATTTTATCAGTATCAAATTCAATCACAGTTACATACATTGTCCGTGCCTAACGCTTTATTTACTATTGCAGAACTAGGTATGGAATTATCCTGCCTTTTATAAGAGACACTTACTCTTTTAGGGTATGTGTCTTTTTTTGTGCAAAAAAGGTTGTAGTGCAAACAAAAAAGGAGTGTATGTATATGACAAAAACAGTTAGACGAATGATTTTCAAAAAGGAATTTCTAGAAAGTGGGTAGTCATCCACAACAGCACGGAGGAAAGAAGGTTATGATGTATGTTTGATGTGTTAAGTAAATTAGGCTGGTTCTTTAAAAAATACTGGAAGCAATATACGGTGGCCATTGTTTTACTAATGATTGCCAGTGGATTAGAGGTTGTCCCTCCCTATTTACTCGGTTCTATTATAGATCTATTGACTGCAGGAGAAATGACACCAGCTATTTTAACAAAGTATGTCTTGATTTTTATTGGAATTATTATTGGGGGCTATTTATTAAATTTTGTGTGGCAATTCCGACTATTTGAAGGGGCTATCAACCTTGAGAAAATTTTACGTCGTAATTTAATGCAGCATTTTTTACGCATGACCCCAACATTTTATGAGAAAAACCGTACCGGTGACCTGATGGCACGTGCAACAAATGACTTAAATGCCGTATCCATGACAGCTGGTTTTGGTATTATGACGTTGATTGATTCAACGATTTATATGGGCTTTATCATTTTTGCGATGGGCTATATGATTTCGTGGAAGCTCACATTTTTCGCTATGTTACCAGTCCCTATTATGGCGATCCTCATTCAATATTTAGGAAAAATTGTTCATGAGCGATATATGAAGGCACAAGATGCTTTTGGGGAGCTAAACGATAGTGTGCTGGAATCTGTAGCAGGAGTGCGAGTGGTGCGTGCCTATGTGCAGGAAAAAAAGGATGAGGCTAATTTTGCAGAGATGAGTGAAGTCGTGTATGCAAAAAATATTCATACAGCAAAAATCAATGCTTTATTTGGCCCAATTACAAAAGTTGGAACAGGCATTAGCTATGTTGTAGCACTTGGTTACGGGGCTCATTTAGTGGCAACAGAGGCGATGACGGTTGGGCAACTGGTCACGTTTAATGTTTATTTAGGTTTGGCTGTTTGGCCAATATTTGCGATTGGTGAGCTCATCAATGTTATGCAGCAGGGGAATGCCTCACTAGATCGTGTGCAGGAAACCTTGAACTACGAGGCGGATGTTCGAAATATTCCGAATCCACAAATGATTGCGACACCAAATGCGATTGGCTTTGATGCCTTAACATTCCAATATCCGATGAGTCAGGTGAAAAACCTACAGCAGATTTCCCTTTCCTTAAAAAAAGGTCAAACCCTTGGCATTGTTGGTAAAACGGGGGCAGGTAAAACAACCTTCCTACGCCAATTGTTGCGAGAATACCCAATCGGACAGGGACAGCTTTCCATTGACGGTATCGATATTACGGCTCAAACGAAGGAGCAGATCCTCGACTGGATTGGTTATGTACCACAAGATCATGTGCTATTCTCACGCACTATTCGTGAAAATATATTATTTGGGAAAGAAGATGCAACACAAGCAGAGTTGCAGCAGGCGATACGTGCCGCGTATTTTGAAAAGGATTTAGACAATCTACCAATGGGTCTTGAAACACTTGTTGGAGAAAAGGGTGTCTCTCTTTCAGGCGGTCAAAAACAACGTGTGTCTATTGCTCGTGCTTTAATTAAAGATCCTGAAATTTTAATGCTGGATGATTCGCTTTCCGCTGTCGACGCGAAGACAGAGGCAAGAATTATTGAAAATATTCAGCGTGAACGTCAAGGTAAAACGACGATTATTACGACACATCGCTTGTCTGGTATTCAGCATGCCGATGTCATCATCGTACTGGATGATGGGCAAATTGTAGAGCAGGGAACACATGAGGAACTTCTTGCGCAACAAGGATGGTATAAAGAGCAATTTGACCGTCAGCAGCTAGAAGGAGGTGCCTCATGAGTACGAGTCAACGTTTAACACGCTATGCGATGTATTTTAAAAAGCCGATACTATTAGGCTTATTCTTCCTAACAATTGCCGTATTCACGGAGCTTGTTGGACCGTTTATTGCGAAACATATTATTGATAATTACATGACAATCGGTCATATAGAAATCAAACCGATTACATGGTTGCTCATTGTGTATTTACTTTTAGCCATTGCAACAGCCATATTACGTTATTTTATGTATATTTATTTGCAAATTGGGGCAAACCGTGTCATCCAAAAATTACGTAAAGATGTCTTTGAACATATTCAAACTTTACCGATCCAATACTTCGACAATTTACCAGCGGGTAAAATTGTTGCGCGTGTAACAAACGATACAGAGGCAGTTCGGAATTTATATGTACAGGTTCTATCCAATTTTGTGACGAGCTTCATTTCTATTTTTGGGGTGTATATAGCGCTCTTTATTTTAAATTGGAAAATGGCAATGCTTGCTTTAACCATGATTCCAATTGTTTATGTATGGATGATTTTATATCGAAAATTTGCCTCTAAATACAACGATGTCATTCGTACAAAAATTGCAGATATTAATGCCATGATTAATGAATCCATTCAGGGCATGACAATTATTCAGGCGTTCCGTCGTGAGCAGCAAATGACGAAGGAATTTGATGACATGAATAATGAGCATTATGCGTATGAACGTAAGCTGCTGGTGCTTGATTCAGCTACATCCTTTAACCTTGTGAATACGCTAAGACTTATCATGTTTACGGTCTTTATTTTCTACTTTGGTACACGCTCATTCACATCAACTGAAGTGATTACAGCAGGGACATTGTATGCATTTGTTGATTACTTAACAAAGCTATTTAATCCGATCACGAATATTGTGAACCAGTTTTCACAGCTTGAGCGTTCACTCATTGCAGGTAAACGTGTCTTTGAGGTGTTAGATACGAATGGTGAGCCTGTTTCTGAAAAGAGCATCCCACGATATAAAGGAAATGTGGTTTTCGAAGATGTTTCCTTTGCCTATAAAGATAATGAATATGTGCTGAAAAACCTGTCATTTGAAGCACATCAAGGTGAAACAATTGCCTTAGTTGGTCATACAGGTTCAGGGAAAAGTTCCATTATGAACTTACTGTTCCGCTTCTACGACCCGTCAAAAGGCAAAATTACCATTGATGGCATTGATATTACCTCTGTTCCACGTCAAACGATGCGTGAACATATGGGTATTGTGCTACAGGACCCTTACTTATTTACAGGTACGATTGCATCCAATGTTAGCTTAAACAACCCGCGCATCTCTCACGAGAAAATAGTAGCTTCCTTAAATGCTGTCGGGGGAGAACGTGTTTTAGCTAATTTACCAAATGGCTATGAGGAGCCAGTTATTGAGAAGGGCAGTACATTATCTTCAGGACAACGTCAGTTGATTTCGTTTGCACGTGCCCTGGCGTTTGATCCAGCCATTTTAATATTGGATGAAGCGACATCGAATATTGATACGGAAACGGAAGAAATTATTCAGCATGCGATGGATGTCCTGAAAAAAGGACGAACAACGTTTATTATTGCCCATCGACTTTCTACCATTAAAAATGCAGATCGTATTCTTGTACTTGATCGAGGAAAAATTGTAGAAAACGGCACACATGATGAACTGCTAGCGCTTGGCGGAATTTATGACAAGATGTATCAAATGCAGGCGAACTCCTTACAACAATAGTAATAGCTAGAAAAGCCCCACTTCAACTGTGAAGCGGGGCTTTTCTATTTATCTTACATATTTGAAGACATTGATAAAGAATAACAGGACAGACAGCGCTACAGCAATTCCACCACCAGACACGAAAAGCTCAAATAACCAGCGTGGTACATCCCAATACACCATCATCATGCCAACAAAAAGGAAGGGTAAACCGAGATTGTAAAGCCAGAACTGTGCTTTGGCGAGACCTGTCTCCGCAGCATTTTTATAAGTCGAATAAATTAAACCAATGAATCCAGTAGTCAGCCAACCTACCACACCAATATGAGCATGTGTCGCTTTCCATTGAAGTTGAACCGTATAATGCATAAACAGGCCAAAAGCAAAAACAATTAATAAATAAAAGACTGAAACCTTTATCCATTTAGCACCCATTATCCACAACTCCTTTCTTGAAAGTGATTTTAGCTAGCTGCTACAGTATATTCTTGTCAAATTAAAAAGATGCTTGTATGTATTTGAAAATAAATGTAGTTGGTTTTCACTAAACTAAAAAATTTAATGGTGAATTTTAGTAATATGTAAACTTTTCATGGAGTTCTGCGTTGTATAGGCAGAAGGGGGGTGGACATGGTAAAGCAATCAATGAATGCGTTTCTACAGCAAGCAGGAACGCTGCTATATCGTTATTTGAGAAAACGTGGATTAGCCCATGAGGATGCAGAAGATATCGTCCAAGATACATGTTATAAATTTTTATTACATAAAAATGGAATTCAGTCAGATAAAGTAATGAGCTGGTTATATCGTGTAGCAACCAATCAATTTTATGATCTCAAGAGACAAGAAAAACGTCATCCAACAACAGAATTAGAGGAAGTTCAATTGACATCATTGATTCACATTCCTGAGATCCAATGCTAAAAAAAGAAAAATTAAAGGACATACAAAACACGCTCGAAACGCTATCCATTTTACATCAGGAATTATTAATCCTGAAATATGAGCTGGGATTATCGTATAAGGAAATTTCAGCCTTGATGAATAAGAATGAAAACACACTCAAAACGCATGTCAGACGTGCTAGGGAAGAATTTACTGAACGATTTAAGGAGGATATTCATGATGAATAAAGAAGAAAATGAATTTGTATTTGATGATAGACAGACGAAAAAAATAATGAGAAAGGCCAGGTTTTGGTCAACAGTCAAAATGATTGGGATTACATTAATCGTTACCCCCATTGTGCTAATAGCATTATGGTATGGGTTGAGAACTTTATCGTTAAATAGTGCGCAAAAAGTAATGGATGATATTCATTTGTTTAACGAAATAAGTGGGCCCAATGTCCAAATTAGTAATCAGGTTTATGACGATCATTTGCTGGGAGGGAAAATAACAACAACAACCTATAAGGTGCTTGGAGAGCTGCATCGGCCCTATATTTGGAAGCCTATCAAAAGCGATTATAATTTATTTGGAACGCTTACACGAACGGCCATTTCTAGCCCCATCCAAATAGAAGGTTCAGAATCACTGGCAGAAACATATCAATTCGAACGGTTTAATGACTACACAGGTGACCGAGAAATGTTTTTTTATCATCCAAAGATTTCCTACGACCATTATCAAGATAAGATTAGTGAACTGCGCCAATTGGAGAAAAATACTTTAGTAGAAATAGCTATTTCCTTTGATGATGCTTATAGTTTGGATGAAATTAAAAGCAAGCTACCTTCTGAAGTACAAGTAGATTGGTGGTGGGTGGATGCCTATACAGATGATACACTAGATTTTTTTAAGCAAGGACAGAATACGATTTCAGCCAATGATCCATACATTTATGGCTTTCAATCAGAGCAATCCAAACCAAAACCTCGACGCTCTTCAATCGATGAGGTTGCGACCTTTATTCGAAACATTGAGCTTCTGCGTAAAAGCAAGAACTTTGAGTGGGAAACAAACCAGATTTATCAAGCTTTAGTAGGGGAAAATGGCACCCTGGAGAAAAGTGATGTGAAAATAAGTGGGGCTGTAGTAACTGGTACTCCAGAGCAATTGCAGTCATTACAAGGACAACCCTACATTAAAGGGTCTATATTTGGTGTAATATCAAATCAGAAATAGAGCGCTGGAAAAGAGTAATCGGCACAATCATGTAGGAAAGATCAATTTTAGAAAAAGCTTATTTTGGATTAACTTCTCCAGAATAGGCTTTTTTATCTGAAGCAATTTAGTTTAAAATTAAATAGTTTAATGTTAAACTATTAACAGAGAAACAAGAAGGAGATGTTGTTGCAGTGGGTAAACTACAAAACAAAATGGTCATCATTACTGGCGGTGCAGGTGGTATTGGTAGTGGAATGGCAAAAGCTATGGTAAAGGAAGGGGCGATTGTTACAATTGTTGACTTAAATACAGAAGCAGGCGAGGCAATGGCAAAAGAATTACAAGAAATGTCGCCAAAGTCTATGTTTTTACAGGCTAATCTAATGGAACGCGACCAATTACCAAAAATTATTGATACAGTCGTAGAAAAATACGGTAAACTAGATGTGCTAGTTAATAACGCTCATGCTGCTAAACAAGTTACAATAGAAGAAACTACACAAGCAGATCTTGACTTGTCATTTGGGACAGGTTTTTATCCAACCTTCTATTTAATGCAAGCAGCACTACCGCATTTAAAAGAAACTAAGGGTAATATTATTAACTTTGCATCTGGAGCAGGCATTCAAGGTCATGAAACACAGGCTGCTTATGCCGCTGCTAAGGAAGCCATTCGTGGTATTTCTCGTGTGGCCGCAAATGAATGGGGACGTTTTGGTATTAATGTCAATATCATTAGTCCGCTTGCTGATTCACCAGGTGTACAAGCATGGGCAAAAGCACAGCCAGAGTATTATGAAGCGGTGAGAAGTAAAATTCCGTTAGGTCGTTTTGGTGATATTGAGCAAGATATCGGTCGAGTAGCTGTTTTCTTAGCTTCTGACGATTCTCAATACATTACAGGTCAAACGATTATGGTGGATGGAGGCTCACTAATGCTTCATTAATTCTCAGCGTTTGAGGAGGATTTTTTTGAAACAGACAAATATTTTTAAACTGATTCATATGATTGAACAGGTGAACAATGCGAATATTATACGTTTTACAAAAGCGTTCCCATATCCTTTAGGAATTTCACCAATTTTAGTTTTAAATGAGCTACATGTCAAAGGCCCTCAAAAACAAGCAGAATTAGCTGAAACAATCGGCTATACAAAAGGTGCGATGACGAGCATTGCTGAAAAGCTGGTCAAGCTTGGATTAGCAGAAAGACTATATGATCCATCTGACCGTCGCACCATTCGTTTACAAATTACAGATGAGGGTCAAAGTGCTTTAGCAAAGGCTCAATCTATCGGGAAAGAGGTCTTTGTACAGCTTTTTGAAGTATTAGATGATGAGGAAATTGCCCAATACTTGCGGATTCAAGAAAAATTAGTACAGGGTATCCAGCAGAAATAGCCATGTAAAAAATCAACCTACCTTTTAAGAGGTGGGTTGATTTTTCATTGTTTAGGCGGATAACTGGTGGATAAAACTCAAAATGTGACGGATAGAAAGGGGATTCTAGCGGATAGCCTTCCTTTTTTGCGTGATAGCCATGCTCAGCACAATCCGAATGTTCATATGAACTGCTTGAATTAAATAGTTTATTTAAAATCTAATTGTAAAATAGTTGAATTTATTGAAAATTGTCCGTGTTCATTTTATAATCAAAATACGGTTCTATTATAGAGACATTTGAGGTGTGAAATGACATTAAAAACATTAGATAACTCATTGGAGGTACTGAAATATTTTAATAAAGAAAATCCTACATGGGGTGTTCGTGAGCTAGCGAAAGAGATGGATATTAGTCACTCCATTATTTATCGGATTTTAGCAACCTTCGAAAAACAAGGCTTTCTTATTCAAAATCCTGAGACAAAAAAATATGAATTAGGGCTTCGCTTTTTAGAATATGGTCAGATGGTTAAAGATAAATTAAATCTTTCTGACTTTGTTTTACCAATTATGATCAACCTTGCAGATACCATCAAGGAATCCGTATTTTTAACATGGCTGGATGGAACAGATGGTGTCACAGTGGAAATAGCTGAGAGCTCTCAAACCATTAAGTTTTCGGTGTCGATTGGCACGCGGACACCACTACATATCGGGGCATCTTGTAAAGTCATCATGGCTTATCTACCTGAAGAGAGAAAAAAAGAAATCATGGAGCATGGGATGAAAAGGTTAACGCCTGAAACCATTACTGACCCTGATGAAATGTTAGCCGATTTAGAAAAAATACAACAGCAAGGCTGGTGCTTTTCGACGGGAGAGTACTCTCATTCCGTATTTGGGCTCGGTGTACCTCTTTTTAACAGTAAAAAAGAAGTCATTGCCTCTTTAACAATTGCTGGTCCTATTTATCGTAAGCCAACAGAGGAGAAGTTACCTGATATGGTGAATGTTCTTCAATATGGAGCGATGAATATTCAACGGTATTTCGATCAATACAGCTTTAAATTATATCATGAATAAGCATGAAAAAGAGGCTCAAGATAGTTAATGTCTATCTTGAGCCTTTGCTTGGATTTCTCTCATGATGGATACAGCTGTGTCGATTTCTTCAAACGTATTAAAATAGTGTGGTGAAAAACGTGCCATTTTAGTAATCTGATTGCGTTCCATAATGGTATTCGCCATAAATGTGCCAGCTTCAATGATGACCCCTTGGTCTGCTAAAGCATTGGTTAGCTCATCTGGTGACAGCCCTTCAATGTTAAACGGCGTAATCGATAATCGATGAGCACTATTTTGAGGACCATATAAGACAATGCCTGGAATGGTGGCAAGCTGTTCAATTAAATAGTTTGTTAGCTGCTTTACACGATCATATATGTGGTGGATACCAATATTGTTCGCATAATCAATAGCTGCCCCTAATCCGAAAATACTTGGAATGATCGGACAACCTGGCTCAAAACGTTTAGCTGTTTCTAAAAATGAATAGGCATTGTTCTGATAATCCCACTGGGTGCTGCCCCAGCCAATCATAATAGGCGTCAATGTTGGAATGAGTGCTTCTCGTACATATAAAATACCTGATCCTTCAGGACCGCGTAGCCATTTTCGTCCACATGCAACTAGAAAGTCACAGCCAAGCTCGGCAACATTCATCGGTGTTAAACCAAGTGTTTGATTGGCATTCATCAATGTTAGTACATTGTGTTGCTGGGCTAGCTGACATATTTCTTTGGCAGGCTGGAGTGCCCCAGCAGCATTGGACATATGGGCAAAGGCAATCAATTTTGTTTGTGGTGTGATGAGTTGCTCAAGGGCATATAAATCCACCATATATTCATCATTGGTTTTTAACACTTTCAGCTGAACCCCTTGCTGCTGAAGGGCAAGCCAAGGCACATAGTTACTCAACATTTCTGTGTCGAGCACTATAACCTCATCCCCCTGTTTCCATTGCAAGCCTCCAGCGACATAATTAATCGCCACTGAACCGTTTGGCATAAAGGCAATTTCCTCTTTTATTGCGCCGATGAACAATGCGGCTTTTTCTCGAATACGCTCTACTTGCGCATACGTTTCTTGACGAAAAGAGGGCAGGTAGGGACCAATACTTGCTTGTTTTTGGAGATAGCTAGTCATTGCATCCACGACTGGCTGTGGCATGGCAGATGCAGCAGCTGTGTTTAGATAAATATAGTGTTCAAGTAGCGGCATATCCTGTTGTATTTTCCTCATATCGATCATTGTACACACCAACCTTATAAAATGATTAATTCTTTCGAATAGGTCATTAAATTTTCGTAACCATCTTCGGTAACAATTAAATTATCCTCGATACGAACACCACCAACATCCTGCACATAGATACCTGGCTCCACGGTAAAGGCCATGCCTGGCTTTAACACTAGTTGATTCCGCTGCATCATATAAGGCTCTTCATGTGCGCTTAAACCAATGCCGTGGCCAAGTCGGTGTGTGAAATAATCGCCATAGCCAGCATCGCGAATAATGCCTCTTGCTAGATCATCAATGGCATGAGCTGTCATGCCCGGTTTTATGGCTTCTATGGCTGTTTCATTTGCTTGCTTCACAATGCTATAAATTGTTTTGAGCGTTGGTGAAACTTCTCCTAAAGCAACCGTTCTAGTCATATCCGCCACATACCCCTTATAAATCGCGCCAAAATCTATGACGATTAATTCACCTGTCTCTATTTTCTTCGTGCTCGCTCTACCATGAGGAAGTGCACCTCGATAACCAGAAGCAACAATGGTTCCAAAAGGTGTTCCCTCTGATCCACGTCGTCTCATTTCATATTCTAATTGGGCTGCGACTTCCATTTCTGAAATACCAGCTTGAATAATCGGTAATGTGGCTGCAAGACTTTCTTCGACGATCTGTACAGCCTGACGCATGAGGGCTATTTCGTGTTCATCTTTTTCCATACGTATATCACGAATGGTTTCACCGATATCACATAAAGTGTCATATGTAAGTTTTTCGATAGCTTTCTGTTCCTTCACGCGCATGGTGTCAAACTCAACGCCAAGTGTCTGCGCTGTTGCTAGTTCTTTTTTTAGTTGCTGGATGGCCTGTGTGGGTCCTTCCTCATCCGAATAGGATAAGATTGTCCCACCATAACTTACGTCTATTTTTGTTAATTCTACTTGTGGAACGAGAAAGTATAATTGATGATGAGCAGTAATAGCGACTACTGTTAGGCGTTCACTTTGCTTTAACTGAAGACCTGTAAAATAATACATGTTTGACCCTGGCACTAGCACTGCTACATCAATTGACTGTTGCTGCATACGGGAAACGAGCTGCTCTCTTCTTTTTTGAAACATTGAGTGATTCCTCCTAAAAAACGTTTCTATTATAGAGACGTTGTATCTGAAAAATAGTATATATCAACAATAATGAATTTTCAATAAATTAAGATAGCACCATTTTGATAGAGGGGAATGAATGTAAAAGGAAGATAATTGACAAATGAGGGAATAGTATGTTGTAAATTTAGTAAATACTAGTGTACGTCTTTTTTTCGTTCATTATGCATATAAGTAGACTAGATAAACTTTTTTCCAACTTAATACGTCAAAAAGAGGGGCAAAATTGTTAAGCAAGAAAGGACTTATGTATGGAAAAAAACATGAAACGCTCAAAAGAGAAAAAGAGCAAGAAAAAATTATGGCTGTGGATTGTTGGTAGCCTATTAGCAATTTTTTTGATTTTTATAGGTACTGCCTACTTTACCATCCAAAAAACTATGAATAAAATAAATACACCACTTATTCAAACAACAGATGCAGCACAACCAGAAGAAAAAACAGTGATTAAAAAAGATCCATTTTCGGTTCTAATGCTTGGGGTCGATGAACGAAAAGATGATAGTGGTCGTTCCGATACCATGATTGTAATCACTGTGAATCCTGAAAAGCAGACGATGAAAATGCTTAGTATACCCCGTGATACTCGAACAGAAATCGTTGGTCATGATACAGTAGATAAGATTAATCATGCCTATGCCTTTGGAGGCGTCCCGATGGCTGTGGATACGGTCGAAAATTTTTTAAATATACCCATCGATTATTATGTATTTATTAATATGGAGGGCTTTTTACAAATTATTGATACGCTGGGTGGCGTAACAATCGATAATGATATGGATTTAACCTTTGACGACTACCATTATCCAAAGGGAGAAATCACATTAGATGGTAATGAGGCCCTTATTTTTTCTCGTATTCGTTATGAAGATCCACGAGGTGATTTTGGACGTCAAATTCGACAACGTCAAATCATTGAAGCGGTGATGAAAAAAGCCTCCACACCATCAACATTATTAAAAGCAACCGATATGTTGAATGTACTAGGTGACAATGTTCGCATGAATTTTTCAGTGAAGGACCTTATTCAGCTACAAGGTATTTATAAAAAAATGGATAAGGATATTGAGCAGTTATCGTTTGAAGAGGGCGAAGGTGAAAGGATTAACCGCATTTGGTACTATATTCCGAATGAGGCAGAGCTTCAAAAAATACAAACAGATTTACAAAACCATTTAAAAAAGTAAGTAAGCAAGTTGCTTACAAATGTCGCATATTAGTTGTTAACTTTTTGGCCACGAGGGGAGGGAGATGAATGAATGGGAGGACCCAGGTGCTGAGGTATACAGCGCTGAATCATTGCATGCAAAGCTATGTACCTAAACGTAAAGTGCGAAAAAATCCAGTCCAATCAGCAATTAGAGGCCTACAAGTATTATGTTTAAAATTATTTATGTAAGGGATAAAAAATCATTCAGGTAGGGTGCATGCCTAGTTGAATGATTTTTTTGCTGTTATTCATCTTTTTTCGATATTTCTTGAAATATCAGAAAATTAAGTGTATACTGACATTAGAAATGGTTAAAGGAGTGATTGTGATGATTATAGGCACAATTTTATTAGCATTTGCATTACCAGTGGGTATCGTATTAGCAGTAGATTTATTAAACGAGCAGCATCACTCTGCTACACAAACTAACCATTCATAACGATGAAACAGCAAAATATCAATTTCTAGACAATGTTACTTTGTAGCCTTGTCTATTTTTCTATGAATAGGAAACAATTTGTGTGATTCATTCGTCAATAATAGTGAGAAAATGTTATACTATTAAAAAAACAGTATCGGGGAATGAGCATGCAAGCGGAAAAAACATCCAATCTAAAAAAAGAAATATTATCCTACATCAAAATTATTGTCATTACAGCTGTTGTTGTTTTTGGCTGTAAGCAATTTTTATTTGCGCCGATTAAAGTGCAGGGAGCATCTATGTATCCGACTTATCACGATAAGGATATTATTATTGTAAGCAAAACAAGTAAAATCGAGCGTTTCGATCAAATTGTTTTCCAATCACCTGTCGAAGATGAGTTATATATTAAACGTGTCATTGGTCTTCCAGGGGATAAAGTGGAAATGAAAGACGATGTATTGTACGTCAATGGCAAAGCATACAAAGAAGATTATGTGAACCGTCAAACGGATGATCCTAATCAATTGCGCATTACGGAAAACTTTACATTGGAGCAATTAGTGAATGAAAAAGAAGTGCCAGAGGGCATGTATTTTGTGCTTGGTGACAATCGCCTAAAAAGTAGTGACAGTCGCCATTATGGTTTAATTTCAGAGGATGCTGTATATGGTGAATCAAAATTAATACTCTATCCATTTAGTCATTTTCATATTGGCTCAAAATGATGAAAAAAGAGGTCACTCTATTGAGTAGCCTCTTTTTTATTGTTGGGGTAAATCGGTACAGCTTTTATAAGTGGGATAATAGACACAAATCCTTGAATTTTCAACGGTTTCCTTGATGGGCGATGGCTTACTTTTCATGGGAGATTGCATTGCTGGTTCTTCATTTGTGAACGCTTCTTCTACTAATTCTACGCCATAAAATAGTATTAAAAAATAGCAGACAAATCCTACTATACGCAAACAATCACCTCGTAAAATAGTTATTGTATGTTTATATATATGGTCAAATTCGTCGAAATATAAGCAGAAAATCGAAATTTTCTCTTGCCAAAAAGATTTTTAGAGGCAATGAATTCTATGAAAAAAGCTATTGTCAATGAAATTTTGATGTGCTACTATAGCTAAAGTAAATATTTGATCTGTATAACCTCAATAATATGGATTGAGGGTCTCTACCAGGAACCATAAAATCCTGACTACAAAACTTTGCTTCATTTTTGTAGTCAGGATTTTTTTAGTTTGTTTTAAAACAATCTCCTACAAAAATGAACGTGTACCGAAGGGGAGATTACGATGAATTGGAGAGTTTATATTCTTGCTGTGACTACCTTTGCAGTAGGGTTAGTTGAATTAATTGTTGGTGGAATCCTGCCAAATATTGCAGAGGATTTAGATGTGTCTTTAGCGACAGCGGGACAATTAATTACTATTTTTGCACTTGTTTATGCGATTTCTGCGCCTGTCCTACTATCCTTGACAGCTAAGGTGGAACGCAAGCGCTTATTCCTTATTTCTTTATTTATTTTTACGTTAGGAAATCTAATGACCTTCTTTAGTACAACGTTTATCATTGTGCTAATCGCACGTATTTTCACAGCTATGAGTACAGCGTTAGTGATTGTTTTATCATTAACGATTACAACTAAAATCGTAGAGCCTCGCCATCGTGCTAAAGCACTGGGGCTTGTTTTTATGGGGGTAAGTTCTGCGCTGGTGATCGGTGTGCCAATGGGTATTTTTATTACAGAAGCGTTTGGCTGGCGAGCTGTATTTTTAGGTATTAGTATCCTATCAACGATTTCAATGATATTAATTGCTTTATTACTTGAAAAAATGCCAATTGGAGAAGTAGTGCCACTCAAGGCGCAAATTAAATCGCTGGCGAATTTAAAAATCCTGACAGCACAGTTAACTACCCTATTTATGCTAGCGGGCCATTACATGCTCTACGCCTATTTAACACCATTTTTAGTAGAGGCATTTGATATGAATGCTTCATGGGTTAGTATTTGTTACTTAATTTTTGGTATTGCCTCTGTTAGTGGAAATGCTGTAGGTGGATGGGTGAGTGATAAAATTGGCACAAGTAAAGCCATTATTTTAATTGTCTCAGCTTTTGCCATTGTCTTATTTAGTATTCCTTATACAATTATTGCCCTTCCACTGTTTTTAGTATTTACGGTTTTATGGGGTGCGTTGAGCTGGGCACTGACACCGCCATTACAAAATTACTTAATTCAGGTGGATCCTCAATCATCGGATATTCAGCAAAGCTTAAATACAGCTGCCCTGCAAATTGGTATTTCTATCGGATCAGCAGTTGGTGGCGCAATGTTTGCTTGGACAGGTTCTGTTATGCACCTAGCTAGCTTTGGTACGATTCTAGTTCTTTGTGCATTAGGCTGCGCGATCTTTTCTATTAAAAGGGCACCTCTTGGACAGGAGCAGCACGTAGATTATCAGTCAGCACATCATCATTCATAATCGAACGATAGCCCTGAAAGGTATTGGGAAAGCCATCCCAATACCTTTTTAATTGGTTTGCATGAATCTATTTTCGTACACTTCCCAAAATTAAATTCTCTATGGTTTCTTAGCATACTCTAATTACCTATGGAATAGATTGTTGTAGTTAATGAATTTACAGATTTGAGGAGTTTGAGATTTTAAGAGCGAATATTATTTTTAAGAAAAATAGTAGGAGACTTTCAAATCTTGTAAATGGAAGGAGAACTCAATGACTGAATATCATCAACAATCAACTGCTGAAGTCATGAAGATATTGAACGTCACCACGCAAGGTTTGACTGATGATGACGTCCAAAAGAGGCAACAAGTCTATGGCTATAATGTATTAGAGGAAGGGAAAAAGACAAGTACGTTGGCTGTTTTTATGGGCCAATTCAAAGATTTATTGGTCATCATTTTACTCGTTGCTGCCTTCGTTTCCTTTCTACTAGGAGAAGTAGAAAGCACCATTGTGATCATGATCGTGGTTATTTTAAATGCCATTTTAGGTACAGTGCAGCATGTGAAGGCTGAACAATCATTAGATAATCTAAAAGCATTGACCTCTCCCATTGCCAAGGTCATGCGTCATAATCAACTAGTAGAAATTCCTTCTGAAGAAATTGTAGTAGGGGACCTTCTGATGTTGGAGGCGGGAGATTATATTAATGCGGATGGAAGACTACTAGAAAGCCATAATTTACACATCAACGAAAGCTCTCTTACAGGCGAATCGATTGCTGTGGCAAAAAGTACCGACCCTATTCGAAAAAACAATATCACCATTGCGGATAAAAAAAATATGGTGTACTCAGGAAGCTTTGTGACCAATGGACGTGGCATCGTGATGGTTACGGCAATTGGGATGCAGACGGAAATCGGAAAAATTGCGAATTTACTCGATACAGCCAAGGAAAAGAAAACACCATTACAAATTAGTCTCGATCAATTCGGTGAAAAGTTAGCCTTAGGGATTACGCTGATTTGTTTAGCAATCTTTACGATTGACCTTATCCGAGGACGAGCCTTAGTAGAGTCCTTTATGTTTGCCGTATCTCTTGCCGTTGCGGCTATCCCCGAGGCTTTGAGTTCCATCGTGACAATCGTATTAGCTTTTGGCACCCAAAAGATGGCGAAGGAAAATGCAATTATTCGCAAGCTTTATGCTGTGGAAAGCTTGGGGAGTGTATCGGTCATTTGCTCTGATAAAACAGGTACTTTAACAGAAAATAAAATGGTGGTACAGGAAGTTTTTGTAGATCAGAAGAAGATTCCCCATGATTGGCTTAATCCAACGAACCCAGTGGAAAAAGAGTTAATGGTAAAAGCGCTTTTATGTAGTGATGCTGTCGAGCGCGAGCAGAAAGAAATTGGTGATCCTACAGAAATTGCGCTTGTGAAATTGGGGAAACAATATGGTTTAGATGAATTGAATATACGTGAGCAATATCCAAGACTGGCTGAAATTCCATTTGATTCGGCGAGGAAGCTCATGAGCACTGTCAATCAGATGGACAAGCAATCCATCATGATTACCAAAGGGGCTCTGGATGTACTCTTGCCAAAAGTGACGCGAATCAAAACATCAACAGGTATTTTTGAGATAACCCCGCAGCATCGCCAGAAAATCGAGGCGGTGAACCGTGATTTTTCTATGAATGGCTTAAGGGTGTTAGCCATTGCTTATAAGGAGGTATTGCCTCTACAAAAAGTCGATCCACGAGCGGAACGAGATTTAATCTTTGTCGGCTTAGTGGCGATGATGGACCCGCCAAGAAAAGAGTCGAAAGAGGCTGTGGAAAGCTGCATAAAGGCAGGCATTAAGCCCGTCATGATTACAGGTGACCATAAAATTACAGCAACCGCGATCGCCGAACAAATTGGTATTTTGAAAAATCCAGCTGAAGCTATAGAGGGACATGCGCTCGAAGGCTTAACTGATCAAGAGCTGCAAGAGAAAGTACAGGATTATTCTGTGTATGCCCGTGTTACACCAGCCCAAAAAATTCGAATTGTTAAAGCATGGCAGGATAAAGGACATGTTGTGGCCATGACAGGAGATGGTGTCAATGATGGACCTGCTCTGAAGCAAGCAGATATTGGGGTGGCTATGGGCGTGACAGGCACAGAGGTTGCAAAAGATGCCTCATCCATGATTTTAACGGATGATAATTTTTCAACGATTGTCAAGGCAATTGCCAATGGTCGTAGCATCTATACAAATATTAAAAATGCTATTCTGTTCTTATTATCTGGAAATGCAGGCGCTATTTTTGTCGTGTTATATGCAACGGTTCTGGGCTTACCTGTTCCTTTCGCACCTGTCCATCTACTATTCATCAACTTATTAACAGATAGTCTGCCTGCTATTGCCATCGGTTTAGAGCCAAATAATAAGAAAACAATGAAGGACAAGCCTAGAAACATTCATACCCCTTTATTAAATAAAGCCTTTACCACACAAGTTGTGCTTGAAGGGATATTAATCGCCATTTCCACCATTATTGCGTTTCAAATCGGTTTATCGACAGGTGATACGCTAACAGCAAGCACGATGGCCTTTACAACACTATGCTTGTCAAGGTTAGTGCATGGCTTTAATTCCCGATCCAAACAATCCATCTTTGCGATTGGTATATTTTCGAATAAATATACATGGTTCGCCTTTATCATTGGTGTGCTAAGTTTACACATTGTTTTGTTTATGCCGATGCTTACAACGGTCTTTGAGGTGGCTCCATTAACACTAGCACAGCTAGGCTTTATTTATAGCCTATCGGTGTTACCATTCCTAGTCAATCAATGGTATAAGCTATTGTTCGTGAGAAATCGATAAAGATAAAAAAAGAAGCTTCCGTTAGTTATAAAACGGAGGCTTCTTTTTAGTGTGTAGAGGCTAACAACCAGCCTTTACTCTTACTTAGGTCAATCAATTTCGCTCCAAGTAGCGCATAACGCATATGGAGTTCACCATATTTGGTTAGATGTGTTTTCTTTACTGCCAGTTCTAAAGCTTGGCTTACGGCAATCAAAGAGGAGGCAATATTCATCGATAAAATAGCACTAATTTCGCCATCATTAATGAAGGATTTTCCGCGAATATCCGTTATTTTCATTTTACCGTATTCTATCGATGCTGTTGGTGCTAACACACCATTTTCCTTTAATAGCAGTGTTAGCTGTTTATTTTCCTCTTTTAAACATTGAATAAATTCCAATGTAAGGATTTTTAAGTTTTTATCACGCGTATGCTTAAAAAAAGCATGACTTGAAGCAATATAGCCTTGATTGATCCCAAGCTGTGACCAAAGCTTAAAAATCTCCTTAAATCGTAGTGATGCTAGATTTTCATTTATCATTGTCATCCTGACACTTCCTAACTCTTAGGTTGATTTAAGATTAGGATGGAGCAGTAAATGACATTCTATTCATCTTTTACAATAAAAAATGTATAAGAGGTCGCTAATAGTAGGTGCCATAAGGATACATAGAAGGGTAACGGTATGGGGAAGGGTATGGACATGGTTTCATATATTGCTGTGGCATGGTTGGTTTATAAGGGGCTTGATCGGTTGCTGATTGGACACGATTGCAGCCTTTTGCTGGTCCGATATAAGTCGTAGGAACAATCGGTGCAATCGTTTTCTTCCATTGTTCTTCATCTAAACAATACGTATGGGCCATAATATTGGCTGGTGTGAATTTTAAGATATCCGAGCCTAAAATGACCTCTGGCGTTGGCGCATCAAAAATAGCAAGTAGATGCGTGTCATCTTCTGTGGCTTCTTCATAATGCCACCAGCCCTGTGGTACATTGGCAACCTGCCCAGGCTTGATAGGATAGTTTTGAATTTTCTTGGTAAAGGGATTCAATAGAGAAACCGTTGCGGCTCCTGCAATACAATAGACAAGCTCTGCTGCATTTTGATGGTAATGTGGCTCGATGACATTGTCCTTACTTAAAAAAATATCAAGCAAAGATGTATTTTCTAATGTATTTAATTGTTCCACACCGAGAATATTAATGTAATTTCGGGAGTCTTTTTTAAAAAGCGTACTTTTATTGACATCAAAAGTGAACGCTGCAGAAGGGGCGCTATAATCGATATTTGAGCTCATACTTACATCCTTTCTCATGTAATTGAGCTATTCATCATCATAGATTATGTTTCAGGTGCTCCTAGACTTACACAAATGCCTAGCTACAGCTAGCTCTGTCAGGATGAAAATTAGCTAAAATTACCACTTCTATTTCAGAACATATGTGCGTATAATAAAAACACAAACGTTTGTTCTTGGTTATTAAAAACTCTGTTCAACATGAACGCAAACAGAGTCAGTAAAGGAGCATTCAACATGAAAGAACAGTTGATAAAAGCCATGCATCGTCATCAAATCGTTCACATGATGTATATAGCGAAATCAGGTGCCATTACGAAAAGGCGCGTGAAAATCATCCATATTAAAGGTGATTCCTTTACCGCCTTTTGCTTTACAAGGCTAGCGAAGCGTACGTTTCGTATTAACAATGTTCTAGCACTTCTGCCCATTCTCCAACGGGAGTCTGAGGTGATATGAATTACAACGACTTCCCACAGAAAGATATTTTTTGTATTGATATGAAGTGCTTTTATGCAAGCTGTATTGCCATGCTAGAAGGGCTAGATGTGCTGACAGATCCAATTGCCGTCATCGGTAATTTTGAACAACCTGGCAGTATTGTACTGGCTGCATCACCAGTGATGAAAGAAAAATTTAACATTAAAACAGGGAATCGGCGCTATGAAATTCCCAAACATCCAGACATTAAGTTGTTTGAACCAAAAATGTCCTTTTTTCTAGAGATGTCCATGGCCATTACGCGTCTGATTGCACAATATGTCCCTCCAGAGGCGATCCATGTTTATAGTGTGGATGAAAGCTTTGTAGATCTAACAGGCACAGAGCAACTTTGGGGTTCGCCTGAGCAGGTAGCCAAATTGATTCAGGAAGATATCTATGAAAAGTTCCGCATTCCGTCCGCTATTGGCATAGGACCAAACATGCTGATGGCTAAATTAGCATTAGATTTAGAGGCAAAAAAAACAGGCTTTGCCAAATGGACCTATGCCGATGTGCCAACAAAGCTTTGGCCAGTACGTCCGTTGTCTGATATGTGGGGGATTGGGAAACAGATGGCAGCCAATTTAAATGCGATGGGCATTCAAACAGTCGGTGGATTAGCCCATGCCGATTTAGCCGAATTAGAAAAGCGCTTTGGTATTATGGGTAATCAATACTATTACCATGCATGGGGCATTGATCTCTCCACATTAGGTGAGCCATTAGTGAACAATGCGGCGTTAAGCTTTGGAAAGGGCCAAATGCTCATGAAGGATTATCACACACGAAAGGATATTGCGGTTGTACTCCTAGAAATGTGTGAGGATGTGATGCGACGTACACGAGAAGCAGGCTATGTCGGGCGGACTGTTAGCTTGGGGCTCTCTTACAGTCGCAATGCGATGACGAAGGGGTTCCATCGCTCAAGAACCATCGAAAGTCCAACCAATGAGACCCTTGTTATGTATCAGACTTGTCTGGCCTTACTAGATGAGCATTTTGCGGGTGAGCCAGCACGTCAATTATCTGTTAGACTGACAAACTTAGAGCCAGAGCGTAGCATTCAGCTTGATTTATTTGATGAGCGAAAGGACCAGCGACAGGTCATTGGTCATGTCATGGATGCGATTCGTAGAAAATATGGAGTGGTGGCCTTATTACGTGCAGCCTCCTATACCAGCGCTGGTACAGCTATTTCAAGGAATCGCTTAGTGGGCGGGCATTTAGCATAAGGAGTGGAAAAATGATAAGAGATAGAGGAACGATGAAATGGACAGCGATGATGCTACCAGAGCATTTAATGCTTTTGAAGGCATGGAAACAAGAGATGTTGACAGAGTTGCCACGGGAACATGCTGAATGGGAGCTTGAAGAATTACAGCAAACAATCACACAAGCATTCACACAGCATAACTATATTATGTTAACTATATGGGAACATGGTAACTATGTGCAATGGGGAGGTACCATCCAAGCGATGAACGAGGAGCAGCTGTTACTAGAAACCATTACCACAACGAAGCCCATCCCGTTAAGATACATTTATGCTGCTCGTATAGAAGATGATGGATGTGATTAATGGAGAGCAACGGCGATTATTACATCAATATTTGCTGCTTGATTTAGCTGTGAAATCCTTGCAGCACGACCTAACAGTGGCGGAACATTTTAAGATGAAGCGTGTATTTTTACCTGCTATGGATGCCTTATTAAAGCAGCTACACAAAGATTATTTTCAATTAAAACGTCAGCTCGCCCAACAAAAAATACGATTAGTTGGCTGGCATCGGATTGATGACTACTTTAGTGATGTGCAGGTGGCTACCGCAGGTAATGATGAGGTACTACGCTATGCCAATCAAGCGTTAAAAACCCAAGTCGAAGAGCTAATAAATAAACATTTACACAATGCCTAGGCTTACCTCTACGATGAAAAAGCCAAAAGCTGATGACAGGAATGGTCAGCTTTTGGCTGGCTTTATTTCTCGATAGGTTTCACATCAATTTGCTCAACAAGAAACTCATTGTTAGTACGATTAAATTGATAGGTAATCCGAACATCGGCTACATAAATAGGTGAGATGCCAATCGATCCAGGGATGTTTAACATTATTTTTTGATTTTCTACTGTATAAATGACCACACCACCGAAAGCAAGTTGCGCTTGATTGATATCTGGCGCTGGATCAAAGTCATAATCAAATGTAGATTCTTTTCCCTGTGCTTTCATCGTAATCGCTAATGTGCCATCATTTTTTTTAGTAATCGTTGATTCAATAGTATGTGCAACGATGTCTTCATAATGTTGGACATTCATCTCCGATAAATCCTCTCCATTTACAACATGAATCTCATAGTGATTGAGGCCTGTCCCTCGTCCAGTTTGGATAATAATAACAGCCTCTTCCTTATGATCATTTGTCAGATCTGTGTAGAATACCTGAGGCGTAGTTCCTGTATCAGGGATTGTCCAGTCAAAATTTTTCCGCTTACCATCAATATCTAAAGTTACCTCTGTTAGTTCATTTTGTGCTTCATTCCGTGCAAATAATTTCACCTTCTCATCTTCGGAAACAGCGATCAATGGAGCCTCATGTTGTATCTCCAGCTGTGATGAAACCTGTTCAGCAGGGGTGTTTACTGTCTCGTTTGGAACAGTAACACTACATCCAGCTAGTAGAGAAATTCCTAATAACCATAGCCACATCTCTTTTTTCAATGTCGAGAGCCACCTTTTCTATAGCTTATTGACTTTATTATACTGTACAAACATGCCCCATAGCAGTTCAATTCGTGAAGGAAAAGCTTATATACCAGAGCGTGGAGGAGTAACAATGAAATTTAGAGATGGTAGGTGAAATGAGTGATACTTGCTTTATAGCGGCAAATTCATAACGATTTGCTCACCAATTGGTCCCATTCTTCTTTCTCCATGATCCACAAAGCCTACTTTGATATATAAATTCTGTGCCGCTCTATTTTTCTGATTGACGACTAACACTACTTCATTACATTCTTTAAATTCCTGCTTCACAAAATCAGCAAGTGCAAGCATAGCCCTTTTAGCATAGCCCTTACCTTGCTGTTGATGATCGATGGACAGGGCAGTTAGTAACATTGCCTGAGGATTACTAGAATATTCTTGTACTCTGTCCGTTGCATGAAGAACAAAAAAGCCAACAGGTACGCCACCACTTAAAATCACAATTGGATACTGTCCGACCTTCTCGATTGAAATCTCTTTAGGAAGTGCCGTAAATTGGTGTTGTTCTTCAGGTAATTCAAAACGATTTAACTGCTCTACATAGCTTTCAGAGAAATGTACTAACTCAATATTCGTTGTTTCTTGCATAAAAAAGCCTCCTTTTCTAATAGTTTAACCACAGAACAAACGTTCGTCAAGGAGGCTTGTATTAAAATAATGTGGGGGTAGGTCATTTTAACTTAAAAGGGTACCAAAAAGTAAAATAAAAGAAATACTAATCATCACAATAAGTGTAATGACCATTGTTAAAATTCCTCGAAGCAAGGTCGTTAAATTTTTAACATTTTTCATACCGACCAGGCTTAGGTAGAAGCAGGCAATAGACAAGAGCAGTGTCAATAGTAATGGATGGAAATGAAGATATGTGTCAAAGAAGTCTTTCATTGAACCTGATAGAAAAAATAATAGGATACAGCCCAAAGATAAGATAAATGACCAGAGATTTAAATTAATTCCCATTGTTTTCCTCCCTCCTATAAAAACGAATTTGTTGTAGGAATGTTCCGATGATTCCGCTTGATAGGGAAAAGGAGAAACTAAATGTGTCGTTGCTCGAACAGGGTCACTCGGACGAAAGTGACCCCAAGTACCAAAAGGAGTGTAAAGTAAAGTTACAAGAACTTTACACTACTATTAGTATGTGAAGCTAGCGGTTTAAGATAGTTATCTATCTAAATTACTAACTTTTAATTGTGAGTAAAAATAAATGAGCTAGAAAAAAACGAAAAGGGGAGGAGATTTGAATAGCTGTGGTAGCGATTCATGGTAAAAAGGCTTTAGCTTCTGTAATGGAACAGAGGCTAAAGCCTGAGACGATCAATTAACACATGAAGCTAGCACCAACGATAATAAGAAGGATGAATAGTACAACAATAAGCACGAATGTAGAGCTATTGCCGCTTCCATTGTCCCCGCCACAGTAACTATTGAAATTACAGTAACTCATGAAACACACCTCCTTTCCTTCTTCTAAAGTATGTATAGGACAAAAGGGGAGCGTTAGTGAGCCAAGCTACAACTAGAAAAAATGACTGAGTTGTCCCTTCATTCGGAATAAGGCGATGAAAGCTTTACTTTATTATTATGATGGAATAGTAGCTTGAGCTAGTTGTTAGCCTGTATAGCATCAAGAATAATGAAACAAATTCTACTAATTGTTTTGGAATTCAACACGATGTAAAAAAACATCCGTTCTAGGATGTTTTTTAGTATAACGGCTGCTGCGTATGACAAGGGGGAAAGCCGTTCACATCATGAATCATATGAAGGTCGTACTGCTTTAAGGCAAATTGACTTTGATACAAATATTCAAGAACAAGCAGTTTTCCTCCTGATACGCCACAGAGAACACCAGAAGTTCCTTGACCATTTGTAAAAGAAACACCAACAGGCTGACCGATTAAATACGGAATTTTATGTTGCCAAGGCACAATAGCCACTCCTTTCACTATAATATATGAAAGGAGTGGCTAGAGGTTCTTATCTTCACAAAATCGTACACTCTGTTTTTGGAGATGCTAACAATTATTATTCTTTCATTATTAGGTTTAATCAGGATACAGGCAATTGTTGCTGTAGAAAACATTGCCTCCAAGAAGCTACTAACAAAATTCAAATTTAAAGAAGAAGGCTATTTAAGACAATATGCATAGTGTTACAGGACAAAGTAGCGATATGTAGATCTACTCATTGTTAAAGACAGAATTTGCGAAAAAGGGGTAGGAAAATTAGTGTACTATCAAGTTAATATAAATGCCGCACAGTCCTATTAGCCTGATGGAATGAGGAGAACCTTCTTAAGAACAATGCAACGGCTGATTAATGAATAAAATCTTGGGGAAATTTTCAACTAAACAGCGTATGTAAAAAGGGATAGCATTGTACAAAAACATCTTGGGGGCGATGTTAAAGGTGCTATCCCGACATTAATGTATGTGAAAGAACTTAAGAACATTACCACTGTGAGTAAATTGAAAAGTAATTGAAATAAGGGTGTAAAGCTTTTAATTAAAGGTATAATCCGAGGCCACATGGATAAATAACAGGTGGTTTTTCCTTGTCTGCTATGGTTGAATTTATATTTTCATTATTAAGTCCTGCCATTAAACCATATTACGTCAATTATGAATTGGTTGATTCGCCACCATCCACATGCAAGACTTGCCCTGTAACATGTCTAGAATCATCTGATGCTAAATAAACAAATGTAGGGGCGACTTCAAAGGGCTGAGCCATTCGGTTAAATAAATTGGTTCCGTGTAAGGCGTTTTCATCAGAGGAGAAGCTAGAAGGTATAAGTGGTGTCCAAATACGACCAGGGGCTATCGCGTTCACACGAATCTGTTTTTTGGCAACGCTTTTTGCTAGGGAACGAGTCCAGCCTACGATTGCCGCCTTTGTAGCGGAATAATCGATGAGTAAAGGTTCTCCTGCATAAGCCACAACGGAGGCAGTGCCAATAATGGAGCTTCCTGCTCGTAAATAAGGGAGAGCAGCTTTTGTCGTATAGAAGTGAGCATATACATTTAATTTAAAGGTTTCATCAAACTGTTCATCCGTGATGTCTGTCAGCTCATTTTGCTGAAATTGAATCCCAACATGGTTACATAAAATATCCAATTGACCAAAAGTGTTTATCGTTTCGGAAACAATGTCTACACATTGTTTTTTAAAGCGAAGATCCCCAGGAAGCAGCAGACATTTTTGTCCTAATTCTTCAATTCTTTTTTTCGTTCTTAGCGCATCTTCATGCTCATCTAAATAAGCAATGGCCACATCGGCCTCTTCTTTCGCAAAGGCAATGGCAGCAGCCGCACCCATCCCACTATCACCCCCAGTAATAAGCGCGACTTTTCCCTTTAATTTACCACTCCCTTTATAATGAGGATTTTCAATGATGGGCTTAGGGACCATTAAGCTTTCCAATCCCGGTTGGCGTAATTGTCTTTGTTCAGGTTGAGTAAGTGGCACTTCTTTATATTGTGTAATCTTCCCATAGACAGGATATTGTGGGTACGGATCTTCCTTTTTATTGTCCTCAAACCACTTTTGATAAAAGTGGATTTGTGCTAATAATTCACGATAGTCCTTGTCATTCGGATTAGTAATAACCAATCCCTCCTTTTCAACATATACTATGAAAGCTTAGCTTTTTGTGTTAAACATCCAAACAAGCAGTGAAGGAAACAGGGGGACTGAAAATGGAGGTTGAATTTTTCCCAGAAGTGACACGATTATTAGAAAATGAAGCGTCTACATTAGAGATCCATTATTTGAATGACACCTGGTTAACACCAACGATTGGCGTAAGACCACCTTATTATAGCTACCCAATTTACGAGTCATATTATCCGATTTGGGCTAATGAATAACCTGTAAACGAGGAAGCCATCTGGTGTTGTTATTTTTTCAACATTCGATGGCTTCTTGTTGCAGCTAATTTGGGAGTTTTTTTATATTCTCACATGGTTTTGAAGATAATTATACATTTGATAAGGATGAAGTAGAGGATATTTCAAAATTAATCAATATCAATCTAACCTCTACTATTACATATATTCAGGCACTTTTACCTAACCTAAGACAAGCAAAGCAGGGAAAGGTTATTTTAATTGGATCTACAGCGGGCTTAGATCACACAAACAATGCACAAGTTTCTTTTGTCACATCTAAATTCGGCGTAAGGGGCATTACAAATGCACTGCGTGAACATTTAAGGAAAGATAAAATTTCTGTCACATGCATTAATCCTGGTGAACTGGCAGCAGAAGTACCCTATGAAGAGGGAGCAGAAAAAGCCATTCATTTATATGAAGGTACACGAATCCCCGTACAGGATATTGTATCTCTTGTGCAATGTGTAATTAATCTATCAGCAGTCTCCTGTGTAAAAGAAATTAATGTCCCAGCCATAACGGATTTAAATGCATGATTACTCAGTGAACGCTACTCAATATTGAGTAGCGTCTTTTTATAAAAGGGATAAATGAATTCCTTCCCTTAGAAAAAATTTTCGCGATCCCCTCACACATAACACTACAAGTAAGCTCATATAAATAAAGGTAGTAAAAAAATCAACATCCTTTCATCGTCATAATCAAATACTAAAAACACTTCCAGCCTATTAAATCTTAAGAAAATCTTCAGGTTCTACTAGGAAATAATTAAGATTCGCTATGTATAATTATAAAAAAAGGAAATTTACGAAACCATTTGAAGATTTAAAACGTATTGGTAGTAGGAGAGAATATTGAAGTAGGTGAAGATATGGCACATACGATTTACATAGTATTAACCAAAACAGGGACGTTATTATCAAAAGCGATCGGTATGTATACGGGCAAGGAGATGAATCATGCATCCATAGCCTTTGATGAGGGACTATTTGAGATGTATAGCTTTGGTCGAAGGCAATTGAACAATCCGTTAAGTGGGGGCTTTTTACGAGAGGATGCAGAAAGAGGGCTATTTGAGTGTGCGGATTGTGTTATTTATCGCTGTCGTATATCACATTATCAATATTTAGACATGATGAAAATTGTCCGTTATATGTACTGGAATCGAGATCGCTATAAATATAATTTTATCGGACTTTTTGGTGTGATGATGCAAAAGGAAGTGAGACGTGAGCGTGCTTATTTTTGTTCCCAGTTTGTAGCGACGCTACTAAAGGTGGGAGGGCTAAAAATATATCAAAACCCAGCATTAATGACGCCTCATTGCCTAGCGCAATTACCGTATTTAGAGAAAGTATTTGCAGGGAAACTGGCAGATTATTTACAAACAGTTCGTGAGCCAGCTATGCTATATGGTTAATGAATAGATGCACTACCTGACGTTTAAATAGAAAAATAAACACTCACGCGACAATCTTCTCTTTTGCAAGAGGATTGTCTTTTTATCTTTCAGCAGAAAACGCCCTTCTTTATCAGTGGTGCGATGAATGTACAAATTGTACTTTTTGATTCAATGGTGTCCCAATACTTTTCGAGCAAGCTAAGGCGTCATCAATATTAGTCATATTTACCCCATATAGAATGTCAATAAACCTAGTTGCTGGAAACTGGAAAATGAGTCCTATTCCTGTTAAAAGAGTCACTATAAAATTGCTATCATAAATATAGATACGTACGTTCTACGAGTGATATCAGCAAGGAGGATATGGAAATGAGTGATGAAATAGCAGCAGTTGGCTGGGATGCGATTGATCAGGCATTAGCACAGGTATATGGTGAGCAGGAGCCAAAGCATTATGGAACTTTGATTCCCTATTCACTAGGAGGACAAGATCCTTTAGATGGAATTAGTGTTTATAAAAGCGAAACATCCATTCCACATTGGCATTTTGTTACATATGGCTTCTCGGAACTATATGAAAAGGAATTTGAAAACAAGGACTATAGTGGATATGGATTTGAATTAACATTTCGACTAGTACGTCAACTAGATGAGGACGAGCCACCTGCTTGGGCATTGAATTTACTACAGAATATGGGCAGATATGTGTTTAATAGTGGTAATGTTTTCAGAGCGGGAGATTATTTGGATGCAAATGGTCCGATTTGCCTCGATGCCGACACACAATTAACGGCACTAGCCTTTACACATGATCCAGAGCTTGCTGAAATCGATACACCAAATGGCAAGATGGAGTTTATCCAAATGGTCGGTATTTCAGAGGATGAGTTAGAAGCGATGCAGACATGGAATACACTTGGTGTACTACAGGCTGGCATGAAGCAAATACCAAGCTATACTACGGATTTAACAAGAACTTCTCTCCTGCAAAATTCTGAAGTTGCCGAGGCAGTTGTGCGAGGAATGGAGGAAGATGGCTCTAATACGGGGTTTCTTTTCGTAGATCAACTTGCTTGGGAAGTAGAAAAAAAGAGCTGGTTTAACAAACCGTCTAATGTTGTTCAACTTGGAGCAAAGCAAGCAGCTGTCATTAGTAAATTATTACGTGGACGTATTCTGAAAGATAAAGATCTTACCTTAGTCGGTCAACAAATAACGATAATATTTAAAGCAGGCCCTCAGGTAGGCTATTCAGAGAATGGTCAAGAGATGACGATCACATTGAACAAGGCAGCGGTAGGAGAATTAAGTCAGAGGCTGATACCGCAAGAAAGTCAATTCACTATTTCTTCTTTAGCTGGTGTAAGTTTTCAAATTTTGAAGACACATATTAAAAATCAAGAAGGAGCGGTTGTGAAAACAATCGGATAAGATGGATCTCTCGCTAAGGCTTTAGCGGGAGATTTTTCTCTAACAATAGAAAGGGAGGATGTACAGTGAAGCAGTGTGTAGAGCATTTTCTAGCGGCTGTGTGGGAGCAAATCACGGCTGTTTATCAAGAAGAGAGTAAACGAATAACAGGGCTGAAAGAGCAAAGTAGGTTACAAGCAGGCATCCTTCAATATTTGAAAGTTGCCTGGAAAAAAGGAAAAAGTCCTAATGGCACAATCTTTATAGATGTTTATGAGCCATTTAGTTGGAGTGCTAGCTCCTATAAGGTGGAAGCGGGTTCATACATACAAGAATTTACAGATGTCCAGCATATTGAAGAGCTTTTTAGTGCTTTATGTACTAAAACAGAGGAAGTATTTCAATCTGAGCAATACGGTCCCCGATTTTTTGATTACCGCTTTGAGGTTGTGCTGGAATTTGAACATGATAAAACGGTGCTTCATTATCAAAAGGAGCTGTTGAATAATCGTAAACTAGCGTCAACGAAACAAGTGCTGGCAAGCTTTATAGAAACAAAGGTGATGGCAGAGCTACCAGTTAGGCCAAGTGACAATGATGAATTTTTCCTTGCGAAGCATTTGGTTAATCCACATTTTTTCCATCAAACAGCTGAGGAAGTCGAACCACTTATTCATCGGCTTCAAGAAAAGCATCGGGCGAATAAAGAACGTTTAGACAAATGGATTTATTATTATACAATGGCCTTTAAGCAGTGGGCAGAGGAGCATTTTTTAACGCACTATTTTGAACAAGCAGGCGATTATAGGAAAGAGTGGGTATTGAAAACAGAGGACTCGGAACAACAACTAGAGAAGGAAAAACTAGATTTCTTTCTTTATGTCGCGTTGAAGATTGGTCAAAAAGAGCCAGCCACTCGATTAGAATACTTGGAACTTGCGAAGCAGCTTGGCTCGCTGCAGGCAGCTAATTATTTGGAAAAAGGAAGCGGTCGTTTTGAAAGTATAAGAAAGCGGGATGTATTCGAAGGACAGGCAAATGATATTTTACAAACGATTGATATACGAGTGATGGTAGAAGAGGAAAACGCTTATCGTGAAGCCCTTTACTATATCATTCAACTGCTACAAGAGGGTTTTCCAAAGGGCTATAAGCTGACTTTAAAGAGTAAAGCGAAAAATTATCTTCCTATTAAAAAGTTAGCTAAATCAAAGCTTCATCAATTTTTCGCCAATTGCCTACAATATCCAAATCTTTTCCCTTTATTAGCGGACTATGCCCAGCTCGCTATGGAGGAATATGCTTGGTATCAGGATGTTGAGCCGAGTGAAAAATCAGCTATGCCCAGCACCTATGCGGTTTTTGGATTAGGGCTTTATAGCAAGGATTATTTTCCACTTGTTCAACGATATATGTTACTCGTTGATACAGAGCATCAATCCGTGCAAGATGCTTATGCGGAAGCCTTTCTTGAAGCTCATGGCTTATCAGTAGAGATGATGCCTGTGTTTGTAGCTATTTTACTTGGTGCAAGTGAATCAGCTAAGCCAATAAAGAACATTGACATCATGGATTTAGATTTGCTCGTGGCACTCGGACAAGAACTTGAAAAGAAAGCAGATTATCAGCGTCCATTTGTTTTATATCGAATATTCGGTAGTTCCAAGAAGCTTGCTCAGCGACTAAAGCAAGAATCAGCACCAATAAGGGATGAACTTGAGAAATTACTGCAATGGATGGATTCCTGAAGGGGGTAGACGAATGGAATGGACGGAAGTGAGTAAATCCAAGGATTTAGAGGTCGTTCGTGAGGCCATTAGTAAATTAGATGTAAATGAGCGAGATGCACGTGGGAGAACACCATTAATGCTTTTTATAACAAATCGAATGCCACATGAAGGAATCAAGCTTCTTTTGGCACAGCATATAGACTTGGAGGCACGAGATAAGCTTGGTGATACAGCACTTAAAAAAGCGGTAAAGTTTAAGCAGAAAGAAGTGATTTCTTTACTACTTGCAAAGGGTGTAAATTTATCTGAGCCAGAGGGGATTACCGCTACAGCTTGGTTTGCGGCAAGGGAGCATGCAAGAATAGCTGATTTATTGGTAGATACACCAGGTGCAATCCGTCTAACTTTGAATGCAGAAGAACAACAGCAAGCTGATGCCATTTTATATGAGGATTCTCTCAATACAATGTGCCAGCGCATAAGCAATGTATCATCAGCTGTTATTTTACATGCCATTGTCAATAGCTATAACTGGGATGATGGCCCCGAGCCTATGCTCGCAGCATTAGCTAATCCAGTTTGTGCCCCTATTACCATGATAGACATGTTTGAGCTAATGGAAGGAGAATATTGGCTAGCACTAACAGAGGAAGAGATAGCGAGTTCCGATTGGAAGCGACCATGGAAAGAGATGGCACTAACCTTACAAGAAAAATTAAAGTGCTAGCTAGCGAGGAGAGAATAATGGACCAAAAAGCAAGGAAAATATTAATGCAAACCTATTGGCAATCTGGTGGATGGCGTTCAGGTGGTTATACCTATACAGAAGAAGATTTTCAATATGCTAAAAGTAAGGGCTTGATGTTTGATCGATTAACGATTTCCCATGATGAATGTGTACAAAGATTGCGACAGCTGCATGAGAAATTCTTAACAAAGGAGCTTGTGGTAAAGGCATTTTTGCATAGCTTATCGACGCGCAAAGTACATTTACGCAGTGCCTTATCGAGCTGGGCTCTTACGCATAATTTACCAATGCATACGTATGATGAACAACCTGTGGCATTGGTCTCCTATAGTGGCTGTGGCTACTGTAATGAGCGGAAAATCATGTCCAATGCTACGTATGTCAATGAAGATTTAAATGTGCTTAATTTTGAACGCATCAAGTGGGGAGGGGTTCGCCTCAATTGGCTCATCTATTGTTTACTAGACTTAGAATGCCTAGTGAAAGAACAAGAAGCATTGAATGTAAGTGAGGAAGACGTAGCCATCTTAAAACAGATGGTAGCAGCAATAGAATCCTGTAATGACACAGATGCAGCTAGACAGCTTGAAAAGCGCTGGAAAGATGTTTTCAAGTCCAATCAACATGAACGAGATGTGGTCATGGAAATCTGGGGTTATGCGGGACTACTCGTATCAAAGGATGATTATCGCAAGGAGCGTGGACGTGGAACTGATTTTATGTCAATGGCGACTTGGAGAGGACAGGATGGCTATTCACAGGAAAAGATGAAATTTTACTTTGGCTCCTACCTATAAAAAGGAGCAGTTATCGATCAAAAGATGGACCAAAGGATGCTGAGGATTATTGGTATAGCGAAGGCATTTTAAGAGCGCATACCATAATGGACTGCTGCCATGGTCATGCACTAATAATGTACAGATTTTACTTTTACCAGAGCTTTACTAGAATAAAAAAGAGAGGTGCAGTGAGATGGGTGCTTGGGGATACAAAGCATTGGAAAGTGATGAAGGTTTAGATGTGGTGGCGTTTTTACAGGAGTTTATGGAACAGCATAAGGAATCCAATCAGCTACCATTATCGGGTATTGTACAGGCTATGAAACAGCAAGGCTTTTTTGGTAAAACATTGGAGGATATAGATTTTTTCTACGATATAAGTGCCCTGGCTTTGGCAGAACTTTATAGTCAATATTTGAATACGGGAACCATTTATGGTCAAGAAAGTAAGGATGTACAGATACAATGGATAGTAGATGAAAGCTCTTTGACATTTATATTGCGGTATTTACAGGACATTCGAGATGAAGTACCTGATCAACATGGTAGTAGAGAGATTGTAGAATTATGGCAAGAGTCCAAGAGTTGGCCAGAATGGCAGTCCAACTTAGCCTATCTTATTCAGAAGGTGGAACAAGCGATTAACCGTTTGCCACAATAATAATAAATGGAGTGATTGGAAATGACCTATGATTTTTGGATGATGGCTTCCATCATGGAGTTGGTTGAATATCCAGATGAGACAAGTGATGACTATATAGCACATCCAACTTTACAGACGATCATGGATGTGCTTGAAATCCAAGTACCGATAGCAGAGATTTACGAACGTTATTTTGATCAATCCATTCATACAGGACATGTTTTAGTATTTGCGAATAAGCAGCAACCACATGTCTGTGTGGTACTTGATACTTATCGAGATCCGCTCGATCAGCTGGATTTAATTCAATTTGGCTGGAGAGTGAACACAAAAGATGTTCACCTAGTAAGACCCCTGACACGAAAACTATTTGATAATTGTGACGAGGGGATTCACTGTGAGGAAGGTCAATCCATTCTCTATCAGGCATTACAAGAACAACGCTATCCACGAAAACTTTACTATGAGATATTATATGAACAACAGCTGAAGAAATTTTGGGTATGATAGCATCAAAAAGGATTCGTAACACTTTCTATAAAAAGTGTACGAATCCATTTCCTAGAACCTATACAAAGAAAAAGCTGAATAGAGATAGCGCAATCGAAATGATTACAATAGGTCCAATCATTTTCATATGTCGTTTTCGTGCCATTACAACAATCGCTACATATTCACGAATCATCGCATTTGGCCAATAATAAAAGGCTGTCTTAGAGCCAATGCCCTGACTATCTAAGCCCGCAAGTCTTGCATAAATACCCGCACGAAAAAGATGGAAATTATTCGTGGTGAAAATACTGTTATAGGCCTCACCCTGTTTCCGATCATCCATGAGCTGCTTAGAAAATAACATATTTTGATAGGTATTCACAGAGCGGTTCTCCTGGAGTGTATGCTCAATGGGAATGCCTTTTTCTATTGCATATCGTTGCATCGCTTCAGCTTCGGGTAGATTTTCATCAGGACCTTGTCCACCAGAGAAAATAATGGTAGGTGGAGTAGTCACTGCTGCTTGCTTATGATAGAAGTCAATTGCCTTTTGAATTCTACTAGCTAAAAGTGGAGGCACCTTATCATTAATTAATCCACTGCCTAGTACAATAATAAAATCTTGATTCAATCGAGGGCGATTGAATTGGTAGAGAAAATAAGCAGATAAAAAATTGGATAAATGGATAAAAAAATAAAACGTAATGAGTGAAATTCCACCAAAAATGGGCTGGAGGTGGACTGAAAACAAACTCGCTGGATTGATAATCGGTAATAGGATAAAAAGTAAAATGCCAATCGCCACAAGTAATGTTAAGGAATTGGCTAAACGTCTACCTTCTCGCTTCATTAATACTCTCGCATTTAAAAATAAACCAAACATTAAAGCCACAATACCAAAAGGAATTAAAATGAAAAGAGCAATCAGTGGAATAATGACAATAAGCCTTAAAAAGTAATGGTCAGATGCTAAAGATAGAATGACGCAGAATAGCAGAAATGAACAGACAAATAGATTAAATAATAGTCCGTTGATCATTTTTCTTGGGTCTTTAAAGTAAGAAATAAGAAAAACGATGAAAAGAATCAGTGGAATAATGCCAAAATACATACAAAATGCACCTCTAGTGATGGAAGTTGGTTAATGATATCTCTATATTATAAGTAATTATTGGATGAAATCAACCATCGATGAAAAAGTGGAGGGGGAGCATCTAGAAGCTCCCTCTATTTTTTTTGTGTACGATAATAGGTTTTATTGAGGTAATGAATATATTGGGTGCGGGTCAATCCACCCGTTTGGCGATTAAAGTCATCGTAGGAGATATCTTCTGGAAAACTAAATTCAGCGAGTGCCCGCTGACGATCTTCGCGGAAGTGTGGATGATCTAGCGACTCTGTTACAATTCCTTCCTCTTGCTTCAACCAATCACTGGCAACGCCTGCATAGACACCATGATTGGTAAAACGGCTAGCTGTTTGATAGGAGGTGGAAGGTGCAGGTTTACTAATTGTTCCTGTCCCCCAGGATAGACGATATCGAGGCTCTTTCCCATAGTTTAGTGTCACGCCATAGCCCATTGGAAATACAATATCGGATTCTGTTAACATTTTATGGCCTATCTTTTCATAGCATCCTCGCATAAAATGGTCATCCATCACAATATGGGTTTGAGGGGCCAATGGAGCAGATATGATTTCCTCAAGAGAAGGCAGGCGCTCTGTTGTTGTCAACAAATAGGGCCGTACAAACAATGGCATTGTCATTACATTATGCCAAATACTATCTTCTCCAAATAGATGATCCTTTTGCATTTGTCGTAAATCGCCAATGACAAGCACATAGCCATCTACAAATAAATCGATTTCTACACGAAAAATATCACCTGGCACAGTTTTATAGCGTAGACTTTTCATCTTGGTTAGCTTTTCTAGCTTGTCTGAGTAATCTGCAGGAAGCTGGGAGGGAAATTGCTCTAACCAATTCAAGAGAGCCGACTTAGTCGTTAAATGCTCAAAGCCTGTTAATGGTAGCTGGTAATATGTTTTAGTGTTACGAGCTGTGATATAGCTAGATGGATGGTTTTCATTACCTAGACCAGCAGAAAAAACAACGCCTGCAGCTTTCACAGCGGAGATATTGGTATAATTCAATTTCTTCTCTTTTCCACGCGCGGTTTGAGGGACAATGACTTCACGATTACGTGTTAAAATGTCGACATCCGCTTCTTGGTAGCTATGCTCGTTCACGAAAATTCTTTTTTTAATGAGATCACCTTCAAGGCAAATAAAATAATCCTCTCGAATCGGAATCGTTTCCCAATGTGCTTCTAAAGTATGTAGGCCGAAATAGGGGCGCAATGAATTCGTTAACCAACTAGTAAATGGTGTCAATCGGATTTCCTCCTAGCTATTGTTTTGTATTTTGGTCAAGTATACTGAATTTGGTGGGTGTCGAAAATAGCTTAGATGGAAAATAGTTACTTTTATGCAGTGATAATAATTGCTTTTGGAGCAGATGCCTACCTTTTTCTTCAGGCTATAGAACTGCTATAATGACAGACAGAGGTGATGAATATGCATATTGTGACGATTGAAGGCATACCCTATGCTTGGCTTGAACAATTACAGGAAATCCACGCTCACGTTTTTGATGGAGCTAATTTGCCACTCGAAAAGCTAGAAAAGAAAGAAGGCCTTCTTTGCATATTGGCAGTGGAAGCTGACACATTGATCGGCTTTAAACTAGGCTACCCACATCCAGATGATATATTTTATAGTTGGTTGGGTGGCGTTCATGCAGCACATCGAGGTCAGGGAATTGCAAGTCAATTAATGAAACAACAGCATGAATATATCAAGACTTTAGGCTTTCACAAAGTTCGTACATACGGAAGAAATACATTCAAAGCCATGCTCATTACCAACCTCAAGCATGGTTTCGATATATTATCAACATTTATTGATGAAAAAGGCAGACATAAAATTATATTTGAAAAAACAATTGATTAAGGAGTTTTATACATGAAAGCATATTTAGCAAATGGGTTATTTTCGTTAGGCGATCGTTTTGTAAATGAACAATTAGCAGCAGCTATTCGCGAGGCGGTACCAGGCATCGCATTATACGTACCTCAGGAGAATGAGGCCATCAATGATAAATCTGCCTATGCAGATAGCTTAGCAATTGCCCAAGCAGATTTAGAGATGCTACAGGATAGCGATGTTCTGATAGCTGTATTAGATGGGGTGGAAATTGATTCAGGCGTTGCCGCAGAGATAGGTGCGTTTTCGATGCTGAATCGTCCCATTATTGGGGTGCTAACAGATGTTCGTCAGCAAGGGCGGGACAATATGCAAAAAATAGAGGCACTGATCCGAGATGGGCTAGAGAATCAGTTTGTTTATCGTAATTTATTTGTTGTGGGGTTAATTAAACGCAATGGCGTGATTACATCTTCTATTGAAGAGGCTGTGAAAGCCATACAAAAACTACAGAACGGGGAGGCATCATGATGCTATTAGCTACATCAGACATGGTGGCAGGAAAAGATATCATGGAAACATTAGGGCTAGTGAAAGGGAATTCTGTTCAATCTAGAAATATTGGTCGTGACATGATAGCAGGTCTTCGCAATATTGTAGGTGGAGAAATGAAGGAGTATGCGGAGATGCTTGTGCGCTCTCGTGAAATTGCCACAGAGGCAATGGTAGAGGAAGCCAAACAATTAGGTGCAGATGCAGTTGTAGGCGTTCGTTATGCTACTTCATCTGTCATGGATGGTACATCCGAAGTATTGGTATATGGAACAGCTGTAAAATTCAAATAAAAGAGTACAAGGACTTTCATTCAATGGAAGTCCTTTTTCAATGGTTAAAAAGTGACACATTCATCTAAAATGCTGTAAAATTTTAGTTAATTATGTCAAAAATACAGTCTATTGTGCTGCTTGAATGGTGATTTATTATAGGATGCGTATAGTACAAATTATACCAATAAAGTAGAAGTTTTATCTTGATTCAGTTTATAGATAATGAGATGAATGCACAAATGGAGTAGGTGTCAAAACACCAACTGAATCAAGATAAAAGCCCAAGCGGAGGTTACAGATTTTGAAGAGGAGCTTTTTGAGCAACTCGCAAAAAATCTGGACGCAATCAGTAGAAGGGCTATTTATGGCCAATATACTGCAAGCTGGGCATGATAGAAGAAAGAGTGGGATATATGGTAGATTCACAACAAGGCAAAGGCTATCGCGTACTATCGATGTTTGATCGATTGATGGATGGCCAAGGAATCAACAAGAAGCAAGAAGCATTGACACATCAGGTTGGTGAAAAAACCATACAACGGGATATCGATGAAATTCGTACGTATCTGGAAAAGGCTAAGCTAGATTACCATTTACAATATGTACGTACAGAAAAAGTGTATAAATTAATGCATAAAAAAAACAATCGTTTATCTAAAGAACAGGTACTAGTCATCGTTAAAATACTGATTGCCTCAAAAGCTCTCGTAAAATCGGATATCGGTGAGATCGTTTATCAACTTCTTTCTCGTGTAGCAGACAATCAACTGTTATTAAATGAAAAAATTGTATATGAAGATATCCATCAAAATAAGTCATTATTGTCCTTGATATGGGGAATTTCAACAGCCATTCAAAAGAGAAAGGTCATTACAATTGATTATTTACAGGAGGGTGAAGCGATTCCAACTACAAAAATTTTAAAGCCGCTCGCTGTTATCTTTTCAACACATTATTTTTATTTAATAGGAGATAATCAAGACACCCCAACTGTTTACAGAATGGATCGTATTCAGCATTTTCGTGAAATGACTATCCATTTTGAATTTCCATCTGTACATCCATTACAAGTAGAGGACGCTAATGACCTTACTCATATCCGTCTTCTCTATAAAGGCCGTTCTCCTCAAATAGTCTACAGTCGTTTCCCAACAGCCCACCTAGTTTCACAAAACAATCATGAATATGTTTTTGAGGCAGAAGTGTTAGAATATGGCGTGAAAGAGTGGTTGTTAAGTCAAGGAGCCGATATGGAGGTATTAGAGCCAATTGAACTGAGAGAAGAGATCATTGAGACCTTACAAGCTATGCAGCAAAATTATCGTTACATATAAAAACCCGTGCGTACATGCACGGGTTTTTACGTTTACTGAAACAATTGTTTGATAAATGTCGTATCGATATCCTTAGTGAGCTTATAATCTTTCATGTAATTTTCCTCATATAAATACACGAATAAATGCTGGTCATCATCCAAACGCAAGCCAATTTCCCTGTTGTCATTAATTGAGAGTGTTAGCCAGTATGCTTCATGAGAATCAGAATTCGAAAACCACACCTTTTTTAAAGGTAGGTCCTTGAATGGCTGCATAATTTGATTGATTTCTGCTGCGTCAGTAATCGTTACTGTTTTTTCATCTGAGGAACGAATAATTTCAATCTCATGAATTTCCTCCATTTCGAGACGTTCTGTTACCTCTGTTGTAAAATCAGTGTCTCGTGTTAACAGCATTGTCGAGATATACAGAATAAGTAGTGGTAGTAAAATGCCTAGAAGTAGTTTGTATCTTTTTTTCATGCTGGTCTCCTTAAATTCTAAAAATTCACACATATGTATTCTTTTCCACGCTATAATTGAGCATATACTGAAATGATGAAGGAAGGCAATTAAATGACACATAATCATGAAGAAAAAGAACTATTTTACCCAAGTGGAATCATCATGTATCGAGGTGGCGTCAAAAAGAATGATTTCGGTCACGATATTTATGACGGCAAAGGCTCGTTATTTGATCAAGAGGGAGAATTATTATTCGAGGGTGAATTCGTCAATCATATGAAGCAAGGCAATGGCATTATGTATTTGAAAGGACAACTCATTTATCAGGGTGAATTCATTCAAAATAAAAAACAGGGTCATGGCATTTTATATAAGGATGGTCATATCCATTATGAAGGTCATTTTCGCAATGATTTAATGGACGGCTATGGTGTCTTATATTATGAAGAAGAAGTAATTAGGCCTTATCAAACACTAAGAGCACAGTACCCACATTTAAATCAACCGCAGTATGAGGGTGACTTTGTCCACGGCATGAAAAAGGGAAAAGGCAAGCAATACTATCCAAATGGATTTTTACAATATGAGGGTGATTTTATTTGGCATCATATGCAAGGGGCTGGCAAGCTGTATTATCCTACGGAATCACCAACAACTGAGGAGCTTGCACGTGGCGTAACTACACTCCACTATGAAGGTCATTTCTTTGAGGACCTAAAGCATGGTAAAGGCAAAGTATATGCTAGAGATGGAATTCTAGAAGCGGAAGGGCAATTTAAAGAGGATATGATGACAGGGCAAGGAACGCTCTATTATGCCAATGGGCAAGCTTCCTATATTGGTGACCTCGTTCAAGGCAAAAAACATGGACGAGGCGATTATTTTAATGAAGAAGGCAAAATTATTTATAGTGGTGAATTTATCAACGATGAGCGGTTACGCATTACACCTGAAGTCGAGCAAGAGATTGCCAAGCTACAAAAACAATTAGATAGTCTTGTAGGTCTTCCGAATGCAAAGAAGGAATTACATAATTTAATAAACTTTATTAAAATTCAAAGTCTGCGTGTGGATCATGGCTTAACAAGCTTTCCTATTACGTATCATCTTGTCTTCTCGGGCAATCCAGGCACAGGTAAAACAACCGTGGCACGCATTATTGGCCAAATCTACAAGCATCTTGGTGTTCTTTCAAGTGGGCATTTTGTGGAAACAGATCGTGCAGGATTGGTCGCTGGCTATGTTGGACAAACAGCGTTAAAGGTTCAGGAAGTCGTTAACAAAGCAAAGGGCGGGGTACTTTTTATTGATGAAGCCTATTCATTAATAAATGATAAGCAGGATGCATTTGGGAAGGAAGCGATTGATAGTTTATTAAAGACAATGGAGGATCTACGTGATGACTTGGTAATTATTGTTGCGGGCTATACAGAGCTAATAGAAGAATTTTTACAATCTAATCCAGGCTTTAAATCTCGCTTTAATCATTTTGTACAATTTGATAATTTTAGCACGGATGAACTTTATGATATTTTTGCGATGCTTTGTCAAACGAACGATTATCGATTTGGCGAAGCATTTGCCCAACATATGAAAACACAGCTACGTCATATGCCGATTGAAACCATCCCTAATTTCTCGAATGGGCGTTATATTCGAAACTTGTTTGAAAAACTAGTGACGATCCAATCAAACCGATTGATTCAACAGGCAACAATCTCTAGAGAAGAACTCATGACATTTGAGGAGCAAGATATTTTACAGGGCATTGCAGAAAAGTTGTTTGACAATACTTTTTAAGACGAGGAGTAAATTCATGAAAAAGCTATTAGTGTTTATTTTAGTGTGTGCATGTATTTTACCACGACTAGTAACAGTTCATGTTACAGTAAATAATCATATTAATGTACGCCATAAAAACGATAAAAGTGGATGAGTGATGTATAAAGTGGTAATATAAGACAAAACATACGTTAGCGTATTTTTTTGGAGGGCAATCATGCAAGTAACGAAAGAGGATTGGATTAGAGCGGGTCTAGAGCAATTAGCAGAAGCGGGGATCCATAAAGTACGTATTGAAGCACTTGCTCGATCATTAAACATTAGTAAAGGTAGCTTTTATCATTATTTTCGTGATCGTCAACAACTATTAGATGCCATGCTAGACTATTGGGAAAACCATGCAACAAAGGCCATTATTCAAAATATGGAGCAAGTTGATGCTACTTTAGAGCAGCTTTTACGGATAAGTTTTCACAAAAATAAAAAAATGGAGATAGGCATTTATGCTTGGGCCAAATATGATTCAGATGTCGCAGCGCGTATTGTTCAAATAGAGGAGCAGCGAATAGCCTGTGTGGCGACGCTCTATCAAAAAAATGGGATAAGCATAGACGAATCCACTGATCGTGCAAGATTGGCTTATTTAACCTACATAGGCTGGATGACACGATTTGATGCCAATCCTCATTTCGATCTCGAAAAAATGATTAAGCTGTTAATACAATAAGAAGGTCTCTCAGAGCTGACATAAGCTTTGAGGGACTATATTTAACGCTAGAACATACGGTATCGTATGTAAATGTGAAGAGGAGGTAGAACATGTTTATTTTATCAATTGTCGCAGTGGGACTATTATGGCTTATTAGTGTCCTACATATTTATTGGGCCTTTGGTGGTCGATGGGGTACAGAAGCTGTTATTCCTATGAAAGAAGGCAGCCAACAAGCCGTTTTTACGCCGAGAAAATGGGGAACGCTCTTTGTTGCAATGCTGTTGATGCTAGCAAGTGGTATCATCCTTGTTCAAGGAGGCTTCATGCCATTTTTTCAAGCCTCTATTTATTCAAAAGTAGGAAGCATCGTTTGTGCGCTAGTATTTTTGCTACGAGCAATTGGTGATTTTAAATATGTTGGTATTTTTAAAACGATTAAGCATTCCAAGTTTGCTCAAAATGATTCAAAATGGTATAGTCCTTTATGCTTGTTTCTTAGCTTTGTTTATGTGCTGGTGTTAGTTTAACAGTAATTTTACTTTAACAGGGGGAGCAGTATGGGGGGAAATAAAATGGAGCAAATGATCTACTTACTTCGTCATGGTGAGACGACTTATAATACGCAAGGGAGATATCAGGGACAGCTTGATTCCCCACTCACTGAGCGTGGTCGGGAGCAGGTTCAGCAAAATGCACGCATGCTGAAGTCACTCATTGGTGATGTAGATGACTGGACCATCCTATCAAGTCCAATGGGAAGAGCTATGCAAAGTACAGCCATACTTTGTGAAACACTTGGCTATGACGGCAACAGGGTGAGGCAGGATCCACGTTTAACAGAGGTTGCTGTGGGACAATGGGCTGGTTTAACCATGGCGGAAATACAGCAAAAATGGCCTACCTTGTTAACGAACACGGATGCCTTCAATTGGTATTTTCGTGCACCAGATGGGGAAACCTACGAAGCTGTTGTAAGCAGATTAACGGCTTTACTTGAAACGATTCAACCACTTTCAAAAGTGATTGTTGTCTCGCATGGCTTGACTGGTCGTATTTTACGCGGCGTCTATGCGAGTCTAAGCAAAGAAGAGACGCTCAAGTTAGAGGTTTCTCAAGATGTAATATTCAAATTAACAAATAAAGAGATTAAAAGAATTAGTTCAAATGTTGATGATGATTTTTACCTGTGAAAATATTTGAGCACATCCCATTTTTCTCAAGGAATATTCAGAAATGCCGCCTCTTATAATGTGTAGGAGGCGTTTTTTATGAAAAAATGGATGTTATTCGGCTGTATTTGTATCATGGTTTTCTTATTTTATTTTACAAGCAAAACATATGAATTCACGCATCTAGAACTGCCATCATTACATAGTCAAAATGCTTTGTTACTCAATGAACAGGGCGATGCATTATACGAAAAAAATGCGGATGCTATTATTTATCCTGCATCCTTAACAAAGATCATGACAGCCATCGTTGCCATAGAGATGACAGATAATTTACAAACACAAACCATTGTAGAGCCCCAAACGATCGCGAACTATACGGCACAAAATGCTTCGATGGCAGGCTTTCAAGCAGGAGATTTTGTCACGATGGAGGATTTATTGTACGGCACACTCCTTGCCTCAGGTGCCGATGCAACAGGAACACTTGCAGATGCTGTCGCTGGCAGTGAGGACAAATTTGTCACGTTGATGAATAACAAGGCGCAAGAACTAGGCATGCATGACACACATTTTGTTAATACCAGTGGTCTACATGATGAGGCTCATGTATCCAGCGTGCGGGATATTAGCAAGCTTCTGCAATATGCATTAGAAAATCCTATCTTTTATCAAATATTTACCTCAAAAAGCTACACAACCTATGTTCCCAATCAATTAATCATCACAAACTCATTATTTACAAAATTACCGGGTCTAGACAGTCCGATAATAGGTGGAAAAACAGGGTATACCCCAGAAGCAGGACTGTGTCTAGCGTCCATAATCGAGAAAGAAGGGAAATCATTTTTATTCATTACAACCAATGCTCCTAGCTATCTATGGAACCCACCCCCACATATTGAAGATGCCCTAACTGCCTTCGAAGCTTTATAGGAGGAAAATTAATGAAAAAACCTCAACTTTTTCATGGTTTCCAGCGTCTTAATAGAAAGGGGGATATTTAAAGGACGGTGGTGGGTAACAGCCGTCAAATACGAGATTAAGGTGATGAACCGCTCCAAATAAGGAGAAAGCCGCTCACCTAAGTCGATAGTACCCTCTATTCTTCGGAACAGCATGAAGATGATCAATTCTTAAAATAGGAGCTAACAAAAAATCTACAAGATAAGCCACCATCATTTTATTATCATAATCTCTGCATAGTTTCGTAGAAAAAAGGGAAGGAGGAATGTATAAGTATTGACTAAAATAAAAATGTAGCAACATCGTAATAGGGAATCTAGTTGATTATTACTATTTTATGGCAGAGTTGTTTACTCTATAATGAAAGTTAAATCTTAGCAATTTTTTAGCAAACAGACATGGAAGACATCTAAGGGTGGTGTAGAACAATGAAAAAATATTTATCCTATGCAATCGTTTTGGCGTTTATGATGTGCATATTGGCTGGGAAACTTTCAGCAAGTGCAGAAGGGTCAGTGGTAATTCAAAAGGTAGTCAAGGATACGGTTATGTATGAAGAAGCTTCTACGAATAGCGCGGAGATCGGTGAACTAACAAAAGGAAGCTTTGTCTCAGTAACACAAGCAAGTAAAGGATGGACACATATTCAAACGCCAGAGCAGGAGGGCTATGTCACATCTGATGCTTTAGTCAAGTTGAAGTCTGAGGGATACCTGGTGAATCAAAAGGGTGGTACAACATTATTTACAGCCCCAAGTCAACATGCCCAGCATGTAGGACAGCTCTATGAGGGACGAATGATTTATGTGTATGGCACAGCACCTGGTGGTTGGTCTTTCGTTCAATATGGCGAGGAGATAGGGTATGTAGCGACAAACGCATTAAAAAAACCAGCTCCAACGAAGAAAAAAATTAATGCTGTTGCTGGTGCTGAATTACGTTTAACAGCTAGTCCAAACGGAGAAGTTTTGGGTACACTTCCCAATAAAACGACTGTCCAGTATTACATAACACTTGCTGGTTGGGCTTATGTAGAGGCAGGCGACCAAAAAGGGTATGTCAAAGCTTCTGAGCTAGCCGATATTCAGTTAATAGATAATAAAGTTTATAATAAAGGTGTACCAGTAGCGAAAGGCGCAAAAAAACGGGTAGCTTTAACATTTGATGATGGGCCTGATGCCAAGGTGACACCACAAATTTTGGCAACGTTAAAGAAATACGATGCCAAGGCTACATTCTTTATGGTAGGTAAAAATGTATCAAGAAATGCTGCAATCGTTAAACAAGTCTATGAAGCAGGACATGAAATCGGCAATCATACCTTGACCCATAAAAAATTAACGACTCTGTCAATAGCAGGCGTTAAACAAGAAGTCAATGGCACAAGTAATGCTATTTATGCAGCCATTGGGCATTATCCAACCGTTTTCCGTCCACCCTATGGGGCGACCAATGACCAAGTACGTTCTGTCATGACAATCCCCTCGATTTTGTGGTCGATCGATACACTAGATTGGAAACATCATAATCCAGATAAAATATTAGCGTATGTCAAAGCCTCTGTAAAAGATGGTAGTATTATTCTTATGCATGATATCCATCAAACAACAGCCAATGGTTTAGAAAATGTCATTCTTTATTTACAAAAGCAAGGCTATGAATTTGTTACAGTAAGTGAGATATTACAATAATAAGAAAGCTTTGCAATTGTCTACTCAGGACGACTGCAAAGCTCTTTTTTATTTAAATAAATTAATAGTTGTAATAATAATAGGAATACCAAATACATCGATTAAAAATGCGCCGACAATCGGTACAACAAGAAAGGCTTTTTTAGAAGGACCGAAGCGTTGCACAACGGCTGACATATTGGCCATGGCATTTGGTGTTGCGCCTAGACCATGTCCTGCAAAACCTGCTACCATGACAGCTGCATCATAGTTTTTGCCAAGTAATTTAAATAGCACAAAAATACTAAAGACAACAATAAAGAATACTTGCGCAAAAACAATGATAAATAATGGTAGTGCCAAATCAGCAATTTCCCATAACTTGATACTCATAAGTGCCATGGAAAGGAATACACCTAATGTGACATCTCCAATTAATGAGATGCTTTTCATATTAATGGCTTCAGGTTTGAATTTATCCATAATATTGCGTACTAAGACAGCCACAAACATAGCTCCTACATAGCCTAGCAGAACAAAACCTGTTGCTTCTGAGAATAGTGTGCCGACATACGTACCAACAGCCATACAGAAAGTAATTAATAAGACTTGTGTAAAGAACGAATCCGATGTAATTTGCTCATGTTTATTTTCATATTCGACTTCTTCCGATTCTTGTTCATCTGGTGTTAAATTATATTTACCTACTAAATATTTGACAATTGGACCACCAATTAAGCCACCAGCAACTAGACCACATGTTGCGGCTGCCGCACCAATTGTCATAGCTGAAGAAATCCCTAAATCTTCTAAGGTCTGGCCAAATGCCGCTGCAGCGCCATGACCACCCTCCATAGAAACGGCTCCTGCCATCATACCGATTAAAGGGTGGATCCCCATAAGTGAGGCCAGTGATACCCCAATGACATTTTGCATTAACGCTAGGAAGCCACATGCTAGCCAGTAAATAATCAGTAATTTACCACCGAGCTTTACAAGTTTAAAGCTTGCACCTAAGCCAATTGTCGTAAAGAAAGTAATCATAAATAAGCTTTGTAAAGAAGTATCAAGTGATATTTCTAAAATACCCGTTGTCTTTAAGATGGTGGCAAGAGCAGCGAACAATAAACCACCAACAACTGGTGCTGGGATACAGAAACGCTTTAAAAAGCCGATTTTATTGATAAGAAAGCTTCCTAGTGCAAAGAGTGCTACAGCTAGGAATACCGTTGTAATTTGATTAATTTCGATCATGAACCTTGCCCCCTAAGTAAGTTATTCAGTGCCTCATACACAAAATAGGCACCTAATTTCACTGTACGTCCGTTTTCATCTAATAACGGATTGACCTCACAAATATCAAATGAATGGGTGTGAGGGTGTGAAGTGACTTGTTGCAAAATAGAGCGCACAGTCGATGGGTCAAGCCCAAACGGTGAGGGAGCACTTACACCTGGAGCAAATGCGGCATTCAATACATCCATACATAATGTTAAAAGAATATAATCATGCTGATCCATAAAGTATTGTAATGCATCCGTTAATTGTTGTTGGTAGGCTACCGTCATTTGATCCTCATAAACATACTTCACATTTAATGCATCAGCTTTTTCGAAAAGTTCTCTTGTATTACCATAGCGTTGAATACCAACAACAAAATAGTCAGCGTGTGGATCCTGCTCTAAAATTTGACGGAACATCGTACCTGACGAAGATTGTTCATCATATGGTCGTAAATCAAAGTGAGCATCTATATTGATGATGCCGATTTTAGCTTCCTTTGGTAGGGCAGAACGAACGCCTAAATAATGGCCATACAGCGTTTCATGCCCGCCACCTAGCACAACACATGATAAGTTTTTTTGCAGTACTGCTGCTACGACTTCACCAAGCTCACGCTGTGCCTCCTCTAAAGCATGGTTTAGACAAACGATATTGCCAACATCAATAATTTGCTGATCGTTCTCAAATGTCCACGGTAAACTTGCTAAGCCTTCTCGTAGCGCATTGGGACCATTTGCTGCCCCTACACGGCCTTGATTTCGACGTACCCCTTCATCGCAGATAAAACCAACGAGTGCAGCACTTTTCTTATCTGAAGCGCTTACATCATTAATCGCGACTCTTTTTACTTGTTGATGTAAACGAAAGCTGCTTTTATTTGTCGTTGAATCTATTCGGCCTTTCCATTGTTTTTGATCTGTCATTGTGTACATAAACGTATCAACCCCATTGTGAATATTATTGTAGAAAAAGTATTGTTGTAATTCATTATATATTCACATAATTATAATTACTAATATATAATTAATATTAATCTATAGCTTTTAACTATAAATAATGGAGGTATCTATAGGTGGACATTAAACAACTACACTACTTTATCGCTGTTTCAGAACAGATGAATTTCTCGAAAGCCGCTGAAAGACTGCATATTTCGCAGCCTTCCTTAAGTAATGCGATTAAAAAATTAGAACAAGAGATTGGCTCCCCCTTATTAGAAAGAAATACTAGAAATCTGCAATTAACAGAAGCTGGAGAATTACTTTTTGAACGAGCAAAAGTTATTGTGAAAAATATGGAAGTGCTGAAAATTGAAATGAATGAAGTGATTGTTCACGGTACAAGAGACATCACCATTGGGGTCATGGAATCGATCAAGCATTGGCTTCCGAAAGTAATTGCCAACTATAAAAAAGACTATCCTCAAATGAAATTTCATTTAGTCGATATTTTAGGCAGTAAGCGGGTGAAAAAATCCTTGAGAAGCTATAAAACGCATGTAATCATCACTAATCAGCTAATGGATGATCCAGAGTTGGAAGTTCAAACCTTATATGAAGAGCGGTTGGTTGCAGTGTTACCTTTACATCATCCGTTAGCCCAAAAGGATACTATAACCATCTCAGATATTTGTGAAGAACCATTTATTATTAGTACCGAGGGCTTTCAAACAAGACGAGATATCTTAACATCATTTGAACAGGCTGGTAAAAGCATCAATATTCAATTTGAAATTGAGCGTTTTGAAACGGCTGTATCGCTCGTACGAGAACATTTAGGTGTGACCATATTACCTGAAAATTACTTGCAAGGTCCGACTGCAAAGACGATTGTAAAAAAGGAAATTGAGGGCGTGAATTTAAATCGGCATGTTTATCTAGTGTACTTAAAAAACCGTCATTTACCTTTAGCCATCCGACAATTATTGAAGGATATTTTACAGTTTTTTGAAAATAAAACGATGTAAGTCCATAGTAATAAATTTTCCGTTTTGTTAGAAAATTCAAAAATAGAACATTGCTTTACTAGAAAAATAGCGGTAACATTTATTGTAAGAATGAAAATGAACATTCATTCATTTTACGAAGTTCAAGCAAAGGGGGTATCTTCCGATGAATTTTTCCTATAGTGAAAAAGTTGTGAAGTTACAGGACAAGCTGACGAATTTTATGGAGCAATACATTTATCCAAATGAGGCCGTTTATACTGCACAGGTCGAGGCAATGGAGGATCGTTGGGGAGCGATTCCACCTATTATGGAGGAGCTGAAGCAGAAGGCACAACAGGCAGGTTTGTGGAATTTATTTTTACCAGATAGTGAATATGGGGCAGGTTTAACCAACTTAGAATACGCCCCTTTATGTGAAATCATGGGACGCTCACTTCTGGCACCCGAAGTGTTTAACTGTAATGCACCTGACACAGGCAATATGGAAGTACTAGTACGTTATGGCTCGGCACAGCAAAAAAAGCAGTGGCTTGAACCATTACTACGAGGCGAACTACGGTCGTGTTTTGCGATGACGGAGCCAGCCGTTGCATCCAGTGATGCTACAAATATTGAGGCGAGCATTGAACGAGATGGAGATGAATACATTTTAAATGGCCATAAATGGTGGACAACCGGTGCTGGGGATCCTCGCTGTAGAGTGGCTATTTTTATGGGCAAGCATAAAGATACAACGGCCCCTATCCATGAGCAGCAGTCTATGATTCTCGTACCGATGGATACACCAGGGGTAAAGGTGGAGCGTATGCTAACGGCTTTTGGCTACGATCATGCACCAGAGGGACATGGTGAGGTTACATTTACCAATGTGCGCGTACCGGTAGAAAATATTTTATGGGGTGAAGGTAAAGGCTTTGCCATTGCGCAAGGCAGACTAGGGCCAGGTAGAATTCATCATTGTATGCGTCTTATAGGTGCCGCAGAGCGTGCATTAGAGGAAATGTGTGTGCGTGTACAAGCGCGGCAGGCATTTCATCGACCACTAGCAGATCAAGGGGTAATGCGAGAGCGCATTGCGGAATCACGGATGGATATTGAGCAAGCAAGACTTTTAACATTGAAGGCTGCTTATATGATGGACACAGTAGGCAACAAAGAGGCAAAAGCTGAAATTGCTATGATTAAGGTAGTTGCTCCAAATATGGCACTTAGAGTCATTGATCGAGCTATCCAAGCATTTGGTGCTGCTGGGGTAGGCCCTGATACAACGCTTGCTGCACAATGGGCGAATTCTCGTACATTACGTTTAGCGGATGGACCAGATGAGGTGCATCGTAATACCATTGCTAAACTAGAATTGAAAAAGCATGCCAACAAACAAGAGGAGCTGGTGAAATGACGGTCCTAGAGTTATTTAGCTTAAAAGGTAAAACAGCGATTGTGACAGGTGGTGGACGTGGACTCGGCGCACAAATTGCACAAGGATTTGCAGAGGCAGGAGCCAATGTGGTCTTGTGCTCACGAAAGGTGGAGGCATGTGAGGAGGTTGCCGCAGGGCTCGAAAAGCTTGGTGTTCAAACATTAGCGCTAGCCTGTGATGTCACAAAGCCAGAGGATATTGCCAATGTGGTAGCCCAAACGATTACAACATTTGGTAGAATTGATATTTTGGTCAATAACAGTGGTGCATCATGGGGAACACCAGCCATTGATATGCCTTACGAAGCCTGGCAAAAAGTATTTGATGTCAATGTCAACGGGACATTTTTATTCAGCCAAGCAGTTGGCAAAATTATGCTAGAGCAGAAAGGTGGCAAAATCATTAATATTGCTTCTATCGCAGGACTAGGTGGTACGCTACCAGCCTTTATGGATACGATTGCCTATAACGCGAGTAAAGGGGCTGTCATCACTTTAACGAAGGATTTAGCTGTCAAATGGGGACCACACGGTGTCAATGTCAATGCCATTGCCCCAGGGTTTTTCCCTACGAAAATGTCCAATGTATTAATTGAACGTGGGCAAGACTATTTGATGGGTGTTACACCGCTAAAACGCTTAGGCTCAGAAAATGATTTGAAGGGCGTAGCATTATTTTTAGCAGCACCAGCTTCGGACTATGTAACAGGGGATGTCATTGTAGTAGATGGGGGCATGAGCTCCATTATTTAAGGAGGGAAAGAAAATGGATACGATGCAAGTAAGGTCAAGTGAACGTTTAGATGTAGATAAATTACATGCCTTTTTAGAGAGCCATTTCCCTGAGCTTCCACAGGATAGGCTTGAAATCACACAATTTAGTGCAGGGCATTCCAATTTGACGTATTGTTTAAAAATTGCTGATTTTGAAGCTGTTCTGCGTCGTCCTCCGCTTGGACCAGTTGCCAAAAAAGCGCATGATATGAAGCGGGAATTTACGATTTTATCGGCACTGCATCCATTTTTACCATCGGTTCCAAAACCATATGTCTATGTAGAGGATCGAGACATTATTGGTAGTGATTTCTTTTTGATGGAGCGCAAAAAAGGTATCGTCCTTGACACACATTTTCCAAAAGGCACAGAGCCAACAGAGGAACTGGCACGTCAGTTGTCCGAGATAATGGTTGATTCTTTAGTTGCATTACATGCGATCCCTTATCAGGACACACCGTTAAAGGATATGGTAAAGCCTGACGGATTTCTTGAAAGACAGGTGCATGGCTGGATCGAGCGCTATGAAAAAGCAAAAACCGCAGAACATAAAGAAGTAGCGATTTTAACAAAGTGGTTAAAAAACAATCTTCCCTCCAATAATGAGGCAACCATTATTCATTATGACTATAAATTGAATAATGCGATGTTCACTGAGGACTATAGCGAAATGATTGGTCTTTTTGATTGGGAGATGACAACGGTAGGGGACCCACTTGCTGATGTTGGTGTAGCAATGAGCTATTGGATGCAAGCGGATGACCCGAAAATGCTATTATATGCACTAGGAGAACCACCAGTAACTGTATTACCAGGCTTTTATACCCGACAGCAATTTATTGATCGTTATGCGGAGAAGAGTGGGCGAGATGTGTCAGCCATTCATTATTACTGTACATTTGCTTATTTCAAATTAGCCGTTATTTGTCAGCAAATCTATTATCGCTATGTTAAAGGACAAACGCAGGATGATCGCTTTGCTCAGATGGATAAAATGGTCGCTGCCCTCATACAACAAGCTTCTAAATCAATATAGTTTATGGAAAAACGGTTACTTTTAACAAAGTAGCTGTTTTTTTTATAGCCCAATATAACAGATTATCCGACATTAATTTATATAATTAATTATGCTAACTCGCACAACATTTACTCAAAAAACATAATAAATCACGTACAAGAAATCAAAAGAGTGGGAACGTTTGTTCTTATTTGTAAGAGATGTTAATCAATAATAATTTATTGTTTTTCGATAAAAAATAATTGACTTATAATAAAAATAACGCTATCATCAATAACAACAAGGTTTTAATAATATGGAGGAAGAAATAATGAAAAAATATTTACTTGCCACAATTCCGATGATCATGGGGATCGTTTGTTTATTTATAAAAGGCATTTTAGGAGATGAGATACTAGCAGATGGTACGGTAGTAGAGAAAAACTTCTTTTTAATTCCATTGAGCTATTTATTTTTCTTTAGCGGTATACTTACATTCTTGATTATGGCGTTATCTTCTTCATTCAAAAAACATAGTTCCGTATAATAATGCTAAAAACAGGCCCTGAATAGGAGCCTGTTTTTTATAACCATGTTTGATCTAGCTTATCACTATAGTAGTGAATAGCTTTTTTATAATCTTGAATGCCTTGATGATTGGTTGTGCGTAATATCGTGTTCAATAATGTTTCCATTGATTTTGCATGTTCGCCAAGATTATAAAGTGTCATGGCATAGAAGACCTTGATATGCTCCGCCTTCGGGAACTCGTGAATGGCTTGTTCAAAGATCCGTTTTGCTTGCTCGTATTGTCCAATAGTCCGATAGGTGCTCCCTAAACCAAGGTAGGCATCCACTAAAACTTCTGGTTCTAGCCCCAACTTTATCGCTTCTTCATAGTGCGGAACAGCCTCTTTTTCCTGCCCTAACGAATCAAATGTCCAAGCACATTGAAATTGATAATAAGCATTTTGAGGATGTTCCTTGACCAGTGCCACCATGCATTGATTTGCTTCCTCAAGCTGTCCGTTTTTTCTTAATGTAAGAATGTGTTCTAATTGTTTGTCCATTATATTTAACCTCTTCTTTACTTAAGTAACATACCATTCATAAAAACAATCTTCTATCAACAACTCAAATGAATCAGCTATTCGCTTAATTTCTCCACAATTATGATCCTAAAAACATGGCCTGATGGCTCGATGAAAATGGGATTAGCCCCACCATCCATTGAAATAAATAGCTGGTTTCTAAAATAGTAGTTGGAGATAGGCTCTCTTTTATATTGTTGGCGAAAATCCAGTGTTAAATCGACAACGTTTTCGTTTCCTACAGTGGATCCACTAGAAAAAGCATGAATTGCTAAACCTGCATATGCCCTCCAAACGTTTCAATGAATGCTACATAATTGCATGCAGTTGTTGCTGTGCATCTATTATTTACTTGCAGGTTTACCCACTAACGTTGGATGCTTATCAAAATGACCGCAAACGCCTTATTAGATCTTCCTTTATAGACACGCTCCCTTTATTAAGTATACACGATCCTTCATTGATAGGAATCTGTGGGAATGATATTGTTAATGTAAATAGTAACATCTACTGAGGTGATAGAATGCTAGAGCGTTCAATGGAAAAAACACGGGAAAACCAAGAGGAAAGGGAGTGATGATACAAAAATAGAAAAGAGGATGAAGATGATGACATATCAAAAACTTATGTGTGATGGATTTGAATTAAACTATTGTATAAAGGGGCAAGGCCAACCAATTTTAGTGGTGGGGAGTAGTGTTTATTATCCACGTCTGTTCTCAGAAGACTTTTACCAACATTTCCAGGTAATTTTTTTAGATCATCGAGGTTTTGGTAAGCCAGCTCAAGCATTTACGCAAGAAGAATATACATTGGACAAAATAGTGAAGGATATGGAGTATGCAAGACAAATCCTTCAGCTAGATGATTTGATTGTTTTAGGGCATTCAGGCCATGCATTTATGGCGATGGCGTATGCCAAAGCTTACCCCCAGCATGTTCAAAAAATCGTTCTATTAAATACGGCAACAACGAATAGTCAAGAAAGACAGCAGCAAAGCTTGTCTTATTTTGAGGCACATGCAAGTACAGCGCGTAAACATCAATTTGCGCACGATATAGCCTTGTTGGAGCAGGATTTAAAGAAGGAGCCTGAGCGACGCTTTGTTCATATGTGTATTCGTATGGGGGCACATAGCTTTTATGATTATATGTTCAATGCAACCGCTATGTGGGATAACGTTCATCCGAATATGGAAATTATTGATTATCTATGGGGTGTAGCTTTTGCGGAGCAGAACCTTTTACAACAAATGCATCAAGTAAACAAGCCGATTTTTGTAGGTCTAGGCAGGTATGATTATTTAGTTGCCCCTATATCATTATGGGATGCAGTGGACCCTATTCCTCATGTAAAGAAAGTCATTTTTGAAAAAAGTGGTCATAATCCTATGTTTGAAGAACCTGTATTTTTTAATGAACAACTAATTCAATGGATAAACGAGGGGTAGTCGAATGGCTGGTTATGCAATTAACCAGCCTATTTTAATATCTAAAAGAGGAGAGCCAAAGTATTAACTATCTCAACAAGCTTTGCGTATTGCCTCAATGTTTTGACAGTCCATAATGACTGGCCGTACTGTATCATCGATTTGAAGGAAGTATCCACAGCAGCTTTGCGGGACAAGATAGATAAAGTGAATTCCTAAAAATTGGATGCCGTCTGAGAGATATACATCTACTAAAGTCCCTGGTTCAAAACTTTCTAAGTGACTGCAAATACAGCTTTGACAATGATTTTTAACTTGGTTTTGTTTCTGATATTTTTTTTCAAATTGGGGACTATTATAATATTTGATTTTATAAGAATCTTCCTCAATAATAGGATGATCTACGCTGGGAGAGTGACCAAAGTAAACATTCTTTGATTCACAATAGCATTTAGAAAACTTATGATAATTGTTAAATTCCCCATCCATTCGTGTTAAATATCTGTTTCCATCCATTTCTAAAACGCTCCTTTATGATTACAATGTCTTGCTAGCATGAGTCATCTATTTCTAGTCTATGTGAAAGAGCCCTTTGGGAGATGGTAAAATGTCCATTTATCTGTACAATATAAGAAAAGGCTAAACTCATTAGTAGAGTTTAACCTTTCAAGTCGTAATCGCCTTTCAATAGTCCGTATATCTCTAAATCAACAACCCCCTTGCCAGACCATAATGAAGCTTGTCTCAAAAGACCCTCTTTCGAAAATCCATTTTTTAGCAAAACTTTTTTCGATGGTTCATTTAAAGGCATGACTTCTGCCTGAATTCGATTAACATTTACCTCCTCCATTAAAAATTTTACGATGACTGCAACTGCCTCTGATGCAATGCCCTTTCCCCAGAATGCTTCAGCTAAGTAGTAACCAATTGTTACCATATCTACTTTTTGATTAAAGTCCATTGCTTCGATAATTCCTACAAGTTTTTCACTCTGTGATTTTTCGAAGATTCCCCATTTAATTCTGCTTTTTTTCATATAATCACGTTCAAAATGGCCAATCATTTTTTGCACAGTTTGAAGGTTATGTTTTGGGATGATGCCACAATACTCAAATACCTTGTCATTATCATAAATAGCAAATAGCTCTTGTACATGTGAGTCTTCAATTTTTTTAAATTGTAAATTAGCTGAATGTAGGGTAGGGAACTGCTTAAATACTGTCTCAATAATCATCGACCTTGCTCCTTTTCTATTCTTTAATGGGAATGTAGATTTTCATTTTCATTTCATGTGGATAGATAGATTGCATGACATCGGTTATTTCAAAATCAGGACCCGTATCGCGCTGATAATTAGAATTCGGCAACCATACGCCGTAAATGAAACGTCTTGTATTTTGAATTCCTTCCGCAGTACCATTCAATGTAAACTCTGCATATTTACCAGCAGGAATTTCAAGGTGGGTAAAGCCTTTCTCTAATTGCTCCTCAAAGATTTCGACTTCCTCTCCTATAATAAAGGAAAACCGGCCATCCTCCTGAAAGTTTGTAGAAATGCCATACGCCATATTGGGAGCTACTTTATGTGAGATTTGCTCATAATACTGCTGTTGCCCAAAATCTAAATAAAAGCCTGGAATGTCTGCATAGTACTGTTCGTCTTGTATGGACGTTTTGTATTCATAGCCTACAATACGTTTTTTAGGTAATTGAAGTATTTCTGGTCGCTGCATAGGGAGTTCTCCTTCCAATTTATAATCCAAAAAATTTATTTTGGGTTGAAGTAGTATGGAGTTGGCCCCTTTACGGTATTTAGCAGGTGTGACACCAAAATACTGAACAAATGCCCGTGTAAATGCCTCCTGAGAACCATATTGAAAGTTGATTGCAATCTCAAGTATATTCTGCGTTGTTGTTGCTAATAAGGAAGCTGCTTCAGAGAGCCTCCTATTGCGAATATACTGCTGCACTGAAAAACCTGTAATGGCTTGGAAAAGTCGTTGGAAATGAAATGCTGAAAAGTATGACTGGGAAGAAATATCTGTAATCGTCAATTTTTCCTGTAGGTTTTCCTCAATAAACTCTATGGCGTTTTGAATTCTTTCAAAATAATCCATACCATCATCCTTTCTTAACTCAATGGTACTGTTTAATAGGAAGGGATTTTTGATAATTTGTGCTAATTTGTACATTAAATTGTAATGTATAGGAAATCAATAGAAACATTGATTGAAACAATAAATAAATGTATAATTTAACTAAATTTACAAGAAAGTGAGTGATAGATAATGATAGTCAGCTCTGTTTTCCCATTGAATATAAGAAAGGTGCGGGAGAATAAATAGATTAAATGATTTCTTCCGCAAAAAATCGGAGGAGACAATATGTACAAAAATTATGGACCATTAAGCACAGCACTTTATGATTTTACGAAACCAGTTGGATATTCCCTTGGTGGGGATATTGAATATTACCTAGAGCGACTGCAAGGTGTAAAGGGGAAGATACTAGAAGCTGGGGTTGGTTCTGGACGCTTCTTTATTCCTTTCTTGGAAAAAGGCTTTGATATAGAGGGAATTGATTATTCCCCAGAAATGCTAGCATCCTGTCGAAAAAGATGCCAAGAACGGGGATTGACGCCAGTGCTGTATGAGGGAAATATTAGCCAATTCACCTTAGGTCAGCAATACGAAGCCATTGTTATGCCTACAGGCTCGTTTTGTTTAATTGAAAATCATCAAGAAGCGCTAGCATCCTTAACTGCTATGTATCAGCACCTTGTTCCTGGTGGACGACTCCTAGTAGATTTATTACTTCCTACAGACTGGAAAACAGGTGAAATTACGACATCTTACCATCAAATTTCACAAGATGAAGGAATTACACTTGAAAGAAAATCGATTGCCATGAACTGGGTGGAGCAATATACGTTGATGGTTTTAAAATATGAGAAGTGGCAGCAAGGTACATTAAGGGATACCGAACTGCAAAAGTTTTTATTGCGCTGGTATGGGATTGAGGAATTTAAGCTTCTATTACAAAGTGTTGGCTTCTCTGATATAACTTGTTCAGCGAATTATAAGTTCCTTCAACAACCAACTGAAGAAACGTCACTCCTAACATTTGAAGCGGTACGTTAATTAAAATGACCAGTACTCCTTAAAAGAGAACTGGTCATTTTTATGAATTAGTCTAGTTTTAATTTAGTTGCAGTTCCGACTCCTTTTGTATGCACATCGACTTCAATTTGAACTGCAAGCTCTGGATAGAGGGTTAGCCAGTTCTTTTTAATTCGATTCCATGCTTGGTAGTCTTCACGATGTAGTACTTCACTAAATTTTAATAGATCAACTTGATAGGTTTGCTGAATCGTTTGAAGTGTTCTTTCTAATCGTTCCTTGATTTGTTTGCTCGTGACTTTATTTAAAGCATCGATGGTTTTTGATTTTGTTAAATCCAACGGGCAACTTATCTCTGCAACGTTTTGTTCAATATCAAGTTTGATGGAAATTGAAGGTAGATCATTTTGAAAATGCCCCGTCACTTTAGTTGAGGAATTAATAATTTCTGTTGAGATTTTCCCTTGCTCAGGACAGGCAATAATTTCAAATGTACTTTTTATATGATTATTTAAAAAACTATAATCTCTGCTTTCTTGTTCGGATAAATAGCCGATAAGTTTATAATTTTTAAAAATAGCCAGTCCACCATATTTTAATTGTGCAGGGCTATCAATTTTTTCTATATTCGAGCTAAAATCTCCAGCACCTGCATCACCATGTATATGAATAGAGGGTAAGACGGCACTATGATCTATACTACCTAATGATTGGATTAAATCATCAAGAATAACAGATTCTGTCGCGCCCCATACTGCTTCAGAAACCCTTAGTGATTTAAACATTTTACTTGCAGGAACATCTTCTAAAGGGGTTAAAACACTTAATATTTCTTGGGCAGTCGAATCATGAGAAACGATAATGTTAAAATCACTTCGTCCCTCAGGGTCTCTTTGAAATAAATCCAAAACGCTATTCATGCCTTCCTTAGCCATTTCTTCACCAATAATAATAATTTGGGCATGCGCATAATAGGGCTTTCTTGGTGTCAGCGATGTCAATTTTCGAATGGCTTCAAATAAGGATTTTCCTTTTGCATGGTAGGTATAGACAGGAACTTGATTGCTAGAGGCCTTTTTTGAGGCTACTTGACTTGGGTTAACAATCTGAACAGAAATTTCGAATAGCTCGTCCGATTTATCAACTCCAACAGCCGTAACAATCGCTAATTCGTTTAACTCCCGCTTATTCCAGCATCCACCCAGTAAAAGAAGCACTAATAGCAATAGGATGAATGATACCTTGTGTTTGATGGTGGACACCTCCTCTAGGAAAAGGGCGAAGTATTTCCGATACTATTAAGGATAAGCAAAAGACAGGCAAAATAATCAATAATGGAAATCTCAATGAATCTTTTTGAAGGAGAATAAAATGAAGAACACAAACTGTGAAATGGAGGTAAGAAAAATGAAACAATCCTTATTTAAAGGTGTAGAGGCCATTTTTATTCCAATAAAAGATCCCCAATTATCGGCTAAATGGTATGAGGAAATACTCGGATTTAAGCTTCTATATAGAGAAGAGGGCGCAGCAGTTATGAAGATTACTGAACAATCCCCCACAGTCATTTGCTTAGTAAAAGCTAAGGAGCATCAGCCATGTCATTTTCCAGACAATCACTTTGGTGTGGGGAAATATGTGAACTTCCTCTCTCAAAATATTGAAGAGACATACTTATTTCTAGTGGATCATCATGTTCAAGTCGAGGCTTTAGAAGGAGAAGGGGATACTAAATTTTTTACCTTCTATGACCCTGATGGGAATCCTTTAGGTGTTTGTCAAACATCATAAGCGGGTCACTGCGTTAACAGTGACCCTAGTAACAAATCTAGGAGGTGTAAGGCTAATTAGCTTTACACTACTATAGTATACTCATTCTCTATATTGAAATAGTTAATTGCCTGGGTAATAAAAAGAAAATTAAGAATTTTATAAAAATAAATAAGTTGGATCTATTTTTTGACAATATGCATATAATGGATAGTTTCAAAAGCACATAAGTAATCTGTTCGGTTTTGAAAATACAGCTCTTGAATCGCTGTTGGAGATAGATGTTCGTATATAAGCAAACCTAATCGATCTAGCATCCTCTCTATGTCCTCATAAGCATAGCATGATTTCATTGGTTCACCACCAACTGCGGCCATGTTGACCATGTTTTCTACTCTATTGGAGAGTCCTTTTTCCGTGAAGAGAGATTCATCAGCATAATCCAAAACAATGGAACTTCCTGATGGAACTAGGGTAAATAGATGATTGAGTAAGCTTGCTAATTCTAATTTTGTTAAGTAATAGGAAACGCCTAACAGACTAAAAAATGTTTTTTTAGATTGGAAGCCTTGCTCTACAAATAATGGAGCTTGAAAGTGCTTTGTAAAATCCATCGATACAAAATGCAGATGATTCAAGAGGGGGAGAGAAGCTTTCTGTAATCTTTTCTTTTTGGAAGCCTGTGTTGTGGGATAATCCACCTCAAAAATTTCTAGCATGGTTTGTCCTTGCTGCTGACGATACGGAAAAGTATCCAAGCCAGCACCTAAAATGACATATTGCTCGACACCAAGTTGTATTTCGCTATGCAAGACCCTTTCACAATAAGCAGCACGTGCCAAAGGAGTTGGTGAGAGTTGAACTTGTGTAATCCATTTTATTAATTCCTTTGAATTGTCTTTAAATTTTGTAGCGATATCTTTATTAAAAAATTCAATGCCCTGTATCATATTAGCTTGGATATTTTGATATTCTTCTTGTGAAATCAATTCTTTGGCTACATAATCATCAAAAATTTTCGGTGTATCAAATTGGCTATGGTAAGCTCTACTAAAGGCAGCCACTAATGAAGTGATACTAGATTCCTGTTGATTCATACCAACACTCCTTAACAAAAAATAGGATTCCCCTGGCCAGGAGAATCCTATTATATATAATATTAATATAAATTTTAGCATAAAAATATTTTTTTGTCAAGTATTAGGTGCTGAGAAAGAGGAGTAATATGAAAAAAATAAAATAGCCTTATCTTTACTCTTAGCAGTAATTGTTAGTGGCATAGGAAGATCAAAGCTCTTTTGCTACAGATCTATTAGAAAATTCCACTATAACACTACATCGTATAGATACAGATAAAGAAGATTAGTATGGTAGATGGCGCTGAGGACGTGTTTGATTTTGCAATTTAATTTGTAGCGTAAAAAATTTTTAAGAATGCGTAACTTTTTAAAACATCAGCCGTCTAACTCTTCAGTAGAATACAAAGAACTTAAGCAAACTAGTAACATTCACTTTTCACAAAAGGGCCAGGATTCACATTTTTTTCGTGTTCCTGGTCTTTTTGTGTTGGTGGTCCTATATTTTAACGAAAAAATAAAGAATTTATGAAACCTTTAGCCTGTTCATTCGTATTGTAATTTGAATCTAAAGCTAGACAAGATTTAGTAAGATTCACTTTCACTTAAAAGACTAGAGCTTACATCATCATGTGAGAATCTAGTCTTTTTTGTGTTCAGATATTGTTCAGTATAATATGTTAATCTTTGAAAGAAGATTTTTCATAGTCTTCAACCTAAACGCAAAATGACCAGTTCTCTTTAAAAGAGACTGGTCTTTTTGTTTCATGTTAATTTAGCAGACTAAGATTCTTCTGCATGTTTGATTAATAGCACGAAATAGTTATTAAAGGGAGAAATAAAACCATAGAGACCTGTATGTTTGTAACAGACTATGTCTGGCTTGTATTGCTTTCAGAATCATCATGCGAGAATGATGACGTGGATTTCATGCTTTAGCAGAAATCATTCAGTTAGTTATGTGAAAATAGCAAATGGGCATCCTACCTATACAGGAACAATCATGGATAAAAGAGACTATGTCATCAGCCGCCTATAGATAATTAAGAGTTTTCATGATTTCTTAATTTAAAGAAAATAAGAAATACTATAAAATTTGATAGAATGATTTATTTTCTCGAAAAAACATTAATTCTCACTAAAATTCTATTGGAAAATATTTTAACTTGTTCAGCGCCTCAAGTTGTCGTAGTATTATAACGAATCAAAACTAAGTTAGTTAGTAAGATTCACTTTCACAATAAAACCAGGTGCTCCCCAAAAGAGAGCAGCTGGTTTTTTGTTTATATGCGACTTGGAAGTCACGAGATAAATGAGTATGAAATATGTAATGAAGTATTAAAGGGAGCCGAATACTCTCCTCTTTAAAACAAAAAAATCCCATCTCTAAAATTTAGAGATGAGAGCTACTGTTCTTTAATCTAGCCACTCAATTGAACAATCGTTAAGGAGCGGTTAGCATAACTAGCGACGAAGGAATCTGAAGCTGCACTGGCTCCCACCAAGTCGCCTGCAGCTAATGTAGCTTGAACCACATAGGCTGAGCTACTTCTATTGACAACATTAAAGACTGCAATGCCGTTTAAAAAAATAGGTTGCCCATTGACGGTAATGCTAACTGTGAAAAATGGTTGATCAGGATCAGGTAACGCAGTTGCTTGTGCATTGATCGAAATGGTGATTTGATAGACACCGTCATTTTGAACGACCAATTCATTCCCAGATGGGCTAACCGCAACATTTGATAGCGGACCAACCACTTGGAAAGTGACGGGTGTTGCCTCAGGCGATAAAAGGCCCAATGTATCTCCTCTGAGGGATCCGTACGCTAAAACACTTCGATCTGGTGAAGGGACAGGAACAACAGGACCAGGAAGGGCAACAATTTTTGGAAAATATTTCATTTCATTTGGACAACAGTCCTGACATGTAAGTTTACCGAACATTCTCTAACCCTCCTCTATACTCTCAATATAAATAGTATATTCAACTCTGTTATCTTTAATTGAACGGACACCTAGGCAACAGATTAAGTTTGTTGATGGTGTCTATTTTGATAGCAGTATTCCAAAGTTTGAGATGTTGAAAGAGAAATTAACTGTTTCAACTCCCATCAAAAGAAAGCCCAGTATCAAGTCTGGGCTTTCCTTAGTTAACAGTATTAGAAAAGGCTACTTTCTCGCCTGAATCAAGGTGAACCAACTTTTTCCATTTAATGTACCAGAAACTCTGTATATAGGTTGATAGAAATCTTTTGTATCATACATATACGAGAGCTCTATTAAATCGACAGTAAGTTGATCGCCTTTTTTTATCAATAGTTCTTCTTCTGTTACGAGTGCATTATATTTTATCTGTGGAAATTCGCCATGCTTAATTCGCTCATACACCTCTGCAGGTGACAAAATATTTACTTCACGGATCAACTGATGCTCATGAATATTATACGATAATGAATACATACTACCATCTGGTTTCAAACCGAGGTCTACTTCACCAAGCCAATAATCTTGGTTCAATTCAGCTTGGTCAGGAAGCGTCCATTCAAATACGCCATTATCCAAAGCTGTAAACTCCCCATCTTTAGGAAGGAGAGAAAGCTCATCCATCATGCTCTTTGCCTTCTTCACAAGTGTTTCTTGGACAGCTAAAGAAGGTTGCACTGGCGTATAAAGATCGTCTGTTAGCAACCAATTTCCCTCTGAATTAATAAATAACGTATACGAGTTTTCCGCTTTGTCTTTTAATAAAACCTCACGATCACCACTAATTTCCTGCCGACTTAACTCTGATAAATCCAATTTCTTTTGCAACAGGGCCTCAACTTCATCTGTATGCATTATTTTTTTATACACTGGGGCAACGGTAGACGTTGCATGTAAATCTAATGAGGTGGTTACATCAACTTCCGACATATTCGATTTCGTGTAGGCGTTAATTGCTAAATGACCAAATTCCTGCTGAGCGTAGACAATCATCATGCCAACAAAAATTACCCCCATTATGAGAGGTATGGCCAGATTTCCGACTAAACTTTTTATTTTTACTTTTTTATGCTGAACAATAGAAGATCCTAGTCTATATAGCTGGTATCCCATAATCCCACCAAGCGAGTTGTTGATTAAATCATCAAGCTCGAAAATCCCTGCTCCTGTGAGTGTTTGATACGTTTCAATGGATAAAGTTGCAATTACCACTACAGGAAGAAGCCATTTAAACGATTTATATTTAGTGAAAAGTAGAGGTAAGAAAACGCCTAGTGGCACAAACATTAAAATGTTAAAAATACAATTTTGAAGATCACGTAACGAGTATTTCTTCCATGCATCTATATAGCCACTGAATGGTTGAAGATTCATTTGCATGAAATGAGAAGAACCACGTCCAAAAATCGTTAGTTCACATACAAATACAATATAGCCGATAAAGAGTGCTCCCAGTATCAATTGCTTAAAGTTTATTTTTTTTCGATTTGACTGTTGGTTTTTATGATAGAGGAAATAATAAAGTCCAATAAGTAAGAACTCAGCGCCAATAATAAGGATGACTGGCAACATTAAAATCCGAATGTTATTCATAATATCTGTAACGCCCAAAACAAGATGCTCCTAACTATGTTAATCTATTGTCGACTTTTCTTATTGTAAATGGTAATTATTAATAATTATTGAGAAAAATTATGAAGATTTCTTAAGATTTTGCAGCATATCTACTTGAGGGAATTTTCCGTAAAAAAGGTGAGGAACAGTTTGGAGATTATCTACAAAGTTTGTGAAAATTGCACGTTTAGAGACAAAGACAAACCTTGCTGTTTCGAATTATCAGCATAGTTTTATGGGCAATAAAGTATAGGTAGGCGTTTTTTATAAGACTTCCGTTATATTGTCTTGTCAGTCCTTGTAATCAAAATTGACGTAAACAATTGTCAGAAAATATCAATATACCCTATAATAAATAAAAAAGCTGAGAATAAGAGGTGAACTTATGGGGAAACCAGTAGATTACAATCTATTTCCGGGTTATAAAAACACACTTGACTCCAGACTTGATGAACGTAAGGAAGAATTTATTGAGGAACTAGAAAGAGCAAAAGTTGATGGACATATACTTGAATTTGAGAAAACAACAGAAGAATTGCCCCAATAGTAAGATCAAAGCATCTTGAAAAAGATGCTTTTTTCTTTTATTTGGAGCTTGTTTCTATGTATAAATTGGGCTTTTCACTTCAAGGAGCTCTTCCTTTTTAAGCGATAATAATTGAGAGAAATGTCAATAATCAATAGGATGTAAAGTACACTAAATACATTTAAAGTTAACGAAGGCAAAGGGAAAATGACATCTCTAATCAATATTAGCCAAATAGTGGTTGATACTAAAACAATAGTATCCAATAAAATAACCATAGTATGTTTATGGGCTTTAAAAATAAAATTAAATACAATTAATCTTACTAAAATTGGTGTCGTGAAGAAGTAAAATGAATAGATCTGTGTAATTTCTTCTAGGCTCACATGCATCTCCCTTTGGTGTTATTTGAGTTAAATAAGCGGCAGCAAACAAAAATAGGACTATTAAAAGTAGTCCTATTTCAAGAGTATAACATATAAATGTCTATTTTTCCATTTTACGTAAATAGGCAAGCTGTCCAATATGATAGGCATTATGGGTCGCGGCATTAGATATGATGGCCCACCACTCCGCTTTCACAGGAAACCCATTCACAATAGATAAAAGTTGCTCTTCCTCAATTAATTCTTGCCACTTAAGCAGGATATGTAATAACTTTTCTTTTAATTCAAAGAAAGTTACTTCATCTTTAACAAGAAACGTATTCGCATTATTTGTTTGCGAAGGAGCCTTCACTTGATTTTCCCTATACCGCATTTGCCAAATTTCATTCCAATAGATTAGATGCTGGACAATTTCAGCCATACTATGACTAGAAGAATCGGGTTTCCAAAAGGCTTCTGCTTCAGATAGCCCTTCTACGACTTCAGAAAATGAGATATACCAACTTCGGTCATTTGCATTAGCTAAAAGTTGATCTAACAAAATGGTTTTAGCTTCCATCATTCACGTTCCCTTCCAAAGTATTTTTCAAATAGTATAACATTCTGAAGTTGGAATGTACGGATGAATTTGGTGCAAAAAAAGCTGTAGCTTATTAGAGCTACAGCAAATATAGGAGAGCGTTTTAACAATTGAAAAGTTCCTAAAAAGAGGCAAATCAGCTTCTATTTTCAGCTTTTTCTGATTCATCTTTTTTACTTCTAAGCAACAAGGCCATGAATAAGAAACTGGCTACCCAAAAGGCAAAGAATAAATTTTCTAGTAAAGCCCAATGCCCATTTTTAATATAATTCCAAATAGTTGTAAATAAAAATATGATAATAAAGAATGAAATATATAAGCATTTTCCGAATGTAGTCATATTAAGCACCTCTATTTTTAAACATCACACAATAAGAAATGAAGACCGTAAAACCCCTGTTTCATTCAATATGGGTGATACACTCAAGGTTAGTGTGTGTAAATTATGGTTGCTTATACATCCACCGAAAGGTTAGACAATATCAATTTTGGAAAATTATTTTTTTAGCAATTGTAAATCGTTATTTTATAGAAGGAAATCATTTACTTTTGCTAAACTTATGAAATAGAAGGAAGGGAGGAAATAGCGTGAGACAGTATGCCAACAAAGAAGAATTGATTAATACGATTAACGAAAAGTATAAAAAATATATTGCAGAATTTAAAGATATACCAGAAAACTTGAAAAACAAACGGATTAAAGAGGTTGATAAAACGCCGTCTGAAAATCTTTCTTATCAACTTGGTTGGATAAATCTTTTGCTTCAGTGGGAGCAAAAAGAACAACATGGAGAAGAAGTACATACGCCTGCAGAGGGCTATAAGTGGAATAATCTAAGTGGATTGTACAATTCTTTTTATAAACAATATGGAGAGTACTCTTTGAAGGAACAACAATCAATGCTTAATGAAGCTGTCAATCATTTATGTGAGTGGTTAAAAACCCTTTCAGAAAAGGAATTATTTGAAGTTGATCAAAGACGATGGGCAAAAACACAAGCGAATTGGCCTGTTTGGAAATGGGTGCATATTAACTCAGTTGCTCCATTTACAAACTTCAGAACCAAAATTCGTAAATGGAAGAAGATGAACCTTTAAAAGAATGGATGTTCTTTACTATACAAAACAAACGGATTTACTTTAGCCTTCCACTAATGGAGGGCTTTTTTTATGCACTTTGGCAGCAATGAAAGGCTATTGTATCTCGATGCTTCATACGAATGATTAATTATTGGGGAAAGGAGAGATGGTAAGGAATGAATCAAGAAACAATCTTTCAACGAGCTGACCACATCTAAGTAATTATATCTCCTCGACCATTTCAATCCTTCTGTACAAAAGTAGTGAAGGGTTTCTTTGTCTGCCAGAGCTGGTACATTAGCGCTTTTGTTCATACGAGAATTTATGAGAAAACTACTATTCTCATGACTATTGTAAAAGATAAATATGTACTATTTTACATAGAATTTAGAATATTCATATTAAATAACAAAGTATTTATTATTTTTCTGTTAAAATTATTATGTTAAACAATATTTTGGGATTGTTTGATAATTACCAGTAATTTTGTTAATAGGATTGAGAATTTATCTTTATTAAACATGAATAGGAGGGATTACTCTAAGTATTTACATGCATTAACAGCTTCAGCGGGAGTAGTAGCACCAATTACATCTGAAGCTAATAGTTTCAAGGATGTACAGTAATTGAATAATAACTTCCATGTAAACAAGTTAAGGACAGATTATTTTAGATTAAAATCATAAGGAGCTAAGCGAATGAAGAAATATGAATGTAATATCGTTACCAAAATAGCGTTATCATTTTTACTTGTAATTTCGATGATTTCACCTTACTTCACAGTTGTAAGGGCCGAAACAGAAGCTATTGGAGTGGGAGAAGCGGTCAATCAATTTGATCCAACCATAGTTAAGAGTAATGTTACTGTAGAAGGATATATAGTAGGGTTTGCCAAAAGTGAAACTTCTTATTCTGTGATAGCAGATAGTGACACAAATATTGCCATTGCCGATACACCGGGTGAAACAGATGTCACGAAAATGCTGTATATTCAATTACCAAGCTCCTATAGAGCCAATTTCGGATTATTTACTAATCCAAGTAATCTTGGGAAAAAAGTTAAAATAACAGGTTCACTAGAAAAATACTTTAGTAACCATGCAGGGCTAAAATCACCAACTTCAATGGAGTTTGTTAGGGACGATACAACTGAACCAAATCCTCCCGAGACTGAAGTAACCATTGCCGAAGCTCGTGCAGCTGTTGGAACAGACCGCACAGTTCAAATTCAAGGGACGGTTACGACATTACCTGGTAGCTGGGGAGGCAAGGCCTTCTATGTACAGGATGAGACAGCAGGGGTATATGTCTTCTCTAGTTCTGCAGAAGCAGGGAGCTTAGCTGTTGGAGATATTGTCGGCATCACAGGGAAAACTAGTTTATATAGTGGAGAAGTTCAATTTAATTCACCGACAATTGAACGGATTTCTACAGGGACGGCACCTACACCGCAGACAGTAAATTTACCGATTGCGGATGATAGCACACAAGGAAGATTAATCACACTTGAAAATGTGAAGATTAAAGATTTAGCGCCATCTGGTACGTATGGTACATTTGAATTTAAAGCAGTCGATGCAGCAAATAACGAGCTGTTAATTCGCCATGATAACCGTACAGGCTATCAGTTCTCTCAGTTTGAAGCAGATGGTTTCAATAATAATGATGTCATCACAGTGACAGGGATTGCGTCAATTTTTAACGGGACATATCAATTAAAAACGTTAAGCGCGGAAAGCTTCCAATTAGTATCAAACTATGAGCCAACACAAGTAGAGAATATTAAGGCTTTACCAGCAACAGGCGAAGTTTATGCAGGAACGAAAGTAACATTATCTACAAATACCCCAAATGCAACCATCTATTACACAATCGATGGTTCTGAACCGTCAGTAGCTAGTGAGGTTTATGATGCAGCAGCGGGGATTGTTATAAATGAAGCCATGACTATAAAAGCATTTGCAACTGCAACAGGCCTAGATGATAGTGACATTGCATCCTTTAAATATACAGTGAAAGAAGAGCCGACCGTTATTTCCATTACGGAAGCACGAAATAAAGAAATCGGACAAACTGTCATCGTATCAGGTATTGTAACAGCGAAATTAGAAACGGCTACAGCGCACATACAAGATGATGGTGCGGCGATAGCCATTTATCCTGTGGATAGTCTTGCCGCAAATGTTGGTGATCGGGTGACGGTGCAAGGTCAAGTAGCTGAATATAGTGGTCTAAAGCAATTAACGAATATTTCACTTGTTGGCATGCCTGTTCCATCGACAATACCAGAGCCACACATTATTAAAAGTAATGAGGTTGCAGAAGACAATGAATCGAGACTCGTTACAATTAAAAATGTTGCCATTACTGGTTCGGGTCAAAACTTTACAGGAACTGACGAAGTAGGAACTTTTGCTATTTACGATAAAACACGAGACTCAGGTTTAGTGAGTGGAAAAACGTATGGGGAAATTACAGGGATTGTGGGTCAATATACAAACCATCAACTGCTCCCACTTCGCATTATTGAGGATGTAACAAAAGTGCAGGATATCAAAGCTTCTCACGTCGGGGGCGTAACAGCTGGCACAAAAGTTTCCCTTTCAACAATGACAGAAGGCGCAACGATTTATTACACAGTAGATGGCACAACACCAACAACAGCTAGTGCAAAGTATACAGAGGAAATCCTTGTTAATAAACCAATGACGCTGAAAGCGATTGCGGTAAAAGAAGGTTTAACAAACAGTGCGATTGCTACATTTGTTTATGAAATTATTGATACTAAAAATGCCAAGATTAGCGATATTCAAGGAGCAAGCCATAAATCACCATATGTCGATTTAACAGTAAGTGATGTAGAGGGCATTGTAACATTCGTTATAAATTCAGCAAGCTTTATTATGCAAGAAAACGAGTCGTCGTTTGATGGCGTAAAATCAACTGCTATCAAAGTAAATAAGACAGGACATAATGTAGCTGTAGGGGACCTTATTAAAGTATCAGGAAATGTAATAGAGGCGGGTGGCAACTCTCGATTGACAGATACACAAATTTCAGCAGCCAATATTACAAAAACAGGTACAGCAGGAATTCCAGAAGCCCTTGTGATAGGGAAGGATCTGTTCCCGCCAAATAAAATTATCGATAATGATGGCTTTGCGATTTTTGACCCACAAGAAGATGGCATCGATTTTTGGGAATCCATCGAGTATATGCTGGTATCATTCCCAGATGCGCGAGTCATTGGACCGATTTATAATAATGATTCTCCAATTGTTGTACCGAGCACAACAAATAATACATTCAATGTGAATGGTGGTTTAAATATAGCGGCCGATGATTATAACCCAGAAAAAATTATGCTTGAAGGGGTAGCTGGGAAAAATTATGATTCAGGTGATCGTTTTAATGAAGCCCTTATCGGATTTGTAGAAAATTTTACAGATGGCTATCGACTGAACACAAATAAAGTCTTCCCAGAGGTGACAAAAGCGAATCTTCAGCAAGAAGTGACGCATCTTGAACCAGTAGCGGACAAGTTAAATGTCGCTTCCTATAATATCGAAAACTTTTCAAATAATCCTGCCAATACATCAAACGAAAAAGTAGCCAGAATTGCAGCGACATTTGTGAATAATATGAAATCACCAGATATTATTACATTGGTCGAAGTTCAAGATAATGATGGGCAAACTGATTCAGGAAATGCGGATGCATCGGAAAGCTATCTGCGATTAATTCATGCAATTAAAGTTGCGGGTGGGCCTGCTTATGATTGGATTGATGTCATGCCAATTAACAATACAGTAGGTGGTGCACCTGGTGGTAATATTCGTGTAGGCTACCTATATAACCCGGAGCGCGTTTCATTAGTGTCAGGTATAAAGGGGATGGGTGATCAAAAAAATACATGGACAGCAGCTGGAAACCTTACTTTAAATCCTGGCTTTGTTGATCCATCAAAATTTGTAGATACACGAAAACCAATTGCAGCGGAATTTGAATTCCAGAATGAACGTGTAGTGATTATCGGAGCTCACCTAAATTCTAAAGGTGGGGATGGTTCACTTTGGGGACCAACTCAGCCACCAGTGCTAGAATCAGTTAAGAAACGTATTCAACTTGCTCAAGCCATCAATGATTTTATCGATGAAGGACTTGCCATTAATCCAGATTTAAATATCATTGTAGCAGGGGACATGAATGACTTTGAATTCACACCAGCGCTTGAAACGTTAAAGGGTGATATTTTAACGAATATGGTAGATAAAGCCCCAGAGCAAGATCGTTTTACGTACTTCTTCCAAGGAAACAATCAAGTGTTGGATCATATTTTAGTTTCGAATCATCTTGCTGACGTTACAGAAATTGACTTGATTCATATAAATGCGAACTTTACAGAAGCACAAGGCCGTGCATCAGATCATGACCCAGTATTAGTTCAAATTGATTTGAAGGCAGGGAATGTGGAAATCCCAACACCAATCATACCTGAAAATGTATACAACTATGATAACTACAAAACAGGTAAATTAATAATGAATCGTCCAAGTATTTCGCTAACGTTAGGGAAAAATACGAATATTAAAAATGGAATTGCGGTATTTAGTGAATATGCGGAATTCCATGGTGAAGGATTTGCAGACAAAACAGTAACGATTAGTCCCAAAAAGGGAAATGCAATTATTGACTTCAAAGGTACGAAAATTGGTGAAATTATTATCGAAGGAAAAAATGTGAAAGAAATTCGAAATTTACCTGATGGAGCGACCATTACGTATACTAAAGGGGCTTCGGCAGAGGAAATTGAGTTTAAGTAGTATCTAAAAAACAATCCAGCACTAGTCTATATTGGATTTGGTGCTGGGTTTACCTATAACATTGAAAATAATCATATAAAAATAACCAAGTGTTCATATGAGTACTTGGTTATTTTTTACTTTTTATAAAGCCCATATTAGGAAATAAAAAATTTTAAACCGATAATTAAAATAACGAACCCTGAAATCTTTAATGTCTCTCCATTTTCAGTTATAGAAGTTTAGATGGTAATGAATAGCATATTAGAAAAATCGTTATTTATTTTAACGATCAAGAAAAGCATCCCTCTATGTTTCACCGTTCCAATTTTCTTAGAGAAAAAACCCAACCAAATCAATTCTTTGGTACAGATGAAAGGATGAATGACTATGGCAAACAAAAAAGCATTGCAACGAAGCAATGCTAAGTACGTGGAGTTTTTGACAACTTTACTACATTAAAAACAAAGCCTATAAATCCACAAATAAAGAAAATATACGCTACTAGTATGGACATAGCTTCTAAATTGTTAGTAAAGATTCTATACCCTCCTAAAGTAAATAAAGCCAAACCACCAACCGAATTAAGTAATATTTTATTTTTGTCAGTCAAAAAACACACCTCCAAATAATGGTATGTATATAGGTTAACATAAATCAAATATTTAGTTAACCTATTTGTGAGTGTCATAAAACAAAGAAACTTTACTGAACATTACTTTAAATAGAATGATAATCCTATTACTCACAAAATATGAATTATCGACTGTAAAAATACATTTTAGTTCTAATTCAAGGTGGTACAGGAGGAATAGAGTAGGAGTGAGATAGATTTTCGGATATGCACGGGGATTAACTGGACAATTTGAAGTTCATGTCAAAAAGAAAATGTGCTGTAAGGGGGAGAGAAGCTGGAGGTAAATGAATGAATATGGAAAGCCCTATAACAGTGTACAGGGCTTTTATAATCTTAACATTAAAGTCTAAAGAATCGGTGTTAGTTCTGAGTTCACAAACCGTTGGGCAGCAATAATTACACCTGAAGCTGTTCGTCCATAAACGCTATATATTCCACCATTTTGATTTGGAACAATTTCAACTTCATATTGAGCTCCAACTACACCAGGCGTTACAAAAGTAGAACCATTAGCAATAGCGGCAAAAGGAGTTGTTGATAATAATTGTCTTGACCCATCTAGTCTAAAAACTCTTACTACGCCAGTTAATAAACCTCCCGTAAGGTTGAGAATTTTGACACGAACACTAGCTGCATTAGCTGGTTGATTTCCTGTATTTTCAATTGGGCCAGTAGTTAAAGGCATTTATTTCACCTCCAAATAAACAGAATTTGTATAATCTGCAGATTATATTTTTATTGTATGTAGCATTCTGTATACTCTCTAGTCTTATTAATCATTTCTATAAATTAAAGAAAAGTGTGGGTTGGATTAGTATGTAATGTGCAATATGTAAGAGAAGGTTAACCTATTTTTCATGACATAGAACCTTAGTAGAACATCTAAAAGTGGAGCTATCTTAGGAAGCTGAACAATATGAGGAAAATAACTAGTGCCACTGGGCTGGTATGACTCTAAAAGCTTGCGATACACTCAATCATTAGATAAACGATTGAGTTTACATTGTGGTTAGTAACGTTGGGTCGATACTTAGATTTAAGGAAAAGTAAACCTTCATTCAACATGAGTGGGATAACATAAGCCTAATATGGAGATGGGGTGCATTCTTTTCATATTTTAATTTGTATAACATAAAAGTTATACTTTGTAAATAAAAATACCATTAATATATATTATCAAATTATTTGTAATTTTTAGGTTTTGCTGGTATAGTTGGTTAAATTTGTGAAAAAAATGGGTGTTTAATTTGAATCGATTAATAAAAGCTTTTGGAACTCTACTCATCTTTATCCTAGTTTTTTCGGGTCTACAAAATGAAGCAAGTGCATCACCAGCTCTATGTGGAATAATGAGCATAGAGGTGGATTCAGAAGTAAATCCTGAAGTAAATCCAGAGATAGATTCTGAGATAGATTTTATGGCAGAGTCTGCAATTATCAATAATCTAGAACCACACAACTTGCTTGAAACATTAAGTGTTGAAATCACACCTTATTGTAGTGGAACACAAATGTGGGAAGCAATTCGCGGATTAGCAACATTGACAAATACGACAAACAAAATTAATAATTACGTAACTTCGGGTGGGACAGCTAGAGCAATTGAGCATTTTAATAGAATGCCAGGAACAACAGTAATTCAAAGTCCTACAACGAAAACAAAAACGAGTGATGGTAAGACTGTTGCTATGTATACATCAACATCAACAAAACAAACTACACTTAGTTATCCTAATGGTACTTTCACAGATAAAATAAGGTATGAATAATACAGAGAATAAATTTTTTTCTGAAATCGTATACTTTTGAGGGAAGCAAAGAGGTGATTATATGTGTAGCCGAAGACTTCATATTTGGCAACCAATAACCAGTTTAGTAAGAGCTCAAATAGTAAATGCTAAATTCAATTACACTGATTTGGGTTTATGTTTAACATTAATTGATATAAAAGGTTCTGAGGTTGATATCATTTATGATAGAATGTCCCAAATTCAAGATTATGTTTGGTCTTTTAGATATGCTGGAGAAATCCCTCGATCTGATCTAGTGCCACTCGTTGATGATGCAATTGAACGAGAGTCATCTTTCGATGAATCTGCTGAATGGTTTTACAAAATGAGCAATTCAGATTATATTGAATGGTTTGATCAATTACCTTGGTTGGGCAGTAAAGAAATTCCTAACGTTGAGCATCATATTTATTGTTACAATGATGGTATTTTTGAAGTAATTAGTGATTATGAACCTCGTTTTGTTATTAGAACTAAATCATAAAATAATGCTTTTAGTTTTGCAAATGTACAATTGCACGTGAAGATAGAAAAAGAAAAGATTCTGAAATGAGAAACGATTGAACTTAAAATGTTCAGTCGTTTTTATTTTGTACATAAACGACAAAGGGAAGGTGTTTCTAAATGAAAGAGACAAAAAGAAATCAAACACACGCGGTCAATGTAATTGCATTTTATTCGAAGGCAATAATTTTTAGGACAATCTAAAACATGCGGATATAAATATGTTCTTATTCATATAGCTCTCTATATTTGGGATATTTATTAAAGAGTATAGTGGATTTTAATTAAATTTTGTTCTTTTCTTTTTTGTCTTTAAACTTATCCTTTAAAACAAATAATTCAATCAAATTCGTTCATAATAATGAAAAGGACGTGGTGACTATTCTAAATGAGAAGAAGATATCAAAGTTGAAAAATATGTTAATTGAGCAAAAACACTCGCTCCAACGAAGAATGGATACAGATGATGAATATTTAGAACGAGGTAGTTTACGGGATTCTGTTGATGAATTATCAACAATCGATAATCATCCAGCAGATCTAGGTACCGAATTATATGAACGTGAAAAAGATATGGCGTTAAAAGTCCATGACAATGATGAGTTAGCAAAAGTAAATACCGCCTTACAAAAGATTGAGGATGGTACCTATGGTGTATGTGATGTTTGTCAACAAGATATCCCATATGATCGCTTGGTGGCACTGCCTTATACCTCTTTTTGTATTGAACATACTGCAAAAGACGTTCCAACAGATCGACCGGTTGAAGAGCAAGTGATGCTTCCTCCAGTTGACAATTCTTTTGCTGGCCGAGATGACAAGGATGATATTCATGATTATGAAGATGTGTTTCAGGTTGTAGCGAAATATGGAACTTCCGAAACACCTTCCGATTTTGAAGGGGATTTTGAAGATTATGATGAATTATATGAAGACCCAGAAGAAATTGCCGTTAATGACGAATGGAATTCATACCATATCTCCGAAACAGATGAACTAACACGCCAAGTTTCCATTCAGGAAGTAGAACACGCGAGAAAATTTGATTATTTAGAGGATTAAATGTGGGATTCAAAATTAATCAAACGAAAATCGATATATTGCTTTAACCTTATAAACAAAATTCCACAAATGGGCGCAATAGTTACAAATGAATGCTTTATATGTAAATAATAAAGCATTTCCTTGTTAAAAAGATCACTTCATATAGTGGTCTTTTTTAATAAAAGCGAATTAATACATACAGGTTTAGTCAATTTGTCTATTTCATTTGTCCCTTCATTGAATAATGTAATAAACAAGGAGGATGATAAAATGGGTTTCGACAATTTCAATAGAAGTGAAAAGGAACCAACTAATATAAGAATTAGCAGAATTCATGATGATTGTGAAGAAAGTTGTAATAACAAAAATGTCCATCAAGGAGTACAGGTACCACAACAACCTGTAGGTACGGGGCTTCCAGGGGTTGCTTATATTTATGATACAACTGCTCAACCAGGTATCCCGAATAATGGTTCAGTTACTTTCAATACAAATGGCAATATTACTCCTGCTGGGTTTGTCACACATGTACCAGGAACAGCACCTATCATTATAAATCAAACGGGTATTTATCTTATTACCTACGAGGTGTTTGTTACAGGTGGCCCTAATGCATTTGCGCTTTTCAATGGCGACAACCAAATAGCCGGTTCCAATTATGGAGACAATTCTGGTAACTTGGAAAATGGTCAAGTAATAACGACTTTAAATTCAACGGATGTTCTTACATTGAGAAATATTCATCCAAACCCAACAGCTTTATTAAATTTAGTTATTCCTGACATTCTAGTTATCAGCGCGTCTATTGTCATTTTAAGGTTGGCTTAGGAATCTTACTACATTCAACAAAGTGCACCGAAATGCACGATAAAACTTGAACACAATTCGTTACAAAATAATGTGGTGTCACGTTACCACGAGCCGCAAGTGAGCTCTCGACAATTTACCACAATATCAAAGCTTTCATCTTAGGATGTAGGCTTTTTTTGCTTTGAAAACTACATCCAACAGCCAAAACACTATGAGTTGAGAGGGCAGAGTTTGATATGGTTTTGACAGTGGAATTTATTGTTGGATTTAATTTTCTCTCCCATTATTATTAATGGTGGAGGGATTGTAATGGATATATTAAGATTTAATTATTCAACTTACTTAAGAGAAGTAAATCAAGAAGTTATCAACTACAGGTGATGGAACTAACAAAAGTCCTTATGACTTTTTTAAAAGATAATAGTTTAATAAATATGGATCCTTTTAAAGAGGATGGGTCTATAAAAGAGGATTTAGTAATTCGTAAATCAAATTTGTCTGACATTGGCAATGAGTTATTTAAAATTTATTATCCGAAGTGGTCAAATTACATAGATCGTGGGGGTAATATAGAAAATGCTAACAATGTAGAGATTTAAATACTGTACAATATGAGAAAATTACACAGTAAATAAAAAAAGCCGTAGCGTCATCACACGTTACAGCTTATATTTTTATATTTATTTTTTTAAAAAATTTATAATACCAGTACAAAAATAGATAAGGGAACAGGTACGAGAAAAACGTAAGGTAGACATTCCAACCGTTTTTGTAAATTACTCGTCCGAAATAAAAGAAAATCATTTCTAAAAAAGTAGTGAACAACGACATAAAAAAGATAACAGTATAAGCTCTGTTTAATTTTTTTATGAAGTAGATTAAGTAACATCCCAAGACTGGGTATATCCCAAAATCAAAAGGTAATGTAGCTATATGTTTCTGATTAGGGAAAGGTAGTACTTCCCAAAAATCAAAATAAAAACCTATGGTATTTACTATATAAGCAGTAACACTAAAATATGGAGCAAATAAAAAGAGTAACATTTTATCTCTCTTATAGAGGTGCAGTATACCTATAATCCAAGGAATTAGAAAGGCCAAAAGTAGATGTAGGATCATTTTTTCTTTCCTTTGGTTTTTATAATAAATATGTTCTTAATCGCTTTTTATTAAACTGTGTAAGTTTACTGAACAATAAAGTGTGCACTTAAAAACTTTTGTCATAACTCAGTGTGCAAATGAAAAACTACATGGACGATACCTACCAAAAGGAATTGGTCGTAATGATGCTCACATGTCTAGTTTTAGGGCTAACTTACAGGGGAGCTTTTACCAAAGCGTACAAGAAGGTTAAGCCACCAAGTGTTACATTGCCTTTTAGGGGTTACGAGGAGTGAAGAAAAAATTTAGTGGTGAGGTGTAGTAAGACCGGATATACACGATCATCTGTTGCTTCTTTCAAGGCTGTTCTTGCGATTATAAGTGAAAATAGTGTATTATAGCTTTCATGTTGTAAACAAAAAGGACGGATGTAATGAAATATAATAAGACAATTATGCTAAAGCTTATCAATGAACATCGAACATTGCATGATGAATTAAAAAAGCTAAAATCTGAAATGGGTTTAGAAAAAAATTTCGCAGTAAAGGCATTGTATCATTCATTCGTTGCAGAAGATGGTCCTTATATGAAAGAATATCAGGATTTAGAGCGATTACAATAAATCGTAGTGCCACTAACAAATGTATACTAAGCTTGTGATTGAGCCATTCATTTTGAGTGGCTTTTTTTGTCTTTTTTCTCGCAAACTTACGGATAACTAAATTGGGCAAGGAGTCAGAAGCTTAGCGTTATTTTTTATTGTCTAAATCGAATATGGTTTTATGAAGTGCAAGTAAACGGCAGGCGGTATAATGTTGAGTTTAGATGGTTTTAATGCATAATAGAAACTGAGGGAGATGATTCTAAGTTGATAGTAAAAAATGTCAACACCGAAGTTTCAGGAGATATAATCGTTACTCACCTGATAGGTCAAATAAAAATGGAAGACGTTAATGATTGGTTTAATGATTTTGAAAAGATATGTCAGCAGTTTATTTCTGAAGGTAGAGAATACAAATTGTTGGTAGATAGGAAAGGATACATCCCAGATCATTTTTCTATTCAAAAAGAATGGAAAGATAAGTTCTTTAATAAAACAATGCTAAAACACAGCAAAGCAATTGCGTTTCTTCTTGAAGAGGGAGAGATAATGAACCATTTAAAGCAATCCAACACAAAACAGTCTGTTGAATTTTTCGATAATTACGAACAGGCATTCAAATGGTTGGTTGAGTATTCAAAATAAGCGTCTTTTTATAAAGGTTTATAGAGATATGACGTGGTTGGAACCTAAACTGTACTGCAACTTCAAGCTTCAGGTTCTTTAAGAATTGTATCGTTTAAAGGTTTTGATTTTGATAAAGTTTCTAAAGCAATAAACCAAAAACCAGGCACTCTAATGAGCACCTGGTTTTAATCATTTGCAACAAATTTTTACCTTGTTAGAAAAAAGAGTAAAACGTTGATATATAAGAGAAGGGAGGGGTCACAGTAAAAGCGAACCTCAAAAAGTACCCCAATTTGATGAAATATTGTATTAACTTTTATTTCATCCATTTGCAAACGGATATCTTTCTCAAATGAATTGTACATATACATTTAATGCCGATGGTGACTGAAAAAACTGTTCAATAATAAGTAAAAGAAAAAGCCGCAGCGTCATCACACGCTACAGCTCGAATTAATTTATGCCTCTGATGGCTTAGTCATTAGCATTATACCCCAACTTAGGAGGGCAAACCTATATTAAAAGAAAGAACACTAACGATGCTTCAATGATTACAGACTACCACTGGATGGTTAACGCCATCAAAGAAATACGATCAGAAATGGTTATAGGGGCAAAAACGGCACAGTATGGGATTAAAGCTACATTACCAAAGGCAGCAGGCGGTGTAGGAGATCCAAATATGCAGGAAGCTATTAGACGATCTAAGAACATAAAGCGTGTTGCAGAATATGAGAAAAAGCTATTAGAGGTTCAGAAGCTTCTAGATAAGGTTACTGGAGACAGAGAACTATATGTACTGAACTGGATGTTAGACGGGTACTCAATGCCTTGGATTGGGAAAGTGGGGGCGTTTTTACGGCAATAAGCGCACTGGCTATATAGGGCAGAATTTGGTGTGGTTTTGAGAGTGGAAATTGTAGTATATGGTTCCAAATTATTCTCTTCCTGATTTAGGTTTGACATACAAACAAGCTTTTAACAAAGCATACAAACAGATTAAGCCCCCTAGCGTTGTGATACCATTCGTGAGTAACGAAGGTTGGAGAAAACAGTTTAATGGTGAAGTTTGAGTTATTTAGATAACCTTCGTGTTTTATTATAGGTGATTTCATCGTTGGATAATTATGTTAAAATTGATAGGTGGTTTTAAAGGCTACTAAAATTATTGGTGAGGAGGTATAAATGGTGAATATTTATTGGTTAGGTGGAGGGCTTCTTCCACTTGATTGGGAGTTTTGTTTTTTAACAGTTAATGAATACAAGGAGAAATTAATTGAAAAAAGAGAGAAGAACCCTGACTATTTTGATTTGCAAACAGGTGGAGTAGATAAATTATTTGCTCTTATAGATAAACGTGTCACGTTTGCTCTTAATAACTTTAATGGGACATTAGAAAAATATAATGAATTAAGGTGCCCTCCATTGATTACTCCAATCCCTAGAGGGGATGATAGTAATGGGGCAGATTTTATCATAATTTTAAAGCGAGATGAAGATGGAGATACAGTAGTTTACTCTCCATATCCTATTTCGTATTTAGAGGATTAAAAGGGCCCATATTTCTAGAATCAAACTCCATTTGATAAAGAAATGCACTGAAACTAATAGAGCAGTTTAGTTAAGCAACGGTAGTGAGTTTTTTTAGCACATAATTTAAAAAATAAAGGAGGGATAATGTTGCAAATTAATTTGAACAAATCTCTTGCTTGGAAAATAGGGGAGATGATTGATTCTGGCTTAATATCATATAAGCATTATTCCTTATTTTGTGATGATATTATAGATAAATCTGAAAGTCCTCCTTACTGGATTATAGAACTTTCATTAACAAAATTTCAAAACAATGCAGTAAGAATTGTAAATGAATTTGCATATTCTGAACCTTTTGAAAAATTTCCTGAATTAAATGATTTCTATTTGGCTTGTTTATTTTTGAAATATAGGCACCGTCAAATATCTTGGGCAAGTTTTCTTATTAATGCTGGAGTGTATAGTGACGGTTATCATTGTTCAATCCATTGTGAATTTTTTTATGACCAGCTTAATGCTTATGAAAATTCTAAATACAGTAAAAATATCGAAGAAATTCAGGTAATAGACGTTGAAAATCTTCTTAAGGTAAATATCAGTGAAGCACAAGTCACTTATAAGATATTTGAATATTACTTTAACAAATATGTATCTAGTTTCTAATGAATACTAAAAATAGAGGTACTTTAGTGTAGCTTTGGTTTCAACTTCTACGGATATTAGAGCATATTTTGGAAATTGTTTTTTCAAGCATGTTTTTTAGACTTGTTCTCATAATTATAAAATCTACACAAGTCATTCATTTTGAATGGCTTTTTATTTTTGTCTTTATTCTCGCAGACGTTATAAAGAACGAGAACAAATACACTTTCGAACAGTTTAAGGATTCTTACGAATAACTAAATTGGGCAAGGAGGAAATTATGAATCAAAATCTATTCACTCTTAAAACGTTAATACCTATAGATATTCAAATGCTTGCTGGAGAAGGAGATCCTAATCCGGAGTCAACGCCTGAACCTACACCGGAGTCAGCATCAGGCGGAGATGGTCAAGGGGCTGCATTGACACTTGAATCAGTTCAATCATTTCTAAATGACAATGATGAGGGTAAGAAATGGCTACAGTCAATTGCTGATACTAGAGTAACTGATGCTATTAAAACCTATGAAACTAAAACCCTTCCAAAGAAATTAGAAGATGAGATTGCTAAACGCTATCCACCTGAATCTGAGAATCAAAACAGTTACGCAATTTAAAAGCACAATTTGAGCAGTCTCAAAAAGAAGCCGCACGAGAAAAGCTAGTTCATCAAGCTTTATCTATTTTGATAAAGGACATCGAGACGATTTGAACTATAATTTCGGGCTGTTAGAAGCCTTGATCGGTGAAGCCAATGGTTTGACCGATAACTTGAGAGAGGAAATGCTCGGAAAGATCAACAACCTACAGCAACAAATCGATATACTAACAGGTGAGAACATTGGTGAATTATTAGAGCGCCTTAATGATTCTATACAGCAAGCTTTAACAGCGGCACAAGAGGCTAGGACAGCTAAAACAGCAACGGAAGAAGCGACGGCATTAGCTACAACAGCCGCAGAATTAGCGAATGCTAGTGCTTTGCTTGCTGATGAAAAGGCTAACTATGCTAATGAAAAAGCAGTGTAAGCGCAAGAGGCAGCAGATAATGCCAATCAAGAGGCTTCAAACTTGTCGCAGTTAAAGATTGATGTTGTAAAAGCTACACAAGATGCAAATGTAGCTACAGGTAATACAAATCAAGCAGCACAGACAGCCACTAATACAATTAATATAGTTTTACTAAATGTAACAGAGTTAGTAAATTAAAAGAGTGGAACAGCGAAACACAGTACAAATAGAACAACTTTGTTACTTTAGAAGGTAACGGTTATATGGCTTTACGTGACAATAAAGGAGTTAGACCCCCTTCATTACCTGTGCTTTCAAATGCTGATTGGGCAATGTTTGTTCAAAAGTGCGAGAAAGGTGAACATGGCCCTCCTGGACAGGACGCTCTAAACAGATTGAAACTAAGGAAGAACGCGATATGATGTAGTTGGAGCTGAGATTAAAATACAAGGTTCAATATTTAGAAAAAACAGCATCAGGTTCTTTAAGAATAGTATTGTTAAAGGTTTTGATTTCGATAAAGTTCCAGAAGCAATAAATTAATAGCCAGGCGCTCAAATGAGTACAAGGTGTTTTTGTAGGTGCTGTATTGTCACTGCTCGTGCATATTTATTCAATTTTTCATAAAGTGGTACCCCATTTAAAAGTGTTTATATGAATTTATATGGAATAAAAATTTATATTAGAAAAATCCATATTTATTTTAAATACCAAGAAAAGCAACGCTCTATTTTTCACCGTTCCAATTTCCTCAGAGCAAAAACCCCACCAAATCAATACTTTTACGCTATAATGTAGGACGAGGTGAAGAAAATGTTTGTGAGTGAGAAACAGATTGAAATACGGTATGCAGAGACCGACCAAATGGGCGTGGTGTACCATGCGAACTACATCATTTGGATGGAAATTGGGCGTACCCAGCTTGTAAGTGATGCGGGCTTTGAATATGCTGCGTTAGAAAAAGATGGCTATGTATCGCCGGTGATGGATTTATCGATTTCGTATAAAGCAGCCATGCATTATGGACAAGTGGCGACGGTGCGCACTTGGGTAGAAAAGCATGATCGTTTACGAACTACGTATGGCTATGAAATTTTACATGAGGATGGCACGGTAGCAGCCACAGCTCAATCCGTACATATTCTTGCGCATAAGGATACATTGCGACCGGTATCTTTAAGTAAGATTGACCCTGCTTGGGATGCTAAATATAAAGAAATTGCTGTTGAGGCAAAATAGGAGAACAATAGATGGAAATGTTTTTAGCTTTAGGCGCTATTTTGGCAGCTCTTGGTGTTGTTTTAGGTGCTTTTGGGGCACATGCACTCAAGGATAAGTTTGCCTCACCGCATTATGCAGCCATTTGGGAAACGGCTGTGCAATATCAGATGTATCATGCTTTAGGGATTCTAGCCCTTGGCATTCTATCCAATGAGGCATTTTTAGGAAGCTCTAGTCTGCTTTCTTGGGCAGTATACTTGATGTTTGCAGGGATTGTATTTTTCTCTGGTAGTTTATATGTGCTTGCCGTGACAGGTGTGAAAAAGCTAGGTGCGATTACGCCAATTGGTGGCATGTTATTTATTGTTGCGTGGGTGCTTGTAATAATAGCTGCCTTTGCCTAATACAAAATGTAACGAGAACGTTCTGGTGATTTATATCATCGGAGCTTCTCGTTTTTTAGTTGATCGGAAGAAAATGAAACAATTTGTCTGATTTTGCGTATTACATAGTATGAAGAGATGTTAAAATAAGCTAAACATCAATGTGAAGGTGGGAATATTTATGGGTTTATTAAAAGCAGGCGTTGGGGCATTAACAGGTGTTTTAGAGGATCAATGGCGTGAGTATTTTTATTGTGAAGCCTTATCCTCAGATGTGCTAGTAACTAAGGGTGTTAAGCGCACTTCTAAACGAGGTTCAAATAAGGGCAATGACAACATTATTAGTAATGGCTCTATTATTGCCATCAATGAAGGGCAATGTATGATGATTGTTGAGCAGGGGAAGGTTGTAGAGTTTTCTTCAGAGGCTGGGGAATATGTCTATGACACATCAACAGAGCCTTCGATTATGTACGGCTCAGATTTATCTCATGGCATTATGGAAACATTTAAACAGATAGGCAAGCGTTTTACATTTGGTGGCGAACCTGCTAAAGATCAGCGAGTTTATTATTTTAATAAAAAGGAGATAGTTGGCAATAAATATGGTACTCCTGCACCAATTCCATTCCGTGTGATTGATCGTAATATCGGATTAGATATCGATATTGCCATTCGTTGCCATGGTGAATATTCCTATAAAATTATTGATCCATTATTATTCTATACAAATGTATGTGGAAATGTAGAGCGTGAATTTACGCGAGAGGCCATTGATAGCCAGTTAAAATCAGAATTAATGACAGCGTTACAGCCAGCCTTTGCGCAAATTTCAGCAAGTGGCGTTCGTTATAGTGAAATACCTGCGCATACGGTTGCATTAGCAGACGCACTCAATAAGGTATTATCTGAAAAGTGGCTTGCTACACGTGGTTTAGCTGTTGTGTCATTTGGGATTAGTACCCTTAAGGCTTCTGAGGAAGACGAAGCCATGATAAAACAACTACAACGCAATGCGGTCATGCGTGATCCAGGTATGGCTGCTGCCCATTTAACAGGCGCTCAGGCAGAAGCGATGATTGCGGCTGCTAACAATGATGGTGGGGCTATGGCAGGCTTCATGGGGATGAATATGGCTTCACAAGCAGGTGGCGTCAATGCTAGTCAGCTATATCAAATGAATGAGCAAAATAAGCAAGCACAAATGGCTCAGGCTGCGATGCAAAATCAATCAGCCAATGCACCTGGTACATGGACATGTGCATGTGGTCATGACAACACGGGCAAATTCTGTTCGAATTGCGGCGCAGCAAAACCAGCGGAAGAGGGCTGGACATGTACATGTGGAGCGGTGAATAAAGGAAAGTTTTGCAGCGAGTGTGGCTCTAAAAAACCAGCTGATGCTTTACTCTATGCATGTGATAAATGTGGGTGGACACCAGAGGACCCTGCCAATCCGCCTAAATTCTGTCCAGAATGCGGCGATGTTTTTGATGAAAAGGATGTCAAGTAAGGAGATGATGACCTATGTCAACGCAAGAAGTTGAAAATGTCAAACAAGTAAAGCTTGACTTTGATGCGGAATGTCCATCCTGTAGTGCATCAATTGAGTTTAATCCTGCTACAGGTAAGCTGACTTGTCCATATTGTGGATTTGAATCTGAAATTGCAGCCCCTGAGCAAGAAGAGGAAAAGGTTGCTCAGGAAATGGACTTCTTAAAAGCAGAGGAGCGTGGGAATTTCAATTGGGGCGTGGAGAAGAAAACAGTTATTTGTAAAGCTTGTGCGGCCGAGACAATTTATGATGCATTGCAGGTCGCTGACAGTTGTCCTTACTGTGGCTCAAATCAGGTCATGGAGGCGAGCGCTGAAAATACGCTTGCTCCCAATGGCGTATGTGCTTTCGAAGTAACGGATAAGCAGGCAGGAGAACATTTTCAGAAATGGATCAAAGGTCGATGGTTTACACCAAAGGCTGCCAAAATAAATGCCAAGCCTGATGCCTTTAAAGGGGTATATCTCCCGTATTGGACGTTTGACTCCAAAACAAGCTCCAGATACTCCGCAAGATATGGACGACATCGAACAGTTACGGATAAAGATGGTAAAACGCATACTGAAACAGATTGGTATTCAACAAGTGGTTTTTATCAGGAGTTTATAGACGATCATTTAGTGAGTGCCACGACTCGCTATGATCGGAACATGATGCGAAAAATTGAACCATTTAATCTTCTTAATAATAAGGCCTATAAACCACAATATGTAGCTGGATTTTTATCAGAGCGTTACAGTGTTGGTTTGCAGGATGGCTGGAACCAAGCAAAAAATGAAATTCATGATCACCTCCATGCGCAGATTACGTCCAAAATTCGTTGGGAAAATAGTGCAGATGTAGTATCCAATCTATGCTTTTCCACAAACCATGATGATATTACATACAAATATTTAATGTTACCGATTTGGTTATCCTCTTTCCGCTATAAGGAGAAGATTTACCGCTTTATGGTGAATGGACAAACGGGTCGAGTTGGCGGAAATGCTCCTATTTCACCGCTTCGTGTAACGATTGCTGTTATTTTATCATTAGCAGTAATCGCTCTGATTTGGTATTTCTTTATGTCTGAATAATAATAAACAGTATGCCAGTAGGAGCCTTGTTGTCCTTTTGGGATACTGTTTTTTCATAAAATTGTCCTTAAATACTGGGTAAATGACTGAATTAATTGGCTGGTATAGGCTAATAATCATCCATTATCACGGCTGTCATTGCGTCGAGTTGCATAGATTAAAGGGAGAAATAAAATAAGAGAGACAGCCTTGGATGGACAAAAGTATAAAGCTGCAAGATGGAAAGTCGTTAGCATTGATAAAAATCACATACTGGCATTTATGATGGTTAAAGGTTAGGACGGCTTGGCCAAAAATCTTGGGAAGTGAAGTTGCGATTTTACTTTAAACAACTTATTATACAGTCAGAGAGCATTTTTTGAGCTAGTCATGATAAATGTAATGTTATTTTTGAATAACAATGAAAACGTTATTCATATTGGAGGTTTCGATGATGGACGCAATTGAAGTGTTAACAAATTTAGATCAAATACATGGGTATTATCAACCGATATTTAGCGCAGACGCGCATACGGTGATTGCCTACGAAATTTCCGGATATCTACAAATTCAAGGTCAGCAAATTAATTTGAAAGATTTTGTCAACAATGAAGATATTCCCGAAGAATATCGAATTGATATGGAACATAAAATTTTACATGCAGCATTAGCCAAAATTGATGAAATTGCTTCAGAAATTGATATTTATATTCCAAGCAATCCAAATTTATTAATGCAAGATTTTGGTGAAAGTCATTTTAATATTATCCAACAATATATAGAGGAAAAAGATTTACAACGTATCGTACTTGTCGTATCAGAGCATCGATTTATAGGGGATATTAACAAATTACATCACGCCCTACGCTATTTTACGACGTTTGGGGTGAAAATTGCCGTTCAGGAAGTAGGAGCCGAAAGTCATTTAGAGCATATTGCGCTATTGGCACCACATATCTTAAAGGTCAATACACGTGATTTAAATTATGATTCTTGGTCTGCTCAATCGGACATGATTTCTGCCATTGGTAGCCTTGCTTATAAAATTGGAGCAAATCTATTATTTGAGGATATTGAAACGGTTTATCAGCTACAATTTGCTTGGAAAAATGGTGGTAGGTTTTATCAAGGGCCATACCTAGCAAATCCAGCTATGACTTTTGTTGATAAGGATATATTAAAGGAACGTTTTAAAAAAGAATGCCAGCAATTTATTACTTCCGAAAAGAAAATGCTGGAGGCGCAATATTTGCAGCTGAAAAAATTAAGGGAGGAATTAGAGGCGATTGTTCACCGTGTGAAACCAACAAGCGACAATGTCTCCCATTTAGAGTACTTAGCTGAATTATTGGATAACTACTCCTTCCGTCTCTATATTTGTAATGAGGATGGGTTCCAGTTAACGCCTAACGTTATGCGAATTGATGGGAACTGGGAGCTACAGCCACGTGCCATCAATAAAAATTGGAGCTGGCGCCCTTATTTCCTTCAAACGATTATCAAAATGCGCAACGATCAAAGTGGGGAAATCTCTGAATTGTATCGGGATATTGAAACAGGGGAAATTACAAGAACATTCTCCATTGCCATTAACGAGCATGAATATTTGTTTGTTGACCTTTCCTATGACTATCTTTATGAAAACAAAATCTTTAGATAATATTACTAATTTCTTTTGTGACAACATTTCATGGGTACAAATTGCAATTCGATCTATTTATTTTAATTAAATGTATTAGGTATTATGGGGGAGAATCCTAAAAGCCTAGTAAAATACTGAAGTTGCCTTCTATATTTGCAGAAGGCAATTTTTTTTTGATTTCAATCAAGAATGCTATTTAAATTCTCATAGAAAATTAACTACCTCTATCGAAACAAAAATGGCAGTCTATACATTTGTTAAATTTGTAATGAATGATTTTGTTTTTTCAGTATTTTTTCATTTAGCTTAATTAAGATGGAAATATCATAAAGGAGCTGAAAAAATGAAGATTATCAAAATACTGCTAATTATTAGTTTAATTTGGCCATTTCTTGATGCCAACATAGCAAATGCGGATGATGAAGAAGATTATAAAAAATACGAGGGTGATGTTCATAAAAAGCACAATGATGATTATGATGATGACGAGGAAGATGATGATTATGATTATTATAAAGAAGAGGATGAATATGAATATTATGACCAAATAGACCCTGAAACAAATAGTAATACATGGAATATTTGGACAAGATCGACTTATGTAAATAAAGGAGAGTTACCCCTAAAAGAAGCGAAAGAAATTCAATTAAAACTAGAAAATAATAATAATACAGTGTCACTTTACTTGATTCCTTTAGATGGTGAAATATATGTGCCAGGTAAAATTGTTGCTGAACTTTTAGGTGCAAAAGTAGTTAATTATGATGATAGTAAAATATTGGAAATTAATAAAGCTGGTACAGAACTAATTTTTCGTGCGGGGACAAATGTAGTGTACTATAACGAGATAAAAACACCGATACCAGCTGTTACATTTTACTTGAATGATAATATATATGTTCCAATTAGTGTAATTTCAAATGGTTTGGGCTATGTGGCTGAATGGCAAGAAATGAATAACGCTGTTGTATTGAAGTTATTAAAATAAAAAGGGAGATGATTGAATGAAAGATCAAAAGAAAGCTAAATGGATATTAGGCACTTCTGGAGTAATATTATCTTCTTTACTATTAACGCAATTTAATAATGTTCCATCAGATAAAAACATAGCTGATCTAAATTTGACAAATGAACAATCAAAAAAAATGTCAGACCGAGAAAAGGAACTTGTTCAATTAGATTGGACAAATTTTGAAATTGTTGGAGTGAATCAACTACAACAAAATAAAATTCGTACCGATCGAACTACCAAACGATCCTAAACATAGTTTGAAGTGGAGTTGAAGTTGCTTGGATACCCTATCATTAAACACGATGAATACAAACTTTTATATTGAAATTGCTGGAACGCAAAAAATGGATTGGAAAGACAAAGTGGTAAAATGGTTGCAATACGTTGCAAGAGAGTGGTCGAGATTTGAGCCAAATAATGAGTTAAATCAAATTAATCAACTAAAGGTAGGAGAAATAGGTAGAATTTCTCCTGCATTATATGATTGTTTAAAAGCAGCAGACAACTATTATACATTAACTAATAATATATTTTCTCCGTATTTAAAATTACATTTAGAACAACATGGGTATGATCGATCCTTTCCTTTTCAAGAATCAACGTATAAGCCAATACAAATAGAAAAAAAAACAAATAAGCCATTTCTTTTTTTGGATCACAATGAAGTTTTAAAAACGGATAATCAATTAATTGATTTAGGTGGATTTGCCAAAGGATACGTAGTTGAAAAAATAGCTGATTGGCTTAGACAGGTTTCTCCAGAGTTTGGAATTGTAGATGGTGGTGGAGATATGAAAATGTGGTCGTCAGGCAAAAAGACATGGACCATTGGGATTGCTCATCCATTTCATATACACGAAGAGATCAGTTCAATTAGAATTCAAAATGGAGCAATTGCCACATCGAATCGTATATTCAGAAGTTGGAAACAGCAGGGGAAAGAAAAGCATCACTTATTAGATGGAAGAACCGGAGAGGTAATCATTAGCCCAATCCTTCAAACAACGATAATAACAAACTCATTATGTCAAGCAGAAGTGGCAACAAAACTGGCTTTTTTATTAAATGAACAAGAATTACAAGTATGGTTTGACAAACTACAGATGCCTTGTGCTTGCTTAATAGCAAAAGATGATGGAAGTATATATTGGCTGAAAGGAGGAGAAAAATTAGATGTTATTTAGTACTTGGGAATGGATTCGATTATTAGGGCTTTTAAGTTATTTTTACTTCAGTATGTCAATTTTTTTTGGTTTACTAAGGAAATCTTCTACTCTCAAGTCCAATAAAAACTTATACTTTCAATTACATCAAATGAGTGGATGGATGGGATTTATAACTGTTATTGTACATTTACTTTTACTAATGATTGATCAATACGAACCCTATACTATTTCTGAAATCCTATTACCTTTTAGCGCTAACTATCAGGCATTGTTGTCTGGGCTAGGAACCATAGCTTTTTATTTATTTTTAATAGTTCTTTTAACATCAGATATATGGATAAATAAAATGAACTTCTCACTTTGGAAGAAGATGCATTTTCTTGTTTTACCTGCTTGGATATTATCACTTATACATGGGCTATTCATTGGTACTGACTCTAATCAAATGTTGGTAATTTTATTTTATAGCAGTACGGTAATGGTTATAATTACCGCACTACTTGTAAGGTTGATGAGTGATGGGTTTAAGAAGAAAGATCAAAAGCAAGGGGTTAGCAAGTAAGCGGTGCTTGAATGGATGAAAGGCAGTTTCTCCATGTTAGCTAGACTGCCAAAGTAGCTCAAAAAAATAAACTAGTTGAATGGCACTACTGATACATGTAATGCCATTCTATGGTTTATCCATCATGTAATGATGAAGAGCCTACTTTTTAGTATAAAGAGGAAATTGAATACAAAATGTTGTACCTTTTTCCAATTCGCTTTGAACTGTGAATGTTCCTCCGTGATCATGAACAATAGAATCAGCTATAGCAAGTCCTAGTCCTGTTCCGTTTCTGTTTCTCACTGCATCACTCCGGAAAAATCTATCAAAAATAAAAGGGAGGTCTTCCTTAGAAATCCCAATGCCTGTATCTTCAATGTAGATATATATCATTTTATCAGTTTGTAAAAGCTTTAGATAGATTGATCCTCTTTGTGTGTACTGAGCGGCATTATCTAATAATATATAAATTAATTCAGTTATATTATTTGAATTTCCAATAAATTCAACATTAGGTTGGATTTCTGTTTCGAAAACGATTGATTTCGGTAACGCTCGTTTAAACTTCCTACTAATCGTTATTAGCAACTCTGTTAAGGAGATTTTTTCTTTAGTTGAATGAATACGATTTTTGTCATGTCGGGCTAAAAATAATAGTTTATCTAATAGCTCTTTCATTAACTCTGCTTCATGCTTTAAATCTTCAATCAATTCTTTACCGAAATCACTCATATTATTAGCTTCATCAGTTTCTAAAATATCGAGTGAACTATAAAATACACTTAGCGGTGTTCTTAACTCATGAGAAGCATCTGAAACAAAGCTTTTCTGTTTTTCAAGTGCATGTTGAATGGGGATCATGGCTTTTCCTGCCATGTAGTAACTTAAAAATCCAATTATTATCGTAAAAATTATAATTAAAATAATAAACAGTAAGATCATTTTTTGAAAAAAATGATATTGTGATGTGGTCGATTTGCCTATAACAATATATCCAAGGAATTCATCGTTCGGCTGAATGGGTTTCGATAAAATTAAAAGATGTTTATCGCGCCACTTTATATTTTTTACAAAACGTTTAGAAGGATCTTCCGTTTGAATGATTTTTTCTAGATCTTTAAATAAACCTTGATAGTTTTCGTCACCGTGGACTAGTATCTGGTCTTTTGTATAAATATAGTAAAAATACATACCATTTGGGTTAAATTCTAATTTCCCTTCATTATCATTTTTGTGCTCAAAAAAGTCATGATATTGTTCTTTATAATAAGTTTCTAGTTCTTCTATTTGTTGGTAATTCATTAGTTGAACTAATGAAAAATAAAGAATAATAAGAAAAGCAAAGAAAAAGCCTATAAAATTAATGGAGTTAAATAAAGTTAATTTTTTACGAGTTTTCTTAAACATGCTACCTCACTCTGTATCCTATTCCTCTAATGTTTTCAATAATGGATTTTGGTCGATTATAATCGATTTTTTTACGAACTAATTTTACTAACGCATCAAGGTTGTTGTTAGTCATCTCATGATCAAAGCCCCATACTTGTGAATAAATTTGTTCTCTAGTAAGAATGATGCCTTTGTTGATAAAAAGGTACTCTAACAATAAAAATTCGTTTTTAGTCAATAGTATTTCTTGATTATCTTTAAAAAGTGTTCTGGAATCCAAATATAACTTTAAATCATCAATTTGAATGATTTGATGAATGGATTTATTTTTTCTTCTTAAAATGGCACGTATTCTCGCTAAGAGTTCTTCCATTTTAAATGGTTTAACAACATAATCATCAGCACCTGCATCTAATCCGCAGATAATGTCATTGCTATCATCCTTTGCTGTTAGTATTAAAATGCCTCCTTCATAACCATTTCTTCTAGCTTCTTTGCACACATCAATACCGCTTATTTCTGGCATCATCCAATCTAGTATGACTAAATCGTATGTATGAAACAGTATGTATTCTAATGCATGCTGACCATTATCTACAGCATCCACCTGATGAAATTCTTTTTGAATGATGTGAACAATGTTTTTTCTTAATCGATTATCATCTTCAGCTATCAGTATTTTCAACGAAGCTCCTCCTACCTTTTTTATATTCAATATAACTAATTTATAACAACATTATGAAATCCACCTGAATTTTTTGTGCGACCAATCTTCTACTTATTCTAAGCCAAAAAAGAAATTTAAATTAAATATCGTAATTTTTTCTAGTACCGTTTTTCAGATTTTTTTCATATTGGTTGCTTAGACTAATGTTGAACCTCAATATGGAAGGAGATCTCCTATGCGCTATTTAAAAATTTTTGGGATAGTATTGGTAGTGATGTTTTTTTTGTATGATGTAAATCCCATTTATGCTGATGATATTTTTGAAGGAAGAGATGAGTATGATGAGGGTAACGGTAGACAACAACACGAAGAAGGGCGTTATGAGGACCTTGGTGAATTAATTGGTTGGTGTGCATTCATAGGAATTGGTGCAGCGGGTATGATTTTTCCTATTAGAACCTTCTTGAAGTCTGTAATTCGTACTTTTCCACAATCTAAAGGGCTATATTTATCCGTAGCAAAGTTAATAGGTAGATATCATATTCTTTTTGGCACAATGGCATTGTTGCTAGGTATTGGTCATGGGCTAATCATGTACTTTAATGAGGGTGAATTGGAGAATGAAGGAATTATGGGCTTGATTGTAATTATTCTTTTGTTAATTACTGCTATTATAGGAACGAATTTATTCAACAATAGAAAAAATCGAAGCTTACGAACAATCCATATGACAATAGCCGCAATAAGTGTGATTACAGGAGGGATTCATATTTTTATCTCTTAATCATGTTAAGCTTACTAAGCTTAACATTTTTGTTGCATATAGCATTCATTTCTATATTTGTTGTATAAACAATGTCTTAGACAAAGAATCTCTAATATTTGAGCTTAATGCAAAATGATTACTTTAGGGAAGTGTGATGAGTGTAATTATATTTAAATATTTTCTCATTTGGTCTTCTTATAGGTCATATATTGGCTATGGTATCTTTCAGCAGAAAAATTCTACACCTCAGCTTAAAAAAATACGATTGATTAGAGATAAAAGCTGCAAGCAATCTTAGCCAACATAAGTACGGCACGACCCCAAAATAAACAAAAAACTAGGTACGCCAATGAGGGGTACCTAGTTCTATTAAAGGGACACTTGGGATGGAGTGACCCTAGTAACAATTTCGGAGGTGTAAGGCTAATATAGCTTTACACTACTATATATATGTTGTGATGGCTATGATTGAATAGTTAATTGCCTGAGAAATAATCGATGACATGCAAAAATAGTTTTGGTATTTCGTTGATCGTATAGGATAAAAATGGTAAGGTGAATATAACTTTAGGAACAAGGAGGAGAATTCACATGAAAAAAAGAGCTATTCGTTTTTTAAGCATGGGTATAGGGTTCTCCACAGCTGTTTTTTTCTAAAATCAATGAGCGAGGGATAAGTCTGCCCTTTTTTAGAAAAATACAATCCAAAAGGAGAAAAGAATATGAAAACAAACATAATACGTAAAAATCCAATGCAGGTACCTAGCCCTGTTGGTAAATATAGCCACATCACAATCATTCCGAAAGATGCAACAATGTATGCATTCTCTGGACAAATAGGGGTTGGTCAAGATGATCAACTGCCTGTAGGACTAAATGAACAAATGATCAATACATTTAAAAATATTGAAGCGCTTTTAGCAACTGAGGGATTGGATGCTTCTCATGTGGTAAAAGTGAATATATGGGCGACAGAGGAGATTGATTGGCATCATTTCGATCAGCAATGGGAAATGATGTTTGGTCATTCTTATCCTTCTATGACGATTGCTTATATATCTGCATTAGGGCTACCAGATATTAAAATAGAGATTGAACTTTGGGCTGCTAAATAGCCTGAAAAACGACAATATCCATGTGGTATTGTCGTTTTTGTGTACAGATCTGTATTAACGTGACATCCTTTTTAATTGTTTCATTTCATAATTTAATTCGTCAATTTGCTTTTGTAGTTTGTCAATTTCATTGCTATTATTTTCATTTTCCTTCAACTCATCCTCTAGGGCAAGACCAGCCGCAATGGTCGATAGAGCGTCTCCAAGTGTTGTAATCGCCCCCGCAATGACAGCCAGCCTAGCTGCATGACTCACGGATTCCAATCCCTCACTATTCCGATTACCTTTATTTTGCTTCATATAATCCTCCCTACAAAAAAGGGTATTATTTGCAGTGTATGCTTAGAATAAGAAACAGGTGAAGAATTTATTTGCATCAAATAATATAAAAAGCAACTTATATATGTAACAAGGGTAAGTTGGTTTTTAGAAGGCGTTTTTCAGAAGTCTATGGTCTTTTTTCAATACATTCAGAGAATAAATAAATATTTTAACTCATGTGAAAATGTGTTGTCAATAATAAATTTGTAATTTTATTTAAAAATGTTATAATAGTCTTACGATCATTTTTTTATAAACGTATTTCGAATTCCGATGTCCTATTTTGCAGAAAGAATTTGGATACGTTTTTTTAATTTTTAAAAACAAAATTGTTTTAAAGAAGTTATTTAAAAAAATTTACTAGCTAATAGTAACTTCGTTTTTTATTCCATAAGGAGGACTAGATGAATGAATCTAATTAATAAGAAAGTTACACACAAGCGCTTTGGCATAGGTAGTATAGTTAAACAAAATGATTCAAGTATTGAAATACATTTTGCATCAGAAAATAAAAGGTTTGTTTTTCCAGATGTATTTGGAAAGCACCTAACAATACATGATAAAAGTGATGCTAAGTTACTTGAAGAGATTATACAAAAAAAGGAAATTGAACGAGAAGAAGAAGAAGGGCGGAAGGAAGAGGAAAAGAAACGTCAACGAAAAGAACTGTTACTTCGCTTGGAACACGAAAAACTTATGAGTAACCATAAACTTCATCCTGCATCACAGATGGTTTTTTGGTGTGATTCAGAGGAACAGAATCGTTCTTTTTCAGAGTGGAAAGTTTTTTCGGGTATATTAAAGAGTGGTACTAACAAAGGAAACCCAAACAAGCCGAGCCGTTTGCATCAAAATAGCGCTGTCCTTTTAACAGCAAGAGATTCCAGTCAGCTTGAAAAAGATAGACGCATCTTAGGTGTCTATATGGTGAATGAAAATTTTGTTGGTAAACTGTGTGAAGATGGACATATTCCTGCTCATTCAAAATACAGAATTCAACTGACAGAACAGGAATCGGATCAGCTGCTTTTCTGGCAATATTATATCAATGAAAAATTCCCCGAAAAGATGACATGGAAGACAGGTAAATATCGTTATTTCGAAAATTTATGGATGGCTCAAATTTTACTTGATATCATTGCGCTGAAAAGTGACCCAAAAGAACGAGAGTTGGCACAACAATTCTTTAAACATTTTTGTAAAATGAATCAAATAACAGTTCAAGAAATTCCAAAACCTGATGGCGCTTTAACCCGTATTTAGTACAGTGAACCAATTATCAAGATGAAGAGACATACCCGCTTGAAAGTGAAAAAAATAACTGCAATGAATACAAGTCACTGGATTATAAAATCCAGTGACTTGTATGTTTATCTCCTAATTAGCATTCAATTACCTATTCCCCACAAAGTACCCGAATGATTCACTTTTATTTCTTATTAGACTTAATAAAGTAAAAGAAACAGCGTTAACAATGATTAACGCTGTTTTTAAATTAGTCACGTTGGTGACCAAATAAAATGGGGATGTGTTTCTTGCTGAAGATATGAGCAAAGATGGAAAGCGAGTAGGGTACATTACCAATATATGATGTTTACCACCAAGCTGATAGGTATTTATCCTTTACAATAAATAATCTTTATTTCTTTGTCGTAGGGGAGGAATTGTCCAATATGTGCCGATTCGCCATAGCCATTCCATTGGGCCAAAGCGGAAAAAGTATAGCCATAGCTTACTAAAGAGCAATTGGCAAACATAAATGCCTAGACAAATCCACAAAGATTCAAGATAGCGAAGTTGTCCGATTAAACCGAAAGCATGGCCAATTAAGAGAATGAGCACGGTTTGCCCCAAGTAATTAGTCAAGGCCATGCGCCCATATGCTTTTAACGGTGCCAATAGTCGCTGGAACAAAGTACTTTGTAATAATAGGATGATTGTTCCCATGTAAAAGGCAGAAGCGAATGGGCTAAACTGTAGTCCAATTAATGAAAATTGCTCGATATTAGTAATATGAGCTGCTAGCTGATCCTTTGGCAAATGTTGGATGTTGACGAGGGGCTCAGGGACATACTGCCATTGATAAAACCAGCTAACCATGCTTATCAAGCCCATTACAATCGTCACTAACCTGATTTTATTTCGATGTAACGTGATATTTTCAAATAAATGATATTGACCTGCAGCTAGACCAAGCAAAATCAGTGGAAATGGCATTAAAATTTTTAGACCAAAATAGGCAGTGATGGCTAATAGGATGAACCCAAGGATGAGATTGATGCCTTTGCGCATTTTATAAAATGGTAAGGCTATAAAGCCAAAGATAGCATAGACTGTTAAGGCTTCACCTGGTTGGAAATAAAAATGAACAATCCCTATAAGCAGTAAAATCAAAAGTCTACGGCTAAATAAGGCATAGGCTTTTTCACCCCTTGCCTGAGCGCGTGAAATAAAGAGATAAAATCCTATTCCAAATAAAAATGAAAAAATGATAAAAAATTTACCCTCTACAAAAAGTGTTAGAAAGCGGCTATAGGCAATATCGTTTGCCAATTTAGGTGGTTCGATCCACATTAACGAGGGGATATTGACTAGAATAATGCCTAGTAAGGCGAACCCTCTTAAATAATCTAATGTATCAATTCGTTTATTACTGTTGGTCGGTTGCACGTAAATCTCCTCCTTCAAACCCAATTATAAGGACGCTCTCTCAAAAGTAGTAACGATGAATGTTACGTGAATCTGACAAAATTGTCATCTTAATGAGGTTCTTTTGGCTCGGGGTAAATCGCTAATAGCTCATGTGCATGCTGACGCAAAAGCTGAATTAATGCTTGCGGTTCTTTGACAATCGCATGTTGACCAAGGCGAAAGAATAGGGAGCTATTAAAGTGGAGCTCATGTTGATCGATGATCGTATCGATATAGCCTGTTCCATCACTATGTCGAACAACCGCTTTTTCCAGATGGGGCTCACTTAAACATTGACGAACGCCCTCGCTTGATAATTCAACATATAAGCGAATTGGCTGCTGAGGCTCATAGTCAGTTTCTAGCCATTGCTGCAAATTCATCGTCGTTTTACGGTTTGTTTCACCAACTTTTATGCCTTTAATTCGATCTACACGGAAGAGTAATATTCTTTCATTTGATAGCAGTAGCGCAGGCATATACCATAAGCCATCATGAGCGTACACGCCAATAGGCTGGATATGCTTTGAGGTCATACCAGACTTCGATTCATAGTGGATATGCAATTGTGATTGGTTAATGATAGCCTCTAAAACGTCAGTTAAGAGTGGTGTTGTAATGGCTCTTTTAGGGTTCCAAAAGGCAATATAGGATTGCAGCGTATCCACCTTTTTCTTGGCTTCCTTCTGTAAGGATTCATACAGCTTTTGAGAGACAGACTGCATTTCAGTATTAAAAGGTAAATCACGATAATAATGCAAAGACTGGAATGCAAAGAAAATAGCGACCGCTTCTTCCTCGGTAAATAATATAGGAGGGAGAATGGCATTTGATAGCACCGTATAGCCCCCATATCTTCCCTGTTCCGCGTAAATGGGTAGACCCATATCACTTAAATCCAACAGGTAACGATGTACCGTTCGCACGGAAATATGGAAGGTGTCGGCAATTTCCTGCGCTGTAAATTTCTTTTTCTTACTGACAAATAACAAAATATCAATTAATCGTTTAGCTTTGCTCATATTTTTTCACCTTTTTATTTAATCATGCCAATAGTTGTCATGTTTTATGTTTAGTATAGAGATTGTACAAGAGATTTTCAAAAGAAGAGGAGCTGACGTAATGTCACGAGAAATATTGGTATTTATTGCAGGGAGTTTAGATGGATTTATTGCCAAGGAAAATGATGATCTACAGTGGTTAGAGGAAACAGAGGGAGAAGGAGATAATGGCTACGCTGATATGTATCAAACCATTGATACCGTCATTATGGGAAAACGGACATATGATTATATCCTAGAGCACATTGATCCGTTCCCTTATCCTGATAAAAAATGCTATGTCTTCTCCACAACTCAAACTGGGGAAAATGAGCATGTGACGTTTGTCCAAGAGGATGTCATCACATTTACTAAACGTTTAAAAGAGCAAGAAGGCACAAAGATTTGGATGGTAGGGGGAGGGGCCATTCTAGATGCTTTTTTACAGGAGCGGCTAATTGACGAATGGATTATTACGCTTACACCGCATTTACTGGGCTCAGGTATACCGTTGTTTACATCTCCACGTCCATTCGAAAACTTAAGGCTATTGGAAACAAAACGATATGGTCAAATGGTACAACTGCATTATGAGGTAAGGAAAGAGGCTTAAATCAAGCCTCTTCTTTATTGGATAAAGGAACGATAGATTTCTCCTAAGAGACCTTGCATTTGATGGACGCCTGTATCGGTGTTAGTCATGGCAACAAAGCCTTTGTCTAGGTGGGGATAGGCCACTAGCATACATTGATAGCCAACACCCCAGCCAAGCGAGGATATTTCAAGCTGCTCACCAGCACCATCAAGAAATACACCAAGGCCCATCCATTCCTTACAGCCCTGAGGACGAATTAGCTCATGGATTGAAGCTAAACCAAGTGTACCTTTTCCCTTTAAAGCCTGCATTACCTCTTGTAATAATTTTGCTAGATCTGACGGTGTTGTCCATAATCCACAAGCTGCATCATACGGGTAAATAGGGTATCTCTGTGCTGTTACGGTGCCATCTTTATGATGACCACTTGCTGTATTGGCAGTTGGAACTGCGGAAGAAAAAAAGCTATTTGTCATGGCTAGTGGTTGAAAAATCAGGTCTTTCATGAGTGTTGAAAAATTTGAGCCTATTATATCCTCCATTAGCAATTGAACAATGCAAAAGCCAGCATCGGAATAATGAAATTCTTGCTCAGCCTCAAATGTACTATCGATTGGTATGGGACAATAAGGAGTTGTCCCTTTTAATAAGTCAACCATCGAAGGACTCTGCCATAGTGAATGTAAGGGAGAGAAGCTGTCTTTAGGGTCAATAATCCCCGCCTGATGACTTAACAAATGTCGTAATGTAACCTTTTTTGCCTGAGTGTAGCGATTATCTGGCATCTTCCAGGATGTGAGCTTTTGATTAATATCCTCATCTAAATCCACTATACCTTGCTCGACCAGCTTCATCACTAAAATGCCTGTAAGTAGTTTACTGATTGAACAGGCATTGAAGATGGTTTCGGTATTGACTCTGTTAGTTTTCCCAACCTCTAATAGACCAAAGCAATCTGCTTGCTGAAGCTCACCATCCTTTATATAGGCAATGCTGAGGCCAGTTATTTGTTGTAGCAACATTTGCTCATGTATTGTCATGAATTAAGATCTCCTAGTTTTTCCTTTATTATACCATAATTAGGAACGAATGTTCTTGGAAAACTATCGTTATGTCAGCTGAAATCTATTGTATAATAAAGGAATTATTTCTACAAAGGTACATATAATGGAGGGGTTCTGTGACAAAAGCGTTTCCACAAAAAATACATATTATTGGGTCGGTTGGCAGCGGAAAAACGACATTGGCGAGGAAATTATCTAAAACCTTGCAAATTCCTTATTATGAGCTTGATAATGTGGCATGGATTCGAAAGGAATCAGGGGATATTCCAAGAACAGATGAAGAAAAAAAGGAGCACTTACAAACCATTCTCCAAACGAACAGTTGGATTATAGAGGGGATCCATCAAGAGGAGTGGGTTATTGATAGCTTCCAGCAAGCGGATTGCATTATCTTTCTCGATACGCCTTATAAAATTCGGATCTTTCGTATTATAAAAAGATTTATGAAACAAAAAATGGGCATCGAAAAAGCCCATTATCAACCAACTTTTTCGATTTTTTTTAAAATGTTTCGTTGGAATAAACGCTTTGAACGGGTAGGGAAACCTAAATTCTTTCAACAGCAACAGGCTGTATTGACTAAACTTTTAATGATTCAGCGCAAAAAGGATTTAGATTCCTATTTTCGACAATTCTAAAGCGTATCCCGATGTCAGGATACGCTTGTTCTTAGGCATTTTTCTTTGTCCGTGTTGTCCGTTTTCTTGTAGCTGGCTTTTTCGTTTTTTCTAATGAAGCCTGTAGTGCTGTCATTAAATCCGTGACATTTTCAGGGATTGGACGTTGTTTATCACTTGTAGCGATTGTATTTGTAGCTTTCTTTTCTTCAATTAGTTCTAATAAAGCATTGCGGTAATCGTCTGTATATTTTTCAGGGTTAAATGTAGTTGTTAGCTGTTCCACTAGCATAAGCGCTGTATCAAGCTCCTTTTGTACTACATCCTGTTCACTTGGAATGTTTGGAACATCGCCAATACTCCTTACCTCATCTGGATAGTGAATTGTTTCCATTACGAGGGCATTTTGATAAACACGCACGATGGCAAGCTGCTCTTTAGAACGGATAATGATTTTAGCAATGCCAATTTTCCCTGATTGTTCTAATGTTTTTCGTAACAATGAATAGGCTTTGGCACCCGTCGAATCGGGTGATAAAAAATAGGTGCGTTCAAAATAAATCGGATCGATTTCAGTTAATTGCACAAAATCAATAATTTCCACAGCCTTATCTTCATTTTCCTTACGCAAGTTTTCTAAATCCTCTGGATCCAACACAACAAATTTATTTTTGGCATATTCATAAGCCTTCACGATATCTTCATCTTTTACCTCTTGGTTACAGCCCTCACAAACCTTTTTATAGCTAATCGGCGTATGGCAGTCTTTGTGAAGCTGACGCAATTTGATATCTTTATTTTCAGTTGCAGCATGTAGTTTCACAGGAATATTAACAAGTCCAAAGGAAATACTGCCTTTCCACACTGTATGCATTGTTGTCACCTCGTTTTTCTTACTATGATGTATTTTGAGGTTTTTTATGTATCTTAAATAGAAATCTTCAAACACTGAAGATAAAAAGCAAAGAAGGTATTGTGGAATGAGACCAATGCTTTTAACAGAAACAAGCGAAATACCTAATGGGGATGAATGGCTATTTGAAACGAAATATGATGGTTTTCGCTGCTTATTCGTTTGGGATGAGGAGCCGCAGCTCATTAGTAGAAATGGTCGAAATTTAAATCACCTGTTTCCAGAAATTTTAGCTTTTTGTCAGCAAATACATGCATCGATTCAATCATTTTTACCTCTTACCTTGGATGGGGAGTTAGTTTATTTACGCAATCATTATAAAAGTGATTTTGCCGTTGTTCAAAAGAGGGGGAGAATGCAAAATCAAGACGTGATTCAGGAACATGCTAATTCATTTCCTTTTCACTATCTAGCATTTGATGTTTTAACCCTTAAAGGAGAACCCTTCCAAAATCGCTATTTAAAGACGCGGAAAGAACAATTGGTCAAGCTTGCTACGAAGTTCAATTGGCCAAGCGTGGACTATGAGAATCCAACGCCTATCCAAATCATACATGGTAGTGAGGAGCATGAGAGCTTATGGCAATCCATCAAGCTTTACAATGGAGAAGGCATTGTTGCTAAGAAGAAAACAAGTAAATGGCTTGAAAACATACGATCAAAACATTGGTTAAAGATAAAAAATTGGCGTTATGTCACAGTCATTGTCACCCAATATGACCATAGCAATAGCTATTTCCATGGTGCGGTGTTTGAGGACAATCAATTACGAGAAGTTGTTACGTTTAAGCATGGTATGACAGAGGAAGAGCATCAAACACTTGTCAAATTCTTTCAGACTAATGGACTTCGTAAGAAGGAGCGATGGCAACTTGAGCCTTCTATTTGTGTTGACATTGCCTGTATTGATTTTGATGGTAGTAAGCTTCGGGAACCTAGATTTCATGCCTTTCGATTAGATTTGTTACCTGAGGAGTGTCATTGGCAGCACATGCAACGCCAATTGTATCCTATCCCTGACTCCGTTGCTATCACACATCCAGACAAGCCTGTATGGCCAAAAATGGGTATTACAAAGGATCAATATTTGTTCTATTTGCAAAATATATCGTCCTATTTATTGCCTTTTCTAAAGGACCGCCCTCTAACGCTAATACGCTATCCACATGGTGTTCCAGGTGAAAGTTTTTATCAAAAAAGTAGACCTGAAAAAATGCCTGATTTTGTGGCAACAGCCGTGATGGATGACATCGATTATATCGTGTGTAATAACTTGGAAACCTTATTGTGGCTTGGAAATCAGCTGGCATTAGAGCTCCACATTCCATTTCAAACACATCGTTCTCCATACCCGACAGAAATTGTTTTCGATTTAGATCCTCCCTCAGCACAAGATTTTTCATTAGCCGTTTCAGGAGCACTTGATTTAAAGAACATTATCGATTATTTTCAGCTACAATCCTTTGTCAAAACATCAGGTGGAAAAGGTTTACAGCTATATATTCCTTTACCCGCAAATACATTTACTTATGAAGAGGTACGTATATTTACAGAATTTGTTTGTCGCTTTTTATGTGAGCAAAAGCCCAATTTATATACAATTGAGCGTTTAAAGAAGAATCGTCATGAAAAATTATATTTAGATTATGTCCAGCATGCAGAGGGCAAGACCATCATTGCCCCGTATTCCACTCGAGGCAATGAACTGGGTTTAGTAGCAACACCGCTTCTCTGGGAGGAGGTCAATGAAAACCTTACACCAGAGCTTTTTACGATTCCTTTTGTCATGGAGCGCATGAAAAAAATGAGCAATCCCTTTCAATCTTTTCGTGAAGTAGGGGAGCAACAAGATTTTCAAGCTGTTCTAGATCGTTTAAAGGTTTAAAGACAGTAAACTTTAGAGCATTTTGATAAAAAAGAGAGTGGATTTTCCAAAAAAGATCGCTTCGAGCAATACTAAAAGCGAATCTAAAAAAGAGGTGTTCCAAGTCATTGGAGACACCTCTTTTCCTAATTAGAGTGGAACCTGTGCATTTACTTTTTCTAGGTAATCCAGTATTCCCATTGCGGACACAATAGTATCAAATGGGATGGTTTGATAGACAGGATGATCTGAAGGAATGCCGTTTTCCTGTAGATAGTTGAATAAAAGCTCCTTTAAGCGTGCATCTAAGTAGTGAACTTGTTCCTGGAACTGGCTTGATGCTGCTTGTGCTTTTCTGCCTTCTTCTAAAAAGAGCGGTGTCCAATAGCGCACCTGGCGATAGGCTTCTGCTGGATTTTCATAAGCTCCGTAGTGGCCGAAGTATAATTCACTTGCTTGTAGCTTTTCGTACAATTTTAAGGATTGTTCCATTGTTTCAGGGTCGTATTGATTTGGAGAGGTGGAAGGAATGATTAAATCAATTGCTTCCCCATCCATTTCAGGATAGCGAACACCCGTCGTATCTCCTACAAACAAGCCATTTGTAGCAGAATAAAGCATTGAAACATGATGTTTAGCATGCCCCTCAGTATGATAAAACGTTAAATGATGTTGACCTAATTGTAAACGCTGTTCGTGATGAACTTCAATAATTTTTGCAGCGTCAATGGGTACAATTGGATCAAAGAGGCGGTCAAATTCAGCGCCATAAACCCCTTTAGCACTAAGGATAAGACGACTTGGATCAATCATGTGGGCTGCGCCACGTGGATGAACCACTAATTTAGCATTGGGACAGCTTTGCAAAAATAATCCTGCTCCGCCTGCATGATCTAAATGAATATGTGTCACGATGATATAGTCTATATCCTGTACTGCAATATTTAATTCTTGTAACCCTTCCATAATATAAGGTACGGATGGACTGGCCGAAGTTTCGATAAGAGCTATCTTTTCATCGATTAATAGATAGGAGCTTGTTCGCTGCTCTCGACCTAAATCATGTGTATCGATACAATAGAAATTTGGTGCGATTTGTTGGACGCTAGTCAATTCAATTTCCCCCTTTTATTTCAAAAATAAGCTAATTCTGCTTATAAATGCAATATTTAGCTACAAAAAGTAGTTGTTATACTATATAATAATAGAAAATTAAACTGAATGTCTATTCATTTTTTTAGGGGGATAGTAATGGAGCATAAAATTCGTTATGATACACGGAAAGTTCATCGTGTAAATTTGGCTATTATCTCAATTTTGGCCATTTTAATATGTGGACCAATGATTCTATCAAAGGGCTTGCATTTTTTATTTATTGGGCTAGCTGTCATTGCCTTGGCGGTATGTAATTATTTTTTACCTATTAAAACGTATGTCAAAGGCTTTATTTTTGGCCTCATTCCATCAAGTGTTGTGTTTACACTATTTTTGCTTGATAGCTTTTCATTAAATAAGCATTATATTTTACTGTGCACAGTGGCCATCATTGCTCTGTATTTTAAAAAAGAATTGATTGTCTTCTTTGGGATTCTAACAAATCTTAGTTTTTTCATTTTATATTTGGTCAACTCGTCATCATTGTTAGGGCCATTCGATGACACCATTGTCTTTGTGACACTTTTGGCGATTATGAATGGGGTTATCATTGCCTTTTATTTGCTGGCAAAATGGGGGAATGAACTGATTCAACATGCAGAAATTCAGCAAAATGAAGTACAAGCATCCTTCAATCAATTACAAAATACGTTTCAGGAAATTGAAAAGAGCAGTCAGGCATTAGACATGCATGTCACGCAATTCCAACAAACCATGCAGAGGATTTCTGGCTCTAGTAAGCAAATTTTAGTAGCGACTGAGGATATTTCTGCAAGTATTCAGCAGGAGGTATCTAGTTTACAAATGATTCATGGCACTATGGGCGACTCGGTTCATTTTGTCAATAAAACTTTGACGATCTCAAAGGATACGGTCGCTAAATCTACTGAGCTACAACAAGAAGTATTAGCGGGATGGGATAAAATGCAGGATGCAATGACTCAAATGAGCGTTATGAGTCATGCAATGGCCTCAACTGCGGAAACTGTCAACGAGCTACAACATAGCCTACAAACAGTGGATAGTCTTTTAAAGGGGATTACCCATATTGCAGAACAGACTAATTTATTGGCATTAAATGCTGCGATAGAAGCGGCTAGAGCGGGGGAGCATGGTAAAGGATTTGCGATTGTTGCAGATGAAGTACGTAAGCTAGCAGAGGAAAGCGCTGCTATTACTGTCAGCATTACCAATGTGACGAAAACCTTGTTTGAAAAATCAACAGAGGCTCATCAACGCTCTGATGACGGTGAAAAGGCGCTACAATATGGAGAACAGCTTTTACAGGATGTCAGTCATTTCTTTAATAGTTTAAAGGATTCTTTTACGGAAACGAATACAGATTTAACAAGAGGGATGCATGAATTAAGCAGTGCCATCTCACAATTCGAGGTAATCCAAATGCAAATTGAAAAACTGAATCACATGACGGAGCAAAATGCAGCTTCTACTGGTGAGATTCTACACTCAGTGGAGGACGAAAATCAGCTTCTAGTAAGCATGACAGATACAACGAACCACATTCAGGCTTTAAGCAACACATTAAAGTCATTAGTAATGGCAAAGGGATGAGCGAACCATTGATATTGAAATAAATGGTAGGTTAAAATAAGAATAGGATTATCCCTCCTAGATAGAGGGTATAGAGATGGTATTCATCTGCATTGTTTTATCCATACCTGTTTATTGTTACTGTATTGCTGTTGTAAAACTTGAAAAGGAGGATTGATTCCATGAACATTCGTAGTGTACAGAGTTCAGATTATTATACTTTATCCCCATTAATTAATGAGTGGTGGGGCGGTAGGAATATGTCAGATAAGCTGCCTAAATTATTTTTTGATCACTTTACAAATACGAGCCTTATTATGGAGAAGGATGGCGAAATCATTGGCTTCCTCATTGGCCTTTTATCGCAATCCAAGACAAATGAAGCATTCATCCATTTTGTTGGGGTCCATCCTGATTACAGAAAACAGAATATTGCAAAAAGATTATATGATGTATTCTTTCATGTGGTGAAGCAGTACCATCGAAATATTGTGAAATGTGTCACGTCGCCTGTTAATGAAGTATCCATCGCTTTCCACACGAATCTGGGCTTTAGAATGGAAAAAGGTGACAAGGTGATAGAAAATATATCCATTCATAGTAATTATGGTGGCGAAAATCAAGATCGCGTGTTGTTTTATAAAATTCTACCGTAATTTACTTTAGCTATTTGGCATATAGTCCCGAATAAGGGGGCTATATATGTTTATTAAAAAGTTATTTACGTTATGGTTTCTTCTTTTAATCATTGTTTGTGGTGCATTTTTCTTTTTTGCAAATGCACCTATTCAATATGCTGAAAAAACAAATATTCCAATGTCACAACCTAGTAATGATGAATTATTGCGTTATATTCAGCAATATCAATTTTTAATCAGTGAGGTTTCTCATGCATTGCGCAAAGAAGCTTATAGCTTTCAATTAGATTATGGAATTTTACCCAATAGCAAAATAGAACTTCTTGTGTCATTACCCGACAAGGTCGATCGCAAGGCCAAGCAACATATAGAAGAAACCATATTGGACGTTATCAAAGCTAATGAATTAAACCCCATCTCTTTTCAAATAACGTTAAAAAATCTCTATGAGCCAGCAGCAGCGATTTCAACTCGGCTTAGTTATAATGATGTCATGGCCAATTTATTTGAGGCGATGTTTGCACAAAATTTTGGCGCCTTCAGCGTTGACCATAGTATGACATCTGAGGAGATTCAAGTAAGGATTAATTTAACAGATGAGAAAAATGACAAGGCTAAAAAGAAGGCTCAACAGTTAGCGGAAGATACGATAAAGCAGCATCAATTTGATGTAGAAGCCTTTTCTATTGATGTTCAAAATCAGATTAAAATTTTAGATTAGAAAATTTATCACGAATTTTGTTTGGTATGAATTCAGATTAGATGAAGAGGGGAATACATACTCTACATGTGGCAAATTCTTCGCGTTTTGATTTCTAAAAACGGAGCAGACCTTTATTAATAATCCATCGAAAGCGTCCCAAATATACTGGGGGTAAAAACAATGAGTAAAACGCAACAAAAAATAGCAATCATTACAGGTGCAAGCCACCCACAAGATATTGGAACAGCTATTTGTAGAAGATTAGCTGGGGATGGTGTCAATATTTTTTTACACACTGGCATGCTGATCTTAATTGGATAGGAGAATTCAAACAGGAGATTTTGAGCATGGGTGTTTCTTGTGAAGAAATGTCGATTGATTTATCCCAATCCCAATCCTCAAAAACGATACTCCAAACGGTTGACGAAAAACTAGGCGTACCTTCCATTTTAATAAATAACGCTGCCCATTCAGCACAAGTTGGTTATCTAGCGTTAGATGCTCAAACATTAGACGATCATTACGCGGTGAATATGAGGTCAACCTTACTCCTTTGTGTGGAATTTGCGCGTCTTTTTGAAAAAGCTAATTTTATCTCAGGGAGAGTCATTAATATGACATCTGGTCAAGAGTTAGGTCCTATGATGGGAGAACTAGCTTATGTAGCAACGAAAGGGGCCATTTCAGCCTTTACTAGATCATTAGCACAGGAGCTAGCACCATTAAGCATTACCGTAAATGCTGTCAATCCAGGGCCAACAGATTCTACATGGATGAACGATGCTATTAGAGGCTATCTATTACCTAAATTTCCAATGGGGCGGATTGGGACACCTGAGGATGTGGCAAAATTGATTAGCTTTCTCGCTAGCGAGGAGGCTACCTGGATCACTGGACAAATAATCCACTCGGAGGGCGGATTTCTGCGAGGATAATTGAGATCAAAGTCTTGCTATGATTTGTGGCAAGGCTTTTTTACTTGCTTAAAAAAAGGGTCACTTCCGGATTGGAAATGACCAAGATTGGTTAGGTGTGTTCGTTGGAGGAAAAAATCATAAAGAACAGATACACTACTATTTTATTCGGTTAATATAATAATTTCTAGGTTTTGAACCAGTGACTGAGTTTCTTCCTAAGGGCTTTATTTTTTCCCCTAATCAACACTTTTATCTTCCTCCTACTTATCTACAGTAAGGCAAAAAGGTTGCTGTAGACCCACTCGATGTTGGGTTGTTATGATGGTAATGTACGTAAGTGGGAGGTAAGTGAATTGGAAGCAGAAAGATATAATAATCTTAAATTAGGTGAACGTGGTGCCATCATCAGTATTATTGCGTATATAATTTTATCCATCATAAAAGTTGGCATTGGTTACATGAGTGGTTCAGAGGCTTTAAAGGCAGATGGATTGAATAATACGACAGATATTATTGCCTCTATTGCAGTACTTATTGGACTAAAGCTTTCACAAAAACCAGCAGATCATGATCATCGCTATGGTCATTGGAAAAGTGAAACCATTGCCTCAATGGTCGCTTCATTTATTATGATGGCCGTGGGTATTCAAGTATTAGTGGGTGCTTTTTCTTCCATTTTTCAAGGCGGAAAGGAATCGCCAGATATGATTGCAGCCTATGTAGGGTTAGGATCAGCATTGGTGATGTACTTTGTCTATCGTTACAACAAACAATTGGCTGAAAAAGTCAATAGTAAAGCCGTTATGGCTGCAGCGAAAGATAATTTGTCAGATGCTTGGGTAAGTATTGGAACCGCTGTAGGAATTTTAGGGTCACAACTACATATGCCGTGGTTAGATACAGTAACTGCGATTGTCGTAGGTTTCATTATTTGTAAAACAGCTTGGGAGATTTTTAAGGAAGCTTCTCATGAACTATCGGATGGATTTGATGAGAAAATTCTTCAAACATACAAAGAGATTATTTTAAAAATAGATGGTGTTAAGGGATTGAAGGAAATCAGAGGAAGAAATTATGGTAATAACGAGGTTATTGATGTGGTTATTCTAGTAGATGCCAAGTTGGATATTACGAAAGCTCACGATGTTGCTTCTGTTGTTGAAAAAAATATGGTGGAAGAGCAAGGGGTTTATGAAGTGCATGTCCATGTGGAGCCTAAGGAAGCATAGGGCAATTGAGTCCTAAAATGTAATATTCAACATCAAAAAAATATGAGGTAAGGAATATCGCTAACAATTGCCTCTAGCTACTTATAGCTGCGGGTTATCGTCAAACTGTTGGGCTAAAGGCTGAAGGCACGATGTTAGCTGTGAGCAGCAATAATGATGGCCAAGGTAATGTAGTTTCCAACACCTCAATAAATAATCTGTAGCTTCTTAATGGCGGTGAAATGACTAATTTTAACCTTGTAAATAGGTGGTACGTGTAGGTTTTAGCTTTCATTGATAAAAAAATTCACTTTACACTGGACTAATACGATTTTTTATCATATACTGTATGTAATAGAATCTTTCTTAAAAGAAATAATAAATTCACATATTACAAAGAGTAATCGTGTTTTGTTAGTTACTTTTTGTAATATGTGAATTTTTTTCTTTGGAAGTAGTATGATTTTATTTAATAACATTATTGGAGGTCATTTAAATGACACAAGGTACAGTAAAATGGTTTAACGCAGAAAAAGGTTTCGGTTTCATCGAAGTAGAAGGCGGACAAGACGTATTCGCTCACTTCTCAGCTATCCAAGGTGAAGGTTTCAAATCACTTGAAGAAGGTCAAAAAGTTGAATTCACAGTTGAAGAAGGTCAACGCGGACCACAAGCTGCTAACATCGTAAAACTTTAATTTTTAATTGAAGAAAAACATTCTTAAATAGAGTGGTTTCCGTAGACAAAGTCGATTTATTCGACTTTGTCTATATTTTTTACCTCACTATATATCGAAATTTTATTGTTTATTAAAATTAATGCCCCTTCCCAAAGCCCCTTAGTAAGAAAATTTCCTGTAAACAACCTGCATTTCAAAAGTGCTCATAAAATCACGGAAAACTGAAACTAATTATTGACCCATCCACATTTAAAAAGAAGGTACATAAAATTTTTCAAGAGGGTGTGAGATTTTGTATTTTAGTATGATGTTTACAAATCAAAACTACCTAAAACCATAAAATCTACAATCACGCCACTTACCGGATTTTCCGAACCTAACACACTAATTCCTAATACTGTCACACCACTAATATTTGTAATATTAGCAGAGACATATTTCCCACTCATATTCTTCTCTCTCATTTGAACTCTCGGTCTTAAGTTTATCGTTGGATTTGTCGAGTATACGCTTGCCACTGCATAATCAATAGAGGATAAAAGAGGCTTGCCATTAGCTAATGCATTGTCTGTAAAATAAAATGTGGCTATTCCATTTGCGTCAGAGGTAGCTTGTCCATAAACAATACGCTTTACTTTGTTCGGATTCGAATCTCCCGCTTTAAACACCTGCATAATTGTTGGTGCAAGTGTAATAAAATCAATGCTCATAGGCACTCTCCTTTGCTAGTTTTAGACCTAAATATGCTTGATATATTCTATGAACTGTTAGTTAGATTAGTACAATAAGCAACAAACACATTCTTCTATGCTACAAAGTAAGTAGTAAAAAAGGGTCACCAGGGTGGAGACGACCCTTTGTTCATAGCAAGAATATTGAAGAATAATAGATAGGCATTCTACAAGTAGAATGTAATTGTTATTTATTTATACAAGAAAGTAGCGCCTGCAATAATTAAAAGAATAAAGAGGACAACAATTAGAGCGAATGATAAATTATCGTGCTTGCCATAGTTGGAACCATAAACTTCATATCCCATATAAAGTCCCTCCTTTCAATAATCTAGAATATGTAGAATTATAGAAAGCGCATAGCCAACCATTCTCCTTAAACCTGATTTGACTAAATTAGAAAATATTTAAGGGTCACTCGGCTGAAAGTGACCCTAAGTAACAATTCGGGAGGTACAAGTTAAACTAGTTTAGCTTAACACTACTATTTATATGAAAAGCTACTTTGTTTTGTATAGTTTATTGCCTTCAAAATAAATTTAAAAAATAAGACTGTGACGGTCAACCAACGCCACAGCCTAAGAAGTGCGTGCGATACACTCATTAATAGTTTGTGTAAATATAGTCTATTTATACATTTAAAAAGCTGCAGCGTCATCAAACGCTACAGCTTAAGATAATTTTAATTATTAAGCCAGGACTGTGTCCATTTGGCATCTCTGGCATATAGTTGGGAAGATTTCTCCGATACGTATTATGAAACATTCTACACTCAGGGTATTTGTTGATATCGTAGTTAGGTACAGGGAATAGTTTCCCAAAATCTACGCCTAGAGCTTCTAATGCTTTGGAAAATGCATTTTAATCGAACAAGCAGAAAAGCTAGCGTTGCCCTAAATGTCTGATTAGAACGCATCTCATAAATACGTGTCCTTGGAAGAACACCCGTTGACTCAAATACAGTCTTTATTTTTCAGGATAATTAACATGTAATGGCGGTGGTACAAGCCAGCCTTTATTTTTGTTTAAACGTAAAAGTTTAGCACCAAGTTGAGCTTTAGCCATATGGAATTGCCCATACATCAATGCGATATCTTCACGAGTAGAAGTACCCATTGCCTGACTACATGCAACTAATCCAGCTGCTATGTCAGCAGTAAGAGCAGCGCTTATTTCTGGATCATTAAACTTAGCACCTGGAGGAATATCTTCCAGTCTTGCTACAGGTCTTTCAGGTGAAGCAGGAGGTAGTGCAATCCCGTTTGTTTTTAGAATTTTTTCTAATTGCTTAACTTCTTCCCTGCATGTTTCGATGATATCTTCAATAATTTTTTTTAGATCTTCATCACCAGCATGATTATAAAACGTTTGATAGCCAGAAATCATACCATAGTCTGCAATTAAACTCGACCAAACACTAAATACCTCACCATAATGCAACGGTTCATCTTTTGGATTTCCACCAAGAATACCCATCTGTACACATCCTTTTCTTATTTTTCGCCATTAAAGCCATGTTAGTATGGATGAAAACAGAAGTAAAATTCACCTTTAATTAAAATATTTTATGGAAAAAATTAAAAGAAGCCACAGAAATAGAAATCTCTGCAGCTCTTTAAGTAGTGAAACACTACGCACTTATAGAATGGTTGTATATTGTCTATTTATACATGAGATATAAATTATTTAAGAAATGAAAAGTATAGATCTTTTTAATCAGGACATTTTAAAGTATAGTGGAGGTGAGTGTTTTGACAAAAGAAAAGCAAAAAAATGAATTAGAGCAAGAAGAAATAGCAATAGAATTTAATCCTGAAGAATTAGAGGCAGTAAAAGAGGAACAAGAGCAAAAGAAAGAACAGCCATTCAATAAAAAAGAAAAGAAGTAAGAAGATAAAATGCCACAATCTACGGATTGTGGCATTTCCATAAATACACCTAAATCAAAATGCTGACTTAATTGAAAGTAGAGGATTTTAAATGGACAAGAATTTGAATTACGGAGAAGATTATAAATTTATTCCAGCAACCTCTGTTGGAAGTGGCGTAGGCATAGAACTATTACCTGATTTATATCAATACACGATTCAAATTGTAAACATTGTACTTTATGGCGAACCGCAGATGAAAGATTTTGTGCTAATAGATGCGGGGATGCCCAAAAGTGCAGAGGAGATTATTTCAGTTGTTGAAGAACGTTATGGTTCTAATTCTCAACCGAAGGCAATCATATTGACTCACGGTCATTTTGATCATGTCGGAGGAATTATAGAATTAATAGAGCGTTGGGATGTTCCTGTCTATGCGCATACATTGGAGATACCCTTTTTAACTGGAAAACAAAATTATCCAGAGCCTGATCCAACTGTAAATAACGGCTTGGTTGCTAAATTGTCACCTATTTTTCCAAATGAAGCTATAAATTTAGGTGATAACATCAAAGCCTTACCTTCTGATGGTAGTGTTCCATTTATGTCAGGTTTTCAATGGATTCATACGCCAGGCCATTCACCAGGGCATATATCATTATTCCGTGAAAAGGATAAGGCACTTATTGCGGGTGATGCGTTTGTTACGGTCAAACAAGAATCACTTTATAAGGTGATTACACAAACAAAAGAAATCAGCGGTCCTCCTCAATATTTTACAACTGATTGGCAGGCTGCCCGAGCATCTATCGAAAAATTAGCCTTACTAAAACCATCCAATGCGATCACAGGGCATGGATTACCGATGAAAGGTGAAGAACTGACAAGCAATCTTAAAAAACTTGTCGATCATTTTGAACAAATCGCGCTACCCAAGCACGGTAAATATTTAAATTAATAATTTAAGGATAAAAAAGCCGCAGCGTCGTCACACGCTACAGCCATTGTCTTGCCAGTTTAGTCAGATGATTCATTATAGCATAATTTATCAGATAGAAACTGTAGAATGAACAGATTTGAATGACAAGACACAAGAAATGGCCAAGTAGCTAATAGGAGCCTGTTTTGATAATAGCTATCAAAACAGGCTCCTTCTATGTATTTGAATGCCATAAATCATAAAATTTCCTTTACACCGAAAAAATGGTTGAACTAATTTTTTATTTGTGTATATAATGTTTATATAGTATATATACAATATATAATAATTCGTTTTGTCTCTTTAATGAATTAGTGAGGGGTGAATTGATCAAGTGATAGGCACTGAAAAAACGCATGACAGTAATTTGTTAAAACGATGGATCATCACTATCGGTATATTTTTAATTGTTCAATTGATCTTTATCATGGTCGATGGCACTGTGCTGGAGCCAAACATAAACGATAGTAATGATTTATTTGCCAGAATGGGAAGATGGATATTAGATTCGAGGCTTTTCACCGAATGGATAACGCCTTATTCCTTTCCCTTTTTTAATATGTTCATCACAATTCATATTATTGCTATACTGATTGCAGCACTAGGGGATATTATTTCAACTATATTCTCAAAAAAATAAAAAAGAGGGATTGGCATGCAAATTATTATTTCGAACAGTTCAAAGGAGCCAATTTATGAACAAATTACGAATCAAATTAAATCGCTTATTTTAGCAGGTGAATTGCATGAGGGCACTGCAATACCCTCTATGCGTAACCTTGCAAAGGATTTACAAATAAGTGTAATAACGACGAAACGGGCCTATGAGGAATTGGAGAAGGCGGGCTTTATCTATTCTATTGTCGGCAAAGGTTCTTTTGTAGCGGAGCAAAATTTAGAGGTTATACGAGAAAAGAAGCTGAAGGTTATTGAGGAACAGCTGAGTGCGGTCATAGCGAATAGCAGAGAAATTGGCCTATCACTTGAGGAGCTAAAGGAATTATTGAAGATTTTATACGAGGAGTGAAAGGGATGGAGAATGTAATCGAATTAAAGAATGTAACAAAGAAGTTTAAAGGTTTTTCCGTCAATAATATAAATTTACAGGTAAAGCGAGGCTTTGTAACAGGTTTCATAGGAGCCAATGGAGCGGGGAAGTCCACAACGATAAAAACAATGATGAATCTTTTAAAACCAGATGCTGGAGAAGTTAAGCTTTTCGGATTGGACTACAAGACGCATGAGAAGGAGATTAAGGAGCGCATCGGATTTGTCTACGATGGCAATATATTCTTTGAAGGGCTGAACTTAAAAGATATAAAACGTATAGTTGCCCCTGCTTACAAACATTGGGACGATACATTATTTGATCAATACGTAGAACAATTCGAATTACCGCTTAATAAAGCGATAAAAACATTTTCTAAAGGGATGCAAATGAAGGCTTCATTGGCAATAGCACTCTCACATCATGCAGAGCTAATTATAATGGATGAGCCAACAGCAGGTTTAGATCCCATTTTTAGACGGGAGCTGTTAGATTTATTGCAGGAATTAATGGTTGATGGTAATCGCACCATTTTCTTCTCAACGCATATTACAACTGATTTAGATCGTATTGCAGATTACATAGCTTTTATACAGAAAGGGAAATTAGTATTTAATCAGTCTATTCACGATGTTGCTGAAAACTATGCGCTTGTTAAAGGGGAATTAAATCTTCTTGATAGGGACACTGAAAAGGCATTTGTTCATATTCATCGTGCATCAACAGGATTTGAAGCATTAACGGATAATATCAAAGCAGTGAAAAATATTTTCGGAGACACAGTGATTATTGAACGTGCCTCTCTGGAAGATATCATGTATTACTTTAAAGGAGGCATCCATCATGCTTAACTTAATTAAACGCGATGTCATACTACAGAAAAGGCAGCTATTATTCTATATTCCATTTATCGTATTCTTTATTTTAATGGGCGCACCACCAGTTTTAATTTTCCTAGTTGCCAGTATTTTTATTCCCTTTAATACCTATGCATACGATGAAAAAGTTGAGACAAATATATTATTAAACTCCTTACCATACACACGTACGGAAATTATTGCATCCCGCTATCTTGGTGCCATCGCATATATGATTTTATCCATAGGCGTGACAAGTCTAGCGTTACTTGCTTTCAATAAACATTTTACGATGGCTGATATTGCAATTGGGAGTGGTTTATTCTTACTATTTGCGGCGCTTACCTTCCCATTATTTCAGATATTTAAACAGGGCTATATTACAACGGTTATACTTATTAGCTTTATCCTCTTAACTTGGATTTCACGGCCTATTGCTTTGTATATGAATGAACATTTAACAGCAATCATTGATTTTGTAGATAATACATCCGTCACGGTTTTATATACAGGGGCGACACTTTTCATTATGCTAATCTATATTATTTCTTGGGGAATTACACATAGTATTTACCAACGAAAAGCCTTCTGATTGTGTGCTTTGTAGTTGTCTCGGGGTTTACTCCTAGAAGGTTACTGAAGGAAAGTGGCCAATTTTAGAATGGTGCCCGCTTGGAACTAAATGTAAGATGAATTTAAATGTCTTTATGCAAAAATGAATGAAGTAAAAAAGGTTATAACTGATAATCATCCATATAAAGAAATATAGAATACAGGACTGCAAGGTGATTTTTTCCACTCGATTGCTTAATATAAGGGAAAGAATGAAAGCCTCCATATGCCTACAAATCGACATATTTAGGCGTGTTTACTTAGTATTTCGATAGTGGTTTTATAGTAACATTTGGTATATATACTGCAGGAGGTTGTATATGCCTGATTTTTACTCATTCTTTTTTTATTTAACTTTTCTTTATTTCTTTTGCACGAAATGGATGCAATAAGATGCTCTGAGTGGCGATTGTTTATAATATTTAAAGATATGGAAGATTCAAAGGCTTATATAGTATTCACTTTTATTCACCTGTTTCTATACGTATTATTCCTTTCCTTACTTTTCAGTCAGTATCAAACCATCATTTTTTGGATCGTTGATTTATTCTTTATCATTCATGCAATCCTGCATGTATTTTTTGAAAGGCATCCTCGAAATGAATTTAAAAATAGCTTCTCAAGATCCATTATTTATCCAATGGGGGCCCTTGCGGTAATACATTTAGCATTATTAATGAATATGTCGATTTAATTGTATTATAAAGGAAGTTTTCGTTTAGTAATTTGCAGAAAATTATTCCAATTTGTTGGTTTTCTGCTTATTATAAAGATGGAGGTGATTATCAGATGTATAGTAATACGGCAAATATGTTGAAACAAACAAACAATCTTATCAATGCATTGAAAAAATTGAAACAAAATCTATCTTTTGTGAAATTGTATATTAATAGCGATAGAATACTGGCTATCTATTTTTTAAGTAATGCATATAGTGATTTTAATTTATTTAAAACCATTTATTTATCTGTAACACCTGGTGATCAAACGATTGATGAGTTTTTACAGGAGTATGAAAAATTCTTTGTAGAAGTGAATAAATACTTAGAGGTCCTTAATGAGGATAGCATTGTCGAGGATAGACTTCATAAGGAAGTTTTGTTTGCGATTAATGAATTAGAAAGATATTTGTTAAATCTTTTAGATGTGTATAGATAAAAAATTAGACATTCCTTATTTC
>NZ_JBAHYH020000001.1:2078891-2252524 GCF_036698265.2 Lysinibacillus sp. IITD104
TTCTGAGGGGTGTCTTTTATTTTAAAGAAGCTCCTTAGATAAAGCCTCTCTGGTTGTAGGGAAAAATGAATAAAAAGTGGTAAGAGATGGGAGGGAAATATAATTAGAAAAATTGAAATGGGTTTGTTTGTAGTTGGAGTAGTAATGGCTTTAATAGGTATGCCTTATTTATTGGGGTATTCAACGAATGAATGTTTAAAATATCCTCTCTCTAGGGTTAATATTAATGGTTGCCACTATCCCTGTAACAATATCCAAGAGAAAGTAAACCAATGAGATTTTAATACTTGCTGTCTTTTATATTTTTAGAGATGGTAGAGACACACTTGTGATATTGATCCTAAAGAGTAGTATTATCCATAAGTAACGAGGATTTAGCAGTTTATCTTGCTGATATGTACTATAAAAATGATTTTAAGGAAAAATACATTGTTATAATTATAAAATGAATGCTAGAAAATAAGAAGCTCCATAAAACTAAAGAAATACTACTCAAATCCCCTGGATAACTTTCTGCAGCTGTAAATCGAATACCTCACATAAAAAGCACAGTCAACCATTGGATACTATAAGTTAAGAAAAGTACGGTTACAAAATAAACAATATACGATAAAGTAAGAAAAAATCTCTTATGCACCATTCCAGTCTCCTCCAATATTTACAATAACGATATTTCTATTAGTTAGTTGTACATTTCTAAAAGTAATGCTCCTTCCATTTATGAAGAAGGGAAGTGGAAAAAGGGAAAAATTACATATATAAAAGAAGGCAAGACATTGTTAAGATTTGATAGGTAAAGTATTCTATGGAATTGGAATAGAACGCTAATTAGTCACTATAAAACGATAGAAAAATGGTACATAGCTTAGGAGCAAATATAGCTATCGGAAGTTAATACGTAATAAATATACAGAAAGGAAATAATTCTCCAATTTATTTAACAGAGCTGATAATAGCTTTTAGAGGTTTGTAAAAGGAAGGAAGTATTTTATGAAAAATCAATTGATACGATTAATCGCTATCATTCTACTTGGTGTGTGTGTATATATTAATATGTACGAAAAAGATGAATTAGGGTTGATGCAATTTTTTGCATATGTTGGCTTATTAGGTTTTACTTTTGCGGTGGGTATTCCAATCATCTTTATTAAAAATAAGATTAGTTTATCCAAAAAATTTGGTTTTTTGTTTTTAAGTATGATTATCGCAGCAATAATTCCTTTATTGGGATTAGGAAATTTAAAATATATCTTTGAAGAACATTTCATGAATAAAGAGATGAATAAAGTTGTAAATCAATATAATGTAGATTTGCAAAATGATGAGGTGTTTTTAACCTTTCAAAACCATCTTCTAGTTGGAAAAAGAGATGATTTGTTTGGAAGTATAGACAAAACACTATTGGTTTATAATGCCGCAGGGAAAGAAACGAAAAGAATAAAAATAACGGAATTAGCAAAAGCAGCCGTTCCTTATCTGCCCCTTACTGATAAAGAAAAGGAAACAACTTATTTTGATGGTATGAAGGCGCAAGGAAATACATATGACCTTTGGAAAAAAATAGATGAAAACGACATACAACTATTTTTTAGATACGTTACAACGGAAGTTCCTGAGGATTATCAACCTGAACCAGATATGCCAGCCGATGCAAAGGACATAAAGTTCCATTATGATATCACCTATTCACCAGTTTTAGATGAGAACGGGGAATTTGTTTTTAGTTCGGATACTTTCCATTTATATAAAAGCAACGAGTCAATCCGAGTTAGCTACAAAGCTTCGGGCATTGAAGCGATTGTTGCTCCAAATACGGCAGTGTTAGTGAACGAAATCAAGTAAAGTTTACATTGCTAACAAAAGTACAACATGAAGCCTGTAGAGTGTTAGCGGCAAATCCAAAAACGTTATTAGGATGAATATACTAAGAAACACCAAAGCCTAGGTACTCAAATTAATGTGAGCCTGGGCATTTTTTACGTGATTTATTTATCTAACGAACGTATTGTTTTTCGAAATTTCAAATAAATGAATGACCACAACCTATTAAAATGGTAAAGTATAGAAAAAGTGAATGGAGAATTATGTAATGGAAAAATTGAAAGAGGTTGAATTAAAACATTTTTCAAGTGAATATATGCAAGGACTGAACGCTTTTGTACTTACTGAAGAGCAAAAACAATTTTCTGCACTGCCGAGCAATTTTGAGGAAATTAATGAAGGACAGCATCGCATTGTAATTCTAAGTGAAAATACACCTGTTGGTTTCTTTCTCCTAAATGCAAATGAACGAGTTAAGAAATATTCTACGAATAGAAATGCGATGCTATTATCTGCATTATCAATTAATCATACAGAACAAGGGAAGGGCTATGCAAAACAAGGAATGACATTACTAGTTGAGTTTGTTAAAGCAGAATTTCCTAATTGTGATGAAATTGTTTTAGTTGTAGACAAAGATAATATACCAGCACAGAAACTATATGTAAAAGTAGGGTTTGAAGATACGAATGAGAGGCTAATAGGACGTATCGGCGAAGAAATAATCATGAGGCAATTCATAAAATAAAGATAGGCCACCATCGTCACCAGAGTTTATGCTACATTTTGTAGATGAACTCTGGTTTTATGTTTTGGGAGAATTGTCGCATCCATTCTTGAAAAAGAGTTTCATGATCAAGGTTAGCAAAGAAAATTATTTAAAATATCCTGATTAAAAATACACCGGCTATCATCACCATTAAACCAATTATTTGTAATGGTTGAATTCGATTCTTTAGCGAGTTAAACAATCCGAATTGCTGTACAAGCAAGCTACCAGTGATTTGACCGAATAAAGCAAGGACTACAGTTTGGCCATTTCCAATTTGATTGACAAGAAATACATTGATAAGAACATAAGATCCTCCTAAGATCCCGCCAATCCAGATCCACCAAGGGGCAGCTTGTTTAAAAGGTTCTTTAATATTTGAGTAAGATCGATCCTTTAACCCAACAATTATACTCAAGGTAATAGTACCAACAAAGAATGAAACAAGGGCAGCATGAGAAGAAGAGTGAAGAACTTTTCCTAATTGCCCATTAACAGCGATTTGGATAGCTAGTAACATTCCTGCTAGAATCCCTACTATGCGCCAAATCCATAGATTCCGCACACTCTCCTTATTTGTTTGGGGAGAATACTGTTCATTTTTCTTGCTTCGTATAGCTGTAGCTAAAAGGACGCCTAGTAAGACTAGTAATATGCCAAAGATTCGATTCCATCCAAAGGAATATTGTGTTGCATTAAACCAGCCATTATGATCGATTAACATACTCATTAGCGTCATTCCAAAGATCGGTAGGATAGTTGTTTGCACACTTCCCAATTTAGGAAACAAGAGAATGTTAGTAGTTATCGCAATAGCGCCACCAATTCCCCCCAACCATATATAGATAGGTTGGTTCAACAATAAATCTAAGGGAATCCCCAGTGATGTACCACTACTTACTAATGTAATAGTTAAGAAGATGACACCAACAGCGAAGGAGATCAATGAAGCTAAAAAAGGAGAAATCACAAACTTTCTTAATTGAGCATTAATGGCTGTTTGCACAGCAAGAATAGCTCCAATACTTATAGCCAAAAGTACTGCAAACATAAAAATTCATCACAACCTTTGTTGAAGAAAATGTAAAACAACGACATGTTTGATTATATCAAAATATTTGTCAAATTTACTAAGCATTGAACGATTAGTAAAAATCCCTTATCCATTGCAGCCATTAGTGAACAAGGCTGAATGCAATGAAAAAATGTAGAAGCGGCTAATAAATAGTAGCCTTATGTCAATAAAGTATAGTGTAATCTCTTCAAATTCTGTATATTGGTGTATGAGGAGGAGATTGAATGGCAAGAAAATGGATACTACCATTAATTTTATTACTAGGTGTTATGATATCTGGTTGTAGTGAGGGCCAAGAAAAAGGTAGCAAAGATGGTGGAGATGTAGAAGTAACGATTCCAGCTATATTTTTTGAGGGTCAGGACATTGATTCTGTTATTTCAAAGGCAAAAAGCAGTGGGATTGAGGAAGTCAGTAAGAATGATGATGGTTCTTTAACTTATAAATTGTCTGAAAAAGAACATAAAGAAATGATGAAAGGTTTAAAAGAAGGCATTCTAGCAAGTGTAGATGAGCTTAAAGCAAGTGAAGAGTTCAAATCTATTAAAGATGTAACCTATGACAAGTCTTTTTCAGAATTCACTTTATCTGTAAACAAAGAAGAATTTGATAATAGTTTTGACACAATGGCCTCATTCGGACTAGCTTTAACAGGTATGTACTATCAATTATTTAATGGTGTGGATGAAAAGGATTATAAAGTCAAAGTAATTTTTAAAGATGAATCAAATGGAGATGTAATTAACACGATAATTTATCCAGATGATTTAAACAAGAAAAATTGATCGGAAGAACGTCTAACGTGGGTGTTCTTTTTAAATGCGTTGTGCATAGTAGTTGTTCCTGATTCCTGATGTTTTTTATTTTTACAAAGCATATATGAATAGGTATAGGAAATGATGGAATTTGTTTTAAGAAACGACTGACGATAGCATAGTTGTAAGTAAAGATAGACCTAAATGATTTCACAAAGCCCAGATACTCATTAATTTGGGCCTAGGCTTTGTGCTTATTCAATTTGTATTTCCTAACCTCTAATAGACCGCCCTAAAGAGCTATCTAAAAAAATTTTTAATGGCATCCATTCGAATTTTACTATAACATTCTTCGCAGCGAAAAATCTTCTCTGTTCTTTCCTTTAACTGTCTGAATCTCAGTGACCCCTCATATACTCTGAATTTTTTTCTACAACTAGAACAAATGACCTCATAGTAATGCATAGCTATCCTCCTCAAGTCTTTCCTATTACTTTTTAGTTGATTTATCGAATATTGTTATCAGTTCTCTCATATATTCCTCAACATTTAACTGGGGATTTCTCATTAATTCAATGGTGAATCCGTCAATGGAATTTCTTATCGCTAACGCCATCACTCTCGCAGACAATTGGGTGAATTCTCGGAAAACACCCTCATGCATTCCTAGTGTAAGAATGTTTTCAATTGGAAGAAAAATAGTATCATCATGATCCGCTGCAAATCGAAGTTTGCCATCAGCAGTTCTTTCATTAGAAACAATTTCAATAACAGCGAAAACATGTTGCCGATTTTCGTCTATGAATCGAAGGTTTGATTCTATATACACTCTAAGCATATCGATAGGAGATTTTTGATTTTCTATTAGAGGTGCAGTATAGGCTTGACATGCCATGTAGTAATCGTAAATTACTTGCTCTAATAATTCCCCCTTGTTTGCAAAGTGATAGGAGATAACCCCCTTACTGATTTGTGCACGCTTTGCTATTTGACCTAAAGAAGCTTGGGCGTATCCTACTTCTGCGATGGTTTCAATAGCACATTCCACAATTTGAGTTCTACGGGCTTTTTCAATAAACGACATTTCTTTTTGGTTAGTTGTTTTATTTTTTTTACTCATGTATTTATTTTAGCACGGTCGTACTAATAAATCGATTAAAATTACATTTAGGTAGGGTCCTAAATCTTTGAAATTAAACCAAAGCTTGTTCAAGGGCTAGACTAGGGTGTTTCGTGAGGAAGGTTATGATACTTGAGCTTAATGGAATTATTTCTTAGCCTATTTGAAAGTGAAAATAAGTTGTTTATTATCTGTTGACATGGAGTCAGCTCCATCTTTTAAGATGAATGTTATCAAAGAATGGAGTGATGGAGATGGTAATTATAACTAATATACTAATTGGGTTATACGCGGTTTTAATAGGAGTGGCAGGGATAAAAAAATGGCAAGAAGTTGGATTTGAAGTACGAACATTCATGTTTGTTATCGTATCAATTAGTATGCTCTTAATATTATGTATACCAAACAAAGATTGGTTATTTATATTACTGTTAATTGCATTTATCTTGTTACATATACTAGCAGTTACAGAAGGAAGGTTATCAAATGGACGAATTACATTCAGCCATCATATCATTCGTTTCATTTTCCATTGTATAATTGCCCTAATGGTTTACAAATTTATATGATAGAAGGGGATCATAATGAAAATTGGTGAATTTGCAATATGTACTGGTCTTAGTAAAGATACTATTCGTTATTATGAAAAAATGAATTTATTGCATCCAGAAATTAATCATAAGCACCGCAATTATAACAAGGAAGACATTGATACAGTGGAAGCAATCCTTAAACTTAAACAAACGGGATTTTCTCTCCAAGAAATCAAAATGCTTTTTGATTGGTCGGGAAATATTGATCAAAATAAAAAACTGACAAAAGAGGAAACACAAAATCTACTTGAAATAAAAGTTATATTCCAAGAAAAGTATGAGCAGATGTTACAAAGAGAACATCAGATTAAACAAATTAAACAAGTTTTATTAAATATAGATAATAAAATAAAGCAACTTTTAGAGAAAAATAAAGGAGAAAATTGTTAGTTGTGTTTAGAAAGTAAAGGAAAAGAATATATTCAATAATTTAAAGCTGTTGTTGTATACTTTAGGAAACTAAAAAAGGGCCTCTGATCTGGAAGTAACCCTAAAATGAGAGCGGTAGTGACGGTCAACTAACGCCACCACCTAATAAGTGCGTGCGAAACACTCATATTAATGTGAGCAATCAAGGCTTCTTATACAATAAAAGCTATCTTGTATTATGGATGATGGGATAGCTTAGCTTGGTAAATCGTAGGGCGATATTGGCTATCTCAACATAAATTATGTTTAAGGGGTTATATGACAAGTGGCTTGAAGTATAAAAGGGTAGTGTGAAAAATAAAAATGACTACTTTCTATTTAGAAAGTGATAAAGATGGATCCTCAAGAAGTATGCGAGCGATTGGCAAATAAATGAAACTTCCGAGTACTACGATATTCAGGATGAGAAACAATTTTTAAAGCTGCTTCAATTTAGTTAATTCTAAAAGTGTTGTTCCTTCAACCTATCGGGTAGGTTAGGCAAGAAGGAATAGTAGAATATCACGTTGAATAGAAAAAATATAGAGTTCCACAAGTAGAAATGAATTATTAAGGAGGATGTATTTATGACTAGCCATGACGACAAATCACCAATAAAAAACAGAATCGGAGGTGTATTTATCCCAGTTCGTAACCTAGAGAAAGCAAAAGAATGGTACAGAAAAATACTAGGTTTGGAAGGGGGAGAAGAATATTTTGGACATTTATTCGTGGTACCCATGAAAGGTACGGCTGGATTAATTCTAGATTCCATGCCAAAGTGGAGAAATGAAGATGGTGATATTTCCACTTACCAAGTTCCATCAATTCAGCTTTTGACCGATGATATTGAAGCTTCTTACCAATTTATGAAAGAAAATAATGTTGAACTTGTTACAGAGATTCAGGATAATTTTTATTTTGTATTCAAAGATATTGATGGCAATTTACTAATGATTTGTAAAGAAGCTTCTTAAAAAAATGTGAACATTGCCCTTGGGACTTTACTAAATAAATCAAACCTTCATTAAAACAGAGAAGAAGGTTTCAGACTGACAAACTCAAACTTTATTGAGTTTGTCTACAGATAATCAATTCAAGGTTGATGAAAAATTAATCAAGTTTTACATGACACCAACATAGCAAAAGCGTACTAGCAAGGAAAAGGCAGACAATTAATTAAGTTCACCGAGGATAAATAGAAAGAAAAAGGTCACTTCTATTAAAAGTGACCAGAATGCTTATTTATGCTTTATTAAACCTCTAGGGGATTAGGTGTTTATTCGATTTTATTGAATTGTAATATTTCCTTTATATGTTGCAAAGTAAATACCTGCATCAGGATCGTATGCATAATCAAATCTTGTTAGGTATCCTGCGTATTTAAAATCTCCATCCCATTCAACATGATAAATTTGTCCAGGTGGAAACGTTGAAGTTCTTTTATTATTATATTTATGGATATTAAATTATTCACAGATGGTTTTTTTACTTTTTTATTATTAAACAATCATCTATATAACTTATTCTATTTTTTAGAGTAACTTCTGATTAATAAAATCATTATTAGGATACTTCTCCGATTCTTCTTTCTTCGTTTCCCCAACTCTTTGATAATTTTAGAGGGTTGAGCGGTTGGGAAATGCTTGGAATTCAACTTCTTTATTATTAATTAGATGTAGTTGAGTTCTACTTTGGAATTTATTTTAAAAAAACTTCTCTGTGTCTTCTATTCTAGAAATAAGGTTAGGTATATCTCTAAACGAAAGGTTATTTAGACAACTTTTTAAGAAGTATGTTGTTTCATTATTCTTTTTATTTAATCGAGAACCTAATCGGGCGTTAATAAAACCTGTCTCTTTGAGAATAGGGTTTTCATCCAAAAACCTTGCTATTTCGTTAGATTTAACGGTATATAGTTTTATATCTTCCATTTGATTAACATACTGACCAACTAAATACCCAACAATCATAGAACCTTGAGTTACAACGGAAGAAATAAAGAAATCACTTAATGGGTTACCTTTTTCAACTGAGTATTCTTCTGATGTTAACTTCAATAATTTTATGTAAGAATCTGGATTGGGTAATACAATTGTTACTCCCTCAAACTCTTCAAATTTCCCTAGTGAATCAATTTCATCCTGAGTGTAGTAAACCTTTTTTTCTTCTTTTGTAATACCTTCTATACTAGTACTAGCAATCTCTTGAGAAGATCGTGAAGTATCTATATTAAATTTTTCACTAATTACTTCAGATATTGCCTCTTGAATACTCTTCACTATTAAAGGGCGAGAGGTGTTTATAAACTGCTGAGTTACCTTAAATTTAAACCGTTCTTTAATAACAAATTTGATAAAATCATCATTTGGGGATTCAAAAATTTCTTTAATTACAGATTTAAATGATTGGAAATATATTAACGATTCAGCGAGGATTTTTACTGTTTCTTCATCATATAAATTTTTAGAAAACTTAATGAGATTTTCAAAATCCTCTTCATTATGATTTATAATATTGAAGATAAAAAAGGGCTTAGAATCCATTATATTTGAGTTATTTAAATCAGTAAAAAAGTGATACTCAATTCCGTTTGTTAATATCCCTAATTTAACACTTGGAAATGTACTGAAATACCTACTTAATTGTGGGGCACTTTTATTGATTTTCGTATTGATTGATTTTGCCTCAATAAAAATTCGAGGTTGCCCATTGATAGAAATAGCATAATCTACTTTTTCATTTTTTTTATGAAAATCAGCTGTGAATTCTGGAGTGACTTCTTGGGGACTATAGGTATCGTAACCCAACCCTTTAAGCAATGGTAAAACTAGAAATTGTTTTGTAGATTCTTCGTTTTTGATCAGTTCACTATTCTCGGATATTACGTTGTTTAATACTTCTATAGTTTCTTTTAGATTCATTTGTACCCTCTCCTTTTGTTTTGAATTAATGTATGGCAACTATTTTGTATACTGTAGTCAAATAGATTAGTTATCTTTCTTAAGCCAAGTTAAGTTTGCTTCCTGAATAAAAATTTCTCAATAGAGTACAAGTATTTAATCCATTTTCATATTAATAGTTAATAATTCTTGCGTAAATATACCTATATTCATTATAAAAAATATAGCATAAATAAATAATATTTCCAATAGAGCTAACATTATGTCTTTAATTTACACTTAGTGCCCATCAAATGTATAAATTTATCTGGAAAAATTATGTTTTTCAAGTTTCTTACTCTTTGTGTACCTATTCTTTCTGAGAAATTTTGTATATAAGTATCCACAATTTATTGTAAATAAAATCAGTGGTATCTGATATTATTAGTTATTTTGGTAGGGATTGGAAATATTAGTCGGATTTTTAGGGCGCGTTCCTTCAGCATTTTATGATGACAAAATCTCTAAACGTCTAAAACAGAATAAAAATAACCTAATTGCTTTTCATAATGCAGATGCTAACAGATTTATTGTTAAGGACATCTTAGTAAATGGAGTTGTAACAACTCAAGGTATATAGATCAGTCCGTGAAATTGCAAATTTATTAGAAGGTTGTCTATAACAATGAATGCATAACAACAAAATAATATTTTGATCAGAAGTTGTACAGGTTAAAGTTTTAATCTAAAAAAGCAATACCCGATGACAAAAAAGCCAAGGTACTCAATAAATTATGAGCCTGGATTTTTTTGTATTTAATATTTTATGATTAAAAAATTGATTTATTAATAAATCTTAGTTCTTATAGTAAATACAAGAAAGATTTTAATCACTATCAAATAACAAAGTTTTTTTATTTTCATAAATTTCTCCTTGCCATAACACAAACGCTTGTTCTATTATAAATACAAACAAACGTTCTGGGGAAGGAGAGGTCAAAATGGCGAAAATATATAATTTTCCAACTAAAATATTTCGAGATATAACAAAAGAAAGAGTCGATGTTGTAACTATTGCTTCCGGATTTATGGGTGGTGTTGTAAAGGTATACGAATGTGAAGGGACAGTCATTATTCATAGTGAAAATAAAAAGTCTAGCCATGCTAGTATTTCAAATGATCTTGGTCAGGTTAAAGAATGGGAAATTAGATATGCAATAGAACATATTTTAAAAAGAGGCATAACAGAAGTGAATATAAAAGTTAGTAATACTGGAGTTGTTCATATTCGTAATAAAGAAATTAATTCACTTTCTCAGTAAAGTCAGGTCACTTATAAAATAATAAGAGTACAGGTTTTATCGTAAATAGTCTTTTTTAAAACGTAATTTGCAACGATCCCTTCGACTGTTAGAGACTTTTAAATTTGTTCCAGCTAACATGAAATGTCCAATTTCAAAATGTGTTTTCATTTCATAACAACTCCTGTTATTAGGTTAGCAACTTACAAAATGATAATATGATTAGGGGATATTTGGAAATATGGTTCGTTTTTCGATTATTGCACAATATGGAATTTGAAGTTGATGGAGGAAGAACAAATGTGTGAAAGTCAGTATGGGCTGTCAGTAAATTGATATGAATTTATAATAAAGGAGTATGTTTATGAAACTATTTATGTTACGTTATAAATTTGGTTGGCTACCTAACTATCGCAGAACCTATACCTAGGTTTTAAAGGTGAAACATACGAAAATTATACTTTCAAGCTAACAAAAATTTCATGGACTAAATAGTTTATTAACAGAATGAAATGAGTTCGGTTTAAACGAACTCATTTTTGTGTTCAATTATAGAGTTTGCATTTAGGCGAACGGTCTGTAAGTAAAATTCTATTTATTACAAGATTCATAAATACAAACGTCCTTTGCTTTCATATTTTCATCCATAAAATTTTTATACCTTGCTATTGCTGTTTCAAGTTTTTTGACATGTGTCTGTCTCTCTTTATCCGATGAGGAACTTTGGAAGGAACTAGCCTCCATTCTAACATTAGATTCTAACTCTACAAATTCATCAACATTGACTTGTTTATATAATAAACTTCTTATAGAATCAGAATGATTCTCCGATAAGAACAATAAATTACTATGATTTTCAAGCATTTGTTGCTTTTTGTTAATATCCTTTTCCATTAAGTAGCTCTTCTCGAAATCTAAAATCGATTGATAATTTTCTAACAAATCTTGCGTTCCCATAAAAAAAGAGGTTTTATAGTATCTAATTTGTTCATACTGTGTTTTGGCATAAGCACCTAACAGTAAAGTTGTTAGAGCAAAAATAATCGCTAGTAAGACTATAAATGTAAACCTTTTTTTCAATTTAAATCCTCCCATATTGTTGAGATTAATTTACAACCAGTGAATAATGACTATTTTTATTAACTGCCTATAGTATGTGTGACTTCAGCTTCTGCTGTTTTTACACCTATTTCTAATGGAGGCTGTAACACTTTTTACATAATAATTGCCTATGAAGTAAATGATCCTGAGTAAACCCATTCTCCGTCCGACAGTTTGATTTTATACATTAAACCAGTACCGTTAAAATTATAATTTCTCCAGTAATAGATTTAATGACTCCATTTGTAGAAGCTTCATATACTTCTTTATTATTAGTTGTTTGTAAAATCTTGAAATCCTTTATATGTATATTGATAGAAGATTGACCTAGATCTCCACCAAATTTATTTCTATTCCCTTCTACTAATACTCAGCTACTATTGTTTGGCAATTCTAAATATTCGGTGTTAACTTTTAAATTAAAATGTAAGTTCTTTGGTAAAGAATTTTCGGCATTTGAGGCAATTTTTTGGACTGTTTGAGGCTGTTTATTTTCTACAGCTTCAGTCTTAACAGAGAATTCAACTTATATCCAAAATACAGTTAATAAAATAAAAAATACTGAAACCAAGTAGAAACTCTTTTTCAAGCAAATCACTCCTTATAATATCTAAAAATTAAAATTTGTTGGCCAACAAACATGGATAAACATATCATAATTTACAAAGTTACAAACTGCTTAATATATCCCTAAAATGGTTATAGTTGGAGACGTTATTTAAAGATAATTCAATTTAAAATGTTGTAAAAAATGGGGGGAGTTATTATGAACTACGAAGTAACAGTATCAGGTTATTCAAACGTATGCCTGGATTCTTGGCTTTTTAAGCTTACATTTAACAAACGTAGAACATAAAAGCGATGTTGCTCTAAACCTTTTACAAGCACAGGTTTCCAACGTAATCAGAATGGTAATGTTGAGATTGATACGATTAATGCTCAAATGAGCGTAAGTAATTGGCAAATATTTAACGTGAAGGTGGTATAAAGTGACGCAAAAAGTATTTACATCTACGGAATCAACAAATCAAATCGCAGACTCTTATAGTAACCCTCCCTAATTTACGTGAAGTTGTCTTCAATACATTAGATAAAGGCTTAGCGTTAAATTTTTTCGATTTTTTTAACCTAAATTTAACCTTGATAGAATATATTTAAACTGGGGAAATAAGTTTTGAAGATCTATTGCTGACGGATCGCCGTATGCGATGAAAGTCGCCTGTACGGTGAAGGCTCGTTATAAAGCTGAGATAGAGAAGGTATAAGACGAGAACAGCAATGTAGCTCCACAAATTTCAAGCATCAATATCTTTAGAAATAGTAACAATCAGTACACTAAGGCAGAAATAAAATTTTCACAACCTATCAATGATTTGACTGTAGTGCCAGGGGAATTTAAATTTTTTGACATTAATAATCCTTATAATCCAATTATGGGTTCGTTGTTTAATACTTATCGTACAAACCTACCTCAAACACCAAATCAAATTGATGATGAGTATATTACGGTAGAGTTCGCTCCAAAGAGTACTGTGGCTAACGTAACATATACTAAGGGATCCTTAAAAGGTGTTAATGGGGTAGAGGTTGAATCACAATCTGTGACACCAGTGCTAGAATAAGGTGAAATACTATGGTATATAAACAAAGCGTTGAACAAGAATGGTCAATTGAAGAACAAGAAAAATCATTAAATATCGTTGTTTCTACAAAACTCCATCATACCCAACTAGAAGTACTGTTAGCTCATTTTGCAGATGAATATGGAACTTGTAATAAGGATATTTATGTCCAAGTATCTGAAGTAGAATTTAATGAAAACAATGTTATATCTTCTGATAAATGGAAAAAGGAAATAGCTCAGCATGTTTTTATACTAGATGCGCTAAAAGTTAAAGAACTACCCATCTTTAATCGAAATCATTTAAAAGAAGGATTTACTATCCATTCGATTCAAGAGTTAACACCACAAGATATTAATTTTATTGAAAAAGGTGAAAATGTTTGGTTTCCAACTAGATTTCATCCACTTTGTTATGATACAGTAGCGACTAATAGTTTGATTTTACGCCACCATAAGGAATTAGTAGGCTGGTGTGTTGTGTTACCATCTACGAATCAATTGCTAATGTATGATAATCTTTTTGTTAAAGAAAGATATCAATCATTGGGAAGAAGCTTGACATTGTTTTGGCACGCTATTTTACTACAATTAGAGCAAACACCAATGAAATATCTTACCTTTGTGGTAGATGGGGAAAATGAAAAAATGTTAAAGGTTTTGAGGAATAAAGTTCATGCTCCACTAATTGATTATCAAAAAGTAACTGTGTTCAAATTAATGGATTAAATTAAAATGATGAATCGTTGATTTTAATAATACGTGTAGAATTCAATCTTTATAAAGGATACGTCATATCGACGTATCCTGGATACGTCATATCGACGTATCCTTTTCTCATTGCGTCTCACAACTTTAGTGGGCTTTAATTTTACATTATGAGAGCAATCGAGATGGGCAACGAAACATATTACTGAATTTCTATTCGCCTTATGGCTTTTTATTTACACAAAAATTGGCGAAGGATAGGTGATAGTAAAATGAAAGAAGTACTATTAACAAAGTCAATCGGTGGTGAAGTGAATAATGAGAGGGTATGTTAAGATTTCTTTACCTTGTCGTGATTCTATTGATTAACTTTAAATTTGTATTTATGATGACGGTAGGGGAAATAAGTATAAAGATCTATCGTTGACGGATCGCCGTATGCGATGAAAGTCGCCTGTACGGTGAAGGCTCGTTATAAAACCTGACCTTTGTAAGGAAAGGATAAGACGAGAATAGCGTACCAAATGTGGGGCCGTTGGATGTTCTTAAATCAACTGTCACAATATCTGCACCATTAAATGGGGTAGGGACTCGAATTGTGACTGTAAAAGCTTTGGACAGCAATTCTAATCCGATAGCTGGATATCAGTTTAACTTAGAAATTATAATTACTAATAACGATAATACAAGGGCTGAGATGTACGGTGTACAAGAAATACTTCAAGGTAGCAAGACTAAGCCTATTACGGAAGTAACTAATGCTCAAGGAGAAGTTGGATTTGATATAACATTCTTTACTGCAATAGACAGTGGAGATGGTATTTCAGTTCAAGTCAAAACAATAGATAACCAAAATATTGGATTGCCTTTTAGTTACATCAATCCATAATCATTGAATTGAACCTCATCTATATGGTGGGGTTTCTTTTTGCTTTTTCACTTTCGTGAAGAGTTTTTAATGTACAACAAGACCTAAACAACGCACTGTGCCGAGCAGTGCTATTTTTTATGTGTTTTTTAGCTATGAGAGCAATCGAGATGGGCAACGGTACATGTTACTGAATCTCGAAGCTTCTCATGGCTTTTTATTTTAAATAGGGTATGAAGGTGGGGAATAGGGAGTCTAGAAACATGTTGATCCATTCGCCTATTTAGCGAGTATGGGGATCTCCGAGGCGCAATTCAAGCTAGATATTTTTAATGGCTTAGAGGAAGTAAAAGGTGCGCAAATTACAGAAGAGAAGTCATGCTCAATGATGCTAAGACCATTTCAGCAATTATTGATGGTAGGACACATGTTCAGGTGAGTGAACTAGCCGAGCTTTTAGGATTAAAGCTCGTTTATAATGACGAAAGCAAAACAACCATATGAAGTAAAATAACATAAATAAAGATCCAAACAGCTTAATTTGCTGTCTGGGTCTTTGCTGTTTATTTTGTTATAAATTGCATTTTTACATTTTCGTTTAAAATTTGACCATCTTTAGAAATAATATCTTTTATATATAGCGTATAACTACTTCCTGATCTATAACTTCCTACTGGTGCAATCGTGACCTTGCTTGTCTGCATGTCTGAACTTCTATCGATAATAAACATTAATGGTATGTTTTCGCCACGGGCATCATCTTTAATATAAATATTTTTTTCCAAAATAGTAGAAATATCAATATTTGAATTAAATGATATTGTAAATTCTTTATTTAATTCAACATTTTGTTGTGTTTCCCAAGATGTAAAGCCCTCTACAATAAAGGATTTGTTTTGAAGAAATTCGTAACCTTTATTTGTGAAATATGAGTAGGTGTTAAAAGCAAAATCCTGTACTGATATATAATCTAATGTCCATTCACCAAGAATCCCAAACTCTGCCATTACATGACTTTCTAAAATGTAAGTACCTTTGAGTTCACCAGGTTCATCTATAGATAGATCAAAAGGATAAAGGTGGTTCTTGCCATCTGGTGATTTAAAATGTACATTTACATATCTAATTCCAGATAAATTATCTGAAACTGTAAGTTCAATCTTTGCCGTAGAGCCAGCTTTAACAACAGGTGTTAATACTTTTATTTCTTCAATAGTTGGAGCTTCAGTATCTTGTGCAGCATAAACAAAAGAAGAATTTGAAACAAATAAAAATAATGCACATATAATAACAGTTAGACTTTTCTTCAATTTTAAACTTCAACCTTTCAAAATATAATATTAATATATTTTATGGTTAATAGTGGGATTTGTATATGATAAAAACGAGTAAACTTTATTAGTTATTTGACAATAAAAGCCCAGGTACTCAAAATTTGAGCCTGGGCTTTTAAGATAAATGAAATTATTTTTGTAAATTAATCATACCTGTTTCTGTTCCAAACAAACCAGTTTGAACTTGTAATTGTAGGTCAGTTGCCTCGGCTGCCTCTGGAGCTAAGTCAAATACCACCTTACCACTGATTTCCATATCCGGGTTAACCTCTTGGAAGAAGAAGCTATTTTGAATATCTCCATTTTCTCCTTGGTTAGCTGACATACTAGCAGTACTATCAGATTCATATGTTTTTTCGCCGCGTTTTAATTTAAAGAAGCTTGAATCAATTGTCACAGCTTCATTGCCATTGTTTTTGTAAGTTACATTTAAGACTACATATTTTCCACTTGCGTGTGTCGGTAGCGCTGATGGACCTACTTGATCTGCTAATTGAACCTCATTAACTGTAAATACTGCTTTTCCAACTTCTAAAGCCGTACCAATTCCAACAACTTTGTCTTGATCATCTTTTTTAGTTGGTTTTTTATCAGTGCTAGTTGCAGAAGATTTTTGATCATCAACTTTTGATGAATCATCTCCGCCACCTAATGCCCCAATAATAGCGCCTAGGATAATTAAAGCAATTAATGCTCCACATCCTAATTTAAAAAATTTCTTCATTTACGTACTCTCCCTATATATGTATTTAGTACATTTGAAACTATAGCAAAATAGTAAAAAAATGTCTGTATGTAATTATTGGATGGGAATGATTCCCTAGATCCAAGAAATAGAAAAAATGCATTGATAAATACAAACGAATGTTCTTAAAAGGAGAGAGTAGCATGTCAAAGTCCAAAAAAGATTCAGCTAAAAAAGTTTGCTGAAAAGAGTGGGAAATCAGATATGCCGTTGGGGTATTTTAAAGAAAGATATTGTGGATGTTAATAATACGAGTAGGTGCAAATGGGTAATTGATTAATGGAAATTCGAGAACGCGATAAATACGGAAACTTAAAACCACCTACTAAAATTTTCAGTGGGCCAACCGAAAAAGAAACAATTGCAGCATTAGGTCCTCAATTAGCACAAGAAAAGTTAGATAATATGCAGAGGGATATAGTGATCAACGGACTTGGTGCGCAGTTGGCCCGGATGAAAATAGAAATCATGCAATTAAAAGGAGGGGCTTTTTAATGGAATTTTGGGAAATGGCTTATAAGTTAAAGTGGGTTACAGCAGAAAAGCGTCGCATAGTAATAACAGAAGCTAATCCTTTTGGTGAGATTACACCTGAACAGTATAAAGAAATAACTAAGCAAGATTTTAAGTCGCAAGCATAGCTTAGCGTTATTTTTATTGTCTAAATGAATGGGTACGTTAAGATTTCTTTACCTTGTCGTGATTCTATTGATTAACTTTAAATTTGTATTTATGATGACGGTAGGGGAAATAAGTATAAAGATCTATCGTTGACGGATCGCCGTATGCGATGAAAGTCGCCTGTACGGTGAAGGCTCGTTATAAAACCGTGTTATAAAAGGGTATAAAACGAGAATAGCGACATAACACCTCTTGCAGCTTCTTTTAATCTTACAGAATATGAGGCTAATAACGGTGGAAACTTTGCATATATGTATGCTCCTTTTTACATCGAGGATGATGATAGTAACCTAATTGAAACTTCCGTCTATAATGGAAGCTTTTCTATTGGTGAAATCTCCAACTTAACGGGGGCTTTAGTAGGGAAAAACGTAACGTTTACTGGCTCATACAAAGCTATATCTATCGGTACAGGATATAGTGTTGGTCAATCTGGTACATTTGATTTAGAATTAACAGGTTTAAATGGTCAAAAAATAATCGTTACTTTTACAATTACAATTGGGAAGTAATCGATTTTACCTCACCTATAATTAGGTGGGGTATATTCTTGAACGAATTAAACGTAACATAGTTAAGGTTAATTTTAATGCCTTCCACGGTAATCGTGGAGGGCAATTTTTATAAAACAAGACCTAAGTAATGCACTGTGCCAAGCAATGTTATTTTTTATGTAGAGTTGAGGACAGTGGAGCTTTTAGTAATAACAGGGGCAGGTATAGCTGAAAAAGTGGCCAAGAGTTCAAATCCGTGGACTTACTTATCAATCATATTAATAAGCGCGGTATTGATTGCTGGACGCTACATTTTCAATCGCATCGTGATGAATCAAAAGAGCGGGAAAAAGCATTAATGACGCATTTAGAACGTTCTAATGAATCACAAGAAAGGACAGCAAATGCATTAGAAGGAATTCATTCAAGTCTTTCGAAATTAGAGGGTCGAATTGACCGTATTGAAAAACATACTTTTAACAAGGAGAGTGCGTAAAATGGATTAACAAATATTTTTATGATTGCAATCGGAATGGTTGCAATTGTCTTAGCAGTTGCGGAGGTACTTAAAAAGACTATTAATCTAAATACTCAAAACATGCCAATCACATCAGTAGTGATTGGTATTTTTATTGGTTTGGTATTATGGCCGTTAGCTGAATTTCCACTGTACGTTATGTTGATTTCTGGCTTTATAGCAGGACTAACAGCATCAGGCACATTTGATTTGATTATAGGCAGCTAATAAGGAAGGTGAACAATAATGAGTTACGTTATTGAGCAACAGTTGATGTCTGGATTACCAAATCTAGCGCTCACGGCAGCAAAATATGTTATTGCCCATGAATCAGGAAATCCGAAAAATTGTAGTCCTGATGCTTTAGAAAGAGAAATAGCATATATGAACAAAAATAAAGCAAAAGCATTTACGTCTCACTAGGTTGGTGGTGGTGGGCGTATCGTGCAAATTGCGCCAATTAATCGTGTGCAGTACGGTTGTGGCCCAATAGGTAATCCACTTAGCTAAACAAAGAATCATAGACCAAATGATAAAAAAACTTTATTATAAAATTATCCAATGATTATTAGTAATTATTAACCATTTTATAAATAATATGTAAAAAAAGAGGTTTTTCAGGAAAATAATAGAATCATATTATTGTACCGGTGCATAATATAATCGAAAGGGGTAAAGAGCAATGAAGAAAGTTTATTTATCTGTTTTGTTTACAATCTTAGTATTGCCACTGTTTTTTTTAAACCAACCTGCTGCTTTGGGTGCACTAGTGGATAGTGAAAGGAATTTAGACAGCCTTTCTCCTGCCGTATTGGAAACTAAAGAAATCGATGGGACAGTAGTAACAGTTTACGAAGAATTACCGGATGAATTTACTGTAAACGTTAATCAAGAAACTGATGTACAGGGTATTTCTCCATTATGTGCTACTTGTAATCAAAAATACTATACAAAGGTAAGCTCATGGACTGAATCATCAGATTATAACTTTGGATGGCATCCAGGCTTCAAGGATTATAATCGCGCAAGCGGGTACTGGTTTAGCACGTCTACAACATCATTTGGAGTATCTGTATCTTACGGTTTTGTCTCAGTTTCGATCAGTTCTGCTGGGGGTAACGGCTATTACGTTAGTGCCGATTACAATAGATGGAGTAGACCAGCAGTATACGGAAAGTATAATGTAACAAAGTATAAAGTAGAGGAATATAATCCTGCTGGGATTTATCTGAGAACTTATTACGAGAACTTCCCAAGCGCACAGGATACTTATGTGAAAATTCTATACAAATAAAAGAGATGGAGGGTGCGCCCTCCTTCTTTTTACAAGGTGGGGGATAGCTGATGAGAAAGATAATAGTATTTTCTTTATTTTTTACTCTTGTATTATTAAGTGGGTGTAATGAAAATGAAAAATTATCAAATCCAGTTTTCAATTGGGACGGAAATAATTATTTTGTCACTAATGAACCCATAAATAAAATTGAATTGGAAGAAAAGATCGGGGAAATTGTATTACAAACAAAAAAATTACCCACTAAACACCAAGAGGGATACAGACTTAGTGAAGGAACTAATCTATACAAAATAAAAAATAAGGAAATTACGAATAATATTGATAGTGTAATAGCTGTAGAAATAAATGGGGAATATAAAATAGCCAGAATACTTAATGAGATAAAGTAAAAAATACGTTAATATAAAGGATATGTAGCAGATGTAACAAAAGGAACAAATGTAAAACATGTAGCATGTTTTTGTGATAGAAAAAATATATATGTAAACTCGGAGGTAGGTCGGCGCGGTAAGGTTTTCCTCTCTTGGTATTACATTAACAAGGCACGGAAATGCACTATAAAATTAGAACACAATTCCTTACAAAATAACGTGGTACCCTCTGCCATGAGTCGCAAGTGAGCTCTCGACAATAGGATTATCACAATATTAAAGCCTTCATCCATGAGAAGAGGCTTTTTCTTTATCTGTTTTTTTATAAAAATAGGTAATAAAACATAGTTAGTAATTTTTGGTGAGACAAAAGTTTATTTGTCTTGTCAGCCCTAATAATCAAATGTATCTAAATGAATTGTCAGAAAATATTAATATATTCTATAATGAGTAAAAATTTGAGAATTTGAGGTGATTATTTGGGTAAACCAGTAGATGACAATCTATTTCCAGCCTTTCAAGACTCCCTAGATTCCAGACTCGATGAACGTAAAAAAGACTATATTGAAGAACTAGAAAAAGTGAAAAATGAGGGTGTTGTATTAAGATTTGAAGAAGCTACTGACGACTTGCCCCCTTAAAGCATCTCTTATCGAGGTGTTTTTTATTTTGCTTTGAAAACGGCATCAAACAGCCAAAACGCTATGAGTTGAGAGGGCAGAGTTTGGTGTGGTTTTTGAGAGTGGAATTTGTAGTATATGGTTCCAAATTATTCTCTTCCTGATTATTATAGTGTGTAAGGGGTTTATGAAATTGTAATTTCGTTCTTACTACTAATACTGAAGGAGTGTTCTTATGAATAAGTTTTCTATGTATTCAATAATTCTTGGAGTTATCGGTATACTATCTTTTATCACTTCAGGTTTCAGCGCGATACAAAGAGGAATGGAAGACTATTCCGTTATGCAGTTAACGCTTTTTTATGTATTTTTTGCTACGGGGATACTTTGTTTTATTATGAGCTTTATGTTAGGTTTATTAGGTTTTCGTAAGAATGTAGGGGATAAGAGATTAAAATATGTAGGTCTTCTTTTTGTACCGATTATCGTAAGTACTAGCGTGACATTTGGATTGTTTATAGCTTGGACTGCTTTTGGTTGATCGGTGTTTATAGATAAAGAAAAAAGAATCAAAATTCATGAAGCCATCTAAGGAAGGCTTTTTCTTTTGCTTTGAAAAGTGAGTATCGAGCAGTTTCCTCCCCTTTGATTCGTCGGTACTTGCTTTTGAGAGCAAAAACTTTACCACATCTACTAAGATAGGGGTGGAGGTGATTGTATGTCTATTCTAGAAGAAGTACGTTGTGTTGAATGTGGTGAATTTTATAATCAATTGCTATGAATGGTAACAAATGCTTTTCTTGTTCTGAGGACCAGAGGAGTATGAAACTGAATCAGAAGAATAATATTTGGGTCTGTCCTAAAAAGTACAGGCCTTTTCAAGCTATTAGCATAATGGGGTGATGCCATTGGACATCGTAGTAACGATTCCTAAGAGTGAATATGTAAATGATGATAAAGAAACTTTTGTTTATGAACAAGGTGGATACGAACAATTCTGGCAACTATCCAGGCAACCTAAAAAACTAAACATTGGTGACAGAATGTATTTCGTAAAAAATGGAGTTATTGGATCATCAATGAGGATGATAAGAATTGAAACAAAGGCAACTGTGTCATGTGAGGTAACTAATCGCACATGGAATGGTTGTCTTATTTTTATGGATGATTTAAGGCAACAAGTAAGAGGCTTCCAAGGCTTTTAGGTAGCGAGTTAGATAAATACTATCGCTTACCATTTCCACCGCTTCAAGCAGCTTGGCATACAGCTAAAAGTGGTGGGCGCAAATCGATCCCGCTTGAAACATTTGAAGAACATGCAAGCGAAGCTGTATCGATGTATGGCTATACATTGCACTACTTGTTGCCATTTATCGAAAGTAGGTGGTGAGGATGTTACAGGGAAAATGTGTTGATACTAGTGGTTCTACTAATCTTACAAAAGGTGAACTTTACTATCTTTTCCCACATGGCGGTCATGCATATTGTGCTAGCCGTTTCCTTAGACCCGGATCTCACTTTGGAACCTACCAAAAGAATCACTTTGAGTTAGTGGATGTTTCAATTGATACTCCGATGCAAGTACTTAATAAATATTTGGCCCGTGTAGTGAAGCCACCCTCACATTTTTATCGAATTGACGAGGAATACATCATTACGGAGCCACGAGCAGATGGTTACTACAGTGTGTTTTTTAAGCATCGTCCAGATGGTCCTCCAATCGGCGCATATAAACGTACAGAATGTTTTGAGCGTATTGTAAATCCTGAAAAATCAGTAAAAGACACAGCTACCATATTTGAGGTGGGTGACATTGTAGAAATTATAGACGCATCACTTATCAGGCATAAACATTATGAAAATGGAGAGCAGGCAACGGTGATTGAGGATTTTTATGGTTGCATATCAATTAAGAGAAATGAGCTTGTAGATAGGAAGGACATAAGTAGCGTGCTTTTAATAGGAGATGAACTACAGGCTATTAGAAAAGTTGGATCTAGACCCGTACTGGAAGCTGTTATGGTGAACGATAAGCAGGAAAAGGTGAACCAAACGACAAAAATTGAGTGCGAAATATCTGAAATAGTGAAATTACCTGTCAAGAAGCAAAAATATGAGCAGTTGAGCTTATTTTAGGAGGGACTAAAATGAATGAGCAATTAAGTTTTCGTGATGAATTACGAAAGCAAGAACTAGAACGCCCATGGTTTTTACAAGCAAGTTCTGCACCAGTTGTCCAATTTGAAGGAAGTAAATCAGAGCGAAATCTACCAAAGGGATCATTAATTTTGTTAATGGCTGCAGATCAGGTGAATTTAATACCCATGTTTGGTCCCGAAGTAAAAGTTCATTTGTAGATTACTTAGATTAGTGCCCATGAAAGTAATCGACTTTACAGAGGAAGAATTGACACGAAAATATCTAAAAAGGTGGGAGCATGTACGAATTATTTCAAATGCCACACTACAAGTTGTAGACGAAGGGGTACTTGCTGTCATTGGACCACAATGGTGTAAGATAACAGAGAAACTTTCCAAAGGTGGATATACCCAAAATCGGAGAGTGGATATGCTAACTAGTCATTTCGATGGTTACAAACCCGCACGTCTTTTGGTCTACAAAGACGAATTAGAGGAGAATACAAATGAAAGCAATCACAATTAAACAACCTTGGGCTACTCTTATTGCTTTAGGTGAGAAGCGGTTCGAGACACGTAGCTGGCAGACGAAATATCGAGGTCCAATTGCTATCCACGCTGGTAAAACAATGGATAAGGAATATTGTGAATATCCGCCAATTAAGAGAGCGCTTCAAAGACATGGAATTAAAAATGAAGATTTACCACTTGGAGTTGTCATTGCTACTGCAGAATTAGTTGAATGCCATTTAATACCGAACGAGTTAAGTGCTGCAGGCATGGAATTCGGAAAAAAATTAGAGGGTGACGAACTTTACTTCGGTGATTTTATGGATGGTCGTTATGCATGGGAGCTGAATACAGTGCAAGTTTTACTTAAGCCAGTGCCAGCTAAAGGACAATTGAGCTTGTGGAATTGGGATGATGGGAGCAAGTGAAAGAAAATGTGCAGTAAAAAGATGTGATTTCTCATCTGAATTTATGTATGTAAAAAGATTTAATTGAGTTTATTTTTTTCAAGCTCTTCAATACGTTTTTCTAATTTCTTGATTTTAGATTCATTATAGAAACCTAAGATGAAAGTTAAAGACGCCCAAATCAAAGCTAAATATGCCATTTATTTACCCCCTAGAAATTTGTTAATAGGATTATACAATATGCTTCTCAAAATAACAATTTTTGATATTAATTTTAAAATTACTGCACAATTTGAGGAAATAATACAAAAGGTTCTCTATTCAAAGAGGACCAATCATATTAGTCAAAGTCAAATAAATCTTGACCGAATGCTTACTTTGCATATTCAATAATTTGCTCATATGACTCATTGGCTTCCTTGATAAGACCATCTTCATGGTAGTGCTTAACATCAATAGAATCTAAGAGTGCTAATATAGCTTTTACCTTTAAATCGTGATTCCAAAAAGGGATTTTAGAATCACCTTCGATGGAGATTTTTAAGTCAGTTGAACCTGTTTCTATACTTCCAGATGCCATTTTAATAACTTCGTGTGCCATAAAATCAACTCCAATATTTATGTATTTGTTTTTAACCTATAGAGATTCTATCAAAAAACATAAATTCCATAAATAGTAAATATTTGAGTTGTTAAATAAAAAAGCCACAGTGTTGCCATACTCTTCAACCAACTGAGTAAACGCATTATTCATTTGTTAGCTCACCTATGATTATCTAAAACTATGATCCAGCTACACTCTTTTATGATAATTTTATTATAGGAGGGATTTATATGAATATTACAGGATTTGAAAATTTTTTAACCCAACAAACATCAATTACTAGCAAAACTAAGGCAGTTCAATCTAGGGTTGCGAAAGCTAGTAAAGTCGAACGAGATTTGAAAGTTGATTTAGATGATATTGTAAAAGATGATCAATTAACCTATGAACTTTTGTTAAGGGTTCAAAATGAAATGAATGAATTAAATGGAGTTTATCAGAATGCCGCTAGAAAATATTACGAGTATAGGACTGGAAAGAAGTTTCCGCAACTGAGACACTTTAAATAGTAAAAAAAGCCGCAGCGTCGACACACGCTACAGCTTGAATTGGTTCCTGCCCTTTAAGTTCAGTCAGATGATTAATTATATCATAGGGGGCAAAACTATGACAAAACAGATACCTACCGAAAAAATCAACACATCTGTAAACGGTGTATATATCGTTCAAGACGGTATAATTACACCACTAAAACCCAAACCATTTGGGCAAGATACAATCTTTTGGCACAATGGACAAGTGCTTGACGTGGAGCGAGCGGAACGTATTCGTATAAAAAACTAAATAATCGTCCTTACGGAAAAACCGATGGACACTAATAGGATTGGCAATTATGTCAGCACTATTAGTGTCCTTTTTATTTTTACATAGAATAGAAAGGAAGATGGCCATGTACTTTCCAGATTTAATCGATGAATACAAACAATCGCTAAAGGAGTTAAAGGCAGCTGGTGGATGTCCAGGTATGGAGCGGGATATGTTGGAGGCTATTAAGTGGATGGAAACAGGCTATGAGCCAGCAGAACATAGAGCCGCTACACGTACAGATGTTTATGTTATGGACCATCACTTAATGCAAGACTTAATTATGTATGTCGATAGCGACAAAAAGTCCTCTGACATGCTTGCAGAAGTAATTGATTATAGTTCCGACAATTCGGCTGTTAAAGAAATTGAGAGAATGTTTAATGTTAAAAATATAGCTAATAAAGCTTTGGCCGGTTTAACGAAAAATGAACGTACTGCATTTATTATGATACGAGCCGAGCACATGACTTTCGGTAAAGCGGCCAAAATACTAGGGGTAAATCGTGGTACCGTGCAAAATTATGTGAAACGTGCAGAATCCAAAATTGCAAATAACATTAGAAAAGAAAAACTTTTTTTATTTGCAGTATAAAGTTTGTCGTACAAATGCCTATATAGTGATAGAAATAAATTTTTCTCTACGTGAGAGAACAAGATATTGATATGATGAAATGACCTTCAGGTTGCTTTACTTTATTTAGTATTCAAAGAATACAAACCGTTTTCTAACATTATTAAATCATCATAATTGGTTGCGTGGTAGCGTTGTTTAGCATTGGCACAGCATCTATATTTAATGTGATTTCTGATCGTACCTTTTTTAAACATTGTTCCTTGATTGTTCATAAAAGTAACGATTTCGTTTATAGAGAATTCATTTTTTCCTGTATCTTTAATAAATTCACGAACAGCTATTAATAATTCATCTCGACATGTTTTCTTTTCAGTTAGCAATTAAATCACCTCTTACATGTATTTTAGAATAATTTATCAGATTTTATGAAAATATGTAAGTAAATGGAGAGTTATGATTAGAGTTTGGAGATTAGAAGTATAGGTGTTATAAATGTCAAAACGTATCATTTTATGCGATATAGAATGTAAAATTGAAGGCAGAGCGGCACAGTAAAGTTTTCCTTCCTTGGTATTTATATTTTACTAATTTTTGTTATAGAAAATTGTACCATTTTTTTCACCTTCAGTTTATGATTGTTTAGGAGGTAAAAACATGGAAAATAACAATTTATCTATCTTTAAAATCAATGAATTACATTCTTACTTTAGAGATTTGATGAAAATAGATTTCTACGATAGATGTACTATAGAATGGTTTTCACGTAATATCTTAAAAAAGGTAAGTATAGAAGAATTGAAGGAAATGGAAAAAACAATAACCTTAGATATTAATAAGAATAGCAGAATTAATTCTGCATTTTGGACGGGGTTAAGTGTTGTAATGGCAGTCTTTATTGGCACATATGCAATCTTAATATCATTGTCGTCAGAGTTCGAAATAGATTTCGGTATTGGGATGATTATGATTTTTTTTATTCTAATAGCATTATTTGGTATAATTACATTCGCATTTAACCATGAAATGTTTTTTGGTAAAAAGGCAAGTAGATTGCATGATTTAATTAGAATATTGATATATTTAAAAGAAAATGAAAAAAAGATATAGTAAAATGCTGCTGATTATAAATCAGTGGCTTTTTCTTTTGAAAACTGTATCAAACAGCCAAACACTTTGTGATTAGAGGGCCGAGTTTGGTGTGGTTTTGAGAGCAAAAAGTTATTACATATATTTCATCTCCTAGTTTATGATTGTTTGGGAGGGTTGAAAATGCATAAATTTTTTCTATATACAACAGTATTAATACTAATTGTGTTTTTAGTAACATCTGGATATATCGTTATAGAAGTAGCAATTAAATACTTCGGGTTTAAACTTGATTGGGGATTCATTGGTGCATTAATAGGTGGAGCTATATCAGGTGGTATTACATTAATTGGTGTTAAACAAACGATTCAGGAAAATAAAAGGACTGATAACCATAAAAAACATCTCATTGCTAATTATATTTTCACTGAATTACTATCGAAAATAAATGAAGTGAGCAGTAGGATAAAGTCACTGCCTTGTGATTGGGATACAAATATTGATGAGATTGCACAGTTTTCAAAAGAACTTACAGAAACTACGTTAGTCATGAAAGAAGAAGCAGTGAAAATAGATATATTAATCTATCGAGAAGTAAAAAGCGTTGAATACAATGCTGAAAATATTTATAAAACTATTATAAAGGCACTTCCTGGAATAACTGATCAACAAATAATGGAAGAATTAATGAGATATCGTAGACAACTTTCAATAGCAGATGTGAATTTAGAAAAAATAAAAAATACAATTAGACACTCTTGATGGGTGTTTTTATTTTGCCTTGACAAGTGAGTATTGAGCAGTTCCTCCCCTTTGTTTCGTTGGTACTTACTTTTGAGAGCAAAAAGTTATTGAGGTTTTGTACATACCTTTTACTTTATTATGGAGTGGGAGGAGAGATTATAAATTGGAATCAATACAAGAGAAGAAAAAAATATCCTATTTTAAAGTATTAATATTTTCATCAATCATATCATTTGGAGTACTTTTAGCTATTTTATTTGTCATTCCATATATAGTGAATAATTGGGTCATAAGTAGCGTAGGGAATAATGATAGTAGTTTAGCTGGTAGTTGGATAAGTTTTTGGGGAAGTTTTTTAGGTGGAATAGTGGGTATGTTTGCAGTAATTGTGACAACTCACCTTTTAATAAGTAATCAAAACAAACAACATAAGGAGTTATTAGAACAACAAAAAAATGATGTTCAAATGGCAGCAGACCTTAATGATAAAAAAGAGAGAGAAAGGTATTATTTTTCATTTTTAATTGGACAAAATGAAAAAATAATTGAACTTTTAATTGAATTAAGAGGCATAATAACTCATCGAGTGAATCTGTTGTTATCTATTAGTCATGCTAGAAAAGACTACGATGGAATGATACATTTAAAAACTATGTATATGGGGCAAGGAGATCCACAAGGAATAATAAAGAGAATGGAACCTAAAATCTTTGAGAGAATGGAAGAGGTAGATAGACTTAAGCGTGAAGAAACTCAAATTAAAACTAATATTTTTGAGAAACTAGCAGAGTTAAACGTGAGAATACTTCATTTGAATGTAGGTATTGATGAGGTACTGGAATTTAAAAAGAAACAAGAAAGAAATATTAGTGAAATGTATAATTTTGTGAATTCTAATAATTTTAACGATGAATTTGAAGAAATTTTGAATAATTATGATGACAATAAGGATAATGATTTTAATAATTTATTAGAATTATATTCTAATAATCTAGTTGCATTATTAGAGCACTTGAAATAATTATCTTTTAAACTTCCGTTATGGAAGTTTTTTATTTTACAAAGCAACTAGCATACAGGGGTGATTACAAAACAAACAAATGATGATGGAGGTGGTGGTGTATGAGATATGGCTAGACCAAGAAATCCGAAGCGTGACGAAGCTTTTCAAATGTGGCTTGAAAGCAAAGGGCAAATGCTCCTAAAGGATATTGCTGAGCAGTTAGAATTATCCGATTCACAGATTAGAAAGTGGAAGAACCAAGATAAATGGGACGACCAATTGAAAGGTAACGTTACTAAATCCAATGGTAACGTTACTAAACGAAGTAGAGGTGCTCCTGCAGGTAACAATAATGCAAAGGGGCATGGTGCACCTAAGCAAAATCAGAACGCTGTTACTCATGGCTTCTTCTCAAAGTTTCTCCCAGAGGAAACACTTGAAATCATGGAAGCGATGAATGAACGTTCTCCAGCCGATTTAATCTGGGACCAAATACAGATACAGTATGCTGCAATCATAAGGGTTCAACGAATTACGCATGTTGAATCAAAAGACGAAATCATAAAGGAACTCAAAAAAGCAAAATACGAATACTATCCACGTTCTAAGGAGGATGGTGGAGGCGTAGAGCAGGCTGTAACTGAAGAAGAATATGAATTCCAATTTGCATGGGAACGACAGGCGCAACTACTCACTGCTCAATCGAGAGCAATTGGGGAGTTGCGTTCTTCGTCAATTTGTTGAGATGGCGGATTATGATGATGAACGCAGGATCAAACTGGAACAGATGCAGCTTAACATGGAGAAAACAAAAGCAGACATCGTACTATCGGAAATCGCTATTCGTAAAGAAAATGGTGATTACGAAGATGAGTTCGAAGATGATGGCTTCCTAGAGGCGCTGAAGGGAACGGAAGTGGATTGGGATGAGTAAACGGAAGAAACCCGCTCTATTCAAATTCAAGCCGTTTAGCAAGAAACAACTCAAAGTACTCAAATGGTGGCAATCTGATTCCCCTCACAAGGATAAAAATGGCCTTATTTGTGATGGTTCTGTTCGTGCTGGGAAAACAATCGTTATGTCTCTATCGTTCGTTATGTGGGCAATGGAAACGTTTGATGATGAAAACCTTGGTATGGCCGGTAAAACAATCGGTTCGTTCAGGCGTAACGTTTTCAAACCTTTGAAGCGGATGCTGCAGTCCCGTGGTTATAAAGTAAAAGAATATCGTTCAGAAAATATGTTCACTGTCACTCGAAATGGCAAGGTGAACTATTTTTATATTTTCGGTGGAAGAGATGAGGCGTCACAGGATCTTATCCAAGGGATTACACTCGCTGGAATGTTCTTTGACGAAGTAGCCCTTATGCCTCAATCATTTGTTAACCAAGCAACTGCTCGATGTTCTGTTGATGGAGCTAAGTTTTGGTTTAACTGTAACCCAGCTGGTCCTTACCATTGGTTCAAATTAGAGTACTTAGATCAACTAGAAGATAAGAACATGCTACATCTGCACTTTACGATGGATGATAACCTTTCGTTATCACAGCGTATTAAAGACCGGTACAAGCGCATGTATAAAGGTGTGTTTTATAAACGTTTCATCCTTGGTTTATGGGTGCTGGCAGAGGGCGTTATCTACGACATGTTTGATAAGAAATTGCATGCAGTCGAGACGATACCACGTAACTATACGAAATACTATGTCAGTGTCGACTACGGCACTCAGAACCCTACAACATTCGGTCTGTGGGGCTTTTTTGATGCAGTTTGGTACAAGGTTAAAGAATATCATTATGACGGCCGTAAGAGGAGTAAACAAAAGACGGACCAAGAGTATTATAAAGACTTATTAGACTTCATTGAGAGTATTCAAAACTTCCAAGGTGTTATTGTTGACCCGTCCGCTTCTTCGTTTATCACACTTCTAAAACAGAATGGTATACGTGTGATAAAGGCGAAAAATGATGTGTTAGAAGGTATTAGAAATGTTGGCAATGCGCTTATTAATGGTTTAATCAAGTATAACGATTGCTGTAAAGAAACCTTTCGTGAGTTTTCGTCTTACATTTGGGATGAAAAAGCGGCAGATCGTGGAGAGGATAAGCCAGTAAAACATAATGATCACCAGATGGATAGTGATAGATATTTTGTTAACACAGTCGTATTTAAAAAAGGTAGTTTATCCGTTCTAAAGTGAGGTGATTAAATGCTAATTGAGGATTTATATAGACCACGTTGGCATGAACAGATGGAGGAGGTGATAAAACGAATGGTGGAAAGCGTTATTAAAAATGAAAAAGTGCTGCTTAATGAGATAAAGGATTGGGAGGATTCTCCGAAGCGGAAGCTCATGTTAACAGGTGACAGGTATTACAAAAATAAGATGGACATTGAAGAAAAGAAGCGGGATGCAGAGTGGAAGTCCAACTTAAAGCTGATACATGGCTACGTGAAGAAACTTGTTGATCAAAAGATTGGCTATGTTCTGTCGAAGCAACCTTCAGTCACTAGTGAAAATGAAGGTTATCAGAAAAAGTTAGATGACATATTTGATGCTGGCATGATTAACCGCTTGCGTAAAGTAGGAAAAGAGGCAATTAACAAAGGTGTTGCTTACTTGTATCCTTACTTTAATGAAGTTGGGGAGCTTAGCTTTATGCGTTTCCCATCCGAGCAGATCATATCGTTTTATGCTGACTCTGAAAATATGAAAATTGAGTCTTTCTTAAGAGTATACGAAAACAATCATTATGAAGGTACGACCAAAAAGACGTTGAAAAAGGTTGAACATTATCATAGTGATGGGATTGATCACTACGTATTTGAAGGTTCGACACTCATCCCAGATGTTCCAGCGGGAGGAAAACAAGGCTATCACTTTTTATTAGGTGATCAACCGGTGTTATGGGAAAAGATACCCCTTATTCATTTCAGGTATAACGAAGAAGAGCAGCCTTTGATTGAGCTAATTAAATCACTCGTCGACAATTACAATACACATGCTTCGACAAATGCAGATGTGCTTGCGGATATTCCTAATATCTATAAACTCATTAACTATGGTGGGGTCGATTTAAAAGGGTTTCTCCACGATCTTAATGTCTATCGTGCGGTCAAAACAGATGAAAATGGTGATGTTGATAAATTATCGGCTGAGATTCAAACTGAAGCTAATGAAAAAGAACTTGAACGTACACGTAGAACTATTTATGAGCTTGGCCGTGGTGTTGATACATTACATGAAAATTTGGGCAATGCATCAGGGGTGGCACTTAAATTCCGCTACAGTGATTTAGATATGGATTGCAACATTTTAGAAAGTGAAATGCAGTCGAGTATTGAGCACATGATGTGGTTCATTACACATTATTTGCAAATGATTGGAGAAGGTGATTTTACTGAAGAAAGAGTAAAATTTGTTTTTAATCGTGACATTATTATTAATGAAGTAGAAGCGGTTGAAATGTGTGAGAAGTCAGTAGGGATTATTGATAATCAAACAAACCGTGAAAATCATCCATGGTACACGCCAGAAGTTGAAGACAGGTTAGCCAAACAAAAAGAAGAAGAGCAGAAAGAGATAGATGAGTACCAAGAGGCTTTGGAGAAACAGCGCCAGTCTCAATCGGAAGTGACTGACAATGAGTAAGTATTGGGAAAATCGTTCTGCACAACGTGAATTGGAATCACAGCTTATTGCCAGTAAGTACCTTGCTCGTATGGAAGAACAGCTACGCATGGCACAAGTGAACATCATACAGCAGATTGAGGTGTTTTATTCTCGTTATGCTATTGATAATAAGATTTCCTATGCAGAGGCTAAGAAGTATTTAACGGCCAAAGAGTTAAAAGATTTTCGTAATATTACATTGCAGCAATACAAAACACTTTCCGTGTCAGGGAATCCAGAATACGATCGTATATTAGAGGCAATTGGCTATCGTGCCCGTATCTCTAGATTAGAGATGCTCCATTTACAGATTCAATTGCAAATGCTTGAGTTATATGGTGGTGCGAAAGGGTTACAGGCTTATACGTATACAGGTTTAACAGAAGTATACGAAAACTCTTATTATAAAGGTTTATATGACATTGCCACATTCACTGCTGTTTATCAGCCTGTCACTAGGTTAACGGATAGCGTTATGAAAGAAGTACTCACCTATAACTGGTCAGGTAAGGAGTTTTCAAAGCGCATTTGGGGCCATGAAGCGGCAACTATGGTTACGATTAGAAAGGAGTTAGAAAAGGCTTTTATGCAAGGCCGCTCCCTTAGTAAAACATCAAGGGCAATCAGCAAAGCTACTGACGTGGTATTAAGTAGAGCAGAGGCACTGGTAAGAACAGAAGCTAACTTCTTTCATAACATTGCCGCTAATAACTCATACATTGAAGCGGATCTGGAACGTTATCAAATCCTTGCTACTTTGGACAATCGCACATCTGAAATTTGCCAAGAGCAGGATATGAATATTTACTTTGTGAAGGATTACAAGCCAGGTACTAATGCACCTCCATTTCATGCGCGATGCAGAACTACGACGATTCCATTTTTTGATGAAGCTGAGTATATGGCTTATGAAACACGAAATTCTGCTAACGGTAGGATTAAGAAAATGAACTATAAAGAATGGGAAACGAAGTACGTCCTATAAGTTTATCGTCTTTTTTTGCGCTTGTAGACGTTAAAGAGCAAGTGTCTAATACCTAACGTGTCGTTGCACGTAAAAAACGAATTAGGAGGAAAATAGACATGAATAAAGATCAATTAATAGCATTAGGTTTATCAGAGGAACAGGCACAATCGGTTTTAGATGGTTTTGGTCAAATGGTTCCCAAAAGTCGATTGGATGATAAAATCCAAGAGCTTAACACAGCTAAGAACATCATCACAAAGTACGAAATAGATTTAGAGGAATTGAAACCGAAAGCAGCAGGCAACGAGGCTTTATTACAACAAATTCAACAATTGCAAGACGATAATAAAACAGCTAAAGACCAATATGAGGCAGAGCTTGCGGAAACGCGCTTAACAAGTGCGGTTAAACTTGCCCTAACTGGTAAGGTACAAGATTTAGATATTGTATCAAGCTTACTTGATAAATCAAAAATTGAATTAGATGAACAAGGCAATGTAAAAGGTGGCCTTGACGAACAATTAACGACTTTAAAAGAATCGAAGTCGTTTTTATTTGTGCCTGAAACCGAGGAAAGAACGCTACCTAAGGGAACTAAACCAGGTGAAGGTAGATCGAGTGACAAACCTATTTCTATAGGTGCTCAATTTGCACAACAAGCCAATGAACAATCAAAAAGCACAGAAAAAACACCTTGGGATTAAGAAAGGAGAATTAATATGTACGCAAAAAAACAAAACGTTAGTCAAGTTAATTTCTTAGCAAGTTCACGATTTCAAGCATTTACAACGCAAGTGGAACAAACAGGTGTAACGGCAGATGAGAATGGACGAAAAATCGTTCCCGCTGGCACTGTTTACCCTGCAAATGATGCAACTGCAAAAGGTATCTTGTTGCACGATGTGGATGTAACAAATGGTTCGCAAGCAGGTTCACTTATTGTTGAGGGCTATGTTATTGCAGAACGTTTACCAACCGCTCCTACACCAGAAGCAAAAGCAGCTATGCAAGAGATTAAATATCGATAAAAAATACATTCAGAAAAGAGGATATAAACAATGCCAAACGTATTAGAATTATTTAATCAACGTGAAGTTTTAAATTACTTACAAAACCGTGAGTATCCCGCTTTATTAGGAGCAACGTTATTCCCAGAAACCAAAAAAACAACATTAGAATTTGATTCTATTAAAGGTGCAGGCCGTACACCTGTAATCGCTTCTGTTCATGCTTTTGATACTGAGGCGGAGATTGGTTCCCGTGAGGCTAGCAAAAAGGCTCTTGAAGCGGCATTAATTAAACGTAAAATGCAATTGACGGAAAAAGAGATCATTGCACTTGAAAAACCACGAGACGAAGCTGAGAAACAATACTTAATGCAAAATGTCTATAACGATATTGATGTATTGGTTGCAGGGGTAAACGCACGTGTAGAAGCAATGCGAATGGAAGTATTAGCGAAAGGAACAGTAACTTTAGATGAAAATGGTTTAGATGCTGTTATTAACTATGGTGTTCCTACTGAAAACCAAGAGACTTTATCAGGCACATCGTTATGGACAGATAAAGACAATTCTGACCCAATAGCTGATATGCAACGCTGGGTTAGTAACTTAGCTACCCGTCCTTCACGTGCTTTAACATCAACAAAAGTCTTAGGAACACTTTTATCACATCCAAAAGTAATTTCTGCACTTTTCGGAAAGGATTCTGGTCGTGTTGCTTCACGTAATGATCTAAATGCATTTTTAACTCAATTAGAGTTACCAACTATCGCGGTATATGATGCAAAATATCGTAAGCAAGAAAAGAATGGAAAGTATACACAACATCGTTATTTCCCAGAAAATTGCTTTGTAATGTTCCCTGACGGTTCATTAGGTGAAACTTTATTTGGTCCAACCGCTGAGGAATTACGTTTAACACGTGACCCATCAATTGAAACGAATATGATCGGGAATGTTTTAGCTATGGTCTATGAAGAAAATGTAGATCCAGTGAGTACCTGGACCAAAGCTGTAGCGACTGCTATTCCGTCTTTCCCAGTCGCAGATGAAGTATTCCAAGCACAACCGATTGCATAAGGGAGGACTCGAATTGAAAACTTTAGTTAGAGTAAAAAAGGGCAGCTTCCCAGTACGTTACAACAATGAGAAGTACAATGTTGGGGATGAGTTTGAGGTGCTTAATGAACATGCAAATCACTCGAGTTTTGAAATTTTAGGTGAAATTGAGCCACCTAAAAAACGAAGTACAAAAACCACGCCTAATGAATAGGAGGTATGATCTTGAATGTATTCAACATGGTAAGAAGTAAAATACCAATTGAACAAGTTCCTGATGAAGAATTACTTTTCAAAGTTGAACAAGTATCGCAAACTATTAAAACTTATTGTAACCGTGAGGACATACCCAACGAATTGAGATTTGTTCATACAAATATGGTAATAGACATTTTGACGCAAGAAATAAAGGCTAAAGAACCTTCAAATTCTATGGTAGCGAAATCGGTTAAAGAAGGAGATGTGAGTGTGGAGTTTGGGACTACCACGACAGCAAGTGAGCAGTCCACAATGATTATTCTAGCTAACTATACATCTCAACTTAACCGCTTCCGTAAATTGAGGTGGTAGTATGAACATCCGAAAGTTATTGGCTACAGCAACGAAGTCAGTTGAACTTTTATATGATCGTGAGGCTATTGTGAAGCGGTATGAAGAATATGAAAAACCAAACGGTTCAACGTCCCAGAAATGGGTCACTAAACACGAAAAAATCCCTTGTCGATTATCGACAGTAGGTATGCAGACGTTAAACAATACAGCACAAGATGATGCAAATCAGATTACTTATGATGCTAAGTTATTTCTTACATCAGAAGTTGATATTTTAGCAGGCGACGAAATAACAGTACAGCTCTTTGATGGTGAAATACTAATTATTACAGAGGAGTTTACATCCGCTAAAAAGCCTTTTTTATATGTAACCCATCAAGAAGTATTACTAACAAAGAAGGTATATGCTTAATGGCCTTTGAGTTTGATGAAGTAAAGCAACTCGCAGAAAAGATGAAAGAACTGACTATTGCTTCGGGTAAAATCCATAAGAAAGTAGCTGAAAGAGTTGCGCAATTAGCCATCCGTAAGGTTAAAATGCTCACCCCAGTTGATACAGGAGATTTACGGAACAATTGGAAGTATCACATTTTAAAGCAAGGCGATACTTATAAAATAGTCATTTATAACAATGTAGAATATGCGTTGTTTGTTGAGAAAGGCCACCGTATAGTAATAGCAGGCCGTACAGTAGGCTTTGTTGACGGTCAGTTTATGTTAGAACTGACAGAACAAGAAATGGAGAGACTGGCACCCCGGATGTGGGAACGTGAAGTTGAGAAGGAGTGGAGGCGTATCTTAGGTGAGTAATGTAACAGAGGGAATTAAGACGCTTGCTATTATGCAAATACGTACTCTTTTCCCATCAATGAAAGTTTATGATAAACCGATTAAGCAGGGCTTGAAAGTACCTGCTTTTTTAGTACGTATTTTTAATGTGCATCAAGAGCGAGGAATGAAGTATCAAGCAAATCGTACCTATTCGTTTAGCATGGTTTATTTCCCTTCTACAGACGATATAGACGAGGAATGCCTAAATGTATTAGAAGTCGTGCATAACAACTTTAAATACCTCGCTGACAGGTTTCACGTACATGAAATTGATGGTGAAATAGTAGATGAAACGCTTGTAATTAAATATCAAGTCAAAGCTTGTCTACACGACATATTAGAAGAAGTGAAAATGAGAACATTGGAGGGCGTTGATTTTGACACAAGAGACGACAAACAAAACAAACACGAAGAAGCAGCCGGAGAATAAAAAGTTCTCTAAGGTTGCTTTTTTAGAGTCCGCTTCTTCCACAAAAGCTCGTTTAGAGTATGAGGTAGTGCTTGAAGATGGTAAAACCTATACGAAAAATGAAGCTGATAAATTGGTCGATGAGTGGAAAAAGAAAGGGGTTGGAGCTTAATGGGTGGTATGTGGGAAACACAAAATAAAGTACGACCGGATGCGTATATCAATTTTGAAACTAATAGCTTAAATACGATGGGGCTAGATTCAAATGGCGCTCTAGTAATACCTGTAATGTTCGATTGGGGAGAAGTTGGGAAGTTTATTAAACTTTCTTCTAACACTAAATTTCGGGCTTTATTTGGTAAATCACTAGATGCTATTTTACCAGTTCGTGAGGCATTTAAAGCTACAAGTAACATCTTTCTTTACAACTTAAATGGATTAGGTGAGAAAGCAAAGGCAACTGCCGAAAGTTTTACTGTGACTGCGAAACATGGAGGTACAGACGGTAACAAGATTCATGTTACTGCAACAGTAGGGTTAGATGGCTCTACAACAGTAAAAACATATTTTGATGCTATTCAAGTTGACTCTCAAAAGGTGTCCACTTTCGGAGAATTAAAATCAAATGATTATGTAGTGTTCAGCGGATCTTTACCAACAGGAGATGCCACATTGACGTTGGTTGGTGGAACTACAGTAGCAGCTACAAACGAATCTATATCAGAGTTTGCTTCTGCATTAGATACATTAAATTTTAAGGTTGTTGCTTACGGAACTGATGACAATACTACAAAAGCTTTATTGTCTTTAAAATCAAAAGAGTTTCGTGAACAGGTTGGAAAGAGGGTAACTTTTGTAACGAACAATTACAATGTAGCAGACCATGAGAGTACCGTATCTATTAAAAATGGCGTCACTTTGGATGGTGGAGAAGTGCTAACAGCAAAAGATGCTGTATATTGGTTTGCTGCAGCATTTGCCGCTTCTACAGTAGGATCGCTTACCTATGCAACATACCCTGGGGCGATTGAGGCAGAAGCGATGACCAATGATGAGATTATTCAAGCATTAAAAGACGGCCATATTGTTTATTCATTCAATAATGATGAGGTTGTGGTGGAGCAAGATATTAACACATTCCGTTCATTCACACCGAAAAAAAATCAGGATTTTCGGAAGGGGAAGATTGATCGTGGCATGTCGATTATCGAGAACAACGCTCGACATATTTTCCGTAAATACTTCATTGGTAAAGTGAATAATGATTCAAATGGCCGTGATTTATTTAAGAAACAACTTATGAAAACTGTTCTTGATCCTTATGTAAGACTAGGTGTAATTGATCCGTACTTGCCAGAAGATATTGTGATTGAACCAGGTGATGAAAAAGACGCTGTGTTCGCAGTCTTAGGTGTCAAGTTCATTGATGCAATGGAAAAATTATATATGCGTGTCGAGTGCAAATAAGAAGGAGGTAAGACTCAATGACAGCAAATGTTATGCAAACAAAAGACGCCATGTCCTCACGTGAAGGCTTGGTGTTTATTAATATTGATGGACAAACATTCGAATTTGCTGAAATTCTAAAATTTAAAGCAGAAGTAGAATACAACAAAGTGGAAGTAAAACGCCTAAATGCGCGTATGGAGGGTTCAAAGATTGTTGGAGCTAAGGGTGTTGGAGAAACGACTATTTACTATCATCGACCAGAAATCCGATCAATGGCTTCAGAATATTTACGGTCAGGTAAGTCTCCAATGTTTGATGCAACAATCGTCAATGCTGATATTACGAGTGCTGCTGGCAAACAAACAGTAGATATTCGAAACATAGTGCCTGACAAAACTTTACTAACAATGCTTGATGCAGACAGCGCCGATACATTAAAAGACGAATTCCCATTTACATTTGACGATTTTGAAATCTTAAACCAATTCAGTGTTATCCAATAAGGAGGAACTTATAAATGAGTAATTTTAAAGCTTTTATGAAAGAAAATGTACGTCAAGCAGATCCAGTAGAACTGAAATTAGAAAGATTTACAGAATCAATTAAATTACGTCCTTTAACATCTGCGGAGTCCGATTTAATTAATGACCGTTGCTTTAAAAATAAGCCTGGTAGAAAAGGGCGCCAAGAGCGTGTGTTTGATCCAGTCGCTTATAACCGGGGTATTAGTGTTGCTTCGATTATTTATCCGGATTTAAACGATACAGAGTTACAAAAATCATATGGAGTTAAAGGTGCTGAGCAATTGTTTGGTGCAATGTTCTGGGTTGGAGAAGCATCTCAAATTTCTGAAAAAGTATCAGAGATTAGTGGTTTAGATCATGCTTTAGAAGATGAAATAGAAGAAGCAAAAAACTAATACAGGGCAGTGAGGATGAGCGTGACGGACTAGCTTTCTATGCACACGTTGCGCTTCATCGGTTCAATATACTGCCCAATAGCTTTTTGAATATGGATCGTAAGGAAAGGGCATTTATCATTGCGAGCTTGGATATAGAGCTGGAAAAAGAAGCAGAAGCGGCAAAGAAATAGTATATTTATGCCAATACTGTATAGTGAAATCCCTCCAAGTTATGTATATTTGTGTATGAGGAGGGATACACATGGCTCAAAATAAGGTGCTTGCAGGAGATTATGAAGGAAAAAACATAATGATTGGCCAACAGGGGTTCTTCAGTAAAGAAGAGGTTTTTTTATTCACAGGATTTACTAAAAAATTTCCTTTAAATAAAGAAACTGTTGAATCTTATGAATTAATTACGGAAGAACATAGAAAAAGTGCAGTAAGCGGCGTGACTCGGGGATTAGTTGGCGGAGCATTATTAGGACCTGTCGGACTCTTAGCAGGCTTATCTGCAAAAAATAAAGGTACACATACATTGGTTATTGAGTTCAAAGATGGCAAGAAAAGTTTGATTGAAGTTAATGAAAAAATTTATAAGTTATTGATGCAAAAAATGTTTTAAGCACTCTTATTGAGTGCTTTTTATTTTGGCTAGAGAGGAGGACGATTAAACTGTCTGTACGCACAACAATGTCATTAACAGATAAAATGACTGGCACTCTTCAAAAAATGATGAAAGCAATGAATAGTACCATTAGGGCAATGGAACAAATGCACACAGCATCTAATAGAGCTAGTGATATGCGCAGTTTGCAGAGAGCTCGGCGAGACATAGAAAGTGCAAGTGCTTCTTTTGAGCGTTTAAGATCAAGTGCTAGGTTGGCAGGTAGCGAGGGGCAAACTTCAGGAAATAGATTAAGAGATAGTCTAAATGGAGTCCGAGATAGTGCGAATTCGGCCACCAGTAGCGTACGTATGTTGTTAACTAATCTATTGGGTTTTACAACTGCGTACCTATCTATTCAAGGCATTACTAACGGGTTTAGTAAATTTACACAAGCATCTGATAATTATTCAAATACTAATGCCCGTTTAGCTAATATTAACGACGGATTGCAGACCCAGAAGGAGTTGCAAGACAAGATTTATAGGGCATCTCAACGAAGTTTAAGTTCATATAACGATACAGCGTCAAGTGTTGCTAAGTTAAATCTATTAGCTAAAGATGCTTTTGCAAGCAATGATGAAGCTTTACGTTTTACAGAGCTTATGAATAAATCATTTAGCGTATCAGGAGCGGGGACACAAGAGAAACAAGCAGGTATGTACCAATTGACACAAGCGATGGCTTCAGGGCGACTACAGGGCGATGAATTTCGTTCAATAATGGAAAATGCTCCGCTCCTAGGCCAAGCGATTGCTGATGCTACAGGTGTTGGAATGGAAGGCTTGAAGGATATGTCGTCAGATGGTGAAATTACTGCTGATATTATTAAAAAATCTTTATTTGCAGCAGCTACGGAAATTGAAGACAAATTCAATAAAATGCCACTGACATTTGCTGATGCTATGACAGTCTTGAATAACTGGGCACAGCGAGCTTTCGAGCCGTTATTCGTACGTTTTAGACAATTTGTAAATTCCAATGCTTTCGGAACTTTAGCAGGGCATGCAATGGTGTTTATTAATCTTTTTGTATCAGGGCTATCATTTGTATTCTCGATTCTTGAGGCATTGTATAACATGATTGGGGCTATAGGCCAGTTTATGTATGATAATGCTAGTTTGGTGGTACCTATTTTAGTTATTTTAGGAACGATTATAGGATCAATAGTAGCAATACTAGCAACTAAATATGCAATATTAGGTTTAATTAGAGTAGCCACTCTTGCTTGGGCAGCGGCACAATGGGTTGTAAATGCTGCATTTCTTTCAAATCCAATAACGTGGGTACTTATTGCCATCATTACAGTAATTGCCTTAGTAGTAATGGCCATGGTTATGTGGGGTGAAGAGACTGCCACGGTAGTTGGGTTTGTAGCAGGCATTTTCGCAGCATTAGGAGCCTATATCCTTAATCAATTTATAAATATAGCAAATTTCTTAACAATTTTTGCCGAATTCTTTATTAATTTATTTATTGATCCCGTTTATGCAGTAAAAAAATTATTTTATGATTTGGTTATGATGGTAGTCGAAAATATGTCAGCTATGACAGGGAGTTTTGATAGTGCTGCAACAGCGTTAGGAAATGCCTTTGTTGCAGGCGTTAACATTGCTATCAAGGCTGTAAATGGATTAATCACCTTAGTTAATAAAATACCTGGTGTTAATTTCGGTAAAATAGGTGAGTTACAGACTGGTAAATCAAATGTTATTACAAAGCATTGGCAGAACTTTGCTGCAAATATTAAAGCTCCAACCAGTGATAAAAACGTAGTTAGTTTGTCTAAGACCAAGCTCTTTAGTATCCCAGATACTTTTAATAAAGCAAACGAATGGGCATATGACGGTATGATGAGCGCTGCTGATAAAGTGAGTGGCTTAGTTGATAAGGCAAAAAGTTTAGCTGGATTAGGTAAAAATGATAAAAATAAAGAAAATCCTTTTCTTGATAAAGCAAGCTTAATGGACGACGTTGTAAAAACCGCTCCTTCTGAATCTGGATTAGGTGCAGCAGGAGATCCAGACAAAGGAAAATTAAAAGGTGGTAAGCTTGATAAGGTCAAAAAGATTGAGGACAAAATAAACCTTGCAGACGAATATCTTGAGATATTTAAAGATATAGCAGAGGGTAAGGCGATTAATAACATTGTATCTTTAACACCAAACTTACAGGTCCATAATAAGTTTGAGGATACCACAGGTAGCAAAATGGAGAAGATGCTTAATAAATTTGGTGATTTGTCTAGGGTAGGCGGCAATACAACGGAAATTAATGATCTCGTATCCCAAACATTAACCTCTCCGTCAAGAGATGACGTTGCAGTGTCAAAAGACATCCGTGAAAATGTTTCCGCTTCACCAATTACCAACAATAACAAAACCATAGTACAGCATATTAAAAGTGATCCTAAAATTGAATTTTCAGGTGATATTCATAAGGATGTGGACTTGCAGGAACTAATCAAACAAATTGTTAAGTGGTTAAAAGATGAGCAAGATCGTTCAGTTGAGGGGGTATATACATGATAGGCATCTATCTTAGTGCTAAAAATGATACCGAGGGCTTTCGTATACCTGTAAATCCGCCTGAACTCCCTTTTAAAAATACCGCCGATGGTGAAGAATTTTCCATCGCTAAAAAGGGAACTGTTAATGTACCTAAACCAATGAAACTAACAGAGTTTGCATTCTCATCATTTTTCCCTGCTGATGATACACACTATGCAGAAACTCAATTCAAAGAGCCTCAGATATATATAGACCAGATAAACAAGTGGATGGCCGCAGAAACGGTTATCCGCTTTATTTATGTTGGTGGTTCCTTTTCCGTTAATGAATTGGTGACAATTGAAAGCTTTGAACCAAAGGATCAATTTGGCACAGAAGATGTAGATTACACGATTTCTTTTAAAAAACATGTGCCGTTTGGTTTTAAAAAGATGGAAGTAGTAAAAAAGAATGCTGCTAAAAAGGGAGCGGCCACTAAACAGGCAGTAACAGTGGCTAAAAAGGAAGCTCCGCGAGATAATCCTAAACCTGTTCCACAGACTTATAGTTTAGTAAAAGGGGATTCGCTTTGGAAGATTGCTCAAAAGTATACAGGGAATGGAGCAAACTACAAGGCGCTACAATCGTTGAATGGAATAAAGGACAGTGAGTTAAGGAAATTACCTATAGGTCTAAAAGTAAAAATACCGCCTGAGTGGACAGCTAAGAAATGAGGTGACAGGTATAGAAGTATTAATCGACAATCGTGATGGAAAGATATATGAAATCCCTGTCACGTCAATTAGTTGGAAAACAGAAAAAACAGGAAAAGCTTCTGAACTGAATGTTAATCTGTTAAATCCGAAGCCACTCGAAAATAAAATTATATCTGGTGCGATTGTAAGGGTGACTGATGAGAAGCACAAAATTTTCTATGGTTATTCATTTAAAGCTGGATTGGGGAAAAGCAGCGAATTTAAGATTACTGCCTATGATCAACTGAGGTATTTAATGTTCAATGACACGTTTGTCATGAAATCAATGCAGTCCGAGGCGGCTATAGCTCAAATATGCAGTCAAGCAAAATTAAAATTAAGTGTATCTACGAAGACAGGCTTTAAAGCACCAGCAATGATAGAGGAAGATAAAAAGGCCTTAGATGTCATTATGAAATATATTGATTCGGCTATTGTAGCAACCAATCAAAGTTTTGTTTTCATGGACGATTTTGGCTCGCTTGGGCTTCATAATATTAAAGATTTAGTTATTCCACCTACTGATTTTTATATAGGTGAAGAAAGTCTTTTGCATGATTATGATTATTCCATCTCTATAGATGATAGTTACAATCGCATTAAACTCGTTTTAGATGATAAAAAGGCATCAAAGAGACGGGTATTTATAGCGCAGGATAGTAACAATATCGCTAAATGGGGGCAATTACAGTATTACGAAAAAGTAGATGAAAATATGACGAAAGCGCAAGTTGAGAGCTTACTAGATGCATTACTAGCTGTACACAATAAAGAAAAAAAGAAACTGTCTTTGAAATGTTTAGGTGACTGGCGTGTACGAGCAGGCAAAATGGTGTTTATCTTCATCGAAAAGCTAGGGTTAAAGCAATTGTTTTTGGTGGATGCTTGTACCCATGATTGGACACCTAAAGTTCATACAATGTCATTAGAATTGAAGGTGATATGATGAGTTTACTAGATTTAATCAAAACAACAGCCATGGCTGCCTTCCAAGCATCCAATCCAGTCAATATCGTTGTAGGCGAAGTAATTGAATCGAAGCCCCTGAAAATAGAAGTCCATTCCAAGCTCATCTTAACGGATGAGTTTTTGCTTGTTGCAGAGCATTTGACAAGGCATGAACGTATAGTTTCGCTTGCTTATGAAGATGCACAAAATTTTTCTAGTGGTCGTATGGGAGATTCATTGAAACAAGCAAGTTCTTCACGAAAAAATATAGGGGAATCGGCACCTAATCCTTATGAAAAATACGAGATGAAATACGCAAAATTTATTTATGAAGATGGACTTAAAATTGGTGATAAAGTTGTGCTCCATAGAGTGCAGGGCGGTCAAAAATATTTTGTATCAGACAGATATAAGGAAGGTGATAGTGTATGGTAGTCCCAACAGAGGCAATAACAATAACCCCAGAAATTGAGGTAATCGAAGCCGTTGAATTACCCACTCGAACATACCACTTGGATTTCAAAAAAGGGTGTTGTACAGGATTTATTGATGGTCAGAAAGCAATGGAACAAGCAATTTTCAAAGCTTTAAATACCATCCGCTTTGAACATCTTATCTACACAAATAACTATGGTTTTCAGAATATGGTTGGTTATGATGAATTGTATGTAAGAGGAGACTTAGCTAGGCGTATACATGATGCAGTCCTACAAGATGAGCGTATTACATCATTAGAAAATTTCAGCCTTGAATTTACTTCAAAGGAAGATGTATTAGTGACTTTTACTGCTCGTACTATTTATGGTGATGTAAGTCTCTTGAAGGAGGCGATAAGAATTGCTTGATTACTTAGAAGCTCAATCTTTTGATAGTATCTTAACAGCATTGCTTGAACGGGTTCCAGATGACGTTGATAAGCGAGAGGGTAGTGTCATATACGATGCACTTGCTCCATCAGCGTTGAAACTTGCTGAGACTTATTGGGATATGGCTATGCTCTATCGTCGCACTTTTGCTGCTACGGCAGACGGTGATGATCTTGAAAAGCGTGTAAATGAGCATGGAGTTGAGCGAAAAAAAGCAGGTAAGGCTATTCGTCGTGCTTTGTTTACAGATGGTGATGGACAACCACTTGATGTGTCAATAAGTAGCCAATATCGTTTAGATGAAATTGTATATACGATAATTGAAAGGATAGAAGCGGGTGAATTTAAAGCCGAAGCTCAGACAGCTGGATCCGTTGGAAATAAAGATTATGGCGAAATGCTCCCTTTAGAGGCAAACAATCAGTTAGGGAAAGCGATTTTAGCAGATGTCCTTGTGCCTGGTGAAGATGACGAAACAGACGAATCCCTTTATCAAAAGTTTTTAGACCATATTCGTGAGAAAGCTTTTGGAGGGAATCGTGCTGATTATAAGAAAAAGTTAAGGACCATTCAAGGTGTAGGTGGTGTTCGTTTAAGGCGTGCGCCATTTGGAGGGGGAACAGTAAAGGCTATTATTATTGATTCTGATTTTAATGTACCGACACCAGAGTTTGTATCCTATGTTCAAGAGATTATAGATCCAATCGAGTTTAAAGGTGAGGGCTACGGCACGGCACCTATTGGCCATGAAGTCACCGTGGAAGGTGTAGGAAAAAATGATATTGTTGTTGAAAGTGAACTAATTCTTAATGGAGTAACAATTGGGCAAATCGAGGCACAAATAAACGAAACTTTAGAAGAGTATTTTGCAGAACTACGTGCAATTTGGTATAAGGATTTAGACATTAATGTGCGGATTACCCATATTGAAGCGAGACTTTTGGAAATCGAAGGAGTAGAGGATATTACTTCAACCACGTTAAATGGGCTTGATAAGAACATCAATATGATTGAAGATATCCCTGTTCTCTCACAAGTAATACTGAGGGAAGTGAGTACATGACCAATCTCTTTTTAGAGGAATTACCACCTTACTATAAAAATATTAGAGAGTTTCGTGAGATGTCCAACACAGTTACAGCAAGTTGGGACCAACTTGACGAAGCTCTTTTTGGTATGGAAAATGATCAGTTTATTTTAACATCAAGCGAAACTGCTGTTGCGATGAGAGAAAAAGATTTCGGGATTCGTGCTGACTTGAAAAGTGAAACATTGAAATTTCGCAAGCTGAGATTACTTGCTCGTATGCAAGATAAAGCGCCCTATGTACTTGAACACTTAATTAAGGTTCTTACTAATTTATTGGGTGAAAATAAACATCAAATTTTACTAGACATTGATCATTTCGAAATGGAAGTATCCATTGATGTAGAGCAAACAATTTACTATAAAGAGGTAATAAATATAATTGAGCGTATTGTGCCTTTGAATATAGACTTAATGGCGACAATACTTGCTATTAAGGATTCTTTAGTGTTGATCGCTGGAACATATGCTTGGAATTTTAACAATAATCGTATATGTGGACGATTTAAAACAGGTTCAAAATCAGCAATCATAGGCAAAGAAAATGTAAGTGTACGAGATGGATCGTATGCTTTTTTACTTCGCGCACGGACTTGTGGGCGATTTAGAGCAGGAGGTGGATTAGTGTGAGCGAAATACAGCCTTTATTAATACAACTTACAGAAGCAATTTTAAGTAATTTGGTAGTTGGAGCAAAGGTAACAATTGATGGGGTGGTTTATGATAAACCTATTTCACATACTAGTGATCGTTATGGATTGAGAAAATATGTGAAATTAACAACCGAAAAAGGTCTTATTACTCGAGTAGTTTTAGTAGATTCGATGGACCGAGAGCTGTACGTAAAAAATATGAATTACCAAAAAGGCGCGCAGGGTTATACCATTGCATTCCCACTCACACTTGAAGCAAAGGAAGTGAAAGAAAATGGCTGAATTTATGACAGGAGAAATTCCTTTGAATTTTAAAACAAATCCATATAAACGAGTGGAATGGGAGGATGATTTAACTGACCCCAACACTGGTGAAGTGCTAGAAGAGGGCACGATTTTTTGGGCGGAATATGGAAATAATCTTGAGTGGGGTCTTTATAATGCATACCGTTTTTTGATAGAACAAGCTCGTCAAATGCAACGTATACAAGTTCAACTTGAGTTGGATGGCCGTGTTCCAGAGAACAGCGGGACATTTAGTGATACATTGGATGGCAGCTCAAATAAAATCAGCTTAGATAAAGCCTTAACGGACATTATTGAACCTGTGGCAGTTGGTACAACTACTTTAATAGTGGCTAGTGTTGATGGTTTTACACCATTTACGCAAGTCACTATTTTTGATGATGATCACAGCGAGGACGTTGTGATTACAGCTGTAGGCGAAGCCACAATTACGGTATCAGCGCTTACTAATGCATATAAAAAAGGTGCTAAAGTGGCTCGAAGTAATGTACAAATTGATACAGTCAACTCTGAGATGAGTGTTGGTAATTGGCAGACGTTTAATGTTGAATTAGTGGAGGTGGTATAAAGTGACGCAAAAAGTATTCACATCAACAGAATCAACAAATCAATCGCAGACTCTTATAGTAACCCTACCAAATTTGGTGAAAATTAATTCTGTTAAAGTTGATACAGGTAATGCTGTAGTAAAAGCAGTTAATGGGAACGAAGTTACACTTTCCATGTCTGGCGGTGCAAAAAAAAGGAGCGTGTGGACTGGTGGTACCTACACTCCAGCAGATAACAAAACAGTAACAGATTCTCGATCAATTTCAGCAAGTTGGGCGACAGGGAGCGATGGTGTAGTTATTCGTGCGAACACTGGGGGTTCTCTTCCCGATTCCTTAAGTTATAATAGTTCTGGGTACACAGGCACGTTGAATCGCGTGAATACCGTTACAACTGGCGAGTATGTTAATGCAGCATATAACGCGATTATGAATCCAGTAGGAACAAAAATGCCGTATGTTAATCTATCCTACAGCGGAACGCAAAAATACGAGTATTCCGGGACGGTGACAAAGCCGGCCACTGATACGCGAACTTATACGCATTATTATCAATATGTCGTCACCGTGGATTATGAGGATAACAAGGCACCTACGGTAACTGTAACTAGTCCTGAAAACAATATAACTTTGTATGAAAATGATACCTTAAACGTGACAGGTACAGCAATCGACCAAGACCCAGACCAATCAGTTACTGTTTATTATCAAATTGATGATAATCCCAAAAAGGTCCTAGCAACAAATCTAAGTCAGATACAAATATCCTTATCAAAGCAGCTCACATTTAAGGGTGGTAAGCTGTATGATGGCGAAACAGTCCTGACTGAAATGCTTGCAGAGGGTATAGAACATAAATTAAAGGTTTGGGCGATTGATAATGAAGGAGCACAATCTACCACTGTGGAACGTACATTCTATGTAGTGCCTAACCGTGCTCCATTACTTTCAGTGGACACCATCATACCAGGTGGAATCATTGATACTGATAAATTTAAAATTAAAGGTTCCGCAGGCGATCCAGATGCAAATGCAAGTATAAAAGTATCGTACCGTATTAATACAGGAAATCCTGTTCAAATTTACAATGGTCCAGGTGGAACATGGGAACTTGAGATAACACTTAGTCAACTTGCTGTTGGTGAAAATACGATTGTGGTTGAGGTAATTGACAACTATAATGCTAAGACAAGTAAGACGATAAAACTTAATAAAAACACAGTAAAAACACCTATTTTGCAATCTGTTGCTCGATATAAAATTGAGCCTCCAAAGGGATCAGCAAAGGGTGTTTTATTATTTATTGAGCGTGACGCAGATTTGGTAGTAAAAGTCGAGTTGTCAATGACTTTGACAGGAGAACAGGAACAATACATCACCCTCACACCAGTTAATACTGCACCGACAAATAGTGGCACTGTAGAAGATACTTTCGAACACACAGTTTCAGAAGAGAAGCAAAACATTATTCTGAAAATCACACCATCACGTACAGATTTATCGTTCAATCATAAAATTCATCTTATTTCGGGGGTGGTGGACTAAATGCCATTTGAGTACAAAGTACGTAATCCAGACGGAACTATTGGTGGAATAAAAAAATTCGGGATTGAAGAAACAGCAGAGGAAAAGGCTGTTCGTTTAGAGCAAGAAAATAAATTATTGCTTGGTAGCATGATGGAAATGTCATCTTATATGGCAATGCAAGAACAACGTCTTGAAGGACAAGAAAATGCTATTATGGAACTTTCCACATTAATTGCAATGTCGCTACCTGGAGGTGAAAATGATGTTTAATGAAAACAGTGGCTTAGTCGGAATTTGGTGCAATTTTGTTAAAACGAATCCAGACAAGCGCGAACAGGTACCTAATCTATCTAATTTACGTGAAGTTGTATATAAGAAACTAGACGAAGGTGAAACGCAAGCATAGGCAAAGTTTTATTTTTATTGTCAAAAATAGAAGGAATTCCTTTCTTGTTTCCAGAATTATTAATGTAGAAATAAAGGAGGATTACCACATGTACAAAGATGAAGATTTTATAAAATTAAGTAAGAATTATGATGTTAAAATTACAGAAGTCAATCAAAGTTCTTTTGACCAAGAAGAATCTCTTATAGAAGTGGTCACAGAATTGAATGATGAACAGTTATTAAAGTTCAAAGAAATTTATGGTAATTCTAACTTTGGAAACGAAAATGGTTTAGAGTTTAAAGTTAGTGATCATAAAGTTACTTTAAAAGCTGGAAACGTGAATAAATTCAATAATGTGTTTTCGTTAATAAGTAGTTATAAACCTAATTATTTTTAGCACTCTTTTTTGAGAGTGTTTTTATTTTAGGCTATGAGACCAATCAAGATGGGCAATGTTACTTAATCTCAATGCTTCTCATGGTACATTAACTTTTTGTCTAAAATATTTAACCTAAATTTAATGTTGATAGAATATACTAGAATTGGGGAAATAAATTTTGAAGATCTACCGCTGACGGATCGCCGTATGCGATGAAAGTCGCCTGTACGGTGAAGGCTCGTTATAAATCCGATAGGTATAAGACGAGAATAGCACAGTTTTAAGTTCTGCAAGCAACACATCTGGGTCACTAATTGCTGTTGTGTTGAGTGGAACAAACATTCCATTACCTAATGCTCAACAGTTAAATAATGTAACTGTAAATGGTGCAAATGATATTTTCACAGTGCAACAAGCAGGAACGTATGAACTTGAGTATCATGTTTGCCTTACTGCGGAAATATTTGTGAGTTCTAGATTATTAGTAAATGGCACTATGCTTACGGATAGCGAGGTAACGCCATTAACAAGTACGGATTATTTAACTAGAAAACTTACAACAGTAAACCTAAATGCAGGTGATACTATAAGTTTGCAATTGTACGGATTGTTAGGCGTTGCTACATTAGTTGGAAATGATTCTACTAAAGCTACATCATTAAGTATTATGAAGAAATAGTCTTAATATCTTTTCAAACCTTCCACAGTTATTGTGGAGGGTTTTCTTTATGTTCCAGCAATGCACTGTGCCGAGCAGTGCTATTTTTATTAAAGTAGGTGACCTTATGTCCATTGAAATTGGCGTGTTAATAGCTGTAGGTTCGTTTATTATCAGCTACTTAACATTAAATCGAAACCGAGACAAAGATGTAAAAAATGATGCATCTGATTCGGCTGTAATACGCACGAAATTAGACAATATTAACGCTGGAGTAGAATCTATCAGGATTGATATAAAAGCCCAAGAAATGCGTGTTACAGGGTTATCAGAACGTGTAATTCGTGTAGAGGAATCAAGTAAACAAGCACATAAACGTTTAGATAAAATGGAGGGTATTACACATGAAAATTAACTGGAAAGTACGTTTAAAACATGGGCCATTCCTTGTGGGTGCATTTTCATTGCTACTGTTATTGATTCAACAAATTGCAGCTTTATTTGGATTTGATACTACGATTTACAATGAGCAAGTAACAGATATTTTTAATACTGTGCTTGCTTTATTAGTTTTATTTGGTGTTGTGAGTGATCCAACAACACCAGGGCTAAATGATAGCGAAAGAGCTATGGGGTATTCCCGAAAGGATGATGTGAAATGACAAGCGTAACTCAAACATGTCGAGATTTAAGCGAATTAACTGCAGCTGCTCAAACAGCATGTCGCCTATTGTTCCAGGAATGTTACAAAGCTGGGATCGTGGACATTTTTATTACAGAGACATACCGCAGCCAAGCACGTCAAAATTATTTACATGAGCAAGGACGTACAAGACCAGGGCAGAAAGTTACTTGGACATTAACAAGCAATCATACATCACGTAGAGCCTGGGATATTGCCGTAGCTCCGCCTCGTGATCTATATGATAAATCTACATTGTCAAAGGTCGGTGTAATCGCCAAAAAGTTAGGGATCACATGGGGAGGGTATTGGCCTGCTGGACAATATGATGCTCCTCATTTCGAGATTCCTACATCTTGGTCAATACCAAAAGGATACAAGTTAGAAGGACAAGTAATTGTTCCATCTAATAGCAAATTAAAAGTACAACTATTTGTTGAAGATAAACCAAAAGAAAAGGATGATGATGTTATGAAATTTACAAATCCAACAACTGAAAATGCAGTACGTGATTACATTAAACAGGCTGTAGATAAAGGCAAGATTGATAAGTCTTGGCTTGATAAATTCGATCAAGGTACGATGACAAGTGGTGATTTTGAAGGTTTGAAAATTATCATTGCACAACGTAGCGCTTAATAGTAAAAGCCTGTTACAATTAATGCAACAGGCTTTTTTATTCTTCAATTGTCTCATCAAAAGTTTTCCTTCCTGGATTTATTTTATTAACATGAACATTTATTTTACTTATTGAATCTACCGTTAAAGGTATTTTTCCATTATGCTCGATTTTTTTCCACACCTTTACATTACTCCTGTATAGATATTCTGATAAACGATATACATCAGCATCTAGTTTTAGACCTTCTTGATACGTTTCTTTAATTTCCTTTTCTATTTGTTGAGCGATATTTTTTCTCACTTCATCCGTAGTAATTTTTCCTTTAAATCCATTGAGTATTCCTTGTATTTTGATATCAACTTCAAATTGAACTTGATTGTTTTTATTAACAATTGGTTTAACTTCGAGATTTAAATGATCTAAATCGATAGTTAGATAATCCCTTTCACCACCTTCTATTTTAATTGTGACTTCTCCCCGACTTGTCTTGTCATTCATCCATTGATTCCCTCTTGTGGAGGAATCTGTAATAAAACCTTTAACCCCATCTTTTGAGAGAATACCTATGCCAGAAAAAGAGGTTTCCTCCGTTTGTTCCTTATCATTTTCCCAATTTTTCATTATTTTCACATAAGGTATACTAACCTCATGGCTTGGTTCATTTAAACCAATAATTAATTCCCTCAAATTTATAGGTTGAACAAATGATAATTGTTTATTAGTACTAAGTGGATTACTTAACTTTGAAGCTGTCATAGAATTTCGCAATATTGGTGTTACTAGCATTAAGTCATTAATAGGATCCTTTGTGCAATAGACCCAGATATGATATCTCGTCTCTCGAAAACGAATAAAAGTATCAATAACAGGAATGCTTCGTTCATTTTCCATGGCACGTTCTGAGAATATTAGGTATCTCATATGCCCCCAAAAGATCTCTTGATCAGATGAACGATACAATTTATAAATCGCTTCTTCAATTGTTTTACCTTCAGCATACCCGACTTCAGCAGGTTCAACATCACCGCCCGATTGCTGTGATCTAGCTACATCAGCAAAATTGATAATTTGTAAGTAAACTTTATATTTATCGTCTTCAAAATCAACCCCAACGGCATTGATATAGTACATTCTTTGAGGTTCCGTTACATCCCAACAGCCTGCCAGGAGCAGAGTAGAGGATAAAATAAGAAATAATAATTTATTCATTGTCATTTTTTCGCCTACTTTTATTAATAAAGTGTACCTTTAGTATTCGCCTACCGTTTTGGTTCTAAACTATAAAAAAAAACACTTTTGTACTAGGGAGGCAAATAACAGTATTGTTGATAAAACAGATCGCTAATTATTAGAGAATTAAAAAGTGTCAAATAAAAGAATTCTCCATAATGTATTTACTCTCTTGGTAGTTATTTGTAATAATAAAAATGTATTAATATATTAGAATGTTGTTTGTATTTAAAAAAATAAAAATGCCACAGATAGTGGCAAAGAAATAATATTAACTTTAAAGGAATTTATATCGTTCATTCCTTATAAGAGAGTACCTGTCCAAACCTTCTTTATCCACATTTTTACGAACTGGGGCACCATTTTAAAAAAAGTTACAGGTGCCCCAGCAAGTGCCCCAAAAAGTGCCCCAGTTAAATACATTTAGATATGCTTCGTTAGACAGGTATAGAAACCCTCATTAATACTAAACCTTGATATTATGCACATCAAAAAATTAAAAACATCAGGATAGAAACCAAGGTCATAAGTTATGCTTATCAAAAAAGATAATATTAATGTAATTTACTTATGAATATAAATGCGCTATCATGGGTATTGGAGAAAAGATGCTACACATTTTTAAAGCCTTTTCAAAAAGATATATTAGGGGGATCCGCAAATGGCACAAGGTAATTTACACAACAGCCGTGCATCATTCGAAGTGAATGGTAAAACTTACAATTACTATGACTTAGCTGCGATTGAAAAAGCTGGCGTTGCAAAAGTTTCAAACCTTCCTTACTCAATTAAAGTATTATTAGAATCTGTTTTACGTCAATATGATGCGTATGTAATTAAAGAAGAACACGTAAACGAATTAGCGAAATGGGGTAACGGTGCTGACCCAGAGGCAGAAGTACCATTTAAACCTTCTCGTGTTGTATTACAAGACTTTACTGGTGTACCAGTAGTTGTTGACCTTGCATCTCTTCGTTCTGCAATGAAAGAAATGGGCGGCGACCCAAGCAAAATCAACCCTGCTATTCCAGTTGACCTTGTAATTGACCACTCAGTACAAGTTGACAAATACGGTAATGCATCTGCATTACAAGCAAACATGGACCTAGAATTTGAACGTAACGCTGAGCGTTATAACTTCTTAAAATGGGCTCAAACTGCTTACAATAACTTCCGTGCTGTACCACCAGCAACTGGTATCGTTCACCAAGTAAACTTAGAGTACTTAGCTCCAGTTGTACACGTAAACGAAAATGCTGATGGCACATTCGAAACATTCCCAGATTCAGTAGTAGGTACTGACTCTCATACAACAATGATCAACGGTATCGGTGTTCTTGGATGGGGCGTAGGTGGTATCGAAGCTGAAGCAGGTATGCTTGGTCAGCCTTCATACTTCCCAATTCCAGAAGTTATCGGTGTTAAATTAGTTGGCGATCTTCCAAACGGAACAACTGCTACTGACTTAGCATTAAAAGTAACACAAGTATTACGTCAACGTGGCGTAGTTGGTAAATTCGTTGAGTTCTTCGGACCTGGCGTATCTAAATTACCACTAGCTGACCGTGCGACAATCTCTAACATGGCTCCTGAATATGGTGCTACATGTGGTTACTTCGCAATCGACGAAGAATCATTAAACTACATGCGTTTAACTGGTCGTGACGAAGAGCACATCGCGGTTGTAGAAGCTTACTTAAAAGCGAACCACATGTTCTTCGATCCAACATTAGAGCCAGTTTACACTGACGTTTTAGAAGTAAACTTAGCTGAAATCGAACCAAACCTTTCTGGTCCTAAACGTCCACAAGACTTAATTCCACTTTCTCAAATGCGTTCTCGTTACAAAGAAGCAGTAGTGGCACCACAAGGTACACAAGGTTTCGGTTTAACAGAAGATGAATTCGCAAAAACTTCTGTAGCGAAATTCGCTGAAGGCGATGTAGAAATTCCAACAGGTGCTGTTGCGATTGCTGCGATCACTTCTTGTACAAACACTTCTAACCCATACGTATTAATTGCTGCGGGCTTAGTGGCGAAAAAAGCTGTAGAAAAAGGTTTAACAGTGCCGAAATGGGTAAAAACTTCTTTAGCACCAGGTTCTAAAGTTGTAACTGGTTACCTTGAAGATTCAGGTTTACAAACATACCTTGACCAAATCGGTTTCAACACTGTAGGTTATGGTTGTACAACATGTATCGGTAACTCAGGTCCATTATTACCTGAAATCGAAGAAGCAATTAAAGCAAATGACTTATTCGTAACTTCAGTTCTTTCTGGTAACCGTAACTTTGAAGGTCGTGTACACCCACTTGTAAAAGCTAACTACTTAGCTTCTCCACCACTTGTTGTTGCTTATGCACTTGCTGGTACAGTGGATATCGATCTACAAAAAGATTCATTCGGTAAAGATAAAGATGGTAACGAAGTATTCTTCGCTGATATCTGGCCATCAACTGAAGAAGTTAATGCAGTATTAGGTACTGTTGTTAACCGTGAGTTATTCCAAAAAGAATACGAAACTGTATTCACAGCGAACGAAAAATGGAATGCAATTGAAACATCAACTGAGTCTCTATACACATTTGATGACAAATCAACTTACATCCAAAACCCACCATTCTTCCAAGGTCTTGCAAAAGAGCCAGAAGCTATTAAAGGCTTAGACGGCTTACGCATTATGGCGAAGTTCGGTGACTCAATCACAACTGACCATATTTCTCCAGCTGGTGCAATCGGTAAAGATACACCTGCAGGTAAATATTTAATTGAAAACGGTGTTGCAATCCGTGACTTCAACTCTTACGGTTCTCGTCGTGGTAACCACGAAGTAATGATGCGTGGTACATTTGCAAACATCCGTATCCGTAACCAAGTTGCTCCTGGTACAGAGGGTGGATTCACTACTTACTGGCCAACAGGCGAAGTAGAGTACATCTATGACGCATGTATGAAATACCAAGAGCAAGGTACTGGCTTAGTCGTACTTGCTGGTAACGACTACGGTATGGGTTCTTCTCGTGACTGGGCTGCGAAAGGTACATTCCTACTTGGCGTGAAAACTGTTATCGCACAATCTTACGAGCGTATCCACCGTTCTAACCTAGTAATGATGGGTGTTCTTCCACTTCAATTTATGCCAGGTGAATCTGCTGATACATTAGGCTTAACTGGTAAAGAAGAAATCTCTGTTAACATTACTGACAACGTAAAACCACGTGAAATCTTAACAGTAACTGCTAAATCTGAAGACGGCACAGTTAAAACTTTCCAAGCTTTAGCTCGTTTCGACTCAGAAGTAGAAGTAGACTACTACCGTCATGGTGGTATCCTACAAATGGTTCTACGCGCAAAAGCTGCTGAGTAATCATCATCATAAAAACCGATCTCTTAGGAGGTCGGTTTTTTTATTTGATTCATTAAAATGGTGGATAGACCAAACCAAATGACGGATATAATGGATAATTATAATTTAATTTCCAACTTACCTAGCATTTTCCCCGTTCTTTCGATAAAATTAATAGGCAAGCATTAAATTTACATAAACGGGGGACGATTGATTATGACAAAGAAGAAACATAAGCTTTATACAGCGGCTACAGCTGCAATGGCGGTTACTGCTGTGGCGGTAGTACCTGTTTCGGCGGCTAGTCCATTTTCAGATGTGAGTGAAGATTATGCGCATTTTAACAGTATTTCCACATTGCATGCAGCAGATATCATTAATGGTTTTCCAGATGGTACATTTAAGCCTTCAAAGGATGTAACACGTGGACAGGCAGCGAAGATGATAGCAAGTGCTTTTCATCTAACTACAACGGATATGACTGTCGAGAATCCGAATTTTAAGGATGTCGACTCATCTAGCCCATACTATAAAGCGATTGTTACATTAGTTAATCTTGGCGTTGTACAAGGCTATGAGGATGATACATTCCGTCCAAATGATACAATTACTCGTGGTCAAATGGCGGTAATGGTAGCTGAGGCTGCAGGTTTAACAGCGGAAGGTAAAAGTCCATTTACAGATGTACAGCAAAATAGTCCATTTGCAGATGCAGTAACAGCCCTGTATGAGGCAGGCATTGCGAAGGGTGTTACTGCCACAGAATTTGGTGTAGATAAAAATGTTACACGTGGTCAGTTAGCAACATTTATTGTGAACGCATTAGGTTTAGCTGAGGATACACAGCCTACAACGGAAGAAAAAGAGGAGCAAGTAACAGAAGAACAGCCTACTACATCAAAGGATAGTGCTTTGTTAGAGGAAGTATTTACGAAAACATTAGCCAAGCAAAAAGAGCTAAAAAGCATGAAGGCTACCATGACGATCTCTCAGACAGTAGAGGCAAACGATGGTAAGGAAACCATGAAAATGGAGTCTAAAGGCAACATGAAGATGGAAATTGTTACAGAGCCAATGCAATTCTTTGCTGATGGAACAATGGCTTTAACAGATCCAACAAGTGGTGAAGCGATTAATTTGCCGATTAAAATGTATATGACGGCTAAAGATGGTATGTATATGTATGAGGCAGAACAAAAGGCCTGGGTAAAGTTCCCGAAACAATTATTTGAGGATGTACTGAGCCAAACAGGGATGCAGCCAGATGCAACTGAACAATTGGAGATGCTACAAGCATTTGCCGAAGATTTCTCATTAGTAGAAACAGCAAACCGTTATGAATTAACATTAAAGGGCTCTGGCGAAAAATTCACAGAGCTAGTGAAGCAGCAGCTTGGCGCTATGGATTTAGGAATGGAAGCCGATTTAGAGGCGCAAATGGGTAATATTTCCTTTGATGGTCTCACATATAAATTATTGATTAATAAAGAAACATTCGATGTAGAAGAAATTGCTATGGACATGACATTAAAGATGCAAGTAGAAGGCAATTCGATCAAAACAAGACAGCAAACAACGATCAAATATCATGATTTCAATGCGGTAACGACAATTACGATTCCAAAAGATGTGCTAGACAATGCAAAGGAAATGGATTTGAGTGCATCAGAAACAGCACCAGTAAGTAAATAATACAAAAAGTAGGTTTATGCCAAGTATATTGGCGTAAACCTACTTTTTTATGCCTTAGTGGAAGCCCATTAATTCTTTTACTTTCGCTGTGTTTGAAGCGGATGTCAGTGTTTCTAGTAAGCGAAAGGCAACATCAAAGGCTGTTCCTGGATTGGAGGAGGTAATGATATGGTCAGTTTGCACAATGCGCTCGTTGATAATTGCCGCACCATAGCCTTTTAGCTGTGCTAAACGTTTACTTGTTGGATGATTATAGGTTGTTGCTTGACGATGCTGAAGAATTCCACTGTGGCCTAAAATAAGAGAAGCTACACAGATTGTTGCAATCGGTTTTTTCTGTTCATCAAAGTGACGAACGACTGCCTGAAATTCCTCGCTAAACGCATCCTCATAAAAACCGGCTTCCTCAAAGCCTCCAGGAATCGCTAATGCATCAAAATCCTCTAATACAATTTCATGGAGCAATTTTTCAGGAGTGACTTTAAAATTCCAGGTGCATTGCAGCTGTTCATGCAGGCCGACCGTAACCACATCTGTTGTACCATCACCTTCCCACTTATTCCAGCCGAGCACATCAGTAAAGACGCTTGCCTCCACCGCTTCAAAGCCATTTGCTAATAGTAACAATATTTTTTTCATAGTTGTTTTGCCTCCTTTATTGATATTATTGTAAACAAAAGGGAGAAAAGATTACATACGTTGTATAATGGATTTTAAGTAAAAAACCTTATTTGAAAAGGTATTATGTCATAAATAATTGATTTAGAAAGGTGATGGACCATGGATCATATTGATACACAAATTTTACAGCAGTTACAGCAAAATGCCAAAATCTCGATGAAGGAATTAGCTACTACCGTTCATTTATCCTCTCCTGCTGTTATTGAAAGAGTCAAAAAGCTGGAGGAGCAGGGTGTGATTGAAGGCTATCATGCAAAGGTAAATTTGAAAAAGATGGAGCGTACGATTGAAGCTATTATTTTATTTAAATCCATTGATTGTAAAAGTCTTTCTTCATTTTGTAATGCCCATCCTGATGTTTTGGCATGCTATCGGGTGGCAGGAGAAATTAGCTATATTGTTCAACTAGCAACCTATTCAGTAGAAACATTAGAACAATTTATTGATGCGGCTATGCCCTATGGCACACCCTCTACTAATATCGTGTTATCTTCAACGGAAAAACAGGTGATTACCCCATTTGCTGACAATGATTTGGGGTAAATGACAAAAAAAGCAAACCTCGAAACCGTGAGCACCGTTTATAGGGTAGAGAGGAGGAAGAATGTTGCTAATTCATGAACTGGAAAGAATAATGGAACAGCATACAGAGAGGCTTATTCGTCTTGCCTTTTACTATGTTAGAGATTTACAAAGCGCTGAAGATATCGTACAGGATGTCTTTATTAAATTCTATGATAATCAGCAAAACTATGAGGAACGTGGGGAGCTAAAGGCGTATTTATCGAAATTAGTTAGTAATCGAAGTAAAGATTATTTACGCAGCTGGACCTATGGGAAAATTCAAGTGCAACAGAAGATTTTTCCACAGCAAACCGTCATGAGAAGAGATATGCTTGTACAGCAAGATGAACGTACTTTGATTGAAAATGCGATTCTAGCTCTCCCCTTCAAGCAGCGAGAGGTCATTATACATTTTTATTTTGAAGAAATGCCTGTGGTGGACATTGCAGAGCTGTTAACGATTCCTGAAAGCACCGTCAAAACAAGGCTACGTCGTGGACGAGAGTTATTAAAGCTACAATTGCAGCATGTTGAATGGGAGGTGCTTCTGCATGAGTAAAATGGATGCTCGTGTAGTAAGGGATTTATCAGAAAGCAAAAAGCGTGTGATGACAAATGTGGTTCAGCATTTACACCAACGCCATGAAAAAAAACCTGCAAAACGCTGGCCATATGGTGTTTTGGCTATGATTTTAAGTGTCTGCATAGGGCTGTTTATATATCAGCAATATAATGAACAACAACAGCAAGCTTCTACTATTCCACCCGTATTAGATGAGAGGATCTTAGAGCTGTATTTACAACTTGATTCTTTTATGAACGGAAAGAATCGTTTATATAAGGCAAGCTTTGATAATTTTTTATATTTTGAATCGACCTTTGCTTATGCGCAATCGAAAAAACTAGTACCTACACAAGAGCAAATAGATAAGGCACTCGAACAGTTCATGCAAGAGTGGAGCTATGAAAACGATACTCGGCCAACTTATGAGAAGCTTCTGCAAATGTTGCAAGTCACAAACGAAGGGTTTATAGAGAACTATGGCAAGCCAATTGCCTATAAAATGGCTACATTTGACTTATTATGGGAGGCAAGCCAAGCCGATTATAAGGATGTAAGTAATCCCATTCGTACATGGCTTGTCGAGCAAAAAGCCATGAATTATTTAGAACAACATTATCATAAAGACATTGCCTCCTTACGAGAAAAATATAAAATCCCAGAAAAGGACAGCCAAATGAAGCTCATCAGAAGTGGAACGGTCTTAGCGATCAAGGAACATGAATTTTTAGTTGTCTCAGGCGTCTTAGATAGCGAGATTGGTCAAAAATCTGTAGATGAATTAGTGCAGAAACATAGAAATGGTACATGGTTCCCTCTAGTGGATGTCCCGAAAACACTATCAGTTGGTGACCGAGTAGAAGTCCAGTATAGGCAGTCGATTGGGAACGATGACGCTCAGCCATTCATTGATTATAAGGATATCGTAGAGATGAAAATAGTAAAGGAATTTCAATAACAAGAAGCTAGACATTCAATGATTTTAGAATGTCTAGCCTTTTCTTTAAAGTGGGAATCATATACAATAGTTGTAATATTTTTCTAAAATAGAGGTGTTGATTTGGTATTTGCTATATTAGATAATGCGACAGCGTTTTTCCTAAGCTTACCTCTTCTACTGATTTATTTAAAAAGTATGTCACAGGAAGAATCCTTTTGGCGTTGGTCAATGCCCTTATGGCTGTTGAATTACTTTTGCATTCGATATTTTGTCTCGGATGGAGAAATTTTTTGGGTTGTCCTCTTTTGGCAGCTACTATTTTTATGGCCAATTAGTCTAGCAATCTATATCCATTTATACAACAAGGAAAAGAAGTGGGCATTTTATATAGGCTTAAAGAAAAAGCATGTTGTGATTGTGGCAACATTGATGCTGCTATTTGGGAGCTCACTCGTTTATTCACTTTATCAGGCAAATCAGCAGGTGATTGCGTTCCATCAGCAAGTAATGCAGGAGCTTGAGGATAGTTCAGACCGACAGCTTTATTTGATGCACAATACAATGAAGCCTACGACGCTTCTTGAAGTAGCGGATGATATAGCTGATGTGCGAAAGGGGCAGGTGAATGCATTTACCTTTCCTTGGCGCAGTAAGGTGATTGTACACCAAGATAATTGGCAAAAGGAATTTACATATGTCCGTTTTAATGAGAGCTGGAAGTTAGATGGAATATACCGAGAAAGTGAGTATCAAAATAAATAAGCAAAGGGGAGTCAAAGAGTTGATACAAGATGTACTGAAGGAAGAAGAATTAAAGGATCGATTAAAGGCATTAAAAAAGGGACAAGCAACAATGGAGCTAGAAAATCAAGAGCAGCTTGTGCATTCCATGTTAGCACATATCGGTTCTATTGATAGTGAGCTACGAGATATTTATATTTATGGCAGCTTTTATGAATGGATTTTAGAAAAAAACTTGCTAGACCATCGTTCCTTAACGGAGTTATGGGATTATAGCTTAAACCATTTATTAGTTAAGGGAATTGGAGAAAAGGAATCAGATTGGGTCTTTACTCGCTCATTTACATCATTATTAGTAGCGCTTATTTTAGCAAGAGATCTACAGGATAATTTTTTGTCCAAGGCTAGCATAGCGGACTGTCAAACAAAGTTACTAAGCTATGTATCATCTGAAAAGGATGTAAGAGGCTATGTGCCTGGCAAGGGATGGGCACATAGTGTGGCGCATGTTTCAGATGCTATCGATGAACTGGTGAAAAATCCAAAATCATTGAAAACAGCCTATCCGGATATGTTGCATGCATTATGGTCCATCTATTTACAACCGGATTACGTTTTTATCCATGATGAGGATGAACGACTATTAGTGCCTATATTCGCGATGTTGGAGCAGGGGCTGGAACAAAATGAAGTCATCCATATAGTGCAGCAAATGCCATTAACCTTAGCCGTATTAAAGGAAAAGCTGAGTGAGGAACAATACAGAATAGTACTATTCAATAGTAAAACATTGCTAAAGAGCTTTTTGATTCAAACCATTCATCAGCCACAATATGCTGATCTCCATCAAAGTATTGTCACTTGTCTCAACGAAATTTTTTAGGTTGTCCACCGTTGACAGACAATTGGTAATTTGCTAAGATGAAGGACAATAAAAGCATACAAATTCGTTGATGAGAAAGAGTAGTGTTTCACTTTGTTCTACAGAGAGCCGACATTTGGTGGAAGTCGGTGTGCAGGTGTTACATGAAAATCCTCTCTGAGAAGATTAGCTGAATCGAGTAAGTTAATCCGGGTGTCTACCGTTAAAAAGAACACGTATGATTGTACGTTGCTGAGCGCTATTGGCCATCGTGTCAATAGAATTAGGGTGGTATTCGCGGTTAACCCCGTCCCTTTACCTAGGGACGGGGTTTTTTGTATGCCTTTTATACAAATTTGCTTGTATAGGAGGAACTAATATGCAGAAAGTACAAAAGAAGGAAACAACAGTGGAACGAGAAACAAGGATTCGTACATTGTGGGCGCAAGAAGGGACCTTCGCCAAATCCGTAAGTAATCGTGCTGGACAGCAGCCCTTTGTATTTTATGAGGGACCCCCAACAGCGAATGGTTTACCACATGTCGGCCATGCATTTGGTAGAACCATAAAAGATGTGGTGGCACGTTACAAAACGATGCAAGGCTATTTGGTTGAACGAAAAGCTGGTTGGGATACACATGGTTTACCTGTGGAATTAGGGGTAGAAAAGGCATTAGGGATCTCAGGTAAGCAGGAGATTGAGAACTATGGGGTGGAGCCATTTATTCAAGCATGTAAAAAGAGCGTTTTTATCTATGAGCAAAAATGGCGTACTTTTACAGAGCAACTTGGCTACTGGCTCGACATGGATGATCCTTACCTAACACTTAGTAATGACTATATCGAATCAGTGTGGCATATTTTAAGCCATGTTCACAAGGAAAAACTGTTATACAAGGGACATCGCGTTTCACCTTATTGCCCTAGTTGTCAAACTTCCTTAAGCTCTCATGAGGTGGCACAGGGCTATAAGGATGTCAAGGATTTATCCGTTACTGCAATGTTTAAGCTAGAGGATCGAGACGAATATTTCTTAGGCTGGACAACGACGCCTTGGACATTACCAGCCAATGTAGCCTTAGCTATGAATCCTACTCTTCGATATGTCCGTGTAAGGCATGCAAACAGCATCTATATACTAGCCAAATCGTTGGTAGCAAAGGTTTTTTCAGAGCCTGTTGAGATATTAAGTGAGCATGACGGTCAGGATTTTGCAGGTGTTTCCTATCGATCGCCATTTTCCTATCTAGCCGTCGATAAAGGGCATATCGTTGTCATGGCAGATTATGTGACAGAGCAAAGTGGCACAGGAATTGTACACATAGCACCTGCTTATGGAGAGGACGATTATAAAACGATGCAGCAACATGGCTTGTCCTTTGTCAATGTAGTTGATCTTAAAGGCTGTTATACAGAAGCGGTACCTGAGCTTGTTGGACGATTTGTAAAGGACTGTGATGTCGACATCATTAAAATGCTTGCAGCAAAAGAGCTTTTATTTACTAAAGAAAAATATGAGCATAGCTACCCACATTGCTGGCGCTGTGATTCACCATTATTGTACTATGCAACAGATAGCTGGTTTATCAAAATGTCGGCAGTAAAAGAGCAGCTTTTACAAAATAATCAGCAGGTGACATGGTACCCTAGCCATATCAAAGATGGACGATTTGGCAACTTCCTAGAAAACTTAGTGGATTGGAATATTAGTCGTAATCGTTATTGGGGGACACCACTCAATGTGTGGGTCTGTCAGGATTGCAGTCATGAGGAGGCACCTAACAGTGTTGCAGCACTCCAACAATTAGCCAAAGGAGCTGTCGATGAACAATTAGAGCTGCATAAGCCATTTATAGATGACATTGTCTGTACCTGTCCTGTCTGCCAGGGCGACATGAGACGTACGCCTGAAGTTATTGATGTTTGGTTTGACAGTGGCTCGATGCCATTTGCCCAACAGCATTATCCTTTTGAAGATGTTGCGAACTTTCATCATCAATTTCCAGCAGATGTGGTCATTGAGGGGATCGACCAAACGCGAGGATTTTACTATAGCTTATTAGCAGTATCGACCTTGTTTACAGGAAAACCACCTTATAAAAATGTGCTATCGCTAGGGCATGTACTCGATGAGCATGGACAGAAGATGTCCAAAAGTAAAGGCAATGCATTAGAGCCTGTTGAGTTAATCGAGGAGTATGGAGCAGATGCTCTACGTTGGGCATTTTTAGTGGATAGCTCACCATGGAATCCAAAGCGTTTTTCTAAGAAAATTGTCTTAGATGCGAAATCTAAGCTGGTGGATACACTCGACAATACGTTTACATTTTATGACATGTATGCCAAGATCGATGGCTTTACGTATGATGCTACAAATACAGGTACACGTTCACAGCTAGATCATTGGATATTGTCTCGCTTACATCACACTATCCAGCTTGTCACAACTTCTATGGATGATTATCAATTTACACAGGCTACACGGGAAATTGGTCAATTGGTGGAAGAATTAAGCAACTGGTATATCCGTCGTTCACGTGCTAGATTTTGGGCAAATGGAATGACAGCAGATAAACGGGGTGCATTTAGTACACTATACGAGGTACTGACATCCATTTGTCAATTAGTAGCTCCGTTTACGCCGTTTATAGCAGAGGATATTTACCGTCAATTATGTGGGAAAAGTGTTCATCTTGAGAAATACCCATTATTCGACGATCAACTAGTGGATGTGAAGCTTGAACAAGGAATGGCAACAGTCTTAACAGTTGTGGAACTTGGACGTAGCATTCGCAATAGTCAGGGAATAAAGGTCAAGCAGCCTTTAAGTGAACTCATTGTTGCCTTAAAAGGTGAACTGTCGGATTACCAAGCCTATAGCGAGCTCATTCAGGATGAGTTAAACATCAAAGCCTGTAGATGGTCACATGATTTTTCAGCCTATGAACGCGTGCATTATAAATTGAACTTTAAAACAGCGGGAGCGGCATTTGGTCCAAAGGTTAATCAAGTAAAAGAATATGTGTTGACATTAACAGAGGAAGAGAAACAAAAGCTACAACATCATGAAACTGTGGATCTCATGATGGATGGTCAACAGCTAACATTATTAAGGGAACATGTAATAGCTGAATCAATCGTCAAGGACCATTATATTTTAGCGGAGGATAGCACCTGCCGTGTCTTGATGAATGTACAACTAACGGAGTGCCTACTACAAGAAGGGCAAATGCGAGAATTGATTCGTACAATACAAGATGCACGGAAAAAATGGCAGCTACCAGTGACGCAATATGTATCGATTGCCTTTAATGGTAGTCCAAAGGTACTTTCCATCATTCAGCAGCACGAAGCTTTATTACAAGCCAATGTATTAGTCAAAGCTATTCATTATGGTGAGGTATGGCCTCATGCAAAATCCATTGAGACGGCATTGTTTACTGAAAAGCTCACTTTATTTGTCTCTCTATAAAAGAAATGCTCAGGGAATCCCTGAGCATTTTCTATGTACGCTATAATAAGCCACTTGCGAGATAACATGCTGTTGCCCAAATAAAGATGGCGGAGCATTTATTAAATAGTCGCATCAACTTTCCAGAGCCGTCTAGTTTTTTGAACGAGGCGCCAGTCAATGTGAGACCGAAAAACCATAGCCAGGAAATGAACACACAAGCAACGGTGAACATCATTTGCTCGGTTCCACTATATTTTAATGCGCTCGTACCAATGACACCGATTGTATCTAAAATAGCATGTGGGTTGAGCAGTGACACAGAGAGTGCGAAGAGAATTTGTTTTTTTATAGGCAATGCTTCGCTATTTTCAGTGTTTACTGGATTTGAACGCCAAATGCTATAGCCCATATAAAGTAAAAAAATGATACCTATAGTCATTAAAGTGATACGCAGCCACTCAAACTGTAGAACTATTAATGACAGACCGAATACCGCAAGTAGAATAAGCAGTGTATCACAGATCGCAGCTGTCACACCTGCTGGCAAAGCGCGCAATAAAGTTGGTTGTGTAGCACCTTGTGAAAAAACAAAAACATTTTGTACGCCTAATGGCAAAATAAGTCCAAATGCTAAAATGATTCCATGAAGAAAAGCTTCCAACGATCATACCTCCTTTCTTTACTCATTTTAGATATGGTATAACTAAAAGAAAACGACCAATTGGATGGTTTTTTATCCACCCAATTTTATAGTGGAAGGAGAAGGAACATGAGCTGGCAGCCGAATAGACGAAGTGATAATACATTACAGCAGCAGATTGTACAGTGGATAACAGCCAATGTGGAACGAGGAGACTGGGCTGCAGGGACAAAACTACCTACCCAAAGACAGTTGGCCATGCAGTTCGATGTGAATCGTAGCACGGTTCAGCAGGCTTTGGAGGAATTAAAAGCAATGGGCATTCTTGAAGCAAAAGTAGGCTCTGGTGTTTATGTTACGCACAATTCCTGGCATGCATTAATCCAACAAACACAGCCGAATTGGCAAACCTATATCGAAACAAGCATCCATAAGCCAAACTACCACACTATCCAATTAATTAATGAATACGAACAGCGTGATGATGTAATTCGTTTAGGAACAGGAGAGCTAGCACCTTGCTTGTTGCCCACCAAGGAAATAGAAGCTTCACTGCGAGAGCTATCCTTTCAATCCAAAGCATTAGGCTACTCTTCGCCACAAGGCAATGATCAGCTTCGTAAAGCTATTTGTAAATATGTCCAAAAAAGAGGCATTACTGCTGAGCCTCAAAACGTCTGTATAGTCTCAGGTGCTCTTCAGGCACTTCAATTGATTGCTGTTGGCTTATTAGAGCAGGGGTCCATTGTGTTCCAGGAGCCAACCTCCTATTTAAATTCTGTCCATCCATTTCAGTCAGTCGGCATGCAAATGATTAGTATTGATCGTGATGAACAACTTGTCCAAACATTGACGCAAAGGAAACGAAAGAAACAAGCCGTGTTTTATGCCATACCTACTTTACATAATCCTACAGGTCATGTGTGGACAGGACGGGAAAAAGAACAGCTATATGAAGCATGTCAGGCATCACGCATTCCAATTATAGAGGATGATGTCTACCATGAATTGCTTTTTGAAGAGACGTCACCGCCGATTAAGGCCATGGATAATAGTGGACAAGTTCTTTATATTGGCAGCGTCTCGAAAACCTTAAGCCCTGGGCTACGAATTGGCTGGCTCATTGGTCCAACCACTGTCATTGAGCGATTAGCCGATATAAAAATGCAAACAGACTATGGCTCAAGTGCCATTTCACAAGAAATTGTCCTTCATTGGCTGCAATCAGGAAAATATGAAAAGCATCTTGCTGGATTGCGTCAACAATTAAAGGAGCGAGCCGATTTTACGGAACAGCTGTTAACGGAGAAATTTACAGAGGTGGCGAATTGGAGCAAACCAAAGGGAGGTTTTTATATTTGGCTTAAGTTTCATGAGTCGCTTGTAGATAAAGACTTTTTTATGAAGCTATTGCAGCAACAAATATTAATCAATCCAGGCTATATCTACGATCCACACGATCATCACCATATTCGGCTATCCTATGCCTATGCAACCTTTGAAGAATTACAAGAAGGCTTACGAATCCTGCATGAATGTGTGGTTGCGGCTATGGTACGAAAGAGTAAGTAAGGACTTTCTGAGGTTAGGGAAACGTGGAAGTGAGGAGGTCGCTCTAAATAAGGTGAGAAGTGATCTAAAAAGAGAGGAATCCGCTCCAAAGTGATTGAGAAGTGATCAAAAAAGTGAGGCCCCCGTTCTAAAGTGAGTGAGAGGTGATCCAAAAAGCGAGGCCCCTGCTCCGAATTCAGTGAGAAGCGATCAAAAAAGTAAGAAACCCGCTCCAAAGTGAATGAAAAGTGATCATAAAGATGAAGACCCCGCTCCAAAGTGGTTGAGAGGTGATCAAAAAAGTGAGGCCCCCGTTCTAAAGTGAGTGAGAGGTGATCCAAAAAGCGAGGCCCCTGCTCCAAATTCAGTGAGAAGCGATCAAAAAAGTAAGAAACCCGCTCCAAAGTGAATGAAAAGTGATCATAAAGATGAAGACCCCGCTCCAAAGTGGTTGAGAGGTGATCAAAAAAGTAAGGTCCCCGCTCCAAAGAAAGTGAGAAGCGATCAAAAAAGTAAGAAACCCGCTCCAAAGTGAGTAAGAGGTGATCCAAAAGAGAGGAATCCGCTCTAAAGTAATTGAAAAGTGATCAAAAAAGTGAGGCATCCGCTCCAAAGTGATTGAAAAGTGATCAAAAAATGAGGCCCCCGCTCCAAAGAAAGTGAGAAGCGATCAAAAAAGTAAGAAACCCGCTCCAAATTCAGTGAGAAGTGATCAACATAGCAAGCCCTCTCTTAATCAAGTATCCACGCTCAGTCACTCATCTCAACAGCAGAAAAGAAAGTGAATAATCCGAGCATTGTATCCATACATTTTAGAAGAATAGAAGTATTTTAGTTTGATTACGAACATAAAGAGGTGAACGATTGGAGAATTTGCCACCGGGTTATTTTCAGGTGCCTCAGCCTATTCGAGGTGATGGGGCTGGAGGGGTGGATAAGGGGCCACGGGATGTTATGAGGGATTTAGAAAATCCTGATATGCTGGTGCCACCAACGACCGATGCGGGTTTGATTCCAAATTTGCGTTTCTCGTTTTCCGACACGCATATGACCTTAAATCAAGGTGGATGGTCTCGGGAAATTACGGTTCGTGAATTGCCGATTGCTACGACTTTGGCGGGTGTGAATATGAGTTTGACACCGGGGGGCGTACGTGAGCTACACTGGCATCAGCAGGCGGAGTGGTCGTATATGCTGCTTGGTCATGCTCGTATTACTGCTGTCGATCAGAATGGTTGTAACTTTATAGCGGATGTGGGGCCAGGCGATTTATGGTATTTTCCACCTGGCATACCTCATTCCATTCAAGGGCTTGAGGACGGCTGCGAATTTTTATTAGTATTTGATGATGGGCATTTCTCTGATCTGAATACACTGTCTATCTCGGATTGGTTTGCTCATACGCCAAAAGAAGTGTTATCAGCGAATTTTGGAGTTCCTATTCATGCTTTCGATCACATTCCGGGTGAACAAGTGTATATTTATCAGGATCGAGTGCCAGGTCCTATCGAATCACAGAAAGTGCAATCTCCTTATGGGGAGGTTCCGCAAACCTTTAAACATCGTCTCTTGGCACAGCCACCATTGAAAACACCTGGAGGAAGTGTGCGCATTGTCGATTCGACTAATTTCCCAATCTCTAAAAATATCGCGGCTGCACTGGTGGAAATTGAGCCAGGGGCGATGCGGGAGTTGCATTGGCATCCGAACAACGATGAATGGCAATATTATCTGCAAGGAAAAGGACGTATGACAGTTTTCACAGGAAATGGAACGGCTCGAACATTTGATTATCGGGCGGGAGATGTTGGCTATGTACCATTTGCCACGGGACATTATATTGAAAATACTGGAACAGAGCCATTATGGTTTTTAGAAATGTTTAAAAGTGATCGATTCCAAGATGTGTCCTTAAATCAATGGATGGCCTTAACTCCGACAGAATTGGTGCAAAGTAATTTGCAGGTCGGTCCTGAGCTGCTAGAGGCACTCAGAAAAGAAAAATGGCCAGTAGTGAAATATCCTGGTTTTTCCTATTATCCGAAATAATCAAAGCAGGTGAGGATGTTCTCGCCTGCTTTTAGTTTAATATTGATATTTTTTGCGTGTCAGGAGCAAAATAGCGATGGCTGGTATTGTACAAATGAGCATGGCTGCGAAGGACAGACCTGGCGATATTTCGTATAAATAGCCACCTAAAAACGTCAGGATGGCGGTACTTAAGCCCATAGCTAATGCAGAGTATAACCCCTGTGCATTGGGGATTTGTTCCTTTGGTAGCGCTTTTGTTAAGTAGCGAATAAAGGCAAAATGTGCTAAAGCAAAGGATAATGCATGCAAGGTTTGCGAAGCGATAAATACCCAGACATTTGGGAACATAAAGATAAGTAACCAACGTAAGGAAGAGCCGCTCGCTGCTAAGAGTAATAAGGATGATGAGCGCCATTTCGTCAATAACGTATCAGCCTTCATAAAGTAAAGAATTTCGCAAATAACAGCGATATTAATAATCATACCCATATAGAATGGATCAACCTGTAAATCTTCTAAATAAATATAACCGTAGCTATAATAGGAGGCATGTGCTCCCTGTAGCAAGATCACGATGAATAAAACAATCGGGAAGCCTTTGATCGTCCATAGTGTTTTCATCGACAATGATTTTGCACGCTGTTCTTTTGTTGGTACTACGAGTAATTCCTTTGGTGTTGCTAATTGCTGCATAAGTAACATGCCCATCAACCCTATAATCATGCTCCAAAAGATGATGTTCTTTCCAAAAACGCCTGTTAGCATACTAATAATTAATACAGCGATGACAAAGCCAAATGAACCATAGGAACGGCTTTTACCATAATGAATATTACCATATTGGACAAGCGTAGCTGCACTGCTTTCCACAGCAGGTAATAGCGCTGGGTAAAAAACACTAAATAAAATAGTCACAATTAATAATGCTGTAAAGCCTGTACTTGGAATATAGAGCAAGGCTGTAAGCAGCGAGCCTATTGCTAAAATTGTAATGAGTCGTTTATTGTGTACATATTTTGCAAGTGTTGGGAAGAAGAAAAGATTGGATGTGGCACGAGCTAGTAGCCCACAGCCCATCACTACACTTGCCTGCGAGACGGTTAGATGTTTGGCATCCACCAGCCAACCTGTCCAGTAGGGTAAGAAAATGCCCCACGTGATAAAAAATGTAAAGAAATTCTGAGAAAGCCATCGTTGATTGTTCATATAATTTTCGTACCTCCATTAACTATGTTGAATAATAGCATGTTCATCGCTACAATAATGTGAGATATCTCATATTTTTTATAGGAGAGAGAGAAAAAAATGCATATTTTAACAGCTGAAGCTCGTACCCATTATCTTGAAAAATATCCGATCGATGATTTTTTCTCATTTGATATCAATCCCTATTTAGAAGTCCGTCAGTTTGACAAGGGTGAGTGGATCTTCCAGGAAGGCTCCTTTCCAGACACAGTGTATTACATGATAGAAGGAAAGGCGAAGCTCTATATGACACATAAAAATGGGAAGGTTTCGCTTATTGAATACCTAGAAGCTCCTCTTTTTATGGGGGAAATTGAATTATTAAATGAGGCTAGGTATACAAAGGGGATACAAACCGTCACCAAAACAATTTGCTATTCAATTACACAGTCATGTAAGGAGAAGTTACTTGCAGATGCCTTGTTTTTACGTAGACTTTGTGTATTTTTAGGGGAAAAAGCGACAAAAATGACATCTAAATATACACAAAATCAGGCCTATCCGTTGGAAAATCGCTTAGCAGCCTTTATCCAATTATCTGCCGACCAAGGTGTCTACAAGGAAAAGCATACGGAAATCTGTGAGTATTTAGGGGTCTCCTATCGCCATTTGTTATATGTCTTGGCACAGTTTTGTGAAGAGAGGATTTTGGAAAAGCGTAAGACGGGCTATCAAATTATTGATAAAACCCGTCTAGCCCAGCTTGCACAGGAAATACTATGAAAATAACCATTCCATAAAGGTTTCCTATTTTAATTTTTTCACGGTGTTTCCTATTTTTAGTTATGACAGCTAAGAAACACATGGCTACAGTTTTATAAGGAAAATGGATTTGACTTCTTTAGATGAAGTCAAATCCATTTTTGTTGTATTCACTTTTTTTAATTAACCAGCGAGCGATATCCTTACCACTATGGTAAAAGTCCACTTCATTTACCTTGTTTTTTTGGATGGAGAGGTTAGGGATGTTTTCTAAAACGTCAAAAGGTAAAACACCGATACATAAATGATTATTTGATGGAAAATCTCCTTGCGGCTTATTGCCACTTTGTATTGCTTTACTATGCTTGTTCATTGAGTTTTGTGTCATATGGAATGCAAGTAGTTCTCCTTGTGCCAATGCAGTGCTTGATGAGTAACCAGTACCTTTCATTCAACATGCCCCCTTTTGTCGTTACATTTATTGTACAAGACTAGATGGGAAAATAGCCGTTATTTACAAGGCTTTTACAATAACTTTAAGGTTCATGGAAGATTTAGTAATTTGTAACCGTATTCATACCATTATGGAATAAAAACCATAGAAAACTGATATATATTCTTTTAAAAAAACTCATACACAAACTATTGTGAATTTTTCTAACACGAAGTATTATTGTAATTAGATTTAACGTGAAAGTTTTCACAAAGTCGCGAAATCGTTAGGAGGAATTTTTAATGAGTGCAATTCGAGTAGGTATTGTAGGATATGGAAATTTAGGACGTGGTGTGGAGTATGCCATTTCACAAAATCCAGATATGGAATTAGTAGCGGTGTTCACACGACGTGATCCTTCGACAGTAAACGTAGCAAGCAATGCGAGCGTATATTTAGTAGATGACGCTGAAAAATTCCAAAACGACATTGATGTTATGATTTTATGTGGTGGTTCTGCAACAGATTTACCAGAGCAAGGTCCACATTTTGCACAATGGTTTAATACAATTGATAGCTTCGATACACATGCGAAAATTCCTGAATTTTTCGATGCTGTAGATGCAGCGGCACAAAAATCTGGTAAAGTATCTGTTATCTCAGTTGGTTGGGATCCAGGTCTATTCTCTTTAAATCGTCTATTAGGAGAATCAGTATTACCAGTTGGTACAACATATACATTCTGGGGCGATGGCTTAAGTCAAGGACACTCAGATGCTGTCCGTCGTATCGAAGGTGTTAAAAATGCTGTTCAATACACATTACCGATTAAAGAAGCGGTGGAGCGAGTTCGTAACGGTGAAAACCCTGAATTAACAACACGTGAAAAACATGCACGTGAATGTTGGGTTGTGCTAGAAGAAGGTGCAGATGCAACAAAGGTTGAACAAGAAATTGTCACAATGCCTAACTATTTCGATGAATATAACACAACAGTGAACTTTATTTCGGAAGATGAATTTAAAGCAAATCATACGGGTATGCCACATGGTGGTTTTGTCATTCGCAGTGGTGACAGTGGTGCAAACGATAAACAAATTCTCGAATTCTCATTAAAACTGGAAAGTAATCCAAACTTTACATCTAGCGTATTAGTGGCTTATGCACGTGCAGCACACCGTTTAAGTCAAGCGGGTGATAAAGGGGCGAAAACAGTATTTGATATCCCATTCAGCCTACTTTCGCCAAAATCAGCTGCTGAATTACGTAAAGAATTATTATAATCTTAACGAATGATCCCGATTATCATAGAGTTGATAATCGGGAATTTTTTAAGCCTAAGTGTTTGCCAATGAAACGGTACAGTTGTGGAATGATGTTTTGTCCATTGTAAAAATTCATCTACATGTCGAATACCAAATTCTAAGACAGCTTGATAAATAAAAATGGAGGCGTATTGTATAGGAAGATGTATCATTGCTTCCTTTATATCGAGAATAGCTTTTCTAGTTTCCTCTGTTAAGTGGTTTTTCATAAAGGGTACTAAGTCTTTAGAAATGGCCCCTTTTTGGCTATTTGAAAATAACCACATATCAATATTCCACTCAACTTCCTCCGCTCGGTAAAGCAGTTTAAAATAATGTCCATTAAAATCGGAACTCGTATAATCTCTATATTTAAGTTCAATGACGTTCTTGTTCAGTGTAAGCATGGCTAATTCGCTCATTATGATGGTGAGTTCGAGGCACATCACAAAGTGTTTCGAGGTCAATATCTCAAATTATAGACAGCTGCTCCTATTAAAAGGATTACTAAAATTAGACAGAAAATGCAAACTAATTTCTACTTCTATTCCCATAACAAAAAATAGTGAGGGATTAAACCTATAAAAATACATAAAAAATATGGTAAACTGTCAATAATTTAATAATCTGAATTTTTGTAGAAATCTTTGTAACCTTACAAAATATGGAGGTTATGTTTATATGACAGCAGATATTATTATTCAATCAAAATGTATGGCCCCCAATCCATCGACGCATTGTATTAATAGAGCAACACTAATGCGAACGTTAAAGAAAAGTCATCATCATACTTGTACTTTCTTGCATAGTGGTGCAGGGTACGGTAAAACAACCATTCTAACTCAATTTCTTGCAACCGAATCAAGTACGTTTTCTTGGTATAGTATTTCTGATGAAGATGATAATTTATTACCCTTTTTGAGGCACCTCTTTTTTAGTATACAGCGCGTCGTACCGAATTTTGGTCATACATTTGATGGGTGGAATCAATTATCGCGCTTTCCAAAAATGGATGAGCTCAATCGATGGTATAAGCTTTTTGTCAATTGCCTCTGCGATATAGACGAGCCTCTTCTCATCGTGATTGACGACTTTCACCTAGTAGATCATGTTTTTCCTATTAATTATTTCATGGAAAAAATCATTGAATTTGCTCCACCCAGCATTCATTTTATTTTGGCTTCCAGAACACTACCCAATTGGGATATTATGAGGAAATTAAAGCTACAAAAAAGATGGCTCGTTATAAAAGAGGACGAACTGGCATTTTCAACTGAGGAGATTGCAGTGTTTTTTGAAGAATATGTAGATGTACATTTATCCGAGGCTGAAATGAAAAAAGTATTAGAGATCACTGAAGGGTGGGCCATTAGCATTTCCTTATTGGCAGAGCAATGGCATCATGCTTCGCTAGATCATTGGCTGACGATTCCCACAAATGAGCTATTCACCTATTTATCAGAGGAAGTTTATAGTAGGATGACTGCTACTGAGCAGGAGACGATCTTAAAATTAGCGATTTTTCCGACCTTTTCTGCGGAGCTATTGGAAGCGTTTTATGGCGCTGAGATTGCGCAAATGCTGAATGCATTAACTCAGCGTCATTTATTTATCCAACCTGTGACAACAGATGGCTTCTATCGTTTTCATGCATTGTTTAGTCGATTTTTAGAAATGAAATGGCGACAGTATCCAACACAACATGCGGACCTTCATAAACAAGCAGCATTGTATTATGTAGAACATCAAAATATTCAAGCTGTCCTGTATCATGCCTTTAAAACGAATGATCATCATTTTTGCGGAGAGCTCCTACAGCTTCATGCAGAATCAATCGTACGGGCTGGTCAATTTGAATGGTTGCTAGATAAAATCAATCGATTCACTGTACAGGAAAAAGATAAATTTTATAAATTAAATTATTTTGAAGGTGAATGTCATCGCTACCGAGCTTATTATGAAAAAGCGAAACAATCCTATGAAAAATGTGCAATCCTCGCACAGAAGCAGCGGGATCACCTATTTATGACAAAGTCTCAAGCTGGGATAGCTCATATTTACTTAGACACCATTCAACCTGCTTTAGCAGAGCCATACCTCGAGAAAGCATTAGAGCTAGCGAAACATACACCATTGCGCAAAGAGGAATTACTAGAACTTCAACGGCAATACGCTGAAAATTTAGTGAATCTAGGGAAGGCCAAGGGTGCACAGCTCTTTATAGAGGACGTCGCATTGCCAGCGGATGTCATACAGCGAGCAAATGTTGATGTACGTGTTTTACTACGAACAGGACAACTACGGGAGGCCAAGGAGTTATTAGCGCAGCGACTTGAATTACCGCCTCAGCTTGTTTCAACCCATCGAGAAAGTGAACTGCTGGCAGCTTTCGTTTATGCACTGTTAGGTCAAGGCAAAGAAGCCTGGTATGCTGCCCAGCATGGCATTCGAAGAGGATTAAAAGAGAAGTCTATTTTCATAGAGGCGGTTGGCTATATCAGAAAGGCTCATGCCCTGCTGTTAATGGATTTCCCAGATCATTATGGGGCATGTCAAGCCTATGAAAAAGCGTTGACCCTCATGAATGCTATTAATATTTCTCGTGTGAAGGCGGAGCCATATATGGGGTTAGCCATTGTCAAACATTTGTTAGGTGATATGGTAGCGGCTAAGAAATATTTAGCACTGGGCTTACAGGAAACGGAGCAAGTTCAAGATGCTTGGATGACTGCGCTTATTCTTTTAGCAGAAGTAAAAATTATACTTTCTGAGCAAGAAATAGGGCGAGCAAAGCAATTATTAAAGAAGACACAGCAACTATTTCAGGAGTGCGGTGATCGCAATGGCTTGATGCACGTAGTATTTTATCAATCAGTAATTGCCATGCAAGAGTGTAATAAGAAGCCGTTTCAGCAGTATTTTCAACAGTTTGCACAACTAGTTGTTTCAAATGGCTATGAATACTTCTTACAAAGGCCAACGATACTGGGTCCGAGCAATCGAATGATTTTTTACGAGCTATTGCAATTTAGTCAAAAATGCCAAATGGAGCATCCGTCTATCATAGCATTGCAAAGTTATTTTCAGGTCGAGGATGGCATCAGTTATCCGCATGATGAAGTACAGATGAATCTTTTTGGGAGTTTAAATTTAATTCGTACACAACGAAAGCTGGAAGACAAAGAATGGCAACGTGATAAATCGAAGGAATTATTCGTGTACCTCTACTGTCATCGCCATCGCTTTACTCCAAAGGAAGAAATTGCACAGGCATTATGGCCCGATCGCAGTGTCGAGTCCTTAGATCGAGATTTTAAGGTGGTGTTAAATACGTTACTTAAAGTATTGGAGCCACAACGTCATGCAAGACAAGATAGCTTTTTCATACAGCGGAAAAATAATATGTATCAATTACAAAATCTTGCTTTTCTTCAAATTGATGTTGAACGCTTTCACTATTATTACAGCTTAGGAATGGAGGAATTTGATCCACAGCTGTCCAATGAGTGGCTCTTATTAGCGGAAGCGAGCTATACGGATGCGCTCTATGCGGAAAAAAAGCAAATCGATTGGCTAACGCAGGACCGTGAAAAGCTACAATTTTTATATATCGAAGTCTTGGAACGACTAGCACAAAATGCAACAAGACAACAGCAATATAAAAAAGCCATTTTTTTCGCAGAAAAGATGTTACGCGAAGATGCACTCTGGGAGGAAGCGTATCGCCTGCTCATGTACAGCCACTACCAACTCCAAAACCGCTCCCTGGCCTTAAAATGGTATGAAAAATGTGTCCAACAATTACAACAGGAGCTAAACACAACCCCGATGGAATCCACCATGACGGTCTATGATTTGATAATGGGTTAGCCGATGTTGTTTAGGCTAAGCGAAGTGATTCAACTGCTCCTAAGTAATATAAAAGTGCTCCTATTGAGGGGAGGACCGCTCCTAAGAGTAGACAAAGCGCTCTAACTAAGGGAAGAGCCGCTCCTAAGAAAAGATAAAGCGCTCTAACTATGAGTAGAGTCGCTCCTAAGTGAAGACAAAGCGCTCTAACTATGAGTAGAGTCGCTCCTAAGTGAAGACAAAGCGCTCAAACTGAGAGTAGAGCTGCTCCTAAGTAGCGTCAAAGTGGGCAACCCGCTCCAACAGTGGCGTAGTCTATATAAACTATAAAAAAATGTAACCTATCTGGAGGAACAACAATGCCATTTTGTCAGACGAAAAAAGCGAATATTTACTATGAAATAATTGGAACAGGGATACCTATCATCATGCTACATGGTTTTTCTCCTGATCATCGTTTGATGAAGGGCTGTATGGAGCCTGTTTTTAAAGAACGTGAAGGGTGGAAACGTATTTATCTGGATCTTCCGGGAATGGGAAAGACAACAGACTATTCATCAATTCAAAACTCGGATGAAATGCTAGAAGCGATTACCGAATTGATACACACAATCATTCCACAAGAATCGTACCTGTTGGTTGGTGAATCTTATGGTGGCTATTTAGCGCGCGGTATTATGAGGAAATCAGTGGATCAACTTTTAGGTACTGCCTTTATTTGTCCCCTCATCATTCCTGAAAAAGAACAACGTACGGTGCCACCGCATTGTATTGTACAAGCAGACACTGCTTTTTTATCAACATTAAGTCAGCAGGAGCAAGATGATTTTATGTCTCATCAAGTTGTCTTAGATGCCTATAATTGGGAGCGTTATTCAACAGAGGTGTTGGCAGGGTGTAATCTAGCGGATCAGGCATTTTTAGAAAAAATTCAACAAAGCTACGGATTTTCATTTGCCGTTGACGAAAAATCCTTTGATAAGCCAAGTCTCTTTTTGCTTGGTAAACAAGATTCTGTTGTTGGCTATAAGGACGCCTTTTCCATTCTAGAGAAGTTCCCCAGAGCAACCTTTGCAATCTTAGATAGTGCTGGTCACAATTTGCAGATCGAACAACCTGAATTGTTTACCGAGCTGATGAATGAATGGTTGAATCGTGTAGAGGGAGAGATGAATTAAAATGATACTTGCAAATGATATATTATTTTTAAGAGAATTCAGGCAGCAAGACTGGGTTGATGTACATAAATATGCCTCCCAGAAGGTTGTTTGCAGGTATCAAACATGGGGACCAAATTCAGAAGAGGATACAAAAGAATTTATTCAGGATGCTCTCGAAGAAGCAACTCAAACACCAAGGGAAAGATATGTTTTTGCTATTATTTATCAAGATACGTTAATAGGTGCGGTCGAAATCATGATTAGGGATTTTGCAAATGAAGTCGGGGAAATTGGCTATATTGTGAATCCTGATTATTGGGGAAAGGGAATAGCAACGCAGAGTGCGAAATTGGTGATGACTTTCGGCTTTGAAACATTAAAGCTCCATCGTATTTATGCAACCTGCGACCCTCGAAATATTGGGTCATCCAAAGTATTAGAGAAAATAGGAATGTCAAAGGAAGGAATATTACGTGAAAACATGCTAATGAAAGATGGCGTTTGGCGAGATTCATTATTGTATAGTATGTTGAAACAGGAATGGCCATCATAAAGCGTACGATTTTAGGGGTACAGCTATGCAGTATTCCATCTTAAATGGATATGTTGAAGGAATTTTTTTGTAAATTGGCCGAATCCGCAAACACATCTACAATTGTCGGAAAAAAGCAATTTGGATGTATCAATGCAATTAAATGTAGCTAAGAATTAGAAGCGAATTATAAGAAAAAATAAATGTGGACTCTAAAAAAGCAAGAATGTTGATTTCTAAACATTCTTGCTTTTTGTTTTGAGAAATATTGTTTAGTTGCCGTTCTGCTTCGCTATCTTGGATGATAGAAATAGATTTGGTTTCCCACTTTTATCACTTTCGGGACAGAGCCAGGTGGTTCATATTTGAGCCATCTAGCTTGTAACTAATTTGTAACTGGACTTTTATATAGTGTTGTCATAGCAAGAAAGCGCTTTCTAGGGAGCTTATTTTAAAGGGGGATATGGGATGAGGAAGCAGTGGTATTGGTTGCTTTTAGTGATGTTGGCTGTGGTGTTGGTGGCTTGTAATGGGGAAACGAAAGAGGGTGCAACGGAAGCGGATTCTTCTGATGGAGAGACGAAGGCGGTCACTGCGGAAGGCGGCACAATTAAGATTGGTGTGCTTGCCTCGTTAACTGGGGCGCTTGAGTCATATGGGAAGCAGACGCAGCGAGGATTTGATTTAGGAATTGAGTATGCAACAGGCGGCACGATGGAGGTCAATGGTAAGAAAATAGAAATTGTATATGAGGATACGGAGACAAAGCCAGAGGTGGCTGTGCAAAAAGCGACAAAGCTTTTAGAAGATGATCAGGTTGATTTTTTAGTCGGCTCTTCAAGCTCGGGTGATACGCTCGCTGTTCTACCACTTGCCGAGGAGTATGAAAAAATTATGGTGGTAGAGCCTGCAGTGGCTGACAGTATTACAGGTTCAGAGTTCAATGAGTATATTTTCCGTACGGGGCGTAATTCATCACAGGATGCCTATGCGGCAGCAGCGGCTATTGCAGGCAAAGGTGTAAAGATTGCTACCTTTGCGCCAGATTATTCGTTTGGCTGGGATGGTGTGAATGCCTTTAAAACGGCAGCGGAGAAATTAGGGGCTGAAATTGTACTAGAGGAGTATGCCGATCCTGCGGCAACAGACTTTACTTCTAATTTGCAAAAGGTGATTGATGCGAAGCCAGACTATTTGTTTGTGGTCTGGGCAGGGGCGAATTCACCATGGAATCAAATTGCAGATCTTAAAATTCAAGAAAAGGGCATTAAAATTTCGACGGGTGCACCGGATATTATTGCGCTTCAATTTATGAATCCATTGGTTGGGATGGAAGGCTTCTCGGTGTATTATCATACACTTCCTCAAAATGATGTCAATCAATGGTTAGTAGATGAACATCAAAAGCGTTTCAATGAAGTGCCCGATTTATTTACGCCTGGCGGCATGTCTGCGGCGATTGCGATTGTGGAGGCATTGAAACAATCAGATGGGGATGCAGACGCAAACAAGTTAATTGACGTTATGGAGGGTATGTCCTTTGAAACACCAAAAGGGAAGATGACATTCCGTGAAGAGGATCACCAGGCTCTACAATCCATGTATTCGATTCGCTTAGAGCAACAAGATGGTGTGGATTATCCCGTACCAGTACTTATTCGGGAGCTTAGCCCTGAAGAAACAGCACCTCCCGTTATGAATTAAAGAATTGAGAGGCAGCATGGCTGTCTCTCTACATAAACGTGAGAAGGAAGGGAGTAGAGAATGGAGTCTATATTATATACAGATAATTTAACAATTCGTTTTGGGGGACATACGGCTGTGGATGGCGTTAATTTTCAAATGCCTGAGAAGCATTTAAAGTCCATTATTGGGCCGAATGGTGCTGGGAAAACAACCTTCTTTAATTTGATTAGTGGAGAGCTAAAGCCAACTGCGGGTGATGTTTATTTTAAAGGGCAATCACTTGCCCAAAAATCGGCCATTGAAAGAACTCGAATGGGATTGGGACGATCTTTTCAGATTACCAATGTTTTTCCAAACTTAACAGTTCTCGAAAATGTTCGTTTAGCCGTCCAATCCAAGGAGAGAATTCGGTATCAGCTATTCCGCCATTATAAAAGCTATCAGGCGATTACGGACAAAGCGGAGGAGTTATTGGCACTTGTGTTACTCGACAATAAACGAGATGCCCTGACAACAATGCTATCCCACGGCGAGAAAAGAAAGCTTGAGATTGCCATGCTACTCGCGTTAGATACAGAAATTCTACTGCTCGATGAACCAACTGCAGGGATGTCATTAGAGGAAGTACCTACGATTTTAGAAATTATTCGAAGCATAAAACAGCAGGGGGATAAAACCATTTTGCTCATTGAACACAAAATGGATATGATTTTGGATTTATCGGATTCTATTATGGTGTTGTTCAATGGTCAACTATTAGCAGATGGCTCACCAGAGGAAATTATGAATAATGATACCGTGCAACATGCATATTTAGGAGGGCTGTACGATGACCACCTTACTGACATTAAATGAGGTGCACACGCATATTGGTCAATATCATATTTTGCAGGGCGTTAATTTTGAAGCGAAGGAGGGGCAGGTTACTGTTCTGCTCGGACGCAATGGCGCAGGGAAAACGACCACCCTGAAAACAATAATAGGTTTAACGCCTGCAACAAAGGGTGACATTGCCTTTCGCTCCCAATCGATTAAAAAAAGCCCTACCTATAAGGTGGCGAAATTAGGAATCGGCTATGTACCTGAAAATCAAGGGATTTTTGCAGATTTAACGGTAGAGGAAAACATGAAGGTAGCGATGCGCAAGGAGGATACAGCCACATTAGAGCGACAGCAATATGTGCTAGAGCTGTTTCCTGACTTAAAGAAGTTTTGGAAAAAGGCTGGTGGGCATTTATCGGGTGGTCAAAAGCAAATGCTGTCCATGGCAAGAGCCTTTATCAATGATAGCCAATTAATCTTGATAGATGAACCTTCCAAGGGACTTGCACCTATTGTGGTAGAAAAAGTGATGGAAGCGATTGTGGAAATGAAAAAGAAAACGTCCATTGTTCTAGTGGAGCAAAACTTTATAATGGCTAGTCGAATTGGTGATACCTATACATTAATCGATGATGGTAGAACAGTAAATTCAGGCAGTATGCAGGATTTGATTTATGATGAAGAGCTAAAACGCAAGTATCTTGGCATTGGATAGAGGGGGTGACTATCATTGGAGCTATTGGTCAATTTAATCATTAATGGCTTGGCCACTGGGATGTTAATTTTTCTACTAGCAGCTGGCTTGACATTAATTTTCGGTTTAATGGATGTATTAAATTTTGCACATGGTGGGTTATTTGTTTGGGGGGCCTATGCGGGCATCTTTACCTATATGTTGACAGAAAGTTTTATCGTTGGGATTATAGGCGCGATTGTGACTGGAGCGTTGCTTGGACTGCTGACAGAGAAATTCATTATTACACCTGTTTACGGCAATCATATTCAGCAAATTTTAATTACCTTAGGGCTAATGCTCGTTTTACAGGAGCTTATTAAGGTGGTCTTTGGCCCAAATGGGGTGGCAGTGAAAACACCGAGTTATTTAGCAGGAAGCTGGGAAATTGGTGATGTGATCATCATTAAATATCGTTTATTTATTATTGTCATAGGGTTTGTGATTTTTGGCATTTTCCAATACATGCTGAAGCGCACAAAGATTGGCTTGATCGTTCGCGCTGGTGTGCAGGATAAGGAAATGGCGCAGGCTCTCGGTATTCATATTAAGCGTGTTTTTTTATACGTCTTTATGGTGGGTGCAGCTTTGGCGGCACTAAGTGGAATGCTGATGGCTCCCTATTCAGGTGTGATCTATGCAGAAATGGGCATGGAGTATGCTATTTTAGGCTTTATTGTCGTGGTAATTGGCGGCATGGGTAGCTTTTCTGGCTCCTTGCTTGCAGCGATTTTAGTGGGGCTTGCAGGTAGCTTTATGGCTTATTATGTCCCTGTGCTGTCACTGGCGGTCAATATGATTTTAATGGCCATCGTTTTAATTTTCCGTCCACAGGGGCTGTTTGCGATGCGAAGGGAGCGAACATCATGAATAAGAAAATATCCTTACGCTCTTTCGCATTTTTCCTGTTACTTGCCATTTTTATTATCCTTCCTTTTGTCAATGATTCAAGAACACTACTTATTTTACTCACACAAATCTTTATATTTGGGATATTGGCAATGAGCTATGATATTTTACTAGGCTATACAGGCATCGTCTCCTTTGGGCACGCCATGTTTTTCGGCATTGGTGCCTATACAACAGCAGTCATGCTTAAGCAGATGGATAACACTCTCTTGATCTTTGTACTGTCTATCGTGATTGGCATGATACTAGCAGGCTTCATTAGTTTTTTAGTAGGTTTATTGACCTTGCGCTTAAAAAGTCATTTTTTTGCGATGCTGACGCTAGCCTTCTCGGGGTTATTTTTAGTATTAGCTGAAAAGTGGCGCTCTGTCACACATGGCAATGATGGCTTTACATTCAGAGCACCTGATTTATTTAGAGATCGAATGACCTTCTATTTCTTTGTGCTAGCAAGCTTAGTTGTTATCTTTTTAGCGCTCTATCGCTTTGTTCATTCGCCTACAGGTCGTATTTTAATTGCCGTTCGTGAAAATGAACAAAGGACGAAATCCTTAGGCTTTAATACGTTGCACTACAAAGTCATTGCCTCTGTTGTGGCAGGCATTGTAGCGAGTTTTGCAGGCTCCTTATATGCAGTATCATTACGCTTCGTCAACACAAGTGTCATGGCAATGGATATTACGCTGGATGCATTGTTAATGACGATTATCGGTGGGGTTGGTACTTTAGTGGGACCGCTATTAGGCTCGGCAGTCATCGAATATGCGCAGCATGCACTGTCAGGGCTTGCACGAGATTATCCTATTTTCGAACGTTGGATTATCTTCTTTGGGATTCTCTATATTTTAGCTGTTATCTTCTTCCCAAAAGGTATTATTGGCTCACTAAGACTGCTCTTTTGGAAGTGGCGAGGAAGGCTAAAGCAACAAAAAACGACAGGTCCCCAGCCACAGGAAAAGGAGCGATTTGAATGACAGTTGGTATTGTTAGTACAGGTATTTATCTACCTCAACAAAAGATGACATCGCAGGACATTGCGGCTCTTTCCAATATTCCTGAGGACATTATCCGTCAAAAAATGGGCATCCATGAAAAGCCAATCCCTGATAAGTCTGATCATACAGTGCAAATGGGTATCTGGGCAGCACAGGAGGCGATTCAAAAGGCAAATATAGACCCCAAGGATATTGATGTTGTCATTTATATGGGGGAGGAGCATAAGGAATATCCACTCTGGACAGCCTCCATTAAAATGCAGGAGGAGCTAGGTGCAGTTAATGCTTGGGCATTTGATGTGCAATTACGCTGTGGCACAACAATCATGGCATTGAAGGTGGCGAAAAGCTTAATGGCCTCAGATGACAAGATACAAACCATTCTGTTAGCAGGTGGTTATCGCAATGTTGATTTTATTGATTACAGCAATCCACGAACGCGTTTTATGTACAATTTGGGCGCAGGTGGAGGCGCCATGTTATTACAAAAAAACTATGAAAAAAATCTGCTACTAGAGGCAGATATTATAACGGATGGTTCTTTCTCAGAGGATGTAGTCGTCCCAGTTGGAGGAACGAAAAATCCATTAACTCCATCTCATTTAACCGAAAATTTATATAAGCTTGACGTTTTGGACCCCATTGGGATGAAGGAGCGGCTAGAACAAAAATCTTTAAGTAATTTCTTGAAGGTCATTCGCAGTTCTTTAGCGAAAAGTGGATACAGTGAGGAACAGCTCAATTATTTAGTGATGCTGCATATGAAACGATCTGCACATGATTATATTTTAGCGGAGCTTGGCTTACAGCAGGAGCAGTCTATTTATTTGCAAGACTATGGACATATTGGTCAGATCGATCAAATTTTGTCTCTACAGCTAGCACAGGAGCAACATCAACTGCAAGCAGGCGATATTGTGACGCTTGTTAGTGCCGGCATTGGCTATGTATGGGGAGCTATCACAATACGTTGGGGATAAGGGGGAAATGGCATGGTAAAAACGATTCAACTAGCAAATGGAGAAACAATGGCCTATCGCAAGCGATCAGGTGGAGGTCATCCTTTAGTGTTGGTACATGGCAATATGACATCTTCTAAGCATTGGGATATTCTGATGGATGCTTTAGACGAGAAATATACCATTTACGCGCTAGATTTACGTGGTTTTGGTGAATCATCCTATCTTAAGCCAATCACTGCGATTAAAGATTTTAGTGATGATGTCAAGCTATTTGTGGATGCACTCCAACTGCAAAGCTTTGATATGATTGGCTGGTCAACAGGTGGAGCTGTCTGTATGCAGTTTGCAGCAAATTATCCAGGACACTGTCAACGGCTGATTTTACTTGCGTCTGCTTCTACACGTGGCTATCCATTTTACACGGATTTAGGAACAGGCAATCCAGCCTCCTTTAAGCGAGCCTATCATTATGAGGAGGTATTGGTGGATACATCCAAAACAAAGCTTATTCAAGGCTACTACGATGCAAAAAATGCGGAAGGCTTACAGTCTATATGGAATGCATTAATTTATACGCACCATCGACCAAACGAGGGAAAATATCAAGAATATGTAGAGGATATGCTTACACAGCGCAATTTAGCAGAAGTATATCATGCGCTCAATACATTTAATATAAGTGCTGTTGACAATGATGTGGTAAAAGGCTCTCGGGAGGCCATGTTGCTTCATATCCCAATTTTAGTGCTACGAGGGGATCGTGATTTGGTGATTACGGAGGAAATGAATGCAGAGTTATTACATGATTTGGGCAAAACAGCACAGTTTGTAAGCCTAAAAGATTGTGGGCATTCACCGTTGATCGATGATTTAGCACAATTAACAGCTGAAATTGAAGCCTTTTTAGAAATTGGAGGAAGACAGTATGCGTTTGAACAATAAAGTGGCTATCATTACAGGCGCTGCAAATGGTATTGGCTATGCGGCTGCTGAGCGTTTTATTGAGGAGGGGGCATCGGTGTTTATCGCCGATTTTGATGACAAAGCAGGCAATCTTGCAGCACAACAACTAGGTGAAAATGCTGTATTTATACAAGTAGATGTTGCAAGTAGAGAGAGCGTTAAACAGCTGGTGAAGGCAGTGATCGAACAGGCAGGACGCATTGATATTTTAGTGAATAATGCGGGGATTACACGAGACGCCATGCTGACAAAAATGACGGAGGATCAATTTCAGCAGGTGCTAGATGTCAATTTGACAGGAGTCTTTCATTGTACACAGGAGGTCATTCCCTATATGGTAGCGGCTGGTGAAGGGAAAATTATAAATACATCCTCAGTTAGTGGGGTATATGGCAATGTTGGTCAAACCAATTATGCAGCGACAAAAGCAGCGATTGTTGGTATGACAAAAACATGGGCGAAGGAGTTAGGGCGTAAGGGCATTAATGTTAATGCAGTGGCACCTGGCTTTACAGAAACAGATATGGTCAAAAAAATGCCTGAAAATATTTTGGCTCAAATGCGATCAATCGTCCCCCTACAACGCTTAGGGACACCACGAGATATTGCCAATGCCTATTTATTTTTAGCATCTGAGGAAGCCTCCTACGTTCATGGGCATACTCTGCATGTGGATGGCGCGATTATGATGTGATAGGGGGTAGTCAAGATGTTTGTTGAGCAAGAATGGATTTTAAAACGTGCAGCTTTAACACCTCACCATATCGCCTTGATTAATCTAACGTCAAAGGAACAATGGACCTACCAGCAATTATCTGAGGAAATTGGCAAATGGAGTCAATTTTTCGAACGGCAGCAGCTACAAAAAGGAAGTAGAGTCGCTGTTTTTGCGAGAAATCATATCCAATTGTTTGCTGTTTTATTCGCCTGTGGGCTACGTGGGCTTATTTATGTGCCGTTAAATTGGCGCTTAAGTATGGAGGAGCTAACACAAATTGTAGAGGATGCGACCCCTGCCATCCTATTATACGACAAGGCTAGTCATTGTCCTCTAGTATTAGAAAAAATGTTTTCACTTCATGTGAGCCAGCATGAAAAGGAGATACAACCAAGTAGGCAAGACGTAGATGTGAATGATCCATGGTTAATGATTTATACAGGAGGTACGACGGGGCGTCCAAAGGGGGTAGTGCTATCCTTTCAGTCGGTTAATTGGAATGCCATGAATACAATTATTAGCTGGGGTTTACATGCTCAAGATCGGACATTAAATTATATGCCGATGTTTCATACTGGTGGCTTAAATGCTTTATGTATTCCCTTACTTATGGCGGGAGGAACCGTCATTATTGGCGATAAATTTGATGCAGAGGAGGCACTACAAGCAACGAACCAATATCAAACAACAATTTCCCTTTTTGTGCCGACGATGTATCAAGCGATGATTGCAACGAAGTATTTTCAGGAAAATCAATTTCCTTCCATGAATGTATTTTTATCTGGCGGTGCCCCGTGCCCTCATCCTATTTACGATGCTTTTTATAATAAGGGATTATTTTTTAAAGAGGGATATGGCTTAACAGAAGCAGGGCCAAATAATTTCTATATTGACCGAGAGCGTGCCTATGCGAAAAAAGGGGCTGTCGGGAAAAGCATGCAATTCAATGAAGCGAAAATCATCAATCTTACAGGACAAAGCTGTGCACCTGGAGAAGTAGGAGAGCTATTGGTAAAAGGAAAGCATATGTTTCGCTTTTACTGGAATAACAAGCAAGAAACCGCCAATATCCTGCAAGATGGGTGGTTGAAAACAGGGGATTTAGCAATGATGGATGAGGATGGCGATTTTTATATTGTTGGGCGTAGTAAAGAAATGATTATCTCTGGTGGTGAAAATATCTATCCTCAGGAAGTAGAGCAATGTCTACTACGGCATCCAGATGTGCGGGAGGTGGCCGTAATTGGTGTTGGTGATGCCTATTGGGGTGAGATCGTGACAGCCTTTATTGTCTGTCCCCACCCAGTAGCCTCCATATTAGATGATCTTAACGAGCTATGTCATCAACAATTAGGACGTTATAAGATGCCAAAACAAATGATATTCTTAGACGAACTACCAAAAACAAGCGTTGGTAAAATCGATAAAAAGGCATTGTATAAGCTTGTCGACTCATCTATCTGTTAAGTATGATAATGACAAGGAGGACACGCTCGTCTTTCTAAAATACGAAATAAGAGAGGGACACATAAATGGCCCACGCATTAGTTATTGGTGGAACAGGGATGTTAGCTGACACATCACTTTGGTTAGTGAATAATGGCTATCATGTCTCAGTAATTGGACGTAGTGCTCATCGAATGGAAGACTTGCGAAATAGAACAAAAAATCCCTCCCTTCTAACACCGATTTTAGTTGATTATTGTGATGTCGTCTTATTAAAAGAGAAGCTAGAAGAAACACTTGCGCATAATGGGCCCATTGAATTGGTCGTTGCTTGGATTCATTCCTATGCGGACACGTCATTAGAGAACATCTCCAATGTAATTTCGATAGAGAATAACGGGGAATGGAAACTATTTCATGTGTTGGGGAGTAAGGCGAATTTAAGTGAAGTTCAAGAGCAATTGAAGCTCCATGCTCGTACGCAATACAGGCAAATCCAGCTAGGTTTTATGATGGAAGAAGGTCATGCGAGATGGCTGACCCATGAGGAAATATCGCAAGGTGTCGTTGCTGCTATTCAACAGGATCGACCTATTCATATCGTTGGGACGCTGCAGCCTTGGGAAAAGCGACCGTTCTAACTAACTAACCTTCGTCTAATTATATGGACGAAGGTTTTTACTTATTGGCCATTATTATTAGATGTTTACATATTTGTGAGGGATAGTTAGGTTTGTTACTTAGTATAGCAAAATCATTTCCATATAACTTATCCTTATTTACTCACATCTCTTCCCATCAGACCGACATATCAGTAAAATAGAGTAGGTTAGGGGGATTACATGTGAAAGATCAACGCTTTAAAATAGCGCATCGAGAGGCGCTAATCGGAATTGGACTCGTCCTTGTCAACTTTGCGATTTGGTTTGGCTTTGCCTATGGACTAGGTTCAGGCGATCCAAGAAATTATACGTATGTATTTGGTTTTCCTGCCTGGTTTTTCTATAGCTGTATCGCTGGGACAGGCTTTATGATCCTTCTTATCTGGATTGTGATGAAACTCTTTTTCAAAGAGGTACCATTTGATGATGAGGAGGTGGATCGCTAATGCATTGGCAAGTTGTATTTCCATTGCTATTATTTTTAATTATTATATTTGGAATTGGTATTTGGGCCAATAAGCATGTCCGCTCCTCTAATTCATTCCTACAGGAGTATTTCCTTGGTGGTCGTGAAATGGGTGGTTTTATCCTTGCGATGACGATGATTGCTACATACGGCAGTGCGAGTAGTTTTATCGGAGGACCAGGTGTGGCTTATACAAAAGGACTTGGGTGGGTATTACTGGCTATGGCTCAGCTACCAGCAGGCTATTTTGTGCTCATGATTTTAGGGAAAAAATTCGCTATTATTGCCCGTCGTTACCAGGCCATTACGTTAATCGACTTTTTACGCGAGCGCTACAAAAGCCATGTCATTGTTATTTTATCAGCCATTAGCATCATTGTTTTCTTATTTTCGGCTATGATGGCTCAATGGGTTGGGGGTGCACGCTTAATTGAGTCATTAACTGGCTTAAACTACACAGCAGCACTGTTTATTTTTGCGATTTCCGTGTTAGTATATGTGATTATTGGTGGTTTCCGTGCGGTTGCGCTAACAGATACGGTCCAAGGTTCAATTATGGTGATTGGTACAATTATTTTATTAATCGGCACCATTGTGGCAGGTGGGGGCATCGACAATATAATGGCCTCACTGGTCGCTGAAAATCCTGACTTTGTGTCACCATTTGGCGCACAAGGAGATTTAACGCCTCTGTATGTCTCGACATTTTGGATTCTCATTGGTGTAGGGGTTGTTGGACTTCCACAAATTGCGGTTCGTGCGATGAGCTATAAGGATTCGAAAAGTATGCATCAAGCGATTCTTATTGGCACGATTGCCATAGGGACAATCATGTTTGGCATGCATTTAATTGGGGTGTTAGCCCGACCTGTCTTACCAGGCATTGAGATTGGGGATAAAGTCATGCCGCTTCTGACATTGAAGGTATTACCGCCATTTTTAGCAGGAATCGTTTTAGCTGCACCAATGGCTGCCACAATGTCAACGGTTAATGCTTTACTAATGCTTGTCAGCTCTACAGTTGTCAAAGACATCTATTTAAATTATATGAAGCCGAAAGCTAGTGATGCAGAGATTAAGCGTGCAAGCTTTATTGTAACAACAGTCATTGGCCTAGCCGTTGTCATCTTTGCACTCCATCCACCTGATTTATTAGTATGGTTGAACTTATTTGCCTTCGGTGGACTAGAGGCTGTCTTTATTTGGACAGTAGTCTTAGGTTTGTATTGGAAAAAAGCGAATAAATACGGAGCGATTGCGTCGATGATTTCAGGTATGTTGTTGTATATTATAATTGATCGGTTTTATCCTTCTGTCTTTGGTATGCATACAGTCACAATACCAATTGTCGCATCCTTCTTCATTTTTGTGATTGTTAGTTTGTTCACTAGTCATAAATTTAAAAACGAAAAGCTTATGATTTAACGCCAAAACGCCACAGATTTCAAATTCTGTGGCGTTTATTTTAATGCATCATAAAATCATAGGCATTTTTCGCAAGTAATGTCATTGTCACGACAATAAATAGCGTACGGACAAAGCCACTTCCTTTTTTGATCGCCATGCGCGAGCCAAGCATAGCCCCACCAATTTGCGCAATGCCCATTACTAAACCATAAACATAATGTATTTGGCCTAAGTAAGCAAACATACAAACGCCAGCCACATTACTCGCCAAATTTAAAAACTTCGCATTACCAGCCGCCTTTAAAAAATCAAAGCCTACCAGTAGGAAGCTAAAGATTAAAAAGGAGCCTGTTCCAGGACCAAGAAATCCATCATAAAAACCAATAGCAAATAATAGCAGCATAAATAAAAATAAATGGGTTTTAGATAGATTTTTTACAGTAGCAACAGCGCCCCAATCCTTTTTAAAGATCGTATAAATCCCAACAGCTGCCAGCATAACAAGCATTAATGGCTTAAGTAATGCTGGATTGATTAGATGTACAGTCCATGCTCCACATAAGGATCCGATAAATGCTAGTGGAAAATATTTGAGGACAGAGCGAATGTCCAGCTGACCAGAACGATAGAAGGAAATCGAGGAAGTGAGCGAGCCCATAGCTCCTGCTAGTTTGTTCGTGGCAACAGCAGCGGCTGGATTGAGGCCGACAAATAGTAGGGCTGGTAGTGAAATTAACCCGCCCCCTCCCACGACTGAGTCAATAAAAGCCGCCAGAAATCCAAATGAAATTAACAGTATCAAAATATGTACATCGACTTCAAACAACATATTACACCTCTTTGAAATTAGTTACTACTGAAATAGTAACTAATTTTATTTGCGCTGTAAACCCTTATTTTTTCATTGGCAAATCTTCACAAAGGTAGCCTATAATAAAGATAATGGAGGGATTACATGGAGGAATTAATCACCCAGTTGAAAGAAATGGGTTTTACAGAATATGAAGCAAAGGCCTATACGGCACTTGTTCAGCAAAGTCATGTTAGCGCCTATCAGGTTAGTAAAAATTCTGGCATACCTCGTGCAAGAGTGTATGATATTTTAAATAACCTTGTAGAAAAGGGTATCGTGTTAAAAGAAGAGACTGCAGAACAAACAACCTATTCGGCGATGCCTGTGTCTGTATTCTTACAGCAAATGCAACAGCGCTGGGAGTCGAATTTTACGTCAATAAGCGGGAAATTAGAAAAACTAGAGGAAAAAGTGCAGGAAGCTGAGCCTAAAGTGGTCATGCTAAAGGGCAAGGAATCCATTATCAACTATTGTCAGTCACTTCTAAAGAAGGCGAAGAAAAAAGTGATGCTGTCGATGTGGGAAGATATGTATGATGCCTTACGTGGAGATTTGCAAGAGGTGGCGCTGCATGTTCCTGTTCATGGCATTACCTTGTATGTAGGAGAACATCTAGCCTCGATTGACCAGCATAGAGCCACACATTATACAAAAAAAGCGTCTACACCGCATTGGTTTATCCTATCGGTAGATGGTCAGGAAATGATTTATGGTCATTCTCCATCTACGCAAGAGACGGCCTTTATCACCAATGATCCCGTTCATATTTATTTGTTAGAGGATTATATATGGCATGATGTGCTCATCAATCGATTAGTAAAACGTGATGATCAGGAGTTAGAAGACTGGATTGCTAAGGAGCGTAAAGCTTTTTTCTTAGAATAGGGAAGGGGAGTAACTTGAAAAAATTCGTGTTGCTAGGTTTAATGAGCTTACTAATGCTAGGAGCCTGTAATGCTACACCACCTACCGATCCACCAACGATTCATGAGCTAACTGTTGTCCCAGACATTGTCCAAAAGAATATTGTAGCTACTGATCGAATTCAATTATTGCATGAAAATGATACACCATATTATCTCGTTTATTATTCAAAGGGAAATGTATTGGCAGATATTACGGCTGAGGGAAATAGGCTTATCATCCAGTTAGAAGAAGGCAGCGAGCAAAGGAAAGAGGCACATCCCTATGTTTTTCAAATCACCGTCAAGAATCCTGAGCTGGATACCATTGATTTGCGAATAAACGGTCACAGTACACCGATTGATCGTATGACCATTATGTGATAAAAGAAACCGAAATCCCTCGATGAGATTTCGGTTTCTTTGCGTGATGTCTAATAAAAGACCTTGTCTACGTTATATTTAGAGCGGAAAGTATTAATCGCATATGTTTCGTAAATTTCACGTTCCATTGGATCTTCCACTTCATAGACTTCAATTTTGAACACTTCATCACGATGGTTTTTCATCGGAGATACATTATCCTCGAAATGTTTTTTAATACGTTGACGAATTTTACGTGCTTTCCCAACAAACAATAGCTCATTCTTGTCATTATAGAATAAGAAAATGCCGCCTTTATCACGTGTAATTTTATGGAAGTCAATAAAACCGAAGTAAGGTGTGATTGGCACATCACCTGGTTTTAAATCTTGTTCACGTTGACGGATTACTAGATCTGGTTTTGGAAATTCAATTTTAATCAAACTATTCACGTTCCTCTCTCTTACTAAAAGTATATGGTAACATAATTACGGCATGTTTACCATAAATTTTAAATGTAGAAACACCACATATAGCAAGCTTAGTGTACATCAAATGAGCAAGGAACATGCACATGAATCACAAAATATTCTATGAATTATTGATATTCTAACTAGTTCGTGTTACAATTCAAGATAATTAAATAATCTTATCAAGAGAAGCCCAATAAAAACTTTTAAAATTTCGGTAATGACATGGGTTCAGCACACTTGTTAAGATGTGGAGTAAAATACATTATATTTGTTATCAATAATACACTTCTTATTGTCTATTAATTTAGATGAAAAGGGGTGTATTTTTTTATGCTTTTAAAGTTTGCGTTCGATGATTTTATTGCTGATAGACGATTTAATAATACAAGTGAATCAAATATCAAAAGTTATAAATACATGATTAAACCTTTCATTGACTATTGCATTGAAGAAGGGGCAGTTAATGTTGAGGACGTAACAAGAAGTCATTTCAAGAATTATTTAATAATGGCACAGAAACAAAATAGGAAACCCAATACAATCAACACTATTATTTTGCGTGGTAAAGCGTTCTTTAATTATTGCGTTGAAGAGGGGTATATCACTGAAAATATTGCGAAGAAGATAAAAACTCAAAAAGTAGATTTGAAGATTGATACTTTTACGGATCAACAAATTAATCAAATGTTAGCGTATTATCGTTCTCAACGAAAGAGACATCAATCATATAGTAGTTACCGCAACTATCTAATTATTTTAGTATTACTTGGTACTGGGATTAGAAGAAAAGAATTGATTATGTTGAAGTGGGATGATGTGGATTTTACAAATCAAACATTTCAAGTACATGGAAAAAGCAGAAAATACGAAACAGTATTTTTAACAGATAAATTGACTAGAGAGTTACTAGCATTCAAGACGTTTTCATCTAATTTTTTAAAAAATGAAAGTGAGTATGTATTTGTTACTAATAAAAATGAAGCATTCACAATTAATACGATTGATTATGTGTTCCGTGAATTAAAAGAGAAGATGAATTTTAAGGATACTAGAGTTTCGCCACACACTTTTAGGCACACTTTTTGTAGAAATCTTGTCCAATCAAATGTAAACAGTTTTACCATAATGAAATTAATGCGCCATGAAAATATAGTAACGACACAACGTTATGTAAATTTATGGGGCAGTCACTTGAAAAAGGAGAATGATAAGCACAATCCGTTAAATAATTTTGATTTTTAAGCATTAGAAAAGGGAGGATGCGCTAACATCTTCCCTTAACTAAATATTACTACACTAAAATGCTTGGTAGCGATAGTGTATTACTGGGGTTCATTATATCGAAAAAAATTCGATGATGCAACTCTTATTAAGTAATGCCTTTTTAGTGAAGTACGTCTTGGTTGCCCACTAACAGGACGTTAAATAAAACATGGTCAGGTTTGTCGTACCGATGCAAAAAAGCGACTAGGATACTGCACAACTCTTTTCTTGTTTAGAGTGTATCTAAAATAGTGAGAGCGACTATTAACGGCTAGGGGGATTACAGGCATGTTACGGCATGGGTAATCATAATCACGCTAGAATCAATTGCAAATAGCACATAATGGACTGTAATGTTATGAGATTATGAAAAGTGAAAACTTTCTACAAAACAAGACGATACAGAAACCTCAGACACGACATGACGGTGTAATCGGTAGTTACTTATTATCTATTACTCTAATTTGAGTTTTTAGATAGTAGGTAACAACTTTGCAAATATTTCCTAGAGCATCAGCCATTCTGGTGTAATGGGGGTTCAGTTGTCAAGCTAAATCGTTACATGGATTACTATTTTACTCTATCAAAGCTATAACACGCTCTATTCAGCTTAAAACACGCTTATACGATGCATTTGGAATATAAATAATATTAATTATGCCAAGGCATAGCAGACAAGGGTGTAAAAATTGTTTACTACCTTCTCTTTATCGTCTGTGTTACGCAGTGTCCCAGAGCAGGTCACGTTTAAAGTGAGTCACTCTGTGTGGCTGAGAGCAACACTATCAGGTTACTCAATTAGTAAGTCCATGAAAAGGACTGAGAAGGACTAGCTATTTGCTAATCCTCATTTTAATTGGATAACCGTGTAAATAAAAAAAAAGAACTATTACGATTTGTAATAGTTAAGAATGACTTTTTTTCCTCACCGTCTACCAAACGAAAGAAGAATAGTCGTCGAAAGTAAGTCGGAGGGGATTTATCCCCCTTCCATATTGATAATATAGTATCACGATCCATTTCTTTATGCAATGTAAAGGGGCATGTAAATTCGTGTACCTTTTATAGTTGCTTAATTGGTATGTCTAACTGTGACAAATACCCCTGCGATAGTATCGCTATGGTTAACAGACATAATTTCTGAATTGTTACTTCAGGTTCCACTCAGGAATCAAATTACCGATGATGGGTAATTAGCTTTAAAGTATTAAAAGGGACTAAGCAGTGTGAATATTGTGGAATTAGGATTGAAGTGGTAAATAATAAAGTTAAGTATTGTGATGATTGTGCAAAAACTATAAAAAACAATCAAAATAAAGCATATTATCATTTAGGAAAATAGAAACACTACAAACCATTGATACACCAACAATGTATTCATATTTGAATAAGCATGAAGTGTTGTAAATAGCGTCATATCAACGTTTATAAGCACTTTTCAAGAATATTTGTTAAAGGAATAAAAAACATCCATTTTTGCACGAAAATCTCGGCAAAATTACCGTTAAACGTTGATATAACAATATTCTTAGTGTCACCTATAGGAAGGGTTAAAACGTTCGAAATAGAAACGTTCTTAACCGTTGATGCACCAATAACATACTCATATTTGAAAGAGTACAATGTCATGCAAACAGCGTCATATCAACGTTTGTTAGCGTTTTTCAAGAATTGTCTACAAAGGAACAAAAAACGTCATTTTTGCATGAAAACCTTCGCAAAAGTATCTGCAAACGTTGATATATTAGCATTTCGAGAGTTCCCTATAGGAAGGGTTAAAAAATTAAGAACACTTAGAACTTATTTATCACAGTGGATACAAGTTGAACATTTGTCAAATCTAAAAAGTAGACAAGCTAACAAACGCTTAAACCTTACTCGCTCTAAGTGTTCGAGATTATGCGTCTAATTACATATATGAAGAAAACGAAGTGTGAAGTAGTTGTATGGTATTTATCACAGTGGATACAAGTTATAAAAATCAAGCACTCTAAACCATTGATACATCAACAACTAAGTCAGATTTGAAAAACTGCATTACCTTACAAATGGCTTCGTATCAACGTTTATAAGCACTTTTCAAGAATATTTGTTAAAGGAACAAAAAGAATACAGAAATAAATAATGTGTATATTCAGAAGTGTAGCGCAATCGTTACTCTCCCAACGGTTTCAAGAGTCGATGACAAATCGTATATATGAAAGAAAGAATAAAATACACAAAATAAGTTATATTATTATTTAGGAAAGTTGATTAATTATCAAAAGCATAAAGATAAATACAACAATCAAAAACTAGCTAGCAAATTAAGCTAACTCTTATTTATCACGGTGGATACAGGTAGAAATAATAAGTATTGTTATGAATGTTCATATAATAAAAGATTAATCACACATAAGAAATATAACAAAAAAAGATAACGACATTTTAGAATTCATATAAATATTGATATATCAACGATTGTGAGATGTTGAGTCCAAATAGATATATGATAGAGAGTATAAAATAAAGCACTTGATCTTATAGATTGAGTGTTTTTATTATGCTTTTAATTGTCTAAGCCATTTGGCAATTTCCTTTAATTTAGAGGGTAGATTAATTTCTACTCTCTATTTTTTTTTAAGCAAATATTTAACTTAAAATTTAATTCATACGAATTGATTTAAGCGTGTTTAGCATTAAAATGATAAATACTATTAGATTATATTTAAAACGTCTGTACGATTACGTTAGCTATCTTAAAATGTATGCTAGTGTGATTTTACATATAAAAAATAACAGAAAGTAGGTAATTTAATGCCAGAGGAACAAACAAAAGTAATTGAGCAAGTTGCGGAAGTCGAAAAAGTAGATGCTCAAAAAAGAGCAGAAGTTGAAAAACTGGAGGAAACAGAATCCCTCGAAGAACGAGTTGCTAAGATGCAAGCAGAAAATCAAAAGTTGCAAGAGGAAGTAGAAGTAATGCAGGAGCAAGCAGAAAAGAATAATCTTATTGCAACATTAAATGCGGAAGGATTATCTCATTTTGTCGGTTTATTTGATTTAACAACTACAGAGGAACGTGTAGCATTCCTTAAAAATGCAGTTAACTCTATTTTAGTAGCCAATGCATACCAACCTAAGCAACAAGCCAAGCAAGAGGCATACGAGCAAGCTATTAACGATGGTGATGTTAATTCAGCAATTAAATTTAAATTATCAAAGTTTTTCGGTAAATGATGACTGGGGATATTAATTCTCTAGTCATTTTTTAATACAAAAAAACTATAACAAACAGAAAGTAGGAATTTAATAATGATTACAAGTCAAAACGGATTTACAGCAACAGAAAGTATTTCGCTAAGCAAGGAATTAGCATTACTAGGAGTACAAGACACACCATTCTCATCCTTACTGCTATCAAAAGGTGTAGAGAAAGCCATGTCTACGGTACACACTTGGAAGGAAAAAACACTTGCTACAGATGGTGAAACAGATGCTGTTGAAGGTGCTGATACAGTTACTTTCCAACAATCTTCAAAACGAGAAATTTCCAACCATCTTCAAATTTTTAAACGTGGTGTAAGTATTTCTGATACTGCAACATCAATGCAAAATGGTAAGTTTAGTGAAGAGGTAAGCGATCGCCTTTTAGAATTAAAACAGAAATTAGAATCTGTACTAATTAATGGACTTAAAAAAGACGGTTCTAAAACACCATTTATTCGTCAAATGAGTGGCTTAATTGAGTTTGCAGATAATACTAATGCTAAATCTAATACAGACGTTGAAGCATTAATTAAAGACGGTATGCGTCAACTTTGGAACAACAAATTAACGTCAGGTACATACTATGCATTTGTTAATGCAGATGTAAAAGACAAAATTGACGCTATTTACAAAGATAAGTATTCATACACACACAAAGAAACGAATTTCGGATTATTAGTTGAGTCGATCAATACGAATTTTGGAACAGTTAACGTTGTATTAAGTCGTGATATTCCAACAGATAAGATTGTTCTATTCAACGATGCATACGTGAATATGGCTGATTTACGTCCTGTAACGTTTACACCATTAGCAAAAACTGGAGATAGTACTAAAGGTCACATTGTGTGTGAGTCAACTTTGGTTGTACGCAGTCCTAAAGCAGTAGCAGTTTTAACAGTTGAACAATAATTAAATACATAACTAATTGAGGTTTCCCCACTTCGGGGATTCCTCTTTTTTATTAATTTGAGGATATATAGGGGGAGCAATAAGGATGTCAAAGGATGATTTATATGTAATGCGTAAACGTAAAAAAATTAAATTAAAAGATTTATCAGCACATATGGGTATTAGTATCAGTTTACTAAGTCGATACGAAAACAATCTATACCACTTTACAGAACGTAATCAAAAAATGTATGAGGACTACATTATTAACAAAAAATTAAACTAAAAAATTTAAACGAAAGTGAGTTGAAAAGGTTGGTTATTAATTTAAACTACTTCTCCTTGATTCCGCTCTAATGTTTTTAAAGGATTTTTACAATAAAAATAATAGAAAGTTAAAAAAACAATCAATAAATTGTTAATTTAACTGCAATGTATATTGTATTTAATACTAGATATACGTTGCTTTGAGGATATAAGGAGGAGATTTAATGATGATGAAACAAGAAGTAGAGGTGGTTGTTATTAACACAATCGCTATTAAATGGATAAAATTATTAAGGATATGTTCCCTGCATGGGTTAATCAAAAACAACAAGGACACTACACAATATATGGCAATGATGTAGATAGTGCCTACAGCAATACAATTATACATAATTTATTTGGATATACGGCTAATGCTTATGTAGACCGCAAAGGTTTTTACATTGCAGATAAGTCAATTAAGCAATACATAGGAATTGATTTAGCGGTCATAAGTAAAGATATGAAAACTTGGGATAATCATGTGACAATGCTTGACAATAATAGTCATGTTAACCCGAACAGTGCAAATATAAATAGTATCTTACAAATTACTCATGATAGCTACTTTAAAAAGTGTGCATTAAGTACAGCATTACAAATGATTGCCTATTATGATTTACCACTACCATCAACAATTGAAGGAAAACGAGCATTACTTGCTATTGATGGAGCACATGCAGGGTTCTATAGTAAGAAGTTTAAAAATACATACATAAGTTACATGAAAATGCTTGGATTAGATGAGTTATTAGATGTATTGGATCAATCTAAAGAAAGTGAATTCAAAACGGCTTTACCATGTGAAGGGTTAATATTTAAGGATGGTAGGGTTTCATTTCCAAGTATTGAACATCAAGAAGAAGTAGAGAAGCTACTTGAAACAAAGTTATACATACCGCAACAAGAATTTAAATTATCAGTTAAGTTTCATAATCACTATTTGGATAAAAGTAGATACAAACAACTTAAAACTGATATTACACGTACCAAAGCAGTATTCAGTATTGCAGCATTAAATAAAAATAAAATAAGTTTCAGTGAGATGACAAAAATAGTTTCATGACTGTCAGATTGAATAAAATACTATTATTATTATTATTAGAATACAAAATGTAAACAAGAAAGGGAAATTATAACATGAATAAATTAAACGATAAAAACTTTTATTATTGCTATGACGCAAAGATGTCTAGGTATTTATCAGAAAATAATATCAATTACATTGTAAAGGCTAAATCATTAAAAGATGGTCGTATATTTACTATGTATCAACGAAATAAAGAGTTTTACGATGTGCTACACGATTATTCATTAATTACAAAAGCACAATAAATTTGAATACATAAGGCATGATTCAAATTTGAGTTGTGCCTTTCTATATAAAATACATAAAAAAGAAGGTAACTAAGAGATGGGATTAAAAGAAAACTTACAACAGTACAATTTATCAGTAGCAATGCCAACTGAATTATTTAAGCAACTATTGCAGATGAAAGAAGATGGGGAATTAAAGTCAGTGCATATCGGATTTACATACAGTTATATCTATCTACAAACATACATGTACCGTTATTCAACTTATAGCACATATGTACCAAATGGTAAAGAAATCAAAGAATTACTTACATATACACCATCTAATAAAGCAGTTGATTACATAATTAAAAAGAACGGCTTACTTGAGCAAAAGGATATTCTTACAACTACAAATAATTTCCCTGTAATTAATGAAATGGAAGATGATGATTTTGGCAATCGAGTACCAAAAATCACAACAATTTATGAGTTTTGTAATGAATGTCAGCATGAGACAGTGGATGAGTGGAGAAAACAAATGAAGATCACTCGTGCAACAAAATGTAAATATCCTGTATTCGGATTTGAACGTGAATATGATGATGGATATGTAGAAGGTACATTCTTTGATATTTCAGATACAACTCTAATTGACATGAATACTTTCTTATTCTGTATGTCTACAGATGATATTGGAGTAAACGGATTTTATGTATATGCCTATTTATTAGATAAAAGTAATAAATTTAATAATGATTTTAAAGCTACACATAAACGTATTGCTAAAGAAACAGGATTATCTGAAAAGACTATACAACGTGTAATGGATGCATTACGATCCCATAATTTAATCACTACAGTGCATAATATGGAATATTTCAGTTTTGCTATTAGTAAGGATAACCGTAAGGCATCTACTCATAAAGTTAATAATAGTGCTGACTTTTCAGCCGACAAGATTGAATATGAGAAATTAAAATTTGTATCAAATAAGGTACATGAAAAGAAGATGGATGAAAAATTCACATATGGTAAAGTTGAAATTAATATTGAGGATTTACCATTTTAATAATCTATTTTTCTAAAAACGGTATTTTTGACTATATATATAATATATATAATATATATAATTTTTATACTTATATTTAATAATTAATATATAAATAAATGGTATATATATTATATATAAGGTCAATTTTACCGTTTTTAGAAATTTAATTTATAGGGTGCGTCAAATTTGAGGCAGGGTCGTAATAATATTATTATCCCTGTGATGGACATTTTTGTCTAAAAGCCAACTGACGAACTTCGGTAGTTGGGAACAAACTGGAGGTAGAGATGTTTTATTCTAAAACCATACAATTTGACTGTAATTATAATATACAATTACATAATTATATTTAATTTTACTATTAGATTTATAATAATTATAAATAATTTAGAGTTAAATATTTAATGAGAAAATAAATTATAATTATAGTCAAAACGTATGGTTTTAGAAATATAGATTGTTATATAGACAATTTTGTCGATTAGTTATCTTTCTCAAGTATAACAAAATTCGATATGTACTGAGTGGCAGAGCGAAATTGGGTAGTCAAATTTGAAGCTTCCCCTCAAATTTAAGGGGAAGGTTAGCGATAGTATCACTAGGGTTATCCATGATGGATAATCTTTTTTAATTAAGGAGGAAATTAAACATGAATATATATGAAGCATTAAACAAGTTGACATGGAAGAAAAAAGAGTATTTCTTATGGAAGCATAATTTACATGTATTGCGTACAGAGCCATTGTCAGAAGAAGAAATATGCAATAAGATCAAATCTAAAAGTTTATCTTACATGAAGAAGTGGGAGAAAACAGAGCAATATCACAACTTAGTCAATATTATGATTGAGTCACAAGCAGGTAAAGATTTAGAGGATATTTACGCTATTGTAAAGGAAAAAGCATTGACAGGTGATGAAAAGTCCATAAAGTTATTGTTAGATTTACAGAAACAAGTACAGGCATATAACAAGCAAGTAAACAAAGGGAAGCATTCCAATAATACATATGATGATTTGGAGTTAGATTAAGATGGATGCAAAGATAAAAAAAGTTTTTGATAGTTTCCCATTGTTTGCAAAGAATTTTATATACATAACAGATAATAACAATGATGTAGTTAAATTTGAATTGAATGATGCTCAGATAGAGATTGAAGAATTAATGCTGCGGAACAGATTTATTATTGTAGGTAAAGCAAGGCAATCTGGTATTTCTACATTCACATTAGGTCGTGCATTATGGAGAGCATTAACCAAAGAAAATGAAAATATATTAATCGTTTCATATAAATTAGATAGTGCAAAGGCTTTATTCGAGAAGTTGAAACAGATGAACGATTACATACCTAGAGATAGGTATCCTGACTTGTTCGCAAAGGTTAAAAGGGACAATCGAGATGAACTTGTATTCTCAAACGGCTCTAAAATCAAATCAGTAACAGCAGGTAATAAAGACGTTGGTCGAGGATCAACATATACATATATTCACCTTTCAGAATATGCCTTCTATGGCAATCAAGAAAAGCAATTATTGAGCGTAGAGCAGTCACTTGCAAAAGGTAGTGAGAGTCAATTAACAATTGAAACAACGTCTAATGGTACAGGAAATCATTTCTATCGTCTATACATGCAAGCCATGAAGAATAAATCTAAGTATGTTGCCTATTTTGTACCTTTCTATCACAAATTATACGCTAAACAATTTGCACATGATTATATGGAAGCTGTTGAATGGTATAAGGCTAATAATAATGGTGAAAAGTTAACTGAAAATGACTTAGATGAGGAAGAACAAGCATTACATAAGTTAGGTGCTACACTTACTCAATTGACATGGCGAAGATGGAAGATGTTAGACCTTGATTCAGAGAGTGACTTTTATCAGGAGTATCCTTCCAATCCATTAGAGTCATTTATTTCTACAGGTAATAGCGTATTCAATCAAACTAAGGTATTAAACCGATTATCCTATGCAAAAGAGCCAATTAATAAAAATGAAGTACGCTCACAGTTACCTGAGACGATTCGACAATGGGCAAGTAAGGGAATTGTATTGTTCGATTACCCTAAAGTAGGCAAAAAATATTACTTTGGAGTAGATACAGCCAGTGGATCAGGTGGAAATAATGACTCATCTACAGTTATTGGCTTTGACGATGATGGACAACAAGTATTAACCTTTCAATCAAATAAAATAAGTGTATATGAATTTGCGGAGTTGATTGACGTTTTAGGACGTTGGTATAACTACGCTTTTTTAGTTGTCGAGAGAAATAGTTATGGCTTACCTGTAATTGAACGTCTACGCAAAGAATGTGGATATGAAAATATGTATAAGCAAAAAATGTTTGATGAGAGAGGTAAGAAGAAACTTCAACTAGGTTGGACTACTACTCAATCAAATAAAGCAATTTTCATTTCTGACTTTAAAGAGCAATTTGAGAAGGGCTTAATCAATATTGAATGTAAGCAACTTTTACAACAGATGCAGATGTTTGTTGAGAATAATGGGAAGTTAGGTAATAAGCGAGGAAATACTGAAAAGAATCACGATGATTTAGTTATTGCTGCAGCATTATCTATTCAAGGTATGAAAGCAAGTAAATGGTATGTGTAGATATAGGAAAGGAAGGATATAAATGAATCTTGAGCAATATGTAAATGCAAAATATAAAGGGAAGAGTACATGGTTTGTTGATGAAACGACTACATATGAAAATCAGAGCCGTATACTGAATGTATCAGGTATTCGAGATTATTTGGATGGAAAGCATGAAATATTAAAACGTCCAAATTATAAATATAACGGTGAGAATGTAGAGCCAAGACGTATTGTAATTCAGTTGGCTAAGACCATTTTAAACTTTAAGGCACAATATTTACTTAAAAATCCTGTCAATTTGATAGGTGATGAAACAATGGTTAAAGAGTTTAATAAGGTAAATAAACTAGGTAGATTTGATGATGTAAATGTACAAATTCTTTTAAATCTCCTTAAATTTGGTGAAGTATCAGAGTACTTATATATTGATGGTAATGGTCGTATCCAATCAAAATTAATTGCTGCTGATAATGGTATTCCAGTGTATAACAATTACAATGAAATGATAGCATTTATAGAGCATTATACCTTTGATGGAATCACTTATTATAATTTATATAATGATGTTAGTGTGCAGGAATGGTCTAATGAAGGTGGAAAGATTACTAAGGTTGGGGAAAGTCCAAGTTTGAGTGGTCTACCTATACATTATAAAACTTTGCATGAGTTAAGTGATAGGATTGGTAAATCAGAATTAGATGACTATCAAAATATTTTAGATAATATGGAGGATGTGCTTAGTAAGTATATTGATAGTATGTATAAGTTTATTAATCCAATTCCAGTCGTAACAGGTCAACAATTAACTAATACACCTATTCCGTCTGAGATTGTAGGTACAGGATTAACATTGGATGATGGTAGTGATTTCAAACTTGTAAATGGATCATTAGATAGTAAGTCATTTGATTTAGTATATAAGACGCTAATGCAAACCTTACTTGATGTATCGTCAACTCCTGCTGTAAGTATGAATAAAACAGATATCTCGAATTTGTCTGAGGTAAGTATCAAACTTTTATTTAGTTTAGCGGATACACAAGCAGGAGTGAACGAAACTTACTTAAGAGAAGGCTTCTATCAAAGATGGGAGAAGGTACAGCGTTTATTGAAATATAAAGGTATACATATTACAGATGATGAGATGATTTCGCTTGAGTTTAATTTTGTATACAATACTCCAAGTAACCATAAGGAAATCCTAGATAATATGAAAACACAATTCGATATGAATGCTATATCATTAGAGACGATTATTGAACAGTCACCATATGTCAATGATACATTGAGAGAGATGAGTCGTTTAAAAGGTGTAGAGTATGATGTACATAATAGTAATGATACAGTTGGTACAGTTTAGTTATAAATGAATAACACAGAATAACATAGAAGCGTAGTGTAGAAAAGTGGGAAATAGGTGTGTACGAGTTGAGTTAAAATGTAGTAGTGTCAAGGGAATATGCTTTATAGTTGATATGCTACATTTCTCACACCCTGTTATATATGGTACGCCCCCCCACTACACTACCAATTATATTAATAGTGAAGGATGATAGATAATTATGACAATAGAACAGTTATCACAAGTAGCATTGTCCCCAGCAGTTTGGGCTATGTGCTGCATTGTATTAGTCGGCTTCATTCTTAAAAGAGTGTATGAACAGAACGATAAGCAAGAAGATAGATTAACTACTTTGCATGATGAATATAGAGCAGAATCTAAGGAACGTGAGAATAAGTTAATGGAGCATCTATCCGAATCAAATAAGATACAGGAACAAACTTCTAAATCATTATTACAAGTGGAGAAGTCATTAGTTTCATTAGAACAAGGATTAAATTCATTAGATGATCGAGTAACTAATATTGAAAGAAATAGTAAGTAAACGTTTATATTTATTCATCAATATACAATAGAGGTAACGACTACATCACCGTTAAATATAACTATGGAGAAGTAGTGTGAATGCAGTGGTATCAAGGGTTTGTGGTGTGAAAATTAGTTTTAGTTTACATAAGATAGGTTATGGGCAGTTATTGATATATCAACGTTTGTGGGGTGTTTATATATGAGTCGTACAAATTGATTATTTATGCAGTATAAAACAGTGTATAAAATGTTGAATAATGAAAGGATGAGAGCATGAATATTACAAACTTACAGCGATTAAAGATGGACATAAATGGTATTGAATTAGATGATACACAACTTACCGTATACCTTGCAGAAAACGGACTACAAGCGACTGCACAATATAATACAGATGATACGTCTAACTTGAAAGGTATCTATGCTACTGCTCTATCAGTGTTAGAAGGACTGGCTAACAACCCTACAATGATGAAGGCTATTAAACTTGATGATATGACGGTCAGTGAGTTCAGTGACAACATAATGAAACGTATAGACCAACTAGACAATAAGATTAGACAGATTAAAGTAAATAATACTAATAGTAGTACATTCCTTTTATACAATTGAGAGGTGATTAAATGAAATTATTTGATGATAAATTAATTAAAGATACGATAAAAGCTATCCAATCACCATACCAATTTAATATTTTTGAGAAAAATCCATTTACGATCAATGCAGTAATTAGTAACGCTACATTTTCACCTAACTCTACGTTTCATATTCATTCATTAGACGTTTTTAATTGCGGGGACTATACAACTATCAATAATCCTAATAACGTGTATATGGTTACGTCAGACGTTTTAACAATGCGTGGTGGTAAATACAAGGCAACCTTAGAGTATTGCAACTATTCAATTGTAGAATGGAAAACAGAAAAAGTTTTAATAGGCAAAGATTCTTTAGGTAGACCTGTATATGAAGAACAACAAGTAAAAGTTGGGGAGATACCATGTATTTTACGATATAAAGACATGACGTATACAACCAATGATAGCATTAATCTAACTAAACCTATTTATCAGATTACAGTTAGGGACAGTGACGCAAGCCGTAAAAATTTTAAATTGAATGAAAATACATATGGCGATGTAAAAATTTATGATACAACCTATCGTATTATTGACGTAGATTACAGTAAAAAGGGAATTATCAATATCCGATTAGAAAAACGTTGACAAATGCACGATACCCCAAATTGTTTATTTCGCTTGCTACCTTATCATATTTCACACGCCCATAAAAATAGTTGTTCCCTTATACCTCTTTTATTAGTAATATGTAACTAAAATAGATAATATGGGGTGTTAGATTAAATGTGGCCATTAATATTATTGGTAATTTTAATAATTTTATTTATTATATGGTATATCACAATATTTTCTAAGGGGAAAAATGAAGTTAAAGAGATAGAAAATAATATAAGAATGACGCTTGATGAAGTTGGTATAAAAGATGATGCTTACTGGTCAAGTCGTGATTTATTAGTTGATAGGATGGTACTTTCAATTAATGAAATTACAGAAGAAGTAATCATTGTGAAAATACCTAAATTATCGAAAGAGTACAGGCAACCTGATGTACAAAAAATAAAATTTCAAGAAATTATAGAGGTAAAAGTTATTTCTAACTCTAATACAGTAACGTCAACGTCTAGGGTATCACAGGTAGGCGGTGCATTAGTTGGTGGCGTATTAGCGGGTGGTGTTGGTGCATTAATAGGTGGATTGAGTGGACAAACAAAGTCTAAAGAAACTATTAAGGATATAAAACTTGAAATTGTGGTAAATAATATTTCAAATCCTATTATTGAAGTTCCGTTTTATGAGACAAAAATATCTGAATTAAAATCAGGAACACCGAAGTATGAGCAAATTATCAAAGAAATTAATCTTTGGTATAGGAAGTTTACAGTGATATTACACAAACAATCTACACTAAAATGATTAGGTTGTTTATTTAATAAAATTGATTGATTTTGATATTTATAGGCGTTACTATTAAATGGATAATGTGCTTAATTTTCACTGTTTCAACTTCTTTCCTTTTTGTGGAATAGAAATGAAATGACTACAGTATTTTGCTGTAGTCTTTTTTTCTTTCATGAAATAAATATCCTTTTTTTACTTAAATTAAAAATTTTAACTTAATTTATTTATATACACTTCTTTTTTTCAGAAGTATGAGTTATAATGAAGATTACATAGATTTTATAAGAAGTGGAATAAACAAATAGGCAAATGTAATACTCCCATACTAAAACTAGTTAGATTCATACAATATTTCATAATTACGGCATGTTTACCATAAATTTTAAATGTAGAAACACCACATATAGCAAGCTTAGTGTACATCAAATGAGCAAGGAACATGCACATGAATCACAAAATATTCTATGAATTATTGATATTCTAACTAGTTCGTGTTACAATTCAAGATAATTAAATAATCTTATCAAGAGAAGCTGAGGGATTTGGCCCGATGACGCTTCAGCAACCTCTAACAATTGTTAGAAAGGTGCTAATTCCAGCAAAGGATTTTTTCCTTTGAGAGATAAGAGTGGACGTGAAAAAATCCTTCTCATTCTATCTCGTATGGAATGAGGAGGATTTTTTAATTTCGTTGCATTCTACGCAAGCAAGGTTTGCTAAAAGAGAGTGATTATAGAGAGGGGAAAGCAAGATGCCAATTAATATTCCGAAAAATTTACCAGCTGGAGAACATTTACGTGAGGAAAAAATCTTCGTCATGGAAGAGGATCGTGCGAAAACACAGCAAATCCGTCCATTAAATATATTAATTTTAAATTTAATGCCTGAAAAAGAAAAAACAGAGCTCCAATTACTACGTTTATTAGGAAATACACCATTACAGGTGAATATTACCTTTTTAAATACGGCCACACATGAGTCGAAAAATGTGAGTAAATCCCATTTGCAGCTATTTTACACAACGTTTAACCAGATTCGTCATCGACGCTATGATGGTATGATAATTACTGGTGCGCCAGTAGAGAAAATGGCTTTTGAAGAGGTTAACTATTGGCAGGAAATTTCAGAAATTATGGATTGGTCTAAAAAGAATGTGACATCCGTGCTACATATTTGTTGGGGGGCACAGGCTGCATTGTATCACCATTATGGCATTGGGAAGGTCGAGCTTTCTGCTAAATGCTCAGGCGTCTACTCCCATGTGATTACAGATTTAACAGTGGATTTGGTACGAGGCTTTAGTGATTTATTTACTGCGCCGCACTCTCGCTATACATCTGTTTCGATTGACGAGGTTCGCAATCATCCCGATCTACGACTATTATCTTACTCAGAGGATGCAGGGGTATTTATTGTACAATCAAAAGATAATAAAAATATTATGATTACGGGGCATCTAGAGTATGATGCGACAACACTAGCCGATGAATACAGTCGCGATGTGGCGAAGGGCATAGATATCGCCGTTCCTGTAAACTACTTCCCGAATGACGATCCAACACAAGTGCCGATGAATACATGGCGTGCCCATACCCATTTATTATTCTCTAACTGGTTGAACTACTATGTTTACCAAGAAACACCATATGAATGGGATTTTGTAGATGAAATCGAATATCATATTTAATTAATAAAAAGTCTAATTTCTTTTCTAGCGTAGAAGAAATTAGACTTTTTGATTGTCATTTTTTGTTTCCTGCTGAGGTGTTTCATTATTTTGAGCCTTGGACTTGCGGTTTCGAATGACTGCTACAATCAGCAAAAGTATAGGTAATAAAATGGTGAAAATAAAGGAAAAGATTGGCCAAATTTCATTATTATAATTAGTGGAATGCACAATATCTGGATGTACTATTTGGGAAAGTCCAATGACAATGATACCCATCGGTAAAATAAGTGGACGATGATCCTTGATTTTCAAAATTTGTGCAAGGCCCACAACGGTCGTATAGAAGTACATAAATGTACGAATATAAATGGAAGATATCCACATAAATGCCATGATAATTTCAATACGCTGCAAAAAGTTCCCTATAGATATTCTTTGCGCTAAGGCATAGCTAGGAAATGTTCTAGCCGCAGTATTTTCAGGCCCTAGTACAAGAATTGATAGGACAATCAACGTAATTAAGACGACTCCGCCAAGGATGGTCCCGATATATAGCCCTTTCTGCGAAGCTTGTTGTACATTGACGCTAGCAGGATATAGCATCAATAGCACAAGTAAAGGAAAGGAAAAGATACTCATAAAGCGTGTAATACTATAAAGCATAGATGTTTTCGTTGCTTCTAGCAGTGGCTGAATATTCTCAAATGTAATTTGAGGGCTAATACTAATGATGAAAAAAATAAATATAAAAATAAACATTGGAAAAAGAATTTCTGCCGAACGGGCAAAGGTCTCAATCCCTAAATAAGCGGCATACATAATAATGTTACTGAACAGTAGGGCAAATGCTAATGTCGGTGTCTCTGGCATAACTTCCGTTTTCATGAAAATACCGATAAAATAGAGTAATTCTCCAGCAGAAAGAAAGGTCATAATCAGGAAACAAATCGCTGTGATTTTCCCAAAAAAACGCCCGAGAATTTTTTCGTTGGCCTCGATAAAATTTAGGGACGGTGTTTGATTGGCAAGTGTTAAAAATAATTTTACAAGCAATAAACTAAGCAGAACACCAATGCTTGCCGCAATCCAGGCATCTTGCTTAGCAGCACCAGTAATACTCGAAGGGATAATTAAAATCGCTGTACCGATAGAATAGAGGAAGGTAACGATTGTAAACTGTCTAGAACTAATGATCTCTTTTTCCATCTAGCTACCCTCCGTTTCAAATTCCATTCATCTATTTTGTAAATGAAACAATGTAATCTCTAATAGGTGTAAAGATAAAGGTGATCAAATCTAAAGGGCTCGGTATATGGACTTTCAGGGCAATGCCCATATTTAAAGCAGTTCCAATGAGTAGTAAAATGGTGAATACGACAACGGCTCTTCTATCCTGTTGCTTTTTTAACTTTGGAATAAAAATAAGTGCAACAATGATTGCGATAATCAGGAAAGCTACGGCTAGCACCATTCCATTACTCCTCCTTTGGCTTGCTTAATAATGAATTTTGCAACGTGCCCAAACCTTGTGTTGTTACCTTCACGTGAACAGCCACTGCTAAATCTGGAAAAATGGAAGTCCACTCATCCTTGATTTTTTTCCATTGCTTTGGATTTGCACGATGTAGGGCATCACCAAAACCAAAGACATCGACTTCATATTGCTGTTGGATTTTCTCTAATGTTTTTTCAACGCGTTCATCGATACCTTGGGCTGTTTTTTTATTAACATAATCAATCGATTTATTTTTGGTAAGATCGATATCACATTCGACCTCTCCAACATTCTGCTCTACATTAATATGAACATCAATTTTGGGTTTCCCGTTTTTAAAGGACCCTTTCACTTTTGTAGTGGATTGAGTGATTTCAGTAGATAAGGTCCCTTTATTAGGACAGGCGATGATTTCAATCGTACTTTGAATTTTGTCATTAAGAAAACTAATACTTTTGCTTTCGCTCTCTGTCAATAGCCCCATATATTTATCACCTTTAAAGACTGCTAATCCCGCATATTGTAACAGCACAGGTGTTTTAACACGTTGTACATTTGTTTGATCTACCCCTAATTTCTTATCGCCATGAATTTCAATAGCAGAAATTAACGCCCCTTTCTGCTTATTGCTTAGCGTATTGACTAATTCATCAATATTAACAGCTATTGTGGAGCCCCAAGCTTTTTCAGAGACATCGAGAGAATTTAACAATTTATTAGCAGGAACCTTTTCGATGGGTGTAAGTACATTTAACACTTCTTTCGCGGTTGCTTCGTGAGACATGATAACGTCGAAATCCTTACGAAATTCATGGTCCCTTACAATTAAATCAAGTGCATCACTAATTCCTTCTTCGGCAAGGTCCTCCCCAAGCACAACCACTTGGAGGTGGGCAAAATAGGGTTTTCGAGCAGCGATGGTCGTCATTTTGCGAATGGCCTCAAAGATAGTCTCGCCTCTCGAATGATAGCTAACGACAGGAGAGCGTTGAGTGGAAGCTTGGCGCATTGAAATTTCACCAGGATCGACAATTTGAACTGTAATTTCATAGTCCTCATCTATTTTGTCAATGCCCAATGCTACGACAATGGCCAATTCATTTAATTCACGCTTACTCCAGCAGCCACTTAACAGTATTGTGAGGATACATAGTAAGCAAATCCAGTTTAATTTTGCCATATTCCATTCCTCATTTATCCAGTTGTTATTTTCTGTTTTTTACATTGATATAGTTATGTCCTCTAACAATATTTTTTTGATTGACTAAACGAGGTCGTGTAAGTAATTTTCTACGCGGGAACAGCACAAAGGCATCCTTCTGATCCTGTAATACCAAAGGTGCAAATGGACTTAAATATGGTACACCAAATGAACGAATGCTACATAAATGGAGAATAATCACCATAATGCCAAACATTACACCGAATAAACCAAACATTGCAGCCAAAATCATTAATGGGAAACGTAGCACACGAATCGTATTCGATAAGCCATAGGCAGGGAATAGGAAGCTACAAATCGCCGTTAGGGCCACAATAATTACCATTACAGCGGAGACAACGCCCGCATCAACAGCAGCTTGCCCAATAACTAAAGTTCCTACAATGGACACCGCAGGCCCGATTGTTCTTGGCATCCGTAATCCAGCTTCCCTTAGTACCTCAAAGGCTATTTCCATAATGAGGGCCTCAACAACAGCAGGGAAGGGTACACCTTCTCTTTGCGATGCAATACTAATTAACATGGGTGTTGGAAGCATTTCTTGGTGAAAGGTAGTAATCGCCACATACAAGGATGGTGCTACTAACGCTAGACTGATACCAAAGAAACGCAGGATACGTATAAGCGAGCTAATCATCCAATGCTGATAATAATCTTCTGCTGATTGTAAAAAGGATGTAAATAGCGCTGGTACGACTAAGACAAAAGGTGTGCCGTCAACGAGAATCGCCACTTTGCCATCTAATAATTCACCAGCGATAACATCAGGACGTTCAGAGTTGTAGACGGTTGGAAACATCGAGTTTTTTGAGTCCTGAATAAAATCCTCAATATAGCCGCTTTCCAGTATGCCATCGATATTAATACGATCTAATCGAGCCAATACTTCAGCTACAATTTTGTCACTCGCTATACCGTTTATATACATTACTGCTACGTCCGTTTGCGTCACATCCCCGATAACACGTGACTTTATCCAGAGATTCGGACTTTTTATTTTGCGACGGATAAGCGCAGTATTGGTCCTTATTGTTTCGGTAAAGGATTCCCTCGGTCCGCGAATAACGGATTCAGTCGATGGCTCTGTGACAGCTCGATCCTTGGCACTTCTTGTACTTGTCACAATCCCCTCAGCGAAGCCATCCAATAAAATAACCGTTTCACCATTGAGAATGGCACTGTAGAGTGTTGTGAAATGCTCAATATTCGTCACATCGCCTACCGTTAAATAGGAATTCCGAACATATTGGTTAATTGTCGTTATTTCAATATCTTGTTCTTCTTCAATATTTGCCATCAGTTTATCGATAACAGAATCAGAAATAGTCGTTTTATCCGATAAGCCATCAATGGAAATAATGGCAAGACTATGTGGTTCAGCTTCTCCAATCCTAATTTCACGTATAATAATATCATTACTATGCCCTAGTGACTGTTGAATGATTTTGATATTTTTAGATAGGGAAGTATACAATAAATCGTTCTGGGATGGGGAGGTCTCGGCATTGTTATACATGGACATGTGTGTTTTCCTCCTCAAATGGTCGTTCATTACCTATAGAGTGGACAATTTATTGGAGAGATAAACGAAAAGGTAATGAAAAATCTAGCTATTTGTGGCAAAATTACATCCCTTTTGTTTTGGAATAAATAAAAAACAGTCTGTCCTTTCAATACTTGAAAGGACAGACTGCTTTATGTACGATAGTCGTATTGTAATTCATCTTTACTTGTATCAACATCAACATGTAAATTGTGATCGTTAAAGAACCAAAGATCTTTCTCATCAATGTAATAGATGACACCATCAATTTCTGTCTGCACACCAATGGCAATGGGTTCCTCACGTGTCATTCCCAGCGAAAAGCCTTCATGAAACGGACTAGAGCCTCCATAACGTGCATAAAAACGAATTGTATCACCCGGTTCAACTTCCATTTCCTGTTTGAACCATTGTAGGGCTTCATCTGTCAATGCAATATTCATTTCAAATGCTCCTCTCTTCCTACAGCCATTTTACCTTTGGTTCGGTGCCGTTTTTAATACGTGCAATATTGGCACGGTGACGATAAATAATAAAGGTAAATAAAAAGGCTACCAAGATGCCTAATGCAAAGTCACCTGTAATAAAATAATAAACGATTGCATAGATAAGCGCTACTAAAGCGGCTATCATCGATGTTAAGCTGACGATTTTTGTGATTTTTAATGTCACAATAAAGGTAATAAATAGTAGGACAAAGAGTGGCCAAGAATAGCCTAATAATACACCCGCTGATGTTGCCACAGCTTTCCCACCACGGAAGTTGGCGAAGATCGGGAACATATGACCGATTACGGCGACAAGCCCCAGTAATAAAGAATGGAGTGTAGTATCAGAGAAAACGGGAAGTGTCACGAGTAAGACAGCGGCAGTCCCTTTTAAGACATCCATCACCGTAACAACAATACCTGCCTTTTTCCCTAACGTTCGAAAAGTATTGGTCGCACCAAGATTACCGCTTCCGTGTTCACGAATATCGGTGTTATAAAAAATTTTGCCTATCCATAATCCAGAAGGTATAGAGCCGATTAGATAAGCACATAAAATAATAAGTCCATTGATCATAGCTGGACTCCTTTCATTCATAGTCCATCACTTGGTACTAATAGTTTGTATCAAGTATTTTACACTTTTTCTTGCTAATCTACAATGTTATGAAGGAGATTTCATTCGAAGTCTTGAATTCAATACAAAAGAGAATCTATTAGCGAGGACTAGGCTTTTAGACATAAATTTGTAGGAAGCGATAAAACCTTTTTAAAAATATAGGCAAAATGGCAATTTTGTCAATCGCTCATTCCTTTGGTAGAATAGAAGTCTAACTTTAACCAGTTTAATCGCAAGGCACGAGGTAGTGTGTGCTACTATTTGCAAGCAACACAAATTTATTTTGCAACTATGTAGGCTTCAAGGCGTCAAATGATGTTGGAAGCTAGAAGCAGTCTGCCTTGCTTAAATACCAATTTTAAGCAACTGTTGAAGATGTTTACTATTAATAAATATGATCAAAACTGTGAGCAAATTTTAAAATTTTATTGGACCTGTCGCTAACTATTGACAGGAAATGCTATTATTATTAGGATGAGAACATAAATAGAACATGTGTTTGTTTTTTGGAGGGGAATTTTTTTGACGAATAAACAGTCACCTAGCGTCTATAATGATGACGCTATACAAGTATTAGAAGGATTAGAAGCGGTACGCAAACGACCTGGCATGTATATCGGTTCGACGGATGGCCGTGGACTTCATCACCTTGTGTATGAAATCGTAGATAATGCGGTGGATGAAGCACTGGCTGGCTTTGGATCTCATATTATTGTCACAATTCATAAAGATCAAAGTATGAGTGTACGCGACTTTGGCCGTGGGATGCCAACCGGTATGCATAAAATGGGTAAACCGACACCAGAAATTATTTTTACTGTGCTACACGCTGGCGGTAAATTTGGTCAAGGTGGCTATAAAACAAGTGGTGGTTTACATGGTGTTGGTTCTTCCGTTGTGAATGCGCTCTCAACATTTTTAGAGGTGACAATCCATCGTGATGGCAAAAAGTATCGACAACGCTTTGAGCATGGTGGACATCCTGTCACAACACTTGAAAATATTGGGCAAACGAAGCAGACAGGAACGCTTGTTCATTTTCTACCAGATGAAACGATCTTCTCTGTCACAAAATTCAATTATGATACGTTAGCGGAACGATTACGTGAATCAGCCTTTTTATTAAAGGGCTTAAAAATTGAATTAATTGATGAGCGCGAGGAAGGCAAGAGCGATGTGTTCTTTTATGAGAATGGCATTGAGGCTTTCGTTGCGTATTTGAATGAGGAAAAAGATGTCCTTCATCCAGTAAAATATGTAGAAGGCGTACAGGATGACATCGAAGTAGAGTTTGCTTTCCAGTATAACGATGGTTATTCGGAAACGATTTTATCATTTGTTAATAATGTTCGTACACGAGATGGTGGTACACATGAAACGGGTGCAAAGGCAGCATTGACGCGTGTCTTTAATGAATATGCAAGAAAAATTGGCTTGTTAAAGGACAAGGATAAAAACCTTGAGGGGACAGATATTCGTGAAGGCTTAGCGGCCATTGTATCTGTTCGTATTCCAGAGCACTTACTACAATTTGAAGGACAAACAAAGGGCAAGCTTGGGACAAGTGAGGCTCGTTCTGCAGTAGATAGTGTAGTGTCTGAGCAAATTTTGTATGTGCTAGAGGAAAATGCAGAATTATCAGCTTCTCTTGTTCGTAAAGCGATTCGAGCGCAGCAAGTACGTGAAGCAGCTCGTAAAGCACGTGAGGATGCACGAAATGGCAAGAAAAACAAAAAGGGTAGTACGATTCTATCTGGAAAATTAACGCCAGCTCAGTCACGTAATGCGGCAAAAAATGAGCTGTATTTAGTCGAGGGTGATTCTGCTGGTGGCTCTGCTAAACAAGGTCGTGACCGTACATTCCAAGCGATTCTGCCATTGCGCGGGAAAGTAATCAACACAGAAAAGGCCAAGCTACAGGACATTATGAAAAACGAAGAAATATCAACGATTATCCATGCGATTGGTGCTGGTGTTGGCACGGATTTTGCGGTGGAGGATTCTGCCTACAATAAAGTAGTCATCATGACCGATGCGGATACAGATGGGGCACATATTCAGGTCTTGCTATTAACATTCTTCTATCGTTATATGCGTCCGCTCATTGAGTCTGGGAAAGTCTATATCGCACTACCGCCGCTTTATAAAGTCTCAAGAGGTACAGGGAAAAAAGAAGTCATTGAATATGCTTGGACAGAAAGCGATTTACAAAAGGCCATCAAAAAGGTTGGAAAGGGTTACATATTACAGCGCTATAAAGGTCTTGGTGAGATGAATGCAGACCAACTATGGGACACAACGATGAACCCTGAAACACGGACATTGATTCGTGTCACAATTGAGGATGGTGCACGTGCGGAGAGACGTGTCACGACGTTAATGGGTGATAAGGTAGAACCACGTCGTAAATGGATCGAAGCCAATGTGGACTTCGGTATGGAGGATGATTCTAACATTTTAGAGAATGAATTCATCCAACAAGAGGAGGGCCAAGCATGAGTAGTACAGAAAAGTTTCAAGATTTACCGTTAGAAGAAGTGATGGGTGACCGTTTTGGTCGCTATAGTAAATATATTATTCAAGACCGCGCGTTGCCTGATGCACGTGACGGTCTTAAACCAGTACAGCGCCGTATTTTATATGCGATGTATACGGAAGGCAACACACATGATAAGCCGTTCCGTAAATCCGCAAAAACAGTGGGTAACGTAATTGGTAACTATCATCCGCACGGTGATAGCTCTGTTTATGAAGCGATGGTACGGATGAGTCAGGACTGGAAGGCACGTCATATGCTCATTGAGATGCACGGGAACAATGGCTCGGTCGATGGCGATCCTCCAGCGGCGATGCGTTATACAGAGGCGAGACTATCTGCTATAGCTGCTGAAATGCTACGAGATATTGGCAAGAAAACGGTCGAGTTTGTGCCAAACTTTGATGACCAGGATATGGAACCAACCGTTTTACCAGCACGTTTTCCAAACCTTTTAGTCAATGGCTCTACAGGGATTTCCGCTGGGTATGCGACAGATATTCCACCACATGCCTTGGATGAAGTACTGGATGCCGTGTTAATGCGCTTAGAAAAGCCTAATGCTACTGTAGATGAATTGATGACGGTGATTAAAGGGCCAGATTTCCCAACTGGTGGAATCATTCAAGGTGTAGATGGTATCAAAAAGGCGTATGAAACAGGTCGAGGTAAAATTATTGTTCGTGCACAAGCAGTTGTCGAACCAATTAAGGGTGGTAAAGAGCAAATTGTTATCACTGAGTTACCATATGATGTAAATAAAGCGAATCTTGTGAAAAAAATTGATGAGCAACGTGTAGATAAAAGACTAGAAGGCATTGCGGAAATTCGAGATGAATCAGACCGTACAGGCTTGCGTGTCGTGATTGAGCTGAAAAAAGATGTACCTGGGCAAGGAATTTTACAGTACTTGTTTAAAACAACGGATTTACAGGTAGCTTATAATTTTAATATGATTGCTATCCATAATCGTCGTCCAACAATGATGACATTGCCATTATTGCTAGATGCGTATATCGCCCATCAAAAAGAAGTGGTAACAAACCGTTCCATTTATGATTTACAAAAGGCAAAGGATCGTTCTCATATTGTAGATGGATTAATTAAAGCTCTTTCCATTTTAGATGAAGTTATTGCGACGATCCGTTCTTCTAATGATAAGAAGGATGCGAAGCTTAATTTACAAGCGAAGTTTGATTTTACAGAGGTACAGGCAGAGGCCATTGTAAGCCTGCAATTATACCGTTTAACGAATACGGATATTACAGAGCTACGTCAGGAACAGGACGAGTTAAATAAGTTAATTGCGAAGCTAGAGGGGATTCTGCAAAGTGAGGCTAAGCTTGTGCGTGTTATTAAACAAGAGTTGCTAGATATTAAGAAACGCTTTACAGAACCTCGCCGCTCGAAGATTGAGCAAGAAATTGAAGAAATTAAAATTACATTGGATGTCCTTGTGCCAAGTGAAGAGGTTGTCGTAACAGTAACGAAGGATGGTTATATTAAACGTACATCCACACGTTCTCATGCCGCTTCAAATGGGCAAGATTTTGCCATGAAGGATTCAGATTATTTATTGTATGAAGCAAACTTAAATACACAGCACCATCTATTGCTGTTCACAAATCGAGGCAATTATATTTATCAGCCTGTTCATGAGCTGCCTGATATACGCTGGAAGGATCTCGGCCAGCATATTTCAAGTATTGTGCCAACAGGGGAAGATGAATCCATTATTGCGGTTTATGGCTTCGAAACATTTGAACAGCCAAATACGTATGTCTTCACAGCCACAAAAGATGGCCAAATTAAGCGCTCACCACTCGCAGACTATGCGGTAACACGTTATTCAAAGCCAATTAAAACGATGAACGTCAAGGCTGGTGATGCGATGATCTATGCATCGTTTGTAACAGATGACGTGGAGCTAATGCTCACAACGGATACAGCCTATGCGATTCGTTTCCCGATGGAGGAATTACCAGTTACAGGTGTGAAAACAGGCGGTGTGAAAGGGATCACACTAAAAGATGGAGAAGCCTTAGTTGGAGTCAATGTGTTACAGCCTGATGTAACCCAATATGTAGTCATTGTGACACAGCGTGGGGCCGTGAAGAAAATGAATGTCGCTGAAGTTGAAGTAGCAAGTCGTGCAAAACGTGGACTAAAAGTATTAACAGAGTTAAAAGCAAACCCTCACCGAATTGTGGCAGTTGTTCAAGCAACAGACGAGGAGCAGGTTGTGATTGAAACTGAAAAAGGTGTTCAAGAGGTGATTGACGTACAGGCATTATCTCGTGCGGATCGCCATTCCAATGGTTCATTTAAAGTGGATATTGCAACAGATGGAGCAATTTCTCATGTTTTAACAGCCAAAAAAGAACAGAAACCAAGCTAAATGCATGCCCAGTCTCTAAGGAGTGCTGGGCTTTAAGCTTATTCAAAAAATAGCACCTTGTCATTTAAGTGAAACTATGGGTATAATAATCATCGAAAAGTTCATAGCGAAAGAATGTAGGGGGGCTAGTAATTGCTAGCTGAGATTGTGTCCGATAGACGCTGACCCTTTGAACCTGATTTGGCTCGTACCAGCGTAGGGAACATCTATTCAAAAAAGCAAAGTTTTGAAGATTGATTGCAATACGTCTGGGAGGAATCCTAGGCGTTTTTTTATGTTTTCAAGCAACAGCTTGCCAACATTGTATACGCTTTCTTCTGGTGACAACATTCATTCATGAACACTTTCATATTACAAACTGGGAGGCTTTCGCATGAAAAAATGGTTATTTATTCTATTCGCAGCACTATTGACATTAGTAGGCTGCAGTGACAAGGGTGACAAGCAGGCTGCTGACAAGCTGAAAAAGGTGTCTGTGGTACTGGATTGGACGCCGAATACAAATCATACAGGACTATATGTTGCCAAAAAACTCGGTTATTTTGAGGAACAGGGCTTAGATGTTGATATTATCATGCCTGGTGAGGCGGGTGCAGATCAGCTTGTTGCTTCTGGAAAGGCGGATTTTGGCGTGAGCTATCAGGAAGGCATAACACAGGCACGAGTACAGGATGTGCCGCTGGTCTCAATCGCAGCTATTATACAGCATAATACATCTGGCTTTGCCTCTATTGCTTCAAAGGGCATTAAATCGCCAAAGGATTTTGAAGGAAAAACCTATGGTGGTTGGGGTGCGCCATTAGAGCAAGCCGTTTTACAATCACTAATGCAGACGGAAAATGCAGATATTAACAAGCTAGATATCGTCAATGCAGGCGATTTAGATTTCTTCACAATGATGGAAAAAGATATTGATTTTGCTTGGATTTATTATGCATGGACTGGTATTGAAGCTGAGCTGCGTGGGGAAAAGATCAATATGCTATATCTTACAGATTATAGTGATCAATTGGATTATTATACGCCAGTTTTAGCTACAAATGAAAAAATGATACAGGACAATCCTGATGTTGTGAAAGCCTTTGTGGCAGCTGCATCGAAGGGCTATGAATACGCAATTGAAAACCCAAGTGAAGCGGCTGATATTTTAATCGAAGCAGCTCCTGATTTAGATAAAGCGTTAGTGCATAAAAGTCAGGAGTGGCTGGCCGATAAATACCAGGACGATGCCAAGCAATGGGGAGAGCAAAAGCTTTCTGTGTGGGAAAATTATGCGAAATGGATGTCTAGCAATCAAGTACTAGAGGGCGAATTTGATGCGAAAAAAGCCTTTACTAATGATTTCTTACCTAAAAAGGAGGCCAAATAAGATGGCAAATTCATTAATCAGTGTACAAATCATTCCGAAGACAGAGAAATATGAAGATGTTATACCATATGTCGATGCAGCAATTGCGGTTATCGATGCTTCTGGGGTGAAATATGAGGTACATCCATTGGAAACAACGATGGAGGGTGAGCTGTCAACATTGCTTCAAATCATTGAAAAAATGAATGACAAGATGATTGAGCTTGGTGCCATTAATGTCATTACACAAGTCAAAATTTTATATCAGCCAACGGGTATTACGATGGATACATTAACGGAGAAATATCAGTAATGAAACGTGCATTACAGAAGGGAAGGACGATAATTTTTATCGCCTTCCTCTTATTCATATGGGAACTAATCGTGCGTATGGCTGAAGTTCCACATTGGTTATTACCCGCGCCAAGTAGTATTTTGTCGGAGGCCCTCCAGTCATATCATACCTTTCTACCACATGCATTCGCTACGGTGCAATTAGCCCTACTAGGTTTGGCCATTGGCATTGCTTGTGGGCTAACGGTGGCAGTAGTGTTGCATCGGTTTACATTTATTCGAGAGCTGTTTTATCCAATTCTTATTATGTCGCAAAATGTTCCTATTCTTGTCTTGGCACCACTGCTTATTATTTGGTTTGGCTTCGGCTTATTACCGAAGCTTATCATTATCTGTCTTGTGTGCTTTTTCCCGATTGTCATTGCGGCAATGGATGGATTCAGGCAAACAGCACCTGAGTTAAAGCATTATTTTGCCATGGTTGGTGCTACAAAGGCACAAACCTTTTGGAAGCTAGAATGGCCTCATGCCTATCCTGCTATTTTTTCAGGCGTTAAAATTGCGGCTACATATAGTGTGATGGGGGCTGTCATTGCGGAGTGGCTTGGTGCAAAAAAGGGTATTGGCGTTTACATGACCCTAGCCCAGTCCTCCTTCCGTACTGATCGCGTATTTGTGGCAATTTTTGCGATTGTTCTCTTGAGCTTACTATTATTTAGTGGTATTCGTTTGATTGAAAAATTCATGGTGAAGGGGAGAGGCTATCATGCTCAGCATTCAAAACATCGCTAAATCCTTCGAAACACTGCAAGTTCTAAATCATCTATCGTTTGACGTCAAGGATGGCGAGTTTGTGGCCATCGTTGGTCCTTCAGGCAGTGGGAAGAGCACACTTTTTCAATTAATTGGTGGTGTTTCGCCAATTGATCAAGGAGCCATTTTATTAAATGGAGAGGATATCCAGCGAAAAAAAGGAACGATTGGCTATATGCCACAGCAGCCATGTCTATTACCCTGGCGTACAATAGTAGAAAACGTCACGCTTGTAGAAGAATTACACCATAAACCGAATGTTGAACGTGCTAAGGAATGGTTGGAAAAAGTTGGTCTTGCCTCCTTTATCCATGCCTACCCGAACGAACTGTCTGGAGGCATGCAGCAGCGTGTGTCCTTTATTCGTGCAATGGTCAGTGATAAACCGATTTTATGCTTAGACGAACCATTTTCTGCGTTGGATGAGTTTACTCGACTAGAAATGCAGGCATGGCTTTTATCCATCTGGGAAGAGTACCGTAAATCCATTCTATTTGTTACACATAGCATTGAGGAAGCTCTCTTTTTAGCCGATCGCATACTTGTTTTAACCAAGCGTCCAGCAACCGTTAAAAAGGAAATCATCGTGCCATTTGAGAGACCCCGGAAAGAGGAGATTCGACATTCTGCAGCATTCACAGCGTTAAAGCAACAATTATTTATGTATTTACAGGAGGAAAAGGGTGATATGTATGTTGATTGATGCGCATATTCATTTGGATCAGTACACCGATGAGGAAATTCCCTCCTTATTAGAAGAAGTGAAAGCTGTCATCGCGGTTAGTATGCAACTTGCCTCTTGTGAAAGAACGTTGCGTTTAGCGAACAGCTATCAGCAAGTAAAGGCTGCTTTTGGCTTTCATCCTGAACAGCCTTTACTAAGTCCAAATGATGAGGCAGCTTTATTCGATTGGATTCGTTCGCATCAGGATGACATGGTTGCTATTGGTGAGGTGGGTCTACCTTATTATTTAAGACAAGAGCAAGCGATTGATGAACGTCCCTATGTGGCGCTATTAGAGCGTTTTGTTGTATTGGCGAAGGAGCTGGACAAGCCAATTGTGTTACACGCAGTATATGAGGACGCCCATATTGTGTGTGATTTGCTGGAAAAGCATCAGCTTCACGAAGCCCATTTTCATTGGTTTAAAGGGGATGAAGCTATTGTGAAGCGCATGATAGAGTGTGGTTATTTTATTTCCATTACGCCAGATTGCTTGTACGAAGAGGAAATTCAACAGCTAATTTATGATTATCCGATTGATTTGATGATGGTAGAAACGGATGGTCCTTGGCCGTTTGAGGGACCGTTTACGAAGAAGCGTACATCTCCCTGGATGATGCACTCAACGATTGAGGTGATTGCCTCCATCAAAGGGCTATCAACACAGGAAGTGGCCAAAATTATTACGCAAAACACGAAAACATTTTATCGGCTTTAATAAGAAAAAGCAGTATAGGGTACGAGTTATTCGTCCTTATACTGCTTTTTATATTTCGTATAATCATGCTCTAATTTTTCGTTTTTTGTTTTCGTTAGACGTTCATGTGTACTAAAAGAGATAGATTGTCGATTTTTTTCAACATCTTTACCAACTGTGCGTTTAATGTGCATCCGCTTCTTTTTAGCTTTAGATTGTGACATGAGCATCGCCTCCAATTCATTTTTAATTCTATAGTAGCGAATAGGGAAGAAAAAGTAAAACCTCGTAAGCAAGATACTTACGAGGCTGTCGAGTGTATTAGTGAGATACGTCCTGTACAGAAATACCTGTGTTTGCTTTAACGTCAACTTCACGATACTTCGCATCATCTGTTTCTTTAGAAAGTAATGTGCCGATGAAACCACCAAGGAAACCAAGTGGTACAGAGATTAAGGCTGGGTTCGTTAACATAATTAAAGGATCACCAACGAAAATTGCCTTACCTTCAACTGGATTCCAAACGTTTGGAGACATAGCAACTAATACTAACGCAGAGATTAAACCTGTTAACATCGCAGTAACAGCACCTGCTGTATTAAAGCGTTTCCAATAAATTGTGTAAATAATAACTGGAAGGTTAGCCGATCCTGCAATACAGAATGCTAAAGATACTAAGAATGCAACGTTTAATGTTTGTGCACCAAGTGCTAATAGGATAGAAATAACAGCGATTGTAATCGAACCGATACGAGCTGCAAGAACTTGCTCTTTTTCTGTAATTTTACCCTTTTTGATAATTTGTCCATAAATATCATGAGATAGGGCAGATGCACCAGAAAGTACAAGACCTGCTACTACCGCTAAAATTGTTGCGAATGCTACTGCACAAACGAATGAGAATAGAATGTCGCCACCAAGTGCTTCTGCAAGAAGTGGGGCAGCCATGTTACCAGCAGCGTTTGCTGCGATAATATCTTCTTTCCCAACGAATGCTGCTGCACCGAAGCCTAAGAAAATTGTTAGAATGTAGAAGATACCTACGATCCAAGTAGCCCAAATAACAGATGAACGAGCTGTTTTCGCGTCTTTTACTGTGAAGAAACGCATTAAGATATGTGGAAGACCCGCAGTACCTAATACTAACGCAATTAACATCGAGATTGTATCAAGTCCATTTGTATATTTAAGACCTGGGTTTAAATAAGCAGCGCCACTGTCAGTAACCGTTGTCATTTCTTTAAACATAGTAGAGATACTGAAGCCGAACTCTTTTAATACTAAGAACGAAATAATAACTGTTCCTAACATTAAAAGACAAGCTTTAATAATTTGTACCCAAGATGTTGCTGTCATACCACCGAATAGTACGTAAGTTGTCATCATGAAACCTACGATTAATACAGCGATCCAATAGTCGATTCCTAAAAGTAATTGAATAAGTGCTCCTGCACCAACTAGTTGTGCAATCATGTAGAATAAAACAATTGTAATAGTGCTTAAAGCAGCTGTTCCACGAACTTTGGCGTTATCAAAACGCGCTGTAATCATGTCAGCTAGAGTAAATTTCCCAAGGTTACGTAATGGCTCAGCAACGATATATAATACCACTAAGTAAGCTACTAAATAACCAATAGAGAAGAAGAATCCGTCAAATCCAAATAATGCTACAGCACCAGCGATACCTAGGAAGGATGCAGCTGATAAGTAGTCACCTGCGATAGCTAGTCCATTTTGCCAGCCTGTTAAGCCACCACCAGCAGTGTAGAAATCACTTGCTGAAGATGTACGTTTAGATGCCCACCATGTAATAACTAATGTTAAACCAACAATGGCTACGAAGAAGAATATGGCTGTAAAACTCATTCCGTTACTCATCGGCGGCCACCTCCGTTCTCGTATTCAGCGATTATCGCTTTTGCTTCTCTATCGAAGCTGTTTGCCTTTGCTACATATAAATGACATAACCCCCATGTCATGATGAAAAGACCTGCTGCATAGATCCACACCCAAGTAATTTCCCCAAATGCCTTTTGGTGTAGAATTGTCGTGTACGATGTCAGAATTGGTAACAACATGTATGCCGATAAAAATATGGCAGTCATAGACCAAAGAAAAGAGTTCTTTCTTCGTACAAGAGACTTAAATGATTCTTGGTTTGCAATTGCATCATAGTCAATCACGATACCTTTTTTTGCTTGATTGTTCGCCATTAACATTCCCCATTTTGTGTATATTTTTTCTACCTCAAGACTTGATTTTGCTAGTTTAGTGAATTCACATTTTCATTTTATGAAACAGTTCACAAAATTGCAATACATTTCAGAAAAATTATGTAAAAAAAATTTTTCGGAAAATACTCCTAGAAGAGAAAAAATGGCGCAAACTCAAGAATAGAAAGGGTTTTAGAAAATTCAGATAAATAAATGAAGTGAAGAGAAATCTAGATTCTTGACAAAAAATGAAGGGTAAATTTACAAAAAAATCTTGTTTTTTCAATCGAAAATAAACACTATTTACCTAGTGAAAATTGGATTTTTTCTGTTTTTTGGAAGTGAAATAATATTGTTCGATAAATAAATTGGTAGATATTGAATAACAAAAAAGGCGAAAAACTCGACCAAAAATCGAATTTTTTGCCTATTTTTTTGCATTTTTTGAATTAGAATTCATTATGCAGGAGGTGTATAAATATTAATGTGAAATATCAGAGACAGACACACCTGTATTTGCTTTCACACGAATTTCTTTATAAATACGTTCTGCCTCTTCCTGTGGCACTTTGTTAGATGAAAGGACAGTACCTAAGTATCCAGCAATAAAGCCTAATGGAATCGTAATAATTGCAGGAACAGCAAGTGGCACAAGTGGTTGTCCAACAAAGATAGCCGCACCTTCAACAGGGCTCCACACATTTGGTCCCATTGCTCCTAAAATTAAACATGAAACTAGCCCCGTTACCATCGCAGTTACAGCACCTGTAGAATTAAATTTCTTCCAATAGATTGTATAAAGGATCACAGGTAAGTTTGCTGATGCACCGATACAAAAGGCGAATGATACTAGGAATGAAACATTTAAACTTTGTGCAAACAGAGCAAGAATAATAGAGACAATTGCAATCGAAATAGAGCCTGTACGTGCTGCTACTACCTGTTGCTTCTCTGTTAATTTACCGCCTTTAATGATTTCTCCATAAATATCATGAGAAATGGCAGACGCCCCTGTCAGTACTAAACCAGAAACAACGGCTAAAATTGTCGCAAATGCTACTGCCCCGATAAATGCCATCAATACATCTCCACCTAAGTAATGCGCAAGAAGTGGAGCAGCTGTATTACCAGCCTTACTTTCAGCAAGAATTTGATCTAAACCTACAAAGTTTAATGCACCGAACCCTAAGAAAATTGTTAATGAGAAGAAAATAGCTGTAATCCAAGTTGTCCAAGAAATAGAGGCACGTGCTGTCTTTGCATCCTTTACTGTAAAGAAACGCATTAAAATATGTGGTAAACCAGATGTTCCTAAAACTAAAGCCATCATCATCGAAACAGAGTCGATTGTACTTGTGTACTTTATTCCAGGAACAAGGAATTTTTCGCCATGATCTACTGCAATTGTGTCGAACATCTTCATAAGAGAGAAGTCAAATTTCATTAGCACTAATACCGCTAAAAGACCCGTCCCGAATAATAATAGACTTGCTTTAATGATTTGCACCCAAGAAGTCGCTGTCATACCACCAAACAATACATAAGTTGTCATCATAACACCGACAATTAAAACGGCAATCCAATACTCAATGCCAAATAATAGCTTAATTAATGCACCAGCACCGACTAGCTGTGCAATCATATAAAGAATAACGATAATAATTGTACCAGACGCTGCCACGCCACGAATTCGTTTTTCATTGAATCGAGCCGTTAACATATCTGCCAATGTATAACGTCCTAAGTTTCGCATTGGCTCAGCAATGACATAAAGCAGTACTAAATTCGCTACTACATAGCCTACAGAGAAGAAGAAACCATCAAAGCCAGTTAGGGCAATTGCACCAGACACCCCAAGAAAGGCTGCCGCAGATAAATAGTCACCAGCAATCGCAAAGCCGTTTTGCCACCCCTTTAATCCACCACCAGCTGTGTAAAAATCAGCCGCAGAGGATGTGCGCTTTGCTGCAATATAGGTAACAACAAGTGTTAAGCCAACAATAGCTAAAAAGAAACCTATGGATACGATGTTCATTTATTTTCCACCTTTCGCCTGATACTCTGCTAGCACTGCAGCTGCAGCTTTATCGAATGAAGCAGCTTTTTTTACATATACTGTACAAAGCACAATGGTCATGATAAATAATCCTGCAGAATAGACCCATACACCCGTAATATTTCCGAAGAATTTTTGTTGTAGTACAGGCTGGAAAGCAAGAATCGGAAGCAGGATATAAAGAATTAAAAACACTGCGGTAATCGAGAAAAGAAAGGTATTTTTCTTTTTTACAAAGCTATTAAACGATTCCATTGCTTCAATTGCATGATAATCAATTGATTGGGCCTGTTTTTTGCTTGAAACATTCGCCATTATTATTCCCCCTAAAGTTATATATTTCTGTTTTAAACGACATATTTCTTTTTCGTTCGTCGTTATATTCACTTATTTTATGGGGGAGAATCCTATAATGCAATACTAAATTTTGAGTTTTTATAATTTTTAGTCACTTCTGTTTTGTGGAAATAACATAGAAATAATAAGGATTTATTAGAAAAATTCTGTTTAAAAGAGCGTGCGGTTTTCTGGTGAAATAATATTGTTAAAATAGTTTGTTGTTGATTAAAATGAATGTAGGAGAAAATACAAACATAAAAGAGAATTTTCTGTATTTTATTATTCTGCTATTAAATTCCATGGGAGCTTGTTAAGTAGAAATAATTTGTTATATAACAATTATCTGAGATTTTGGGAAATAACGAAAATGATAAAAAAAGCTATGAAAAAATTTTTAAAAAGGATGTGTCATTTGGAAGAATTAGTGAGGTGGAATTCCAGAATCAGTTAATGTTCACATGTTATACAAATAGCCATCTGGGTGTAAGTCCATTATCTTGTGTTTAGCTTCTATAATGAATAAAATAAGGTGATGAAATGAAGGGAAGTGGGCACCACTAATGACAAAGAAAAGTATATTGCTAGTTTTAGTTCTAGCATTTAGTAGCATTCTAGCTGCTTGCGGTAGTTACAAGTTTGAACCAACATTAAATCTCGAGGTTCAAGATTTCACAGTAACAAATCAAAAAAATGAACAAGTGACCCTAGATGATCTTAAAGGTAAGCCTTGGCTAGCCATGTTTATTTTTACAAACTGTACGACAATCTGTCCACCCATGACATTTAATATGACAGAAGTTCAACAAGCACTACAGGATGAAGGCCTTGAAGATTATCAAATTGTGGCATTTAGCGTCGATCCAGAAGTGGATAAGCCTGAGGTTTTAACAAATTACTTAAATACGTATAATGTTGTAGATGAAAGCAAATGGCAGCTACTAACTGGCTATCAACAAAAATTCATTGAACAATTTGCACGTAAATCATTTAATTCATTAGTTAAAAACGATCCTAACTCAGACCAAGTCATACATATGTCGAGCTATTATTTAGTAAACGCAGACGGCACAGTTGTAAAAGACTATGATGGCGCGACAAACGTACCAGTTGAAACAATCGTTGGAGATATGAAGGCTCTCATTAAGGAGAGCAAATAACACAGAAGTCCATGTGACTTCTGTGTTTTTTTATGGAAAGAGGGGAAAGTAGGGTGTACGCCTTTAAAAATCATTCGTCTCGATTTACTTTCCCAATATTGCAGCAAATACAGCAATATTATATCGTTATATGCATCAATGGTTCATTAACTTAAACTATTCAACTGATTAGTAAGAGGAGGGATTTAAATGAATAAACAGGACCAGCTTAACTTGATTAAGGACGACTTTATAAATTCTCAAAAGGTACTATTAGCAATTGGTGATGAAACCAGACAAGCCATTTTAATGGTTTTAATGAGTACAGATTGTCAAACGGGATTGCGTGTAGGAGAAATCACGGAACAAACACATCTTTCTCGACCCGCTGTGTCACATCATCTTAAAATTTTGCGAGATGCTGGAGTTATTTTAATGCGTAAAGAAGGTACAAAAAACTTTTACTATATCGATATACGGACAAAACTAGGTTTGTTAAAAAATCTTGTTTTGGATATTGAGACGTTATTAACGGAATTTTATTGACAATATAATAGATTATCTGGAGGAAAAAACAATGAGAGCAATGGTGATAGATCAATATGGCAAAGCCCCAATGCGCTTGGCAGAAGTGCCTACACCTGAAATAAATGAATATGAGGTACTTGCTGAAATCCATGCAGCAAGTATTAATCCGATTGATTTTAAAATCCGTGATGGGAAAGTGAAGCTGTTAATCCAATATAAAATGCCACTGATTCTTGGAAATGATTTTTCAGGGGTCGTCGTAAAGGTTGGTGAAAAAGTGACTCGCTTTAAAGTAGGAGATGAAATTTATGCACGTCCAAGGAAGAGTAAAATTGGTACTTTTGCGGAATACATCTCTATTCATGAAGATGACATAGCCCTAAAACCTAATAATTTGAGCTTTGAGGAGGCCGCATCAATCCCACTAGTTGGCTTAACGTCATACCAAGCCTTACATGACATCATGCAATTACAAAAAGGTCAAAAGATTTTAATCCATGCTGGCTCTGGTGGTGTAGGTACCTTTGCTATTCAACTAGCAAAGGCAATGGGTGCCACAGTGGCAACAACCGCTAGCGAAGCTGGTGCAGACTTAGTTACATCGTTGGGTGCAGATAAAGTGATTAATTATAAGAAAGAAAACTTTGAAGCTATACTGAAAAATTATGATGCAGTCTTTGATACGCTTGGAGGAAAGACCTTAGAAAAATCCTTCGAGATTATCAAGGAGGGTGGGAAAATTGTCTCCGTATCAGGCAGGCCGAATGCTCGTTTCGCCAAAGAATATGGTGCAGGATTTTTTAAAACACTGTTATTTTCAGCGGCAAGTCATAAACTGACCTCACTTGAAAAGAAATATCATGCTCAATATTCCTTCTTATTTATGAAACCAAGTGGCGATCAATTACGCATAATCGCCGATTTAATTGAATCTGGTAAAATCAAACCAGTCATTGATAGAACTTTTTCATTTGAAGATGCTCAAAAGGCGATGGAACATGCGGAGTCAGGTAGAGCAAAAGGGAAGATTATCGTAAAAATGAAATAGCCTTTATATTGTATTTTGTTTGTAATAACCGCAAACCTCAAGGCTTCTCCTTTTATAGGATAGATGTAGCCCAATATTGAGATGAGCGATGGTTCACCACTTGCGTTCTTTGAAGGCAAATATAGCAAAGTTAGTCAGCCAATAAGCTTATAATTACCTATCTCCTAAAAAATAGCACCATCGTTTGAGCATTATTTGTTCGAACGGTGGTTTTGTCTTTGTTTTTAGTGGAAAATGGATTGCTTAATTGCTGTTGTTATGGACGTTTTTATTCAATCCAAAGGTTGATAAAATCACATCATACTACAAGTAGGAGTGATAACAATGGATAAGGTACGTTATAAAGTAAGAGAAGTGTTGGACAAGAACAAAATTGATGCATTTTTGCAGCAAGCTCGCATTGGGCATTTGGGTATGGTTGATGGTCATTTGCCGTATGTTGTCCCCCTTAATTTTGTGTGGACAAATGGAGTGCTTTATTTCCATGGAGCCACTGGCGGGAGACGAAATCAAGTGATGGAAGAGAATCCAGAGGTTTGCTTTACGGTTTGTGATGAATATGGAACCATTACAAATCCAGTACCTGCAAAGACGGACACGGCTTATATGAGTGTCATGGTTTTTGGCAAGGCTCAGCCTATTTTCGATTTGGATGAAGCGACACACATGTTGCAAGAGATGATAAATAAATATGTACCTGGTTACTATAATCGCCCCTTATCCCAGCAACACGTGGACAAATATCGATCAGCCGTTTTCGGAGGGCCTGTTCAAGTTTACCGTATTGATCCTCAACATATTACCGCGAAAGAAAATCCAATTGCCTTAGGGGAGATGTTCAATATTGAGAAAATCCCACATACATAGTATTGGTTTTCAGAAATTAGTACATCAAATCACTGCAAGCACCGCTAACTCTAGTCAGATATGTAGCTTTGGAATAAAGATGGATTAACAAATAGCTCTAATCTTATTTAATAGCAACATCAAAAACTCCATTTTGAAAAATTGATCAAAATGGAGTTACTCTCTTTAGATAAGCATGAGATTTTTATAAAAAAGTTTGATCATTTTTCAGCTATGTTGTTCCACAATTGCGCCCTATTATTGAAGAATAAGCTATTGCATGATGTCCTCATATTGTTCCGTAAGCGCTACTCGGATTTGAGTAGCGTATTTTTAGCCAGAAATCATTGCCCCAAACTTTAAGCAAATCATAAATTTTACGTTTTTAAATTCGTTTTTGATTTTAATACCCAAAAATCCCCTTAATCAATTTGAATAAATACCAGTAATTTTCTCATATTATGACTATAGCTAAAAAGGAGCTGTTAAATAAAATGAGAAAAAACCACTTGATCAAAATATTCGTATTTCTAGTCTGTGTTTCTGTAGTAGTTCTGTCTGCTTCTTTTGTCAAAGAATCTCATTCATTCGCAAATGAGATTAAAAAAGTTCAAACCGAAACTCTTGGCATCAGTAAAGAAGAATTAAAACGCTCTAAGTTGGTGGATAATATTAGTAAAGAATTAAAGAAAGAAAACTTACAATTTACATTACAACACGGGGAATTAGACAGTACACCTGTTGAATTCACAGTAAAATTTCCTATTGAACAAAAAGTAGATAAAACTTTAAAAGATAAGGTACAGAGTGTAGCTTCTAGTGTAATAAAGAAAAACAAATTTAACCCAGAGCAAATTAAAATCAATGTAATCAATGTTCTTTCTGAAACGCAAGATTTTAAATCTAGAGTAGACGATTTAGGTGGTCAGATTGGGCTTAAATTAATTGAAAATAACTACAAAACATTTGCGATAGAACCTAATGCTATATCTGAAAAAGAAGCTAAAATACTTATTAAATTACCTGTTGAAAATCTCGATGAAAGTACTAAGATGAAAATCCAAAAGATAGCTACAAATGTTATACAAGAGCACAATTTTGATCTATCAGAATTTACGATTAATGTTCAAGGATATTTAGAAGGTCAAACATATTAAATTTACATTTCCAAATGGTATTCCATTACTTTTTTAAAACCGGTTTTCAAAATAAATTTCATTTGTAAAATCGATACAATAAACCGTGTTATTAACTGTTTTTATTGTTTCGCCTTCTATTTCAGTTCGAAAAATTCTTTCATAACAAACAGGGCAAGAACCCTACATATAGCTTTCTTTTTTTCCAAGTTAGCCATTCACCCTACTGCACAATATCTTTCAAGTATGCAAAACCGCTTTTAAAGATGTTAACTAAAAAGACACAAATCCTTTTATAAGAATTGCGCCCGATTGTAGAAGGTTGTGATTCAACTAAAGCCCTCGTTACTTCCATATAACAAATTACTAAATGTCAGTTGATAGTTTTGAGCATATTTATTCCCGCTATTTCAAATCCGAGTTCCTCATATAGTTTCCTAGCCCCTTCATTACTTCCAAAAACATGAAGTTTGAAGTAATAAATTTCTTCCCGTTCTAACCACTCCTCAACATTTTTCATCACTCTAGTCCCGAAACCTTTACCTCTGTATTCTTCAAAAATAAAAATCTCATAAAGAAATGCACTTTTCTTTTCCTTTTCAACCTTTAACCAAACAAATCCAATTAACGAATCATCTTCATATATATTATATAAATGATGATTAGAGGTTTCTATTCCTTGAGGAAGTAGATTATATAACTGTTTACGTGCTTTTGAAAGCGGATCTTCGCTACTTACCTCATGGACATATTCTGATTGAACTTTGCTATATCTCTCTACCTTATCTTCTAAATAAATTGTAAATTCTTTTTCTGACATTTTCTTTAAGACAATATCCATTTTAATCTCCTATTTTGAATGACTTGTAAAAAAATTGATACACTGAACTGTTCAGTAAATTTATGTGAACTTTCTACAAATATATCTATATTTTAACATTCATACTAATTTATTTGTGTAGTATTACTCCACAATCTGGCCCTTTAATGATAACGAGCACTGATTCTTATTACAGAATCGCGCCCGATTGCTGAATATCAAGTCGGTGATTTGTCTTTTGCTTGTTAAAGTAAGCACGCCGTTAGTTAAAGAAGATTTATAATTAAAATAAGTGTTTTTGAATAGATAAGGTGCTTTCTCCATCAAATTCGAAGGCAGATGATCCATTTGAAAAAATGAACTATTTATAATGCTAAATTGTTACTTGTGTAGAAAACGGAAAAGGAGGTGGGAATATGGAACAAATTAGCGATGAAAGGGTCTTGTTTCAAACATATTATAAGGACGTCTTCAGAGCTTGCTATTACATGCTTCAAAATAAATACGATGCAGAGGACCTTTGTCAGGATGTATTTGCAAAAGCTTTGAGTGAAGATTTCCAATCTATACAAAATCAAAAATCTTGGTTACTTAGTATTTCTATGAATATGTCTCGAAATTACTTAAAGAAAATGAAAAGACTGCTATTAAAAGAAAATTTTGAATTCCTATCATTGATGCGAGTTGACAAATCCCAAAATATTGAGCGTACAATACAGCTCAATGAAAATAAAAGTGAGTTAGTCGGCTTAATGAACAAATTGCCTATTCGTATACGAAAGGTAATGATATTGAAATATGTGCATGACTGTAAAGATAGAGAAATCGCTGAAATTCTAAAAATCCCTGAGGGAATGGTTAAATCGAGGCTTTTTAAAGGTAAAAAATTAACGAAAGAGTTTATCCAAATAGATGAAAATTTGTTATTTGAATGGAGGGATCATCGTGAATAATATGGACGATTTAATAAAAGAAAAAGTGAAGTACGATCAAGTAGATTATCCTAATGAGAATGAAATGTGGAGTAAAATCATCCGTAAACAACAAAATCAAAATTATAAAACTAAAAAACATAGCTATAAACCACAAGTTATATTAACCGCCATTATGTTCACAATTGTTTTATCAGCCACACCTGTATTTGCTAAATATACAACAGAAATCTTGGACTGGATGCGAAATATGAATAGAACAGGCATTATTACTTCTTTAGAAAATGGCTTTGGACAGGAAGTCAATAAAACTGTAGAAAACGAAGCTGGTGTATTAAATATCCATAATGTAATTTCAGATCAAAATGGTACTACTATTAACTTTAGCTTAGATATTGATCATGATTATCCAATCGATGCAGCAGATTTCGAACAAGCATCACTCAAAATAAATGACGAAAAAGAAATAAAGTTGGAGGCTAACGCAGTATATAATCAGGAAACGGATCAATTAGTAGGGATTCTACATACAGATGAGGGAATCCCGCACAACAGCAATGTTACACTTCAACTTGGAGGTGTAAAGGAGACACAGTTGAAAAGTGTAGAGTTAAAAGATGTGGTTCAATCGAACGCGTTCCCTGAAAAGATTACTATAAATCAAGATGGAATATCACATATAGAATTCACTTCAAATGGATATCAAAACGGGCAATATACATTGGATTATCTTATCGATCTGGAGGAGTCCAATAACATAGAAAACGCATATTTATCTTATAAAATTCAAGGTGAAAACATTGCGAGTTTTGGCGTTACTCATAAACGTCCAAAACCAAATGTCATTAAAAGTAGTGATTCACTAGAAATTCAAAAAGAAGTGGTAGAAAAATTAGGGGTATTTTTAAGTTATACTGATACAGTAAGTTATAAACCAGATACGTGGAGCCTGGATTTCCAATACAATCAGGATCTTGCTAAAAAATCTACATTTGTTATGGATATAGACGAAACAATTGAGATAGGCTCTCAGCAACTTCAATTTAACGAGCTTGTTATTACACCGAGTGAGGTAAAGCTTTATTTTGATGAAAAATATATAGATTCTAATTCTAATATAGCTCATTTCAACTATCGTCAGTTTAAATTACGAATTGGTGAGCAGGAATTATCGGGAAATAATTTTAAAGATTATATTTCTTTTGAAACAATGGGGCTGATAAAGGATATTACGAATAAAGAAATTTCTCTTACTTTAAATGATGCGAAGATTTCTTATGAAGCTGGAAAGCAAGACAAAGTAGAGCTAAGAAATATTTCTGAAGTTCCAAAGACTCTAAATGCAGAATTAAACGGGTATCCAATTGATATTACCTACTATACGAAAGGTAATGATTTAATTGTTGAATCAGAAAGTAAGAACGAGCAATTTGGAGGTATTACACAAAATGTTATTTATGAGAATGGCAAAAGAATCTTTGCTGAAACTCGTTCTAATGACGGAGTGTTAAGAACACACAAACAAGTAGAAACATTTAAAAATATAAAAGAAAAAGATATTACATTAAACTTCTTCCTTTATACTGTCAATGAGGATCGAGCGAAAACTATTGTTTTACAGTAAATCGTTTGCAGTATAACTTCTTTCAGCAAATGTTTTATGTAACGTAAGTGAAACGGCAGTGACAAATGTTTTATGTAAGTCTTTTCGTAGCGACAGTACACAACTTCTTGGTGTTTTAACTGTAAGTCATCTAAAGGTAACGCTACTTGAAGGCACATGATAATAAAAGAATAATTCATTTGAGTATAAAAAAAGCGTGTTTTGATTAATTCAAAATACGCTTTACTATTTCTTTGGTTGTTGTTTTCGAAAAGATAATTGCTTTTCAACGCTTAACGCATCTAAACGAACGATTTTTGTTTGCTCTGCTTGTGTTTATGTATCGTAAGCTTTGCCTCAAAAAGCTTTCCACGACCGCTAAATACAATACATCTACATCTAATTGAGGAATTTCCTCTTTAATTTGACTGTTCAACAAACCATCAGAATAGGTGCATTTGTTGTAATCAATATTCAGCTAGGATTAACTAAAAACGAGATAAATAAAAACACCTTTCGTTATAAAAAGGTATTGAATAATCAATGAGGATGTATCTATAGGGACAAAAGTATGTTACAAACTATATGGCCCTTTCATGAAAAAAGACGCATTCTTAATTAAAGAATTGCGCCCGATTGTTGAAGATCGGTTTTTCAATTAAATGCCCTATAATTTTCTTCGTTTGTTTTTCAAATCATTTATTTTAATAACACCATAATAAACAATCCAAAATAAGAGAATTATAAATACAGAATAATTCTTTTTACTTTCAGGCAATAAAATTAAAGTTACAATATATATAAGAACACTAGGAACAAGTAATACCCAATACAATTTTCGTCTATTCATTTAAAATCACTTCTCCTCCAAGACAATCTATTGACAGTATAGTTCTCGCACAAACAACCCTAATAAAGGAATTTTAAATATATTATACCATTAACAAAAAAGCTCCCAAAGCGTCCTTTGGTGACCTAATTGTTATTCAACAATCTGGCCCTTTTCATGAAGAAAGACGCTTTCCTAATTTCAGAAAAGTGCCCGATTGTTGAAGATCGTTTTTGAACTAAAGCACCTGGTTAGTTCAATAAGAAAAAAAGAGCTGCATACGCAACTCAATTATTTTTAACTAATTCTTAATATATATTTACCCCTATAATATATGTCAATTCATTCATAGATTTGTTATTTATAGTTTTCAAGATAGTTTCCTTTTTCAAAAATTTCTTTTGCACTTAAGGCAGTCCATTCCTCTGGAGTTTTATCAGGATTTAAGTCAAGATAGGATTTAACCATCTTGTAGCCTTCACTATAGCCGTAAGATATCGGCAACCCTTTTCCGCCATTTAAAATTTCTAAACTACGATTACTGTCATAATTTTTTAAATCAGGTTTAACTTTAGACCACAAAACCTTGTTGTAAGTCAAGTAAATCGGAGTATAGTCGTAGACAGGATATACAGATTTTTCAAACATGACCGCTTTTCCTTCAAAAACCATATTATCCAAAACAGAAAACCTGTCCCCATTGGCATGCTTTTCCGCCCAAACACTGTGATGGTATTCGTGGGCAACGATTGACTTTAAAGCATCCCCCAAACCATTTAGATTAAGTGGGATAATAATTTTGCCCGCCCCTACTGCGAATGCCCCCCTATTATTGGTAGAGGAAGGGAATACACAAACTGCTACATCACTTTGAGAGGGTAGGAGGTCAGCTGATTTCAAAAGGGATTCTTGTATAAGTTGATTGATTTCTGCTTTACGAGTCTCCATTTTTTCACTTACCACTTCTATTTCTGTTAACCCATTAGGAATCGTATTAAGAAGGTTTTCTGCCATATGAAGGTATTCTCCATTTTCAAAACAATCTTGATATATGGGTTGAATAATCTAATTATTATACAGTTCTAAGGTTTCCGAGGTTGAAAGATTCGGATTATCTTTGACCTTTTCAATATACGGATAAAACAGTTGATTGGCATAAATGATTTTGTATTTTTGTTTGGTTTGAGGGTGCTCAAATGAGAACACCATTTCTTTGTCAAGTATTTTTTGCTCTTTTTCTGTTTTTGTACAAGAAGTAAGGGTTAGACATGAAATTATTAGAATAAAAACAACAACAATTTTTAGATATTTTTTCAAAAAAATCCCCCTTATGTAAAAAAGACTATTTGTAAATAATATTACCATATTTTAGTCCCTTTTCGTCTATCAATTCTTGAACTAAACTGCCCCGTTAGTTTAAGTGAAAAGCTTCAAAATCTTTTACTCAATAATTCAACAATAATGTCCAATTTTATTGAAAAGGTTTATCAATAATCTGGCCCTTTAATTAAAAAAAGCGCTGATTCTTGTTCCAGAATCGCGCCCGATTGTGGAAGATTATAAGCATAATTCTTGCTAAACTAAAGCATCCCGTTAGTTCAACAGCAAAAGTTTATTAATTCTTTATTTTCCTTTATGTAAAAACTTCAAATAAAGCAAGAAGGAAAATAACAATACTATTGCATAAAACCAAATTGAACGATACCAAGCATTTTTAAATTCTATCCAAAAACCCCTTCCACCTAGTTCTGGAGGCAAAGCTGAATAAATTGAAACTTCAATATATAGCATTAAACTGAAAAATAAGAATAAAGGAAGAAAAAATACCCACACCAAAAGATTGGATTTCATAAAAGTCCCCTTTCTATTTCACAAAACTATTAATAACAGTAGAGAATTTATAAGTTTAACGTTTGTATTTAGATGAAAGTTCCAATATAAAAAGGAGATGGTACTTCAACTAACCTGCACCATTAGTTTAAGTAATCTTCACAATCTTCGCGTCCAATAATTATTGTATTTTATTCTATTAAATGGCCCGTTTGTTGACAAAAAAATCCTGCATTTCAACACAGGATTTTTATCAAACTTAATATGAATGATCAATGTTTGTTTTTAACGATTAGTCATTTTTATAAAACTACACTATAGGGATAGTGGTTATTTTATTATACCTAATTTTATGGACTGCTCAAATTCGCAGTTTTGGATGTTTTTTATCAATCCGTATTACGTTATGCTAAGACCGTTCATTTATTAGCAAGGAGGGAAAGTGTACTGTTTAGTTCAGGTCGATTGACATTTATCAGATAGCGGCAAGTAAAGTGTTACTGGGAATCAAGCAAATTGAAATTTTTTCTGGAAGGTCACGTTACATAAAGAGGGCTAATGACAATAGGAAAACGACATTCCATATAGGAAGGGAACAGTTCTTAAAGGACGCGAATACATGCTGAATTCCTAGTATGAAGAAGTGATTAAAATAATTTGTTGAAAGGAAGGAAAGTGTATGAACTCAACATCCGTTTCACTGAATGTGCGTGATTTCCTGTCGCCCACCATCGCTGCTTTTATATCTGTCTTAGTTAACTATGGGGGCACTTTTATCTTGGTGTTTCAGGCTGCCAAGGTTGCTGGTCTAAGCCCAGAAATGACTGCATCATGGATATGGTCGATTTCCATTGGTGTGGGGGTAACGGGTATATGGCTAAGTTACCGATACCGTGAACCCATTATTACAGCTTGGTCAACACCAGGCGTGGCGTTTCTTGTTTCGGCTTTAGCGGTTACCCCATATACTGAAGCCATTGGAGCTTATATTATTTCTGCAATAGCCTTTGTTTTGTTAGGTTTATCAGGCATGTTCGAACGTTTTGTCCAACTTATTCCTCCAGGTATTGCTTCAGGTCTACTGGCAGGTATTTTATTACAATTTGGTATTTCAGCCTTTGGTGGTGCGAAAGTGGAACCTTTACTTGTCATCGTCCTGTTTACTACGTATATCGTACTAAGAAGGTTTACATCTCGCTATGCAATTGTCGGTATTCTAGTCATTGGCTTGATTTATTTAATAAGTATGGGGCAGGTAGATTTCAGCCATATCGAGTTAGCCTTCGCGTCTCCTGTATTTGTTGCGCCAACGTTTTCTCTACATGCATTATTGGGTGTCGCTTTGCCGCTTTTTATTATTACCTTAACAGGACAGTACATGCCAGGCATGTTAGTGTTGCGAAATGATGGATTTAAAACGAGTGCCAATCCGATTTTGATTGTAACAGGATTGGGATCACTCCTGACAGCACCCTTTGGATCGCATGCTTTTAACATAGCAGCAATTACAGCAGCCATCTGTACGGGCAAGGACGCTCATGAGGATTCAAGAAAACGTTATATTGCAGGTATTGTTTGTGGCATTTTTTATATAATTGTCGGAATTTTTGGGGTAACATTGGCTGCATTGTTTTTAATTCTCCCAGCTACGTTCATTGCAACATTAGCGGGATTAGCGTTGCTAGGCACAATTGGTAGTAGCCTTGCCAATGCTTTAACAAATCCTGTTGGACGCGAAACAGCACTCATTACTTTTTTGGCAACAGCCGCAAATGTTACTTTACTTGGAGTTGGCGGGGCATTTTGGGGGCTTGTAGCTGGTTTGGGCGCACATTTATTAATGAATGTTCCATTGCTCAGAAAACAGCAAAGTATAAATGAGGGACAACAAATCAGACAAAGATAATATCACTACGAAAGGTGGTTTTTAACATCGATACGACAAAATCAATAGAAGCCTTCGAAATAGCAAAAAAACTTATGCCTGGTGGGGTAAATAGCCCAGTGAGAGCATTTCAATCAGTTGGAATGGAGCCAATGTTTATGAGTCACGGGAAAGGCTCAAACATATATGATATTGATGGCAATCGCTATATAGATTATGTTCTATCTTGGGGACCATTAATTCATGGACATGCAGATAAGGAAGTTTCAGATGCACTTCTTGAAGCCATCAAGAGGGGGACAAGTTTTGGATTGCCAACTTTACAAGAAAATAAGCTAGCAACATTAATAGCTACTCGCATACCTTCCATAGAGAAGATTCGAATGGTTAATTCGGGTACAGAAGCGACAATGAGCGCCATTAGACTAGCTAGAGGCTTTACTGGCAAAGACATGATTGTGAAATTTGATGGAAACTATCATGGACACAGTGATCATCTATTAGTAAAGGCAGGCTCAGGAATTGCTACCTTCAGCCTTCCTGATAGTCTGGGTGTACCTTTAGAGATCACTAAGCATACAATCTCCATTCCTTATAATAATATTGAAGTCCTGAAAAAGATATTTGATAAATATGGCCCACAAATTGCAGCAGTCATCGTAGAACCGTTTGCAGGCAATATGGCGGGAATACCAGCTAACCCTGAATTTCTTCAAGCAATACGTTCTTTCACTACAAAATATGGTGGACTATTTATACTTGATGAGGTCATGACTGGTTTTCGTATAGATTACCACTCTGCTCAAGGGCTTTATGACATAAAACCAGACTTAACATGTTTAGGCAAGATCATTGGTGGGGGGATGCCTGTTGGAGCATATGGTGGAAGAAAAGAAATCATGAATCACATTGCACCTGAAGGTAGTATTTATCAGGCTGGAACCTTATCGGGTAATCCAATCGCTATGGTAGCAGGGTATACCACAATCAATAAATTAAATCATAACAGTTATACGTATATCGAAGCGTTAGCAGAGCGGCTTATTCAAGGCTTATCAAAAGTAGCTCATAACAATCATATTCCACTTAAAACAACGAAAGCTGGGACAATGATTGGCTACGCATTCATCGATCATCCCTTACAAAATTTTGATGATGCTCAAAAAATAGATGCTGAGATGTTTCGCCGTTTTTATAAAGAAATGCTTAAACAGGGTATACTTCTACCTCCTTCTCAATATGAAAGCATATTTATCTCGACTGCTCATTCCATACATGATATTGATAGAACGATTCATGCTGCGGATGTAGCCTTTAAAAGGATGTTATCATGTAATTAGATGATGGAAAGTGGACTACAAACATCCTATATCTATAAAATGATCGATTTGATAGTATAATACTTATTGACTGTACAAAACTATTAATTTTCGCATATTTTAACAATCTCTATTCTAACTGGAAGTGAATTGAATGTTACAAGTTAACCGAGACGATAAAAATCCTATATGGCAACAGTTACTTGACCAAGCTATTCATCATATTACAACAGGCAAATGGCCACCAGGGGAGTTACTTCCTCCATCCCGAGAACTCGCCTTATTAGTAGGTGTTTCACGCTCAACCATACAAATTGTTTATGAGGAATTATTTAGTCGAGGGTATACTGTGACAAATTGGCGAGGAGGAACAAGAGTAAGTGAATGGGGGTTTAAAACCAACTTGGCAGAAGAGGTGATTCCTCAAGGACCATCTACGCCAACATTACCTTTATTAAACGTGGCAGTTGATGAATTAAACAGTTGGTTTAGAGGCAAAGAAAATGGAAACGTAGCAATTGATTTTTGTCCCCATGAGCCGTATTTAGACGAGCATTTCCGAAAAATTTGGCGCCAATCGTTTTTACAGGCCTCAGCAGAAACAGATCTGACCAATTGGGGCTATGGCGATGCCTACGGTTTTACACCGCTGCGTGAACAGATTCAACGTTACCTGACATTTGAAAGAGGTGTACATGTAGAGATTGACCAAATCATCTTAACCTCTGGCGCACAGCATAGCATCGATCTAATTGCCCAAGCCCTTCTTAAGGAAGGAGAAACGGTTTCGGTTGAAGATCCAGGCTTTCCTGCAGCCTGGATGACCATGAAATATCGGCGTATGAATGTTGTTGCTGTACCCGTGGATGAGTATGGCGTACAAGTAGAGCAGATTGATCCACAAACCAAGCTTATTTTTGTTACACCTTCTCACCAATGTGCGGTTGGTGTCATAATGTCTGAGCCACGCAAACAACAATTACTGCAAAAATCCGCGAAAAATCAATTCTGGATTGTAGAAGATGATTATGATGGTGAGTTCAGGTATCGAGGTGGCCCGCTTCCTACCTTGTTTAGCCAACAACCTCACAACACATTATATATGATGAGTTTTTCTAAAATGGTTGCTCCTGGCATACGAATATCGGCTGTTATCGGCCCAAAAGATGCCATTCGCCAGCTTGCGCAAGTACAACAATTAACCTATCGGCATCTTCCCATTATGGAGCAATTAACGCTTGCTCATTTTATTGAGCACGGTCATTTTATGCGTCATATGAGGAGAGCCAGAAATGTCTATCGACGTAGACATGAAGCGATGACAAAGGCAATCATGGCGACAGGACTAGCCGAACGTTTCAAACTAAGTGGCATTGAAACGGGTTTGCATATGCTTCTTGAGGCGGAAGAATCGTTTGATGAAGAAGCAATGACGAACCTCGCACTCGAAAATGGGATACGTGTTTATCCACTGAGCAAGTATTGCTTAGAAAATACTCGAAAAGGATGGGTACTAGGCTTTGCTAAAATTGATGAGCAAGCCATTGAGGAAGGCATTTTTCGTCTTGCAAAGATTCTCTTGCAAGAAACGTAATCATTAGCTGGGCAATAAGGGAATTGGGGGTTGCGATACTATGCCATACATTCATGAGTTTGGAATCATTGCTTGTATAGAAAAAGACAAGGAATATGCTGCTTATGAACCTGAAAAATACAATTGCATCGGTGTAGATGGTGACCTCTTTGATGAACTGCTTTCTAAAGATTTCGGCAAAAAAATACATCACCTCGAAACTTTTGCACACAACACAAATAGGCCATTTAAAAGTCTCGCCTATTGGGGGATAACCTTGATACCACCAAGCTCGCATAAACAATTTTTAAATATGGTGAGTGAAGCCAATGTCGAGTACCAATCTGCAGAACTTGAAGAATTAATCAAAAAAATAGCTGATGCAATAACACAAGATAAATGGATGATTCATTATGGTGTTTAATTTTTACCAATACATACAGGTAAGGGGAAGAGGCGATTGTTCAATTAGAGCAATCGCTTCTTATTATTAATGGGGAGATGAATGACAGTTCCCTGAAAAGTTTCAAAAATTTTGAACGAAATGCAACAATGTTGAGTCTAATGAGAGAAGGAGGCGAAAAAGGATGAAATTTGAATTAGAGCAGCGTGCTATACGTGGAGATCAAGAAGCGATACTTTCACTGATTGAAATGGATGAGGATATTTTATATCGCATGGCCTTTACATATATGAAAAATGAGCAAGATGCTATGGACGTGATGCAGGAGCTTGTTTACAAGGCACTCAAAAAAATGCATACCGTTCAACAGCACGAATATGCCAGAACATGGCTTGTGCGCGTCTTAATCAATTGCTGTAAAGACCATTTACGAAAACGTCCGCCGACTGTTCAGATTGAGGAACACCACTTATCTGAATGGGTCATCTACTCAGATATGGAGAGATTATTGGAACATTTATCTTTGTCAGAGCAGCAAATTGTCTATATGAAATATTTCCAGCAACTAAAAAATAAAGAAATTGCTGAGCTCAATCAAATTCCTGAGGGTACTGTGAAATCGAAGCTTCATCACATTTTAAAGAAGCTTAGAAGCTTTGCTAGAGAGAAGGAGGACTGGCTATGAGTAAACCATTAATTGACGTTCCAAAGGAGAAACTGCAACAAGTTCGCATGGACATGTTTCGAAAGGTTCAACGAGAAAAAAGAAGAAAGAAGCGCATTGTTTCGGTTGCATGCATCTCCATGCTTTGCCTAAGCCTTCTCTTTTCAATTCGCGTCTCGCCAACGATTGCTAGCCAAGTTGCCAAAATACCCGGCTTTCAAGCAATTGTAACAGCGATTGCAATAGATAAAGGAATAAAAGATATTGTAGACCATGAATACTATGAAGAAATCAATGTGACGCAATCTAGAAAAGGTCTAGCCCTTACATTGCAGGGCGTGATTGCCGATAATTCGGGATTTGTACTGTTCTATGACGCTGATGCCTCATTTGATATTTCAAAATTAAACTTAGAAGAAGTTCAATTATTTCAAGGAGATGAGGAGATTGAATGCGGCTGTACGTTTACTAGAAATGCAAGCAATCAAACATACATCTCTTCATCTGTGAAATATAGTTTTTTAAAGCCTATCGCCTATACTTCCAAGGATTTTAAAGCAGTCTTTCACTTTCAGGATGAAGAGAAAGGTAACATTGTAATATCTTTACCGTTTTCACTGAAAAACGAGATCGCAAAGGAGAAAATTTTTACTGCAAATCGTACGATCGATGTCAATGGGCAGAAATTTACGATTACACAAATTCGTCGTTCGCCATTAAAAGTGGCACTCGATATTGAGGTAGCCAAAGATAATACAATGCAACTATTAGCGCTAGATGATGTTGCCATCATGACAGAAAGCGGTGAACGTAGAGAAAGTATTAGAAATGACATTTCAACAGACGGGAATATTCGCAATGGCAAATTTACGCTCTATTTGCAAAGTAATTATTTCGATGATCCAGCGTCATTGACGGTTATGATTGGCGCCGTTCAAGCTGTGCCAAAGGGTGAGGATTTTATCGAAGTGGATTTTGGCACAAAAGAGATACTCACGAAGCCTACATATTTTAAGGGGGACATTTCAATAGTGCAACAAAGTGTAGCAGTTAAGATGAAAAAAAATAATGAAGGCAAATTATTAATGCTCTCTGACGCCATAAAAGAAGATGGCACGCCATTAGAATTCAAAAGTTTGACCATTTCACGAGACGAGCAGTATGTAGTGGAGACATCACAATTTGAAGAATATAATGGAAAAGCTAAGCTATATTTAAACTATTACCCTAATCCAATTGGGGAAAATATTGAAGTAAACATTCCATTGCAATAAAATGCAGCAGCTGTTCAAAAAGACGTACCTTTTTGAATAGCTGTTTTGCTATTTTGACTGCAAGGGTTGGGGGCTTCTTTTTTGAACAACTTGATAGATGATAGATTAAAGAGGCACTTGATTTAGTTATAACAGGGGTAACGATATGTTTAGATTCGAAGCGGTTATCTTTTCTAGAATTAGTTACATAGCTAGCTCTTTTTTCTTTTTGAACTTACAATGGTTGTAGAGCGATGATGGTATAATTACTTTAAACGGAGGTGGAAAATGGACTCTTTAGAATTAAACAAATCAAAATATATGGTCTCTAATATCAAAGACATTTTGCATAATAAGCTTATTCTTGCAAAACCGTTGACTAAAGATGACATCAATAAAATAAACCTAGTCAATCCCCCTGTATACGATAAAGTGAAGTATCTTATTCAGGAACAGTGGTTATACAGTATGAATATCGGGGAATGGGAAGATGTGGAGATAATTATCCAAGGAAATAATGAAAATCCTGAGGTGGGGATCATCGAATTAGCGGAAAGAATTTTCGATGAACTCCATTTACATATAAGCTGCGCATTGGCGTATTTACATAAGTTTTTTCCTAATCAAGAAATAAACAGTTATTATTTATCCACAATAAGCTTTGGAAATATGGCTAACTTTGATAGTTATATCTTTTCAGGCTTTAGTTTAGATTTTATTTATGAGGGTCACTTTGAGTTTCAGTATAAAGTGAAATTTAAAGAAAATGGTTGGCCTATTGGTTTTGAGGGTGGACCACTTTAATTCAAGGGGGAAGAAATAGTTATCCCATGACAAAATCGTTTTGAAAAGAGGGAGTTGAATGGAAGGTTTTTTCTTCATACTGATAGGCTTTTTAATTGTTGTTGCAAATGTGATTGGGTTTGTATTCTACAAAAAAAAGAAAAATCTATATAATGCTGCTTTTATCATTTTACTACTGGCAGGTGTATTTGGTGGACTAGGAAGTGTATTAGCACTAATTATTATTCGTGATCCCTTTGCATTATTCTATGGATTGAACATTGCCTATTATTTACTCATTAATAGTTTGATTGTATTTATTCTGGCGATTTTAGTTACGATCATTAAAAAATATACTAGTAGTAGAACCATATAATTAACTATCGTGGTGCGTGAGCATTAGTTGTTTATGAACGAATTACTATTAAAAACGTTAGGGGGGACGCTATGCATAACTTGTCAGGAAAGGTTATTCTTATCACAGGTGCAAGCTCTGGGATTGGATTTGCCACGGCTGAGCTAGTGGCAAAACACGGGGCTAAAGTAATTATCAATTATCATACAAATGTGGAAGGTGCCAACGAAGCTGTCCAACGAATTCAAGAACAAGGTGGAGACGCCTTTGCTATTCAAGCTAATATTGTGAATAAAGAAGAAGTGAACGCAATGATTGAGCAGGCTATTTCTACATTCGGCACGATTGATGTTTTAGTGAATAACGCTGGAGGCGGCATCCGTCAAAGTACTTTTATGGAGATGAGTGAAGAGCTATGGGAAGAAACATTCAAGCTAAATGTCAATAGTGTGCTCTTATGCTCTCAAGCTGTATTAAGACATATGATTCCGAAGAAATGCGGAAAAATTATTAATGTCTCTTCTGCAGCTGCACGTATTGGTGGGGCAGGGGAAAGTATTCATTATGCATCTGCTAAGGGAGCTATCAATACAATGACGATTGGTATGTCCAGAGAATTAATTGAATATGGAATTATCGTGAACGGGGTAGCGCCTGGAATGGTAGAGACACCCTTTCACGATAAATTTGCTCCTGGCGACAATCGGCTAGAACGGATGGCTTCCGCTGTACCAATTAAACGAGCTGCAGCGCCTAAAGAGATAGCAGAAGTAATTGCCTTCCTTTCTTCTGATGCCTCAAATTACATCCTTGGAGAAATTATACATGTGAGTGGCGGTAGATAAATAAAACCTATGCAAATTATTATTGCTAAAATTGTTCGTCTATTCTACTAACAGTAGCTATTTCTCACGTAAATTGCGCATTCTAAACAAGCTCTACCTTAGATATCCTTAAATTTTGGGGCAAAAAAGGTAGGACTTGTTTCGCTTATTTTATTAAATCCGACACAACTTGAACAATTAAGAACAAAAAAATGATCGGTAAAATAATTTGAATCCATTTTGTTTGGATATACGGAATGATCCTTAAACCTAAGAAAGAGCCAGCAATAGAGCCAAGTGAAACAGGGATAGCAATTCCCCAATCAACAATGCCAGTAAAGTAATAAAAGAGAAAAGCACCTGTACAGCTTGATAACGAGAGCATTCTTGTTAACTCGACTGCTTTTAAATAATGGTATTGTTTTTTCAGGAAATAGGTTATATTCATAAGAGCTGAACCTGGTCCAAAACCACCGTCATATATGGAGATTGCAAATGGAATGAGCTTGCTCAAGGGTTGTTCCTCTGTTTCTTTTACATCTTTGACAATCCACTTATTACTGCAAAGGACAATTAGAAATGCAAATATTAAGCTTATACAAGCGACCACATTCATAATTTGTTCCGATAAAAGGATTGCGAATAATGCCCCAAATACTCCTCCTATACTAGCAACAATCATGAAAGAAAAATATTTTTTTATAGATAATTGTCCTTTTATGACAAATGAAACAACATTTGATAGGGCTGATAAGCCTGTCGCAAATTTATTAACGGCAACGGTTGTATGTATCGGAATGCCGACGAGTAACAATGAAGGCATCAAAATAAAGCCTGCTGCCCCAAAAAGCACGCCTATTATGGCTGCGAGTAAACCAATTGTAAATAAAATAACTCCTTTTACTGTTAACCATTCCTGTAGTAAAATTTCCATTCAATCACCTCAATACTTAAATTACTGGTAAACTATACATAAAACAAATATATAATTATTGCTTATTCATAAATATTATTTATGGATAGAAAGGGTGGAATGGAATGAATTTACATGCATTGAGGATCTTTACGAATGTAGCCAAGCTTGGCGGAATTACTGCAGCAGCGAATAGTATGCTACTAAGTCAACCTGCTGTTACCATACAAATTCGAAAATTAGAGAATGAAATAGGGGCAAAATTGATTGAAGGTAAAGGGCGTGGAATTCAATTAACGCCAGAGGGGGAAGTTTTTATACGAGCAGGGCATGCGTTTATTTTACTTAGAAGCACAAATCGATGAGAAGCTTGGGAAGTTTTTAGCAAAGGAAGACAAAATACATATAGCGTCCTCTTATATCCCTATTAATTATATACTTCCGCCTATCATCGCTAAATACAAGCTTGCTCATCCTCAAATTGAATTTTTTGTATCGTTAGGTAATGTTCAATCTGTGGAGGAGCAAGTTCTGAATTATGAAGTAGATTTTGGTTTTGTCGTTCAAAGCAAAATTGGCCATGAAGATTTACAATTTGAAAAGGTATTAGATATCCCGTTTTGGTTTATAGTCCATCCCTCACATCCTCTAGCAAATCAAACGGTCTCCATCTATGAATTATCGAACGAGGACTTTATTTATCGGGAACGTGGTAGCTCGACACTCGATTTATTGGAGTCCATTTTTTACACATTTAATGCGCCATTACCTAAATTAGGGCTTCAAATGCAGGGCTTACACGAATCCATAAAAGTAGTGGAAGCGGGGTACGGCATGACTTTAGCTCCGTCCTATAGTGTAGATGAAAGTATAGCAAACGGGAAACTTGCTCAAGTGTATGTTGAGCAGGCAGCTATTCAGCAAAGTTTATTTATTTGCTCTCGAAAAACCGATCTCATGGAGCAACCATTTTTGCAATACTTAAAAACGCATTTAAATGCATTGAACTAACCACTTTATTTGGCATAAATAAGACTTCTCTAAATTTAAGTGAATAATTTAGAGAAGTTTATTTTATGATGATAATTAACACAGAAAATTCAGAAAAATAGTATTATAAAAGTATTTTTCCTTCTATTGAAACAACTGCTGCTCCTGCTACTTCAATAACAGCATTCTCCTCATCAGGTGTGATCGTGACATAAAGAGTCCCAGGTCTATTAATCGTATGTCCTTGCCCAATTACTAATTGATGTTTTTCTTGTGGAGCTAGTATATTTTCTAGATATAAATAACCACCTAATGCACCGTTTGCTGCCCCTGTAACTGGATCTTCATCGATCCCTATATTTGGGCAAAAATCTCTTGTATAAATATCAAATTCCCCATTTGTGTCAAAGGTAAAGAGGTGAGTGGTTGATATGTTAAAATGATTGTTCATCTTTTTAAGCTCATTTAATTTAGGTTCTGCTTGATCAATTGCTTGACGTGTTTTAACGGGAACCATAAGATGTGGGACCCCTGTGTTCGCTATTTTTATCGGGTATCGATCATCAATGTCCGTTTCCTCTAAACCCACAAGGTCCGCAACGACTTCAGGGCTAATGTCTATACTTTTTATATGGGGACGTACTTGAGTCATGGACACGCTCTTTAAGTGATTGTTTTCCGTAATCCATTTTACAGGAATTAGTCCAATGTTTGATTCAAAGATTATTTTCTCGTCCTTATCAATCCAATTGTACTTATTAGCCATTAACCATGCTGTACCTAACGTAGCGTGACCGCAAAAGTCAACTTCTTTTGTAGGAGTAAAATATTTTATTTGATAATCTGCATTTACATTTGTTGATGGTAAAAGAAAGGCCGTTTCCGAAAGGTTTAATTCATTGGCTATGTTTAGCATTTCCTCATCTGTTAAATTTTCTGCATGAGGTATAACGCCAGCTGGATTTCCTCCAAACGTTTCTGTGGTGAATGCATCAACATAAAAAAACTCTACCACTTTTTTCATTGCTATCTCCTCCTTCATTCTAAGATTATTGTAGTATGATAGAATTGATAAGTAAAATTCATGTTTTTAATCTTAAACATGAGGAAGTCGAATGGAAAGTTAAATCTTATACGGAGGTTAGCTTGTGAACCTTTTGCAAATAGAAATATTCGTCAAAGTAGTCGATATTGGAAATTTCACAAAAGCAGGTGAAATATTGGCGATGACACAATCGGGCATAAGCCATAATATCGCTTCATTAGAGTCAGAACTCGGTATTAAACTTTTGAATAGAGGAAGAAATGGCATCTCGTTAACAGATAGTGGAGAACGTATCATCAACAATATGAGAAATATCTTATCCGAAGCAGAAAGCATAAAACAAGAAGCCGCTTCTATTTTAAGAATACAAAACGGAAAAATAAATATTGGCAGCTTTTCAAGTTTCGCTTCAAAAGTGTTGCCAACGATCATATCACGGTTTAAAGGAGAGTTTAAGGGAATTGAAATAAATTTTTATGAGGGGAGCTATGACCAAATTACACGTTGGGTAGAAGAGGGGAAAGTGGATATAGGGTTTACATCTTTAAGTAACTCTATGGACCATTTGGAGGCTATTACCATAGTAAGAGATCGATTAGTAGCAATCGTACCGTTTCATCATCATCTTGCAATCAATGAACAAGTAAAGGCGGAAGAACTTCAAGGGGAGGCTTTTATTATGCCTCAGCTAGGATGTGAAGTGAGTGTTAAGAAGTTTTTACAGGAACAAGAAGTTTCCCCAAACATACAGTTTAATGTGGAGGAAAATCAAACAATCATTGCAATGGTACGTGAAGGATTAGGCATTACAATCATACCAGAACTAGCTTTACCCTATAATTTAGAAGGGACCATTGTAAAACCTCTCTTACCCGAACCTTTCCGAGAAATAAGCATGATTACTCGCTCAAAGAAGCAATCCCTTCCCGCTGTCAAAGAGTTTATAAAAACAACCATTGATTGTATCAAAGAATTACAGCTCTAATAAGCATTCTGTATCCATTGAATAAAACGTAGCTACATAAGAGCATGTTTTGATTCATTTTTTCAAGACATGCTCAAATCAAGGTGATGATATTTAGTAAAGAACACGCCATAAATAGAAGGTAGCGTAGGATTCCCAGTTTTTCCATGGTATCGAGAGCGCTAAGATTTCCTCTTTCGTAGGCTTTCGGTTCATATTCCGTAATGTTTTTATTGAATTAATCAGACCCACATCATCGATTGGAAAAGCTGTCTGAAACCTCAGGCAACGCATTAGCACGTAATTGGCTGTCCAAGGTCCGATTCCTCGTATTTTGATTAAGCTTCTTTCTGCCTTTTTAAAATTCATGTTCATTAATTGGTCCTTCGATAAATCTCCGTTTGCCATTAGTCTTGCAATGCCAATAATATATTCACTTTTTTTAACTGTCATTTTAATAGCTGCTAGGTCAGTAGGTGTTAACTGTGCAATTCGTTCGTACGGAGGGAATACCCAATACTTTTTACCCTTCCATTCGATAGAATCGCCAAAGCTTTCTACAAATTGTCTCTTTAAAGAGTAAGCAAAGGCAAGGTTGATTTGTTGCCCTAAAACGCCCCAGCATAACGCTTCAAATAAATCGGGAATGCCGATAACTCGTAATCCATAGAATTTTTGGGCAGGTATTTGAAGTAATGGATCTGCATTTGCCATTTCATAAAATGGCGTTAAATCGTTATCAAGATCAAACCATTCAAGTATATATGTTGCAATTTTTTCCCGCGCCCTCTTTTCAATAGGCCTAGAACCATTTAGGAATTGAACAACCATTTGTTGATTATCGATTACGCTTATCTTTACTAAAGATTGCATTTCTCCAATGGCTATCACTTTTGTGATGATATCGTTCTCTATTTCATACATGCATTCATTTTTTTCTCTTGTTAAATAGCCTAGATTCGCATTCATATCAAAATTTGCTGGTAAGGTAATGATTATCACATCGTCAACGTCATGCCATATCACTTTTTCATTCTCCTTTTCAACATACACAGTTTGCTAGTTTACTTTATCATAAAAGTAGCTTTACTCATTTTGTTATCTTGCTATTCCATTCTAAACGCCTTATTTTTTTCTATTGATGGGGTTATAGTGTTAGTTATTAAGAAGGCCAAGGAGGGAATAAAAATAGTCCAAGATATTCAAACACGTGTTGGCAGCTTAGAGTGGGATGCCATTCAACATGAACTAGATAAACAAGGATTTGCAAAGCTTCCAGTAATTTTAACAAAAGAGGAATGTGAATTCTTAATAGGGTTGTATAGTACGGAAGAGCCATATAGAACGACCATTAATATGACGAGGTATCGCTTTGGGGAGGGGGAATACAAATATTTTTCCTATCCATTGCCTGAAATTATCCAAAGTTTAAGAGAGTCCTTTTATCAAGAATTGGCCAAAACAGCTAATCGATGGTTAGGTTATTTAAAGAAAACAGCGCAGTTTCCTGCTCAGCTTCAAGATTTTTTGAACACTTGTGAAGAATTTGAACAAACTAGACCGACACCGTTACTCTTAAAGTATGAAACAGGTGGCTTTAATTGTTTGCATCAAGATTTATATGGCGATGTCTTCTTCCCGTTTCAGGTAGTATTTGTATTAAATCAACGCGAACAAGACTTTTCTGGTGGAGAATCAATCCTAGTGGAACAAATTCCACGTGCTCAGAGTAGGGGACATGTTATTACGTTAGATCAAGGTAGTGCGCTCATCTTTCCTACTAACCATAGACCTGTTCTAGGTAAAAGAGGATATTATAAACATACGGTTCGTCATGGAGTAAGTACGATTACTGCTGGAGATCGATACGGTCTTGGCATCATTTTTCACGATTCTAAATAAAAAAACTTCAATATCTTGCTATTCCATAGCCAGAATTGTACATTGTGAATTTTTAGGGAGTATATTGTAAGGAGAGGTGAGATAAATGCTGGATCCTATGAATGATGAAAATAAAACTTTGAATAATGTAGAAATGATGACAGATGAAAAGTGGCAAGCCATTATCACGAATGATACAGCGTACAACAATCAATTTTTTTATGCTGTCAAGTCAACAGGGATATTTTGTAAACCATCCTGCAAGTCTCGCGTTCCAAAAAAAGAGAATGTATGTATTTTTGCAACTGCAGAACAAGCACTCCGCGCAAATTTTCGCCCTTGTAAACGTTGCAAGCCAACTAATGAAAATTTGCCTGATAGCGAGTGGGTTGATATTATCACAGCATACATTGATCAAAATTTCGCTGAAAAATTAACACTAGAATCTTTAGCAATGATTTGTCATGGGAGTCCCTATCATATGCATCGAACATTTAAAAAGATTAAAGGCATGACGCCCGTTGAGTATATACAACAAGTTCGCGTACACGCGGTTAAAAAGTATTTAATTCAGACGAATAAAGCAATAGGCGATATTGCCCTATGTGTGGGTATGGCGAATGCGCCCTATTTTATTACTTTATTTAAAAAGAAAACTGGTCAGACCCCAGCGCAATTTCGTCAAATGAGAAAAATGGAGGAAATAAATGATGGAAATAAAAAATAAACCAACCCTTTTTTGGTCTTTACTCAAGTTTGAGGATTGGCATTTTTATATTGCTGCTACCTCCAAGGGCCTTGTGTTTGTAGGTTCACAGAACAAACCATTCGAGGAAATGTTTGAATGGGCGAATAAACGCTTTCCAGGAAGTCCTCTTATTGGAGATGAGGAAAAGCTTGCACCCTATGTCCATGAAATCATTCAGTATCTAGCAGGAAAGAGGCAAACCTTCTCTATCCCATTTGAGTACGAAGGTACGCCATTTCAGCTAGCAGTCTGGCAAGCACTTTGTGAAATTCCGTATGGGCAGACCAAATCCTATTCAGACATTGCCCATGCTATCAATAAACCAGCAGCTGTTCGTGCTGTTGGAGCGGCTATGGGTGCTAATCCAGTGTTGCTTACTGTACCGTGCCATCGTGTAACAGGAAAGAATGGCTCTTTAACTGGCTATCGGGGCGGATTAGAAATGAAGAAATTGCTATTGGCCCTTGAAGAGCGAGGTTCGTCTAGCAATGCGTAATACTTGCTACACCTGGAATGGAGGGTCCGTATGAAAAGCGAATTATTCTATAAGCATCCAAAAACCATTTTGAATAAAGGGACTGGCTTTCTTTCTGGCTATACGCATTCACTCAACCCTTATACAGGCTGTTCCTTTGGATGTTCCTATTGCTATGTACGTCAAATGCCTGTATCTCTTTTTCGAGAAGGGGAATGGGGAAGTTGGGTCGATGTTAAAAACGGTGCGGCGCATGTGTTAAAAAAGGAGCTTCATCGTGCTAAAGCCAAAGGGCCTGTAACCATTTTTATGTCCTCAAGTACAGACCCGTATCAGCCAATAGAGCATAAGGAAAAAGTGACGCGATCTTTACTCGAAGTGATGCTAGAGGATCCCCCTGACTTCTTATTTGTACAAACGAGAAGTCCACTTGTCAGTCGAGATATTGATTTGCTGCGACAATTTAAAGATAAAGTACGAGTAAGTTTGACAATTGAAACAGATTCGGAAACGATACGTAAACATTTTACGCCAATGGCACCTCCAATCCAAGCGCGTTTTAAGACATTGGAAAAATTAGCAGCTGCGGACATTCCGACCCAAGTTGCTATCGCTCCCATTTTACCAAGTGGAGAATATTTTCCTTTGAAATTGAAGCAACTCGTCGATCGGATATGTATAGATGACTACTTCATGGGAGATGGCAGTGGTGGAAAACGCACAAGAAAACTTGAGATTGAGAAAAAATACGACCAACTTGGTTTAGAAGAATGGTATGGACCAGATGTATTAAAAAAAGTATACAACCGATTTATTGAAATCTTTCCAGAAAATCATATTTATATAAGTCAGGCTGGGTTTGAGCCGTAAAATGCTGTAATAGATGGATTATAAAAATAGCCCCAATACCCATCTTTACTGAAGTGGGTATTAGGGTTTTTTCACATGATCGTATGATTAACGTTTGTTTTCATTTTGAATTTGACTGAAATCTACTTCTTCAGCAAACTCTTCTCTGTTTTTACGTTCATTGTTAGCATTTTGATTTTGATTCTGCTGTTTTTTGTTGTCTTGCGTTTTATTATTTTTATGTTTATTATTTCCCATTTTCATCTCACCTCCAACACCATTAGTGTGAGTGGAAGATGTTTTTTTATCCGTAGAACTTACAATTAATTCTTCAAGTAATGTGCTTTACTTTATTAAGGAGTACAGTATGACTGAAAATTTACCTAATTTATTTCTTAGACCATCAAAATAATATAAGATGAAAGTAAACAGGCTATATGTTTTAATAACCAGGTATCCGAAGTAATTGTGAAGAATGGTAATGCACCAACAACAGATAGCACTTAAGGAGGTACAGTAGTGAACCAACACAACATAATTATTACGCAATATAACCCCCAATATGCTGAACAAACAGTTGCTATGTGGCGAGATAGTAAGGAACAGGCGATTGGTCAGAAAGAAATTCACACCTTTGAAAGTCATGTATATTTCTTAAATCATCTATTAGCTGAACAGTTTCACATCGATTTAGCGTTAATGGATGAAAAAGTGGTTGGAATGATAGCCTATAACGAAGGCGAAATAAGCCAACTATATATTCATGTCGACTATCAAGGGATGGGCATAGGTCATACATTACTAGATAAAGTAAAAGCACAATCAAATGGGCGATTAACTTTATATACATTTGAGGTTAATGAAAATGCCCAACGATTTTATGAAAAACATGGATTTAAAATCATAGGGAGAGGACATGAAAATGAAGAAAATTTAGCTGATATTCAATATGAATGGATAGCCAAATAAAAGATTTCACTAACGAGCTACTAAAAAGCGTATATACGCTTTTTTTTTGATATGATCTAAAAATGATGAAGAGGCAAATAATCCCCTTAACTGCTATCATCACTCGAATGAGTAGTCGTCAAGCTGCATTTAGTTGCTTTTAATGATCTTAGGAAGTTAATCCATATCATCTGGTATAATAGAAAATAGATTTTTTTAGAACGGAGTAATTGATATGAATGCAGCGCAAAAAGCATTTTTTGAGGAAAAGGAGCGGTCACTTGGCGTTTATCTAAATGATGTGCAGAAGCAGGCGGTGTTGCAGACGAATGGACCGCTGCTACTACTGGCATCTCCTGGTTCAGGAAAAACGACGACGATTATTATGCGTATTGGCTATATGATCGAGGCGCTTGGTGTCAAACCTGCTCGCATCAAGGCTGTCACATTTAGTAAGGCATCAGCAAATGATATGAAGGCACGTTTTGCAAAGTTTTTTCCGCATTTGCCACCAGGTGAATTTTCGACGATTCATAGTTTAGCATTTCAAGTTGTGCGGGAGACACTTGAACGTCAGGGCATTTCTTATGGGATTATGGAAGAAGCGGATCAGCCTGGTGTTATGTCAAAAAAACGAGTGCTTCGTGAGATTTTTGAACAATTAAATGGCTCGAAAATTACGGAAGATCAGTTAGACGAGCTACTGACGTACATAACGTTCATCAAAAATAAAATGCTGCCAGAACAGGAATGGGCAATTGCAGAAGTAAAGGTGCCAAAAAAAGTCGAGATTTTACATCGATATGAGGAATATAAGCGCACAGCTAGTGACCGTTTGCTCATTGATTTTGATGATATGCTGTTAATGGCGAATGATATTTTTACGAAAAATCGAGAGGTATTGGCGCAATATCAACGTCGATACGATTTTTATTTAACAGATGAAAGTCAGGATACATCGCCAGTTCAACACGCGATCATCGAGAAGCTCGTCGCAGTCCATCAAAATTTATGCGTTGTTGCCGATGAGGATCAGGCTATTTATAGCTGGCGAGGTGCAGAGCCAGATTATTTGTTGAATTTCCAAAAGATTTATCCAGAGGCACATGTTTTACTAATGACACAAAACTATCGTTCATCTGCCTCGATTGTAGAGCCAGCCAATCTATTCATTCAGCGCAATAAAAAACGATATAACAAACAAATGTTTACGCAAAATCCTGCAGCAGAGCCAATCTCATTTAAAATCCTTGAGAATTATAGCTTACAGGCGAAATATGTAGTGAACCAGTTAAAAAGCTTGTCTAAGCCTGGCTCAACGGCTGTTTTATATCGAAATAATACGTCAGCCATTCCACTTATGGACGCGTTAGACAGAGCGGGCTTGCCTTTCTATATGAAAGATTCGACCATTCGCTTTTTTACGCATTGGGTTGTGGAGGATATTATGAACTTCATGCGTCTAGCGTACAATACAAAAAATATCTCAATATTTGAAAAAGTTTACAGAAAAATGAATGCTTATCTTACACCAACGCAATTAAAGGCACTGCAGAAAGTGCAGGAGGATGGCTGTGTATTCACACGATTGTTAGAGCATGTGGAATTAAAGGAATATCAGCCAGAATATATTAAGCGAATTCGCAAAACGTATGATAGCATTCAATTTGATCAAACAACACCAACAGCCATGCTAGAGCATATCCGTTATGACTTTGGTTATGAGCGTGCCTTAAAGAAAATGAGCGAGGACCTCGGTTTTAATTATGAAAATTTACTAGATATTGTGGATGTACTTGGGCTAATTGCTCGCCATACGTCGACGATGACTGAATTTGCGGGTCGTTTGAAGTACCTTGAAAATTTAGCACGTACATCTCATCTGAAAAATGAAAAGAATGCCATTACACTAACAACCTTACACAGTTCAAAGGGCTTGGAATTTGACCGTGTGTATTTGATTGACTTAATTGATGGGATTTTACCTAGTGAGACGGAAGAAGCGATAGAGGAAGAAACAAGGCTCTTTTATGTCGGTATCACACGTGCAATTCGCCATTTGGAATTAATTTCGTACAACAAGCGCTTTAAAGCAAGTGTGGTGCCATCGATGTTTATGAACGCGTTAAAACAAATCGTCTCACCTCAGGAGTTGCCAAAGAAAGCGTCGAAAAGTCCAAGGAAAGCACCGAAGCAATACCGTAATGATCGGACAATTACAACGGAGTCAGCGCTAATCGTCGGCTCCAAGGTAAAGCATGTGATGTTTGGAGAAGGCGAAATTTTGGCCATCACAAGTAGCACGATCAAATTGTCATTTGATGCAGGGATAAAGCAGTTTATGACGGATACATGTTTACAGCAAGGCTATTTAGAAGCGGTGGAGGATTAATGCAGCGTATTCGAGATTTTTTCGAATACGCTTTTTTCGTAGTGCAAAATAATAGCTAAACTTCTTATTTTCTCTTTCGATAGGATAAATATTCTATAAATCTCTTTGCTGCAAGTGAAAGCGATTTTTGCTCTCTCATCGCAATTCCAATAGTTCGAAAAGCAGGGATCTCAAGCTCTTTCGCGATAATTTGGTAGGGAATGCGTTCTAAAATCAGTTCAGGTAATATACTGATTCCTAATCCATTTTCCACCATGGACATAATGGCGTAGTCGTCCCATGTTGTAAAAGAAATTTGCGGCGAGATACTGTGCCTGTCGAAAATTTCGGAGATTTCCGCTTTTGCGCCTTTTTCTAAAAGCATGAATGGACTGTTCAATAGTTCACTTATAGGAAATTTATCGCAATCAGCGAGAGGATGATCTTCAGGAATGACTACCAACAAACGGTCTTGCTCCACAAAGATTGTTTCCATTTCCGCTTTTGTTGGCAGTCGTAAAAATCCAAAGTCGACCCTACCTTGGATAATCCAGCTTTCGATTTCGGTGTAATCTCCTAATAGTAACTCGAAATCAATCCCTGGATAATCCTGCTTAAAGAATTTGATCATATATGGTAGCCAATGTGTTGCTACACTAGAAAATGTACCAATTCGGATGATTCCTGATTGGATATCATGTAAGTCTTCGATCTGCATCATTAACATTTCATGCTCATTACATATACGCTGTAATTGGGGCAGTAACTTTAAGCCATCAGATGTTAAACTGATTCCGGCACGACCTCGTTCAAAAAGGGAAATTCCCCATTCTAATTCTAAATCGTTAATCATACGGCTGATGCCGGACTGTGTATAGTTTAATGCATCAGCAGCTCTTGTAAAGCTCCCATATTCTACTGCTTTGACAAAGGCCATATATTTTTGGATATTCATAACGCTATCTCCCTTGCATGCTATTTTGTTATGTATCCCATGACAAACATTCAATTTTGTAATACATATAAGTATGCTATGCTATTCCCATTACAAAAGCAAGTGGAGAGGGAGTGGAAGAAGAGAGAGGAAAAAGCACCTAAGAGTACCTATTAAATTGCGGTAGGTTAGGGGAGTAAATCATGAAATCTAAATTTCAATTTATCGTATCGATGATTATTTTTGGCACAATCGGTTTAGTTGTGCGTTACATTGATTTAGCGGCGAGTGAAAGAGCTTTACTAAGTAGTTTACTAGGATGCTTATTTTTACTCCTAATCTTCTCCATAATGAAGAAAAAAATATCCTGGAATTTAGTAAAATCGAATGCTTTATTTTTGATTCTCTCAGGCGTTGCATTGGGAGGAAACTGGATTTTTCTCTATCAATCCTACGACCACACGTCACTTGCCAATGCCACACTAGGATATTACTTTGCGCCAGTATTTGTAATGATTCTTTCACCTGTTGTACTTAGGGAACAATTATCCATTAAAAAAATAATATGCATTGTCATAGCAATTATCGGGATGATAATGATTGTAGGAGAAGGGGTGGGTGCAACGGAATCAGATGATGTTCTTGGACTTACCTTTGGATTGATGGCAGCTGCTTTTTATGCGGCATTGTTACTGTTAAACAAATTTATTAAAGAGATGGACAAGCTAGAGCTGACCATTATTCAACTTGGAACGACTGCATTATTACTGCTGCCGTATGTTTTTTTGACAGAAGGCTTTGGGGTCTTTGGATTATCAAGCGCATCTATTCCTTTTATTTTAATTTTAGGTATCGTTAATACAGGGATTGGATTTTGGTTGTTTTTCTCGGGAATGGAAAAATTGAAAGGGCAGAGTATTGCGATGCTCAGTTATGTCGATCCTTTTGTAGCAATATTGATTTCTGCAATGATATTGCAAGAGCAAATGACCCTAGTACAAATTATCGGCGGGGTATTCTTATTAGGTTCCACATTTGTTAGCGAAATTCGATCCTTTAACTTTTCAAAACAACTCATGAAAAAACAAATAGAGTAACAATTTATCACGGGAGACTTAAATCGATAGTACATGGTATTCAACGTTTATAAGGTTATTCAATTACTAAGACAACAATCAGCCAATTCATGGTGGCTGACTGTTGTTTTTAAACTCTTGATAAGATGCTTGAGCTTCTTGGATGAGTTTCTCCAAAACGTTAAATATGCCCTTCAGAAAGTTTAAGAACTTCAATATATCTATACATACCCTTTAACATAACAGATTCATCTCTTATAATTCTGAGCCTTTGATCATTTTGTTTAAACAACTCCTCAAAACTTCGACCAATATCTGTTCCTAACATACTTATAAATGGCCCTACCAATTTTTTTGTTAGCGTTAGTTTTTGATTTTTAGGAGCAAATTTATCAAAGATAAGAATTCTACCATCCTTCTTTAAAACTCTTATCATCTCTTCAAAGCATTTATTTTCATTAGGAACCACAGAAAGAATTAAACTAGCTACAATATAGTCAAATGATTCATCTGCAAAAGACATTTTTTGAGCATTCATTTCTAAAAAATTGAATATATAGGGAAGGATGCAGGAGATTTGAGTTATGTAAGGAAATAGGTGTTCCTTAACTACAGAGAAAATCAAAGAGAGAGGAACATCTTTACTAATACCTTGTAGTGCAATGTTAAATCTGAATAGAATTTAAAAATGGGTTACTGAGGTAATGTAACCCATATTGAGGGAGGTTGTGACGGTCAACCAACGCCACAACCGGATAAGTGCGTGCGAAACACTTAATATAAATTTGTGTAAGTAAAGGCTAATTATACATAAAAAAAAGCAGCGTCGTCACACGCTACAGAATAATTATTTTTTTAATGGACTGATGATTCATAAAAGAGTTTAACAAATGAATGGAATCATGCTATAAAATAAATGTTCGATACAGAAGAAAACTTGGGTCCAAAAGGTTGTTAAGATCAATCTACTTACTAATATTTTCGCCAAAATCATATTCTGACACTTGTATGATTTTGGTGAATTTTAGTATTTACTTTATATGTGAGCTAAGAATAATTAGTGTTATACCCGTAAATAAGCAAATGATTCTCGTCACAGGAATTTTATCAGCTAGTCCAAATAATGCAATTGCCGTCGTGACGATTAAAACTGTTGGACCAACCAAAGCAAGCATTGTATTAATATAAAATGCTTTTTCTAAATTATTCAGCTTTAGCATCAACAATCCAGCACTTACTTCAATACTCCCAGACAATACACGTAAAATAACCATAGCAAGAACCGACTTTTCAATAATTGTCATCATCCTATCTTTATAGAAAATTTCGTTTATAATAAAATTCCATCATGAATAGAATAATAGATTTTTGTTTGTATGAAATACTAAAATCAATATATGTCTGACTCCTATCTAATATTCTTGTTAGATTATGCTTTAAACCCAGGAATATAATGAAAAATTTATTCTATGCTAAATGAGCTGTGTTTCTATAGTTGAAACACGGCTCATTTTTATTTTTAATCCTAATTTAAATTAATGATCAAATAGAAAGGTATCAACAATACATTTCCATATAACTCAGCATATGCATATATTCTCCATATTTATAGTCTATACTTTATTTTCAAACTGACTATAGAAAGGTTGAGTGAGCGTATTTGTTAGAACAATTAAATTTACTTCTTGCATTTGGTGCTGGATTATTATCATTTGTATCACCTTGTTCATTACCATTGTATCCAGCTTTTCTATCTTATGTGACAGGAATATCCTTTAATGAACTAAAAGAAGAAAAAGGGATTTTGAGGCGAAAATCTCTGATACATACCCTGCTTTTTTTACTTGGTTTTTCTATTATTTTTATGGCACTAGGTTTTTCAACTTCTTTTATCGGACAGATTTTTATTCAGTATAAAGAGTTCCTAAGACAAATTGGAGCAATTATCATGGTCTTTTTTGGATTAGTTATTCTAGGTTTTTTTAAAATCGATATTTTACAATCTGAAAAAAAGATTCATTTTAAAAAAAGGCCCAAAGGATATTTTGGTTCGGTACTGATTGGAATGGGTTTCGCAGCAGGATGGACACCTTGCACTGGACCAATTCTTGCAGGAGTAATAGCTTTAGGAGTGTCTGATCCTGAGAAGGGGATGTTGTACATGCTATTTTATGTGCTAGGTTTCTCTATACCTTTCCTTATAATGTCTTTATTTATCGGAAAAATGAAGTTTCTTCAAAGAAAAAATGGACGGTTTATGAAAATAGGTGGTGCAATAATGATTGTTATGGGAATTTTATTGTATTTTGATATGATGACTAAAATTATTGCGTTTTTAACACCGATTTTTGGAGGGTTTACTGGTTTCTAGTTTTACATCATTTAAGAGAGGAAGGAACTCAACTTAATTATGGATAAAAAAAAAGAGAAGATTTCTTATGCGTTCAATTCTATTAATTGTATTATTTGGGGCAATATTCTTCACAGTCTATACAACTTTAACTCAAGATAAAAATGAAGTATTAAAAATAGGGACAATGCTCCAAATTTTACTCTAGTTGATATGCATGGGTGATAAACATAATTTGGAAGAATACAAAGGACAAGGCGTCTTTTTAAACTTTTGGGGGACTTGGTGCAAACCTTGCGAAAGAGAATTTCCAATTATAGATAGATATTATAATGAATATAAAGAAAAAGGTATACAGGTATTAGCTATAAATATAGCAGAATCCGACTTCGTGGTTCAAAATTATATCGACCGAAAAGGGCTAACTTTTCCGGTTTTAATAGATAAAAATAAAAGTGTAATGGAAGCATATAATATCAATCCATTACCAACGACTATTCTTATTAATTCTGAGGGGACAATGGACAATAGAAAAAATAATCACTGGAGAAATGAAAGAACAAGATATAAAGAATTACATGGAACTAATTCTACCAGACTAAATAATTATAGTTGCTACATTTACAAAATGAAAGGGATGAAAGGGGGAAACTGCGAGAATTGATTCCGCAGAAGAAACTTATCTTCTCCGTAAGATGTTTGACGAGTCGATTTTGACAAATTGAACATCTTTTTTATGTAGACACTAGCAATTGTCAAAGCCGCTAATAATTTTATCACAGAGAGAACGTTAGATTTACAAGCAAAAAATTTTAGTGGAAGTACAATAAAAGAAATAACAAATTATTTAACAGGGAATACCAGTCATCACCAAAGATTGAAGGGGGATGGATACAGGTGAGTCCCATCAAACTTAAATTTACATACAATGGTACTATTATCTGTGGGAAATGATAGGAAATAATGCATCTACGTAAGGGAATTAAAATATTGGATAAGGGAGCATTTTTTAATAGCTATGACGCATTAGGCGAACAGGCAGTTGTTGTTTATTAACAATAGTTCCTTATATGCAAGTAATAGGTTAAAAAAGATAGCGTTGAATCATGGAAGAAAAATTACTTCAATTACTAGAACAATCGGGATTATTTGCAATTTTGGTTAGTTTAATGATAAATACTTTGGTAAGTATTATAGGTGTACTACCAAGTGTTTTTGTTACAGCTGCTAACCTTGTGTTTTTTGGCGTATTCAACGGTTTGCTGATTTCTATTATCGGTGAATCAATTGGTGCAGTTATTAGCTTTATTTTATTTAGAAAAGGAATCAATAAATGGAAAAGACCGTTTGTATTGCACCCTAAACTTTTAAAATTAAAGGAGTTGGAAGGATCTGATGCATTTTGGATAATTGTTAGTTTAAGGATTTTACCTTTTATGTCATCAGGTCTTGTGACTTTTACTAGTGCATTTTCTAAGGTGTCTTTAGGCACATTTGCGCTTGCTAGTACTATTGGAAAAATACCAGCCTTAATCTTTGAAGCAGGAGCCGTATATGGTTTTATGCAAGTAAATTTAATAGGGAAAATTGTAATAAGTATCTTATTAATGTCAATTATCATTTTGATTTGGAAAGTTAAGAAGTAAAAAAAGTCATATCAATGTTTTCTTAGATAGAGTGGTTAATACTTGTCTCATTTAATTACAAATCCATAATTTCTCCATACTTCTTTGTTATAGTGCCTATGTAAAGAATAAAAGGAGGAAACATAATGAAATCTAAACTTTTGATTGCTTCATTATTGGTAGGCGCTATTATAATTGGGGGATGTAGTGCGGGTAATTCGGAATCTAATAATAATTCAAATATGGACCATTCTACTATGTCTGGTATGGACCATTCCAATATGAGTAATGAAGAAATGAAAAACATGGAGGGTATGGATAATAAAGATAGTAGCATGGAAAATGGTCATGCGAGTCATAACAATCCATTAGCATTAAATAATTCAACTGGGGAAAATGAGCTTGCGCTCCCACCTATAATTGAACCTAAAAATGGAATTGTTGATATTACTGCTCAACAAGGTACGACAGAAATTTTTAAGGGAACTAAAACAGAGACATATGGATATAATGGTTCTTTTTTAGGGCCAATCATTCGTATTCATAAAGATCAAACGGTAACGTTTAGAACTAAAAATGATTTATCTGAACCAACAACATTTCACTGGCATGGATTAGAAATCCCTGGTAATGGTGATGGCGGTCCACATCAAGTCTTAGAGCCAGGTGTAACAGAAGATGTGAATTTTACAGTTAATCAAGGAGCATCTACGCTGTGGTTCCATCCACATCCAGAAGGTGCTACAGCAGAGCAAGTATATAAAGGTTTAGCGGGCTTAATTTATATTGATGATGAAAATTCGCAAAAAATCAATTTACCAAATGAGTATGGTGTGAATGATTTTCCGTTAGTATTCCAAGATAGACAATTTACTGAAGAAAAGCAATTAAATTATCAAGCAGTGCTGAATGAAGATGGTACAATAGGGGATACTTTGTTAATTAATGGTACCTTAAATCCTAAACTTACTGTTGGTAAAGAAAAAGTAAGACTACGATTATTAAACGGTTCTAATGCTCGTAATTATACGTTTAAATTGAATAATGGAGCTACATTCCAACAAATTGCTACTGATGGAGGTTTCTTAAATCAACCAACTGATATGAAAGAAATTACCTTAACACCAGGTGAGCGAGCAGAGGTAATAGTGGATTTTTCAAAGATGGATGACAAAACTGATATAGCATTAATAAATGAAGAAGGAATTACCCTTTTACCATTTAAAATTGAACAAAAAGCTGCAAGTACAAGTAACATTGCACAAAAGTTAAATGATTTTGGTGTTACGGAAGAGGAAAAAACCTTACCAGTTACAAAGAAACTTGAACTTTTTGGTATGGGCACAATGGTTTCAATCAATGGTTCACAGTTTGATATGAATCGCATTGATTTCACTCAAAAACAGGGAGATACTGAAATTTGGGAAATTTATAATAAACCTGATATGATGGGTGGCATGACACATCCTTTCCACATACATGGCACTCAATTTAAAATCGTGTCGATTGATGGGAAAGAACCGCCTTTAAATTTAAAAGGGTGGAAGGATACGGTTTCAGTTGAAGCTGGTCAAACAGTTAAATTAGCAGTGAAGTTCAATAATAAGGGCATTTACATGTTCCATTGCCATGTCCTTGAACATGAAGAAAATGGGATGATGGGTCAAGTTGAAGTAAAATAAAAATAGTTTAAAAACCTCCATATATTTGGAGGTTTTTTAGATGTCATTCAAGAGTGGATTTTAAACGACTTAAAACACCAGATAAAGCCATTTCGAGCCATTTAAATGCTTTCTGTTGCTTTAAAGACTTCTAGGATACGACCTTTTTGTAACTTAACAATTAAATAAGCTACCATTAGTCTGAAAACTAATTTTTGTTCAACAAACGGGCAAGCTTGTTGAATAACAGTCTTTTAAGAAATGTTACCTAACGACGCTTTTGTAAAAATAATATTGTTGTTTTTATTCCACGAACAGAGCAGGTTAGTGGAAGCAATAGTAATTAGGTTTGATTGGGAAAATTGTCGATGGTATTAAAAAAACACCGAAGTGCCTTATGTTTTTCAAATTAAGCATACCAATAAATTGAAATTTAATTACTTAACATTATGTTAACTTGGGAGCGAGGCATTTTATCGGTGCGTGTATACAAACCATGTAATGCTGGCTGTTAATAATGCTGACGAAATCAACGCTGTAAGAATACTATATGTTTGCCAAATAAGTATCGTTGACCAATCGATAGCATAGCACAGTATACCAAGGACAATCGTAGCCATCAGGAAAATAACTGTTATGATTATTCTCTTTTTTGTCATTGGCTGTCTCTTATTCATTTTCTTTTTTCGTAATCCTAAGAGAAATAGCAGAACAGCCAATAGGCAAAGAATAATAGTGATAGACGACAAAATGATATCCAAAAGCTGTGTGCCACTTATTTCATATGACTGAGTTAGATTGCCGTCTAATATATCTTTAACTTTTAGTACCAAGTTTATATTGGTATTTGCGCCGTTGCTCAGCAAGCAGACGGCTGTTCTGTCATTTAGCAGTATGGCTACTTCGGTTCGGAAATTTGGATTGCCCCCAGTGTGTTCGATAATTGTTTGGTCGGCGTTTACCGACCAGCCTGCCGCATAATACATATCGTTGACAGCCGAGACAGACATATCACCCCTATGTGATTTTTCGATAACCGTGTGAAATATTTCGGGTATGTCCTGCACAATACCCATCTGTATGCCCATCCAACGTGCCATATCTTTTGTATTAGAAATGATGTAGCCTGCGAGTTTGTTCCCAGCATAATCCGGAGCTTTAAATGGAGTTGTCATAAAAAAGGAAGAACGGTAGCCTTGTGCCAACTGTCCAGTGGCTTGGGCATCTTCTTTATAAACATACGTCTGGTAAAGACCTAACGGCTGAAATACTTGTTCCTTCATAAAGTCTTCATAGCTTTGTTGCGACACAATCTCAATAACCAAACCCAATACGTCATAATTAACGGTTCCATAGTTATACTGTTCACCAGGAGGGAACGCCAATTCAGCATCTACGAGCATTTCCACAGTCTTTTGCAACATATCCGGTGTATTGCCTTGTGGAATATTTTGAGTATGCCTAATATTTGTTAGACCACTGGTATGGTGAAGAAAGTTATTTAGTGTAAGGCTTTGCGTATCAACAGGTTTTCCTTGATACTTTAACGTAAACCAAGGTAAATATTTTTGCACAGGGTCCGTCATTGAGAGCAGCCCTTGCTCTTCCAACAGCATAATACCCATACCAGTAAAAGCTTTACTGACTGAGGCTAACTCATAGAGTGTATTTTCACTTGCAGTCAACCCCTTTTCACGGTCAGCATACCCTGAAGAAAAGTAGAACACTTCATCATCGACAATTATTGAGATTGAAATTCCTGGCACACCTGATATACGAGAGGCATCATCTAGCAACGCTTGTATTGCCGCAGATTTCGAATCTGACAGTGCATAACTTTGTGTTGTGGATCCTAAGAATAATATAATTATCATTAATACAACAACAATAATCTTTTTCATAAACACTCCTTTTTGAAAAATTATAAGAGAATAATATAAATAACATACTTTTACAACTACTAAACTAAATTATAACTTATCTTTCTATTCACCTTTATAATATTAAGTAAAATGTGAAGAGTTACATTTAACGAACAAATACGTTAGTTCAATAAGAAAAACGATCTTCAACAATAGGGTGAGATTCTGTAATAAGGATTAGCGCTCGTTTCATTAAAGGGCCAGATTGTGGAATACAAGTTGTAAAACAATCAAGAAATCTATTACCATGAGAGAGGCTTTGCTGATAAGACTTTTCAATCTACTAGATGACGAGAACTCGAATAAGAGTCAGAAGCCTCATTCTTTTAAACGGACCAATATGCAAATTCCAAATATATTCTATTGGCATAAGAATGGTTACTCGTAATATATTCTACAATTGATGCAACATAAAGAACTTATATTTACCACGTTTTAAAATCTATTTCCGGTTTGTTGTATAAGAGGGATTTTTGAAACAGTGTAGAAAGTTAATATTAGGTGATAAATTGCATTTAACAGGAGATGGGATAGATATATGCAGACGATTTTTGTAGACTGGGGTGGAAATAATGTGAAGCTAACTTGGATGCCTCGAATGAAATTAACAGAATCTTTCATAGTGACGAGTGTTCATGCAGTGTGCTTTAGAGATGGGAAAGTGTTATTATCACAAATAAAAAATCGAGGGTTTAATTATCCAGGTGGACACGTAGAGATTGGGGAGAACGTAGAAGAAGCTATACTACGCGAAACATATGAAGAGGGGTATGTAAAGGGAACAATTAAATACATAGGTTCAATTGAAGTAAGCCATAAAGAAAATCTGTCCTTTGATTCAAGTGGAAAATATCCATTGATTGCTTATCAGGCATTTTTTAGAATGGATGTTACCGAATGCTTACCTTTTCTCCGAGAACATGAATCATCTGCTCGAATTTGGGTAGAACCCTCTGAAATACCATTTGTAATTAATGACCATAAACTTTCAAAATTAATCTTAGACGATGCGTTAACCTTTTGTTCTTCTTAAACTAACGTGTGCTTTAATTTAATAACAACGATCTTCAACAATCGGACTCTTTCCTGGAAAAAGGAAAGCTCATTGTTCAGTTTAAGGGCTATTTAATTGAATAACGTTTTTAAAGGAATTATGTTGAAAATTAGGTTAGTTGGAAAAGTAATGTACTTAACTAACTGGGAAGGTTAAAGTAATAAGGATTTAATGAATTTCTAAGCAAGAAGGGTTATCGCTGTGTAGTCTGGAATAGTTAGTTTATAAGTTTCTTTTTAACTTAATTAACATTGCGATTGGAGTAAGCAACCCGTCCTAGATTAGAACGGGTTAGCTCATCTGAGATTATAAAATTAGCTATATTATCACTTTATATTACTTCATCTGGTGGTTGTGTCTTTCTCCAGCCATAAAACTGCATAACGTCTTTTGATCATATAAAACATTCAATTCCCACCTTTCATGTTTTTTAATTAACAAGATTAATATTGACGAATACGAATATAATCGTCAATTTTTTTTCGGTTCTCTTCAAAGATTTTTTTCACGTATTCATCATGAAGTGCTTTCTCAAGAGAGACCTTACGTTTTGTAATAGTTATCGTGAGCGCAAAAAAGTTTAATATCATTTATTATCACCTCCTTAAAGTGCCATGAAAAATAAAAAAACCGCAGAGAGACTCCTCTACGGTGAAAAAAGGCACAAAAATACCGCAGGGGCACACTTCTCCCTGCGGTATGGGTATGCTTATTTACAAAAAAAACCTTAAGCGATCCATTCCGATGCGGTCGAATGTGTGATTTTCATTTTTAATGAAGTTGTAGCTACCAATGACATCAATTTAACGATAACGATCATTTTATTCGACCTCCTTAAGAATTTTTTGTTTACTTTGTAAGTATATCTAAATTTAAGTTGTTTGTAAACATCTTTTACAAAGCTTTCCTAATTATTGAAGTGTGAGCTGTTATGGATGCTACGATACATGGGGGGAATCCAAATCCAGTAATTTCTACAGGGATATAATTACAAAATGAATAAGTATTAGCAGATCATAAAGTATGGTATCCCAACTATAAATACGAAAGAAAATTACAGTTTTGGGTGGTGGCCATTCTGTTATTGCTAGCACTTGCGGAATTACAAGTAGAGAATTCTGCAACAAAGCTAGTGTGGAATGCGTAAAAAGTCTGTAGAAAAAGCCTATAGGTCGAAGAAAAAGATGCTTTGGCCAGCACATGGCGCACTCGGTGTTTACTTTCACGAGTTGAATATGCAATTTTTAAGAGAAGTGATTATGGATATTGGCAGGGATTAGCTGGTGCTGAAGAAGAGGGTGAGACTCCTACTAAACGAGAAGCATTTGAAGAAGCTGGCTTTACAAGAGATTATCCATATATTGCATTAGATTCTAGTTCTTCACTAGCAGTAGAAGATGTAGTTGGGAATTTCCTTTGGGGACAAGTCGTTTAAGTATTAAAAGAATTTTCATTTGGTGTTAAAGTTCCTACAAAAGATATATCATTATCCAAAGAGCATGTTTTGAAGAGGCAGTAACACTTTTGAAATAGGATAGCAATAAAACGGCGTTATGGGAGGTTATTAAATCTGATTAACACCAAACATATGAAAGAAAATATTTAAGCTAAAACGGGTGCTTTGCTTGAAGAACACGGAGTTGCATAGGCAGCTCATTTTTAGGAATACAGCTTCAATATTGCTTGCTGTTATTCAATTATTGGGCAAGTACTGTAATAGAATGCTGAAATTGTGGAGGAAAAAAATGAATAAAACGGAGAGGCAGCTTGCGATCACGCTTGAATTACAGCGAAGCAAAACATTGAGAGCAGAAGATTTAGCTTCTCAATTTGAGACAAGTGTACGTACGATATATAGGGATATTCAAGCACTAAGTGAGGCTGGGGTTCCCATTTTAGGCGCCCCTGGTCAGGGTTATTCCTTAATGGAAGGATATTTTCTACCCCCGGTTAGGTTCACAGCAGAAGAGGCCGTCTCCCTGCTCATGGGAGCTGATTTTATCGAGCAAAGGTTGGATACAGATTATGGTATTAATGCAAGGTCCGCTAAACGCAAAATCGAGGCTACTTTGTCGGAGTCAGTTCGTAATGAGTCAAGGCTTGTTCGGGAAACAATGCGACTGCTTCATATAGGTGAGCAGTCAACTGAAGAGCGGGTAAAAACGTATCTTAATCAAGTTCGCGATGCAATTTTGAAACAGTGCAAAATCAGTTTTATGTATATTAAAAAAATGCCAGGAACAGATGGAAATCGGAAAAATAAACGTGTGGTCTCTCCATATGGATTAACACTTGTCCATGAAAATTGGGTTTTACTAGCATACTGTGATATGAGGCAAGAAATGCGACATTTCCGTTTGTCCCGGATGTCCGACCTTTCTGTGTTGGAAGATCAATTTCTTCTACCAAATGATTTTGACCTAAGTAGCTATCGGCCACCTGACAATCGAGATGAAAGAATAATAATGAGGGCAAACCCCGAAATTGCCGACAAAATCATTGAGGCAGTTAATTTTTATATTGAATCCATTGAGGAGCGGAAGGAGGATCTAATCTTTCAATTTCGTGTTCGATATCCAGAGGAACTATTACATCATTTACTTGGCTGGGGCGGAGATATTGAGGTGATTGAGCCGAAGTCTTTACGCTTCAAGATTCGGGAAGTAGCGAAAAAAATTTTAAAACACTACTGACATACACCTGTCAGTAGTGTCAGACTGTAGACAAAAGCCCATCGAGAAGTTCACTCTCGATGGCTTTTGTCATTTTTCTTCCTATGTCATTTTCAAAAATTGGAAAATTACTGCCGATTCCAACATACTTTTCGAGCATAGTTGCTCTT